>CAVSLD010000003.1:0-589917 GCA_963728655.1 uncultured Iamiaceae bacterium | reverse complement strand
GAGCGCCACAGCGGGTGGGCCCCGCCCGACGAGGACACCCTGGCGGACTGGGTGGCCGACGGCGTGTGCCGCTGCCCCGACGACTGCCTGGTGGCGGTCGACGGCACCTGCGCCCACGGCCTGGCGTCCTGGTGGCGGGTGCTGGCCGATCTGGAGGACGGCGGACCCGGCGCTCGGCGTGCCCCGACAACGGGAGGGGAGAAAAGTTGACAGAGGCATTGTCAACTTTGCCGGCGGGCCGGTAGTCTGGGCGCATGGCGCTCGACCCCAACCGCTGGACCCTGAAGACCCAAGAGGCCGTCACCGCCGCCACCGAGGCGGCCCGGGCGGCCAGCAACCCCGAGGTCACCCCCGACCACCTGCTCCTGGCCCTGCTGGGCCAGACCGAGGGCGTGGTCTTGCCCGTGCTCCAGAAGCTCGGCCTGACGCCCCTGACCCTCCGCAACGCCACCCAGGAGCGCCTGGGCAAGCTGCCCAAGGCCTACGGCAGCGACGTCCGCATGAGCCGCGACCTCACCAAGGTCATGGACGACGCCATGGCCGCCCAGTCCGAGCTCACCGACGAGTACCTCTCCACCGAGCACCTCCTGCTGGCCCTGGCCACCCGCCTCGACGTCGACCGCGACGCGCCTGCTCACCGCCCTGCGCGAGGTGCGGGGCAGCCACCGGGTCACCACCCAGAACCCCGAGGACACGTTCCAGGCCCTGGAGCAGTTCGGGCGCGACCTCACCGAGGCGGCCCGTCAGGGGAAGCTCGACCCCGTCATCGGTCGCGACGAGGAGATCCGTCGCACCATCCAGGTGCTGTCGCGCCGCACCAAGAACAACCCGGTCCTCATCGGCGAGCCCGGTGTGGGCAAGACCGCCATCGTCGAGGGCCTGGCCCGTCGCATCGTCGAGGGCGACGTGCCCGAGGGCCTGAAGAACCGCCGGGTCATCTCCCTCGACCTGGGCGGCATGGTCGCCGGGGCCAAGTACCGGGGCGAGTTCGAGGAGCGGCTCAAGGCCGTGCTCAAGGAGATCACCGACTCCGAGGGCGAGGTCATCACCTTCATCGACGAGCTCCACACCATCGTCGGCGCGGGCAAGGCCGAGGGAGCCATGGACGCCGGCAACATGATCAAGCCGATGCTGGCCCGCGGCGAGCTGCGCCTGGTCGGGGCCACGACCCTCGACGAGTACCGCAAGTTCATCGAGACCGACGCCGCCCTCGAGCGCCGCTTCCAGCAGGTGTTCGTCGACCAGCCCTCGGTCGAGGACACCATCGCCATCCTCCGTGGCCTGAAGGAGCGCTACGAGGTCCACCACGGCGTCCGCATCCAGGACTCCGCCCTCGTGGCCGCGGCCGTGCTGTCGGACCGCTACCTCACCGGGCGGTTCCTGCCCGACAAGGCCATCGACCTGGTCGACGAGGCCGCCTCCAAGCTGCGCATCGAGATCGACTCGCTGCCCACCGAGATCGACGTGGTCGAGCGCCGGGTGCGCCAGCTCGAGATCGAGCGGGTCGCCCTGGCCAAGGAGACCGACGACGCCTCGGTCGAGCGGCTCGAGGCCCTCGACCGCGAGCTGGCCGACCTCAACGAGACGGTCGACGGGATGAAGGCCCACTGGAGGCTGGAGAAGGAGGCCATCGAGGACATCCGCGAGCTGAAGGAGGCCCTGGAGGCCCGGCGCAGCGAGCTCGAGCGCGAGCCCGACCTCGAGAAGGCGGCCGAGATCCGCTACGGCCAGATCCCGGCCCTGGAGAAGCAGGTCGATGCCGCCACCGCCCGCCTCGACGAGCTCCAGTCCGAGCAGCGCATGCTGAAGGAGGAGGTCGACGAGGAGGACGTGGCCGGCATCGTCAGCGCCTGGACCGGCGTCCCCGTCACCCGGATGATGGAGGGCGAGATGGCCAAGCTCGTCCGCATGGAGGACGTGCTCCACGCCCGGGTGGTGGGCCAGGACGAGGCCGTCACCGCGGTGGCCAACGCCATCCGTCGCAGCCGGGCCGGCCTGTCCGATCCCGACCGCCCCATCGGCTCGTTCCTGTTCCTCGGGCCCACCGGCGTGGGCAAGACCGAGCTGGCCCGCACCCTGGCCGAGTTCCTCTTCGACGACGCCCGGGCCATGGTCCGCATCGACATGAGCGAGTACATGGAGAAGCACACGGTGAGCCGCCTCATCGGCGCCCCTCCCGGCTACGTCGGCTACGGCGAGGGCGGCCAGCTCACCGAGGCCGTGCGCCGCCGCCCCTACTCGGTGGTGCTGCTCGACGAGATCGAGAAGGCCCACCCCGACGTGTTCAACGTGCTGCTCCAGGTCTTCGACGACGGCCGGCTCACCGACGGCCAGGGCCGCACCGTCGACTTCACCAACACGGTGCTGATCATGACCTCCAACCTGCCCGGCGACCCCCGGGACTTCTTCAAGCCGGAGTTCATCAACCGCATCGACGACATCGTCCGCTTCCGGTCCCTCACCGAGGAGGACCTGGGCTCGATCGTCCGCATCCAGCTGGAGGGGCTGCGGTCCCGGCTGGCCGACCGGCGCATCGCCCTCGAGGTCTCCGACGAGGCGCTGTCCTCGCTGGCCAAGGAGGGCTTCGACCCCGCCTTCGGCGCCCGGCCCCTCAAGCGGGTCATCCAGCGAGAGCTGGGCGACCGCCTGGCGGTGGCCATCCTCGAGGGCAAGGTGGCCGACGGCGACACCATCCACGTCGGCGTGGGCCCCGACGGCGAGATCACCATCGAGGGCTGATCCCGGGCCCGGGCCGTGCGCCCCAGCCCTCGGCCCCGCCGGCCGGTCCCGACGGAGACGCCCGCGGCCCGGTCGTCTCCTGGCGAGTGAGTCGCCGATCGGGCGACGGAGAGCGCCCCTCAGGCCGGGAGGAGTCCGGCGCTCTCCACCTCGACGGCATTGCCGGTGGAGCTGTAGTGCCAGGCCTCCGAGGGCAGGACCCGCAGGCCGTAGGTCCCGGCGTGGTCGACGACCCACCGCCGGCACTCCGGGCTGGTCTGGCTCCACGACCGGCCGTCACAGGCCACGTCGATGGCCAGGCCCCACTCGTGCTGGCTCGTGCCCGGCGGGTTCGCCGGGTAGCCGTTGTCGTAGAGGTACTGCTGCTCGGCGCGGGTGCGGGCGCTGCCGAGGGGGCCGTTGGCGTCCACCGCGAAACCGGCGCGGCGGGCGGCGTCGTAGAAGGTCCGGATCCGGGGCAGCAGCGCCAGGTTCACCTTGGTGGTGGTGCCGGGCACCGGCACGACCACCACATCACCGATGGCGCCGTCGGAGCCGGCTCGACACACCGGCGCGACGCTGCCGCCCGCCCCGAACTGCGCGCACGAGGTCGGGAGGTCGGGCGAGGCCGGCAGGGTCCCGTCGGACCCGACCAGCCGCACCAGCAGGTCGATGCGGCCGCGTGCGCCCGGAGTCGATGTCGGCGACCCATGCGGCGTGCTCGGACGCGGTGAGCGCCGTGCCGGCGCGGGTGGCGGCCTGGGCCACGAAGGCGTCGGTGGAGAGCCCGTCGGACCCGGACCGGTGCTCGGCGGTCGCCATCAGGGAGGCGACGAGCCACGGGACGAAGGGCCGGTCCGCCAGCCGCCCCGCCCAGTCGGCCCGCTCGTCCGGGGTCGGCTCGCGCCCCAGCACCACGCGGTGGGCCCGGGTGGTGGCCTCGTCGGCGAAGGCGGCTGACATGCGGGCGCAGGCCGACGCCGCGAGCTCTGCCCCCGACGCCAGGAGCACGGCCAGGCGGACGTCGTTGACGGTGGCCAGCCGGCCGATCCAGTGGGTGCGACCCGCAGCGTCGGCGGGACGGGCGAGGACCTCCTGGTAGAGGGCGTCGACCCGATCGGCGCGGGACTCGACCGATGCGAAGAACAGCGAGGCCACCCGCCCGCGCCCGCTGGTGGCCACCCGGCCCTCCCAGTGGGTGAGGCCGGCGGCGTCGGGCTCGCGGTGGAGGATGCGGCGGTAGAGGTCGCTGACGAAGCCGGTGGCGGTGCCGCCGGCGCGGGCCAGGTACTCGCCGGAGCCGTAGATCAGCGCCGCGACCCGGTTGACGAAGGCGCCCCGCCGGAGCTCACCGACCCAGAAGGCGAGCCCGTCGGCGTCGGGACCCCGGTCGAGGGCCTGCTGGTAGAGGCCGGTGACCACCACGGTGAGCCACTCGTCGCTCGCCGCCAGCTCCTGGGGGAGGAGGTGGTGCGGCTCGCCGGCGGCGAAGCGATCCGCCCACGTGCGCTGCTCGACGTCGCTGGCCGAGCGGTCGAGGAAGATCGAGTGGACCACCTCGACGACGCACCGGTCCGTCTCGACCGACCGCCCGAGGGTCCCCGCGTCGGCGGCGGCCACGACCGGGGTGGGTGCCAGCAGCAGGAGGCCCGTCACCGCCGCCGCGGTGAGGCGCCCGAGGCGGGCCCTGATCTGGTCCACACCATCCCCCTCGTCGCGCCGCCGGAGAACTGTAGACGGCCTGCCTCCGAGGGCCCCTGAACGCTGGTGAGGAGGGCCGGGTCCCTAGCATCGTGCCGTGTACGCCAACGGACCTCGGCGGGGTGTGCCCATCCGCTCCCACACCAAGCGCCGCCGTCAGCACCGCAGCATGGCTGCGCTGCTCGTCCTGTCCCTGGCCACCTTCGCCTGCGTGAACACCAAGGTGGTCGACCACGGGTCGACGTCATCGTCGTCGAGCACGTCGTCGGAGGACGCGGCCGCGACCTCCGACGGCGGCGCCACCGACGGCGAGGCCGCGGCCGGTGACCCGGCGGCCGGCGGGGCCGCGACCGGGCCCCTGGCCAACGACTCGGACTACCCGGGGTGGGTCGACCCGGCCTCGGCCGGCAACCCGTGGACCTCGGCGGTCGACGGCCTGCTCACCTTCCGGGGCAACCCGACCCGCACCTACTACGGCAAGGGGCCGGTGCCCACCGCCCCCGAGATCCTCTGGAGCCTGCCCGAGGACGGAGGCTGGTGCGGCGAGTCCTCGGTCGGCGGCCAGGCCAAGACCTGGTGCGGCTCGGGGTGGACCGGCCAGCCCTCGGTGTGGGAGGGCGACGACGGCCGCACGTGGGTCGCGCTGGGCGCCTACGACAAGAACATCCACTTCCTCGACGGCGCCGACGGCAGCGACATCCTCCCGCCGTTCGACATGGGCGACATCATCAAGGGCTCGGTGACCCGCGACCCCGACGGCTTCCCGCTCCTCTACAGCGGCAGCCGGGCGGACTTCCACATCCTGGCCACCGACCGCGACGAGCCGGTCGACCTCTGGAGCATGGACGCCGAGGAGGTCTCGCCGACCAAGTGGAACGACGACTGGGACAGCTCGCCGCTCGTCATCGACGACTACCTCTTCGAGGGCGGCGAGAACGGGCAGTTCTACATCATCAAGCTCAACCGGGGGATGGGTGACGACGGCCTCGTCACCGTCGCCCCGGAGATCGTGTTCCACGCCCCGGCCTGGGACGACGACCTGCTGGCGGCCCTGGCCGGGTCGGGCAGCCGGCAGAACGACGTGTCGGTCGAGAACTCGGTCGCCATCGTCGGCGACACCCTGTACTTCACCAACTCCGGCGGCCTGGTCCAGGGCTGGGACATCGCCGGGGTGAAGGAGGGCCAGGAGCCCACCCGCACCTTCCGCTTCTGGTCCGGCGACGACACCGACGCCTCGATCGTCGCCGACTCCGAGGGGATGCTCTACTTCGGCCAGGAGGTCGAGCGGACCTCGTCGGCCGACCGCAACGCCGAGGTCGGCCAGCTGGTGAAGCTCGACCCCTCCAAGCCCGACGATCCCATCGTGTGGTCGGTGGCCGACGACCGCGGCATCTGGGCCACCCCCGGCATCGCCGGCGGCGTGGTCTTCGCCCCCACCGACGGGGGCCGGATCATGGGCGTCGACCAGATGACCGGCGACCTCCTCTGGGAGAAGCAGCTGCCCGGTCCCACCTGGTCGTCGCCGGTGATCGTCGACGACGTCTGGATCCAGGGCGACTGCAACGGCACCGTCCACGGCTTCGACGTGTCCGACCCCCGGGTCGACCCGCCCGAGCTGTGGACCGTCGACCTCGAGGGCTGCGTGGAGTCGACCCCGGCGATGTGGGACGGCCACATCTACGTGGGCGCTCGCGGCGGCAAGTTCTACGCCCTCGGCGACGCCTGACCACCCGCCCCCGGGATCTCATCCCGGGTCCGACGGCGCCGATGTGAAGGGCATGTCGCGCCCCGGCCCCCCCGCGCCGCTCCGCCCGCTCGCCCTCGCCCTCGGGCTCGGCGTCCTCGTCGTCCTGGTCGTCGGGTGCTCCCAGGGCGGTCCCGCCCCCACCCAGGCCCAGTACGCGGCGGCGGCCGACCAGGTCTGCCAGGGGACCGCGGACACGCTCACCGAGCTGGAGGAGGACCACGAGGCCGCGCTGGCCGAGGAGCGCTCCGAGGACCCGGGGGCGACCGACCAGCGCCCCGAGCGGTGGGTGCGGGCCCGGGTCGTGCCCGCCTACCAGGAGATGGAGGGCGGCCTGCGCGGCATCCAGCCGCCCGACGGCGACGGCGAGTACCTGGCCGACCTCTACGACGACCTGGGCCGACGCATCGAGGAGCTCCGTCTCGGCCCCAGCCGGGGCCGCGACCAGGTGCGGGCCGACGCCGACCTGCGGCGCCGGTTCGCCAGCTACGGCATGGAGGTCTGCGGCACCGTCTGAGGCCGGGGCCGGCGGGGTGCCCGCTCGACTGCGCCCCGGTGCCGGTCCGATGCCGCCCGATGTCTTCGGGACGGGTGGCAGGGCGCGAGTAGCGTGGCCGACCGTCCGGTCCGGCGTCCCGAGGAGCTCATGTGCCCGCCACCGTCCTGGTCGGCACCCAGTGGGGTGACGAGGGCAAGGGCAAGTTCACCGACCTCGTCGCCAAGGAGGCGTCGATGGTGGTGCGCTACCAGGGCGGCCACAACGCCGGCCACACCCTGGTGGTCGACGGCGAGCAGTTCGCCCTCCAGCTCCTGCCCAGCGGCATCCTCTACGACCACATCACCCCGGTCATCGGCAACGGCGTGGTGGTCGACCCCCAGGTGCTCATCGCCGAGATGGACGCCTTCTCCTCCCGCGGCGTCGACGTCTCCCGCCTCCGCGTCAGCGGCAACGCCCACCTGATCCTCCCGTTCCACCAGGAGATCGACCGCCTCACCGAGCGGCGCCTGGGCCGGTCCAAGCTGGGCACCACCAAGCGGGGCATCGGGCCGACCTACGCCGACAAGTCGTCGCGGGTCGGCCTGCGGGTGCAGGACCTGCTCGACCCCAAGATCTTCCGCACCAAGCTGGAGGCCCTGGGCAAGGAGAAGAACCAGGTCCTGGCCAAGGTCTACAACCAGCTCCCCCTCGACACCGACGAGATCGCCGACCGCTACCTCGACGAGTTCCGGCCCCGCATCGAGGGCCACATCGCCGACACCGTGGGCCTCGTCCACGACGCCCTCGACGCCGGCCAGCACGTGCTCTTCGAGGGGGCCCAGGCCACCTTCCTCGACCTCGACCACGGCACCTATCCCTTCGTCACCTCGTCCAACCCGGTGGCCGGCGGTGTCTGCACCGGTGCCGGCGTCGGGCCCCGCTACATCGACCGGGTGGTGGGCGTGGCCAAGGCCTACGTCACCCGGGTCGGCACCGGGCCCTTCCCCACCGAGCTGGCCATGTCCTACGACGCCGTCGGCGGCAAGGAGCGCGAGGGCGTCGACCAGGCCGAGATCACCCTGGGCGACCACTTCGTCGACGTGGGCCACGAGTACGGCACCAACTCCGGGCGCCGCCGCCGGCCGGGCTGGTTCGACGCGGTGATGCTGCGCCACGCGGTGCGGCTCAACTCGCTCTCGGAGCTGGCCATCACCAAGCTCGACATCCTCGACGCCCTCGACACCGTGAAGCTGTGCGTGGCCTACGAGGTCGACGGCCGGCGGGTCACCCAGCTGCCGTACCACCAGACCGACCTGCACCGGGCCGTCCCCGTCTACGAGGAGATGCCGGGCTGGGGCACCGACCTGACCGAGGTCACCGAGCCCTCCGGCCTGCCGCCCCAGGCGGTGGCCTACCTCGACCGGCTCGAGGCCGAGGTCGGCGTGCCCGTCACCCTCGTCGGCACCGGTCCCGGGCGCACCCAGTTCGTCCACCGCCGCGACCCGTGACCGCCGCGAGCCGGGACGGCGCCCCCGCCGGCGCACCGTCGCGCCCGCACCCGCAACCGCACCCGCACCCGCACCCCCGAAGTGGTCAGCCCTCCCGGTGCCAGGGCACCGGATCTGCCGACCGCTTCGCGGCTGCCGGCGAGGTGGTCAGCCCTACCGGTGCCAGGGCACCGGGATCCCTGACCAGCTCGACGGAGAGGGGCGCGCGGTGAGGATCTGCGTCGTCGGGGGCGGCGGGCGCGAGCACGGGTTGGCCCTGGCCCTGGGCCGCACCGCCGAGGTGGTCGTCACGCCGGGCAACCCGGGCATCCCGGGCTCGGTGGCCACCCCGCCCGAGGAGGTCGACGCCGACCTGTTCGTGGTCGGCCCCGAGCAGCCCCTGGTCGACGGCCTGGCCGACCGGCTGCGGGCCGGCGGGGGGCGGGTGCTCGGTCCTGGTGCCGATGGCGCCGCGGTCGAGGGGTCCAAGGCGTTCATGAAGGACCTGGCCCAGGAGGCCGGCCTGCCCACCGCCCGCCACGGTGCCTTCTCCGAGGTGGAGCCGGCCCTGGCCTTCCTCCGCACCCTGCCGGGCCTCTACGTGGTCAAGACCGACGGCCTGGCTGCGGGCAAGGGCGTCCTCGTCACCGACGACCTGGGCGCGGCCGAGGCCGACGTGCGCGACAAGCTGTCCGGCGCGGCGTTCGGCGAGGCGGGGCGCACCGTCGTGATCGAGGAGGGCCTCACCGGGCCCGAGGCGTCGGTGTTCGTGGTGTGCGACGGGCACCGGGCCGTGGCCCTGCCGCCGGCGCAGGACTTCAAGCGGGTGGGCGACGGCGACACCGGGCCCAACACCGGGGGCATGGGGGCGTGGTGCCCGGTCCCCTCCGTGGGCGACGACCTGGCCGACGAGGTGGTCGCCCGCTTCGTCGAGCCCACCCTCGCCGCCCTGCGGGCACGCGGCATCGACTACCGGGGCGTGCTCTACGCCGGGCTCATGCTCACCCCCGAGGGGCCCAAGCTCATCGAGTACAACATCCGCTTCGGTGACCCGGACTCCCAGGTCGTGCTGCTCCGGATGACCTCGGACCTGGCCGACCTGCTGGCCGCGGCGGCCGACGGCGACCTCTCCCGGGCCGCTCCGGTGACCTCGTCCGACGACACCTGCGTGCTGGTGGTGGCGGCGTCGGAGGGCTACCCGGCCTCGCCCCGCACCGGCGACCGGATCGAGGGCCTGGAGGCCGCCGCCGCGGTGGAGGGCGTCGACGTCCTCTGCGCCGGTGTGGGTCGCGACGCCGACGGCGCCCTGGTCACCAAGGGGGGACGGGTCCTCGACGTGGTGGGCCGGGGCCCCGACGTGGCCTCCGCCCGGGCGCGCGCCTACGCGGCCCTGGAGCAGGTCACCTGGCCCGGGATGCACCACCGCACCGACATCGCCGCCGACACCTGAGTGCGCCGTCCGTTCTGACACACCAGTGCGTCACGGGTGACGCACCACCGCGTCAGAACGGAGGACCATCGCTTCTGACGCGCCCATGCGTCACGGGTGACGCACCACCGCGTCAGAACGGGGTGGCGTTCAGGCGGCGACGGGGGTGAGGTCCATGGCCTCGGCGACGAGGCGGACCGAGCGCAGGCGGTCCTCCGGGCCGTGGGCCATGGTCGACACCATCAGCTCGTCGGCGCCGGTGCGGGCGGCCAGGGCCTCGAGCCCCTGGCGCACGGTGTCGGGCGTCCCGACGACGTGGCCGCGGGCGAAGCCGTCGACCACGGCCTGCTCGGCCGGGGTGAAGTCGTGGGCGGCGGCCTCCTCCGGCGTCGGGTAGACGTCGGGCCGGCCCTGGCGCAGACGGGTGATGGCCAGGCGCGAGGGGCCCGCCAGGTAGCGGGCCTCCTCCTCGGTGGGCGCGCACAGGACGTTGGTGCCCAGCACGAGGTAGGGCTCGGCCAGGACCTCGGAGGGCTGGAAGGCGTCGCGGTACGCGGCCACGGCCGCGTCGGTGCCGCCGGCGGCGAAGTGGTGGGCGAAGGAGAAGGGCAGGCCGAGGCGCCCGGCCAGGCGGGCGCTGTAGTCGCTGGAGCCCAGCAGCCAGATGGCCGGCCGGTCCCCGAGGCCGGGTGTGGCCCGGATGCGGTGGAACGGGTGGTCGGCCGGGATGGTGCCGTCGAAGTAGCCCAGCAGCTCGCCCAGGAGCTCGGGGAACTCGTTGCCGTCGCCCAGGCGGGTCGTGCGCCGCAGGGCCGCCGCGGTCACCTGGTCGGTGCCCGGCGCCCGCCCGAGGCCGAGGTCGATCCGCCCGGGGTGGAGCGCCTCCAGCATCCCGAACTGCTCGGCCACGACGAGCGGCGAGTGGTTGGGGAGCATCACGCCGCCGGAGCCGAGCCGCAGGTGGGTGGTGGAGGCGGCCAGGTGGGCGATGAGCACCGCCGGAGCGGAGCTGGCGATGCCCGGCATGCTGTGGTGCTCGGCCACCCACATGCGGCGGTAGCCGAGGCGCTCGACCTCCTGGGCCAGCCGGGTGGAGGCGGCCAGGGCGTCGCCGGGGGTGCTGCCCCGACCGACGACCGACAGGTCGAGGATCGAGAGGGCGGGGGTGGGCATGGGGACCTCGGGGGGCGGGTGCAGGGTGCCCGTGGTGCAACGCTCCCGGCCCCGACGCTCTTCCGGCCCGACGCCACGTGGGGCCGCGGGTCTGCCCGTCCTGTGACCTACCGGCCCCCGGCGCCCGGCGCGTCCTGGTCGTGGGGCGGGAGCCCCACGGCCCGTCGGGCCCGGGCCGCGCCGGCGTGGGCCGCGGCGGGGTCCGCCGCCACCACCGTGACGTGACCCATCTTCCGCCCGGGGCGGGCCGCGGCCTTGCGGTAGAGGTGGAGTCGGGCGCCGGGCACGGCGAGCAGTGCGCCCCAGTCGGGCTCGCGCGCGGTGCCGTCGTCGCCCGTCCAGAGGTCCCCCAGCAGGTTCACCATCACCCCGGCCGAGTGCGGCGAGCCGTCGGCCAGCGGGACGTCGCACAGGGCCCGCAGCTGCTGCTCGAACTGGTCGGCGGCGCAGGTGTCCAGCGTGTGGTGGCCGCTGTTGTGGGGGCGGGGAGCGATCTCGTTCACCAGGAGCGCCCCGTCGCAGACGAACAGCTCGACGCCGAGCGTGCCGACGTGGTCGAGGGCGGCCGCCACCCGGTGGGCCAGGTCGACGGCCTCGTCGCGCAGGGCGGCGGGCACCCGGGCCGGCACGGTGGACGTGGCGAGGATGCCGTCGGTGTGGTGGTTCTCCGCCGGCGGGAAGGCCTCGATCGCCCCGGTGGCGTCGCGCGCCAGCACCACCGACAGCTCGGTGTCGAGGGCCATGCGTCGCTCCAGCACGGCCGGCACCTCGCCGATGGCGGTGTGGGCCGCGGCGAGGTCCGCGGGCGTCGCGACCCCGGCCTGGCCCCGGCCGTCGTAGCCGAGCCGGGCCGACTTCAGGATCCCGGGGAACAGCTCGGGCGGCAGGTCCGAGCCGTCCTGTCCGACCTCGACCACCGCGAACGGGGCGTGGGCGATGCCGTGGTCGCGCAGGAACCTCTTCTCCGCGATCCGGTCCTGGCACACGCGCACCGAGGCGCTCCCCGGGCGCACCACGGTGGTGGCGGCCAGGTGGTCGAGGGAGGCGGCGGGCACGTTCTCGAACTCGGTCGTCACCGCGGCGCAGGCCCGGCCCAGCCGGTCGAGCGCCTCCAGGTCGTCGTAGGCGGCGACGAGGTGGTGGTCGGCGACGCGCCCGGCGGGGCTCGCCTCGTCGGGGTCGAGCACCCAGGTCTCGTAGCCGATGTCCTGCGCGGCCCGGACGAAGTACATGCCGAGCTGGCCGCCGCCGAGGACCCCCACGGCCGCCGGGGGGAGGATCACGGGCCGGATGGGTCGGGGGGCAGGCGCATGGCCAGCACCCGATCGGCCTGGGCGGCGCGGAAGTCCCCGAGGCGCGACGCCAGCGCCGGGTCGTCGGCGGCCAGCATCGCCGCCGCGAACAGGGCGGCGTTGGCGGCGCCGGCCGGTCCGATGGCGAAGGTGGCGACGGGGACGCCCCGGGGCATCTGCACGATGGACAGCAGCGAGTCCTGGCCCGACAGGGCCGAGGTCCGCACCGGCACGCCGAGCACGGGCACCAGGGTCTTGGCCGCGAGCATCCCCGGGAGGTGGGCGGCGCCGCCGGCCCCGGCGATGATGGCCCGGAGGCCGCGCTCCGCCGCGGTCTCGGCGTAGGAGAACAGCAGGTCCGGCGTGCGGTGGGCCGAGACCACCCGGGCCTCGTGGCCGACCTCGAGCTGGTCGAGCAGCTCGGTGGCGGGCTCCATGGTGGGCCAGTCGGAGTCCGAGCCCATGACGACGCCGACGACGGTGGGAGCCACGGCGGGCGACCCTACCCGACCACCACCGGGAGCCGACCTGGCCTGCGGCGCGCCCGACGATCCCCCGGCGCGGGGCCGGCGGGCCCGACCGGGATCAGGCCGAGCGGCGACGCTTCAGCAACGAGCGGCGACCCGAGGGCTCGCGCCCGGCCGCGGCGCCCACGTCGCGGGAGAGGCCCTTGGGGGTGATGACGACGGGCCGACGGCCGTCTTCGCGGCTCTGGCGGCGGGCGTCCTTCTCGTGGCGACGGATCTCCTTGGCCGACCGGGCCGGCGGGGCCCCGGCGGTGCGGCGCACGCCGCCCCGGCCGATGGCGCACTCGACGCACAGGACGGGCTTGCGCGGCCCCCACGGAGCGACCAGGCAGCCGTCGCAGTGCCACCGCCCGCACTGGTGGCACAGCCGCTCGGCGACCTCGAAGGGGTGGAGCACGCAGGTGTCGGTGCCGGCGGGCGCGGGGGAGAGGTCCTTCGCCATGGGTCCCCCATCGGCCGGCGGGCGGGGCACTTGAGCGAGGGCGCCGTCGGGGCCGGGCGGTACGATCGGGCGGTGACCGCCGCCCCTCCCAACGTCCTGGCCCAGCGCTACGCCAGCGCCGAGATGGTCGGGCTGTGGTCGCCGGAGGCCAAGGTCACCCAGGAGCGCCACCTGTGGCTGGCGGTGCTGCGGGCCCAGCGCGACCTGGGCATGGACGTGGCCGACGGGGTGATCGCCGACTACGAGGCCGTCGTCGACCAGGTCGACCTCGCCTCCATCGCGACGCGGGAGCGCACCACCCGCCACGACGTGAAGGCCCGCATCGAGGAGTTCTCCGCCCTCGCCGGCCACGAGGCCATCCACGCCGGCATGACCTCGCGCGACCTCACCGAGAACGTCGAGCAGCTCCAGGTCCGCGACGGCCTCCGGCTGGTGCGACGGCGGGTCGTGGCCGTGCTGGCCCGCCTGGCGGCCCGAGCCGCCGAGCACGAGGCCCTGGTCCTCGCCGGGCGCAGCCACAACGTGCCGGCCCAGGCCACGACGCTGGGCAAGCGCTTCGCCAACGCCGGCCAGGAGGTGCTGGTCGCCCTCGGGCGCCTCGACGACCTGCTGGCCCGCTACCCGCTGCGGGGCATCAAGGGCCCGGTCGGCACCCAGCAGGACATGCTCGACCTGCTCGGCTCCGACGACGCGGTGGAGGCCCTCGAGGCGGCGGTGGCCTCCGAGCTGGGCTTCGCCCACGTGCTGGACAACGTGGGCCAGGTCTACCCCCGCTCGCTCGACCTCGACGTCGTGTCCGCCCTGGTCCAGGTCGCCGCCGGTCCCACCAGCCTGGCCACCACGATCCGGCTCATGGCCGGCCAGGAGCTGGTCACCGAGGGCTTCAAGCCCGGCCAGGTGGGCTCCTCGGCCATGCCCCACAAGATGAACACGCGCTCGGCCGAGCGCATCTGCGGGCTGTCCGCCATCCTCGGCGGCCACCTGGCCATGGTCACCGCCCTGGCCGGCGACCAGTGGAACGAGGGCGACGTGAGCTGCTCGGTGGTGCGCCGGGTCGCCCTGCCCGACGCCTTCTACGCCCTCGACGGGCTGTGCGAGACCACCCTCACCGTGCTCGACGAGTTCGGGGCCTTCCCGGCCGTCATCGGGCGCGAGCTCGATCGCTACCTGCCCTTCCTCGCCACCACCAAGGTCCTCATGGCCGCGGTGCGGGCCGGGGTCGGCCGCGAGGTCGCCCACGAGGCCATCAAGGCCCACGCCGTGGCCGTCGCCCTGGAGATGCGGGAGAAGGGCGCCGAGGGCAACGACCTGCTCGACCGCCTCGGTGCCGACGAGCGCCTGGGCCTCGGCCCCGACCAGGTCGCCGCGGTCGTGGCCGAGCCCCTGGCCTTCGTGGGCCGGGCCCGGTCCCAGACCGCGGCCTTCGTGGCCGCGGTCGACGAGGTCGTGGCCGGCGACCCCGGGGCCGCGGCCTACGCCCCGGCACCGATCCTCTAGGCCGCCGAGACGGAGGGCCGCCGAGACGGAGGGGCGGGGGACGGTGGCGACCGGGTGGCGGAGGTGCCGGTAGGTTCTCCGGAGATGGACCAGGTCCTCCTGCCCCTCCTCTCGTCCGGCAAGGTCCGCGACGTCTACGACGCCGGCGACGACCGCCTGCTCCTGGTGGCCTCGGACCGCCTCTCGGCCTTCGACGTCGTCATGGCCGAGCCCATCCCCGACAAGGGGCGGGTGCTCACGGCCATGTCGGCCTTCTGGTTCGACCACCTGGCCGACGTGGTGCCCGGGCACCTCATCTCGACCGAGATCGAGGACCTGCCCGACGGGGCGCGCGACCCCTCGCTGGCCGGGCGCACCATGCTCTGCCGCCGGGCCGACATGCTCCCCGTCGAGTGCATCGTCCGGGGCTACCTCACCGGCTCGGCGTGGAAGGAGTACCGCCGCGACGGCACCATGCACGGCACCCCCCTCCCGGCCGGGCTGCAGGAGTCCGACCGGCTCCCGGAGCCGGTGTTCACGCCGTCGACCAAGGCCGAGGTGGGCGACCACGACGAGAACGTGTCCTTCGACGTGGCCGTCGACCTGCTGGGCCGGGACCGGGCCGAGCAGGTCCGTGACGTCTCCCTCGCGCTCTACCGGCGTGGGGCGGAGTGGGCTGCCCAGCGCGGCATCATCATCGCCGACACCAAGTTCGAGCTGGGCCTGGTCGAGGGCGAGCTGGTCCTGGCCGACGAGGTGCTGACCCCGGACTCCTCGCGCTTCTGGCCGGCCGACGCATGGCAGCCGGGCACCACCCCGCCGTCGTTCGACAAGCAGCCCGTGCGCGACCTGCTGGACTCCCTCGACTGGGACAAGGCCCCGCCCCCGCCGCCCCTCTCCGACGAGGTGATCTCCGCCGCCCGGGCCCGCTACGTCGAGGCCTACGAGCGCATCACCGGCCTCCGCCTGGCCGACTGGCCCGGGTAGGTCGTCGAGGTCACCCGGTCCCGGAGGGTCCCGAGCCCCTCACCACCACTCGGGGGGGAGCTGGTCGGGGGTGGAGTAGCGGACCTGCTCGTGGACGTAGGTCACGGTGTAGTCCGACGGGGGGAGCAGGCCGAGCAGGGCGCGCCAGAGGCGGCTGCCGTCGCGGCCGAGGTCGTCGATCACGAAGTCCTCCACCCGACGGTGGGTGGGGTCGTCGAGGGCGAAGGTGCTGTCCCAGCGCCGGGCCCAGGCGTCGAGGCGCTCGACCACCGACTGTGGGAGGGCCAGGGCCGCGGGCAGGATGTCCTCGTCGGTGTCGAGGTCCCACAAGGGGTGGCGGCCCCACTCGTGGCGCAGCTCGACCGACCGCGTCGCCATCGCCGGCACGGTAGCGGCGGGGCCGCCCGGGGGCGGGTCGGGGCGTGCACGGGCGCCGGGCGCGGTGTGCCAGCATGAGCGCCATGCGGTTCGACGTGCTGGTCGAGGTCTCCCCCCGGGAGGGCGTGGCCGACCCCCAGGGCCAGACCATCGAGCGGTCGCTGCCCGCCCTCGGCTTCGGCGGCGTGGCCGGGGTCCGGGTCGGCAAGGCCATCCGCTTCGAGGTCAGCTCGGAGTCCGAGGCCGCGGCCCGGGCCGAGGTCGAGGACATGTGCGCCCGCTTCCTCACCAACCCGGTGATCGAGGACAGCACCGTGTCGCTCACCGCCCGGTCATGACCACCACCGTCGGGGTGGTGCAGTTCCCCGGGTCCAACTGCGAGCAGGACGTCATCGAGGCGGTCTCCACCCTCGGTGCCGACGGACGGCTGCTGTGGCACGGCGACGCGTCGGTCGACGGGGTCGACGCGGTGGTGATCGCCGGGGGGTTCGCCCACGGCGACTACCTCCGCCCCGGCGCCATCGCCCGGTTCTCGCCGGTGATGGACGCGGTGGCCGAGTTCGCCCGCGGCGGCGGTCCCGTCGTCGGGGTGTGCAACGGCTTCCAGGTGCTCACCGAGGCCGGCCTCCTGCCCGGTGCCCTGCGCAAGAACGAGGGCCTGCGCTTCCTCTGCACCACGGTGGCGCTGCGGGTCGAGAGCACCCGGTCGGTCCTCACCTCCAGCGCGGAGGAGGGCGCCGTCCTGCGAGTGCCCATCAACCACTTCGAGGGCGCGTTCACCTGTGACACCGACACCCTCGCCCGGATCGAGGCCGAGGACCAGGTCGTGCTCCGCTACGTCGACAACCCCAACGGGTCGGTGGCCGACATCGCCGGGGTGAGCAACGAGGCCGGCAACGTGGTCGGCCTGATGCCCCACCCCGAGCGAGCGGTCAGCGAGCTGCTCGGCTCGGTCGACGGCGTGCCCCTCCTGCGTTCGCTCCTCGACCGGGCCGGCGCCGTCGCCCCCCGGTGACGGGGCGCGGCGCGGGCGTGGTCAGGTGCCGCGGCTGATGCCGGCCCGCTTGAGCACGGCGGCGGGCACGCCGGCCTCGCGCCAGACCTTGTAGCTGATGCCCTTGCGGGCGCCGTAGGCGCCGGCCTGGGCCACGAAGCCGTCCTCGAAGGCCGACACGTCGACGGTGCTGCGCTTGGCGGCCAGCTCCTGCTCGAGGTCCTGCTTCTCCTGGCGGAGGTTGAGAGCAGTGAGGGCGTCGGCGTCGTCCAGCTCGCCGTCGATGGCCGTGATGCGGGCCTCGATGGTGGCCGGGGTGCGCTGGCGGCCGCGCTTGGGCTTGGTCGCGGCGAGCGCCTCCAGGTAGTCCGAGACGGCCTTGGCCTGCGCTCGCCCTTCGGCGATGGCCGCCTTGTGCTCATCGCTCATGGTGCGCTTCTTGGTCGATTGCTTCTTGGGGGGCATGGCCCAAGCAAACACCCCAAAGACGGGTCGGGGCAAACACCCTGAAACGGCGCGTCCACTAGATGCAAAGATCGGGGTTCCACTTGTTGCATGCCCGGGAGGTGGTCAGAGGTCATCGCGGCATGGTCTGCCACCGTTCGGTGGTGCGGTCGGCGGCCGGTAGCCTCGGGCCCGTGACCGCTCCCGACGGCCCGCCGATCCACCAGGCCCTCGGGCTCACCGACACCGAGGCCGACGACATCGCCGACATCCTCGGACGGGAGCCGAACCACCTCGAGCTGGCCATGTACGCGGTCATGTGGTCCGAGCACTGCTCCTACAAGTCGTCACGCATCCACCTGGGACGGCTGCCCACCGAGGGCGAGGGCGTGCTGGTCGGACCGGGTGAGAACGCCGGGGTGGTCGACGTGGGCGACGGCATCGCCGCCGCCATCCGCATCGAGAGCCACAACCACCCCTCCTACATCGAGCCCTCGCAGGGGGCGGCCACCGGCGTGGGGGGCATCCTGCGCGACATCTTCACCATGGGCGCCCGTCCCATCGCCCTGATGGACCCGCTCCGCTTCGGCCCTCTCGACGACGCCCGCAGCCGCTGGGTGGCCGAGGGCGTGGTGGCCGGCATCTCCGCCTACGGCAACTCGGTCGGCGTCCCCAACGTCGGCGGCGAGGTGGTCTTCGACCCCTGCTACGCGGGCAACCCGCTGGTCAACGTGCTGTGCCTGGGCATCCTGCCCACCGAGCGGCTGGTGCTCGGGGCGGCCACCGGCGAGGGGAACCTGGCCGTGCTGCTCGGGTCCTCCACCGGGCGCGACGGCATCGGCGGGGTCAGCGTGCTGGCGTCGGCCGGCTTCGACGAGGGCAGCGAGGACAAGCGGCCCTCGGTGCAGGTGGGCGACCCCTTCGAGGAGAAGCGCCTCATCGAGGCCTGCCTCACGCTGCTCGACGCCGGGCTGGTGGTCGGGATCCAGGACCTGGGCGGGGCCGGGCTCACCTGCGCGACCAGCGAGACGGCCTCGCGCGGGGGGTGGGCATGGACGTCGACGTCACCGCCGTGCCCCGCCGGGAGCAGGGCATGGAGCCCTTCGAGGTGATGACCAGCGAGTCCCAGGAGCGGATGCTGGCCATCGTCACCCCCGACGGCCTCGACGAGGTCCTCCGCCTGTGCGCCCGCTGGGAGGTGCAGGCCAGCGTCATCGGACGGGTCGTGCCCGGGGGGCGGCTCCGGATCCTCGACGGGCCCGACGGCGAGGTGCTGGCCGACGTCCCCGCCTCCAGCCTCCACGACGCCGCCCCCCTCTACGACCGCCCCTGCGTGGCACCGGCCGAGCGCCCCTCCCGCGCCGCCGACGATCCCGGCCGGCCGGACCCGGCCGACTGCACCGCCGCGGTGCGCGACCAGCTCTGCGACACCAGCTGGGTCTACCGCCAGTACGACCACCAGCTCTTCCTCAACACGGTCGAGGCCCCCGGGGGCGACGCCGCGGTGCTGCGCCTCAAGCACCCCACCACCGGTGCCGACACCGGACGGGGCCTGGCCCTCACCACCGACGGCAACCACCTCTGGTGCGCGGTCGACCCGCGGCTCGGCACCACCGCCACCGTCGCCGAGTCGGTCCTCAACCTGGCCTGCGTCGGCGCTCGCCCCCTCGCCGTCGTCAACTGCCTCAACTTCGGCAACCCCGAGCACCCCGAGGTGATGTGGCAGCTCTCCGAGGCCATCGACGGCATGGCCGAGGCGTGCCGGGCCCTCGGGCTGCCGGTCATCGGCGGCAACGTCAGCCTCTACAACGAGACCGGCGGCATCGACATCGACCCCACCCCGGTCATCGGCCTGCTGGGCATGGTGGACGACCTGTCCCGCCGGCCGCCCGGCGTGGGCCTGGTCGACGGGCACCGCGTCCTCGTCCTCGGCGCCACCCCGCCCGGGTCGCTGGCCGGGTCGCGCTGGGCCGCGTCCCAGGGGCTCCGGGGCGGGTCCCTCGACGCCCTCGATCTGGGCGAGGTGTCGCGGGTAGCCGGCCTGGTGCGCGCCCTCGTGGCCGACGACGTGCTCTCCGGCGTGCACGACGTCGCCGCCGGCGGGCTGGGCCTGGCCGTGGCCGAGATGGCCGTGCGCTCCGGCGTGGGCGCCACCCTGGACGGCGTGGCCGGTCCGGCCGACCTGCTGGCCGAGCGCCCGGGACGGGTGGTGGTGGCCGTCGCCCCCGATGCCGAGGAGCGGGTCCGGGCCGCGGCCAGGGCCGCCGGGGTCCCGGTCGGTCCCACCGGCACCGCCGGCGGGGACCGCATCACGGTGCCCGGACTGGTGGACCTGGCCCTCGACGACGCCGTCACCGCCTGGCGGGACCGCCTGCCCTCCGCCCTCGACGCCCCGGCCACCTCTGCGTGACACCCCGGGGGGAGGGCCGCGGCAGCCGGCGGTGGATGAGGGATCCCCGGCGCGGGGTGCGATGATGGGGCCCGTGCGCGACCCCTTCGACGACTCGCCGAAGGAGGCCTGCGGCGTGTTCGGCATCGTCGGCACCGACGACCCGGTCGCCCACCTCACCTACCTCGGCCTCTACGCCCTCCAGCACCGGGGGCAGGAGTCGGCCGGCATGGCGGTCAGCGACGGCGACTCGCTCACCGTGTTCCGCAACATGGGTCTGGTCTCCAACGTCTTCGACGACCGCACCCTGGCGCCGCTGGTGGGCCACCTGGCCATCGGCCACACCCGGTACTCGACCACGGGCTCGAGCACCTGGGGCAACGCCCAGCCGGTGTACCGCAGCGTCGGCGACCACCAGTTCGCCCTGGGCCACAACGGCAACCTGACCAACACGGCCAAGCTGGCCGCCGACCACGGCATGCTGCCCGGCACCGTGGCCAGCGACAGCGACCTGGTGGCCGAGCTGCTGAGCGACGAGATGTCCCGGGCGCCCGGCGGGCAGGGCACGCCCGAGGCGCTCGAGGCCGCCCTCGTCGAGGTCCTGCCCCGCCTGGCGGGCGCCTTCTCGTTCGTGGTCATGGACACCGAGCGGGTGTACGGCATGCGCGACCCCAACGGCCTGCGCCCCCTGTGCCTGGGGCGCAAGGGCGACTCGTGGGTGCTGGCCTCGGAGAGCCCCGCCCTCGACATCGTCGGCGCCGAGATGGTGCGCGAGGTCGAGGCCGGCGAGGTGGTCGTGCTGGAGGCGGGCCGCGAGCCCCGCTCGCTGCACCCCTTCCCGGCCGAGCGCATCGACCCGCGCCTCTGCCTGTTCGAGTTCGTCTACTTCGCCCGTCCCGACGCCCGCCTCTACGGCCAGAGCGTGCACCACGCCCGCGTGCGCCAGGGCGAGGCCCTGTGGGAGCAGGCGCCGGTCGAGGCCGACATGGTGATGGGCGTCCCCGAGTCCGGCGTGCCCGCGGCCGAGGGCTACGCCCGGGCCAGCGGCATCCCCTTCGGCCAGGGCCTGGTGAAGAACCGCTACATCGGCCGCACCTTCATCGCCCCCAGCCAGGAGATGCGGGCCCTCGGCGTGCGCATGAAGTTCAACCCGCTGCGCGACAACATCGAGGGCCGCCGCATCGTCGTGGTCGACGACTCCGTCGTGCGGGGCACCACCCAGCACCAGCTGGTGCGCATGCTGCGCGAGGCCGGCGCCCTCGAGGTCCACCTCCGCCTCACCTCCCCGCCGGTGCGCTGGCCCTGCTTCTTCGGCATGGACTTCGGCGACACCAAGGAGCTGCTCGCGGCCCGCCTCGACCTCGACGGCATCCAGCGCTTCCTCGGCGTCGACAGCCTGGCCTACATCGACGTGGAGCGGCTGCTCGACTCCACCGGCGCCCGCGAGGCCGGCTTCTGCGCCGCCTGCTTCACCGGCCACTACCCGATCGAGGTCCCGGTCGAGGTGGGCAAGGACGTCCTCGAGGCCGGGGCCGGGTCCCGCATCGAGGGCGGGTCCGGTGCCGCGGCCGGGTCGGTCCTCGACCAGCCATCGCTGCTGCCCGCCGACGACGCCCGCACCGGCGCGTGAGGGGCCGACGTCGATGAGCGGCGAGACCTACAAGGACGCAGGCGTCGACATCGCCGCCGGCGAGGAGGCCGTGCTCCGCATCAAGGAGAAGGTGCGCAGCACGTTCCGGCCCGAGGTCATCGGCGACATCGGCGGCTTCGGCGGCCTGTTCTCCTTCGCCAGCCACCGCTACGTCCACCCGGTGCTGGTGTCGTCCACCGACGGTGTGGGCACCAAGGCGGTCGTGGCCCAGGCGGCCGGCCGCTTCGACACCATCGGCGTCGACCTGGTGGCCATGTGCGTGGACGACATCGCCTGCGCCGGCGCCGAGCCGCTGTTCTTCCTCGACTACATCGCCGTGGGCCACCTCGACCCCGACCACATCGAGGCGCTGGTCGAGGGTGTGGCCGAGGGCTGCCGCCAGGCCGGCTGCGCCCTCATCGGCGGCGAGATGGCCGAGCACCCCGGGTCCATGGACCCCGGCGAGTTCGACCTGGTCGGCTTCGCGGTGGGCGTCGTCGAGCGCGACCTCATGCTCGGGCCCGAGCGGGTCCACCCCGGCGACGCCCTGATCGGGTTGCCCTCGCCCGGGCTGCGCTCCAACGGCTACTCGCTGGCCCGCCGGGTGCTGCTCGACCGGGCCGGCCTCGCCCTCGACGGCCCCGCCTACGACGGCGCCCGCCACTCCCTCGCCGACGAGCTGCTCGAGCCCTCGGTGGTCTACGCCCCCGCCGTGCGGGCCCTTCTCGACTCGGTCGACGTGCACGCGCTGGCCCACGTCACCGGCGGCGGGCTGCCCGGCAACCTGCCCCGTTCGCTGCCCAAGGGCTGCGACGCGGTGGTCGACGAGTCCACCTGGGAGGCGCCTCGGGTCTTCGCGGAGATCCAGCGCCTCGGCTCCATCGCCCCCGAGGAGATGCGGACCGTGTTCAACATGGGCCTCGGCATGGTGGCGGTCGTCCCCCGCGAGGACCTCTACGCCGCCCTCGACACGTTGCGCACGGCCGGCCACCGGGCCGTGGAGATCGGCGTGGTCGAGCGGGGCCACGGCAACCTCCGGTACGCCTGAGCGGCGACGCGTCGGAGGACGGATGCCGGAGATCTGCATCGACGGACGGTGGCGCGCCGCCGCCGCCGGGGGGACCCGCACCATCCGGTGCCCGGCCGACGGCACCGTGGTGGCCGAGGTCGACGAGGGCGGACCGGCCGACGTCGACGCCGCCGTCGCCGCCGCCCGCGCCGCCTTCGACGAGGGCCCCTGGCCCCGCACCCCGGCCGCCGAGCGGGGCGACCTGCTGCTGCGCGTCGCCGACCTGCTCCAGCGCGACCGCGACGCCATCGCCCGGGCCGAGTCGCTCGACACGGGCAAGCGCCTGGTGGAGAGCGAGGCCGACGTCGACGACGTGACCTCGGTGTTCCGCCACCACGGGAGGGTCGCGGCCGAGGACGCGGGCCGGGTGGTCGACACCGGGCGGGCCGACGTGGTCAGCCGCATCGTGCACGAGCCCGTCGGCGTGTGCGCCATGGTCACGCCCTGGAACTACCCGCTGCTCCAGGCGTCGTGGAAGGTGGCCCCCGCCCTCGCCGCGGGCTGCACCTTCGTGCTCAAGCCCAGCGAGCTCACCCCCTCGACCTCGGTGCACCTGGTGCGCCTGCTGGCCGAGGCCGGCCTCCCCGCCGGCGTGGCCGGCCTGGTGCCGGGCACGGGGCCGGCGGTGGGCGCACCCCTCGTGGAGGACCCCCGCGTCGACATGGTGTCGTTCACCGGGGGCCTGGCCACCGGGCGGGCGGTCATGGCCGCAGCCGCGGCCACGGTGAAGAAGGTGGCCCTGGAGCTGGGGGGCAAGAACCCCAACGTCGTCTTCGCCGACGCCGACCTCGACGCCGCGGTCGACATGGCCCTCACCGCCGTGTTCCTGCACTCCGGCCAGGTCTGCTCGGCCGGGGCTCGGCTGGTGGTCGAGGAGAGCATCCACGATGTCTTCGTCGACGCGGTGGTCGCCGGCGCCGGGCGCATCCGCCTGGGTGGGCCCTTCGATCCCGGTGCCGAGACCGGACCGCTGATCTCCGAGGCCCACCGGGCCAAGGTCGAGGCCTACGTGGCGCGAGGCCGGGCCGAGGGCGCGGTGGTGCTCTGCGGCGGCGCCCGCCCCGACGACCCCGCCCTGGCCGGAGGCTGGTACTACCCGCCCACGGTGCTCGACGGCTGCGACCGCACCATGGCCGTCACCCGGGAGGAGTCCTTCGGGCCGGTGCTCACCGTCGAGACCTTCGCCGCCGAGGACGAGGCCGTGGCCATCGCCAACGACAGCCCCTACGGCCTGGCCGGCGCGGTGTGGACCGGCGACGCGGGGCGGGCCCAGCGGGTGGCCGCCGGGTTGCGCATGGGCACCGTCTGGATCAACGACTTCCACCCCTACGTGCCCCAGGCCGAGTGGGGTGGCTACAAGCAGTCGGGGGTCGGCCGCGAGCTCGGGCGAGCCGGCCTCGACGAGTACCGGGAGACCAAGCACGTGTGGCACAACATCGCCCCCGCCCCCCAGCACTGGTTCGGGGGTGGCGGGTCGTGACCGGTCCCCTCCTCCTCGCGACCGATCCGCCCCGCACGTGGGTCGGATCCGTCGCGAGGACGATCAGGGGTGGGCCGTGAGCGAGCGGGCCGATGTGGTGATCGTGGGCGGCGGGTCGGCCGGCAGCGTGCTGGCCAACCGGCTCAGCGCCGATGCCGGGACGTCGGTGGTGGTGCTGGAGGCGGGCCGCTCCGACACCCGGCTCGACCCCTTCATCCACATGCCGGCGGCGCTGACCATCCCGATCGGCAACCCGCTCTACGACTGGCGCTACGAGTCCGAGCCCGAGCCCGACATGGGCGGCCGGCGCGTGGCCCACGCCCGGGGCAAGGTGCTGGGCGGCTCCAGCAGCATCAACGGCATGATCTTCCAGCGGGGCAACCCGATGGACTACGAGCGCTGGGCCCAGCGCCCGGGGATGGAGGGGTGGGGCTACGCCCACTGCCTCCCCTACTTCAAGCGCATGGAGACCTGTCTGGCCGGCGCCGACGCCTGGCGGGGCGGCAGCGGACCCCTCGTGCTGGAGCGGGGCCCGGCCACCTCGCCGCTGTTCGGGGCCTTCTTCGAGGCGGTCCAGCAGGCCGGCCACCCGCTCACCTCCGACGTCAACGGCTACCGCCAGGAGGGCTTCGCCGCCTTCGACCGCAACGTGCACCGTGGGCGCCGCCTCAGCGCGTCGCAGGCCTACCTGCGGCCGGTGCGGGACCGACCCAACCTCTCGATCGTCACCCGGGCCCGCACCACCCGGGTCCGGTTCCGGGGCACCCGGGCCGTCGGCGTCGACTACGTGCGCGACGGGCGGGCCCGGTCCGTCGACGCCGGCGAGGTCGTCCTCTGCGGTGGGGCCATCGGCTCGCCCCACCTGCTCCAGCTCTCGGGGGTCGGCAACGCCTCCGAGCTCGCCGCCCTGGGCATCGACGTGGTGGCCGACGTGCCCGGCGTGGGCGAGGACCTCCAGGACCACCTCGAGGTCTACATCCAGCACGCCTGCACCCAGCCGGTGTCGATCGCTCCCGGGCTGCGCTGGCGGGCCCGGCCCCGCATCGGCGCCGAGTGGCTGTTCCTGCGCAAGGGCCTGGGCGCCACCAACCACTTCGAGGCGGGCGGCTTCATCCGCAGCAACGACGACGTGGCCTACCCGAACCTCATGTTCCACTTCCTCCCGGTGGCCATCCGCTACGACGGCACCTCGCCCACCGGTGGCCACGGCTACCAGGTGCACGTCGGGCCCATGACCTCCGACGCCCGGGGATCGGTGAAGATCCGGTCCACCGACCCGAAGGTCCACCCCGCCCTGCGCTTCGGCTACCTGTCGACCGACCAGGACCGGCGCGAGTGGGTGGAGGCGGTGCGGGCCGCCCGCCACGTGCTCTCCCAGGAGGCGTGGGCCGCCTTCGACGGTGGCGAGATCTCCCCGGGGCCCGAGGTCGAGACCGACGACCAGATCCTCGACTGGGTCCGGGCCGACGCCGAGACGGCGCTGCACCCCTCGTGCACGGCCCGCATGGGCACCGACCACATGGCCGTGCTCGACCCCGACAGCCTCCGGGTGCGGGGGGTCGACGGCCTGCGGGTGGTCGACGCCTCGGCCATGCCGCTGATCACCAACGGCAACATCTACGCCCCGGTGATGATGCTGGCCGAGAAGGCGGCCGACCTGATCGCCGGCCACACCCCCCTCGCCCCCCAGGACGTGCCCACCTACCGCCACGGCCGGGGCGACCCCCTCACCCCGCCGACCTGACCCTCGACGTCACGCGACGTCACGAGGTGCCAGGCACCTCGTGACGCCCCCGTGAGGTCGACGGCCCGGGCGGGTTGTCGAGGCGGGGCGGGTCGCGGCATCGTGGCCCCGGAAGAGCAGCCGACCCGACGAGGGGGCCGGATCGATGGGTGCCAGGCGACGGGGCGAGACCGGGCGGGGGGAGCCGTGACCGAGCGCAAGCCCGTCGACGTGAGCTGGGACACCTGGATCGAGCGGAAGATCCACGACGCGCGCCTCGAGGGCGCCTTCGACGACCTCCCGGGCCACGGCCGGCCCCTCACCGGCCTCGACGAGCCGCTCGACGAGGCCTGGTGGGTGCGGGAGAAGCTGCGCCGCGAGGGCGGTGGCCACCTCCCGCCCACGCTGGCCATCCGCCGCGACCGCGACGTCGCGGTGGCCGAGGCCCAGGCCGCTCCCAGCGAGGAGGAGGCCCGCCGGGTCCTGGAGGAGATCAACGCCCGGATCCGCCACCTCAACAGCCACGTCATCTCCGGTCCACCCACCACCGTGGGCCCGGTCGACGTCGACGATGAGCTCACGAGGTGGCGCGCCACCCACCCTCCCGCACCCCCCGAGCCCGAGGTGCGGTGCCCACCCCAGCCCCGCCCGACGGGCCTCCGCCGCCTCCTCGCCCGCCGCCGCCCCCAGGCCTGACCCTCGACGCCACGAGGTGCCTGGCACCTCGTGACGCACCCTGGAGACGGGCTACTCCTGCCACCCGATGGCGCACCAGCGGCGGTGCTCGCAGGCGGGGCAGCGCATCCAGTGGCCGTGGCGGCGGCCGGGGATCCAGGCCGAGATGGTGGCCAGGCGCATGGCCACGTCGGTGAGCGAGATGCGGGTGCGGACCCCGCAGCCGGTGCACTCGACGATGACCGAGCCGGCCTGGCGGGGGCCGGTGGAGTAGAGGGCGTCCTTGCCCTCCTTGGCCTCGCCGCTGCGGATGGTGTCGCGGGCGGCGTCGACGGGCATCTCGAACAGGGCCCGTCGGCCCTGGGGGTCGAGGCGGCGGCTCCGACTGGAACGCTTCTCGTCGGCCATCAGCCCCTGTCCTTCTTCTTGGCCCTCTTCTTGGGCTTGGGCCCGGGCACCTTGGCGTCGAAGATGGCCTCGGCCAGCTCCCGGTAGGCGACCGCGCCCCGCGAGCTGGCGGCGTGCTCCAGCACCGAGCGGCCCTGGCCCGGCGCCTCGGCCACCTTCACCGACTTGGGCACCGGCGGGTCGAAGACCTCGAGCCCGTGGGTCTCCTGGACCTCGGCCACGACCTGGTTGGCCAGCTTGGTGCGCCGGTCGAACAGGGTGGCGATGACGCCCCGGACCTCGAGGTCGCGGTTGGTGTAGGACCGCACGTCGTCGATCGTCTCCATGAGCTGGGTGACGCCGCGCTGGCCCAGGGCCTCGCACTGGAGGGGGATCAGCACCTCGCCGGCGGCGGTGAGGCCGTTGATGGTCAGGATGCCGAGCGAGGGTGGGCAGTCGATGAGCACCACGTCGTAGTCCTCGACGATGCGGTCGAGGGCCTTGCGGAGCACGTACTCCCGACCGGTCTTGGTGAGCAGGTGCATCTCCGCGCCGGCCAGGTCGATGGTCGACGGCAGCAGCGACAGTCCCTCGACGCCGGTGGGCAGGACCGCGTCGAGGGCCTTGCTGCGGCGGAGCAGGACCTCGTGCATGGAGCGCTCGAGGTCGTCGGGGTCCACCCCGCAGGCCCAGGTCAGCGAGGCCTGCGGGTCGAGGTCGACGAGCAGCACCTGGCGGCCGGCCTGGGCCAGGGCCACCCCGAGCGAGTGCACGGTGGTGGTCTTGGCCACGCCGCCCTTCTGGTTGGCGACGGCCACGACCCGGGTCATGGGGCCGAGTGTGGCACGGCCGTACTGTCGGGGTCATGCCCGGACCCGCCGACCTGCCCGCCTGCGCCTTCCCCGCCCTCCGCGACCACGTGCTCGCCCACAGCGTCCAGCAGGGGGACTTCACCCTGAAGTCGGGCAAGCGGTCGGCGTGGTTCATCGACGCCAAGGCGACGACGTGCTCGCCCGACGGCATGGTCCTCGTCGCCGACGCCCTGCTCGATGTGATCCCCGACGACGTCACCGCCCTCGGCGGCCTCACCGTCGGCGCCGACGCCGCCGCCTACGCCACCGCCGGCATCGCCGCCACCCGGGGCCGGCCCCTCAAGGCCTTCACCGTCCGCAAGGAGGACAAGGGCCACGGCATGGGCGGCCGGGTGGCGGGCGTGCTGGGGCCGGGCGACAAGGTGGCCGTGACCGAGGACGCCGTCACCCGGGGCGTGTCGATGCTGGAGGCGGTGGAGGTCATCCGGGCCGTCGGGGCCGAGGCCGTGCTGCTCGTCCCGGTGGTCGACCGCGGTGGCACCGTCGAGGCCCTGGCCACCGAGGCCGGCGTCCCCCTGCGCGCCCTGGTCACCGCCCCCGACCTCGGCTTCCCCTACGAGCGCGACGTCGCCTGACCTCGGACGTCGGACGGAGGTCGCCACGTGTGGCCTGGCCCCGTCCCGGGCCGGGGGAGGGGGCCCGGACGAGGGGTCAGCTGGTGCGGACGGTGTCGGTGTCGCGCCCGCTGCGGAGCACGGTGCCGGAGAGGGCGCCGGTGGCCTCGTTGTCCTCCACCGCCACGACGCCGTTGACGTAGACCCGGCGGACGCCGTTGGCGGTGGCGGTGAGGCGGGGCGAGTCGCCGGGCAGGTCGTGGACCAGGGTGGCGTGGTCGGCGCCGACGGTCTCGGGGTCGAACACGGCCACGTCGGCGAAGCCGCCCTCGACCAGGGTGCCCCGGTCGCGCAGGCCGAAGAGCCGGGCCGGGACCTCGGTCATCAGCTGCACGGCCCGCTCCAGGCTCACCAGCCTCCTGCCCCGCAGGGTGTCGGCCAGGAAGCGGGTGGGGAACGGGGCCCCGCACATGCGGTCGAGGTGGGCGCCGGCGTCGGAGCCGCCGAGCATGGCCCGGGGGTCCTCCCAGGTCCGACGGCGCAGCTCCCACGACTCGTCGTCGCCGTCGGGCGGGATGGGCCACAGGATCGTGCGCAGGTCGTCGGCCACCACGATGTCCACCAGCGTGGCGAAGGGCTCGGTGCCCCGCTCCTCGGCGATGTCGCCCACCCGGCGACCCTTCAGGCCCTCGTTGGCCTCGGAGTAGGTGTCGCCGATGATGTAGTTGGCCCAGTCGGCCAGGCGTCGGAACACGCCGGCCTCCTCCGACGAGGCCCGCTCGACCAGGTGGGCCTGGACCTCGGGCTTCCGCAGCTCGGCGATGCGCTCGGGCACGGGCCGGCGCAGGACCTCGCCCCAGCCGGGGATCAGGAACAGCCCGCAGTGGGTGAGGAAGCTCATGTTCATGGGCACCTGCACCGGGAGGGTGAGGGCCACGATGCGCCCGCCCCGGGAGGCGGCCACGTCGGCCGCGCCCAGCTGGCGGGGGATGCGTCCCGGCTCCCGGGAGTCGATGGTGAGCACGTTCCAGTTCAGGGGGCGGCGGGCCGCGGCCGACATGGACGCGAACAGGTCGATCTCGTCGTCGCTGAAGCGGTCGAGGCAGCCGTCGGTCATGCCCTCGAGGGTGGTGCCGTCGTGCTGGCCCACGATCTCGCACAGGGCCACCAGCTCCTCGGTGGTGGCCCAGCGGGAGGCGACGGGCTGGCCGTCGCCGTCGGAGTGGGTGCGCGACAGCGTGGTGGAGAAGCCGAGGCCGCCGGCCTCGAGGGAGTCGGTGAGCACTCGGCGCATGTCGCCGATCTGCTCGACGGTGGCCTCCTGGCCGACGGCGTCGGCGCCCATCACGTAGCGGCGCAGGGCGCAGTGGCCGACCAGGAACCCGGCGTTGACCCCGACGTTGCCCTCGAGGCGGTCGAGGTAGTCCGAGAAGGTCTCCCAGTCCCACGGGACGCCCTCCTCCAGGGCGGCCACCGACATGCCCTCGACGCTGGCCATCATCTCCCGGGTGTAGGCCGCGTCCTCGGCCCGCAGCGGGGCCAGGGTGAAGCCGCAGTTGCCGCTGATCACGCTGGTGACGCCGTGGACGTTCGACGGCGACACGTGCGGGTCCCAGAAGAGCTGGGCGTCGTAGTGGGTGTGGGGGTCGATGATGCCGGGCGTGACGATGAGGCCGGTGGCGTCGAGGGTCTCGGTCGCGCCCTCGGTGATCGTGCCCGGCTCGGCCACCGCCACGATGCGCCCGTCGCGGATCGCGACGTCGGCCGGGCGAGGGGCGGCGCCGGTGCCGTCGACGACGGTGCCGCCGGTGATCAGGTGGTCGAGCATGGGGCCTCCGGGCCGGACAGGGCCGATATCTGACGGTCCGTCAGATTAGCGGCAGGGAGGGCCGCTGCCCACCGGTGCCCGCTCAGCAGACGGCGAAGTCGATCTCCTGGGTGGTGCTGTCGGACTCGTCGCCCCGGGTCACCGTCAGCGTGACCTCCTCTCCGTTCTCGGGCCCGACGGTCCGCACCGGGTCCTGCTCGGCCGAGGTCGACCCGTCACCGAACTCCCACTCCCACCCCGTGGGGTCGCCCCGGGACTCGTCGGTGAAGGTGACCCCCACGGCCGGGCACGAGGTGCCGCCGGTGGCGTCGAGGTCGACCTGGTAGGAGAAGTCGGCCTCCAGCCCGGTGCCCGGGCCGGAGGGGTCGTCGTCGGCGTCGCCCCCGTCGTCGCTGCAGCCGGCCACCACGGCCAGCGCCAGCAGCGCCCCGATGAGCACCCGCCCGGGTCCGTGCGTCCTCATGGTCGGCCAGGGTGGCACACCGGCGCAGCCCGGGGGTCTCGACTCAGGGGATGTGCTCGAGGTCGGCCGAGCCGATGGAGCCGGAGCGCACCGCGTAGCGGCACAGGTTGTCCTTGGCCTCGGGGCCCTCCAGGCCCGGGACCCCGGCCGAGGCGTACTTCTTCACCAGGTCGGCGATGCAGTTCTCCACCCGGCTGCGGGACAGGAACAGGCGCTCGGCGGCCTGGGCGTAGGACGCGGGCCGGGCCTCGTCACCCCGGGCCACCAGCAGGGGCTCGCACAGGGCGGTGAGGATGCGGCGCTCGGCGTTGGTGAACTCCAGCAGGTACTGGGTGTCGGGGCCGTCGGTGGGGATGGGGCGGGTCTGGCCCAGCGTGGGCGCGGACTCCATCTCGACCTGCACGTCGTGGGTGCGGATGCGGCCCCGGAGCTGGATGGTCACCCGGTCGATGGGCAGCGAGGCGATCTCGTCCTGGTTCTCCAGCACCCGGGTGGGGCCCGTCTCGGGGACCAGGTACACGGGCTGGCTGGCCGAGTCGTTGCGGATCCAGAGCCGGCTGTCCTGCATGCTCACGGTGGCTGCGGTGCGGCTCACCCCGAGGTCCTCGGGGCCGCCGTCACCGCCCATGCCCACCTGCACGTCGCACACCGAGCTGCGGCCGATGCGCACGCGCTGGCCCTCCTCGATGCTCGCCTGGGTGTCACCGTGGCTCACGGTCGCTCTGGCCATGCCCCCATGATTCCACGCCGGGCCCCGTCGGGGGCCGGTGGGCTGTCACGGGGCGGACAGGTTGTGCCTGGCACATCCTGTCCACGGGTGCGGGTCAGACGGCGAGGAGGTCGCGGAGGGCGTCGGCGATGCGGGTGGCGTCGAGGGACAGGGCCTCCTCCAGGGGCGGGGCGAAGGGGAAGGCGGGCACGTCGGGGGTGGCCAGGCGGCGCACGGGGGCGTCGAGGTCGAAGAAGGCGTGCTCGGCCACCAGGGCGGCGACCTCGGCGCCCACGCCGAAGCTGAGGTTGTCCTCGTGGGCCACCAGGCAGCGTCCGGTGCGGGCCACCGAGGCGAGGACGGTGTCGGCGTCGAGGGGTGAGATGGTGCGCAGGTCGACGACCTCCACCGAGCCCATCCCGTCGGCGTCCAGGCGGTCGGCCGCCTCCACCGCCAGGTGGCGGACCATGCCGTAGGCGACCACGGTGGCGTCGGTGCCGGGGCGGGCGATGGCGGCCCGGCCGATGGGGACGCGCCACGACGGGTCGTCGGGCACCAGGCCCTTGATGGCCCGGTAGCTGCGCTTGTGCTCCAGGAACAGGACGGGGTCGGGGTCGGCCACCGCCTCCCGCAGCAGGCCGGCCACGTCGGCCGGGGTGGCCGGGGCCACCACCTTGAGCCCGGGGACGTGGGCGTAGGTCGCCTCGATGGACTGCGAGTGGTAGAGCGCGCCGTGCACGCCGCCGCCCCACGGGGCCCGGATCACCATGGGCACGGCGAAGTCGCCGTCGGAGCGGTAGTGGATGCGGGCCGCCTCGCTGGCGATCTGGTCGTAGCCGGAGTGGATGAAGTCGGCGAACTGGATCTCGCAGATCGGTCGCCGCCCGGCCAGGGCCAGCCCGATCCCGATGCCGATGATCGACGACTCGGCCAGCGGGGTGTCGAGCACCCGGTCGTGGCCGAACTCGGCGGCCAGGCCGTCGGTGGCGCGGAACACCCCGCCGCGGGGGCCGATGTCCTCGCCCAGCAGCAGCACGTCGGGGTCGCCGGCCAGCAGGTCGTGCTGGGTCTGGCGGATGGTGTCGATGACGTTGCGCTCGGTCGTGGGCCCGGCGTCGTCGAGGGGCACCTCCGGGGTGACGTCGGGGTCGGCCTCGACCCGGGCGGTGACGGCGTCGCGGCCCAGGGGCCGGGCGTAGACGCGGGTGGTGGCGGTGGCGGCCTCGGGGAAGGGCAGGGCCTCGGCCCGGCGGGAGGCCTCGTCGACCTCGGCCTTGACCTCGGTGTCGATGGCCACCTCCTCGGCCTCGGTGAGCAGGCGCTGCTCGATCAGGTACTGGCGGAGCTGGCGCAGCGGGTCCTTCTTGCGCCAGGCCTCGACCTCCTCGGGCGTGCGGTAGGTGCGGTCGTCGTCGTCGGAGGTGTGGGCCTTGAACCGGTAGGTCTTGCACTCGACGAGCGTGGGGCCGTCGCCGGCCCGGGCCCGGCGCACGGCCTGGTGGGTGGCGGCGTAGACGTCGAGGGGGTCGTTGCCGTCGACGATCACCCCGCCGAAGCCGTAGCCGTGGGCCCGGTCGGCCACGTCGTCGACGGCCGACTCCTGGGTCATGGGCACCGAGATGGCGTAGCCGTTGTTCTCGCACACGAACACGACCGGCAGGGAGTGGATGCCGGCGAAGTTCAGGGCCTCGTGGAAGTCGCCCTTCGAGGTCGCCCCCTCGCCGAAGTAGGCCACCGCGACCTGGTCGTCGCCCCGCTGCTTGGCGGCATAGGCCAGGCCGGCGGCGTGGGGCAGCTGGGTGGCGATGGGGGAGGAGCCGGTGACGATGCCCAGGCGGGCGCGGCCCCAGTGGTTGGGCATCTGGCGCCCGCCCGAGCTGGGGTCGGCGGCCCGGGCGAACACGCCCTGGAGGACCTCCTCGGCCGTCATGCCCAGGGTCAGCACCACGCCGGTGTCGCGGTAGTACGGCAGCACCACGTCGTGGCCGGCGCGCAGGGCGTAGGCCGAGCCGACCTGGGCCCCCTCGTGGCCCTGGCTGGAGACCACGAACGGCGCCTTGCCCATGCGGTTGAGGGCCCAGATCTTCTGGTCGAGCATCCGGGCCAGCACGATCGTCCGGTACATCGACCGCAGGTCGTCGGTGTCGAGGCCGAGGTCGCGGTGGCGTTCGTGGACGTGCAACGTCGAGAGGTCGGCGTCGGTGGGGGCGTGCAGGGTGCGGGCCATGGGGGCCTCCGGGTCAGGTCACGGGGGAGCGGTCCCCCCGCCAGGTGTCGCGGTGCGGAGCCGGGCGACCGGGGCCAGGGCGGCGATGCGCTCCTCGGCCAGGCGGTCGGCGGCCTCGGCCGGGGTGGTGCCGTCGGCGTCGGCCCGGTCGAGCACCCGCCCGAGCGTGCCGGCGATCCCGGCCACGCGATCCCACGCGCGCGTCCGGTCGTAGGGCGCTCCCGAGGGGTGGCGCTCCTCGGCGATGTTGATCACTCCGCCGGCGTTGACCACGAAGTCGGGCGCGTAGAGCACACCCGCTGCCACCAGACGGGCACCATCTGCGGGCACCTCGAGCTGGTTGTTGGCCGATCCGCACACTGCGGCGCACCGTAGCCCAGGGATCGTGCGCTCGCTGAGGACCGCGCCCAGGGCGCACGGGCTGAAGACGTCGCAGACCACGGTGTGGGCCGCGTCGGGGTCCACTGCCTCCACCCCGGTGTGGCGGGCCCGGACCGCCGCCACCGCGGCGGCGTCGACGTCGGCCACCGTGACCCGGGCACCGGCGTCGACCAGGTGGTCGACCAGGGCGGCGCCGACCTTGCCCACGCCCGAGACGACCACGTGGCGGTGGGCCAGCTCGCCGTCGAAGAGGCGGTCGGCGAGGGTGCGCAGGGCGCAGAAGACGCCCCAGGCGGTGGCCGGCGACGGGTCGCCCGATCCGCCCAGGCCCTCGCTGCCCCCGGTCACGTGGGGGGTCTCGGTGCGGATCAGGTCCATGTCGGCCTGGGTGGTGCCGACGTCCTCGGCGGTGAGGTAGCGCCCGCCGAGGCCGTCGATGAAGCGGGCGTAGGCCCGGATGAGGGACTCGCTGCGGAGGGTGCGGGGGTCGCCCAGGATCACCGCCTTGCCCCCGCCGGCGTCGAGGCCCGACACGGCGTGCTTGTAGGTCATGCCCCGGGCCAGGCGGCAGACGTCGGCCACCGCCTCGGCCTCCGATGCGTAGGGGCGGAACCGGGTGCCGCCGAGGGCGGGGCCGAGGGCGGTGGAGTGGATGGCGACGATGGCCTTCAGGCCCGACGGCCCGTGGTGGCAGAAGGCCACCTGCTCGAAGCCCTCCACCTCGGCGTGGGCGAACACGCCGGACGTCGCAGGCGGGTCGGTCGGTGCGGGGGTCACCGCTCCGAGGGTACGTCCGGGCCCTGCCGGCCGCCCGCCACGGTCGGCGCCACGGCCGGGGCCGGGGAGCCGATCCCGGCCCCGGACGCCCCGGAACGGTTTCGGTGCTCCCGGAGGGGCTCTTGTACCGTTCGTGACGATGGCCACCCCCACCGCTGCCTACTCGGTCCGCCTGCGCGTCCGCCTGCCCAACGTGCCCGGCGCCCTCGGTCGCCTCTCGGTCGCCCTCGGCGAGGTGGGCGCCAACATCGTGGGCCTCCACGGCTTCGAGGCCAAGGGGCCGGTGCTCGACGAGGACGTGGTGGTCAACTGCTCCGACGCGGCCCACATCGAGACCGTCCGCGAGACCCTCGTGGCCCTCGACGGGGTGGAGATCCTCGACTTCGGCGACCGCACCTTCGAGATGCACGCGGGCGGCAAGATCCACGTGCTGGCCACCGTCCCCATCGTCGACCGCGACGACCTCTCGATGGCCTACACGCCGGGCGTGGCCCGGGTGTGCACCGCCATCGCCACCGACCCGGCCCTGGCCCACGACCTCACCATCAAGAAGAACACCGTGGCCATCGTCACCGACGGCACCGCGGTGCTGGGCCTGGGCGACATCGGCCCCGAGGCGGCCCTGCCGGTGATGGAGGGAAAGGCCCTGCTGTTCAAGAGCTTCGCCGACGTCGACGCCTTCCCCGTCTGCATCGACACCACCGGCGACGAGACCGCCGAGGACAAGGTCGACGCCATCGTCGAGACGGTCGTCCGCATCGCCCCGGTCTACGGCGGCATCAACCTCGAGGACATCGCCGCGCCGGCCTGCTTCGAGGTCGAGGAGCGCCTGCGGGAGCGGCTCGACATCCCCGTGTTCCACGACGACCAGCACGGCACCGCGGTGGTCACCCTCGCCGCCCTCGAGAACGCGCTGAAGATCGTGGGCAAGCACATGGAGGACCTGCGGGTCGTGATCTCCGGCGCCGGTGCCGCCGGCGTGGCCATCGCCAAGATCCTCATGGCCGCCGGCGTGCGCGACATCATCGGCTGCGACAGCAAGGGCGCCGTGCACCAGGGCCGCGACGACCTGAACTCGGCCAAGCGCACCTTCGCCGAGATCACCAACCCCGGCGGCGCGTCGGGCGCCCTCACCGACGTCCTCCCCGGCGCCGACGTCTTCATCGGCGTGTCGGGCCCCGACCTGCTCACCGCCGACGACCTCCGCAAGATGGCCGTCGACCCGATCGTGTTCGCCATGGCCAACCCCGACCCGGAGATCCGGCCCGAGGAGGCCGAGGGGCTGGTGGCGGTCATGGCCACGGGGCGCAGCGACTACCCCAACCAGATCAACAACGTGCTCGCCTTCCCCGGCATCTTCCGGGGCGCCCTCGATGCCGGTGCCACCACGGTCACCGAGGGCATGGAGGTCGCGGCCGCGGAGGCCATCGCCTCCGCCGTCGGCCCCGACGAGCTGGGCCCCGAGTGCATCGTGCCCTCGGTGTTCGACCGCCGGGTGGTCGAGCTGGTCGCCGCCGCGGTCGCCGGCGCCGCGGTCACCGACGGCGTCTGCCGCTAGGAGTGGCTGGAACCGGCGTCGATCCGGTGACCTCACGCTTTTCAGGCGTGCGCTCTGCCAACTGAGCTATCCAGCCGTGTGACGTCCACCGTAGGCGGTGGGCGTCAATGGCGGTCCCGACGGGATTTGAACCCGCGACCTCCGGCTTGACAGGCCGGCGTGCACTCCAAACTGCACCACGGGACCAGCACCCCTCTCGGGGCTGGGTCAACCTAGCACCGACCCCCGGGGGCAGGACCAACCCGATCCGTGCCCCGGGGCGCGGCACCGGGCCGGGACCGTGGGTCCCGGCCCGGCGGCCCGTCAGGCGGTGCGGCGGATGACCACCTCGCTGAGGGCGGGGGGCACCGGCACCTGCGGCAGCTCGTCCTCGGGACGTGCGACCTTGGGCGGACGGCCCCGGCGCCGCTTGGTGGCGAGGATGCGGCCGTTGCGGAACAGCTGGCCACCCCACACGCCCCACGGCTCGCGCCGGGCGAGGGCGCCGGCCAGGCAGTCCTCCATCACCGGGCACAGGGCGCAGATGCGCTTGGCCGCGGCGATGTCCTGCAGCTCCTCGGAGAAGAACAGCACCGACAGGGTGCCGGCGGTGTCGTTGCACCGGGCCTCGGCCCACCAGCTGCGGTCCTCGGTGTCGTCCTTGAGGTCGGTCAGCGCGATCACGTCGGTCTCCTCGTCTCTCTCTTCGGGTGGGGTGGGTCGGGGGTGGGTGGGGTGGGTGGAGGTGGGAGACCCGGGGCCGAAAACCAGAAAGGCCGCCGGGAGATCCCGACGGCCTGTGGAGGAGTTCGTGGTGGTCCCTATCGGGGAACCGCCTCCTCAGGCCGTGGGGCAGGGGTGAGGTCGTGCTTGGCCATCACCGGCAGGGTGGTCGGGAAGGCGGACCAGCCCCGGTCGATGGCGCCGATGGAGCCGGCCTCCACCACGCGACCGCACGCCACGACGGCGCGCGGGCGACCGGCGGCGGCGGGGCGCTCGACCTGGTGGGTGGGGTTCAGCATCGGGACCTCGGTCAGACCGGAGGAGAGGCGCTCGGGCGATCCGAGCGCCCGGTCATCGAACCCCACCCCGGTCGAGACGTCAAGCGAATTACCGACGGCGGGTCGCGACGTCGCGGCCGGCCGCGGGTGGGCCGGGCCGGTGGACGACGTCAGGCGGGCGGTGGGGGCGCGGCGGCCTCGGTGCGGAACACCCGCTCCCGGTACAGCCGGAGCTCGTCGATGCTCTCGCGGATGTCGTCGAGGGCCCGGTGGCTGGTCTGCTTGCGCACCACGGACTCGAGCAGGCCCGGGTACCAGCGGCGGGCCAGCTCCTTGATGGTGGACACGTCGACGGAGCGGTAGTGCAGGTGGTCCTCGATGGCCGGCAGGTAGCGGGCCAGGAAGCGCCGGTCGGTGCCGATGGAGTTGCCGCACAGCGGGACCGTGCGGGCTTCGGGCACGTGCTCCTTGATGAAGGCCAGGGTGGCGTCGCCGGCCTCCTCCAGGGAGGTGGTCGAGGCCTCGATGGCCGGCAGGAGGCCCGAGCGGGTGTGCATGGTGCGCACGACCTCGTCCATGGCCGCCAGCGCCTCGGGCGGCTGGTGCACCACCAGGTCGGGGCCCTCGGCCACCACGGCCAGGTCGTCGTCGGTGACGATGGTGGCGATCTCGACGATGGTGCAGCGCTCCGGGTCGAGGCCGGTCATCTCCAGGTCCATCCACACGAGCACGTCGGGGACACTAGGCCGCCCGCCCCGGCGCCCGACCCGGGTCGGCCAAGATGGCGAGGTGCTGCGCGTGCCTCTCGTCCGCCTCGATCTCGACCTGCCGCTGCCGTCCTATGCCCACGACGGCGACGCGGGGGCGGACCTGCGGGCGCGCGTCGACGTCGACCTACCCGCCGGGGGCGGTCGGGCCCTGGTGCCGACCGGTGTGGCCGTGGCCCTCCCGCCGGGCCACGCCGGGTTCATCCAGCCCCGCAGCGGCCTCGCCCTCCACCACGGCGTCACCTGCCTCAACACGCCGGGGCTGATCGACTGCGGCTACCGCGACGAGCTCAAGGTGCTCCTGGTCAACCTGGACCCGGAGGCCGATCACCACGTGGCCCGGGGCGATCGCATCGCCCAGCTGGTGGTCCAGCGCGTCGAGCGGGCCTGGTTCGCCCCCGTCGACGAGCTGCCCGCCAGCCAGCGAGCCGGCGGCGGCTTCGGCTCGACCGGCCGCTAGGGCGGCCCCCGGCGACCCCGTCAGGGGCGCGGTCGGGCGCTAGCCCAGGCCCTCGTGCTCGAGGCGGTCGCGCAGCTGGGCCAGGCTGCGGGCCAGGAGCCGCGACACGTGCATCTGGCTGATGCCCAGCCGATCGGCGATCTGGGTCTGGGTCATGCCCTCGTAGAAGCGCAGGCGCATGAGCAGCTGCTCGCGCTTGGGCAGCGTCTCGATGAGGGTGGAGACCAGCATCTTGTTCTCCGCCGCGAACAGGTTGTCGTCGTCGTCGCCCAGCTGGCCGGCCAGGCCCAGGCCCGACTCCTCGCCCCCCGAGGGGGCGTCGATCGACGCCGAGCGGTAGGCCTGGGCCGCCTCCATGGCCTCCAGCACCTCCTCCTCGGAGGTGCCCGACGCCCGGGCCAGCTCCTCGATGGTCGGCGAGCGCCCCAGCCGCTGGGTGAGGGTGCCGACCAACCCGTTGATCTCGACGTGGAGCTCCTGGATGCGCCGCGGCACCCGGACGGCCCAGCCCTTGTCGCGGAAGTGGCGCTTGAGCTCGCCCACGATGGTGGGGGTGGCGAAGGTGGAGAACTCCAGGCCTCGTTCCGGCTCGAAGCGCTCCACCGCCTTGACCAGGCCGAGCGACGCCACCTGGATGAGGTCCTCCAGGGGCACGCCGCGGTTGTTGAAGCGGCGCGCCAGGTGCTCGGCCAGGCGCAGGTGCGCCTCGATGAGCTCGTCGCGGATCGCCTGGTCGCCGGTCTCCTGGAGCTCTCGGAACCGCTCCCGCAGGTGCTCGCGCTCGGCCTCGTCCAGGCTCATCGGCGCCCCACCGCCCCGCCCGGGGCGGGGCGGCTCCGCACCGCGCCGGGGCTCACGACGCGTCCGGCCCTGCCGTCTGGCGCTTGGTGACGACGACCCGGTCGGCGGCCAGGTCGACCTGGTGCTCGTCGACGACGGCGGCGAGGATCTGGTCGGACAGCTCACCGTCCTCGTCGTCGACCGTGGGTGCACCGGCCAGGTCGCCGGCGATCTCGACGTGGATGGCGTCGTCGGAGAGGGTGAAGGTCAGGGTGAGGGTGCCGGGCCGGGAGCCGGGCCCGATCAGCACGGAGCAGGCCTCGCCCACGGCGATGCGCAGGTCCTCGACCTCGTCGTAGCCCATGCCCGCCCGGGTGGCGAGGCCCGCACCGGTGAGGCGGGCGACCCGCACGAACTCGGGGGCGGCGGGGAGGGTGAGGGTGATCTCGTCGCCGGCGGGCGGGGTGGTCATCGGCGCACCTTCGCACGCTCGGGCGCCCCCGCGACGACACCCGGCCGCCGTCCTGCCCGGCTCGGCCGGTGCCTGCTGCTGCGCTCGCTCATCGGCGCCCTCCTCGGTGGTGGGACGGGCTGAGCGGGTCGGGGGTCGCCCGGGCGCCGGTGAGCGCCGGCTTCGCCGGTGGGAGGGATCCCGTGCTCTCTGGTTCGCTCGCTGCGCTCGCTCATCGGCGCCCTCCTCGGTGGTGGGACGGGCTGCGCGGGTCGGGGGTCGCCCGGGCGCCGGTGAGCGCCGGCTTCGCCGGTGGGAGGGATCCCGTGCTCTCTGGTTCGCTCGCTGCGCTCGCTCACTGGGTCTCCCTCCGCACGACTGCGGGGGGAGAGTCTGTCACGGCCGGGCCGTCAGGCGGACGGGACCCGCCGGGGGGGGACCTCGCCCGGCCCGGTGCCCAGGGCGAACCACACGGACTTGCCCGGGCGCACGTGGGTGACGCCCCAGGAGTCGGCCAGACGGTCGACCAGGTCGAGGCCGCGGCCGCTGGTGGCCATGGGCGTGGGCTGGCCGCGGGCGGGGTCGCGGGGCGACGAGTCGATGACCTCGACGGCGAGACGGGCCCGGTCGAGGTCGGCCACCAGCTCCACCGGGGCGCCGGCGTGGGTGACGGCGTTGGCGACCAGCTCGCTGGTGAGCAGGCAGGCCGTCTCGACCAGCTCGGGGCGCTGGCCCTGGCGCAGGAGGTCGCGGACCACCCGGCGGGCCTGGGACGCGGCCTCGAGGCTGGAGAGGAGCTCGGTGGCCACGAGGACGTGGTGGGGGTGGGGCGACGCGACGACGGGCTGCGCCGAGGGGGGAGCCGCCGTGACCATGGTGGTGGGGTACCCGGGTCCCCGGAGGGGCAAACGGTGGCCTGACCGCCACCTGACCGGTGTCGTCGCTGGTCGTGGCCTCGCCGCGACCGGCCGGGGGGCGGGCTCAGCCCTCGCCGGGGTCGGGGTCGAGCTCGGCCACGATGCGCTCGACGTCCACCCGCGCCCCGTCGATGCGGCTCCGGCACCAGCGGATCAGGCGGGCGGCCCGGGCCACCTTGCGGGTCAGGACGTCGACGTCGACGGCGTCGTCCTCGATCTCGGCGAGGATGGCCTCGAGCTCGGCCATGGCCTCGGCGTAGCCGGTGGGCTCGGTGCCGCCGGCGTCGTCGGCGGCGGGCGGGGCTCCGGGATCAGCCATGGTCCGATCCTGGCCCACCCGGGGCGGCCGGCGCGCCATCGGTGCCGGCGTCGTCGCCCGGCCCGGGGGCGAAGCCGTCGACGGTGCTGCGCACCCGTCCGCCGGCCACCACCGTCTCGAGGGCGTCGCCCGGGGTCACGTCGGACGGGTGGCGGACCACCGCACCGTCGGCGCGGTAGGTGATCGACCAGCCCCGGGCGAGGGCCAGGGCGGGGTCGGCGGCCCGGACCCGTGCGTCGAGCCCGTCGAGGGCGCCCCGCCGACGGGCCAGCACGGGCCCTGGGCGCTGCACCACCCGGGCCTGGGTGGCGTCGAGGCGCCGGGCGGCGGCGGCCAGGTCGCGACGGGCGTCGCGCCGCACGCCCTGGGCCAGGAGGTCCACCCGCCGCCCGGCCGCGGCGAGGGCGCCCGGGCCGCTGCGCCCGACGCGGGCCTCGGCCGCCTCGACCTGGGCCTCCCCGGCCCGCAGGGCTGCGCTCGTGACGGTGGCGCCCTGGCGGGCGGTGGCGCGCAGGAGGGCCCGCCGCCGGTCGAGCGACCGCCGGGCCCCGTCGGCGACGGCGGCCCACAGGGCCTCGGCCCGGTCGCGCGCGGCGGCGACCAGGGCGACGACCTCGGTCGCCGCCGCCGTCGGTGTGGGACAGGAGGTGTGGGCCACGCGGTCGGTGACGCTCTCGTCGATCTCGTGGCCGAGGCCGGCGAAGACCGGGACCGGGCAGGTGGCGACGGCGCGGGCCACCGCCTCGCTGTCGAAGGCGGCCAGCTCCACCCGGGAGCCCCCGCCGCGCACCAGCAGCACCACCTCTGCGCCGGCGGCGGTGGCGGCCGCGAGGGCCTCGGGCACCGTCGCCAGCGCGGCCGGTCCCTGGGTGCGGGCGTCGCACTCCAGCAGCAGGTGGCCGAGCCCGGCCCCGTCCAGCACCCGCCGCACGTCGGCGTGGGCCGCGCTCCCCAGGCTGGTCACCAGGCCGACCTTCGTCGGGAGGACCGGCACCGGTCGGGTGCGGTTGCGGTCGAGCAGCCCGTCGGCGGCGAGGGCGGCCAGCACGGCCTCGCGGTCGGCGGCCAGCCGCCCGAGGGTGTACTCCGGGTCGATCCCGGTCATCTGGAGCTGGGCCCGACCACCCGGTGCCCACCAGCGCACCCGGCCCCGGATGCGCACGTCGACGCCGCTGTCCATGGCGCTCACCCGGATGCCGGACCGGCGCAGCTCGTCGTTGACCCGCCGCCGGTCGCTGCTCCACAGCACGACGGGGAGCACGGCCTGGGGCCGGGCGCCCGGGGCGGTGGGCTCGATCAGGTCGAAGTACAGGTGGGGCCGGGTGCGCCGGGCGTCGCCGGGCGGGGGGATCCCCCGGATCTCGCCCCGCACCCACACCTCGCCGGGGAAGGCCTGCTCCACGACCGCCCCGACCGCCTTGGCCAGATCGGCGACGGTCCAGGTGGGGTCGCGCACCTCCTCGGCCCCGAACAGCGCGTCCTGCACGGTCGGCCACGGTACGGCCCGGCCGCCGGGGCGTCGACCGCAGCCGCCCGGTCTGCCGTCCTCGCCGGTGGCACCATGGTCCCGTGCGCACGCTGCTGGCCCGGGGCGTCCACCTGGGTGTCCACGCGGGGTGGCACCTGGCCCCGCTCCTGGTGGTGAACGGCGTGCTCGCCACCGTCCCGGTGGGCTTGGCCGTGGCCCTCTTCCGCCACGACCGCCGCCGCACCGCGGTCTGGTGGGCGGGCGTGGTCGCGTTCCTGCTGTTCCTCCCCAACGCGCCCTACGTGGTCACCGACCTGGTCCACGCCGGCGCCCTGGTGGAGGCCTACTCCGGCGGCGGCTCCCGTCTCGCGCCCCTCGTGCCCCTCACCCTCATCGCCGCGCTGGTGCTCTACGGGCTGGCTGCCTACGCGGCCTGCCTGGTCGAGGTCGACCGCGAGCTGGACCGGGTGGGGTGGACCCCGTGGCGGGTGCCGGTGCGGGCCGCGCTGCACCTGCTGTGCGCCTTCGGCGTGGTCCTGGGTCGGCTGCCGCGCCTGAACTCCTGGTACGTCGTCACCCGTCCCGAGGCCGTGGTCGACGGCGTCGGCGCGGTGGCCCGACCGCTGGCGGTGCCCCTGGTGCTCGCCCTGGCGGTGGCCTTCGCCCTCGGGGCCGCGGCGGTCACCGCCGTGGCCCGGGCCGCCGTGGCGCGCACGGGCGGCCTGGTCCGGGCCGGGTGGCAGCGGGTCGGCTGGGCCGGCCGACCGGCCTGAGGGCGCGGTCGGTCACCCGGTCCCCGCCTCCCCGACCGCGGGCGGGCGGCTCAGGACTGGCCGGCGGGGTGGAGGTGGGGGTCGCCGGCGGCGGCCGGCGGGTCCTCGGGGGCGTCGTCGACCGGCGCCGGGGCGAGGGGGTCCTCGCCCCGCAGCAGGGCGCGGTAGAGGTCGGCGTAGAGCCCGTCGGCGGCGAGCAGGGCGGCGTGGCGGCCCCGCTCGACGATGCGGCCGCCGTCGAGCACGAGGATCTGGTCGGCGTCGACGATGGTGGACAGGCGGTGGGCGATGACCACGGCGGTGCGCCCCGACAGGGCGTGGGCCAGGGCGTCCTGGATGGCCGCCTCGTTCTCGGTGTCGAGGTGGCTGGTGGCCTCGTCGAGCACGACGATGCGGGGGTCCTTGAGGAGCATCCGGGCGATGGCCAGGCGCTGCTTCTCGCCGCCCGACATCCGGTAGCCCCGCTCGCCGACCACGGTCGCGTAGCCGTCGGGGAGGGCCGCGATGGAGTCGTGGATGCGGGCGGCCCGGCACGCCTCGACCAGCTCCTCGTCGGTGGCGTCGGGCTTGGCGTAGCGGAGGTTCTCGGCGATGCCCTCGTGGAAGAGGTGGGGGTCCTGGCTGACCACGCCGATGGCGGCCCGCAGGCTCTCCTGGGTGAGGTCGCGCACGTCGGTGCCGTCGATCCGCACGGCGCCCTCGGTGACGTCGTAGAGGCGGGGGACCAGGCTCACCAGCGTGCTCTTGCCTGCGCCGGACGGACCCACCAGGGCCACCGTCTGGCCCGGCTCGATGGTGACGTCGAGGCCGTGGAGGATCTCGGCCGAGGCGGCCGAGTCGAGGGGCATGCCGGCCTCGGCCTCCAGCGATGCGATGGAGACCTCGGCCGCCGCCGGGTACCGGAACCGCACCCCGTCGAGCTCGATGCGGCCCTCCGGCGCGACCAGGTCGACGGCGCCGGGGCGGTCGGTGATGGCCCGGGGGGCGTCGAGGACCTCGAAGACCCGGTCGAAGGACACGAAGGCGGTCATGAGGTCGACCCGCGCGTTGGTGAGCTGGGTCAGCGGGGCGTAGATCTGCAGCACGAAGGCGCCCAGCGCCACCAGGGTGCCGAGCGTGATGGCCCCCGAGATCACCAGGCGCCCCCCGACCAGGTAGATCACCGCGGTGCCCACCGCCCCGACCAGGGTGAGGGCGGTGAGGAAGGTGCGGCTGTACATGGCCGACCGCACCCCGATGTCGCGCACCCGCCCGGCCCGGTCGGTGAAGCCGGCGGTCTCGTCCTCGGTGCGGCCGAAGAGCTTCACCAGCGTCGCCCCCGACACGTTGAAGCGCTCGGTCATGGTGGTGTTCATGGAGGCGTTGAGGTCGAAGGACTCCCGGGTGATCGACTGGAGCCGACGGCCGACCCGCTTGGCCGGGATGACGAAGACCGGCAGGAGGAGCAGGGCCAGCAGGGTGAGGCGCCACTCGAGCACGAACATGGCGGTGAGGGTGGTCCCGAGCACGACGACGTTGGACACGACCGAGCCGAGCGTCTGGGTGACGGCCCGCTGGGCCCCGATGACGTCGTTGTTCATCCGGGAGATGAGGGCCCCGGTCTGGGTGCGGGTGAAGAAGGCCACCGGCATGCGCTGGACGTGGTCGAACAGGGCCACGCGGAGGTCGTAGATCAGCCCCTCGCCGATCTTCGACGACAGGAACCGCTCCCACAGCGACAGGCCGGCGATGGCCACCGCCGCGCCCGCCATGCCGGCGGCGCACCAGGTGAGCAGGCCGGTGCGGGCGCTGCCGCCGTCGGTCTGGGGGAGGGCGTCGTCGACGATGGTCCGGATGAGCAGCGGGGTGGCCAGGCCGAGGACGGCCTCGGCCACGATCACGCCGAGGAAGAGGAACGTCCGGCTGCGGTAGGCGTGGGCGAAGGCCCAGACGCGCCGGACCAGGCCCTTGTCGAGGTGAGCCCCGCTCAGGGCCGACGGGTCCGAACGGGACATCCCCCAGAGGATGTGAGGTCCCTGGCGCACGGTCCGGCCAGGCTACGGGTGGGTGCTGCCGACGCCACCGCCGCTCGGCGGTGGCTCAGCTGTCGCCGCCGCAGGTCGTGCGCACCGCCGAGGTCAGGTCGGTGGCCGGGGCGCCCAGCTCGCTCAGCAGGCCCGGCACCTGGGTGCCGAGCTCCAGCGCGTCGTCGACGCCCTCGATCTCGGGGCGGATCCGGGCCGAGGTGGCCGCCAGCTGGTCGGCCTCGGCCCGCACCTCCTCGGGTGCGCTGGCGGCCATGGCGTCGATGGCGTCGAGGAACTCGAGGAGCTGGGCCCGGGCGTCGGGGACGTCGTCGTCGTCGGTCAGGCGCAGGTCGCTGAGCGCGGCCTGCTCCTCCTGGACGGTCGCCACGTCGGTGCAGAAGCCCGGCGAGGGGGCGTCGTCGGCGCCGTCGTCGCCCCCACCGCCGCAGGCCCCGACCAGGACCGCGCCCGCGAGGAGGACGCCGAGCCATCGACCGTGCTTCGGCACCTGCTCCACGTCCTTCTCTCGCAAGCGGGGTCGGGGCCGCCGTGGCGGTCCCGACCTGAGCGGAGGGTGTGGGATTTGAACCCACGGTGGCTGTGACACCACAACGGTTTTCGAGACCGTCCCGTTCGTCCGCTCCGGCAACCCTCCGCCGGTCAACATAGCCGCTGACCCCGCCGGCCCCCGCCTCGGCCGGCGGCCCGGGGACCTCACCGGTCCTCCCGCACGACGGGCGTCGGGCGCGGGCCCAGCACCAGGTCGTCCCAGGCCGCGCCCGCCTCCGCAGCCCACACCCCGACCCGTCGGCCGTCGCCCTGGCGACCCCGCGCCGAGGCCACCAGCACGCCGTCGATGCGCAGGTCGGCCCGGTTCGCGTCGAAGCGGACCTCGACCTCGGCGCCGGCCTCGAGCGGCGAGGGGGCGGTGTCGACGACCTCGGTCTCGCCGTCGTGGACCAGGCCCAGGCGGAGCGGGCCGTCGGCCTCGGCGGTGGAGGCGAACCAGTGGTCGTCGCCGTCGGTCCAGCGGAACACGACGCCCCACCCCGGTGCGGGGTCGACGGCGGTGACGACCAGCCGGCCCTCCTCGGTGCGGGCGTCGACCAGGCCCACCGCGGGGTCGTCGGGGCCGGCCTCGGTGGCCACCAGGTGGCCCTCCTCGGTGGCCACGGCCCCGGACACGACCTCGAGGCCGGTGTCGTCGCCGGCGAAGGCGAGGGTGCGGGTGGGCCCGTCGTCGGGGGTGGCACCCTCGCGGGCGAAGACCACGGCGAGGCCGGAGACGAGGGTCATGCCCGCCAGCGCGACCAGGGCCGTGCCCAGCAGGTACTGGGTGCGGCTGAGGCCCGTGCGCTCCCCGTCGCTCACAGCGCGTCGAGCTGGCGGGCCAGCCACCGGGTGAACCGGTCGCTGCCCCGCTTCGACAGGTGGGCGGGGTCGAAGAAGTCGGTGTGGTCCCACTGGGTCCGCGACAGGTCGAGCACGGCCATGCCCTCGCGCTCGGAGAAGTCGACGAGCTCGTCGGCCAGGCGGTCGAACTGGTCGAGGTCGAGCCCGGTGGCGGCCAGGGCCGAGCGGTCGTGCGGAGGGATGACGACGACGACCTCCTCGACGCCCTGGTCGCGGATGGCGTCGACCAGGCCGCCCAGCTGGAGGCGGTCGACGTTGCTGGTGGCGATGGCCTGGCTCTCGACCTCGCTCACCTGGCTCTCGGAGGTGCCGTCGAACTCGTGGCCCCAGTAGGTGCGGATGCCGCCCCGCGGGGCGATGAGCTGCTGTTCCCAGGTCGCCCGGTCGCGGACGCCGCGGCTGCCGTCCTCGAGGGTCACCGGTCCGGCGCCCTCGAACTCCTTGTCCCGCCCGTGGACCGTGTCGCTCAGGCCCCGCCACAGCTCGCCGGGGGAGCGGAACAGGGCCCGTCGGCGCATCAGCACCGAGCGCTCCGAGAGGGTCTCGTCGGCCTGCTGGAGGCGCGACGGCTCGAGCTGGTCGAGGGACCGGGTGAAGGCGTCGGCCACCGCCGGCTTGCTCACCCCGAAGATGCCGACGGTGGGCACGTCGAGGGGGGTGAGGCCGAGGACGACGGTGTCGGGTGCGCTCTCCTCCAGGACGAAGTCGGCGCCCCAGCGGCGCACCGCGTCGAGCGGAGCACCCAGCAGGGCGGCGTTGAAGGGTGCGTCGAAGCGGCGCGACACCTGGGCGAACAGGGTGGGGTCGAGGGCGGCGTCGAGCGTGGAGTTGCCCAGGGCGACCACGTCGACCGGCTCCCCCTCGGCCCGGAGGTCCTTGAGCTGCTGGTACTTGAGCTCGATCTCGACGGTGTCGCCCGCCGTCTGGCGGGGCAGGTGGTCGTCGATGGCGCGCAGGCCGAGCTCGGCCACCAGCAGGACGACGAGGACGGCGAGGGCGGCCTCGGTCCAGGGCACCGGCCGCAGCCACGCCGGGCGGCGTCGGCGGCTCACGGTCGACCCGGTGGGGCCAGGCGCGGGGCGGAGGGCCCTGCGTGGCCGCTGTCGTTCCGCTCCACCGGTCGCTCACCCTCCGGCTGTCCGTGCACTCGTCCCCTCCGGACCGAGCAGGGTAATCGGTGCCCCCCGCCTCCCAGCCGTCGGTCCGGGATCGCGGACGGGTGGGGCGGTCGTCGCCGAGGGGGGTCCTCGCCCCGCGGGGACAGCCCTGCCGTGCGCCCCCGGTGCTCCCCGTCCCCCCGCCGTCAGTCCCTACGATGGCGCCGATGTCGGAGGCCTTGGCGTTCCCCGGCCAGGGGGTGGATCCCGTGGCGACGGCGGCGGCCCTCGCCGCCCACCCGGACCACCCCCTCGTCCGGCTCGTCGCCGAGGTCACCCGAGGGGTGGAGATCACGCCGCGCGCCCTCGCCGACACCCGCGTGGCCCAGCCGTGCGTGGTGGCCGCCGGCCTGGTGGCCACCGAGGGGCGGGGGCCGGGCGTCGCCGTCCTCGGCCACAGCCTGGGGGAGATCACCGCCTGCGCCCGGGCCGGCGTGATCAGCGGCGAGGCCGCCGTCCGGCTGGTCGCCCTGAGGGCCGAGCTGGGCGTGCGGGCCCTCGACGACCGGCCCGGCATGATGGTCGCCGTCATGCGCCTCGACCCCGCCACCGTCGAGTGGATCCGACGCCTCGCGGTGGGCCGCACCGGGGGCCTGCTCGACGTGGCCGTGGTCAACAGCGATCGCCAGCTGGTGCTGACCGGCGACGCCGAGGCCGCCGAGGTCGCGGTGGAGCTGGCCTTCGAGGCCGGGGGCAAGGCCCGCCGGCTCGGCATCGGCGGGGCCTTCCACTCGCCGCTGCTCGTGCCCGCGGTCGACGAGTTCGCGGCCGCGGTGGCGGCGTGCGCCCCGACCGACCCGGAGGTGCCGGTCGTGTGCTCGACCGGTCCGGTGCTGACCCACGCCGAGGAGGTGGCGCCCGCCCTCGCCGCCTCCCTCGTGCGGCCCGTGGACTGGCCCGGCGCGGTGGCCCGGGCCGTCGAGCGGGGCGTCACCGGGGTGGTCGACGCCGGGCCCGGGGAGACGCTGGTGAACCTGTCGGCCCACTTCGCCTCCCCTCCCACGCGCCCGGTGGCGGCGGATCCCTCCGTTGCCCGCTGAGCCCTCGGAGCCGGGGGCACCGGTCGCCACCACCCCGGGGACCGACGAGCCCGCCCGCCCCGCCGCCCGCGGGGCCGTCCGTCGCCGCGCCCGGGAGGACGGCCCGTCGACCCGGCGCGCCCCCGGCCAGCCCGGCCTCGGCCCCTACACGGGCCCGGCGGTGGTGCTGGGGCTGCTGGCGGCCGTCCTCGTCCTCGGGCTGCTGATCTCGCTCGTGGGCGCGGTGCGCAGCCCCGACGACGTGAGCAACTCGGCCACCGTGCTCGGCACCTTCCCCATCGACCCCGACGCCCCCGGCATCCCCGCCGGGCCGGCGGGCCAGCCCGACGACACGATCCCCCCCGAGGGGGTGCCCGGCGGCGCGCCGGAGGACCCGTCCACGACCACGCCCGGGGGCACCGTGCCGGAGGGCGACGGGGCCGCGGTCGTCGACCCCTTCGACGGCGACCTGGCCGGCTGGGAGACCGTGGGCGACGGCTGGGAGGTGGCCGACGGGGCGTTGGTGGTGCCCGAGGGCTCCGTCGCCGACCCGGCCCTGGCCCTGCGCCCCGGCGACGCCACGGCCGGCATCGGGGCCGAGGTGGAGGTGCCCGCCACCGATGCGGGCCTGGTCGTGGGCTTCACCGACCCCGGCTCCTACGTGGCCGCCGTGGCCGTGCCCGACTACGGCGGCTGGCGCCTCGAGGTCTGGCAGGACGGCGAGGTCACCACGGCCAACCCGCTGGCCCCCTCCGAGCCCGGGACCCAGGCGCAGCTGGCGGTCGCCGACGGGCAGGCCCGCCTGCTGGTCGACGGCGAGGAGGTCGCCACCCTGCCCGCCCCCGACGCGCCGGGCGACCGGGTCGGCTTCGTCGGCCGGGGCGAGGCCGGCGGCCGCTGGGCCGCCCTGCTGTCCGGCCCCGGGTCGTGACCCCCGACGACGGCGAGGGGCGGCCGGCCACGACGATCCGCCGCCGCCCGTCGGCCGAGCCGGCCCCGGCGGGCGCCCGGCCGGCCGCGGCCGCGGCCCGCCCTCCCCGGCGCCGCGGCGCCGTGCGGGCCTGGGTCGACCGGCTCGTCGCCCTCGACACCCGCGCCGTGCTGCTCGTCATCTTGGTGGTGGCCGGCCTGGTCCGCCTCGGCGGGGCGTGGGCCGGCTCGCCCTGCACCATCACCGACCGCTCGGAGGTGGCGGCCGAGGCCACCGCCCGGGGCGAGTGCGTGTCCTACAACGACTCGGTCACCTACCTCACCGACGCCCGGCTCAACGCCGACGGCGAGTGGTTCCACACCCGCGAGGGCGACGACCCGCCGGTCGACACCGCCCTGCACGCCCCCGCCTTCTCGGTGGTGCTGACCCCGTTCCTGTGGTTGGGGATCGACGACTACGAGGGCCTGCGGACCGCCGTCGCCCTCCTCGGCGTGGCGGCCGTGGGGGTGATCTTCCTGCTCGGCCGGGAGGTGGCCGGCGACCGGGTGGGGCTGGTGGCCGCCGCCCTGGCCGCGGTCCACCCCCTCATCTGGATCAACGACGTGGTGCTCATGCCCGAGGGCCTGTTCGCGGCGGCGGTCGCCGGTGTGTCGGTGCTGGCCTACCGGTTCCACGACCGGCCCACCACGGGTCGCGCCGCGGCGTTGGGCGCCGCCATCGCCGGGGCCGGCCTGGTGCGCAACGAGGCCCTGCTGGCGGTCGCCTTCGTCGTCGTGCCGCTGGTGCTGGGCATGCACCGGGACTCGTGGGTCGAGCGGGCCCGTCGGGGCGCGGTGGTGGTGGGCGCGGTGCTGCTGGTGCTGGCGCCCTGGGTGGCGTTCAACTGGGCCCGGTTCGACCGGCCGCTGCTGACCAACGGTGCCGGGGCCGGCCTCCGGGTCGGCACCTGCGACGAGACCTTCTACAACGACCGCCTCCTCGGCCTGCGGTCGGTCGACTGCCTGGAGGTCGACGGCGACGCGCTGCGGGCCCCGGAGAACGACACCGAGATCGGGCGCAGCCAGGTCTTCCTCGACGGGGCCACCGAGTACTACCGCGAGAACCTGGGCCGGGCGCCCACCGTCGTGGTGGCCCGGGTGGCCCGCTTCTGGGGTGTGTGGCGGCCCTTCGAGTCGGTCCGCCTCGACGACGCCATCGAGCAGCGGGGGGCACAGCGGGCCCAGGTCGGCGTGCTGGTGGGCTGGGTGCTGCTGCCCCTGGCCGTCTGGGGCGGGGTGCTGCTGTGGCGGCGGCGCGTGCCGCTCAGCCCCCTGCTGGGCTGGGTCGCGGTGTCGACCGTCCTGGCTGCGGCCAACCAGCCGCTGCAGCGCTTCCGGATCGGGGGCGACGTGGGCCTGGTGGTGCTCGCCGCGGTCGGGCTGGTGTCGGCGGCCCGGCTGCCGGCGGTGCGGCGCGCCGTCGGTGCGCCGCCCCCGGCCGGCGACGACGGCCCCGCCGGCGCGGCCGACGAGGAGGCCGCCGCCGGGGTGGGTCAGAGACCCATGCCCAGCCCGCCGTCGACGGGCAGGACCGCGCCGGTCACGTAGGACGCCTCCTCGGAGGCCAGGAAGGCGACCACCGCGGCCACCTCGTCGGGGGTGCCGGTCCGCCGCAGCGGGGCCCGGCCCACCTCCTCGGCCTGGAGGCGGGAGCCGGCGGCGTCGAGCATGTCGGTGCGGATGGCCCCCGGTGCGACCACGTTGACGGTCACCCCGCGGGGCCCCAGCTCGCGGGCCAGCGAGCGGGCCAGGCCGGTGAGCCCGGCCTTGGAGGCGGCGTAGAGCGAGCCCCCGCTGGCCCCCCACCCCGAGGAGATCGAGCCCACCAGGATGATGCGACCGGAGCGGCGCCGGGCCATGGGGGCCACGGCCCGGCGGACGACCCGGATGGTGCCCACCAGGTTGGTGTCCACCACGTCGGCCACGTCGTCGTCGGTGGCCCGCATCAGCATGTTGATGGGACCGATGCCGGCCGCCGCCACCAGGACCTCGACCGGGCCCAGCTCGTCCTCCACCCGGGCGTAGGCGGCCTCCACCTCTGCGGTGGAACGCTGGTCGGCGGGCACCGACAGGACGCCGTCGGGGGGCGGGCTGGTGCGCGACAGGCCCGCCACGCGGTCGCCGGCGGCCACGAAGCGCTCGGCCACGGCCCGCCCGATCCCCCGGCCCGCGCCGGTGACGAGCACCACCCGGCCCTCGGGGGCGCCGGCGGCGGTCACGACCCGCTCCCGGGCTCGACCTCGCGCACGGTGGCGCCGTCGGGTGGGCGGGTGCGGAAGCGGTCGAAGGTGGCCCCCGAGGCGTCCCCGACCACGGCGACGCCGGCGTCGGTGCCTGTGGTCAGCCGGTCGTCGCGCCCGGCCACGACCACGGCCCCGTCGACGCGGACCTTGGCCACCGGGCCGGACAGCTCGACCGCGACGGTGGCCAGGTCGACGTCGGCCGGCAGGGCGGCCTGGGCCAGCAGGCGGGTGCGGTCCGAGACCACCGCCACCAGGCTCACCGTCCCCTCGGAGGGCTCGACCACCGCCAGGCCGTAGGAGCCCGGGTCCTGCCAGCGCCACACCACCGACCACCCGTCGACCACGTCGCCGCCGGTGACCTCGATGGTGCCGTCGACGCCGCCCACGGGCCGCACGGCCACGCTCAGGCGGTCGCCGGGGGTGGCGACCGCTGCACCCCCATCGGTGCGGGCCCAGTCGCCCCGCACCGCCCGCCAGGGGGCGGCGAGGGCGCCGGTCGCGGCGCCGCCCACCGCCTCGTCGTGGCCGGCGAGGGGCGGCGACCCGCCCCGGACGGTGCCGAACTGGCTGAGCAGCACGGTCACGACCACCACGGCCATGGCCAGGAAGAGCGCCAGGCTGGGCAGCAGCGACCGCAGGGAGCGGCCCGGCGACTGCGGCAGGGGTTCGGGGCGGTCCCGGCGGGTGCGGGCCCGGGGGGCGGCGGTCCGGGTGGCGGTCATGCCTGGTCCAGGGCGCGGGCCAGGTCGGCCGAGAACTGGGCGCTGCCCACCCGGTTGAGGTGGACGTCGTCGGCGAAGTGGTCGTCGGGGTACCGGGCGTCGCTGAAGTCGTAGACGTTGACGCCCAGGTCGGTGGCCTCGTCGCGCACGGTGGCGACGGCCCGCGCCGTGGCCTCCCGGCTCCCGGTGAAGGAGGTGTAGGCGTCGGGGCGGCTCGGGGGGATCACGAAGACGACCTGGGCCCCCGCGGCCTCGGCCGCGTCGCGGAGGGCCGCCATCTGGGTCCGGCTGGTGCGCGAGGACCGGAAGATCTCCTGCTGGACCGGGGAGGTGAAGCCGAAGCCCAGGGGCTGGGGCTCGTCGAGGCCCCAGTAGTTGGCCACCCCGCCGCGGGGCTGGATGAGCTCGTCGGCCCACACGTCCTCGGTGCGGGCCACGATGCGCCCGTCGGTGAGCACCACCGGCTGCAGGCTGTCCTGCTTGGGCTTGTCGTCGCCGGTGATCCGCGACGTGGCGGCCCGGTAGAGCTGGACGGGCGACCGGAACGACGATCGGTGGCGGATGATGGCCGAGCGGTCCTGGAGACGCTCGTCGAGGCGGGCCAGGGGTCCCTGCTCGAGGCGGTCCATGGCGTCGTCGAAGAGCTTCTCGACCACCGCCCGGCTGGTGTTGAGGATGTCGATCTGGGGGACGTCGAACGGGGTGATGCCCACCACCACCAGGGCCGGGTCGCAGGCCGGCAGCACGAAGTCGGCCTCCCACCGCCGCACCGAGTCGAAGGGCTGGCCCAGCAGCGAGGCGTTGTAGGCCAGGGGGTAGGTGGCCGAGGTCTCGGCCCACACCGCGGGGTCGATGGCTGCGTCCATGGCCGAGTTGCCGAAGAACACGACGTCGGTGGGCTCGTCGGCGTCGGCCAGGGCACCCAGCTGCTCGTACTTGAGCTGCACCTCGGCCGCGTCGCCGGCCTGGCTCACCGGCAGCCAGTCCTCCACGGCCCGGGTGCCCAGCTCGGTGACCAGCAGCAGGGCCACGGCCGCGGCCGCGACCCAGGCGAGGGAGACCCGACGCCCCAGGAGGACCGGGCGCCGGCGGGCCTCGCCCGCGCCCCCGCGCCGCCCGCTCACGGGGTCAGGGGCGCGGCGTGGCCCTCGACCAGTCCCAGGTGCTCCCACGGCAGCACGCCGAACAGGCGGGCCAGGTCGGCGTCGCCGCCCAGCGTCCCGGCCGGCAGCGAGGTGGGCCAGGCCTCCTGGGTGCGCAGCCAGGGCTTGGTGTAGAAGCCGAGCAGGCCGTGGCGACGGCCCGCGGGCGGCGTCTCGGCCCCGGTGTGGGCCCCGGTGCCGTGCCACAGGCGCCCGTCGAGCAGGAGGAGGGTGCCGGCTGGGCACTCCAGGGCGACCGAGTCGGAGGCGGGGACGGCGCGGGCCGGCGGCCCCTCGGCCCGGTGGCTGGCCAGCACGGCGCGCGTCGCGCCCCGCTCGGCGGTGAAGTCGTCGAGGGCCCAGATGACCTGGAAGCCCCACGCCTCGGTCCACGGGGTGGGCAGGAAGCCCTGGTCGGCGTGGATCGCCATGTTGCGGCCGCCGGCACCCACGATGTTGGCGCTCAGGTTGGACAGCAGCACGTCGGGGCCGAGGACGGAGCGGGCCACCTCCAGCACGGTGGGGTCGGCGGCCGCGGCGAGGAACTCGGGGTGGAGGGCGGGCAGGCGGTAGACCCGCTGGCACGAGCCCCGGTGGTACGACGTGTCGGTGCCGTCGGCCCGCTCGGCCGCGGCGGCCTCGACCAGCGCGGTGCGGAGCCGGGCCGTGCGGGCGGGGTCGCACACGCCGCCCAGCCGGGCCACGCCGGCCTCGGCCAGGTGGGCGCGCGCCGCGCCGAGGTCGTCGACCACGGGGGGCAGGGTGTCGGCCGAGGTGGCGGTCACGGCCGGGGATCCTACCGGTGGCCCCCTCGGAGGTCCGGTCCCCCCAGGGGCCCGACGTGGCCGTGGCGCACCACGGTGCGGCCGTCGGCGGTGACCTCGAGGCGGTGGCCGCCCGCCCCGTCGGGCCCGACCCGGACCCCGGCCGCGACGTCGACGGCCAGCGGGTGGGCGAAGCGGCCGCCCAGGCGGAGGGGTGGCGCAGGGGCCACGCCGGTCCTCGCCACCGCGGCCCAGAGGACCATCAGCCCCGGCACGATCGCCCCGGGTCCGTCGTCGTGGGCCGGTGAGGTGTCGGCCGCACCGGCCCGGTAGGCGCCGACCCGCGCGCCGTCGAGGAGGAGGCGCACCGGGTCGGGGGGAGGGGCCGTGGCCTCGCCGACCGCCGCCGGAGGGCGGGGGAGGGCGAGGCGGGCGGCGGGAGGCGGGTCGGTCGTGGCCGCCACCACGTGGCGCGACCGCACCAGCGGGCCGTCGGGACCCTCCACGTCGACGTCGATCCCCAGCCCCGTCCCGGCACCGAGGCGGCCGCGGGCGGTGAGGGTGGCGGTGACCACGAGGGGCACCGCGACCGGCACCGCCGCCCGCAGGTCGACCTCGACCCACGCGTGGCGGGCGCTGCCCTCGGCCACGCCGGTGGCGGGGTCGTCGAGCACGGCCAGCAGGCCGGCCACGAGCGGGCGACAGGCCACGGCCAGGCCGGGGACGAGGCACCCGTCGGGGTCGACCGCCCGGGCCAGGTCGGCGGCGGCGGCGCGGTCGACGGTGCACGGGGTGCGGTGCGCCGGCCCGACCGCGTCCGTGCTCAGGGCGTCATCCCCCCGTCGACGGCGAGGACCTGGCCGGTGACGTAGCCGGCGTGGAGCAGGAACGACAGGGCGGGGGCCAGCTCCTCGGGGAGGCCGGGACGGCCCAGGGCGGTGCGCTCGAGGAGCCGGTCCCGGGCCCCGTCGGCCACCTCCTCGGTCATCGCCGTGCGCACGAAGCCCGGCGACAGGGCGTTGACGGTCACCTGCCGACGGCCGACCTCCTGGGCCAGGGTGCGGGTCAGGGCCTCGACCCCCGCCTTGGACGCGGCGTAGGCCGACTGGCCGGCGTTGCCGAACCCGGCCACGGGGCTGGTCAGGTTGACGATGCGGCCCCACCGGGCCGACAGCATGGGGCCCACCACGGCCCGGTCGGCGTGGTAGGTGCCCAGCAGGTTCACCCGCACGACCTCGGCCCAGGCCGCCGGGTCCTGGGCCGACAGCAGACCGTCGACCCGGGTGCCGGCGCAGTGCACGAGCACGCCCACCGGACCGAGCGCGTCGGTCGCGGCGGCCACCGCGGCCTCGGCCTCGGCCCAGTCGCCCAGGTCGCCGCGCACCACGGTGGTCTCCACGTCGAGGCCGGCGGCCACCGCCTCGGCCGCGTCGACGTGGTGGTGGGCGTGCAGCGCGACGGGCAGGCCCTCGGCCGCCAGGGCTGCGGCGGCGACGGCGCCGAGCCCGCCGGAGGCCCCGGTCACGAGGGCCACGACCCCCTCGGGGACCGCTCCGGGAGGTGGCGCCGGGCCACGGGGGGACATGGACCGACAGTAGCGAGGTGCGGACGGCCGCCAGCCGCCTCCGACGCTTCGGGGCCGCACCTCTAGTCTGCGCCCGTGGCGTTCAACTCCTTCCAGTACGCGGCGTTCCTCGCGCTCGTCGTGTGCGGGTACTGGGCGCTGCCGCGGACGTGGCGGAAGGTGCTCCTGCTCTGCGCCTCCTACGTCTTCTACGCCTGGGTCGACGTCCGGTTCACGGCGATCCTGCTGGCGACCACGCTCATCGACTACTCGGTGGCCCGGGCCATGGGGCGCTCCACCGACGGCCGGGCCCGGCGCCTGCTGCTCACCGTCAGCGTGGGCAGCAACCTGCTCACCCTCGCCTTCTTCAAGTACTTCGACTGGTTCCGCGCGCCCGTGGAGCAGGTGCTCGAGACCCTCGGCTTCTCCGACCCCCGCGTCGCCCTGGTCGTGGTGCTGCCGATCGGCATCAGCTTCTACACGTTCTCCACGCTGAGCTACACGATCGACGTCTACCGCCGCGAGATCGAGCCGACCCGGTCGCTGCTCGACTTCATGGTGTTCATCTCGTACTTCCCGCACCTGCTGGCGGGGCCGATCATCCGGGCCAAGCGGATGCTCCCGCAGATCACGCACCTGCCCCTCAAGCCCAAGTCCGAGCAGGTGCGCGAGGGCCTCGAGCTCATCTTCATCGGCCTGTTCCAGAAGGTCGCCATCGCCGACGCCCTGTCGCCGGCCACGGCCCAGGTGTTCAGCCAGTTCGGCGACGGCACGGGGTCGTCGGGGCCGGGGTGGGTCAACCTGTGGGTGGCCACCCTGGCCGCCGTCATCCAGTTCACCCTCGACTTCGCGGGCTACTCCAACATCGCCCGGGGCAGCTCCAAGCTCCTCGGCATCGAGCTGCCGTACAACTTCCGCCAGCCCCTCACCCGCTCGCGCAACTTCCGCGACTTCTGGCGCCGCGACCACATGACCCTCATGGCGTGGTTCCGCGACTACCTGTACCGGCCGTTGCGGGGCAAGGGGCGCAGCGCCCTCTGGAACGCCTTCGCCCTGTGCATCGTCTTCGCCCTCTCGGGGCTGTGGCACGACGACGGGCTGGTCTGGCTCACGTGGGGCTTCGTGATGGGCGGCGTGCTGTCCATCGAGCTGTGGGTCGCCCAGAAGGCCGACGCCCGCCGGCGCGCCGCCCGCAAGGCGGCCCGGGCGCGGGCCAAGGCCGAGCGCGAGCGCGGGGAGCCGGTGGAGAGCATCCCCGGCGGTGAGGGCGAGGACGCCCTCGCCACCCCGAGCATGGACCTGGGCGGTCCCGCCGGCACCGCGGTGGGCGTCGACCACGGCCACGTGTCGGCCGGGGTGATCCGCCGGCGCGACCGGGCCGCCGAGCAGGCCGCCGCCGACCGGGTCAGCCGGCTGCCGTCGTGGTGGCCGATCGTCGCGCCCGTCTACGTCTTCATCATGGTGGCGGTGCAGCACGCCTGGGTCCGCACGGGCTCGGTGGCCGCCAGCCTGCGCCTCTACGGCCAGCTCATCTGGCCCCACTTCGCGCCCATCGACCAGAACCTGATGATCCTGTTCGCCTACGCCCTCGGCGCGCTGATCCTGCTCGACCGGCGCGAGGCCGAGATCGAGCGCCACGAGGGCCGCCCCGACCCGATGACACTCGGTCGGGCCGTGGGCTACGGGGCCATGGCCGTGCTGATCATCATCTACAGCGGCCAGGCGCCGGTGCCGTTCGTCTACTTCCAGATCTGACCCCCGTCGGCCCTCGCCGTCCGGGTCGGGCCCACTAGGTTCCCTCGGGTTCCGCTGCCCGGGAGGCCCCATGTCGGATGCGATGCGAGACGAGATCTTCGCCAAGGTGCGGGAGGCCGCGGTCGAGGTCCTCGACTGCGACCCCGAGGAGGTCACTCTGGACGCCAAGCTCAGCGAGACCCTCGACGCCGACTCCATCGACGTGATCGAGATCGCCTCCACCCTCGAGCGCGACTTCGGCGTGGCCATCGAGGACCACGAGGTCTACGACCTGAGCGACGTCGAGGGCCTGGTCGAGCTGGTGGCCCGCAAGCGCGAGGGCTGAGCCCGTCCCTCAGCGGGGGCCGAGCAGCCCGGGCGGGAAGCCGCCGCCGTCCACGGCGATGCGCTGCCCGGTCACGTAGGACCCGGCTGGGCCGCAGAGGGCGGCCACGAGGGCGCCGACCTCCTCGGGCCGGCACACGTGGCCCAGCGGGAACTCGTCGTCGAGGTCGGTGACGTCGACGTCGCGGAGCGAGCGGACCAGGCGCCGGGCCATGTCCGACACCACCAGGCCGGGGGCGACCACGTTCACCCGGACGCCGTGGCCCACCTCCTCGTTGGCGAGGGTGAGGGCCAGCTCCTCCATGGCCGCCTTGCCCACGTTGTAGGGCGAGCCGTTGGCGCCGTGGGCCCCGGTGGCCTCGCTGCTGGAGACGAAGACCACGTCGCCGCGGGGGCAGGTCCGCATGTGGGGCAGCACCTCGGCCGCGCAGTGGAACGCGCCGAAGGCGTGGACCTTCACCACCTTCTCGAAGTGGGACGGGTCGAGGTCGGTGACGGGCTGGTACCGGCTGGCCACCCCGGCGCTGGCCACCAGGATGCTGGGCGGGCCCAGGGCCTCGACCACCGCCGCGACCATGGCGGCCACCTCGGCGCGCTGCTCGACCCGGGCGGCCACGGCCACGGCCCGTCGCCCGAGGGCGGTGACCTCGGCGACCACCTCGTCGGCCCGGTCGCGGTGGCGGTGGAAGCCGACGGCCACGTCTGCGCCCGCCTCGGCCAGGGCCACCGCGATGCCCCGCCCGATGCCCCGGCTGGCGCCGGTGACCAGCGCGGTGCGCCCGGCGAGGGGCAGGGCGTCGCCGCTCACCCCATCACCGCCCGGGCCGCCCGGGTGACCTGGCGCTCGACCCGGGCCGGGTCGCGGGTGGGCACCGGCCAGATCATGCGGTCCACGCCCATGGCCTCGAGTCGCTCGACGGTGCGAGGGGCGGGCGACGCCCCGGCGGTGATCTCGATGGCGGCCGGGTCGCGCCCGCTCTCCTCGGCGCCGCGGTGCACGGCGTCGACCAGGCCCTGGAGGACCACCGGGTCGCGGTGGTTGGTGAAGAACCCGTCGCCCATGCGCCCGGCGCGCCGGGCGGCCCGCTCCGACGGTCCGCACACGACGATGGGGATGCCCCCGTCGCGGGCCGGGGTGGGCCGGCACACCACCGGGGCGAAGTCGACCCCTGGGCCCGAGAACGACACGGGCTCGCCGGTCCAGAGCAGCCGGAGGGCCTCGATGGCGGCCTCGGCGCGGGGGGCTCGGTCGTCCCACGTCGTGCCCACCGCCTCGGCCTCCTCGCGGCACCAGCCCAGGCCCACGCCCAGCCGCAGCCGGCCCCCCGCCAGCAGGTCGAGGGTGGCGGCCTGCTTGGCCAGGTGCAGGGGGTTGCGCTCGGGGAGGATCACGCACGAGGTGCCCAGCAGCAGCTCGCGGGTGCAGGCTGCGGCGAAGGCCAGCCAGGTGAGCGGCTCGGGCAGGTCGGCGCCCACGCCGATGGGCATGTCGCCGCTGACCGCGTAGGGGTAGGGGGACTCGTAGTGCTCGGGCACCACCAGGTGCTCGGTGAGCCACACCGAGTCGTAGCCCACCCCCTCCACCGTCTCCAGCAGGCCCCGCACCGCAGCCGCCTCGGCCCGGGGCCCGAAGCCCGTCACCACTCCGAATCGCATCGGCCGAGTCTCGCGGCTCGCAGCCGTCCTCCGGGCCCACCGGCCCGGCCCCGCCCTCGCGGCCGGGCGGTAGCGTCCCGCCCATGGCAGGAGCGCGGCGCCGGGCCGTCATCACGGGGGTCGGCGTGGTCGGCCCCGGCGGGGTCGGAGCCGACGCCTTCTGGGACTTCTGCGCCGATCCCGCGTCCCGTCCCCCGGCCCACCCCGGGCGCATCGCGGCCGACCCCGCCGCCCTGCTGCCGCGGCGGGAGGCCCGGCGCATGGACCGCACCACCCAGATGGCCTGCGTGGCCGCCGACGAGGCCTTGGTCGCGGCGGGCGGGGTGGGCGAGGTCGGCGACCGCGGCGGGGTGGTCGTGGCCAGCGCCTACGGCGGAGTGGCGAGCCTGGCCGACGGCGTCCTGGCCGTCGACCGCGACGGCCCCTCGGCCGTGTCGCCGGTGTTCGGCACGATCTTCCCGGTCAGCGCGCCGGCCGCCGCGGTGGCCGCCCGCAGCGGGTGGAGCGGGCCCAGCCTGGGCCTGGCCGCCACCTGCGCGTCGGGCACCGTGGCCGTCGCCGAGGCCGCCCGCCGGGTGGTCGACGGGCGGGTCGACGTGGCCCTGGCGGGCGGCACCGAGTCGCCCGCGACCCCGGCGGTGGTGGCCGCCTTCGAGCGCCTGACGGTGCTCACCGCCGACCGCCCCCGGCCCTTCGACGTGGCCCGGGACGGCTTCGCCCTCACCGAGGGGGCGGCCATGGTCGTGGTGGAGGAGGAGCAGCGGGCGCGCGACCGCGGCGCGCCGATCCTGGCCGTGGTGGCGGGCGGCGCCGAGCGGACCGACGTGGCCGGCGTCTTCGCCCCCTCCGACGAGGCCGGGGTGCTCGCCGCCTGCATGCGGGCCGCGCTCGACGATGCCGGCGTCGCGGCCGCGGAGGTGGCCCACGTCGGCGCCCACGGCACGGGCACGGCGGTCAACGACGCGGCCGAGGCGGCCGCGGTGGCCGAGGTGCTGGGTCCCGACGTGCCGGTCACCTCGCTCAAGGGGGCGATGGGCCACACCGGTGGGGCCGCCGGCGCCTTCGAGGTGGTGGCCGCCGCGCTCTGCATCGACCGCGGGCTGCTCCTGCCGGTGGTCGGGCTGGAGACGCCCGACCCGGCCCTGGCCGTGCGCCTGGTGCGGGAGGTCGAGCCGTGGACGCCGGGGCCGGTGGTGTCGTCGTCGCTCGGCCTCGGAGGCCAGGTGGCGGTGATCGTGGTGACGCCGCCGTGAGGCGGGTGGCCGTCACCGGGGTCGGGGCGGTGAGCCCTGGTGGCGTCGGCGCCGACGCGCTGTGGGGTCTGGTCACCCGGCCCACCGACGCCCCCGTCGCGGCCGAGGTCCCGGGGTGGGACGCGTCGCGCTGGTTCCCCCGGCGCGAGCTGCGGCGGACCGACGACTACGTGGCCTACGCGGTGGCTGCGGCCGCCGAGGCCGACGCCGCCGCCGGCTCCCCCCGGCCCGACCCCACCCGCCGCGCCGTCGTGCTGGGCAACGTGTTCGGCCCGTCGGTGGCGGTCGAGGACGCGGTGCGCACCGCCGACGCGGAGGGCGAGGCGGCCGTGCCGCCCTCGGTGGGGCTGCTGGCGTCGACCTCGTCGGCCGCCGCCACCGTGGCCCAGCGCCTGGAGGCGCGGGGCCCGGTGGGCGTCACCGCCGGGGCCTGCGCGGCGGGCACCCACGCCCTGGGCGAGGCCGCCGCCCTGGTGGCCTCGGGCCAGGCCGACGTGGCCTGGGCGGGCGGCACCGAGGGCCGGGTGGCACCGGTGCTGCAGGCCGCCTACGCCAACCTGCGGGCCCTGTCGCCCACGGGCTGGGTCCGGCCCTTCGACGTCCGGCGCGACGGCTTCGTGTTCGGCCTCGGCGCCGCCGTCCTCGTGCTGGAGCCCCTCGACGACGCCCACGCCCGGGGGGCCACCGTGCTGGGCGAGGTGGCGGGGTGGGCCAACACCAACGACGCCGACCACGCCGTGCGCCCCTCGGGGGCCGGTGCGGTGGAGTGCATCACCCTGGCCCTGGCGCGCGCCGGGGTGGACCCCGGGGCGGTGGCCCACGTCAACGCCCACGGCACCGGCACGGTGGCCAACGACGCGGCCGAGGCCGCCGCGGTGGCCGCGGTGTGCGGTCCGCACCGGCCCCCGATCACGTCGGTGAAGCGCGTCACCGGCCACGGCGTGGGGGCGGCCGGGGCCCTCGAGGCGGTCGTCGCCCTGAGGAGCGTGGCCGAGGGCCTCCTGCCGCCGTCGGGCACCGACCCGCAGCCCGACCCGGCCGTCGACGCCGACGTCGTGTGGGGGGCGTCCCGGTCCTGGGAGCCGGGGCCCGTGGTGTCCACGTCGTTCGGCATCGGCGGGGTCAACGGCGCGGTGGTGCTCCTCCCCCCGGGCTGGCGCTGAGCACCCTCGACCGGTCAGCCCCGGCGGGTGGCGAAGAAGGCGGTGAGCAGGGCGGCGGCCTCGTCGGCCCGCACGCCGGAGGTGACCTCCGAGGTGTGGTTCAGGCGCACGTCGACGGCCACGTTGTAGAGCGACCCGGTGGCCCCCGCCCGGGGATCCTCCGCGCCGAACACGATGCGCCCCACCTGGGCCGCCCAGGCCGCCCCGGCGCACAGCGGGCACGGCTCCAGCGTCGCCACCAGCGTGGCGTCGCGCAGCCGGCGGTCGCCCACGACGGCGGCGGCGTCGCGCAGGGCCAGCACCTCGGCGTGGGCCGTGGGGTCCCCGGTGCGCTCCCGCTCGTTGCCCCGGTGGGCCACGACCTGCCCACCGACGGCGACGACCGCCCCGACGGGCACCTCGCCCGCCTCGCCCGCGGCCCGGGCCTCGTCCAGGGCCAGGCCCATGAGCTCCTCGTCGCTCGCCGCCGGTCCGGGGTCGGTCACCCGCCGACCGTACCCCCGGACGAGGCCACGCGCCTCCCCGACCGCGGTCCCGAGGAGGTCCACGGCCGGGGAGGGGTCAGCGGGGGGGCCGGGGTGGGAGGGAGGGGCGGCCCGCCCCGCTGAGGAGGTGCCGTCAGCCGCCGCCGAGGGCGGTCAGCACGTCGGTCCGGGCCGCCCGGGAGGCGGGTCGGGCCGAGGCCAGCACGCCGGCGGCGGCGCCGATGACGGCCACGACGGCGAGGGTGGGGAGGGGGACGGCGATCTGGTTGAAGTCGCCACCAGCGGCCCGCAGCACCATCCAGGCCGCGCTGACCCCGACGGCCAGGCCGGCGAGGGTGCCGAGGGCCGACACCATGACCGCCTCCCAGCGGACCATCGAGCGCACCTGCCGGCGGGTCTGGCCCACGGCCCGGAGGAGGCCGATCTCGTGGCGCCGCTCGAGGGTCGACAGCGAGATGGTGTTGGCGATGCCCATGAGGGCGATGCCGATCGACAGGGCGAGCAGCACGTAGATGAGCATCAGCATCTGGTCCACGGTCCGGCCCTGCGTCTCGGCGAACTCCGCCCTGGTCTCGATGGTCGTCCCCGGCCACTGCTGGGCCGCGGCCTGGGCCGCGTCGTCGAGCCGCTCGGGGCTGACCCCGTCGGCCGCCCTGAGGAGCATGACCGTGGGGCCGACCTCGGGCACGTGGGGGGTCACCGAGGCGATGTCGATGAACCCGGAGCCGGCGAAGGTGGTCGTGTCGTACACGAGGCCGACGGTGAGGTCGCCCTCCACCCCGTCGAGGTACCGGACCGGCACCGGGTCGCCCAGGGCCAGGCCGTGGTCCTCGGCGTAGCCGGTCGACACGGCGATGTCGCCGGCACCGAAGGAGGCCAGGTCGCCCCCGGTGACGCCCAGGTCGATGACCCGGTCCAGCCCGGCGGCGTCGGCGTAGGTGAGCAGCTGGTCCTCGCCGTCGAGGTTGATCGGCACGTCGCCGATGCCGACCGCGGCGTCGGTCTCGGGGAGCTCGGCCAGGCGCTGCTGGAGCGACGGCGCCAGGCCGGAGAAGCCGTCGACCTGCGGACCCTGGACGACGACGTCGCCCGCGACCTGCTCGTCGACGACCTTGTCGAGCGAGGCCTGGATGGAGGCCCCGACCACGGTGAACAGGGCGACCACGGTGACGCCGATGATGAGGGCCGTGGCCGTGCTGCCGGTGCGCCGCGGGTTGCGGATGGCGTTGCGGCGGGCCATCACGCCGGTGACCCCGCGGAGGCGGGCGAGGGGGGCGCCCACCACCCGGACGAGGGGCCCGGCGACGCTGGGCGCCAGCACGATGGTGGCCAGCAGGAGCAGGGCGGCGGCCGTCCCGGCCATGGTCGCCCCGGACGCCCGCAGCGCGGCGGTCACGCCCAGCCCCGCACCGCCGGCCAGGAGGGCCAGGCCGACGGCCGTGCGGATGCGCCCGACCCGCCCGCCATCGACGGCGACGTCGCGGAGGGCGGCGACGGGCGGCACCTTGGAGGCCCGGCGGGCGGGCAGCAGGGCGGCCACGACGGTGACGCCGATGCCGACGGCGAAGGCGATGACCACCGTCGAGGCGGTGACGACGAGGCCGGCCGAGGTCATGCCGGTGAACCCGGCCATCACCGCCGACAGGCCGGCGGCCAGGCCCATGCCCAGCAGGAAGCCCGAGCGCGGCGCCGACGACGCCGACGATCGCCGCCTCGAGGAGCGTGGAGCCGATGATCTGGCGGCGCGAGGCGCCGATCGCCCGCAGCAGGGCCGCGTCCCGGGTGCGCTGGGCCACGACGATGGCGAAGGTGTTGTAGATGCTGAAGGCCCCGACGATGAGGGCGATGAGGGCGAAGGCCAGCAGGGCGGGGCGCAGGATGCCGACGAAGTCCTCGCCGATCTGCTGGGACTCCTCGGTGAGCTGGTCGCCGGTGATGGCCTCCACCCCGTCGGGCAGGTCCTCGTCGAGGGCGGCGGTGACCTGGTCCTGGCTCGACGCCGGGGTCGGCCGCCACGAGGAAGCCGTCGACCGTGCCCGGGGTGCCCCCCAGGTGGGCGATGGCACCCTCCTCGGAGAACAGGGCCTGGGTCAGCGGCCCGGCCGAGTCGGCCGTGCCGTAGGTGGCCACGCCGACGACCGTGACGTCGACCGCCTCGGGGGTGAAGACGCGGGTGGCGTCGCCGACGGCCAGGTCGCCCTGGCGGGCCGAGGCGGCGTCGATCACGACCTCCTCGGGCCCCTCCGGTGCCCGCCCGTCGGTCAGCCCCCACGGGTTCAGCTCGGGGACGGTGATCCACTGCGAGCCCACCTGCGGCGGGCCGCCGCCGCCGACGATCTCGCCGTCGGACCCCTCGATCTGGGCGGTGCCGTCGCGCTGCGGGCGCGACCGCGGCGACGCCGTCGGTGGCGGCGACGACCTCGTCGGCCAGGCCGGCGTCGACCTCGCCCCGGGCGGTGTCGCCGAAGCTGAGCTCGATGCCGCCGTCGGCCGCGGACGACGGCGGCGGTGCCGGCCGTGCCCGTGGCGAACATGTCGTCGAAGCCCTTCTGGAAGGTGGCCACCAACATCAAGACGCCGGCCAGGAAGGCGATGCCCAGGGCGACGGCGACGATGGTGGACGTGAAGCGGCGGGCGTGGGCCCGCAGGGTGCGGAGTGAGAGGCGCAGCATGGGTGTCTCCTCGGGATCGTGCGCGGGTGTGGGGTGGGGTCGGTCGGCTCAGTCGCCGAAGCGCTTCATGCGGTCGAGGACGCGCGTCGGCGGTGGGCTCGACCATCTCGTCGACGACGGCCCCGTCGGCGAGGAAGAGGACCCGGTCGGCCCAGCCCGCGGCGACGGGGTCGTGGGTGACCATGACCACGGTCTGGTCCATGGTGTCGACGGCCCGGCGCAGGAAGCCCAGGATCTCGGTGCCGGAGTGGGAGTCGAGGTTGCCGGTGGGCTCGTCGGCGAAGGTCACCTCGGGCCGGGCGACCAGGGCCCGGGCCACGGCCACCCGCTGCTGCTGGCCGCCGGAGAGCTCCGAGGGCCGGTGTCCCAGCCGGTCGGCCAGGCCGACGGTGGCCACGACCTCGTCCAGCCAGGCGGGGTCGACCTTGCGCCCGGCCAGCAGGGCCGGGAGGGTCATGTTCTCCTCGGCGGTGAGGGTGGGGACGAGGTTGAACGACTGGAAGACGAAGCCGATGCGGTCGCGCCGCAGGCGGGTGAGCTGGCGGTCCGACAGGCGGGCCAGGTCGGTGCCGGCCACCTCGACGGTGCCGGAGGTGACGGTGTCCAGCCCGGCCATGCAGTGCAGCAGTGTCGACTTGCCCGAGCCCGAGGGGCCCATGACGGCGACGAAGGAGCCGCGGGGCACCCCGACGGTCACGTCGTCGAGGGCGGTGACGGCCGAGGGGCCGGAGCCGTAGACCTTGCGCAGGGCGAAGGCCCGGACGGCGGCTGCGCTGGTCGGCGTCGGGCGTCGGGCGGGACGGGGCGGGGGAGAGGGTGGTGGGCACGGGTCCTCCTCGGGGACGGGATGGCGTGCTGCTCATCGTCTGCCTCGGCGCCGCCCGCTTCGATGGCGTGGGCCACCGGCCGCCGACCGGGTGCCCACCGGTGGCCAGGGGTGGGGCCAGCCCCACCCCGGCGGTCAGCCGGTGCGGTACCGGACCTCGACGTGGCCCGCGCCGGTGCCGGCCCGGATGCGGTGGGGGGAGGTCGGGTCGGTGGCGACCTGGACGTCCTGGGACCCGGCGCCGGAGGTGGCGTCGACCCGGTAGGCGGTGCCGTCGGGGGGCACGGCGATGACGACGGCACCGGCGCCGGTGCTGGCGTCCACGTCGGTGGGCGGCGAGCTGAGCTCGAGGTCGATGGCCCCTGCCCCCACCGAGGCCCGGATCCGGTCGCTGTCGACGTCGCGGCCGATGATGGCGCCGCCGGCGGCGCGGGCATCGATGGGGCCCGACACCGCGGTGAGCTCGATGGACCCGCCGGCCGAGTCGGCCTCGATCGGTCCCGTGGTGCCGGTGATCGACACGTGGTGCTCGCCGTCGGCCGAGACCTCGGTGGCGCTCGGCAGGGTGACGGTCGACGTCGTTGGCGCACAGGCCCGGCATCCCCGCGCAGGTGGCCCGCACGGTGACGATGCCGTCGGCCAGGCCGGTGGTGACCGATGGGCGGCGGAGCCCGAAGGTCGACCGGCGCTCGATGCGCACCTCGCCCGGCGGTCCCACCTCGACGGTGACCGAGCCGTCCACCTCGATGACGGCCCGGGACACCGGGCCCTCGAGCGTGCGGGTGTCGGTCTCGGTCGTGCGGACCAGCAGGTTGGCGGCGGCGAAGGAGGCCCCGCCCACGATGGCCAGGGTGACCAGACCGCCCACGACGAGGGCGAGGGCGCGCACGGCGGGGTGGTGCCCGGCCCGGGCTGCGGTGTCGGGGCCCCAGCCCGCCGCCGGGGGTCGACCGGCCGGGTCCGCCGGGGGGCCGAGGGGCGTGGCGGGGTCGCTCACGGCGCCGCCTCCAGGTAGCGGAGCACGGCCAGCACGCGGCGGTGGGCGTCCTCGGCGATGGGCAGGTCGAGCTTCATGAAGATGTTGGAGACGTGCTTCTCCACCGCCCCGTCGGACACCACGAGGGCGGCGGCGACGGCCCGGTTGCTGCGGCCCTCGGCCATCAGCTTCAGGACCTCGGTCTCCCGCGGCGTGAGGGCCGCCAGTGGGCTGCGGTTGCGGGTGGTGGCGAGCAGCTGGGACACCACGTCGGGGTCGAGGGCGGTGCCGCCGGCGCCGACCCGGCGGACCGCGTCCACGAAGTCGCCGACGTCGGCGACCCGGTCCTTCAGGAGGTAGCCGACGCCGTCGGTGGCCCCGGCGAGCAGCTCGGTGGCGTAGCGCTCCTCGACCCACTGCGACAGGACGAGCACGGCGGTGCCGGGCCAGCGGCGGCGGATCTCGATGGCGGCCCGCAGGCCCTCGTCGCTGTGGTCGGGGGGCATCCGGACGTCGGTGACGACGATGTCGGGCGCGGTGGCCTCGACCACCGCCATGGCCTCCTCGGCATCGCCCGCGGTCCCCACCACCTCCTCGCCGGCGTCGACCAGGAGGCGGGTGAGCCCCTCGCGGAGGAGCACGGAGTCCTCGGCGATCACGATGCGCATCAGGTGGCTCCCGGGGTCGGGGTGTCGGTCGCGGTGGCGTCGTCGGCCACCGCGGTCGGGTCGGGGTGGGCTCCGTCGGCGCGGCTGGCGCCGGGCGGCATCGGCGCCGCGCTGGGCGGGCCGGGCTCGAGGTGGGGGCCGGCGGGCAGGGGCAGGTCGGCGCGGATGCTGGTCGGACCCCCGGGCGGGCTGGTGATGCGGAAGGCCCCGTCCACGGCCCCGACGCGGTCGGCCAGGCCGCGCAGGCCCGTGCCCCGCTCCACCGAGGCGCCGCCCACGCCGTCGTCGTCGACCTCGACCACCAGCAGGCGCCCGGTGTCGGTCACCCGCACCCGGGCGCGGGTCGCCCCGCTGTGGCGGGCCACGTTGGTGAGCGCCTCGGAGATCACGAAGTAGGCGATGCCCTCGATCGACGGCGGCGCCCGGTGGTCGAGGGCCACGTCGACGTCGACCGGGACCGGGGCCCGCGACGCCAGCCCCGCCACCGCGGCCCGCAGGCCCCGGTCGGTCAGCACCGGCGGGTGCAGGCCCCGCGCCAGGTCCCGCAGCTCGACCAGGGCGTTCTTGGCCTCCCGGTGGGCCTCGTCGACCAGGGCCCGGGCCGCCTCTGGGTCCCGGTCGAGCTTCTCCTTGGCCATGCCGAGGGTCATGGCCAGGGCCACGAGCCGCTGCTGGGCGCCGTCGTGCAGGTCGCGCTCGATGCGACGGCGCTCGGCCTCGGCCGAGGTCACCACGTCGGCCCGACTGGCCGCCAGGTGGTCGACCTGGCGGCGCAGCACGGCCGCCTCACCGCCGCCCAGGAGACCGTCGGCCACGCCCAGCGACAGCCGGTGCAGGCCCCGGGTGACCCACGGGGCGGTGAAGAGCACGACCAGGCCGACGGCGCCGGCGGCGAGGGCCTCGGCCCCGGGCTCGACGGTCCACCAGAGCAGGGTTGCGTGCTCGGCCGGGGCCGCGGCCACGTAGGCCGGGAGCAGCACCAGGGCCAGGGCCAGGGCCCACGTGGCCACCACCACGGTCGCGAAGAGCACGGTCTCGGGGAGGGCGACGAGGTGGTAGCCCAGCTCCTTCCAGGTGGCGCCGGACCGGAGCCACGCCAGCACCCGGCGCCACAGCGGACCGTGGGTGGGCCGGTGCGGGCTGGAGATCTCGACCCCCGTCAGGGCGGCGATGCGGAAGCGTTCCACGTGGCCGGCGAGGCGAGACCCCACCAGGGCGAGGCCGAAGAGCAGGGCCGACAGCGGGACCACGGGCAGGGTGGCGAGGGCCGACACCAGGACGACGACCACCGGCAGCGACACGACCAGGGCCGCCAGCGGGGCGACCACCAGGGTCACCAGGGCGACCAGGGTGCGGGGCGCGACGGGGGCGACCAGCCCGTGGCCCAGGGCGCGGGCGGGCCGCAACCGGGTCGGGGCAGGCGTCGCGGTGGCCACGGCGCCCAACCTACGGACGGGGCCGCGGGCCGGCCATCCCGTCTCCCGGTGGCGACGAGGTGGGGTTGTCCCCACCCGGGCCGTCCGGGGTGGGCGTCGCCCGGCGCCCCTCCGACGGGCCAAGATCGGGCGATGGAGCCCCGAGAGGACCCCGCCGACCCCTTCGAGCTGCGGTCCGACCCCGGCTGGCGGCCCGGCCCTCGCGACGGCCGTCCTGACGGGCTGATCGCCCTGCGCATGGTGTTCCTCGTGGTGGCCTCCGGCCTGCTGGTGGTCGGGGTGGTGGTGGGGATCCTCGCCGCCGACCCGGACCGGGCCGACGGCGCCGTGCCGTCGGGTGCCGCGGCGGTGGCGGTGGTCGCCGTGGGCCTGCTGTCGCTGTTGTTCGTGCGGTTCGTGCCCATCCGGCTGGACTGCTCCGACGAGCTGGCCCTGGCCCGCTCGTGGCGCACGCGGTTCTTCGGCCGGGTCGCGGCGGCCGAGCTGGCCGCCCTGGCCGGCTTCGTCGCCTACCTGCTGGCCGGCACCCCCGCGCTGTACCCCCTGGGGCTGGTGTTCAGCGCCCTCGGCCTGGCCTACGCCGGGCCCTTCCGGGCCACGCTGGTGCGGGACCAGGAGCAGCTGGCGCTCGAGGGCTGCCCCGTCGCCCTGGTGCCCGCCCTCCGCCGCGCCGTCACGCCCGACACCCGGTAGGTCTAGGCGCCGCTGGCGACGGCGGTGGTGAGGTCGACGATCGTGCCCTCGCGGAGGGTGCGCCCCCAGGCCGCAGCCTCCTCCGGCGAGGGGTCGCGGTCGAGGACGAGCCGCGACAGGTCGGTGACGCGGCGGGCGCCGACCTCGTCGAGGCGGGCCACCTCGAGGCCCAGGGCGGCTCGGCTCAGGCCGGAGCCCAGCGCCCCCACCCAGTAGTCCCGTCCCGACCCGTCGGGCACCCGGCCGAGGAGGCGGGTGAACACGTCGTCGACGAAGGCGGCGGGGTCGCCGTCGACCGCGGCGTAGAAGCCGTCGGACCCGACCAGGGCGGCCTCCAGGTGGGTGAGCGACGCGCCGTGGCCCAGGGCCTCGACCCAGAAGGCCCGACCCGCCGGGTCGGGTGGGGCGCCGGTGACCCGGAGGTAGGCCTGGTCGACGAGGCGTCCCAGCCACGCCGGGTCCTCGGCGAGGAGCCGGGCCAGGCCCCGGCGGGTGAGGGTGCCCGAGCGCAGGAGGTCCGACCAGCCCGCCCTCCGTGCGCCCGAGGCGGCCTCGCCCACCAGGGCGTCGGCCACCCGGTCGACGAAGGCCTCCACCTCGCCCGGTGCGGGTCCGGTCACGCCCAGGTCGTCGGCGGCGGTGACCGGTGCGCCGCCGGCGGCCGCGACCTCGGTCCGCACCGCGTCCGGGCCCCCCGCCCACCCGGCCACCTCGACCGACCACGAGACCGACCCGCCGGGGGTGGGGGTCGGGCTGGCGACGAGCAGGTCGGCCGACGGCGTGCCCGCCCGCGCCGTCGGGGCCTCGTCGACCCGGAGCGTCCCGGTCAGGCCGTCGGGGCCCTCGGCGCCGACGGCGAGGGGGGCGACCAGGCCCCGCCCGGACGGGAGGTCGTCGACGGGGTAGGTGAGGGCGACGTCCTGCTCGGCGTCCTGGCCCAGCCAGAGCTGGAAGGTGCGGCGGGACCCGGACCCGGCCACCGCCACCCGCCACTCCACCACGACCCACGAGCGGTGGCCGTCGGTGACGCTGGCGAGGAGGATGCCGGGGGTGCCGGCGCCGGTCAGGTCCGTCCAGAAGGGGGCGATGACGGCGTCGGGCGGGGAGGGGTCGGGTCCCGTCCCCGGCGGGCAGCAGGTGAGGTCGGCGGGGTCGTCGATGCCGCCCACCACCACGTAGCCGTCGGCGGCCACGCCCAGCCGGTCGTGGCTGGCCCCACCGAAGGTGACGCCGCGGTCGAGGTCGACCTGGAGGGCCTCCTGGTCGCCGATGGGGACGGGGTCCACGCCGAGGTCGTCCAGGGGCACGTAGCCGGCGAAGCCGAGCGGCTCGAGCAGCGGTGGTGTCGGCTGGCGACCCTCCAGCGTCGTGGGGGCGAGGGTCGCGGTGCGGGGTCCGGCGGCGGTCGCGGGCGACCCGGCCGCGTCGACGCGCAGGCCGGGTCCGACCGTCGTGGTGCCTGCGACCGTGGCCGGACCGGACCCGACGTTGGTCGCGGTGGCCGTGCAGGTGGTGCGGGTGCCGACGGCCACGCCGGGGTCCTCGCACCCGGTGGTCACCTGCACCTGTGGTGCACCGGTGGTGACCCGGACGGGGAGGTGCACCGACGGGCGGCCGTCGGCCTCGAGCCTGACCTCGCCCACGACGGTGCGGTCGGCGCCGCCGGCGGCGATGGTGACGTCGAGGTCCTTGGTGGCGCCGGGGCCGAGGGTGAAGTGGGTCGGCCGGACGGTGATGGTGGCCCCCTCGGGTGCGGAGGTGGCGACGTCGTAGGTGGCGGGCCCATCGCCCACGTTGGCCACGGTGCGCACCGTGGCCAGGTGGCCCTGGTCGAGCGTGGCCTCGACGACGGGCAGGTCGAGGTGGACCCGGTCGGCGGGTTCGGCCGCCCGGGAGCGGAGGGAGGCCAGGTCCTCGTCCATGGTCAGCCCGGGGGCGCGGGCGGCAGCCGGGTCGAGGCCGGGCCCGTCGTGGGCGGCCAGGGCGGCGCGGACCCGGGTCGGGCTCCACGTCGGCTCCGTCGCGACCACCCCGGCGGCGGCGCCTGCGGTGCGACCCGTCCCGGCCCCCCCGGGCGCCGGGATGACCCAGGGCGCCCGGCCCCCACCCCCGTCGACCACCACGGTCCCGGCCGCCACCGCGTCGAGGGCGGCCAGGGCCCACGGGTCGGTGCGGAGGTCGGCGCCGGCAGGCATCTCGGTCGCGGCCACGTCGGCGCCGTCGCGCACGGCGCCCTCGAGCCCGGCGAGGACGTCGGACGGCGCGCACCCGCCCCCGCGGCACACCCGGTCGTCCACCAGCCAGGCGGCGGGGGCCACCCTCCGCACGGCCGCGGCGACGGCCGACGTGGCGCCGGTGGCGCGTGCCTCGGCGGCCGGGTCGGTCGGTGCGGGGGCGCGGTCGCGCTGCTCGCGACGACCCGCCACCGCACCGGTGCAGGCGGACTGGTCGCCGGCCCCGTCGGCCCCGGGCTCGCACGGCAGGTCGGGTCGGGGCGCGCCGACGTCCGGGGTGGGGCCGAGGTCCCGCGCATCGAGACCGGCGCCCAGCACGGCCACGACCGTGCCGGCCCCGGCCGAGGCGGGCGCGTCGTCGTCCGCGGGGACGGCATCGGACGGCGCCGGGACCCGCGCCGCGTCGGACTGCACGGCCACCACCCCGGGGACGGCCAGCACGTCGCGGGCCCGGGCCGCCGGGACGGTGGCGACCAGGCCGCCGTACACCAGCCTGAGCGACCCGGTCACGGCCACCTCGGGCACCGCTGCGCGCAGGGCCTCGACGACCTCGGCCTCGCGGACGGCCACCCGCCGGGCGTAGGGGCTCGACGTCGCGTCCGCCGCGGTGAGCGGGTGGCCGGTGGCCGCCGGGCTGGTCGCGGCCAGGCCCGGGAGGCCGCCCTCGTAGGAGGCGATCGGGTCCTGGTCGAGCTTCAGGAGCACCGGCACCGGCGTGGTGTCCGTGCGGGCCAGCAGGTCGAGGTCGCTGCGGGCCAGACCGCTCGAGGGGACCTTGGACCCGACGACCCGACCCGAGGGCGCGAGGGCGGTGGCCGTGAGGGCGCGCCCCTCGCGCCGGACCGCCGCCGCCCCGGCCGGTGCCGACCCCACCGCCGCGGCGGCGGTGAGGGTGGCCGCAGCGGCGACGACGGCGAGGGCGCGGCGCATCGGAGAGGCGGCCTCCCGGAGGGGCGGGTCGATCGGTCTGTGGCTGCTCCGCCCGGACCAGCGCGCCGTCACCCTACGGGGTGGCGGGGACCCCTCGCCCGGCCCGACGCTGGGTCAGAGGCGGCTGATGCGGGGGTTCACCCGGCGGGGCCCGAAGCGGGGCACCCCGGCCCCGGCCAGCCCGACCAGGCGGAGCACCCGCCCCCGCTGGCCCCGGTAGGGGGCCAGCAGTGCGAGCATCTCCTCGTCGGTGCTGCGGGGCACCCGCCGGAACAGCCACGACACCATGTGGGGCAGGTGGAGGTCGCCCACCACCACGGCGTCGGGGTCGCCCAGGGCCACGCCGCCGATCCCACCTGCGGTCCAGGGCCCGACGCCCGGGATCGACCGCACCCGGCGGTAGGCCTCCTCGAGGCGCAGGTCGGCGGCCCGGTCGAGTGCGGGCGCACGGGAGGCCACCCGGCGGATGGTGTCGGCCCGGCGGCGCTCCACCTCGTGGTGGTGGTAGGTCCACGACGGCAACCGGGCCAGCCGGGCCGGGCTGGGAGGCAGGCGCAGGCGGCCGGCCACCTCGGGCGGGCCGGGGGCGGGGGTGCCGTGGGCCAGCACCAGGGAGCGGTGGCTGCGGCGGGCGCCGGCGCTGGTGACCCGCTGCTCGAGGATGGTCGGCACCAGGGCCTCGACCACCGCCGCGGTGCGGGGCACCCGGACGTCGTGGTGGCGTCGGTGCAGGTCGCGCAGCAGGGCGGCCTCCGGGCGGTCGACGGTGGCGAGCAGGGCGGTCAGCTCGTCGCGGTCGCGGCCCTCGCCGACGAGGTCGGGCACCTGGTCGGTCGCCCAGCGGGCCCCCGGGCCCCAGGCCCGCACCCGCAGCTCGTCGCCGGTGTGGCGGATCCACGTGGTCGCCGGGCCCTCCGGCGTGCGCGCCACCCGCACCGCGTCGGTGCCGGCCACGTGCAGGCACGGGTCGCCCCGCCCCCGGCGGACCGGCGCCAGGGTGCGGGCCAGGTCGAGGGGCCGGTCCAGCCGGAACCGGGCGTCGACGGCGTGGCGGGGCCCGGCGGCGAGGACGGGGACGGCCACGTCGGCACCGTAGCCCCGCCCTGTGACACCCCTGGGCGGGACGGTGGCGGAGGGTGTGGGATTCGAACCCACGGTGGGTCTCCCCACACACGCTTTCCAAGCGTGCCGATTCGGCCGCTCTCGCAACCCTCCTCGACCCGGCGCACCGGGTCGGCGGACAAGGATAGGCCGCGACCCCTGGGCCCTCCCCAACGAGGGGGGGCCGGCGGGTGCAGCGGCCGGACGGGGCGCTACGGTGTCCGGGTCCGTCCCCGCAGGGGCGGTCGGGTCCTGTGCGACCACACGCCGTGAACCGAGTCAGGGCCGGAAGGCAGCAGCTCTCAGCGGACCGTGCGGAGCGCCGCAGATCGCCTGGCCGCCACCTGCGGGGACGGGCACATCACGGGGCTCGGGTCGTTCGGGGAGGACGCGTCGATGGGGGTGGACGACCGGCGACCCGGCGCGGGGGCGCGCCCCGCGGCACCGTCCCCCCGCGGCGCGCCCCGACCTGGCTGCCCACGCTGTCGCCGCCGTCGATGCCCGCTGGTGGCCACCGCCCTGGTGGTCGGCGGGGCCAGCGCGTGGGTGCTGGACCGCGAGGGGCCCCACCCGGTGCTGGCCGACCTGGCCGCCCGACCGTGGCTCTGCGGCCTCGTCGCCCTCGCCCTCTACTGGCTCATCACCCTGCTGGGCCTGCCCCTCGGGCTGGTGGGCGTGGCCCCGGCCAAGGGCGCCGCCTGGTACACGACCCTGTCCCTCGCCCTCAGCGTCCTCCTGGTGGTGCCGGCCGTCCTCCGGCCCCGCGACGCCTCGCTCTACCACCGGTTCCTCGGCCGCGCCCCGCTCCTCTGGCTGGGCGAGCTCTCCTACGGGATCTACCTCTGGCACATGCCCGTGCTCGGCGTGCTGGCCCGCCACCTCGACGTGGCCCCGACCGCCGCGAGCCACCTCACCCTCCTCGTCGCCACCCTCGTCGGGTCGGTGGTCATGGCCGGCCTCACCTACGTGCTGGTGGAGCAGCCCGTGCGGCGCTGGTCCCGGCGACGGGTGGGCTCGCTGACCGCGGTGGTCCGGTCGGGGACCGACCTGGGGTCGGCCACCTCGCCCGCGGCCGAGCCGGCCTGACGCCCCCGGCGCCGGGACGGGACCCGGCCGACGGTCGGTAGCATCGCCGCTGATGGCGCACCAGGCTCTCTACCGGCGGTACCGGTCCCAGCGCTTCTCCGAGGTCAAGGGCCAGGAGCAGGTCACCACCGCCCTGCGCAACGCGGTGGCCGAGGGCCGGGTCGGCCACGCCTACCTCTTCAGCGGGCCCCGCGGCACGGGCAAGACCTCGACGGCCCGCATCCTGGCCAAGGCCCTCAACTGCGAGGACCTCCAGGACGGCGAGCCCTGCGGCGTGTGCGAGGCCTGCGTCTCGATGCAGGCCGGCACCTCCTACGACCTCCAGGAGCTCGACGCCGCCAGCAAGAGCAAGGTCGACGACGTGCGGGCGCTCATCGAGAGCGTGGCCCTGGGCAGCCCCGGGCGCACCAAGGTGTACATCCTCGACGAGGTCCACATGCTCTCGGCGGGGGCGTCCAACGCCCTGCTCAAGACGCTGGAGGAGCCGCCCGACCACGTCGTGTTCGTGCTGGCCACCACCGACCCGCAGAAGGTGCTGCCCACCATCCGGAGCCGCACCCAGCACTTCGAGTTCCACCTGCTGCCGGCCGACGTCCTGGCCGACCACGTCCGCTGGGTCATCTCCGACGCCGGGCTGGACGTCACCGAGGCCGACGTCGAGCACGTGCTCCGGGCCGGCGGGGGCTCCGCCCGCGACACCCTCTCGGCCCTCGACCAGGCCGTGGCCGGCGGGGTCAGCACCGAGGGCGACCACGCCGAGGCCCTGGCCGCCGCCCTCGTCGCCGTCGACACCGCCGCCGCCCTGGGCGCGGTGGCCTCGGCCACCGCCGCCGGGCGCGACCCGCGGGTGCTGGGCGAGTCGTTGCTGGCCGACCTCCGCGACGTCTTCCTGCACCGCATGGGCGGCCCGCTCGGCCACCTGTCCGAGCCCGCCCTGGAGCGGGTCGCGGGGTGGTCGGCGCAGATGACCGACCGCCAGGCCACCCGGGCCCTGGAGGAGGTGGGCGAGGCCCTGCTGGCCATGCGCCAGGCCCCCGACCCCCGCATCCCGCTGGAGGTCGCCCTGGTGCGCCTCACCCGCACGACCCCGGTCGCGGGCGCCGACGGCGGAGCCGCCCTCGACGACCTGGCCGCCCGGGTCGAGCGCCTCGAGCGGGGGACCGCCGCCCCCACGGCGGCGCCCGCCCCGCCCGCCCCCGAGCCGGCTCCCGCGCCGTCGCCCGCCCCGGAGGCGGCGGCCCCGCCGCCGCCGGCCACACCCGCCCCCGCGCCGGAGCCCGACGGGCCCCGTGGCCCGGGCGCCCCCTCCGGGCGGGAGGCGGCCCGCGCCGCCGTCGCCGGTCGCGGGGCGGCGCCCCCACCCGCCCCGGAGCCGGCCGCCGCGGCCTCGGGGCCCACCCCGCCGCCGCCGTCGCCCCGGCGCCCCGCCCCCGAGGCCGCGGCTCCCGCGCCGGACCCCGCCCCCGCGCCGGACCCCGCACCGCCGACGGCGACGGCCCCGGCCCCGCCGACGGCGCCGGAGCCGGCGGCCCCGCCCGCAGCCGAGCCGGCGCCGGACACGGTGGAGGCGCCCGGTGGTCCTGCGCCGGAGCCGGACCCGCGGGCGGCCGAGGCGACGCCGACCGCTGCCGCGGGGGCCGAGGCCCCCGCGGCCGAGGAGGCGGCCCCCGACGCCGCCCAGGTGTGGGGCGACGAGGTCGTGCCCCGCCTCAAGGGCATGGCCAAGGCCCTGTTCAAGCTGGGCCAGGTGGTGGGCTCCGACGACGACAGCGTCACCGTCGGGCTCCCGAACTCGGTCCACCTCGAGCGCTGCGAGCAGAAGCGCGACGAGGCCGAGGCGGCCCTCGCCGGCGCCTTCGGCCGTCCGGTGCGGCTGGTCCTGGTGGTCGGCGGCGACGGCGGCGACGCCAGCCCCACCCGCGCCCCGGCGACGCCGACGCCCGACGACCCCGTCGAGGACATCGACCTCGACGCCCTGGTCGACGCCCCGACCGAGGCCCGCTCCGGCGTGGACCGGGTCACCGACGCCTTCCCCGGCGCCCAGGTCGTCGACCCGTGATCACCCCCAGCGAGAGGACCCCCCATGGCTGATGCCCCCGACTCCCCCGACCCCGACGACGAGCCGTCGGGCCCCACCGCGTCGGGTCCCTCGATCCCGGCCGAGGTCGTGGGCGAGGGCCACCACGTGGGCCCCGTCGACGACGACGAGGACGCCATGGACCTGGCCGGGCTCCTCGGGGGCGGGGGCCTCGACCTCGGCAACCTGATGGAGCAGGCGTCCCAGATGCAGCAGCAGATGGCGGTGGCCCAGGCCGAGGCGGCCGCGACCGTGCTCGAGGGCGTCGCCGGCGGGGGTGCGGTGCGCGTCACCGTCACCGGCACCGGCGAGTTCCAGGCCGTGGCCATCGACCCCGCCGCCGTCGACCCCGACGACGTGGGCATGCTCGAGGACCTGGTGCTGGCCGCGCTGCACGACGCCGCCAGCCGCATCCAGGAGCTGCAGTCGCGGTCCATGGGGGGCCTGGGCGACCTCCTCGGCGGGGGCTGACGCCGTCGATGGCCGTCTACACCGGCCCGGTCCAGGACCTGGTCGACGAGCTGGGCAAGCTCCCCGGCGTCGGGCCCAAGTCGGCCCAGCGCATCGCCTTCCACCTGCTGAAGCTGCCCCGGGACGACGCCAACCGCCTCGCCTCGGCCATCACCGAGGCCAAGGCCCGGGTGTCGTGGTGCGAGCGCTGCTTCAACGTGGCCTCGTCGACGCTGTGCGACATCTGCGCCGACGACCGGCGGGACGGCTCGATCATCTGTGTGGTCGAGGAGCCCCGCGACGTGGTGGCGGTGGAGAAGACCCACGAGTACCGCGGGACCTACCACGTCCTCGGCGGGGCCATGAACCCCCTGGAGGGCGTGGGCGCCGACCAGCTGCGGATGAAGGAGCTCTTCGCCCGCATCGGCCAGGAGGACGTCACCGAGGTGATCCTCTGCACCAACCCCAACGTCGAGGGGGAGGCCACCGCCATGTACCTGGCCCGCATGCTCCGCGAGCTGCCCCTCACCGTGTCGCGCATCGCCAGCGGGGTGCCGGTGGGCGGTGACCTGGAGTACGCCGACGAGCTCACCCTGGGCCGGGCCCTCGAGGGTCGGCGCGCCGTCGCCGACTGAGGTCGGAGGGGCCCACGACCACCGGCGGAGGGCGGGCCCGTGCGCCCACCCCTGACGCGCCACAGCCGGCCCGTGGGGGCCGGCTGTGGAAGGAAGCACTCGGGACAACGCTTCCCGGTGAGCCGGGTGCGGGCGGTCAGACCGACCCACCGTTGAGGAGGCGCTGCCCCGAGCGATCAGGTCCGGGAGGCGTGCTCCCGGTGTGCAGGAGACGTTACCCCTCCGTCATGAGCCCGACACATCATCTCCGGGTGAAATCCGCGGATCCGACGAGGTGGCAGGAGGTGTCAGGCCACCGACCGGACGAGCAGGGCGTCGCCCTGGCCGCCGCCACCGCAGAGGGCTGCGGCACCGAGGCCGCCGCCCTTGCGCTGGAGCTCCAGCAGGATGTGCAGGGCCAGCCGGGTGCCGGACATGCCGACCGGGTGGCCGAGGGCGATGGCCCCGCCGTTGATGTTGACGACGTCGTCGCTGATGCCGAGGTCGTCCATGGACGCCAGGCCCACGGCGGCGAAGGCCTCGTTGAGCTCGAAGAGGTCGATGTCGCCGACGGAGAGGTCGGTGCCCTCGAGGGCGTCCTTGATGGCGCGCGCCGGCTGGGTGAGGAGGGACGGGTCGGGCCCGGCCACCTGGCCGTAGCCGACGACCTCGCCCAGGGGGGTGGTGCCGATGCGCTCGGCCGCGGCCCTGGAGCAGACGATGACGGCGGCGCCGCCGTCGCTGATCTGGCTGGCGTTGCCGGCGGTGATGTTGCCGGCCTTGTCGAACGCGGGGCGCAGCTTGGCCAGGCCCTCGGCGCTGGTGTCACCCCGCACGCCCTCGTCGGCGGCGACGGTGATGGGGTCGCCCTTCCGCTGCGGGACCTCCACGGCCACGATCTCCTCGTCGAAGAGGCCGTTCTTGGCCGCCGCCGCGGCCCGCTGGTGGCTCTGGGCCGACAGGGCGTCCTGGGCCTCGCGCGCGATGCCGGCCGACGCCGCGTACTTCTCGGTGCCGGCGCCCATGGCGACCTGGTCGAAGGCGCAGAAGAGACCGTCGTACATCATCGAGTCGACGACCTTCTGGTCACCGATGCGGTAGCCGGCCCGGGCCCCGGGGAGCAGGTAGGGGGCGTTGGTCATGGACTCCATCCCCCCGGCCACCACCACCTCGGCCATGCCGGCCTGGATCATGAGGTCGGCCAGCATGATGGTGTTGAGGCCGCTCAGGCAGACCTTGTTGACGGTGGTGGCGGGCACCGTCATGGGGATGCCGGCGCCGACCGCGGCCTGGCGGGCGGTGATCTGGCCGGCGCCGGCCTGCACGACCTGGCCCATGAAGACGTAGTCGACGTCCTCGGCCGCGACGCCGGCCCGGGTCAGGGCGGCGCTGATGGCCTTGGCCCCGAGGTCGGCGGCGCTGAACGATGCCAGCCCCCCCGAGAGCTTGCCGATCGGGGTGCGGGCACCGGCGAGGATGACGGATCCGGCCATGGGGAGACTCCGGGAGATCAGGGGACAGGTGTCACCCGGAGCCTAGGAGGGGATCGTCAGGAGCGCCCAAGCCGTGGGCGCGGCGTTCGACAGGCGTCAGCCGCCCACGCTGACCGAGCCGTAGCCCACCGGGAAGGTGGCCTCGGGCGTGTCGGGGTCGTCCTCGCTGGCCTGGACCAGGTCGGTCGCCTCCGGGAGGCGGGGCTCGGGGGTGCTGGTGCCGCCGTCGGCCATGCTCGCCAGGTCCTGGCGCAGCCGGTCGAGGCGGGCCCGCACGGCGCGCTCCTGCTCGAGCAGCGGCGTGAGGCGGGAGCGGGCGTCCTCGAGGACGGCCTCGGCCTCGGCCTGGGCCCGGTCGTGGGCGCCGGCCAGCACGGCCTCGGCCCGGCGCTGGGCCTGGTCGACGACGTGGAGGGCCTCCTCCTGGGCCTGGGCCAGCTCGGTGCGGGCCTGGGCCCGGTCGAGCTCGGCCGCCTTGCGCTCGGCGTAGGCGGTGGTGCGGTCGCGCTCGGCCTCGGCGCGGGTGCCCTCGGTCGCGGGCTCGTCGACGATGGTGGCCACCGGGGCCTCGGCCACCTCGGCCGCGGGCTCGGGGTCGGCCGGCGGCGGGGCGGGGGCGGCGAAGGCGTCGTCGACCGGGGCCGCGAAGGGGTCGGCCGGTGCCGCGAACGGGTCGGTCGGGCCCTCGGCCTCGGCGTCGGACCCGGCGGCCTGGGAGCCGGCGAGGGCGGCCATGGCCGAGGAGGACAGGCCGTTGATGGGCGGGGTGGAGGAGAGGGAGCTGCGCCAGGCCTCGGCCGCCATGCCCAGGAACGCGTCGACCTCGTCGCGGTCGTAGCCCCGCAGGCCGATGGCGAACTCGCGCCCGACGAGGTCGTCGGGGCCCAGTCGGGTCTCGTTGCCGGTCATGTCTCTCCCTTGTCTCGTGGTCCGTCTCGGATCGAGGCGACCGTGCCACCGGGGTGGACACCACCCATGATCGGCCCGAACGGGCCAGGTGTGAGGAAGACGCCGTGGCATCCCCTCCACCGTCAGGGCCACATGCTAGAGGCGGCCGGGCGCCAGCGGTAGGGCGAGGCCTCCGCCGGAGCCCGATCAGGCGGCCTGGCGGCTGACGATGCGCGTCCGGAACCGCTGGGCGGTCCGGTACTCGCCCTGCATCCAGCTGAGGACCTTGGTCGTCCCCTGGAGGGCGATGTGGGGCCGGATGTGGTCCTCGGTGCTGTCGGCCGTCAGCGCCGTGGGGATCCAGCGGCCGGACCCGTCGGAGCTGCGGTTCATCTCCCACAGCTCGAAGTGCACCCGGCGGTCGGCCGACGACACGAGGGGGGCGCCGGTCGTGGGGTGGACGTTGGTGGCCACCACGACCCGGTTGTGGGTCGAGGGGTCCGTGGCCGTGAGCCCGCTGTAGTCCGGCTCGGCGACGTAGCCCCCGAGCTCCCCGCCGCCGTGGGCCACCAGCTCGCGGATCCAGCCCCCGCTGCCCCCGGGGTCCTCCATGATGCGGAGGTGGTCGTGGACGTAGGCCCCCGCTGCGGTGTCGACCCGGGCCCCTCGGAGCGACCCGGTGACCACCGGGCGGCCGGCGACGATGCGGATCTCGCTGACCCAGGTGTCGGCGTGGGCGGGCGTGTCGTAGACGATGGGCACCGAGTGGACAGGGACGCCGGGACCGGTCTGGCCCAAGGGGCTGCCGTCGGGGGCGGAGATGCGGCCCTCGGGGTCGATCCACCCGGCCCGCACCCGGGTGGGTTGGTACGTGCGGGGATGGCCCTCGGTGGTGGCGAACCACAGCCGCCGGCCGTCGGACGCGAACTTGGCGTAGGGCCGCTCGTGGCGGTACGGCGGCACCAGGATGAGGCCGAGGTACTCCCAGCTCTGGCCGTCGTCGACCGAGCGCAGCAGGTTCCACGAGTACTGCTCGCCGCGGTAGCAGGCGAGGAGGACGCCGGCGTCGGCCAGGCGGTGCACGGTCCCGTAGGACACCCCCTTGCCCGGCTGGACCACCGCCTCGGGTCGCTCGATCGGCGTCCCGGCCGCGAGCAGGCCGCTGCCGGGCGGCGCCGTGGCGGTGCGGAGGAGCGTGTCGGTGCCGTGGGCCGCCCACATGGCGACCACCCCGCCGGCCGCGGTCTCCTCCAGCCCGGGGTTGTTGTGGTCGTCCACCGTGTGCTGGCCGATGGTGACCCGCGTGCCCGGGTCGACGGTGGTGCGCGACAGCCGGGCCTCCGGGCGCAGGCCCCCGCGGACGTCGACGCTGGTGACCTCGATGGACCCGTCGCGCGCGGTGCCGGTCAGCCCGGCGACGGAGCCGACGAACAGGCGGCCCGAGGAGGTGATGAGGGTGCGGGACTCGCTGAACCAGCACCAACCCCCGGCGTCGACCACGGTGACGTCGCGCGAGCCAGGGGTGGTGAAGCTCTGGCGCCAGGCGGGCCGGCCGCTCGGCGTCGGCTCGCACGCCGAGAGCAGGGGTCCGGCCGCCAGGAGGGTGGCCGAGGCCGCCCCGGCGCGGAGCACGTCGCGTCGTGAGAGGGTCGCTGGGGTTCGCACCGGTGCGCACCTTTCGCGGTGGGGGGCGGGGGCCGGGTGGGCCGGGGGCCGGCCCGGGCGGTGACCATCGGCGGTCCCACCGTGAGATCCAGCCGACCCGGGCCGACGGGAGACGGTAGGGCAGCGGCACCGCCGGCTCCACCGCGGGCGGGGGCCGACGCCCCCCGGACCTTGGGGCCGGCGTGCCGCTCCCGCCTAGGCTCCGCGGCCATGCAGGAGATCCTCACCGCCATCCAGGAGGGGGCGCCGGGCGAGGACCTGGCCGCCCTGGCCGTCCCCGAGTCCTACCGCGCCGCCTTCGTCCGCCGGGACGAGACCGAGATGTGGGACGGCGTCGAGTCGGCCGACAAGGACCCCCGGAAGTCGGTCCACGTCGACGAGGTCGCCACCCCCGAGCTGGCCCCCGACGAGGTGTACCTCGCCGTCATGGCCTCGGCCATCAACTTCAACACGGTGTGGACCTCGATCTTCGAGCCGCTGCCCACCTTCGGCTTCCTCGACCGGCTGGGCCGGGAGTCGGTGTGGGGCGCCCGCCACGCCCGCGACGAGCACATCATCGGCTCCGACGCCTCGGGCGTGGTCGTCCAGGTCGGCTCGGCCGTGCGCAACTGGAAGCCGGGCGACCGGGTGACGGTGCACTGCAACCACGTCGACGACCAGGACCCCACGGCCCACGACGACTCCATGCTCGCCGCCAACCAGCGCATCTGGGGCTTCGAGACCAACTTCGGCGGCCTGGCCGACCTGGCCGTGGTCAAGGCCAACCAGCTCATGCCCAAGCCGGCCCACCTCACCTGGGAGGAGGCGGCCTGCAACGCCCTGTGCAACTCGACCTCCTACCGGATGATCGTCTCGCCCCACGCCGGGGCCATGAAGCAGGGCGACGGCGTCCTCATCTGGGGCGCCACCGGCGGCATCGGCGGCTACGCCACCCAGTACGTCCTCAACGGCGGCGGCACCCCCGTCGGCGTGGTCTCGTCCCCCCAGCGGGCCGAGCTGCTGCGGGCGATGGGATGCGAGCACGTGATCGACCGCAAGGAGGCGGGCTACCAGTTCTGGTCCGACGAGCACACCCAGGACGAGAAGGAGTGGCGCCGCCTGGGCAAGGACGTGCGGGGTCTCCTGGGCCGCGACCCGGAGATCGTCTTCGAGCACCCCGGCCGCTCCACCATGGGCGCCTCGGTGTTCGTCGCCGCCCGGGGCGGCAAGGTCGTCACCTGCGCCGCGACCAGCGGCTACATGATCGAGTACGACAACCGCCACCTGTGGATGAAGCTGAAGCGCATCGTCAGCTCGCACTTCGCCAACTACCGCGAGGCGTGGGCGGCGAACCGCCTCATCGCCGAGGGCAAGGTCCAGCCCCTCCTCAGCCGGGTCCACCCGCTCACCGAGACCGGCGACGCAGCCCTCGCCGTGCACCGCAACGAGGTCGAGGGCAAGGTCGGCGTCCTGTGCCTGGCCCCCGAGGAGGGCCTCGGCATCGACGACCCGGAGATGCGCGAGCGTGTGGGCGAGGACAAGATCACCCTCTTCCGCCGCCTCGGCGCCTGAGCTCCGCCCCCCCGGGGGCACCCTTGGCCCCCTCCCGCGGGACCACCACGATCCAGGGACCGGACGCGTCGCCAGGACGACGCGTCCGGTCTCTGCTCCGTCGAGTCGGGGCGCGGCCGTCGCTGGGTACGGTCGCGCCGTGCTCTGGGTCGTCGACGGGAACAACGTGATGGGCGCCGGCGCCGACGGCTGGTGGAACGACCCGGTGGGCGCGGCCGAGCGCCTCACCGGCGCGGTCGCCGAGTGGTGCCGCGGCCACGACGACGACGTGGTGCTGGTCTTCGACGGCCGCCCCGAGCCGCGCCTGTCGGTGCTGGCCGGCGGCAACCTGGTCGTCGACTTCGCCCGTCGGGCCGGGCGCGACGCGGCCGACGACCGCATCGTGGAGGTGGTCGAGGAGCGCTTCGGCGCCGAGCCCGACCTCACCGTGGTCACCTCGGACAAGGGCCTCCGCGCCCGCCTCCCGCCGGGCGTGGGCATCGAGGGCGCCGGCGCCCACCGCGAGCGCATCGGCCTCCCCGGCCGGGGCGGTGGGCGTGGTCGGGGCGGGCGACGCCGCGCCGGCCCCCGGCGCTGAGGACCTGCGCCGCGGGCACGGGGTCGGCTGGCACTCGTCGCCGGGCGCGTGCCACGTTGTGGCCTCGGCGTGGTTCCACGCCCCTGGTCCCGGAGGTCCCGATGCCGCTCACCGCCCGCAACCCCAACGAGTCCGAGAACGAGCAGGACGCCTCCCAGTCGGGTGACGACCAGCCCGTGCTCATCGAGATCGACCACGTGGCCATCGCCGTCAACGACCTGGGCGAGGCCATCGACTCCTACCGCGAGTCCTTCGGTGCCGTGGTCGACCACCGCGAGGTGGTCGACAGCGACGGCGTCGAGGAGGCCCTGCTGAAGGTGGCCGAGAGCTACGTGCAGCTGATGGCCCCCACCCGGGACGACTCGCCGGTGGCCAAGTACCTGGAGAAGCGGGGCGAGGGCCTCCACCACATCGGGTACCGGGTGGCCGACTGCGACGTCGCCCTGGAGCGCCTCAAGGCCCTCGGCCACAAGGTCATCGACGAGCACCCCCGTCCCGGCAGCCGCGGCACCACCGTGGCCTTCGTCCACCCCAAGGCCATCCACGGCACCCTGATCGAGCTCGTCCAGGAGTAGCGCGCCGGGCGCCGACCTCCTCCCGTACCGGTCAGCCCTGGCGGTGCCAGGGCACCGCCAGGGCTGACCACTTCGGGGTCCGCCCGGTCCGGGTCGGGCTCGCGCCCGCCCGGTCGTGGGTCGAGGGTCAGGCCTGCGGGTCGGGCCCTGCGCCGGGGGGCGGGGCTGTGCCGGCCGACGGAGGGCCGCCGGCCCCGTCGTCGGGCCCGGTGTCCGCGTCCTCGTCGTCGCCGCCCCCGCCGAGGTTGAGGGCGGCCCAGATGCCCAGCCCGGCCAGCACCACCACGCCGGCGCCGATGGCGACCAGCAGGCCGGTCGAGAGGCCGCCGTCGTCGTCGTCGACCACCACGTCGGTGGTCGGTGCGGTGGTCGTGGTGGCCGCCTCGCTCGTGGTCGTGGCCTCGGTCGTGGTGGTGGCCTCGGTGGTCGACGTGGTGGTCGCCTCGGTGGTCGTCGTCGGGTCCTCGCCGGGGGCGGGGACCTCGAGGGTGGTCACCGGTTCGACGGAGGTGACCCGGATGGTGGTGCCGGGTGCGGCCTCGACGGTGCCCTGGTACTGGCCGTCGGAGGTGCCCGGCTCGAGGGTCACGGCGGGGTCGTCGCCCACCACCGCGGTGACGGTCGCGTCGACCACGGGGTCGCCGTCGTTGACGTAGATCAGGCTCACGACCAGGGCCACCTCGTCACCGGCGCCGCGCGTGGCCGACACCAGGTCGAGCTGGCCGTCGCCGCCGTGGGCGCCGGCCACCGTCGGGGCCAGCCCGAGGGCGAGGGCCGCCGCGGCCAGCACGGCCAGGAGGGCCGCCGGGGCCCGGCGGGCGGAGGGGTGGGTGGGCAGGCTCATCGGACGGGCACCTCGAAGTGGAACTGGCGGGGGACTCCCACCCTCACTGTCGTCACGTCGACGTCCCAGGTTCCCGGCGTCGGGAGGGAGGCGCCGTAGACGACGGCGTGGTCGGGACTGATCTGCTCCACCGGGAGCCTGCGCTCGGGCACGCCGTCGCGGCCGGTGGACACCTCCAGGGCATCGACGGGCGCCGGGTTCCCGGTCTCGTCGGTGACGTAGAGGTGCATCTCGTTGGTGCCGGCCCGGGCCGGGTCGACCTCGAAGAGCATGGTGGAGCCGTCGACCGTGAGGGTCTGGGAGAACGGCTGGGAGAGCACGTCGCGCCCGGGGGGCTGGTTCACCAGGCCCGCCGTCACCACCAGGACCAGGGCGCCGATCACCACCTCGACCCGGACGACGCGCAGCAGGCGACCCAGGGCCCCGTCGCCGGAGGGCGGGGCCCCCGACGCGGGCCGGTCGTCGGCCGCGGGGGCCTCCGGAGCCCCGCCGCCGGCCCCGACGAGCGCCGGCTCGGGCGCCGATGCGGCCACGTCGACGCCGACGGCCCGGCCCAGGAGGGGCACCAGGCGGGTGCGGTTCACGTAGCCGAGCGACACGAGGGCGGCGAACCCGATCACCTTCAGGAGGACGAGCTGGCCCGAGGCGGTGTGGAGCAGGGCGTCGACCGACCCCAGCAGCAGCCAGGCCGAGGCACCGCCGGTCGCGAGCAGCACCAGCGACGCCACCAGGGCGGCCCGGGACACGCCCCGCACGGCCGCGACGGGATCGGGGAGGGAGCGGGCGCTGGCGGCCAGGGCGGCCAGCAGGCCGAGCCAGACCGAGGCGGCCAGCAGGTGCACGCCGTCGGCCGTGACGGCCAGGGCCCGTCCGTCGGCGGTCCAGGGGTGCCCGGCCACCGGTGCCAGCAGACCGCCGGCCGCCACGACCACGGCGGCGGCCACCGCGCCGGCCCGACGCCGGTGCGAGAGGAGGGCGACCAGTGCCACCAGCGCGCCGAGGGCCACGACCCCCGCCCGGGCCAGGGCCACCGCGACGGGCCGGCTGTCGGCCGCCACCTCGCGCACGAGCCCGACGGCGTCGGTGACCGGACGCCCGGTCGTGAGCGCGACCTGGGCCAGCACGGCCAGGGCACAGCCCACCGCCCCGGCCACCGCGCCGGCGGCGACGAGGCGGACGAGGGTGCGCTCGGCCCGACCCGGGCCTCCGTGGGGCCGGGTGAGCAGCAGGAGGAGGGCGGCCCCCACCGCGACGACGGGCCCGGCGTAGGAGAGCCAGCGACCGACGCCCCCGGTGGCCGAGGTGAGCAGAGGGATCGACTGGTCCACCTCGGCCGCCCCGGTGGACGTCTGCACGTCGAAGACGAACGAGCCGGAGACGGTGTGGCCGTCGTCGCTCACCACCCGGAAGGCCACCGTGTAGGTGCCGACGGTGTCGCCATCGACCGCGACCGACACCGTGCGCCCGCCGTCGAGGGACTCCACCGCGCCGTCGACGCGGCTGCCCGACGGGGCGATCACCTGCACCGCACCGGTGGTGGCGGTCACCGGCTCGTCGAAGGTCAGGGTGACCGCGGGCGGCACCTCGTCGACCAGGGCGTCGCCGGCGGGGCTGGTGTCCTGCAGGGTGGCGTGGGCCCCGGCCGGGGCCGCCGGCCCGAGGGTCAGCAGGGCGACCACGACGACCGCCACCGACCCTGCCCACCGGAGGGCGCGGAGGGGGAGGGGAGCGCGACCGGGCACGGCGGCAAACCTAGGTCGGGCGGGTGGGCGTCGACCGGGCGGAGCGCGGCTGGGATCGGCGGTGGGCGCGGGCGTAGCGTCGTCAGCCGTGTCCGCCGATGCCCTCCTCGTCGAGCCGGAGGAGCACGCGCCCGAGCTGCCCGTCGACCCCGTCCACCTCGACGAGCTGCGCCGGGCCCGCCGGCGGCGCCGCATCTCGGGCATCCACTGGGTCGACGCGCTCTACCACGTGTACCTGGCCGCCCTCTTCGGCACCATCGCCGTGGCCCTGGCCACCGGCGCGGTGGGCGACACCGCCCTGTCGCCGTCCCAGGTCGACGACGTCACCGCCCACGGCCCGGCGGTCATCGGCCTGCTGGCGGCCCTGGCCGTCGGCATCGGCCTGCGCTCGGGCAGCCGGGGTGGCCCGCTGGCCGTCGAGGCCGGCGACGTGCGCTACGTGCTGCTCGCCCCCCTCGACCGGGGCAAGGCCCTGCGCAGCCCGGCCCTGCGCCAGCTGCGGACCGGCCTGTTCGTCGGTCTCCTCGCGGGCGCGGCGATGGGGCGCCTGGCCGACCCCCGCTTCCCGGAGCCGGCGCCGGCGTGGATCGCCTCGGTCGCCCTGGCCACGGCCGTCCTGGTGGCCCTCAGCCTCGGCGCCGCCCTGATCGCCAGCGGCCGGCGCATCCCCCGCCCGGCCGCCACCGCGGTCGCCGGGGTGCTGGTCCTGTGGTCGGCCCTCGACGTGGCCGGCGTCGACGTCGGCGGCACCGCCATCCCCGCCTCGCCCGGGCGGGCCGTGGGCTGGCTGGCCCTCGCCCCCCTCGACCTCCACGTCGCTGCGGTCGCCGCCGTGCTGGCCGCCGTCGGCGTGGTCGCCCTCGGGCTCCGGGGCGTGGCCGGCATCTCCATCGAGGCCGCCGAGCGCCGCACCGCCCTGGTCGGTCAGCTGCGCTTCGCCGCCACCCTCCAGGACGTGCGCACGGTGCTGGTGCTGCGGCGCCAGCTGGCCGCCGACCAACCCCGTGACCGCCCCTGGCTGGGCCGCCGCCACCACAGCCGGTGGGCGGGCTGGCGACGCGCCTGGGACGGGCTGTTGCGCTTCCCCGCCACCCGCATCGTCCGCATGCTGCTCATGGCCGTGGCCGCCGGCGCCGCCCTCCGGGGCGCGTGGGCCGGCACCGCCCCCCTCGTGGTCGCGGCCGGTCTGGCCTTCTGGGTGGCCGGCCTCGACGTGGTCGAGCCCCTCGCCCAGGAGGTCGACCACCCCAGCCGGCGGACCCTCTACCCCGACGCCGAGGGCGACCTCTACGTGCGGCTCATGGCCGCCTCGGGGATCGTCGCCGTCCTGCTCGGCCTGGTGGCCGGGGCCGTGGCCATCGTCCCCGGCGCGGGCCAGGTGCCCGTCGCGGCCGGGCTGGTCGCCGGGGTGGTGACCGCCCTCACCGGCATGGCCGGGGCGGTGATCAACGTGATCAGCGGCGCCCCCTCGCAGGGCCCCACGGCCAGCGAGCTCACGATGATCGCCCCCGAGGTGGCCGGGACCAAGACGGTGGTCCGCACCGCCCTGCCCCTCGTGGTGGCCGTGTTCGGCGCCCTGCCGCTGCTCATCGTGGAGGCCAACGAGCACGCCGGGCGGCCCATGGCCCAGGGCGCGCTGCAGGCCTGGGTCGCGGTCGGCATCGTGGTCGCCCTGGTCGGCGGCTGGGTGCACCAGCGCGAGCCCATCCGAGCCTGGTGGGCCGAGGCCATGGAGGCCCAGGCCGCCCTGAAGTCGTCCGGTGACGACGATGACGAGTCCGAGGAGGACCGATGACGAGCGAGCGCAGCCGATGAGCACCCCTGCGGCCTTCCCGGCCCTGCTGGTCGACGCCGTGGAGCGGGCCTACGGCGGCGTGCCCGCCCTCGGCCCGGTCGACCTGGAGGTGGCCGCGGGCGAGCGCGTGGCCCTGATCGGCCACAACGGCTCGGGCAAGTCCACCCTGCTGCGCATCGTGGCCGGCCTGCTGGAGGCCGACGAGGGCGAGGTCGAGGTGGCGGGCTGGCCCACCGACGACGTCCACGCCCGGGCCACCACCTCGTACCTCCCCGACGAGCCCGTGCTCTACGACGACCTCTCGGTCCACGAGCACGTGGAGTACGTGTCCCGGCTCTTCGGCGGCGACGGCTTCGACGCCTACGCCGAGGAGGTGGCCGACCGCCTGGGCCTGACCGAGCGCCTCGACGACCTCCCCAGCCGGTTCAGCCGGGGCCTGCGCCAGAAGGCGTCGCTCCTGCTGGGCCTGGCCCGGCCCTTCTCGCTGCTGCTGGTCGACGAGCCCTTCGTGGGCCTCGACGCCCCCGGCCGGGCGGCCCTGCTCGACCTCCTCGACGAGGTCCACGCCGACGGGGCCGCCGTCGTCGTGGCGACCCACGACCCCGAGTTCGTGGAGCGGGTCGACCGCTGCGTCGCCCTGCCGCGACGGGGAGATCGTGTTCTCGGGCGCGGCCACCCCGGCCGAGGTGCTCCGCCTGGTCGGGGCCTGACCCGCCGGCCCGGGCTCGGCCCGGCGCAGGCTGACCCACCGGCTCAGCGCGCCTCGCACCCCAGGCCGTCGCCCCCGCCGTCGAAGTGGTGGGGATCCGGGGCCAGCACGCGGAAGTCCTGGTAGGGCACGTCGGCGCAGTCGAGGTCGGGCGGTGCCGGCGGGATGCACACGTCGGGGTAGGACGGGTCGCAGGGGGCGCCGCCGTCCCCGCCGGGAGGGGCGACGGTCGTGGCCGGGCCGGTCGTGGCGGTCTCGCCCTGGTCGTCGACCGGGCAGGCCGACCACAGCCCCCGGCCCGCGGCCCGGGCCTCGGCGACGGCGGCGGCCACGTCGTCGGCGTGGGCCACGTTGGGCGCGATCGACAGGGCCGTGGCGAAGCCGTCGCGGGCCAGGGCGAGGTTGACGAAGGCCCCGTCGGAGAGGCGGTACACGTAGGCCAGGGTGCGGTCGTAGCGGTCCTCGGGCTCGACGTCGAGGACGAGGCGGACCTCGGTGCCCACCGGGATCAGGGCGTCGAGGGCGTCGGTGGCCTCGGGGCCGTAGCACTCGATCCCGCCCGACACCTCCGGTGTGTCGATGCCGGTGAGGCGCACCCGCTCGTCGCCGGCGCGGAACGTGTCGCCGTCGGTGATCGAGGTGACCACCACGTCGCGGCCCTCGGGCAGGTCGCCCGGCGCCGGGTCGTCGGAACCCTCATCGACCGGCGCCGCGGTCGACGGCGCGGCGGTGGCGTCGGGGGCTGTGCGCGGCGGGGAGGTCGAGGTCGCGTCGCTCGCGCCCTGCGCGGCCGCCGAGCACGCGCCGAGGAGCGCGACCAGCGCCAGCACGGCCAGCACGGCGAGACCCGACGGTGTCCTCCTCCCCACCACCACCACAGTACGGACCGGGTGTGACAGCGTCGGCGCGACCTACCGTGGCGGCGTGCAGGTGCAGGCCCGGTACCGCGAGCCCATCGCCGGGGGCGAGGTGACGGTGCTGTTCCGTCGGTGGCGCCGGTGCCAGGTGGTGGCCGGGCGCACCTACCGGACCGCGGCGGGGCGCCTCGAGGTCACCGCCGTCGACGAGGTCGATCCCGCCCGCATCACCCGGGCCGACGCCCGGCGGGCGGGCGAGCCCGACGCCGACGCCGTGCGGGCCGGGCTGCGGGGTGACGAGGACCTGCCCGTCTACCGGCTGCGCCTCCGACCCGCGGCCGGTCCCGATCCCCGCACCGTGCTGGCCCTGGACGACGACCTCACCGACGACGACGTGGCCGACATCGACCGACGCCTCGACCGCCTGGACCGGGCCAGCTCCTCGGGGCCGTGGACCGACCAGACCCTCGGGCTCATCGAGGCCCACCCCGCCACCCTGGCGGCCGACCTGGCCGCGTCGGTCGGGCGCGCGCGCGACCCGTTCAAGCTCGACGTGCGCAAGCTCAAGGCCCTCGGCCTCACCGAGAGCCTCCGGGTCGGCTACCGGCTGTCCCCGCGCGGCCGGGCCCACCGCGCCCGCACGACCCGGGCCACGTCCTCCTAGAGGCCGCCGGTCAGGGCCAGCCCGGCCGCGGCGGCGACCGCACCGAGCACCAGCGACACGGCCACGACGGCCGCCGCCGACGACGTCTGGCCGCCCTCGATGCGCTCGGCCGCGTCGACCACGAACGTCGACCACGTGGTGAGCGCCCCGCAGAAGCCGGTGCCGAGGACGGTGAGCGCGGTGGCGGACAGGTCCCCGGCGGTGCGGGCGCCCACCAGCGCCCCCAGCACCAGGCTGCCGACCACGTTGGCCACGACGATGCCGACCGGCAGCCGGCGCCGGGGGTGGGTCTCGAGCAGCACCACCAGCAGGTGGCGGCCGAGGGCCCCCACGGCCCCGGCCAGCAGCACGCCGACGACGGTCACGGTGCCGGCACCAGCCGGCGGCCGGTGGCGGTGCCCGCCGCAGCCAGGGCCAGGCCCCCGACGAGCGACACCAGGAGGGCGGCGGCCGCCACCCCCGCGCGGCCGGCGTCGACCGAGCGGTCGACCTCCACCACGAGGGTCGAGAAGGTGGTCCACCCGCCCAGCACGCCGGTGCCGGCGCCGAGGCGGGCGAGGTGGTGCCACGGGGCGGCCCCGCCCCGCCGGGCCGCGGCCCCGGCCAGCGCGGTGAGGAGCAGACCCAGGAGGAACGCCCCCGACAGGTTCACCGCCGCCGTGGCCCAGCCGAACCCCCCGGCAGGCGTGGCCACCGCGGCCGACAGGCCCCAGCGGAGGGCGGCGCCCACGGCCCCGCCCGCCGCGACCGCGGCGAGGGCCGCCGGGCCCGTGGGCGACGGTGGGTGGGGCGCGGTGCGCGTCGCCGCCGGCTCGGTCGGGCCCATGCCGTGCACCCTACGAGCCCCCCTCGCGGGCTCGGGCGAGGGCCGCCGACCGTCAGGCGGTGCGGGCCGCCTCGCGGTCGTCGTCGTCGGAGGGGGCCGGGGCGTCGGGGTCGGGGCGGATGCGGACCTCGCTGATGGCCAGGCCGTCGACGGCGAGCACCTCCAGCTGCCAGCCCGCGACGGTGACCACGTCGCCGGGGTGCTCGGGGATGCGGCCCAGCTGGTGCAGGACCAGCCCGGCCACGGTGGAGTAGGGCCCGTCGGGCAGCACCACGTCGATGTCGGTGAGGTCGTGCCAGGGGAAGCGCCCGGGCAGCACGCGGGCCCCGTCGGGCTCGGTGCGGACGTCGAGGATGTCCTTGTCGGTCTCGTCGTAGATCTCGCCGACCAGCTCCTCGAGCAGGTCCTCCACGGTGACGATGCCCTCGGTGCCGCCGTGCTCGTTGATCACGATGGCCATCTGGTGGCGGCCGGCCTGCATGGTGCGCAGGGCGTCGAGCACGGGGGCGGTCTCGGGCAGCACCGGCGCGGGCTGGGTGACGTCGCCGACCGTCCGCCCCTCGCCGGCGACCAGGTCGCGCAGGTGGACGGTGCCCAGCACGTCGTCGAGCTTGCCGTCCTCGGCCACCGGCGCCCGGGTGTGGCTGGAGGCGGCCAGCTCGACCACCGCCTCCTCGCAGGGCCGGGACGCGGCCAGGACGAACACGTCGCGCCGGGGCCGCACCACCTCGGCCAGGGTGCGCCCGGCGATCTCGAAGGCCCCGGAGAGGATCGTCCGGTGCTGCTCGGTGAAGCCGGGCTGGTTGGTGACCATGTCGCGCAGCTCCTCCTCGGTCACCTCCTCGGCGGTGCGGTGGGGGTCGCCGCCCATGAGCCGGACGGCGAGGTCGGTGGAGTGGCTGAGCACCCACACGACGGGGCGGGTGACGGTGGACAGCACGGCCAGGGGCCGGGCCGCGACCAGGCCCCAGCCCTCGGCCCGCTGCATGGCGATCCGCTTGGGGGCCAGCTCGCCGAACACCAGGGTGAGGAACGACAGGATCAGGGTGACCACGACGATGGAGACGGGCCCTGCCGCCCCGCCCAGGAACGACAGCGGCTCCTCGAGCGGCTCGGCCAGCGAGACGGCGGCCGCGGCCGAGGCCAGGAACCCGGCCAGGGTGATGCCGATCTGGATGGTGGCCAGGAACCGGTTCGGGTCGCGGGCGAGGGTGGCCAGGGCCCGGGCCCGGCGGCCGCCCTCCTCCAGCTTCTGGAGCTGGGTCTCGCGCAGGCTCACCAGCGCGATCTCGCTGCCGGAGAGGGCCCCGTTCACGATGATCAGCACGGCGACCAGGGCCAGCTGGGGCAGGGCGTCAGCCACCGGACCCCCTCAGGGGCAGGGGGGACGGGCCGGCCGCGGCGGGCGGGCCGGAGGATCGGAGGCGCCGGGCGGACCTGCGGCAGGGGCAGGGGCCCGGCCCGGGACTCCCAGGGTCGTCGGACGACGTGCGCGTGGGCACGGCACCAGCGTAGCCAGCACCCCGGGCGCAGGCGCCCTCGCTGTGGGCGACCGCCGGTAGCGTCGTCGGCCCATGCCCGCACCGCTGCCGTCCACCCCCCGCTGGTCGACCACCTACTCGCCCGCCGGCCTGGTCTGCTCGGTCGACCACCTGGCCTCCTCGGCCGGCGCCGAGGTCCTCGCCGCCGGCGGCTCGGCCGTCGACGCCGCGGTGGCCACCAGCGCGGTGCTGGCCGTGACCACGCCCCACATGTGCGGGATGGGCGGCGACCTCTTCGCCCTCGTCCACCACGGCTCGGGTCCCCCCGAGGTGCTCGACGCCTCCGGGCGGGCCGGGAGCGGGGCCGACGCGGCCCGGCTGCGGGCCGAGGGCCACGAGGTCATGCCGTTCCACGGCGACGTGCGGGCCGCGACGGTGCCCGGGTGCGTCGACGGCTGGTGCGCCCTGCTGGAGCGCCACGGCCGCCTCGACCGGGCCGACGTGCTGGCCCCTGCGCTCCGGCTGGCCGAGGGTGGGTTCCCGGCCTCGCCCATGCTCTCGTTCATGGTCCACGCCCTCGATGGGGTGGAGGGCTGCGACGAGCTGGCCACGGTGCGCCCCGAGGTGGGCGAGCCCGTCCTGCGGCCCGACCTGGCCCGCACCCTCGCGGCGGTGGCCGACGGCGGGCGGGCCGCGTTCTACCAGGGCGACTTCGGTGCCGCCCTGCGGGAGGTGGGCGGCGACGAGTACGCACCCGCCGACCTGGCGCGCCGGGCCGACCGGTGGGTCGAGCCGCTCGGGGCCCGCGTCTGGGGCCACGACGTGTGGACGGTCCCGCCCACCTCGCAGGGCTACCTGACCCTGCTCGCCGCCCTCGCCGTCGAGCGCCTCGTCGGCGACGAGCTCCCGCCCGGCGACGACCCGTCCTGGGCCCACCTCCTCGTCGAGGTGGTGCGCGCCGCCGGCGCGGATCGCCCCGCGCTGCTCCACGAGGGGGCCGACGGGCCCGCCCTCGTGGCCGAGGACCGGGTGGCTGCGGTGGCGGCTGCGTTCGATCCCGGACGGCGACGGCCCGGCACCACGCCGGTGCGCGACGGGGGCACGATCCACCTGGCCACCGTCGACCGCGACGGCATGGGCGTCAGCCTCATCCAGTCCAACGCGGCCGGCTTCGGCTGCCACGTGGCCGTGCCGGGCACGGGCATCCTCCTGCACAACCGGGGCATCGGCTTCTCGCTGGAGGAGGGCCACCCCGCCGAGTACGGGCCGGGGCGGGTGCCGCCCCACACGCTGGCCCCGGCGCTGGTCACCCGGCCCGACGGGTCGCTGCGCGCCGTGCTCGGCACCATGGGCGGCGACTCCCAGCCCCAGGTCGTGCTCCAGCTGCTGGCCCGGCTCCTCGTGGCCGGCGAGGAGCCGGGGCGGGCGCTCGACGCCCCCCGGTTCGTGGTCGCGTCGGGGAACCCGCAGGGCTTCGACACCTGGACCGACCCGCGCCAGCTGGTGCGGATCGAGGGCCACGCCCCTGAGGGGTGGGCCGAGGGCCTGGCGACGCGCGGCCACGAGGTGGAGGTGGCGGGCATGGACCCGGCCGGGTTCGGCCACGCCCACGTCATCGAGGTCCGCGCCGACGGCACCCGCGCCGGCGCGGCCGACGTCCGGTCCATGACCGGCGGGGCCGTCGCCGCCCCCTGAGCCCGGCCCCGCTGCCGGTGGGGCTCAGCTCGCCCGGGCCCGCCGGGCGCCGAGGGCCAGGCGAGCCAGCATCACCGCGGAGCCGGCGGCGGCGAAGGCCGGGACCGCTCCGGTCACCGGCGGTCCCCACGCGTTGGGCAGGCCCCGGCGCCACCAGAGCACGGCGGCAGCCGTCCACGCCCCGCACGAGACCTGGATGGCCCGGTCCGCGTCCTCGGTCCGGGCCGCCGAGAGGTAGGCCACGCCCACGTCGAGGGGGAAGTAGGCGGGGAACAGCACCAAGGACGCCCCGGCCGAGGTGGCCACCCCCTTGCCGCCCCGGAACCCGGCCGTGGCGGGGAAGACGTGGCCGGCGATGGACGCGGCCCCGGCCGCGCACCCCCCGGCGGTGCCGGCCAGGCTCCGCCCCACGGCGGCCGCGACGGTGCCCTTGCCCATGTCGAGGGCGAGCACGGCCAGCCCCCAACCGGTGCCGAGCTGGCGGGCCGCGTTGGTGGCGCCGGGGTTGCCCGAGCCCGCGGACCGGAGGTCCACCGCGCCCCCGGATGCGGCCCGGGCCGCCAGCGACGCCGAGGGCAGGAGCCCGGCCCCGTAGCCGAGGGCGGCCGCGGCCAGCACCCGCAGCCCCGTGCGCGATCGCGACGCCACGTCAGCCGGCGTCGTCGAGGGGGTGGAACACGGCGCCGAACGTGCCCGCGCCGGTGTGGGTGGCCACCGAGGGCCCGACGGTGTAGCGGACCAGCTCGGCGACCTGCGGCAGGCCCCGGAGGGCGGCCTCCAGGGCGGCGGCGGCCTCGGGCGCGTCGGCGTCGCCCACCCCCACCCGGAGGGGACCGGGGTGCCCGACCACCGCTGCGACCATGGTCGCGGTGGCCTCGTCGATGCTGGCGACGCGCCCCAGCTCGCGCATGTCGGGACCCGACGAGGTGTACACCGGCACCCCCTCGCCGGCGGTCACGCGCAGGCGGCCTCCCCGGTTGGCCCGGGCGATCTCCCCGATGGTGAACAGCGACGAGACCGTGCCCGCCGTCCGCTCGGCCACGGTCGCCGCCTCCTCGATGGATGCCCCTGCCGCCAGCGCCTCGGCCGCGCGCCACACGCAGCACCCCTCGATGAACGAGGCCGTCCCGGTGTCGACCACGGTGACGGGCACGCCGGCCATGCCCGCAGCCACCCGGGCGGCCCCGACGGTGGCCGACTGGTTCGCCCCGACGTGGATCGACAGCACCGCGTCGGCACCGTCGGCCGCGACGGCCTCGTAGGCGGCCAGCACCTCGCCCGGCGACGGGGCCGACGTCGTCACCGCCGCCCCGTCCCGCAGGAGGTCGCAGAAGGCGACGGGGTCGAGGTCGGTCTCGCGGTGCTCGGTGCCGTCGACGACCACGGTCAAGGCCACGACGGCCACGCGGTGGCGATCGCGGAGGGCGGCCGGGAGCATGGCGTTGGAGTCGGTCACCAGGCGGACGTCCACGGGTCGGGACGCTAGGGGGCTCGCCCCCTCCCGGTGGCGGCGCCCACGAGGGCCCCGCCGATCGCGTCGCCGCGGCACCTCCGGCCGCCCGCGGCGCGCCAGCCGCGTCGCTCCGGTAGAACCAGCCCCCCGGCGCCGCCGCCCGGCGTGGACCCGAGGAGAGCCATGGCCCTGACCCGTCTGCACAACGAGGACTGGGGCTTCGCCTCCAACTGCTTCGTCTGCGAGCCCCGCAACACGGGGGGGCTGCGCATCGGGTTCGACCACGACACCGAGCGCGACGTGGTCGTCGCCTCGTTCACCCTCGACGACACCTTCTCCGGCGCCCCCAGCTACGTCCACGGGGGCGTGAGCCTGGCGGTGCTGGACGAGGCCCAGGCGTGGGCCACCATCGCGGTGGCCGGCCGCTTCGCCGTCACCACCGAGACGACCACCCGGTTCCGCCGGCCCGTGCTGGTGGGGGAGACCTACGACGTCGAGGCGCGGGTCACCGAGCGCGGCGACGAGCGCCTCGCGACGGAGGGCCGCATCACCGACGCGGCGGGCAAGGTGTGCGCCGAGACGTCGGCCTCCTTCGCCGTGCTGGGCCCGGCCCAGGCCGCCCGCGCCACCGGCGTCGACGCCGCGACCCTCGACCCGACGTACCTCCGCGACGAGGGGTAGCCCGCCCGGCGCCCGCCCCGTCCGCCGGGCCGGCGGGCCGGCGGGCCGGCGGGCCTCGACCGTCGATCGGTGCGAGGGTGCTCCGGGCCACCCGCACGGGGGGCGGACGGGTCGGCCAGGATGGCGGCGTGCACGACCCCGACGACCGCCGATGAGCGAGGGATCCGACCCGCCCGCTGCGGCGGGTGACCTCGACGACGTCGACGCGGAGCTGGCCCGCCAGGTCGACGAGCGCCTGCACGAGCTGTACCAGCGGGCGCGGGGTCCGGTCGACGGACCGGTCGTCCGCTTCTACGAGCCCGGCCGCGGCTACCACGGCCCCGAGGCGGCAGGGACCGACACCGCCACCTTCGGCGTGGCCATGGTGGGCCCGGACGGCGACGTCCACGGCGCGGGGGCCTGGGAGCAGCGGTTCCCCATGCAGTCGATCTCCAAGGTGTTCGCCTACCTGCTGGCGCTGGAGGACCACGGGCGCGACGCCGTGCTGCGCCGGGTGGGCGTGGAGCCCAGCGGGGACGCCTTCAGCTCCATCGTCTTCGACGAGGCCAGCGGGCGGCCCTACAACCCCATGGTGAACGCGGGGGCGCTGGTGACCGCCGACCTGGTGCGGGGCGCGGGGGTCGACGACACCTGCGAGCGGATCGTCGACCTCATGCGCCGCCATGCCGGCCGCGACGACCTCCACGTGGACGAGGACGTCTACGCCCGGGAGCTGGAGGGGGCCGACCGCAACCGGGCCACGGCCTACCTCCTCCGCAGCGAGCAGATGATCCGGGGTGGGGCCGAGGACGTCCTCGCCCTGTACCTGCGCCAGTGCTCGGTCACCGTCACCTGCCGCGACCTGGCGGTGATGGCCGCCACCCTGGCCAACGGCGGCATCAACCCGGTCACCGGCGTGCGGGCCTGCGACCGTCGCCACGTCCGCGACGTGTTGACGGTGATGTACACGTGCGGCATGTACGACTACGCCGGCGAGTGGGCCTTCGAGGTCGGGGTGCCGGCCAAGAGCGGCGTCAGCGGTGGCATCCTCGTCCCCATCCCCGGCAAGCTCGGTCTGGGCGTGTTCTCGCCCGCCCTCGACGCCCACGGCAACAGCATCCGGGGCGTGGAGGTGTGCCGGGAGATCTCCGACCGCCTGGGCCTGCACGTCTTCGCCTCCGAGGAGGAGGACGCCGTCCTCGGCGACCCGGCCGCGGCCGAGCCCTGAGCCCGGGCGGGAGGCCGCGGTGGCCGGGTCGCGGGTCGGCAAGGATGCGGCCATGAGCATCGAGGTCCACCTGGTCGACGGCACCTACGAGCTGTTCCGGCACTTCTTCGCCGTGCCCTCCCACGTCACCGACGACGGGCGCGAGGTCGGCGCGGTGCGGGGCACCGTCGGGTCCGTCCTGCGGATGCTCGAGGAGGGGGCCACCCACGTGGCGGTGGCCACCGACCACGTGATCGAGTCGTTCCGCAACGACCTGTACGGCCCCTACAAGGACGGCTCGGGCGTCGACCCCGCGCTGCTCTCGCAGTTCACCCTGCTGGAGGACGTGCTCGAGGCCCTCGGCATCGCGGTGACGGCGATGGTCGAGCACGAGGCCGACGACGCCCTGGCGGCCATGGCGGCCATGGCGGCGGCCGACGACCGGGTCGAGAAGGTCTGGATCTGCACCCCCGACAAGGACCTGGCCCAGTGCGTGGGGGGCAAGGTGGCCCAGCTCGATCGGCGCAGGGGCACCGTCATCGACGCGGCCGGCGTGGAGGAGAAGTACGGCGTGCCGCCGGGGTCGATCCCCGACTGGCTGGGGCTGGTGGGCGACAGCGCCGACGGGTTCCCGGGCCTGCCCGGGTGGGGGGCCAAGTCGGCCGCGGCGGTGCTGCGGGCCTTCGGCCACATCGACGCCATCCCGGCCGATCCGGCCTCGTGGCACATCAAGGTGCGGGGCGCGGCGGGCCTGGCCGACACCCTGGCCGAGCACATCGCCGACGCCCTCCTGTTCCGCCGCCTGGCGACCCTCGAGGTCGATGCTCCGGTGCCCGACGCCGTCGACGACCTGCGCTGGACCGGGCCCACGGCCGAGGCCGAGGCGCGGTGCGCGTCGATCGACGCAGACGGCCTGGCCCGGCGGGCCGCGGCCCTGGCCGACGAACGGGGCTGACCCGCCGCCGTCGGCGGCGCCCCGATCGGCGGTCGACCCGGGCGGGCACGCCGGAGAAGCGGCGGTCCGGAGCCCCCTCCCAAGCTCCAGACCACCGCCTCCGCGGGTGGTTCTCCCCCCAGGTGCAGCGCGTCGACCTGCTCGGATCCCCCGAACCGGGCCGATCGACTGGGCGCTTGGTGCATCGCGTGCGGTGCGTGTCGCCTTGCTGCTGCGCACACTGTGCAAGAAGTTCGCCCGTGACGGTATGGCCCGAACGGATGGTTTCTGAACTAGTCACCAACGATCGCGAGGGCCGCGACCGGTGTGACCTGGGGCGCATCGACGATCCGTGTTCCGGTCGAGACGGATCGTCACGCGAAGTGGCAGCTCGGGCCACGCGCTCGACCGGGCGGTCGGGTCCCGGCACACCCGGCCCCAGGCGCCCTACGGTGCGGCGATGGCGTCGCCGTCGATCGAGGTCGAGGTGCCGGTGGGCCCGGGCGCCACCCGTGCCGTGCGGGTGTCGAGCCCGGACAAGACCTTCTTCCCGGCCCGGGGCGAGACCAAGCGCGACCTGGTCGCCTTCTACGAGGCGGTGGCCGAGCCCCTCCTCGCGGCCATGGGCGGCCGGCCCACCATGCTGCAGCGGTTCCCCGACGGGGCCGGCGGCAAGTCGTTCTTCCAGAAGCGGGTGCCCAAGAACCCGCCCGACTGGCTCGAGACCACGGTGGTGTCCACGCCCAACGGCACCACCAGCGACGCCCTCGTGGTGGCCGACATCGCTCACGTGGTGTGGGCCGTGAACCTCGGCTGCCTCGGCTTCCACCCCTGGCCCTACCAGGCGGCTGCGCCGGAGGTGGCCGACGAGGCCCGCATCGACCTCGACCCCGGGCCGCGGACGACCTTCGACCAGGTGCGCGAGGCGGCGGGCGAGGTGCGGGCCCTGCTCGGTGAGGTGGGCATCACCGGCTACGTGAAGACCACCGGCAACCGGGGCCTGCACGTCTACGTCACCGTCGAGCCCCGCTGGACGTCCTACGACGTGCGGGCCGCGGTGGTGGCCCTCGCCCGCGAGCTGGAGCGGCGCCGTCCCGACCTCATCACGGCCCGGTGGTGGAAGGAGGAGCGCGGCGACGACCTCGTGTTCATCGACTTCAACCAGAACGCCCCCCACAAGACGGTCTTCGGCGCCTGGTGCGTGCGCCCCCGGGTCGGTGGCCAGGTGTCGACCCCCCTGGCCTGGGACGAGGTGGCCGACGTCGACCCCCAGGCGCTCACCCTGGCCAACGTCCCGGCCAAGCTGGCGGCCGAGGGCGACCCGTGGGAGGGCAAGGCCGACGACCCCCAGTCGATCGAGACCCTCCTCGCGTGGTTCCAGCGCGACATCGACGACGGGCTCATGGACGCGCCCTGGCCGCCCGTGTACCCCAAGCAGCCGCTGGAGCCGCCCCGCGTGGCCCCGAGCCGGGCCCGCAGGGAGGAGGAGGCGCCGGAGGCCTGACCGGCCACGGCACCCCGCGGTCGACCGCGCACGTTCCGCGCGCGAACCTGGGCGCCGCGGGCACACGGCGAGGAGACCCCATGCGCGCGCTCGATCCCCCCCGGACCGCACCCCGGCGCCGGCCCCGGACCCGGCGGTTCGGGGTCCTGGCCGCGGTCCTGGCCCTCGCCCTGCCCCTGCTCGGGGGCTGCGGGGAGACGCCCACCCTCACCGCCCAGACCCTGGTGTCCGGGCTGTCGAACCCGTGGGACCTGTCCTTCACCCCCTCGGGCTCGATGATCTGGACCGAGAAGGGCGGCCGCATCATGCGCCGCACCACCGCCGGCGCCGTCAACCAGCTCAGCGCGAACCTGTCGGACCTCCGGGTCAGCAGCGAGACCGGCCTCATGGGCATCGCTCGTCGACCCCCGCTTCGGCAGCACCAAGCGCATCTACACCTGCCAGGGCTGGACCAACGGCGCGAGCAGCGACGTGCGGGTCGTCCCCTGGGTCGCCAACGGCCCGGGCACGGCCCTGGCGCGGCTGAGCCCGATCGTCACCGGCATCCCGTCCGCCTCCGGGCGCCACGGCGGGTGCCGGCTCCGCTTCGACGGCGCCGGGCGCCTCTACGTCGGCACCGGCGACGCCGCGGTGGGCACCACGCCCCAGGACCTGTCCTCGCTCGGAGGCAAGGTGCTGCGGGTGGACCCCGACACCGGCGCCGGCGTGGCCGGCAACCCCTTCATCGGCAGCGGCGACGCCAACACCCGCCGCATCTGGAGCTACGGGCACCGCAACGTGCAGGGCATCGCCGTCCGCCCCGCCGACGGGACCATCTGGACCGCCGAGCACGGCCCCGACCGCGACGACGAGGTCAACCGCGGTGACCCCGGCAACTTCGGGTGGGACCCGGTGCCGGGGTACGACGAGGGCGTCCCGATGACCGACACCGCCCGGTACCCCTCGGCGGTGCGGGCGGCCTGGAGCAGCGGCTACCCCACCGTCGCCACCTCGGGCATGACCTGGCTGAGCGGTGGCCGGTGGAAGGGCTGGGACGACCGGCTCGTCGTGGCCACCCTCAAGGGCGAGAGCCTGCTGGTGATGCAGCCCCAGCGCGACGGCACCGTCACCCAGATCGACCGGGTCTACCGGGGCTCCTTCGGCCGCCTCCGAACGGCCCAGCTCGGCCCCGACGGCCTGCTGTACGTCACCACCTCCAACGGCTCCGGCGACCGCATCATCCGGATCAGCCCGTCGTAGGTCGTCGTCACCCGCTCGCTGCGCTCGCTCCGCTACGACGAGCTGAGGGGGGGTCGGCGGCGGCCCGGGCCCAGGACCCCAGGACCTCTCGGAGCTCGACGGGGGGGACGACCTCGAGCTGGTCGTAGCGGCAGCTGTCGGGGTCGCGGTCGGGACGCCAGCGCAGGAAGCGGCTGGTGTGGCGGAACCGGCCGTGGTCGACGCGCTCGTAGGCCACCTCGGCCACCCGCTCGATCCGCAGGGCGGTGAACGAGAGGTCCTTGCCGTTGTTCCAGCGCGACGGCCCGCCGGGCAGGCGCCCGTCCTCGTGGGCGGCAGGGTCGGCCCACCCGGCCCAGGGGTGGTCGCCCATGTGCCCGGGCTGGAGCACCAGCGGCTCCAGCTCGGCCATCAGCTCGGCGCGCTGGGCCGCCTTGAACGACGAGGCCACCCCGATGCTGTGCAGCCGCCCCTCGTCGTCGTGGAGGCCGAGCATGAGCGAGCCCACGCCCTTGCCGTCCTTGTGGACCCGGTAGCCGGCCACGACCACGTCGGCGGTGCGCTTGTGCTTGACCTTGATCCAGCCCCGCTCGCCGGGCTGGTAGGCGCCGCCGGCGGGCTTGGCGATCACCCCGTCGAGGCCGGCGCCCTCGAAGCGGATGAACCAGTCGTGGGCCGTGTCGCGGTCGAACGTGCCCGGGTTGAGGTGCACCTGGTCACCGGGGGCGACGGCGCCCTCCAGGGCGGCGCGCCGCTCGTGGAGGGGAGCGGCGATCAGGTCGTCGTCGCCCTGCGCCAGCAGGTCGAAGGCCACCACCTCGGCGGGGGTCTCGCCGGCCAGGCGCTCGATGCGGGACGCCGCCGGGTGGATCCGCTGGCCCAGGAGGTCGAAGTCGAGCCCGTCGGCCGTGGGCACCACGATCTCGCCGTCGACCACGGCCCGGTCGGGCAGGGCCGCCCGCAGCGGGTCGAGGACCTCGGGGAAGTAGCGGGTCAGCGGCTTGCCGTTGCGCGACGCCAGCTCGACGTCGTCGCCGTCGCGGAACACCACCACCCGGAAGCCGTCCCACTTGGGCTCGAACCACCACTCGCCCTCCTCGCCCGGCGGGAGCCCGTCGTGGGCCTTGGCCAGCATGGGCGTGAGCGGGAAGGCGACGGGCAGGTCCATGCCGTGACGGTACCCAGGTGACCGCCACCGCCCCCCGCCGCAGGGTGGACAGAGTGGGCCAGGCACACTCTGTCCACCCGGGCGGGGATCAGGTGACGTGGACGGCGTCGAGGACGGTGTGGGCTCGCTCCGCGTCGCCGACCACGTCGAGGGCGTCGAGGCCGTGGCGGTGCCAGACGGCCAGGAGCAGCTCGGCGGCGGGGGCCCGGAGGGCGGCGTCGCCCTTGGCGTGGGCCCGCTCCACCTCGCAGCCGTCGGCCGTGAGCCGCAGCAGCCACTCGCCGGTGCCCTCGATGCCGCCCTCGTCGGTGCAGTGGAGGTGGACGGTGGCGCCGACCAGGTCGTCAGGCACGCCGGTGCGGGCCAGGAACCGGGGCACGAAGACCTCGAGCCACTCGTCGACGCCGTCGGCGGCCAGCTCGGCGCCGATCGGGTCGGCCCCGCCCGGCGCGACGGCGTCCTGCAGGTCCCACCGGTGCACGGCCAGCTCGTGGGCCTGGCGCCGGAACCAGAAGGCGGCGGTCGTGGGCCCGGCGAAGCCCTGCGTGGCCTCGGCGGGGTCGTGGCGGTCGAGCTCGTCGAGCAGGGCGTGGAGGCGCTCGCGGTACCAGGGGAGGATCGCGGCCCCGCTGGGTGGACGGGGCCCGGCGTCGGGTTCACCGCCGTCGGGGCCGAGGGCGAGGAACGACGTGGCCCAGGCGTGGACCCGGCCGAGGTGGCCGACGAGGCGGGCCCCGTCCCAGCCGGGGCAGGCCCCGACGGTGGCCTCGAGGGCCGACGGCGGCAGGTCGGCCACCACGGCGCCCTCGGCGGCGACGGCGGCGCGGTGCATCTGGGCGTCCATGGCCCGGAGCGTAGGGCCGCCCCCGGCCGGCGGGACCGAGGGGGCCGACGGGCGACCGTTGGGACCGCCTCTCGGGCCGCGGATAGGTTCGGGAGCCATGACGACGCACCCGCTCAGCGAGAAGATCGCCGACCTGGAGAAGCTGCGGGAGCAGGCTCGCCAGCCCGGATCCGAGCGGTCCGTCCAGCGCCAGCACGACCGGGGGAAGATGCTGGCCCGGGAACGCATCGAGTACTTCCTCGACGAGGGCTCGTTCAACGAGCTCGACATGCTGGCCCGGCACCGCAACCCGGCCATCCCCGACCGCCCCCTCACCGACGGCGTCATCACCGGGTGGGGCACCGTGGACGGCCGCAAGGTGTTCGTCTTCAGCCAGGACTTCACCCTCTTCGGCGGGGCCCTGGGCGAGGTCTTCGCCGACAAGATCCACAAGCTCATGGACCTGGCCCTCAAGGTCGGGGCCCCCGTCGTGGGCCTCAACGACGGGGCCGGCGCCCGCATCCAGGAGGGGCCGGTCAGCCTGGCCTCCTACGGCGGGATCTTCTACCGGAACGTCAAGGCGTCCGGCGTCACGCCCCAGATCAGCGTGATCCTCGGACCGTGCGCCGGCGGTGCCGTCTACAGCCCGGCCATGACCGACTTCGTGTTCATGGTCGAGGAGACCTCGTACATGTTCATCACCGGCCCCGACGTGGTGAAGACGGTGACCGGCGAGGACGTGACCCAGCAGGAGCTGGGCGGGGCCCACGCCCACTCGGCCAAGTCCGGTGTGGCCGCCTTCACCGCCCCCGACGACAAGGCCGTCCTCGACGACGTCCGCTACCTCCTCAGCTTCCTCCCCGCCAACAACATGGAGGAGCCGCCCCGCTCGGTGGTGGAGGACGACCCGCAGCGCCTGTGCGACGACCTCGCCGACCTCCTGCCCGACAGCCCCAACCAGCCCTACGACATGCGGAAGGTCATCGAGTCGGTCTGCGACGACGGCGACTACGTCGAGTACTTCCCGCAGTGGGCCCAGTCGATCACCTGCGGCTTCGCCCGGGTCGACGGCCACCCCATCGGCGTGGTGGGCAACAACCCGATGTTCCTGGCCGGCGTGCTCGACATCGACTCGTCGGAGAAGGCGGCCCGCTTCGTGCGGGTGTGCGACGCCTTCAACGTGCCGCTGGTGACCTTCGTCGACGTGCCCGGCTTCCTCCCCGGCGTGGGCCAGGAGCACGGCGGCATCATCCGCCACGGCGCCAAGCTGCTCTACGCCTACTGCGAGGCCACCGTGCCCCGCATCCAGATCATCACCCGCAAGGCCTACGGCGGCGCCTACGTGGTGATGAACTCGAAGTCGATCGGGGCCGACCTGGCCTTCGCCTGGCCGTCGGCCGAGCTGGCCGTGATGGGCGCGACCGGTGCGGTCGAGATCCTGCACCGCACCGAGATCGCCGAGGCCGACGACCCCGAGGCCCGCAAGGCCGAGCTGGTCGACGACTACTCCGAGAAGTGGCTCAACCCCTACGTGGCCGCCGAGCGGGGCTACGTCGACGACGTGATCGACCCGGCCATGACCCGACGCAAGCTGGTCGAGGGCCTCGAGGTCCTCCGCACCAAGCGCGAGGAGCTGCCGCCCCGCAAGCACGGCAACACGCCGCTGTGAGCGAGCAGCGATGAGCGAGCGCAGGGTCGCCGGCGTCAGCCCGGCGCCCACCGACGAGGAGGCGGTGGCCATCGTCGCCGCCGTCGAGGTGGCCTGGCCCCGTGCCGCGGTCGCCGTCGAGGAGGCGCCGGCACGCTGGCGCTGGAGCGGCCGCTGGTGGTCGAAGCCGGTGCCGCTCCGCCGCGCCCGCCCCTGGTAGCCCGCCGGAGACGGTCGCCACGGGGTGGCCGGATGCGCCAGGGCCCCGTCCCCGCGCGCTCTTGGCACAGTCTGGGGGTTCGCCCGCCCCCGATGGTCCTCATCATGCGGGGATGCGGACACACCCGTCGACGAGGTCCCGACGACGATCAGCGCGAGCCGTGGTGGCGGCCGTGGTGCTGGTCACCACCCTGGGCCTGACGGTCGGGCCGACGACGCCGGCGTCGGCCGCCACGATCGTCGCCGACAACGGTGCCACCAAGGGCCTGTGGGTCGACGGCAGCGGACGGCTGCACGCCCTCGTCTCCTCGGCACCCGTCTCGCCCTCCCCCCAACAGGACCAGCTGCGGATCGTCCGCCACCAGGCCGGCACCACCACGGTCGACGGGACCTTCGGGTCCGGGGGGACGCAGACCATCCCGCTGGCCAACCCCTACAGCTGGGATGCGGGCGGGCCCGGGCTCGAGGCCCGGGTCCAGGACTCGGGCTTCGCGGCTGACGGGACCGTGGTGGTGGCCTGGCTGGCCACCGGCTACCTGGTGCGCAGTGCGGCCGGCACGTGCTCCGGGTCGCCCTGCCAGAAGACGGTGGACGAGTACGACCACGCCCGAGACCGCCTGGTGATCGATCGCTACGACCTCAGTGGCGCACGCCTCGGTCGGTCCGACGTCGCCATGCCCCGCAACGCGTGGTGCTCCTCCCGCTACGGCGTCCAGACCTACGACCCCCCGTCGCAGACCTGGTACCGGGCTGCCCCGGAGGCCTGCGGCTCGGCCGATCGGATCCCGCCCAACGTCGACGTCCTGCCCAGCGGTGCGGTGGCGGTCCCCACCTACGGCACCTACGAGTACCCTCCGGCGGGCGGCGGTCCGATCGGCAACAGCAGCGTGGCCTTCCTCTCGCCGTCCACCGGTGCCACCCTCCGGACGCTGACCCTCGCCTCCGACCGGCTCCCGGGGGGCACCATCACCGGCTTCGCCACCGGCGGGGCCGTCGTCTCGACCTACGACACCCACGGGAGCGGGCCGAGCACGCCGGCACCCACCTACGTCGTCCCGTCCGACTGGGGACCGCCCGCGGCGGCCGACCCCGGGTCGGGGTGCCAGCTCTGGGCCGGTCCGGGCTCATCCACCGTGCGCACCTGTGTGACCGGTGGGGCGGCGGCGGTGACGGTGCTGAGCGCCGCGGGCGCGACCACCTGGTCGCGGACCATCCCGGCGATCGGCGGGGTGGAGGTGCTGCGGGTGGCCCCTCAGCCCGACGGCCGCATCGCCCTGGTCGCGTTCGGGTGCGCGGACCCGGCCGGCACCTGCCCGGCCCTGTCCCAGGTGGCCCTGCGACTGGGGCCGTCGGGGGCCGTCGACCGGTTCGCCCTGGCCCCCCTCCTCAGCGGATCGACCTCCACCTACGTGTGGCAGGCCCCGGTGGCGCTGCCCGGCGGTGCGCAGGCCGTGGCCCTCGATGCCCGCACCGGCTCCACGGCCACCATCGAGACCCGGCTCCTCGGCACCGCCGGCACCCCGCCCGGTGCTCCCACCGGTGTCCAGGCATCGGCCCGGCGGGGCCAGGCCACGGTGACCTGGAGCGCACCGCCGGCCGTCCCTGGGCTGCCGGTGACGGGGTACTCCCTGATCGTCATCGCCGACGGCGTGGCCCGGTCGGCCGTCGACATCGGCCTCGGCACCACCGAGGTCGTCACCGGCCTGGCGCCCGGCGTGCTGTACCGGTTCCAGGTCGCAGCCCGCAACGCGGCCGGCACCGGCGCCTACTCCACCGCCAGCGCGGCCGTGACCCCGCCGGTCGCGGCCTACGCGTCGCACGAGCAGGCCGCCCAGCGGATCTCGGCCGAGGTGCTGGGACGTGCCCCCACCGCGGCCGAGCAGTCGTCGTGGGCCGGCCAGATGCAGTCGGGCGCCCTCACCGCCGGAGGCCTGGTCGCCCGCCTCCGCGACTCGAACGACAACACCACCGCCGTGGACCCGGTCACCCGCCTCTACCAGGCGTACTTCCTGCGCACCCCGGACCCGGGCGGCCTCACCTACTGGATCGGCCAGCGCCGCGGCGGGCGTGGCCTGCGCTCGATCAGCGACTTCTTCGCCCGCTCGGCCGAGTTCACCAACCGCTACGGGACGCTGACCAACGCCGCCTTCGTGGACCTCATCTACCAGAACATCCTCGGCCGTCCCGGCGATGCGGGCGGGGTGGCCTTCTGGAACGCCGAGCTCGACTCGGGTCGCCGCAGCAGGGGACTCGTGATGATCGGGTTCTCCGAGTCCTCCGAGTACGGGGCCAAGACGGCCGACACCGTCGACGTCGCCGTCCTCCACGTGCTGCTCCTCGGCCGTCGCCCCACCCCCGGTGAGCTGGCCGCCGACGTCGCCGCCCTGGCCGACCGCACCACCACCGTCGCCGGCCTGGCCGAGCGCATCACCGCCAGCGGGGAGTACGCCGCCCGCCCCTGGTAGCCGCTCAGGTGCTGCCGGCCCGGTAGTACTCGGCGTTCTGGCTGTTCCACAGCAGCACGAGGATCGCCACCGCGAGGAGCAGGTTGATCCCGCTGCTGGCGAGGGAGATCGGCGTGGTCTCGGCGCCGAACCCGCTCCCGGCCAGCCCGAGCACCGAGAACAGCATGCCGATGGCGCCGAGCACGGTGGCCACCACCCGGGCCCAGCTCCGGCCCTTGCCGTTCATCACCGCCATCCAGATCCAGAGGCCGATGGTGACCAGCCCGCCGGCCACGGCCGCGGCGATGCCGATGGCGACGGCGGCGTCGACGGTCGAGTCGGTGACCCGCTGGCCGCTGGCGGTCAGCTGGTCCCGTGCCGCCTCCCGGATGTCGTCGACGAAGAGGAACGTGCTCAGCACGTTGAGCAGGGCCAGGCCCGCGCCGATCCACATGAGGTCCACCGCGCTCGTGAGGAGGCGGGGGCGCTCGGGCGACGGCGGGGCCACCCACGGGACCGGCGCGCCCCACGGGTGGCCTCGGGGCCCGGCCTCGCCACCGCTCGGCGGCGGGGGCCCACCGAGGGGGTCGGACCCGCCCTGCGGGGCCGCCCACGGCGCACCGGGCGCGGGTCCACCGCCAGGGGTCCCGCCCCGTGCGCCCTCGTCGTCCCAGGGACTCGTCATCGCCGTTCCTGCCGTCGTGGGACGCCCTCGCCGCGCCGCCTGGCGCCAGTGTGGCCGACGGCCCGGACCGGTGCGTCGACCCCGCCTGCGTGGTGACGGGGCGCCGACGCCATCATGGGCGGATGCCCCCGCCCACCTCGTCCTGGCCTCGGCCTCGCCCGCCCGCCTGGCCCTGCTGCGCGCCGCCGGGATCGAGCCCGAGGTGGTCGTGAGCCACGTCGACGAGGACGCGGTGGGGGCGGCGCTCGGCGCCGACGACCCCGCGGCCCTGGTGGCCGGCCTGGCCGAGGCCAAGGCCGCCGCGGTGGCCGCCGTCGCCTCCGCGGGCGATCGTCCCACGCTGGTGCTGGGGTGTGACTCGCTGTTCACCTTCGACGGCCAGACCTGGGGCAAGCCGGCATCGCCGGAGGAGGCGGTGGCCCGGATCAGGGCCATGCGGGAGCGTCGGGGCGTGCTGCGCACCGGGCACCACGTGGTCGAGCTGGGCACGGGTCGGGAGGCCTCCGGCGTGGAGGCCACCACGGTGCGCTTCGGGCCCATGACCGATGGCGAGGTCGACGCCTACGTGGCCTCGGGCGAGCCCCTGCGGGTGGCGGGCTCGTTCACCCTCGACGGCCGCTCGGCCCCGTTCGTCGACGGCGTCGACGGCGACCACACCAACGTCGTCGGGCTGTCGCTGCCGCTCCTGCGCCGCCTGCTGGCCGAGCTCGACCGCTCGGTCACCGACCTGTGGGCCCGGCCGTGAGCGCGGCGCCTGCCGCCCCGACCGCGCCGACGCTGCGCATCGGGCCCCTCGCCCTCGACGCGCCCGTCGTGCTGGCCCCCATGGCCGGCGTCACCAACCGGGCCTTCCGCCGCCTGTGCCGGGAGATGGGCGCCGGCCTCTACGTCAGCGAGATGATCACGGCCCGGGCCCTCGTCGAGGGCAACGCCCGCACCCTCGCCATGGTGGCCTTCGACCCCGACGAGTCGCCCCGCAGCGTGCAGGTGTACGGCGTCGACCCCGCCGTGGTGGGTGAGGCCGTGCGCCGCCTCGTCGCCGAGCACGGAGCCGAGCACGTCGACCTCAACGTGGGCTGCCCGGCGGGGAAGGTGACCCGCAAGGGCGGGGGCTCGGCCCTGCCGGTGCGACGCGCCCTGTTCGCCGCCATCGTGCGGGCCGCGGTGGCCGCCGCCGGACCCGTCCCCTTCACCGTGAAGATGCGCCTCGGCGTCGACGACCACCACCTCACCTACCTGGAGGCGGCGCGGGTGGCCGAGGACGAGGGTGCCGCCGCGGTGGCCCTCCACGCACGGACCGCGGAGCAGCTCTACTCCGGCCAGGCCGACTGGTCGGCCATCGGCCGCCTCAAGGAGGCGGTCACCACCATCCCGGTGCTCGGCAACGGTGACGTGCTCGAGGCCCACGACGCCCTGCGGATGCAGGCCCAGACGGGCTGCGACGGCGTGGTGATCGGGCGCGGCTGCCTGGGTCGGCCCTGGCTGTTCCGCGACCTGGCCGACGCCTACGCCGGGCGCCCGGTCCGACCCCACCCACCGCTGGGCGAGGTGGCCGTGGTCCTGCTGCGCCACGCCGAGCTGCTCGTCGAGGTGCTCGGTCCGGTGCGGGGCGTGCGCGACGTCCGCAAGCACACCGGGTGGTACCTGGCCGGCTACCCGGTGGGCGGCGAGGCCCGTCGGGGCCTCTCGCAGGTCTCGTCGCTCGAGGAGCTGGCCGCCCGCCTCGACGCCCTGGACCCCGACCTCACCCTCCACCCCGGCTCGGAGCGCACCGTCCGGGGCCACACCAACGGTCCCCGGCGGGTGCCGGTGCCCGACGGCTGGTTCGACCGAGTCGACGACCCCACCCCACCGAGCGGGGCCGACGCCGCCGTCTCGGGGGGCTGACCGGACCGGCCGGCGGACCCGGCTCCTCAGCCGTCCTGGCGGCGCCGGGGCACCATCGACTGCTGGCGGCGGTAGGCCCACGCCGTCGCGCTGTCGAGGTCCACGTGGTCGCCGGCCCGCAGGTGGCCCACGTACCAGCCCACCTGCCCGGCCCGCACCCACCCGGGGGGGAGGTCGACGCCGTCGGAGTGCTCCTCGTCGCCCCAGGCCGGCTCGGCCTCGGTGCTGCTCCAGATCTTGAACTCGACGCGGGCACCGACCGCCCGGGCGCAGAAGCTCCAGGGGAAGCTCACGTAGCCGTCGTGGAAGAAGCGGTGGCGCATGTCGAACTGGCCCACGAGCTGGAGGGGCAGGCCCTCGCGGGCGGTGTCCCACGTGTGGACGTTGAAGGTGAAGGGGTTGGCCCAGATGTTCTGGGTGACGGTGACGGCCCGGACCCGGCCGCCCTCGTCGGTGACCCGCAGGGCCGCGCCCAGCTGCACGATGTCGCCTCGACGGTCGCCCCAGCGGGCGCAGCTCTCGCCGTCGACCACCGCCGGGCTGCTGGGTCGGGTGACCACGACGCGGGTGTTGGAGCGGCGGTTGCCGTCCTGGGCCCGCACGCGGATGCCGGTCACGTCCGACACCAGGTCGTAGGCGTCGTCGCCGTCGCTGGTCAGGGTGCTCACGTGCACGTCGCGGGGGTCCCCCGACCCCCACAGCGGCTGGCGGGGGTCGAGCGCCGCGCTCGGGGCCGCCGGCAGGGCGAGCACCACGACGAGCGCGGCCGAGACGGCCGCCAGGGCTCCTCGTCTCCCCCTCGCCTGCAGGCCTGGCGGTCGGTGCAACCCTCGCTCCCTCGTGTCCCCCCGGGGGGTTCGGCGGCGGCCGAGCGTACCCTCTCCGGCTGTGACGGACGACACCTGAGGGCCGGGCGCGCCGGGTCGGCGGCCCCGTCGGTACGCTCGCCCCGATGTCCGAGCCCCCCGACCCGTCCGTCGAGCTGACGACGGTTGGCAGCCGCTCGGCGGTCGCCCACGACGGACCCGACGTGCTCCGCCTCGACGGCCTGGAGCCGGACTCCGACCACGAGCTGGCCGGCATCGCCTTCCGCACCCTCCCGGAGCCGGGGGCGCACCTGGCCACCTTCGCCACGGTGAACGACGTCCACTTCGGCGAGGAGGTGTGCGGGCTGGTGAGCGGCACCGACGTCGGCCCCGTCTTCCGCGCCGAGCCCGGCGACCCGCCGTACCCGGAGGTGATGAACGCCGGGGCGGTCGAGGAGATCACCGCCCTCGGCCCCGACCACCTCGTGGTCAAGGGTGACCTCACCAGCAACGGCACCGACGCCGAGGTCGACGCCTTCCTCGCCGCCTACGCCCCGCTGGCCGACCGCATGACCTGGGTGCGGGGCAACCACGAGTCCTACCACCGCCTCGAGCGGGGGGCGCTCCCGGCCCAGGAGGTGGTGCTCCCCGGGGTGCGCCTGGCCGTGCTGGACACCTCCCGCGACGGCGTCGAGTACGGCGGGGTGTCGGCCGAGCAGCTCGCCTGGCTCGACGAGCTGGCTGCGACCTCGGACCGGCCCGTGGTCGTCCTGGGCCACCACCACGTGTGGGACCCGAGCTCGGCCGAGCGCCCCGAGCGCTACTTCGGCGTCGAGCCCGACGACTCGGTGGCCCTGGTCGACCTGGTCGCCCGTCGCCCGAGCATCGTCGCCTACCTGGCCGGCCACACCCACCGGAACAGGGTGCGGCGGTTCGGCCCCACCGGCGCGGTGCCATGGGTCGAGGTGGCGTGCGTGAAGGACTACCCGGGCGCCTGGGCCGAGTACCGGGTGCACGAGGGCGGCATCCTCCAGGTCGTGCACCGCATCTCCACGCCCGAGGCCCTGGCCTGGACCGAGAAGACCCGCCACATGTACCACGACCTCTACGCCGACTACGCCTTCGGCGACCTGGCCGACCGGTGCTTCGTGATCCCCGTCGAGAGGAGCGACTGATGGCCCGCGACGAGCTCCCCGCCGACGACCCCCACCGCCGACCGGACGGTGCCTCCGACGCCACGGTCGAGGCCGTGGGCAAGCTCACCGAGGCCCTGGAGTGGGTCGAGCGGGCCCGGGGCGACCTCTACGACTTCCACCAGAAGATGGGCCACGCCGACCTGACCATCGGCGAGGCGGCCGACGCCCTGGAGGACGCCGGCAACCCGGACGAGGCGGCGCGCATCCGCACCGAGCTGGTCGGACGCAACACCATCGACGGGCGCTGGACGTTCCAGATCGTCGAGGAGTTCGACGACGGCTACTGGACCGACGTGCGCGACGGCGAGAGGCGGGTCCGCGACGCCCTCCTCGACGGCCGCCGCCACGTCTACGAGTCCGAGATGAAGGAGGACCGTCGCACCCACGGCCGCGAGGACCACGAGTCCCGCCCGTAGGCCGAGGGAGGTGGTCGCCAGTTCCCTCGTGGCGGCACCCCGGGTGACCGCCGCGAGGTGTGCGCGGCGGGGGAGGTCCCACCGGTCGGACTGGTGCCGTCGGGGCGAGGGGGCGATGATCGCCGGGTGAGCGACGCACCGGACCTCGAGCCCGACGCCCGCCCTGCGCCCCTGGCCGGGCTGCGGGTGATCGACTGCTCCACGGTGGTGGCCGGCCCCGGCTGCGCCCGGTACCTGGCCGACTTCGGGGCCGACGTGATCAAGGTCGAGCGCCCCGACGGCGGCGACACCACCCGGGCCATGGGCTGGCGGGACCCGGCCGACGGCGTGACGCTGTGGTGGAAGTACGCGGGCCGGGGCAAGCGGACCGTCGTGCTCGACCTCAAGGACCCCGCCGACCTGGGCCACATGCGCCGCCTGCTGTCCGACGCCGACGTGCTGGTGGAGAACTTCCGCCCCGGCACCCTCGAGCGCCTGGGCCTCGACCCGGCCGACCTCCTCGCGGCCAACCCTCGGCTCGTCGTCACCCGCATCACCGGGTTCGGCCAGGACGGCCCCTACGCCGGGCGGCCCGGGTTCGCCACCATCGCCGAGGCCATGAGCGGCTTCGCCGGCATCAACGGCGAGCCCGACGGTGCCCCGCTGCTGCCGCCCATCGCCCTCACCGACGAGATCACCGCCCTCGCGGCCGCCTTCGCGACGATGGTCGCCGTCCACAGCGGGGTGGGCCAGGTGGTCGACGCCAACCTCTACGAGTCCCTCCTCCAGGTGATGGGGCCGCTGCCGGGGGCCAAGGCCCTGCTCGACTACGACCAGCCCCGCCTGGGCGCCGGCATCCCCTACTCGGTGCCCCGGGGCACCTACCGCTGCGCCGACGGCGCCTGGGTGGCCATCAGCACCTCGGCCGAGTCGGTGGCCCAGCGGGTGATGGCCCTCATCGGCCTGGGCGGCGACCCTCGGGTGGCCACCTTCTCCGACCGGGTCGACCACCGGGACCTCGTCGACGGCACCCTGGCCGCCTGGGTGGCCGAGCGCGACCGGGCCGAGGTGCTGACCGCCTTCGAGGAGGCCCACGCCGCCGCCGCCCCGGTCCACGACATGGGCGACATCCTGGCCGACCCCCACCTGGCCGCCCGGGGGGCCCTGCCGGTGGTCGACGGCGTGCCCATGCAAGGCGTCATCGCCCACCTGTCGGAGACGCCGGGCCGCATCCGCTGGGCCGGGCGCCCCCTCGGCGCCGACACCGACGAGGTCCTGGCCGAGCTGGGCGAGGACCCCCCGCCGCTCCCCGGCTCGGCGGTCTGACCCGACCTCGGGGCCCTCCTCCACCCCGACCCCGGACCGGCCCGCGGATCCGTCGCCGGGCGACGGCCGGGCGCACCGGTCCGGTGCGGCTCAGTCCTCGGGGACGAGGGCGACCTCGATGCGGTCCTGGTGCCAGTCGCGGGCCGCGCCGAGGGCGGTGAGGGCGGAGGCCAGGAGCTGCTCGGCGTCGAAGGCGTGGGCCGGGTAGCAGGCCACCCCGGCCCGGAGGCTGATCCCCTGGCCCTGCTCCGACAGGCGCCGGCGCACCCGCTCGACGGTCCAGACGGCGCCGTTCTCGGGCGTGTCCTCCAGGATCAGGGCGACCAGCCCGTCCTCCAGCCGGCAGGCGATGTCGGAGTCGCGGAGCGTGCCCAGCAGCACCCCGGCCACGTCCTCGTCGACCCGGGGCTCGGGCTCGTCGGCATCGCCCAGGCCCGTGAGGGGCTCGAGGAGGGCGAGGGTGAGGGGGCGCAGGCCTCGGCGGGCGGCCGACACCCGCTTGTCGAGGGTCACGGCGAAGAAGGCGGCGTTGAACAGGCCCGTGTCCTGGTCGGTCACCCGGGTGCGGTCGGGCTCGGCCAGGGCGGCTGAGGCGGCGCTGGCGGCCGCGGCCGGCGCGGCGCGGCGTCGGGCCTCGGCCTCGAACTGGGCGGCACGGGCGGCCATGGCGTCGCTCTCGGCCCGGGCCCGCTCGGCCACGGCCGTGGCCTCGACGGCGGCGGCCTGGCTCCGGCGCAGCCGGTCGGCCAGCCCGAGGGTGAAGAGCCCGGCGAGGAGGGCGGCCAGGCCGGCCAGGGCCACCATCCAGGCCTGGTCGGTCACCATGGCGCCGACGGCCAGCACGAGCCCCGCGCAGCCGGCCACGACGCCGGGGGCGGCACGATGGGTCACAGGACTGGAGATCGGCGCAGGGCCGCCGCTGTTGAGAGGCGGCGCCGCCCGGGACGGCCCGGGCCGCCCCGGCGAGGGGGCGTGCGGGGTCCCTCCGCGGGGGAGGCGGGGCGGCCGACGAGGGCGGCGTGCCGGCCGTCGCCGCCCGGGCCGGCCATGGTCACTCGGCCACGGGGGCGGTCACGATGGCGCCCGGAGAGGCCTCGCCCAGGGCGGTCTCGGCCGCGACCACCAGCTCGTCGGCCGACAGGGCGTGGGCCGGGTAGCAGGCGATGCCGACGCGGACCTCGGCGTCGGGGTGGGCGTCGCCCACCTTGGTGCGGAACCGCTCGGCCACCACCGCACACCCCTCGCTGGGGGTGAACTCGAGCACCAGGGCGAGCCGGCCGTCGTCGAGTCGGGCGGCGATGTCGGAGTCGCGGATGGTGTGGCTCACCACCTCCGCGAGCGCATCGGGGGCGGGGCCGTCCTGCACCTCGGTGAGCACGAGGCCGAGCTGGCGCAGGGTGCGGCGGGCGGTGGCGACCCGGGACGGGAGCACCGCGCGCAGCATGGCCTCGGTGAAGAGGCCGGACTCCGGGTCCGTGACGAAGGCGTCGGTCATGGCGGTCGCAGGGCTCCCGGGGTCGGTGGTCTCGCTCCCGGTGATGATGCCACCACCGGCCGCCGTCTTCGCGGTCCACCGTCGCAGATGTTGCGCACCGACCGCTCAAGCGGAGCGGGCCCCGGCTGCGTACGGTCGTCGCTGAGCGCGCGAGCCGGACCGGCCGCCCGCCCGGCGCCTCGTGCGGGAGGCGTGGGCCGGGGGTCGGCACCGGATCGTCGCTCGGGCCCGCTCGAGGGGCCGCCGCCGCCGGGCTCACCGCCCGGGAGGCGGCCCCCCGAGGGCGGCCGGCCGGGGGGCGTCCACGGCGTCGGCCAGGCGGGCCAGGTACTCGGCCCGCGGGATGTCGCGGGCGCCGAGGGACCGCAGGTGGGGGGTGGTCCACTGCACGTCGAGCAGTCGGGCGTCGCCCTCGCGCAGCAGGTCCACCAGGGCGACCAGCGCCACCTTGGAGCCGTCCCGCTCGCGGTGGAACATCGACTCGCCCGCGAACAGCCCGCCGACGGCCACGCCGTAGAGCCCGCCCGCCAGGCGGCCGTCCTCGGTCCAGGCCTCCACGCTGTGGGCCCAGCCCAGGCGGTGCAGCTCGGTGTAGGCCCGGCGGATGCGCCGGTCGATCCACCCCCCCGGCCGCTTGGGGTCGGCGCAGGCGGCGATGACCTCGTCGAAGGCGGTGTCGACGGTGGTGGTGTGGTGGCGCACCGAGCGGCGCAGCGAGGTGGAGACGCGGAGCTCGTCGAGGGGCAGCACGCCCCGGGGGTCCGGCGACCACCAGGCCAGCACCCGGCCCCGGCGCAGGGGCATGGGGAACACGCCGGTGCGGTAGGCGGCGAGGAGGGTGGCCGGCTCCAGGTCGGCCCCGACCGCGACTGGTCCCTCCGGGTCGGCGTCGACGGGCGAGGGGATCACCCAGGGGCTGGGCCCCGGGTCGACCGGGGGCGTCACCGGCGGGGTGGGGCGATGGCGAGGGCCCGGGCCACCTGGCGCCCGACCTTCCGCGTCGCCCGTCGGTTGAGCTCCTCACCGGCGACCGCGCCCACCATCATCGGGATGAGGGTCGCGGCGTTGCGGCCCACCTTGCCGATGAGCCGCTTGCGGATCTGCTCCACCAGCTTGTCCCGGCTGGAGCGGCCCAGCAGGCCGCTGGCGGCCGACGTGGCGGCCACCGCCGCACCGGGTCGGGCCAGGGTGGCCAGGTCGTCGGGAGCGATGCCGCGGGTCTCGGTCCACGCCTTGGCCAGCAGCGGCCCGCTGTGGGTCAGGTCGCGGGCCACCGGGTAGCCGGCCGCCTCGTGCAGCTCGCCCACCAGCTTCACCTCGAGGGCGACCACGACGAGGGTCTCCACCGCCAGCTGCACCGGCAGGGTGGCCCAGGTGGCGGGGTTGGTCTCGGCTGCGCCGGCCAGCACGCCGGTGGTGGCCCCCACCGCCCCGGCGGCCAGGCTGGCGTTGCGGATGAGCGGCTTGGCCAGCAGGGCGCCGCTCAGGCCGTCGTGGTGGGCCCGCAGGGTGTCCAGGTCGCGCACCGGCAGGTGCGAGGCGGCGTCGAGGGTCGCGCCCGCCAGCCACTGCCCCGAGCGCAGCGCGCCGGATCCGGCCCGGCGGCTCGACGCACGGGCCAGGCGGAGCACCTCGCGCACCTGGGCCACGCTCGGTCGCCCCCCGGCGCCGTCCTGGCCGCCGGCCGCGGCCCCGACGGCGCGCGCCAGCGCCTCGTCGACATCGCCGTCCGTCGTCACCGCCCCATCATGCCGTCGCGAGGCCGAGACGCCCCGTCGACGACCAGGTCGTCAGCGGCGGTAGTCGTAGAAGCCCTGGCCGGACTTCCGGCCCAGGTGGCCGGCGGCCACCATGCGGCGCAGCACGGGGGCCGGGCTGTAGTTCGGGTCGGCGAACTCGGCGTAGAGGGCGTCGAGGATGGCGACCGAGGTGTCCAGCCCGACCAGGTCGAGCAGGGCGAGGGGGCCCATCGGGAAGTTGCAGCCGCCCTTCATGGCCGCATCGATGTCGTCGCGGCTGGCGACGCCGTTCTCCAGCATCCGCACCGCGTTGTTGAGGTAGGGGAAGAGCAGGGCGTTGACGATGAAGCCGGCCCGGTCCTGGACCCGCACCGGCCCCTTGCCGCAGGCGGTGGCGAACTCGGTGACGGCCGCGACGGCCTCGTCGGAGGCGGTGAGGGGGGCGATCACCTCGACCAGCGCCATCATCGGGGCAGGGTTGAAGAAGTGGACGCCGACCACGCGCTCGGGGCGCTCGGTGGCCACGGCCATCTCGACCACCGGCAGCGTGGAGGTGTTGGTGGCCAGGATGGCCTCGGGCTTCACGACCTGGTCCAGCTCGGCGAAGAGCGCCTTCTTCACGGCCAGGTCCTCGACCACGGACTCGATGACCAGGTCGCAGTCGGCCAGGTCGCCGATGTGGTGGGTGGCGGTGACCCGCCCGAGGATCGCGTCGCGGTCCTCCTCGCTGAGCCGGCCCTTCTCGACCTGCTTGCCCAGGCCCTTGGTCATGGCCGCCACCATGGCGTCGGCCGTGTCCTGCTTGCGGGAGCGCAGCACCACGTCGATGCCGGCGCGCGCCGCCACCTCGGCGATGCCCGCCCCCATGATCCCCGAACCGACGATTCCCACGCGTGCGATGGCCATGGGCGGCGAGGTTACCGAGGGGTAGGGACGTGGGACCAAAGTCACGCCGCGGGCGGGGCCGGACCGTCGGCGGGGACGGCGGCCGACGCCCGGGCCTGGAGCCCGAGGCGCACCGCGACCACCACCAGCAGCCCGGCGAAGAGCAGCGACGACAGCCGGGCGTCGAGGCCGAGCGACACCTGGGCGGCGGCGGCGGCCGACAGCACGCCGGCGACGCCGACCACCGCGGCGGGGCGGAGCGCGGTGAGCCCGGCGGACCGGTTGCGGAGGGTCCCGACCAGCGAGGTGGGGAGGATCACCGCCAGCGAGGTGCCCTTGGCCACGACCAGCGGCACGCCGAAGGCGATGGTCAGCAGGGGGACGATGATGATCCCGCCCCCCACCCCCAGCAGCCCGGCCAGCACGCCGGCGGCGAAGCCGAGGACCACCAGCACCAGCGCGGCGGCCACGGTGAGCGCCGCCCGCCCGCTGCCGTCCCCGTCGCCGCCCAGCACCAGCCGCAGGGAGGTGACCAGCATCAGCGCAGCGAACCCCCACTGGAGGGCGGGGCCGCTGAGGGACCGCAGGAACCGGGTGCCCACCACCGCCCCGGCCAGGGAGCCGACCGTGAGCAGGGCGGCGGCGGCCACGTCGACCTCGCCGGCGACGGCGTAGCCCACCAGGCCGGCGGCGGAGATGGGCACGATGGCGGTGAGCGAGGTGCCGCTGGCCAGCCGGGGCCCGAACCCGGCCAGCAGGGTCAGGGCGGGGACGATGACGATGCCGCCACCCACGCCGAACAGCCCGGAGGTGAGCCCGGCCAGGGCGCCGGCCACGACCACCCAGGTCCAGGGCACCTCGGCCCGGCGGCCGAGGGGGGAGGGGGGACGCCGGCGGCCACGTCCGCCACCCTCCCCCACCCGGGACGGGGCGGCGAAACCGCGTTCGCGGCGCGCGCCGGGTGCGACCCGTGCGCGTCGCGTCGAGAGGAGGCCCACGGGAGGCGGGCGCGGCGGCCGTGGGGACGGGGGTGGACCTCCTAGGGTCCCGGGCATGTCCGGACCCCTCGCCCTCGTCGGTGGCTCGCCCTTCCGCCCGGAGGTGGTCGTCGAGGACGAGCTGGCCGGCCACGGCGCCGAGGAGGTCGTGGTCCTGCCCACCGGCGCGGCCTACGAGCACCCCCAGCGCCTGGTCGACGCGGCCACCGAGCGCTTCGGCGCCCTCGGCCTGTCGGTGCGGGGCCTCGACGTGCTCCGCCGGCCCGACGCCATGGACACCGACCTCGCCGCCCTCGTGCGGGCGGCCCGCTTCGTCTACCTGTGCGGCTCGTCGCCCATGCACGTGCGGTCGGTGCTGAAGGAGACGCCGGTGTGGGACGCGGCGGTGGCGGCCTGGCACGACGGGGCCGTGCTGGCCGGCTCGGCGGCCGGGGCCATGGTGCTCTGCGACCCGATGGTCGACCCGCGGGGCGGGGCCTTCACCGTGGGCCTCGGGCTGCTCGCCAACATCACCGTGGTCACCGGGTTCGACACCTGGTCCGAGGACGCGGTGCACCGCACCCGCTTCCTGTCGCCGCCCGACCTGGTGATCGTGGGCGTGGCCACCGGCTCGGCCCTGGTCCGCGACCCGGACGGCGGCTGGCGCGGCGTGGGCCCGGCCGAGCCCGAGGTGTTCGTGGGCGGCCAGCCCGGAACCCTCGCCGACATCCCCACCTGAACCCGCTCGGGGTGCGCCGGACAGGTTGTGCCAGGCACATCCTGTCCGGCGCGTCGCGGGTCAGCCGGCGGGGCGGATGGTGACCGAGTCGACCAGCACGACCTCGGTGGGCGTGCCGTTGGTGGCGGCGTCGCCCAGGGCGGCCAGCTGGGTGACCAGGTCCTGGCCCTCGGTGACCGTGCCGAACAGCGGGTACTCGGGGGTGAGGTTCGCCGCCCCTGCGTCGCTGGCGACCAGGAAGAACTGGCTGCCGGAGACGGCGTCGCTGCGGGCCATGGCCACGTCGCCCACGCGGTAGGCGCCGGTGGGCTTCTCGACGTCGGGCATGTCGTAGCCGGGCCCGCCGCCGCCGTAGTCCGGGATGCCGCTGGAGCCGGTCTGGGCCACGAAGTCGGGGACCAGGCGGTGGAAGGGCAGACCGTCGAAGTAGTGGTAGCGGGCCAGCACGACGAAGTTGTTGACCATGGTCGGGGCGGCCTCCTCGTCGAGGTCGATCGTGATCGTGCCCATCGACGTGGCGATGTCGGCCACCAGGTCGGCGCCCTCCTCGATGCAGGTGGGCGGCGGCTCCGCGAAGGTGGAGATGCGCTCCTCGGAGCCGTCCTCGGCCGGGCAGGGCGTGGGGCCCTCCAGGGTGCCGCCGGGAGGTGGGTCGGGCAGGGTCGCGCCACCGACCGGCGTCGACGAGGAGGAGGTGTCGTCGAGGGGGACGGTGGTGGTGTCGCCGGTCGTGGCCGTCTCGTCGTCGTCGCCGCCGAAGAGGATCACCGCGCCGACGACCACCGCGGCCACGACCAGGACCACGATGCCGCCGGTGACGATGCGCTGGCGGCGTCGGGCCCGGTCCTCGGCGATGCGGGCCGCCTCGATCCGCGACCGGTGTCCCTGCTTGTGGCGCTGGCGCTTCTCCTCTGAGGTCACGGCGGGCGACGGTACCCCCTCGCCCGGGTCCGACGGGCCCGGGGGCGGGGCGACCACCCGGCCCCGGCGGTCGGCGGGGTGCGCCACCCCGCCAACGCGGAGCGTCTCGCGCCAGCCACGCGCCGCGCTGGTCGGGTGGGGCAGACTGTGCGGATGGCCGCCGCCGACACCCCCTCGGAGGCGTCGCCTCCCGAGTCCGGGAGCGACGACCGCGACACCACCAGCGAGGACGCCTTCGCCCTGCGCGTGGGCCAGCGCCTCCGGGCGATCCGCCAGGCCCAGGCCCTGTCGCTGTCCGACGTGGAGGAGCGCTCCGGGGGCCGGTGGAGCGCCTCGGCCGTGGGCGCCTACGAGCGGGGCTTCCGCAACCTGAGCCTGCCCCGGCTCAAGGCCCTGGCCGACTTCTACCGGGTGCCGGTGAGCGTGCTGATGGGCGAGACGGGCCCGGCCGGCGAGCCGCGCGACCGCCGCAAGCTGGTGCTCAGCCTCGACGCCCTGCGCGCCGTCGACGCGGCCGAGCCGGTGCAGCGGTTCATCCAGTCCATCATCGAGGCCCGTGGCGACTTCAACGGCCGGGTGCTCTCGCTGCGCCACGACGACCTCAAGGCCCTCTGCGTGCTGTGCGGGGGCGACATCCCCACCGGCGTGGCCCAGCTGCGGGCCTGGGGCGTGCTGCTCGACGGCCCCGAGGTGGCCGAGCCGCCGCCGGACTTCCGGGCCCGCACCACGGGCCGGGCCACCGACCGCCCCGCCTGACCCCCTCCCTCAGCTGGTCAGGGATCCGGGTGCCAGGGCACCGCTGGGGCTGACCACTTCGCGAGGTGGTCACGAACTGGTCAGGGATCCGGGTGCCAGGGCACCGCTGGGGCTGACCACTTCGGAGGTGGTCACGAACTGGTCAGGGATCCGGGTGCCAGGGCACCGCTGGGGCTGACCACTTCGGAGGTGGCGGTGGAGGGCGGTACCGTGCCCAGCCGTGGCACTGGTCGTCCAGAAGTTCGGCGGGACATCCGTCGCCGACCCCGACCGCATGCGCGAGGTCGCCGACCAGGTGGCCCGCACCCGCCGTCGGGGCGACGACGTCGTCCTCGTGGTGTCGGCCATGGGCAAGGAGACCGACCAGCTGCTGCGCATGGCCGAGCAGGTCACCCGCACCCCGGTGGGGCGGGAGATGGACATGCTCATCACCGCCGGCGAGCGCAAGGCCACGGCCCTGGTGAGCATGGCCCTCCACGACCTCGGCGTGCCGGCCGACTCCTTCACCGGAAGCCAGGCCGGGTTCGTCACCGACACCAACCACATGAACGCCAAGATCCTGGAGGTGCGGCCCGATCGGGTGCGCCAGGCCGTCGAGGAGGGACGGGTGCCGGTGGTGGGCGGCTCCCAGGGGGTCTCGACCGAGCACGACGTCACCTTCTTCGGCCGGGGCGGTTCGGACACCACCGCGGTGGCCCTGGCCCACGCCCTGGGCGGCGTGTGCGAGCTCTACACCGACGTGTCCGGGGTGTTCACCACCGACCCCCGGGTGGTGCCCACGGCCCGCAAGCTGGCCAGCGTCAGCTTCGACGAGATGCTGGAGATGTGCGCGTGCGGCTGCCCCAAGCCGGCCATGCGCGCGGTGGAGTTCGCCCGGACCCACAAGGTGCCGCTGCACGTGCGGTCCGCCTTCACCTGGGAACCGGGGACGTGGATCGACGAGGAGGACACATCGATGGAGCAGGCCATGGTCTCGGGCGTCGTCGGCGACGACTCCGAGGCGAAGATCACCATCACCAACCTGCCCGACCGGCCCGGCATCGCCGGCCAGCTCTTCCGCGGCCTGGCCGCCCGGGGGGTGAACGTCGACATGATCGTGCAGAACGTGTCGGCCGGCGGGGCCACCGACATCTCCTTCACCCTGCCCAAGGACGACCTGCCCGCAGGCCGCGAGGTCAGCGACAGCCTGGCCGCCGCGCTGGGCGCCGACCAGGTCATCTCCGACGACGGCATCGGCCGGGTGAGCCTGGTGGGGGCGGGCATGAAGTCCCACCCCGGCGTGGCCGCCACCGTGTTCGAGCGCCTCGCGGCCGACGACATCAACATCGAGATGATCTCGACCTCGGCCATCCGGATCTCCTGCATCGTGCGCGAGGTCGACCTGGAGAAGGCCGTGGCCGTGCTCCACACCGCGTTCGGCCTCGACGCCGCTCCCGGCTGACGCCCACAGGACCACCGGGGCTGCGCCCGCCCCTCCGAGCCGGCTGCGGGGACGCAGCGACCGATCGCGCCGCCAGGGCGACGGGCCTGGTCTCTCTTCCGGGGGCGGACCGGTGGGCGCGACCGGCGCCCGGCCCGGTAGGAACGTGACCGTGTCGGCCACCAGCGTCCCACCCCCCGACGGCAGACCGGCGCGGGGCGACCACGGGCACGCCTTCGGCCCGGTCGACTGGACCCTGTTCTCCGGCATCGCCGGGATCTGGGGCGCGTCGTTCCTCTTCATCTCCATCGGGCTGGAGGCGTTCCCGCCCGGGGTGGTCACCCTGCTGCGGGTGGGCCTCGGGGCCCTGATCCTCGAGCTGCTGCCCGGCCCCCGCATCCACGTGGCGCGGGAGGACCGGGTCCGGGTCGTGGCGCTGTCGATCCTGTGGGTCGGCATCCCCTTCACGCTGTTCCCCATCGCCGAGCAGCACATCTCCTCGGCCGTCACCGGCCTGCTCAACGGGGCCATGCCCCTCTTCACCGCCCTGTTCGCCGCCCTCTTCTTCGGCACCCGCACCAGTGGGGTGCAGCTGGCGGGGGTGGGCGTCGGGTTCCTCGGCGTGGTCGCCATCAGCGTCCCGTCGGCCGGGGAGGGGAGCAGCGAGGCGTGGGGCGTGGCCCTCGTCGTGCTGGCGACGGTCTGCTACGGCCTGGCCATCAACATCGCGGCCCCCCTCCAGGCCCGGTACGGCTCCCGCCCGCTCATGGCCCGGATGCTGGCCCTCGCGACCCTGTGGACCCTGCCCTACGGGCTGGTCGGCCTGCCGTCCGCGTCGCTGGCCCCGGCCCCGGTGGCGGCCGTGGCGGTCCTGGGCCTGGTCGGCACGGGGCTGGCCTTCCTCATCATGGGCACGCTCGTGGGCCGGGTCGGCTCCACCCGGGCATCGTTCATCACCTACCTCATCCCTGTCGTCGCCCTGGTCCTGGGCGTGGTCGTCCAGCACGACGACGTCGCGCCCCTGGCCCTCGTCGGCGTGGTCCTGGTGATCGGTGGGGCCCTGCTCGCCAGCCGCGCCGTGCGCCCCCGCGTCCCGCCGGGGACCTCGACGGCCGGCGGTCCGCCCGCCGGGCACCCGGCCCGGCCCTGAGGGACCCGGCGAACGCGCTGGGGTCGGGCGGGAGGGCCCCGGTAGCCTGGACGGCCATGAAGATCGGGATCGTCGGAGCCACCGGCCAGGTCGGTGCGGTCATGCGCAAGGTGCTCGAGCAGCGGGCCTTCCCCGCCGCGGAGGTGCGCTACCTCGCCTCGGCCCGCTCGGCCGGCACCACCCTGCCCTGGCAGGGCGAGGAGGTCACCGTCGAGGACGTGGCCACCGCCGACCTCTCCGGGCTCGACATCGTGTTGATGTCGGCCGGCGCCACCGCCTCCCGGGCCACGGCCGAGGCCATCGCCGCCTCCGGCCCCGTGGTGATCGACAACTCGTCGGCCTGGCGTCGCCACCCCGAGGTGCCGCTGGTGGTCTCCGAGGTCAACCCCGAGGCTGCGGCCGACCGCCCCAAGGGGATCATCGCCAACCCCAACTGCACGACCATGGTCGCCATGCCGGTGCTGGCCCCGCTGCACCGCGCCGCCGGGCTCGAGGCGCTGGTCGTGTCCACCTACCAGGCCGTCTCGGGCGCCGGTCTGGCCGGCGTCGAGGAGCTGGCCTCCCAGGTCGACGCGGCCGGGTCCAAGGCCGCCGAGCTCACCCACGACGGCGCCGCCGTCGCCTTCCCCGAGCACGACAAGTTCCCCGCCACCATCGCCTTCGACGTGGTGCCCCAGGCCGGCAGCTACGTCGACGACGGCCTCGACGAGACCGACGAGGACCAGAAGCTGCGCTTCGAGAGCCGCAAGATCCTGGGCATCCCGGAGCTGCCGGTGTCGGGCCTCTGCGTGCGGGTGCCGGTCTTCACCGGCCACTCGCTGTCGATCAACGCCCGCTTCTCCCGGTCCCTGTCGCCGGCCGAGGCCTCCGAGATCCTGGCCGAGGCCCCCGGCGTGGCCCTCCACGACCTGCCCACCCCGCTGCTCGCGGCCGGTGCCGACCCCACCTACGTGGGTCGCCTCCGCCACGACGAGACCGTCCCCGACGGTCGGGGCCTGGCCCTCTTCCTCTCCGGCGACAACCTGCGCAAGGGCGCCGCGCTCAACACCGTGCAGATCGCCGAGCTGGTCGCCGCCGGCGGCTGAGCCACGCCGTCCTGGTGACACCTGCCCGTCGCCCGTGACCGACATCCTCCACCCCTTCGGTGGGCGGCGCGGCTAGCCCTCCACCCGCCGCCGCAGCGGGTGGTCGGGCGGGACCTCGACCAGGACGATCCGCACCCCGTCGGGGTCCGACACCCAGCACTCGACCAGGCCCCAGGGCATCCGCTGCGTCTCCCTGTCGATGGGCACCCCCCGTGCGACCAGGCGCTGCTCCTCGGCGTGGGCATCGGCCACCTGGAGCCACACGATGGCGTCGTCGGACCGGTCGGGGCCCGACGGCTCCCCGGTGGTGAGCTCGATCGCTCCCCCTCCGGCGAAGAGCACGACGCCCAGGACCCGGCCGTCGGTGCCGTACTCGCGCGCCACCGTGAGGCCCAGCACCCCCTCCCAGAAGGCCCGCGAGCGTTCCAGGTCCCGGCACCGGAAGATCGTCCGCATCGACAGCACGTCCACCCCCTGATCCTGGCCCACCCGCCGGGGTCGCCGCCGGGGTCGTCCCCTCCCCACGTCCTGGCGCTCGAACCCCACCTCGGCCCGCGATCGTCAGTAGGGTCGCTGTCGATGCGCCGCCGGCCCCCCGCCCGCACCGGCCTCGTGGCCGCCGTGGTCGCCGTCGCGGCCCTCGGCGGCTGCGGCACGTCGTTCGGCCTGGCCGACCCGGCCTCCGAGCAGGCCGACACCGTCACCGCCTTCTGGTCGCCGGCGGTCTGGGCCGCCCTGGCCGTCGGGGCCTTCGTGTGGGCCCTCATCACCTGGTCGATCATCCGGTACCGCCGCCGCAGCGACGCCCTGCCCACCCAGGTGGCCGAGCACATCCCGATCGAGGTCGTCTACACGGTGATCCCGATCCTCATCGTCGTGGTGCTCTTCGCCTTCGGCACCTTCGCCCAGCGCGACGTCAACGAGCGGGCCACCACCCCGGACGTCTCGGTGCTGGTCGAGGGCTTCCAGTGGTCGTGGCGCTTCACCTACGAGGGCTCCGACGTCGTCGTCACCGGTGACGGCGAGGGCACCGCCGGCCCCGAGCTGGTGGTGCCCATCGACCAGACCACCCGGCTCAAGCTGGTGTCGCTCGACGTCAACCACTCCTTCTGGGTGCCGCGCTTCCTCTCCAAGCGCGACCTCATCCCGGGCGTCGACAACGAGGTCGACGTGACCCCCAACGAGCTGGGGGCCCTCCAGGGGCGCTGCGCCGAGTTCTGCGGCCTCGACCACTGGCGCATGTACTTCCGGGTGCGCGTCGTGAGCGACGCCGACTTCCGGACCTGGCTCGCGGAGAACGCCGACACCACCACAGAGGAGGGCGGGGGATGACCGCCACCGTCGACGCGCCGGACCCGGTCATCGCCCCCGACCACGACGAGGACGAGGCCGGCCGCCCACCCTCGACGGTGCGGGGCCGGGGGATCCTGGGCTGGCTCACCAGCACCGACCACAAGGTGATCGGGATCGGCTACATCATCACCGCCCTGGTCTTCTTCCTGATCGGCGGGACCCTGGCCGAGGTGGTCCGGGCCGAGCTCTACTCGCCGGGCACCCAGTTCATCGAGCCGGGCACCTACAACCAGGTCTTCACGATGCACGGCAGCGTGATGATCTACCTGTTCATCGTCCCGATGGCCTTCGGGTTCGCCAACTACATGGTGCCCCTGCAGATCGGGGCCAAGGAGATGGCCTTCCCCCGGCTCAACGCGCTGGGCTACTGGCTGTTCCTCTTCGGCGGGCTCACCATGATCTCGGGGTTCCTCACCGCCGACGGCCCCGCCGCCTTCGGCTGGACCGCCACCGCACCGCTGTCCGAGGCCATCCGCAACCCGGCCATCGGCAACGACCTGTGGCTGCTCGCCATCATCCTGGCCGGCACCGGGACGATCATGGCCGCGGTCAACGTGGTGGCCACCACCCTCGCCATGCGGGCGCCCGGCATGTCGATGTTCCGGATGCCGATCTTCACCTGGAACATGCTCGTCACCAGCGTGCTGGTGCTGATCGCCTTCCCCATCCTCACCTCGGCCTCGATCATGATGCTGGCCGACCGCATCCTCGACGGGCAGATCTTCAACGTCACCGGCGGGGGCCAGCCCATCCTCTGGCAGCACCTCTTCTGGTTCTTCGGCCACCCCGAGGTGTACATCGCGGTGCTGCCCTTCTTCGGCATCGTCACCGAGATCTACCCGGTGTTCTCCCGCCGGCCGGTGTTCGGCTACCGGGGCATCGTCCTGGCCACCCTCACCATCGCCTCCCTCTCGGTCGGCGTGTGGGCCCACCACATGTTCACCACCGGGGCGGTGGAGGTGAGCTACTTCTCGGCCCTGTCGCTGCTGATCGCGGTGCCCACCGGCGTGAAGTTCTTCAACTGGATCGGCACCATGTGGGGCGGCCAGCTCACCTTCCCCACGCCCATGCTCTGGGCCGTCGGGTTCCTCTTCCTGTTCCTCTTCGGGGGCCTCACCGGCGTGCTGCTGGCCCTGCCGGCGCTCGACTTCGCCGTGCACGACAGCTACTTCGTGGTGGCCCACATGCACTACGTGATGTTCGGGGGGTCGGCGTTCGCCATGTTCGCCGGCATCTACTACTGGTTCCCCAAGGTGACGGGCCGCATGCTGGGCGAGGGCCTGGGCAAGCTCCACTTCGCCATGACCTTCGTGGGGTTCAACACCACGTTCCTCGTCCAGCACGTGCTGGGGGCCGAGGGCATGCCCCGACGGGTGGCCGACTACCTCCCGGAGGACGGCTTCACCACCCTCAACCGGGTCTCGACGGTCGGGGCGATCATCCTGGGCCTGTCGATCATCCCCTTCGCCTGGAACGTGATCCACTCGCTGCGCAAGGGCGAGGTCGCCGGCAGCGACCCGTGGGGCGGCCACACGCTGGAGTGGGCCACCACCTCGCCCCCGCCCCCGTGGAACTTCGACGAGCTGCCGCCCATCCGGTCCAACCGGCCGCTGTGGGACGTGCGCCACCCGCCGGGGGGCCGCACGGCCCCGGTCGCCGCGACCGCGGCCGCAGGCACGGCCGCGGACGGAGCGGAGGAGGAGCGGTGAGCGACGACGACGAGGTCCACCCCGTCGAGCGCGACGAGGCGGCCACGGTCGAGGCCGTGGCCGACGACGAGGGCCGCACCGCGGGTGCGGTGGCCGTCGAGGAGGCGCACCGCGACGACGCCGGCCGGGGCTCGACCGGCAGCGACGACCCGGACGCCTGGCGGCTCCAGGCCAAGATCTTCGGCGGCATCGCCGTGTTCATGGTGGTGATCGCCACCATCTACTGGTTCCTGTCCTACGAGGCGGCCGGCACCACCTTCCTGGTCGTGGCCGCGTGCATGACCGGGTTGCCCGCGCTGTACCTGGGCTGGCCCCGGGGCCGGGGCGGCGCAGCCCGCCCCGCGCCCACCAGGAGCCGGGCCACGACCCCCACGACGGGGTGTGGTTCCCCGACGCCAGCATCTGGCCCCTCGCCATCGGGGCGTCGATGGCGCTGGTGGGCAACGGGTTCCTGCTGGGCCGCTGGCTGCTGGCCCCAGCCCTGGTCCTGCTGGCCTGGTCGATCGGCGGGATGATCCGCCAGGGTCGCCACCGCATGTAGGTCGTCCGTCTCGGCGGCCTCGGGACCCGCTCGCCGGGGTGCTCCACGCGGCCGTAGCCTGAGCCGATGGCGACGAACGGCAACGACGAGACCACCGAGCACATGATCGAGGGCACGCGGGAGGCCCGGGAGGCGGCCGAGGAGGCCCTCGAGGAGGCCCACGAGGACGCCGACGCGCTCGAGGAGCGCCTCGAGTCCGAGGGCCTCGAGCCCGGCGCCGACGACGAGGAGTAGCGCCCGGCGCGCTCAGGCGGGATCGGGGGGAGACGGCTCCTCACCGAAGAGGACCAGCAGGTCGTCACGCCCGAACATCCGCGCCGTGGCCACGGCGGTGGGCTGGCCGGCCCGCGGGTCGGCCCCGCCCTCCAGCAGGGCCGCCACCACGTCGGGCTCGCCCTTGAACGTGGCCCCGGCCAGCGGCGTCTGGCCCTTGTCGTTGGGCCGGTCGACCTCCGCCCCCCGGGCCACGAGGGCGGTGACGGCCGGCGCGTGGCCGTGGTAGGCGGCCAGCATCACCAGGGTGTCGCCGTTCTCGTTGGCCAGGTCGGGCGGCACGCCGGCCTCCAGGTAGGCGGCGAGGGCGTCGGCGTCGCCGGCCCGGGCCATGGCGAAGACCCGGGTGGCCAGGTCGGCCACACCAGGATCGACCGGCGGCTCCCCGGGGCCGGCGGCCTCGGCCATCAGTCGACGGCGGTGGAGGCCCCGGCGCCGGCGTCGTCGCGGGCCAGGGCCGCCTTGGCCTGCTTGCGGCGGTCGCGCCACTCCCAGAACTGCAGCAGCTCCCAGCGGATGCGGGGCCGCTCCGGCGGGGCCAGCCCGGCGTCCTCGTCGCGCAGCTGGAGCTCGCGGCACAGGCGGTAGGTGACCAGGGCGGCGATGGGGGGCACCACGATGAGGGCGACGCGGCACGAGACGAGCACGACGTTCACCGACAGGCCGAAGGTCGTGGCCAGCACGTCGGTGGAGCCCGAGAGCGTGAGCAGGGCGTAGAAGACCAGGGTGGCCACGCCCATGCAGGTGCGCACCGGACGGTTGCGGGGCCGGTCGAGCAGGTGGTGCTCGAGGTGGTCGGAGGTGAACTTCGACTCCAGGAAGGGCCAGGCGTAGAGCAGGCCGAAGGTGATGCTGGCCAGCAGCACACCGGCGTAGAAGGGGCCCGGGATCTCGAAGCCGGCCACCCGGGTCTCCCACCCGGGGAACACGCGGAGGGCGCCGTCGAGCCACGCCATGTACCAGTCGGGCTGGGAGGCGGAGGAGACGTTGGAGACCTTGTAGGGCCCGTAGAGCCAGACCGGGTTGATCTGGGCCAGGCCGCCCAGCGCCGCGGTCATGGATGCCGTCAGCAACATGAGCCCGATCGACTTGAACGCGAAGCGGGGCCACACGGGCTCGCCCACCACGTTCTTCTCGGTGCGCCCCCGGCCGCCGAACTGGGTGTGCTTGTGGCGCACCACCAGCCCGAGGTGCAGCACGAGGAGGCCCACGATGGCCGCGGGGAGCAGGAGGATGTGGATGACGTAGAGCCGGTTGATGATGTCGGGGCCGGGGTACTCGCCGCCGAAGAGGAACGAGGCGATCCACGTCCCGATCAGCGGGATCGACAGGGTGATCGAGTAGGCGATGCGCAGGCCCGTGCCCGACAGCTGGTCGTCGAGGAGCGAGTACCCGGCGAAGCCGTTGAAGATGGCCAGGATGAGCAGGGTGATGCCCACCATCCAGTTGAGCTCGCGGGGTCGTCGGAAGGCGCCGGTGAAGAAGATCCGCATCAGGTGCACGACGATGGCGGCGAGGAACAGCAGGGCGGCCCAGTGGTGCATCTGGCGCATCACCAGGCCGGCCCGGACGTCGAAGCTGATGTCGAGGGCCGAGCTGTAGGCCTGGGACATGGTGACGCCCTGGAGCGGGGCGTAGCTCCCCTCGTAGACGATCTCCTCGACGCTCGGGTCGAAGAAGAAGGTGAGGTACACGCCGGTGGCCAGCAGGACCAGGAACGAGTAGAGGGCGATCTCGCCGATCAGGAACGACCAGTGGTCGGGGAAGACCTTGCCCAGGGCGGTGCGGGCGAACTTGGCCGACCCGGTGCGCTGGTCGAGCCACCGGGCCACCCGTCGGGTGATGAGCCGGTCGCGGGCCATCAGCGGTCCCGGTCCCAGAAGCCGGGCCCGGTGGGGCTCGAGAAGTCGTCGAGGGCGATGAGGTAGCCCTCGTCGTCGAGCCCGATCGGGAGCTGGGGCAGAGGTCGGCCGGCCGGTCCGAAGATCACCTCGGCCCCGTCGAGCACGTCGAAGGTCGACTGGTGGCACGGGCACAGCAGCAGGTGCTCCTGGGCCTCGTAGAGGCCCACCGGGCAGCCCACGTGGGTGCAGATCTTGGAGTAGGCGATGATCCCGTCCTGGGTCCAGTCCTCCCGGCCGTCGACCGGCGAGATGTCCTGGCTGGGCTTGATCAGGAGGGTGGCTGCGTCGGCCTGGGCCGCGGGCTGGGCGTCCTCGCCCTCGGCGTCGGTGTTCTGGGGGACCTCGGGGAACACCGTGAGCACGCCGTTGACGTTGATGTCGGCCGGCTTCACCCGGGTGTTGTCGGCGGTGACCACGTGGACCCCGGAGCGGAAGGGCGTGGTCTTCAGGCCCTTGCCGGGCCGGGGGCCGAGCGAGCGGATGGGGAACAGCAGCGCCGCCCCGAGGGCCACGACGGCGGCGCCGGCCGACCGTGACAGGAGCTTGCGCCGGGTGAGGATGTTCTCGCCCTGCTCGAACTCCTCGCGGAAGGCATCGACCTCGTCCTCGGTGGAGGCGATGGGGTGGCGGGCCTCGACCACCGGCTCGTGGGGCATGAACCGCTTGGACCAGAGCACGAAGCCGACGCCCAGCCCGGCCAGCGCGGTGGCCAGGAAGAGGCCCTCCAGCTGGGTCTGGCCCCCGGCCCAGTAGACGATGCCGAGGGCGATGGCCGACGCGGTGGAGATGAGGAAGCCGGTGGCGACGGCCAGCTCGGCCCGGCGGGACTCCTGCTCGCGGGCGATCCGCTCGGCCTCGGCGCGCGCCGCGGCCTCGGGGCCGGGGCAGCCCAGGCAGCCCGACCCCTGGGCGGTGGGCCCGCCGGGGGTGTCGGCGTCGTCGGCGCTCACGTCGTCGGCGCTCACGAGGAGCCCTCCTCGGGGGGATCGGGCGTGGTCCCGTGGGTCGCGGTGCTCGGGGCCGGCGGCGGGTCGGGCTCCTCGCCCGGGGGGATGGGGTCGACCCGCGGGGTGTTGGCCCGACGGAAGCCCATGAAGTAGGCGGCGACGAGGAGGGTGCCCAGCCCCCCGATCCAGATCATCATCCCCTCGGGGATGGGACCCAGGCGGCCGAGGGCGAGGCCGCCGGCGTCGTCGGGCTCCTGGAGGTACTCCACGTAGCGGGCGATGTCGTCGAGGTCCTGGGGATCGATGATGTCGTCGCCGAAGCGGGGCATCTGGCCCGGGCCCGAGCGCACCGCGCCCCCGAGCTGCAGGGGCTCGACGGTGCTGAGCGACGGGGCGGCCCGGCCGTAGCTCAGGGCCCCACCGGCCCCGGTGGCCGAGTGGCAGGCCTGGCAGTTCTCCCGGTACAGCTCGCCGCCCACGGCCTCGTCGCCGGCGCTGAGGTCGATGTCGGGCAGGGCCGGCCCGTCGCCGAGGGTGCCCACGAAGGCGACCAGGGCGTCGATCTCCTCGGGCGAGAAGGCCGGCTCCTTGGCCTCGGGCGGGCGCGAGGGGTCGGCCAGGGGCATCCGCCCGGTGCTGACCTGGAAGTAGGCCCCGGCCTCGCCGGCGCTCTCGAGCGACGGTCCCCGCAGGGCGCCGTCGGGGGCCCGGAGGCCCTGGCCCTGGTCGCCGTGGCAGCTGACGCAGCTGGTCTCGAACAGGGTGCGCCCCTGGGCGACGAGCTCGGCGTCGGTCGGGGACGACTGCGCCGCCGGCGCGGCGTGGGGCGCGGCGTCGGACGGGGCCGAGAGGGCGACGACCACCGCGGCGCCGGCGAGGGCACCCAGCACGGGCAGGAGGCGACGGGCGCGGCGGCGACGGGCGGGAGCGGTGGCGGGGACGGCGGCCACGATCAGTCGAGCAGGTACAGGGTGGCGAACATGGCGATCCACACGACGTCGACGAAGTGCCAGTAGTAGCCGACGACGGCGACGGGAGGGCCCGGGGGCGCCTCGGTGTCGCGCCCCGTGATGAGGGCGACCACGCCGAGCATGAAGAGCAGGCCGCCGAACACGTGGAGGCCGTGGAAGCCGGTCATCAGGTAGAAGGTCGTGCCGTAGGCGTGGGTGTCGATCGAGAAGGCGAGGGTCGTCCACTCCTGGATGAGGTTGGCCAGGAAGAGGGCGCCGAGGGTGGCCGTGACGGCCAACCAGCGCACCACGCCCCGCCTGTCGCGGCGCTCGCTGGCGACCACGGCCATGTGCATGGTGCCGCTCGAGGCGATGAGGACGAGGGTGGCGAGCAGGGCGCGGGGGACGTCGAGGTCCACGTCGGCGGGCGGCCACACGTCGGTGGTCGAGCCGAGGAAGAAGTGGGAGCCGAACAGGCCGGCGAAGAACATGAGCTCCGACGCCAGCCACACCACCACCCCGACCCCGAGGATCGACGGCCGGCCGGGGACGTCGCGGCCCGGTGAGGCCATGCGGCCCGGGTGGGGCGCCGCCGGGCCACCTCCGGTCGGTCCCGTCGCGGTGTCGACGCCCGGCATGGACACTTCCTATCGTGTGGCTGCGCCCCCATGTCGGACCGGACGGCTGCTGCGCATCGATGGTCCGCAGGGGAGGGGGGTAGGTTCGCAGGCACCGTGGTCGCGCTCGCCGCCCCCTCGGCCGGCTCCCTGGCGGCGCCGGCGGTCGATCCCGCCTTCCTCCTGCTCACGGTGCTGCTCGCCGGCGGCTACGCCTGGCTCGTCCGCGCCCGGGCGCGGCGTCACCCGGACCGCCCCTGGGCGGTGGGGCGGAGCCTGGCGTGGGGTGCGGGGGTGGTCACCGTCGTCGTGGCCACCCAGCTCGGGCTGGCCCGCTACGACACCTCGCTGCTCAGCCTGCACATGCTCCAGCACCTGCTGCTGGGCATGGTCGCCCCCCTGTTCCTCGCCCTCGGGGCCCCCATCACCCTGGCCCTGCAGGGCCTGCCCCGCGGCGGGCAGGTGGCCCTCCTGCACCTCCTCAACCACCCGGTGGCCCGGGTGCTGTCGCACCCCCTGGTGGCCTGGTCGCTGTTCAGCCTCAGCCTCTTCGCCCTCTACTTCTCACCGCTGTTCGACGTGTCGATCCGCAACGACACCGTGCACACCGCCGTGCACCTCCACTTCCTGGCCGCCGGGTTCCTGTTCTGCTGGTCGGTGCTGGCCGTCGACCAGGGGCGACGACGGGTGGGCCACGCGGTCCGCCTCCTCGCGGTGGTGATGACCGTCCCGTTCCACGCCATCCTCGGCCTGGCCCTCCAGGGCGGGGCCGACTCGCCCCTCGGCGCCGGGGTGTTCGTGCCCCTGGGCGCCTCGTGGGGGAGCACCCTCGCCGCCGACCAGCGCCTGGCGGCCAGTGCCCTGTGGGGCCTCGGCGAGGTGTGGGGCGTGGCCCTGGTGATCGTCGTGGCCGCGTCGTGGATGCGCGACGAGGCCCGGCGCCAGGCCCGTGAGGACGCCCGTCTCGACGCCGCCCTCGCGGCCGCGTCGGCCGACGCCTGAGGGCCCGCCACCCGTCGGGGCGGTCCGCAGGTGCGGTGGTCAGGCGTCGCCGCGGGCCGGGGCCGCGTGGCGGGCGTGCTGGGCCCGGGCGAAGGCGGCCACGACCTTGGGCGGACCGCCCATGCGGCCCCGGCCCCGTCCGGCCGGGGGCCCGCGGTCCTCGTCGACCTCCACCCGGCCCAGCACGTCGGCCAGGGTGACGAGGTCGTCGTCGTCGAGGGCGGTGAGGGCCTCGGGCGGCTCGTAGAGGCGGGCCAGGGCGGCGGTCTGGGTGCGGCGACCCTCGTCGGTGATCACCACCGTCTTGCGGCGCCGGTCCCGGCTGTCGGGCACGCGGGTGACCAGGCCGGAGGCCTCGAGGGTGTCGACCTTGGCCGTCACCCAGGAGGCGTCGCAGCCCCAGTGCTCGGCCAGCTCGCCCTGCGAGGGGGCGGCGTCGGGGTCGAGGTGGAGCAGGGCGCCGAGGTCGGTGTGGGCCAGGCCCAGGGAGGAGGCGATGCCCTCGAAGCGCCCGGCCGACTGCATGAAGAGGTGGGAGATCGTGGCCCAGGCGGCGCGGGCGGCGTCGGCGGCGTCCGGGCGGGGATCGGCAGCGGCGGCCACGGCAGGGCTCCTCCTCGGCGGTCGTCGGGTCCTCACGGTTGATCCTACACAACCGTTGTGACGCATCAACCCTTGACTCATATCAACGAAGGCGCGAACGTCGCCCCCATGTCCTCCGAGCAACCGGCCATCGAGGTCTCCGGCCTCACCAAGCGCTTCGGCGAGGTCGTCGCCCTCGACGGGGTCGACCTCCGGGTCCGCCCCGGCACCGTCTACGGGCTGCTGGGCCCCAACGGCGCGGGCAAGACCACCACCGTGCGGGTGCTGACCACCATCCTCGCCCCCGACGAGGGCGAGGCCCGCGTCCTGGGCCTCGACGTGGCGACCCAGGCCGACGCCGTGCGCCGGGTCATCGGCCTGGCCGGCCAGTACGCCGCGGTCGACGAGCAGCTCACCGCCCGGGAGAACCTCGAGCTGGTCGGGCGCCTCACCCACCAGCGCCGCTCCGGCCTCCGGGCCCGGGCCGACGAGCTGCTGGACGCCTTCGACCTGGGCCACGCCGCCGACCGCCCCCTCAAGACCTTCTCGGGTGGCATGCGCCGCCGGCTCGACCTGGCCGCCTCGCTGGTCCACCGCCCGCCGGTGCTGTTCCTCGACGAGCCCACCACCGGCCTCGACCCCCGCAGCCGCAGCGACCTGTGGGCGCTCATCCGCGGCCTCGTCGACGGCGGCACCACCGTGCTGCTCACCACGCAGTACCTCGAGGAGGCCGACGTCCTGGCCGAGCGCATCGCCGTGGTCGACCACGGCCACGTGATCGCCGAGGGCACCTCCGAGGAGCTCAAGGCCCAGATGGGCGCCACCGTGCTCGAGCTCACCTTCCCCGACCACGCCGCCGCGGCGGCGGCCGTGGGCCAGGTGGCCGCGGTGGTCCCCGGTGCCGAGAGCGACGGGACCATGGTGCGGGTCACCGTCCCCGAGGGCACCCACTCGGCCCTCGCCGTGCTCCGCGCCCTCGACGCCCAGGGCACCGACGTGGCCGGCATGACCCTGCGCGAGCCCAGCCTCGACGACGTGTTCCTGTCGCTCACCGGGCGACCGGCCGAGCCCACCGACGACGACGGACCGCCCGACGGCGGCGGCGCCCCTCCCGCCCCCGACCCGTCCGACCTCGCCCCCACCGGAGGCCGCTGATGACCGCCACGACCGCCCCCAGCACGCCGGCGAGCGTCGTCGCCCCGGCCGACGGCTCCACCGCCGAGGAGGCCTCCCGCCTCACGTGGGCCTACCGCGACACCATGGCCATGGCCAAGCGGAACCTGCTGCACATCACGCGGGTGCCCCAGCTGCTCGTGTTCACCTTCGTGCAGCCGGTGATGTTCGTGCTGCTCTTCCGCTACGTGTTCGGCGGGGCCATCCCCATCCCCGGGCTCTCGTACGTGAACTACCTGATGCCCGGCATCTTCGGCCAGACCGTCATGTTCGGCGCGGCCAACACCGCGGTGGGCCTGGCCGACGACCTCGGCACCGGCATCATCGAGCGCTTCCGCTCGCTGCCCATGGCCCGCCTGGCGGTCCTCTCCGGACGCACGCTCGCCGACCTGGCCCGCAGCTGCGTGGTGGTGGCCGTGATGCTCGTCGTCGGCTTCGCCGTGGGCTTCCGCCCCGACGGCTCGGTCCCCGCCATCGCCCTCGGCATCCTCATCGTCCTCGGCTTCGCCTTCGGCCTGTCCTGGGTGTTCGCCAACGTCGGGCTCCGGGCCCCCAACGCCGAGGCGGCCCAGGCCGTGGCCTTCCCCATCATGTTCCCGCTGACCTTCGCCTCCTCGGCCTTCGTCCCGGTGAACTCGATGCCGGGCTGGCTCCAGGGCTTCGCCGCCAACCAGCCGGTGACCATCATCATCAACGCCGCCCGCTCGCTGATGCTCGGCCCCGAGGCCACCCAGTCCCTGCAGGACGCCGGCGTGTTCACCATGTCGGGCACCAGCTACGTGGTCCAGGCCCTGGTCTGGATCGTGGTCATCGTCGGCGTCGCCGCCCCCCTGGCCGTCCGCCGCTACCGCCGCACCGTCTGAGCGACCCCGGCGGCCGGGCCGGCCCGGAGGCCGAGGGCTCCGAGCGGTCGAGCTCCCCGGCGTCGCCGACCGCCCAGAGGTCGCCCGGCGCGCTCAGCCGAGGTGGTCGAGGACGGCGACCCAGCCACCGTCGGCCGCCGCGCCGATCACGTGGTCGGCCCGGTCCAGGGCCACGGGGTGGGCCACCTCGGGGACGAGGGCGACGGCGGCGCCGTCGAGCAGCTCCACGTCGTTGGTGCCGTCGCCCAGGGCCAGCACCCGCTCGGGGTCGAGGCCCCGGGCCGCGCAGAAGGCGAGCACGCCGTCCCACTTCGACTGGCCGTGGGGAGCGACGGTGATGGTGCCCATCCCGGCGAACTCGAGGGAGCGGTCGAGGTGGGTCTCGGCCACGTCGCCCACCGCCTCGGCCGCCTCCACGCACCCACCGTGGGGCACGCCGATCAGGCTGAAGCCGAGCACGGCCTCCTCGGCCACCACCCGGTCGAGGTCGTGGGGCGGGCCGCCGATGGCGGCGGCGTGGTCGGGGTGGGTCGACGGCGTGGCGCTGAGCACGGCATCGACGTCGGGGTGGTCGATGTAGACGACGGGGTCGCGACCCACCGAGCGGAAGGCGGCCAGCACGGCCACGGCCTGGTCGGTGGGGTAGGGCGCCCGGTGGAAGCGCGCCCCGTCGGCCAGGTCGACGCCCAGGGCGCCGTTGAGCACGATGGCCGGCGGGGTGAGCCCGACCCGGGCCAGCGGACCCCTCGTGGTGGTGAGGCGTCGCCCGGTGGCGACGAGGAGGGGGACCTCCCGCGCGGAGAGGGCCCGGACGGCCTCGACGACGGCGGGGTCGATGCGGTCGTCGGTGTGCCAGAAGGTGCCGTCGAGGTCGGTGACCACGAGGCTGACGGAGGGGGCGGCGCTCACCGGGCGAGCCTGGCGGGCCCGCCCCGCCCCCGCCAACCCGGTTCACGGGCCCGGGCGCGGTCCGGGTCCAACTGGTGTCGATCGTGGTCGCCCGGGCGACCAGGTCCGACACCGGTACGAGGGCCGCGGCCAACTGGTGTCGATCGTGGTCGCCCCCACAGCCGGATCCGACACCGGTACGGGTGGTCGGTGGCGGGGACTAGCCCCAGGTGCCGTAGTTGGGGGCGTTGGCCGTGATCTGGACGTCGTGGGGGTGGCTCTCGCGCAGCCCGGCGCCGGAGATGCGCACGAACCGGGCCCTGTCCTTGAGCTCGGGGACCGTGCCCGTGCCGCAGTAGCCCATCGCCGCCCGCAGGCCGCCGACCAGCTGGTAGACGACGTTGGCCAGCGGGCCCTTGTAGGCGACCCGCCCCTCGATGCCCTCGGGCACCAGCTTCTCGGCCTCGGTGACGTCGCCCTGGAAGTAGCGGTCCTTGGAGAACGACCGGGCCTTCATGGCGCCCATCGACCCCATGCCCCGGTACTCCTTGAACCGCTCGCCCTGGTGGAACACCACCTCGCCCGGCGACTCGTCGACGCCGGCGAGCAGGCTGCCCACCATCACCACGTCGGCCCCGGCGGCGATGGCCTTGGCCACGTCGCCGGACGACTGGAGCCCGCCGTCGGCGATGATCGTCGCCCCCCGGCGGGCGGCGGCCACGGCGCAGTCGTAGATCGCCGTCACCTGCGGCACCCCCACCCCGGCGACGACCCGCGTCGTGCAGATCGACCCAGGTCCGATGCCGACCTTGACGGCGTCGGCGCCGGCGTCGAGGAGGGCCTCGGTGGCGGCGCCGGTGGCCACGTTGCCGGCCACGATGTCCACCTGGTCGCCGTGGCGGTCCTTGACCACCTTGACCACGTCGGCCACGCCGAGGGAGTGGCCGTGGGCGGTGTCGACGACCAGCAGGTCGACGCCCGCCTCGACGAGCGCCTCGGCCCGCTCGAGGGAATCGCCGCCGACGCCGATGGCGGCGCCGCAGCGGAGGCGGTGGCGGTCGTCGTGGGTGGAGTCGGGGTACTGGGTGCGCTTCTTGATGTCCTTGACGGTGATGAGCCCGCAGAGACGGCCGTCGTCGTCGACCACCGGCAGCTTCTCGACCCGGTGCTGCCACAGCAGGTCCTTGGCCTCCTCCAGGGTGGTGCCGGGAGGGGCGGTGACGAGCGGCGGCCGGCGCATCACATCCGCGATGGGCTGGTCGGTGTCGTCGATGAAGCGGAGGTCGCGGTTGGTGAGCAGCCCCACCAGGCGACCGTCGGGGTCGGTGATGGGCACCCCCGAGATCCGGTAGTGGGCCATGAGCTCCAGGGCCCGGGTGACCGGGGCCTCGGGCGGGAGGGTGACGGGGTCGACGATCATCCCGGACTGCGAGCGCTTGACCTTGTCGACCTCGGCCACCTGGGCGTCGATCGAGAGGTTCCGGTGGATCACGCCGAGGCCCCCGAGGCGGGCCAGGGCGATGGCCAGGCGGCCCTCGGTGACGGTGTCCATGGCGGCCGACACGATGGGCACGGCCAGCTCGATGTGCGGGGTGAGGCGGGTACGGGTGGAGACGTCGGTGGGGACCACCGACGAGGCGTCGGGGACGAGGAGGACGTCGTCGAAGGTGAGGCCCTCCTTGGCGAACTTGGGAGGGTGCCCGGTGCCCCCGTCGGGCACGTCGGGGAACGTCGTGGGCCGGTCGCCGAGCGGCCCCCCCTCGTCGGTGGCCGGGCGCTCGGTGTCTCCCATGGGTGGATCCTAGTGAGGGGCCGGTCCCCGACGCGAGGTCGCCGACCCGTGCGATCGGCCACATCCGCGCCCGGCGACGCTCGTCAGCGGTCGTGCGGGTCCGGCGTCGCAGGTCGTGGGGGTGGGGTCGAGGGCGGCGCTGCTGGCAGGCTGCCCTCGTGGACGCCGAGAGCACCCCGCCCCGCCCGCCTGCGGACGGATCGCCGTGGTGGCCCGGGGCTCGCCCCGCCCAGGAGCTGGCCGACGCCGCCCCCGCCGTCGTGGACTGGGCGGTGCGCTACCTGGCCGACGTGGGGGAGCGACCCGTCCTGTCGCCGGTCGAGCCCGGGTGGGTGCGGTCCCGGCTGCCGGAGCACGCCCCCGACGAACCGGAGGCGTGGGAGGCGATCCTGGCCGACCTCGACCGGGTCGTGGTGCCGGGCACCACCCACTGGCAGTCGCCCCGCTGGTTCGGGTACTTCCAGGCCAACTCGTCGGCCCCGGCGATCCTGGCCGAGGCGATCATCGCCACCTTCGGCACCCAGGGGATGCTCTGGCAGACGGGACCGGCCTGCACCGAGGTCGAGACCCTCGTCATGGACTGGCTGGCCGAGCTGCTGGGGCTGCCGGAGGCCTTCCGCAGCGACGGTCCCGGTGGGGGCGTGATCCAGGACTCGGCCTCCTCGTCGACGCTCGTGGCCACCCTGGCCGCCCGCGACCGGGCCCGGGTCGCGGGCGCCCGGCTCGACGACCTCGTCGCCTACACCTCGGTCGACGCCCACTCCTCGGTGGAGAAGGGGCTGCGCGTCGCGGGTCTGCTGGCCGACCAGCTGCGCGCCGTCCCGACCGACGCCACGCGGGCCCTGCGCCCCGACGCCCTGGCCGAGGCCATGGCGGCCGACGCCGCCGCCGGCCGCACCCCGTTCCTCGTCGTCGCCACCGTCGGCACCACCTCGACCCACGGCCTCGACCCGCTCGGACCGATCGGTGCCGCGGCCGCCACCCACGGGGCCTGGCTCCACGTCGACGCGGCCCACGCCGGCGCGGCCGCCCTGCTGCCCGAGCACCGCAGCATCCACGACGGCCTGGAGACGGCCGACAGCTACGTGATGGACCCCCACAAGTGGCTGTTCACGGCCATGGAGTGCTCCGCCCTCTGGGTGCGCGACGCACAGCCGCTGGCCGAGGCCCTGTCCATCACCCCCGAGTACCTCCGCAACGCGGCCACCGGGTCGGGCCAGGTGGTCGACTACCGCGACTGGCAGGTGCCGCTCGGGCGCCGCTTCCGGGCGCTCAAGCTGTGGGCCGTCATCCGCCGCTTCGGCGCCGAGGGTCTGCGGACGGCGGTCCGGGGCCACATCGCCCTGGCCCAGGACCTGGCGGCACGCCTGGCCGGCGACGACCGCTTCGTGCTGCCGTTGCCGACGCCGCTCAACCTGGTCTGCTTCGCCCACGTGAGCGGCGACGAGGTGAGCGAGGCGCTCCTCGCTGCGCTCAACGCCACGGGTCGCGTGTTCCTGTCCCACACCCGCATCGACGGCCGGTACCTGCTGCGGGTGTCGGTGGGCCAGACCACCACCGGTCCCGACGACCTCGACGAGCTCTGGGACCTCGTCGATCGCCTGGCCCCACCCGCCTGACCCCCCGAGACACCCGGGGGGACCGGGGCGTGGGCGTGCCCGGGGTCGGGCCGGCGAGGCATCCTGGTCGACCATGGACGAGACCTCCCACGCCGGTCGCCTCCTCGTCGCCACCCCGCTGATCGGCGACGGGACCTTCCACCAGACCGTCGTGCACCTCATCGCCCACAGCGCGGAGGGCGCGTTCGGCGTGGTCCTGAACCGGCCCTCGGACACCCCGGCGGCCGAGGTCGTGGGCGGCTGGGGGGCGCGGGCCGCGGCCCCGGGCGTCGTCTTCGTGGGCGGGCCCGTCGACGGCGACACCGTGGTGGGGCTCGGCGTCGGCGGCTCCATCGACCTGCACGCCGACCCCGACGACCTGCCCGACGCGCCCGCCGAGGTCCGGTTGTTCGCGGGCCAGGCGGGGTGGGGGCCGGGCCAGCTGGAGGACGAGCTGGGCCAGCGGGCCTGGTGGGTGGTCGACGGCGCGCCCGACGACCTGCTCACCCGCGACCCCGCCGGCCTGTGGGACCGGGTGCTGCGGCGCCAGCCCGGCACCACCGGGTGGTTCGCCAACTACCCCGCCGACATCCGGAGCGGCTGACGTGGCGCCCACCGACGCCGACCCGGGGCGGTACCCCGTCCGCGAGACCCGGGTGCGGGGCTTCGCCCAGCGCTACGTGCGCGCCGGCGAGGGCGGTGTGCCGCTCCTGGCCGTGCACGGCTGGCCCGAGAGCAAGCGCATCTGGTGGCGGGCCATCGACCCGCTGGTCGCAGCCGGCTTCGACGTCATCGCCCCGGACCTGCGGGGCTTCGGCGACTCCGAGGTCGGGCCCCCGGGTGAGGACCGGGGCGACATCGCGGCCCACAGCCGCGACCTCCAGGCCCTCCTGGCCGACCTCGGCATCGAGCGGGCGGTGCTGGCCGCCGGCGACCTGGGCGGACCGGTCGTCCAGGACATGGCGGCCCGGTTCCCCGACCTCCCGCTGCGGATGGTCGTGTTCAACACCGTGGTGCTGCCCCCGCCGGGATCACCCCGGATCGGCCGTCCGGCCCGGGAGGCCACCGACTACTTCGGGTGGCAGGCCACCGAGGCCGACGCCCTGGCCGCCGAGCTGGCGACCCCGGAGGCCCGCCGCCGCTACATCTCCACCTTCTACACGTCGCGCCACTGGGCCCACCCCGGCGCCTTCCTCGACGACCCCGACGGCGCGTGGGGGTTCGGGGCCGACGGCGAGGTGGTGGCCTTCCACACCGAGCCCTTCGGCGACGCCGCCACCTTCCGGGCGTCGCTCCGGCCCTACGAGGTGGCGGCCCACCCCGAGCGCATGGTGGAGGCCCCGATGATGGGGCCCAACCCCGACGTCGAGGTCCTGATCCTCCACGGCCCCTCCGACCACGTGATCGGGCCGGACTTCGACCTCGCCGCGGCCGCCGTCTACCCCCGCCACGTCGGCCCCTTCCGCCTGCGCGACTGCGGCCACTTCGTCCCGTGGGAGGCCCCCGGCCCCTTCACCTCCGGCGTCCGCGCCTTCTGCCGCGACCTCCTCCGGACGGACCCCCGCAGACCGTGACGTGTCCGCTCCTGCCCGGGTGCGGGCCGGGCGGTCTAGCCTGACCCCCATGGCCACCCTGTCCTTCGAGGGCGAGACCCACGGCGAGCTCGTCGTCAAGGTGCGGCGCTGGCTGGCCTCGCTCGAGGGGGAGGACGACGGCGTCACCGGCGCGGCCGACGCCATCTCCCAGGGGGCGGAGCTCACCAAGGAGGCGCTGCGGATCATCGCCGCCTCCGCTCCTGAGCCCATCGCCCAGAACGAGCTGGTCAAGGCCCTCACCGGCGCCGGCTACAAGGCCACCGACGCGACCAAGGACGCCCTCATCGACGGGCTCGACTCGGTCGAGGAGGTCACCGGCGGCAGCGTCGTCACGCGCGTCCGCGACGTGGCCGAGCAGGCCGTCTACGAGATGAACGCGCAGGTCGCGCGCCAGATCCTGAAGTCGCTGCGGCCCCGCTGACGCCCCGCCGGACCGACACCGCACCGCCCGGGCGCCCCGGCGCAGGAAGGACCTGACCTGACATGGCCGAGATCGAGATCGGCATGGGCAAGGACGCCCGCCGGGCCTACGGGCTCGACGACGTGGCCATCGTGCCCAGCCGCCGCACCCGCGACCTCGACGACGTCGACACCAGCTGGGAGATCGACGCCTTCACCTTCGACGTGCCGATCATGGCCTCGGGCATGGACAGCGTGGTCAGTCCGGAGACGGCGATCACCCTGGGGCGGCTGGGCAGCGTCGCCCCGCTGAACCTGGAGGGCCTCTGGACCCGGCACGAGGACCCCGGCCCCCTCCTCGCCGACGTCGCGGTGAAGCCCGAGGACGAGGCCTGGGCCCTGCTGCGCGCCGCCTACGCCGAGCCGGTGCGCCCCGAGCTCATCCGGGACCGGGTGAAGGAGATCCGCGACGGCGGGGTGGTGTCGTGCGGCTCGGTCACGCCCAACCGGGTGGAGGCCCTGGCCGACGCCCTGGTCGCGGCCGAGCTCGACCTCCTGGTCATCCAGGGCACGGTCGTGTCGGCCGAGCACGTCACCAAGGGGAACCCCGAGCCCCTCAACCTCAAGACCTTCGTGCGCCGCCTCGACATCCCCGTGATCGTCGGCGGCTGCTCCAGCTACCGGGCCGCCCTCCACCTGATGCGCACCGGCGCCGCCGGCATCCTCGTCGGCGTGGGGGCCGGGTCCACCTCGTCCACCCGTCGCATCCTCGGCATGGGCGTGCCCCAGGCCACGGCGATCGCCGACGCCCGGGCCGCCCGCATGCGGCACCTGGACGAGACCGGCGTCGACGTCCACCTGATCTCCGACGGCGGCATCCGCACCGGCGGCGACATCGCCAAGGCCATCGTGTGCGGCGCCGACGCGGTGATGGTCGGGGCGCCGCTCGCCGCGGCCACCGAGGCACCCGGCCGGGGCCACCACTGGGGCCAGGCCGCGGTGCACGCCGACCTGCCGCGGGGCGCTCGCCACCGGGTCGACCAGGTGGGCAGCCTGGAGCAGGTCCTCCACGGCCCCGCCACCGACGACGCAGGCACGGCCAACCTGGTGGGGGCCCTGCGGCGGACGATGGCCCTCACCGGCTACGCCAGCACCAAGGAGCTGCAGAAGGCCGACCTCGTCGTCTCGGGCTGATCCACCGGCCCTCGCGTCGACCTCGCGACCTCGGGAACTGCACCCGGTCGGGCGACGACCTCCTCCCCACACCCGAGATGGAGGACCGAGACCGATGACGACGACCCGGAGGGGGCGCGCCGCCGCCCTGGTGGCGGTGCTGGCGCTGGCCCTGGCGGCCGCGGCGTGCGGCAGCGACGACGGCGCCGCCGGCGGCGTGGGGGTGTCCGATGCGTGGGCCCGCACCAGCCCGGCGGGGGCCGAGACCGGCGCCGCCTACATGACCCTCACCGCCGACGAGGACGATGCCCTGGTGGGTGCAGAGGTCCCGACCGACGTCGCCGGCACCACCCAGGTCCACGAGACGGTGGCGACCGACGACGCCTCCGGCGACGACGTGGGCGATGGGCGGAGGACGCGGACACGGGCGACGAGGCCGCGACGGACAGGTCCGAGGGCGGCGACGACGTGGGCGACGACGACATGGGCGGTGACGACATGGGCGCTGACGACGACGGCGGCGGCGGCGGCATGGACATGGGCGGGATGACGATGCGCGAGGTCGAGAGCATCCCGCTGCCGGCCGGCGAGGCCGTCGCCCTGGAGCCCGGCGCCTACCACATCATGCTGCTCGACCTGGCCGCCCCCCTGGAGGCGGGCGACACCTTCACCGTGTCGCTCACCTTCGAGGGCGGCGCCACCAAGGACGTCGAGGTCGAGGTGCGTGACGACGCCCCGTAGCGCCGGCGCTCGCGGTCGACGGCGGGGCCGCACCCCGGGCGCGGCCCCGCTCGTCGCCCTCCTGACCGGGCTCGGGCTGGTCCTGGCGGCGTGCGGCGGGGGCGGCGACGGGGCGGCCCTGCCGGAGGTGACCCTCGACCGGCTCGACGGCTCGGGCGCGGTGGCCCTGGCCGCGTCCGACGGCACGCCGCGCGTGGTGAACCTGTGGGCCACCTGGTGCGTGCCCTGCCGCAAGGAGCTGCCCGCCTTCGACGAGGTGGCCGCAGCGGCGGGGGACGAGGTGGAGGTGATCGGCGTCAACGTGGGCGACGGACCCGGCGCCGCCTCCGACCTGGTCGACGAGCTGGGCGTGACCTTCCCCCAGCTGCTCGACCGCGACTCGGAGGTCACCGCCGCCCTGGAGGTGACCAACATGCCGTCGACCGCCTTCGTCGACGGCGACGGCGAGGTGGTCGAGGTCCACGCCGGTGCCCTCGACGCCGACGAGCTGCGGGCCGCCATCGCCGAGGACCTCGGGGTCGACGTGCCTGCGGCCTGAACCGGGCCCGGTCAGGCGCCCTCCGCTCGCTCCGGCCCGGGCCAGGTGTCGAGCACCAGGCGCCCGGCGGCGACGAGCACGCCCACGCCGAGCACGCCCACGCCGACGATCACGCCCCGGTCGAGCGGCAGCGGGGCGTCGGTGGGGATGATGGCCCGCACCACCCCCTCGTGACGGCTCCAGGACCACCACACCAGCTCGATGGCGGCCACCGCGACCAGCCCGGCCCGCACCGGGGGCTGGAGCCGGCGGGCGGCCAGGGCGGCCGCGGCGGCGAGCAGGCCGATGGCCGGCAGGGCCCACAGGAGCAGGCTGGGCCCCGTCTCGGCCGGCACCGACAGCGTGGCCCAGAGGCCGAGGGCGAGGGCGGCGACCCCGCCGACGAGGGCGGCGACCCCGACGGTCGCGAGGTCGCGACGACGGAGCAGCAGCCACACCGCGCCGGCCAGCCCCACCAGTCCGCCGAGCACGGCCGGCACCGGTGACGGGCTCGGCACCCAGTAGGAGGCCACGGTGACGTCCACGTCCCGGTCCCCCACCCGCAGGGGGACCACCGCCTCCAGGATCTGGTCCCCGGGCTGGCGACCAGGGGGCCGGGCGTGGTTCATCCAGTGGGTGCGGTGGTCGTGCCAGGCGTAGGTGCCCGACGAGGCCACCTCCTCCCACTCGGGCTCGGCGTCGGCGTCGGCCTCGGGCGGCACCGTGATGTCGCCGTAGCGGTCGCGGTTGAGGAAGTGGGTGGGGGAGACCTGGTTCTCCTCGACGGTCCCGTCGGGCTGGAAGCGCAGGTAGGGCTCGCCGCCGTAGCCGACCACCACCACCGGGTCGTCGCCCGTCTGGGTCAGCTGCACGAAGGAGTCGCCGCCGATGATGTCGACGTCGACACCCGGCGCCGACGGCTCGACGGACGTGACCACGCTGCGGTAGTCGGTGGGGCCGGGTGGGTCGGCCGCCGCCGGCGACGCCCCGCCCAGCACCACCAGGCCGATGGCCGCGACGGCGGCCAGCCACCGTCGGGGGTGCCGAGCCATCAGGTGACGGCGAGGGTGATCTGGCCGCTGGGGTGGACCGTGCACTCACCGGTGAACTCACCCGGCGAGGAGAACCGCTGGCGCAGGGTCTCCCCGGCGCCGACGAAGAAGGGCCCGATCAGGTGGCCGCGGTCGTCGTCGTTCTCGATCTCGATGACCTGGCCGACCTCCGCCTCCAACCGCTCCGGGAGGATCTCGAGGGGCTCGCCCCGATCGAGGGCCTCGCCCGCGCCCTCCGGGATGACGTAGGAGAAGTCGGCCTTGCCGTCGGCCTGCTCGACGGCCAGGTCGCCGCCGCCGTCGTCGCTGCCGCAGGCGGCCAGCAGGGTCGCGCCGAGGAGCACGGCGGCGAGCAGGGCGAGGGCGCGGGGGGTCACTGCGGCGCGGACCCCTGGTCCAGCAGCAGCTCCAGGTCGTGGGCCACGTCCTCCGAGGGCGTTCCGAAGGGCCAGGACACGAGGAGGCGACCCTGGTCGTCGACCGCGTACAGGAAGCCGCTGTGGGTCACCTCGACCTCGCCGGCATCGTCGGTCGACACGTCGTAGGTGACGCCGAAGAGGTCGGCCGCGACCTGGAGCTGGTCGTCGTCGGTGGTGCGCAGGGCGTGGGCGTCGGGCACGAACGACCGAACGTAGGGCGTCAGCACGTCGCCGGTGTCGCGGTCGGGGTCGATGGTCGCCATGGCCAGGTCGACGCGGTCGGCGTCGTCGCCCAGGTCGGCCAGGGCGGAGCGCACGTCGGCCAGGGTGGTGGGGCACACGTCGGGGCAGTGGGTGTAGCCGAAGTAGGCGAGGAGCACGTGGCCGTCCTCGGCCCGGAACGGCAGCTCCTCGCCGCCCGCGCTCGACGTCCGGGAGCGAAGCCTCACCCACCTCGGGGGCCGGGGTGCGCTGGATGCCCCGCAGCTGGTCGTCGCCGTCGTCGCCCCCGCACGCCGCGGCCACCAGGCCGAGGACGACGACGAGGACGACCAGGAGCCGGCGCGAAGCGTGGTCGTGCGGGTGCGAGGGGGGCCATGAGGTGCACGTCGTCCCGAGCCCTGGCCTGGTTCCCAGGCCCTCGTCACGGGCCACCCGGCCGGTCGGAGGCGTGGCCGGCGGGGACTACGGTTCCGTCGTGGCCCCATCGGACGAGCCCCGCCGCCCCGAGCCCGAGGACCGCCCCGTCCTCGTCGTCGACTTCGGTGCCCAGTACGCCCAGCTGATCGCCCGCCGCGTGCGCGAGGCCCACGTCTACAGCGAGATCGTGCCGGCGTCGCTCACCGCCGAGGAGTACGCGGCCCGCGACCCGGCCGGGATCATCTTCAGCGGCGGCCCCGCCTCGGTCCACGTGGAGGGCGCGCCCTCCATCGACGCCGGCGTCTACGACCTGGGCGTGCCCGTGCTGGGCATCTGCTACGGCGCCCAGCTGGTGGCCCTCCAGCTGGGCGGCACCGTGGCCCGCACCGACCGGGCCGAGTACGGGCGCACCCCCCTCGACGTCACCCACCCCGACGCGGTGGTGTTCGGCGGAGGCCAGCCCGAGCACCAGCAGGTGTGGATGAGCCACCGCGACTCCATCACCGCCGCGCCCGACGGCTTCACCGTCACCGCCTCCAGCCCCGACGCCCCCGTCGCGGCCATGGAGGACGTGGCCCGTCGCCTCCACGCCGTGCAGTTCCACCCCGAGGTGGTGCACACCCCGCACGGCCAGCAGGTGCTGGAGCGCTTCCTCTACGACGTGTGCGGGTGCGCCCCCGACTGGACCATGACCTCGGTCATCGAGAGCGGGGTCGAGGCGGTGCGGGCCCAGGTCGGCGACGCCCGGGTCATCTGCGCCCTCTCCGGCGGCGTCGACTCCGCCGTCGCCGCGGCGCTGGTGCACAGGGCCATCGGCCCCCAGCTCACCTGCGTGTTCGTCGACCACGGGCTCATGCGCGAGAACGAGGGCGACCAGGTCGTGGAGACGTTCCGGCGCCACCAGGGCATCGAGCTGATCCACGTGCAGGCCCAGGACCGCTTCTTCGCCCGCCTCGAGGGGCTCACCGACCCCGAGGAGAAGCGCAAGGCCATCGGCGAGGAGTTCATCCGGGTCTTCGAGGAGAACACCGGCGGCATCACCGACGCCGGGTACCTGGTCCAGGGCACGCTCTACCCCGACGTCATCGAGTCGGGGGGCAGCGAGGGCTCGTCCACCATCAAGAGCCACCACAACGTGGGCGGCCTCCCCGACGACATGGAGCTGGAGCTGGTCGAGCCGCTCCGCAGCCTCTTCAAGGACGAGGTGCGGGCGCTCGGCACCGAGCTGGGCCTGCCCGACGAGATCGTGTGGCGCCAGCCCTTCCCCGGGCCCGGCCTCGGCGTGCGCATCATCGGCGAGGTCACCCCCGAGCGGGTCGCCCTGCTCCAGCGGGCCGACACCATCGTCCGCGACGAGATCAAGGCCGACGGCCTGGAGCGGGAGATCTGGCAGGCCTTCGCCGTGCTCCCCGACATCCGCAGCGTCGGCGTGCAGGGCGACGAGCGCACCTACGGCCACCCCATCATCATCCGGGCCGTCACCAGCGAGGACGCCATGACCGCGGACTGGGCCCGCCTGCCCTACGAGCTGCTGGAGCGCATGTCGAGCCGGATCATCAACGAGGTCGACGGCGTCAACCGCGTCGCCTACGACGTGACCTCGAAGCCTCCCGGCACCATCGAGTGGGAGTGATCGCCCCCTCGCGGTGACCTGGGGGCGGAGCGGAGGTCACGTCGACGACACTGCTCCTCCCGCTCTCGCCTCGCTGCACTCGGCGGGCCATCGTGGGCAGGACGGATCGACACCTGATTGTCACAAACGCGCCGGATCTGTAGCATCTCTGCTCGTGCGTCTCTCCCCCGCGTCTCCCCTCGCGCCCGAGGGGCCCGTCGCGCCCTGGTGGGCGTGGTCGCCCTGGCCCTCGTCGCGGGGCTGGTGCAGGCTCCGGTGGCCGGCGACGAGATCGACGACACCCGCAGCGAGGCCGAGCGCGTCGCCGACCAGATCGAGGACCTCCAGCACGAGGCCGAGGTCAGCACCGAGCAGTACCTCGACGCCCGCCTGGCCCGCGAGGAGCTCGACGCCCAGATCGCGGAGGCCGACGAGCGCGCCGCGCGCTCGACCAGCCAGCTCGGCGACCTGCGGGGCGAGGTCCGCGAGGTGGCCGTCGAGTCCTACATGTCCGACGGCTCGGGCGGCCCCGACACCGCCGTGCTGGGTGCCTCCGACGCCACCGACGTCAGCACCCGCCGGGGCTACGCCGAGAGCATGGGCGCCGACAACGACGACCTCATGGACGAGCTCCGGGGCGTCGAGGCCCGCGCCGAGGCCGACACCCGGGCGCTGCAGGACCTCCAGGACGAGGCCCGCCGCACCGAGGAGGAGATGAGCGGGGCCAAGGCCGAGACCGAGGCCCGCCTGGCCGACCTCCAGGAGGTCCAGGACCAGGTCCAGGGTCGCCTGGCCGACCTGGTCGAGGCCGAGCAGCAGCGCCGCGAGGCCGAGGCCCAGGCCCGCGCCGAGGCCCAGGCCCGCGCCGCCGCGGAGGCCGCGGCCGAGGCTGCTGCGGCCGCCGCCGCGGCGCCCACCACCACCCAGCCCGACGCGCCCGAGGCCACCGAGACGCCGAGCACCGAGGCGCCCGACACGACGGCGGCACCCGCGCCCACCCCCACCCCGGCCCCGGCGCCCGCGCCTGCTCCGGCCCCCGCCCCCGCCCCCGCCGCTCCGCCCACCTCGGGCGGCGCCGGCGCCGCCATCGCCGCGGCCCGCAGCGTGCTCGGCACGCCCTACCGATGGGGTGGCGCCAGCCCGTCGGGAGGCTTCGACTGCTCCGGTCTGGTCATGTGGGCGTGGGCCCAGGGCGGCAAGTCGCTCCCTCACTCCTCGGGCGCCCTCTACGGCATGAGCGCCAAGATCCCGGCGTCGGCCCTCCAGCCCGGTGACCTCGTGTTCTACGGGAGCCCGATCTCCCACGTCGGCCTCTACATCGGCGGCGGGCAGATGATCCACGCCCCCCACACCGGTGACGTGGTCAAGGTCTCGAGCATCTACTACTGGTCCGCCCTGGTGGGCGGCGGCCGGGTCTGACCCTCCTCGGGCGCGGGGCGCTCGCCGCCGTGCTCCTGGTCGTGCTGGCCGGCTGCGGCGGCGGTGCCGACGACAGCGCCCCCGTCGCGCCCGCGCCGGCGACGACCACCGACCCGTCGGCCGACCTGGCCGACCCCGCGCCGGGCACGGGTGTCGCCGCGCTGGGCACCGACGTGCTGGACCTGGCCGACGTCACCTGCACCGACGGTCCCGCCCCGGACGACACCGCAGAGGCGACGCGCGAGGCGCAGGTCACCGCGACCGGCGACCTCGACGGAGATGTGGTCGAGGTCGAGGTCGTCCGCTTCCGCTCCGACACGGGGGCCGGCGACCCGGTGGTCACCGAGACGGCCCGGATCGGGGTGGGCGAGGGCGACGCCGCCCGCGGGCTCGAGGCCAAGCGCACCACGGCCGGCCCGGGCGGCACCTGGCTCGACCTGGCCGACCCCGAGGCCGACGCCCCCCTGATCGAGCGGCGGGGCGATGCCGTCGACGTCCGGGGCACCTTCGGGCCCGAGGCCGCCCGGGCCGGCGACGAGGGACTGGTCGAGGGGCGCATCCGCCTGCACTGCCCGGCCTGATCGGCCTGATCGGCTATCCCCGCGCGTCGGGGCGAGGGGGCGCGGCCTGCTCCTCGTCGATGTCCCACACGTGCACCCCGGCCACGTCGCGGGTGTCGTCGGCCAGGTCGCGCAGGGGGTGGGCCCGCCGCATGCGCCGGAGCGACTTGGGGCCGACCCGCAGGGAGGCGTAGCTGATGGCTCCCAGCGGGATCGGGAGCCAGAACTGGGCCAGGCGGTAGGTGACGACGGAGATGGCCGCCTCGCTGCGGCCCAGACCGAAGCCCACGAGGGTCGCGATCAGGGTGGCCTCCACGAACCCGAGGCCACCGGGCGTCAGCGGGATCACGGCGAGGATGTTGGCCACGCAGAACGCCACGATGACGTCGACCGGGTTGAGGGCGGGCCCGAAGGCGCGGATGAACACCCACAGGGCGGCCGCGTCGAGCAGCCAGTTCACCGACGCCCACAGGATCCCCCGCCGGATGAGGGTCGGGTTGGCGATGAGCTCACGCAGCCGGGCGACGAGCGTGAGCATGAAGCGCTCGGCCGTGTCCGGGTCGAGGAAGGGGAGCTTCCCGGCGATGGCCCGGACGACCTTCACCGCCGGCGACTGGCCCTTCATGAGCAGGACCACCAGCCCGGCGAACAGGGCGAGGAGCAGCATGCCGACGATGGCGGCGGTGCCGTAGACGGGGTTGAAGCCGTCGAGGGGGATGGAGATGAGCAGGGCGACCCACAGGAGCAGGTTCAGCACCACGGCCGAGCCCAGGCCCACGGTCGCCAGGGTGAACCCGGAGGCGGCACCGCTGACCCCGGACTGGGTGAGCAGGCGCAGCCCCACGGTGCTGCCCGCGGCCGATCCCCCCGGGACCAGGTTGGTGACGGCCTTGGTCGAGAGCTGGATGCGCAGCACCGTCCCCATGCCCAGGTGGGGCTCGGGCGGGAGGGTGACCCGGGTCAGCTGGGCGTAGGCGACGAGGGCCGCGACCTCCAGCCCGAGGGCCACCAGCAGGAGCACGGGGTTCACCGCGCTGAGCTGGTCGGCCGCCTCCCGGGCCCCGCCCAGCTGGGGCAGCACCAGGTAGTTGAACACCAGGAAGAAGGCGATGATCAGCGGCGTCCGCTTGAGGGTCTTGGCCCCTTGGACCTTGACCATCTCGGCGGTCACCGACGTCCCCAGCAGCCCGTCGGAGCCGGTGTCGTGGCCCTCCCCGGGCTCGTCGGCCGGCGTGACCGGGCGCGGCCGGTCGAGGCGCGCCGCAGGCCGCGACGCGGGGTGCGGAGGCTCGTGGTCGTGCTGTCCCGCGGCGATGCATCATCTTCCCAGGAACGGGGGCGCCCCGGCGACCAGGTCGTCCCGCCGCTCCCCTGGCCGGACGGGCCGCCGGGGGCTGTCACGAGGCGTCGGTAGGGTGGCCGGGATGCCCGGCCCCGACCACGTCCCCGGCGAGGTCGACCTCCTCGCCGGCCTCAACCCGGCCCAGGCCGACGCCGTCACCCACGTCGACGGGCCCCTGCTCGTCCTGGCCGGCGCCGGCTCGGGCAAGACCCGCGTCCTCACCCACCGCATCGCCCACCTCATCCGCGACCACGGGGTCTCGCCCTTCTCGATCCTGGCCATCACCTTCACCAACAAGGCGGCCGACGAGATGAAGCAGCGGGTCGCCGCCCTGGTGGGGCCGGTCGCCGAGAAGATGTGGGTCTCGACGTTCCACTCGGCCTGCGTGCGCATCCTGCGCCGCGAGGCGCCCCGGCTCGGCTACCCGTCGTCGTTCACGATCTACGACCAGGCCGACGCCGTGCGCCTCACCACCTACGTGCTGCGCGACCTCGACATCGACACCAAGCGCTTCCCGCCCCGCTCGGTGCACGCCACCATCAGCGCGGCCAAGAACAAGGGCATCGGCGTCGACGCCTACGAGCAGGCCGCCACCAACCCCTTCGAGCGCCGCTACGCCGAGGCCTACCGGGAGTACCAGGCCCGCCTGCGCAAGGCCGGGGCCATGGACTTCGACGACCTCCTCGGCGTCACCGTCGAGGTCCTCCGCACCTTCCCCGACGTGCTGGAGCACTACCAGCGGCGCTTCACCCACGTCCTCGTCGACGAGTACCAGGACACGAACCCCGTCCAGAACGAGCTGGTCATGCTCCTCGGCGCCGCCCACCGCAACGTCTGCGTCGTCGGCGACCACGACCAGTCGATCTACAAGTTCCGCGGGGCGGACATGAGCAACATCGTCGACTTCGAGACGGCGTTCCCCGAGGTCAACGTGGTGCTCCTGGAGCAGAACTACCGCTCGACCCAGACGGTGCTCGACGCCGCCAACGCGGTCATCGCCCACAACGTGGCCCGCAAGCCCAAGGAGCTGTGGACCGACCAGGGGGCGGGCGAGCCCATCCTCCGGTTCCACGCCGACGACGAGGCCGACGAGGCCCAGTGGGTCACCGGGCGCATGTCCACCTTCCACGACCACGGCCGCCGGTGGGGCGACATGGCCGTCTTCTACCGGACCAACGCCCAGAGCCGGGTCCTGGAGGAGTCCCTGGCCCGCAGCGGCATCCCCTACAAGGTGGTGGGCGGCACCCGCTTCTACGACCGCCGCGAGGTGAAGGACGCGGTCGCCTACCTGAAGGCGGTGGTGAACCCGGCCGACGAGGTGGCCGTCAAGCGGGTGCTCAACACGCCCAAGCGGGGCGTGGGCGACGCCTCGGTGGCCCGTCTCGACGCCTGGGCCGCCAGCCAGGGCATCACCTTCATGGAGGCGCTCGCCCGGGCGGCCGACGCCGGGGTCGGGGGTCGGGCGGTGACGGGCATCGCCACCTTCCTCGAGGTGGTGGCCGCGGCCACCGAGGTCACCGACGAGGGGCCGGGCCCGATGCTCGAGGTCCTCCTCGACCAGAGCGGCTACGTGGCCGAGCTCCGCGCCGAGCACTCCATCGAGGCCGAGGGCCGCATCGAGAACCTGGCCGAGCTGGTGGGCGCGGCGCGCGAGGTCGAGGCGGCCGACGTCTTCCTCGAGCAGATCAGCCTGGTGGCCGACACCGACGACCTCGGTGACGACGAGTCCGAGGTCCTGCTCATGACCCTCCACGCGGCCAAGGGCCTCGAGTTCCCCGTGGTGTTCGTGATCGGCATGGAGGACGGCGTCTTCCCCCACGTGCGCGCCCTCACCGAGCCCGACGAGCTGGAGGAGGAGCGGCGCCTCGCCTACGTCGGCATCACCCGGGCGCGCGAGGCTCTGCACCTCAGCCACGCCTGGGCCCGCACCATGTTCGGGGCCACCCAGTACAACCCGCCGAGCCGGTTCCTCGACGAGATCCCCTCGGGGCTGGTCACCGAGGTGAAGGGGCGGCGTCGGGCGTCGCGCTCGGGCGGCGGTGGGGGCTGGGGCGGCCGAGGCGGCGGGCGCGACGCGGGTGACGACACGCCGAGCGGGCGGGTGTTCGGGGCCGGCGGCCGGGACCGGGGCGAGGTCAGCCCGGCCCGGGCCCGGCGCGAGGCAGCCCGGGAGCGCCGGGTCGACTCGGCCCTCGACGCCGGCAGCGCGGCGGAGCCGATCGGGGCGGCGGCGCTGGGGCTGAAGGTCGGCGACGACGTCCGCCACGCCAAGTGGGGCGACGGCGTGATCCTCGACGTCGAGGGCCAGGGCGACAAGAGCGAGGCCCTCATCCGCTTCCCGGCGGTGGGCGAGAAGCGCCTGCTGCTGGCCTGGGCCCCGCTCGAGAGGGCGTGAGCCCACCCGGGGTGGGGGGAGAGGTCCCCGGGCGAGGCGGTTGGCACGGGTGAACGGCAGGTGACAACCTTCCAGGGCACCGTCACGGTGTGCCACCCGACCCCGGAACGGACCACGTGACCCCTCGGCGCGCGCACAACCGACCGCAGCTCCGCCCCGGCCCGCACGCCGGGTGGCTGCGTCGCGCCGCCACGGTCCGCGCCACCGGGCCCCGCCCGCTGTGACGACGGAGCCGAGCGTCTCCGAGGCCCCGTCGCGCCAGCGCCGCCGGTCCCGACGGCGCCGCCGATCGGGGGGCCCGCTCCAGGGGGTGGCGCGCGTCGACCGCCGCACCAAGGAGATGGTGGCCCGTCTCCAGCCCGGTGAGGTGGCGGTGGTCAACCACCGCGACCTCGACCGCGTGGCGGCCGAGAGCCTGGTCGACGCGGGGATCGTCGCCGTGGTCAACGCGGACGAGTCCCTCACCGGGCGCTACCCGAACACCGGCCCCCTCCTCTTGGTCCAGGCCGGCATCCGGGTGCTCGACGGCGTGGGACCGGCGGTGATGACCGACGTGGCCGAGGGCCAGGTCGTCGAGCTGGTCGACGACGCCCTCACCGTCGACGGCGAGGTCGTGGCGCGGGGGCAGGTGCTCACCGAGGAGGTGGTCCAGGCCCGCCTGGAGCAGGCCAAGGCGTCCATGGGCGACGAGCTGGAGCGCTTCGCGGCCAACACGCTGGCCTACATCCAGACCGAGGGCCACCTGCTCATCGACGACCCCGACGTGCCCGACGTGCCCGTCGACATCAAGGGCCGGCACGTGCTGATCGTGGTGCGGGGCATCGACTACAAGGACGACCTCGCGGTGCTGCGGGCCAGCGGGTACCTGGGCGAGGTCAAGCCGCTCCTCGTCGGTGTCGACGGGGCCGCCGACGCCCTGCTCGAGCTGGGCCTGACCCCCGACATCATCATCGGCGACTTCGACTCGGTGTCCGACCGCGCCATCGGCTGCGGGGCGGTGCTCGTGGTCCACGGCTACCGCGACGGGCGGGCCCCCGGCGCCGACCGCATCCGCGAGCTCGGGCACGACTACGTCGTGTTCTCGTCCGAGGGCACCAGCGAGGACATCGCCATGCTGCTGGCCTTCGAGCGCGGGGCCCAGCTCATCGTGGCCGTCGGCACGCACAGCTCGATGGCCGAGTTCCTGGACAAGGGGCGCGGGGGCATGGCCTCCACCTTCCTCGTCCGCATGAAGGTCGGCCCCGTGCTGGTCGACGCCAAGGGCGTGAGCCGGCTCTACGGCTCGCGGCTGCGCAAGCGCGACCTGCTCCTCCTGGTCGCGTCCGCAGTGGTCACCCTGATCGTCATCGCCCTGGCCAGCGAACCCATCCGGGTCCTGGTCCGGGGCCTCCTGCTCCCCCTCGACTAGGTCGCCCGTGATCAACCTCCGCTACCACATCGTCAGCATCACCGCCGTGTTCCTCGCCCTCGGCATCGGCATCGCCATGGGGTCGAGCTTCCTCGGCGCCGCCGCCGTCGACCGGGTCGACGAGAACATCCGCGACGTGCGCCAGGAGGCCGCCGACGCGCGCCGGGAGCGCGACGTCCTCCAGGACCAGGTCGACGCCGACGAGGAGCTCCAGACCCAGATGCTCGAGGAGGGGCCGCCCACGGTCTTCGCCAACGACCTGGTCGACGTGCCCGTGGTCATGGTGACCGTCGGCGGGGTCGACGACGAGGGCCTCGATGCCGTGCGGGTCGCCATGGAGTCCTCCGAGGCGCAGTTCGAGGGCGTCCTGCGGATCGACGACAAGGTGGTCGACGAGGGCTCGGCCGAGGAGCTGGCCGACGTGCTGGGCGTCGCCGGCACCGAGGGCGACGAGCTGCGGGGCGAGCTGGTCGACGCCGTGTCGGGCGAGCTCCTCGAGCACGGCATCCTCCCCGGCGAGGAGCCCGCCGAGCCGGGCACCACCGAGCCGGGCACGACCGAGCCCGGCACCTCGGAGCCGACCACGACCGCCCCCGAGCCGGGGGCCACCACCGTCCCGGGCGCCACCGTGCCCGGCGAGACCGTGCCGGGCGAGACGGTGCCGGGCGAGACGGTGCCGGGGACCACCGTCCCCGACGCCGGCGGCGGCGAGGCCGCCCTGCCCGAGCCCTCCGCCCTGCGGGACCTGGTCGAGGCCGGCTTCCTCGCCTGGGAGCCCACCGAGGGGGGCCCGGAGGCGGCCGACATGCTGGCCGGGGCCGACTACCGCTACGTGGTGGTCACCGGCACGGACCTCGAGGTCCCCGACTCCGCCCTGCTGCTGCCGGTCCTCGAGGCCATGGCGGCCGACGGGCCCGCCCCCGTCGTCGTCGGCGCCTCGGCCACCGGCGACACGGCCGACGAGCGCGAGGCCAACCGCATCCGCCCCCTCGTCGCCCTGCGGGAGGACGACGTCCTCCGCGATCGCATCTCCACCGTCGACGACCTCGAGGTCTTCGCCGGCACCGCCGCCGTCGTGGGTGCGGTCGAGGACCTGGCCGGCACCGACCGGGGCCACTACGGCCTGGGCGAGGGTCGCGACTCCCTGCTGCCCCCGCCGGGCTGACCAGGGCCGGCGCCCGTCGGCGGGACGGGGGGCACCGTGGCGGCGGTACCGTCATCGGCGATGTCGACACCTCGCGCCCTGCGGTCCCGTCCCCCCACCGGGGAGGCGGGGTGCCGTTGATCCCCGGACTGCGCACCCTGCGGCGCACCCGCCTGGCCCTCGACGACGACCTCGTCCTGGGCCGGCTGCTCGAGCGCCTCGCCGCCGCCGACCCCGATCGCGTCCTGGTCGACGAGGTGGGCGGCGCCCGCCGCACCGTGGCCGAGGCCGCCGCCCTGGTCGACGGCTGGGCCGCGGCCGTCGCCGAGCGGGTCGCACCGGGCGACGTGGTCGTGGTGGCCACGCCCAACGGCTACGACCAGCTCCTGCTGTGCCTGGCCGCCAGCCGGGCGGGGGCCGTGCCCGCTCCCGTGAACGACCGGCTCCGCCGGACCGAGCTCGACCACGTGGTGGCCGACGCGGGCGCCGCCCTGGTGGTGCGGTCGGTCGACGAGCTGCCCTCCGACGTGGCCCTGGGAGCGGCCCACCCCGCCGACCCCGGCGACGTGGGCGCCGTCTTCTACACGTCGGGGACGACGGGCCGCCCCAAGGGGGCCGAGCTCACGCACCGGGGGATCCTGGGCGGGCTCAACCGGGCCGCCCTCGTGCCGGCCCTGGGCCGCGACGAGGAGGCGGTCTACAGCCTGCCCATGGCCCACATCATGGGGGTGGTCGTGGCCGTGGGCCTGGCCTGCGCAGCCGTGCCCGTGCGGTTCCTGCCCCGCTTCGAGGCCGACGCCGTGCTCGACGAGATCGAGGAGCGGCGGGCGGGCATCTTCGTCGGGGTGCCGGCCATGTACCGGATGCTGCTCGACGCCGGGGCCGAGGATCGCGACCTCGGGTCGGTGAAGATGTGGCTCTCGGGGGCCGACGCCATGCCGGCCGACCTGGCCGAGCGCTTCAGCCGCATGGGCGGCCTCGTCACCCTGCCCGGCGTGGGCAAGGTCGGGCGGGCCGTCTTCGCCGAGGGCTACGGCATGGTCGAGACCGCGGGCGGCGTGGCCGCCCGGGTGGCCCTGCCCTACGTGCCCGCCGCCGTCGGCCGCCTCGGCGTCCCACTGCCCGGCTACCGCACCCGCGTCGTCGACGGCGACGGGCTCGAGGTGGCCCGCGGGACGGTGGGCGAGCTCCAGCTCTCCGGGCCGGGCGTGCTCAAGGGCTACCGGGGCGACGCGGGAGCGACGGCGGCGACCTTCACCGACGACGGCTGGCTCCGCACCGGCGACCTCGTCCGGCGGGGCGCCTTCGGCCTGTTCACCTTCGAGGGCCGGGCCAAGGAGGTCATCGTCCGGGGCGGGTACAACGTCTACGCCGTCGAGGTCGAGCAGGCCCTGGAGCGCCACCCCGACGTCATCGAGGCGGCCGTGGTCGGCCTGGCCGACGACCGCCTGGGCGAGGTCCCGGTGGCCGCGGTGACCTGCCGCCGGGGGGCGTCGCTCGACCCCGATGACCTGCGGGCCTGGGCCAAGGACGAGCTCAGCACCTACAAGGTGCCGGTGCAGGTGCTGGTGGTCGACGAGCTCCCCCACAGCGGGACCCAGAAGGTGCAGCGGGCGGCTGTCCGCGACCTGTTCGCCACCTGACCCGCACCTGCCCCGCACCTGGCGCGCCGGGTGGCCGGGGGGTGGACGGGTAGCGTCCGCCCGATGGACGCACGGGACGAGGGGATGGATCGGCGGCGCGTGCTGCGCCTCATGGGGGTGGGGCTGGCCTCCTCGGCCATGGCGCCGTGGCTGGTGGGCTGCGGCTCCGACGACGGCGGGCCGTCGGCCGACGGCGCGACCACGACGAGCGCGGCCGGGTCGTCGTCCACCACGGCACCTGCGTCGACGGTGCCCGGCGCGCCGGTCGGCGCGCTCGGTGCGCCCGACGCCAACGGGCTCCGGCTGCCGGAGGGCTTCACCTCGCGGGTGATCGCCACCTCGGGCGAGGAGGTCGCGGGCACCGGCTACACGTGGCACCCGAACCCCGACGGCGGGGCCGCCTACGCGGCCGAGGACGGGGGGTGGGTCTACGTGTCGAACGCCGAGGACGGGGCCGGCGGGGCCTCGATGGTCCGCTTCGACGCCGACGGCGAGGTGGTCGAGGCGGCCCGGATCCTGGAGGGGACCCTCCTCAACTGCGCCGGCGGGGCCACGCCGTGGGACACGTGGTTCTCCTGCGAGGAGCACCCCGACGGCCAGGTGTGGGAGTGCGACCCGTTCGGGGTGGAGGACGCCGTCGCCCGCCCGGCCATGGGCGTGTTCAAGCACGAGGCGGCCTGCGTCGACCCGGTGGCCGAGGTCGTCTACCTCAGCGAGGACGAGCCCGACGGGGCCCTCTACCGCTTCACCCCCGACGCGTGGCCGGACATGGCGTCCGGGACGCTGGCGGTGCTGGCCGGCCCCGAGGGCGACCGACGCTGGGCCGACCTGCCCGCCGCCGAGGGCGGTGCGGCCGACCCGACCCGCAACCAGGTCGACGACGTGGTCCGCTTCGCCGGCGGCGAGGGCCTGGCCCACTTCGAGGGCACCACCTACCTGACCACCAAGGGCGACGACCGGGTGTGGGCCCTCGACGGCCAGGACGTCACCGTCGTCTACGACGCCGCCACCACCGACGTCACCGAGGACGGCACCGGCGTGCTCACCGGGGTCGACAACGTCACCGTCGACTCGGGCGGCGACCGCTACGTGGCCGAGGACGGCGGCAACATGCAGATCGTGCGCCTGGCCGACGACGGCACCATCGAGGCGGTCGTCCAGGTGGCCGACGTGGAGGGCTCCGAGATCACCGGGCCGGCCTTCTCCCCGGACGGCACCCGCCTCTACTTCAGCTCCCAGCGCAACCCGGGCACCACCTACGAGGTCACCGGCCCCTTCCCCCACTCCACCCTCGACTGACCGGACCCGTCACCCCTCGGTGGTGGGGGGGACGTCGCCGGACTCGACGATCGTGGTCGACGTGGTGGTCGTGGTCTCGCGCCGGTCGAAGTTGAGGTCGACGTCGAGCTTCCCGTCGGTCACCTCCACCGGGTAGCTCTCCAACCCCTCGCCGTCGGCCGGCGCGGTGAGCGACGCGTCGCAGCTGGCCCGGAACAGCTCCTCGTCGGGTCGCCAGTCCCAGGTGCACTCGCGGCCCTGGTCCGGGGGCTGGGCCCGGAAGGCGTACCAGCCCTCCTCGGGGTCGTCGCCCAGGTGCTGGAGGATCACGTCGCGGCTGGAGCCGGTTCCGGTGTCGGAGATGTCGCCGTAGATGATGGGGCCACGGTCCGCGATCTCGTCGGCCAGGCGCTCGGCGTTGCCGCCCTGGAAGGTCTGGTCGCCCAGGCGGACGTCGAAGCTGTCCTGGCGGGACGTGAACACCGAGGCCCCCCACAGCACGAGGAGGACCAGGGCGACCCCCACGCCGGACACGGCCAGGGCCCTCCCGGCGTGGCTGCTCGAGCGCTCGACCGGGCTCATCGGCGGGTGGCGCGACGCCGCTCGCGCCCGCCGCGGGGGGACGTCGCCAGGGGGCGCGCCGGGGCCAGAGTGGTCGTCGGAGGCACGTGCGTAGTATCCCTGCCCGGGCCGTCCGGGTTCGAGTCGCACCGGCGCGCCCGACCCTGCCACCCCGAGGGAGACCGACCTCCGCATGGACCTGTTCGAGTACCAAGGCAAGCAGCTGTTCGCCAGCTACGACATCCCGGTGTCGCCCGGCGACGTGGCCACCACCGTCGACGAGGCGGTGGCGGCGGCCGAGGCCATCGCCGACTACCCCGTCGTCGTCAAGGCCCAGGTGCAGGTGGGCGGCCGGGGCAAGGCCGGCGGCATCAAGCTGGCCGACACGGTCGACGAGGTCCGGACCCACGCCGAGGCGATCCTGGGCATGGACATCAAGGGCCACACCGTCGAGCGGGTGTGGATCGAGAAGGCCTCGGACATCGCCGAGGAGTACTACGCCAGCTTCACCCTCGATCGCTCGGCCAAGAAGCACCTCGGGATGCTCTCGGCCCAGGGCGGCGTGGAGATCGAGGCCGTGGCCGAGACCGACCCCGACGCCATCGCCAAGATCTGGGTCGACCCCGTCGACGGGCTCACCGAGGACGTCGCCCGGGAGTGGGTGGCGGCGGCCGAGCTCGACGACGCAGCCACCGAGGGCGCGGTCGACATCCTCCAGAAGCTCTACCGGGCCTACGTCGACGGCGACGCCGACCTGGTCGAGATCAACCCCCTCATCCTCACCCCCGAGGGCAAGGTCCACGCCCTCGACGCCAAGGTCACCCTCGACGCCAACGCCGCCTTCCGCCACGACCTCTCCGAGTACGAGGCCACCCAGGAGCGCGACGCCCGGGAGCAGGCGGCCCACGACAAGGGCCTCCAGTACGTCGGCCTCGACGGCACCGTCGGCGTGATCGCCAACGGCGCCGGCCTGGCCATGTCCACGGTCGACATCATCAACCAGGTCGGCGGCAGCCCGGCCAACTTCCTCGACATCGGCGGCGGCGCCAACGCGGACGTCATGGCCGGGGCCCTCGAGGTCATCACCGGCGACGAGAAGGTGCGCAGCATCTTCATCAACATCTTCGGCGGCATCACCAAGGGCGACGAGGTCGCCAACGGCATCGTCACCGCCCTCGAGCGCGTCGACATCGACGTGCCCATGGTGATCCGCCTCGACGGCACCAACGCCGACGAGGGGCGGGAGATCCTCTCCGCCCACACGTCGGAGAAGGTCCTGACCAAGCCCACCATGCTCGAGGCCGCCGAGGCCGCCGTCGAGCTCGCCAAGTAGAGGACGGCACCAACCTCATGAGCATCTTCGTCGACGAGACCACCAAGGTCATCTACCAGGGCCTGACCGGCTCCCAGGGCCGCTTCTACGGCCTGCGCAACCGCGAGTACGGCACCCAGGTCGTGGCCGGCACCAACCCCAAGAAGGCCGGCACCGACGTGGATGGCATCCCCATCTACGCCTCGGTCGCCGAGGCCAAGGAGGCCACCGGCGCCACCGCGTCGTGCGTCTTCATCCCCGCCCCCGGCGTGAAGGGCGCGGTCATGGAGGCCGCCGAGGCCGGCCTCGAGCTGGTCGTGGTCATCACCGAGGGCGTGCCCGCCCAGGACGAGGCCTGGTTCTTCAACAAGGTGAGGCGGGACCACCCCGGCACCCGGATCCTCGGCCCCAACTGCCCCGGGCTCATCAGCCCCGGCAAGGCGAACATCGGCATCACCGCTGGCGAGATCGCCAAGGAGGGCGGCCCGGTCGGCATCGTCAGCCGCTCCGGCACCCTCACCTACCAGGCCCTCTACGAGCTGAAGCTGGCCGACATCGGCGTGACCACCTGCGTCGGCATCGGCGGCGACCCCGTCCCCGGCACCAGCTTCATCGACTGCCTGGAGGCCTTCGAGGCCGACCCCGACACCAAGGCCGTCATGATGATCGGCGAGATCGGCGGCTCGGCCGAGGAGGAGGCCGCCGAGTTCATCAAGGCGAAGATGACCAAGCCCGTCTCGGCCTACGTCGCCGGCGTCACCGCCCCTCCCGGCAAGAAGATGGGCCACGCCGGCGCCATCGTGTCCGGGGGCAAGGGCACCGCCGCGGCCAAGATCGAGGCCCTGGAGGACGCCGGCGTCCGCGTCGGCCAGAACCCCACCGAGGCCGGCGCCCACATGGTCGACATCGTCGCGTCCCTCTGAGTCACTCGCTCTCGCTCCGTTCCTCAGAACTGAGGGTGCTCGCTGCGCTCGCCCTGTCCCAGCGGGAGACGGCTCGTCCCTCGCCGCCCCCCGCTTCGTGCGGGGGAGACCCCCGCGGCCCCCAGCGGCTGCGCCGGCTCCCACGTCCGTCCCGGGTCCGCCCCCTTCGGTGCTCTCGGTTCCCTGCGGCACCACGGAGCTGCGTCCCTCAGTCGCGCTCGGCGCGAGCCATGTCCGCAGTTCCGCGGGCTGGTGGGGCACCGGTGGGTGAGGTGATCGCATCAAGCTGATCTCGTGGAACTGCAACGGGTTGCGGTCGGTGCGGGACAAGGGCGTGCTGGAGGAGCTGGTGGCCACCGAGGCGCCCGACGTCCTGTTGCTGCAGGAGACGCGGGTGCAGGAGGAACCGCCCGGCCTCGGGTTCCTCGACGGCTACGCCCGGGCCTACAACGGGGCCGACCGCAAGGGGTACTCGGGCACCGCGGTGTTCAGCCGCCTGCCCCTCGTCGCCTCCCGCTCCGGCCTGGGTCGGGCGACCCGCGACCCGGAGGCTCGGGTGCTCACCGTCGACCTCCCCGGTCTCACGGTCGTGTCCGCCTACGGCACCAACGCTCGGCGCGACCTGTCCCGCCTGCCCGAGCGGCTGGCCTTCGACGAGGCCCTCACCCGCCACCTCCGCACCCGGGCCCGCCGCCAGCCGGTCGTGCTGGGGGGCGACCTCAACGTGGCCCCCACCCGCGACGACCTGGCCCGGCCCACCTCCAACAAGGGTCGGTCCGGGTGCACCGACGGCGAGCGCGCCGCGTTCCAGGCGCACCTCGACGCCGGCTTCGTCGATGCCTACCGCCACCTCAACCCCGAGGGGCGGGACTGGACCTGGTGGTCCAACGTGACCTTCGCCCGCGACCGGGACGTGGGCTGGCGCATCGACCACTGGCTGGTGTCGCGCCGCCTCCGTCACCGCCTGACCCGGGCCTGGGCCCTGGGACACGTGCGGGGCTCGGACCACTGCCCGATCGGCCTCGAGCTGGACCTGGGCTGAACCCCGGCAGGGCCGGCCCCGGCTGGCGGGCCACGGCGGGGGAGGTCACGAGGGGCCCGCCCGCCCCCCGAGGGCGGGGCGTCCGACCCCGGCCGGGGCGCTACGGCGTGTTGGAGGGGGGCGGCTCGGGGAACCCGGGCGCCGGGGGCTCCGGCGCCGGCGGGGCCGGCTGCTCGGGAGCGGGCGGCGGGGGCGGGGGCGGCGGTGCCGCGGCGGGCGCGTCGGGCCCGGCCGGGGCCTCGTCGCCGGGTGGGGCCGGAGGCGGCCCCGGGATCACCTGGGTGCCGGGGTCGATCAGCGCACCGCCACCGCCCGTCGCGGGGGCCGGGCTGGGCTGGGGCGGGGCCGGCTGCGGGTCGAGGGGCCCGGGCTCGGGCTGGGGCCCGGGCGGGGCCGGTGCCGGGGTGGGCCCCGGGGTCCAGGGCTGCGGGTCCGAGGCGCCGGGCGGCGGCGCCGCCGGGTCGGGCTGCCACTGCTGCTGCGGCGCGGGCTGCTGCCACGGCCCGGGGTCGGGTGCGCCCGGTGCGGGTTGCTGCCACTGCGGCGGGGGCGGCGTGCCGGCCTGGTCCGCGCCCGGCTGCCACTGGCCCTGGGGGGCGGCCTGGTCGGCGCCGGGCTGCCACTGCGGCTGGGGCTGCGGGGCGGCGGGCTGCTGCCACTGGCCCTGGTCGCCGGGTGAGGGCTGGCCCGGCCAGGTGCCTCCGGGGGCCCCGGCGGTGCTCCCCGCCCCGGCGGGGAGCACGTCGAGGACGGTCCCGGCGGCGACCCCGGCGAGGCCGACGAAGAGGAGCAGCATGCCGAGCCCCAGCTTGAAGTCGAGCGAGGCCACGCCGCCGCCGATGGAGAAGCTGCCCGAGAGCAGGATGCTCACCAGGTAGCCGAGCCACAGCAGCACGGCGAAGGCCAGGGCGACCATCTGGAGCTGGAGCAGGCTGAAGGTGGCCAGGCGCTTGTCGTCGGCCCCCTCGACGAACCCCCGGGCCAGGGCGAGGGCCCCGGCGAGCAGGGCGAAGAGGGGGATCCAGGTCCCCACCCCGAAGAGCCCTGGTGGGAAGTCCGTGGTCCACACCGACCACCCGGCGTCCTCGCCGAACGCCTCGATCTTGAAGATGCGCACGAACGAGAACAGGAAGGTCAAGACGGCGGCCGCGGCGGCGACGATCGCCCCGAGGGGGAGGTTCGCCTTGGCCGCCGGGGCCGGTTGTGCGTGCTGGGGCCAGGCCACGGGAGTGCCTCCTGGGGCGGGGTGGGGTGCGGATCCGGTCTAGTCGACGCGTCGGTGCGGGGCAGCCGGTGGGACGGGGGCGACCTACCCGTCGCCCCGACCCCGGAACCCGGGGCGACCTCCCCGCCCGCCGGGGTGGGGGTCCGGCGGCGGCTGGTAGGTTCGCCGGTCGTGCGCGTGGCAGTTCTGGTGTCGGGGACGGGTTCGATCCTCGATGCCCTGCTGGCGGCCGACGTGCCCGTCGACCTGGTGCTGGCCGACCGTCCGTGCCCGGCGTTGGCGCGGGCCGAGCGGGCCGGCGTGCCCACCGCCCTGGTGGAGCGGGACCGCTTCGACGGCGGCTTCGACCGCGACGCCTACTCGGTCCGCGTTTCCGACGCCCTCGACGCCCACCACGTCGACGTGGTGGCCATGGCCGGCTTCGGCACGATCCTCGGCCGCCCCGCCCACGACCGCTACGGCGGTCGCATCGTCAACACCCACCCCGCCCTCCTGCCCGCCTTCAAGGGGTGGCACGCGGTGCGCGACGCCCTCGCCGCCGGCGTGCGCACCACGGGCTGCACCATCCACGTGGCCGGCCTCGAGGTCGACACGGGGCCGATCCTCGCCCAGGAGGAGGTCCCCGTCCTCCCCGACGACGACGAGGCCTCGCTCCACGAGCGGATCAAGGTCGTGGAGCGGCGCCTGTTCCCCGAGACGCTGAAGGCGATCCTCGCCCGCGGCTCGGTCCTGCCCCCCCAGGGCCCGTCCCCGACGTCGCCCCCCACCATCGCCCAGGAGGCCTGACCACCGGTGCGCGCCCTGCTCTCCACCTACGACAAGACCGGCGTGGTGCCCCTGGCCCGCGGCCTGGCCGACGCCGGTTGGGACCTCGTGTCCAGCGGCGGCACCGCCCGGGCGCTCTCGGAGGCCGGCATCCCGGTCACCGACGTGGCCGAGCTCACCGGTGCCCCCGCCATCCTCGGCCACCGGGTGATGACCCTGCACCCCAAGGTGCACGGCGGTCTGCTGGCCGACCGCGACGACGCCGAGCACCGGGCCGACATGGAGACCCACGGCATCGAGGGCATCGACCTCCTCGTCAGCAACCTCTACCCGTTCGGCTCCGACCCGGCCGACTTCACCCACGGCGGGAGCGCAGGGGCGATCGACCTCATCGACATCGGCGGACCGGCCATGATCCGAGCCGGGGCCAAGAACCACGCCCACGTCGCGGTGGTGGTCGACCCGGCCGACTACGACGACGTCCTGGCCGAGGTGCAGGCCGACGGGGCGGTCACCGCCGCCACCCGGCAGCGGCTGGCGGCCAAGGCCTTCGCCACCACCGCGTCCTACGACGCGGCCATCGCCGCCTGGTTCGCGGGCGAGGTGGCGGGCGGGTCCGACGGGGACCGCGCGGAGGGCACGCCGCCCGAGGTGTTCGCGGTCACGGCCCGGCGCGAGCCGGTTGCGCTCCGCTACGGCGAGAACCCCCACCAGCAGGCCGCCCTGTACCGCACCGATGGGGCCGACCCGTGGTGGGCCCACATCACCCAGCACTCGGGCCTGGCCCTGTCGTACCTCAACCTCTACGACGCCGACGCGGCCTGGCTGCTGGCCCACGACCTGGCCCAGACCAGCGGGCAGGTGGCCTGCGCCATCATCAAGCACGCCAACCCGTGCGGCGCGGCGGTGGCGGCCACCCCGGCCGAGGCCTACGCGTCGGCCTTCGCCTGCGACCCCCGCTCCGCCTTCGGCGGCATCGTCGCGCTGTCGGTGCCCATCGACCCGGCCACGGCCGAGCACATGGTCGGCGCGGCCCAGGCCGACGTGGTCATCGCCCCCGGCTACGGCGAGGGGGTGGTCGACGCCCTGCGGGCCAAGCGCAAGAACACCCGCCTGCTGGAGGCCCCCGCCCCGACGCCCGACCCGCTCCACGTGCGCCCCGTCTCCGGTGGCTACCTGGTCCAGGAGCCCCACCGCTTCGTGGCGCCGGCGTCGTCGTGGCGCGTCGTCACCGAGCGCGTCCCCACCGAGGCCGAGCTGGCCGATGCCGCCCTCGCCTTCCGCCTGTGCGGGTGGGTCACCTCCAACTCCATCGTCCTGGTCAAGGACGGGGTGGCCTGGGGCATCGGCGCGGGGCAGCAGAACCGGGTCGAGGCCGGCCAGATCGCCGCGGCCAAGGCCGACGGGCGGGCCGCCGGCGGGGCCTGTGCCAGCGACGCCTTCTACCCCTTCCCCGACGGGGTGGAGGCGGCGGCCGATGCCGGCGTGGCGGTGGTGGTCCAGCCCGGTGGCTCCGTGCGCGACGACGAGGTCACGGCCAGGGCCGACGAGCTGGGCCTGGCCATGCTGTTCACCGGCGAGCGCCACTTCCTCCACTGACCCGTGCCCGCCCCCACCCGAGAGGACCGTCGATGACCGCCGAGACCCTGGACGGCGAGGCCCTGGCCGGTCGCATCCGCGACGAGCTGCGCGACAGGGTCACCGCCGTCACCCTGGCCACCGGCACCCCGCCCGGGCTGGGCACGATCCTGGTGGGCGACGACGGCCCGAGCCACCGCTACGTGAGCATGAAGCACGCCGACAGCGAGGGCCTCGGCATCGCCTCCTTCGACGAGCGCCTGCCGGCCGATGCCCGGGCGGCCGACGTGGAGGCGGTGATCGACCGGTGGAACGCGGACCCGGCCATCGACGCCGTCCTGCCCCAGCACCCCTTCCCGCCCCACCTCGACTACGAGGCGCTGTTCCGGCGCATCGACCCGGGCAAGGACGCCGACGGGCTCCACCCGGTCAACCTCGGCCGCCTGGTCATGGGCGTCGACGCCCCCCGGGCCTGCACCCCGGCGGGCATCATCGAGCTCCTCCACGCCCACCGGGTGCCGGTGGCCGGCCATCACGTGGTCATCGTGGGCCGAGGCCTCACCATCGGCCGGCCGCTGGCCAACATGCTCACCCTCAAGCGGCCCGACGCCAACGCCGCGGTCACCGTCGTGCACACCGGCGTGGCCGACCTCGGCGCCTACACCCGCGAGGCCGACATCCTCGTCGCCGCGGCCGGGTCACCCGGCATGATCTCCGCCGAGATGGTCAAGCCCGGCGCGGCGGTGGTGGCCGCCGGGGTCAGCTTCGAGGGGCGCAAGGTCGTCAGCGACGTCGCCGACGAGGTGGCCGAGGTGGCGGGCTGGCTGTCGCCCCGCATCGGCGGTGTGGGCCCCATGACCCGGGCCATGTTGATGGTCAACACGGTGCGCGCCGCCGAGCGCCGCGCCGCCCTGGCCGAGCCGGTCTAGCCGCATGGCCGCCCCCGACGGAGCGGCCTGGACGATCCGCCCCCGCACAGCGGCCGACGTGCCCGCCCTGGCCGAGGTGCTGGCCGGCCAGCAGGCCGTCTCGGACTACCCCGTCCAGTGGCCGCTGCCGGTGCCGGTCGAGGACTTCCTCGTCCGGGGGCGAGAGGAGGCGGCGTGGGTGGCCGAGCGGGACGGTGTCGTCGTCGGCCACGTCAGCGTCCAGCGGGTGGGGGAGGACCCCGACGGCGTGGGGGCGGCCTGGCGCGCGGCCACCGGGGTGGACGTGGAGGGCATGGCCGAGGTGGCGGTGCTGTTCGTGGGGTCCGACCAGCGGGGGACCGGCGTCGGTGGTGCCCTGCTCGACGCCGCGGTGGCCCACATCCGCGACGCCGGTCGGGTCCCGGTGCTCGACGTGGTGTGCACCCACGCCGACGTCCGCGCCTACTACCGCCGCCGGGGCTGGCAGGAGGTGGGCGAGGTCGCCCTCGCCTGGCTGCCCGTGCCCATCACCCTCCTGGTCCTCCCGCCCGGGCCGGTGTGACGGCGGGCCCGGGCGCTACTTGCTGATGCTGCGGTTGTAGGCGCGGATGGCGAGAGGGGCGCAGACCACGACGATGCCGACGATCCAGATCCACGTGTAGGCGACGGGGTGGGCGATCGACCACGGGTCGCCGGGCCGGATGGGTGTGTTGGGGTTGCCGAACAGCTCGCGCAGGGCGTCGGACAGCGTGGTCACCGGGTTCCACTCGGCCACCGTCTGGAGGAAGGGCGGCATCGAGGTGGTGGGCACGAAGGTGCTGGCCACGAAGGTGAGCGGGAACAGGGCCACGAAGGCCACGCCGGTGACGCCCTCGGGCGACTTCACCGACGCCCCCAGGAGCACGCCGACCCAGATCATGGCGAAGGAGAAGGCCACCAGCAGCACGTAGGCGAGCAGGGCGTCGACGACGCTGCTGTGGATGCGCCAGCCGATGATGAGCCCGGCCACCGACATCAAGACGATGGGCAGCAGGGACTTGATGACGTTGGCCACCGCGTGGCCGCCCAGCACGGCGCCCTTGGCGAGCGGCAGCGAGCGGAACCGGTCGACGGCCTGGTTCTTGAAGTCGTTGGCGATGCTGAGGGCCACGCCGAAGGCGGTGAACACGATGGTCTGGGCCATGATCCCGCCCATCAGGAACTCCCGGTAGGAGCCCCCGCCGGGCACGTCGATGGCGCCGCCGAACACGTAGGCGAACAGCAGCACGAACATGATCGGCTGGATGGTGGCGTCGGACAGGGCCTCGGGCTGGCGCTTCATGTGGACCAGGCCCCGGCGGGCGATGACCCAGGTGTCGTGGACCACCCCGCGCAGGGGGTGGAGGGCCTCGTCGCCCTGGGGCGTGGCGTCGACGACGTCGATCGCGCCGAGGCCGTCGGGGGTGGGTGCGGTGGTGGCGGTCATCGGGAGGCCTCCTCGAGGGTCGGGGCGGTGTCGTCGTCGGCGGCCTCGATGGGCAGGCCGGTGAGGGTGAGGAACACCTCGTCGAGGGTGGGCTGGCGCAGGCCCAGGTCCTCGACGGCGATGCCGGCGTCGGCCAGGGCGTTGGCCGTGGCGGCCAGGGCCGCCACGCCGTCGGTGGTGGGGGCGGTGGCCGAGCGCACCGGGCGGTCGACCACGGGCTCGCCCCGGGTGGTGCGGGCCAGCAGGGCCGCCGCCTCGTCGAGGCGCGCGGGGTCGGTGACGACCAGGCCGATGTTGTCACCGCCGATCTGGCGCTTGAGGCTGCGGGCGTCGCCCTGGGCGATGATCCGCCCGTGGTCGACCACGAGGATGTCGTCGGCCAGGCGATCGGCCTCCTCGAGGTACTGGGTGGTGAGCAGCAGCGTGGTGCCGCTGCCCACGAGGGTGTCGAGCACGGCCCACAGCTCGTTGCGGGCCCGGGGGTCGAGCCCGGTGGTGGGCTCGTCGAGGAACAGCACCTGGGGCCGGGCCACGAGGGTGGCGGCCAGGTCGAGGCGCCGCCGCATGCCCCCGGAGTAGCCGGAGGTGACCCGGTCGGCCGCGTCGGTGAGCGAGAACTGGTCGAGCAGCTGGCCGGCCCGGGCCTTGGCCTCGCGCCGCGACAGCTGGTGCAGCTCGCCGATCATCACCAGGTTCTCCCGCCCGGTGAGGAGGGGGTCGATGGTGGCGTCCTGCGCGGCCAGGCCGATGCGGCGCCGGACCTCGGTGGGCTCGGTGGCCACGTCGTGGCCGGCGACCACGGCGGTGCCTGCGGTCGGGTCGGCGAGGGTGGTGAGGAGGCGCACGGCGGTGGTCTTGCCGGCGCCGTTGGGGCCGAGGACGGCGGTGACCGTCCCGGTGGGGACGGTGATGTCGACGCCGGCCAGGGCGACGGTGTCGCCGTAGCGCTTCACGAGGCCGCGGGCCTCGATGGCGTGGGTGGGGGACATGGGTGGGGCTCCGGGGCTCGGGTGCCGGCGCAGACCGCCGGGTGGTCATGGTGTCAGGTCGTCATCGACGTGGGGGAGGGGTTTCCGACGGGGTGACGACGCCGGGCGGGCGCACTCATCGGCCGCCGCCCCGGTCAGCTCCTCGGCCCCCCCGACCTCGCGACGGATCCGACCCCCGTGCGAGTCGAAGCCGTCGCGAGGTGGGCGACGCGCCGGGCGCCCGGCGCCGGGGTCGCACGGGGGGTCGCCTAGCCTCTCGGGGCCATGGCCCCGATCGCTGACCTCCTCGCCGCCGGGCGCACCGTCTCCTTCGAGTTCCCCCCGCCCAAGACCCCCGAGGCGCTGGTGACCTTCGACGAGACCATGGAGGACCTGGCCCACCTGGGCCCGCAGTTCATCTCGGTCACCTACGGCGCCCTCGGCACCACGCGCGACACCACCCGCGACGTCGTGATCCGCGTCGACAAGGAGCGGCCCTTCCCGGCCATGCCCCACCTGACCTGCGTGGGCCACACCCGCACCGAGCTCGAGCAGCTGGTCACCCACTACCGCGACGCCGGGATCGAGAACATCCTGGCCCTGGCGGGCGACCCCCCGGCCGACGGGTCCGAGGTGGCCGGCGACTTCACCTACGCCACCGAGCTCATCGAGCTGGTGCGCGAGGTGGGGGACTTCTCCGTGGGCGTGGCCGCCTTCCCCGAGCTCCACCCGCGCTCGGCCGACCGGGACGACGACCGCCGGTACCTGGCGGCCAAGCTGGCCCTGGCCGACTTCGCCATCACTCAGTTCTTCTGGGACCCCGCCGACTACCTGAGCATGGTCGAGGACCTCTCCGCCCTGGGCTGCGACAAGCCCGTGGTCCCCGGCGTGATGCCCTTCGTGAGCGTCGCCGGCGTGCGGCGCATGTCGGCCATGAACGGCAGCGTGGTCCCGCCCGCGCTGGAGGCCCGGCTCGACCGCGTCGACGGCGACAAGGAGGCCACCCGGGCCCTGGGCGTGGAGGTCGCCTCCGAGCTGGGCGCCACCCTCCTCGACGCGGGGGTCCCGGGGATGCACCTCTACACGATGAACCGGGCCGCGTCGGTCCGCGAGGTGTGCGCCAACCTGGGCCTGCTCCAGGACGACGGACCCCCGAGCGACTGACGGCGCCGTGAGGGGGGCCGCAGCGCCGCTGCGGTGGTCGGACGCCACCACCGTCGCGGTCGGCGCCGTGGCCGCGGCGGCCGCCTTCGGTGCCGGCCTGGCCGGCTGCGCGCCGACCGGTCTCCACGGCACCGACGTCACCCTCACCGCCCTGCTGGCCGCCGCCCTGGTGGGCCTGGGCGCCCGGGCCCGTCCCCTCGCCCTCGCCGTCGCCGCCGCGGTGGCCCTGGTCGCGGGCGACGCCCTGGGCCTGCGGGCCGCCGCCCTGGTCGCCCTGCTGGGCGCGCTCGGCCTCGCCCTGGCGGAGCGGCGGGCCCGGTCGGCCGCCGGGCCCGCTGCCGCCCGCCCGGCCCCGGACGCGGCCGCCCCCGCCGAGACCGGGGTCGACCCGGTGCCCGGGCTCGCCGCGGGGCCGGTCCTGGCCGCCCTGGTGGCCGGGGTCGTCGTGCAGGTCCTGCTCCGCATCCCGCTGGAGGAGCCGGCCCGCCTCGAGCGCGGTGCTGGCCGCGGCCGGGATGGCGCCGCTCGCCCTCAGCGGCTGGCGGGGCCTGGCGCCCGACGGCCACCGCCGAGCCCGCCGGGCCCTCGTGGCAGGGATCGTCGCCGTGGTGGTGGTCGCTGGTGCGGGCGGCGCGGCCGCCCTGCTGTCGGCCTCGGCCCTGCGCGACGGTGTCGACCGCACCGACGCGGGGGTCGACGCGGTGCGGGAGGGCGAGTCGGCCCAGGCCGCGACCGACCTGCGCGCCGCCCGGGCCCGGTTCGACGATGCCGCCGGGGCCACCGGCGCGTGGTGGGCGGCCCCGGCCCGCCACCTGCCCCTGGTCGGCCCGCAGCTCGCCGCACTCGACGCCATGGCGGACGGTGGGGCCGAGACGGCCGCCGTCGCCGCCACCGGCGCCGACGAGATCGACGAGGAGGGCCTCCAGCTGGTCGACGGCCGCATCGATCCCGACGCCGTCGCGGCCCTGGGCCCCGTGCTCGACGAGGTGGCCGAGGCCACCGCCACCCTCCGCACCGAGCTCGACGCGGGTCTGCCCGGGGCGACGTGGCAGGTGGCCCCCGTGGCCGACGGCGTCGACCGCTTCCGCGACCGGTTGGCCGATGCCGAGGGCAGTGCCCGCACGGGCGCGCTGGCGGCCGAGGTGGGCCCCGACCTGCTCGGCGCCGACGGGGAGGCCCGCTACCTCGTCGCCTTCGTGACCCCGGCCGAGGCCCGGGGCACCGGCTTCCTCGGCAGCTACGGCGTGCTCACCGCCGAGGACGGCCAGATCGACCTCACCGAGGTGGGCCGCAACAAGGACCTCGACGCCGGTGGCTCCGGGACCCGGGAGATCACCGGCCCCCCGGACTACCTCCAGCGCTACTCGCGGTTCGACCCGCAGAGCACCTGGGAGAACGTGACCTTCACCCCGGACGGGCCCACGGCGGCCGAGGTCATGGCCGAGCTCTACCCGCAGTCCGGCGGCGAGGAGGTCGACGGTGTGCTGCGCATCGACCCCGCGGGCATCGCCCGGCTCCTGCGGGTGACCGGGCCCGTCACCGTCGAGGGCCTGCCGTACGCGCTCGACGCCACCAACGTGGAGCAGTTCCTGCTGGTGGAGCAGTACCGGCTCTACCCCGACCGCGACGCCCGGGTCGACGTGCTGGGCGACGTGGCCGCCGCCGTGTTCGACGCCCTCACCGAGCAGGACGTGGCCCCCGCGGCCCTGGCCAAGGCCCTCGGGCCCGCGGTGCGGGGCGGCGACGTGACCCTGTGGCTCCGGTCCGAGGACGGCGCCCGCCTGGTCGACCGGCTGGGCCTGGCGGGGGCGGCGCCGCCGGTGCAGGGCGACGGCTTCGGCGTCACCACCCAGAACGCGGCGGGCAACAAGGTGGACACCTACCTCCAGCGCACCGTGCAGTACGACGTCGTCGTCGACGCCGCCACCGGCCGGGTGCGGGCCACCGCCCAGATCGGGCTGGTCAACTCGGCGCCCACCACCGGCGAGCCCCCGTACATCATCGGCAACCTCATCGACGCGCCGGCCGGCACCAACCGCATGTACCTGTCGGCCTACTCGCCCCTCGAGCTGGTCTCGGCCGAGGTCGACGGCGAGCCGGCCCGGCTGGAGGAGGGCGTCGAGCTGGGCCGGAACGTGTGGTCCACCTTCGTCGACGTGCCCGCCGGCGCCACGGCCAACGTCACCCTCGAGCTGGAGGGCGAGGTCGACCTCTCCGACGGCGGCTACCGCTTCGACCTGCTGCCCCAGGTGATGGCCAACCCGGATCGCGTCAACGTCACCGTGGCCGTCACCGGGGGGCGCCTGGAGGGGGCCGAGACCGACGCGCGGGGCCCCGACGGTGCCCGGCTGGAGGCGGTGGAGGGCGACGACGGGTCGGTGCGCGTCGAGGTCCCCGAGGCCCGGGGACCGTTCGCGCTGACCGCCGACGTCGTCCGGGACGGTCCCGCCGCCGACCCCTGAGCCGTCGCCCCGGCCCAGCACTCTCCGGGGTGGCGCCTGGATCGCCCTCACGCTCAGTGGTAGGTTGGCCGACGTCACCACGGGTCCGACCGACCCCATCTGCACCCGGTCGAGGTCTCCCCATGCTCCGCAAGATCGTCTTCGTGCTCGTCGCCCTGGCCCTGCCGCTGGTGGCGGCGTCGGCCGCCTCGGCCCAGCAGTACCCGCCGACCGGCGATGGCCCCTCGCCGGCCGCCTCGGGCACCGCGGCCGACAGCCCTGGCGGCGGGGCCGGCCCCGCGCCGCTGGCCCGCACCGGCACCGACCTGGTCCTGCCCGCCACCGTGGCCGTCGTCCTCCTCGCCGGCGGCGCCGTGGCCCTCGTGGCCAGCAGGCGCCGCGCGGCCGCCTCCCCGGCCTGACCGACCGGCCCGCCGCACCGGCCCCCGGCGGGCCCTCGCGCCCGTCGGGCAGGCCGGTCCGTGACCAGTACGCTCGCCTGATGGCCAAGATCAAGGTGCAGAACCCGGTCGTCGAGCTCGACGGTGACGAGATGACGCGGATCATCTGGAAGTTCATCAAGGACCAGCTGATCCTCCCGTACCTCGACGTGGAGCTCGAGTACTACGACCTCGGCATCGAGCACCGCGACGCCACCGACGACCAGGTCACCGTCGACGCGGCGGAGGCCATCAAGCGCCACGGCGCCGGCGTCAAGTGCGCCACCATCACCCCCGACGAGGCCCGGGTCGAGGAGTTCGGCCTCAAGAAGATGTGGCGGTCGCCCAACGGCACCATCCGCAACATCATCGGCGGCGTCGTGTTCCGCGAGCCGATCATCTGCCGCAACGTCCCCCGCCTGGTGCCGGGCTGGACCAAGCCCATCGTGATCGGGCGCCACGCCCACGCCGACCAGTACCTGGCCACCGACTTCAAGGTGCCCGGCCCCGGCACCGTCACCATCTCCTACACGCCCGCCGACGGCAGCGAGCCCATGGAGATGGAGGTCGCCACCTTCCCCGAGGGCGGGGGCGTGGCCATGGGCATGTTCAACTACCGCCGCTCCATCGAGGACTTCGCCCGGGCCTCGCTCACCTACGGCCTCAACCGGGGCTGGCCGGTCTACCTCTCCACCAAGAACACGATCCTGAAGGCCTACGACGGCATGTTCAAGGACGTGTTCCAGGAGGTCTTCGAGGCCGAGTTCCAGGCCGACTTCGAGGCCGCGGGCATCACCTACGAGCACCGCCTCATCGACGACATGGTCGCCGCCGCCCTCAAGTGGGAGGGCGGCTACGTGTGGGCCTGCAAGAACTACGACGGCGACGTGCAGTCCGACACCGTGGCCCAGGGCTTCGGGTCGCTCGGGCTGATGACATCGGTGCTGCTCACGCCCGACGGCAAGACGATGGAGGCCGAGGCCGCCCACGGCACGGTCACCCGCCACTTCCGCCAGCACCAGAAGGGCGAGAAGACCTCCACCAACCCCATCGCCTCGATCTTCGCCTGGACCCGGGGCATCGCTCACCGGGGCCGCATCGACGACACGCCCGAGGTCACCGCCTTCGCCGAGACCCTCGAGAAGGTCTGCGTCGACACGGTGGAGGGCGGTCAGATGACCAAGGACCTGGCCCTGCTGGTCGGCGGCGACGCCGAGTGGCTCACCACCGAGGAGTTCCTGGCCGCCCTGGACGAGGGCCTGCAGCGCCAGATGGCCTGACGAGCGGCGGGGGCCGGCCTCAGACCTCGGCTGCGTCCTTGATGCGGCGCAGGGTCTCGGCCATGCCGTCGCGGAGCAGCTCGTCGCGACCGGGCATCACCACGTCGAAGGCGCGGGCGACCAGCGGTCGGGTGCCCTCCTCGCGGGTCTCGACCACGTGGGTGCCTCCGTCTCGGGGCTCGAGGCGGTAGGTCCAGGTGGCCCCGGACTGCTTGGTCTGGAACGAGAACACCTCGCCCCGCCGGGTCTCCAGCACCGTGCTGGTGGTCGACCACCGGACGGGGACGGGGCCCACCTTCTGGCGGTTCCAGCCCTTGAACCGGGCGCCCTCGCGGGGACCGGTGCCGCCGTCGAGCCACCGGCACCTGTAGCACTCGGGGCTCCACCGGCCCATCTGGGTGACGTCGCTCACGAGGTCCCACACCGCCTCGGGGGGCGCGGCCACGTCGATCTCGGCCCGGTCGTCGGCGTGGGAGGCCATGCCGGCAGTGTGGCAGATGCCACGGGGGCCGGCGTCGACAGGGCCGTCGGGGTGCGCCGGGGGCCGGGGGAGGGCTAGGAGCCGTGCCCCTCGGCGCGACCGGACCGACGCCGCGGTGACCGCAGACCCGACTCGCGCAGGCGGCGCACCAGGACGCGGGGGTCGACCGGGGTGGCCCCGGCGGCCACCGCGTCGTCCCACCACGCGTCGGGCAGGTCGTAGTGGTCCCGGTGGAAGGCCCGCTCGGGCAGGCCCAGCTCGGCTGCGAAGGCGTGCAGCTCCTCCAGCGACTCGTCGCTGACCAGGTGGGCGAAGCGGCGCCCGTGCGCCGGCCACAGCGGCGCGTCGACCAGGACCATCCCCGGGACGCTACCGGCGGGCCCCGGTCAGGCCTCGTCCGCCTCGTCCCAGCCGTCGATGCGGGCCAGGCCGTCGGGGTCGGAGGCCCACTGGTAGGCCACGGCCGGCTCGCCGCCCAGCAGGGAGGTCCGCACCCGGGCGAAGAGCCCGGCGGCGACCCCCTCCACGTCGTCGAGGTGGGCCAGGACGACCTCGGCCACGTCGGGGTCGAGGTCGACGGCCCAGCCTCGGACCAGGTCGGTGCCGGGGGCGAACACGGCCGCCGGCCACCCCTGCCCGCTGTCGTAGAGCCGGCCCTCGACCGCAGCGGGGCGCCAGCCCACGGCGTGGGGCTCGAGCACGACCCACCGGAGGTGGCCGGGCATCAGCGTCCCGTAGACGAACAGGGGCGGCACGGCCATCGGTCCCAGCATGCCGCGGGCCCATCCGGAGCGGTCCGCGCCGGATGGCGAGGGGGCCGGGGGGCGTGGGTAGCCTCCGACCCGGATCGCCGTCGCCTCCGAGGAGCCCCCGCCATGAGCACCCAGCCCGTCCGCATCGCCGTCACCGGAGCCGCGGGCCAGATCGGCTACAGCCTGCTGTTCCGCATCGCCAGCGGCGCCCTGCTGGGTCCCGACACCCCCGTCGCCCTGCAGATGTTGGAGATCACCCCGGCCCTGGGGGCGCTCGAGGGCGTGGCCATGGAGCTCGACGACTGCGCCTTCCCCCTCCTCACCGAGATGGTGCGCACCGACGATGCCGAGGTGGCCTTCGGCGACGCCGACATCGTCTTCTTCGTGGGGGCCATGCCCCGCAAGGCGGGCATGGAGCGGGCCGACCTGCTCGAGGCCAACGGCGGGATCTTCGGGCCCCAGGGCGCGGCCCTGGCCAAGGCGGCCAAGCCCGACGTGAACGCCCTGGTGGTGGGCAACCCGGCCAACACCAACGCCCTCATCGCCCTGGGCTCGGCCGAGGGCCTCGACCCCACCCGGGTGACGGCCATGACCCGACTCGACCACAACCGGGCCAAGGCCCAGCTGGCCGCCCGCCTCGACGTCACCGTGAACGACATCACGAAGATGACGATCTGGGGCAACCACTCCACCACCCAGTACCCCGACCTCGTCCACTGCGAGGTGGGCGGGTCGTCGGCCTTCGACGCGGTGGGCGACGAGGCCTGGATCGCCGAGACCTACATCCCGACCGTGGCCAAGCGGGGCGCCGCCATCATCGACGCCCGCGGCGCCTCGTCGGCCGCGTCGGCGGCCAACGCCGCCATCGACCACGTCCGCGACTGGGTGCGGGGCACCCCCGAGGGCGACTGGGTGTCGATGGGCGTCGTGTCCGACGGCAGCTACGGCGTCCCCGAGGGCCTGGTGTCGTCGTTCCCCTGCACCACCGAGGACGGTGTGTGGGAGATCGTGCAGGGACTGGAGATCGACGACTTCTCCCGCCCCCGGATCGACGCCTCGGCCGCCGAGCTGGCCGAGGAGCGCGACACCGTGAAGGGCCTCGGCCTCATCTGAGGCCGGGCCGATGGCCGACCTCGACCCCGCCGCGACGCGCGACGTCGAGCAGCTGCTCGCCGTCCCGGAGGACGAGCGCGACCCCGAGTGGCTGCGGACCTTCCACGCGGTCGTCGCCGACGCCCCCCTCGCCTCCCAGCACCCGCAGCTCATCCAGGGCCCCGACGGCTTCGGCTACTTCGCCCTGGAGCTGCCCCCGGCCGGGCCCCTCGCCGAGCCCTACACCATCCGCCACGTGCAGGAGCCCTGCACGGTGGGCGGGTTCGGCTGCGTGGTCCACGACCGGGAGGGACGCCCGGCGTGGGTCTTCCGCTACGGCGAGATGTGGGCCCTGCGGGCCGAGGGCCGCTTCGACACCCGCCCCGAGGGCGACGCCGGCGGGTCGGTCACCGTCGAGGCCGGCGAGCAGGTGCTGGTCGGCGCGCCGAGCGACGACGTGCTGCCGGGGTGGGCCCGCACCGTGCTGCGCATCGCCGTGGGCCACCTCGACGTCGAGGTGCCCATGGTGGGCCTGGTGATGCGGCCCGGCGCGGTGCCCGAGCGCACGCTGGTCCTGGGACCCCTCGGGCACGTCCCGACCGAGCAGCTCCACCACCTGACCTGGTACCTGCCGGGCCACCTCGGGCTCATCTACGACGTCGACGGCCGCTGGGCCGACGCCTCGGTGCCGCTCTGAGCGGGCCGGACGGGCCCCGACCAGGCGGCCCCTTCGCCGCCACGGCCTGACGGGACCGGCGGCGAGGAGCGGGGCAGGCTGGTACAACGGTCCGCCGGGGAAGGCAGAGGGAGCGTCGACGATGTGGACGTGCGCCACCTGCGCCACGGGCAACGAGGACGACGCCGAGGACTGCGCGGCGTGCGGCGCACCGCCCCCGACCCCCGGGTGGCGGACGCCGCGCCCGTCGCGCCCGCTCCCCACCCCGGCCGTCGCCGCGCCGACGCCTGCGCCGACCCCCGCCCCACCGGCCGGCCCCACCGAGCCGGCCGCCCCGGTGACGGCCCCCGCGCCCGCCCCACCGCCTGCTGTGCCCCCGCCCGCCACCCCCGCGGCGGCACCTCCTCGGCGTCGGGGGGCGGGGCTGGCCGTCGCCCTGCTCGCCGTGGCCCTGGTGGTCGCCGTCGCCGTCGCTGCGGTGCTGCTCACCCGCTCCGACGGCGGCCCCGAGGCGCTCACGGCCACGGTGCGCCGCACGTGTGGGGCCGACGGCACCAGCGACTGCTTCCTCTCGGTGCGGTCGGCCCCCGGCGAGGACTCGGTGGAGAGGGGCCGTCTGGACGAGGGGAGCACGGTCGAGGTGGTCTGCCAGGTGCAGAGCGACCCGGCCCGGTCCTCGGTGCTCGACCGGTCGTCGACGGTGTGGGCCCGGACCGTCGACGGGGAGTTCGTGGCGGCCATCTACCTCGACGTGCCCGGTTGGGACCTGTACTCGGTGACCCGCCCGTGCTGACCCGGCCCGGCCCCCGAGGCGCAGCCCTGCTCGTCTTCGGGGTCCTCCTGGTCGCCGCGTGCGGCGGGGGGGCCGACCCCGGTGGGACCGGGGCGCCGACCACCGCCCCCGAGACCTCCGGCCCCGCGACCACCGCGCCCGCGGGACCGGCCTTCGCGGCGCAGGTCCGGGAGGTCCCGCCCGAGGTCCGGGCCCGCATGGACGGCGTGTCGATGCGGCCCGGGTGCCCGGCCGGCTACGACGACCTCCGCTACCTCACCCTCTCGTACCTCGACTTCGACGGCGTCGCCCGCACCGGCGAGCTCGTGGTCCACCGGACGGTGGCCGACGACGTGGTCGAGGTGTTCCGGACGTTGTTCGAGGTGGGCTACCCCATCCGGCGCATGGAGCTGGTCGACGAGCACGGGGCCGACGACTTCGCGTCCATCGAGGCCGACAACACCTCGGCCTTCAACTGCCGGCGGAACCGGGGGAAGCCGGGTTGGTCCGAGCACAGCTGGGGGTGGGCCATCGACCTCAACCCCATCGAGAACCCCTTCATCACCGCCGAGGGCACCACCTACCACCCGGCCAGCGAGCCCTACCTCGACCGCTCCGTCGACGCGCCGGGCACGGTCCACGACGGCGACGCCGTGGTGGCCGCCTTCGCCGCGGTGGGCTGGGGGTGGGGCGGCACGTGGACGCCGGAGCCCGACATCCAGCACTTCTCGGTGAACGGCCGCTGAGCGGCGGCGCCGCCACCCGAGGGACCGGCCCGTCGCTACTTGAGGAACCGGCTGGTCGTGTTGTCGGCCAGGACCTTGCCCCCGGTCTGGCACGACGCGCAGTAGGCGACCTCGTAGGAGCGGTACTCGACGGTGCGCACGACGTCGCCGCAGTCGGGGCACTCCTCGCCCTTGCGGTGGTGGACCGCGCCGGGGCGGTCCTTCGACGCGGACATGTCGTCGCGGCCCCGCTCGAAGGCGAGCCCCTCGGCCACGCAGGCACCGATGGCCTCCACCAGGCGGCTGGCGTCGTCGGCGTCGAGCGTCGCAGTGGACGCGAAGGGGGAGAGGCGGGCGCGGTGGCACACCTCGTTGGCCAGGCGCCGCCCGATGCCGGCGAGGGCCCGCTGGTCCCGGAGGAAGCCGTGCAGGCGCGAGCGGTTCCCGTGCAGCAGGGTGAGCAGGGCCTCGGCGTCGACCCCGTCGGCCTCGGGCCCGAGGTGGTCGAGCGGGGGCTGGTCCTCGGGGTCACCCTCGACCACCCACACGCCGGCCTTGCGCTCGGTCCCGGCCTCGGTGAGCAGCAGGGCCCGGTCCTCGCCGAGCTCCCACCGGGCGATGCCGCCCCGCGGCTTCTTCGCCCGCTTGGGGTCGGGGCGCAGGCGACCGCCCTGCATGAGGTGCACCACGAAGGTGGCCACGCCGAAGTCGAGGAGGAGGTGCTTGCCCCGCTGGCCCACGTAGGCGAGGGGGTGGTCGACGACCACGTCGGGGGCGGGCCGGGCCGTCTTGAGGGCGGTGAAGGAGAGCGGCGTGAACCGGGTGAGCACCGCGCCGGCCAGGTCGCGGTCGAGGCGCTCGGCGTGGGCGCGGACCTCGGGCAGCTCGGGCATCAGCGCCCCTCCCCGGCCCGGGCCGCGGCGAACACGTCGCCCAGGCCCGAGAGGGCGGGGGCCAGCTCGAGGAGGACGCCGACGTCACCGCCCACCCGGATGCGCCCGAGGACGAACGCGGTCCGCGCCGCCACCTCGCCGCGGGCGACGGCGCCGGCCACCTCCGCGTCCTGCGAGAAGGTCACGTCGGGGGCGTCGGCCGGTCCGGGTCGGACCGCCACCTCACCGTCGTCGAGCACCACGTGCCACCGGGTTCGCCGTCCGTCCTCGACCACCTCCTGGCCGATCACGACGTGGCGGCCGACGGACGCGGCCCGCAGGTCGTCGTCGGCGGCCGCGGCGGCGTCGAGCGCACGCACCCACTCCTCTGACCACGGCTCCGGCACGGGGCGCAGCGTACCGGCGGCCCCCTGCGACCCATCGGCCGCGGCTGCCCCCGGCGCGACGGCGGGCACCACCTACGATCGGCGCCGATGTCGCCCCCCGAGCCGCCCCCGCCCGCCGAGCCCCGCCCCGTGGCCCCGGCCGACGAGTCCCGCCACGCCCCCGGCCCGGAGCCGCTCTGGAACGAGTCCTGGTACTTCGACTGGGCCGCGGCCGACGGGTCCCTCGGCGGCTACGTCCGCCTGGGGCTCTACCCCAACCTCGGGGTCGTCTGGTACTGGGCCTGCCTGGTGGGCGAGGGCCGGCCGCTCGTCACCGTCATCGACCACGAGGTGCCGCTGCCCGGCACCGGCCTGGAGGTGCGCACCGAGGGGCTCTGGGCGAGCCACAACCAGGAGACCGCCCTCGAGCACTGGTCGCTGGGCTGCGAGGCCTTCGCCGTGGGCGTGGACGACCCGGCCGAGGTGTACGGCGACCTCCGAGGCGACAGGGTCCCCTTCGGTCTCGACCTGGAGTGGGAGACGGTGGGCGGGGCCTACCCCTACCCCGGGGTCGACCGCTACGAGGTGCCGTGCCGGGTCACCGGCGAGGTGCTGGTGGGCCAGGAGCGCATCGCCGTCGACGGACCCGGCCAGCGCGACCACTCCTGGGGCACCCGGGACTGGTGGAGCCTCGGCTGGTCGTGGTGCACCGCGGCCCTCGACGACGGCACCCGCACCCACGCCACCCACGTCACCCTGGGCGGCGACCCCGTGTACGACACGGCCTACGTGCAGGCGCCCGGGGGACGACCACAGGCGACGAACGTCCGGTCGCGCACCCAGGACCTCGGCCGCGAGGGGCTGCCCGACCGCGGTGAGCTGGTGCTGGCCGCGCCCACCGGCGGTGACGACCTCACCCTCGCCGTCGACCCGGTCGCCTTCGCCCCCGTGCTCCTGGTCGGCCCGGAGGGGCAGCGCTCGCGGTTCCCGCGGGCCCTGTGCCGCTACGCCGCGACCGACGGTCGCACCGGCGTGGGCTGGACCGAGTGGAACCAACCCCAGCCCACGTGAGCCCGACGGGGGGCGGGCCGGGACCGCGGCGCGCGCCGGCGCGCCCGGCACCGTGACCGCACCGGTCGACGCGACCGAGGAGGCCCGCCTCGACGGCGCCGAGGGGGCCGGCCGGGAGCCGGGGCCCCGACGTCCCCTGGGCGAGGACGCCCGCGCCCTGCTGGCCGGGGCCTGGGGCCAGGCCGTGGTGTTCGCCCTGCTGGCGACCCTGGCCGTCACCGGCAGCGCCCCCGGCCGCTACGTCGGGGACAACCGGTTCGACCAGTACTGGGCGCCGGGCCACCGCCTCCTGCGCTCCCTGTTCCTCTGGGACCCCACGCGCGGCATGGGCACGACCCGGGAGGACCTCTGGCCCATCGAGGTCGGCCCTCTGGCCCTGCTCCGCGGCCTCGGCCTCGGACCCCTGGCCGCCCAGCGCGCCTGGCACGTGGTGCTCCTGGTGGTGGCGGCCGCGGGGGCGGCGGCGGTCCTGCGGGAGGTGCGGCGCCGCCAGGAGGCCGTCGGCACCGGGCTGGCCCCCTTCCTCGCCGGCCTGGTCTACGGCTTCGGCGCCTACTCCCACACCTACTTCCTGCCCACCAACCTGTACGTCGCCTACGCCCTCGCACCGTGGGTCGTGCTCTGCGCCCTGCGGGGGGCGGTGAGCGACCGGCCCTGGCGCACGGCGGCGGCCGCCGCCCTCCTCGTCGCCTCGCTCGGCAACACCGACACCCCCGGGGTGGTCATGGCCATGCTGGCCGTCCCCCTCGTGGCGGTCTGGTCCTCGTCGGCGGCGGGCCGGGGCTGGCGGCCCGGGCTCGGGTGGCTGGTGCGGGCCGGGGTCCTGGCCGTGGCCGCCTCGGCCGCCGCCCTCTGGAAGACGTGGGCCGGGGCGTCGGTGCTGGCCCAGCGGCTGAGCTCGACCGAGTCGCCCGAGACGGTGGCGGCGGCCTCGTCGTGGTCCGAGTCGCTGCGGGGGCTGGGGTTCTGGCTGGCCTACTACCGGGGCCCGGGCCTGGCCCGCCCCCAGGGCGCGGCCTACTTCGCCGACCCCGTGGTGGTGGTGGCCACCTTCGTGCCGGTGCTGCTGGCGGTGGCCGCGCTGCTCCTGCCCGAGGTCCGCAGCCGCGGCCTGTGGGCGCTCTGCCTGGTGACCGCCACGGTGGTCATGGTCGGGCTGCACCCCGTGTCGGACCCGGTGCCGCTGGGGGCCCTGCTGGACAAGGCCTTCGAGGCGTCGTCGACGCTCTCGGGGTTCCGCAGCACCTACAAGGCCGGCGCCGGTCTCGTCCTCGGCACGGCCGTGCTCACCGGGCTGGGCGTCGACGCCCTCGCGGCGCGCCTCGAGGCGCGGGGTCGACGGGCCACCCTGCTCCGCGTCGGGGTGGTGGCCCTGCTGCTGGTCGGCGGCCTGCCCTTCTGGACCGGCGACCTCTACGACCCCGACGCGACCGCGGCCCCTGTCCCGGAGTACTGGCACGACGCGGCCCGGGCCGTGGACGGCCTCCCCGGTGACGGCCGCCTGCTCGTGCTTCCGGCCGCCACCCGGGCCATCTACCGGTGGGGCTGGGTCGGCGACGACCTGCTCGACTCCCTCGTCACCCGGCCGCAGGCCGTGGACGTGACCATCCCGCTCAGCACGCCGGAGGCGGCCGACCTGCTGGCGGCCGCCTCGCGGGCGGTCGACGACGCCCGCTACCGCGACGACAGCCTGGCGCCGATCCTGCGCCGCCTCGGCATCGACCACGTGCTGGTCCGCAACGACCTCGACGCCGAGGCGACCCGCACCACCTTCCCGCAGCGCCTGAGCCGGTTCCGCAGCGATCCCGGGTTCCGGCGCATCGCGACCTTCGGCGCGGCCCAGGAGGGTCGGGGCGAGGCCAGCTCCTCGGGGGCCGACGACGCCCCCGGCGACCTGCCCCCGCTCGAGCTCTACTCGCTGGTGGACCCGGGGCCGCTCGGGCCCCGGCTGGCGACGTCCGAGGTGCCCCTCGTGCTGAGCGGCAGCGGCGACGCGCTCCCCGGGCTGGGGGCGGCCGGTGTGCTCGATGCCTCCGGGCCGGTGCGGTACGGCCCCGACCTCGACGACGACGGGCTGGTCGACGCCCTCGACGACGGCGGCCGGGTGGTGGTCACCGACACCAACCGGCGCCGGGTCACGGTGGTCAACAGCCTGGTGCGCGACGAGAGCTGGACCCTGGCGCGGGGCGAGGACCTCGACCGCGAGGGCGGAGCCCTCTTCGACGACCCCGGCAGCCAGACCGTCGCCTGGTACCGCGACGCGACGCAGATCTCCTCCAGCGGGTTCCCCCGCAGCGGGTCGGGGTCGCAGCCCTGGACCCGCCCGGCCCTGGCCTTCGACGGGGACCGCGGCACGGCCTGGCAGACGGTCGAGCTGAGCGACCAGGAGGGCACCACCCTGCGTGTCGACCTGCGGGCGCCGACCGAGCTGGGCCGCATCAGCATCGAGCCGGTGGAGGCCCCCGAGGGGGCGCCCCGGGTCACCGAGGTCGAGGTCCGGGCCTCCGACGGCACCTCGGCCACCGTCGACGTGTCCGACGGGGCGGCCGAGGTCGACCTCGACAGCGGCCCGAGCCGCTGGTTCGAGGTGGAGCTCACCGAGGTCACCGGCGACGGGCTCGGCCCTGTCGGGCTGGCCCAGGTGCAGGTGGAGGGCCTCGACCTCCAGGAGTGGATCCAGCTGCCCGACGACCTGGTGCGCCGGGCGGCCCGGGACGAGGACGTGGCCGCCGCCCTGCGGGACGCGCCGCTGACGCTCACCATGGCCCGCGACCGGCCGGAGGCGCCCCTCCCGGTGGAGTCCCTCATGCGGCGCCGCTTCCGCCTCGCCACCGGGCGGGCGTTGGCGCTCCGCGGCGAGGTGACGCCGTTCCTGGGCGCCGAGGTCGACCTGGTGCGCTCCCTCCGCGGCGAGTGCGTCGAGGGCCTGCTCGAGGTCGACGGCGAGGACGTGGCCCTCACCCTGGCCGAGCCCGACGACGAGGTCGTCCTGGGGGGAGCGACGGGGCTGGTCACCTGCGACCCGCTGGAGCTCGACGCCGGGTGGCACGACCTCGAGGTGGACCCGGCCAGCTCGCTCGACCGCCTCGTCCTGGCCGACGGCGAGGCCGACGAGGCGGCGGCCCCGGAGGGAACGGTGGAGGTCGTCTCCGAGGGCCCCGACGCCCTCCGCCTGCGCGTCGACGTGCCCGAGGGCGGCGTGCTGGTCACGGGCCAGTCCTGGGACGACCGCTGGCAGGCGACCGTCGACGGCGAGGAGCTGGGGGCGGCCTCGCCCTACGACACCCTCGGCGGCTGGGATCTCCCGCCCGGCGACGACCTCGACGTCCACCTCGTCTTCGCGCCGGCACGGGTGCACCGTGGGGCCATGGTGGTGTCGCTGGTCGCGGCCGCCGCCTGCGTGGCCCTCGTCGTGGGCGGCGGACCCCGACGTCGGCGGCGGCGGACCTGAGCAGAGGCGCCGGCGGGCCGGTCCCCAGGGGTCGTCAGGGGCGGGACACCCGCTCCAGCTCGAGCACGCAGTTCCAGGTGACGACCTCGCGCAGGCCGGGCACGCCCAGGATCCAGCGCTGGCGGGGCCAGTAGCGGGGTGTGGCGTCGGTGAGGCGCAGGCCGGGGCGCGACCGCACGTCGGCCAGCACCTTGCCCACGTAGGTCGGCCACAGCTCGACGTAGGGCACGTTGACCCGCGGCTCGCCGAAGAACCGGCGCCAGAGGCGCAGGCCGCGGTCGGGGCCCAGCATGTGGAGCGGCACGATCTCGTGGCCGCCCCACGGCGAGTACCAGTTCGTCCAGCTCACCCAGGCCCAGCCGCCGGGGCGCAGCACGCGCTCCAGCTCGGTGAACACGGGACCCGTCTCGGGCGTGTGCTCGAGCAGGTTGGAGCAGTAGACGCCGTCGAAGCTGGCGTCGGGGAACGGGAGGCGGGTGGCGTCACCCTGCACCGACCCCTCGAGGGTCGACCCGGTGGCGACCAGCTTGGCCGCATCCATGTCGACGGGGACGACGTCGGCACCGGCGGCCCGCATCGCCCGGGTGTCGTAGCCGTGGCCGCAGCCCAGGTCGAGCACGCGCCGCCCCTCGAAGGGGTGGCGGAACTGGGCGATCGAGCGCTGGGCCAGGGCCCGGTAGAAGGGGTCCGGGTCGGTCTTCTCGTGGCGGAAGAGCCGCAGGAGCTCCCACGAGCTGGGCAGGCGGGCCTGGTCGGCCGGGGCCAGCGCCTCCCGCGGCAGTGGCTCGGCGTGGGCCGCAGGGTCCTCGGCGACGGGTCGTGCCGCGCGCCGACGGCGCCGCGACCGTCCGAGGGGCTCGCCGTCGACGGCCTCGTAGGCCACCTCCTCGAAGCGCTCGGTGGTGGCGTCCCAGCCGAACTCCTCGGCCCGGTCGCGGGCGCCGTGGCCCAGCTTGGCCCGGAGGTCGTGGTTGCGGGCCAGCTCGATCCAGGCCTCGACGTACTCGCCCTCGTTGTGGGCCAGGACGCCGGTGCGGCTGGCGACCACGGAGTCGCGGACGCCGGGGGCGTCGAAGGCGAGGGTGGGCGTGCCCTGGGCCGCCGCCTCCATCACGACCAGCCCCCAGCCCTCGAGCATGGACGGGTGGAGCAGCAGCCAGGCCTCGCCGTAGAGGCGATCGCGGGTCGCCTCGTCGACCCGACCCCGGAGCTCCAGGCCGGGCACGTCGAGGGCGGCGATGCGCTCGGCCTCGGGGCCCTCGCCGATGATGACCAGGCGACCGCCCACCACGGGGTGCACCTGGCGCCACATGCGGGCCAGCAGGTCGTAGCGCTTGTGGGGCACGAGGCGGCCCACGGCGAGGAAGGTGGGCTCGGGGGCCTCGGGCACCACGTCCTCCCGGGGCGGGAGCTCGACGCCGTTGAGCACGATGCGGATGCGGTCGGGCGCCACGCCCAGGTCGATCAGGGCCTCGGCGCTCGACGGCGACACCGTGGCGTAGAGGCAGGAGGCGTAGGCCGCGGGCATGGCCCGGCGCTCGAGCGTGCGCCCGAAGGCGGCCACGGGGGCCGGGAACCACTGCTCCCAGTGCTCGGTGTGCACGTGGTGCACGAAGCAGATCGTGGGCTGGCGCCGCCACAGCGGCGTGTAGAAGGACATGCCGTTGGCGATGTCGACCACGAGGTCGGCGTCGCGCTGGTGGCGGACGTGGTCGATCGGGGCCCGCAGGTACTGCGAGAACTTCCCACCCCCGTCGCGCACCGTGTAGGGGTGGTCGGTGATCGGCCCGCCGGCGCGCAGCTCGACGCGGTGGCCCCGGCGGTCGAGGCCCGTCGCCAGCTGGTCGATCATGACCTCGCTGCCGCCGGCCAACGGGTGGCTCGTGTCGCGCCACGCGTTGATGGCGATGTGGAGGGGACGCCGCGCCGGGGCAGGGTCATGCGCTGTGGTCATGGCCCCTCCTCTCGTCCTTCGCCTCGCCACCGCCCCCGGGGGGGTGCGGGAACACTAGGCGGTGGCCCCGACGGGTGCACCTGGCGGGCCTTCGGTCCCGTCGCCGGGCCGGAGGGGCGGGTGCGCGAACCTGCTCGGCGTGGTGACAGGGTCCGCCGATGCCGAGGTGGACGCACCCGCGCCCCGGCCGCGCCGGGACGGGCCGACCTGGGGGCGGCGTGGCTCGCGGGCGCGGTGGCGGCTCTGGTGGTGGTGGCCCCGGGCCTGGCCCCCGGTGCGTGGCTCAACGTGGACCTCGTGGTCACCCCGGTCACGCCGGTGCCCAGCGGCACCTGGGGGCTGGGCCCCGAGCTCCCCCGTCGGGTGCCGTTCATGCTCCCCTTCGCCTGGTCGTCGGCCCTGGTGCCCGGCGAGCTGCCCCTGAAGCTGGCGGTGCTGGTCGCCCTCGCCGCCACCGTGGCCGGCGCCTGGCGGCTGGTCGCCCGGTGGGACCCCACCTCCCCGGTGGTGGCCCGCCTGGCCGCCGGCCTGCTCGTCGGCGTGGGGCCCTTCGCCGTGACCCGGGCGGGGGTCGGCCACCTGGGCCTCACCTTCGCCCTCGCCGTCCTCCCGTGGGCCCTGCCCGCCCTCCTCCGCCCCCTGGACCGGGTGGGGGTCACCACCCTGTGGTGCCTGGCCCTGGGCGCGTGCGGCCCCTTCGGGGGCACCGTCGCGCTGCCGGTGGTGGCCGTCGGCCTCCTCGCCGGCGAGGGGGCGCGCCGGGGACGCCGGGCCGAGGCGGTGCGGGTCCTGGCCCTGGCCGTGGCCGCCCAGGCCGCGTGGCTCGTCCCCACCGCGGCCGTGGCCCTGCTCGGGACCCGGGTGGGGTCACCGGGCGACTTCGGCACCGACGCGGGCGGGGCGGGCGGGCTGCTGCGGCTCCTGGCCGGCCACGGCTTCTGGCTCGACGGATCCCAGGTCGGGCGGGGCCAGGGCGGGGAGGTGCCGGTGGCGGGCCTCGTCCTGGCCGGCCTGGCCGTGGTGGGGCTGCGCCGCCTGCCCGACGAGGTGCGGCGCCCGGCGTGGGTCCTGGCCGCCCTGGGCCTGACGGCGGCGGCGGCCTCGGCCGTGCCCGGCCTCGACCGGGTGTTCGCATGGGTCACCGAGCGCTCGGTGCTGGTGGCCTTCCGCGAGGGGCAGCGCCTCCTTGCGCTCTACCTGGTGGTGCTGGGCCCGGCCGCGGCGCTGGGGGCCGTGCACCTGGCCCGCCGGCTGCGGGGCGTGGCCCGCGACGTGGTGCTGGTCGTCCCCCTCGCGCTGGCGCTGGTGCTGGCCCTGCCCGGCGCGTGGGGCGCGGCGGGGGGTCTGGACCCGGTCACCCTCCCGCCCGGGTGGGCCCAGGTGCGCCGGGAGGTCCGGGCCGAGCCCGGGACGGTGCTGGTCGTGCCCTGGCGGTCGTACCCGCTCCTCGCCCTCGACGGCGGCCGCCGCCGGGTCCTCAACCCCATGCCGATCTACCTCGGGGGCGACGTGCTGACCTCGAGCGACCCCGGCTTCGAGGACGGCACCCGGGAGCGCAGCGATCCCCGGGAGCCGCGGGCCGAGGAGCTGGCGGGCCGGCTGCGGGCGGGCGAGGACGTGGCGCCCGCCCTGGCCGCCCTGGGCGTGCGCTGGGTCGTCGCCCTCGAGGTGGTCGACGAGGCCGCGGCGCCGACCGTGGCGCTCCCGGGCCTGCGGCCGGTGGTGGCGACGCCCGAGATCACCCTGCACGAGGTGCCGGGCTGGGCCCCGGCCCGCGACGCCGCCGGTCGGCCCGTCGCCGTGGACCGTCCGGTGGCCCCGGTGCTGCGCACCGGGTCGGGCGCGGTGCGGGTCGCGGCGCCCGGTGCGGGAGGCTGGTGGCGGGGTGGGGCGCGGGCCCGCACGGTCGACGGACTCCTCCAGGTGCCGGCCGGCGGTGGGCCGGTCCTGTACCCCGCGGCGGCGGCCGTGCTCCTCGCCGACGCCGCGTCCCTGGTCCTCGGGCTGTGGGCCCTGCGCCGGACCCGTCGGCCTCAACTCCGACGCACCCCGACCGATGATTGACCAGGCGACACCACGTGGCTACTGTGCCGTCATCAAATCCCTCGGGGTCGGAGGACTCTCAAATGCGTCAGGTCTTGAAGCTGGTTGCGGGTGTCGGCGTCGCCGTGCTCGTGCTCATCGGGTTCTCGGGCGTCGCCGGCGCCCAGTACGAGCCCGGTGACGACGTCCTGGAGTTCGACTTCCCCAGCCAGGTGCAGGCCGGTGGAGAGATCACCGTCAACGGCAACTGCTCGATCCCGGGCGAGGACGTGACCTTCACCCTCGGTGACGTCACCCTCGGCACGACCACCCCGGACGAGAACGGCGACTTCAGCGCCACCTTCACCGTCCCGGCCGACCTGTCGCCCGGCACCTACACCCTGACCGGCACCTGTGGCGACCAGCTCGTCGCCACCGGCGAGGTCGAGGTCCTCGGTGCCGGCGGCGGCAACTCCGGCGGTGGCGGCGGCAACGGTGGGACCACCGGAGGCACCTCGGGTGGCTCGGTGAACACCGGCAGCACGCCGCTGGCCCGGACCGGCTTCGACGCCCGTCCGGTCGCCACCCTCGGCGCCGCCGCCCTGGTGCTCGGTGGTGCGGCGCTCTACGGCAGCCGCCGCCGTCGCTCCCTCGCCTGATCCTCCCCGATCACAGACCCGCACGGTCGGCCGGCTCCTCCGGGAGCCGGCCGCCGGCGTTTTCGGATGACTCGGCCCTCGTCCCCGAACCCGCACCCGGCGCCGCCCCACGCGGTGCGGGACCCCGCTCCGCCGCGGAGGGGGTCGGCAGGGGCCGGCGTGTGACGGGGCTGGTGTCGTCAGGTGCCCGGTCCGACGCCTGAGCGGAGCCAGGCGCAGGTCGCACGGGACCGGCGCGGCCGTCAGCCTCCTGCGGGGCCCGTGAGGCGGGTCCGGCCGCTCCGGGGTCCGACACCGCCCCCCGGGGCGCTCAGGGCGCTGGAGGCGAGCGCCGGAGGGGCCTCAGGCGTCGACGCCTGAGGCCGCCTCGTCCGCCGCGGCCGGGCCCGGGGCGGTGCCGTCCCCCCGGTGGCCCTCGGGGCCGCGACCGGCGAGGAGGGCGGCCACCAGCACCAGCAGCGGCACCAGGGCGCCGGCCACCACCGAGCCGGGGACCACCAGCTGGGCCGCCGGGGCCCACGTCGAGGCCCGTTCGAGCACCCAGAGCTGCCAGGGCGCCACCACCACGAGGGTGGCGGTCACCGCGGCGACGCCCTGGCCCACCGACACCTCGCCGGTGCGGGGGTGCAGGGCGAGGGCCGCGGCCAGCACCGGCAGCAGGAACAGGGCGGCGGGCAGGCACAGGCAGAGGCCGCCGAAGGCGGCCCCGGCGAGGGCGGCCCGACCGACGGTCCGGTCATCGGGATCACCGAGGGCGAGGGCTGTCGCCACCAGCGCCGCGGCCACGGTGCCGGCCAGGTCGGCCCGCACCACGACCAGGGCGAGCCCGGTCACCGCGGCCGCCAGCAGCGCGGTCCGGTCGCCGACGCGCCGTCGGACGACGATGCCGATCGCGACCATGGCCACCAGCCCGGCGGTGGCCGTCCACCAGCGGGTCGGTCCGGGGGCGGCGGCCACGACGGCCACGGGGAGCGGCGGCTCGGTGGCGTCGACCACCACGACCCCATCGCGCTCGTACCCCCAGCCCTGGCCCGAGCGGACGGTGGCGGCCACGGCCCGGGTGGCGGCCGGCGGCGGGGGCGCGCTCAGCCCCAGGACCACGAAGGCGACCAGGCCGAGCGCCACCGGCGCCAGGAGGGGTCGCAGCCGGGCACCGAGCGGCGCCGGCGGCGGGGCCTCGTCGGACCCGTCCGGGTCGAGCGGTGGCGTCCGCGGCAGACGGACCAGCAGGGTCACGGCGACCACCAGGAGCAGGATGCCCGCCGACGTCGCGCAGGCCGAGGCGACGGGGCGCTCATCGGCGAACCCGGAGTTGAGGGCGGCGCGGGTCAGCGGGGCCTCGACGAGGGTGCCCACGCAGGCCGCGACCAGCAGACCACCGGCGGCGACGGTCAGGGGCCCGGTCGGACGGCGGAAGGAGGCCCCCACCCCGACCAGGGCCACGGCCGCACCGGGGAGACCGCCCAGGAGGACGCCTGCGACCACCAGGGGGACCCCCCGGAGCGCCAGGGCCGCGAAACCCTCGGTCGGGCGCGTGGGGTCCGCGCCCGGCTCGTCCGCCCGGGCGGGGCCTGCGTCGGCGGGATCGGTGGTCACGGCGGGGGGAGGCGTCCCCGGACCCTAGGGCGACGGCCGGTGGCCGCGGGACGGCCCGGGACCGTCAGCCGCCGGCGGTGGTCTCGGTGCTGCCCTCGTCGGCGGGCACGGTGGTCTCACCCTCGGGGGTGTCACCGGTGTCGTCGCCCTCGGACGGCAGGCCGCCGCCGTCGGCGCCGATCACGCCCTCGCCGGTGGGTCCGCCGGCGGTGAAGTCGTCCCAGCGGGCGTCGCCCACGCCTGGGGCCTCCTGGGTGCCGCGGGCGGTGAGCCCGACGCGTCCGGTGCCGGCCAGGTAGGGGTCCTCGAACGTGTCGACCACCTCGCCGTTGACGACGACCTGGATCTGGTCTCCGGTGAGGATGACCCCCACGGTCGCGCCGTCGGCGACGGGCACGTCCTTGACCTGGCGGAAGACCCCGAAGCTGCCCTCGGGACCCTGGGCCTCGTTGTCGACCTTGATGATGTTGAGGGCGGCGAACTCGGGCACGGCCTCGATCGCCCAGAAGTGGAACTCGTCCTGGTAGCGGAAGGTCATGCCGGCGCCGCCGACGGCCTTGGCCAGGCGCACCTGGCTCTGCTGGTCCGGGTAGCCGATGTCGACGACCATGAGGTTCCGGGTCTGGGAGGGGGCCACCAGCGCCACCTCGCCGGAGCGGATGTCCCAGGTGCCGTTGATGAACTCCCAGGCCGCCCCGCTGGGCAGGGCGTCGACGCCGCCGGATGTGTCGGGTCGGTCGAAGGTGTCGTTGGTGCCGGTGATGCTGACCTGGCCGCCGGACTCGGGCGTGGAGCCGCTGTCGGCCTCGCTCCCCGCCGCGGCCTCGGTGGTGGCGCTGCCGTCGGCATCGTCGTCAGAGCCACCGTCGCGGGTCAGCACGAAGGCGAGCAGGGCGATGATCACGAAGGCGACACCGGCGATGACGACGAGCCGACGGCGCTCCTCCGGCGCGTCGTCCTCGTCGTCGACCTCGTCGTGGTCGTCGCCCGGCCCCTCCGGGGCGTGGTCGGCGGCCGAGGCGCTGCGGAACGAGGGGCCCGGGTCGACGTGGTCGTCCTCGTCCGATCGGGTGTCGTCGGTCTCCACTGGTGCTCCTCGTGGCGTCGGGCCGCAGGGCGCGGCGCGCCAGCAACGCTACTCGGGGGCCTCGGCGGTCTCGCAGCCGCCCCCGCGCTCAGGCGTCGGCGGTCGCGGAGGTCTTGGCGAGCACGCCCTTGGAGTAGGCGATGGCGCCGACCACGACGATGGCGGCCACCACCGCGATCACCACGCCGGCGGGCTCGACCAGCTGGCGCTGCTCGAGCAGGGCACCCTTGTCGTAGAAGCCGATGATCGCCGGCAGGATCAGCAGCGAGACCAGGTTCATGACCTTGATCAACGGGTTCAGGGCGGGGCCGGCGGTGTCCTTGAACGGGTCGCCGACCGTGTCGCCGATGACCGCGGCCTTGTGGGGCTCGGAGCCCTTGCCGCCCTCGGCCCCGTCCTCGATGTACTTCTTGGCGTTGTCCCACGCCCCGCCCGCGTTGGACAGGAAGTTGGCCATGAGCTGGCCCACGACGATGACCGAGGCCAGGAAGGCGCCCAGGGAGATGGGGCCGAGGCCGAACCCGATGATCACCGGGGTGAGCACGGCGATGAGGGCCGGGGTGGCCAGCTCCCGCAGCGAGGCGGTGGTGCAGATGTCGATCGCGGGGCCGTAGTCGGGCTTCTTCTCACCCGACATGATCTTGCCGTCGGCGAACTGGCGGCGGACCTCCTCGACGACCACGCCGGCGGTGCGGGAGACGGCGCGGATGGCGAGGGAGGAGAAGATGAAGGCGATGGAGCCGCCGACCAGGAGCCCGATGAAGACCTTGGGATCGGCCACGTTGATCGGGTACGAGGCGTCGACCAGCAGGGAGCCGGCCGGGGAGATCTCCTCGATGATCGTCTCGCCGTAGGAGGCGAACAGGGCGACCGCGGCGATGACGGCCGAGCCGATGGCGAAGCCCTTGGTGACGGCCTTGGTGGTGTTGCCCACCGCATCGAGGCTCACCATGATCCGCTCGGGCTCGCCCTCGAAGTCGCCGGTCATCTCGGCGATGCCGGCAGAGTTGTCGGCCACCGGGCCGAAGGTGTCCTCGGCCACGATGATCCCGGTGGTGGAGAGCATGCCGATGCCGGCCAGGGCCACCAGGTAGGTGGAGAACTTGAAGCTGCCACCGCCGAGGGCGATGGCGCCGCCGATGGCCACGGCCACCGCGATGAGGCCCCAGACCGCGGACTCGAGGCCCGAGCTGATGCCCTCCAGGACCGTGGTGGCGGGGCCGGTGCGGGCCGCCTTGGCGATCTCCTGCACCGGCTTGGTGGTGGTGGAGGTGTAGTAGGCGGTGATGCGGGAGGCGGCGAAGCCCAGGATCACGCCCACCACGATCGCTCCGAACATGCGGGCGCCGGGCTGGGAGATGGTGGACCCGTCGGGGTTGCCCACGTAGCCGAAGGCCAGGATGCCGGCGCCGACGATGGCGATGGCCTGGGCGATGGAGATGCCCCGGTTGATGATCTTGAGGGCGTCGTCCTCGCCGGGGCGGGCCTTGGCCAGCAGGAGGCCGATGGCGGAGGCGACCAGGCCGATGGCCATCACGCCGACGGGGAAGACGAGGCCCCGGGCCCGCACGTCGGCGCCCAGGCCGATGCCCTCGAAGGCGGTGACGCCGAGGATGATCGAGGCGACGAGGGTGACGCCGAAGGACTCGAAGAGGTCGGCGGCCATGCCCGCGCAGTCGCCCACGTTGTCGCCGACGTTGTCGGCGATGGTGGCCGGGTTGCGGGGGTCGTCCTCGGGGATCCCGGCCTCGACCTTGCCCACCAGGTCGGCACCCACGTCGGCGGCCTTGGTGAAGATGCCGCCGCCGACGCGCAGGAAGAGGGCCAGCAGCGAGCCTCCGAAGCCGAAGCCGATCAGGATCGCGGTCGAGAAGTTCTGGAACAGGAGGATGATCGTGGTGGCGCCGAGGAGGCCGAGCCCGGCGGTGGCCAGGCCCACGACGCCGCCGGTGCGGAAGGCGACCAGGAAGGCGCCGCCGAAGTCCGAGCGCACGGCCGCCGCGGTGGTGCGGACGTTGGCCTTGGTGGCCAGCCACATGCCCAGGAACCCGATGGCACCCGAGGACACCGCCCCGACCAGGAAGGCCAGGGTGCGGAAGACACCGGAGGCGAAGAAGCCCACCACCTCGGCTCCGTCGACCCGGTCGATGGACGTGGAGGTGAGGAAGACCACCACCGCCAGGGGCACCACGATGATGGCGATGGTGCGGAACTGGCGGGTGATGTAGGCCAGCGCCCCCTCGTGGATGGCGTCGGAGATGGCCGTCATGGCCGGGGTCCCGTCGTCGGCCGCCAGCACGCCCCGCATCATCACGTAGGCGAGGGCCAGGGCCCCGAGGGCGACGACCAGGGCGAGGAGCAGCACCGTGGTGTCGGTGCCGCTCAGGTCGAAGGCCTGGTAACCACCTTCGGCCAGGACGTAGGACATCGGTCAACCTCTCGTGGGTGAGCGTGCGCCGCGGGTCGCGGCACGACGTGCACCGGCGGGGGCGCGGTCGCCCGGCCGCCTGGCAGCGCGCACTGTGCTACCTGGCAGGCGGCTGTGCACGCAAAACCCGGGGCACCTGTGGTGCGGGCCGTTGTGACGATGTGGTGTCGATCGGGTGACGAACGGGTGCCGGGCGGTCCATGCCCCCTATGGTCGGTCTGTCTCACGGGATCGCAGCGGCGCGGTCGCCCACCGCAGGGACGCCCCTCAGCCCTCCCGCACCGGGACCGGCGCGATGGGGGCGACGCTGCGGAGGAGGTGGGTCGGGGGCCTCGGGCCACCGGTCCTGTCGGTGGGGCAGACGCGAACCCTGACCACGGAGACCCACATGCACACACGCCACACCCGCTTCCGACTCCTCCTCGTGCCACTGGCGGTGATCGCCCTGCTCGCCGTCGGGTGCGGCGGCGACGACGACGACAGCAGCGACAGCGACGCGGCGCCGGCGGAGACCGTCGCCCAGGACGAGGCCGACGCCATCGACCTCTCCGGCGTGAGCCTCACCGTCGGCTCGAAGGACTTCGACGAGAGCATCCTGCTCGGCCAGATGATGGTCATCGCAGCCGGCGACAAGGGCGCCGACGTCACCGACTCCACCAACACCGGCGGCACCAACGTGGCGCGCCAGGCCCTGGAGAGCGGCGAGATCGGCGTCTACCCGGAGTACAACGGCACCGGTTGGACCGAGCACCTCGGCAACGAGGACCCCTCCAGCGACCCGGAGGAGCTCTTCACCATGGTCGCCGAGCAGGACCTCGAGGAGAACGGGATCCACTGGCTCGGCTCGTCGGAGTTCAACAACACCTACGGCTTCGCCTCGGGTCCGGACCTGACCGACGAGAACGGCGGCGCCTTCGACTTCGACTCGATGGCCGCCTACCTCCAGGAGAACTCCGACGCCACCGTCTGCATGGAGACCGAGTTCCCGGACCGCTCCGACGGCCTCGTGCTGTGGGAGGACGCCACCGGCTACGAGATCCCCGAGAGCCAGATCAACATCCTCGACACCAACGTCATCTACACCGAGACGGCGAACGGCAACTGCGACTTCGGTGAGATCTTCACCACCGACGGCCGCATCGAGGGCCTGGACCTCACCATCGTCGAGGACCCGGGCGTCATGATCATCTACAACGTCTCGTACACCTTCAACGACGAGGCCTACCAGCAGGACCCCGAGGGCCTCACCGCGCTCTCCGAGGCGATCCTGGGCGGTCTCAGCCAGGAGAAGATGAACGAGCTGAACAAGCAGGTGTCCTTCGACGGCGACGACCCCGCCGACGTCGCCCAGGGCTACCTGGAGGAGATCGGGCTCGTCTCGAGCTGAGCTCCCCCACCGGCACGACCGGACGACCGAGGGCGCCCCGACCACGGGGCGCCCTCGGCGCGTCCGGGCCCGGATGGTCACACCGGCGGGCTCGGCGCCGGACGGCCGGCCGCCCCGATCGGGCGGTGGGACGTCGGGACAGGTCCCGCTCGGTCGCCGCTCACCCCGGGGCCGAGGCCAGTCCGTCGTCGCGAGCTGGGAGCGGTCGACTGCGCCGCGGGCGGCGGGGGCGGGTGTCGCGCCCCCACCGGGCCGCCCGGCGGGGCGGTGCCTAGAGCCCCTTGGGCCTCAGGATGCGCTCGGCGATGGCGGCCAGCCAGTCGACCGTGAGGGCGAGGATGGCGGCCATGGCCGCACCGGTGACGGTGATGAGGTCGCGGCTCAGCTTGAGGCCCGAGTTGATGGTGATGCCCAGCGCGCCACCGCCGATCAGGAAGGCCAGGGTGGCCATGCCCACGTTGATCACCAGGGCGGTGCGCACACCGGCGAGGATGACCGGCACGGCGAGGGGCAGCTCGATGCGCCGCAGGACCTGGCTCCGGCTCATGCCCATGCCCCGCCCGGCCTCGATGATGGCCGGGTCGACCTGCTCGATGCCCACCATGGTGTTCCGCAGCACCGGGAGGAGGGCGAAGATGGTGAGGGCCACCACCGACGGTCCGATGAGGGCGTTGCTGCTCGGCCCGAAGAGGTCGCGGTCCCAGAAGGGGACGGCGATGGTGGGGAAGCGCTCGCGGGCGCCGAAGATGAGGATGAACAGGCCGTAGGCGGGCAGGGCCTGGCCGATGCTGGCGAAGGCCAGGGCGGTGGGCGACAGGTACTGCACCGGGCGGCCCAGGAAGCCGGGGAGCTCGCGCCCGCCGGCGAGGTTGGCGTCCTTCCGGAAGATCGGTCGGGTGAGCAGGATGCCCAGGGGGATGGCGATCAGCAGCACCAGCAGGGTGGAGACCACGGCGAGCTCGATGTGGTCGAAGAGCTGGGGCGAGAGCTTGCTCTGCCAGTCCAGCGCCGAGCGCTCGGAGAAGTCCTTGTCGGCCCCGGAGACGAACAGGTAGAGGCCGACGCTCAGGATCACCAGCACCACGGGGGTGACGATGAGCGTGAGCGTGCCGGTGCGCCCCGGGCCCTCGTCGGCCTCCTCGGCCGCGGCCATCGAGTCCTCGGCGATCTCCGGTTCGGAGTCGGTGGGCTGGATGGTGGCGGTCACCCGGCACCGTCCGGCGACGCGGCCGACACCGTGGTGAGGCCGGGGGCCGAGGAGGTGGACATGCCCATCTGCTCGTAGTGGGCCTTGGCCTCGGACCGCATGCGGGCGATGGCCGTGGTGAGGACCTCGATCTCGACCACGCCCTGGTAGCGGCCCCGGTTGTCGGCGACGATGGCGGCGCCGACGCTGGAGCTGAGCATGGCCTCCAGGGTGTCGTGGAGGGTGGCGTTGGGCTCGACGGTGACCCGGACGGCCTGTCCGACGGCGGTCAGGGGCTGGTCGCTGCGGTCGATGTCGTCGCGGTTGACCCAGCGGACCGGCCGATCGTCGCGGTCGAGGACGACCAGCCACTCCTGGCCGGACCCCTGCAGCGCCTCCATCGCCCGGCTGTGGCCGGCGTCGAAGCGGACCGTGGGGAAGTCGCCGAGGGCCAGGTCGCTGACCCTCTCGAAGTTGAGGCCCTTGAGGGCGGCCCCGCTGCCGATGAAGTCCTGGACGAAGTCGTCGATGGGCAGGGCCAGGATGCGCTGCGGGGTGTCGTACTGGGCGATCACCGAGCGCTGGCGCAGGATGGCGATGCGGTCGCCCATCTTGATGGCCTCGTCGATGTCGTGGGTGACGAAGACGATGGTCTTGCGCAGCTCGTCCTGGACCCGCAGGAACTCGTTCTGGAGCCGGTCCCGGGTGATGGGGTCGATGGCGCCGAAGGGCTCGTCCATGAGCAGCACGGGCGGGTCGGCCCCCAGTGCCCGGGCCACGCCCACGCGCTGGGCCTGGCCGCCGGAGAGCTCCTTCGGGTAGCGGCCGCGGTACAGGCTGGGGTCGAGGCCGACCATGTCGAGCAGCTCGTCGACCCGCTTGGTCGTCTTGGCCTTGTCCCAGCCCAGCATGCGGGGCACCACGGCCACGTTGTCGGCGATGGTGCGGTGCGGGAAGAGGCCGATCTGCTGGATGACGTAGCCGATGTGGCGGCGGAGCTCGTCGGGGTCGACCTTGGTGACGTCGCGCCCGTCGAAGAAGATCCGGCCACCCGTCGGCTCGATCATGCGGTTGATCAGGCGGAGGGTGGTGCTCTTGCCGCAACCCGAGGGGCCGACCAGGACGAGCACCTCCCCCTCGGGGACGTCGAGCGTGAGCGCCTCGACGGCCGGCTCCTTGGTGCCCGGGTAGGTCTTGGACACCTGTTCGAGGCGGATCATGGACGAGACCTCGTCGGCGGTCGTCCACTCCTTGCCCTCGCCCTGGACGGCGCCGTCGTCCGGGCCGCCGGGGTCGGCGCTGGCGGTCGCGGGATCAGGCATTCGTGGTCTCCTGGGAGGTCGACGAGGTGCGGGTGCGACCCGCGAGGAGGCGATCGGGGATCTCGGCGGTGCGGGCGATCACGCTGGGCGAGAGCACCTTGCGGGTCAGGGCGAGCAGCAGGTCGAAGACCAGGGCGAGGACCACCACCAGGACGGTCCCGGCCCAGAGCGGCTCGTAGGAGTTGGGCAGGCCCAGGCGGTTGAAGCCGTCCTTGATGGCGTCGCCCAGGCCCCCGCCGCTCACCAGGGTGGCGATGGCGGCGATGCCGGTGGTCAACAGGGTGGCGACCCTGATGCCGGCGATGATGACGGGCCAGGCCAGGGGGAGCTTCACCTGGAACAGGCGGCGCATGGGGCTCATGCCCATGCCCTTGGCCGACTCCTCGACGGCGGGGTCGACGCTGTCGAGGCCCGTCACCGTGTTCCGCAGGATCGGGAGCAGGGCGTACATGAACAGCGCCACCAGCACGGGGCGGCGGCCGATGCCGAGGAGCGGGATGAACAGCGTGAACAGCGCCAGCGACGGCAGCGTGAGGAACACGCTGGTGACGCTGAGGGCGACGTTGCGGGCGGTCGGGCGGTTCTGGACGATGATGCCCAGCAGCACGGCCACGATGACCGCCGCACCCGTGGCCTCGACCACGAGGAGGGCGTGCTCGATGGTGAGCTGCCACAGGTCCTCGCGGTCGTCCTGCATGTACTCGAGCCAGCTCTCGATGCCGTTCACGCGGCCACCGTCTCCGGCCTGCGCGTCGCTCGGTCCGACGCTCTCGCCCTCTGCTGCATGGTCTCCTCGCCGCCGGCCGTCGGATCGACCGGGCCCGTCGTCGGCTCCGCTGCCGACCTCTCGACCTTACCCGAGCCTCGGCGAGCACCGTTCGGGGCCGCTCGGGCGGCCCGTCCGGGCCCGGCCCCGAGCGGCGCGACGGCCCACCGTCGTGGATGCGGGCCGGGCGACGGTGCACCCCTCCCGGACCTCCTCGCGGCCCGCGCGGCCGAGCCCACCGCAGCCTCGGCCGCGGCGTCCCGGATGTCGGAGGTGGCGGTCGGCTGGGCCTGCGACGATGCGGCCATGGACTCGATCGCGGGCAACCGGGCCCACTGGAACGCCACCGCCCACCACTGGGTCGCGCCCGGCCACCGGTCGTGGGCGACCGACGAGGTGACCTGGGGGGTGTTCCAGGTCCCCGAGTCCGAGGTGGGCGCCCTGCCCGACGTCACCGGCCGCGACGTCGTCGAGCTCGGGTGCGGCACGGGCTACGTGTCGGCCTGGCTGGCCCGCCGGGGCGCGGCCTCGGTGGTCGGCATCGACCCCACCGAGGGCCAGCTGGCCACCGCACGCGACCTCCAGGGGGAGTTCGCCCTCCCGTTCCCCCTCGTCCAGGCCGCAGGTGAGGCCGTCCCCCTGCGCGACGGGTGCTGCGACGTGGTCGTGTCCGAGTACGGCGCCGCCATCTGGGCCGACCCCCGGGTGTGGCTGGTCGAGGCGGCCCGGCTGCTGCGCCCCGGTGGCGACCTGGTGTTCCTGGGCAGCTCGGTGGCCTTCGTGCTGTGCTGCCAGGACGACGACGCGCCACCCACGGCCGAGATGCGCAACCCCCAGCGGGACATGCACCGCTGGACCTGGCCCGAGGACCCGTCGGTCGAGTTCCACGTGAGCCACGGCGACATGGTCCGGCTCCTCCGCGGCGCCGGCTTCGAGGTGCTCGACCTCATCGAGCTCTACGCCCCCGAGGGGGCGCCCGACGCGACCCTCCTCAGCGGCGAGGTCGAGTTCGTCTCCACCGACTGGGCCCGACGCTGGCCGGTCGAGGAGATCTGGCGGGCCCGCCGGACCTGATGCGGGCCGCCCGTCCTGCTGCGGGGTCCGCCATGGGCGGGGGTCCGGTTCCGACACCATCCGGTCGAGTGGGCGTGATCCGCTCGGCCTCCGTGATCCTCCGACCCGTGCGGACGCGACCCTCGGGTGGTGAGCCGTCGGGAGCGACGGGTCCGCGCCGCGGGGCCGAGCCGCGGGAGGATCAGAGGATCTCGGTGCCGTCGGGGCGGTACACGTGGATGTGGCCGGTGGCGTCGCGGTGGACGCGGTAGCCCTTCTCCTTGTCGTGGTTGTGCCTCCGGCAGGCCGGTCCCCCGTCGTGGGGGCAGGTACACCCTCCGCCACTCCCGTCGGCCCGGGTGGACCAGGGTCGGAGGTGGTCGCACTGGCAGCGGGTGACGGGGGTGTGGCATCCGGGCCAGTAGCAGGTGGTCCGCTCGAGCTTGACGGCCAGTGCGGCGGCCCCGGTGAACAGGCGCCGCTTGCGGCCCATGTCGACGACGACCCCGTCGGCGCCGACGACGACCCGCCGCACGTGACCGACGAGGGCCTGGGCGACGGCGGCGGTGGCCTCCACGGGACGGCCGTCCATGGTCGAGCACCGGTACCCGGTGGTGGGGAACACGGAGAGTGCGTCGTCGACGGGGGTGGGGTCCAACCCGGCCAGGCGGGCCAGCATCCGTTCGAAGGTCCGTTGGTCGATGACGATGTTCGTGATCACCTGGGAGCCGCCGGGGGCGTCGGCGCGGGCGGTGGCCGCCTGGCGGAAGACCTGCTCCAACGCGTCGAAGCGGCGTTGGGCGTCGGTGCGGCCCAGGTCGGCCGGGGTGGCCCCGTCACCCTTCTCGGTGCGGGCGGTGTCCCAGTCGGCCAGGGTCTCCGCTTCGAGGAACGCCTGGAAGATGGTCTCCAGCTCGGCGCCGGCCAACGAGCCGCACCGGCCCGACAGCGCCCAGGACCCGTCGAAGCCCTGGTGCAGGGTGGCGTCGCGCTTGTCGTGGGCGGACTGATCCGCGTCGCGGGTGCCGTCCTCGTCGACGAGGCGTTCCCAGTCGGTGACCATCTGGTGGAACGCTAGGTACTCGTTGCCCGCGGCCTCCTCGGCGAAGGACGCTTCGTGGGCCTCGACGGCGGCGGTGACCCGCGGGTTGGCGTGGGTCCGGGCGATGCGCTCCACCTGGCAGCCACCGATGCGTCCCGCGGCGAACGCGGCGCGGACGGTGGGCAGGTGACGCAGCGCCTTGGCGCAGCGGGCCCGCCGGGCCGCCTCGGCACCGGAGAGGTTGGCGACGTGGCGGACCATGATCCCGGCCGTGGCGTGGCCGTCGAGGACACAGGCCCCGGTGCGGTCGACCTCGGCCACCAGCTCCACCTGCAGGGACCGCAGGCGCCGGGCCTGGGTCTCCAGCTCGGTGATCAGCTGGCGGGCGTCGTCGGCTCCGGCGGGGGTGACCCCGGTGGCCTGGAGGGCGTCGAGGCCCGCGGCGACGAGGCCGAGGGCCTCGGTCTGCGGGCTGTCGAGCACTGTCTCCATGCACCCACAGTACGCCGGGGGTGTGACAGCGAGACCGCCCGCAAACCCATTCCCCACAAGGGAATGTGTGGATCACGCCCGTCCCCCGAGACCCCCACGCGACCCTCGCCAACCTTGAGCACTTGAGCGCCACATGCGGCGACATCCGCTCAAGGATCGGTTCCGGACCTCGTCGTGAGCGCGAGCGACGTCCGAGGGGTCCGGGGTCCCGCCGACGGACGTCGCTGCACCCGGTGCGGCGCAGACGGCTGAGCTCGTCGTCGAGCGGTGGGACCGCTCCGCGTGGCAGCCGGCGCCCGGCGGTGCCACCGTCGTGGTGGGCCCTGCCCCCCTCGTCGCCTGCGTCTCACCCGAGGGCGCGACCTCGTGCGGCTTCGGTCGCGTGCCCGGCTGATCCTGCCCGGCGCCTGTGTCGCTTCGCTCAGAGCTCGCACCCGCAGGCGTCCTGGCACGGGTGCGCGACCCGGGACGCGGCATGGTCGCGTGCCACCTCGGGGGAGGTACGACGGGAGGGTGTGGCGCGGAACTCGTTTGGCAGTGCGGTCGGGCGCGGCGCGAGCGTGCCTGCGTGCTCGAGGACCACTTCGCCGGCGACGTCGCCGCCCGCTACGACGCCACCTCGCCCTCCCCGGCCGCGGGGATGATCGATGTGCTGGCCGAGCTGGCCGGCGGCGGGCGAGCCCTGGAGCTGGCGGTGGGCACGGGGCGGGTGGCCCTGCCGCTGGTCGACCGGGGCGTGCCGGTCGAGGGCATCGAGCTGTCGCCCGACATGGTGGCGGTGCTGCGGGCCAAGGACCCCGAGGGTCGGGTGCCGGTGACCCTGGGCGACATGGCCACGACCCGGGTCGAGGGCCCCTTCCGCCTCGCCTACCTCGTCTACAACACGATCGGGAACCTGCGGACCCAGGACCAGCAGGTGGCGTGCTTCGCCAACGCGGCCGCTCACCTGGAGCCGGGCGGGCGCTTCGTGGTCGAGGTCGGGGTGCCGAGCCTGCGCCGCCTGCTGCCGGGCGAGGACGCCCACCTCTTCTCCCACGCGCCGGGGTACGTGGGCTTCGATCGCTTCACCGACCTGGTCGCCCAGCAGGCGACCTCGCACCACTTCGTGGTCCGCGACGGCGAGGCCCGGGAGGTGCGCACCCCGTTCCGCTACGTGTGGCCCTCGGAGCTCGACCTCATGGCCCGGTTGGCCGGCATGGACCTGGAGCAGCGCTGGGCGGGGTGGGACCGGGCCCCGTTCACGGCCGAGAGCACGTCGCACGTCTCGGTGTGGCGCGTCGGAGGCGGCGGGGGCTGAGGCTCGGCTCGACCAGCCCTCGCCCCGACCCGCACCGGCACGCGACCACGACGGGGTCCGGTGGCGATCGCGCGCCACCTCGAGGGTTTGACCCGGGCCCGCCGGGGGCGGGCGCCGCTCGGGCTACGAGCGGGCCAGGAACCGCTTGTTCTTGAACTTCGAGGCCAGGTAGTCCTTGTTCATCAGGGCGATGAAGTCGATCGAGATCTCCTTCGGGCACGCCTCCTCGCACTCACCGTGGTTCGTGCAGGAGCCGAAGAACTCCTCCATGGTGTCGACCATGGCCTCGACCCGCTGGTAGCGCTCGGCCTGGCCCTGCGGGAGCATGTTGAGGTGGCTCACCTTGGCCGAGGTGAACAGCTGCGCCGCCGAGTTGGGGCAGGCGGCCACGCAGGCACCGCAGCCGATGCAGGCCGCCGCGTCCATGGCTGCGTCGGCGACCGGCTTGGGGATCGGCGTGAGGTTGGCATCCGAGGCGCCGCCCGTCTCGGCCGTGATGAAGCCGCCGGACTCGACGATGCGGTCGAAGGCGGAGCGGTCGACCATCAGGTCCTTGACGATCGGGAAGGCGGTGGCCCGCCAGGGCTCGATGACGATCTCGTCGCCGTCGGCGAACTTCCGCATGTGGAGCTGGCAGGTGGCGGTGCCCTTCTGGGGACCGTGCGCCTTGCCGTCGATCATGAGCGAGCAGGTGCCACAGATGCCCTCGCGGCAGTCGTGGTCGAAGACGACTGCGTCCTTGCCCTCGGCGATGAGGCGCTCGTTCACGAGGTCGAGCATCTCCAGGAACGACATCTCGTCGTTGATGTCGGGGGCGGCGATGACGTCGAAGTGGCCGGGGGCGTCCGGCCCGTCCTGGCGCCAGACCTTCAGGGTGACACTGATCTCGGCCATTACTTGTAGCTCCGGACGGCGAGGTGGACGTTGTCGAAGGTGAGGGGCTCGGTGTGGCGCACCGGCGCGGACGGGTCGCCCGTCCACTCCCAGGCTGCGACGTGCCCGAAGTGCTCGTCGTCGCGCTCGGCCTCGCCCTCCTCGGTCTGGTGCTCGGCCCGGAAGTGCCCGCCGCAGGACTCCTCGCGGGTGAGGGCGTCGAGGCACATGAGCTGGGCCAGCTCGAAGAAGTCGTCGACCCGGCCCGCCTTCTCGAGGGTCTGGTTGAGGCTGGCCCCGTCGCCGGTGACGCGGAGGTCCTTGCGGAACTCCTCGTGCAGGGCGGGGATCTCCGAGAGGGCCTTCTCCAGGCCCTGCTGGGTGCGCTCCATGCCGCAGTGCTCGAGCATGATCTTGCCCAGCTCCTGGTGGAAGGAGTCCGGCGAGCGGGTGCCGCCGATGGCGAGGTAGCCGGCGAAGCGGTCGCGGGCGGCGGCCTCGGCGGCCTGGAACTCGGGGTGGTCGGTGGGGACCGGGGCGGTGCCCAGGCGGGGCGCCAGGTAGTTGCTGATGGTGTTGGGCAGGACGAAGTAGCCGTCGGCCAGGCCCTGCATGAGGGCCGAGGCGCCCAGGCGGTTGGCGCCGTGGTCGCTGAAGTTGGCCTCGCCCGCGCAGTAGAGGCCGGGGATGGTGGTCATCAGCTCGTAGTCCACCCACACGCCGCCCATCGTGTAGTGGGGGGCGGGGTAGATGCGCATGGGCACCTCGTAGGGGGACTCGTCGGTGATGCGCTCGTACATCTCGAAGAGGTTCCCGTAGCGCTCCTCGATGGTGCTCTGGCCGACCCGGGCGATGGCGTCGGCGAAGTCGAGGTACACCCCGTTCTTGAGGGGGCCGACGCCCTTGCCCGCGTTGACCTCGACGAGGGCGGCCCGGCTGGCCACGTCGCGCGGGGCGAGGTTGCCGAAGCTCGGGTAGCGGCGCTCCAGGTAGTAGTCGCGGTCCTCCTCGGGGATCTGGTCGGGAGGCCGGGTCTCGTCGGGGTCCTTCGGGGCCCAGATGCGCCCGTCGTTGCGGAGCGACTCCGACATGAGGGTGAGCTTCGACTGGAACTCGTCGCTCTGGGGGATGCAGGTCGGGTGGATCTGCGTGTAGCAGGGGTTGGCGAAGCCGGCGCCGCGCCGGTGGGCCCGCCACGCCGCGGTGACGTTGCACGCCATGGCGTTGGTGGAGAGGAAGAAGACGTTGGAGTAGCCGCCGGTGGCCAGCACCACGGCGTGGGCCGAGTGGCTGGTGACCTCGCCGGTGAGCAGGTCGCGCACGACGATGCCGGCGGCCTCGCCGTCGACCACCACCACGTCGACCAGCTCGGTGCGGTTGAACAGCTCGACGTTGCCCAGCCCGACCTGGCGGGCCAGCTGCTGGTAGGCGCCCAGCAGGAGCTGCTGGCCGGTCTGGCCCCGGGCGTAGAACGTGCGGCTCACCTGGGCGCCGCCGAAGGAGCGGTTGTCGAGCAGGCCGCCGTACTCCCGGGCGAAGGGCACGCCCTGGGCGGTGGCCTGGTCGATGATGTTCACCGACTCCTCGGCCAGGCGGTAGACGTTGGCCTCCCTCGACCGGAAGTCGCCGCCCTTCTGGGTGTCGTAGAAGAGCCGGTAGACCGAGTCGCCGTCGCCCTTGTAGTTCTTGGCCGCGTTGATGCCGCCCTGGGCGGCGATGGAGTGGGCCCGACGGGGGGAGTCGTGGAAGGTGAAGGCCTTCACGTTGTAGCCCTGCTCGCCGAGGGTGGCGGCGGCCGCCCCCCCGGCCAGGCCGGTGCCCACGACGATGATCTCGTACTTCCGACGGTTGGCCGGGTTCACCAGCTTCCGGTCGAACTTGTACGAGGTCCACTTGTCCTCGATGGGACCGTCGGGGACCTTGGAGTCCAGGTTGAGCGCCATGTGCGGCTGACCTCCGGAGGTCAGGTGGAGACGATGCCGGCCGTGACGGCCAGGGGGAACGAGCAGTTGCCGAGCACGATGAGCCCGGCGAACCCGGCGGCGAAGCCCCGGCGGGCCCGGTTGAAGCGGGGGTTGTTCCAGCCCATGGTCTGGAAGAGGCTCCAGGACCCGTGGAACAGGTGGAAGCCGAGGGCGATGTTGGCGACCAGGTAGATGATCGCCACCCACCAGCGGCCGAGGCTGTCGACCACGTTCTCGTAGGGCATGCCCCGGACGAAGTCGTAGCCGGTGCCGGTCCAGCTCAGGTCGAACAGGTGCCAGACGAGGAACAGGCCCACGATGACGCCGCTCCAGCGCATGGTGCGGCTGGCGTAGTTGGCGGCCAGGTAGTCCCGCTTGGACTGGTACTTCACCTCGCGGGCGGCGTGGTTGGTGCGGGTGAGGGAGTAGGCGGCGTGGATGTGGAGGGCGAAGGCCACGATGAGGCCGATGCGCAGGAGCCACAGGAAGACGGTGTGGGGGAGGATCGGCACGAGGAGCTCGCGGAGGAACTCGCCGTAGTCGTTGAACTCCTCGGGCCCCAGGTACATCTTGAGGTTGCCGACCATGTGGGCGAAGACGAAGCCCATGAGGGCGATGCCGGTGAGGGCCATCACGTACTTCTTGCCCACCGACGACCGGTAGAGCTCGACGGGGAACGGGGCCTTGCGCTTGGGCTTCGAGGGCGTGGCCGTGCCGCTCGTGCCGCGGGAGGCGGTTGTCGCTGCCATCAGGTCGGAACCTACCCCTGCCAGCGAGGGAGGGCCGAAACGGAGCGGCAGCGGCTGTCCGACCGGCCTCCCACGGGCCGCCGAGGCCCCTCTCGGGACGACGTGTAGGGTCGACGGCCGCCGGGCGGCGACGTGCCCGGCCGCGAGCGCAGGGGGACGGGCAGGTGGAGCAGACCGGGTCGAACGACGTCCCGTGCGGGTCCTGCGGCGCGGGGGTGCCGCCCGGCGGCGCGTTCTGCCCGCGCTGCGGCGCGCCGACGGCGGCCGGCGGGGCCCCACCGCCCCACGTGGGTGAGGGCGCGGCGACGAGCCGACGGCCGCGGTGGCTCTGGGCCGTCCCGGTCGGGGCCGTCCTGGTGTGCCTGGTCGTGGTGGGGGCGCTCGTCCTCGTCGGCGGCGGAGGGTCCGACGGCGTGGTCGAGGTGGAGCTGGAGGCCGCCGGCGAGCAGACCGGCGACGCCTTCACCCCGTCGGTGGTCGACGCCGGCGTGTCGGTGGCCGCCCTCCTCGACCTCCCCGGCGGCGGCGACCAGGCCCAGGCGACCCGGCCGTCGGGGTCCGCCGGCGTCGCCCTCGCCCGGGTCGCGGGCGACGCGGCCCGCCTCTACGGGAGCCGCTCGGAGGGGCCGCTCTGCGACGCGGCCGAGCTCACCGGACGGGTCACCGAGACCCCGGACCTGGCCGCGGCCTGGGCCGAGGCGGCCGGGGTGCCGGTCGACGGCATCGAGGACCTGATCGGGTCGCTGACCCCGCTGGTGCTGACCCGCGACACCGCCGTGACCAACCACCGGTACCGGGGCGGGGCCCCCGCCGCCTACCAGGCCGTGCTCCAGGCGGGCACGCCCGTGATGGTCGACGACCGGGGGACGCCGCGGGTGAAGTGCTCGTGCGGCAACCCGCTCCTCGGGCCGGAGGTGGCCGGCGAGGAGGTCGACCTGGTCGGCGAGCGGTGGGAGGGCTTCGACGCCGGCGGCCTCAGCGAGGTGCGTCCGTCGGCCCAGCCCCTCGCCTCGGTCGAGACCGTCGACGTCACCACCGGGGAGGCGGTCCGGACCCCGCTGGTCGCCACCGTCAGCCTCGACGGGTTGCTGGTGAGCGACGCCTCCGGCGTGCACGTCGACTCCGAGACCGGTGAGCGCCTGGGCACGGTGCTCGACCGCCCCGCCGAGCGGGCCTTCGACGACGGCGCGGGAGGGCTGGTCTTCAACGAGGCCCGCCCGGAGGACCCCCAGGCACCGGGGCCTCCCGAGCTGCGGCCGCCCACCACCGACGCGACGGCGACCATCTGGCACCTCCCGGCCGGGGCGCAGGAGCCGGTCCCGCTGCTCGCCAGCGACGACCCCGCCCTGCACTGGTTCGTGGCCGAGGGGACCGGGACCCTGGGTGGGGCGCGGGTGCTGGTGTACGCCGAGGTCACGGTCGACCCGGACGCGCCGGAGCTCGAGCAGCTGACCGGTCGCCTGGTGCTGACCGACCTCGACTCGGGCCGGAAGCAGGTGGTCGAGGAGGTGGCCTACGCCAACGAGGTGGTCGCCACGTCGATCACCGTCAGCGGTGACCGCCTCGCCTACGAGAGCGGGTTCGTCGACCCGTCGTGGACCGTGCGCGACGCCGACCTGCGAGAGGTGGCCTCGGCCTGCACGAGCGACGGCGGGACCGACACCGGGTGCGTCGGGGTGGGTGCGCTGTCCGACGACACCACGCTGGTCGGGCTCCGCACCGGGCTGGAGGACCCGGCGGGCCTCCAGGTCGACGACCTCGGCTCGGGTGGGCACCGCGCCGTGGAGGCCGACGCCGACCTCGGCCCCGAGGGGTGGGCCGGAGACCGCGCCGTCGACGCCCTCGACGGCGAGGCCCTGGTGTCGGCCCGGCCCGAGGGCGGGGCCGGGGCGCTCCCGACCGTGCTGGTCGACGTGGACGCCGGGACCGGCCGGGAGATCCCGGTCCCGGGCCTGGCCCGCTTCCTGCGGGCGCCGCTGCTGCGGCCGGCCGACGCACCGGAGCCCACCCCCACGACCTCCACGACGACCGCGCCCACCACCGCTCCGCCCACCACCCAGGCGCCCACGACGACCGCGCCCCCCACCACCACGGCACCGCCCGACCCGGGTGGTGCGTGCGGCACCGTCACCGCGACCAACGGCGACACGGTGGCCGTGGTCGTCGAGTCCGGATCGGTCTCCTGCGCCGGCGCGGTGACCCTCGCCGACACGTACTACAACGACCCCGGCGTGGTGAAGGAGGGGTCGGGAGGCTTCGCCACCATCGGGGAGTGGACCTGCGCCTCGACGTCGGCCGCGGAGTACGCCGCCTCCGGCGAGGCGGGCAGCTGCGACGGTCCGGCCGGCCGCATCCTCCTGCGGCGCCCCTGACCCCCGTGACGCACGACGCTCGGCGGTCAGAGGCCGAAGCCCTCGATGCGGCCGTAGGTGAAGCACAGCCCGGCCGCGTCGATGGCCAGGAAGGTGGCGATGAGGACCCAGGCCAGGGTGCGCTTCCAGCCCACCAGGCGGCGGGCACCGGCGCTGGGGCCCGGCATGTACCACTCGGGCAGCAGCCCCAGGTCCTGGTTGGGGGCCACGTCCCAGTAGGAGACGGCGTCGTCGTCGGCCACGTCCCGGGGCGCGGCCGCGAGGGCCTGGGCCTCGAGCTCGGCGTCGGTGACGGGCGCCCGCTCGTCGGGGGCGCCGCCCTCGTCGGGGCCGGTGGGGTGGGGGAGCAGGTCGGTCATGGGCGGGTCCTCGGGCTCGGGCGCGCGCCCGGTCCGACGCCCACGGTACCGAGGGCCCCGGTGCGGAGCGCCGCCGCGGCCACTCGCGTTCGCGCCCCGTGAGGTCGCCCCCGGTCAGGTCTCGGGGGACGGCGGTCCCTGCCCGGCCAGGCGGGTCAGGGCCCCGATGGCCGCCTCGACGTAGGTGTCGACGAGGAAGGCCCGCTGGGCGGCACCCGGCCGGGAGCGCATCTGGGACAGCAGTGACCGGATGCCGGAGAACAGCACGGCGATGACCGAGCGGGCCGTGCGCTCGTCGATGCCGAACTCCTGCTCGGCCAGGTCGGCGAAGTAGCCGACGGTGCGCCGGTCCCGTCGCCGCTGGTCGCTCCGGGTCCGCTGGTCGGTGCCCGCCTCCCGGAGGGGCGTGAAGAAGGGGCCGTGCTCCTCGAGGGCGTCGAGCGTGGCGCCCACGAAGGCCCGCAGCTCGGGGGCGAAGCCGTCGGCCGCCTCGGCCACCTCGGCCGCGATGCGCCGGTCGAGGCGGCGGGCCTCCCGTCGGTACAGGGCGACGAGCAGCTCCTCCTTGTTGGCGAAGTGCTTGTACACCAGGGCCCGGGTCACCTTGGCCCGCTCGGCCACCGCCCCCATGGTGACGGCGCCGGGCCCACCCTGGTCGACCAGCGCCCGGGCTGCGTCGAGCAGGGCGGTCCGTCGCTCGTCGGCGGTGAGGCGCTCGGGGCCGGCGGCCGGTGGGGCGTCGGTGGTCACGGGCCGATGGTCCCACACCGACCGGTTGCACTTCGTCACCGCCTGTGCTCGGATGGGCGGCGAGCGGTTGCACTCTGTCACCGATCACCGACCGGAGCGAGCCATGACCTACGTGGGGACCCGACCGACCCTGGACGCCGACAGCCACCTGATGGAGCTGCCGGGGTTCCTCGACCCCTACATCGAGTCCTCCATGCGGGACCGGCTGCGGGGGCGGGAGATGGCGGCGGTGGCGCCGCTGCTCGACCACGCCACGGCCCAGGCCGAGCGCCGACGGAGCGACGACGCAGCGCGAGCCGAGGCCGAGGAGCGCCTCCTGCGCGACAAGGGGTGGGCGGCCATGGGCTCGTTCGATCCCGCCGAGCGGAGCCGCGTGGTCGACCTGCTGGGCGTCGACGCCCAGCTCGTGTTCGCCACCTTCGCCACCGCGATGTTCCTGGGCCGCGACCGCGACCTGCTCCACGCCGGCAGCGCGGCCCACAACCGGGCGGTGGCCGCCTTCTGCGCCGACGACCCCCGGCTCCTGCCGGTCGCCTTCATCCCCCTCGTCGACACCGGCGCGGCGGTGGCCCTCCTGGAGGAGGCCATCGGCCTGGGCTGCGCAGCGGTGCACGTGCCGTCCACCGCCGCCGGCGACCGCTCGCCCACCCACCCCGACCTCGACCCCTTCTGGTCCCGGCTCGAGGGCAGCGGGCTGCCCTTCGTGCTCCACGTGGGCGGCGGCGGTCGTCTCCTCGACCGGGCCTTCCACCACAACGGGCGGCCCGTCACCGACCACCTCGGCGGCGGCGAGAACATCCGCTCCAAGGACTTCCTCGCCATCTCCGGCTCGCCGTCGCTGTTCTGCGGGGCGATGGTGCTCGACGGCATGTTCGACCGGTTCCCGGACCTGCGGGGCGGGGTGATCGAGGAGGGTGCCAGCTGGGTGGTGTCGTGGCTGCACCAGCTCGACTTCGCCCAGCGGGCCTTCCGGCGCACCGAGGCACCCCTCGCCGAGCTCACCCGGAAGCCGTCGGAGTACGTCCACGGGCACCTGTGGTTCACCCCGTTCCCGGGCGAGCCCGTGGGCTGGCTGGTCGAGCAGGCCGGCGACGACCTCTTCATGTTCTCCACCGACTACCCCCACCCGGAGGGGGGCCGCGATCCCCTGGCCAAGTTCGAGGAGGCCATGCCCGACGTCTCCGAGGCGGCGCGGGAGCGGTTCCTCCACGGGAACATGGCCGCCCTCATGGGACCCGCCCTCAGCTCGGCCGTCCCCGCCGTCGCGGTCTGAGGAGGCGCCCCGTGGAGGTCATCGACGAGCTGGACCAGGGCGGCATCATCGAGCGGCGGTTCCTGCTGCGCGCCGGCGAGGCCGAGGTGCCGGGCCTGCACTGGGTGCCCTCGGGCCCGGGGGCGGCCCGCCCCACCGTGTGCATCGGCCACGGAGGGTTCCAGCACAAGCGGGCCGACAACGTGCTGGCCCTGGCCCGCCAGCTGGTGGCCCAGCTCGAGGTGGGCGTGGTCGCCCTCGACGCGCCCGAGCACGGCGACCGCCAGAGCGACCCCGGGGCGTCCGAGCGCACCCTGGCCGCACTGGCGTCGGGAGACCCCGACGCCCGACGCCGGGCCTTCGGGCGCGAGGCCCGGGTCGGCCATGGCGGCCCGCGCCCAGGTCCACGTGGCCGAGTGGCGCACGCTGCTCGACGCCCTCCAGGACGACCGGCTCTCCGCAGCCGGCCCCTTCGGCTGGTGGGGCGTGTCCATGGGCACCACCCACGGCATCCCGCTCACCGTGGCTGACGACCGCATCGCCGCTGCCGTGCTGGGCCTCAACGCCCTCCGGCCGGGCGACGAGCGGTGGGAGGGCCAGGCCCGGGCCGTCACCGTCCCGGTGCTGTTCCTCTGCCAGTGGGACGACGAGCTGATGACCCGGGAGACCTCCCTGGCCCTGTGGGACGCGCTGGGCTCGGAGCGCAAGACGCTGCACGTGAACCCGGGGCGCCACGTCGAGGTGCCCCGGTTCGAGCGCCAGGCCAGCGTCGACTTCTTCCGCCGCCACCTCCTCTGAGGGGGCGGCCGGCGCCGGTCAGAGGCTGGGGCCGAAGCCGGTGCAGCGGGCGCGGAACCCGGGTGTCCGCGGCCCCAGCTGGTCGAGCACGTTCTGGAGCACCGGGCTGTCGACGAACATGCCGACGTGGCCCACCGGGTCGAGCGGGCACTGGTCCTGGATGCGGATGTTGGTCACGCCCGGACCATCCAGGAAGGCGTTGCGGTAGGGGGTGACCACCTTGTCCCACATCGTCTGGATCACCACGTAGCGGACGCCGGCGACGGTGTCGCCGTCGGCGAAGAGGGCCCGCTGGAAGTCCGAGCCCTCGAGCTGCTGGGCGGCGGCCGGGATGCCCGTCCCCCAGAGGAGGGTGTTGGCGAAGCCGACCAGGTCGAGCGCCGCACCCAGGGTCACGATGCCGCCCACGCTGGTGCCGTGGTTGCTGGGCGACAGGCCGACGAGGGTGCGGACCTTGGCCGCCCCGCCCAGGCGCTTGAGGTAGTAGCTGGGCATCATCCCGCCCTGGGAGTGGCCCACCACGTCGACCTTGCCGGCCCCGGTGGTGGCGAGGACGCGGTCGACGAAGGCGGCCATGGTGCGGGCCGACGCGCTGATCTCTCCCAGGCCGCCGATGCGGCCCAGCGACAGGGAGGTGAAGCCGTAGTTGAAGGCGAAGACGCAGTAGCCCTCGTTCTTGAGCATCGGGGAGAGGGCGGCCCAGTTGGCCCCCAGGTTCACCCCGGTGGCGTGGACGAGCACGACCGGCCGGGGATGGGCCGGGCTGGGCCGACAGCCCCAGTCGTTGGCCCCCGCCACCGCACCGGGGCTGGCCACGAAGCTGGTCACCGCGGTGGCCACGCCGCCGACGGGCAGCAGCGGCGCGGGCTGGCACGCAGCCACCAGGGCCACCAGGACGGCGGCGGCGGTGGCCCGCACCACGGGGCGTCGGGTCCGTCGGGCCCCGCCGGGGCGGCCCTCTGCGTGGACGGCTCGGCCGGCTCGGCTCGGGCGCGTGCGTGCGTTCATCGTTCCCCCTGGCTCGTCGACCGCATCCCCACGGCGACGTCGGGCGACCGTAGCCCGCTCCCCCTCCCGCCGCACGACCCGCCGTCGCCCGGGCCCGGGGGACGGCGTCGGTCAGGCCGGCTCGGGGGTCCGGTCGCCGACGGCGAGGACCCAGACCTGGTGGCGGCCGGTCTCCGACGGGGCGGTGACCTCCGAGTCCATGGTGCGGGCCAGGGTGAAGCCCAGTCGCCGGGGGATCGCCGCGCTCCGGACGTTGGCCTCGTCGCAGCGGACCTCGACCCGCGTCACCCCGTCGCGCCCCCGGGCCACCTCGACGAGGGCGGCCACGGCACGGGTCATGATCCCCCGGCCCGTCACCGCCGAGGCCAGCCAGTACCCGATCTCCAGGCCGTCGGTCCCGATCCGGTCGTGGATGCCGGTGCTGCCCAGGACCGTGCCGGCAGCCGCATCGACCAGGAGGTACGTGGCGCCCCGGTCGCCGTCGGGGCGGTCGAGGTCCTCCTGGATGAACGTCTGCCGCTGCTCCAGGGTGTTGCGCTCGGGCGTGGCCCAGGGCATCCAGGGTCCGAGGTGGTCGAGGTCGGCGGTGGTCGCCGCGAGCAGGGCCTCGGCGTCGGCCCGCCGGGGGCGGCGCAGCACGAGGTCGCCCAGGTCGATCTGGTCCGGGGCCCGGGTCGCGGTCGTCATCGCCTCAGTCCACCACCGCCGGCCGTCGCCGCCGCGGTGAGTTCCCACGTCCCTGGGGGTGCGCCGCCGCGGGCTGGGGTCAGTCCGTGCTGCGGAGGAGGCGCCCACCCAGCCCGCCGGTGTGCTCGCCTCGTTCGAGGAAGGGCACGCCGTTCACGATGGTGTGGTCGATCCCCTCCGCCTTCTGCACGAACCGGGGGGCGCCGCCGGGGAAGTCGTGGACGATCTCGGGCAGCGGCAGCCACATGGCGTCGAGGTCGAAGACGTTGACGTCGGCGTAGGCGCCGGGGCGGAGCACCCCGCGATCCCTGAAGCCGATGAACGAGGCCGTGTCGGAGGTGAGGCGGCGCACCGCGTCCTCCAGCGTGAGCTCCTGGCGGTCGCGCACCCAGTGCGACAGGAAGAAGGTGGGCTGGCTGGCGTCCATGATCTGGGTGGCGTGGGCGCCGGCGTCGGCCAGGCCCATGATCGTCACCGGCGAGGCCAGCAGCTCGGAGATGGCGTCGAAGTCCTCGTTCAGCACCGGCCAGTTCACGACGGCCTGGCCGTCGGTGGCGTCGAGCACGTCGAGGTAGTGCTCCACCGCCGTCACCCCCTTGGCCCGGGCCTGGGCCGCGATGCTGTCGCCCTCGCCGTACTCGTAGACGGCGCCCGGGTCGGGGCACATGAGGAACATGCGCTCGAAGGGCTCGGTCGGCTTGTCCCGGCCCTCCTCCACCAGCCGGGCCCGCAGCTCGGGGTCGCGGATGGCGGCCAGGCGCCCGTCGAGGTCGAGGGCGCGGGCGGACTGGTAGCTGGGCAGGTCGTCGACCAGCGAGCTGGCGGCCAGGGAGAACAGGACGCCGATGGCCCGCGGCGTGGTCTGGGGGCGGAGCTGGGCGCCGCCCTCGTTGGCCTCCTCGGAGAGCTCGAGCACCCGGCGGTAGTGGTCGCCCATGGACCGCATCTGCATGAGGTTGAACGAGAAGGGGCGGCCCGAGGTGCGGCTGGCCTCGGCGATCCAGCGCATCTCCTCCTCGACCCGCGAGCTGGACCCGTCCTCCTCGTTGTAGCGGGGGGCGCACTCGAGCGCGCCCCGGCCCACCTGGCGCAGGGCCGCAGCGGTGCGCACGAACTCGGTCCCGTCGGCCCAGGTGCCCGGGACCGAGCGGCCGTCGGGGGTCCGGTGGGTGAGGCTGCGCGAGATGGAGTAGCCGAAGGCACCGGCCTCCATGGCCTCGACCACCAGCCGGGTCATCTGCTCCTGCTGGTCGTCGGTGAGGGCGAAGTCGCGCTCGCAGCTGGCGTCGCCGGCCACGTACGAGCGCAGGGCCACGTCGCCCACGTAGCCGCCGGCGTTGATGCCCTTGGGCAGCGGGTCGATGGTGGCGAGGTAGTCGGCGTAGGACTCCCACTCCCACGAGAGGCCCTCGAGGATGGACGAGGCGGGGATGTCCTCGACCGACTCCATGAGGCCGGCCAGCACCTCGGCCTGGCCGGGCCGGACGGGGGCGAAGGTCATGCCGCAGTTGCCCATCACGACGGAGGTGACGCCGTGGTAGCACGACGACGACATCAGCGGGTCCCAGCCGATCTGGGCGTCGAGGTGGGAGTGGAGGTCGACGAAGCCGGGGCTGACGGTGCGGCCCTCGGCGTCGATCACCTGACCCGCACCGGAGGCGTCGACCTCGCCCACCTCGGTGATGCGGTCCCCGTCGATCGCCACGTCGGCCCGTCGGGCCGGGGCCCCCGTGCCGTCCACCACCGTGCCGCCCGTGATCACCAGGTCGTGTGCCATGTCGCGTCCTCCTTCGACCGGGCCCACCGTAGGACGCACGTCACACACCCCGCGCCGCACCGGCGTCACGAGGTGCGTCACGGCGTCACGAGGCACCTCGTGACGCACCGTCAGTCGGTGGGCTTCGGGAGGTCGAGGGCGATGTGGAGGTCGCGGAGCTGCTGGGGGTTCACCTCACCCGGGGCGCCCATGAGGAGGTCCTGGCCGCCGTTGGTCATCGGGAAGGCGATGACGTCGCGGATCAGGGTCTCGTCGGCCAGCAGCATGAGGATGCGGTCGAGGCCGGGGGCGGCGCCGGCGTGGGGCGGGGCCCCGAACTGGAAGGCGTGGTAGAGCGCCGGGAACTTCTCCTCCACCACCTCGGGCCCGTAGCCCGCCACCTCGAAGGCCTTGAGCATGAGCTCGGGGTCGTGGTTCCGCACCGCGCCCGAGGTGAGCTCGTAGCCGTTGCACACGATGTCGTACTGGTAGGCCACGACCGCCCCGGGGTCGTCGCCGTCGAGGGCCTCGGCCCCGCCCTGGGGCATGGAGAACGGGTTGTGGCTGAAGTCCCAGGTCTCGCGGTCGTCGTCCCACTCGTACATCGGGAAGTCGACGATCCAGCAGAACCGGTAGACGTCGGGCTCCAGCAGGTCGAGGCGGACGCCCAGCTCGGCCCGGACGATGCCGGCCAGGGTGCCCGCGGTGTGGGCCGACTCGTCGGCCAGGAACACGATGGCGTCGCCGGCCTCCAGCGCCGCGCCCGCGACCATGCCGGCGACGGCGGTCTCGTCGAGGAACTTGGCGATGGGTCCGGTGGGGGCGGAGGTGTCCTCCACCTTGAGCCAGGCCAGCCCGGACGCGCCCCGCTCGGTGGCGAAGTCGGTCATCTTGTCGAACCACGACCGGCCCTGGGCCGCCCCGCCGGGGATCCGGAGGGCACGGACGACCTTGCCCGCGAAGGCCCGGAAGTCGGTGGCCGCGAACACATCGGACAGGTCGACGATCTCCAGCGGGTTGCGCAGGTCGGGCTTGTCGCTGCCGTAGCGCAGCATGGCCTCGGCGTAGGTGAGGCGGGGGTAGGGCGTGGGGGTGCGGTCGCGGTCGGAGAAGGCACCGAACACGTCGTCCATCACGTCCTCGACCACGGCGAAGACGTCCTCCTGGGTGGCGAAGGCCATCTCCAGGTCGAGCTGGTAGAACTCGCCCGGCGAGCGGTCGGCCCGGCCGTCCTCGTCCCGGAAGCACGGGGCGATCTGGAAGTAGCGCTCCACGCCGCCCACCATCAGCAGCTGCTTGAACTGCTGGGGGGCCTGGGGCAGGGCGTAGAAGTGGCCCGGGTAGCGCCGGCTGGGCACGAGGTAGTCGCGGGCGCCCTCGGGCGAGGACCCGGTGAGGATCGGCGTCTGGACCTCGAGGAAGCCGTTCTCGACCATGCGGCCCCGGATGCGCTGGATGACCGCGGCCCGCAGGGCCAGGTTGCGCTGGAGGCGCTCGGTGCGCATGTCGAGGAACCGGTGGCGCAGCCGGGTGTCCTCCCGCACGTGGGCCGTGGTGTCGAGCTCGAAGGGCAGCACCTGGGTGGCCCGGCCCAGCACGTCGATGGTGGTCGCCGCGACCTCGACGTCGCCGGTGGCCAGGCCGGGGTTGCGGGTCCCCTCGGGGCGGGCGACCACGGTGCCGGTCACCGAGATGACGCTCTCGCGCCCGAGCCCTCGGACCAGGGCGACCATGACCTCGTCGCCCTCGGGCAGCACCACCTGGACCACGCCGGACTGGTCGCGCAGGTCGACGAACACCAGGCCGCCGTGGTCGCGCACCACGCCCATCCACCCGGCGACGCGGACGGTGCTGTCGACGTCGTCGGCCCGGAGGTCGGCGCAGCGGTGGGTCCGGTACTCGTGCATGGCGGGGGCAGTCCTCGGGTCAGGTGGGTCCGGGCGGCGGGGCCGGGCCCCGGGCGCCCCCCACGGTGCCACGTCGACCCCCCTCGCTCCGAAGGGATCGCCTGCACACCGGTCCGTCGTGCCCCTGGCGACGCAACGACGGTCGCGCGGCCGGGGCGACGCGTCTGGTCCCTGGTTCGGCGGGGGCGGTCTGGCGCGACGCCCGGGCGCTACAGGTCGTGCTCGGGGAGCCAGAGGCCGTGGAAGCCGAAGGGCACCCGCACCGGCAGGTGGACCCGGGCCACCGGGCCGGCCTCCACGTCCTGGGCGTCGAGGATCGCCAGGTGCGACGTGTCGGTGGTGCGGTCGTAGGCGAAGGTGAGCAGCCATCCCTCGGCCTCGCCGGCCCCGTCGGCGTCGGCCACGAACACGACCTCGCCGGGGCGCTCCATGGGGCCCGGCTCCCAGCGCTCCTCGCGGCCGGTCCGGGCGTCGCGGTGGAGGGTGCCGGAGAACTCGAAGCCCCACTCGCCGTCGGGGTCGGTGGTGACGTACCAGGCGTGGCGGTACGGGAGGCCGGTGCGGCGACGGTCGATGGTGGGCAGGTCCATCTCCACGTCGGTGAGGCGGTCCTGGGTCAGGGTCAGCTGGTCGGCGCCGGTGCCGACCCGCCACTCGGTGAGGTGCGACGGGACCAGGTCGCCCTCGGGGCCGAAGGCCGAGGTGAGCTGGCCGACGTGGATGACCACGTCGTCGCCGTCGCGGTGGGCGTTCGTGCCGTGGAAGACGAAGCTGGGGTCCATGTCGACCCAGCGCATCTCCGAGGCCGGTCCGCCGAGGGGCATCACCCCGACCCGGGTGGGGCCCCCGGTCGGGTCCCAGTAGTAGGGGAACCCGGGGACCGAGCCCTCCCGCCCGAAGAGCACGGGGCCGATCCAGAAGACGACATCGGTGTCGGTGACGGCGAAGTCGTGGATCATCGTGGCCGCCGGGATGTCGACCACCTGGCTGCTGACCAGCCGGCCGTCGGCGTCGGCCACGTGGTACGTGAGCAGCGGGTCCATGAACCCGTACCCGAAGAAGTGCATCTGCCCGGTGGCCGGGTCGATCTTCGGGTGGGCGGTCATGAAGGTGTCGAGGCGGCCGTCGAAGTCGTAGACGCCCACGGTGGAGAGGTCCGAGCTGGCGATCTCCCACGGGAAGCCGACCTCGCCGAGGGTCAGCAATCGCCCGCCGTGGGAGACGAGGCTGACGTTGCTCTGGCCGATGTCCCCGCCGGGGATGCCGGCCTCGGCGAAGCTCCGCCCCTCCCGGTGCAGCGTGGTCTGGACGTAGCGGTTGCGGTACCAGGTGGCCTTCCCGTCCTCGATCCGCATGCCGTGGACCATGCCGTCACCCATGAACCAGTGGGCGTTGTCGTTCTCGGGTGCGTTGGACCCGTTGCGGACGTAGAGGCCCGACAGGCCCGAGGGGATGGTGCCGGTGACCCGGAGGTCCGTGACCGTCGACTCCTCGGCCACGGGGGCGAAGGCGCCCTGGCGCCAGTAGTCGACGTCGGGGTCGTAGGCGGCCAGGCCGGCCTTGGGCCCGGGCGCGGTGGTGGTCGAGGCGCCCGACGCGGCGGGCGGTCCGTCGCCCCCGCCGCAGGCCGCGAGCAGGCCGGTGCCGCCGAGGGCCAGCCCGGCTGCGCCCCAGCCCATGGCGCGCAGCACGGCGCGCCGTTCGACGAGGGCCTCGTGCACCGATGGCGACACGGGCCGGGAGGTCCCCCTGGAGCCCACGGGCCGAGACGGTAGCCCTCTCTGGGCGCCGGTGGGCGGCGAGCGCCCCGGACCGATCGTGCCACCCCCTGCGAAGTGGTGAAGCCTGCCCGTCACGGGCGACGGGGGACCTTCACCGGTACGAGGGGGGCGGGCCGGGCGGGCCGGGCACCGTCAGGGGCGGAGGACCACGGTGCGGTCGACGTTGTCGGCCAGGGCGGCGCCGTCGGCGTCGGCGAGGCGGAGCTCGAGCTCCAACGGGCCGGGCGCGTCGGGCACGACGAGCTGCACCGTGCCCACCCGCACGCAGGCGTCGGCCGCCACGTCGCCGGTGAAGCGCCAGACGTGGTGGCCGCCGGCCCAGGTGGCCCGGACCTCGGCCCGCACGCCGGTCACCGGCTCCCGCCGGTCCGACACCACGTGGACGTCGAGGGCGAGCGGGTCCCCGGGGGCCACCGCCGCGGGGAGGCGGTCGGCCACCACGATCACCGGACGGCACGCGGCCCGCAGGGCCGACCACGCCTCCTTGGGGACCCGCCGGTGGTCGAGCAGGGCGAACGACACCGCGGGGCGGCTGTCGGCCAGGGTGAGCACGGCCACGCCGCCGGTGGGGTGGTACTTGAGGCGGCGGAGCTCCTCGACCTGCCGGCGGACGACGAGGGCCTGGTAGCGCTGGGTGGCGGCCTTCCAGCCCTCGTAGGTGGGGTGGTCCTCGGGCGGCACGTGGCGGGCGAACGGCTCCCGCTGGAGGCCGTGACGGCGGGCGAGGTGGTCCCAGTCGAGGTCGGGCCACCGGGCCGTGTCCACGAAGTCGTCGGTCTCGGGCACCGACTGGGCGCCCAGCTCGGTGACGAAGCGGACCATGCGGGGCACCAGGCGGGCGAAGGCAGGCAGGCGACGCTCGTCGCCGTGGGCCCAACCGAAGGACAGGTGGCTGTCGGTGCCGTCGAGCAGTGGGGGGTGGGGCACCACACCCGAGTGGGGGATGACGGGCCGGCTCTCGTCGTGGCGCTGCAGGCTGCGCTTGACGGCGCGGTCGAGCACGGTGCGGTTCCACGTCGGCAGCTGCTGGGCCGCCAGCCGGCGAGGACCGGTGGCGACCGGGTCGCCGGTGGCGGGGTCGACCTGGCGGGCGACCGGCTCGTCGTGTCCGCACCAGATGGCGAGGGCCGGGTGGTGGCCGAGCAGGTCGACGGCCTCGCGCGCCTGGCGGACCGCCTGCTTGCGCACCTGGCGGGAGTAGCCCCACTGCAGGGGCATGTCCTGCCAGAGGAGGAGGCCGGCCTCGTCGGCCGCCTCGTAGAGCTCGGGGCGGGCGATGTGGGCGTGGACCCGCAGCAGGTCGAGCCCGGCGTCGACGGCCAGGGCCACGTCGCCGCGCACCTCCTCCGCCTCGGCCTCGGCCAGGGCCATCCGGGTCGGGCCGTGGTCGGCGCCCTTCAGGAACAGGCGCTCGCCGTTGACCGACGCGACCCAGCCCCGGAGGTCGACCGACCGGAACCCGGTGCGGCGCACCCGGCGGTCGCTGAGACGGGTCGGGCCGGTGCCCTCGACCAGGTCGTCCCCCGGCCCCCCGTCGGCGCCGGGGCCGACGGTGTGCACCTCGACGGTGACGTCGTGGAGGGGCTGGTCGCCGAGCACGTGGGGCCACCAGAGGGCCGGGTCGGACACGGTGACCGACCAGCTGAGCTGGTTCTCGCCCGCGGCCAGGGTGTGGCCCTCCTCGGCATCGACGCCGGCGACGGTGGTGCGGACCACGACGGCGCCGGCCTCGGCCGCGTCGAGCACGGCCCGCACGCCGACCACGGCCCGCTCGGCGGTGGCCTCCCGGCACACGACCCGCAGGTGGCGGATGCGCACCGGGCCGCTGCGCTCGATGCGGACAGGGCGCCAGATGCCGCCGGGGTTCCAGTCCGGGTCGAGGGCGCCGCTCTGGAAGGAGCCGGTGAGGTTCCGCTTGGCCGTGCGGTCACCCGGCGCGCTGCAGGTGAGGTCGACGCCGAGCGTGTGCTCGGTGCGGGTCGCCAGGGCCTCGGTGACCTCGAAGCCGTGCGGGAAGAAGTAGCCCTCGGTGTCGCCCACGTAGGCGCCGTCGAGCCACACGTCGCCCTGGTAGAAGCAGCCGTCGAGGACGAGCCAGGCCCGCTCGTCGCCCTCGACGCGGTCGTGGGCGAACCGGGTGCGGTGCAGGACCGGTCCGTCGCTCTCGGCGAAGGCCGGGGTGGAGCGCCAGTGGCCGGGGACCTCGATCGGTTCCCACCCGGACTCGTCGACGTCGTCCAGCCAGGTCCGACGCAGGTCCTCGTCGGCCACGAGGGCGCGCCAGCGGCCGGACAGGTCCATGGCCGGCGACGCTACCCGCGCCCCCTCCGCCGCCGTCCGGGCCGACGCACCGGCCCCGCGTGGACAGGGTGTGCCAGGCACACTCTGTCCACCCGTCGACCGCACCCCCTCACGCTGCGCCGCTGCTGACCGTCGCGTCGCGCCCGAGGTAGCCCAGGACCGCGTCGAGGAGCCGACGAACCCTGGCGTCGTCGTGGAGGCGCTGGTCTGCTCGGCGCCGCGCCCGGCGGGCCGCCACGGCCGAGCGCGCCGTCGACGCCGCGGTTCATCACGTGGTGGACGCCGCTCCGGGACTCCCGCCGTGGAGGTCGTGGCATCCGCCCGTCGTGGACCGAGGGTGTGACAGTGGACAGGGTGTGCCTGGCACGACCTGTCCTCGCGTCAGCCGGGGGTGAGCCACTGGCGGGCGGCCACGTACATGGCCTCGACGCCGGCGGTGAGGGTGGGGTCCTGGACGGGGGCGAAGTGGGGGGAGTGGTTCGACGGGATGTCGTCGCGGACCCGGTCGGCGGCCAGCGCCTCCAGGTAGGTGGCGGCGTCGGTGCCGCCCACGAACCAGAACGTGGACGGGAACCCGCCGCGCGCGCCGAGCACGCCGAAGTCCTCCGAGGCCGGCACGAGCGGGGCGGGGAGGAGGCGATCGGCCGGGAACGACGCTCGGAAGGCCGTCTCGACCGCGTCGGTCGCGCCCTCGTCGTTGCACAGCGCCGGGAACGAGTACGTGGTGGTGATGTCCGGGGGCTGCGGGCTGCCGGCGGCGTGGGCCTCGCCGTGGACGATCCGGGAGATGGCGTCGAGCACCCGCGTCCGCACCTTCTCGTCGAAGGTCCGCACGCTCAGGCCCAGCTCGGCCCGGTCGGCGATGATGTTCTCCTTGGTGCCGGCGTGGAGCGAGCCGACGGTGACCACGGCCTGCTCGCCCGCCGCCACCTCGCGGGACACGATCGACTGGAGCCGCACCACGGTCGACGCGGCCAGGAGGGCGGCGTCGACGGTCGCCTCCGGCATCGAGCCGTGCCCGCCCCGGCCGTGGAGCACGATGCGCAGGGCGTCGCTGGCGGCCATGGTCGTCCCGGCCCGGTGCAGCAGCCAGCCCGCAGGGGCGGGGGCCACGTGCTGGCCGAGGCCGACGTCGGGGGTGCCGAACCGGGCGAAGAGGCCGTCGTCGCACATGGCCTCGGCCCCGCCGCCGACCTCCTCGGCGGGCTGGAACACGAGCAGCACCCGCCCCGACCACCGCGCCGCGTCGCGGGCGAGCAGGGCAGCCGTGCCGAGCAGCCAGGTGACGTGCACGTCGTGGCCGCAGGCGTGGGCCACGGGCACGTCGGCGCCGTCGGGGTCGGTGCCCCGGGCGGTGCTGGCGTAGGGCAGGCCGGTGGCCTCCTCGACCGGGAGGGCGTCCATGTCGGCGCGCAGCAGCACGGTGGGCCCGTCACCGTGACCGAGCGTGGCCACGACCCCGGTGCCGCCCACCCCCGTGGTCACCTCGCAGCCGAGGGCGTCGAGGCGGTCGGCCACCACCCCGGCGGTGCGGTGCTCCTGGAAGGACAGCTCGGGGTGGGCGTGGAGGTCCTCGTAGCGCTCGCCCAGCTCGGGGCGGAGCTCGTCCACGTCCCGGCGGAGGGCCTCGGTGTCGATCGCCACGCCCATGGCCGCGGACCGTACCCCGCGGGGATCCGCCGGGGTCGCAGGTGGCCTCTCCCACCCGCGGGCCGCCGTCCGGTGCCGACGGCTGCGCCGCGGGCGCATCCCTGCCGGACCGCCTCTAGGTTGGGCGCCATGTCGAACCGTCCCGCCACCCTCGGCCAGCTGCGAGCGTCGGGATGGCGCTCGGTCCCCGTGAAGCAGGAGATGCAGCGCAACGCGCTGGCCCGGGTCCGAGCCGGTGAGCCTCTCGTCGAGGGCGTCCGCGGCTACGAGGACACGGTCCTCCCGCAGCTGGAGAACGCGGTGCTGGCGGGCCACGACATCGTCTTCCTGGGCGAGCGGGGCCAGGCCAAGACCCGCATGATCCGCTCGCTCACCGGGCTGCTCGACGAGTGGCTGCCGATCGTGGCCGGCAGCGAGATCCTCGATGACCCCTACGCACCGGTGTCCCGCCCCGCCCGCGACCTGGTGGCCGACAAGGGCGACGACACGCCCATCGAGTGGGTCCACCGCGACGACCGCTTCGGCGAGAAGCTGGCCACCCCGGACACCTCCATCGCCGACCTGATCGGCGAGGTCGACCCCATCAAGGTGGCCGAGGGCCGGTACCTGGCCGACGAGCTCACCCTCCACTACGGCCTGGTGCCCCGCACCAACCGCGGCATCTTCGCCATCAACGAGCTCCCCGACCTCTCCGAGCGCATCCAGGTCGGCCTGCTCAACGTGCTCGAGGAGCGCGACATCCAGATCCGGGGCTACAAGGTCCGCCTGCCCCTCGACGTGCTGCTGGTGGCCTCGGCCAACCCCGAGGACTACACCAACCGCGGCCGCATCATCACCCCCCTGAAGGACCGCTTCGGCGCCCAGATCCGGACCCACTACCCGCTGGAGGTGGCCACCGAGGTCGCCATCGCCCAGCAGGAGGCCCGGCCCTTCGAGGTCGAGGGCGTGGCCGTGTCGATCCCCGACTGGATGGACGAGGTCGTGGCCACCTTCAGCCACCTGGCCCGCCAGTCCTCCAACATCAGCCAGCGCTCCGGCGTGTCGGTGCGCCTCACCGTCACCAACCGGGAGACCCTCGTGGCCAACGCCGTGCGGCGGGCCCTGCGCCTGGGCGAGGACACCGTCGCCCCCCGGGTGTCGGACCTCGACGCCCTGGCCAGCTCGACCATGGGCAAGGTCGAGGTCGAGTCCTTCGAGGAGGGCCGCGAGGGCGACATCGTCGAGAAGCTGCTGCGCCAGGCCGTGCTCGTCGTGTTCCGCGAGCGGGTGGGCACCGGTGCCGCCGTCCCCGTCGTCGACTCCTTCGAGGACGGCGAGGTGCTGCACGTGGGCGAGGACGTCACCGTCGAGCAGTACACGTCGCACCTCTCGTCCCGCCCCGGCCTGGCCGAGCTGGTCGACGAGCTGGCCGGCGAGGACGCCGATGCCGCCACGCGAGCCAGCGCGGCTGAGCTGGTGCTGGAGGGCCTCCACCTCTCCAAGCGCCTCAACAAGGACGCCGTCGGCGCCCGCGCCTCCTACCGCGCCCGCTGAGCCGAGCGCCCGGAGACCGGGCAGACAGGGAGTGGACAGAGTGTGCCTGGCCCATCCTGTCCCCCGCCCGCCGAGCCGAGGCCCGGTCGGTCAGTCGGACCAGGGCTTGGCGCAGTCCCACACCTCGTCGAGTCGGGAGCGCTCCGGCTCCGGCGTCCCCGGGTCGTCGGGCACCGCGAGGGGTGCGGTCCAGGCGCCGGTGTCGTCGAGGCGACACCGGGTGTCGACCACCAGTGCGCCCCAGCGGGGCTCGAAGGTGAGCCGTCCGCCGGTGGCCGCGTTGGGGTTGTCCGGGGCGAGCAGCTGGATGCTGACCAGCCCGTAGAGCACCTGGGTGGCGACCAGGGCGGCCAGCAGGCGGGGCCGGTCGCCCAGCACCCGGGCCAGCACCAGGGCCAGGCCGACGAGGGTGGGCAGCAGGTGGCCCATCTTCCACGGGAAGCGCAGGAACAGGACCTGTGACACCACCACGGTGAGCACGCCGAGGCGGACCAGCCAGTCCACCCGGACCCGCGCCAGGCCCCGCACCACGGCCGGCAGGGCGACCAGCAGCGCGACGGCAGCGAAGGGGCCGACGAAGTAGAGGTCCTTGGCCAGGAAGCGGCCCAGCTGCACGAACGGCGACGACGTGGGCACGTCGTTCTGGGCGAAGGCCAGCGACGACTCCGCGGCCAGGAACGGGGGCAGGAACACCACCAGCCCCACCACCGCGGCCACGCCCGTCAGCACCGCGGCGCGGACCACGGCGGTCGGGACCCCGCGGTCGACGGCCTCGTCGCCATGGCCCTCGTCGGTCGCGACGTCCGGGGTCCACCGGTCCGCCGCCTCGGACAGGGCGAGGGCGGCGACGAGGAAGGCGGTGGAGGAGCGGCAGCCCACGGCCAGGCCGCACAGGACCCCCGCCGTCGCCGCGCCGAGGAGCGACGGTCGGCGCCGGAGCACCACCGCGGCGCCCAGCCACAGGGCGAGGGCCCAGAGGAAGTCGACCGTGGACGTGGCGGCGACGAGGAACCAGGGGTTGGCCACGACGACGGCGACCGACAGCCCGACCCTGCCCACCCCCTCGCCCTTCAGGAGGACGGCGAGCAGCACCGCCACGGCGACGCCGGCGGCCAGGGACCCGAGGTTGGGCCCGACGGTGCCGCCGATCCGCTCCAGCAGGCCGACGGCGGCCTCGTGCACCGGTGCGCCCGGGGCCCGGCTGGCGACGTAGTCCCCGTCGAGCACCGAGCGGCCCGAACGGATCACGGCCCCCACGTCGAGGTCGGTCCCCGGTCCCATGAGGGTGAGCGGCACCAGCCCGAGGACGACGAGGACGCCGGCGAGCCACCACGCCGGTCCGGCCCCGACGGAACGCCACGACACCGCGCCTGGCGGTCGGCCGCCGCCGGCGGCCGCGACGCCGGACCCGGCCGCCGCGTCCGACGGCGCAGCGGCGCAGGGGGGTCCGGGGCTCACCCCGCCATCATCGCCCCCGCCCCCGGCACCGACGAACCGCCCCCCTCGGCGTGCCGCGGCGGCACCGCCGCGCTCCCCACTCGCGGTGGCCGGATCGGGCGGGGCCGACCGGGGATGGCTCGGACCCGGGACGGCGACGACGGACGTCGGGCCGACCCGGCGAGAGGAGCGCCTCCGACGGCGGGGGACGCACGTAGCGTGGTCCCATGGGCGCCCCGCACCGCTACCGGGTCACCCTCGAGTGGACCGGTGACGACGGCGAGGGCACCGCCTCGTACCGGTCGTACCGCCGTGACCACGTGGTCACGGCCGACGGCCCGCCACCGCTGGAGGGGTCGTCGGACCCGACCTTCCGGGGCGACGCCACCCGGTGGAACCCCGAGCAGCTGCTGGTCGCCAGCCTGTCGCAGTGCCACCTCCTCTGGTACCTGCACCTGGCGGCCGAGGCCGGGGTGGTGGTGGTCGGCTACGTCGACCACCCGGAGGGCGAGATGGCCCTGTCCGCCGACGGCGGAGGACGGTTCACCTCGGTCACCCTCCGTCCCGAGGTCACGGTCGGCCCGGGCACCGACGCGGCAGAGGCCGAGGCCCTCCACGACCGCGCCCACGAGCTGTGCTTCATCGCCCGGTCGGTGGCCTTCTCGGTGACCCACCAGCCGTCGGTCGTGGTGGCGGGCTGAGCGGACCGCCGCCCCGCACGCGGACGGTGCACGCCGCGGTCGACCAGCCGGCGAGGCCTCGTCAGCCCTCCACCGAGAACCCGACCTCGCCGGTCGGGGCCTCGTCGGTCACCTCGACCCGGTCGACCCGCGCCGCGCGGGGGCCGACCCGGCACCACGCCACCACCTGGTCGACGGCGGCGGGGCGGCCCTCGACGACCGCCTCCACCGACCCGTCGGGCCGGTTCCGCACCCAGCCCGCGGCGCCGGCCTGCGTGGCGGCGCGGGCGCAGCCGTCGCGGAAGAACACCCCCTGCACCACCCCCTCCACGCGCAGCCTCCTCCGCACCGTCGCGCCCTCCTCGTCGTCCTGGTCCACCCGATCCTCCTCCGCACGATCGCGTGCCGCGGCGTCCACGGGTCGCGCCGGCGGGGCCCATCGTCGCAGCCTGGACCGGGCGAGGCCCGGCTGGCGCGCCGGCACGGGGCGTCCCGGACGCCGGTAGCGTGGCCCGCATGTCCTCGAGCTTCCGCTACAGCCGGTGGGACGGGACGCAGAAGGGCTTCGAGTTCGACGCCGACGACGTGCTGGCCGAGGTCACCGACGACCTCCTGTACCACGGCGACCTCAACGCCTCCCTCCGGCGCCTCATGCAGCAGGGCTTCACCGACCGCGACGGCGAGCAGGTGCAGGGCATCCGCGACCTCATCGAGCGCCTCCGCGAGGCCCGGCGGGAGCGGCTCGAGCAGCACGACCTGGGCGGGGCCTACGAGGACATCGCCGAGCGCCTGCGCGACGTGATCGAGAAGGACGCCGAGGCGATCGATGCCTTCGAGCAGGAGGCGCGGGACTCCGGCGACGCCCGACGCCAGGAGCTCACCGAGGAGGTCGCCCAGCAGCGCCGCGACGACCTCGCCGCCCTGCCCCCCGACCTCGCCGGCCAGGTGCGGGCCCTCCAGGAGCACGACTTCACCTCGGACGAGGCGCGCGACCAGTTCGACGCCCTCATGGACGAGCTCCGCCAGGAGATGGTCGACTCGTGGTTCGGGGGCATGTCCGAGGCCATGGCGAACCCGGACCCGGAGCAGATGGCCCGGGTCAAGGACATGCTGGCGGAGCTCAACGAGATGCTCTCCCAGCGGGCTGCCGGCCAGGAGCCCGACTTCGACGGGTTCATGGAGCGCTACGGCGACATGTTCCCGGAGAACCCGTCGAACCTCGACGAGCTCCTGGAGGCCATGGCCCAGCGCATGGCGGCCATGCAGTCGATGCTCGCCTCCATGAGCCCCGAGCAGCGGGCCCAGCTCCAGTCGCTGTCGGACTCGCTGATGGAGGACATGGACCTCCGCTGGCAGATGGACCAGCTGGGCGCCAACCTGCGCCAGCTCTTCCCCGACGCCGGGTGGGGTCGCCGCTACGAGTTCGAGGGCACCGACCCGTTGAGCTTCGCCGAGGCGGCCGGGGTCATGGACGAGCTGGGCGACCTCGACCAGCTCGAGCAGCTGCTCACGCGGGCCAGCCAGCCCGGCGCCCTCGGCGACGTCGACCTCGAGCGGGCCCGCGAGCTCCTGGGCGACGACGCGGCCCAGAGCCTGGAGAAGATGTCCGAGCTGGTCGAGATGCTCACCGAGGCGGGGCTCATCGAACAGCGGGAGGGCCGCCTGGAGCTGACGCCCCACGGCCTGCGCCGCATCGGCCGCAACGCCCTGCGCGACATCTTCCGCCGACTCGACCCCGACCAGCTGGGCCGCCACCAGATGGAGCAGTCCGGCACCGGCCACGAGCGGGCCGACGAGACCAAGGCCTACGAGTTCGGCGACCCGTTCAACCTCCACATCGAGCGCACCATCCGCAACGCCATCGCCCGCCAGGGCGGCGGCACGCCGGTGCAGCTGACACCGGAGGACTTCGAGGTCGAGCGCACCGAGCGCACCGTGCAGGCCTCCACCGTGCTGATGATCGACCTGTCGCTGTCGATGCCGATGCGCGACAACTTCCTGCCGGCCAAGAAGGTGGCCATGGCCCTCCACCACCTGATCTCGACCCAGTACCCGCGGGACTTCCTCGGGCTGGTCGGCTTCAGCGAGGTGGCCCGGCCGATCGTGGCCCACGAGCTGCCCGAGGTCTCGTGGGACTTCGTGTACGGCACCAACATGCAGCACGGGTTCATGCTCGCCCGCAAGATGCTGGCCGGCCGGGCCGGCACCAAGCAGATCATCATGGTCACCGACGGCGAGCCCACCGCCCACCTGACGGCCGGCGGGTCGCCGGTCTTCCACTACCCGCCGGTGCAGGAGACGATCGACGCCACCCTCACCGAGGTGCTCCGGGCCACCCGCGACGGCATCAAGATCAACACCTTCATGCTCGACGCCACGCCCTACCTCCAGCGCTTCATCGAGCGCCTGACCGAGCTCAACCGGGGACGGGCCTTCTTCACCACCCCCGAGACGCTCGGCGACTACGTGCTGGTCGACTTCCTCGACCAACGCCGGGAGATGACCCGCCGACGGGCAGGCTGACCGCCCGGTCGGCCCGCCCGCGCGCCGGGCCGGCGGCGGCCGCTACGGTCGGGGTGGACGTCGACGGGGGTTCGGCGTCGCCAGGGGGAAGACGTGGGACGCATCCGCACCGCCGCGCTGGTCGTGGCCGCCGCACTCGTCGCCGGGACCGTGGGCACGCTCGTGCCCGCCCCGGCCGGCGCCGACGGACCGACCGAGGTCCCGGTCACGTGCAGGGGCATCCCGATCGTGGGCGACGTGTCCAGCACCGCCGACATCGACGCCACCGACAGCGTCGACCCCGTGGCGCCCGGCGGCGCCGTCACCAACCTCCTGAAGGTCCCGGTCCCGGTGGGTGAGGTCCCCATCGACGCCACCGTGAAGGAGGTGAAGATCACCGTCCCGGTGCCCACGGGGGTCACCGTCACCGGGGTCACCTTCTCCACGTCCACGTTCACGCCCAGCTGGGTCGTCACGGGGAGCGACCTGGTCGTGACGGTCACCGGCAACGTGCCCATCGGCCCCGGCAAGCCGCTGCCGACCGTGCCGGACGTGTCGGTGGCCACCACCGTCGCCGGCCCGGCCCGGACGGTGAGCTGGAAGGTGCCGTCGAGCATCGTGGCCAAGGCCACCTACTTCCTCGGGGGCATCACGGCCACGTGCACCCCGGACGACCCCACCCAGGTGCTCATCACCACCACGGTGGCCGTCGCCAACCAGGCCCCCACGGCCACCGACCAGTCGGTGAGCACCGCCTACGGGTCGCCCACGGCCATCACCCTGGGCGGCACCGACCCGGAGGGCTCGCCCCTCACCTTCGCCGTCACCGGTGGCCCGGCCCACGGCACGCTGAGCGGCACCCCACCGGCGCTCACCTACACGCCGGCCGCGGGCTACTCCGGACCGGACTCGTTCACCTTCACCGCCTCCGACGGGAGCCTGAGCGACACCGGCACCGTGGCCATCTCGGTGGTGCCGACCGCGCCCGGGGCACCCGCCGGGGTGTGGGCGCAGCCGCAGGCCGGGCGGGCCGTGGTCACCTGGACGGCCCCGTCCTCCACCGGCGGTCGTCCCCTCACCGGCTACCGGGTCACGCCGGAGGCCGCGGGCGTGGCCCAGGCCCCGATCGTCGTGGGCCCCGACGCCACGACGGTCGCCGTCGACGGGCTCACCGACGGCGTGGCCCACACCTTCCGCGTGGCCGCCACCAACGACGTCGGCACCGGTCCCGACTCGGCCCCCTCGGCGTCGGTCACGCCCCAGGGCTGGCTGCCCTTCGCCTCCTGGGCCGACGCGGTGGTGGACATCCACCAGTGGCTCCTCGGCCGCCCGCCCACCGCCCTGGAGCGGACCCAGTGGGTGGCGACCCTCGGCGCCGGGCCGGCCACGCTGGGCTCGCTCGTGGAGGACCTGCGGGCCGGGCCCGACAGCGTCGAGGTGATCGACCCGGTCGCCCGCCTGTACTCGGCCTACTTCCTGCGCCCGCCGGACCACGGCGGGCTCACCTACTGGATCGGCCGACGCCGGGGCGGCGCCGGCATCCGCTACGTGTCGGAGTTCTTCGCGGCCTCCCGGGAGTTCACCAACCGCTACGGCGCGCTGTCGGACCGGCAGTTCGTCGAGCTCGTGTACCGCAACGTGCTCGGGCGCGAGGGCGACCAGGGCGGCATCGACTTCTGGACCGGTGAGCTGGCCGCCGGCCGCCGCACCCGTGGGTGGGTGATGATCGGGTTCTCCAACTCGTCGGAGTACCGGGCCAAGCAGGCGGCGAACGTCGAGGCCGGTGTCCTGTGGGTCCTGCTGGGGGCGGTCACCCCGACCACCGCCCAGCGCGACTCCGTGGTCGTCGCCCTCGACGGCGGGGCGTCGGTCGCCGACGTGGTCCGCACCCTGCTCCGCGAGCCGGCGGTCGTCGCCCACGCCCAGGGCTGAGGCCGGCCGGGATCAGCCCGTGGGGTCCCGCGCGGGCACCCAGCACCCCTCGACGTGGTCGTCGACCACGCCCATGGCCTGGAGGAAGGCGTAGACGGTGGTCGGGCCCACGAAGCGCCACCCCCGTCGCTTGAGGTCCCGGCTCAGGGCGCTGGACTCGCGGGTGGAGGTGGGGACCCCGGCCAGCGACCGGGGTCGGGGCGCCTCGGCCACCTCGGGTGGGACGAACGAGCGGACGTGGTCCGACAGCGAGCCCACCTCCGCCTCCAGCTCCAGGGCCCGGGCCGCGTTGGAGATGGCGGCGGTGATCTTGCCCCGGTGGCGGACGATGCCGGCGTCGGCGAGGAGGCGGTCCACGTCGCCCTCGTCGAAGGCGGCGACGGTCGCTGGGTCGAAGTCGGCGAAGGCGGCGCGGAAGGCGGGTCGCTTGCGCAGGATGGTGAGCCAGCTGAGCCCGGCCTGGAAGCCCTCCAGGCACAGCTTCTCGAACAGGCGGGTGTCGTCGGTGACGGGCCGCCCCCACTCCTCGTCGTGGTAGGCGACGTAGAGGGGGTCGGTGCCGCACCAGCCGCAGCGCACCCGCCCGTCGTCCCCGGTGAGCAGGTCCTCCACCGTCAGGCCCCGCGCCGGTCGTCGGCGAGGAGCCGTTGGTAGCGCTCGTGGTCGGTGACGGCGAAGGCCACCAGCACGACCTCGTCCACCGACGTGTCCGGGAGAGCGGTCCGGAGGGTGTGGACGGCGACGGCGGCGGCCTCGTCGCCCGGGTACCCGTACACACCGGTGGAGATGGCGGGGAAGGCCACCGACCCGGCTCCCAGCTCGTCGGCCACCTCCAGGCTGCGGCGGTAGCAGGAGGCGAGGAGCCGGGCCTCGCCGGCGCCCCCGCCCCGCCACACCGGGCCCACGGTGTGGACCACCCAGCGGGCCGGCAGGTCGTGGCCTGCGGTGGCCTTGGCGTCGCCGGTCCGGCACCCGTCCAGGGCCCGGCACTCCTCGAGGAGGGCCGGGCCGGCGGCGCGGTGGATGGCGCCGTCGACGCCTCCGCCGCCGAGCAGGGAGGCGTTGGCCGCGTTCACGACCACGTCGACCTCGAGGGTCGTGATGTCGGCCCGCACGGTGCGGATGGCCGCCGTCACCGCCGCGCCGCCGGGTGGGCCGCCCCGCGGGGGCCGCGGGCGCGACCCGCCGCTGGTACCACTCGTCGATGGCCTCAACGACGCCCTCGGGCTCCTCGATGGGGAGGGTGTGGTGCGCCTCGTCGAACCACTGGATCTCGGCCGTCGGGATGCGCTCGAACATCCGGGCCGAGCACCGCGGCGGGGTGAAGGTGTCCTTGCCCGCGGCCAGCACCAGCGTGGGGGCCCGCACGTGGCGCAGGTGGTCGGCGGCCGAGTGGCGGCGCATGGCGTCGAGCGTGCGGATCATCACCGCGGTGTCGGCGGTGGCGATGTGGCGCAGGTAGGGCGCCATGTCCTCCACCGACGCCCTGGGGCCCGCGGCGCGGGCCTGGCGGGCCAGCCAGGTGGCGAGGGCTGCGGCCCGGGCCGGCTGCATGGCGAGGCGCAGCACCGGCGCCGGGGTCACTGCGACGGCGGCCTTGCCGAGGGGGAAGACGGCGTCGGCCACGGGCAGGCCCATGAAGGTCTTGAGCGGGTTCTCGTAGCTGCCGGCGACGAGCACCAGACCGGCGACGCGCTCGGGCTCCAGCCGGTCGAGCTCCAGGCTGACCTGCACGCCCATGGAGTGGCCCATGACCACGACCCGGTCGATGCCGGCGTCGTCGAGCACGGCGGCCAGGTCGCGGGCCAGGCGGCCGATGGTGATGTCCTCGGGGAGGAGGTCGCGCGCCCCGCGGCCGGGGTGGCGCGGGAGGCCCGAGGCGGCGTGGCCACGGGCGTCGACCAGGACCACGGGGTGGCCCCGGGCGGCCAGGGCGGGAGCGATGTGCACCCAGTAGGCGTCGCTGCACGACCACCCGTTCACGGCCAGCACCGGGGTGCGACCCTCGACGCCGTCGGCCGCCGGGAGCACCGTCCAGGCGATGCGGGTGCCGTCGTCGACCCGGGTGGTGCGGTCCTTGGCGAACACGGCGTAGCCGGCGTCGGCACCGGCCGGCGGGTCGAGGGGGGCGGGGGCGCTCACGGGGACCGGAACCTACCCGCCCTTGCATCCTGGCCGCCGAGAGGTCAAGATCACACCGTTGTAATTACCAATGTGCTATCAGGCCGTTGGACGACGCCGGTCGAGGAGGTCGTCGTGCACATCTCAGAGGAGACAGTCGAGCAACCGGGGTGGCAGGACTTCGCCAACTGCCTGGGTGTCGACCCCGACCTCTTCTTCCCCGAGCGGGGGGCGTCCACGCGCGAGGCCAAGGAGGTCTGCCGGGGCTGCGTGGTCCGCGAGGACTGCCTGGAGTACGCCCTCGACAACGGCGAGAAGTTCGGCATCTGGGGCGGCATGAGCGAGCGCGAGCGGCGGCGCCTCCGGCGCCAGCGGGCCCTGGCCCGTCGGGCCGCGGCCGAGTCCGGCGCCGCCGCGGGCGGGGCCTGACCCGCCCTCAGACGCCGTCGGCCCGGGCCACCCGGGCCTCGATCGTCCGCTCGGGGTCGAGGTCGAGCTGCATCCACCGGGCCTCGGGCTCGGCCCGCAGCACCGCCTCGGGCACCAGGCCCACCAGCTCGGCCCGGGCCACGTCCACCCGGGCCGCCACCGCGTCGCGGGCCGCGCCCGGACCCACCTCCGTGGGACGCACCAGGTTGAGCGACACCTGCACCTCGGCGCCCACCGCCAGGCCGAGGGCCCGCACCGCCGGGCTGCGGAGGTCGCGGGCCACGGCGCGGGCCCGGTCCAGGTCCGGTCGGGCCAGCCACAGGTTGTAGGCCACCAGCACGTCGCGGGCCCCCACCGCGGCGGCGCCGGCCGTGGGGTGGGGGCGGGGCGGGCCGGCCGTCGGCGCCAGGTCGGCGAAGGCCTGGCGGCGCACGTCGGGCAGGGTCCGCTCCGGGCCGTAGGCGAAGCAGGGCAGGCCCAGGTCCGCCGCGGCCCAGGCGCAGAAGCGGTCCCGGGCCCCGAGGGCGTCGGCTGGGGACGACCCGGCGAGGGCCACGAAGGGGACGACGTCGACCACGCCGATGCGGGGGTGGGCCCCGGCATGGGTCCGCAGGTCGAGGCGCTCCACCGCGGCGCGGGCGAGGAGGCGGGGGGCCTGCTCGCCGCGCAGGGTCCACACGCTGCGGTGGTGGTCGGCGTCGACGTGGAGGTCGAGGAGGTCCGGCCCGACCGCGGCGGCCAGGGCGTCGAGGACCTCTGCGTCGCGCCCCTCGCTCACGTTGACCACGCACTCCAGCACCGGGCGAGTGTGGCAGGGCTCGGGCTGGGCGTCAGCCGGGGGTGCGCCGGGAGTTCGGCGCCTGCCTGTCGCTGGCGGGGAGGGGCCGGTAGGGTGGCGCCATGAACCTCGGTCCCACAGAGCTGCTGATCATCTTCCTGATCATCCTGCTCATCTTCGGAGGAGCCAAGCTCCCCAAGCTGGCCAAGTCCCTGGGCGAGGCCAAGCGCGAGTTCGAGAAGAGCGTCGACGAGAAGCCCGGCAGCACCCCCAAGGCGGTCGAGGCACCCCCGCTGTCGCGCGAGGAGGAGCTCCGCGTCGCGCGAGGAGGCCGTGCGCCGCCGCGAGGAGGAGCTCCGCCGCTCGGGCGGCGACTCCGCCTAGCCCCGCTCTCGGCCCCTCCGGGCCCACCACGACGACAGCCCGCCTCGACGAGGCGGGCTGTCTGCGTTCCCGGGGTCGGAGGTCTCAGGAGGGCGAGCGGATGGGCGCCACCACGGTCGAGGTGCGACGACGCTCAGGAGCGAGCCCGACCGAGCAAGCACGGCATCGGTCTCCGAGCCACGCGAGGACGACTCGCGGCGACGACGGTCCCATCCGCTGGAGCTCCGGGGAGGTGGGTGGCTCAGCCGGGCTGGCGGGCGAGGGCCTCCTGCTCCTGGGCCTCGGCCGCGGCGAGCCGCCGACGCCGGAGGATGCGCCGGCGCTCGCGCTCGGAGCAGCCGCCCCACACGCCGTGCTCGATGCGGTGCTCGAGGGCGTACTCCAGGCAGGGCTCGATCACGGGACAGGTCGCGCAGATCCGGCGGGCCACCTCGACACCCACGCCGTCGCTCGGGAAGAACGTCGACGGGGGCTGGTGGGCGCAGTTGCCCTCCTGCATCCACTTGGCGATCTCGTACTCGTTCACGTGGTCAACCTCTCGTGTCCCGCCGACCTCTGGTGGTGGTTCGCAGGGGCGACGTGTCGGGATGGGTCTTCCCAGATCGGGGGTCAAGAGGGTGTAAAGACGCAGGTCGCAGCCCCCGCGCCGGGCTTCTTCCCTGCTCACGGCGGTGGCGGGCGAGGGGGGACCCCTCCCCGGCGGGGGCCGGCGCGCGGCCCGCTCGGCCGGGGTGGGCGGGTAGCGTGACCGGGCCCGGCGTCGGCCTGCCCCGGGCCCGTCGAAGGAGCGCCCGTGGCCCAGCCCCCCGTCAGCACCCCCCCCGGGATCCTCTCCGGACCCCTGGGCGCCGCGGGGTCCCGGTGGCGGCGCCGCCGCCGGCTCGTCCTGGTCCCCGCCGACGGGGCGTCACCCGACCTCCTCCGGCTCCGCCCCGGGCCCCTGGGCGCCACCGGCGTCGGGCCCCGCGGCGGGTGGACCCCGTCCCTGGGCCCCCGGCGGCTGGCAGGGCGGCACCGCTGCGCCGGCCGGCCCGCCCCCGGCCGCGGGCGGCGGCGTCCCGCCCTACCCGCCCGGCTACGGCCCGGTCCGCCCCGAGCCCTCGGGGGCGGGGGCGCCAGCACCGGGACCGATGCCCCGCCGCCGTCCTCCTCGGACCGGGGTGGTCGGCTCATGGCCGCCCTGGTCGGCGGCATCGTGGGCGCGGTGGTCGCCGCCCTGGTGGCCTCCGGTCTGGTGCTGGCCACCGACGACGACGGCTCCGCCGGGCCCGCCCCGACCACGACCTCGCCCCCGGCCGAGCGTCGCCCCCGGCGAGGCGCCTCGACATCCAGCAGCTGCTCGACGTGGCCCAGCCGTCGGTGGTGTCCATCAACACCGGCGTCAGCTCCCAGCCCGCGGCCATGGGCGCGGGCAGCGGCTTCATCATCGACGCCTCGGGCCTCATCCTCACCAACGCCCACGTGATCGAGGGGGCCGACTCAGATCTCGGTCACCTTCTTCGACGGGTCCTCGGTCGACGCCGAGCTGGTGGGCTCCTTCCCCGACGACGACCTGGCCATGATCCGGGTCGAGGGCAAGGAGGACCTCCGGGCCGCGACCCTGGGCTCGTCCGACCGACCTCCAGGTGGGCGAGGACGTGGTCGCCATCGGCAACGCCCTCGGCCTGGGGGGCAAGCCCACGGTCACCAGCGGCATCGTGTCGGCCACCGACCGGCCCCTCAGCGGGCCCACCCAGGACGGCGGCACCATCAACCTCGACAACCTCATCCAGACCGACGCCGCCATCAACCCCGGCAACTCCGGTGGCCCGCTGCTCAACGCCAGCGGGCGAGGTCGTGGGCATCAACACCGCGGTGATCCCCGGGGCCTCGAACATCGGCTTCGCCCTCTCCATCGACCCGCTGAAGCCGCTCATCGAGGAGCTGCGCAACGGCGACGGCGACGTCAACCCGGACCAGGCCGTCCTCGGGGTCACCACCATCGAGGCCAGCGACCGTGCCTCCCCGAGGTCCTCGACCAGTTCGGGATCACCCGGCCCGAGGGCCTCATCGTCGACACCGTCACGCCCGACTCGGGGGCCGACGACGCCGGGCTCCAGCGGGGCGACGTGATCCTGGTGGTCGAGGGCCAGACCACCGACACCCAGGCCGCCCTGGCGAGGTGATCCGGGCCAAGGCCCCCGGCGACACGGTCACGATCTCCTTCGAGCGCGAGGGCGAGCCCATGGAGGTCCAGGCCACCCTCACCCGCCGCGGCGGCTGAGCACGGCCGCCGCCCTGCTGCGGCCGGCCCCGCCACGACCTAGGCTGGTCGGCCGCACCAGGCCCGCGCGGCCGGAGGAGATGACCGTGACCTACACCGAGTTCGAGCGCGACCCCAACGAGCCGCCCCGCGGCCACGCCCGGGTCATCTACCTCGGTCCGGTCGCGCCCCACTGGGAGATCGGCTCGGACTTCGGCGACCGGGCCCTCATCGACGGCTTCCGCGACCGGGTCCAGGCCCGGCTCCAGCTCGTCCCGCCCCACGACCCGCAGTTCCGCCGCAACCGGGAGCGGGTCATCCGCGACGCCGAGCGCGAGGGCCTGCTGCTCGACTGGGACCTGGGCGAGCCCGAGGACTGAGCGGCGTGGCCAAGCGCACCATCGGCGTCGACCTCGGCGGCACCAAGATCCTGGCCGCCGTCGTCGACGGGCGCCGACGTGGGCGACAGCCGTCAAGCGGCCCACCCCCACCGGCGGCCCCGAGGAGGTGGTGGCCGCCATCGCCGAGATGGTCGAGGAGCTGGGCGGGGCCGACCGCGTCGGCGTGGGCACGCCCGGCTACGTCGACGACCGACGGCGTGGTGGCCGGCGTGCCCAACCTGGTCGGGCTGGTCGGCCCCCGTCGCCGCTGCGCGCCCTGCTGCGCGAGGCCACCGGGGTCGACGCACCTGGCCGTCGACAACGACGTCAACGCGGCCGCCCTGGGCGAGGTCGCCCACGGCGCGGCCGAGGGCCACGACGACGTGCTCTGCGTGTTCATGGGCACCGGCATCGGCGGTGGCCTGGTGCTCTCGGGCGACCTGCGGCGCGGGCCCCGCGGCGTCGCCGGCGAGATCGGCCACATGGTGGTCCGCCACGGCGGTCGGCCCTGCGGCTGCGGCGGCCACGGCCACGTCGAGGCCTACGCCGGCCGGGCCGGCATGGAGGCCGAGGCCCGTCGCCGCCACGCCGAGGGCGAGGAGACCGCGCTGGTCGACATCGCCGGCGACGACCGCATGAAGTCCTCGGTGTTCGCCAAGGCCCTGACGAAGGGCGACGCCGTGGCCGAGGAGCTCATGGAGGAGGCCGTCACCGCGGTGGGCACCGCCATCGCCTCCACGGTCATGCTCGTCGACGTCGGCCTCGTGGTCGTGGGCGGCGGCGTGGCCGACAAGCTGGGCCCCGAGCTGGTGGCCCGCGTGGGGGCCGAGTCCTCCGGCCTGCTGGGCGAGGCCCTGGCCGTGCCCGTCGTGCCCGCCGCCCTCGGCGACGACGCCGGGGTGGTCGGCGCCGCCCTGCTCGGCGCACCGGGCCTGATCCGCCCCGTCCGCCCCGCCGTCCACCGCCCGGACACCGGTCCGCCACCGACCCCGTCGGTCGGGGGTCGGCGGCCACCGGTAGGATCGGGCCCCATGTCGTCGCCGTCGCGCCCTCGAGAGCACGGGGTCGAGCGCCGGCAGCTGGTCGCTGCGCGAGGACCCCGACCGCTTCCTCAACCGCGAGCTGTCGTGGCTCGACTTCAACGAGCGGGTCCTGGCCCTGGCCGACGACCCGCTCGATCCCGCTGCTGGAGCGGGCCAAGTTCCTCGCCATCTTCAGCCAGAACCTCGACGAGTTCTTCCAGGTGCGGGTGGCCGGCCTGCTCGACCAGGTGGCCGCCGGCATCCGCCTGCGGGCGCCCGACGGGCGCTCGCCCACCGCCCAGGTGCGGGAGCTGGCGGCCCGGGCCCGCGTGCTGGTCGAGCGGGAGGAGCGCCTGTTCCTCGAGCACGTCGCGCCCGAGCTGGCCGACCCACGGCATCGTGCTGTCGTCGTGGGAGGAGCTCGACGACGACGACCGCCAGCACATGGTCGGGCGTGTTCCAGAACCGCATCTTCCCGGTGCTCACCCCCCTCGCCGTCGACCCTGGCCACCCGTTCCCCTACATCTCCAACCTGTCGCTCAACCTGGCCGTCACCGTGCGCGACCCGGTCACCGACGAGCGCCGCTTCGCCCGGGTGAAGGTCCCGCCGGTGCTGTCCGCGCTTCGTGGTCATGCCCGACGGCGAGCGCTTCGTGCCCCTGGAGCAGGTCATCGCCGCCCACCTCGACCAGCTCTTCCCGGGCATGGTCGTCGATGACGCACGTGGCCTTCCGGGTCACCCGCAACGCCGACCTCACCCTCGAGGAGGAGGAGGCCGACGACCTGCTGGCCGCGGTCGAGATGGAGCTGCGCCGCCGTCGCTTCGGGCGCTCGGTCCGCCTGGAGATCGACGCCAGCGCCTCACCCGAGGTCCGCGAGCTGCTGATGCGCGAGCTCGACGTCGACGAGCACGCCGTGTTCGAGCACGTCGGCCCCCTCGACCTGGGCGGGCTGTGGGCCGTGCACGCCCTCGACCGGCCCGACCTGCGCGACGACGACGTGGCCGCGCGGTCACCCAGGCCCGCCTGTCCGCGCCCGAGGGCGAGCCCTTCGACATCTTCGCCGCCATCGCCGAGGGCCCGATCCTCGTCCACCACCCCTACGACTCGTTCGTCACCTCGGTCGAGGAGCTGGTCCGGCGGGCCTCGCGGGACCCCAAGGTCCTGGCCATCAAGATCACCCTCTACCGCACCTCCGGCGACAGCCCCATCGTGCGCTCGCTGGTGCGGGCGGCCGAGCGGGGCAAGCAGGTGGCCGCCCTGGTCGAGCTCAAGGCCCGCTTCGACGAGGCCAACAACATCGAGTGGGCCAAGGTGCTGGAGGAGGCGGGCGTCCACGTCACCTACGGCCTGCTCGGCCTCAAGACCCACACCAAGACCCTGCTCGTCGTCCGCGACGAGGACGACGGCATCCGCCGCTACTGCCACGTCGGCACCGGCAACTACAACTCCAAGACGGCCACGCTCTACGAGGACCTGGGCATCCTCAGCGCCGACGCCGACCTGGGCGCCGACCTCACCCAGCTGTTCAACTACCTCACCGGCTACGGCCGCAACGTCAACTACCGGCGGCTGATGGTCGCCCCCCACTCCATGCGGGCCGGCATCGTCGAGCTCATCCGGGGCGAGATCGCGGCCGGGCCCGGACGGGGTCGGATCGATCCTGAAGATGAACAGCCTGGTCGACCCGCAGATGATCGACCTGCTCTACGAGGCCTCGTGCGCCGGCGTGGAGATCGACCTCATCGTGCGGGGCATCTGCTGCCTGCGCCCCGGCGTGCCCGGCCTGTCGGAGAACATCCGGGTCCGCTCCATCGTCGGCCGCTACCTCGAGCACTCCCGCATCTACTGGTTCGCCAACGGCACCGAGGACGACCGCCCCCTCGTGGCCTTCGGCTCGGCCGACCTCATGCCCCGCAACCTCGACCGCCGGGTCGAGGCGCTGACCATCGTCTCGGACCCTGCGGTGGAGGCCCAGGTCCGCCAGGTGCTCGACGTCAACCTGGCCGACGACTCCCTGGCCTGGACCCTCGGCCCCGACGGGGCCTGGCAGCCGGTGAAGGGCGAGGGCACCGTCGACGCCCAGGAGCGCTTCCGGGCCCTGGCCCTGGCCCGCACCCGGCGCCTCGAGCCCGGTGACGTCGACGACGCCCTCTGATCCGTCGAGGACCGGGGGCCGGCGCCGGGGGGTGCTCCACCCCCGGGGCCCCGTGGGCCACGATGTCATGGTGAGGAGCCGGTCGTGATCGAGCGCGAGGTCAAGCTGTCGGCCTGGCCCGGGTTCGCCCTCCCGGACCTCGACGGCGTGGCCGACGCGGCCCGCACCCGCCGCCGCGAGACGATCGACCTCGACGCCACCTACCACGACACCGCGGACCTCCGACTGGCCCGCCGGGGGATCACCCTCCGCCACCGTCGTCGGGGGGCGCGAGAGACCTGGACCCTGAAGCTGCCGAGCGACGGCGCCCCGGAGGGCGGGCTCAGCCGGGACGAGATCGAGGTCAGGGCCCCGGCCGGGGCCGTGCCCGACGACCTGGCCCTGCTCGTCGCGTGCCACGTGCGCACCGGTGCCCTGGTCCCGGTGGCCCGGCTGGCCACGGTGCGTCGCCGCACCGTGGTCGAGGGCCCCGACGGGCCCCTGGCCGAGATCGACGACGACGAGGTCTCGATCATGGACGGCGGCCGGGTGGCGGCCCGCTACCGCGAGCTGGAGGTCGAGCTGGCGGCCGACGTCGACGACGCCGTGGCCGAGGCGGTGGTGGCCCGCCTGCGCCGGGCGGGCGCAGAGCCGGCCCCGGCCCGACCCAAGGTCGCGGCCGCCCTCGGCCCGCGGGCGTCGGACCGGCCCGAGCTGGCCGACGACGAGGTGCCCGACGACCCGACCGCAGGCCGCGGTCGTCACCACCGCCCTGCGGTCGTCGGTGACCCAGCTGCTCGACCACCACCCCGTGGCCGTGCAGGGCCAGGACCCCGAGGGCGTCCACAAGATGCGCACCGCGGCCCGCCGGCTCCGCTCGGACCTGAAGACGTTCCGCCCGTTGCTGGACCGGGAGGTCACCGACCCGCTCCGCGACGAGCTCAAGCGCCTGGGCGAGGTGCTCGGTGCCGTGCGCGACCCCGACGTCCTCTGCGAGCGGCTGCGGGCGTCGGCGGCCCGCGTCCTGGAGGCCGACGACGCGGCCGCCCTCGACGAGGTGCTGGCCCGGCTGGAGTCCGACCGCGACGCCGCCGTCGGGCGCCTGCACCGGGCCCTCGGCTCCGATCGCTACCGGCGCCTGCTCGACGACCTGGTGGCGGTGGCCGACGCCCCGCCGCTGCGGGGCGACGCCGGGGAGCCCGCCCTCGACGTGCTGCCCGCCCTGGTCCACAAGCCGTGGCGCTCCCTGCGGCGCATGGTCGACGACCTCGACGACCATCCCTCCGACGGCGATCTCCACGAGGTGCGCAAGCAGGCCAAGCAGGTCCGCTACGCGGCCGAGGCCGTGCGCTCCGCCGTCGGCCCGTCGGCGAAGCGTGGCGGCCAAGGGGGCGAAGAAGGTGCAGGACCTCCTCGGCGAGCACCAGGACACCGTCGAGGCCGAGGCCTGGCTGCGGGCACGCGGCGGCGGCGCCCGACGACCACGGTGGCTGCGGCGTTCGTCCTCGGCGCCCTGGTGGCCGACGAGCGGGCCCAGCGGAGGGCCCGGCGCGACGACTGGCCGGCGACGTGGGCGGAGGCCGCGGACCCCGACCGCTGGGACTGGGTGCCGTGAGCGGGACGGCCGACGACGACGTCGAGGTGCGGGCGGCCGGCGGCCTGGTCGTCCGCCCGGGTGCCGCCGGTCGCGAGGTCGCCCTCGTGCACCGGCCCCGCTACGACGACTGGAGCCTGCCCAAGGGCAAGGTCGACCCGGGCGAGACCGACGAGGACTGCGCCCGGCGCGAGGTCGAGGAGGAGACCGGTCTCCGCTGCCGCCTGGGCCGCGAGCTGCCGTCGACCCGCTACGTCGACCGCAAGGGCCGGTCCAAGCAGGTGCGCTACTGGCAGATGGAGGTCGAGGGCGGGGCCTTCGTGGCCAACGACGAGGTCGACGAGCTGCGCTGGCTGGCACCGGCCGAGGCCCTGGCCCTGCTGTCCTACGACCACGACCGTGCCCTCGTCGCCGGTGTCCTGCCCCCGGACTGATCGGCGACGCGAGCGGAGGCTCGGTGGCGGTCGGCCGGGGCATGGACCCGTCGCCGTCGACCTGGCGGGCGCGAGCCGGGCTCCCAGGGGACAGGCGACGAGGCCCGCGGACCCGTGCCGCGACTGCCGTCAGGCGACGGCGACGTCCAGCCGGGCGAGGAGGTCGCGCACCCGGGCCTCGATGTCGTCCCGGATCGGGCGCACCGTCTCGAGGCCCCGGCCGGCTGGGTCGGCCAGCTCCCAGTCCTCGTACCGGGTGCCGGGGAAGATCGGGCAGGCGTCGCCGCAGCCCATGGTCACGATGACGTCGGCGGCCCGGACGACCTCCTCGGTCCACGGCTTGGGGAACTCCTTGGCGATGTCGATGCCGACCTCGGCCATGGCGGCCACCGCGGCAGGGTTGACCTCGGTCCCGGGCTCGGAGCCCCCCGACCAGGCCACGGCCCGGTCACCGGCCAGTCGGCTGAACCAGCCCAGCGCCATCTGCGAGCGGCCTGCGTTGTGCACGCACAGGAACAGCACGACGGGGAGGCCGTCGTCGTGGTGGCCCTCCACCTTGGCCAGCGCCCGGAGGCGCTGACGGGCGAAGCGCTCGGCGAAGAGGGGGAGGAAGGTGCTGACCCGCGCCCGTGCCGCGACCTGGTCGTAGCTCGTCTCCAGGAGCTGCTGGATGGTCTCGACCCCGAACACGCCCTCGAACTCGCGCTGGAGGTCGTGGGCGGCCGAGGACAGGGCCTGGCGCTCGGTGGGGCTGAGGGGGGCGGTCTCGGGCACGGTCAGGTCTCCCGGTGGTCGGTGGCGTGGGGGACGACGACGTCGTCGCCGGTGAGGTCGGGGAACAGGTAGCGGGCGAGGGCCACGGCGAGGAGGGCCCCGACCAGCTGGAACGCCACGAAGGCGGGGGCCGAGCTGGGCCGGATGCCGGCGAAGGTGTCCGAGAGGGTGCGGCCGACGGTGACCGCGGGGTTGGCGAAGCTGGTCGACGAGGTGAACCAGTAGGCGGCGGCGATGTAGCCGCCCACCGCGAACGGCGCGGCCGACGCCCGCCCCGAGCGGACCACGCCGAGGATCACCAGCAGCAGGCCGAAGGTGGCCACCACCTCGCCCAGCCAGATCCCCCCACCCGTGCGGGTCTCCGTGGAGAGCTCGACGGCCGGGAGGTCGAACATGAGGTTGGCCACCATCGCCCCCAGGCACCCGCCCGCGACCTGGGCGACCGCGTAGACGAGCCCGTCCCGGGTGGAGATCCCGCCCAGGACCCGGTCGGCCAGGGTGACCGCCGGGTTCAGGTGGGCGCCCGACACGGGGCCCAGGGCCAGGATGAGGCCCACCAGGGCGGCACCGGTGGCGATGCTGTTCTCCAGCAGCTGGAGCCCCACGTCGTCGGGCGACAGGCGAGCCGCGAAGATCCCCGACCCGACGACGACGGCGACGAGCAGCCCGGTGCCGACCGCCTCGGCCGTGGCCCGGCGGCCCATGTCGGGCGACGCCATCAACAGCAGCGGGCGGTGGACCCGGGCGCGGTGGCGCCGCACGGGGCGTCGCGCGAGTGGAAGCCGATGGCGGCGTCGAGGGCGAGCTGCACGCGGGACATGGCCCCTCCGATAGTTTGACGGTGGTCGATGTATCAGCATCGAATGGTGGTCGATTCATCGACATCTGTCAATGGGAAGGATCCGCGCCGTGGCCCCGAGCGCCCGCACCCGCAGCGACGAGACGACAGCCGACCCGTGCTGCGCCCGGGTGACCGGACCGGTGCTGGGCGAGGGCGAGGCCGCCGCCCTGGCCGCCGGCTTCGCCGCGCTGGCCGACCCCATCCGGCTCCGCCTGCTCAACCTGGTGGCGGGGGCCGGCGAGGTGTGCTCGTGCGACCTGACCGAGCCCCTCGGTCGCTCCCAGCCCACCGTCAGCCACCACACCAAGGTCCTGGCCGAGGCCGGCCTGATCGTGGGCGAGCGGCGGGGCCGCTGGGTCCACTGGCGTGTGGTGCCCGAGCGCCTGGTCGAGCTGCGCGGCGCGCTCGACGCCCGTCCCGGGGCCTGACGCGGCCCGGACCTGCCGCCACGTCCGACGTCGCCGCCAGGTGCCAGGAGCGTGAGCGGATCAGGCCGCCGTCCCAGCTGGTCTCCTCGCTGCGCTCGGACTGCCATGCCGTGCTGCTTGGTCGGCCTCGCCTGTCGGCTCGGCCGACGCGCAGGGTCCGCGGCCCTCACCCCACCACCGGCGGTGGGGTGAGGGGCCCTACGCGCCTCGGAGGAGGGGGTGGCGAACGTTGGCGAGTCGTTCACGGCTCGTTCACCTGCGCCGGGGATGCCGGCCACCTGCCCTCCGTAGGTTCTGCGTCGGAAAGCACGGGCCGTGCGCCCGCGACCGACACCACCTGCCCGAGGAGGGCGAATCGATGAAGCGCAACGGACGTCTGGCCTGGTTGCTGGCCCTGCTGGCGGTGCTCTCGCTCCTGGCCGCGGCCTGCGGCGACAGCAGCGACAGCAGCGGCGACGACGAGGGCACCGGTGGTGGGGAGACCACGACCCCCGAGCAGGCGTCGGCGGCCGAGGACGCCGCGGCCGCCATCGCCGACGCCTCCGGCGAGCTCAACGGCTCGGGTGCCAGCTTCCCCGACGCCGTCTACCAGGAGGCCATCGCCACCGGCCTCAGCGAGGTCGCCCCCGGCCTCTCGGTCACCTACAACGCCATCGGCTCGGGCTCGGGCAAGGAGGAGTTCGGCAACAACCTGAACGACTTCGCCGGCTCCGACTCGCTCGTCGAGGACGGCGACGGCCCCGAGGAGGGCTCGTTCTTCTACATCCCGACCACAGCCTCGTCGGTGACCGCGGCCTACAACCTCCCCGACGTCGAGACCCTGCAGCTCGACGGCCCGACCCTGGCCATGATCTTCCAGCGTGACATCACCACCTGGGACGACCCGGCCATCGCCGACCAGAACCCCGACGTCGAGCTGCCGTCGACCGACATCACCGTCGCCCGCCGCTCCGACGGCTCCGGCACCACCAAGAACTTCACCAAGTACCTGGAGGACGCCGCCCCCGACGACTGGACGCTCGGCTCCGACGACACCGTCGAGTGGCCCGCCGACACCCAGGGCGGCCAGCAGAACACGGGCGTGGCCCAGATCGTGCAGGACACCGAGGGCGCCATCGGCTACGTCGACCTCGGCGACGCCACCACCCTCGAGCTCCAGACCGCCAGCATCCTCAACAAGGAGGGCAACTACGTGGAGCCCTCCGTCGAGGGCACGCAGGCCGCCCTGGAGGGCGCGACCCTCGAGGACGACCTCACCTACAACCCGCTGAACGGCGAGGGTGCGGACGCCTACCCCATCACGGCGCCCACCTACATCCTCGTGAAGACGGCCTACGATGACCCGACCGTCGGCGAGAACGTGGTCCTGTTCGTCAAGTGGCTCATCACCGACGGCATCGGGACCTACGGCCCCGACCTGGGCTTCGCCTCCACCCCCGAGGAGTTCCAGCAGAAGTCGATCGAGCAGCTCGACATGGTCGACACGGGCAGCTGACCCGGCCGCACCGCTGAGCCCTGCGGCCGGGGGGTCCGACCCCCGGCCGCCGGCTCGCCCCCGACCTCCCCCCCGTCCCCCGAGAGGATCCGCCGTGGCGGTACCGACCCTGACCGGGTTCCCGAACCTCACCACCAGCCGCGACCGCGGCGGTGCGACCAGCGACAAGGGCTTCCGGATCCTCGCCGTGGCGTCCGGCCTGAGCATCCTCGCCATCCTCGCCCTCATCGCCGGCAGCAGCCTCTACGAGGCCCGGACCGCCTTCCAGGAGGAGGGCATCGGGTTCCTCACCTCGGACCGGTGGGCCCCCAGCCAGGGGGCGTTCGGGTCCCTCTCGATGATCTACGGCACCGCGGTGGTGTCGATCATCTCCCTCCTCGTCGCCGTCCCGGTCAGCTTCGGCATCGCCCTCTTCACCAACGAGCTGGCGCCCCGACGGCTGCGCTCCACGCTGGTGATGGTCATCGACCTCCTGGCCGCGGTGCCCTCGGTCGTCTACGGCCTCTGGGGCATCCTGTTCGTCGCCCCCAGCGTCTCGGGGCTGTACCGGTCCATCTCCGACGCCACCGCCTCGATCCCCGTGATCGGGACGCTGTTCGGCGGCGGTGGCGGCTCGGGCCGCAGCTTCATGACCGCCGGGCTGATCCTCGCCCTCATGGTCACGCCGATCATCACCTCGGTCACCCGCGAGGTGTACGCCACCGTCCCCCAGGGCGAGAAGGACGCCGCCCTGGCCCTCGGGGCCACCCGCTGGGAGATGATCCGCGGCGCCGTCCTGCCCCACTCCTTCGGCGGCATGGTCGGCGCGGTGATGCTGGGCCTGGGCCGGGCCATGGGCGAGACCATCGCCGTGGCCCTCACCATCGGCGCCTCGTTCCGCATCTCGGGCGAGCTGTTCTCCAGCGGGGCGGCCATGCCCGCGACCATCGCCCTGGAGTGGGGCGAGTCCTCCGGGGTCCACCGCTCGGCCCTCATCGGCCTCGGCGTGGTCCTGTTCCTCGCCACCATCCTGGTCAACAGCTCGGCCCGGGCCTACGTCGCCCACGCCGAGCGGAAGATGCGGGGGCTCTAGTCGTGACGACCATCGACGCCTCCCTGGCCGACGAGCGGCCCGAGCCCCCCGAGGAACAAGAGCGCCCGCCGATCAGCCTCACCAGCTCCCTGTCGACCCGCCGCCTGTGGACCAACCGGCTGGCGAACGTCGGCATGGTGGGCTCCTTCTTCGTGGCCGCCATCCCGCTGGCCCTCGTCCTCGGCTACGTGGTGGCCAAGGGCGGCCAGGTCCTCGACCTCCCCTTCCTCACCGAGGACATCCCGGGCTCGTACCGCAAGGTCGGCCCCGGCATGGCCCCGGCCATCATCGGCACGCTCCTCATCACCGGTGCCGCCTCGCTGCTGTCGATCCCGCTCGGCGTGCTGGGCGCCGTCTACCTCAACGAGTACGGCAAGCAGAACCGCCTGGCCCGCACCATCCGGTTCCTCACCGACGTCATGACCGGCGTGCCCTCCATCGTGATGGGCGTGTTCATCTACATCATCTGGGTCCTCCAGTTCGAGGCCCAGACCGGCATCGCCGGGGCCCTGGCCCTGGCCGCCCTGATGCTGCCGATCGTCGTGCGCACCACCGAGGAGATGCTGCGCCTGGTGCCCGACGAGCTCCGCCAGGCCAGCACCGCCCTCGGGGCCCGCACGTGGCGCACCACCCTCACCGTCGTCCTGCCCGCCGCCCTGCCCGGCATCACCAGCGGGGCCATGCTCGCGGTGGCCCGGGCGGCGGGGGAGACGGCCCCGCTCATCTTGGTCACCGGGCTCACCTTCACCACCAACTGGAACCTGTTCGAGGGCCAGAACACGGCGCTGTCGGCCCAGATCTTCCGCAACGCGGCCCGCCCCTTCGAGGGCTCGCAGCTGCGGGCCTACGGTGCGGCCCTGACCCTCGTCGCCCTCGTGTTCGCCTTCACCGTGCTGGCCAGGGTGATCGCCTCTCGCTTCAGCACCAAGACCTCATGACCCATGACGCCGAGGAGCCTCCCATGACGTCCCCCACGCCCGCCCCGTCGGCCGAGGCGGCCCGGCCGGACCTCGAGCCCACCACCCGCCACCTCGCCGAGCCGGATCCCGTCCCCGCCCAGGCGACCGAGCCGGTCCACGTCTTCGACGTGCAGGACCTGTCGGTGTACTACGGCGACTTCCGGGCCGTCCGCGACGTCGACATGACGGTGCACCAGAACGAGATCACCGCCTTCATCGGCCCGTCCGGCTGCGGGAAGTCCACCGTGCTGCGGTGCTTCAACCGCATGAACGACCCCATCGAGGACGCCCGGGTCGAGGGCACCCTCACCTACCACGGGATCGACGTGTACGGCCCCGACGTCGAGCCCGTCGAGGTGCGGCGCCGCATCGGCATGGTCTTCCAGAAGCCCAACCCGTTCCCCAAGTCGATCTTCGACAACGTGGCCTACGGGCCCCGCCTGGCGGGGAGGAAGAGCAAGGCCGAGCTGGCCGAGATCGTGGAGCGGGCACTGCGCGGCGCCGCCCTCTGGGACGAGGTCAAGGACCGCCAGAACCGCTCCGCCCTGGGGCTCTCCGGCGGCCAGCAGCAGCGCCTCTGCATCGCCCGGGCCATCGCCGTCGACCCCGAGGTGCTCCTCATGGACGAGCCCTGCTCGGCCCTCGACCCCATCGCCACCGGGCGCATCGAGGACCTGATGGAGGAGATCAAGGAGCAGTACACGATCGTGATCGTGACCCACAACATGCAGCAGGCGGCCCGCGTGAGCGACCGCTGCGCCTTCTTCACCACCGAGGTGAACGAGGAGAGCGACACCCGCACCGGCCTGCTGGTCGAGTTCGACGCGACCGAGACCATGTTCTCCAACCCCTCGGACGAGCGGACGGAGAACTACGTGACCGGCCGCTTCGGCTGATCGTGGGCCGTCCGGAGGGTCCGGTGCGCCAGGCCTTCGCCGCCGAGCTCGAGCAGCTCCGTCTCCAGGTGGAGCTGATGGGCGTCCGCGTCGACGAGAACCTGGAGCGGATGCGCGAGGTGCTGGCCCGGGGCGACCTGGAGCTGGCCCGCATCGCGGTCGCGGCCGACGACGACATCGACGCCATGAACGTGTCGCTCACCGAGCGCTGCTACGACCTCCTCTCCCGCGAGAGCCCGGTGGCCGGCGACCTCCGGTTCGTCGTGTCGGTGCTGCGGGTGCTCTCCGAGCTGGAGCGCATCGGTGACCTGGCGCTGCGGGTCGCCAAGCTGGCCCCCGACTGGGAGCTGCTCCGCCGGCACCCGGCCACCTACGACATCCTCCTGGCCATGGCCGACGCGGCCGTCGAGCAGTTCCGCACCGCCCTGCGGGCCTGGTCCGTGCAGGACCTGGGGCTGGCCACCGAGCTGGCCGAGGGGCGCCCCATGGAGGCCTTCACCGAGCGGTTCAGCCGGGAGGTCATCGGCATCGACGGTCCCGATGCGGTCCTCTGCCGCGGTGCGTACGCTTGTGGCCGGCCGCTCCCTGGACCGCATCGCCGACCACGCCGCGGTGATCGGGGCCCGGCTCCGCTACCTCATCACCGGCGACCCGGCCCACCTGACGTCGGAGATCCGGTGATGACCGACGTACCCGGGGGACCCATGGAGACACGGCGGACGTACCACCAGCAGCTGGACGAGATCCAGGCCGACATCGTGCGGATGGCCGCGCTCGTGACCGAGGGCGTGCCCCGGGCCACCCAGGTGCTGCTCGACCACGACCTGGGCGGGGCCCAGGCGATCATCGACGGTGACGACCCCCTCGACGCCCTCGCGGTGGAGACCGAGGAGCGCTGCTACGCCGTCTTCGCCCTCCAGCAGCCCATCGCCAGCGACCTGCGGGGCCTCATCACCGCGGTGCGCATGGTGGCCGAGATCGAGCGCAGCGGCGACCTGGTCGTCAACATCGCCAAGGGCACCCGGCGCATCTACGGCACCGAGTACACCCCCCGGCTGCGGGGTCTCATCGGGCGCATGGGCGACGAGGCGGCCCGCCTGTTCCGCCTGGCCATCGACTCCTACGCCGACGGCGACGCGGCCATGGCCGCCGCCCTCGACGACCTCGACGACCGCCTCGACGGCCTGCACCAGGACTACATCGCCGAGATCTTCGAGGCCTCGGCCGCGGGCGCCTTCGAGGTCCAGGCCGCCGTGCAGCTGGCCCTCATCGGGCGCTACTACGAGCGCATCGGTGACCACGCCGTCAACATCGGCGAGCGGGTGCGGTACATGGTCACGGGGTGGCTCCCCGAGCAGACCGGGGCGGCGCGCGAGGCGGCGCGGCGCCAGCTGGAGGACGCGACCCCGCCCGCCGAGGCCGACCCCGAGGCGGGCTGACGTGCGGGTCCTGGTCACCAACGACGACGGCATCGACGCCCCCGGGCTGCACGCCCTCGCCCGTGCCCTCGACGCGGCCGGCTACCAGGTGCTCGTCGCCGCGCCCGACCGCGACCACAGCGGCTACGCCGCCGCCCTGGGCGACGTGGGCGGCGACCCCCACCTCCGCATCGCCGAGGCCCGCATCCCCGGCGCCGAGCACATCCCGGCGTGGAGCCTGGCCGGGCCCCCCGCCCTCTGCGTGCTGTCGGCCCGCCTCGGCGGCTTCGGCGAGGCGCCCGACGTCGTGGTCGCCGGGGTCAACCCCGGCAACAACACCGGCCGGGCGGTGCTCCACTCGGGCACCGTGGGCGCCGCCCTGACCGGCGCCAACCTGGGCATCACCGGGGTGGCCGTCAGCGTCGGGGTCGACCCCGGGGCCCCGCTTCGACACCGCGGCCGCCGTCGGCGTGGCCGCCCTGGGCTGGGCCGTCACCGCCCCCACCCGCACGGTGCTCAACGTCAACGTCCCCGCCGTCGACCTCGACGCCGTCCGGGGCACCCGGTGGGCCTCGCTGGCCCCCTTCGGCACCGTGCGCTCCACCCTCGACCCCAGCGGTCCCGGCCGGCTGTCGCTCACCCTGGTCGAGACGGCGGTCGAGCTGCCGCCCGACTCCGACACCGCCCTGGTCGGTGCCGGGTACGTGGCCGTGACCTGCCTGGGCGGCGTCGGGCCAGGCCGAGTGGCAGCCCGTCGCGGCCGACCTCGACCGGCGCCTCGAGGCGGCCCGGCGCCACCGCCGCCCGGCCACCGGGGAGACGGCCTGAGGTGGCCGCCGTCCTGGCCGTCGTGGCCCTGGCCCTGCTCGTGGCCGTGGTCGTGCTGGCCCGGCGCAACCAGGCCCTCGTCGGCCAGGCCGCCCGCGTCGGGCCCCTGGAGCGGGCCCGCGACGAGGCCGTGGAGCGGGCGGCGACGGTCGAGGCCACCTCGCCCGCGGGTCCAGCAGGCCCTCGACACCCTGCCCCAGGGCGTCGTCGTGGTCGACGCCGCCGGTCGGGTGGTCGCTCCGCAACCGGGCCGGCCGCCGACGACGCCGGCGCCCGCCACGGTGCCGCCCTCGTCAGCCGGAGTGGTCGAGGAGCTGCTGGCCGGTGCCCTCCGCGGCCGAGGCCGGCGAGCGCGAGCCTCGACCTCTTCGGCCCGCCCCGCCGGGTGGTCCAGGTGTCGGGCCCGGCCCCTGCCGGGCGGGGCCCTGGTCGTCACCGACGACGTCACCGAGGCCCGGCGGGTCGAGGCCATGCGCCGGGACTTCGTGGCCAACCTGAGCCACGAGCTGAAGACGCCCATCGGCGCCATCGGCCTGCTGGCCGAGACGCTCCTGGCCGAGCCCGACCCCGAGGTGGCCGAGCGCCTGGCCGAGCGGGTGGTGGGCGAGGCCTTCCGGGTGAGCCGCACCATCGACGACCTGCTGGAGCTGAGCCGGATCGAGGCCGGGGCCGAGGCCGTCCAGGAGGCCGTGCCCGTCCACCTGGTGCTGGAGGAGGCGGCCGACCGCCTGCGCCCCGCGGCCGAGCAGCGCGACATCGCCCTGCGGGTCGAGGAGGTCTCGCCTGCGGGTCCGGGCCCGGGGCGACCGCCGCCAGCTCGTCTCGGCGGTGGCCAACCTGCTCGACAACGCCATCAAGTACTCGGACCCGGCGTCGGAGGTGGTCCTGCGGGCCCGCGCCGACGGGGACCGGGTGTCCATCGACGTCGAGGACCACGGGCTGGGCATCCCCGCCCGCGACCTGGAGCGGGTCTTCGAGCGCTTCTACCGGGTCGACCGGGCCCGCAGCCGCGAGACCGGCGGCACCGGCCTGGGCCTGGCCATCGTCCGCCACGTCGTGGCCAACCACGAGGGTGAGGTCACGGTCGGCGTCGGTCGAGGGCGAGGGGTCCACCTTCACCATCGCCGTGCCCGCCGGACCCGGGCCCCACCCCGTCAGCGACTCGGCCGACACCCGGCCGGTCCCCAGGAGGACCGCATGAGCTCGCACCACCATCCTCGTCGTCGAGGACGAGGACTCCTTCGTGGAGGCCCTCACCGTCGGCCTCGGCCGCGAGGGGTTCCGGGTGCAGGTGGCCAAGGACGGGGCCCAGGCCCTCGACCTCTTCGACGCGGTGGAGCCCGACCTGGTGCTGCTCGACGTCATGCTGCCCAAGGTCTCGGGCATCGACGTCTGCCGCGAGCTCCGCAGCCGGTCCCAGGTGCCCATCATCATGGTCACGGCCAAGGGGGCCGAGATCGACACCGTCGTCGGCCTCGAGGTGGGCGCCGACGACTACGTCACCAAGCCCTACCGGATGCGCGAGCTGGTGGCCCGGATGCGGGCGGTGCTGCGGCGCTCGCCCAACGGCGACCAGCCGGTGGCGCCGACGGGCGACGAGGTGCTGGAGGTGGGCGACGTGACCCTCGACCCCGAGCGCCACGAGGTCCGCATCCGCGGCGAGGAGGTCGCCCTCCCGCTCAAGGAGTTCGAGCTGCTGGCCATGCTGCTGGCCCACGCCGGGCGGGTGCTGACCCGCGACACCCTGATCGACCGCATCTGGGGCCACGACTACGTGGGCGACACCAAGACCCTCGACGTCCACATCAAGCGCCTCCGGGCCAAGGTCGAGGCCGACCCCGCGAACCCGGTGGCGATCGTCACCATCCGCGGCCTCGGCTACAAGTACGCGACCTAGCGCCTTCGAGGTCGCTCGCTTCGCTCCGTTCCCTCGAGCTGAGGGGGCGGCCTGCGGCCGCGCTGTCCTCGCACGGAGCGACCGGCACGGGAGACGACGACCGTTTCGGGCCCCGCCAGGCGGGGGAGCACGAGGGCCAGAGGCTCCGCCGGAGCCCCTTCGCCCACGAGGCGGGCCAGCTTGCTGGTCGCGCCGTGCGGGAACAGCGTCGGCGCAGCCGACACGACGAGTTCATCCGTAGGGCTCTGCCCTGAGGATGAGAAGAGGTGGGTCGTACGATGGGGGGAGTGGAGAGGATGACCTCCGGCCGGCGGCCGACCAGCGGGGCGACGGTCAACGCCCCGTTCGCGGTCACCCCGTTCATGCGCCTGGCCCGCACCCACGCGGGCTCCACCGCGGGCGACGCCATGGTGGCTGCGTCCCTGGCCGGCACCATCTTCTTCGGGGCCGCCACCTCCGAGGCCCGGGGCCAGACGTTCCTCTACCTCCTGCTCACCATGGCCCCCTTCGCCGTGGTCGCCCCCCTCATCGGCCCGGCCCTGGACCGGGCCCGGAGCGGGCGCCGGTGGATCGTCATCGGCACCGCCGTGGCCCGGGCCCTGCTCTGCCTCGCCCTGATCGGGCGCAGCGACACCCTCCTGCTCTACCCGGTCGCCTTCGCCCTGCTCGTCATCCAGAAGGGCTACGGCATCGCCCGGTCGTCCCTGGTGCCCGGGGTGGTGGCCAGCGACGAGGAGCTGGTGGAGGCCAACTCCAAGCTCCAGCTGCTCTCGGGGATCATGAGCTTCGCCGGCGCCGCCCCCGCGGCCCTGCTCTTCGCCCTCTTCGACAGCCCCTCGCCCGCCCTGGCCCTGGCCGTGCTCACCTTCGCCGCCACCGCCGGCCTGGCCACCAAGATCCCCAAGGTCGCGGTGGCGCCGACGGCGGCCACGGCCGAGGAGAAGGCCGAGCTGCGCAGCGTCGGCGTCTTGTTGGCCGCAGCCGGCATGGGCCTGCTGCGGGGCATCGTCGGCTACCTCACCGTCTACTTCGCCTTCCACTTCCGCGAGGCCGACCAGCTGGCCGCCTTCGGCTTCGTCGCCGCCGTCAGCGTGGGCGGCACGCTCCTCGGCTCGGTGGTCGCCCCCCGCCTGCGCCAGCTGTGGCCCGAGGAGCGCATGCTCATCTCGACCATGGTCCTCACGGTCGGCACCGGCGTCCTCGCCATCGCCGTGGGCGGCGTGGTCGGCGCCGCCGCCCTGGGCTTCGTGGTCGGGGTGGCGTCGACCTCGGGCAAGCTGGCCTTCGACTCCATCGTCCAGCGCGACGCCCCCGACGCCAACCGCGGTCGCCTGTTCGCCAAGTTCGAGACCCGCTTCCAGCTCATCTGGGTGCTGGGGGCCATGATCGGGCTCATCCCCCTGGGCGAGATCCGGCTCTCGTTCGTGGCCGTGGCCCTGGTCGCCGGCTTCGCCACCTTCTCCTACGTGGTGGGCCTCAACGCCTGGCGCCACCGCTCGGGCCACGAGGACGCGACCTTCGGGCCCCAGGCCGTGCTCATCGACCAGGCCATGACCCAGGGCAAGGATCGCGTGCGCAGCTCGTCGCGCCGCCTGGCCCGGCGGGTCCTGCCGGGGGGCCGCACCCCCGAGCCGGCCCTGCCCGCGCCCGACCCCGACGCCACCATGGTCGCCGGCCCCGGCATCGGGGCCGCCCTCTCGGGCGACGACATCGCCGCCTTCCCGGCCGCGCCGCCCACCGTCGAGGTGGCCGTGCCGCCCCCGCCGCCGGGCGTCGGGGATCCCGAGGTCGTGCCCGCGTCGCCGCCTCCACGGGACCCCACCCGGTTCGACCCCGCCCCGGCGCCGCCGCCCGACGAGGCGTCCACCACCCCCTCCACCGACGACCCCACGCACCACCCCGCCTGACCGCGACCCCCGCAGAGAGCCTCGAGGGGATCGAGGCCCCGGGGTCGGCGTCGATGTCGATGCGGGCCAGCCACAGGCCCGGGGCCTCCAGCTCGGCCGGGGTCGGCAGGTCCTCGGGCCGGGCCCACAGGCGGGCCAGCCCGTCCTCGCCGGCCCGCTCGACCACCCCGTCGACGAAGGCCGACCCGAGGTCGACCCGTGCCTGGGTGAGGTTGAGCCCGAAGATGCGCTCCACGAAGCGGTCGGCCTGGCTCGTCTCGACCCGTCGGCGGCGCACCGCCTCGGTGACCTGGGGGTAGCTGCCCACCAGCGAGCCGCCGACGCGGTCCATCACGTGGTCGACCCACCCGACCACCGCCGCGACCAGGGTGTCGAGCCGGGGTCGGACCTCGTCCTGGGCCGGGGAGGGGGCCGCGCCCGAGCAGGACCTCGGGGTCGGAGAACACCCGCTGCACGGCGGCCAGCCCGGCGGGGTCGGCGGGGTCGATCTCGCCGAGGGCCCGCTCGAAGCCCATCGGGTCGGGCCGGAAGCCGGCCACGAAGCGCTCGACCAGCCCGGTGAGCTCGGCCCGGACGTGGGGGACGCCGAGCACGGTGTGGTGGGCCACCTCGTGCAGGCACACCCAGAGGCGCACGTCGTCGGTGCCCAGGCTCCACTCCTCGGCGAAGGCGTCGATGGCCGGGACCAGCACCATGACCTCGTCGCCCGGTGGGCGGGGGACGGGCAGGTCGTACTGGCCGAAGGCGCGGGTGGCGAGGTGGCCGACCATGGACCCGGCCGCCATGCCCAGGGTCATGGGCTGGAGCATCCCCATGAGCTGCTGCATCCAGGCGCCGGCCTCGCTGCCGAGGGGGTCGTCGGGGTCGGGGACCGCCGGCGGTGCGGGCTCGCCGGGACCGGGCGTGCCCTCCGAGCCGAGCGACCGGGCCAGCTGCTCGAACCGGGGTCGGTGGTCCTCGAGGGTGCGGGTGACCCACTGGCTGCGGGTGACCGGTGCGATGGTGATGCCGGCGCCCGACGGTGAGGGCTCCAGCCCCGTGGCGTTGGCGATCTGGAGCTCGGCCACGCGGGCCAGCTGCTCGAGCTGGATGCGGGCCAGGGGGTCGACGTTGCCCTCCGCCCCGTCCTCGGTGGCGATGCTGTGGGCGATCTGGCGGGCGGCATCCCAGGAGATGGGACCCTGGCGGCCGATCATCTTGGCCAGGTCGCCGAAGAAGGGCATGCCCCCGAAGGGGTCGCCGCCGCTCACGGCCGGGCCCCGATCCCGACGGCCCCGACCGGCACCGCCCCGGTCGCGCCCACCTCCCCGGCGGGGAGCGGGCGGGCGACGCGATGTGGCGGTTCCGGGCGCACGACGGCATCGTATGCGGATGGCCCCTGATCCCCTCCGCGACCCCGGCGAGACCTCGGGCACGGCCACCGACGTGGTGGTCACCGGTGCCGGGGGCGCCCTGGGGCGCCGGGTGGTGCGGTTGCTCGAGGGCGCGACGCCGCCGTGTCGGGTGCGGACCGTCGACGACGCCGCCCTCCTGGCCGACGACCTGAAGCCGTCCTTCGAGGGGGCCGACGTGGTCGTGCACCTCGCGTCGGTGTTCCGGTCGGCCGCCGAGGAGGACCCGGCCGTCGACCGGGCCGACGACGTGACCGCCGCCCAGCAGGTCCTCGACGCGGCCGGCGACGTGGGGGTCGGCCACCTCGTGGTCCTGTCCTCGGCCACCGTCTACGGGGCCTGGGCCAACAACCCGATGCCGCTCACCGAGGACGCCACGCTCCGCCCCGTGCCCGACCTGGCCTTCGCCGTGCAGCGGGCCGAGGTCGAGCGCCGTCTCTCCGAGTGGCGCCAGGGCCACCCGTCGGCCACCGCCACCGTGCTGCGGCCGGTGCCGGTGGTGGGCGACGAGGGCGACGCCGGGTGGCTGGCCCGCGCCCTGCACGAGGCCCGCCGGGTGGCGGACCTGGAGGGTGACCCGCCGGCCCAGTTCCTCCACGTCGACGACCTCGCCTCGGCTGTCGTCCTGGCGGTGACGGCGCGCCTCGACGGTGCCCGCAACGTCGCGCCCGACTCCTGGCTGCGGGGCTCGGAGTACACCGCCCTCGATGCGGGCACGCCCAAGGTGCGCCTGCCCGAGCGCGAGGCCGACCGCGTCTCGCGCCTGCGGTGGCGCCTCCGGCTGGCCCCCACGCCCCCGGGCCTGCAGCCCTACGCCCGCCACCCCTGGGTCGTGGCCAACGACCGCCTCCGGGCCGACGGCTGGGAGCCGGAGCACTCCCACGAGGAGGCCTTCGTCGACGGCACCCCTGCCACCGCCCTGGCCACGCTCAGCCCCCGCCGTCGCCAGGAGATCGCCCTCGGGGTGAGCGGCGGGGTCCTCGTCGCGGGGGTGGCCGCCGGCGTCCTCGCCGTGCTGCGGCGGCGGGCCCGCCGCTGACCTGACCCCGGCACCCGCCGGGCGGGCCCGGCGACGGGCGGTCAGCCGCCGGGGGCGGCGGCCAGCACGACGTCGACCTCGCTGACCTGCTGGTCGCGCGCCCGGCGCACCCCGACCTCCTGGTCCGGGCGGGTCAGCACGAGGGCGGCCTGCACGTCGGGCAGGGAGTGGACCCGGTGTCTCGCCGACGGAGGTGATGACGTCGCCCGGCGCCAGCCCGGCGTCCTCGGCGGGGGAGCCGGGGGCGACCTGGTCGACCTCCAGGCCGGCCGGACCCTCGGCGGTCGGGTCGGAGGGGGCCCCGCTGACGCCGAGCCAGCCCCGGTCCACCACCCCGGTGGCCCGGAGGTCGTCGGCCACCCGCTGGGCCACCTCGGCCGGGACGGCGAAGCCCGAGGACCCCCCGTCGGGGACCCGGAGGCACACGCCGAGGAGGTGGCCCTGGTCGTCGACCAGGGCGGCGCCGTCGGCCCGGTCGGGGACCGGCTGGTCGGTCTCGATCATCCCCAGCAGGCGCCCCTCCTCGGGGTCGGCGTGGGTGCCGGTGGCGCTCACCACGCCCTGGGTGACGGTGGGCCCGGTGTCCGACGAGCCCGACACCGCGATGGCCGTCTGGCCCGGCACGGGGGACCCCGTCCCGAGCTCGGCCACCGGGAGGTCGGTGCCCTCCACGGTGAGGGCGGCCAGGCCGGTCACGTCGTCGTGGCCGTCGTCGGTGGCCGTGGCCGACCGGCCCGAGGGCCAGGTCACCACCACGGCGTCGGCCCCGGTGACGAGGGCCTCGCTGGTCAGGATGAGCCCGTCCTCGCGCACCACCACGCCCGAGCCCCGCCGGCGGACCTCGCCCGCCGTGGCGGTGACCTCCACCACCGCGGGGGCGATGGAGGCGGCCACCGAGCTGGCGGTGCGGACCGATGCGGTGGTGGCCACCGTCGGCGTCGACCGGGCCTCCTCGACGCGCTCGATGGTGCGGGGCGAGAGGCTGCCCACCACGGCCAGGGCCACCACCGTGGCGGCCGCCCCGGTGAGACCGGAGAGCACCGCCACCGCGACCAGGCGCCGGCGGCCGCGGCGCTCGGGCGCGGCAGGGGTGGGGGGCGGGGTGGCGCGGGCCGCGCCGGCCACCTCCGAGGGGTGGCGCCAGAGCCGGTCGTCCGGCGGGAGCGGCGTGGTGGGGTCCGACCAGTCGTCGGGCTCGTCAGGCACGGAGGGAGAGAGTACCGAGGCCTCCTCCGGCACTGGCCGCGGGCCCGGGGCCGCCGTGGCGGGGTGCGGACCAATACGATGGCGCGGTGCCTCCCGGGTCCGCACCTCCCGCTCCGGCCGCGCCCGTGGCCGAGAGGGCCGCGCCCGCCGCGCTGGCGGTCCCGCCCGAGGGCGACACCTGGGTCGACCTCACCAGCGCGCCGCTCGGCGCGGCCGCCGTCGGCCCCTGGGCCACCACCTCCGACTGCGGTGCGGTGGTGACCTTCAGCGGCACCGTGCGCGACCACGCCCCGGGGCGCGACGGCGTCACCGCCCTCACCTACGAGGCCTACGTGGAGGCCGCCGTCGACCGCATGGCCGCGGTGGTCGACGACGTGCGGGCCCGCTGGCCCGAGGTCCGCCGGGTGGCGGCCCTGCACCGCACCGGACGCCTCGACGTGGGCGACGTCGCCGTCGTCGTCGCCGTCTCCGCCCCCCACCGCGGGGCCGCCTTCGCCGCCGCCGCCCACTGCATCGACACGCTCAAGGCCACCGTCCCGCTGTGGAAGAAGGAACGCTGGGCCGACGGTGAGGAGTGGGGCACCGACGCCACCCCCATCACCGACCCCGGGACGGGAAGGGCATGAGCGAGCATCGGGTGATCAGCTCGGCGGAGCCGACTCGTCCAGGGTGGCGGGCGGGGTCGGAGGACGTGGGCGAACCCGGTGGCACGGGCCCTCTGGCGGCGGAGCGGGCGGAGCCGGCTGGGCGCATCGGCGTCTCGTCCGGCACCTCGCCGGTCGTGTCCCGACGGCGGGAAGCGACCGCCGATGAGCCCCTTCGCGTTCCTGATCATCCCGGTGGTGATCATCCTCCTGGCATCGCTGGTCATGTGGGTGCGGGGCCGCAACCCCACCACCCTCAAGTCCGGCATCGACGGCTTCAGCCGGGAGATGCGGGCCCTCTCGCCCGACGAGGCCCCCCGGGCGCCACGCCGCTTCGACGCCGACCCCCCGAGGTCGCGGCCGGACGACCGGGACACCTGAGGTGGCCCGCGACCTCGCCATCGACCTGGGCACGGCCAACACCCTCGTCTACGCGCGCGGCCAGGGCATCGTGCTCAACGAGCCCTCGGTCATCGCCCTCAACCAGAACACCGGCGACGTGTTGGCCATGGGCCACGAGGCGTGGCAGATGATCGGGCGCACGCCTGGCTCCATCGTGGCCGTGCGCCCGCTCCGGCAGGGCGCCATCACCGACTTCGACATCACCCAGCGCATGATCCGGCTGCTGCTGCACCGGGCCGGGGTCAGCCGCTTCAACCGGCCCCGCGTCGTGATCTGCGTGCCGTCGGCCATCACCGAGGTGGAGCGCCGGGCCGTCACCGAGGCGGCCCGCCGGGCCGGCGCGGCCGAGGCCCAGCTGATCGAGCAGCCCATGGCCGCCGCCCTCGGCGCCGGGCTCACCATCAACGAGCCGGTCGCCAACATGGTCGTCGACGTGGGCGGCGGGACCTCGGAGACGGCGCTCATCTCCCTGGGCGGCGTGGTCGCCCTGCAGGCGGTCCGGGTCGGGTCCTTCGACATCGACGCCGCCATCCAGGGCTTCATCCGCCGGGAGTACGGCATCGCCATCGGCGAGCGCACCGCGGAGGAGATCAAGGTCTCCATCGGCTCCGCCTTCCCGGTCAACGACGGGGTGAAGGCCGAGGTGCGCGGCCGCGACCTCATGACCGGTCTCCCCAAGACGGTGATCCTCTCGCCCGTGGAGGTGCGCACGGCCATCTCCGAGCCGGTCACCGCGATCGTGGAATCGGTCATCGCCTGCCTGGGCGAGGCCCCGCCGGAGCTGGCCCACGACCTCATCATCCGGGGCATGCACCTCGTCGGCGGCGGCGGGATGCTGGCCGGCCTGGCCCAGCGGATCGCCAACGAGACCGAGATCCCCGTCTACCTCGTCGACGCCCCGCTGGAGTGCGTGGTCCTCGGCGCGGGCAAGTGCGTCGAGGCCTACGACCAGCTCAAGGTCATGTTCATGGGCGAGCGCATGTAGGAGGCGCGGCCCGGCCCCGGCGGCGCCCCCGGCCCCGCCGGCCGCCGACGGCCGTCTCCCGCCGCCCGTCAGGCCCGTCCGGGCCGCTGGTGCACGCGGGGTCCAGGTCGACGTGGTTAGATGGCGCCCGCATCGGCCCCCCAGTGACCGATGCCACATGCAAGGGGGGGCGGTCCCTTCGACCGCCGGGGACACCTCGAGGAGATCCGACGCCCAGGATGACCGGCACCGACGACATGGCCCGCGACGCCGGGCCCGCCGCGCCCGGAGCCGCCACCGCGGGGCCCGCCCTGCTCGACGTCGACCGGGTCGGCGTCCGGTTCGGCGGCGTCGTCGCCCTCGACGAGCTGTCGTTCGCGATCCAGCCCCAGCACATCGGCGCCCTCATCGGGCCCAACGGGGCCGGCAAGACCACCCTCTTCAACGTCATCAGCCGCCTCTACACGGCGTCGTCGGGCGCGGTCACCTTCGACGGGCGGGACCTGCTCAAGGTCCCGCCCCACCGGATCGCCCAGATCGGCATCGCCCGCACCTTCCAGAACGTCGCCCTCTTCCCCGGCCTCTCGATCCTCGACAACGTCCGGGTCGGCGCCCACACCGAGGGCACCAACGGCTTCGTCCGGGGGCTCCTGGGCCTGGGACGGGCCGAGGAGAAGCGCCTGCGCGACGACGCCATGGGCCTCCTCGAGCGCCTCGACCTGGCCCACCTGGCGGCCAAGCCCGCGGCCGGGCTGCCGTTCGGCACGCTCAAGCGCATCGAGCTGGCCCGGGCCCTGGCGGCCAAGCCCCGCCTCCTGATGCTCGACGAGCCGGCCAACGGCCTCACCCACGGCGAGGTCGACGAGCTGGCCGGCACCATCCGCCAGCTGCGCGACGACCTCGACCTGACCATCCTGCTGGTCGAGCACCACATGTCGATGGTGATGGCGGTGTCGGACCACATCGTGGTCCTCGACTTCGGTCGGCGCATCGCCGAGGGCCCGCCCGAGGTCGTGCGGAACGACCCTGCGGTCATCGAGGCCTACCTCGGGACCAGCGAGTGAGCGGGGGCGGACGGCGATGAGCGAGATGCTCCACCTCGAGGGCGTGTCGGGCGGCTACGGCCCGGTGACCGTGCTGCGCGACATCGACCTGCGCGTCGACGAGGGCGAGGTCGTGGTCGTGCTCGGGGCCAACGGCGCGGGCAAGACCACCCTGCTGCGGGCCATCTGCGGCGACATCCGCACCGAGGGCTCCCTGCGCTTCGAGGGCTCGGCCCTGCCCCGCTCACCCGAGCGGGTGGCCCGCGCCGGCATCGCCCACGTCCCCCAGGGGCGGGGCACCTTCACCGACATGACCACCGAGGAGAACCTCCGCCTCGGGGCCGTGCTGCGCAAGGACCGCGACGTGCGGGCCGACATCGAGCGCTGGTACGAGGTGTTCCCCCGGCTGGGCGAGCGCCGCGACCAGGCCGCCGGGTCCATGAGCGGCGGCGAGCAGCAGATGCTCGCCATCGCCCGGGCCATGATGCTGCGGCCCCGGCTGCTGCTGCTCGACGAGCCCTCGCTGGGGCTGGCCCCGCTCATCACCAAGGACGTGTTCACCCGGCTGGGCCACTTCAACCGCGACGACGGGCTCACCATCCTCGTGGTCGAGCAGAACGCCAACCTGGCCCTCGACATCGGCCACCGCGGCTACGTCCTCGAGACGGGCCAGATCGTCGCCACCGGGCCGGCCGACGAGCTGCGTCACGACGACGCCATCCGCAAGGCCTACCTGGGGTTCTGACATGGAGCTGTTCATCCGCTTCCTCCTGAACGGCGTCGGCAACGGCGCGGTGTACGCCTCGGTCGCCCTCGCGCTCGTCCTCATCTTCCGGACCACCGGCCTGCTCAACCTGGCCCAGGGCGAGATGGCCCTGTTCTCCACCTACTTCGCCTGGTGGCTGACCTCGGCGTTCGGGATGTCGATCTTCCTCGCCATCCCGGTCACGATCGTCGCCAGCATGGCGGGGGGCGCGGTGATCGAGCGCCTGCTCATCCGCCCCGTGTACGGACCGGGGAAGAGCCCGCTCAACGTGCTGATCGTGATGTTGGGGATGTTCCTCGCGCTCAACGCGCTGGCCCAGCTGCTCTTCAGCGACCAGGCCGAGCCCATGCCCAAGCCGTGGCCGACGGTGTCCTCGCCGGGCGACCCGACCGGCCGCGACCGCATCATCGAGCTGTTCGGGGTCCGCTTCTCCATCGCCGTGGTCGCCCTGGCCCTGGCCCTCGTCGTCGAGTGCCTCGTCCTCTACGTGCTCTTCCAGCGGACCAAGGTCGGCCTCAAGCTGCGGGCGGTGGCCTCCAACTCGGAGTCGGCCCGCCTGGTCGGGATCAACTCCTCGGCCATGCTCATGCTGGGGTGGGCCCTCGCCGCCGGCCTGGGCGCCCTCGCCGGCACCCTCGCCGCCGCCGACCGGGGATCGGTGAACCCGTCGCTGATGGCGGTGATCCTCGTCTACGCGTTCTCCGCGGCCGCCCTGGGCGGCTTCGACAGCCCCGTCGGGGCCGTCGTGGGCGGGATGGTGGTGGCCATCGCCGAGGCCCTCACCATCGGCTACGTCGACGCCCTCTCGGGCATCGAGCTGGCCGTGCCCTTCGGGATCATCCTGCTGGTGCTGCTCGTGCGGCCCCAGGGCCTCTTCGGCCGGAAGGTCGTCGAGCGCGTATGACCCGCTTCCGCCTCCGCGTCGTCGTCGGCATCCTCGTCGCCGCCGCCGCCCTCTACGCCCCGTACTACTTCCAGGCCCCCACCAACGGCGACCTGTCCCGCGCCCTCTACTTCGCCATCGCGGCCATGGGCCTCAACCTCCTCACCGGGTTCAACGGCCAGATCTCCATCGGCCACGGCGCCTTCTTCGGCGTGGGCGCCTTCACCACCGCCATCCTCATGGACAGCTACGGCTGGACCTTCGAGCTCACCATCCCCGTCGCCGCCCTCCTGGCCGCGGTGGTGGGCGTGCTGGTCGGCATCCCCGCCCTGCGGGTGCGGGGCCTGTACCTGGCCCTGGTCACCCTCGGCCTGGCGGTGCTGTTCCCCCGCATCGTGCTCAAGTACGTCGACGGCACCGGGGGCACGGCGCTGGTGCGGCCGCCCCGGCGCGAGTTCGACTCGCTGCTCCAGGGCCTGGCCAACGACCAGTGGCAGTACCTCGAGTGCCTGGTGGTGGCCGTCGTGCTCTTCCTCCTGGCCTGGAACCTCACCCGGTCGCGCCTGGGCCGGGCCATGGTCGCGGTCCGCGACCAGGAGCTGGCCGCGTCGACCGTCGGCATCGACCTGGCGCGGGTGAAGGTCGGCGCCTTCGCCCTCTCGGCCGCCTACGCCGGCATCGCCGGGTCGCTCTCGGTGATGGTCGAGAAGGCCGCCGACGCCACCGACCCCACCCTCGCCTTCCGCAACTCGATCGAGTTCCTCGTGGCCGTCGTCATCGGCGGCACCGCGACCATCATGGGGCCCGCCGTCGGCGCCCTCATCCTGGTCCTGCTGCGCCGCGAGACCGACGGGCTCATCGAGGGCAAGGAGATCCTCTCGCCCGCCATCTTCGGCGCGGCCCTCATCGCCGTGGTCTTCGTGCTCCCCGAGGGGGTGGTGGGCGGCCTGCGCAGGCTGGCCGACCGCATCATCCCCGCCCGGGACGACGACTCCCCGAGCCTGGCCACGGCCTCCGCGGTGGGGGCCGAGCCCTCCACCGCGCCCGACGTCGACGACGACGGGCCCCCGGGCGACCCGCCCGACCCACCACCAACCAAGGAGAACCCATGATGCGATCCCGCAACCGGGCCCTGCTGGCCGTGCTGGCCGTGCTGGTCCTGCTCGTCGGCGCCTGCAGCAGCAGGGACGACTCGTCGTCGTCCAGCAGCGGTGACGACGGCGGAGGCGAGGAGGGCGCGGCCGCCGAGGGCATCGACACCGCCGACTGCGCGTCGGACCCCAACGCCGAGATCGAGGGCGACACCATCAAGATCGTGTCGTCGTACCCGCAGTCCGGCCTGCCCGCGGCGTTCGCCGAGATCGCCCGCGGGTGGCAGGCCTACTTCGACAAGGTCAACGACGAGGGCGGGGTCGAGATCGCGGGCAAGAGCTACCAGCTCGAGGTCGAGGACAAGGACGACGAGTACAACCCGCAGCAGACGGCGTCCAACATCGAGGAGCTGGTCGGCTCCGACGGGGGCAACGCCTTCGCCGCCTTCAGCGTCGTGGGCACGGCCAACAACATCAACATCCGCGACTTCCTCGGGGACCTGTGCGTGCCCGACCTGTTCGCGGCCACCGGTGCGGTCGCCTGGGGCAACCCCGACTACCCCTGGCTGACCGGTTCGACGCTGTCGCCCTACAGCCTCGAGGCCCAGGCCTTCGCCCAGTACCTCGAGGAGAACCAGCCCGACGCCAAGGTGGGCATGCTCCGCCAGGCCGACGAGTTCGGTGACACCTACGAGGAGAGCTTCAAGAACGCCATCGAGGGCACCGACATCACCCTCGTCGAGGTCCAGGAGTACCCCGTCGGCTCCGACGAGGTCAGCTCCCAGGTGACGGCGCTGGCCGGCAGCGGGGCCGACGCCTTCTTCAACGGCGCCACCCTGCTGGCCTGCCCCAACGCCCTCACCGCGCAGCAGACCGAGGGCTGGGACGTGACCACCTGGGTCTCGGGCACCTGCATCTCCAAGACCCTCACCGGCATCGCCGGGACCGCGGCCGACGGTGTCATCAGCATGACGAACCTCAAGGACCCGCAGAACCCGAAGTACGCGGACGACCCCGACATGGTCGCCTTCCAGGACGTGGTCACCCAGTACGAGCCGGAGTTCAAGGGCCGTGAGCTCGACCTGGAGAACGCCATCATCGGCTACGGCTACACCCAGGCCGAGCTCCTGGTCATGGCCATGGAGTCAGCCGAGGCTCCGACCCGGCTGGCCATCATGGACGCCGTCCGCAACCTCGACGGCGCGAGCACCGGGCTGATGCTCGACGGCGTCGAGGTCAGCGTCGGCCCCGACGACCACTTCCTGGGCGAGACCGTCCAGCTGGTCCAGTACGACGCGGCCGAGGCCCACTTCAACGAGATCGGTGAGCTCATCGACTTCGAGGGCCAGACCGCGGACCTCACCCCCGAGGACCTCGTCAACGGCTGACGCCGGGCACACCCACCGGCACCGGACCCCGGGGCGCCTGGCGCCCCGGGGTCCGTCGCGCCCGGCCGGGACCCAGGCCTCGGGGCGGGCCGTCCCGAGGCCGGTAGGGTCCGGCCATGGCTCCCGCCCGCACCGCCCCCGCCCGGGGAACGGGCCGGGGCCGGCGCCGCCAGGGCCTCACGGTGGCGGTCACCGGGCCCACCGGCACCTTCGGGTTCGGCCTCCTGCCCCTCCTCGAGGCCGACGACCGGGTGGCCCGGGTGGTGGGGGTGGCCCGACGGCCCTTCGACCCCGCCGACCACGGCTGGTCGAAGATGGAGTACCGGCGGGGCGACGTGCGGGACCCGGCCGTGTTGGAGGAGGCCTTCGCCGGGGCCGACGTGGTGGTCCACCTGGCCTTCCTCATCACCGGCACCTCGTCGCGAGAGGTCACCCGTGCCGTCAACGTCGACGGGACCCTCAACGTGCTGCGGGCCGCGGCCGCGGTGGGCGCCCAGCGGTTCGTCTACGCCTCCTCGGTGGCGGCCTACGGGTTCCACGCCGACAACCCGGTGGGCCTCACCGAGGAGTGGCCCACGCGCCCCGCGGCCCGCCTCTTCTACGCCCAGGAGAAGGCCGAGCTGGAGCACCTGCTGGCGGTCGAGGCCGCGACCCTCCCCGACCTCGGCCTCTACCTCCTGCGACCCCCGATCGTGCTCGGTCCCCACGCCGTCGGGGGCAAGGAGCTCCCCGGCCCCCTCACCGCGCTGGGCCGGGCCGCGGCCGGCGTGCTCGACCGGCTGCCGGTGCCGCTGCCGGTGCCGGCCCCGGCCATCCCCGTGCAGCTGATCCACGAGGACGACGTGGGCCGCGCCCTCCAGCTCTGCGTCGTGGGCGCGGGGCCGCCCGGCGCGTACAACATCGCCGGTGAGGGGGTGGTGACCGGCGCCGACGTGGCCCGCGAGCTGGGCCTCACCCCGCTGTCGGTGCCGGCCGGCCTGACCCACCGGGTGGCCCGGGGCCTGGCCGCGCTGCCGTCGCCGGCGTTCGTGCCCCCGGTGCTCGACTGGGTCGAGGCCGGCGCCCAGCCGTCGATCATGGACACCACCAAGGCCCGCGAGGTCCTCGGCTGGGCGCCGCAGGTGACGGCGCAGGAGGCCCTGCGCACCACCCTCCACCCCGACTGACCCCATCCGGGCGGGTCCGCAGGTCAGCGGATGCGGGGGAGGAGCTCGTCGACCTCGACCACGACGTCGAGGCCGTCGCGGTCGGCCAGCCAGGCCCGGTTGGCCCGGTGCAGGGGGTCGTGGGCGGCGAAGCGGTTGAGCACCACGACCGTCGGCCAGGCCTGCCCGGCCAGGGCGACCCGCGCCAGGCGCACGCTGTTGAGGGTGCCCAGCCCGGCGTCGGCCACCAGCACGGCGAGGTCGCAGCCGACGGCCCGGGCCAGGTCGACCGCACTCCCGTCGGCGGCGGCCGGCGAGAGCAGGCCCCCAGCGGTCTCCAGCAGCCCGACGGCGGTGCCCGGCGGCCACGTCACCTCGGCGGCCAGCTCGGCCACGGTGGGCACCGGTCGGCCCAGCGCCTCGGCCGCCATGGGCGGGGCCATGGCCACCTCGTAGCGGCGGTGGGGCGGGCACACGATGAGGGGGTCCTCGCCCGTCGCACCGGCCAGCACGTCGGCGTCGGAGGGCTCGGTGGCGTCGGGGTCGGCCGACTGGCCCGGCTTGCGGGCGGCCACCGCCACGCCCTCGGCCCGCAGGGCCTCCAGCAGCCGCGCCGCGACCCAGGTCTTGCCCACCTCGGTGCCCGTGCCCAGCACGACCACGGTGCGGTCGGGCCGCACGGCGCTCACCCGACCCGCCCCGGGACCAGGGCCCGCAGCCCGGCGAGCAGGGCGTCGAGCTGGTCGTCGGTGTGGGCGGCCGACAGGGTCACCCGGAGCCGGGAGGTGCCCACGGGGACGGTGGGCGGACGGATGGCGGGCACGAGCAGGCCGCGCTCCAGCAGGGCGGTCGCGGCGGCCACCGCGGCGGCCTCGTCGCCCAGCACCACCGGGACGATCGGGGAGGGGTGGCCCCGCCGGAGCCGGTCGACGTGGCCGCGCAGCCGGTCCCGGAGGGCGGCACCCTCGGCGGAGCGGACCACGCCGAGGGCGGCCCGCCCGGCGGCGGCGTCGGCGGGAGCGAGGCCGGTGGTGAAGATGAAGGGCCGGGCCGCGTTGACCAGCAGGTCGCGCACCCCGGCCGAGCAGGCCACGAAGCCGCCCAGGGCGCCCAGGGCCTTCGACAGCGTGCCGACCCGCACCACCTCGACCCCGGCGGGGGTCGGGCCCGGCTCGGGACCGAGCACGGCGTGGGCCTCGTCCAGCACCAGCAGGGCGTCGTGGCGGGCGCACACCTCGACCAGCCCGTCCACGTCGGCCTCGTCACCGTCCATGGAGAACACCGAGTCGGTGACCACCACGGCGGGGCGGTCGTCGGCGGCGAGGAGGCGGTCGACGGCGGCCACGTCGGCGTGGGGGGCGATGGCCAGCTCGCCCCGGGCCAGGCGGCACCCGTCGACGATGGAGGCGTGGTTCAGCTCGTCGCTCACGATGCGGGTGCCGGGGCCGGCCAGGGCGGTCAGCACCCCCAGGTTGGCCATGTAGCCGGTGGGGAAGACCAGGGCGGCGTCGGTGCCCTTCCACCGGGCCAGGTCGTCCTCCAGGTCGTGGTGGGGCGGGCGGGAGCCGACGACCAGGCGCGAGGCCGTGGCCCCTGCGCCCCAGCGGTCGAGCGCGTCGTGGGCGGCGGCCACCACGTCGGGGTGGCACGAGAGGCCGAGGTAGTCGTTGGAGGCGAACGACGTCACCGGCCGGGCGCCGTCGGTCCCGTCGTCGAGGTGGCCGGCGGGACCCCGGGCGTCGAGGCGCCGGACGGTGCGCCAGCGCCCGTCGGCCCGCACCCGGTCGAGGCGTCGGTCCACGTCCTCGGCCCAGGGCGAGGGGCCGGTGGGCTGGGTCGGGGGCACGGAGGGGTGGGGCGCGCCGATCAGGCGCAGACCTCGGTCACAGCCGCCACCAGCACGTCGAGGATCCGCTCCACCTCGTCCTCGGTGGTGGTCAGCGGGGGGACGACCACCACGACGTCGCCGAGGGGGCGGATCAGCACACCCCGCTCCACGCACGCGGCCGACACCCGCCGGCCCCACCGCATCCCGTCGGTCGGCGGCGCCAGCTCGATGCCGGCCATGAGCCCCTGGTGGCGGACCGCGCCCACGCCCGGGAGGCCCGCCACCCGGCTGTCGAGGCCGGCGCCCAGCTGGGCCGCCCGGGCCCGGACGTTGGCCAGCACGTCCCACTCCTCGATGAGCTCGAGGTGGCGGCGGGCCACCGCCGCGCCCAGGGCGTTCCCGCTGAAGGAGTGCCCGTGGTACAGCGTCCGCTCCGAGAGGTCCTCGCCGAGGAAGGCACGGTGCACGGGGCCGGCGGCCACGGTCGCGGCCATCGGGAGGTAGCCGCCGGTGAGGCCCTTGCCCAGGCACAGGAGGTCGGGGCGGACCCCGGCCTGCTCGCAGGCGAAGAGCGTGCCGGTGCGCCCGAAGCCGGTGGCCACCTCGTCGGCCACCAGGAGGACGTCGTGGGCCCGGCACGCGTCGGCCACGGCCCGCAGGGCCTCGGGCGGGTGGGGCCGGATCCCCGCCGCCCCCTGCACCAGGGGCTCGACGACCACGGCGGCCAGCGAGGCGGCGTGCTCGGCGATGGCCGCGGTCGCGGCCTCCACCGCCCCGGGCTGGTCGAGGCCGGGCGTGCGCCGGCACGGGAAGCGCAGCGGGTCGAAGACGTCGGTGCCGAACCCGCCGTCGCCCACCGAGAGGGTGCCGACGGTGTCACCGTGGTAGGCGTCGCCGAAGGCGAGGTAGGTGGTGCGGCCGGCCACGCCCCGGTTGGTCCAGTGCTGGAAGGCGATCTTGAGGGCCTGCTCGACCGCGGCGGCACCGTCGGAGGCGAAGAGCGTCCGGGGGTCGTCGACGGGCACGACCGCGGCGAGGGCCTCGCCCAGCTCCACCGCGGCCACGTTGCCGTTGCCCAGCAGGGTGGTGTGGGCCACCCGGTCGAGCTGGTCGCGCAGGGCGGCGTCGAGCTCGGGCACCCGGTGGCCGAGGGTGGTGACCCAGAGCGACGAGATGGCGTCGAGGTAGCGGCGGCCGTCGACGTCGATGACCTCCCGGCCCTCGGCCCGCTCGACGAGGACCGGCCGGTTGTCGGCGTAGGTCGCCATCTGGGTGAAGCCGTGCCAGAGGACCGAGGCATCCCGGGCCACCCAGGCGTCGTGGTCGGGGTGGGGGCCGCCGGGGGCGGAGGCGGTGCGCGACGGGGCGGGCATCGCCCGCACGCTACCGAGGCGCCTCGTCCGGGGACCCATCTCGGCGTGCGTCGGGGGCGGCCGCGGGGCCGCCGGCGGCCTCGGCCAGACGGGCCCGGAGGCGCGCCACCTCGGCCGCGTCGAGCAGGCGGCCGGTGAGTCCTCCGAGCTCGCCCGCCACCCGGGCGTGGGGGCGGTGGCCCCGCACCAGTGCCCAGACGAACCCCACCGCGTGGCCCAGCGACACGGGGATGCCCGAGTCGACCAGCACGTCGCGCAACCGCCCCCGCGCCGCGGCGGCATCGGCCCGGAGGTGGCGGGCCCGGCGGGGCAGGGCCAGGCGACGCAGCACGGCCACGCCGAGGGCCAGGGCCAGGCGCACCGCCACGGCCGAGAGGACGAGCAGCGCCCCGAGGGCGATCAGGGGCCACCCCGGGTCGATCGGGAGGCTCAGGCCCATGGCCACCAGGCCGAGGACGCCGAGCACCCAGGCGACCCAGGCGAAGCCGTCGACCCGCTGGGCCGCGACCTCGGCCGCCACCCACCGGGCCAGGACCAGGCCCTGGGCCGAGGTGGCCCGCCAGCCCCCGACGTCGCGCCCGCCGCCGTCGGTCACCGGCGCAGGTCCTCGGCCGCCTGGCGGACCTGCCAGTCGCGGTCGGAGGCGGCCCGGTCCAGGGCCGCGTCGACCTCGGGGCCCTCGAAGGGGGCCAGGGCGAGCACCGCCCGCCGCCGCACGGTGGCCTTGTCCCGGGTGCCGGCCAGCACCGCGGCGAGGCCGGCGGGGTCGCCCACCGCGCCGAGTGCGGCCACCGCGGCCTCGCGCACCAGGGCGTCGTCGTGGTCGGTGGCCAGCCCGGCCAGCCGCCCCACCGCGCCGGGCTCGGGCGGCACCCTCTCGCCGGTGGCCCAGGCCGCCACCTCGACCACGGTCGGGTCGGGGTCGTCGAGCAGCCCGAGCAGGCTCACCCCCTCGGGCACCGGCCCGGTCCCGTCGGTCCCGCCCAGGGCGGCCACCTCCTGGGCTGCCCGCCGGCGCACGACGGGGTCGGCATCGGCGACCGCGGTCCTCAGGTCGGCACCGGTCAGCGCCCCGGCCCGGCGCAGGCCGCCCAGGGCCGTGGCCCGCACCCCGCCGTCGGGGTCACCGAGGGCCCCTCGGAGGACCTCCACGTCACCGCGGTGGCCGGCCTCGGCCACCGCCGCCCGGCGGGCGACGGCCTCGGCGCGGTCGGCCCCGGGGGCACCGGGTCCCGGCGCGGCGTCGTCGGGGACCATCGGCCCAGTGGAGCACGCGGGGCCGGTGCCGGACCATCCCCTGGCTCTGCCGGGCCGGCGCCGCCCCGGTCTGGCAGGCTCTCAGGCTCGTGGAGACCGACGACCACCGGGCTGCCGCCGCGCCGGACGAGGCGGGCCCCGCGGCCGACGCCCCCGGCACCGTGCCCCCGCCCCCGTCGGGCCCGGTCGGATCCGTCCCGCCCCGGCTGCCCCGGCCCGGTTGGCACCCCGTCTTCTACGTCCTCGGCGCCTGCCTGGTGCTGGTCGCCGCCCTCCTGGGGGCGGCCGGCGTGGTGCGGGCCCCCTACGTCGTGTTCGCCCCGGGTTCGGCCTTCGACACCGAGGCGGCCATCTCCACCCCGGGCACCGAGTCCTACCCCTCCGAGGGCGAGGTGCTGTTCCTCACCGTGTCGCTCCGGGGCGCGAGCCGCCAGGTCGGCTACGTGGAGGCCGGCGTGGGGTGGCTGCGGGGCGACTACGACGTGGCCCCGCGCACGGCGATCATCGGCGAGCAGACCGGCGCCGAGAACCGGGAGCAGAGCCTCCAGATGATGGCCAGCTCCCAGGAGGTGGCGGCCAAGGTGGCCCTGGAGCACCTCGGCTACGACGTCCCCACCGAGGGCACCGGGGCCCTGGTGCTGAGCGTCGCCTCCGACGCCCCGGTGGCCGACGTGCTCGACCCCGGTGACGTGATCGTGGGCGTCGACGGCGCCACCATCGACCTCGACTCGCAGCTGCGCGAGGAGCTGGCCGACGAGGCGCCCGGCGACGAGGTCGACCTGGCGGTCCTCCGCGCCGGCGAGGGCGACCCGGTCGACGTCTCCACCGAGCTGGTGGCCGATCCCGACGACCCCGACCGGGCCCTCCTGGGGGTCGGGGTGGCGACGCGCGACCTCACCTACGACCTCCCGTTCCCGGTCGAGATCGACACCGAGGACGTGGGCGGCCCGTCGGCCGGGCTGGCCCTCACGCTCGGCATCCTCGACCACCTCACGCCCGGCTCGCTCACCGGCGGGGCCGATGTGGCCACCACCGGCACCATCGAGCCCGACGGCACCGTCGGTGAGGTCGGCGGCGTGGCCCAGAAGGCGGTGGCCGCCAGCCGTGCCGGCGCCACCCTCATGCTGGTCCCCGAGGCCGAGCTGGACGACGCCGCCCGCCTGGCCCCCGACGACCTCCGCGTGGTCGGCGTGGCCGACCTCGACGACGCCCTCGACGCCCTCGCCTCCATCGGGGGCAACGCCCTCGAGCTCGACCGCAGCGGCGGCGGTTGACCACCTCCCGACCATGACGACGACGGCCACCCTGGTCCAGCTGGCGGCGGAGCTCACCCTCTTCCTCGTCGCCCTGGCCGGGGCCGGGCTGTCCCTGCGCCACGGGCTGCTGGGCCTGGACCGGGCGGCCCGGATGCTGCTGGTCGTCGGCTTCACCGTCCTGGGTGCCACCGCGTTCCTGGTCGGCTCGCTCACCCTGGACCGCACCGCCGACCCCGTGGCCCTGGCCGCCGTGCGGGTCGCGGGCGCGGCCATCGTCGCCCTCGGCGCCCTCCGCTGGGCCGGGAGCAGGTTGGCCCGGCCGGCCCTGCTGGGCGGCCTCGCCCTCCTCGCCGGGGCCGCGGTGGCCGAGGCCCAGGGGGCCCAGGTGGGCGACGGCGGGGTCGGGGCCGAGCCGCTGGTGCTGGCCGCCGGCCTGGTGATGGGGGGCGCCCTCGTGGTGGCCGGCCGCCACACCATCCCGGGCCGGATCGGCACCAGCGTCGCGGGCGTGCTCCTGGCCGTGATCCTGCTCATCTCGGTGGCCCTGTCCACGGTCATCAGCGCGACCGTGGAGGACGAGGCCCTCCGCCGCGAGGGCGTGCAGGCCGCGGCCGAGGCCGACGCCGCCCGCCGCGAGGCCGAGGCCGCGCTGGACGAGGCCACCCTGGCCGCGGCATCGCTGGCCGCCGGCCGACCCGACCAGCTGGTCGCCCTGGCGACCGACCCCGCGGGCCCCGAGGCCGCCGCCGCCCTCGACGGGCTCGCATCGGCCCTCACCGTGCTCACCGGTCCCGACGGACTGGCCGTGGCCGGACCGGTGGTGGTCGTCGGACCCACGGGCGCGCCCGAGGTGGCCGTGCCCGCCTCCCTCGGCGGCGCGGCCCGCCTCGCCCTCGGGGGTGACCCCGTGGTCGAGGAGGCCCGCCAGCTCGACGCCCCCCGCCAGGGCGTCACCTCCGTCGGCACCCAGGCCTTCGCCCTGGCCGCCGCGCCCCTGCGGGTGGAGGGCGACGGAGGGCGCACCACGGCCGGGGTCCTGGTGGTGGGCCGCCCGCTCGACCCGACCTTCCTGCGCCGCCAGGGCTCCGGCGCCGGGGAGGGCCGGGCCCTCGTGACCCGCGAGGGCGTGGTGGCCGCGGTCGGGCCGCAGCCGTCGGCCGCGGTGGTCACCGAGCGGGCGGAGGGGGCCATCGAGACCGACTCGGCCCGGGCCGGGGTCGTGGACGGTCGGATCGTCGTGGCCCGGCCGGTGGGCTCGGAGGGCCTGCCGCCGGAGATGGCCCTGGTCCTCTCCAGCCCCACCGACCGGGTGGGCCGCACCCGGGAGGACATCTACCGGTCCCTCTTCCTCGTCGCCCTGGCCGCCGGCCTGGCCGGCATGGCCCTGGCCACGGTCCTGGGCGAGCGCATCGGCGGGGGCATCCGGCGCCTGACCGCGGCGGCGGCTCGGATCCGCGAGGGCGACCTGGACGCCCGCGCCGCGGTCGACCGGGAGGACGAGCTGGGCGAGCTCTCGACCACCTTCGACGCCATGGCCGGGTCCCTGCGGGGCCTCACCGGCGACCTGCGGGAGGCGGCGGCGTCCGAGGCCCGGCTGCGGTCGCGGCTCGAGACGGTGTTCGCCGGCGTGACCGAGGCGGTGGTGGCCGCCGACGGCGAGGGTCGGGTGACCGAGGCCAACCGGTCCGCCGAGGAGCTCCTCGGCAGGGAGCGGGCCGACCTGGTGGACCGGTCCCTCCTCGAGGTGGTCGCGCTGCGCGACGTCGACGGGGGGGCCGTCTCGCTGCACCACCCCGACGACGGCACCCGCGCCGTCGCCGGCGACCTCGCCCCGGCCGGCGGCGACCCAGTGCCGGTGGTGGGCACCGTGGCCCCCCTGCGCGACGAGCGGGGCGCGCCCGCCGGCACCGTGGTGGTGCTCCGCGACGTCCGGCGGGAACAGGCCCTCGAGGCGGCCAAGCGCGACTTCCTGGCCAACATCGGCCACGAGCTGCGCACGCCCCTGACGCCCATCAAGGGCTACGCCGGGGTGCTCCGCCGCCGCACCCCCAGCCCCGACCAGGCCCGCGCCTGGGCCGACGGCATCACCACCGGGGTGACCCGCCTGGAGCACCTGGTCGACCGACTGGTCGCCTTCTCCGCGCTGTCGGCCGGGGCCGGTGCGGGAGGCCGGCCGCCGGCGGTGCCGATCGACGCCGCCGCCCTCGTCGACGACGTCGTGCGCGACTGGGCGGCCCGGCTCGACGGCGACCGGGTGGTCGAGGCGGCGGGGTCCTCGCCCGGCGCCGACCTGGCCGGCGACCCGGCCCTGCTCCGCCTGGCCCTCGACGAGCTGGTCGACAACGCGACCCGCTTCTCCCCGTCGGGCACCCCCGTGTGGGTCGAGGCCGCGGTCGAGGAGGACCCTGGCGAGGGCAGGCCGCGGGTCGCCCTCACCGTCCACGACGAGGGCCGGTCCGACGCCGCGGTGCTGGAGGAGGCGGTCACCGCCTTCCGCCAGGGCGACGCCTCGGCCACCCGGGCCCGGGACGGCCTGGGTCTGGGCCTGGCCCTGAGCGAGCGCATCGCCGCCGCCCACGGGGGGCGGCTGCGGATCGTGGCCCCTTCCGCTCGGGGCACCTCTGTCTCTATCCTCGTGCCCATGGTCACCCCGTGCGCCCCGGGGGCCGATGACGAGCCCCCGGTCCCCCTGCCGTCCGGCGGCGCGCCGTGACCACCCTCCTGGAGCCCGAGGCGACGTCCGACGCCGCCGTGGCCGGCGGTGCCGACCCCACCGCCGGCGCGCCCGCCACGACCTCGTCGGACGGCGGCCCGCCGGCCCGCCTGCGCCGGCTGTGGATCCTCCCCGCCGGCGTCGTGGTGGTGGCCGCCCTGGCGCTGCTGCCCCGGGTCGGCGACGCCGGGCCCGGGCCCGGCGAGGCGCGCGTGGTGGTCGACGGCACCGCCTCGGTCGTGCGCGACGACGGCGTGGCCACCACGGTCACCGACGACTCGGTCGCCCTCGGCCCCGGCGACGTGCTCGAGGTGGTCGCGGGCTCGGCTCGCTTCACCCTGGCCGACGAGGTCCACCTCGAGGGGCGGGCCGAGCCGTCGGTGGGTGGCCGCCAGGGCACGACCGTCGAGATGCAGGTCGTGCCCGAGCTGCTCGCCGGCCCGCTCCTGGTGGAGGCACCGACCACCGCGGTCCGGGTCGCGGCCGCCGGCTCCACCACCACCGTCGGCCCCGCCGGCGACGGGGGGGCCGCCCGCCTCCTGCGCCGCCTCGGCCTCGGCGTGGGGTCCTACGGCGGTGCGGTCGAGGTCGACTCGGCCGGTCGGCGGGCCGCGGTGGCGCCGTGGCGACGCGCCGAGGTGGCCGCGGTGGGCGAGCCCGGGCCCACCGACCTGGCCCTCCGCTACTCGGCCCAGGATCCCTGGGACCGGCGCTTCCTCGCCGACGCCCTCACCATCGACCGCCAGCTGGCGCCCCTCCTGCGGGGCCTCGACGGCGCCGGCGCCCCGGACCTCACCGACCCCGCCACCCTGCGCGCTGCGGTGCCTGGGCTGCCTGGGCCCGTCGCCCTCGCCCCGCGCCTCGACGAGGTCGCCGACAGCGGTGAGGCCCTGGTGCTGGCGGCCCTCGCCACCACCGGCACCGGCGGCAGCCTCGGCGCCCGCTGGGACGCGTCCGCCGCGTTCCGCGCCGACGGGGCCGCGTGGGGCCTGGTCGCGGTCGACCAGGGGGTCGCACCGGCAGACCTGCTCGGGACGGTGCGCACCGCGATCGACGACGCCCTCGCCGCGGCGCCGGGCGGGGCCGCCGACACCGGCACCCCCGCCGGCGCCGGGGCCGACGACGAGGCGGTCGCCACACCCGACGCCGCCCTGGCCCCCGTGCCCACCACCGCGGGCCCGGCCGGTGGCGCGACCGGCACCGGGTCCCCCACCGGCGACGGTGCGCCGGGGGCCGGGGCGGGCGGCGCCGCCACCCCGCCGGGCACCACCGGCGCCGGCGGTGGCGGGATCGGCGGCGGGACCGGGGACGGCACCGGCGGGGTGGGCACCGGTCTCCCGGGCCCCGACGACGTGGGCGGTGCGGTCGACGGCGTGGGCGGCGCGGTGGACGGCGCCGCCGACGGCGTGGGCGGGCTGGTCACCGGTGCCGGGGGCACCGCCGGGGACGTGGTCGGCGGGGCCGGGGGCGCGGTCGGAGGCCCGGTGGGCGGCACCGTCACCGGCCTGGGGGGCACCGTCACCGGTGTCACCGGCACCGGTGGCGCCGCGGTCGACGACGTCGGCGACCTCCTGGGTGGCGTGGTCACCGGGCTGGGCAGTGCCGGCTCGGACCTCCTCGGCGGCTGATCACCCGGGTCCGACGAGGCCCGACGTCGCCCTCGTCGCTCCCCGTGACCGGCGTCGCACCCGGCCCCGGAGGGACGGCTGCCCACCGCGGCGCGATTGCCCTCATCCGGCGTGACCCCGGTCGTACCATCGGGGCCGTGCCCTCCTCGTCCGACCACAGCGCCACGTCCATCACCGGGCGGTCCTTCGCGGTCCGCCGCAAGGGGTTCGACCCCGACGAGGTCCGCGCCTACCTGGGCCAGCTGGCCGAGGTCATCAGCCGCCTGACCAGCGAGCGCGACGGCGCCCGGGGCGAGGCCTCGTCGCTCCGGGAGGCGGCCGACGCCCGGCCCGAGATCGACGAGGACCAGCTCACCGAGGTGCTGGGCGAGGAGACGGCGCGGGTCCTCTCCTCGGCCCGGCGGGCGGCCACCGAGATCAAGGACCGGGCCGAGGAGACCGCGGCACGCATGCGGCGCGAGGCCGTGGAGGAGGCCGGCGAGGTCCGCCGGGCGGCCGAGGAGGAGGCCGCCCGGGTCCGCGACGAGGCCGCCACCGTGCGCCTCGAGGCCGACGAGGCCCGCCGCCACGCCGTGGCCGCGGCCGAGGAGGCGGCCGCCCGCCTGCGCGCCGAGGCGGAGGCCGATGCCGCCGCCACCCGCGCCGCCGCCGACGAGGAGCAGCGCGCGGCGGGCGAGGCGGCCGAGGCGGTGCGGGCCCAGGCCGACGCCGACGCCACCGCCACCCGCGCCGCCGCCGATGCGGTGCTGGGGGAGCGGACGGCCGAGGCCGAGGCCGCGGCCGCCGTGCTGCGCGAGCAGGGTGAGGCCGACGCGGCCGCCATCCGGGCCGCAGCGGAGGACGACGCGGCCGGCATCCGGGCCGAGGCCGAGGCCGACCGCGACGCCCGCCAGGACGAGGGCCGGGAGATGGTGGCCGAGGCCCAGCGGGTGCGGGAGCGCATGCTGGCCGACCTGTCGCGACGCCGGAAGGCGGCCCGGGTCCAGCTCGAGCAGCTCCAGGCCGGGCGCGACCGCCTGCTCGAGACCTACGAGGCGGTCCAGCGCGAGCTCGACGCGGCCACCGGCGAGCTGGGGGGCGCGCTGCCCGAGGCCCGCCAGGCGGCCGAGGCGGCCCGGGTGCGGGCCGAGGCCGAGCCGGCCGACACCGTCGCCCAGCTCGAGGCCCAGATCGCGGCGGCCCGCAGCGCCGGGCTGCCCCTGGTCGCGCCCGACGCCGGCGACGACAGCGCTGCGGTCGACCTCACCGACGGGGCCGACGTCGACCTCACCGACGACTCGGCGACCGGGGCCGCCCCGGCGCCGGAGGGCGACGAGCCGCCGGCCACCCTGGCCGAGGCGGCCGACGAGGAGGAGTGGCGCCCCCTCGACCCGGCCACGGACGAGGCCGCCGCCGACGCCCGACCCGCCACGGACGACGAGGCCTCCGACCCGGCCGCCGAGGCGAGGGCCGGCGCCGACGAGGACCAGGACCCCCCGGCACCGGTGCCCTCCGAGGGGGCGGTGACCGACCCCGAGGACGGGAGCGTCGCGGCGACCGAGGCCGCCCCCGCCGTCGTGTCCGAGGCACCGGCGGACACCGAGGCCGCACCGGGCGGCGAGGAGGTCGAGGAGCTCTTCGCCCGGCTCCGGGCCGAGCAGCAGCCGGCTGACGGGGACGACGACGGCGCGCCGGACACCGAGGGCCCCGACGACGAGGGGGCCGAGGTCGCCGGCGAGGGCGCCGAGGCCGCGCCCCACGCGGCGGCGGAGGCCGAGGACGTGGACGAGGTCGCGGCTGCGGCCGAGGAGGCCCCCGTCGACGAGGGCGAGGCCGCGGTGGTCGACCTGCTGGAGCGGCGCGACGGCGCCATCGAGCCCATCGAGAACCGGGTCGCCCGCCGGCTGAAGCGGGTCCTGGCCGACGAGCAGGGCCGGGTCCTCGACGCCGTGCGGCGGGCCAAGACGGCCCCCACCCTCGACCAGGCCCTGCCGGTCGACGACCAGGTCGCGGCCTACGCCGAGGCGGTCCGCGAGGACCTCCACGCCGCGGCCGAGGAGGGCGCCGCCTTCGAGGGCGCGGCCCTGCCCTCGGCCACCTCGGTGGTGGCCGAGGCCGAGGAGCTGGGTCGGGCCCTCGCCGCGGTGGTGCGGCCCCGGGTCGAGCGCTGCTTCGCCGCCGGCGAGGACCCGGAGGACACCTCCGACCGCCTCCGGGCCACCTACCGCGAGTGGAAGACCGACTCCCTGGTCGAGGCCACCCGGCACCACGTGCTGGCCGCCTTCGGCGAGGGCCAGGTCGCGGTGCGGCCGTCCGGTGCACCGGTGCGCTGGGTCCCGGACCCCGCCTCCCCGGCCTGTCCCGACTGCGAGGACGACGCCCTGGCGGGCGCGGTGCCGTCGGGCGACACGTTCCCCACCGGCCACTCCCACCCCCCGGCCCACCCCGGGTGCCGCTGCCTGGTCATCGGTGAGCGGGTGGGCGCGCCCGCCTGACCCGCGACGCCGTCCCGACCCCTGCCGCCCCGGGGGGCGTCGGTAGGCTGCCGCCGGTATGCGCCCCCCCTCCGACATGCCGCGACGCTCGTCCGGCACGCGCCGCCGCCTCCGCCTGCCCTCCGGCCGGGGCCGGATCGTCCTCATCGTCGCCCTGGTCCTGCTCTTCGTCCTGGCCACGTCGCTGCGCGGCATCGCCGGCTTCTACACCGACTACCTCTGGTTCGACTCGCTCGACCTGAGCAGCGTGTGGCGCGGCGTGCTCGGCGCCAAGGTCTCCCTGGTCGTCATCTTCACCCTCGTGTTCTTCGTGCTCATGTGGGTCAACCTCACCCTCGCCGAGCGCCTGAGCGGGCGCACCGTGCGCTTCGGCGGCTCCAGCGAGGACGAGCTGGTGCTGCGCTACCGGGAGCTGGTCGGGCGGCGATCGCTGCTCATCCGGGGCGCCACCGCGGGCCTGCTGGCGATCATCGCCGGCAGTGGCACCTCGTCGCAGTGGAACAACTGGATCCTGTTCACCAACCGCACCGACTTCGGCGTCGACGACGCCACCTTCGGGGTCGACGTCGGCTTCTACGTCTTCCAGCTGCCGTTCCTCCGCTTCGTGGCCAGCTGGTTCTTCTCCGCCCTCATCGTGGTGCTGGTGGCCACCGTCGTGGCCCACTACCTCAACGGCGGCATCCGCATGCAGGCCAGCCGCGACCGGGTGAGCTCGCAGGTGAAGGCCCACGTCTCGGTGCTGCTGGCCCTGCTGGCCCTGGTGCGGGCCGGGCAGTACTTCCTCGACCGCTACGAGCTGGTCTTCTCCGGACGGGGCCCGGTCGACGGCGCGACCTACACCGACGTCAACGTCCAGGAGCGGGCGATCCTCCTGCTGATCATGATCAGCGTCTTCGCGACCGTGCTCTTCATCGTCAACATCTGGCGCCGGGGCTGGGTGCTGCCGGCCATGGCCGTCGGCCTGTGGGCCCTGGTCGCGGTGCTCGCCGGTGAGGCCGTCCCGTCGTTCGTCCAGCGCTTCCGGGTGCCGGCCCAGGAGACGGCCCTGGAGCGGCCCTACATCGAGAACAACATCGAGGCCACGCGCGAGGCGCTCGGCCTCGACCAGATCTCCGAGGCCCCCTTCGACGTCAACTACGAGCTCACCGGCGACGACCTGGTCGACAACGCGGAGACGGTGAAGAACATCCGGCTCTGGGACACCGCCCAGCTCCAGCGCACGTTCAAGCGCTTCCAGGGGCTGCGCGACTTCTACGACGTGCCCGACGTCGACGTCGACCGCTACGTGGTCGAGGACGGCGACGACGCGGGGTCGGTGCAGCAGGTGATGGTCGCGACCCGCCAGATCGACGACGCCCGCCTGCCCAGCGAGGGGTGGGAGTCGTCGCGCCTGGTCTACACGTCGGGCTACGGCGTGATCATGGCCCCGGCCAACGCCAAGACGAGCAACGGCCAGCCCGACTTCGTCGAGCGCGACATCCCCATGGAGACCTCGGCCGGCTACCCCGACGTCTCCCAGCCCGACATCTACTTCGGCGAGGACCTCGACGGCTACAAGATCGTCGACACGACCCGCGGCGAGCTCGACGTCGAGGCCGGCGGCGAGGAGACGACCGACGCCAACTACGACGGTGCCGACGGCGTCCCCATGGACAGCGTGTGGCGGCGCGCCGCCTTCGCCCTCCGCTTCGGCGAGATCGAGCCGCTGACGTCGGGCTCCATCACGCCCGACTCCAAGCTGCTGATGCAGCGCGACGTGCTCGACCGGGTCGAGGCCCTCGCGCCCTTCCTGGCCTTCGACCACGACCCCTACCCGGTGGTCCTCGAGGGCCGCATCGTCTACATCGTCGACGGCTACACGACGACGGACCGCTACCCCAACGCCGAGCAGGTCGACATCGGGCGCGACATCCCCGAGGGCAGCGGGCTGGAGGGACGGTCGTTCAACTACGCCCGCAACTCGGTGAAGGCGGTGGTCGACGCCTACGAGGGCACCGTCGAGATGTACGTCAACGACCCCGACGACCCGCTGATCCGGGCGTACCAGAAGGCCTTCCCCGCCCTCTTCACGCCCGTCGACGAGGCGCCGACCGACCTGCAGGCCCACTTCCGGTACCCGGAGGACCTGTTCCGGGTGCAGACGTCGGTGTGGGGCCGCTACCACGTCAGCGACCCCACCGCCTTCCTCGAGGGCCAGAACGACTGGACCGTCGCCCCCGAGCCCGACACCGACGTCACCCAGAGCACGACCACCACCACGCCCCCGACCGGCGCCGGGGCCGACGCCACGCCGGTGCCCGAGGGGGCCGCGGGCATCGACCCGACCTTCCAGCTGCTGCGCCCTCCCGGCGCGCCCTCCGACGACGAGCAGTTCGTCCTGGTCCGACCCTTCACGCGGGCCGACCGACCGCAGCTGTCGGCCTACATGACGGCGACGCCCGAGGGCGACCTGGTCAGCTACAACGTCGGCGCCGAGGACTCACCCCAGGGCCCCGGCGGGGCCGCCGACATCATGAACCAGTCCGACGACGTGGCCCAGCTGCGGACGTTCTTCGGCGAGAGCGCCGACATCAGCTTCGGCAACGTGCTGCTGGTGCCCATCGACGGGGCGATCATCTACGTGCGGCCGGTGTACGTGACCGCGAACAACGACGCGCCCCTCATCAAGCAGGTCATCGTCTCCTACCAGGACGGGCCCGACAGCACCCAGGTCTCGGTGCAGTCCACCCTGGCCGACGCCCTGGAGGACCTCTTCCCCGGCTCGCCCGGCACCCTCGAGGCCGAGCCCGACCCCGCCGACCAGCCGTCATCGGGCGACGGCTCGGGCGACACCTCCGACGACCCCTCATCCGGGGACACCGGCGGCCAGGGCCTCGACGGCACCGATGCCGAGCTGTTGGCCCAGCTGGAGGCGGCCTTCGACGCAGCCGACCAGGCCCTGGCCGACGGTGATCCGGTGGCCCACGCCGAGCAGCTCCAGCAGGCCGAGGAGATCGCCCGCGAGCTGATCGCCCGCACCGTCGACCCCGGGGGCGGCGACGGCGACACGCCCTCGACCACCGCGCCGACGGGCACCACCCAGCCCGGCGCCTCCGGGTCGCCCACCACGACCACCGAGCCGACGACCACCACCACCCGACCCTCGGCCTGACCGGCGCGCCCGCTCGCGGGTGGGGCTTCGGGCGCGGCGCCCCGGCGTGCGAGGGTGCGGGGATGGCGTCGCCGTCGACCAAGCCGCTCTCGCTGCGCTTCGTGACCTCGGCCGACGCCCTGGCCCACCTGCCCCCCACCCGGGCCGAGGTCGCGGTGGTGGGGCGGTCCAACGTGGGCAAGTCGTCGCTGCTCAACGCCCTGGCCAACCGCACCGGCCTGGCCCACGTGTCCAAGACCCCGGGCCGGACCCGCCTGCTCAACTGCTTCGCCTTCGACGAGCCCGGCCTCGCCGACGCCACCCTGGTCGACTGCCCGGGCTACGGGTTCGCCAAGGCCCCCCAGAAGATGCGGGCCGGGTGGCAGCGCATGATCGAGGGCTACCTGCTGGGGCGCGACGAGCTGGCCACGATCCTCGTGCTGGTCGACGGCGCGGTGGGCCCCACCCCCCTCGACGTGCAGATGGTCGAGTGGCTCGAGCACCACGAGCGGCCCTACGACATCCTGGCGACCAAGCACGACAAGGTGAAGGCCTCGGTGCGCGACCGGCGCAAGCGGGACCTGGCTGCGGGGCTGGGGCTGGAGACGGGCGAGGTGCTGTGGACCAGCGCGTCGAAGGGCGTGAACGTCGACCGGGCCCGCGCCCTGGTGCGGGGCCTGGTCGCCCCCTGACGGCGCCCGGTCGGACCCACGAGGTGGGGCGGACCCGCCCGGTGCCGGGCGACGGGGGACCCCCACCGGCCCGCGGCCGGGTGGGGCATGCTGGCGGTCCCCGACCCGGAGCCCGCCATGCCCGCCTCAGCTGAGCCCCTGTCCGTCACCGGCATCGACCACATCGTGATCCGGGTGCCCGACGTGGCCCCCGTCGCGGCCTGGTACCGCGACGAGCTGGGGCTGGTGCTCGACGGCCTCGACGAGGTGCTGGCCGGCACCCGCCTGTTCGCGACCCTGCGGATCGACGCCACCACGATCATCGACCTGCTCCCGGGCGAGCGCACCGGCGAGAACGTCGACCACGTGGCCTTCGTGGTGGAGGAGGACGTCGACGCCCTCGCCGCGTCGGGCCGCTTCGACGTCGTCTCCGGCCCGGCCGACCTCTCCGGCGCCCAGGGCCAGGGGCGGGGCGTCTACGTGCGCGACCCCGCCGGCAACCTGGTCGAGCTCCGCTCCTACCCCCGCTGACACCGGGCGGGCGGCGGGGCGCCGTCAGTCGGCCCGTCGGGCCAGGGGGCCGACCTCGACCAGCTCGGCCCGCGGGGCACCGGGGGCCAGGTGGAGCCAGGCGACGGTGTGGACGCGCTGGCGCCGGCGCTGCACCGGGGAGCCGGGGTTGACCAGCAGCGGCCCGTCGCCCTCCCGCTCGACGAGGGGGGCGTGGCTGTGGCCGAACACCACGACCTCGGCATCGGGGAACCGTCGGGCCATCCGCCGGTGGCGTCCCGCGGTGGCGCCGGCGTCGTGGACGACCGCCACCGCGACCCCGCCGAGGGCGAGGGCGCGCACCTCGGGCAGGTCGGGCAGGTCCCGGTCGTTGTTGCCCCGCACGGCGTGGAGCGGTGCCCGGGCGGCCAGGGCGGCGAGGACCTCGGGGTCGAGCACGTCGCCGGCGTGGACCACGACGTCGGCCGCCTCGGCCATCGTCCACACCTCGTCGGGCATGCGGTGGAGGGTGGCACCGGTCAGGTGGGTGTCCGCCACGACCAGGGCGCGGACGGGGGCGGGAGGGGCCATGGGGCCAGGCTACGGGTCGGGCCGTCACCATGCTCGATCCGATCGAGGGTGAAGGGGTCGGTTCGACCGTACCTGTTGGCTATGGCGGCCTGGTAGGTTGGGTCCCGGTGATCGAGCGCAGCCCCTTCCCCTTCCAGGGGCCGCTGGCCCCCGAGCAGGTCACCGGGCGCGAGGAGCTGGCCCGCGACCTGGCCGAGCGCCTGCTGCAGCGTCGGGTCACGGCCCTGCTCGGCCCCCGGCGCTACGGCAAGACCAGCCTGCTCAAGCGGGTCACCGCCGACCTGGCCCAGGTCGGGCCGGAGACGGTGTGGATCGACCTCTACGAGCTCAGCTCCATGGCCGACCTGGCCAGCGCCGTCGACCACGGCCTGGCCGCGGTCACCAGCCCCCTGTCCCGCACCCTCCGCGACATCGCCGGCTCGCTCTCGCTGCGCCTCGGCGTCCTCGGCCTCGAGCTGGCCCGCAGCCGGCGCGACCGGCCCGACCCGGTGCTCTCGCTGCGGGCGCTGCTGCGGATCCTCGTCCGCGCCGCCGAGCGCCAGCCCATCGTGGTGGTCTTCGACGAGCTCTCCGGGATCGGCGGCGTCAAGAACGCGGCGGGCATCCTGCGGACCGAGCTCCAGCACCACTACCAGGACCTGTCCATCGTCTTCGCCGGGTCGCAGCCCTCCACGATGCGGGCCCTGTTCACCGACCAGGCCGAGCCCTTCTTCGCCCAGGCCGACCTGGTGGAGATCGGGCCCCTGGCCGACGAGGCGGTGGCCGCGGTCGTCGAGGCCGGGTTCGCGTCCACCGGGCGCGACGCCGGCCGGGTGGTGCCCGACCTGGTGCACTTCGTCGACGGCCACCCCCAGCGGGCCATGCAGCTGGCCGATGCGCTGTGGCGCCGGACCGAGGAGGGGACGACGGCCACCGGGCCGACCTGGGAGGCGGCGCTGGCCGACGTCCGGGCCTCGGTCGACGCCGGCTCCGAGCGGCTCTTCGCCCTCCTGCCGTCGGGCCAGCAGCGCACCCTGCGGGTGGTGGCCGGCGGGGGCAGCGTGTTCGGGACCGCGGCCGACGTGGTCGACCTGGCCCCGGGGACGGCACAGGCCGCGGTCGAGAGCCTGGTGGGCAACGGCTACCTGGTGCGGGGTGACCACCTGCAGGTCGTCGACCCCCTCCTGGCCGACTGGCTGCGCCGGCGCTTCGCCTTCTGAGCCGTCTCGGTCTGCGCCTCCTGGCGTGACCGGCGCCTCCCAGCGCGACCGGCGCCTACCGGCGTGACCGCGGCGGCCCGGCCGAGGTGAAGCGGGTGCCGGGCGGGTCCTCGACGTAGGAGGCGCTCTCGCCCCACCGGTCGTCGAAGACCAGCTCGCCCACGGGGCGCCGACGCACCGGGCCGTGGTGACCGGCAGGACGGCCCAGGCAGAGGGTGGCGGCCAGGACGACGTCGTCGGGGATGCCCAGGATCCGGCGCAGGTCGTCCTCCACCAGCGCGTGCCACATGGTCATCACGCCGCCGTAGCCGAGGGCGCGGGCCGCCAGCAGCAGGTTCTGGCAGGCCGGGTAGACCGAGGCGCCCTCGCTGGGGTCCGCGGCGCGGTGGCGCCCGTAGGTGGCCAGGACGATGGCCGGCACCTCCTCCACGTGGTCCACGAAGTGCTGCATGGTCGCGGCCATGCGGGCCTTCGGGGAGTCCGGGCGCGCACCCGAGCCCTCCTGGTAGCCGTCCGACGACGCCTTCGTCCCCCAGGCGGCGCGGAAGCCCTCGCCCAGCACCGACCGGGCCTCCCGCGCGGCAGGGCCCTGCCGCAGCACGAGGAAGCGGAAGGGCTGGCGGTTCGAGCCCGACGGGGCCCGGGTCGCGTGCCAGAGGATGCGGCCCAGGTCGGCATCGGGGATGGGGTCGGGCCGGTAGCGCCGGATGGCCCGGGTGGTGGCCATCCCTTCGAGGAGGTCCATGGCCCCGGGCTACCAGACCGCGCCCGCCGGGGCCTCCGGAGCGCCCACGTGGCGTCGGCGCCGCTGCGGGACCGGATCCGGCGCCGTGCCTTCGGGTCCCGGGCCCGCAGCCCGTACCCTTGCGCCGATGCGCGCCACGTCGATCGGTCACGCCGGGATCCTGGTCGAGACCCGTGCCGGGTCGATCCTGTGCGACCCGTGGTTCGTGCCCGCCTTCCACGGCTCGTGGTTCCCGTTCCCCCGCAACGACCAGCTCTCCGACGACCTCCTCGAGCGGATCGAGACCGCCGACTTCCTCTACGTGTCGCACCTCCACGGCGACCACCACGACGAGCCGTGGCTGCGAGCCCACCTGCGCCGCGACATCCCGGTGCTCCTGCCGGGGTTCCCGACCAAGGAGCAGCAGCGCACCCTCGCCGCCCTGGGCTTCACCGAGTTCATCCGCACCGTCGACACCGAGGAGCTGGAGGTCGCGCCGGGGCTCACCGTGGCGATCCACATCGAGTCCTCGATCACCGACGGCCCGGGCGGCGACTCGGCCCTGGTGGTCTCCGACGGCGAGTCGATCCTGGTCGACCAGAACGACTGCCGGACCAACGACCTGGGCCAGCTGGCCGGCCACGGCCCGGTCGACCTCCAGTTCCTCCAGTTCTCGGGGGCCATCTGGTACCCGATGGTCTACGAGATGCCCGACGAGGAGAAGGCCCGGCTCTGCAAGGCCAAGGTCGAGGCGCAGTTCTCGCGGGCCATGCGGTACGTGGAGAACATCGGGGCCCGCTACGTGGTGCCGTCGGCCGGCCCGCCGTGCTTCCTCGACGAGGACCTGTTCCCGTTCAACGTCATCACCGGGGACGAGCCGTCGATCTTCCCGGACCAGACCGCGTTCCTGGCCCGCCTGGCCGCCGCCGGCCACCAGGGCCTGCTCAACATCCCCGGCACCACCCTGGAGGTCACCCCCGACGGGGTCGAGGTCACCCACCCCCTGCCCGACGACGAGGTGGAGGCGATCTTCGCCGCCAAGGGCTCCTACCTGCGCCGCTACCAGTCCGACTGGGCGCCGTGGCTGGCCGACCTCAAGGCCGGCTGGGACGCCCCGTCCACCGACCTGCTCCCCACCCTGCAGGGGTGGTGGGAGCCGCTGTTGGAGATGGCGCCCACGCTGCGCCAGCAGGTCGGGGCCAACATGCTGCTGCGGGCCGGCGACCTCGACGTGCTGGTGGACTTCCCGGCCGGCGAGGTGCGGGCCTGGGACGGCGAGCCCTACGCCTTCCGCTTCGACATCGCCCGCGAGCTGGTCGAGACCGTCGTGGCCCAGCGGGCCGTGGACTGGAGCAACTCGCTGCTGCTGTCGCTGCGCTTCACGGCGTGGCGAGAGAGTGAGTTCAACGAGTACGTCTACAACTTCCTCAAGTCGCTGTCGCGGCTGCGCATGCGCCGGGCCGAGGCCGAGGTCGTCCGCAAGCTCACCCCCCAGAGCGAGCTGGAGGCGGCCCACGAGCCCGACATCCGCATCGGCGACCACATCGTCCAGCGCCGGTGCCCCCACCGCAACGCCGATCTCGCCGCCTTCGGCGAGATCGACGGCGGCGAGCTGGTCTGCACCCTCCACGGCTGGCGCTTCGACGTCGACTCCGGGCGGTGCCTCACCGCGGCCGACCACCCCCTCCGCATCCGTCCCGCCGGTGAGCCCGCCCCCTCGGCCGACACCGCCCCCGACCAGGAGGTGGCCTCGTGACCGGCCCCCGCCCCACCGAGCCCCGCATCGCCCCCCTCGCCCCGGAGGACATGGACGACCGCCAGCGCCAGCTCATGGAGCAGGTGGGCCTGGGCGGCCCGACGGTCAACATCTTCGCCACCCTCGTCCGCCACCCCGGCCTGTTCCGCCACTGGCTGCCCTTCGGCGGCAAGCTCCTGGCCGGGCGCCTCCCGGCCCGCGACCGCGAGCTGCTGGTGCTGCGCACCGGCTGGCGCTGCCGCTCCGAGTACGAGTGGGCCCAGCACGTGGTGGTCGGGCGCCAGGCCGGGCTCACCGACGAGGAGATCACCCGCGTCACCGAGGGCCCCGACGCCGACGGCTGGGACGACGGCGACCGCCTCCTCCTCGTCGCGGCCGACGAGCTCCACGACGACGCCTGCATCACCGACGCCACCTGGACCGCCCTGGCCGAACGCTACGACGAGCCCCAGCTGGTCGAGGTGCCGATGGTGGTCGGCCACTACCACCTGGTGTCGTTCACCCTGAACAGCCTGGGCGTACCCCTCGAGGACGGCGTCGAGGGCTTCCCCGGCGCGCCGGCCTGATCGTGGCCGAGCGCCTGGCCGGGCACACCGTGCTCGTGGTGGGCGCCGGCACCCAGCCCTCGCCCGAGCCCGAGCCGCCCCTCGGCAACGGCCGGGCCATCTCGGTGGCCTGCGCCCGGGAGGGGGCGACGGTGGTGTGCGCCGATCGGGACGGCAGGGCCGCCGAGGCCACCGCCAACCTGGTCCGCGCCGCCGGTGCCGACGCCGTCGTGGTGGAGGCCGACGTCACCGACGAGGACGACGTGGCCCGCATGGTCGCCGCCGCCCCCGGCCTCACCGGCGTCGTCGTCAACGCCGGCATCGGCCGGGGCGGGGGCCTGCGCCGCACCTCGGCCGCCGACTGGGACGCCACCCTGGCCGTGAACCTGCGGGGCCCGTTCCTGGTCGCGCGGGCCGCGGTGGCGGCCATGGTCGAGGCCGAGGCGGCCGGCTCGCTGGTGTTCATCGGCTCCCTCGCCGGGCTCCAGCCCGGCAGCCGGCTGCCCGCGTACGACGCCTCCAAGGCCGGCCTCATCGGCCTGTCCCGCCACGTGGCGCTCGAAGGCGCCCGGCGGGGCATCCGGGCCAACGTCGTGGCCCCCGGCCTGATCGACACGCCCCTCGGCCGGGCCGCCACCCGGGGCCGCCCCTCGCGGGGCGAGACGCCCGTGCCCCTCGGACGCCAGGGCGACGCCACCGAGGTGGCCGCAGCCGTGACATTCCTGCTCTCCGACGAGGCCTCCTACATCACCGGCACCACCCTCACCGTCGACGGCGGCCTCAGTCTCATCTGAGCCGTCCCACCGCGTGGACGCGCGGGAACCTGCTGTCCGACCCGGCTGCCGGCTGCGACGATGACGACGTGGAGGAGGTCGAGGTCGTCGTCGCCCATCGGGAGCGCGCGACGTTGCGCGTCGGCGACGTGTTCCTGAAGGTCGATGCCGATCGGGCGCGCACCGACGTCGAGGTCGAGGCCATGGCGATAGCACCCGTCCCGACCCCGGAGGTCCTGTGGAGGAAGCCACCGGTGCTCGCCCTCGCTGCCGTCCCGGGACGTGCGCTCGGTCGGCTCCAGGAACCGTCGACGGCGTCGCCCGCGGCGTGGGCGGCGGCGGGTGCTGCACTCCGGGTCCTGCACGGGGCGCCGCTGCCGGCCTGGGCGGGTCGCGGCGCAGAGGAGATCGCGACGCGCCTCGATCGCAGCTGCGAGTGGCTGATCGCCCACGAGGCGCTTCCCTCCGAGCTCATCGAGGCCAACCGCAGGGTGGCCGAGACCGCGCTGCGGCCGTGGACGCCGGTGTTCGTCCACGGCGACCTGCAGATCGCCCACGTCTTCGTCGCCGGCGACGAGGTCACCGGCATCATCGACTGGTCCGAGGCCGCCCCGGGCGATGCGCTCTACGACATCGCCACCCTCACGCTCGCCCACGAGGGCTGTCTTGACGACGTCCTCGCCGGGTATGGCACCGACGTCGACCGCGCCGTGGTCCGCGCCTGGTGGTGCGTGCGCTGCCTGCTGGCCATCCCCTGGCTGGCCGAGAACGGCTTCGGCCCGCTGGCCGACATGCCCGAGATCGCCGTCCTCGCATCGCTCTCGTGATCCACTGCGTGGGGTTCCCGGCGGGCACGGCCCGGCGCACGCTCGTGCCCGTCGAGGTCCGGCCCACCCCACGCCACCCACATCTCCTACCAGCTGCGCTGACCCCTTCTCCCGCCGACGACGGTCTGCACCGACGGCGGCCGACCGCGAGATCAGAGCCGGCTCGGGGAGGTGCGGGGCGTGCGGGCAGCCCGTGCACCGAGGCTGGCATCGAGGCCCTCCGGCCCGCGGAACGAGCGCGACGCGAGGGACCGTTGGCGCGGGGCTCCGGCTCTCGACGTCGCTCTGCTCACCCCGTCCTGGGTCTCGCCCTCGCCGGTCGTGTCGCGGGCCGTCGGTCGCGGATCGCCCTGCGGATGGACGGAGGAGATTCGGCGGCTCACGCCACAGGTGGGCCTCGGGGGGTGGTGGGGCCGTCGCCGGTGGTGCGGGCGTTGGTGTGGCAGCGGGCTCGTCGGCGGCGGGCCGGTGGGGACTCGTCGCCGTCCCCTGTGTCGTCGTCGTCAGTACCATCGGCCGGGTCAGCTGCGGTGGGCCGGGTGGGGGTGAAGAAGACGGCGTCGCGGTCGAGGCGTTCGCCGGTGGGCCCCTGGTAGGCGGCGACGGTGGGCATGTCGGACGCCTTGGGGGGCCGGGCCCGGGTGGCGCCGGTCATCCGGTTCCCGGCGGCGTCGGTGAAGACCACGCCGTTCGGGTCATCGGCGTTGCCGGTGATGCCCAACAGGCCCTTGTGGTGGAGCCGGTGGTGCCTGTTGCAGAGGCAGAGGAGGTTGTGGGTGTCGGTGACCCCGTCGTCTTCCCAGTGGACGATGTGGTGGACCTGGAGCCACCAGCTCTGGTCACAGCCCGGCACCCGGCAGCCGCGGTCGCGGTGCTCGATGAGCCGGCGGATGCGGCGGGGGACGATGTGCTTGGTGCGCCCGAGGTTCACCGGGGCCCCGTCGGCCTCCCAGACGACCTCGGTGTCGCCGTCGCAGATCAGGTACCGACGCAGCTCATCGGGCAGCACCCCAGCCATGTGGGCGGAGGCCATCCACCCATCACCGGACCGGGTGGCTTCCAGATGCACCAGCACCCGCGACCGGGCCGCGACCTCCGCCCCCGCCGCACCACCGTCCAAGATGGCATGGGCCATCCCGACCAGTGCGTCGGCCCACGACGGCACCGGGACCTTCAGGTCCCTGGTGGAGCGGCCCTCCGCGACGGCAGCTGCCTTGGCGGCCTTCCTGGCCTGGTCGTGGAGCCGGTCCCGGACCGCCTTCAGGGCGCCTTCGACGGCCAGGCCCTCGTCGAGCGGCAGTCGGAGCCGGGCCCACCACTGGCCGCCCTCCTCGGTCCCGAAGGCCACCTCCCGATCCGCCTCGGGGTCCTCGGGGACCTCGGGCTCACCCGGGGTCGGCTCCGGGGCATCGGAGGGGCGGGCCAGGGCGTCGAAGCCGTAGTCCCGGGTCGCCGTCGCGATCTGCGCGACGGTGGCGTCCTCGGCGAGGGAGGCGACCGAGGCCTCGTACTCAGCCGGGGTGTAGCGGGCGACGCAGGCGGCCTGGTCGAACGACAGCCGGCCCTCGCCGAACTTCCGCATCGTGACCGGCAGCTCCGGCGCCCGGCGGGCCAACGCCACCACCCGCACCGCCGTCGGCCGGGCCACCCCGGCCCGCCACATCAGCCACTGCACCGGCGTGTGGATGCGGTGCCCCTCCCACAGGCCCTCCTCGAGTGCGCGGACCACCAGATCCACCAGGCGCGCCTCTGCTGCGTTGCGGACCCCCGCCACCCCCGCCAGCTCCTCCTCGAACCCGTCCCGCACCGCAGCCGCAGCCGCCGCCGCATGCAGCTCAGGGGTGGTCGTGATCGTCATGGAACCCAAGGTACGCCTGGGGTGTGACAGCGAGATCGGGCGCCCAGGCGAGCCCGACGGCTGCCCCGGATCCGGCGCCGTGCTGGACTGCCAGGCCGTGAGCGAGACCCGCCTGATCCTGACGTGCGGGTTGCCGGGGTCGGGCAAGACCACGCTGGCGACCCGGCTGGCGCGGGACCGTCCCGCCGTGCGCCTGACGAAGGACGAGTGGCTGTGGGCCCTCGGCTCGAGCCCCTGGGACGAACCCACCGGCGAGAGGATCGAGCAGCAGCTGTGGCGCCTGGCCCTGGAGCTCTTGGGCCTCGGGATGAGCGTCGTGGTCGACTTCGGGCTCTGGGCCCGGGTCGAACGCGACGAGATGCGGACCGTGGCCCGTCGGATGGGCGTCGAGGTGGAGCTGCACCACCTCGACGCGCCGACCGACGAGCTCTGGCGGCGCATCGAGGCCCGCAACGCGTCGCCGCCCTGGGACGCCGAGCCCATCGGCCGCGCCGACCTGGATGGGTGGCGGACCCTCTTCGAGGCCCCCGACGCCGCCGAGCTGGCCCTGTTCGACCCGCCACCCTGAGCCGGTCCGTCGACGGTGGTGCCGTCACCCGATGGAGACCCGGTGGCGGCAGGCGAGACCCATCCCCGTCTGAACATGTCTTGACAGACATATAGCCACGGAGGCATGCTGTCGCCCGTGACGACGACACTCGAGGTGGTGGCCGAGCCGCACCGTCGCGCCATCCTCGGCCACCTGCTCTCGGGCGAACGATCGGTCAACGAGCTCGTCGACCACCTGGCGCTGAGCCAGCCCGCGGTCTCCAAGCACCTGCGGGTGCTGCGCGAGGCCGGCCTGGTGGCGGCGCGCACCGACGCCCAGCGGCGGGTGTACCGGCTGGTCCCGGAGCCGCTCGTCGAGATCGACGACTGGCTGACGCCGTTCCGCGAGGCGTGGTCCCGTCGCCTCGACGCCCTCGAGGGCCACCTCGACTCCATGGAGGACCGATGACCGACCCGCAGGACCTGGGCGACATCACCCGCGAGGACGACGGGTACGTCGTGCGCTTCGCACGCCGGCTGCCCCACCCCCGGGAGAAGGTGTGGCGGGCGATCACCGAGTCCGAGCACCTCGCCCACTGGCTGCCGTGCGACATCGTGGGCGAGCGGCGGTCCGGCACCGACGTCCGGCTGCCGTTCTGGCCCGACCACGTGGAGCGGTACGGGCTCGGGTCGACCCCCAGCCTCGAGGGGAGGATCGAGGTGTGGGACCCCCCGGCGGTCTTCGAGTGGTGGTGGTCGACGGAACGGCTGCGGTGGGAGCTGGACGAGGTCCCCGAGGGCACGCTGCTGCGGCTCACCACCTGGGTGAGCCCCGACGGCCACGGCGCGGCGAAGACCGCCGCCGGCTACCACATGTGCCTGGCCAACCTGGTCGAGCTGCTCGCCACCGGCACCGCCCCGCCCCTGGTCGACCGCGACGTCGGCCCCGTGGAGGGCCAGTACGCCGCCCAGGTCGCCGAGGGCTGATCCGCTCCCGGCGCGACCGGTGAGCCGGCCCGTCCTGCGCCGTCACATCCCCATGCCCCACCACGAGATCGAAGGTGTGCCCATCTGGTACGAGGAGGTCGGCGACCCGGACGGGCCGCCGCTGGTCGCCCTGCACGGCGGCGTCCTCACGTTCCACGGCAGCTTCGACGACGTCCTCCCCTGGCTGGGCGAGGACCGGCGGGTGATCGGCGTCGAGCTCCAGGGTCACGGCCACACGCCCGACACCGGCCGGGACATGTCCATCGAGCGCTTCGCCGACGACGTGGCCGAGCTGATCCACCGGGTCGTGGGTGACCAGCCCGTCGACGTGTGGGGCTACAGCCTCGGCGGGCTCACCGCCACGAGCCTCGCCGTGCGTCACCCGGACAGGGTCCGCCGTCTCGTCCTGGCCGCCTCGCACATCCGCCCTGACGGCTACCACCCCGAGATCACCGCCCCCGAGCAGGACGACCCCCGCCTGCCGACCGAGGAGGAGTTCGGGGCCTGGCAGGCCGCCTACCAGGCGGTGGCCCCGGACCATGGCGGCCTCTTCCCGTTCCTCGAGCGGCTGCAGCCCGTCGTCCACGGCATGGCCGGCTGGACCGCCGAGGAGGTCCGCTCGATCACCGCCCCCACCTTCCTCGTGGTCGGCGACCGGGACTTCGTCCGCCTCGACCACGCCGCGGAGATGCTCGACCTCCTCCCCGACGCACGCCTCGCGGTCCTGCCCGCCACCCGCCACACCGAGGTGATGGCGCGCACCGACGAGCTCCGGGCCCTCGTGGGACCGTTCCTCTCGCCGGGCGCCTGAGCCGAGCGTGCGATGAGCCCACGGTCCGGCATCCGTCTCCACGGCATGACGGATGCAGACACGGCCCGACCGACCCTGATCGACACCACCGAGACGACCACCGCAGTGATCCACGGGGTCGTGCCCATGGCCGAGATCGCCGACTTCCTCGACCGCTCGTTCTCCGAGCTGGCGACGGTGCTCGACGAACAGGGGATCGTGCCGACGGGGGCGGCCTTCGCCCGCTACGCGGGACCGCCGGGGGAGATGGCCGACCTCGAGGTCGGCTTCCCCACCGACGGCCCGGTGACGCCGAAGGGCGATGTGCGTGCGAGCTCGCTGCCCGCGGGGCGGGTGGCCCGCCTGGTGCACGAGGGCGGCTACGACCGGCTGGGCGAGGCGTGGAGCGTCCTGGGGGCCTGGATCGCCGATCAGGGCCTCGGGGCCGGCACCGACCTGTGGGAGGTCTACGTGACCGAGCCGAACCCGGAGATGGACCCGGCCGACCTCCGCACCGAGCTGTCGTGGACGGTCCGCTGAGCAGCCCGGAGGCGACCGCCGGTCGAGCTCGACGATCGCCGCGGTGCGATGAGAGGTCGCCGGACCCCACGTCTGCACACCCGACGAGAGAGGAACCACCATGGAGACCATCAACCTGGGTGCCGGCGACGACCTGCCGCCGGTCGACTGGAGCACCATCGTCGAACGGATCGCCGACGGCTCACCGCCCGCCCCCGACGCCCACAACGCCCGCACGACCTGGCTCACGACGCTGGACGACGACGGCAGCCCGCACGTGACCGCCGTGGGTGCGCTGTGGCTCGACGGGACCTACTGGTTCCAGACCGGGGCCGGCACGAAGAAGCACCACAACGTCGAGCGTGACCCTCGCTGCTCGCTGGCGGTGTCGATCCTCGACGCCGACGTCGTCCTCGACGGCGACGCCCACCGGGTGGTGGACCCGGCCGACGTGGCCCGGGCGGCCCGGGGCTGGGCCGACGGCGGGTGGCCGGCCGAGCCCGATCCCAGTGGCGAGGGCATCACCGCCCCCTTCAACGCGCCGGCCCAGGGCCCGCCGCCGTGGCACGTGTACCGCATCGAGCCCCGCACCGCGACCGTGGTGCTGGGGGTCGAACCCGGCGGGCTCACGCGCATCAGGTTCTGATCGCTCGCGGCGGACCGGGGCTCCCGGTCCGGCGCGGGTGGTGCGGGCGACTGCCCGACGAGTCGGACGGTCGCGTCAGCGGCGGTCGGGGAGGAAGCGGAAGCGGTCGCGGACCTCGGCCACCCGGGCGGCCGACACGTCGGCCAGCAGGATGGTCTCGCCCACCGCCGCGGTGGCCAGCAGCTCGCCCGAGGGGTCGACGATCCGGCTGTCGCCGGAGTAGCGCAGGCCGCCGCCCTCGCCCACCCGGTTGACGCCCACCACGTAGGCCTGGTTCTCGATGGCCCGGGCCCGCAGCAGCACCTCCCAGTGCAGCCGGCGGCTCTCGGGCCAGTTGGCGGGGAACAGGTAGACGTCGGTGTCGGCCGCCAGCTGCCACATCTCGTCCGCGAAGCGCAGGTCGTAGCAGACGAAGGGGCTGACCCGGAGGCCGTCGATGTCGACGGTGACCAGGTCGGTGCCGGCCCGGAACCACCTCTCCTCGCCGGCGTAGGTGAAGGGGTGGACCTTGCGGTACCGGTGCTCGGTGCCGTCGGGGCCGGCCAGCACGAAGGAGTTGAACGGGCGCTGGTCGTCGTCGGGGGCGTCGGCCGGCACCTCGGGGCACGACCCGCCCACCCAGATCCCGTGCTCGGCGGCCTGGGTGCGCAGGAAGGTCGAGGACGGCCCGCCCTCGGGCTCGCCCAGGTCGGGGTCGTCGACCGCGTACCCGGTGGAGAAGGTCTCGGCCAGCACCACCAGCCCCGCACCGGCCCCCGCGGCCGCCGCGACCTGGGGGCCGAGGCGGGCGAAGTTGGCGTCGCGGTCGCCCCACACCACGTCGTGCTGCACGGCCGCGATGCGGAGGGCGGCGTCGGCGGTCACGACCCCAACCCTGCCAGCCGGTCGGCGGCCTCGTCGAGCACCTCGTCGCGCTTGCAGCAGGCGAAGCGCACGAGGTGGCGACCGTGCTCGGGGCGCTCGTAGAACACCGCGTCGGGCACCGCCACCACACCGCACCGGTGGGGGAGGTCCCGGCAGAACGCCTCACCGTCACCGTCGGCGCGCAGGGGTCGGATGTCGACGGTGGTGAAGTAGGTGCCCTCGGGCGGGTGGACCAGGAAGCCGGCCGCCTCGAGCCCGGCGGCCAGGCGGTCCTTCTTGGCGGCCAGGTCGGTGGCCAGCCCGGCGAAGAAGGCATCGTCGAGGCCCAGGCCCACGGCGATGGCGGGCTGGAACGGGGCGCCGTTGACGTAGGTGAGGAACTGCTTGGCCGCCCGGCACGCGGCCACCAGCGGGGCCGGCCCGCACGCCCAGCCCGTCTTCCACCCGGTCGTGCTGAAGGTCTTGCCGCCCGACGAGATGGTGAGGGTGCGCTCGGCCATGCCCGGCAGGGTGGCCATGGGCACGTGGGTGTGGCCGGTGAAGGCGAGGTGCTCGTAGACCTCGTCGGTCACGACGATGAGGTCCGCCTCGGTCGCCACCGCGGCCAGCTCGGCCATCTCCTCCGGGTCGAACACCTTGCCGGTCGGGTTGTGGGGGGTGTTGAGCAGGAGCACCTTGGTGCGCTCGCTCACCGCGGCCCGCAGCTCGGCCGGGTCGAAGCGGTACCGCCCGTCGGCGGCGGGGGCGAGGAGCACCGGCACCACCCGCGCCCCGGCCAGGGCGACGGCCGCCGGGTAGCTGTCGAACATGGGCTCGAAGGCGAGGACCTCGTCGCCGGGGTCGAGCATCCCCAGCAGGGCGCCGGCCAGGGCCTCGGTGGCGCCTGCGGTGACCAGCACCTCGGTGTCGGGGTCGTGGTCGAGGTCGTAGAAGCGGCGCTGGTGGTCGGCCACCGCCCGGCGCAGCACCGGCGCGCCCGGGCCCGGCGGGTACTGGTTGTCGCCGGCGCGGATGGCGGCCACCGCGGCGTCGAGCACCTCCCGGGGCCCGTCGGTGTCGGGGAAGCCCTGGCCCAGGTTGATGGCTCCGGTCTCGACGGCGAGGGCCGACATCTCGGCGAAGATCGACGTCCCGAAGCCGGCCAGCTTCGTCGTGAGGGGGTCCTCGGCGCGCACGACCTCCGAGCGTACGGGCCGGCCCCGGCGCACCGACCCTTCGGGTCGGCGCTCAGCGGGAGAAGTGGAGGGGCTTGCTGTAGGAGCCGCCCCGCTCCTGGCGGCCGGTGCGGCTGGTCCAGCGCCACTGCACCGACAGGCGGGGGCCCACCCGGTGGGTGAGCTTGGGCACCGAGTGCTCCCAGCCGGCCTGGCAGCCGCCGCCCATCACCAGCAGGTCGCCGTCGCCGGGGGCCAGGTCGATCGTGGCGCCGTGGTCGGGGAGCTCGTGGGCGTGGCGGTGGGCCCGGGGCCGGATGAGGAACGGGCGGCGGGCGCCGACCACGAGCAGGGCGATGCGGGTGTCGTCGAGCCACTGCATGTCGCGGTCGCGGTGGAAGGCCACGCTGTCGCGCTCGTGGCGGTACCAGGCCACCGAGGGGGCGGCGAAGCGCACCCCGTAGCGGTGCTGGAGGGCCCGGTGGACCTCGTGGAGCACCGGGTGCGGGGGCCGGTCGAGGGGGTAGGTCGACCCCAGCCGGGGGACGTCGACCCAGTGGTCGTAGCGGAACACCTGGCCGCCGTCGCCGTCCCACGCCAGGCCGTCCACCAGGGTGTCGGCCAGGGTGCCGGAACCGGTCACCGCACCGCGGGCGACGTCGACCCACGAGCGCCGGTCCAGCCAGGTGCGCGCGAAGGTGACCGAGGCCGCCAGGCCCACCCCGTCCTCGTCGGTCGTCGGCTCGCCGCTCACCGGGTCGAGCGTACCGAGGGCCCGGCCGCCGGGCGCCCGCCGCAGCCCTGCGGCCACCCGGCCCACCCCGGTAGCCTCGGGCTCCCGCCGATCGCACGAGGGGTCAGATCTTGCATCGCATGGGAGGGGCCGACGCCGGCTTCCTGTACGCCGAGACCGAGGTCCAGCCGTCGACCACGCCGTTCGTCGTCGACCTCCGGCCCACCCCTGGCCCCGACGGCGTGGTGCGCCCGCTCACCATCGACGACCTCCGCGCCCACGTGGAGGCCCGCCTCGACGTCCTGCCCTCGTTCCGACGTCGGGTCGAGCGGGTCCCGTTCGGGCTCCACCACCCGGTGATGGTCGACGACCCCGACTTCGACCTCGGCTACCACCTGCGCCACGTCACCCTCGACGACCCCAGCGACGCGGGGGTCGACGCCTACGTCACCGGCCTGGCCACCCAGCTGCTCGACCGACGCCACCCCCTGTGGCGGATCGTGCTGGTCGACGGCCTCCACGACGGGCGCCAGGTCCTGGTCGTGCTGCTCCACCACGCCGTGATCGACGGCACGGCGTCGCGCACCACGCTGCGCCGCCTGCTCACCGACGTCGACCCGGCCGAGGAGGCCGCGGTGCGGGCCGCCGAGCCCTACCGGCCCGCCCCGGTGCGGCGGTGGCGCCTCTTCGTCGACGGCCTGCGGGACCTGCTCGGGTCCCTCGGGGTCCTGCCCGGCCTGGTCTGGCGGGCCCGGCGCCGGGCCCGGGCCGCCGACGCCCGGCGCGAGCGGGCTGCGGTGCCGGTGCCCCAGCAGGCCGACACCCCGGTCACCAGGCTGAACGACGCGTGGACGGGAGGCCGCCGGCTGGCCCGCGACCGGGTGCCGCTGGCCGACGTGCGACGGGTGCGGGCGGCGGCCGACGCGTCGGTGAACGAGGTCTTCCTGGCCATGGCGGCCGGCGCCGTGCGGGCCCGGCTCCAGGCCACCGGCGACCTGCCCGACGCGCCGCTCACGGTCAACGTGCCCGTCTCGGCCGAGCCGCCCCACCCGCCCGGAGCCCCCGACCGGCAGTGGGGCAACCACTTCTCCAACTACCTGTCGTCCCTGGCCACCGACGTCGACGACCCGGTCGCGCGCCTGGCGCGCATCGGCGAGGTGACCCGTGAGGGTCGGGCCCAGCTCGACGTCCTGGGCCCCACCACGGTGGTGGGCCTGCTCGACCAGCTGCCCGCCTTCGTGGCTGAGCCCGGCGCCCGGTGGATGGCCGCCGACAAGCGGGCCCACTGCGACGAGCGGGCGGACTACAGCGTCCTGCTCTCCAACGTCCGGGGCAGCGACGCCCCGTACGTGTTCACCGGGCCCCACGGACCGGTCGAGGCCAGCCGCCTGTCGGTGATCGGCATCACCTTCGACGGCACCGGGCTGACCCTCGTGGGCTGGACCTACGGCGACCAGGTGGAGCTGGGGGCCATGAGCCACGTCGACGCCGAGCCCGAGCCCAGCGCGGTGCTGGACGCCATGAAGGCGGCCCTGGCCGAGCTGGAGTCCGCCCTGGGCCCGGACCGGACGCCGGAGGAGGTGGGGTCGTGAGGCGGTTCAACGGAGAGGACGACGGGTTCTTCCACATGGACCTGCCCAACCAGCCCATGACCACCATCAGCGTGGCCACCCTGCGCCCGCCCACCGGCGCCGACGGTGTGCCCCGACCGATGGCGCTGAGCGACCTGCGGGCCCACGTCGAGGCCCGCCTCGACGAGCTCCCGTCGTTCCGCTGGCGCGTCCTCCCCGTGCCGGGCCAGCTGCACCACCCGGTGGCGGTGGACGACCCCGACTTCGACCTCGACTTCCACCTGCGGGAGGTCACCCTCCCGAGCCCCGGCGGGGCCGACCAGCTCGACGCCCTGGTGTGCGACCTCGCCTCGCGCCGGCTCGACCGGCGCCACCCGCTCTGGCAGCTGCACCTGGTCCACGGGCTGGAGGGCGGACGCCAGGCCCTGGTCACCCGCACCCACCACCTGCTCATGGACGGCACCGCCGCCCTGTTCACCTTCTCCCGGATCTACTCACCGACCGACCACGACCGGGTGGTGCCCGAGGAGGTGGAGGGACCCTGGTCCCCCGAGCCCCTGCCCCGGCCCCGGCGCCTCGTGCTCGACGCCCTGCGCGACCAGGCCCGCGACCTGCGCCGCCTACCCGCCCTGGTCCGCCGCAGCTGGCAGGGCTTCAGCGCGGTCGACGCCCGCAGCAAGACCTCCGACGTGGAGGTGCCGGCGCCGGTCAGCGACACCGAGGCGTGCTCGCTCAACGACGCCTTCACCGCGGCGCGGGCCTGGACCCCCGTCGCCCTGCCCCTGGCCGACGTCAAGCAGGTGAAGACGGCGTCGGGCGCCAGCCTCAACGACGTCGTCCTGGCGGTCGTGGCCGGGGCCTTCCGCGCCTACCTGGTGGCCCGCGACGACCTCCCGTCGCGTCCCCTCACCTGCAGCGTCCCGGTGGGCATGGAGCCGCCCGACGCCGCGCCCCGCCAGACCGGCAACTGGTTCGGCAGCCTCACCACCTCGCTGGCCACCGACGTCGAGGACCCGTGGGCCCGGCTGGCCGAGATCAGCCGGGTGACGGCCGAGGCCAAGCACCGCAACGAGCTGCTGGGTGAGTCGCTGCTGCCCGAGTGGCTCGACCTCATCCCGCCGTTCGTCACCGCCCGGGGCGTCCTGGGCCACAACCGCGGCCGCCAGTCCAACCGCGACCAGGCCGACGTCAACGTCCTGGTGTCCAACCTGCGGGGCCCGACGGAGCGCTGGATGCTGGGCGACGCCCTGGTCGAGGACCTCTACCTGAGCGGCCCGCCCAGCAACGGGGTGGGGTCCAACGTCATGGTCTGGAGCTACGGCGACCGGCTGATGTTCGGCATCCGCTCCTTCGCCGACTCCCTCGACTCCCCGGCCGAGCTGCGTCGCCGCCTGCACGGGGCCCTCGACGAGCTGGTGGCCCGCGCCGCCGAGGCCGAGGCCTCCGCCACCCCTGCCGGCGCCTCGGCCTGACCGTTCTCGGTCGGAGGATCCCTGGTCCGCCCGGTCGTGGGGACCCACCACGGTGGGCGGGCCCGGGCCAGGATGGGGGGGTGGGATGGCTCGAGCGGCTCATGGGGCGGGTCGGGACGGTGGGCCAGCGGACGACGGGGCTGCCGACGTCGTCGAACCGGGCCTCGTCGTCCCACCTGGCCTGGGTGTGGGACGGGCCCGAGCCCGACCTGGTGGAGGTCGCCGCCACCCTCACCGTGGTCGCGCCCCCGTCGGTCGACCGGCTGCACTTCTGGGCCCTTCAGGCCTCGTTCCTCGAGGGCCCGGGCCCCGGCCGCCGCCACGGTGGGGGCCACACCGGCCTGCAGTGGCACCCTGGCCACCCCGGGGGCACCGCGGTGAACTGGGGCGGCTACGGCGCCGACGGCCGGGAGCTGGGCGGCTCCGCCAGCCCGCTGCCGTCGGCCCAGGGCAACCGCAACACCCGGGACCTGGCGTGGGAGCCGGGACGGCCCTACCGCCTCGCCATCCACCGCGGACGGGAGGGCTGGGCCGCCTCGGTGGACGGGACCGCCATCCGCGAGCTGCACGTCGGTGGTGACCGCCTGGGGACGGTGCTGGTGTGGTCCGAGGTCTTCGCCCGCTGCGACGACCCGACCTCGGCGGTCCGCTGGAGCGACCTGGCCGGCACGACCCGGGACGGGGCGACGGTCCGCCCCGTCGCGGTGGCGACCCGCTACCAGTCGGTCCCCGACGGCGGCTGCTCCAACACCAGCTCGGACCCCGACGGCGTCGGTGGGATCGTCCAGCGCACCGCTGTCACCCGCACCACCCGCCCGGGGACGGTCATCCCGCTCCGGTAGGCACCGGCGCTCAGGCGGGCGCGTGCGTCCGGCGGCACCCGTCGAGCTGCAGCGTGGCGGTGGTGGGGGTGCGGGCGTCGACGGTGCCGGTCACGGCGTGGCGGCGGCCGTCCATCCAGAGCGTGGCCGACGGGTCGGCCTGGAGGTTCCGGGCCCACTGCGACCCGGGCCGCACGGTGGCCACGCTGACCTGGGAGCCGAGTCGGGCCGCGAGGAGCGGCACCTGGCGGGGCCGACCGGTGACGCGACCGGTCGTCTCGAGGACCACCAGGCCGGGCCCGACGAGGGGCGGGGGAGAGCCCACCCCGGCGCGGACCGCAGGGACCACCACCCGGTTCAGGGCGCGGAGCGCGAGGCGGCTGGAGGGGCGGGGGACCGTGGGGGGCACGGCCGGTCCAACCGGCGCGCCGCCGGCCCTGTTCCGCAGATCGTCGAGCCCCAGGTCAGGCCGACGGGCCGGCCCGGACCGGATGCGGACCCGTCGGGTCAGCGGGCGGCCAGGTCCTCGACCAGGGACGCGGCGGCGGGGGTGCCACCGGCGGCGGCGAAGGAGGCGGCGACGGCCTGGGCCCCGCTCCGGAGGTCGGCGTCGGAGAGGACCTGCTCGACCGCGGCGCGGAGGCCGTCGGGCCGGACCCGGCCGAACTTGATGCGCACGCCGGCGCCGGCCTGCACCACCTGGTCGGCGATGATCGGCTGGTCGTCGCGGATGGGGGCCAAGACCATCGGCCGCCCGGCGGCGAGCGACTCGCACACCGTGTTGTGCCCGCCGTGGGACACCACCGCGTCGACCCGCTCCAGCAGGGCCAGCTGCGGCACCCGGGGGCGGACGAGCACGTTGGCGGGCGGGTCGGGCACCAGCTCGGGCGGGGCCACGAACACCGCCCGGGCGTCCAGCGCGGCGAAGGCCCCGGCGGCGGCGGCCCAGAACCGGGACCCGGCCTCGGCGTTGAGGGTGCCGAGCGACACCAGGACCGACGGGGCATCGCCGTCGAGGTGGGCCCACGGGAAGCCGGTGATGTCCTCGGGCCGGTCGGCGACCGACGGCCCCACGAAGCGGACCGAGGGCGGGAACGGCCCGTACGGGCCGACCAGGGCCTCGGTGGTGAAGGCCAGCACCAGGTCCGGCGACATCACCAGGTCGTGGGTCCGCGCCTCGGCCTCGGCGATGCCGGCCTCCACCTGCAGGGCGACCAGGCGCTCGTCCAGCCACGCCTTCACCAGGGGCAGGGCGTCGAGGGGGCGGGTCAGCTGGGCCGAGGTGGTGGCCGAGGTGGCCCAGCGGCGCCCCCGGCCCAGGGCGACGACGGCGCCGGCCAGCGCCTGCTGGTCGCTCACGACCACGTCGGGGTCGAGGCGGTCCACGACATCCTCCAGGCCGGGCCGCATGTGCGACGCCAGGGGCAGGAGCACGTCCTCCCAGAGGAACTTCAGGGCGGCCGCGCCGCGCACGCCGTGGCCCCGCCCGGACACCTGCTCGACGGCGTCGCCCATGTCCGGCGCGCACGCGACGAACGGCGTCCCCGGCGGGAGGAGGTCGGCCACGTCGGGCACGCCCGTCCAGGTCACGTCGTGGCCCCGACGGCGCAGCTCGGCCCCCGAGCGCGACGGTCGGGTTCACGTGCCCGGTGAGGGGCGGCACCACCACCAGCACCCGGCTCACCCCGCGGACCCCTCACCCGACGGCCCCTGACCCGACGGCCCCTGACCCGAGGGCCCCTGTGGTCCCCCGCCCCTCGGCGAAGTGGTCAGGCCTGACGGTGCCAGGGCACCGGGGATCCTGACCGGTTCGGATCGACGTCGGCCGTCGACCGAGGCGGCGCGCGCTGACGTCGTCGGGGCGACGGATCTGCGGACCACCTCGGGTGGGGGGGCGGCGGGGGTGGCGGTCGCGGAGGTCGGCCGGGGCCGGCGTCGGGCGGTCACGTCGGGAGGGCGGCGTGGACCCGGAGCCAGGCCAGCAGCTCGTCGCGGAGGTGGGCGGTGGCCTCGGTCAGCAGCGAGTGGGTGGTGTCGGGGACGATGCGGAGCTCACAGCCGGCGACGTGGCGCTCCAGGGCCTCACCCCGGTCGAGCACGTCGGACTCGCTGCCGTAGATGGCCACGGTCGGCACGGAGATGCCCTCCAGCCACGCCGTCGGGGTGATGGCCTCGGACTCGAGGTCGGCGATGAGGCTGGTCCGCAGGAACAGGTGCTCGCTGTGGCGGGCGAGGCGGTTGACCCGACGGCCGCCCTGCTCGGCCAGCCAGTCCTGGACCACGTCCTCGTCGAGGCCGAAGGCGGCGAAGGCCAGGCTGGCCGCCATGTGGTCGCCCCAGCCCTCGGTGGCGAAGTGGGCCTCGACCAGGAACAGGCTGGCCACCCGTTCGGGGTGGTGGTGGGCCAGGTGGAGGGCCAGCAGGCAGCCGTAGCTGTTGCCCACCAGGTGGACGGGTCGGTCCAGGCCCCAGTGGTCGAGCAGGGCCACCAGGTCGGCCAGGTTGTCGGCGACCGTGTAGCCGGCGTCGGGCGTCTCGGACCGGCCGTGGCCCCGCATGTCGTAGAGGAACACGTCGGCGCCGGCCTGGGCCACCGGGGCGGCCAGGGTCATGTACCAGCTCGACAGGTTGTCGATGATCAGCCCGTGGAGCATCACCACCGCCGGGCGCGGGCCCTCGGCGGGCGGGTCGCCCTTCCCCCGCAGCACCGCGGTGTTGAGCCGCATGCCGTTGGCGACGACCTCAGGCACCGTCGACCGCCCTCGTCCCGCGACCCGCAGGCCCCGCGCCACCCCCTCGACCCCCGTCCCGGCACGCGAGCGCGACGGGATCCGGTGCCGCACGCGTGCCCCCCCGGGGTGGAGGGGTGGTCACCTCAGGGCCGGACACCGGAGCGCTCCAGGAAGGCGACGACCTGGCCCACGGTGAGGGCGATGAGGTCGTCGAGCTCCATCTCGGCCAGCCAGCCGATGAGGTCGACGTCCTCGCCGTGGCGCTCGGCGATCTTCTCGGCCAGGGCCACGAACTCGATGCTCTCCAGCTCGATGTCCTCGGCCAGCGACGACTCCATCTCGACGTCGATGCCGATCATCTCGTCCTCGCCGATGATCTCGGTGAGCATCTCCCGGACGTCGTCCAGGAGGGCGGCGGTGCGGTCAGAGGGTCCAGGCAACGACGTGCTCCTTGGGGTCGTGTCCGGGGGCGGCCAGCGCCACCCGGTCGGTCGCGATGAGGCGGTCGCCGATGCGCAGCACGGGCGACCGGGGCGAGCCCAGGCCGTCGGGGCCCGAGCCGTCCACCACCACCTCGGTGACCTCGAAGTCCACCGGTCGCCCCTGCAGGCCGGTGCCGGCCGCCTTGGCCGCAGCCTCCTTGGCCGACCACACGGTGGTGAGGAACTGGTCGCGGTCGCCGTCGAAGGTGGCCGCCAGGGTGGTCTCGGCGGCGGTGAGGGCGGTGGACTCGAAAGACGCCGAGCGGGCCTCCACCGCCTCCACGTCGATGCCCACGTCGACGCCGTCGCGCACCAGGGCCACGCCGATGCCGGCGGTGTGGGCGATCGACACCCGCAGGTCGGCGGGGTCGGGGGAGGTCACCGACGGCCGCCCGCGCTCGTCGTTGGCCACCTGCACCTCGATGGGGAAGGTCGGCCCGTGGCCGTGGTCGCGCAGCCAGGCCGCGCACCGCGTCCTTGGCCGCGACCCGGCCCAGCAGCCACCGGCGCTGGGCGTTGGGGTTGCGGGACTCGTACTCGGCCCGCTCCGACCGGCCGAGGAACCGGCGCATCACGACGTCGCGGGTGGCGGTGTCGACCCACCCCTCGCGCACCAGGACCCACCCGCCGGGCATGGGCTCGGCCAGGAGCTCGTGCTGGGGGCGGCGGAGCATGAGGAAGAGGTGGTCGTCGGTGGTGAACCGCCGGTCCTCCCACTCGCGGATCGTGCACCACACGACGCCGTCGACGGTGAGCTCGAGGTCGGCCCGCACGGTCTTGTCGTCGATGTGGGTGAGGTTCACGACGCAGTCGACGAGGGTGCCGGGGGCGGGGAGCGGTCCGTGGAAGGCGATGCGCTGAAGGGAGGTGGGCAGCACCAGCCGGTCGCCGTCGACCCGCCACGCGGCCCAGAAGCCGAAGAGCTGGCCGGCGTTGTCGAGCAGGGCGCCCGGGGCCGACTGGCTCACCAGCACGCCGCTGACGCCGTCGGCGGCGGACCGGGTGAACTCGCGCACCCCCTGGTACTCGGGCCCGTGGAACAGGTGGCGCTCCCGGTACAGGCCCTCGGCGTCGGCGGGGAGGTGCACCTCGCCGTGCAACGGCCGGGCCGCGGGCGCCGGCGGCTCGGGGTACTCGGGGGCGACGACGACCACGGCGCTGGTGTGGCCGTCGACGCCCGCCTTCACGAGGGTGGCGCCGTCGCGCTCGCCCACGATCGTCGCCCGCACGGTGGCGGTGACCGGCGGGGCCACGGCCAGCCAGCGGAAGGCCCGGATGTCCTCGACGGCGATGGCGACGGTGCCCGGCACCAGGTCACAGGCGGCGTCGGTGAGCATCTCGACGATGCCGGTCATCGGCACCAGGGGGAACAGGTCGGTGGTCTCCGGCCAGCCCGGGGGCTGCTCGAAGAAGGCGTGGTCGAGCCAGTGGGGCTGGTCCTCGACCGAGAGGTGCAGCTCGCGCACCAGGGTGGGTGGCCCCTCCTCGACCGGCGGGGGCCCCGGGGCCTCCGGCGGCGGGGGCGACGCGACCGGCGACGAGGGCGGCGGGGGCGACGCCGGCGCCGGGTCCGGCCCGGGACGGGACGGCCGGTGCCGCCGACGCCCGCCGGTGCGGGTGCCCAGCGCCTCGATCACCGTGCGGGCCGCACCCGCGCCCTCGGCCACCGCGGCGCGGTACTCCTCGACCAACGGGGCGGGGGTGGCCGACGCGACCAGGTCGGCCAGGGCGGCGTCGACGTCGTCGGCCCCGGCGCCACCGACCGCGGAGGCGGACCGGTCGAGGGGCTCCAGGCCCCGCACCAGGCGGGTGCCGAGGGCGAGGCGCAGCCCGGGCCGTCCGGTCCCCTCGGCCGCGGCCCGGGCCGGGCGGGGGAGCGGGCGCAGGCGGACGGGGTCGACCGCCGCCCCCTCGGCCCACAGCGCCGCCGCGACCCGGCGGAGCTGGTCCATGCCCTGGTGCTTGGGCGACGCCGCGGCGAGGGCCACGTAGGGCTCGTCGCGCAGGGTGTCGTCGACGAAGCCGGTGAGGCTGCCCACGCCCATCTGCACGAACACCCGCACGTCGTCGTCGTGGAGCACGCCGACCAGGGTCCGGAACCGCACCGGCTCCAGCAGGTGGCGCACCGAGAGGGCCCGGACGTCGTCGGGGTCGTCGGGGTAGGGCGCGCCGGTGGTGGCCGACCACAGCGGGGTGTGGGGGCTGCGCAGGGGCAGGTCGCCGAAGTCGCGGGCCAGGCCGGGCACGTAGGGCTCGAACAGCGGCGAGTGGAACCCGGAGCGGAAGGGCAGCTCCTGGGCCAGCACCTTGCGCTCCTGGGCCCGCCCGGCCACCACCGCGGCGGCCTCCACCGACCCGCACACGATCGACTGGTGGGGGCAGTTGTCGTGGGACAGGTGGGCGTCGTCGAGGCCGTCGATGAGCTCCTCGGCCACCTCCGCCCCCGCCCCCAGGGCCAGGTAGGTGACACCGGGGACCTCCACCGAGCCGGGTCGCAGGCGGTCGAGGAAGGCGTCGACCTCGGCGTCGGGGATCATCCCGGAGGCGATCTGGCCCGTCCACTCGCCCAGGCTGTGGCCGGCCATGACGTCGGCCGGCGCCCCGAGAGACGCCACCGCGTCGCTCAGCAGCCGCCCCACGGCGAAGATCCCCCGGCTCTGGGCCTCCAGCGGGGTGGCGCCCCGGGGCGTCTCGGGCAGGGTCCGACCCAGGTGGGCGGCCACGTCGTCGACCCGGGGGTCGAAGGCGACCTCCACGCCGGGGAACAGGTAGGCCAGGCGGCCCCCGCCGGTGAGCAGGCCGTCGGGCGCGAACCACACGTCGCTGCGGCCGTGGAACGGACGACCACCCTCCAGCACCCGGCGGGCCAGGGCCACCTTGCGCTCGGTGGGCTCGACGATCGCCAGGCGGCACGGGCCGGTGCCCTCGATCGCCGGTGCCGCGGTCGGGTCCCAGGCGTCGAGGAGGGTGAGCACGCCGGCCGGGTCCGCCCCGGCCAGGGCCAGCACCGACCCGGGGGCCGGCTCGCCCGCGCCTCGCGGGCGGGCCTCGCGGCCGCCGGTCGCGGCGCCCGGCCCGGCCGGGACCGGGTCCGGGCGCGACGAGGGGTGCTCCTCGAGCACCAGGTGGGCGTTGATGCCCCCGAAGCCGAAGGCGTCGACCCCGGCCACCCGGAGGCGGCCGTCGGGCGCCTCCCAGGGCTCGACCTCGTCGATGGTGCGGAAGCGGGTGGCGGCCAGGTCGGGGTGGGGGTCCTCCACCCCGAGGGTGGGCGGCAGCACCTCGTCGTGGAGGGCCAGGGCCACCTTGGCCAGGCCCGCCGCCCCGGCCGCGGCCATGGCGTGGCCGATCATCGACTTCACCGACCCGAGTCCGGCCCGGGGGCCGGCGCCGACGGGGCCGAAGACCCGGGCCAGGGTGGCCAGCTCCACGCCGTCGCCGGTGGGGGTGGCGGTGCCGTGGGCCTCCACCAGGCCCACCCGGTCGGGGTCGAGCCCGCTCTCGCGCCAGGCCTGCTCGAGGGCCGCGACCTGGCCGCCGACGTCCGGGCTCATCAGGGTCGCGGCCCGGCCGTCGCTGGCCACGCCGGTGCCGCGCACGACGGCGTAGATGCGGTCGCCGTCGCGCTCGGCGTCGGACAGGCGGCGGAGGGCGAAGACTCCGGTGCCCTCACCGATGAGGATGCCGTCGGCCGCCCGGTCGAAGGGGCGGATCGCCTCGGAGCGGCTGAGGGCGCCCAGCTGGGTGAACACGCTCCAGAGGGTCACGTCGTCGCAGTGGTGGGTGCCACCGGCCAGCACCAGGTCGCAGCGCCCGGCGCGGAGCTCGTCGCAGGCCCGGGCCACCGCGATGTGGGCGCTGGAGCAGGCCGCGTCGACCGTGTAGGCCGGACCCCGCAGGTCGAGGCGGTTGGCGACCCGGCTGGCGGCCAGGTTGGGGACCAGCCCGATCGAGGTCTCGGGGTGCTCGGGGCCCAGCCGGTCGAGGAAGCCCTCTCGGACCCGGGCCAGCTCGTCGGGCCCCAGGTCCGGCAGCAGCTCGGCCAGCGACGTGACCAGCTGGTTCGCGGTCCGCACCCGCTGGTCGAGGCGGGCGCCCGCCGGGTTGAGGTAGCCGCCCTTGCCCAGCACCACGCCGATGCGGGTCGGCGCCACCCGCTCGTGGGGGTCGCCCGCGTCGGCCAGGGCCGCGGCGGCGGCGGTGAGGGCCAGCAGCTGGTCGGGCTCGGCGTCGGCTGCGGCCACGGGCATGATGCCGAAGGCGGTGGGGTCGACCTCGGCCACGTCGTCGACGAACCCGCCCCGCCGGCAGTAGAAGGCATCGGCCCCGCTGCGGTCGGGGTCGAAGTACAGGCTGTCCCACCGGGTCTCGGGGACCGTGGTGGTGGCGTCGACGCCGGCCCGCACGTTCCGCCAGAAGGCGTCCATGGTCGGGGCGCCGGGGAACAGGCCGCCCATCCCGACGATGGCGATGCCCTCGGGCGGGCTCATCACCGGCCCCCGGGCGCGCCGGGTCGGCGTCGGGGCGCGCCGCGGGCCGGCGATCCGGGCGGGACGGGCGACACCGGGATCAGGCGCCGGCGACCGGGAGGCCGGCCGCCGCCGCCAGGGTCGCGGTGCCGTCGGGGTCGAGGGCCTCCGGGGTGGCCCGCATGACCACCACCTGCGCCGGGCCGTCGCCTGCGGCGACCTCGGCCAGCAGGGCGGCCACGCCCTCGGTGGGGTCGACCAGGCCGATGCCGAGGCGGGCGTACTCCCGTTCCAGCTCGGGCGAGACCATGCCCCCGCCGGCCCAGGGGCCCCAGTCGACCGCGACGACGCGTCGGCCGGGCCGGTTGGCCCCGTCCGCCAGGCGGTCGAGGGCGTCGTTGGCTGCGCCGTAGTCGCTCTGGCCCCGGTTGCCGAAGACGCCGCTGATGCTGCCGAACAGCACGACGAACCGGGTGGTGTCGGGCACCGCGTCGAGCAGGGCCCGGGCGGGGTCGACCTTGGTGGCGAACACGCGGGCGAAGGCGGCCGGCGGTCTTGTCGGCCAGCAGGTGGTCGTCGAGGATGCCGGCGCCGTGGATGACGCCGTCGAGGCGGCCGTGGCGCTCCACCACGTCGTGGACCAGGGCGGTGAGGGCGGTCGTGTCGCGCACGTCGAGCGAGTGGTAGTCGACCTCCACGCCGGCCTCGGCCAGCTCGGCCAGGGTGGCCCGGATCTGGCGGTCGGCGAGGGTGCGGCGCACGGTGGCCTCCACCTCGGGCAGGGCCCTGACCTCGCCCAGGGCCACGACGGCCTGGCGCAGGGCGGGGGCGTCGATCGCCTCGGCCAGCCGGGGGTCCTCGGGGCCGGGCAGGGGCGATGAGCCCACCAGCACCAGGCGACAGCCCGTGGTCGAGGCCAGGGCGGTGGCCACCGAGGCGGTGATGCCCCGTGCCCCACCGGTGACCAGCACCACGGCGCCGTCGCCCAGGGCCAGGCCGTCGCCGTCGCCGTCGCCGTCGATGTCGCGGGCCACCACGTGGCGGGCCCGGCGGGCCCCGCCGTCCCACAGCACCTCGACGGGCCCGGCGGTGTCGGCCAGCTCGTCGAGCAGGGCGGCGGTGAGCTCGGAGGGGTCGACGGGCCAGGAGCCCGGGTCGACCTCCACGGCCCGCACCACGGTGTCGGGCGCCTCGCGGTGCACGGCCTTGAGCAGGCCGGCCAGGCCGGACGCCCCGCCGGCCCGCACCACGCCCAGCAGCCGGCGCGGCGCACCGAGGGCGGCCGCGGCCGTCGCCGCGAAGGCGTCCCGGGCGTCGGTGGCCGGATCGAGGTCGCCCAGCAGGACCACGGCGTCGACCGCGCCGAGGGCGGCGTGGGCGGCCTCGGGGTCGTCGGCGCCCACCTCGACCACCTCGGGGCGGGCGCCCCTCTCGGCCAGGGCCGCCTCCAGCAGCCCGGCCAGGGTGGCCGGGCCCCGGTCGCGGTCGGGTCCGGCCGGCACCACCAGGGCGACCCGCTGGTCGGCCAGGTCGGCCGTCGCCGTCACCGGGCCCAGCTCCAGCACCTCGACCTCGTGGCGCACCGCGGCCGGCGGCACCGGCGGCCCCTCGGCCGCCGGCGCACGGTCGCCCGCGCGCGCGTCGGCCGCGGCTCGGGAGCCGTCGGGACCCCCGCCGAAGGCGTCGATCCAGGCGACGATGCCGCGGAGGCTCTTGAGGGCGGCCAGCTCCTCGACGACGGACTCGTCGATGGCGTCGCCGGCGGCGCCGAGGCCGATGGCCTCGGCCAGCTCGCCGATGATCTCGATGCGCTTGATGGAGTCGATGGAGAGGTCGGCCTCGAGGTCGAGGTCGGGGTCGAGCATGTCGACCGGGTAGCCGGTGCGGTCGCTGACCAGCTCCAGCACGACGGTGAGCAGGGCGTCGCCCGACGGCCGGGGGGCAGCCCCGCCGGGTGCCGGGGCCGCACCCACGTCGGGGGCGCCCAGAAGGTCCGCCGAGGCGTCGATCCAGGCGACGATGCCGCGGAGGCTCTTGAGGGCGGCCAGCTCCTCGACGACGGACTCGTCGATGGCGTCGCCGGCGGCGCCGAGGCCGATGGCCTCGGCCAGCTCGCCGATGATCTCGATGCGCTTGATGGAGTCGATGGAGAGGTCGGCCTCGAGGTCGAGGTCGGGGTCGAGCATGTCGACCGGGTAGCCGGTGCGGTCGCTGACCAGCTCCAGCACGACGGTGAGCAGGGCGTCGCCCGACGGTCGCGCCGGCACGGGGCGCCGCCTCCGGGGCTCCTGCGGCCGGCGTGGCCGTGGCGTCCAGGGCCGGGGCCGGTCCCGCGACCGGCCCGAGCGAGGGGCTGGCGGTGACCGGCGCCCCCAGGTAGCCGAGCATGACGTCGCGCTCGGCCGCGACCAGCTCGCGCACGCTGCGCAGGTACTCGAGCACCGCCTGGTCGGCTCCGGCTGTCGGTGCTGCGCCGCCGAGGCCCCTGAGGGCGAGGGTCGGCGTGGCGGTGGCGGGCTGGAGCCCCCCGGCCACGGGCCGGCCGTCGGCGGTGCGGGTGAGCATGCCGTCGACGACCCACCCCGGGGTCGGCACCGGCAGGGCCCGGGTGGTGAGCAGGCGGGCTCGGCCCGCGAAGAGGGGCTCGGGGTCGACGGGGACCCCGAGGGTGGCCAGCTCGGCCAGGGCCAGGAGGAAGCGGGGCAGGCCGGCCTCGCCGGCCACGTCGGTCGCCACCATGTGGTGGGGCCGGTCGCCCAGGACGTCGGCCACCTGCTGGGTGAGGACCCGGCCCGGCCCGGCCTCGACGAAGACCCGGGCGCCGGCCGCGTACATGGCCTCGACCTGGTCGACGAAGCGGACGCCCTCGGCCACCTGGCGGCCCAGCAGGTCTGCCACCTCGGAGGCGTCGGCGTAGGGGGCGGCGGTCACGTTCGACCACACCGGGAAGGCCAGCGGGCCGACCGTCGACGCGGTGCACGGCGTCGCGGAGCCGGGTGCCCGCCGACGCGACCAGCGGGCTGTGGAAGGCACAGGCCACGGGGAGCCGCTTGGCCTTGGTCCCCTCGGCGGTGAGGGCCTCCACCGCGGTGTCGATGGCGGCGGTGGGCCCGGACAGGACGACCTGGGTGGGGCCGTTGTGGTTGGCCACCACCACGCCGGGCCAGTCGCCCAGGCGGGTCTCCAGGGCGTCGCGGTCGAGCTTGACCGCGGCCATGGCCCCGGCGTCGCCCCCGCTGGCCGCGATGGCCTCGGTGATGGCCTCGCCCCGGGTGCGGCTCAGGTCGAGCAGGGTGGCGTCGTCGAAGGCGCCGGCCGCGGCCAGGGCGGCCAGCTCGCCGTAGCTGTGGCCGCCGGCCATCGCCGGGGCCACGCCCACCGAGCCCAGCAGGCGCGGTCATCGCCAGGGCGGCCATCCCGAGGGTGGGCTGGGCCACCTGGGTGGCGGTGAGGGCCTCGCGCTGGGCGGCGCGCGCCTCCTTGCCGAAGGCGGCCGGCGGGGAGCATGAGGTCGACCCACTGCCGACCGGTGCGCAGCACCTCGCGCAGGTCGGGGAAGGCGACGAACAGGTCGCCGAGCATCCCGGGGCGCTGGCTGCCCTGGCCCGGGTACAGGAACGCCACCAGGCGGTGGCGTGGCCTCGTCGACATCGCCGGCGGCGACGAAGGTGCCGGGCCGCTCGGTGCCCTCGAGGGCGGCGCGCAGCCCGGCGGCCAGGTCGGCCAGGTCGGTGGCGACGACCGCGATCCGCACCGGGCCCGTCGCCCGCGGTGCAGGCGGTGCGGGCCACGTCGCGCAGGCGGTGGCGCTGGCCGTCGGGGTCGGCCGCGACGATCCGGTCGACCAGGTCGGCCAGCTCGGCGGTGCGGGCGCGGGCCTCGTCGGGCGACGCGCCGCGGACCAGGACCAGCTCGGCCGGCCACTCGCTCCAGGCCGTGCGGGGCGACGTCGGGCTCGGCCGCCGAGACCACGGCGTGGAAGTTGGTGCCGCCGAAGCCGAAGGCGCTGACCGCGGCCCGGCGCTCGTCGTCGAGCCAGGGCCGGGCCGCGTCGAGCAGGCGGAACGGGCTGGTCGCCGGGTCCCAGTACGGGTTGGGGTCGACCACGTTCAGGGTCGGCGGCAGCACCCCGTGGTGGACGGCGCGCGACGGCCTTGATGAGCCCGGCCAGGCCGGCGGCGCACTTGGTGTGGCCGATCTGGCTCTTGACCGACCCGACGACGCTGGAGCCGGGCGCGGCCCCGTCCGCGGCGTACAGCTCGGTGAGGGTGGCCAGCTCGGTGCGGTCGCCCACCACCGTGCCGGTGCCGTGGGCCTCGACCAGGCCGATCTCCGACGGCCGGCCGGCCGGACCGGGCCAGGGCACGGGTGACGGCCCGCTGCTGGCCCTCCTTGCGGGGGGCGGTGAGGCCGAGGTGGCGGCCGTCGCTGGAGCCGGCCACCGCGTCGATGACGGCGTAGATGCGGTCGCCGTCGCGCTCGGCGTCGGCCCGGCGCTTGAGGATGACCGCGGCGATCCCCTCGCCCAGGGCGATGCCGTCGGCGTCGCGGTCGAAGGTCCGGCACTGGCCGGTGGGCGACAGGGCGTGGACCGAGGCGAACAGCAGGTAGTCGTTGAGACCGTTGTGCAGGTCGGCGCCGCCGCAGACGACCAGGTCGCTGGTGCCGCCCGACCAGCTCCTTGGCCGCGGCGTCGACGGCGGCGAGCGACGAGGCGCAGGCCGCGTCGAGCGTGTAGTTGACGCCGCCCAGGTCGAGCCGGTTGGCGATGCGCCCGGCGATCACGTTGGTCAGCACGCCGGGGAAGGAGTCCTCGGTGTAGGCGGGGAGGTGCTCCTCCAGCTCGGGCGGGAGGTCGCCGAACACCTGGGGGAAGAAGGCCCGGAAGCCGTACGCGCCGGCCAGGTCGTTGCCGCTCTCGGCGCCGAAGATCGACCGACGCCCGCTCGCGGTCGAACTCGCGGGTGGCGTAGCCGGCGTCGGCCAGGGCCCGGGCCGCCACCTCGAGGCTGAGCAGCTGCACCGGCTCGATCGCGGCCAGCGAGGCCGGCGGGATGCCGTAGGCGAGGGGGTCGAAGCCGATGCGGTCGAGGAAGCCGCCCCAGCGCGACGGCGTCTTGCGGCCGGCGTCCCGGGTGACGGCCTCGGCGTCGTAGTAGGTGTCGACGTCCCAGCGCTCGGCCGGGACCTCGGTGATGCTGTTGACCCCGCCGACGATGTTGGCCCAGAAGGCGTCCGCGTCGGAGGCGCCGGGGAAGAACGAGGCCATGCCGACGATGGCCACGTCGAGCGGCGCGGGCCGCGGCCTCGCGGTCGACGGCGCGGACCGCCCGCCCGCCGGTGACCGCCTCGACGGCGTCGACGCTGCCCTCGCAGACCGAGCGGTGGAGCTCCTCGACCGACGACACGTCGCGGTGGATCGTGGCCACCTCGCCGATCATGAACATGCCGTCGCGGCGCTGGGCGTCGTCGTCCAGCTCCACCAGGCGGTCGCCGTCGCGGGTCAGCCCCTTGGAGGCCATGCGCAGCCGGCCCAGGTTGAGCGTCTCCAGCTCGGCCCAGCGGGCCTGGGCCTCGACGCCGGCGGCCTCCAGCTCCTCGCGCCGGGCCCGGAAGGCCCGCACGTAGTCGGTCTCCACGCAGCGGGTGGCGTGGCCCGGCGCCGTCTCCAGCAGGACGGTGCGGGTGCACCCCACCGCCACCTCCTGGAAGGTGGGGGTGATGGCGCCGCCGGCCACGGCCTCCGGGGTGAAGAGGTAGGCGGTGCCCATCAGGGCGCCGACGTGCGCGCCCCGGGCCGCCAGCGGCGCGGCCGCGGTGGCGGCCATGGCCGCCGAGCGGCCGTCGTGGATGCCGCCGGCGAAGCAGCACGTGCAGCGACGACGGGTCGTCGTCGGCCAGCAGGCGCTCGACCTGGGCGTCCCACAGCGAGAAGCTCGACCGGGGCCCGACGTGGCCGCCGCACTCGCGGCCCTCGAACACGAAGCGCCGGGCCCCGTCCTTCAGGAACCGGTCGAGCAGGCCGGGCGACGGCACGTGGAGGTAGGTCGCGATGCCGGCGTCCTCGAGGGGCCTGGCCTGCGAGGGCCGGCCGCCGGCGATGAGGGCCACGGGCGGGGCCACGTCGTGGACCACCTCGAGCTGGGCCTCGCGGACCTCGGGGGGCACGAAGCCGAGGATGCCGACGCCCCACGGCCGGTCGCCCAGGCGCTCGGCCGTCTCGGTGAGCAGGTCGCGGACCTCGGGGCCCGCATGAGGGCCAGGGCGAGGAACGGGCAGGGCGCCGCCCTCGGCCACCGAGGCCGCGAACGCGGCCCGGTCGCTGACGCGGGTCATGGGGCCCTGGGCCAGCGGGTGGCGGGTGCCGTGGCTGGTGCTGACGCCATGGCCCGGCGCCAGCGGCTGGTGGGTGCGGGCCGCCTCGAGGTGCGACGCGATGGCCGTGCGTCACCGCCTGGACCACCCCGCCGACGGTGCCGAAGCGGCGGGCGAAGGCGGTCGCCACGGCACCGTCGGCGCCGAGCGGGAGCAGGTCGGCGCGCAGGTCGGGGCCGAGGCGGGCCGCCACCTCCTCGGGCGTGGTGGCGTCGGGCAGGGTGGCCGCCTCGAGGTCGGGCCGGGTGAAGAGCCGGTGGCCGCCCACGACGCGGGTCTCGCTGCCGTCCATCCCGGTCACCGCGGCGCGCGGCCTCGTCGTCGAGCAGCGACTCGCGGACCAGCGCGAGCTGGCCGTCGAGCACCACGCCGGTGGCCCCGCCGGCCACCGCGGCGGCGGCCGAGTGCAGGCCGATGCCCCCCCAGCACCAGACCGGGACGCTCTCGTCGAGGTCGGCCCGCACCTGCTGCAGGAGGATCGAGGACTCGACGTCGCCGATGCGCCCGCCCGCCTCGCTGCCCACGGCCACCACGCCGGTGGCGCCGGCCGCGACGGCGGCGACGGCCGCGTCCCGGTCGGTCACCTCGACGAGCAGGGTGCGCCCGTCGACCGCGGGCGCCAGGGCCGCCAGCCCGGTCGTGACGGCCTCGGCCGTCGCGGCGCGGGCGTCGACCACCACCGGGCCCTGCGGCCCCTCGGGCGCGGTGGGGGCCCCGAGGGCCAGCCGCACCCCCACCAGGGCCGCCTCGACCCGGCCGGTGCGGGCCAGCACGTCGTCGTCGACGACGTGGCGTCGGAGGTCGAGCAGGCCCACGGCGTCGGCGCGCGCCGCCGCCACGACCAGGGCCGGGTTCGGGAGCCCGACCGGGTCGGTCACGATGACGAGGGGGCGGTGGCCCCCGTGGGTGGTGGTGGTGTGCGGCGTCCCCATCGGGTCTCCCGGGAGAGGGTGGTGCGTCGGGGGACCCGAGCACAGGCCGCGTCGCCACCGCACCCTGCACTCCCCCCGGGGCCACGCTAGGCGATCGGTCCCCCGCTCACGAAGTGCCGGTGTCGCCACCCAGGGTGGCGGGTGCGGCCTCGGTGGGCGGGCGAGAGCGACACCGACCGGGAGCGGGGGAGGGGTGGTGCCCCCGGCCGGTGCCGCGATCGTGCCGGGGGCGGGGCCCGGACGACGGGGTGCGCGGGCCCACGGGGTGCCCGCAGCGTGGAACGTGCGCGCGACTGTAGGGGGCGACCCCGTTCTGCGGACACTCGGTCACCCGCTGTCACGATGCCGGGGTGCGCCCGGCGGGCGGTAGGGTCCACCCCGGCGAAGGGGAGTAGCCCCCCGACCACGGATCGACATGCTGGGCGATGAGCCCCGGTCCTGGGCCCGCTCCGGCGGGTGGGCGAGACCTTCGGCCGGCACCATCGGACGACGGTGCCCGGTCGAGGACCCCCGTCGGACCTCCTCCGGGTGCGAGGAGGAGACAGACACGTGGACGCCTTCCTGGTCAGCCTCGGGGTGATCTTCGTGGCCGAGCTGGGCGACAAGAGCCAGCTCATGGCCCTCGCCTTCGCCACCCGCTACCGCACCGGGCCCGTCCTGGTCGGCATCACGGTGGCCACCGCCCTGGTGCACGGGGTCTCGGTGGTGGTGGGGGCGGTGGTCGGCGCCCAGCTCCCCACCGACGCCATCAACGTGGTCGCCGGCCTCGCCTTCTTCGGGTTCGCCTGGTGGACGTGGCGGGGCGACGAGCTCTCCGAGGACGAGGAGGCCCGGGCGGCGCGGTCGGGGCGCTCCACGGTGCTGGCGGTCGGGACGGCCTTCTTCCTGGCCGAGCTGGGCGACAAGACGATGCTCGCCACGATCACCCTCGCCACCCGCGACGGCCTGGTGGGCGTGTGGGTCGGGCTCGACGGTCGGCATGGTGGCCGCCGACGCCCTGGCCATCGTCGTGGGCCGGGCCCTCGGCGCCCGGTTGCCGGAGCGGGCCATCCGCATCGGGGCCACCGTGGCCTTCGTCGTCTTCGGCCTCGTGCTGCTGGTCGAGGGCCTGACCTGAGGTTGGCAGTGATACCCCCTGGGGGTATGTTGAGGGTTCGACCGAGGAGGTCCCCGTGACCCGCACCACCACCGACACCGAACACGAGGCCGGGGCGGTCGACCTCGACATCACCGGCATGACCTGCGCGTCCTGCGCGGCCCGCATCGAGAAGCGCCTGAACCGGGTCGAGGGCGTCACCGCCACGGTCAACTTCGCCACGCCCGGGCCACCGCCCGGACCGAGGGCGACGTCTCGCCCGACGACCTCGTCGCCGAGGTCGAGGCCGTCGGCTACCGGCGCCTCGGTCCCCGACCCCGAGGCGGAGGCCGAGGACCCCGACGCCGAGGAGGCCCGCAGCTACCGCACCCGGCTGCTCGTCTCCACCGCCCTCACCGTCCCCGTCGTGCTGATGGCCATGGTCCCGGCCCTGCAGGTCGACGGCTGGCAGTGGATCTCCCTCGCCCTCGCCACCCCGGTGGTCACCTGGGGCGCCTGGCCCTTCCACCGGGCCACCTTCACCAACCTGCGCCACGGTGCCGCCACCATGGACACGCTGGTCTCGATGGGCGTCCTGGCCGCCTACGGCTGGTCGCTCTACGCCCTGTTCCTGGGGGACGCCGGCACCATCGGCCTGACCCACGCCCTCAGCGCTGCGCCCCGAGCGGGGCATGGCCTCCGAGGCAGATCTACCTGGAGGTGGCGGCCGGCGTCTCGACGTTCCTGCTGGCCGGGCGCACCGCCGAGGCCCGGGCCCGCAGCCGCTCGGGCGCCGCCCTCCGGGCCCTCTGGAGATGGGGGCCCGCGACGTCGCCGTCCTGCGCGACGGCGAGGAGGTCCGGGTCCCGGTCGAGCAGCTGGCCGTGGGCGACCGCTTCGTCGTCCGCCCCGGCGAGAAGGTGGCCACCGACGGCACCGTGGTCGAGGGGACCTCCGCCGTCGACGAGTCCATGCTCACCGGTGAGCCCGTCCCGGTCGAGGTCGGCCCGGGCGACGACGTCACCGGCGCCACCGTCAACGCCGGCGGCCGCCTGCGTGGTCGAGGCCACCCGGGTCGGGTCCGACACCGCCCTGGCCCAGATCGCCCGGCTGGTGCAGCGACGCCCAGTCCGGCAAGGCCCGGGTCCAGCGCCTGGCCGACCGGGTGTCGGCCGTGTTCGTGCCCGTCGTGCTGGTGATCGCCCTGCTCACCCTGGTGGGCTGGCTGCTCGCTGGCCCCCGACGAGCCCGCCACCGCGGCCTTCACCGCTGCCGTGGCCGTGCTCATCATCGCCTGCCCCTGCGCCCTGGGCCTGGCCACGCCGACCGCCCTGATGGTCGGCACCGGCCGGGGCGCCCAGCTGGGCATCCTCATCAAGGGCCCCGAGGTGCTCGAGTCCACCCGTGCCGTCGACACCGTCGTGCTCGACAAGACCGGCACGGTGACCACCGGGAGCATGGAGCTGGTCCGACGTCGTCGCCGCCGACGGCGCCGACGAGGCCGTGGCCCTGCGCCGGGCCGGCTCGCTGGAGGACGCGTCCGAGCACCCCATCGCCCGGGCCGTGGCCGCCGGAGCCCGCGGGCGGGGCGTCGTCCTCGACGCGGTCGAGGGCTTCGCCAACGCCGAGGGCCTCGGCGTCACCGGGATCGGTCGACGGCGTCGACGTCGTCGTCGGTCGGGAGCGGTTCCTCTCCGAGCAGGGCCTCGACGTGCCCGACGCCCTCGTCACCGCCCGGGAGGAGGCCGAGGCCGAGGGCGCCACCCCCGTGCTGGTCGGGTGGGACGGTGCGGCCCGCGCCGTGCTGGTCGTGGCCGACACCGTGAAGCCGTCGTCGGCCGAGGCGGTGGCCGGCCTGCGGGACCTGGGCCTGCACCCGGTGCTGCTCACCGGCGACAACGTGCGGGCCGCCCGCACCGTCGCCGCCGAGGTCGGCATCGACGAGGTGGTGGCCGAGGTGCTGCCCGCGGAGAAGGTCGACGTCGTCCGCCGCCTCCAGGGCGAGGGCCGGGTCGTGGCCGTGGTCGGCGACGGGGTCAACGACGCCGCCGCCCTGGCCCAGGCCGACCTGGGGCTGGCCATGGGCACCGGCACCGACGTGGCCATCGAGGCCAGCGACCTCACCCTGGTGCGGGGCGACCTGCGGGCCGCGGTCGACGCCATCCGCCTGGCCCGCCGCACCCTGTCGACGATCAAGGGCAACCTGTTCTGGGCCTTCGCCTACAACGTGGCCGCCCTGCCCGCTCGCCGCCTCGGGCCTGCTCAACCCCATGATCGCCGGGGCCGCCATGGCCTTCAGCAGCGTGCTCGTGGTCACCAACAGCCTCCGCCTCCGCCGCTTCCGGTCCTCGTCCTCCTCCTCGACCACCGCGGCCTGACACCCCCCAGACCCCAACCCGGAGCTGCGTCTGGCTCGCGCTCGGCGCGACCGAGGCCCGCAGCTCCCCGGGCGATCGCCGCTGCGGGACGGTGCGGGACGGGGCGGCGTAGGGTCCGGCCCCGCAGCCCCGGCGCGCGCCGGGGCCGTTGCCGGAGGTCCGCATGCCCGACGTCCCCAGCCCCACGGTGTCCTACGGGCAGGTCGACGCCGACCTGCTCGCCCGCTGGGCGGCGCTCCCGCCCGAGGACGACGGTCCCGTGTGGATGGTCAACCTCATGAGCTACCGGGACCGGGCCGTCTACGCCGACGGCCGGGAGACGACCCTCACCGGGCGCGAGGCCGACGATCGCTACGCGCCGCTGGAGATCCTGGCCGAGATCGGGGCCGAGATCGTGCTGGTGGCCGAGGTCGAGGACCAGCTGCTCGGCCCCGAGCCACGGTGGGACCGGGTGGCGGTGGTGAGGTACCCGAGCCGTCGCTCGTTCGCCGAGATGACCGGGCGCGAGGACTACCAGGAGCGCCACGTCCACAAGGAGGCGGGGATGGGGACGACGATCCTCACCTGCTCGGTGCCGATCGGGTCGCCGGCCGACGCCATGGACCCCTCTGCGCTCGTCGACTGGGCCGAGGTGCCCCACCCCCGACCGACGAGGACGGCCCGGTCGAGGTGCTCCACCTCATCCGCTTCCACGCGGGCCGGGCCGACGACGAGATGGTGCACTACCAGGACGACGCCGCCCTGGTGGCCGTGCCCCACGGCGTGCGCATCGCCGGGTGGTTCGGCATCGAGGGCACGGTCATCGGCGACGGGCGGGGCTGGGACCAGGTCCGGTTCAACACCTTCCCCAGCCGAGAGGCGTTCATGGCCGTGGTGTTCGACCCCCAGCGCCTCGAGGCCCAGCGCTCCCACCGCGAGGTCGCCATCGCCGACACCTACACGTTGGTCCTCCGCCCGGTGATCGATCGCCTGGGGGAGGCGGTGGCCGAGGTGCGGGCGAGCGGTGGCGGCTGACGCCGACGGCCGGGGTGATGAGGGCCCGCCCCGCTGGCTGGAGCCGATGGCGGCCACGCTGGCCCGGCCGGGCGAGTCGCCCATCGGGGACTGGGTCCACGAGCGCAAGCTGGACGGGGTCCGGGTGCTGGCCCACTGCGACGGCGACGACGTCCGGCTGCTGTCGCGCAACCGCATCCGCCAGGAGGACGTCTACCCCGAGGTCGTCGACTCCCTGCGCGTCGGGCTGGCCCTCCCTGCGGTGCTCGACGGCGAGGTGGTCGCCTTCGACGGTGACGTCACCTCCTTCGAGCTGCCTCCAGCAGCGCATGCACGTCCACGACGAGGTCCGCTCCCGCCGCTCGCCGGTGGCGGTGACCTACCTCGTCTTCGACGTCCTCTGGGTGGGCGGCGACGACGTCCGCGACCTGCCGCTGCGGGATCGGCGCCGCCTGCTGGAGCAGGTGGTGGAGCCCGACGAGGTGGTGCGCCTCGACCGAGGTGCTGGAGGGCGACCCCGACGACCTGCTGGCCCGGGCCCGGGACCGACGGGTGGGAGGGCCTCATCGCCAAGCGGGCCGGCAGCACCTACCAGGGGCGGCGGAGCCGGGACTGGCTCAAGCTCAAGGTGGTGCGGGAGCAGGAGATGGTGGTGGTCGGCTTCACCGAGCCGTCCGGCGGACGGCTCCACCTGGGCGCCCTGCTGCTCGGCTACCACGACGGCGACCGCCTCCGCTTCGGCGGCAAGGTGGGCACCGGCTTCACCGCGGCGGTGCTGAGGGACCTGCGGGCCCGGCTCGACCCCCTGGAGGTCGACGCCCCGCCGGTCGACGACCCGCCCCGCGAGCCCACCGCCCACTGGGTCCGTCCCGAGCTGGTGGCCCAGGTCGGCTTCGGCGAGTGGAGCACCGCCGGCCGCCTCCGCCACCCCCGCTACCTCGGCCTGCGGGAGGACAAGGACCCCGCCGACCGTCGTCCGCGAGGAGCCGGCCGCCCCTGACGCGGCGTGGGGACCTGGCGCCACGACCCCGGCCCCCACGACCCCCGACACCGCTGCGAACCGGTGACCGTTCGCGTCGCTCGGGGCCGACGCGTCTGGTCTCCGGTTGGTGGGGCGCGGCGAACCGGTGACCGTTGGCGTCGCCGGGGCCGCGCGTCTGGTCCTGGTTCGGGGGTGAGGAGCGGCGCGCCCTGGCGGGCCGATCGACCGACGGGCGCGTGGCGCAGCGGTACCGTGCGCCGGGTGGCCGACGACCTGGCGTTCGACCCCATCGTGGAGGCCGAGCGCCAGTGGCGGGCCCACGGCTGGGACGCAGCGGCGCCGGGCATGGGCGTGGTCACCTCCGTCATGCGGGCCCAGCAGCTCCTGCTGGCCCGGGCCGACGCCGTGCTGGGCGAGGCCGACCTCACCTTCGCCCGCTTCGAGGTGCTGACCCTGCTCTCCTTCACCCGAGCGGGCCGCCTGCCCATGGGCAAGCTGGGCGCTCGCCTCCAGGTCCACCCGGCCAGCGTCACCAGCGCCGTCGACCGCCTGGAGCGCCAGGGCTTCGTGCGCCGCGAGGCCCACCCCACCGACGGCCGCGCCACCCTCGCCGTGCTCACCGACGAGGGCCGGGCCGTCGCCGCCGGGGCCGCCGCCCGCCTCAACGCCGAGGTCTTCGAGTCCCTCGACCTCTCCACCACCGAGGCCGAGGCCCTCGTCGCCCTCCTCGCCCGCCTCCGCTGAGGCCCGACCCCCCCGTACTGGTGAAGGTCACCCGTCGCCGGTGGCGGGGAATCGTCACCACGACGGCGATCGGGGAGACGTCACCGGTCCGGAGGGTCTGGGCGGGTAGTTGGATGTCCAAGTACCCTGGCGGCCAGCGACGCCAGGAGCGCCTGCATGCGCCAGCCCGACCTGCACCGCCCGGTCCACCCGGTGCGGTTCGTCACCGCCGCCAGCCTGTTCGACGGCCACGACGCCTCGATCAACATCATGCGGCGGATCCTCCAGGGCCAGGGGGCCGAGGTCATCCACCTGGGCCACAACCGCTCGGTCGACGAGGTCGTCACCGCCGCGGTGCAGGAGGACGTGCAGGGCGTGGCCGTCAGCTCCTACCAGGGCGGCCACGTCGAGTACTTCCGCTACCTGCTCGCAGCTGCTGCGGGAGCGGGGCGCGGGCCACGTGAAGGTGTTCGGCGGCGGGGGCGGCACCATCACCCAGGCCGAGATCGACGGCCTCCACGCCGACGGCGTCACCCGGATCTTCTCGCCCCACGACGGCCAGGCCCTCGGCCTGCCGGCGATGATCAACACCATGGTCGCGGCGTGCGACGTCGACCTGGCCGCCGAGCTCCCCGCCTCCCTCGACCCGCTGTTCACCGGCGACGCCGCCACCCTCGCCCGGGTCATCACCGCCCTCGAGGCCGACGTCCTGCCGCAGGTGCAGGTGGCCGAGCTCCGGGCCGCGGCCGAGACCCGCTCCGTCCCGGTCCTCGGCATCACCGGCACCGGCGGCAGCGGCAAGTCGTCGCTCACCGACGAGCTGGTCCGCCGCCTCCGCCTCGACCACGAGGACAAGCTCCGCGTCGCGGTGCTGGCCATCGACCCCACCCGGCGCAAGGGCGGCGGCGCCCTGCTGGGCGACCGCATCCGCATGAACGCCATCGACCCGGGCGACGCGTCGTCGTTCCGCAGCCTGGCCACCCGCACGCGCCGGGGCGGTGGTGCCCGAGGCCCTCGACGACTCGTGCCGCGGCCAAGGCGTGGGGCGCCGACCTGGTGATCGTCGAGACGCCCGGCATCGGCCAGGGCGACGCCGCCGTCGTCGACCACACCGACGTCTCCCTCTACGTCATGACCCCCGAGTTCGGGGCGGCCAGCCAGCTGGAGAAGATCGACATGCTCGACTTCGCCGACGTGGTGGCCATCAACAAGTTCGACCGCCGGGGCGGGGCCGACGCCCTCCGCGACGTGAGCCGCCAGCTGGTCCGGGCCCGGGAGGCGTTCGGCTCGTCGCCCGACGCCATGCCCGTGTTCGGCACCGTGGCCAGCCGCTTCAACGACGACGGCGTCACCGCCCTCTACCAGGAGCTGCTCCGGCCTGCTCGTCGACCACGGCCTGCAGGTGCCCGACGGCGGCGGCGCCCTGACCCGGGTCGAGGGCAAGGTCTCCACCGCCGACACCGCGGTGGTGCCCCCGGCCCGGCTCGCGGTACCTGGCCGAGGTGGCCGAGGCCGTGCGGGCCCACCACGCCCGGGTCGACGAGCAGGCGGCCGTCGCCCGTCGGCGCCAGCAGGTCGCGCGCCGTCCGGGCCCTGGTGGCCGAGGCCGGGGGCGACGAGGCGGCCGCCGGCCTGCCCGACGCTGGCGGAGGACGCGGAGCAGGCGCCTCGACGCCGAGGCCCGTGCCCTGCTCGAGGGCTGGCCGGCCACCGTCGAGGCCTACTCGGGCGAGAGCCACACCGTCACCATCCGCGACCGGGAGATCACCACCGAGCTCACCAAGGAGTCGCTGTCGGGGTCGAAGATCCGCCGCGTCGCCCTGCCCCGCACCACCGACGAGGGCGACCTCCTCCGCTTCCTGATGGAGGAGAACCTGCCGGGCCGCTACCCGTTCACCGCCGGCGTCTTCCCCTTCAAGCGCGACGGCGAGCGGCCGGCCCGGATGTTCGCCGGCGAGGGCGACCCCTTCCGCACCAACCGGCGCTTCCACCTCCTGGCCGAGGGCCAGCCCGCCACCCGCCTGTCCACCGCCTTCGACTCGGTCACCCTCTACGGCTTCGACCCCGACCGCCGGCCCGACATCTACGGCAAGGTCGGCAACTCGGGCGTGTCGGTCGCGACCCTCGACGACATGAAGGTGCTCTTCGACGGGTTCGACCTGTGCGACCCGACGACGTCGGTGTCGATGACCATCAACGGCCCGGCCCCCACGATCCTGGCCATGTACCTGGTCACCGCGGTCGACCAGCGCCTCGACGCCTTCGCGGCCGAGCACGGCCGCGCCCCCACCGACGACGAGGCGGCCGAGGTCCGGGCCTTCGTCCTGGCCAACGTCCGGGGCACGGTGCAGGCCGACATCCTCAAGGAGGACCAGGGCCAGAACACCTGCATCTTCTCCACCGAGTTCGCCCTCGGGATGATGGCCGACATCCAGGAGTGGTTCGTGGCCGAGAAGGTGCAGGAACTTCTACAGCGTCTCCATCTCCGGCTACCACATCGCCGAGGCGGGCGCCAACCCCATCAGCCAGCTGGCCTTCACCCTGGCCAACGGCCTCACCTACGTCGAGGCCTACCTGGCCCGGGGCATGGACGTCGACGACTTCGCCCCCAACCTCTCGTTCTTCTTCTCCAACGGGATGGACCCGGAGTACACGGTGATCGGCCGGGTGGCCCGGCGCATCTGGGCCATCGCCATGCGGGACCGCTACGGGGCCAACGAGCGCAGCCAGAAGCTCAAGTACCACGTGCAGACCTCGGGCCGGTCGCTGCACGCCCAGGAGATGGCCTTCAACGACATCCGCACCACCCTCCAGGCCCTCATCGCCATCTACGACAACTGCAACAGCCTCCACACCAACGCCTACGACGAGGCCGTCACCACCCCCACCGCCGAGTCGGTGCGCCGGGCCCTGGCCATCCAGCTGGTCATCAACGAGGAGTGGGGCCTGGCCATGAACGAGAACCCCAACCAGGGGTCGTTCATCGTCGACGAGCTCACCGACCTGGTCGAGGCGGCGGTGCTCGACGAGTTCGACCGCATCGCCGAGCGGGGCGGGGTGCTGGGCGCCATGGAGACCGGCTACCAGCGGGGCCGCATCCAGGACGAGTCGCTGCTCTACGAGACCCGCAAGCACGACGGCACGCTGCCGATCATCGGGGTCAACACCTTCCTGCCCGCGCCCTCGGAGGCCCAGGACGACGCCGAGGACGTCGAGATCGCCCTGCAGCGCTCCTCCGAGGACGAGAAGCAGGGCCAGCTGGCCCGCCTGGCCGACTTCCAGTCCCGCCACGCCGACGAGCGCGAGGCCGCCCTGGGCCGCCTCCGCGACGCCGCCCTGGCCGGCGACAACCTCTTCGCCGTGCTCATGGACGCGGTGCGCTGCTGCACCCTCGGCGAGATCACCCACGCCCTGTTCGAGGTCGGGGGTCGCTACCGCCGCAACGTCTGAGCGCACCGGGGCGCGGGCCTCGCCCGGCTCCTCGGAGACGCCGGGGACCGGGAGCGGGGACCGGACCCGGACGGCACGCCGACGGGGGGGCGACGGTTTCCTCCGGGCCTGGTGGGTCACGCGTCGGGGGGACCACACGGCGCCGCAGCACCGACCTCCGAGGTCGCTCCATGTCCCAGGTCCCCGCGCCGGTGCGGCCGTCGCCCGGCGGCGCGCCGAGCAGCCCGCCCCGCACCGACCCCGTCGGCGCGGCGCGCCCCCGGGCCCTCCGCCTCGCCCTGCTGGTGGCCCTGGTCGGGGCCGAGGTCGCCTGGCTGGCGACCCGGGACGTGCTCCACGGCTCCGGACGCTGGGTCCGCCGGTGGTCGTCGCCATCGGGCTGCACCTGGCCCTGGTGCTGTCCGAGCACCGGCGTCCCGTGCTCGGCGCCCGCACCGTCCTCGCCGCGGCGGCCGCGGTCGGCCTCGTCGCGGTGGCGGTGCCCCCGTTCGGCTGCCGGGACCTCTACCTCTACGCCGAGCTACGGGCGGATGGCCACCTGGCACCACGTCAACCCCTACCTGTCGGCGCCCGACGCGGTGGCCGGCGACCCGCTCCTGCCCCACGTGGCCCACGCCTGGCGGTCGCGTCCCCTCCGCCTACGGCCCGGTGTTCACCGCCTGGTCGGCGCTCGGGGCCCTCGCTCTACGGCGACCTCGCCGCTGCGGGCCCGCCTGTTCTTCCAGGCCACCGCCGCCGCCTCCCTCCTGGCCGCCACCTGGTACCTGCACCGGCGGGGACGACTCGACCGCCGTCCTCGCTGGCCGTCGGCCTGTCGCCGGTGCTGGTGGCCACGGCGAACGGCGGGCACCTCGACCTGCTGGCCGGCGGCCGTCGCCCTCGTCGGCGTCGACCTGGTGGTCCGCCGCCGGCCCGGCCCCGGGGCGCTGCTGGTCGGGGTGGCCTGTGCGATCAAGCTCGTCCTGCTCCCGGTGGCGGCCGTGGTGGTGCTGGCGCCCCGGCCGTCGGGCCGTCGGTGGGGCGACGCCGGGCGCGCCGCGGCCACCGATCGGCGGCGTGCTCGCAGCGACCTACCTCGCCGTGGGCGGGCCCCGGGCCCTGGCCCCGGTGGCGGGGACTCAACCAGGCCGTCTCCCGCGGCACGCTGTGGGGCACCCTGTCGCGGGACCCCGACGTGAACGCCCTCCTCCGAGGGGAGGGCTGGGCCCACCCGCTGTCGATGGCGCTCGTCGCCGGCCTGCTGGTCCTCCTCGCCTGGCGCGCCCGCCGTCCCGTCGACGTGGTGGTGCTGGCCACCGCTGCCGGCGTGGTCGTCTGCTTCGGGTCCGAGTACTCGCTGCCGTGGTACGCGGCCGGGTTCCTGCTCGTGGCCGCCCTGGCCCGGTCGGTCCCCGCCGTCGCCCTCGGCGTCGGGTCGACGGTGCAGCTGCTGGTCTACGTGCAGCCGCCCGGCCAGCAGATGGGCGACCTGGCGGGGTCCATCAACGCCGCCCTGCTGGGCGGGGCGGCGCTGGCGGTGCTGCTCGTCCTCACGGTGGCCTGGGTGGTGTGGCCCCGCCGGCGGCGCGTCGCCGCCGAGGACCTCGACGGCGCCGACGACGGGGTCGCCCCCGTGCTCCTCGGCAACGACGGCTGACCGCTCCTCCGGAGCGACCCGATCCGCCGCCCGTGACGGTCCCGTCCGCTGCCGCGCGCCGGCCTCCTCGGAGCGGTCCGCCGGCCGGGCTGGGCCGCCGAGCACCTCGTCGACCGCTGACGGCGCGTCGCAGCGACCTCAGCCCACCACCTCGCCGAAGGACTCGCAGTCGGGGTTGTCGCACACGAACGGGGTGTCGAGCACGTGGGCCAGCTCGCCGGGCAGGGCGGTGACGCCGCACGCCGGGCAGATCGGCGCCCGGGCCTCGTCCTCGTCGGGGTCGTCCCCGCCGTCGGCCACCCCGCTCAGCCGGCCAGGCCGAGGGCGGAGGAGATGTCGCGCCAGGCCTGGTCGGGCACGTCGGTGCCCCCGTCGATGACCTGGAGGCACACGTGGTCGGCCCCGGCGTCGTGGTGGGCCTGGACCCGGGCCAGCACCGTGTCCATGTCGCCCCAGGCCACGATCGTGTCGACCAGGCGGTCGCTGCCACCGCCCGGGAAGTCGTCGTCGGTGAGGTCCGGGAGCAGGCGGCGCAGGTTGTTGGCGTAGTTGGGCAGACCGGTGTAGATCGAGGTGTGGGTGCGGGCCTTCTCCCGGGCCGAGGTGGGGTCGGTGTCGAGCACCACGGCCTGCTCCACGGCCAGCATCGGACCCTCGCCCAGGGCCTCGCGGGCGACGGCGGTGTGCTCGGGGGGCACGAAGTAGGGGTGGGCACCCGCGGCCCGGTCGCGGGCCAGGCCCAGCATCTTCGGGGCCCGAGGGCGGCCAGCACCCGCCGGGGCTCGGTGGTGGGAGGCGACGCCATGAACAGCCCGGCGTCCATGCCGTCGAGGTAGTCGCGCATGGCCGAGAAGGGCTTGGAGTAGTCGTGGCCCCGGATGCCCTCGACCATCGGGCCGTGGCTCACGCCCAGGCCGAGCAGGAAGCGGTCCGGGTAGGCCTCGGTGAGGGTCTTGTGGGCGGCGCCGCCGGCCATGGCGTCGCGGGCCCAGATGGACGCGATGCCGGTGGCGACGGTGATGTCGGTGCCGCCCCGGAGCAGGAGAGCGGCGTTGGTGAAGGCCTCTCGCCCCACCGCCTCGGGCACCCACACCGCCCCGAAGCCGAGCTCGTCGAGCTCGTCGACGTGCTCGACCGACCGGGCCGAGGGCACGAGGTCGAGCTGGAAGGTCCAGATGCCGTAGCGACCGATGTCCATGGGCCGAACCTACCGGCGCCTCCGCCGACCGCTGCGAGGCTGGGCTCAGAGCGCGGGCTGCGACCTCGTCGCGCCAGAAGCGCAGGGTGCCCTCGACGTCGTCGCCGACCGGGATGATGCTGATGTGGGCGAAGCCGGCGTCGGTGAAGGACCGGATCGGCCTCCACGTAGGCCTTCGGGTCCGGACCGTGGGGGATCTGCTCGGCCACGTCCTCGGGTCGGACCGGCTCGGTGGCGGCCGCGAAGTTCACCGGGTTGGGCAGCTCGGACATGACCTTCCACCCGGGGAGGGCGAAGCGCATGCGCTCGTGGGCCAGGCGCAGCCCCTCCTCCTCGGTGGGGGCCCAGGCGAAGGGCACCTCGGTCCAGGTGGCGCCCCGGTCGCCGCCGCGCTCGGCCCACCCGTCGACCAGGTCGGCCTCGGGGTCGATGGCCATGATCCCGTCGGCGCCGGTCCGCTGGGCCAGGTCGAGCGAGGCGTCGCCGCTGATGCCCACGACCAGCTCCATCGGCGTCTCGGGCAGGTCGAAGATGCGGGCGTCCTCGACGTCGTGAGTGGTCGCCCCGGAGGGTGACCCACTCGCCGGTCCAGAGGGCGCGGATGGCGGCGATGGCCTCCTCCAGCATCTCGTGGCGGATGTCGACGGCGGGGAAGCCGTCGCCGGTGATGTGCTCGTTGAGCCGCTCGCCGGCGCCCACCGCCAGGGTGACCTGGCGGTCGGTGAGGGTGGCCACCGTCGCCGCCGCGTGGGCGACGATCGCCGGGTGGTACCGGCCGATGGGGCAGGTGAGCCCGGTGGCCAGGTCGAGCTCGGAGGTGGCCTGGGCCACCGCGCCGAGGACCGACCAGGCGAAGGGGCTGTGGTCGTGCTCGGGCAGCCAGGGGTGGATGTGGTCCGAGATGCAGGCGAACGCCAGACCGCTGGCCTCGGCCGCCACCGCGTGGTCGACCAGCTCGCGCGCGCCGCGCAGCTCGGACATCAGCTTCAGCCCGTAGCGGGCCATGGGTCACCTCCGGGTCGGGGTCGCCGCCGCCCTACCCGGGTCGGCCGGGGCGGAACCGAACGCGCCCGTCAAGGTCTCGGTCAGACCGGGACCCACGGGTCGCTGCGCCTGTGCCACCATCGGCCGATGACGCCCCCGAGCGGCTCCGAGGCCGACGCCCTCCGCGACGACATCCGCCGCATCCTCCAGGTGCGCGACACCTACCTGGACCCACTCCACGTGCTCCAGGTGGAGCTGCTGGCCCGGGTGCGGGGGACCGACGAGCCCAGCGCCACCCTCCAGCGGGCCCTGCTGCTCACCATCGACGGCATCGCCGACGGGCTGCGCAACACGGGCTGAGGGCTGCGGGAAGCCCGGGTGCGACGGCGGTGTTCGACCGGGCATGGAGATCACCGACGCCCTCGCCTACGCCCGCGACCGCCGGAAGGGGGTGCTGGTGACGCTCAGGTCCGACGGTCGTCCCCAGCTGTCGAACGTGCTCCACGCGGTCGGCGACGACGACGTGGTGCGCGTGTCGATCACCGACTCGCGGGCCAAGGCGGTGAACGCCCGGCGCGACCCCCGGGTGGCGCTCCACGTGACATCGGAGGACTTCTGGTCCTACGTCGTCATCGACGGGCGGGCCGAGCTGACCCCGGTGGCCGCTGCGCCCGACGACGCCACCGTCGAGGAGCTGGTCGCCCTCTACCGCAGCCTCCAGGGCGAGCACGACGACTGGGACGCGTACCGGGCTTCGATGGTGGCCGACGGCCGCCTCGTGCTCCGCCTGCACCCCGAGCACGCCTACGGCATGGCCTGAGCCCCGGCGAGGGACGGCCGGCTCAGCCGGTGAGCCGGGCGACGGCCCGGACGGGCTCGGCCGGGGGTGCCGCGCTCGACGGGGGCCCCGGCCGCGTCCCGGTCGGGGGCGCGAGGGCGGTGGCCAGGCGGTCCGCATCGAACGAGCCCCACCCGCTGGCGAGGTCGTACCCGGGCCCGGCGGTGCAGCAGCCCACGCCGGCCACGTCGTTGGACCCGACCGTGACGTCCCGGAGCGCGTCGGAGCCCCGTCGGCCCAGGTCCCAGAGGGCGGGTGCGACGAGGCCGAGGCGGACGGCGCCGGGCCCGCCCCGCGCCTCGGTGACGGCTTGGGTGACGAGGGCGAGGGCCCCGGTGGCGAGGGGCGTCGCCGCGCTGGTGCCGCCGACGGCGGTCCACGCCCCGGGCCCGTCGCTCCCGCCGCAGGGCGTGCCGCACCGGATCACATGGCCAGGGACCGAGTCGGCGAACAGGGCGACGTCGGGCACGAGCCGGGTCGTGCCCGCTGGGAGCCCGGGTCCCTGCTGGGACCGGGGGCGAGCCACCACGCGGCTGGCCGCGCCGCCGCCCGCCCCGCCCGGGGAGATCTGCGGCGGGAACGGCCCGGGGAACTCGTCGTCGTCCCACACCCCCTGGCCGACGATCTGGTTGCCCTCGTCCAGGGTCAGGTTCGTCCCCCCCACCGCAGTGACCCACGCCGACGAGGCGGGGTAGGTGGTCGCCGGCCGGGTGGCCGCCGCGCAGGTGGAGCCGCCGTCGCCGCTCGCGACCTGGTAGCCGACACCGGCGAGGGCCGCGCCGGCGAGCACGGGCTCGACGAGGTCGGCCACCGGATCGCCGGCCAGCTCCGTCTCGCACGCCGCGTAGGAGAGCGACACCAGGTGCGGGAGGGGTCGCCCCGCCCGGCTCGCGACCAGGGGGGCCTCGACCAGGGTCAGGAGCCCCTCGAGCGATCCCCCCGTGGCGCGGGAGTAGACGTCGAGCCGGTCGAGCCCCGGGGCCGCGGCGAGCAGCACCTGGACGTCGATGGCGGCCTCGATGGCGTCCTCGATCTGGGCGAGGGTCGTCGGGGCGACGGCCTCGGTCCCCGGCTGCGCGTCGATGTGCACCGCGGACGGATCGAGGTCCAGGCACCGGGAGAAGGCGTCCAGGTCGGCGGGCGAGGGCGCGGCCGCGCCCACGACGGCTGCCCGGACCCCGGTGCCGTCGATGCCGCGGGCGCGGAGCGGGGCGAGGCCGTAGGCGGTGGCCAGCTGGTTCGGGAACAGGCCGAAGGCCGTGCCGGTGCCGGGGTCGGCCAGGCCGGAGGCGTGGAGCGCCTCCGGGCAGGCCTCGGCGGTGCCGGTGCGGGTCGGGGTGCCCCCGCCGGGTGGGGTGGCCGCCTGCGGCCGGAGGAGCGCGGGCGGGTCCGGGACCAGGCCGGTGACCAGGTCGACGACCTCGGCCAGGGCGGTGGGCAGCGAGGGGGCGTGGTCGGGGATCGGGACGGGCCCGTCGAGCGCCTCGCTCCCGCGGTACCGACCCCAGGTGGTCGCGAAGAGGGACTCGGCCTGGGCGACGGTCATGGGGGCGGCCAGGTCGATGCCCGTGGGACCCACGGTGGCGGCGATGCCCCGGGCGGCCAGGGCCCCGACCACCAGGTCCCGGTCGGCTGACGGGGCGCCGAACCGTGCGTCGACCTCGGCCAGGTCGAGGAACGCCCCCTGCGAGGGCGACCCAGGGGAGCTCACGGCCGCCGCCGCCGCGACCAGCCCGGCCTCGTCGGTGTTCCGGAAGCCGAACACGGCGGTGAGGCGCGTGGCCGGGTCGGCGTCGCCGATCCGGGTGAGGCCGGCGACAGGGGTCTGCTCCCAGGCGATGGGGAGGTCGCGGACCGCGGCCGGTCCGGGGGTGGCGACGATCGCCGGGCCGAGACCCACCACCAGGGCCACCAGCGCGGCCCGGGCCCCCGTCGGCCGGCCCCCGCGCCCGCGCCCTCCGCGTCGCCCTCGGCGGGGCGTCCTCGTCGTGGTCATCCCCCTCCGTCGGCCGCAGGACGGGCCCCGTGAGCAGGCCTTGACCCTGGGTACCGTCATGGCTACGTTTTCCGACGTGCCTTCGGAAAACGGATCACCTTCGGTCGAGCCCGACCGGCGCACCCGCAAGCGGGCGGCTCGCCGTGACGCCCTGCTGGAGCGGGCCGCCGACCTGGTCGACGAGCGCGGCCTCGAGGGCCTCACCATGGCGGCCCTGGCCGAGGCCGCGGACTACGCCCCCGCCTCGCTGTACACCTACTTCCCGTCGCGGTCGGCCCTCCTCGCCGCCCTGCAGCAGCAGGCCCTGGCCGTGCTCGGCGACGTGGCGGCCGAGAGCCGGGTCCGCTGGGACGCCGCCCTGGAGGCGGCCGACGTCGTCGGGCCCACCGCCGCCCTGGCCCGCCTGCTCGCCTTCTCCCGGCTCTTCCTCACCGCGCCCGAGCACCACACCCGGGAGTTCCGCCTCCAGCAACGCCTGCTGGTGACCCCGGACGCCGAGGACACCGCCGACGCGGCCGCGGTCGTGCCTGCGGCCATGGCCGTGCTCGAGGTCCCCCGGGCGCTGCTGGCCCAGGCCGTCGAGGTGGGCGCCCTCGACGGCGCGCCCGGGCGGACCCGACCCCATCGACCAGCCCCTCGACCAGGCCGTCGTCCGCACCCTCGCCTGGGTCGTGGCCATGAACGGCGCCCTCCTCGCCGACGAGCTCACCACCGGGTTGCCCACCACGGGCGTGCACCTGGGGGAGCACCTGACCTCGACGCTCCTCCTCGGCTGGGGCGCCGACGACGCCACCCTCGCGGCCGCCCGCCCCCTCGCCTCCGAGCTCTCCCTGCCCTCCCGCGCCGGGTCCCGGCGCTGACCAGGACCACCAAGGACACCACCATGACCACTGCCGTGACCGTCGTCGCCGCCTTCGCCGCGGGCTGGGCCCTCTGGACCCTCGCCGAGTACCTGCTGCACCGCTTCGCCATGCACATGCTCCACGGCCGGGGGATCATGAGCCGCGAGCACCTCGAGCACCACGTCACCTCGGGCTGGTCGCTTCGACGTCACCCACCTCATGAGCTGGACCGGCATGCTCCTCGTCGGTGCGGTGCTGTGGGCCCCGCTGGGCTGGTGGGCGGCTGGGTCCCCCCGTCGGCGTCGCCCTCGCGGTCGGGTGGGCCGTCGGCTACTCGTTCTACGAGTACCAGCACGCGACGTCGCACCTGCGCCCGCCCACCACCCGCTACCAGCGCCTCGTGCGGCGCCACCACTTCCACCACCACTTCGGTGCCCCGATGGCCAACCACGGCGTCACCGCCCCCATGTGGGACCACGTGTTCGGCACCCACGAGCGTCCCGAGCAGGTCCGCGTGCCCCGCCGCCTGGCCCTGCCCTGGCTGGTGGACGAGGACGGCGAGGTCCTCGCGGAGTTCGCCGACGACTACGTGCTGGTCGGGGCGGCCGAACCCGACGAGCGGCTGCTGAAGCTCGACCGCGTCCGCGCCTTCGCCTCGGTCGCGCCCGCCGACTGAGAGCCGTCGCCGGTGACGTGTCCGCCACCGCCCGTGGGCTGACCGCCCGCCCGGGTCCGGTCAGGCGGTCCGGGACCGGGCCGCGGCGCCCAGCACGGCGCGGAGCGAGGCGGTGATGATGTTGGGGTCGGTGCCCACGCCCCAGCGGACCGTGCCCTCGCCGTCCTTGGTCTCCACGTAGGCGACCGCGGTGGCGTCGGCCCCGGCGCCGAGGGAGTGCTCGTGGTAGTCGACCACCTCGATCTCGGTGCCGATCCCCGTGCGGAGGGCGTCGACGAAGGCCGCCACCGGGCCGTTGCCGGTGCCGGTGACGGTGGTCGGCCTCGCCGTCGACGAGGAGCTGGGCGGTGATGGTGCTGGCCCCGTCGCGAGGTGGACGCCAGCTCGTGGCACGCGCAGCTCGAGGGGGGCGCGTCGGGCAGGTAGGTCGCGGTGAAGGCGTCCCACATGGCCCCCGGGCCGATCTCGGTGCCGGATGTCCTCGACGATGTGCTGGATCGTCTTGGAGAACTCGATCTGGAGGCGGCGGGGCAGGGAGAAGCCGTGCTCCACCTCCATGATGTAGGCGACGCCGCCCTTGCCCGACTGGCTGTTGACCCGGATCACGGCCTCGTAGGTGCGGCCCACGTGGGCCGGGTCGATGGGCAGGTAGGGCACCTCCCAGCGCTCGTAGTCGCGCCGGTCGCGCCCGGCGGCCTCGGCCTCGCCGTGGAGGGCGGCGAAGCCCTTCTTGATGGCGTCCTGGTGGGAGCCGGAGAAGGCGGTGTAGACGAGGTCGCCGGCGTAGGGGTGGCGCTCGTGGACGGGCAGGCGGTTGCAGTACTCGGCGACCCGGCGCACGGCGTCGATGTCGGAGAAGTCGATCTCGGGGTCGACGCCCTGGCTGAAGAGGTTGAGGCCCAGCGTCACCAGGTCGACGTTGCCGGTGCGCTCGCCGTTGCCGAACAGGCAGCCCTCCACCCGGTCGGCGCCGGCCAGCACGCCCAGCTCGGCCGCGGCCACGGCGCAGCCGCGGTCGTTGTGGGGGTGCAGGGACAGGACGACCGACTCCCGGTCGCGCACCGTGCGCAGGAACCACTCGATGGCATCGGCGTAGAGGTTGGGCGAGAACATCTCGACCGTGGCCGGCAGGTTCATGATCAGCGGGTCGTCGGGCGTGGGCTCGATGACCTCGGCCACCGCATCGCAGATCTCCACCGCGTAGTCGAGCTCGGTGCCGGTGAAGCTCTCGGGCGAGTACTCGTAGCGGACGGCGGTCTCCGGGATCGTCTCCTCCAGCTTCTTGCACAGGCGGGCCGCGTTGACGGCGATCTCGGTGATGCCGTCCTTGTCGAGGCCGAAGACGACCTTGCGCTGCAGGGTGGAGGTCGAGTTGTAGAAGTGGACGATGGCCCGGGGCGCGCCCGCGATGGCCTCGTAGGTGCGGGCGATCAGGTCGTCACGGCACTGGGTCAGCACCTGGATGTGCACGTCGTCGGGGATCAGGTCCTCCTCGACGAGCTGGCGCACGAAGGCGAAGTCGGGCTCGCTGGCCGACGGGAAGCCGACCTCGATCTCCTTGTAGCCCATGCTCACCAGGGTCTGGAACATCGTCAGCTTGCGCTGCGGGTCCATGGGGTCGATGAGCGCCTGGTTGCCGTCGCGGAGGTCGACCGCGCACCAGCGGGGGGCGGCGGTGAGCCGGCGGTCCGGCCACGTGCGGTCGGGCAGCTCGACGGGGACCGTCGGGCGGTACTTGTCGAACGGCATGCGCTTCGGGGTGGTGGGCTCGGGGGCCATGGGATCGCTCGCTGGGGTCTGGGTGGGTGGGTCGGTCAGATGCCCGGCCCGCCCGTCTGGTGACGAGCGTACTTGGGCCGGAAAACGAAGAAAGCTCCCGGCCCGGAGGCTCAGGAGCTGACGAACGCCTATGTGGGGCGTCCGTCTACATGAGGAGGAGGAGGGTGGCCGGGCGGGACATCCCGAGCACCATCCTCCCTCGTCCGCCGTCTGTCAAGCCGGGCGGGGCGTGGGTCGGGTTCGGAACACCGCCCGGGGGCAGGGCGTTGGACACACGTCCGCAACCCGAGGAGACCCTCCATGCCGACCAGGAACGCCGATGCCCGCTGGGAAGGCTCGCTCCGAGACGGGAAGGGCACCATGCACTCGTCGTCGGGCGCGATCGACGGCGCCTACTCCTTCTCGTCCCGCTTCGAGGACGGCTCGGGCACCAACCCCGAGGAGCTGCTCGCCGCGGCCCACGCCGGCTGCTACTCGATGGCCCTGGCCAACGAGCTGGGCAAGGAGGGCCACGTGCCCGACAGCGTGGAGACGACGGCCAAGGTGCACCTGGAGAAGGGCGACGACGGGTTCTCCATCCCCAGGATCGAGCTCGTCACCACCGCCACGGTCTCGGGCATCGACGACGACGCCTTCCAGCAGATCGCCGAGGCGACCTCGAAGGCCTGCCCCGTCTCCAAGGTCCTCGCCGGCGCCGAGATCACCCTCGACGCCACCCTCTCCGCCGGCTGAGCCCCCTCGACTGAGCACACCCCCGACGCCCTGCGCCGCCCCAGCCCGGGCCCGCAGGGCGTCGTCGCGCCCGGGCCCGTCCGGCTCGCGTCAGTCGACGGCGACCACCGTGTCGGCCTCCACGGCGCGCTCGACCTCGTCCATGGCACGGGAGATGTCGTCGAGGTGGCGCTCCACCACCCCGTCGGGGGTGAGGAAGCAGAAGGTGACGCGCGCGACGGGCTCACCCGTGGTCCGGGCGACGGTGAGCGCGTAGGACGCCCCCTGGGTGCGGTAGCCGTCGACCCGGCGGTCCAGCTCGGAGGGGTCGGCCGTGGCCGCCGTCTTGTAGTCGACCACGACCAGGCCCCCGGGCGTCCGGTAGAGCAGGTCCACGTAGCCCTCCAGCAGCCGGTCGCCGACCGGGGCGCAGACGTAGATCTCTCGCCAGTGCGGGGATCCGCTCGCCTCGACGACCGATGGGGACCCCAGGGCCTGGCCGACCAGGGTGCGCACCGTGTCGTCGCGCTCGGGGATCGCCTCGGCCTGGCACTGGGCCGCGACGGCGTCGCGGACCGGGGCATCGGCGGGGTGGGCATCGAGAGGGACGGTCTGGAGCACGCCGTGCACGGCCCGTCCGACCGCCGTGCCGTAGCGCCCCTTCAGCCACGGCGGCCGGTCCAGGTCACCGGGCCGCTTCCTCAGGCCGGCGTCGGCGCCGTCGGGAGCGCGGTCGAGGTCGGGATCGGGCCGGGCCGCGGCGAAGTCGAGCAGCAGCTGGCCCGGCGGGACATCGTCGGGGGCGGACGGGACGGCCCCGTCGACGAGGTCCGGCGCATCGGGCGGCTCGACGTCCGGCCGTCCCTCGTCGGTGAGGGTCGTGGCCGCCACGGTGGTGGGACGGCGGGCTGCGGCGAGGGCGGCGGCCTGGGCGTCGGCCCACGCGGCGAAGGGCTCGGGGGCCGACACCGGGCGCGGTGCGGCGGGAGGGGACGGGGCCGCCGAGCCGTCGGCTCCGTCGGGGAGCGCGTCGAGGACGTCGGCGCCCATGCCGTCGACCAGGACCTCGGCGCTGGTCCGCAGCGTGGCTGACGGCGAGGTCCGCCTCTCGGCGCGGTGCAGCGACACCACCAGGTGGTCGCGCGCCCGCGTGGTGGCCACGTAGAGGAGCCGCAGCCGCTCGTCGTGGGACATCTGCTCGTCGACCGGCTTGGTGGCCGTGAACTCGGGGGTCTCGGCGTTCTTGCCCAGGTAGTAGGCCACCCCGCCCTCCGGCGGGAAGCGGGCGTCGCCCGGCCGGGGTCCGTGGTTCGGGGAGGTGGAGAGCCCCGAGAGGATGGTGATGGGGAACTCCAGCCCCTTGGCGGCGTGGATGGTCATGATCCGGACCGCGTCGTCGTCGGTCTCGGGCAGGACCGCCTCGGCGACCCGTGCGCCCTCCACGGTCTGCAGCGACACCCAGTCGAGGTACTCGCGCAGGTCCCCGCCGACGGCATCGGACCAGGCGCGCGCCTGGTCGACCACGAACCGGATGCGCCGCCACACGTCGCGGGGACGGCCCTCGACGAAGGCCAGCTCCATGGCCCGGCGGTCGGCGACGATGCGCTGGAGCAGCTCGGAGGGCGACGCCCAGTGCCGCAGGTCGTGCCAGACCCGGAGGGTGGCCAGGCCTCGGGCCACGGGGTCGTCGTCGGGCATCCCCTCGGGCTGGCGTCCGAGGTAGGACCACCGGCCGCCGTGCGCGACCCGGAAGCGGTGGAGGTCGTCGTCGCCGCAGCCGAACAGCGGCGTGCGCAGCGAGGAGACGATCCGCAGCTCGTCGGTGGGGTCGGCCACCGCGCGCAGCACCATCAACAGGTCGCGGATGGCGCGCGAGGCGTAGACCAGCGAGCTGGCCTCGGCCCGGTAGGCGATCCCGGCCTCGGACAGCGCGTCCTCGAGGTACGGCAGCGAGGTGCGGGCCGGCACCAGGATCGTGATGTCGCCGAGGGTGGCGTCGCGCCACCCGTCGGCCCGGTCGTCGACCTGCCAGCGCTCGGCCACCGCCCTCTGCACCGTCGACACCACCTCCTGGGCCTCGGCGGTGCGGACCTCGGCCGCCCGGGTGCGGTACGGGTGCGGGGACCGACCCAGGACGCTGACCGTGGGCCCGACCGGGGGGTCGGCTCGGACGGCGGTGAGCGGGGTGTAGTGGGGCTGGGACTCGACGAGGAGGTCGTGCACCGGCTCCTCGCCGAGAAGCCGCCCGAAGGTGGCGTTCACCCAGGCGATGACGCCTGCGACGGTGCGGAAGTTGGTGGTGAGGGTGAGGCCCTCGCCACAGGGACCGGAGAAGCGGCGGGCAGCGGCCAGGAACAGTGAGATGTCGGCGCGCCGGAAGCGGTAGATGGACTGCTTGGGATCGCCCACCACGAACAGTCGGCCGGGTGCCACCTCGACGTCATCCCACTCCCCGGCGCCGGCCGCGCCGGCTCCGGGATCGGCGGCGGCGATGCGGACGGCCAGCTCGATCTGGATGGGATCGGTGTCCTGGAACTCGTCGAGCAGCAGGCGCTGGTACCGGTCGTGCAGCGCGGTACGCACCCGGGCGCCGTGCTCGGGGTCGCGCAGCAGGGACCGGGCCAGCACGAGCAGGTCGTGGAACTCCAGGGCGCCCTCGCGCCGACGCTCCTCGGCCGACGACAGGGTGAAGCGACGGATGGCCGACCCCAGGTGGTGGGCGCAGGCCGTCGCCACCGCTGCGGCCACACCCTCGACCGCCGTCCCCGCGGCGCGCAGCGCGTCGGCCGCCTCGGCCTTGTGGTCCTTGGAGCCCCACGCGGCCATGGAGCCCTTGCTGCCGGGCTTGAAGCCGACCTTGTCGCCGCCCGGCTGGCGGGGGGAGGCCAGCGCGTCGAGCAGCTGCAGCTCGTCGTCGATGCCGCGGACGTGGGCCAGCCAGGAGGCGACGTCGTCGAGGAACACGCACAGGCGGTCGGTCGGGTCGGTGCAGGCGGTCCGGTACCGGCAGGCCTCGGCGACGGCGTCGAGGGCGGGCGCGGCCAGCCTGTGCACCGGCGGGGGCGGAGGGCTCTCGGCGGGCACCCTCTCGGCGACCAGGTCCCAGTTGCTGTCGAAGGTCCGGGCGAGGGCGTGCGGCGTGGCCGGCTTGGCCCCCGCCGCAAACAGCAGCAGGAGGGTCCGCTCGTAGGCGTCGGCCTCGAAGAGCTCGTCGCTGAAGGCGGCCCAGCGGCGCTCGAACTCGACCCCGGAGCTCACCTCGTCGAGCACCTCGACGCGGGGCGGCAGCCCGGCCTCGACGGGGTGCTCGGAGAGCAGCCGCTGGGCGAAGGCGTGGAGGGTGCCGATGGCGGCGCCGTCGAGCTCGGCCAGGGCGGTCCTGGCGGCCCGCCCCACCGGCGTGTCCCCGGACCCCTCGGCGGTGGACTCCAACGTCTCGCGCAGGCGCTCCCGAAGCTCGGCCCCGGCCTTCTCGGTGAAGGTGATGGCGGCGACGGCGCGCAGGGGGACAGGGGCCGCGCCCGGCTCGGAGGGCACCGTGACCAGGGCGCGGACCCGGTCGACCAGCGCGGTGGTCTTGCCCGACCCCGCGCCCGCCTCGACGAACAGGGTCGGGCCGAGGTCGCCGCCGATGCGGTCGCGGGCGACCTGGTCCGGAGGCCGGGGAGGTTCACCCATCGCCGGGCTCCTCGTCGTCGCCGGGCGAGCGTCGGTCGGGATCGATGAGCGCCAGGTAGCCGGCCAGCGACGGGTCCTCCTCGGACGTGGCGGCCCACGCCCGGCGCATGTCGGCCACACCGAGGAAGTCCGGGTCGCAGCTGGCGCACGGGTTGAACGGCATCCCCACCTGGTCGGTGGGGTGGGCGGGGAACATCCCGCCCTCGATGCCGTCCACGATGAGGCCGAGGGTCTCGGAGATGCGGGACTCGACCTCGGGCGTGAGGGGGTAGCCCCTCCGCCGGAAGTTCCCCTTGCGCGAGACGAACCAGTACTCGGCCTTCACCGGTGCGCCGGGCTCGGCCATGGTGGCGCGGGCCGCAGCGCCGTAGACAGCGAGCTGCAGGCGGGTGCCTCCCTGGTCGGGATCGTCCTCGGAGAGGCCGCCGTAGCTCCGGTCGCTGCCGGTCTTGTAGTCGACCACCAGCAGCCCGCCCGCGTCGGTGCGGTCGATGCGGTCGGCCATGCCGCGGAAGCGGACCTCCCGGCCGTCGGGCAGCGGCAGGGCCACCACGGGGCCCTCGTCGACGCCGCCGAAGGCCATCTCGGCCGCCACCGGGCGGCTGCCCTCCACCTGGCGGACCTCCTCCTCGAAGGTGAGGGTCTGGTCGAGCTCCTGGAGGATCTCGGCGCGGTCGCGGTGCCACATGACGCGCCGGCCGGTGCGACCGAGCGACTCGTAGTGGTCGCACGCCTCCTCGCCCAGCGCCCGGACGTGGGCGCGGTCGGCGGGGCTCCACCGGTCGCCGGGGGAGGGCTGGTCGGCGGCGGGCCGCGCGAGGACCTCGCGGATGAACCGCTCCAGCACGTCGTGCACCAGGGAACCGCGATCGAGCGCGGTGATCGAGAGGGCGTCCTCGGGGTTCTCGACCTCCTGCACGCCGAGGACGGACCGCACGAAGTAGTCGAACGGGCACCGGGCCCAGCGCTCGAGGCTGGTGGGGGACGCGGTGCGGGCCGCCTCCGGGTCGGCGGGCGAGGCCACGGCCCCGGCGGGCAGCCGGCCGTCGAAGCGGGTCAGGCGGTGGGACGACCGTCCTCGCACGAGGGCTGCCCCGGAGGACAGGGCGGGATCACCGAGACGGTCGATCACCTCGAGGCTGCGCGCCGCGGCGCCGTCGGCCAGCAGGGCGCGCAGCCGGTGCTCCTGGGCGGTGGCCGGGACGGCCAGGTGTCGGAGCCCGTGGTCGAACGACTGCACGTGGACGAGCCAGCCGGCCGTGTGGGTGGCGAGGTCGCGCGCCCAGAGGCGCCGGCCGTCCATCTGGCCGGCGGCCTCGAGGAGCCACCGGGACGGCACCCGCTCGCTGCTCCGGCGGAGGTCGCCGCGGGGATGCGACAGCACGTGGGAGGAGGCGGCCGCCAGGGTGGCGAGCAGCTCGCGCTGCTGGCGGCCGACGCCGTCGCTCCGGAGGGCGAGGGTCCCGCCCGCGGCCTGGCGCTCCCGGTCGGGGAGCAGGGAGTCGTCGCGCGGCGGCGAGGGCACCAGGCCCTCGGCCATGCCCACGACGGCGACGAGGTCGAGGTCGAGGCCGACGCCCATGGCCAGCGACCCGACCAGCACGCCCTCGCCGAAGCGACCGACCCGGCCCAGGTCGCCCTCGAGCTCCACCTCCAGGGTGCGCACCACCACGTCGAGGGGCACCGGGCCGGGCTCGACCGAGGAGAGGGCGCCCAGGCGGTCGACTGCGAGCTCCACCCGCTCGGCCGCTCGGCGCTCCTCGAGGGGCCACCCCTGGCGCCGACCGGCCGGACCGAGCAGGCGATCGAGCAGCCGCCTCAGCCACCGGGCGTGCTCGTGCCAGGGCCTCGGCGCGGTGGCGGCGGCCTCCACGTCGTCGACGAGCTCGAGCACGAAGGTGCGCAGGGCCCGGGTGTCCTCCGCTCCTCGGCGACGGCGGACGGCCCGGTCCTCCTGTCCGGCCTCGGACTCGATGGATGCGGCGGCGGCATCGAGCTCGTCGGCTCGGGACGAGAGCCGGACGTCCCACTGGGCCCGACCACCGACGACGCCGGCGTCGCGCGACAGCCGCTCCCACCGGGCCAGCGGGGGTTGGTGGCCATCGTGGAGCACGGGGACGCCGTTGAGCCAGCCCAGTAGCGCCTGGCGCGTCCAGCCGCCCTCGGGCAGGGCGAGGAGGCCGGCGAGGGCCCGCCCTGCGGCGCGCGCCGAGAGCGGCACCGACGACGGGCCGTTGAAGGGGATGCCGGCCGCGGCGAGGTGCTCGTGCAGCAGGCGGGCGTAGGGCTCGGCGCCGGGGTGGAGGATGGCGACGCGGTCGAGTGGGGTCCCGTCGCGCAGGGCGCGCGACGACGCGGCGCACCACGGCGCGCACCTCGTCGTCGGCGTCGGAGGTGGTGACCACGGCGGTGCGGTCGGTGGCGACCGGGAGGGCGGACGTGGGCTCAGACGGGGGGGCCTCCAGACCGAGTCGCGCGAGGCCGACTGCGACCTCGGCGTCCGCCTCCGGGCGTCCCGTCGTGCCGGCGACGACATGGGTGGGGGCCCGCTCGGCCACCGCCCGCAGCAGCGCAGCCGCGTGCAGGGACAGGCGCTGCGGGAGGTGGACGACCACCGTGCCCAGCTCGTCGACGGATCCCGGATCGGTGGCGACCCGGGTCGCAGCGGCCGCCATGAGGTCCTCCTCGTCGGACCACCCCGCGACGAGGGCGGTCCGCACCGCCCGGTGGACCCGCACGACGTCGGCCGCCCGGGGTCCGGTGCGGGCGAGGACGGCGAGGGCGGTGTCGGGCAGGTCGCGCAGCTCGCGGTAGGAGGCGACCAGGGCGGCCTCGGTGGCGGGGTGGGTGGCCACCGCACCGAAGACGCCCGGCTCGTCGGCGAGGACCTGGCGGACGGCCGCCGCCAGGACGGGGACCGAGACCGGGCGGCGGCCCTCACCGGCGAGGGCGTTGGCGCCCAGCAGCTCGGCCAGGCGGTACGTCGTGAGGAAGGTGGCGCCGGCCAGGCCCTGGCCGGTGGGGGAGACGGGCCCGAAGGTGCCCCTGGCCAGCTGGCGGCGCACGGTGACCCCGACGTGGTTGGAGGGCACCACGACGGTGACGGGCGCGAGGGCCTCCCGGCTCTTGGCGGCGGCCACCACGTCGCGCAGGGCCCGGGCGGCCGGCGCGCCGTAGCCGACGACGTGGAGGTCGATGGGCGGCATCGCCCCGCACCCTAGGCAGGGGGTGTGACACCCTCCCGTGGCCACCCGGCGGCCGGGTGGTCAGGCGAGGAGGCGGCCCGGGTTGGCGGTGCAGCGGGCCACGGCCTCGGTGGGCCGGACCAGCCGGTAGGCCTCCACCACCGGGGCCAGCTCGGCCGGCGTGGCGCCGTGGAGGATCACCGAGTCGGCGCCGAGGCGCATCTGGTCGACGACCGTGGCGCGCACACCGGTCGGCCGGGCCCTGCGCCGAGGCCGCCATCCACTCCTCGGGCAGGAGCTCGGCCACGGCCTCCAGCTCGGTCACGGTGGCGGTGGCGTCCAGCGCGCCCCGGGCCGAGGTGACGACCTCGGCCTCGCGGAAGGCGCTCGAGGACGGCGGGGTCCCAGTCGTTCACCCGCACCATCAGGTCGCCGTAGCCCTGGAGGTAGGTCGCCAGCCGGCCGACCAGCTTGCGCAGGCGGGCCTCCTCGTCGAGGTGGTCGCCGACGGTGGCCAGCACCGACCACACCCGCACCGAGGCCGGGTCGCGACCCGCCTCCTCGGCGCCCTCGCCGGACGGCGGCCACGGCCCGCTCGAGGGCCTGGTCGGAGAAGAAGGTGTGGAGCACCACGCCGTCGGCCACCCGCCCGGCCAGCTCCAGGGTGCGGGGGCCCATGGCCGTCAGGACGATCGGGATGTCGCCCTCGATGTCGGCGCCCTGGTGGAGGAACGGGAAGGACCCGGCGGGCCCCTCGTGACCGACCACGGACCCGCCCGACCACAGGGTGCGGAGGATCTCGATGAGGTCGACCATCGAGTCGCTCGTGACCCGGGGCAGGCCCATCACGTCGAACAGGGCGTCGAAGCCCCGACCCAGCCCGAGGGCGAAGCGGCCGCCGGTGAGGGCGTGCATCGTCGCCCCGAAGGTCGCCGTCACCAGCGGGTGCCGGGTCTGGGGGTTGGTCGCGGCGGTGGCGATGCCCACCCGCTCGGTCACCGCGGCCACCGCGCCGGAGAGCGTCGGTCGCGTCCTTCACGTTGAACCGCTCCGAGACGAAGGCGCTGCCCAGGCCCAGGCGCTCGCCGTCGCGGGCCTCGGCGATGATCGACCGGGGCGCGGTGGCGTGGCCGGCCAGGGCGTAGAAGCCGAGCTCGTCGAGGGGCTCCACGGGGGCGGTCAGGGCGGTGACCGCCCGGGTCGGTCGGTCGCCGAGGCCGACGACCGGATCGTCGCCGTCCGGGGGCTCGGGGGGCAGGGCGGCGTCGCTCACGGCGCCGACACTAGGTGGCTCCCCGTCGGCCCGGACCGGGCCCGAACCGGTGGCCGGCGACGTCGGCCCGGCTGCCAGCATGGCCCCGTGCCCACGTCCCGCCGGTTCCAGCAGGTCGACGTGTTCGCCGAGCGTCCCCTGCGGGGCAACCCGGTCGCCGTGGTCGTCGACGGCGACGACCTCGACGAGGAGGTCATGCAGGCCACCGCGTCGTGGACGAACCTGTCCGAGACCACCTTCCTGCTCCCGCCCTCCCGGCCCGGGGCGGACTATCGGGTCCGCATCTTCACCGCGACCCGCGAGCTGCCCTTCGCCGGCCACCCCACCCTGGGCAGCGCCCACGCCTGGCTGCACGCCGGCGGCGGGCCGGCCACCCCGGGTGTGGTGGTCCAGGAGTGCGGCGCCGGCCTGGTCCGGCTCCGGCACGCCCACGGGCGGCTGGCCTTCGCGGCGCCGCCGTGTCGCACCACCGCGGTCGACGCGGAGCGCCGGGCCGCGGTGGAGGCCGCCCTCGGCCTGGCCGCCGACGACGTGCTCGACGTCCGCCACCTGGACAACGGCGCACCCTGGCTGACCCTGCGGCTGACCAGCGCGGCGCGCGTCCTCGCCCTCGAGCCCGACCACGGTGCCCTGGCCGGCCTCGGGGAGGTGGCGGTGGTGGGCGCCCACCCCGACGGGTCGCCCTCCGCCTTCGAGCTGCGGGCCTTCGCCGCGTCGGTCGGCATCACCGAGGACCCGGCCACCGGCAGCCTCAACGCCGCCGTCGCCCAGTGGCTCGTCGGCGAGGGTCTCGCCCCGCCGTCCTACGTCGCGGCCCAGGGCACCCGCCTGCGGCGCGAGGGCCGCATCCACGTCGAGGTCGACGGCGACGACACCTGGATCGGCGGGGCCACGACCACGCTGGTCGACGGCACCCTCGCCCTGTGACGGCCCGGGCCCTGCACCGAGCGTCGGCCCCCGGGCCCGCCGGCCGGGAAGGTCGCGGCGACCGGCGGAGTTGGACCTCCCCGTGACCCTCGACGCCGGCCCCACCCTCGAGGGTGCGCGCGAGCGGCTCATCACGCCCACGTTCGCCCTGATCGTGGCCGCCGCCCTGGGCTACTTCACGGCCATGGGCATGCTGCTGCCCGTCCTGCCCCGCTACGTGGAGGACGAGCTGGGCGGCAGCGGCGTCGCCGTGGGCGCCGTCGGTGGGGGCCTTCGCGGTGTCCGCCGCGCTGGTGCGGCCCCTCGTCGGCCGGCTCGGCGACCGCCTCGGCCGCCGTCCCCTCGCCGTCGCGGGCGCCGCCATCGCCGCCCTGTCCATCGCCGGCTACGGGCTGGTCGACGCCGTGCCCTTCCTGGTGGCCGCCCGCCTGGTCACCGGCCTGGGCGAGGCCGGCCTTCTTCATCGGCGTCGCCACCGCGGCCCAGGACCTGAGCCCCGACGACCGCCGGGGCGAGGCCGCATCGTTCTTCTCCACCTCCATCTACGGCGGGCCTGGCCATCGGCCCCTTCCTGGGCGAGGCCCTCTACCGGGCCGGGGGCGACGGTGCGGTGTGGGCCACGGCTGCGGTGCTGGCCGGCATCGGCTCGGTGGTGGCCCTCCTCATCCCGCCGGGACCTGGGCCGCCAGCCCGCCGACGCCGAGGCCGAGGCCGAGGCGGGCACCCGCCGGCGGCTGCTCCACCCCGCCGCGGTCGTGCCCGGGACGATCCTGCTCATGGGCCTGATCGGGCTTCGCCGCCTTCGCCGCGTTCCTGTCGATCCACCTCGAGGACCTCGGCATCGACGACGCCGGGCCCTACTTCCTCGTCTACGGCGTCACCGTGCTGCTCGTGCGGATCCTCGGGGCGCGGGTGCCCGACCGCTTCGGGGCCATCCGCACCACGACCCTGGCCCTGCTGGCGGTGGCCGCGGGGATGGCGGTCATCACCGTGGTCGACGTCCCGGCCGCCATCTTCGCCGGCACCTTCGTGTTCTCCGTGGGCATGTCGCTGCTGTTCCCCGCCCTGTTCAGCCTGGTCGTGAACACCGCACCGGCCCGGGAGCGGAGCCACGCGGTGGGCACCTTCTCCCTGTTCTTCGACCTCTCCCAGGGCGCCGGCGCCCCGCTGCTCGGCGTCGTCGTCGACCTCACCGGCACCGACCGGGCCGCCTTCGCCGCCGCCGTGGTGATCGCCCTCGCCGGCCTGGTCGTGGCCCGCATCCGCCTGCCCGCCCTGGTCGCTGGCGACGGGCGCGCTCGACCCGGCCCGGCGCCGACCGCGCCCCGTGTACCTTCCCGGTCCGACCGAAGGGGCCCGCACATGGAGTCGTTCGCAGGCAAGCTCGCCGTCGTGACCGGGGGCGGCACCGGCATGGGGCGCGAGCTGGTGGTCCAGCTGGCCGCCGAGGGGTGCTCGGTGGCGTCGTGCGACGTCCACGTCGACAACCTGGCCGAGACCGAGGGCCGGGCCCTGGCGGGTGCGCCCGACGGCACCCGGGTCAGCAGCCACCGGGCCGACGTCTCGTCGGAGGAGGACCTCCAGCGCTTCCGCGACGAGGCCGTCGAGGCCCACGGCGCCGACCACGTCGACCTCGTGTTCAACAACGCCGGGATCGGCGGCGGGGGCAGCTTCGTCGCCGGCGGCCGCGACGAGTGGGAGCGCACCTTCGGCGTGTGCTGGGGCGGCGTCTACCTCGGGCGCCCGCACCTTCCTGCCCCTGCTGCTGGCCGCGCCCGAGGGGCACCTGGTCAACACCAGCAGCGTCAACGGGTTCTGGGCCGCCCTCTCGCCGGGCGTGCCCCACACCGCCTACAGCGCGGCCAAGTTCGCGGTGAAGGGCTTCTCCGAGGCCCTCATCGAGGACCTCCGGGTCAACGCCCCCCACGTGTCGGTGCACGTGGTGATGCCCGGCCACATCGGCACCGACATCATGCACAACAGCCGCCGCATCCACCAGGGTGACGGGGGCGACGACGCGGCCGCCATCGAGGGCAGCCGGGCGTTCCTCGGCCGGTCCGGGCTGGACGTCGACGCCATGTCCGACGACGAGGTGCGGGCCGTCGTCGAGGGCTTCGGCGACGCCTTCCGCGACACCGCCCCGCTGAGCGCCGGCGGCGCGGCCACGGTCATCCTCGACGGCGTGAGGGCCGGGCGCTGGCGCATCCTCGTGGGCGACGACGCGGTGCGCCTCGACGAGGCCGTGCGGGCCGACCCCGAGGGCATCTACGCCGCCGACCGGGCCTCCTTCTTCGGCTTCCTGGACGACACCGCCGACGAGGCCTGAGCCCGCCGGGCGGCGCTCGTCGTGGGCGTCCGACCCGTCGCCGCCGGGTCGCGGCCGCGGTAGACACGGGGCATGGCCACCGCGACGCACGAGGTGCGCAACCAGCCGCCGCCCGCTCGAGGGCCACGACGCCTGGCCCTCGACCGGGCCCTGGGCGAGGGCCTCGACCGCGAGGGGGCCGGCAGCCGCACCGACGAGGTCGACGCCGTGGGACGCCGGGTCGGCGAGCCCCGCTGGATCCGGGCCGGTGCCCTGGCCAACGCCCACGAGCCGGTCCTGCACACCCACGACCGCTTCGGGCACCGCATCGACGAGGTCGAGTACCACCCCGCCTACCACGAGCTGCTCACCCAGGCCGTCGCCGACGGGCTGGCCGGCGGGCCCTGGGCCGACGACGGCGTGGCCCCGCACGTCACCCGGGCGGCCAAGTTCTCGCTGTGGACCCAGGTCGAGGCGGGCCACGGCTGCCCCGTCTCCATGACCTACTCCATCGTGCCCGCCCTGCGGGCCCTGCCCGAGCTGTCGGCCACCTGGGAGCCGCTGCTCACGTCTCGCACCTACGACCCCACCCCGGCGCCGGTGGCCGACCAAGCGGGGCGCCCTGGCCGGCATGGCCATGACCGAGAAGCAGGGCGGCTCCGACGTGCGGGCCAACACCACCCGGGCCGAGCCCACCGGTGCCCGCGGCCCGGGCGAGGAGTACGCGCCTCGTCGGCCACAAGTGGTTCTGCTCGGCGCCCATGAGCGACCTCTTCCTCATGCTGGCCCAGACCGACGCCGGGCTGTCCTGCCTCGCCGTGCCCCGGTGGCTGCCCGACGGCACCCGCAACGCCATCGAGGTCCAGCGGCTCAAGGACAAGCTGGGCAACCGGTCCAACGCCTCCAGCGAGATCGAGCTGGACGGGGCCCTGGGCACCCTGGTGGGCGAGGAGGGACGGGGCATCCGCACCATCCTCACCATGGTCAACCACACCCGCCTCGACTGCGTGATCGGCGTGACCGGCCAGATGCGCGCCGCGGTGAGCCAGGCCCTGCACCACGCCCACCACCGCTCGGCGTTCGGCCGGCGCCTGGCCGACCAGCCCCTGATGGCCAACGTCCTGGCCGACCTGGCCGTCGAGTCCGAGGCCGCCACCACCACCATGCTCCGCCTGGCCGGCGCCTACGACCGGGGCGAGACCGCCTTCGCCCGCATCGCCACCGCGGTGGGCAAGTACTGGACCTGCAAGCGGACGCCGGTCGTCGCCGCCGAGGCCCTCGAGTGCCTGGGCGGCAACGGCTACGTGGAGGAGGCCCCGCTGGCCCGGCTGTTCCGGGAGAGCCCGCTCAACGGCATCTGGGAGGGGTCGGGCAACGTGATGTGCCTCGACGTGCTGCGGGCGGCCGGGCGCGAGCCGGAGTCGGTGGAGGCCCTGCTGGCCGAGCTCGACCTGGCCAAGGGGGCCGACGCCCGCCTCGACCGGGCCGTGGCCGACCTCCACGCCGAGCTGGCCGACCTCACGGACCTGGAGGCCCGGGCCCGCCGCATCGTCGAGCGGGCCGCCCTCGCCCTCCAGGGGTCGCTGCTGGTGCGCCACGCCCCGCCGGCGGTGGCCGACGCCTTCTGCGCCAGCCGCCTGGCCCGCGACGCCGGGCTGGCCCTGGGCACCCTCCCGCCTGGGGTCGACACCGCCGCCCTCGTGGCCCGGGCCTGGCCGGCGGCGGCGTGACGGCCGGGCCCGCCCGTCGGCCACGCGCCGGGGCGCGGCGGTGAGCGGGACGATGGAGGCCTACCGCCTCCTCGACTGGGAGCGCCCGCCCGAGCTGGTCGAGGTGCCGGTGCCCGACGCGGGCCCCGGCCAGGTGCTGGTCGAGGTGGCGGGCTGCGGGCTGTGCCACTCGGACCTCACCATGGTCGCCATGCCCGGCGCCATCGGCGAGGCCCTGGGCTGGGAGGTGCCCTTCACCCTCGGTCACGAGGTGGCCGGTCGGGTGGCGGCCGTCGGCGCCGGCATCGGCGGCGTGGCCGAGGGCGACCCCGTGCTGCTGGCCGCACCGTCGTGCGGGACCTGCGCCCACTGCCGGGCCGGGCGGGAGAGCGCCTGCCCCGAACGCCGACGCGGGCCGGGGCTACGGGCGCGACGGCGGCCTGGCCCGCTACATCTGCGTCGACGGCGACCGCAGCCTGGTCCCGCTGGGCGACCTCGATCCCCGCCACGCCGGGCCCCTCACCGACGCCGGGGGCACCTCCATGCACGCGGTGCGGCGGGTCCGGCCCGTGCTCGGCCCCGGCTCCACGGTCGTGGTCATCGGGGTGGGCGGCCTCGGGTCGTTCGCGGTGCAGATCCTCCGGGCCACCACCGAGGCGCGGGTCGTCGCCGTCGAGGTCGACCCGGCCAAGCGGGAGCGGGCCCTCGCCCTCGGCGCCCACGACGTGGTCGACGGCACCGCCGAGCACCTCCACCGCGAGCTGCGGACCTTCGCGGCCGAGGGCCTGGAGGGCGTCGACGCGGTCGTCGACATCGTGGGCACCGACGCCACCATCGCCGCCTCGCTCGCCAGCCTCCGCCGGGGTGGCACCCTCGCCCTGGTCGGCGCCGGGGGCGGGGGTTCCGCCGTCCGTGGTTCGGCGGGCTGCCGCGGGAGGCCACCATCACCGCCATCGAGCGCTCCACCCCGGCCGACGCCCGCGCCGTGGTGGCCCTGGCCGCCGAGGGCCGGGTGCAGGTCGACGTGCAGGAGTACCCCCTGGCCCGGGTGGCCGAGGCCTACGCCGCCCTCGACGCCGGCACCCTCACCGGCCGGGCCGTCGTCGTCCCCTGAACGGGTGCCCCGACGTCCCCTCGGCGGGTCGGGGGCCGGCGAGGTGAGGACGTCGTGGCGCGCCGACCGATGCGATCGCGGGCCCGGCACGGCATCCTGGGGTCATGGCGATCACCGACCCCCAGGGCCCCGGGCTGTCGGTGGGCCTGGCCGTCGAGGACTGGACCGGCGACGCCCTGTTCCACGAGTACACCCGGGCCGCCAACCCCGTCGGCCGCACCACCTCGCTCATCCCGGTGGAGCAGTTCCCGGCCTCGCTCCACCGGGGCGCGCCGACCGGCGTGGTGCCCCTCGACCTCTCCGGGCCGCTGGCGATCGCCCACGGTCCCGCCACCAGCCCCGCCCTGCTGGCCTCCTTCGCCACCGTGCGCACCGGCGAGCGCCTCGCCACCGCCCCCGTCGCCACCTCCGAGCTCTACGTGGTCATGGCCGGCGCCGGCACCACCGAGACCGACGCCGGGGAGGCCGTCGCCTGGTCCGAGGGCGACGTGTTCGTCCTCCCCGGCGGCTGCCGCGCGACGCACCGGGCCACCGCCGACGCCACCCTCTACTGGGTCACCGACGAGCCCCTGCTGCGCCACCTCGGCGTGGGCCCCACGGGTCGGAGGTTCCGCCCCACCCGCTGGGCCGCCGACCGCTCTGCCGACGAGCTGGCCCGCGTGGCGGCCGAGCCGGCGGCCGAGCGCCGCAACCGGGTCAGCATCCTGCTGGGCGGCGCCGACCAGGACCAGACCCTGACCGCCACCCACGTGCTGTGGGCCATGGTCGGGTTGCTGCCGGTCGACGCCGTGCAGAAGGCCCACCGCCACCAGTCGGTGGCCCTCGACCTCATCCTCGACTGCGAGCCCGGGTGCTACACGCTGGTCGGGCCCCGACTGGCCGACGACGGCGCACATCGTCGACGCCCAGCGGGTCGACTGGGAGCCGGGCGGCGCCTTCGTCACCCCGCCGGGGTGGTGGCACTCCCACCACAACGAGTCCGGCGTCGAGGCGCACCTGCTGCCGGTCCAGGACGCCGGGCTGCACACCTACCTGCGCACCCTCGACATCCGCTTCTCCTGAGCCCCGGCCCGGCCCGCCACGGGCCGTGCCAGGATGCGGGGATGGATGATCGCACCGTCGCCAAGGGGGTGGCCGCCGGGCGCGTGGCCTTCGGGCTGTCCCTGCTCCTGTTCCCGCGCCTGCTCGTCCGCCGGGTCGGCACCGGGGCCGAGCCGCCCCGGCCCTACGTGTGGTGGCTGCGCGCCTTCGGCATCCGCGACGCGGTGCTCGGGGCGGGCGCCCTCGCCGCCCTCGGCGAGGACGACGACGCGGCCGCGGCCCGGTGGGTCCAGGCCGGGGCCGCTGCGGACTCGCTCGACGCCGCCTCGGTCGTGGTGTTCGGGCGCGACCTCGACCGCAGCGGCCGCCTCCTCACCCTCGCCGTGGCCGTGCCTGCCGCCCTCGCGGGCTGGAAGGCGGGCCAGGGCCTGGCCGCCCGGCGCTGACGGCGCGCCGGCCCCCGCCCGCCTCCTCGGCCCAGGGGTCCGGCCGGTAGGGTCTCCGGCCGATGTCCGCACTCCCGATCCCCCGTCCGTCCCGCCGGCGCCTCGTCGCCATGGCCGCGACCGCCGCCCTGGTGCTGATCGCCGCCTGCAGCGGCGACGACAGCAGCGGCAACGTGGTGGCCGACGCCACCAAGGACACCGGGCTGCCCACGCAGTCCGCCCCCACCACCCTGGCCAGCGTGGCCGACCAGCCGTGCGTGGAGGCGAAGGACCTGCCCGAGGGCAGCCCCGAGGTCACCATGCCGGTGGGCGAGGTCCCCACCGAGCTGGTGCAGACCGACATCACCACCGGCGACGGTGCCGAGGCCGAGCTGGGCAAGAGCATCACCGTCGACTACGTCGGGGTGGCCTGCTCCAGCGGCGAGGTCTTCGACTCGTCCTACGAGTCGGGCGAGCCGGCCCAGTTCACCCTCGAGGAGGGTGGCCTGATCCAGGGGTGGATCGAGGGGATCCCCGGCATGAAGGTCGGCGGGCAGCGCCAGCTGGTCATCCCGGCCGACCTGGCCTACGGCGAGGCCGGCAACCAGGGGATCGCACCCGACGAGGCCCTCGTGTTCGTGATCGAGCTGAAGGACGTCACCGACGCCCCGGCCGAGGGTGAGACCTCGGTCCCCGCCGAGGGGGAGCCCCCGACGTCGGCGCCGGCCGAGGGCGACGCCACCACCACCGCCCCGGTCGACGACGCCACCACGACCTCGGCCGCGGGCTGAGGCCCGGGTCGGACCCGCCGGAGGGACGGAGAGCCCCGCTCAGGCGGGGTCGGTGAACAGGGGGTCGGTGCGGGCCGCCCGCAGTGCGTCCCGGGCCACCTCACCCAGGTCGCCGGTGGCCCCGGCGGTCAGCCAGAGGAGGATGGAGGTCGTCCACGCCTTGGTGACCTGCCCGGCGAGCATGCGGGGCCGGGGGTCGACGTCGTCGGCCACACCGAGCTCGCCGGCGATGTGCGCGGAGAGGATGAAGGACAGGCGGTCGTGGTGGGCGGCGAACGCGGCGGCCATGGACGGGATGGCGAAGAAGACCTTGGTCTGCACCTCGACCAGCTCGCGCCGCGAGGTCGATGTCCTCGACGAGGTGGTGGATCACCACGTCCAGGGTCTCGCGGACGGGTCGACCCCGTCGGGCCGCGAGCAGGTCCGCGAGGGCCGCCTCGCGCCGACCGTGCTCGGTCAGGAGCACCGCGTCCTTGGTGGGGTAGTAGCGGAAGAAGGTGCGCTGGGAGACGCCGGCCGCGTCGGTGATGTCCTGGACCGTGGTGGCGTCGTAGCCCCGGTCCAGGAAGAGGGCGATGGCGTGCTCCTGGAGGGCCGACGCGGTGGCCGCCTTCTTCCGAGCACGGAGACCCACCGGTGGAGCAGCCATGGCACGAACCGTAACTTGTCGGTGCGGGGGTTCCCTCGTCGCCGCCCCGCACCCGGGCGCGCCGCCCTCGGCACCCGGGCCGCCGTCGGTCCCTGCACCCCCTGCGGCGGTAGCGTCGGGCCCGTGAACAGGGCCGACGCCGCGCGCGAGCTCGGGGTGCCCATGGGGGCGCCGCCGTCGCTGGTCGAGAAGGCCTTCCGCCACGCCGTCCGGGCGCGCCACCCCGACGTGGGGGGCGACGCCGCGTCCTTCCGCCGGGCCACCGAGGCCCGGGCCGTGCTCCTGTGCCCGCCCGCGTCGGACCCGGTCACCCGGGTGGTCGACGTCATCATCCGCTACCACCCGGCCGTGCGCCTGGTCGAGGCGCTGGTGAGGGTGGTGGAACGCCGCACCCCGCCGCGCTGATCACGGTGCGGCGTGACACCTGACGTTGCCGTTGGCCCCTCGGTCGGGCTCCCCTAGGGTCCCTTGCCGCCATGTTGCTCGCCTCGCTCGTCGCCCAGCTGGGGCCCACCTCGACCACCGAGCCGGAGGACGGGGTGGCCTACCGCAAGGTGGAGGAGTGGACCGGCAGCGAGGACTGGGCCAACGTCGCCAGCTGGGCCTTCGACAAGCCCCTGCGCATCATCCTCATCTGGCTGGTGGCCTGGATCGTGGCCAAGGCCGTGCGTCGGGTCATCCGGCGCTTCGCCGACAAGCTGATCGGGTCGGCCAACAGCGGCCGGCTGCGCCAGGCCCGCGACCGCGCCCCGTCGGTGCTGATGAGCACCCAGACGCCCAGCGTGCGGGCGGCGGCGCGGGCCGAGACGATCGGTGGCGTCCTGCGCAGCATCTCGACCGGGGTGATCTACGCCTTCGCCGTCGTCTACTCCCTCGAGGTGCTGGGCCTGAACCTCGGTCCGCTCATCGCCGGCGCAGGGGTCGTGGGCGTGGCCCTCGGCTTCGGGGCCCAGAGCCTGGTGCGGGACTTCCTGGCCGGGACCTTCATCCTCATCGAGGACCAGTACGGCGTGGGCGACGTCATCGACCTCGGTGACGCCGTCGGCACCGTCGAGGCCGTCAACCTCCGCACCACCCGTCTCCGCGACGTCGACGGCACCGTCTGGCACGTGCCCAACGGCGAGATCCAGCGGGTCGGCAACAAGTCCCAGCAGTGGGCCCGGGCCCTGCTCGACATCGTCGTCGCCCACCACAGCGACGTGGAGCGGGCCCTCGCCATCCTCAAGGAGGCAGCCGACGAGGTGGCGGGCCAGCCCGAGCTGGCCACCGACGTGCTGGAGGAGGCCGAGGTGTGGGGGGTGGAGGACCTCACCCCGGTGGGGATCACCCTGCGGCTGGTGGTCAAGACCCTCCCCGGGTCGCAGTGGAAGGTGATGCGGGCCCTCCGCCGAGAGCTGCGGGCCCGCCTGGAGGAGGCCGGCATCGAGATGCCCACGGCCTCCTCGGTGGTGGCGCCCGGCGAGTGAGCCCGCGGCCCCGCCTCGTCCAGGTGTGCGGTGGTCGGGGGGCGACCGCTACCGTCGGGCGGCGATGGCCGACGAGACGATCCACCCCCGCCCCGACCAGGCCGAGGAGCCGGTCGAGGACGTGGGGGCCAGCAACGTCGACCTCGACGAGGCCCACCACCTCGCCGGGCACCACTCCCCGGCCGAGCCCGAGCCGGGCCACGAGCCGCCCCCGGGCCACGAGCCCGACGTCGACGCCCACGGTGCGCCCCACGACGACGGCCACGACGACCACCCGGTCGACGACCCCAGGTGGGTCCTGGCCCCGCTGGCGGTGGGCGTGCTCGTCGGCGTGATCCTGGTGATCATCCTCGGCGTCCAGAGCGGCGCCTCGCCCTTCCACCAGCTCTGACCCGAAGCGCCGGTGGGCGCAGACCGACACACCGTCCACCCGCTCGTCACGGGAGGCCCCTTGCGCACCCCCCGGGGGCGTGGGCGACACTGGCAGCGCCGTCGGACGGGCGGGACGTGACGTGGGGAGCGGGCAGCTGAGCGACGGGCACCGGGTGGCGCGGGGACGGAGGGGCGGCGACGCCTCCCGACGGGCGCGCTCCTCGCCGGCAGGGGACCGGACGTGACCGTCCTCGAGGTCGACGAGGGAACCGCACCCGGCCCCGCCGACGTCGGAGCGGAGGTGGACGCCGCCGACGCCGTCCCGACCGGTCCGCCGGCGCCGTCGCGAGGGCGGCGCCGCCTGCGGATCGCGGTCCGGGCCCTCGTCGTGGCCGCGTTGGTGGCGCTGGTCACCGCGACCGTGCTGGTGCGTCGCGACCTCGACGACCGGCGGGCCGACGCATCCCGGGCCGCGGCCGCCGAGGACCGCCTGGCCCAGGCCCGGGCCGACGCCGCCCACCTCGCCGCCGCCGTCGTCGTCGAGCTGGAGCAGGGCCGGGCCGACGCCGAGGTGAGCGCGGCGGCACGCACCACCCAGGTCGCCCGCCTGGCCGACCTGGGCCTCACCGAGGACGAGATGGAGGCCGCCCTGGAGGAGGCCCGGGCCAGCACCACCGCGACCGAGGAGGAGCGCGACGCGCTCGGCGGCCACGGTCGAGCGCCAGGCCCTGGAGGACGTCGAGCTGCAGTCCTGCCTCGTCGAGGTCCGCCGGGCCGTCGACGCCGCCTTCCACGCCGCCAACCGGGAGGGCGTCGAGGTCCCCGCCACCCGCGAGATCTGCCGGGCCCTGGCCACCGCCCGGTCGACGCCGTGAGGCGGGCGCTGCGCCGGTGGGGGCCGTGGGTGCTGGCCCTCGTGGTGGCGGCCACCTGCACCGCCACCATCGTGATCACCCTCCAGGACCGGGCCGACGTGGTGGCCGCCGAGCAGGCCAGCCTCACCGACGGGGCGACGGCGGCCCGGGCCGCGGCGGCCGACCTCTCCCGCACGGCCGAGCTCACCCGCACCCTCGAGGAGGTCCGGGCCGCCTCGGCCACCGACGTGCGTGCGGCCCGCCGCGACACCGAGGTCGTCGACCAGGTCACGGCCCTGCGCCAGCGCCTCGAGGACGCCCAGGGCGCCATCCTCGACGACCAGCAGGTCAGCGCGTCGCAGCGGGTGCAGCTCGACGCCCTCGGCGGGTGCGTGGCCACCCTCGACCTGGTGCGGACCAGCCTGGCCGCGGGCGACACCCGAGCGGCCACCGCCCACCTGGCCGCGGGGCGGGGTGCGTGCGCCCGGGCCGAGGAGGTCACCGACGGGATCGTCGACGCCGTGCACCCCTTCGACTTCCCCGACCCGGACGTGGTGGAGGTCGACGGCACCTACTACGCCTTCGGGACCAACGGGCCGGGCGGCACCATCCAGGTGCTGTCGTCGACCGACCTGCAGGACTGGGCGGTACGGGGGTCGGCCCTGCCCGACGTGGCCGGATGGGCCCGCAAGGGCGAGACGTGGGCGCCGGCGGTGCTGCGCACCTACCGCGGCTACCTCATGTACTACACGGTGCGGCACCGGGACTGGGGCGTGCAGTGCCTGAGCGTGGCCTACGCCGAGTCCCCGGCCGGGCCCTACGCCGACACCTCCCGGGTGCCCATCACCTGCCAGACCGACTTCGGCGGGTCGATCGACCCCAGCCCCTACGTGGGGGAGGACGGCACGCCGTACCTCACCTGGAAGAGCGAGGGGGAGACGGTGGGCAGCCAGTCGGTGCTGTGGGGGGCGCGCCTGGACCCGAGCGGGCGGGCCATCGTGGGCGCGTCGATCCCCCTGCTCACCGTCGACCGGCCGTGGGAGGGCCGGGTCGTCGAGGCACCGGACATGCAGCGGGTGGGGGGGCAGTGGATCCTGCTCTACTCCGGCGCCGACTGGCGCACCTCCGGCTACGCCACCGGCTTCGCCCGCTGCCTGGGCCCGTTGGGCCCGTGCGCCAAGCCGGCCGACAACCTGGTGCTCCAGACCACCGACGCCGTCCAGGGCCCGGGCGGCCCGTCGGTGTTCCGCACCCGGGGCGGGCGGGTGATGGTCGCCTACGCCGGGTGGGACGCCGGTGCGGTCGGCCCGCCCGAGCCCCGCCGCCTCCACCTGGCTGAGCTCCACATGACCCCCGACTCCCTCACCGCCACCTGACCCTCCCCTCCCTCGACCTCCCGAGGTGGTGTGCGGATCGGTCGCCGGGGCGACGCGAGTGCGCACCGGTTCGGCGCGGCGGGTCCTGTGTCCCGGCCGGGGCTGGCGGTCGCCGGTGCCGGCGGCCCGGAGCCCGTAGCGTCGGGTCGGGGGAGCGAGGAGGCCGACGTGGCCGAGGTGACGATCAGCGACGAGAGCGCGGCGCTGCTCCACGAGCTGTGGCAGGGACTGCGCACCGAGCACGACGACCCGCGGGGCGAGGCCGACCTGGTCGACGACGCCATCGCCCGGGTGCACCGCGGCTTCTTCGGCCTGGCGCCGGGCACCGGTGGGCCCGAGGCCCCCACCGGTCCCTTCCGCAAGTGGGCCAGCACCCGGCCCGCGGAGGTCCTGCTGCGCCAGGTCGACGCCCGGACCTTCCGGCTCGTCCAGCCCTTCCGCTACGCCGAGGGGGAGCACCGCTTCGAGGTGCCCGAGGACGACGTCACCGACCTGGCGTCGGTGCCCCGGTTCCTCACCTGGCTGGTGCCCCGCTACGGCCGCCACACCCTGGCCGCCCTGCTCCACGACCACCTCCAGGACGACACCGCGGTGCCGTCGGCCGAGGCCGACACGATCTTCCGCGACGCCATGGGCGACACCGGCGTTCCCCTGGCCCGCCGCTGGCTGATGTGGTCGGCCGTGGCCCTGCGCACCGAGTGGAACGACGGTGGCCTGCGCCGCGCCCGGGCCGGGGCCTGGAGCGTCGGCTTCACGCTCGTCGCCCTGGCGGTGTGGGCGATCGTCGGGGTGGCCACCGTCCTCGGCGGGGGCCCCGGCCTCGTCGCCGGGGCGACGCTCGTCGGCGCCGCCCTGGCCGCGCCGGTGGCCCTGTCGTGGGTGTTCGGGCGTCTCTGGCGGCTCGGGGCCATCGGCGGCGTGGCGACGGTCCTGGTGACCGTGCCCGCCGCCCTCGTCCTGCTCGCCCTCGGCACCTACGCGGTGGTGGAGTGGGTCGTCGAACGTCTCTGCGTGCCGCGGCCAGCCCGGAACCCCACCCTCACCCGCCACCTGCCCGACCCGTGCGACCCCGCCCGGGAGGCGTGACCGGGAGCGTCACCGCGAGACGACAGGTGGTGCCAGGCACGACCTGTCGCATCGGACACTTGGTGCCTGGCACGACCTGTCCTCGACCTGTCCGACGGGGTGGGACCGGGTGGCTACGCCTCGGTGAGGGTGACGGCGACGTCGGGGTCGGCGCCGTCGGCCGTGGCGGACCAGGTGAGCTCGGCGATGCGGCCCGCGTCGCGGAGGTCCTGCTCGGCCGCGGCCAGGGCGGCCAGGCGGGCGTCGGTGTCGCGGACGGCGACCGCCGCGACCTCGGCCCGCATGGAGACCTTGGCGTCGGACTTGGCCCGGCGCACCGCGCTGAGCACGTCGGCGCAGACGGCCAGGACGCCGGGGTCCCCCTCGCCGCCCAGGGCCCGGAGGTCGGCGGCCTCGGGCCACGGGGCGCGGTGGACCGAGCCCTCCTGCCACCACGACCAGACCTCCTCGGTGGCGAAGGGCAGGATCGGGGCGAAGAGCCGCAGCAGGGTCGAGAGGGCGACCTCGAGGGTGGCCCGGGCCGAGGCCGCGCCGTCGTCGTCGGGGTCCTCGCCGTAGGCCCGGGTCTTGACCAGCTCCAGGTAGTCGTCGCAGAACGACCAGAAGAAGGCCTCGGTCCGCTGGAGGGCGCGGGCGTAGTCGTAGCCGTCGAAGGCGCGGGTGGCCTCGTCGACGAGGTCGGCCAGGGCGACCAGGACCGAGCGGTCGAGGGCCTCGGTGGGACGGGCGCCCTCGGGGGCGGGCCCCAGGTTCAGGGCGAAGCGGCTGGCGTTGAGGATCTTGATGGCGAGGCGGCGGCCGACCTTCATCTGGCCCGCGTCGAAGGCGGTGTCGGTGCCGGGGCGGCCGCTGGCCGACCAGTAGCGGACGGCGTCGGAGCCGTGCTGCTGGAGCAGGTCGATGGGGACGACCACGTTGCCCTTTGACTTCGACATCTTCTTGCGGTCGGGGTCGAGGATCCACCCCGACAGGGCGGCGTTGGCCCACGGCGGGGAGTCGGTCTCGAAGTGCGACGCGGACGACGGTGGAGAACAGCCAGGTCCGGATGATGTCGTGGCCCTGGGGCCGCAGGTCCATGGGGTAGGTGCGGGCGAAGAGGTCCGGGTCCTCCTCCCACCCGCAGGCCAGCAGCGGCGTGAGCGACGAGGTGGCCCACGTGTCGAGCACGTCGGGGTCGCCGGTGAAGCCGCCGGGCTGGTCGCGCTGGTCGGGATCGAAGCCGGGCGGGACGTGGGACTGCGGGTCGACGGGGAGGGTGTTCTCCTCGGGGACGATGGGGTCGTCGTGGTCGGGGCGGCCGTCGCCGTCGAGGCGGTACCAGAGCGGGACGGGGACGCCGAAGAAGCGCTGGCGGGAGACGAGCCAGTCGCCGTTGAGGCCCTCGACCCAGTTCTCGAAGCGGTGGCGCATGTACGGCGGGTGCCACTCGAGCTCGGTGCCTCGGCCGACCAGGGCGGCGCGCAGGTCGGCCGAGCGACCGCCGTTGCGGATGTACCACTGGCGCGAGGTGACGATCTCGAGCGGCTTGTCGCCCCGCTCGTAGAACTTCACCGGGTGGGTGATCTTCTCGGGCTCGCCCTGCAGCTCGCCGGACTCGCTGAGCAGCTCGACCATGACGTTCTGGGCACCGCCCGCCCCCTTGCCGGCGAAGCGGGCGTAGGCGTCGCGGGCGGCGTCGGTGGTGAGCCAGGCCGGGGCCTCGAAGGCGAAGCGTCCGTCCTTGCCGATGACGGCCCGGGTGGCGAGGTCGAGCTCGCGCCACCAGGTGACGTCGGTGGTGTCGCCGAAGGTGCAGATCATGGCCACGCCGGTGCCCTTGTCCGGCTCGGCCAGCGGGTGGGCGCGGACGGGGACCTCGACGCCGAAGACGGGGGTGGTGACGGTGGTGTCGAACAGCGGCTGGTAGCGCTCGTCGTCGGGGTGGGCGACGAGGGCGACGCAGGAGACGAGCAGCTCGGGGCGGGTGGTCGCCACGACGACGTCGTCACCGCCGCCGGTGGGGTGGAAGGCGATGTGGTGGTAGGCGCCGGGCCGCTCGCGGTCCTCGAGCTCGGCCTGGGCCACGGCCGTCTGGTACGTCGTGTCCCACAGGCTGGGTGCCTCGATGGAGTAGGCCTCGCCCCGGGCCAGGTTGCGCAGGAACGCCCGCTGGCTGGTGCGCTGGGCCCGCTCGCCGACGGTCGTGTACTGCAGGGACCAGTCGACCGACAGGCCGACCAGGCGGAACAGGTCCTCGAAGACCTGCTCGTCGTCCTGGGTGAGCCCGTGGCACAGCTCGACGAAGTTGCGCCGGCTGGTGGGGACGAAGTCCTGGCGCTTCTTCGCCGGGGTCGCCGGCGGCTCGAACTCGGGGTCGTAGGGGACGGTGGGGTCGCAGGTGACGCCGTAGTAGTTCTCGACCCGGCGCTCCGTGGGCAGGCCGTTGTCGTCCCACCCCATGGGGTAGAAGACGTCGCGGCCCCGCATCCGGTGGTACCGCGCGAGCGTGTCGGTGTGGGTGTAGCTGAAGATGTGGCCGACGTGCAGCGACCCCGACGCCGTCGGCGGCGGCGTGTCGATGGAGTACACCTCGGCCCGGGGCCGGTCGCCGCCGAAGCGGTAGGTGCCGTCGGCCTCCCAACGCTCGATCCAGCGGGCCTCGACGCCCTCCAGGGCGGGCTTGTCGGGCACCGTGCGGGGGCGCGCCGTCGTCGTCGGGGCGTCGGTCATCGCCTCAAGGTACCGGCGCCGTCCCGGGCCCTCCGAACCCGTTGCCGGCCCGGGTCGGTCCTCGCGCGCCAGGACGGCTGCGGCGGCTCAGGCCCGACGGCCGAGGGCGGCGAGGACGTGCGCCTGGCGGTCGGCCCCGGGCGGCGCCTCGACCCCACCGGCGCACACGCCCTCCCTGTGGAGGGCGTCGCCGAAACCGGCGATGCCGGCCTCGAGGGCGTCCAGCTCGGCGTCGGTGAAGCGCTCCTCGCGGCCCGCGGCCTGCGCCACGTCCCAGCGGTGGGCCACCTCGTCGAAGACGTAGAACCGGCCGAAGGCCTCGCCCACCGTGGTGGGGCCGAAGTGGCCCTCGAAGGGCTGCCCGGCCACCGCCGGGTCGGCCAGCAGGGCGGTCACCCGGTCGGCGTGGACCCGCCAGGCCGCAGGGGGGTCGGCCAGGTCCGGGGCCGGGCCCACGTCGAGGCCGCGGCCGGTCAGGAAGGTGCGCTGGGCGTCGACGAGGTGGCCGACCACGTCGCGGGCGGTCCAGCCCGGGCAGGGCGACGGGGCGTCCCAGGCCTCGGCCGGCAGGGAGGTGAGGAGGTCGGACAGGGCGACGTCGGCGGCGCGGTGGCGGTCGACGATCGCGGGGGAGGAGGTGGGGGTCGGTGTCATGGCGCCAGCATCACCCGTACCGGGCAGGCTGGTCTTGATGGAACCCGACAGCCCCGAGCGCCTCGACCTGATCGAGCGGGCCCACCTGGTCGACCCCGCCGACCGGTCCCACACCGTCCACCGCTACGCCGCCCCCGACGACCTGACCGACCTGGTGCGCCGCTTCTGGCTGCCGGTGTGGTCGGTGCCGCCGGGCGAGGAGGCGGTGCAGCGGGTCCTGCAGTACCCGGTCACCCTCGTGGTGGTGGCGTCCACCTACACCACCGTCCGGGGACCGGCGACGGGTCTGTCGGAGGCGTCCCTCTCCGGCGACGGGTGGGCGGCCGGGGTGATGTTCCAGCCCGCCGCCGGGTCGCTGCTCGTCGGCGGGCCCGTGGACGCCTGGACCGACCGGGCCGAGCCCCTCGAGGTCCTGGGCCCCCACACCGCCGCCGTCGTCGCCGCGGTGCGGGCGGCCATGGGCGCCGATCCCCACGCCGAGGCGGCCCACCGGGTGGCCATCGAGGCCCTGGCCGGGCTGGCCCGGGTCCTGGGCCCGGTCGACGACGAGGGCCTCCTGGCCAACGAGGTGGTGGCCTGCGTCGAGGACCGGCCCGAGATCACGTCCGTCGCCCGGCTGTGCGCCGAGGTCGGGATGGGCGAGCGGGCCCTGCAGCGACTGACCCGGGCCCGGCTGGGGCTCACGCCCCGCTGGCTGATCCAGCGCCGCCGGCTCCACGAGGCGGCCGAGCGCCTGCGCTCCCACGGCGGCTCACTGGCCGACCTGGCCGCCGAGCTGGGCTACGCCGACCAGCCCCACTTCACCCGCGACCTCCGCACCGTCACCGGCATGACCCCCGGCCAGGTCGCCGCCCTCCACCGCCGCTGACCACGTCGCCCCGTCGAGGCGCGACGCAGCGAGAGACCGTCCTTGGTACGGGGGTGGCGGCCTTCCCCGGTCGTGGGTGCCGAGAACGGGTCGGTCGCACCGGGGTGGGCCGTTCTTGGTACACGAGTGGCGACCCTTCCCGGTCGTGGGTACCGAGGACGGTCGGACCGTCCGGGGTGGCCCCGGCGTCGGAGGGGAACCTCGGGTGGGACGCGCGGGTCCGTCGGCCATGATCGGGGGATGGCTGCGGACGTGGTGACCCCCGGGCTGGAGGACCTCCGGCTCTACGACACCCGCACCCGGCAGGTCGCGCCCCTGGTGCCGCTCGAGCCGGGGAAGGTCGGCATCTACACCTGCGGCCCCACCGTCTACGCCCCCCAGACCCTCGGCAACATGCGCAGCCAGCTGGTGCCCGACCTCCTGCGCCGGGTGCTGCTGGCCGCCGGGTACGAGGTCACCTACGTCACCAACATCACCGACGTGGGCCACCTCGTCTCCGACGCCGACGAGGGCGAGGACAAGCTGGAGCGGGCGGCCGCGTCGTCGGGCGAGACGGCGGCCGAGATCGCGGCCCGCTACACCGAGCAGTGGGCCGACGACCGGCGGCGGCTGGGCTGCCTCGAGCCCGACGTGCGTGCCCCGCGCCGCCGACCACATCGCCGAGCAGATCGCCATGGTGCGCACCCTCGAGGAGCAGGGACGCACCTACGTCATCGACGACGGCGTCTACTTCGACACCTCCACCTTCCCCGCCTACGCCGACTTCGCCGGGCTCCGCCTCGACGACCTGGAGGCCACCGGACGGGTCGAGGCCGTCGAGGCCAAGCGCCACCCGGCCGACTTCGCCCTGTGGAAGCTCACCCCGCCCGGGGTGGTGCGCCAGCAGGAGTGGGACTCGCCGTGGGGCCGGGGCTTCCCGGGCTGGCACATCGAGTGCTCGGCCATGGCCACCGAAGTACCTGGGGGAGCGCTTCGACATCCACACCGGCGGCATCGACCACGTCCGGGTGCACCACACCAACGAGGTGGCCCAGAGCGAGTGCGCCCTCGGCGTCCACCCCTGGGTCGGCGATCTGGGTCCACAACGAGTTCCTCGACCTCGGCGGCGAGAAGATGTCGAAGTCCGCGGGCCACGTGCTGGTGGTCGACTCGTTGGTCGAGCGGGGCATCGACCCGCTCGCCTTCCGCTACTTCTTCCTCCAGGCCCACTACCGCCAGAAGCAGGAGTTCTCCTTCGAGGCGGTGGAGGCGGCCGGCACCGCCCTGCGGCGCCTGGTCGGCCACGCCGTGGCCGCCCGCGACGCCGGGGGCGAGCCCGATGCGGCGGCGGTCGAGCGCGCACCTGCGCCGCTTCTGGGGCTTCCTGGCCGACGACCTGAACGCCCCCCGGGCCCTGGCCGTGGTGTGGGACGTGGTCCGGGCCGACGACCTCACGGCGGCCGACCGGTGGGCGTTCCTGGCCGACGCCGACCGGGCCCTGGGGTTCGGCCTGGCCGAGGCCGAGGCGCCCGACGCCGACGCCTCCGGCTCCGACCCCCGCATCGACGCCCTCGTCGCCGAGCGCACCGCCGCCCGCGCCGCCCGGGACTTCGCCACCTCGGACCGCATCCGCGACGAGCTGGCCGCCGAGGGCGTCGAGCTCCTCGACGGCCCCGACGGCACCACCTGGCGCCGCCGCTGACCCTCTCGGCCGGCGGGCTCTCGATGGTGGCGTCACGAGGTGCCTGGCGTCACGAGGTGCCAGGCACCTCGTGACCGGCGCGCGCTCCGGGCGGCTGCAGCCGTCAGGGGCAGAGGACGGGCAGGAGGGTGCAGACCGGGCGGGAGGGTGGGGCGGTGGTGGTCGGGCCGGGGGGCGTGGTGGTGGGCGCCGGTGCCGCCGTGGTGGGCGGGGCCGTGGTGGGCGGGGCCGTGGGGGTGGGGGCGGGGGTGGGGTTCGGGGGGGGACCCGGCACCGGGGTCGGCACCGGGGTCGGGGCCGGTGCGGGGCTGGTCGGTGCCCCGGCACCGTCGCCGCCGCCGCCGGACGGCTGACCCCCGGTGCGAGGCGCAGCCCCCCCGCCCTCGGACGGGGCGCCGAGGTTCGGTGTCGCCACCGCCGGGGTGCCGCTCGCCCCGGCTCCGCTCGCCGGCGCACCCGGCCCGGCGGGGGACGAGACCGAGGGGCCCGGGACGTCGGTCGTCGTCGGCGGGGGTGCCGCCTCGGTGGCCACCACCGGCACGACGGGGCGCCCGTCGTCCAGGAGGGCACCGTCCTCGCCGGTGACGACGGCGGCCTCGGTGGCACCCGACGGACGGGCCCGGCCAGCGGTGGGGTCGGTGGCCAGCAAGCTGCCCGCGGCCGAGGCGGTGAGGATGCCGGCCGCCACCGCGGCGACCACCCGCAGGCGGGTCGAGGTCGCCCCCGCGGTGACGAGGTGGCGCACGGACCGATCCCGCTCGGGGAGCGCCAGGTGGTCGACCTCCGGCCCGAGGTCCGGGCCGTCGTCGACGACGGCGGCCCCCGGCGCCGAGGGGGCGCTGACACCCATCGAGACGGCGACGGCGTCGCTCGTGGGTCCGGCCGGGACCTCCTCGCCGGCCGGCCCGACCGGCGTCAGGGGCGAGGCAACGTCGCCGGCCGGGACCTCGTCGTCGCTGGCGCCGTCGTCGGCCGGGAGCATCGGGGCGGGGGGCACGGGCGCGACCGCAGCCAGACGTCGACGACGACGGGCCGCGGCGGTGGCGGCCTGGCTGCCGAGGCGGCCGAGGGCGGCGCCGACCCGACCGAGGGGGGCGTCGAGGCGGGCCAGGGCGATGCTCAGCGGGTGGCGGTCGGGGATGGCGACCTCGAGTCCCTGCCACTCCCGCCACCCCGTGGCCGCGGCGGCGACGAGGTCGCCCGTCGGGTCGAGGGCGAGGCCGCGGGCCGCGGCGGCCGCCGCGGGCGACCAGGTCGGGGCCTCCGGGTCGACCGCGGTCAGGCCGGCCCCGGCGCGCAGGAGCTCCGCCACCGCGTCGGGCGCCCAGCCCTCGGCCTCGGTGAGCCACGCGGCCGTGCGCACCTCGGGGTCGAGCCCGGCGAGGGGGGCGGGGAGGGCGACGGGGTCGGGGACGGCGTCCGGGTGGGTCTCGCGGGCCAGCTCGTAGGCGGTGGTGGCCAGGGCCGGCCCGACCGGTGCGTCGAGGTCGCCGATGCCGGCGGCCCGGGCGGCCAGGGTGCGGGTGAAGGCGGCGGCGGTGGCGCGGGTGGCGATCGCCCGATCCCCGGAGGCCAGGGCGGCGGTGGTCCAGACGGGACCGCGGAACCGGTCGGCGAGGGTGGCGAAGGCCCCGGCGTCGCCGTAGGCGGCGCGGTCGGCGAGGTGGGCGTCGGAGACGCCCGGTGCGGGGGCGTCGTCGCCCTGGGACCCCTGGGACATGGTGACCTCCACGGGCCGGCGGAGGTGGCCCGAGCTCGTCGTCGGGGCCGTGCCCCGGTGCCCTCGGGAGGTTCGCCCCCGCCGGGCCGTGTCCTGCCGCCGTCGGGCTGGCACGATCTCCCTGACGGACCTACCCTGGTTACTGCGCGGTAACTTCGCGTCCGTCCCGCCCCGACCCCGACCGCACGGGAGCCATCCCATGTCAGACTTCTCCTTGGCCCTCAACGAGGACCAGCTCCAGCTCCAGAAGTGGGTGCACGACTTCGCCGCCGACGTCATCCGCCCCGCCGCCGAGGAGTGGGACGAGAAGGAGGAGTTCCCGTGGCCGATCGTCGAGGAGGCGGCCAAGATCGGGCTCTACGGCTTCGACTTCATGGCCCAGGCCATGATGGGCGACCCCACCGGCCTCACCCTGCCGATCGCCATCGAGGAGCTGTTCTGGGGCGACGCCGGCATCGGCCTGTCGATCATGGGCTCGGGCCTGGCCGCCGCCGGCATCGCCGGCAACGGCACCCCCGAGCAGCTCGGTGAGTGGGTGCCCGCAGTGCTACGGCACCCCCGACAAGGTCGCCCTCGGCGCCTTCTGCGTGTCCGAGCCCGACGCCGGCTCCGACGTGTCCTCGCTGCGCACCCGGGCCGTCTACGACGAGGCCAAGGACGAGTGGGTGCTCAACGGCACCAAGGCGTGGATCACCAACGGCGGCATCGCCGACGTCCACGTGGTCGTGGCCGCCGTCGACCCCGAGCTCCGGGGCCGGGGCCAGGCCAGCTTCATCGTGCCGCCCGGCACCGAGGGCCTCTCGCAGGGCCAGAAGTACAAGAAGCACGGCATCAAGGCCAGCCACACCGCCGAGGTCGTCCTCGACGACGTGCGGGTGCCCGGCTCCTGCCTGCTCGGCGGCAAGGAGAAGCTCGACGAGAAGCTGGCCCGGGCCCGCGAGGCCCTGAACAAGCCCAAGGCCGCCTCCAGCGGCAAGCAGCCGGCCATGGCCACCTTCGAGGCCACCCGCCCCGCCGTCGGCGCCCAGGCCATCGGCGTGGCCCGCGCCGCCTACGAGTACGCCCTGGACTACGCCCAGGAGCGCAAGGCCTTCGGCAAGGCGATCATCGAGAACCAGTCGATCGCCTTCATGCTCGCCGACATGATCACCGAGATCGACGCCGCCCGCCTGCTGGTGCACCGGGCCGCCTGGCTCTCCCGCAACGGCAACTACGTCAACGCCGAGGGCAGCCAGTCCAAGCTCAAGGCCGGCCGCGTGGCCGTGTGGGCCACCGAGCGGGCCATCCAGATCCTCGGCGGCTACGGCTACACCCGGGAGTACCCCGTCGAGCGCTGGCACCGCGACGCCAAGATCTTCGACATCTTCGAGGGCACCGAGCAGATCCAGCAGCTGGTGATCGCCCGGGCCATCTCCGGCCTCCGCATCGAGTAGCGGTGCGGCCCCGCCCTGCGGGCGGGGCCGAGATCTCCACCGCCACATCCGAGGGCACCGAGCAGATCCAGCAGCTGGCGATCGCCGCGCCCCCGCCCGCCCCCGGCGCGGTGGGCTCTGCCCCGCGACCGGGTAGCATCTCGGGGACCAAGAAGGGGAGTACCCCGCAAGCGCCTCATCGTCAGTCCGGCCTCGAGCCCGGTGAGGCCGCCTCCACGGAGGCGGGGGAGACCTTCGATCGCCACCCGATCGGAGACCCCGTGCCCACCCCTGCTCCCCCCGTCGGCCCCTCGCCGGCCGATCCGCCCCCGGCCCCCGCACCGCGCCGTGGGACTGAGCCCCGAGGAGGCCGAGCGCCTCCTCGCCAACCACGGTCCCAACCGCCTGGCCGAGGCCCCGGGTCGGTCCCGGCTGGCGATCTTCGTCGACCAGTTCCGCAACCTGCTCGTGTGGTGCTGCTCGGCGCGGCGGTGCTGGCCGGGGCGGTCGGCGACCTGAAGGACGCCGCGGTCATCACCGTGGTGCTGCTGCTCAACGCCGTGCTCGGGTTCGTGCAGGAGGCCAAGGCCGAGAAGAGCCTCGACGCCCTGCGCTCGATGCTCGTGCCCACGGCCCGGGTCCGGCGCGACGGGCGCACCGTCGAGGTCGAGGCCGAGACCCTGGTGCCCGGCGACGTGGTCCTGCTCGAGGCCGGCGACCGGGTGCCGGCCGACGGTCGGATCCTCGCCGCCCTCAGCCTCGAGGTCGACGAGTCCGCCCTCACCGGCGAGTCCTCGGCGGTGGCCAAGGAGGCGGGCGGCGTCACCGAGGGCGGGCCGCTCGGCGACCGCGACGGCGTGGCCTACATGAACACCGTCGTCACCCGGGGCCGGGCCGAGATGGAGGTCACCGCCACCGGCATGGGCACCGAGATGGGCGCGGTGGCCGACATGCTCCGCACCGCCGAGAGCGAGCCCACCCCGCTGCAGCGCCAGCTCGACGGGCTGGGCAAGCGCCTGGCCGTGGTCGCCGGCGTGGCCGTGGCCGCCTTCCTCGCCCTCGAGCTGGCTGCAGGGCGAGGACCTGGGCGACACCCTGCTGCGGGCCGTCGCCCTGGCGGTGGCGGCCATCCCCGAGGGCCTCCCCGCCGTGGTGGCCGTGACCCTGGCCGTCGGCACCAGCCAGATGGCCAAGCGGGGGGCCATCGTCAAGCGCCTGGCATCGGTCGAGACGCTGGGCGCCACCTCGGTGATCTGCTCGGACAAGACCGGCACCCTCACCCTCAACCAGATGACCGCCCGGGCGCTGGTCGTCGGCGGGCGGCGCCACGAGGTGGCCGGCGAGGGCTACCGGCCCGAGGGCGACATCAGCCCCGGAGCTCGACGACGCCGCCACCGAGGCCGTCCGGGCCGGCCTGCTCTGCAACGACGCCGTGGTCGACGACGACGGCACCCTCGTGGGCGACCCCACCGAGGGGGCCCTGGTGACCCTGGCCCGCAAGGCCGGCCTCGACCCCGACGGCGGAGGCCGAGCGCCGCCCGCGGGTGGCCGAGATCCCCTTCGACTCGACCCGCAAGATCATGGCCACCTTCCACCGCGACGGCGACGACGTGGTGGTCTACGTGAAGGGTGCGCTCGACGTGCTGCTCGAGCCGGACCGCGGTGGGCGACGCCGACCGGGCCGGCCTCGACGAGGTGCTGGGCGACCTGGCCGACGAGGGCCTGCGGGTCCTCGGCGCTGGCCTCCCGCCGGCTCCCGGGGGACGATGCCGCGGTCGAGGGCGTCGGGCCCGACGAGCTCGACGACCACCTGCACGACCTCGACCTGCTCGGCGTGGTCGGCCTCCTCGACCCGCCCCGCCCCGAGGCCCGCGACGCCATCGCCCTGTGCCACCGCGCCGGCATCGACGTGAAGATGATCACCGGCGACCACGCCCGCACCGCGGCGGCCATCGCCGGCCGGCTCGGCATCGAGGGCGACGTGCTCACCGGCGAGGAGCTCGACGCCCTCGACGACGAGGCCCTGGCCGACGCGCATCGACGACGTGGCCGTCGTGGCCCGGGTCTCGCCCGAGCACAAGGTCCGCATGGTCCGGGCCCTGAAGGCCCGGGGCGAGGTCGTGGCCATGACCGGCGACGGGGTCAACGACGCCCCCGCCCTGCAAGACGGCCGACATCGGCGTGGCCATGGGCATCACCGGCACGGAGGTGAGCAAGGAGGCGGCCGCCATGGTGCTCACCGACGACGACTTCGCCACCATCGTCGGCGCCGTCGAGCAGGGCCGCACCATCTACTCGAACATCGTCACGTTCGTCCGCTTCCAGCTGGCGACCAACATCGGCGCCATCCTCACCCTGCTGGCCGCGCCCCTGCTGGGCCTGCCGGCGCCCTTCACCGCCGTGCAGATCCTGTGGGTCAACATCATCATGGACGGCCCGCCGGCCATGGCCCTCGGCCTCGACCCGCCCACCCCCGGCGCCATGGACGACTCCGCCCCGGCCCCGACGGTCGGCCATCCTCACCACCTCCCGGCTGGCCGTGCTGGCCGGCACCGGCCTGGTGATGGCCGTCGGCACCCTGGGCCTGCTGTCCACCGGTCCGCGCCGACGGCGGCGACGCCGCCGTGCTCACCCTGGCCTTCACCACCTTCGTGCTCTTCCAGGTGTTCAACGCCCTCAACGCCCGGACCGAGCGGGAGTCGATCTTCCGCCGGGCCACCCTGCGCAACGGGCGCCTCTGGGGGGCGCTCGGAGGTGTGCTGCTGCTCCAGGTCGCAGCCGTGCAGTCCGGGCCCGGGCCAGAGCCCTGTTCGACACCGCCGGCCTCAGCCCGGCGGCGTGGGGCGTCGCCGTCCTGGTGGCGTCGTCGGTGGTGTGGGTCGAGGAGATCCGCAAGGCCGTCCTGCGCCGCCGCTCCCCGCAGCTGCCGAGCAACGGTGCGGTGGCGCACTGACCGCGGGCGGCCGGGGCGAGTCGTCGCCCTAGGGCGTGAGGGGCGCGGCGGCGAGTCGCCGGGCGACCGGCCTCGGGGCATCGGCGGGGGCCGCGGCCTCCCCCTGGTCGGCCGTCCGCTCGGCGGGCCCGACCGGGGCGGGGGGCGGGGCCGTGGCCACGCGGTCGCGGCCCCGCTCCTTGGCCACGTACATGGCCGCGTCGGCCCGGGCGACCCAGCTGGCGACGGTGTCGCCCGGGTGGACCTCGGCCACCCCGACCGAGGCGGTGACGCCGGTGGCGGCGACGACCACCCGGAAGCGCTCGGCGGTGCGGGCGGCCGCAGGGCCGTCGGTGTCGGGCAGCAGGACCAGGAACTCCTCCCCGCCCCACCGGCACACGACGTCGTCGCGCCGGACGAGGGAGGTGAGGGCGGCGCCCACGTGGCGCAGCGCGTCGTCCCCGGCCTCGTGGCCGAGGGTGTCGTTGAGGTCCTTGAAGTGGTCGAGGTCCAAGATGAGGAGGCTCGCCGTCGTCCCGCCGACGCGGGCGGCGCCGACCTCGGCGGTCAGCCGGGTGAGCGCCGGACGGCGGTTGAACAGACCGGTCAGGGGATCGAACGAGGCCATGCGGCCCGCGGTCTCCGCCCGGTCGGCGTGCAGGTCGAGCATCGTCAGGGCCAGGCCGTGGATCGCCAGCACGGTGAGCAGCTGCACGAAGAGGAGGCCGTCGTGGGGGACGAGGCCGGCGGCGGCGGGGACGAGGACGACGCCGACGACGGCCAGCGACCACCAGCGGCGCTGGCGGGTGGGGGCGATGACGAGGGCGAAGATCGGCAGGATGGTCCCGTAGGCGGCCGTCTCGAAGGTCAGCTCGGTGGGCGTGGAGCCCAGCAGCAGCGACCAGGCCGTGGTGGTCACCACCGCCTGGGCCAGGAACAGGCGACCGGCGCCGACCGGGCTGAGGCGCCCGGTCCGCAGCCCCCACAGGTTCACCGCCAGCAGTGCCGAGCGGAACGGCAGGGTGACCAGGACGACGTGGCTCTCGGCCGCGGCGGCCTCGACCGGGCCCACCACGAGGACCGCGGCGATGAGCCACGTCATGGTCCGGCGGGTCAGCCGTCCCGACATCAGTGCCTCGCCGCCGGTTGCCATGCGTCACCCGATCGGCAGGCAGTGCCGAGTGGTGAGGGTCCCTCCGGGCGTGGGCCCGGTCGGTCAGGGTGACGCCGCGGGGGGTGGCACCGGACTCCGCCGAGCGTCGTCGGTCGGGGCGTCGAGCGGTCGGGTCGAGGAGGCGATGGCGGCGCCGACGCCGAGGAGCACCGCGGTGACGGCAAGGGCTCGCCGGACGCCGGTGTGGTCGCCGATGGTGCCGATGAGCGACGGCCCGGCGAGGAAGGCGACGTAGCCGATGGTGGCGACCGTGCTCACCCGGCCGGCGGCCCGGGCGGGATCGTCGGCCGCTGCGCTCATGCCGGTCGGGAAGCCGAGGGCGGTGCCCAGGCCCCACAGGACGACGCCGACCAGGGCGACGCCCGTCGTCGGGCCGAGGACCACGGCGAGCACGCCGACGAGGGCCAGCAGGGCGCCGCCCCGCAGGACCGGGACCCGACCGCACCGGTCGAGGGTGCCCGGGCCGAACCACCGTCCGACGGTCATCGACGCGACGAAGAGGACGAACGCCACCGACCCGGTGGCGTCGCTGGCGCCGTAGCCGTCGATGGCGGCGATGCCGAGCCAGTCGTTGGCGGTCCCCTCGGCGAAGGCCATGCACAGCACGAACACGCCGATGAGGACGGTGCGGGGCTCGGCCCACCCCCGCAGCGGTCCCGGTCCGTGCTCGGCGGGGGGACCCGAGGCGTCCACCGGCAGGAAGCCGCGGACGCTGACCTCGACACCGACCAGGACGAGGACGGCGACGACGGGCAGGTGGACGACGGGGGCGATGCCCAGGGCGTTCATCACCACGCCGCCCAGCGCTCCGGCGACGGTCCCGAGGCTGAAGGCGGCGTGGAAGCGGGACATGACCGAGCGACCCAGGTGCTGCTCGACGGCGGCGGCCTCGACGTTCATGGCCACGTCCCACTGGGCGTTGCCGAAGCCGAAGGCGAACATGCCGATCCCGACGACGACAGGTCCCACCTCGGAGCCGACGGCGGCGACGGCGACCCCACCGGTGGCCAGCACCGCCATCCCGGCCACGGTGCGGGCCGGGCCGACCCGGTCGACGACCAGGCCGGAGGTGGGGAGGGCCAGCAGCGCCCCGATCGCGGTCATCAGGAGCACCACGCCGAGGGCGCCGGGCCGGAGCCCGAGCAGGTCCCGGACCTGCGGGACGCGGGAGAGCAACGAGGCGATGGCGGCCCCGGCGAGGGCGAACACGCCGTAGACGCTGCGGGTGGCCCGCACGACCGCGGGTGGCGGCTCGGCCGGGGCCACCTCACGAACCTACCGGGCCGCTCCGCCGGTGGAGGCGGCCGCCCCGCGGCACCGCGCGGCCACGGCCGTCCGAGGAGGCGCCGGCGTCGCCGCTCAGGTCGTGGCGGTCGCCCCGGCGGTGGCCAGGGCGCGCGCCGTCGCCTTGAGGGTCGGGAGCTGGTCGGTGGCGCGGCGCACCCCGGCCACCGCGCAGCCCCCCTCGAGGAGCGTCGCGACGGTCAGCGCCGTCGCCGCCGGGTCCGGGTTGCCGGCCTCGGCCAGCAGGGCCTCGATCTCGTCCTGGACCCGGGCCTTGCTGGCCACGATGACGGCCAGCCCCGGGCTGTCGGCGGGGAGCTCGGCCGCGGCGTTGATGAAGGCGCAGCCGCGGAACTCGTCGTCGGCCAGGGAGGCGAAGTACACGTCGAAGTAGACGAGGATCCGGTCGACGGGGTCGGCCACGTCCTCCAGGTCCCGGGCCAGGCGTGCCCGCCACCGGTCCTCACGCCAGGACAGGTAGTGCTCCAGCAGGTCGTCCTTGGAGGGGAAGTGGTTGTAGAGGGTGCGCTTGGACACCCCGGCCGCCTCGGCGATGGCGTCGACACCGGTCGCGGCGATGCCGTGCTCGTAGAAGCAGCGGTCGGCCGCCTCCAGGACGTCCTCTCGCTTGGATGGTCGGGCCACTGGCGGCTCACCCCTTGACTGCACCGATCGGTGCACTATGGTGACGACACCGCAAAGTGTACAGATCGGTGCAGTCATGGACACCCTCAGGACGCTCGCCCGCAGGACCACGACCCGGGGGGCCCGATCCCGTCGCCGCCGGCCGGGTTCGGGACCGCCGGTCAGCGCCCGGTGGGAGGCCCTGGCCGTGGGCCTGGGCTGCGACGGCGTGCCCTCCCGCCCGTCGGGGCCGGACCGCCGGGCCTGAGCGCCGCCGGGCGGCTCCCGGACGGGACCGGTCAGGCGCCGGGGGGCAGGGCCGAGGCGATGCGCTGGGACCGGTAGACGGTCCAGCCGTCGTCGGGGGTGCCGACGCGCAGGTCGAACACGACGTCGCCGCCCTCGGTGGCCCCGTCCTCCCGGGCCACCTCCACAACCCGGGCCGTCAGCCGGCCCTCGGCGTCGGCGATGGCCCCGTGGGTGATGAGCACGTTGCCGTCGTCGAGCATGTCGACGTCGCCCAGGAACCCGGTGAACACCGGGTTGCCGTCGTCGTCGTCGAGGCGGTGCTCCCACACCTGCCGGGCGCTCCACTCGGAGGGGTCGTCGCTGCTGTCGTCGACCTCGTAGATCACCGCCCGGCTGTAGGGCGGGGCGTCGCCCTCCTCGCCGGCGGTGGCGCCCTCGTGCTGGTTGCCGTTGTCGTAGACGAGGATGCTGCCGTCGGCGAGCACCTCGGCCGCGTGCTGGAACGAGGTGGGCTCGCCGTCGAGGGGCAGGGTCCCGTCCGCGCCGAGCTCCCACAGCAGCTCGCCGGCGGGGCCGTCGGCGTCGTCCTGGTACCGCAGGGCCAGCACCGCGCTCAGGTGGCGCAGCGAGACGATCAGGGCGTTGCGGTCCTCGTCGAGGACCACCGAGTTGCCGTGGGTCCAGTCGCGCACCCCCTCGACCGGGTAGAAGAAGTTCGGCGGGGCGAAGGCGGAGCCCTCGACGCACAGCTCGGCACCGGGCCGGGCGAAGGGGTCGAGCACGTCGCTGATCGGCCACTCGCCCACGACCTCGCCGGACTCGGGCTCGACCTCGACGACCACGTCGGAGATCACCGGGTAGGTGACCTCGTCGTCGTCCTCGCCGCACCGCGCCGGCCCGGTGAGGTCCTGGAGCTCGGTGGAGAGCATCAGCACGTTGCCCGAGGGGAGGAGGCCGGCGTCGTGGTGGGCGCTGTCGGTGGCGACGGGCACCGCGGCGTCGGTGGTGCGCCGCCGTCCCCGCAGGTCCTCGGGGTTCTCGGTGACGACCCGCCCGGCCAGCTCCAGGGTGAGGCGGCCGAGGGCGTCGACCTGGCGGGCCTCGAGCTCCTCGTAGGTGAAGAGGTAGCCGTCGTCCACCTGGCGGGCGTCGAGCACGCCGCCCTCGGTGCCGTGGTACCAGACCACCTCGCCGTCCTGGTCGACCGCGGCGAGGTAGCCACCCGTCTGGCGCACGTCCTGGCTCGGTGCGGCGTCGGCGCCCTCCTCGGCGGGCGCGTCCCACGGCTTGAGGCTGAGCAGGGTGAGCCCGGGCTGGGTGCGGTCCCGGTCGACGCTCTCGAGGCGGATCTCGGGGAAGTCGTCGGGCAGGGCGCCGGAGGAGAACGAGAGGGGCGCCCCCAGGTCCAGGGCGGCGCCGTCGGCCGTCGCGGCCGTCACCGCGACCTCGTAGTCGGTGTCGGGCCGCAGGCCCACCAGCGGCAGCTCGGCGTCGGTGCCGGGCTCGCCGCCGGCGGGGAGGTCGACCTCGTGGCCGCCGGGTGAGGTGGCGGTGAGCCCCACCACCGCGGGCTGGTCGGTGCTCACCGTGACGACGGCGCTGAGGGTGCTGTCGGGGTTGTCGGCCAGGGTGACCGACCCGTCGGCCCCGGAGGCCTCGGTGGTGGTCGGCGGCGGGGCCGTGGTGGTCGTGGCGGTCGCCTCGGTGGACCCGGCGTCGGCGTCGTCGCCGTCGCCGTCGCCCGAGCAGGCGCCGGCCACGAGGGCCAGGGCGGCGAGGGGGGCGGCCCACCGGAGGCGACGGGCGCGACGAGGGAGGGCGGACGGGGGCGCGGCGAAGAGCACGTGGGCACCTGCGGGTGGTCTGACCGGAGGGCGGACGGTACCACCGGGGTCAGCCCCTACCGTGCGGACGTGGACCTGCTCCTCGCCTTCGCCGCCCTGCTGCTGCTGGCGGTGCTGGTGTCGAGCCTCGCCCACCGCACCGTGCTGTCGACCGCGGCCCTCTTCCTGGTGGGCGGGTTCCTGCTCGGTGACGGCACCCTCGGCGTGCTCCACATCCAGCCCCAGGACGAGATCGTCTCCGGTCTGGCCGAGCTGGCCCTCTTCAGCGTGCTCTTCACCGACGGCATGCGCGTCGGCCTGGGCGAGCTGCGCTCGGCGTGGCGCCTCCCGGGGCGGGCCCTGTTCCTCGGCCTGCCCCTCACCCTGCTCGCCACCGCGCTCATGGCCCACCTCGTCGCCGGCCTGCCGTGGGTGGAGTCGTTCCTGCTGGGTGCCGCCCTCAGCCCCACCGACCCCGTCTTCGCGGCCGCCATCGTCGGGCGGGAGGAGATCCCCTACCGGCTGCGCAACCTGCTCAACGTCGAGAGCGGCCTCAACGACGGGCTGGCCCTGCCGGTGGTCGTGGTCCTCATCGCCGCGGCCGGCACCGGCACGGCCGGCTTCGACCTGGTCACGGAGGTGGCGGCGGGGGTGGCCCTGGGCGTCGGGGTCCCCTACGTCGCGATCCGCCTGGAGCGCTCCCGCTTCTTCTCCGCCACCACCGCCTACGAGCCGCTCAACGGGTTCGCCATCGGCCTGCTGGTGCTGGCCCTGGCCCTGCTCACCCACGCCAACGTCTTCCTGGCCGCCTTCTCCGCCGGGATCACCATCGCCACCATGAGCCCGGCGATGCGGTCGGCGTTCCACGAGTTCGGCGAGCTGGTGGCCGAGCTGCTCAAGCTGGGGGCGCTGCTCGTCTTCGGTGCGCTCATCTCCCTGTCGTTCCTGGGCGACATCGGCGTGGCCGGCTACGTGTTCGCCCTGCTCGCCCTCTTCGTCGCCCGCCCGGTCGCCCTCGGCCTGGCCCTGCTGCGCAGCGCGCTCGACCGCAAGGAGCGCCTGGCCGCGGCCTGGTTCGGCCCCAAGGGGTTCGCCTCGGTCGTCTACGGCCTGCTCATCCTGGAGGCGGGCCTGGGCCTGAGCGACGAGCTCTTCCACCTGGTGGCGCTGGTGGTGGTCGCGTCGATCCTCGCCCACTCCTCCACCGACGTGCTCGTCGCCCGGTGGTTCGAGCCGGGTCCGGCCCCTCCCCGGGGGAGCGAGGAGGGCCGCCCCGACGGCGCGGGCGACGATCCCGGAGCCGGGACCGAGCCGCTGGCGGAGGCCGAGGTGGACACCGACGCCGCGTCCGACGCGGCACCGGACGAGGCCCCGTCGGGGGAGTAGCCCGGTCAGCCCGCGTCGGCCACGCACCGCACCAGGGCGATGCGGCCGTCCCGCGCGCCGTCGGCCAGGTTGGCGCCCTTGCCGCGCCATGTCGGTGATGAGCAGGTGCAGGCCGAGGGGCCCGGGCGGGGTGGCCGTGCCCGCCGCCAGGGCGTCGAAGAACGCCACCGCGTCCTCGGTCACGTCCTCCCAGGTCCGGACCTCGAAGCCGACGGCGGCGAGGTGGGCGCGGGTCTCCTCGGTGGTGGCCAGGGCGCTGACCGCGGCGTCCTCGGCCCACGGCACCGGGTAGGTGAGGGGCTGTCCGTCGCCGGCGAGGATGTCGAAGAAGGCCAGCCGGCCGGTGGGGCGCACGACCCGGCGCATGCCTGCGTACAGCCCCGCCTTGTCGGCGATGTTCATGGACACGTGCTGGGTCCACACCACGTCGAAGGTGGCGTCGGCGTAGGGGAGGGCGAGGGCGTCGCCCTGCTCGATGGCCACCCGGTCGGCGAGGCCCACCCGTCGGGTCAGGTCCACCGCCACCTCGCACAGCTCGTCGGTCAGGTCGATGCCGGTGACCCGGACCCCGTACCGGCGGGCCAGCAGGCGGGCGGGGCCTCCGAGGCCGCTGCCGACGTCCAGCACCGACTCGCCCTCGGCCAGCCCGGCGGCGTCGGCCAGGGCGATGGTGGCCAGCCGACCGAAGGTGTGGAACTCCTCCATCGGGGCGAGCGCGTCGGGGTCGAGGTGATCGGGGTCGTGGCCGGCCTCGACCAGGGCCGCCAGCACACGCTGGTGGAGGGTGCCGCTGGTGTAGTGGGCGGCGACGTCATCGGTGGCCATCGGAGGGGTCCCCTCGCTCTGCGGTCGGGTCGACCTGACCCGCGCACAGGACGTGCGTGCGGACAGAGTGGACAGAGTGTGCCAGGCACACTGTGTCCTCCCCGGCGGTCAGAGGGTCAGGCCGCCGCCAGTGTGCTCGGGTGCGGGAGGGCCCGCCCGGCGTGGCTCCGGGGCCGGGGGTGGGCTGTGCCACGCTGCGGTGGTGGCGACCGATGACGAGACGGGACCCGTCGGGGCCTCCGAGCCGCCCGCACGCGCCCCCGGAGACGACCGTCCGCCGTCTCCGTCCCCCGGAGACCGGCGAGCCTTCCTGGTGGGCGGGGCCGGGCTGGCCGGGGCCGGGGTGGCCGCCGCCGGGCTCGCCTACCTCTGGCGCTCCGACGACGAGGCGGGGCGGGCTCTGGGGAGGCGGCCGAGCGTCCCGGTGCCACCGCGCCGGCGGGCTCCCCGCCGGGCGGGTGGCGCGACGCGACCCGCGACCACGGCGCCCGGGGCACGGGGGAGGGCGACGACCGCGGCGCCCTGCAGGACGCCATCGATGCCGCCGCGGCCGAGGGGGCCGGGCGGGTCGGGGGCGGGGTGGTCCACGTCGGCCCCGGCCTCTACCCGCTGGGCGACAGCCTCCAGATGCGCACCGGCGTCACCCTCCAGGGCTCGGGCCCGGCCACGATCCTCCAGCTCCGCTCCGGCGTGGACGTGCCCGCCATCGTGGTGGAGAGCAACCTGGACGGCACCCCGGTCGCCTACGCCACCGTCCGGTCCCTGACCCTCGACGGCTCCACCGGCACCCAGACCGACGGGCGCCACGGCATCGCCCTGCGGAGCAACAGCTCGGGCTCGCAGACGCCGTACACCGGCAGCGACGCCTTCCCCGTCGTGGCCGACGTGCTGCTCGCCTACTTCGGCGGCCACGGCATCGCGGTGGGCGTCGACCCCGAGGGCGGGGAGGCCGACGTGCGCGGGGCCCGCTGCTTCAACGTGATCGCCTTCGAGTGCGCCAAGGCCGCGACCGAGGGCGATCGGGCCGGGTTCTTCGTGGGCGGCACCGACGGGACCCTCATCGGGTGCGAGGCCGCGGGCTGCGGCGGCCCCGGCTACGACGTGGTCCGGGCCAACAACCGCCTCGAGAGCTGCAAGGGGTACTTCAACCAGGGCGAGTTCCGCGTCACCGGCGACCGCAACCAGCTCGTCGGCTGCCAGGCCCAGGACGGCTTCGGCGACGGCTTCGCGCTCGGGCGGGACGGTGACCCCACCATCGACCTCACGGTGGTGGGCTGCCAGGCCGACACCAACGCCGGGGCCGGGTTCCGCCTGGTGGGGGTCAGCTCGTCGGTGGTGACGGGGCTCACCGCGTTCGTGCGGGGCGACCTCAGCTCCGACGGCCCGGGCGTGGTGCTCGAGGGGACCTCGGCGTGCCTCGTGTCGGGCACGGTGCGGGGCTTCCCCACGGCCGTGCAGGGGACCAACACGGGGGGCACCACCCAGCTGGTCACCGTCTGAGCCGACCCGGGCCGGGACGCGGAGGAGCCCGGGTCCGAAGACCCGGGCTCCTCTCAGGCTGTGCCAGCCCTCGGTGAGGGCGTCGGCCGGGTCAGCTCACGCAGCCGGCATCAGCACGGTGTCGATGAGGTGCACCGTGGCGTTGGCGGTCTCGACGTTGCCGCACACGACGGTCGCCGGCTCGCCCGAGTCGCCGACGACGGTGAAGGTGTCACCAGCGGCCTCGATGGTGTCGGTGCCGTCGTTGAGGGCGGTGACCTCGCCAGCGGCGATGAGGTCGTCGATGCTCATCTTGCCGTCAGCCACGACGTGCTGCGACAGGATGTTCACCAGCGTCTCCATCTGGGCCGGATCGGTGGTCAGGCTCTCGACGGTGCCCTCGGGCAGCGCCTCGAAGGCGCTGTTGATCGGGGCGAACACGGTGTACTCGGCCTCGGGGTCGTTCAGGGCGTCGCCGAGGTCGGCGGCGGTCACGGCGGCCACGAGGGTGCTGAGCAGCGGGTTGTTGCTGGCCGCGGTGCCCACGGGGTCCTCGGCCATGCCGGCGCTCGAACCCGCACCATCGGCGGGGATCTGCGAGCAGGCCTCGCCCACGGGCTCCATGACGTCGCCACCGCTGTCGGCCTCGGTCGAGTCCGGGGCGGCGGTGGTGTCGGAGCCGCTGTCGTCGGCGGCGGTGGTCTGCGAGGAGGAGTCGTCGCTGGAGCTGGAGCTGTCCTCGTCGTCGCCACAGGCGGCGGCGATCAGGGACAGCGCGGCCAGCAGGGCCAGCAGTGTCAGCCAGGGCTTCTTGGTACGCATCTTGATGGGTGTCCTCTCAGGGTGGGGAGGCGGCCGAGTGTCCGACCGTTCCGGCGGACCCGGTTCGGGCGCCGTGGTGTGTTCGGGACCCCCCGGGGGGCGGATGGGTCGGCCCCCCGGATTTCTGACGGACCGTCGGGTGCGGTGGGTGCGGCGGCTCCGGTCCTCGGGCCGTGGGGGCGCCGGCGGTCCGGCCGCGAGTCCCGCAGCGGTTCCCCGACGCCCCTCGGGCGCGCGGGTGGCCAGGGCCCGGGGCCCTGGCCACCTGTCGGCGTGGCCCCGGGTCGCAGCACGCCCGGGGCCGGGGATCCGCCGCCGATCAGCCCTTGATGGTCGTCCGCACGGTGTGCCAGCCGGTGGCCCCGTCGGGAAGCGGCTCGGAGCGCTCCTCGGGCTGCACGTCACCGTTGCCGTCGGTGGCGCGCACGCGGATGGAGTGCTGGCCGGGCTCGGCGTCCCACTCGTAGATCCACTGGCGCCAGGTGTCCTTGTTGAGCGCCTCGCCGAGGGTCGCCTCGGCCCACTCGCCGTCGTCGATCCTGACCTCGACCTTGGAGATGCCCCGGGTCTGGGCGTAGGCCACGCCGCCCACCATCACCTGGCCGGCCGGGAAGCTCTCGAAGTTGTCGGGCACGTCGATGCGGCTCATGGTCTTGATGGGGGCCTTCTCGGCGTAGCCCCGGGGGACCCAGTAGCTCTCGAAGTCGGCGTAGGTGGTGATCTCGACCTCCTTCAGCCACTTGATGGCCGAGAGGTAGCCGTAGATGCCGGGGGTCACCAGGCGCACGGGGAAGCCGTGCTCGATCGGCAGGGGCTCGCCGTTCATGCCGATGGCCACGATGGCGTCCCGGTCGTAGGCGGCCTCCAGGGGGAACCCGCCGGTGTAGCCGTCGACCGAGCGGCCGACGATCTGGTCGGCGCCGTCCTGCACGCCGGCCTCGTCGAGCAGCTCCTTCAGCGGGAAGCCGAGCCAGCGGGCGTTGCCGACGAGGATGTCGCCGATCTGGTTGGAGACGCAGGTGAGGGTGATGTCGTACTCGTGCAGCTCCCGCTCGATGAGGTCGTTCCACGGGATGGTGACCTCCTCGTCGACCATGCCCTTGATGGTCAGCTCGTAGCCCTCGGTCTTCACCTGGGGGACGGTGAGGTTGATGTCGATCCGGTAGAAGTCGTCGTTGGGGGTCGTGAACGGCGCCACGCCCCGGGGGTTGATGGCCACCTGGTCGGAGATCGGCGGCAGCGGGTCCACCGGCTTCGGCAGCACCAGGTCCTCGCGGCTCGCCGCCGCGCTGTTGCGACCGGCGAGGAAGCGACCCGTCCCGGCCACCGCGCCGGCCAGCACGATGGTCGTGCCGGCGGCGATGAGGAACTGGCGCCGGGGCGGCATGGCGTCGCGCTGGCCGCTGGTGGTGGCCAGCGCCGGCCCGTCGCCCTCGGGTGCCGCGGCGTCGGCCTCGCTCCCGAAGGCCAGGGCCGCCGGGGGGTGGAGCAGCAGGGACAGGGTGCCGACGGCGGCCGCGGCCCCGACGAGCGACGGCCACACGGCGGTGAGGAGGCCGACGCCCATCTGGTCGCGGGTGGCGAGGACGCCGACGAGGGACACGGCCACGACGATCCCGGCCGCGACCTTGGGGGCCCGCCGGGCCAGCGGGCCGAGGGCCATGCCGATCAGGGCCAGGGCGACGAGGGTGCCGATGATCAGCGCCTTCTTGTCGTTGGTGCCGAAGGTCTCGATGGCGAAGTCCTTGGCGCCGGGCGGCACGTTGTCGATGGCGAAGCTGCCCACGGCGACGACGGGGGAGCCGGCCGCGGTGATGATGCCCCCCACCAGCTCGCCCACGGCCACACCCGCGGCGGCGGCCAGGAAGCCGGCGACGACGGCCATCCGGGTGCCCACGTCGAGCAGGACCAGGCCGAGGCCGACCAGCACGGCGGCGGTGGCCGCCAGGACGGCCCACGTGGACCCGGAGGCCACCGAGTGGGCGGTGGCGATGAGCACGATCTGCACCACCAGCGCCAGGCCCAGCAGCAGCCACGCGGCCAGGCCCACCTGGAAGGTGGTCGGGCGCTCGCGGAGCTTCTGCCAGGTGGTGCGGAGGGGGTTCACGACGGGGGGTTCGGCGCCCGGGCCCCGGGCGCTTGGTCACGCCCTCCGATCACGCCCCCGACCAGCGCCTCGTCGACCGGGGCCCGACCCGTCGGGTGGACAGGGTGTGCCTGGCACGACCTGTCCGCCCTGGGGGTGCGGTGGTCAGCGGAGCCGCCAGGGCCGGGGGGCCCGGCCCGTGGCGAAGGTGGCGACCCGGACGTCGGCCTCCGCGGCCGCGGCGGCGGAGCGGTGGCGGTTGGCCGCCCCCCACGCGGCCGACCAGAGCGCCCACACCTCGTCGAGGCCCGTGGACCGGGCGGCGGCGGCCAGCGGGGCGCCGTAGGCGGCGTCGAAGGCGTCGAGGTCGGAGGTGGGCCGGCCGTACCAGCGCACGAAGGCGGCGGTGGGGGCGGCGTCGTGGGCCCGGGGCCCCCAGCCGGCCAGCTCCAGGTCGACCAGCACGGGCCCGGCCGCCCCGACCACCACGTTCCCCTCGTGCAGGTCGCCGTGCAGCACCGCACCGCCGGCCGTGGCGCCCTCGGGGCCCGGGTCGAGGGCCCGCTCGACGGCGACCCCCCAGGTCGGTGCCAGACGGTCGGCGGCCGCCTCCAGGACCTCCACGTCGTGGGCCTCGGTGGCCAGGTCCAGCTGGGCCCGGGCCGCGCCCACCGGGTCGCAGCGGACGAGGCCACGGGGGTCGAGGCCGCCCGTGGCCCGGTGCAGCACCCGGGCCAGAGAGCCGAGGGTGGAGGGGTCGACCGGTGCGTCCGGGTCGACCCCGGCGACCTCCCGCCAGGCGGTGACGCTCCAGCCCTCGATGGGCGCGGGCCCGGCCAGGCGCCTTGCGGCCGGGACTCCGGCCTCGGCCATCAGGGTCGCCATGGCCGCCTCGGAGCGGGCCGCCGTCGACGGGGCCGGCACCGCGAAGGTGCGCACGCCCGCCGCCGGGAAGCGGACCACGTGGCGGCTGGCCGCCCGGACCACGGTGGCGTCGGTGGGGTCGAGGCCGAAGGTCGCCGCCAGGGCTGCGATCGACGGGGGCGGGGCGGGCGGGCCCGGAGTCTCGGTCACGCCGCCCGGCGCGACGCCACCCAGTCGTCGACCAGCGAGCCGAGCACGGGCAGGCTGACCGTGGACGAGCCCAGGACGGCGTCGTGGAACCCGCGGATGTCGAAGCGGTCGCCGAGGGCCTCGGTGGCCGTGGCCCGGAGACGGAGGATCTCCCGCTGGCCGACCTTGTAGCTGAGCGCCTGGGCGGGGATGGCGACGTAGCGGTCGACCTCGACGGTGATCTCACCCACGCCGATGGGCAAGTGGGCCACCATCTGGTCGATCGCCTGCTGGCGGGTCCAGCCGAGGGCGTGCATCCCCGTGTCGACGACCAGCCGGCAGGCCCGCCAGGCGTCGTTGACGAGCATGCCCATGCGGTCGATGTCGGAGGTGTAGAGGCCCATCTCGTCGGCCAGGGCCTCGGTGTAGAGGGCCCAGCCCTCGACGAAGGCGGTGTGGCCGAAGCTGAAGCGCTGGAAGGCGGGCAGGTCGGTGAGCTCGGAGGCGATGGCCAGCTGGAGGTGGTGGCCGGGGATGGCCTCGTGGAAGGCCACCGAGGCGGTGTCGGACCGGTTGCGCTCGCCCAGGTCGTGGGTGTTGACGAAGTAGGCGCCGGGGCGGCTGCCGTCCGCGGCCGGCGGGAAGTAGTAGGCGCCCGGCGCGTCGGCAGCCAGGCCCTCGGGGACCGGCTTCACGTCGCACGGGCTCTGGGGCAGGCGCCCGAACCACGCCCCCATCTCGGCCGCGGCGGCCTCGACGCACCGGCGGGCGTCCTCCAGCGGCTCCTCGGGGTGGGCCGGGTCGTAGCGCAGGGCGGGGTCGGTGCGCAGGCGCTCGAAGACCTCGGCCCGGTCGGTGGTGCCGAACAGGCGGGACCCGACCTCGGCGATGCGCTCGTCGACGCGGGCCACCTCGTCCAGGCCGACCCGGTGGACCTCGGCGGGGTCGAGGTCGAGGCCGGTGTGGGAGCGGACCAGGAAGCGGTAGAGGTCCTCGCCGCCGGCGATGTGGCCCAACCCCGGGTGGTCGTCGTCGCGGGCCTCGGGGACCAGCTCGTCGCGGAGGACGGCGCCGTAGCGCGCGAAGGCGGGGCGGATGACGTCGGTGGCCGCGGCCCGCAGGTCGGCGCGCCACGCCTCCTCGCCATCCCAGCCCTCGGGTCCGGCGAAGGTGGTGAACGGGTCCTCGTCGAGGGGGGAGGCGAGGTAGCCGTCGACCTGGTTCAGGGCCCGGTCGAGCACCAGCCGGGCCGGGGTCCGGCCCGCCGCCAGCCCGGCGCGGAAGCGCTCCACCGCCCCGTCGAGCAGGTCGCCCACCCGGCGGTGCCGGACCACGAGGTCGTGGGCGTTCTCGGGAGCCGGCGCGTTGACCTGGGGGGCCGCCGTCAGCAGCCCGGCGTGGACCCCGTCCATCTGGTCGTAGGCCATCTCCGTCGTCCGGTGGGCCAGGTGGCCGAGGGCGTCGTCGAGCGTCTCGACCAGGAGGGCGCGGGTGACGGCCTCGGCCCGATCGGCCGGTGCCGGCAGGGTGTCGAGCCGGGCCCGCATCTCCCGCCAGGTGGCCTCCTGACGGGCGTCCGCATCGACCGAGACGTCCTCGATCTCGGTGTCGAAGCGACGGTCGCCGAGGAGGGTCGCGTCGCTCGGGCTGACCCGCATCTGGGCCTCCCAGTACTCGTCGGCCAGGGCGCGGATGGGGGTGGACTCCGGCATCCGCCCATCATGGCCCCCGCCAGGGCCCTCCACGCCCGGGTCCTCCCCGCCCGCTACCCAGGCGGGTCGTGGGAGCCGCGGATGCCCCGCAGTCCGGCCCACGCCAGGTTGGCCACGCGGTGGGCCACCACGTCGGGGTCGGCGGCGGTGGCGGCCAGTGACTGGCGGCTCGTCGCCTCGGCGATGCCGACGATGCCCCGGGCCAGGAGCAGGCGGTCGTCCTCGGAGAGCCCCGCGACGTCGATGAGCCCGGCGATGGCGTGGGCGAAGGTCTCCTCGACCCGCAGCGTCGCCTCGGTCAGCTCGCGGTCGCGCCGGGTGTCGGCGCTGAACAGCAGCCGGTAGGCGTCCCGGTGCTCGGTGACGAAGCGGAAGTAGACGCGGAACCCGGCCTCGACCTGCTCGCGGGGCGAGTCGACGTCCGCGGTCGCCTTCACCACCGCGCTCTCGAGGCGGTCGGCGACGTCGTCGACCAGCTCCAGGTAGAGCGCCCGCTTGGACGAGAAGTGCTGGTACAGCACGGGCTTGGTGACCCCGGCGGCCTCGGCCACCCGATCCATCGAGACGCCGCTGTAGCCCTGGTCGGCGAACTCGGCGAGGGCGATGTCGAGCAGCTGGCGACGACGGGCCGCCGCGGGCAGACGAGGAGCCACCGGACGACGCTAGCCCTGCCGGTGGGACCACCTGTGCCCGGTAGTGGGTCGTTTAATCAAACTGACCACTACCTGTCGCCCGGGCCCGGGCGCGACCCCGCCCGACCGGGGGGAGTGGTCGGGCGGGGTGGGCGCAGCCCCGGGGGGCGGCGTGTCCGGGCGGGCTCGGATCCCGGGGGCGGGGGGAGGGGTGACCCCGGGATCCGAGCTCCGCCGCGGTCTAGTGGGAGTGGCGGATGACGGAGCGGGCCACCTCGCCCGACTCCATCGCCTCGAAGGCTCCGTTCACGTCCTCGATCGCGATCTCTCGACTGATCAGCTCGTCCAGCTTCAGGTCCCCATCCTGCCAGAGGGAGATCAGCTTGGGAACATCCCGCTGCACATCGGCCGACCCGTACCAGCATCCCTTGACCGTCTTGTTCAGGTACAGGAAGGTGAAGGCGGCGTTGAGGTTCAGGACGACGTCCATGCGGGGCACGCCGACGATGACGGCCTCGCCGCCCGGGCGGAGCACGTCGATGGCGGCCATGATCGTCGGCTCCAGGCCGATGACCTCGAAGGACACGTTGACGCCCTTCTCGGTGAGGGCCATCACCTGGCCGACGGTGTCGCCGTCGTCGGGGTTCACCAGGTCGGTGGCGCCGAACTGCTTGGCCATGTCGAGCTTGGAGGCGAACTTGTCGACGGCGATGATGCGCTCGGCGCCGGCGATGCGGGCGCCCTGGATCACGTTGAGGCCCACGCCGCCGCAGCCGATGACGGCGACGGTGTCGCCGGGCCGGATCGACGCCGTGTTCAGCGCCGCGCCCACCCCGGTGAGCACGCCGCAGCCGATGAGGGCGGCGATGTCGAGGGGCACGTCCTCGTCGATCTTGACCACGCTGATCTCGGGCACGATGGCCACCTCGCCGAAGGTGCCGAGGCAGGCCATCTGGTGGAGGGCCCCGTCGGGGGTGCTGAGGCGGGTGGTGCCGTCGAGCAGGCCGCCGGCGGCCTGCATGGCCGCCTTCTCGCAGAGGAAGGGCTGGCCCCGGAGGCAGGCCGAGCACTCGCCACACCGGGGGACGAAGGACAGCACCACGTGGTCGCCCTCGGCGACGGAGGTGACGCCCTCGCCCACGGCCTCGACGACCCCGGCGCCCTCGTGGCCCAGGACGATGGGGGTGGGGAGGGGGATCGTGCCGTTCTGGACCGAGAGGTCCGAGTGGCACACGCCGGAGGCGGCGACCGAGACGCGGACCTCGCCGGGCCCGGGCGGCGCGATGTCGATGTCGTCGCGGACCTCGAGGTCGGATCCGACGCCGGTGAGGACTGCCGCCTTCATGGGGGCCTCCGTCGCTGGTGGTGTGGGGGTGACAGTAGGGCACGGAACTGACCCACGGGTCAAGCCCGGTCGTGCGGCGGTTTGTACCCTGGCCGTCACACCACCTCCAGGAGGCCCGTCGTGCCCGTCGTCGCCGAGATCCAGACCCTGCTCGACCAGCTGGCGGGGAACCCCGTCGACTTCTCCAGCATCAGCCCGGTCGACATGCGCGACCTCATGCGGCTGCTCTCCGAGGGCGAGGAGAAGGTCGCGGTGGGCTCGGTCGAGGACCGCACCGTCCCAGGCCCCGCAGGGGAGATCCCCGTGCGCGTCTACCGGCCCGAGGGCGCACCGGCGGCCGCGCCCGTGCTCGTCTGGTACCACGGCGGCGGCTGGGTGATCGGCGACCTCGACACCACCGACGGCCCGGCCCGCGCCTTCTGCCACGGGGCCGGTGCGGTGGTCGTCTCCGTCGACTACCGCCTCGCCCCCGAGGCCCCGTTCCCGGCCGCACCGGAGGACGCCTGGGCCGCTCTGTCCTGGGTCGCGGCCCACGCCGACGAGGTCGGCGGCGACCCGACCCGGATCGCCGTGGGTGGCGACTCGGCCGGTGGCAACCTGGCCGCCCTGGTGGCCATCCGGGCCCGCGACGAGGGCGGGCCGGCCCTCGTCCACCAGCTCCTCGCCTACCCGTCGGTCGACCTGGCGATGGGCCACCCGTCGATCGACGAGAACGGCGAGGGCTACTTCCTGACCAAGGCGTCGATGGAGTGGTTCCGGCTCCACTACCTCGGCGCCGACCGGGAGCACGGCGACCCCACCACCGCCGCGGTGTCGCCGCTGCGGGCCGACGACCTCTCCGGCCTGGCCCCGGCCCAGGTGCTCACCGCCGAGTTCGACCCGCTGCGCGACGAGGGCGAGGCCTACGCCGTGGCCCTGGCCGAGGCCGGCGTCGCCGTCGACCTGGTGCCCCACCCCGGGCTCGTCCACGGCTTCCTCGGCTTCGCCGCCATGTCGCCCGACGCGGCCGCGGCCACCGAGGGCGCCGTCTCCCGGCTGCGCCAGGCCCTGTCGGGCTGACCTACCAGCTGTCCTCGCGGTCGGCCCGGTCGGCGGCCCGCACGGCGTAGCCGAACACGATGGCGGGGGCGAGCACGACCGAGCCCACCACCAGGCTGACCACGATGAGGGTCACCACCCACGGCTCCAGCCCGACCACGAACCCGACCAGGAAGGCGACCACGGCCAGGCCGAACAGGCCGTAGCCCACCTTCTGGCCCCGGTCGACCCACGTCGCGATGGCGCGCCGCCGGGCCAGCACCGGGTCGGCCTCCGCCGCGGGGGAGGTGCGGGCGGGGTCGGGGTCGGCCACCGCGACAGCCTGCCGGTCGGGCCGCTCGCCCCGCCACCCGAGCGCGGGGCGGGCGGTGGGTCAGGTCGTGGGGTGGGTGGGACCGGTGGCCCCCGGGTCGTCGATGTCGGTGATGAGCCGGTAGCGGTCCGGGAGGCGGTACCGGGCGAAGTCGAAGACGGTGCGCTTGTGGTCCCAGCAGCGATCGAGGTCGATGACCGCGAGCACGACCTCGTCGTCCTCGCTGGTGGCCCGGGCCAGGACCTCGCCGCCGGGGGAGATGATCTGGCTCTCGGCCCGCGACCACACCCCCTCCTGAGGGCGAACGGCGTCGCCGGGACGGCGCGGACCTGCCCCGGAACGCTGGCGGGGGCCGGTCCCGGATCGGCGTGGCTGACCGCTGTGCCACGCTGGCGGCGTGACCGGCGTGAACCCGACCGACGCGACCGACGCCCCCGATCGCGAGGTCCTCACCTGGGAGACCTTCGGCACGGCGACGCGCGACCTGGCCGAGTCCATCGCCGCCGAGGGCTGGATCCCGGACCTGGTCGTGGCCGTGGCCCGGGGCGGGCTCACCGTGGGCGGGGCGCTGGCCTACGCCCTCGGCGTGAAGAACTGCGGGGCGATCAACGTCGAGTTCTACACGGGCGTCGACTCCCGCCTCGACGTGCCGGTGGTGCTGCCGCCCAGCCTCAACCTCCTCGACGTGAGCGGTCTCGACGTGCTCATCGCCGACGACGTGGCCGACACCGGCCACACCCTCCGCCTGGTGCGCGAGGTCTTGGCCCAGCACGTGGCCACGACCCGCACGGCGGTGCTCTACCACAAGCCCCGCTCGGTGATCGCGCCGGACTTCGCCTGGAAGGTCACCGAGGCGTGGATCAACTTCCCCTGGTCCACCCGGCCCCCCGTGGCCGGCCTCCCCCCGCGCTGACCCACCCGGTCCACCGGCCGCCGCGACCCCCACGAAGTGGTCAGCCCTGACGGTGCTCTGGCACCGGAGATCCTGACCAGTTCGTGCTCATCCACGAGGTGGTCGGCCCTGGCGGTGCTCTGGCACCGGAGATCCTGACCGGTTCGGAGGGAGCCGGGCCACGGGCCAGGGTCAGGAGCGGGTGAGGCGGATCGAGACCCAGGGCCGTCGAGGCCGGGCCGAACCCGCCTGGCCCCACAGGGGGCGAACCGGTGTCGATGGTGGCTGCGGGGGCGACCACGACCGACACCACGTCGTGGGCTCGGGGGTGCTCGGCGGGGTCTCTCGTCCCGACCTGGCCTCGGCCGCCTCCTGACCCCCCGGGGGGACCCGCAGCGGTGGACAGGGTGTGCCTGGCACACTCTGTCCGGCGGTCAGGAGGCGGTGTCGTCGACGACGTGGAAGGCGACGCGGTACACGAGGGTGTCATCGTGGATCGGGCCGGCGTGGGCGGCGCGGCGGCGGAGGCTCTCGATGTCGGCCTCGCCGGTCCGGGCCAGCTCCTCGTCGGTGACGGTGGAGAAGGGCAGCAGGTCCAGGTCGTCGACCTCGATGGTGGCCGAGCCGCTGCGGTAGACGCCGCCCACCTTGACCTGGGGCCGCGACCACAGCCGGTAGGAGAGGGTGATGGTCCCGTCGGCGACCCGGTCGCGGAGCTCGGCGCTGAACTGCACGGTGCGAGTCTGCCCCGCCGAGGGGTCCCGGGCCCGTCCGCTCGCCGCGATCAGAACAGGCCCTGGACCGCCCGCCGGAAGGGCTCGGGGTCGACCTCGGTGGCCACCCGCCACGGCGTGAAGGTGCCGTGGGTCGACTCGGGGACGGGACGTCGGTCGGCGACGGTCATGCCCCACGCCGCGCCGCCGCCGGTGTCGACGGCCAGGGGCCAGGTCTCGGTGGCGGTGATCACCGGGGCGCCGGCCGCGGCCATCACGGCCAGCAGGTCGTGGCACGGGTAGCGCCCCGGCGGGGTCTGGCGCACCGACTCGTAGAAGGCGAGGTAGCCCTCCATGGGGCCGGCCAGGAACTGCCCGGCGGGGGTGGCCCCGGCCCGGGCCGCGGCCAGCTCCACCTCGGCGTCGAGGAGGGCGGCCATGGTGACGTCGAGTCCGACCAGCAGCGGTGGCTCCGCGGTCGACCACTTGGTGGCCACGACGGTGGCTGCGGCCAGGGGGTCGTGGGCCACGTTGGCCTCGGCCGCAGGCAGGGCGTTGCCCCCGGAGAGCACGGACCCGCCCATCACCGTGACGGAGCGGAAGCCCGACGCCAGTGCGGGATCGTCCTCCAGGGCGGCGGCGAGGGAGGTGAGCGGCCCGGTGGTGACGAGGTCGAGGGCGGCGGGGTGCTGGGCGACGAGGCGGGTGAGCAGGGCGGTGACGGGCTCGTCGGACGGGACGACGGTGCCGGTGGGCCAGCGCTCGGCGTGGCCGCCGAGGCCGTCGTCGCCGTGCACGTGGGCGGCCCGGTCGGCCAGGGGTGCCGGGCCCGAGGGGTCGGCGGCGCCGAGCACGACGGGGATGTCGTCGCGCCCGTGGGCGTGGAGGATCCGGCACAGGTTGGCCGCCGCCGCGTCGCGCTCGGTGTTGCCCCAGGTGGCGACCAGGGCCACCACGTCGAGGTCGGCCTGGCCCAGTGCCCACCAGAGGGCGACGCAGTCGTCGACGCCGCCGTCGTTGTCGAGGACGAGGTGGCGCGTCATCGTCGGTGATCGGCAGGCTCGGCCGTCGCCGTCACGCCGGGTCCCGGCGCGGCCGCGAGGGCGTCGATCGGGTGGGTGGCGAGGTCGGGCCAGCCGTCGACGCGGGCCGTGGAGGGGGGGCGCACGGTGGAGATCATGCCCGCGTCGCGGCCAGGGGCGACGACGCCAGGGTCGTCGAGCACGGGGGCGGGCCTCCGGGCGTCGTGGTGGTGATCAGCGACGGGCCACGGCCTGGGGCACGCGCGCCGCCATCGCCGCCGCCCCACCGGCCCGGTCCGGTCAGCCGTCAGGCCCGGCCCGGCCCGGACCGGCGACGCCCTAGGCCAGCTTCCGGGTGATGCGACGGCTGCTCTCGCTGCGCACGAAGGCCTCGGCCGCCCGCGTGTCGAGCATCTCGATCCAGCCCGCATCAGCCGCCATGGCCTCCTCGGCCGCCTGGACCTGGTCGATCGTCTCGGCCAGGGCGATCCAGCCGACCTCGCCGAACCGTCCGGTCATCGAGAGGCCGAACGACGTCGGGCGGCCGGTGATGGACCTGACCCGCTGGGCCATCTCGACACCGAGGGGGATGCCGGTCGCGGTGGCTCCGGCGGCCACGACCGAGGTGGTGACCGCGGCGTACTGGGCCGTGTCCAGACCGTCGGGATCGGCGTGGACGATGTTCACCAGGCCGTCGTGGAAGCCGTCGGCGCTGACGAGGTGCGCCCCCTCCTCGGCCAGGGCGAGGTAGCCCTCGTCGGCGGACAGCTTCTCGTCGAGGGCGGTGATCTCGCTCACGTTCTCGAGCACGGCCGTCCAGCCGAGCGTCCCGACCTCCGGTGAGAGGACGTCGGACCACAGCGCCACCGAGACGTCGCTCACGGTGTTCACCTTCTCGGTCATGGTGACGGCCCAGGTCAGGGCGTCGACGTAGCTTCCCGGTGCCATCCGGGCGTTGCGGCTGAAGAGGTAGGGCATGGTCGGTCTCCTTCGGTCCGCGGACGAGGCATCCGTCCGCCGAGGGAGCGTGCGCCCCGCCCGTTACAGCGGCGCGTCACCGGCTGGCCCGGGGTCGACGCTCAGCCCAGGCGCTGGCTCAGCACGCTCGCGACGCTGCCGGGGAGGAACAGCGGTCCGCCCGCGTCCAGGGTCTCGAGGAAGCCCGGATCGGTGAAGGCGGCGTCGGCCGCCTCGACCTGCTCGAGGGAGTCGGCCGGGGTGATCCAGGTGACGGTGGCGAAGGGCCCGTACATCCCGCGCAGGACCATGCCGTCCCGGCCGGTGAGCCCGCTGGACTCCTCCTGGGCCGCGACCGCCCACTGCATGGCCTCGGTCAGGTGGCCGGGCTGGCACTGGGCGGTGATGGTCGTGGCGTAGCGGCTGGGCAGCGCGGCCGCCGACGGCCGAGACGACCTGCGCGACGAGGTCCTCGGAGGGGCCGACGAACAGGGCACCGCCCTCCTCGACCTTGGCGATGAAGTCGGGGTTGCCGTACACCTTCTCCAGGAGGGCGCCGTTCTCGGCGAGCGATGCGGTCCTCCAGGTCCACGCCGTGGACCCCAGGGGGCGACCGTGGAGGACGGTCCAGGCCAGGAGCTCGACGCCGCTGATCTCGGTCACCAGGTCGGCGATCTCCACGGCGTAGGCCGCGGCCTCGGCCTGTCGATCCGGGTGCGCGGTGCGGGTGCGGAAGTAGATGTTCATCGGATGGGTCCCTTCGGGTGGCGACCGGCCGGTGCCGGTGCAGGGCCACCGTCGACCTGGCTCGTTACAGCACCGCGTCACCGTGCCGGGGAGCGTGGCCCCGCCGGATGGGTGGGCTGTCCGCTGCGGCGCCCGGCCCCCGTCACCCCTTCGGGCGGTGGGGTCCGGGACCGGGCAGGATGGGGGCGTGGCGACCGGATCGCAGGGCGCGGGGAGCCGGCCCGGTCGGCGCGCCCGGTCCGAGGACGGGCGACGGCCGTGAGCGCCGGTGCGGCCCCCACGGCGGGGGTCCAGATCCTCGGTCGGGTCGGTGTGGTGGCCGCCGACAGGTCACACCTCGACCTGCCCAGCGCCACGCAGCGCCGCCTCCTCGCGGTGCTGGCCGTCCACGCGCCGCGGCCCCTCCGAGGGGAGTGGCTGGCCGACGTCCTGGACCTCTCTTCCGGTGCCCTGCGCACCTCTGTGTCCCGGCTGCGGGCCTCGATCGGCCCGTCGGTCCTCTCCTCGGAGGGTGCCGGCTACGCACTGGTGGCGCCCGTCGACGCCGATCGCTTCACCCGGGCGGTGGCCGGTGCCCCGGCCCAGGGACCGGATCGCCGCCGCCGGCTGGAGGCCGCCCTCGCCCTCTGGGGAGGGCCGCCGCTCGAGGAGTTCGCCGACGAGGAGTGGGCCGAGGGTGACGCCGCCCGGCTCACCGAGGTGCACGCCCGGACGGTCGACGACTGTGCCGAGGCGCTGCTGGCCACCGGCGAGGCGGCCGACGCGGTGGCCCGACTGGAGGCGCAGGTCGCGGATCACCCCTACCGCGACCGGGCGCGGGGCCTCCTGATCCGCGCCCTCGCGGCGTCGGGGCGCCAGGCCGACGCCCTCCGGGCCTTCCAGCGCTACCGGACCCTGCTCGTCGAGGAGCTGGGCATCGAGCCCTCGACCGACGTGGTCCGCATCGAGCGTCGGGTGGCCACGGGCTGGGACGGGATCGACGAGCACCGCGCGCCGCCGTCGACCGGTGCGGGTCGGCGCTCCTCGGACGGCGGGGTGGGGCGTCGGTTCGCCACCCCCCGGCCCCCCGAGCTGCCCGCGACCGGGACCTTCGTGGGACGCCACGACGAGCTGCGGCAGCTGTGCGATGCCCTGGACCGGGTCGCCACCGGAGGGCCTCGGGGTCGTCGCCGTCACCGGTGAGGCCGGCATCGGCAAGACGATGCTGCTGGCCGCGCTCGCCGGGGAGGTCGGCTCGGCTCGATCCGCCGCCCTCCTCTACGGCCGCTGCGATCGGCCCCCCGTCCCCCTCCAACCGGTCCGCGCGGTCCTCTCCTCGATCGTGGACCACGCGCCGACGGAGCTCCTCGCCGCCCACGTGGCCCGGTGCGGCGGCGAGCTGGGCCGCATCTCGCCCCGGCTCGGGACCCGCGTGGGCACCGCCCCGGTGCCCACCACCTCCGACGACGCCACCGAGCAGTACCTCACCTTCGAGGCCGCCGCCGACCTGGTCGGGCGGGTGGCGGCGACGCGTCGCCTGGTCCTGCTGCTCGACGACCTCCAGTGGGCCGAGCCCACCGCCCTGCTGCTGCTGCGCCGGTTGTTCCGCACCCTGGCCGGTGCGCCGATCCTGGTGGTGGCGACGATCCGCGAGAGCGGGGGACCGATCTCCGAGGAGCTGCGCGCCACCGTCGCCGACATCGACCCCACCCGTCTCCTCCGCCTGCGCCTCGATGGCCTCCCGCCTGGCGATCTGGCGGAGATGGTCGCCCGCCAGACCGAGGACCGCGCCGCCGCGACCGGGGTGGCCGAGCTGCTCCACCGCGACACCGCCGGCCACCCGCTCTACGCGTCCCAGCTGCTCCGCCACTGGCGTGAGTCCGGCCGGGTCGGCCCCGCGGACGACCCGTCCCTCGGCGATGTGCCGGCGGAGGGAGGCATCCCGCCCGGCCTCCGCGACGTGGTGACCCTGCGGGTCGAGGCGCTGGGGCCCGACGTGGCCCAGGTGCTCCGCACCGCATCGGTGCTGGGGGTCGAGTTCCACGAGGACGTGCTGGTGGAGGTGGGGTCCCTCGCCGAGGAGACCGTGGCCGAGGCCCTCGACGCCGCCACCAGCGCCGGCCTGCTCGAACCGGCCCCGTCGGTGTGGCGGTGCCACCGCTTCACCCACGTGTTGGTGGCCCATGCCCTGAGCGAGTCCCTCGGCCCCTCCCGGCGGGCCCGCCTCCACGGTCGGGCGGCCCGGGCCCTCGCCGCCGAGGACGATCGGCTCACCGACCGACGCGGTGGTGGCCCTGGCCCGTCACACCGCGACGTGCGGGCTGGCCGGCCGACGCCCAGCGGTGGTCAGCCCTGGCCGGCGACCGGGCGCTGGCCGAGCTGGCCCCCACCGAGGCCGCCGGGCACTACCGGACGGCCTGGCAGCTGGCCGAGGAGCAGGGGCGCCCCGAGGCCGAACGGGCCGAGCTGCTGGGTCGGATGGGCGACGCCCAGCACCGGGCCGGGGACCCGGGCTCGTGGGCGACGCTCATCGAGGCGGGTCGGCTGGCCCGCCGGGCCGGGGCGCACCACACCCTCGCCCGCATCGCCCTGGCCGCCGACCGCGGGTTCGTGCGGCTCGACTCCCGGGGCGCCGAGCACCTGGAGCTGGTCGAGGCCGCGCTGGAGGTGGCCGACCCCGACGACGTCGCGACCACGGCCCGGCTCCTGGCCCTGCAGGCCCAGTGCCTCGTGTACCGCTCCGCCGCCGCCCGCCGGGCCCGCGCCGCGGAGGCCGCCCTCGCCCTCGCCGAGCAGGTCGGCGACACGACGCTCAGGGCGCAGATCGGTCCCGGCGTCCAGTGGGGCCTGACCGCTCCGGGCCAGGAGGCCCGGCGGGCCCGGGTGGCCCGCGACACGGTCACCGCGGCGGAGGCGACGGGCGACCCGCGCCTGCTGTTCGCCGCGCACCACTCCGCCTACAACGTGGCCGTCGAGACCGCCGACCACGTGGCCGCGGCACGGAGCATGGCCCTCATCGGCTCCATCGCCGGCCTCGGTGGACGAGCCGCGCCTGCACTGGGTCGTGGGCCTCTACCGACGCCTTCGAGGCGATGATGGCCGGACGGCTGGAGGAGGCCGAGGCGCTGACCACCGCCAACTGGGAGCTCGGCCTGGAGATCGGCGCGCCCGACGCGACCACCCTCTTCGCCGGGCAGATGTTCGTCATCGGCACCTTCGCCGGACGCCACGAGGAGCTGTTCCCCCTCGTCGACCAGGCGGTGAGGGACAACCCAGGGCTGATCGCCTTCGAGATGGCCCGCGCCATCTGCTGCGCGGTGACCGGTCGAGCCGACGAGGCCCGTGCCGTCCTCGACGACGGGCGGCGTCGGGGCTACGACACCGTCCCCACCGACAACCTCTGGACCACGACGATCCTCGGCGAGGCGGTGCTGGCCATCGAGCTGGGGGACGTCGAGTCGGCCCGCCTGCTCCTCCCGATCCTCGAGCCCTTCTCCGCCGCGGTGGCCTTCAACGGGATCACCAGCCAGGGGCCGATCGCGGCCTACCTCGGGAAGCTCTCGTCTCTCCTCGGACGCCACGACGACGCCGAGCGCCACCTCCGATCGGCCCTCGCGACCGCCGACTCGTTCGGGTGGACCTACCACCGGGCGACGACCCTGATCGCCCTGGCCCAGGCCCGGCTCCGGGCCGAGCGGCCACCTCGACGACGAGGGGTGTCGCTGGGCGGCGGAGGCGAGCCGCGCTGTGCGAGGCGCACGGGTTCCGCAGCTGGACGGCCCAGCTCGAGGGCCTCGCCAGCCTGGCGTGACCGGCCCGACCCCGACCCCCGCCGGAGGCGACCGGGGTAGGCCATGAACAGCTTGATGCTGGTGACGCCGTCGGCGGCCAGCCTCCGAGTGCGGCCAGGGAGTCGTCGTCGACCCCGCCCACGATCTGGTGCAGGGCCCAGTCGATGGCGCACTGGCCCTCGGCCTCGGCCACCCGCGCCTCCAGGCTGGTCCGCACGTCCTCGCCGGCCAGCTGGGTGGCGACGTCGACGATCGCGGTGACACCTCCCCACGCGGCCGCGGTGGTCCCGGAGGCAGAGGAGTCGGCCGACGCGATGTCGTCCACGGGCATCTGCATGTGGGACTGGACGTCGACCCCGCCCGGCACCACCACTTCCCGGTGGCGTCGTCGGCGACGTCGTCGGTGATCTCGACGGAGATGCCGGTCATGTCGGGCGGGCCCGGCCCCCCTCCCGGCCCGGTGGGGCGCCCGTCGACCAGCCGGTAGGTTGCCGGCGTGGCCGGCGATGGCGATGCCCACGTGGCCGACGGGGGAGGGGCGTGACGTGACCGGCGTCCTGCGCACGTCCAGCCACCTCGACCACCCGGTCGAGGCCCTGGTCGCCCGCAAGCGGGCCCAGGGCCTGCGCACCTCGCTGGTGCTGCCCGCCCGCAACGAGGAGGCGACGGTCGCCTCGGTGGTGGCTGCGTACCTGCCCCTGCGGGCGGCCGGCCTGCTCGACGAGCTGGTGGTGGTCGACTCGCTGTCCACCGACCGGACCGCGGCCCGGGCGGCGGGGGCCGGCGCCGACGTGGTGGAGGTGGGCGCGGTGCGCCCCGAGCTGCCCGCCGTGGCCGGCAAGGGCGAGGCCATGTGGCGGGGCCTGGGTGCCACCAGCGGCGACCTGGTGGTGTTCGGCGACGCCGACGTGCTCGACGCCGGCCCCCACTTCGTGGCCGGCCTCCTCGGGCCGCTGCTGGAGCACCCCGAGGTCGCTCTGGTGAAGGGCTTCTACCAGCGCCCGATCCTCGACGACGACGGCGAGCCGATGGAGCGGGGCGGGCGGGTCACCGAGCTCACCGCCCGCCCCCTGCTCAACCTCTACCGGCCCGAGCTGGCGGCGCTGGTGCAGCCCCTCGCGGGGGAGTGGGGGGGACGGCGCTCGCTGCTCGAGGCCCTGCCCTTCCCGGTGGGCTACGGCGTGGAGGTGGCGGTGCTGCTCGACGCCCACGCCCGCGTCGGCCTGACGGGGCTGGCCCAGGTCGACCTGGGCTGTCGCACCCACCGCCGCCAGTCCCAGGACGCCCTCGGTGTGATGGCGGCCCAGGTGGCTGCGGCCGCCCTGCGCCGCCTCGGCGTGGAGCCCGTGGGCGACGCCATGGTGCAGTTCTCCCCCGACGTCCACGTGGCCCGGTCCACCCCGCTGTCCTTCGTCGAGCGCCCGCCCTGGGCCGACGGCTGACCGCCCGCCCTGGGCCGACGGCTGACCGCCCGCCGTGGTGCGAGGGCGTCGTGACCACGTCGCCGGCGGGCAACGGTCAGGCGGTGGCGTCCTCGACGGCCTGCTCGGCGGCGCGGATGCGGTCGGGGTCGTGGGAACGGCCGAACTCGGGGTGCTGGGCCACCACGATCTCCAGCAGCCGGGCGTGGTCGTCGGTGTCCTTCCACGGCAGCGGGATGTAGAGGGGTAGGTCGAACACCCGCAGCCGGTCGAGGTGCGAGTAGACGTGGCGCTGGTAGAGGTAGCGGTCCTCCCAGGCCCAGCCGTCGGGGCCGAACCCGGTGCCGGGGTCGAGCAGGCAGCGGTCCCGCAGGCCGTAGCGGTCGGCCAGGGCCAGGCGGGCCTCGAAGAAGTCGCACATGGCGTCGAGGGGGTCGCCCTCGACGTGGGTGAGCTCGCGGGGGTTGGGACCGTTGAGGAACGGCAGCACGACGAGGGGCCGGTGCTCGGCGGCCACCTCCCACGCCTCCTCGGTGGCCATGCCGTCGGCCGCGTTGAGGACGTTGACCCCGAGGGCCAGGGCCCGACGCATCACCTCGGGCCGCCAGGTGTCCACGCTCACCAGGTCGGCCGCCTCCACCGCGAGGGGCAGGACGTCGCGGACCCGGGCCCACTCCTGCTCGGCGTCGACCACCGAGGCCACGTAGGTGCTGCCCTGGCCGCCGACGTCGAGCCCCTCGGCCCCGCGCCCGCACGTCGGCGATGCGGGCCGCGGCCTCGGTCGCGTCGGTGACGATCGACGGCCGGTGCAGGGAGTCGGGCGAGCAGTTGACGACGCCGAAGAGGTACATGGCGGCGTCAGGATGCCAGCCCGGCGCCCGACCGCCGACCCCGGACCGCCGCCGGACGGCCCTCGTCTCGAACCGGTGAAGCCTCCCCGTCGCCGGTGACGGGCAGGCTTCACCGCTACGAGCGGTGGCGCCGTCGGTCAGCCGTTGAGGCCGGCGTGGATGCCCTTGGTGGCCTTGTAGGTCGCGAGGAAGGCGTCGTAGAGCTGGTCGTAGGTGGCCGTGGCCCTCGGGTCGGGGGCGAACTCGCGCTCCACCTCCACCAGCCCGTCGATGGCGTCGACCTCCAGCCGCCCGAGGGCGACCGCGCCCACCAGGGCCGCGCCCCGGGTGCCGGCGTGGTGGTAGCCCTCCACCCGGCGGATGGGGCGCTGCAGCACGTCGGCGTGGATCTGGCACCAGAGGTCCGAGCGGGCGCCGCCCCCGATCACCGCGATGGGTCCGAGCCGCTCCTTGGCGAAGGACTCGACCACCTCGAGCAGCCAGCGGCTGTTGTAGGCCACGCCCTCGAGGATCGACCGCAGGAGGTCGGCCCGGTCGTGGCCCAGGCCGAGGTTGGTCCAGCCCCCGCGGATGGTGTGGTCGTCGACGGGGGTCCGCTCGCCGTTGAGCCAGGGCAGGTAGATCAGCCCGTGGCTGCCGGCGGGGGCGGCGGCGGCCACCTCGTTGAGCTCGTCGAGGTCGTCCACCAGCCCCAGCTGGTCGCGGGCGTGGAGCAGGCAGGCGCCGGCCGACTCGTGCTCGTTGGCCAGGAAGTACTTGCCCGGGAGGGCGGCGGGCAGGGCCGCCATGTTGTGGCGGAGGTCGGTGCGCTTGGACGGCAGGTGGCAGCTCAGCCACGACGAGGTGCCCAGGTAGAGGTGGGGCTCCAGGTCGCGCACCGCGCCGGAGCCGACGATGGCGGCGTGGACGTCGCCCATGGCGGTGGTGACGGGGAGGCCCGCCTCGATCCCCCACGCCCCCGCCACCTCGTCGACCAGCGGCCCCACCACCGACGCCGACGGGACCAGCGGCGGGAGCTTGGCCCTGTCGATGCCGGACCAGGCGAGCAGCTGGGGGTCGTAGTGGATGTCGTCGCGGTCGCGGTTGTCGGTGAGCCAGTGCATCACCGCGCAGTCGTGGGACGTCACCGCCCGGCCGGTGAGCCGCAGGTTGAGGTAGTCCGCCGGCTCGAGGAACCGCTCGGTCGCGTCGTAGACCTCGGGACGCTCGGCCTTGAGCCACAGGATGTGGGCGATGGAGTCCTTGCCCGAGTGGCTGGGGACGCCGCCGGTGACCCGGAGCCAGTGGGCCAGGCGGCGGGGGTCGTAGCCCATCACGTTGATGCGGCCCCCGACGGCCTCGGCCACCTGCGGGGCGCCGCGGCTGTCCATCCAGATGATGGCGTTGCCGATGGCGTGGCCGTCGTGGTCCACGGCCACGGTGCCGGTCCACTGCGAGGTCACCGACACGCCGACGAGCGCGGCGGCCTCCTCGGGCGCAGCGGCCACGAGGCGGACCACCGCGTCGGAGATGGCCCGCCACCAGTCGTCGGGATCCTGCTCGGCTCCGTCGGGCGGCTCCAGGAGGAGGCTCGTGGTCTCCACCTCGTGGGCCGAGATCCGTCCCCGCAGGTCGACGAGGGCCACCTTGGGCCCGCCGGTGCCCAGGTCGATGGCGAGGATGTGCGGATCGGTCACGACGGTCTCCCCCGGCTCCGGGTGCGGCGGCCGACCCTACCGGCCGACCTCGTCCCGCTCGGCGGGGCGGGGGTGGGGTGGGTCGGGGTGGGGTGGGCCGGCGCCGGTCGTGGGCGAGGATGCGGGCGATGCCGCTCGTCGCCCTCGCCCTGCTCGGCGCAGGCGTGGTCGGTGCGGTGCTGCACGTGCGGCGGCCCGCCCTGGCGGTCGTGCCGGTGGCGGCCGCGGTGGCGGCGGTGGCCGCCGGGCTGCTCGACGGCGAGGAGCTGCGCGCCGTGGTCGACGCCCTCGCCCCACCGCTGGCGTTCCTGTTGCTGTCGGTGCCCATGGCGGTGCTGCTCGACCGGCTGGGCGCCTTCGACGCCGTGGTCCGCCGCCTGCCGGACCGCCGGCTGGCGTCGGGCCTCTGGGTGCTGGGCGCCGTCACCGTGGCCCTGGTCAACCTGGACGCCGCCGTGGTGCTGCTCACGCCGATCGCGGTGCGGGCCGCACGGCGCCGTGGCCGCGACCCCCTCGGCCTGGCCCTGCAGCCGTTCCTGCTGGCCGCCCTGGCCTCCACCGCCCTCCCGGTGTCGAACCTCACCAACCTCATCGCCGAGGAGCGGGACCCGCGGGGCGCCGCTGCCTTCCTGGTGCACCTGGGCCCCGCCACCGTCGCCATGGTCGCCGTCGGCTACCTGCTGTGGCGGACGTGGTGGCGCCCGGCCCCGCGCCGGGCGGCGACGCCGGGGGCCGCCGAGGCGTCGGCCGTCGGTGGACGGGGAGCGGCGGATCCCGACCCGGTCGCCACGACCGACGCGACGGACGCCACCCGCACCGCCGTCGTCGTCGGCGCGGTGCTCCTCCTCGGCTTCACCGCCGGCAGCGCCGTCGGGATCCCGCCGTGGGTGGTGGTGGCCGTCGTCGTCGCCGGCCTGGTGGCCCGCACCCGGACCGTGCCCGTCGACGCCGTGCCGTGGCCCAGCGCGGTGGTGGTCCTGGCCCTCGCCGTGCTGGCGGTGGCCGCGGCCGACCAGGTGGACCTGGGGGCGGTGATGGGAGACGGCCAGGGTGTGGTGGGCGCCCTGCGGATCGCCGGGGTCGCGGCGGTGGCGGCCAACCTGGCCAACAACCTGCCCACCTTCCTCGCCGGCGTCCCGTCGCTCCCGCCCACCGGCGGCGCCCGCTGGGCGTGGCTGCTCGGTGTCGACGCGGGGCCGACGGTGCTCGTCTCCGGATCGCTCGCCGGGCTGCTGTGGCTGGAGGTGGTCCGCCGCGACGGCATCGACGTCTCGTGGCGCGACGTGGCCCGCGCCGGGCTGCGCATCGGGGTGCCGGCCTTCGTGGTCGGGGCCCTGGTGCTGGCCGTGACCCCCGTCTGAGGCCGGCCCCGGCGTCCGGGGGTGGGCGGTAGGGTCCGCCGTCGTGCAGTCGCCGTCGCCGGACATCCGCGTCGACCTGGCCGACGGCGTGGCCCGGGTCACCATCGACCGGCCCGAGGTGCGCAACGCCCTCTCGTGGGACGCCATCGCCGCTCTCCGGGCCGTGGTCGCCCAGGCCCGTGCCGACCCCGCGGTGCGCGTGCTGGTGCTCGCCGGTGCCGGCGACCGGGCCTTCTGCTCCGGTGCCGACCTGGGCGGCATGGCCACCGGCGAGGAGGACCCGGCGGCCACCCACGCGGCCCGGGGGGAGCTGGCCGCCCTGTTCACCGACCTCTGGGAGCTGGGCAAGCCCACCGTCGCCCGGGTGCGGGGCTACGCCCTGGCCGGCGGCTTCGGCCTGGCCCTGGCCTGCGACCTGGTCGTGGCGGCCGACGACGCCACCTTCGGCACCCCCGAGGTCGACGTCGGGCTCTGGCCCCACATGATCACCGTGCCGCTGGTGCGCTCCATGCCGCCCAAGCGGGCCCTCGAGCTGATGATGACCGGCCGCCGGGTGGGCGCGGCCGAGGCCGAGCGCATCGGCTTCGTCACCCGGGTGGTGCCCGTCGACGGCCTCGACGCCGCCGTGGACGAGCTGGCCGCCACCCTCGCGGCCAAGTCGCCCACCGCCCTGCGGCTCGGGCGCGACGCCTTCTACGCCACCTGGGACATGGCCGCGGCCGACGCCCTCGCCGCCCTGCACCCGCTGCTCACCGTCACCGCCTCCACGGCCGACGCGGCCGAGGGCCTCGCCGCCTTCCGGGAGAAGCGCCCTCCCGCCTGGCCCAGCGCCGGGGGCGCCGAGGGCTCCGGGTGACCGAGGACCGGCCCTTCAACTCGCGCCCGGCCTGCCGATGGGGGCAGGTGACCTCTCCGGATCGAGAGCGAGCGCCGGCGGATCCCGCGAGATCTCCCCCGGTCAAGGTCGACGGCAGGGCTCCGTCGGCCGTGGCCCCCGCCCCCCCGGCCCCGGCTCGCCCCCCACGTGCCGCCGACCGTCGTGCGCCGCAGGTGCCCATGCCGGCCAGCGCCGCCTCCGCCGCGGTGGCCGTGGCCCCCGCCCCCGTGACGGCGCCCCCGACCGAGCAGGGCGCGCCGCCCGGGCCCCCGCCCGGCGCCGAGGCCGGGGCGCCGGCCCCTGCCCGCCCGGCGTCGTCGCCCACCGGGTCCGCCGCCCCCAGCGGTCCGGGCCCCGCCCCCACCGCGCCCCCGGCGCACCGTCCCTTCCCCGGCACCGCCCCCGACCCCGCCGCGGAGGCGACCTCGGCACTGGGTCGCGGGGACCTGCCCGTCCCCCCGCAGCCGCCCTTCGTGGCCACGGGCGAGGGCAGCTGGGAGGTGGAGCTGCCCAGCGCGGTGGGGCGCACCGTCACCATCGGCGTCGAGCCCGGGATCCTCGTGCTCGGCGGTCGGCGGGTGCCCCTCGACGCCATCACCGACGTCCGCTTCAAGGCCGAGGTGGGCGATGCCCTGCTCCGCAAGGCCGCCTCGGCTCGCGTGACCGTCGCCGTGACCTGTGCCGACGGCTCCAGCGTGCGGGTCTCGGCCCGCAACGCTGCCTCCTCGCGCCGGGCCGAGGCCATCGTGTCCACCCTCGCCTACCTGTGGGACCTGCTGGGCGCCACCGCCGGCAGCCGTCAGCGCGACGACCTGGTCGAGCGCATCGACCGGGGCGGGGAGGTCCAGGTGGGGCGGCTCCGCCTGACCGCCATCGGTCTGGCGTGGAAGCGCAACGCCATCATCCCGTGGAGCGAGGTCGGCGACCCCGAGGTCCACGGCCTCTCGGTGCGGGTGCCGACCGCCGGCGGTCCCATCGAGGTGCCGGTGGCGGCCGACGACGCCTTCAAGCTCCCGACCCTCGTGCCCGCCCTCCGGCGCCGGTACGGCTGACCGACGCCGGGCGGAGCCCCGTCCGCCCCGCAGTACGGTCCGGGCATGCCCGTCCACGTCGCGCCCTCCGACGGTGCCGTCCGCGTCGTCACCATCGATCGACCGGCCCGGCGCAACGCCCTCGACGCCGAGCACGTCGAGGCCCTCCGTGAGGCCGTGGCCGACGCCCCCGAGGCCACGCGGGCCCTCGTCCTCCGGGGCGTGGAGGGCCACTTCTGCGCCGGGGCCGACCTGAAGGGGATCGAGGGCCCGGACTTCGCCGTCCTGCTGCGGGGCCTGCTGCACGCCCTGCGCGACGCCCCGTTCCCGTGCCTCGCCGCCCTCGAGGGGGCGGTGCTGGGCGCCGGCACCCAGCTGGCCATCGCCTGCGACCTCCGCACCGCCACCGAGGACGCCACCCTGGGGATCCCGGCCGCGAAGCTGGGCCTGATGGTCGATCCCTGGACCGTGCAGCGCCTGGTGGCCCTCGCCGGCCAGGGCGTGGCCCGCACCATGCTCCTGGCCGCCGACCCCATCACCGGGGCCGACGCCTTCCGGCTGGGCCTGGCCCAGCGCCTGGGTCCGCCGGCCGAGGCCGAGGCCTGGGCCGCCGACATCGCGACCAAGGCGCCGCTGACCATCGCCGGCCACAAGCTCGTCCTCAACGCCCTCGATGCCGCCCTGCCCGACGATCCCGCGGTCACCGCCGCCTTCGACCGGGCCTGGGCCAGCGAGGACCTGGTCGAGGGCAAGGCCGCCTTCGCCGAGCGCCGCCCCCCCGAGTTCCGCGGGGCGTAGTCGTCGTCACTCGCTCGCTGCGCTCGCTCCGTCCCAGCTCGAGCGAGGAGCTTGCTCTGAGCTCGAAACCGCTAGCTCAACCCGACGGTGCGGACGAAGCCCTCGAAGCTGAAGCTCTCGAAGAACAGGTAGAGCACCAGCAGGCACACAGGGGTGCCGATCAGGTAGGGCACGAACCGAGGGAACCGGCGGGTGCGGTGGCCCACGTGGGCGAGGAGCCGGGTGAGACCCCAGAGGGCCATGCAGAGGAGCCCCCACCAGGCGCCGGGGAAGGTGAGGGCGGGCTCGGTGGCGAACACGTCGATCGTGTCCTGGCCGGCCCCGCCGCCGCCCTGCTCGAGCGCCTCGGCGGCGGCCTCGTCCTGGCCCGCCAGCTTCTCGACCGGGTTCCCCACCAGGCGGGCCGAGACGATGATGCGCTGGGCCGCGGAGAACTCCGGGTGGCAGGCGGTGAGGGTCAGGCGGTCGTCGCCCTTGTCCTCCAGCACCGACACGTCGTCGGGGGAGACGATCTCGGTGCCCATGACCTCGTAGGTGAACTCGCCCTGGGGCGTGGTGAAGAAGATCTGGTCGCCCGGGACGACGCCGTCGATGTTCTTCAGCGGCGCGCCGTAGGTGGTGCGGTGGCCGGCGACCGAGGCGTTGCCGGCTTGGCCCGGCAGGGGGGTGAGGGGGTAGTGGCCCGAGCCCCGCTTGAGCTGGTCGGTGCCGGTGCCCTGGACCGTGTACTGCGGGTCGTCGAGGCCGATCGACGGGATCCGGTAGCTGCCGACCACGGCGCCCAGCGCGGGCGGTGCGATGGCGGCTGCCACCTGCGGCGGCTCGGTGGTGGCCGGGCCCGCCGCGGTGGTGGGCGGAGCCGTGGTCGGGGGCGCCTCGTCGGCCACCTGGGCCTCGAGGGCGGCGTACTCGTCGGCCAGCTGGTCCTGGGACCGCGCCGTCTGGATGTTGGTCCCCCACAGCTGGTAGGCGACGAGCAGGAGGATGACCACACCGCTGGTGACCATGAGGCGCCCCACGGCCCCGACGACCCGCGCCACCCGGTGGCGGGAGGGCGGGCGACCACCCTCGAGCGACCCGTCGCCCGATGGTCCCGGCGCGTCGCCGTCCACCTCTGGGTCCGACGTCAGCACGGCGGGATCCTAGGCCAGCACGGGGCTCCGGTAGCCTGCGGCCGTCTCATGGAGCCCGTCGTCGACCTCCGCGGCGCCGTCGCCCTCGTCGGTCGCTTCCCCGCCCTCGCCGGGGCCGACCTCGCCGTCGGGCCGGGCGAGGTGGTCCTGCTCCAGGGCCCCAACGGCGCGGGCAAGACCACCCTCCTGCGGTGCTGCGCGGGCCTGGTGCCCGTCGTCGACGGGACCGCCCGGGTGCTGGGCTGCGACCTCCGGTCGGATCGCCGGGCGGTGCGTCGCCGGGTGGGGCTGCTGGCCCACGCCACCGGCCTCTACGACGAGCTGACCGTCGAGGCCAACGTGGCCTTCTGGGGCCGGGCCGCGGGGTGTCGCCCGGAGGACGTCGACGCCGCCCTGGAGCGCCTGGGCCTGGCCGGGAGGCTCCGGACGGTGGACGTGGGCCGCCTGTCGGCCGGCCAGCGGCGGCGGACCTCCCTCGCCGTGCTCCTGGCCCGACGCCCCGAGCTGTGGCTCCTCGACGAGCCCCACGCCGGGCTCGACCAGGCCGGGCGGGACCTGGTCGACGGGCTCATCGGCGACGCCTCGGCCGCCGGTGTCACCGTGCTGCTGTCGTCCCACGAGCTCGAGCGCGCCGCCGCCGTGGCCGACCGGCAGGTGGAGGTGGTGGGTGGCCACGTCCGCGAGGTGCCGCCCGGGACGACCCGCCCGCCCGCCGGCGCCGACGCCGACACCGGGGGCCCCGATGTGGCGTGACGCCCTCCTGGTGGCGGGCAAGGACCTGCGGATCGAGGGCCGCACCCGCGTGGCCCTGAACCAGGTCGCGCCCTTCGCCGTCCTGGTGCTGCTCCTCTTCGCCTTCGCCCTCGACTCCGACAGGGTCGTGCTGCGCGACGCCACCCCGGGCCTGTTCTGGGTCGCGGTGCTGCTCTCGGCCCTGCTCGCGGTGCAGCGGGCCTTCGCCCTGGAGGCGGTCGACGGCGTGCCCGACGCCCTGCGGCTCTCGGGCCTGCGCCCCGGCGGGATCTTCCTGGGCAAGGTGCTGGCCGTCTCCGCCCAGCTGCTGGCCCTCGAGGTGATCCTGGGGCTGGGCGTCGTCGTCCTCTACGACGCGCGGCTCGACTCGCCCGCCCTGCTGGTGGCGGCGTCGGTGGGGGCCACCCTCGGGCTGGCCGCGGTCGGGTGCCTCTACGGGATCCTGGCCGCCGGCCAACGGGTGGCCCAGACCCTCCTCCCCCTCCTGCTGCTGCCCGCCCTGGCCCCGTTGCTGCTCGCCGCGACCCAGGCCTGGAACGCCGGCGTCGACGGCGTGGCGTCCGAGGGGGTGCGGTGGCTGGCCCTGCTCCTGCTGTTCGCGGCGGCCTACCTCGGCGCCGGCGTGGCCACGTTCGGGATCCTGCTCGACGACGCCTGACGGGCCGGGGCGAGGCACCGCCTGCGCCGCGACTTGCCAGGGGGGTCGTTCGTGGGGTGCGCTTGTACCGCTCATGGACGAGACCACCGCCTCCAAGGCCACCCGGGTGCTGGGTGCCGTGACCCTCGTCGGGCTCGCGCTCCTGGTGCTCTTCGGCCTGGTCATCTCGGGTCCGGACACGTCCTCGGTCGGCGTCGACGCCAGCGGTGCGCCCACCGGGCAGGGCCAGGTCGTCCGCATCATGTACGTCCACGTGCCCACCGCGATCATCGCCTTCCTCGCCTTCTTCGTCACCGTGGCCGGCAGCATCGGCTACCTGGTGCGCCGCTCGGAGTGGTGGGACCTGGTGGCCCACGCGTCGGCCGAGCTGGGGGCGGTGCTGCTGTTCGCCACCCTCGTCACCGGCGCCCTGTGGGGTGAGCCCACGTGGGGCACCTACTGGGAGTGGCAGGACGCCCGCCTGACCACCACCGCGGTGCTGTTCTTCCTCGTGCTCGGCTACCTCGCGGTCCGGCGCCTGCCCCTCGAGCGTGACCGGCGCTCCCGGCTCGCCGCGGTCGTGGGGATCCTCCTCGGCCCGGCCACGGTCGTGTGCCACTACGCCACGACCTGGTGGCGCACCCTCCACCAGGGGCCCACCATCAGCCGCCTCGACCCGCAGATCGAGGGCACCATGCTCTTCAGCCTGATGCTCGGCATGGTCGTGTTCCTGGCCCTGTACGCCTGGCTCCTGCTGCACCGCTTCCGCGTGCTGTGGCTCGAGAACCGCGTCGAGGACCTCGGCCTCGACGTGGCCCTGGCCGAGCGCCGGGCCGAGGCCGCCGTCCCGCCCGCCGGGCCCGCCCCGTCGGGGGTCTCGTCGTGATCGTCGCCCTGTCCGCCTGGGGCTCGGTCGCGGTGGCGTGGGTCGTCGTCTTCGGGTCGATCGGCGCCCTGGCGGTGCGCAGCGCCCAGCGCGGCCGTCGCCTGGCCCGCCAGGTCCCGGAGGACCAGCGCCGGTGGATGTGAACGGTCCGCCGCCGGACCTCGACCTCAGCCCCCGCACCGGGCCCGACGACGGCCGACCGACCCGGTCCCGGCGCTCGCCGGCCCGGGCGTGGATCACCGGCCTGGTGATCGTCGGCCTGCTGGGCGCCATCGGCGTCGTGCTGTTCAAGCAGCTCGACGGGGCGTCGCTCTACTACTACAACGTCGACGAGGCGGTGGCCCAGCGGTCTGACATCGGCGACCGCCGGATCCGCATCCAGGGCACGGTGGTGGGCCAGCCCGACGAGATGGCCGACGAGGCGGTGGCCTTCACCGTCGCGTTCAACGGCGAGTCCGTCGACGTCCTGTACTCCGGCAAGGAGCCCCTGCCCGACCTCTTCGGCACGGGCACCCCCTCGGTGATGGAGGGGAGCTTCACGCCCGACGGCGACTTCCGCTCCGACCGCATCGTGATCAAGCACACCGAGGACTACAAGGAGAACAACTCCGACCGGGTCGCGCCGGAGGACCCGTGAACGCCTCCCTCGGCACCGCCGGGGTGGCCCTGGCCCTGGCGGCCAGCATCGGCGGGGTGCTGACCGTCGTCGTGGCCCGGTCCCGTCGGCGCCCGGCGCTGCTGCGCCAGCTCCCGTCGTTCGTCGGCCTGGCCGTCCTCGGCTCGCTGATGTCGGTCGTCGCCATGCAGCGGGCCCTCATCACCCGGGACTTCTCGGTCGAGTTCGTGGCCCAGAACGGGAGCCGGGCCACGTCCCTGCCCTTCACCATCTCCACCATGTGGTCGGCCCTGGAGGGCTCGATCCTGCTGTGGGGCATCATCCTGGTCGGCTACCTCGTGGCCGTCACGTGGAAGTTCCGCACCCGGCTCACCGACCCGCTGGTGGCCTGGGCCCTGCTGACCATGTTCGTGGTCACCGCCTTCTTCTTCGGGCTGATGGCCGGCCCGGCCAACCCCTTCCGCACGGTGCCGAACCCGCCGGCCGACGGCCCCGGGCCCAACCCGCTGCTGCAGGACAACCTGCTCATGGCGTTCCACCCGCCCATGCTCTACCTGGGCTACGTGGGCTTCACGGTGCCCTTCGCCTTCGCCATCGGCGCGCTGGTCACCGGGCGGGTGGGCGAGGGGTGGCTGGTCGAGACCCGGCGCTGGACCCTCTTCGCCTGGGGCTTCCTCACCGTCGGCATCGTCCTCGGCGCCTGGTGGAGCTACGAGGTGCTCGGGTGGGGCGGCTACTGGGCGTGGGACCCCGTCGAGAACGCGTCGCTCCTGCCGTGGCTCACCGGCACCGCGTACCTGCACTCGGTGATGGTCCAGGAGCGCCGGGGGATGCTGCGGGTCTGGAACCTGTCGCTGCTGTGCGCGACCTTCGCCCTCACCATCCTCGGCACCTTCCTCACCCGATCCGGGGTGCTCGACTCGGTCCACGCCTTCAGCGAGTCGGCGATCGGGCCCCTCGTGCTCGGCTTCTTCGCCCTCGTCGTCGTCGTGACCCTCGGGCTCATCTTCTGGCGGGGCGACACCTTGCGGGCCCCCGGGCGCATCGACTCGCCGCTGTCGCGGGAGGGGGCGTTCCTCGCCAACAACGTGCTCTTCACGGGGTTCGCCTTCGTGGTGCTGTTCGGCACCGTCTTCCCCCTCCTCGCCGAGGCCCTCAACGACCGTCGGGTCTCGGTGGGCGTGCCCTACTTCAACCGCATGTCGGGCCCCATCGGCCTCATGCTGCTGTTCCTCATGGCCATCGCCCCGGCCCTGCCCTGGCGCAAGGCGTCGACCGAGACCCTCTCCCAGCGCCTCCTGTGGCCGGCGTGGTTCGGCACCGGGACGGTGGTGGCCTGCGTCGTGGCCGGCGTGCGGGGCCTGGTGCCCCTCGTCGCCTTCGGGATGGGTGCGTTCGCGGCGGCCGCCGCGGTCCGCCAGGTCGTGCTGGCCACCCGGCGCAACGGGTGGCGGGGCCTGGTGGGCCGCACCAACGGCGGGATGATCGTCCACCTCGGCGTGGTCATGATCGCCATCGGGTTGGCCGCCTCGGGGTCCTTCGCCGAGCAGACCGAGGCGCGCCTGGCGCCCGGTGAGTCCCGCACCGTGCACGGCCACGACGTCACCTTCGCCTCCTTCACCGAGAGCGACCGCGACCCGACCCGCACCATCCGCGAGGCCGACATGGAGGTCGACGGGCGGGCCCTGGCCCCGCGGCTCCAGAAGTTCCCCAACGGCAGCCAGGAGGTCGGCAAGCCGGCCATCCGCTACGGCGCCGGCGACACCGTCTACCTGGCCCTGCTGGAAGGGCCCCGCGACGACGGCACCATCCTCGTGCGCATCATCGTCCAGCCCCTCGTGGCCTGGCTCTGGACCGGCGGGCTGGTGATGCTCCTCGGCACCGCCCTGTCCGCCTTCCCGGGGGGTCGCCGACGGGGCACCGAGCCGACCTCCGCCCCCAGCGGCTGGGGTCGGGCGCCGTCGTCCACCGAGGCCGAGGCCGAGGGGGCCCGGTCCGACGACGGCGACGGGACGGGCTCCGACGCGCCCGACCGCGAGCCGGTGGGCGCCCCGTGAGCGTGGCCGACCCCGAGGTCGACGGCTCCGACGACGGCTCCGACGACGGCGATCTGGGTGCGGCGCCCGCCCCCCGGGCCCGCGGTCGGGTCGCGGCGCTGATCACCGTCCCCCTCGCCCTGGTGCTGGTCGTGTTCGTGGTCATCTTGGCCACTCGCGACCCGGCGTCGGACCGCGAGGTGGAGAGCCCGCTGCTGGGCCAGCCCGCCCCCCGCATCGAGGGCACCACCATCGAGGGCCGGCCCTTCGACTCGGCCACCTACGACGGGCGCTGGCTGCTGGTGAACTTCTTCGCGACCTGGTGCGTGCCGTGCGTGCAGGAGCACCCCGAGCTCATCGCCTTCGAGCGGGGCCAGTCCGAGGCCGACGGCGGCCAGACCAACGTGGTGAGCGTCGTGTTCGACGACCAGGAGGACGCCGTCCAGCGGTTCTTCGCCCGCAACGGCGGTGACTGGCCGGTCGTGCTCACCGACGACACGGTGGTGGCCGAGTGGGGCGTGGCCGGCGTGCCGGAGTCCTACCTGGTCGACCCAGGCGGCATCGTGCGGGCCAAGCTGGTCGGTGGCGTCACCGCCGCCGGGCTGGACGACCTGGTGCAGCGGGCCGAGGGCGGGGGCTGATGTCGCGCCGGCTCCTGTGGGTGCTGCTCGGCGTGATCGCGGTCGTGGCCCTGGTGATCGGGGCCCAGCCCGGCCCGGCCCGCTCCACCGACGAGCGGGTCCAGTCCATCGGCAGCGGGGTGCGCTGCCCGACCTGCGCCGGACAGTCGGTGGCCACCAGCGACGCCCCCGCGGCGAAGGCCATCCGCAGCCAGATCCGCGACGACGTGGAGGCCGGCCGCTCCGACGACACCATCCGGGCCCGGCTCACCGCCTCCTACGGCGACGACATCCTGCTCAACCCGCCCCGCTCGGGCTTCGCCGGTCTGGTGTGGATCGTGCCCGTGGCCGCCGTCGTCGTCGCCTTCGGGGGACTGGCCCTGGCCTTCCGTCGCTGGGAGAGGGCGGCCCCGGCGGGCCCGTCCCGGCGCGACCGGGACCTGGTGGCCGCCGCCCTGGGCCAGGACCCCGACGACAGCCACGCCGAGGGCTCGGGGCGATGACCCCCCCGACGCGGGCGTCGGGCCGGGACGAGAGCACCGAGTTCCTCCTCCAGAGCCTCCGCGACCTCGAGGAGGAGCGGGCCGCCGGCGACATCGACGACGACGACTACCAGGCCCTCCACGACGACTACACCGCACGCGCCGCGGCTGCCCTCCGTGCCGAGGAGAAGGGCCGGCCCGCACCGGTCGCGCCCGCTTCGGGCCGCCCCTGGACCCAGCGGGTGCTGGTGGTGGCCGGTGTGGTCGCCTTCGCCGTCCTGGCCGGCGTGCTGGTGGCCCAGGCCGCCGGGCGCCGGGACGAGGGCCAGGGCATCACCGGCGAGGTGACGCAGTCGCCCACCCAGGCGGCGTCCGACTGCATCGCGCTCACGACCCAGTTCGAGCTGGTCGACGCCCTCCCGTGCTACGAGGACGTCCTCACCGAGGACCCCGACAACGCCGTCGCCCACACCTACCTCGGATGGACCCTGTTCCTCACCGCCCGCCAGGCCGGCGAGGGGCTCCCGCAGGACGTGGTGGTCGAGCTCCTGGCCCGGTCCCGCAGCCAGCTCGACCAGGCCGTGGAGGCCGACCCGGGCTACGCCGACGCCCGGGCCTTCCAGGTCGTGCTGGCCGTGCGCGAGGGTCGCTACGCCGACGCCCAGGCCCAGCTGGACGCCTTCGACGAGCTCGACGCCCCGAGCGACATGCGCTCGCTGGTCGACGGCATCCGCCAAGAGGTCACCGACGGGCTCGCCGGCGAGGGCGGCGCGGCGACCACGACGGAGACCAGCGGGACCACCACCACCGCCCCCGGCTGAGACCGAGACGGAGACCGCGCACAGGGAGGCGTCCGCCGGAGGGAGTGGCCGTCCACGGAGGACGGGGGCCCGGCGCAGCCGCTGGGGGGGCGGGGGGCCCCCGCTGAGGAGGGTGGCTGCGAGGGACGAGCCGCCACCCTCCGGGATCGCTCGGCGCGAGCGCAGCGAGCCCCCTCAGCTCGAGGGAACGGAGCGCAGCGAGTGACCTCGAAACCCTAGGGCCGCGGGTCGACGAAGGTCGCCGAGGTGATGCGCCCGTCGTCGGCCACCTCCAGGCGGTAGAGGGTGCCCTTGGGCAGCCCCTCGCGGTCGTCGACGTCGACCCCGTCGTCGCGGAGGGCGGTGAGGGTCGACGGGATGACGTCGCCGTGGCTGGAGAGGGCGGCGTCGGTGCCGGCGGCGGCCAGCTCCCACAGCAGGGTGGTGGTCGAGCGCGGGGTGGCGCCCTCCAGGAGGGCGGGGTGGACCTCGACCCCGAGGCCTCGCGCCCCGGCCACGCCCTCGACGGTCTGGCGGCACCGGACCGCCGCGCTCGAGAGCACGCGGTCCAGCGACGCGTCGTCGAGGTGGCGGGTGATGGCGTCGGTCTGGTGGCGGCCCTTCTCGCTGAGGGGCCGATCGGCGTCGGCACCGTCCCAGTCGGCTCGCCGCCCGGCGTGGGCGTGGCGGACGAGGAAGAGGGTCACGGCCGGCGACCGTAGTGGGCGTCCGTCGCGCCCGTCGATGGCCCGATGGGTGGTCGGACGTCACACCGATGGTGCACCGCCGGGTCCCGCCGCAGGGGGGCTCGGTCAGCGACGGAGCGCCCGCAGGCCGGCCAGGACGTCGGGGAGGGCACCGAGCAGGGCGTCCACGTCGGCGTCGGTGGTCGACCAGCCCACCGACACCCGCAGCGACCGCAGGGCGTCGACGCCCATGGCCGCGAGGGTGGGCGACGGCTCGAGGGACTCCGAGGAGCAGGCCGACCCGGAGTGGCAGGCGACGCCGGCCCGGTCGAGGCCGAGGAGCACGGCCTGGGGCTCGACGTCGTCGACCCCCAGGCACACCAGGTGGGGGAGGCGACCGACCGGGTCGCCGTGCACCCGCACCCCCTCGACGTCGGCCACACCGGCCAGCACACGATCCGTGAGGCGCCGGGCCTCGGCCGCCTCGGCGACCAGCGGGGCGCCCGACAGGGCCGCGGCCGCCGCCCCGAGGCCGGCGAGGGCGGCGACCGGCTCCAGGCCGGCCCGCCGGGCCCGCTCCTGGTCGCTGCCGACCAGCAGGGGGTCGAGGCGCAGCCCTCGGCGGACGAGGAGGGCACCCGTGCCGGCCGGCGCGCCCCACTTGTGCCCGCTGACCGACACCAGGTCGGCGCCCAGCTCGCCGAACGCCACCGGCACCCGCCCGGCGGCCTGGGCCGCGTCGACGTGCACGAGCACGCCCCGCTCCCGCGCCCCGGCCACGACCGGGGCCAGGGGCTGGGTCGTGCCGACCTCGTGGTTGCCCCACTGCACGTGGACCACCGACGTGTCGGGGCGGAGCGCGGCCAGGACCTCCTCGGGGTCGACCCGACCGAGCCCGTCGACGCCCACCACCGTCACCTCGCCGTGACGGGCCGCCGCCGCGCTCACCGCCGAGTGCTCGACCGCCGTCAGGACCTGGTGGGCCCCGCGCCCGGCCGCACCCCAGCAGACCGCCGCGATGGCCTCGGTGGCGCCGCTGGTGAACACCACCTCCCGCGGGCGGGCCCCGAGCAGCCCGGCCACCTGCTCGCGTGCCGTCTCCAGACGCACCCGGGCCTCCAGGCCCTCGGCGTGGAGCCGACCGGGGTCGCCGACGGGACCGGAGAGGACCTCCACCAGCGTGGCGCGGGCAGCTGGCCGCAACGGCGAGGTGGACGCGTGGTCGAGGTAGTGGCGGGCCATGGCGGGGCCCAGGTTGCCAGTCGGGGCCTCGGCCGCCGTGGCCGGCCGGCCCCGATCAGCCCGAGAGGGCGGTGATGCAGACGTCGTCGCCCCGGGCGAGCGACGCCAGGGTCTCGGGGCTGGCGTCGGCGTCGGTGGCGAGGGCGCCCAGCAACCCCCGCACCATGCCCCGGTCGACGGCGCAGATGACGGGGTGCTCGATGGCGGCGTCGCCGAACGGGCAGTGCTCCGAGACGATGCGCAGCTCGCCGCGGGCATCCTCGGTGTGGGCCGCGAAGCCGTGGGCGCTGAGGGCGTCGGCCGCGGCGTGGAGGGCGGCCCGCACGCTGCGGGGGGCGTCGTCGCCCAGGCCCCCGGCCATGGTGCGGCCGTAGTGCTCGCCGACCTCCTCGGCCACCTGCTCGGCCCGCTCGGGTCCGAGCTCGGTGAGGGCCCGGCCCAACAGGGCCATGAGGACCTCGTCGTGCCGGACGGGGACGTCGAGGGTGACCTGCTCGGCGGTGCACCGGTAGCGCTTGGACGGACGTCCCGCCCCCCCGGCGCCGGAGCGGTCGACGGCGACCTCCAGGTGGCCGGCGCCGGCCAGCTTGTCCAGGTGGTGGCGGGCCACGTTGGGGTGCAGGTCGCAGGCGTCGGCCACCTCGGCCGCGGTGACGCCGTCGGCCCGCTCGTGGGCCAGCAGGTAGATGCGGCGGCGGGTCGGGTCGCCGAAGGACGCCGTGATCGCCGTGACCGCCGAGGAGAAGTCGGTCGGGGACAGGCCCGGGCTGCGGGGAGCGGGGGGCACGCCGGTAGCCTACCCAGGGTCCCGGTGAGCGCCTCGGGCGGTCGGTGCCACCGTCGTCGTGCCGGACCCGGCGCGGCCCCCCGTCCTCAGGAGAGATCCACCCGTGCCCGTCACCGAAGCCGACGTCCTCGAGGCCCTCCGCCCCGTGGAGGACCCCGAGCTGCACCGGAGCATCGTCGACCTGGGCATGGTCAAGGGGGTGGCCATCGACGGCGGCACCGTCGCCGTCCGCGTCGCCCTCACCGTGGCCGGCTGCCCGCTGCGGGCCGAGATCACCAACCGGGTCACCGATGCGGCCGTCGCCCTCGACGGCATCGACCGGGCCGACATCGACTTCACCGTGATGACCGACGAGGAGCGCGCCGCGGTGCGCGAGGTCGTCCACGGCGACCCGGCGTCCACCGCCGGCAGCCAGGCCGCCCACGGCCACGCCGAGGGTCGCGCCATCCGCTTCGCCGAGCCCGACTGCCCCACCCGCGTCCTGCTGGTGGCGTCGGGCAAGGGCGGGGTGGGGAAGTCGTCGGTCACCACCAACCTGGCCATCTCCCTGGCCCAGCGGGGCAAGAGCGTGGCCGTCGTCGACGCCGACGTGTGGGGCTTCTCGATCCCCCGGATGCTCGGGGTCCAGCACCCGCCGATGGTCATCGACGGCATGCTCGTGCCGCCCGAGACCCACGGCGTCCGCTGCATCTCCATGGGCTTCTTCGCCGAGGAGGACACGCCGGTCATCTGGCGCGGCCCCATGCTCCACAAGGCCCTCGAGCAGTTCCTCACCGACGTCTACTGGGACGACCCCGACTACCTGCTCGTCGACCTGCCCCCCGGCACCGGCGACATCTCCATCTCGCTGGCGTCGTTCCTCCCCCGGGCCGAGGTCTACGTGGTGACCACCCCGCAGCCGGCGGCCCAGAAGGTGGCCCAGCGGGCCGGGTTCATGGCCCAGAAGGTCAACCTCGAGGTCAAGGGCGTCATCGAGAACATGAGCTGGTTCACCGGCGACGACGGCACCCGCTACGAGATCTTCGGGGCCGGCGGCGGCGAGGAGCTGGCCTCCACCCTCGATGCCCGCCTGCTCGGCCGGGTGCCGCTGGTGCCCGCCCTCCGTGCCGGGTCCGACGCCGGCCGCCCCATCACCGTCGAGGAGCCCGACGGAGAGGCCGCGGCCGCCTTCGCCGAGGTCGCCCGCACCATCGACGTCGACCTGGCCCCCACCCGCCGCTACCACCGCGAGCTCAAGATCGTCTGATCTCGGCCAGGATGTCGGCGTGACCGCGACCGACCTGGCGCCGCCCGCACCGCGCGCCGGCCTGGTCGAGCGGGCCCGGGGTGCTGCGATCCGGACCTGGGACCGCGACCGGGTGGCCGTGCTGGTGCTGGCTGCCTCGGCCCTGCTGCACTCACTGGCGTGGCGGGCGACCACCCGCCCGATGGGTGACTCCCTCTCCTACCGGGACTCGGCCCAGGTCATCTTCGGGGACGGCTGGAGCTCGGTCACCGACCGGACGCCCGGCTACCCCGCCCTCCTGTGGCTGACCGGCTCGGTCGACCGCGAGACCCACCTGCTGTTCCTGGTCCAGCTGGGGCTCCACGTGCTCGCCGTGCTCGCCACGCTGAGCCTGGCCCGCCTGTGCGGCCTCGGTCGTCGGGGCCGTCTGGTCGTCGTCGCGCTGTTGGTGTCGCCCCCCGTGATGGTCAACGTGGCCCTCACCGGCACCGAGGTCGTGACCGAGGTGCTGCTCGTCGGGGTGGTGTGGTGCGCCGCCCACGGCGTGGCGCGCCGGTCACCGGCCCTCCTGGGCGGGGCGGGGGCAGCCATGGCCGCCGCCGCGCTCGTGCGCCCGACCTACCAGCTGCTGTGGGTGCCGGTCGCCGCGGCCGTGTGGGTCGCGCTCCGCCGGGCGGGCGACGAGGCCGGCCCCGGGCCCGGTCCCCTCCTCCGCCGACGGGCGCTGGCGCTGGTCGCGGTCCCGTCGATCCTGGCCGTGGTGGCCCTCGTCGCCTACAACGGCGCCCGCTTCGACTCGCCGTCGGCCACCCCGATGACGGCGTGGCACCTCAGCACCAAGACGTCGGGCTTCGTCGAGGACCTCCCGGCGAGCGAGGAGCCGGCCCGGTCCGCCCTCATCCGCTCCCGAGACGAGCGCCTGCTCGAGCACGAGGACCACCGCGCCACCGACTACGCCTTCCGCCTGCGGGACGACCTGCGGACCATCACCGGCCGGGACGCGCGGGACCTCGACCGCTACATGCTCCGCCTCGACCTGGAGCTGATCGCCCGCAACCCCTTCGCCTACCTCGGCTCGGTCCTCGACTCGGGCGTCCTCTACGTCGGCTTCAACAGCAACGAGGCCGCCTTCGCCGACTCGCCGGCCCTGGGCCAGGCCCTGATGGGGGTGCACTGGGCCCTGGTGGCGGTGGCGGCCGTCGGCCTGGTCACGCTGGCCGGGCTGGCCCTCGTCGGTCGGCTGCGCCACCGGGCGGGCGCCCCGCTCGCGCTGGCCGCCCTGGTGGTCGGCTACACCGCGCTGGTGTCGTGCGCCGTCGAGGTCGGCGTGCCGCGCGTCCGCTCCGCCACCGACCCCTTGATCGTGCTCCTCGTCGTCGTCGGCCTGTCCACCCTCCGGTCGGAGCGGGCGCAGGCCCGTCCCGGTGGGGCGGTGGCGGGGGGCGGGTCGTAGCATCGGGGCACGGTCCGACCGGCGGGCCCGCCCCGGAGGGATGCACCACATGGCCAACGACCACCCCTACGCCGACCGCTTCGGGGTCAACCGGCGCATCCCCGAGCAGGGCCGGCCCCGGGCCGACGTCCTGGCCGAGCTGGAGGCCATGGCCACCGAGGAGGACCGGGCCTGGGAGTCCGGTCGGTGCTCGGGCACCATGTACTGCGGCGACCACGAGCACTACGACTTCCTCAACGACGCCTACGGCCTCTACGCCCACGTCAACGCCCTCCAGCGCGACATCTGCCCCAGCGCCACCCGCTTCGAGGGCGAGATCATCGCCATGACCCTCGACATGCTCCACGCCGAGGCCGTCGCCGACGGCGAGCCGGTGGGCATCGTCACCAGCGGCGGCACCGGCAGCATCGTCCACGCCCTGCTCGCCTACCGCGACCACGCGGCCCAGACCCGGGGCATCACCCGACCCAACTTCGTGAAGCCCGAGACCGGTCACCCCGCCTTCGACAAGGGCTGCCACCTGTTCGGCATCGAGCTGCGCACCGCGCCGGTCGACCCCGACACCACGCTCGTCGACGTCGAGGCCATGGCCGAGCTCATCGACGACCAGACCATCGCCATCATGGGGTCGGCCTGCAACTACGGCTACGGCACCATCGACCCCATCTCCGAGCTCTCGGACCTCGCCGTCGAGAGGGGCGTCGGGCTCCACGTCGACGGTTGCCTCGGCGGGTTCATCCTCCCGTGGGGCCAGGAGCTGGGCTGGGACATCCCGGTCTTCGACTTCCGGCTGCCCGGGGTCACCAGCATCTCGGCCGACACCCACAAGTACGGCTACGGCTTCAAGGGCAGCTCGGTCGTCGCCTTCCGCGACAAGGCGCTCCGCAACAGCCAGTACTTCTTCCTCACCGGTTGGTCGGGCGGCAAGTACTGCTCGCCGGGGATGGACGGCTCCCGCTCGGGTGGCGCCCTCGCCTCCACCTGGGCGGCCATGGTCACCATCGGTCGGGAGGGCTACCTCCGCTACGCCCGACAGATCTTCGAGACGGCCGACCGCATGAAGGACGCCGTCCGGAGCCACCCGCAGCTGCGGATCATGGGCAGCCCCACGTTCTGCTTCAGCTTCACCAGCGACGAGTTCGACATCTACCACGTCAACGACGCCATGCGGGAGAAGGGCTGGCGCTTCAACGGCCAGCAGTACCCCAACGCCATCCACATGGCCGTCACCCGCCCCCAGACCCAGCCCGGCGTGGTCGAGGCCTTCGAGGCCGACCTGGCCGAGGCGGTGGCCTACGCCGAGGCGCACAAGGACGAGGCGCCCAAGAGCGCGGCCATCTACGGCGGCGTGGCCGGCGGCCTCGACGACGAGGCCGACGAGTTCATCCGCATGGTGATGGGCGACATGATGGACCGCCACCAGTCGGTCCCCGCGAAGGACTAGTCCTCGTCGCCACTCGCTCGCGGGCGCTCGGATGCGGGTCCGGGTGAGGGGTGGGTCGGCGCGCCTCCTACGATGACCCGGCCGCCATCGCTCGGAGGATCTGACACGTGGACGTTCGCATCGGGGTCACCTACACCGCCAAGGAGCTGGAGGTGGAGATGGCCGAGGACACCGACGCCGACCAGGTGAAGGCCGACGTCGAGGCCGCGCTGTCCGGCGGGGGTGTGCTCTGGCTCACCGACCGCAAGGGCCGCCAGGTGGGCGTGCCCTCCGACAAGGTGGCCTACGTCGACATGGGCGCCGAGGCGGGCGACCGCCGCATCGGCTTCGCCGGCTGACCGGTGGGCCGGCCCGGCCGGCCCACCCACCACCGGCCGCTCCGGCTCCGAACGCCCCCCGATGACCCTCGACCTGCTCGACCGGAGGCTCCTCTTCGTCACCGGCAAGGGTGGCGTGGGCAAGTCCACCGTCGCCGCCGGCCTGGCCCTGCTGGCCGCCGAACGGGGCCAGCGCACCCTCGTCTGCGAGGTCGACGCCAAGGGCGGCCTGGGCGGCTTCTTCGAGGCCGGCCGCACCGGGTTCGACCCCACCGAGGTCGAGCCCGGCCTCTTCGCCATGACCATGGACACCGAGGCCTCGCTCAAGGAGTACCTGAGCCTCCAGCTCAAGCTGCCCCTCGTCGCTCGCATCGGCCCCCTGGCCCGCACCTTCGACTTCGTGGCCAACGCCGCCCCCGGCGTGAAGGAGATCCTCACCGTCGGCAAGCTGGCGTGGGAGGTGGTGGAGGAGCACTACGACCTGGTCGTGGTCGACTCCGTCGCCAGCGGCCACATCGTCGGTCAGCTGGCCGCGCCCAAGGGCATCAACGAGCTGGTGTCGGTGGGCCTGGTCCGCAACCAGACGGCCTGGATGCTGGAGGTCCTGGAGGACCCGGCCCGCACCGGCGTGGTGGTCGTGGCCGCCCCTGAGGAGATGCCCGTCAACGAGACCATCGAGCTGGCCGGCCGCCTGCGGTCCGAGACCGAGGTCGACCTGGCCGCCGTCATCGTCAACCGGGTGCTGCCCGAGCTCTTCGGCCGGGGGGAGGAGGAGCTCTTCGAGGCCCTCCGCCAGCCGGCGAGGACCGCGGCCCTGGCCGAGGCGGCCGCGGGCGACGTGGCGCCGATCCTCGACGCCGCCGAGCTGGCCGTCACCCTGCGCCGCACCCGGGCCGGGCACCTCCAGGACCTGCGGGCCGCGCTCACCGACGTCGACATGCTCTACCTGCCGGAGATCTTCGCCCGCTCGGCCGGGCTGCGCTTCACCCGGCAGGTGGCCGAGGCCCTCGACGAGGAGCTGGGCTGATGGCGGCGCGCCGGAGCAAGGTCGACCCCGATGACATCCGCACCCTCCAGCAGCTGCTGTCGGCCAAGGAGATCGTCATCTCCTGCGGTTCCGGTGGCGTGGGCAAGACCACCACCGCGGCGGCCCTCGGCGCCATGGCCGCCGCCCACCTGGGGGGCAAGGTGCTCGTGCTCACCGTCGACCCCGCCCGCCGCCTGGCCAACGCCCTCGGCCTCGAGCGCTTCGGCAACGCCGAGACCCAGGTCGACCCGGCCGCCTTCACCGCGGCCGGGGTGGAGCCCCGGGGCGAGCTGTGGGCGGCCATGCTCGACACCAAGCAGTCGTGGGACGACCTGATCCACCGCCACGCCCCCGACGAGGCGACCCGGCAGGCGATCCTCTCCAACTCGATCTACGCCAACATCTCCGGGCGCTTCGTGCAGAGCCACGACTACATCGCCATGGAGCGGCTGCACGAGATCCACACGTCGGGCCGCTACGACCTGATCGTGGTCGACACCCCGCCGACGCGGAACGCCATCGACTTCCTCGACGCCCCCGACCGGATGGCCGAGTTCTTCTCCAGCCGTCTGCTGCGGTGGCTCACCGCCCCGGCCAAGAACCGGGTCCTGTCGATGGCGTCGAAGCCGTTCTACAAGGTGGCCGACAGCATCCTCGGCTCCCAGTTCCTGGAGGACATCGCCGAGTTCTTCGGCCTGTTCCAGACCATGGCGCCCGGCTTCGTCGAGCGCTCCCGGGCCGTCACCGCGACCCTCGCCGACCGTCGGACGACCTTCCTCGTGGTCTCGACCCTCGAGGCCGCACCGGTGCGCGAGGCCGAGTTCTTCATCGAGGCCCTGGAGGAGCGCCGACTCCACCTGGGTGCGGTGGTGCTCAACAAGGTGCTGCCGTCGTACCTGCGGCGCACCGCGGCGACGGGCGTGGCCCGGCGCATGGTGGCCCAGGCCGACGACCTCGCCACGGCCGTGTCCGACGGCCTCGACGTCCCCGAGGCCCGGGTGGCCGACGTGCTCCGTGACGTCGGCGAGAGCTTCCTCAACTACCAGGTGATCGCCAACCGGGAGCAGGAGCAGCGCACCGAGCTGGCCCGCACCCCCGACGTGGTGGCCGCCGTGCCCTACTTCGAGCACGACATCGCCGACCTCGACGGCCTCCTCCGCCTGGGCGAGGCCATCTGGCGCTGAGCGCCGTCAGGGCGTGGGCGGCGCCGACGGGATGGCGTAGGTGACCGTCGCGACGGCGACGGGGTCGGGCTCCTCGCCGCTGCGGATGCGGACCTCGACCACGGCCTGGCGTCGGCCCCGACGCAGGACCTCGGTGGTGGCCACCAGGTCGCCGGGCTGGGGCTTGCGCAGGAAGTGGATGGAGAGGTGGCTGGTGACCGACAGGGCCACCGGTCCGATCTCGGCCAGGGTGGCGGCCCACGCCGCGCTGTCGGCCATGGCCATCAGCGTCGGACCGGAGATGGTGCCGCCGGGGCGGAGCGTGGCGTAGGAGGCGGGGAGTCGGACCACCGTGCGCCCAGGGGTGACCTCCTCCACCACGTGGCCGGGGTCGTGACCGGGGAACGAGCCGCGGATGAGGTCGGTGATCTCCTCGGCGCCCATCAGGATCGGGTGGTCGTCGGCCATCGCCCCCTCGCTACCACCACCGGCGACGGCGGGGAGGGATCGGGGCCACCCTCGCGCCGACGGGCGGACCCGGGACCTGTGGGTGCGCGCCCCTACGCTGACCGCCGTGGCCAGCCTCGCCGAGATCGCCCGGACCCAGACCGAGCTGGACCCCGACGACCTGGCCCACCTCCAGCGCTTCATCGGCTCGTGGGGCCTGGTGGCCGACCTGTGCTTCTCGGACCTGCTGCTGTTCGTGCCCACCGATGCCGAGGGCACCCACTTCGTGGTGGCCGGCCAGGTCCGGCCCACCACCAACCAGACCCTCTACGTCCGGGACCTGCTGGGCGAGATCGCCGATCGCGAGGAGCGGCCCCTCATCGCCCGGTCCTGGCGCCGGGGCGAGATCATCGAGGGCGAGGTGACCGACCCGATCATCCGCGAGCGGGTCCGGATGCTCTGCATCCCGCTGCGTCGCCGGGACCGCACCGTCGCCGTGCTCAGCCGGGAGTCGACCCCGTCGGTCGGTCGAGCGGCAGGCGAGCTGGAGCGGACCTACCAGGAGATCTTCAACCGCTTCGCCCGCATGATCGCGGCCGGCGACTTCCCCTACGCCCGCGACGACGACGGCGAGTCCGAGGAGAACCTCCGGGTGGGAGACGGCTGCCTGGTGCTCGACGGCGCGGCCCGCGTGTCCTACGCCTCGCCCAACGCGGTGTCGGCCCTGCACCGCATCGGCATCCACGTGAACACCGAGGGCCTGCGCCTGGGCGAGCTCGGGCTCGAGGACGAGCCGGTGCGCACCGCCTACGCGGTGGCTGCGCCGGTGACCGAGGAGATCGACCCCCGGCCGGGGGTGAGCGTCCTCATCCGCTGCATCCCCCTGGTCGACGCGGCCCGGGTCACCGGCGCGGTGGTGCTGCTGCGCGACGTCAGCGAGATCCGGCGCCGGGACCGGCTCCTGCTCTCCAAGGACGCCACCATCCGCGAGATCCACCACCGCGTGAAGAACAACCTGCAGACCATCTCGTCGCTGCTGCGGCTCCAGGGCCGGAGGCTGTCCTCGGACGAGGCCAAGTCGGCCATCGGCGAGTCGGTGCGCCGCATCAGCTCCATCGCCCTCGTGCACGACATCCTGGCCCGGGAGGCGGGGGAGGACATCCCCTTCATCGAGGTGCTCCGACCCCTCGTGCGCATGGTCGAGGAGAGCCTCAGCTCACCGGACCACGAGGTCCGGTTCACCGTCACCGGGGACCCGGGCATCCTGCCCGCGGGCGTGGCCACACCCATGGCGGTGGTGCTCAACGAGCTGCTCCAGAACACCATGGACCACGCCTTCCCGGCCGATGCCGACGGCAGCCGACCGGCCGGCCACGTGCGGGTGGAGATGGAGAACGACGGCCAGGAGCTCGTGTCGCGGGTGGTCGACGACGGCGTGGGCCTGGCCGAGGGCTTCTCGGTCGAGCGCGCCACGGGCCTCGGCCTCTCCATCGTGCGAGCCCTGGTGACCTCGGACCTGGCCGGCACCATCGACATGTTCGAGCCCCTCGACGGCGGCTCGGGGACCGAGGTCGAGCTGCGGGTGCCGCTCGACGCCGAGCGGGCCGGGTGAGCGGTCACCGCCCCCGGGTCGGGCGCGACGCCGCCCGGGGAGGCCCCGGGCGGTCGGTGCGATCTGGGCGGTGCCCTGGGGGTGGGGCACCGGTGGGGCCGAGGGCCCCGGGCCGGTCAGGCCGTCTGGCGGGGACGGGCCTGCTGGCGCTTGCGGATCTGGCGGCGCTCGTCCTCGGAGGTGCCGCCCCAGATGCCGGAGTCCTGGTTGGTGTCGATGGCGTACTCGAGGCACTCGGCCTGGGCGTGGCACGCCCGGCACACGGCCTTGGCCGTCTCGATCTGCTCGATCGCGGGGCCGGTGGTGCCCACCGGGAAGAACAGGTCGGGGTCGGTGTCTCGGCAGGCGGCGTCGCGGCGCCACTCGGCAGAGGCGACGGTCAGGGACAGCAGGTGGCTGGGGCTCAGGGCCACGGGAAGGACCTCCAGGGGTCGTCGAGGGGAGCTCGTGACTCCCTTCACATGCGTCGCACCCACAGGGTGGCGGTGTGCGCGGCGGACGGGTCGACGTTACCGCCGAGTGCTAGCTCCGGCAAGCACTTTCTCACCGAGACGTCACCTGCCGTGCCGCCTGCCACAGTCGGGGGAGGAGGACCCCGATGACCCCACCCCCCCTCGTGATCGCCCACCGCGGCGCGTCCCGCGCCCACCCGGAGAACACCGTCGAGGCCTTCGCCGCCGCCGGACCCCTCGGGGCCGATGCCATCGAGCTGGACGCCCGCCGGACGGCCGACGACGCCGTGGTCGTGCTGCACGACGCCACCCTCCCTGACGGACGGGTGCTGGTGGAGACGGCCCGGGCCGACCTGCCGTCGTCGGTGCCGTCGCTGGCCGAGGCCCTCGACGCCTGCGGCGACCTGGTGGTCAACATCGAGGTCAAGAACTGGCCCGACGACGTCGACTTCGACCCCGACGAGCGGGTGGCCGACGCGGTGGTGGCCGAGGTCGCGGCGCGGGGGAGTGCGGACCGCACCCTCGTCTCGTGCTTCCACCGTCCGACCATCGATCGCGTCCGCCGGCAGGCCCCGGGGCTGGCGACGGCCTTCCTGCACGTGCACGTCGACGGGCCCACGGCCCTCGCCGACGCCGTCGCCCACGGCCACGGCGCACTGCACCCCTGGGACGGGCTGGTCACCGAGGAGCTGGTGGCCGCCGCCCACGCCCAGGGGGTGGTGGTGAACACCTGGACCGTCGACGACCCCGACCGGATGCGCCGGCTCGCGGCCTGGGGCGTGGACGGGATCGTGACCAACGTGCCCGACGCGGCCCGGGCCGCCCTCGGCCCCCGCTGACGGCCGGCCCCGCCGCGACGACGCGCTCAGCGCCCGAGCAGGCCGCCCAGCGCACCGCCGACGCCGCTGCTCCCCGACCCGCCGGGGCTGGTGTTGGTCCCACCCTGGTTGGCGGTGGCCAGGTCGAACTCGGCGGGCTGGACGACGACCCAGCCCTGACCCGAGAAGCCGACCTGGATGGCCTCACCGCTGCCCCGCCCGATGAGGTTGTTGAAGGTGAACGAGCTCAGGATCTGGGTCTGGAGGCCGGCCGACCAGCACACCACGGCGTTGGAGTCGACCGCGGTGGGGGCGTCGGTCGAGAGGACCACCGGCGTGCCCTTGGTCGTGATGGCCACCCAGCCGGTGCCCGACACGATGGTGTTGAACAGGCCGCCGGCGGCGATGCCGGCCCCGCCGACGAAGTGGACGTCGACCTCGAGGGAGGCCTCGTAGGCCAGCACGTTGCGACCGTTGATCGAGATGGCGTCGCCCTCCAGGTAGATGAGGTGGATGTCCGATGCCTGGTCGGCGAAGAACACCTCGGCCTGGCCCGACACCTTCATGGCGGCCACCCCCTCGCCCGAGAGCTTCTGCTTCATCATCTTGCCCAGGCCCCCCGCCCCCTGGCGGTCGAAGGTGGCCTGGCCCTGGTAGGCGATCATCGCCCCCTGCCGGGCGATGACGGAGTCGGGTGTGCCGTCCAGGCCGATGCGCACCTTCAGCATCTTCGAGTTCTGCAGCGTGAAGGCCTCGGTCTGGGTGGTCTCGGCGTTGGCGAAGATGTCACTTCTCATGGCGGCGAGGCTACGCGTGCACCGGGCGGCGGCGCATGGGGGTCGGGTCCCCCCCACTCCCGACTCCCGTCCAGGGGCGCCGCCTCTGATCAGCGGGCCCCCGCCGGCGCCGGGCGCACCGGCAGCACCATGTCGAGGACGGCGGCGTCGTGGCGGATGGTGAGTCGCTCCACGTCGCCCAGGTGGTCGCCGTCGACCTGGTACGGGAAGGGCCCGTACCCGGTGACCTCGATGTGGGAGACCTCCCGCCGCTCGTCCACCGTGCCGATGCGCCCCACCCGTCCGCCCCCGGCCACGGCGGCGCCGGCGACACGGAGGATCGAGTCGATGCGGAGCGACCGGATGCTGATGGCGGTGAGGGCGGTGTCGAGCCCGGCCCAGGGGGCGATGTCGAGGGGCCGGTTGCCGAGGTAGGTGTACGGGTTGGTGTTGAGGATGACGGCGAAGGAGGCGTCGTCGACCACCCGGTCGGCGTCGGGACCGTCGGGGAACCGGACCGAGAAGCGGTCCCGGCTGCGGTCGAAGTGGCGGAACCAGGTGCTGAACGCCGAGTACACGAACAACGGGTGACCCATGTAGCGCTTCACCTGCGGCCGGCGCTCGACCTGCTCGATCACCGCGGCGTCGAAGCCGAGGCCGATGTGGAAGAGGAAGTAGCGGCCGTTGACCGACCCCAGGCCGACCCGGTGGATCGACCGGGCGGCGAGCGCGTCGAGCAGCTGACCGGTGGCCTCGATGGGGTCGTTGGCCAGCCCGATGGTGCGGGCGAACACGTTGGTGGAGCCGCCCGGGAGGGTGGCCAGGGCGGTGTCGGTGCCCACCAGGCCGTTGGCCGCCTCGTTGAGGGTGCCGTCGCCGCCGAGGACGACCACCGCCTCGGCCCCGTCGGCCGCCGCGCCCCGCGCCAGGCGGGTGGCGTGGTCGCGGCGCGCCGTCTCCACCAGCTCGACGTCGTGGTCGGCCGAGAGCGCCTTGCGGATCACGACGCGCGCCCGCGCCGTGACCGACGAGGAGAACGGGTTGGCGATCAGGACGAGGCGCACGGTGCGGCGACGGTAGGGCACCGGTGCGGCGCCGGGCGAGGGACGTCTCCTGGGCCACGACGGCCCGCGTAGGGTGCCCGACGTGGCGAGGAGGCGAGACGACCGGCGGGCGCGGCGCATCGAGCTCGGCGTCTACGCCGTCGCCGGCGTCAGCTACGTCGTCACCGGCTTCTTCGTGCGCAGCCTGGTGCTCAACTGGATCGTGGGCCCGGCCTGGTTCGTGGCCTGGGTCACCCTGGTGACGCCGCTGGTCCTGCGCGTCGCCGGGATCGAGGACCCGGACGGACCCGGCGTCCCCCTCCCGACGGCGGCCGCCCCGGCCGCCCCCGACGTCGAGCGGCGCGAGGACGAGGGCCCGTGAGCTGGGCCGCCCACGAGCTCGAGAGCTACGTCATCGGCGACCACATCAAGGTCAAGGTGTCGTACCTGGCGGTGCTCATCGGGTGCCTGGCGCCCGACATGCTCACCAAGCTGCCCGTCTACGGGGTGCACCTGGGCCCGATCGCCCTCGAGCCCCGCACCGAGCCGTGGGCGTACCACCGGGGCTGGCCCGGGGTGGGCCCGACCCACGGCTTCATGGTGGGCGTGATCGTGGCCCTGCTGGTCCTCTGGCTGACCAGGAACCGGGCCTGGGCGCTGGGGCTGATGATCGGCCAGTGGGCCCACGCCCTCACCGACATCTGCGACTCGATCGGGACGATGCTGTTCTTCCCGTTCACCACCCAGCACTACACGATCGGCATGTGGGCCTACGCCTCCCAGCAGGGCAAGTTCGGTGACGCCGACGCCTACTACTCCAGCCTCGGCGGCGTCTGGGACGTGTTCTGGCTCGTGCTCGTGCTCTTCGGGTGGAAGGCCCTGACCCGCGACTTCTTCTTCTCGCGCATCGTGGCCGACGACCCCGCCTGGGGCTGGCTGCGGCGCCGCTTCCGCCTGTCCAACCGGGCGATGCTGGCCCTCTACCGCGCCTACTTCTGCTACGGGGCGGCGCGCATCTTCGCCTGGACGACCATCGCCCGCTTCCGGGCCGGCGACCGGGTCCCGATCGACCTGTCGTGGGGCGGGCCCTTCTTCGTCGACGCGGCGCCGTCGAGCTGGCCGGGGTGGGGCACGTTCCTGCTCAACACCCTGCGGGGCGTCGGCCTCTTCGCCGTGGCCCTGTGGCTGATCTGGACGCTGCTGGGCCGTCGCCTCTGGGACCGGGCCGGCGACGCCGCCCCCGCGCCCGCCGCCACCTGAGCGGGGCCGGGCTCAGCGCCCCAGGTGGGCGAGGGCGTCGCGGACCCAGTCGGTGACCACGGTGTCGGGACCGCAGTCGAGGACCCGCTCCTGCACCGCCCGCGTGCGGACCCAGCTGTTGACGGTGAGGCCCAGGTCGTGGCCGGCCCGCACCACCTCGGGCGTGAGCGACACGTCGGTGACGCTGATGGCGGTGGCCCCGACCTCCGAGGCCCGGCGCACGTAGCCCAGGGCCGCCGCGACGGTGCGGGTGTCGTGCAGCCAGGCCCGCTCGTTGGCCGGGGCCCGGCGCCGGGCCGCGGCGATCGCCTCGGGGTGGGTGCTCCAGAGGCGGGCCCGCGCCAGCAGGTCGGTCTCGTCCAGGACGGCGACGGCGGCGGCCATCGACGCGCCGTCCTTGACGTCCACCGCCAGGTCGAGCCCGTCGGGCAGCACCGCGAGGGCGTCCGCGAACGACGGCAGCGTCTCGGTGGAGTCCCGGAGCCGCAGGGAGGTGAGGCGAGCGGCGCGGGTCCAGGCCACGACCCAGGGCCAGCCCGTGGTGCGGAGCGTGAGCGGGTCGTGGCAGAGGACGGGCACGCCGTCGCGGCTGAGGCGCAGGTCGACCTCGACGGCATCGGCCCCCTGGGCGGCGGCGGTGGCGATGCCCTCGCGGCTGTTCTCGGTGGCGTCGAGCGGGGCGGTGCGGTGGGCGATGACCGCGGTCGCCGGTGCGGTCATCGGGCGACGGCGCCGACCGGCGCCTGGGGCGGGGTCGTGCGGAGGAAGGGGATCCGGTCCCGGCGGGCGACCGCGGCGTCGCTCCTCATGACCTCGGCGCCCGGCGCTGCCATGGCCGCGTTCCCGCCGTCACCGCACATCGCCAGAACCTACCGCTCACCCGGCTGCGGGCGAGGCTCGGTCGCCTCGGGCGTCGGGGTCGTCGCCGGCCACCAGCGATCGACCGCGCCGGTCGCGGCCATGCCGGCGAGCAGGCCCAGGGCGGCCCCGCCCAGCAGGTCGAGGGGCAGGTGGACGCCGACGTACATGCGGGCCGCGGCCACGAGCCCGGCCACGACGAGCGCGGGGACCCGGGCGCGGGGGAAGGCCCAGCCGGCCACCACCGCCAGGGCCACCGCCCCTGTGGTGTGGGCCGACGGGAACGCCTGGTCGAAGGGCTGGGCCTGGCGGAGGTGGACACCGTCGAGGAGGAGGGTGGGGCGGGGGCGGTCCACCCAGGCCTTCAGGGCTGCGCTCGTCGCCCGGCCCAGGCCCCAGGCGAGGAGGGCGGTCGCCCCGAGGCGGACCCTCCGGACGACGACGGCGAGGACGACGAGGACGATCGCGCCGACGCTCGTGCCGACGGGCATGACCGCCAGGAGGAGGGGCCCGGCGGCGCGGGGCAGGCCGTTGGCCGCGTCGAACAGGCCCTCCTCGCCCGGTCGGACCCCGGTGCGCGCAGCGAGCGCGGTGGTCGCGACCAGCACGACGACGGCACCGGCGACCCAGGCCGCCGCGGGGCGCGGCCAGGCCCGCGACCCGCTCCCCGCCGGATTTGGCCTGCCGTCCATCGGGCGCCAGACTCCCACCCATGAACGTGGTCGTCTGTGTCAAGCAGATCCCGGACCCCGCTGATCCCGGAGCCCTCACCCCGGATCACACCCTGAAGCGGGACGGGAAGCTCATCCTCGACGAGTCTGATACCTACGGCGTTGAGATGGCGCTGCAGCTCGTCGACAAGGCCGGGGAGGGCGAGGTCACCCTCGTCTCCATGGCCCCGAACGGGGAGGTCAGCGGCCTCCGCCAGGCCCTCGCCATGGGGGCGGCCAAGGCCATCCTCGTGAGCGACGACACCCTGGCCGGTGCCGGTGCCCTCGACACCGCCAAGGTGCTCGCGGCCGCCATCGGCAAGGCCGAGGGCTACGACCTCGTGCTGGCCGCCACCGAGTCCTCCGACGGCTACACCGGCACCGTGCCCGAGCAGGTCGCGGCGCTCCTCGACCTGCCGTCGATCACCTTCGCCAAGGAGGTCGACGTGGCCGACGGCTCCGTGAAGGTCCGGCGCCAGACCGAGGCCGGCTACGACGAGTGCGAGTCGCCCCTCCCGGCGCTCGTGTCGGTCACCGCCGGCGTCGTCGAGCCCCGCTACCCCTCCTTCAAGGGGATCATGGCGGCCAAGTCCAAGCCCCTCGACACCCTCACCGTGGCCGACCTCGGCATCGACGGCGAGATCGTGGGCTGGTCGGGTGCCGGCCAGGAGATCGTCGACGTGTCGCCCGCCCCCGAGCGCGAGGCCGGCGAGGTCATCGAGGACGACGGCGAGGCCCACGCGAAGATCGTCGAGTTCCTCGACGGTCTGAAGGTCCTCTGAGGACGAAAGGCAGACACTGATGGCTCTCTCCAAGATCTGGGTCCACGTCGAGGTCTCCGAGGACACGATCGCTCCGATCACCCTCGAGGTCCTGGCCAAGGCCCGCACCCTCACCGACCAGGTCGAGGCCTTCGTCGGCGGCCCCGGCGAGCCCGTGGCCGAGACCCTGGGCGCCCACGGCGTCACCAAGGTCCACGCCACCGGCGACCTCCAGGGCGGCATGCAGGGCGTCCACGTGGCCGCCGCGCTGGCCCAGGCCATCGAGGGCGGCGACGCCCCCGACCTCGTCATGTTCGGCTCCACCTACGACGGGCGCGACATCGCCGCCCGCCTCTCGGTGAAGCTCGACAAGCCGGTGATCACCAACAACACCGACGTCGAGGAGGACGGCGGCAGCGTCGTCGTCTCCGAGCCGATCTTCGGTGGCACCGAGATCGTCAAGACCAGGTTCGCCGCCGGCGCGCCGGCGCTGGCGACCTTCCGGCCCAAGTCCTTCGAGGCCTCCGAGGCCGGGGGCGGCGCCGCCGAGGTGGCCGAGCTGGCCGTGCCCGACGTGGGTGCCGCCGGTGGCGCCAAGATCCTCGACCGTCACGTGGAGGAGACCTCGGGCCCGAAGCTCGACGAGGCGGCCGTGGTCGTCTCCGGTGGCCGCGGCCTGGGCGAGGCCGACAAGTTCGACATGATCGAGCAGCTGGCCAAGCTCCTGAAGGGCGCCCCCGGCGCCTCCCGGGCCATCGTCGACGCCGGGTGGGTGCCCTACGCCTACCAGGTGGGCCAGACCGGCAAGGTCGTGAAGCCGACCGTCTACATCGCCGCCGGCATCTCGGGCGCCACCCAGCACATGGTGGGCATGAAGGGCTCCAAGAACATCGTGGCGATCAACAAGGACCCGGAGGCGCCCATCTTCGGCGTGGCCGACCTGGGGATCGTGGGCGACGTGCACAAGGTGCTGCCCAAGCTCATCGAGGCCCTGCAGGCCCGCTGAGCCCCTCCCTCGACGCCCCACGGCCCCGGGTCCGTCCCGGGGCCGTGGCGCGTCCGGGACCCGCTCCCACCTGATGCCCCGCTCCCCCCGCTCGCGCTCCCGACGGGCCCGTCGGGAGCGGACCGCGCGCCTGGAGGACCTGGCCGCGGGACGGGCCGCCTCGATACCGTGCCGGGCCCGGCGCACCACCCCCCGGGGGTGGGGCGCGTGGGTCGACGGCACCCTGCGCCTGCCCGGCGCCGAGGGCGGCGCGGCCGCCTTCCTCGTCGACGACCCCAGCGAGGTCGCCCTGGTGACCCGCCAGGGGGAGGCGCCGGTCAGCCTCGGCCCGCCGGTGGAGATCGAGGTCCGCCCCGTCCGGTACAAGGCCGAGTCCTTCCACGGGGCCGGCTCCGAGATCCTCGTGCTCACCGCGTCCCGGCGCACGTTGGAGGTCGCCCTGGCCCCCGAGGAGCTGGAGGCGGTGGCCCGGCGGCTCTCGGCCCAGGACTGACGGGGGCCGGCCGGCCCGCACCCCGACCGGCCCCGTCGGACGTGGCCCCGGTCGGCCGGCTCCCTCCCCCGAGCCCCCGGCCGACCGGTGCGACGTGCCTGGTTCCCGCCGGCCCCGATGATGGGTCGCCGTGGTCACGGTACGGTTAGCGCGGGGTAAACGCCAGAGACTGACAGGAGCCGAGATGGAGGGGGAAGCGACCTATCGCATCCTCGGTCCCGTCTCGGTCGTGCGCGACGGGGCCGAGGTCGACCTCGGCGGCGCCCAGCGCCGGGCCCTCCTGGCCCAGCTGGTCCTCACCCCCGGCCGGGTGGTGGCCGGGCCCACGCTGGTCACGGGGCTCTGGGGCGACCACCCGCCCGACACCGCCCGCAAGGCGATCCAGGTGCAGGTCTCCCGCCTGCGCGGGGTCCTGCCCCCGGGCGCCATCGTCACCAGCGGCGCCGGCTACCTCCTCGACGTCGACCCGCACGCCACCGACCTCGGCCGGTTCGAGGCGCTCGTCGCCCGGGCCGACGACGCCCGCCAGGCCGCCCGGGTCGACGATGCCGCCGCCGCCCTGGCCGCGGCCCTCGACCTGTGGCGGGGCACGGCCCTGGGCGACGTGGGCGACGCTCCCTTCGCCCTCCCGGCGGCCACCCGCCTCGAGGGTGCCCGCTGGCACGCCCTGTCGAGCCGGATCTCCGACGACCTGGCCTGTGGCCGTCACGACGCGGTGGTCCCCGAGCTCGAGGCGCTGGTGGAGGAGCACCCGCTGCGGGAGGGGCTCTGGGTCGGGCTCATGACCGCGCTGTACCGCTGCGGGCGCCAGGCCGACGCCCTCCGGGCCTACCACCGGGCCCGTCGGGTGCTGGCCGAGCAGCTCGGCCTGGCCCCCGGGCCGGAGCTGCGGTCCATGGAGGCCGCGGTCTTGAACCACGACGTGCCCGACGTCGGGTCCGGCCCACCCCCGCCCGCCCCCGGTCCGACGGCCGCACCGGCCGACCTGCGGCCCCCGCCCGCCCTCGTCGGCCGCGACGACGAGCTGGACGTGCTGGTGGACGCCCTCGAGCACACCGCCACCGGCGCCGGGCCCGGGATCGTGTCGGTCCGGGGCGAGGAGGGGCTGGGCAAGTCCTCGCTCGTGGCGACCTTCGCCGCCCGCGCCGGCGGCCGGATCGTGGTGGTCTCGGGTCGGTGCCGGGAGCACGTGGCCGTGCCCTTCGGCCCCTGGATCGAGGTGCTGGCCCAGCTGGGCGCGTCCGACGAGCTGGAGGTGCTGGCCGGGCCCCCCGACGGCGCCACCTCGGCCGAGTGGCGCCGCACCCGCTTCTTCACCGGCGTGGCCGACCGGCTGCGGGAGGCTGGTCGCGACCGCCCGGTGGTCGTGGTGCTCGACGACCTGCACTGGTCCGACGACGGGACGGCCACCCTGCTGCTCCACCTGCTCGACGAGCTGGTGGGCGACCGCGTGCTGGTCGTCGGCGCGTGGCGCGACCGGGAGGTGGGCATCGGCCACCCGGTCGTCCGGGTCCTCCAGGCCGCGGCACGCCGCGGGGCGCCCGCCCTCGAGCTGGCCCCGCTGACCCGACCCGACATCGCCGCCCTGCTCGACCGGGAGGCCGGGGGCGCGGGGAGCGACGCCACCCTGGCGGTGGCCGGCCACGTGCTCGACGTCACCAGCGGCGTGCCGCTGTTCGTGGCCGACGTGGTGGCCCACATGGACCCGTCGACGGTGGAGCGCGGGGGCGAGGACGTGGCCCCGCAGGTGCCCGAGACGGCCCGCACCATCGTCGACCGGCGCCTCACGGAGGCGGGAGCCGACGCCCTGCCCGTCGCCCACCTGGCTGCGGTGCTGTCGGACCCCATCGCCACCGACGTGCTGGCCGACCTCCTGCCCGAGGTGGCCCTGGCCGAGGTGCTCGACGCCCTCGACCGCCTCGCCGCGGTGGGGATCCTCCGCGAGGGCCCGGCCGGGCCGGTCTTCGCCCACGGGGCCTTCCGCACCGCGGTGGTCGACGACATCCCGGCCGGGCGCCGCCAGGTGCTCCACGCCGCCGTGTTCCGCCGACTGGGGGAGGGCGAGGCTCCGCCCGCCGTGCTCGCGCACCACGCCGAGAGCGCAGGACGGCTGGTGTCGGACCCCCAGGCCGCGTCGGCCCTGCGGCGGGCCGGGGCCGAGGCCGCCGAGCGGGGGGCGTTCGTCGATGCCGCCGACTTCTACGGCCGGGCCGTCGAGCGGACCCCGCCGGGCGAGCGCAGCTCGGCGCGCGTCGCCCACGCCGACGCGCTCTGGCGCGCCGGCGACCTGGCGACGGCCAAGGCCGTGGCCGTCACCGTGGCCGACACCGCGTCGTCGGACCCGGCCCGGGCCTCGGAGGCATCGTGGGTCGACGCGGTCGTCCTGCACGGGACGATCGGGGCGGGCTACGGACCCGACGAGGACTCGATCCGACTGGTGGGCGACGCCCTCGCCCAGGTCCGCGACCCCGGTGCCCGCGCCCGCCTGCACGTCGCCCGCGCCTACCACCACGCCGCCTGGGGGTCCCCGGCGGGCGTGGCCCACGACGCCATCCACCAGGCCCGGGAGGCCGTCCCGCAACCGTGCCCCCCCGAGCTGGCCGCCGACCTCGGCTTCGCCGAGGGCCTGTCCCTGCTCGACTCCCCGGACCTCGAGGCGCGGCGGGCCAGTGCGGAGGACCTCATCGCCCTGGGCCGGCACCACGACGCCTGGCGCACGGTGGGCCGGGGGCTCCGCCTGCGGGGCATGGTGCACCTCTCGGCCGGGGAGCTCGACGAGCTCGACCGCACCGTCGACGACCTCATCGGCGTGGCCGAGCGCACCGGGTCGTGGATGTACGAGTCCGACGCCTGGCGCTGGCGGGCGGCGCGGGCCCTCGCCCTCGACGACCTGGCCGGGCTGGCCGCGGCCATCGGTGAGCTGGAGCGCCTGGCCGCCAGCCCGCTGGCCGGGTGGGTGATGGTCGGCACCCAGAAGGTCCTGCTCCAGCGGGCCCGGGGCGACCTCGAGGGCACGCTGGCCATGGTCGACGGGCTGCGGGGCTCGCTGCCGGACACCACGCCGTGGCAGACCGACCGACGCCTCGCCGACCTCTACCGGCTCGACATCCTGGCCGCCATGGGGCGCATCGACGAGGTGGCGGCCGAGCTGGCGGCCCTGGCCCCCTACGACGAGCTCGACCGGTGCTCGTGCCGGCGCTACCCCGCCGAGCTGGCCCTGACGGCCCGCGCCGTGGCCGTCGTCGGGGGGGCCGAGCACGCCGAGGCGCTGGCCCGTCGCCTCCTGCCGTTCGCCGGCCAGCACGTGGTGCTGGGGTGGGGCGAGGGGATCATCGGGACCTTCGACCGGTGCGTGGCCGACCTCGGTGCCCTCCTCCCCGACGGCCTGGCCGCCGTCGCCGAGGAGGAGTGCCCCGGGTGAGCAGGGCGGCGCCGGCGGCCCGGGCCACCTCTCCGTCACCGCGCCTCGACGCCCTCGTCGACGTCCCGCTGACCCACCGCTGGCTGGCCCGGCCCTGGGGCACCCAGCACGTCGTCGAGGCCGGCCCTCCCGACGGGCCCCCGCTCGTGCTGCTCCACGGGTGGCCCCAGCACTGGTACGCCTGGCGCCACGTGATCCGGGCCCTGGCGCCCGAGGCGCGCCTGCTGGCGCTGGACACCCGCGGGTTCGGCTGGTCGCGCCTCCGGCTCGACGCGGCCGCCCGTCGTGCGGTCACCACCGCCGACCTGGCCGCCGACGTGGTCGCCGCCCTCGACGACCTCGAGGTCGACCGGGCCCACCTCGCCGGCCACGACTGGGGCGGCTGGTTCGCCTTCCGGGTCGCCCTCGACCACCCGCACCGCACCCGCTCCCTGACCACCGCGGCCATCATGCCGCCGTGGCTCTCGGGCCGCGCCGTGGCCCGGCGGCCGACCCGCCTGGCCTACCTGGTGCCGATGGCTGTGCTCGGCGACCGCATCGCGGCCCGTCCCGCTGCGGTGGCGGCGCTGGTGCGATGGAGCTCCGGGCACCGCGGCCGGGGCTCCGGCGCCGGTGTCTGGGACTCCGACGAGGGGCGGACCGCCCTGGCCGACTACGTCGGGCGTCTCCGGTCGCACGAGGCCCGGCAGGTCACCCGGCTGCTGTACCGCCGCATGGTCGCCGTCGAGCTGCGCCGGGCGTGCGGTCCCCGTCCGGCGCGCCTGGGCGTGCCCGCCACCCTGGTGCTGGGGGACCGGGAACCCATCGCCCACCCCGACCTGTTCCGGCCGCGGACCCTCCCCGGCGAGCTCTCGCTGGTGGCCGCCCCCGGCGCCGGGCACTGGGTCCTGGACGAGTGCCCGGCGCCGGTCGTGACCGCCCTGCGCGGGGCCGTCGGGACCTAGCGCCCGAGCTCCACCACCAGGTGGCCCGGGTAGCGCCACCGGTGCACCCCGGAGGGGGCGGCCGCCGGCGTGGGGCGCCCCCGCGGCCCCGGCACCCGCTGCGGCCGGGTCGGGGCGAGGGCGTGGAGGACCCGACCGGCGACCGCGGTCACGTCGGCCCGGCCCATGCACCGGTGGGGACCGGAGCCGAAGGCGAGCGCCGGCGTCCCCGGCGGGCGGGCGTCGCCCTCGGCCCGGGTCGCGAGGGAGGTGGCGGCCAGGACCGGTCCGGCCGGCACGCGGTGGCGCTCGCCGCGGTCGTCCTCGACGTCGATCGGCGCCGTGCTCAGTCGGGGCAGACCGGGGAGGGGGGCGTGCCGGGCCGCGAGCCGGTCGTACAGCCACGCCCCCTCGGCCGGTGAGGTGATCCCCTGGAGGGCACCGGCCCGGTCGAGGAGCGCGTCGACCACCAGGGTGAGGCTCCACGAGCCCAGGGCGAGCGGCCCGACGGTGAGGCCCAGGATGTCCGAGGTGGCGGTGTCGAGGTCGCCGTGGGCGGCCTCGAGCGCGCACCAGGCGAGGCTGTCGACCGGCGCGGCGCGCACCTCGGCGGCCAGCGCGGCCCGCGCCGCGTCGACGGCCCTCCGGGCCACCGCCCGCGCCCTGTGGTCGACGGGTGCCCGGGGTCGGGGGGCCAGGGCGGTGGTGTGGAGCACGAGCCGGCCCAGGCGGGTCAGCTCCGGACCCCGCCCGGGCAGCCCGAACCAGGTCTCGACCCAGGCCTCGAGGGCGGGGTCGACCAGGCCCGCCACCACGTCGAGACGGGGCCCGGCGGCGAGCAGGGCGGCATCGGCGGTGGCGCCGGCCGCCTCCTCGCCCCGGTGGCGGGCCTGGGCCGAGCCGTCGAGCACCTCGGCCACGCGGGCCCGGGCGGTGGCGTGCTGCGGTCCGTCGCAGGCGAGGGGGAAGCCGCCGAGGCCGAGGGCCCGACTGTCGGGGCCGTAGGGCACGTGGACCGCGGGGTCGCCCAGGAGGGCATCGATGGTGGGGCGGCGGGTGAGGACCTGGTGGTAGCCGGTGGCGTGCTCGACGAGGACGGCGAGCGGTCCCGGCAGGGCGCCGCCGCGTCCCACGAGGCCGAGCACCCGGTCCCGGAGGCTCACGGGCGCGGCACCCAGGTCGCCATGCGTCGCAGCGCGCTCCGGCTGGGCAGGAGGACGTACTCACCGCCCCTCGTGGTGACCACCTGGGGCAGCGAGGGGTGTCGGACCCGGCCGCCGTCAGGGCCGGTGATGCTCGCGACGCGTCCGCCGCCCGCCGCCGGGCACTGCCCGGTGAGGGGATCGGTCTCTCGCCCGAGGCCGAAGCGGCCACCGTCCTGCAGCCAGTGGGACTGCACCAGCTCGAACTGGCGGCGGATGTCGGCGCACACCGCCAGGAAGAGCAGGCCCTCGGTGCCGGTGGACGCGTCGTCGTAGGGGATCCCTCGGCGGAACAGGAGGTGGCGCGGCACGATGCGGGTGGCGTGCTCGACGTCGTCGCGGGGGTGCGAGCGCCGGATGTGGCTCGACGGCGGCACGGCGGTGCCCTGGGCCCCTCCGTCGCGGTACAGGAAGTCGTTGGTCGGCTCGGCGCCCAGGTCCTGGCCGAGGGCCCGGCCGTCTCGGTGGCGGCCGACGATGCGTTCGGCGACCGCGTCGGCGTCGAGGCCGTCGACCTCGTCGGCCCACCGGGCGCACGCCGCCGCGAACCCGTCCACGTCCTGCTCGAGGCGGCGGAGCACGAGGTAGCTGCCGTGGCGCTCCAGGTGGGCGGCGTCGGGGTGGCCGGCCCGCGCTCCGCTCTCGTCGACGTGGCCGAGGATCGCCTCCCCGGCCCGCACGGCCCGCCACCGGAGCCCGGCCGCGTCCCAGACGCCGTCCCCGGGCGTCACCGCCCGGCCCGATCCCTCGATCACCGGGTTGCTGATCCCGTCGAGGAAGCCGAACGGCTCTCGTCCGCCGCGGCGCCTCCCCGTCCAGCGCTCGTGGGGCTGGGACAGCCCGCCCACGAGCCCGGCCAGCGCGCCCCACTCGGGCGGGCCGGGGGGCGTGCCGTCGTCGCGCCGGCCGATGGCCAGCACCACGACGTGGACGGGTGGGCTGGCCGGGGCGAAGGGGGCCAGCCACCGCTCGGGGTCGCTGGTGCCCTGGTCGCCGTTGCGGGTGGCGGCCAGGCGCATCCCGTCGAGGAACGCGTCGGGCAGCGCGGCGCGGGCCCGGCTCCCGACGTCGAGCAGGTCGATCCCCGCCCCCGTGACGGCGACGTTCACCGCCGGGCGGGTGGGGTCGGCCGCGTCGGCGGTGGTCACCTCGTCGGCCGCGGCGTCCAGGACCGCGACGAGGTCGGCACGCGACGGGCAGTGGAGGAAGGCCAGGTCGACCCGCGCCGCGGCATGGGGCCGCAGCACCAGGGTCTGCACCTCGGCCGGGTCGATCACCGCTGCGGCTCCCTGACCGGCCACGTCTCGTGCCGGCGCGGCCGATCGGCCAGGTCGCGGACCTCGGCCACGGTGGTGCCGGGGTACCCGCAGTAGGCCGTCTGGTGCCGGGCCGCGCGGGGTCGGGACCGCAGGAGGTGGGCGCAGGTCGCGGCGTCGTCCCACCAGCCGCGCGAGGGGTCGGGGGCGCCGACGGTGCACTCGACCAGGCGCCGCAGGGGCGTCGTCGCGCCGTCGGGGTCGGTCGCGGCGTCGGCGGCGACGAGCGCGGCGACCACCTCCTCGGCGGTGCCGTCGTGGGTGAGGGTGACCAGCAGCCACGAGCCCGACGGGCGGTCGAGCACCACCACCCGCCCGAAGTGCACCAGGCCCGTGCGCACGACCAGCGGCTCGCCGCCGTCCGGCGGGTGCTCGAGGGCCCGCGCGGCGCGGACGGCGGCCGCGGCCCGATCCTCGGCGAGCGGGAGCAGGAGGGTGGTCCACGCCGGGTGGGTGCGGCCGTACCCGCGCTGACGCACCCGGCGCCGGGCCCCGCCGGGGTCCCGGGCCATGAGCTCCTGGAAGACGTCGCCGCTGGTGAGCGACGGGTAGGCCGATGCGTAGTGCTCGGGCTCGTGGTCGAACGACTTGGCGTAGGCCTTGAACAGGGCCACGTCGTCGAGTCCGGGCCAGCCCGCCCCCCAAGCGGTGATCGACCGGAGGGGCCAGCCCTGCACGGCACCGAAGACCTCGAGGTAGTCGTCCCAGTCGCCGTCGAAGTTGGACTCGAAGAGCAGCTGCCAGCGCTCGTCGTGCGGGCGGCGCCAGGGCCAGGGGCCCGGCGGGCGGAAGGGGGGGAGCAGCGACCAGCGGATGGCCGAGACGAAGCGGAGGCCGTCGAGGGTCCCGACGGCGCGGCGCCGCAGGGTCCGGCGGCGCAGGATCCACAGCCACGCGACCAGCGCGGTCCGGCCGCCCCAGCGCAGGGGCAGGACGACCGTCAGCGCGCTGGCGAGGCCGTCGTGGCGACCGCCGTCGAGGCGGCCGTCGGGGGCATCCCCGCCCGCCGCGACCCCTCGACCTCCCACACTGCCATGGTGGAGGCTGGCGGCCCCCCGCTGCAGACGCTGTGAGCAGGGCGTTTACCGACGGGCAACCGCCGACCAACCTCGCCGGGCGACGCTTGTGGCACGGCGTGACGGACCCGGTCGCCACCGGGTCGGACGCCACCCCTCGACGCCACCCGCCCCGGCGATCGGCGTCCCCCCTCGGAGCACCGTCCCCACCATCCCCCCTTGGTGGGGGCGGTGCTCCGGCCCGCCGGGCGCGACCTCAGTCCGCGGCGGTCACCATCCCCCGCATGGTCGCCGCCACCAGGTCGTCGACCAGCTGGTCGCGGTCCGGCCAGGGCAGGCCCGGCTTGGCCACGAACAGCGACGCCAGCCCGTGCACCGCGGACCAGAAGAGGATGCCCAGCTCCAGCGGACCGCGACCGGCCAGCTCGGGCCGGACCCGACCCGTCGCGATGAGGTCCTCGGCCGTGCGGAGCAGGAGCCCGAACGATGTCTGGTCGCTCACCATCTCCTCGGCGTACTCCTGGGCCGAGAGGTCGAAGCGGGCCATGAACATGATCCGGTAGTGCTCGGGGTTGTCGACGGCGTAGCGCACGTAGGCCCGGCCCAGGGCGGCCAGGCGGTCCACCGGGTCGCCGTCCTGGCCGTGGTCCTCGAGGGCGGCGGCGAAGCGGTCGAAGCTGCGGTGGCACACCTCGAGGAGCAGGCGGTCCTTGTCGGCGAAGTGGCGGTAGATCGACGGGGGTGTCACCCCGACCCTGTCGGCCACGGCGCGGATGGAGACCGCGTCCTCCGACGCGGTCTCCACCAGGAGGTCCTCGGCCGCACCCAGGATCTCGTCCCGCAGGCGGTCGCCCTCACCCCGCCTCGCCCGGGGGCGGGCCGAGGGGCTCACCGTCGGGCGCCGCCGCGGCTCACGGCGCCCCTGCGGGCGCGCGTCCGGCGGCACCGGGGTGGGGGTCCACGCCGGTCGGGGCCTCGAGCTCGACGCCCTCGCTGATGCCGATGCGGTCGTGGACCCGGCGCAGCCCGCGCGGCGCCCACCAGTTGGCCTCGCCGGCCAGGCGCATGAACGCGGGGACGAGCGTGCCCCGGATGACGAAGGCATCCATCAGCACGGCCAGGGTGAGGCCCACGCCGAACAGCTTGATGAAGCTGACCTGGCTGGTGGCGAAGGCGGTGAACACCACCGCGATCAGCAGGGCCGCAGCGGTGACGATGCGTCCGGTGCGCTCCAGTCCCACGGCCACGGCGGAGATGTTGTCACGTCCGGCGTCGTGCTCCTCCTTGATGCGGGACAGGAGGAAGACCTCGTAGTCCATCGACAGCCCGAAGGCGACGCAGAACATGAGGATCGGCGTCGTGGAGTCGAGGGTGCCGGTGGGGGTGAAGTCGAGCATCCCGGAGAGGTGGCCGTCCTGGAAGATCCACACCATGGCACCGAAGGTGGCGGTCAGGCTGAGCAGGTTCAGCACGAGGGCCTTCACCGGCACGACCACGCTCCCGAACATCAGGAACAGCAGGACGAAGGTGATGCCGGCGATGAGGGCCAGGGCCAGCGGGAGCCGGGACAGCAGCGAGTCCCGGGAGTCGACCAGCTGGGCCGTCTCGCCGCCGACGAGGGTGGGGAAGGGGGCGTCGACGGCGCGGATGTCGGCCACCAGGGCCTCCCCCTCCGCCGAGATGGGCTCGACCGAGGGCACCACCGAGAGCCACGTCCCGTCGGTGCCGGCGAAGCGCTCGGTGAGCTCGGGGCCCACCGGCACCTCGGTGCCGTCGAGGTACACGCCGGTGACGGCGTCGACCCGGCTGACCCCGTCGATCTCGGACAGGTCGGTGGCGTAGGCGGCGACGGCGGCGTCGCGACCGGGACCAGCGGGGCCGACGTCCGGGACGACGACGGAGAGCGCCTGGGCCTCCTGCGAGCCGTAGTCGGCGCGCAGCACGTCGCTCACCTGGCGGCTCTCGGCCGAGGCGGGCAGCACCCGGTCGTCGGGCCGGCCCATCTCGAGGCGCAGGAAGGGGCTGCCCAGCACCAGCAGCAGCCCGACGACCACCACGATGACCGGCACCGGCCGGCGCATGACCGCGGTGGCCACCCGGTGCCACATCCCCTGGCCCACCGGCGGCGGTGGCCGGCGACGCAGGCTGAGGGCATCGATGCGGGTGCCCAGCACGGCGAGGAGGGCGGGCAGGACGACCACCGCGAAGAGGCCGGCCAGGGCGGCCACGGGGACCCCGGCGTAGGCGAAGGACCGCAGGAAGGCGAGGGGGAACACCAGGAGGGCGCAGAGCGACGCGGCCACCGTGAGGGCGCTGAAGGCCACCGTGCGCCCGGCGGTGCGCACGGTGCGGACCACCGCCTCGTGGGGTGCGGCGCCGGCGGCCAGCTCCTCGCGGTAGCGGGAGATGATGAACAGGCTGTAGTCGATGGCCAGGCCCAGGCCCAGGGCCGTCGTGAGGTTGAGGGCGAACACCGACACCTCGGTGACCTCGGCCAGGACCCGCAGCACGAGGAAGGTGCCGACCACCGACAGGGCGCCGACGGCGAGCGGGAGGAGGGCGGCGACCACGCCGCGGAACACGAAGAGCAGCAGGAGCAGGGTGATGGGGATGGCGATGAGCTCGGCCCGCACCAGGTCCTCCTCCACCGTGTGGCCCACGTCGCCGAACACCGCGGCGTAGCCGCCGGTGGTCACCGTGGCGCCGTCGATCGGGCCACCCAGCTCGTCGCGCAGCTCGTCGGCCCGGGTGACGACGTGGTCCTGGTCGCCCTCGATGCGGGCGACGATGAGGGCCGAGTCGGACCCGGCGTCCTCGCCGGCGCGCAGGGGGGCGGGCCGGCCCAGGCTCCAGTAGGACGCCACGTCGGACACGTCGGGCTCGGCCGCCAGGCGCTGCTCCACCTCGCTGGCCGAGGCGGCCACGGTGGGGTCGTCGACCGAGGCGCCGGCATCAGCGGTGACGAGCAGCACCAGGTTGGGGGACCCGGTGTCGAGCTGGTCGGCCAACACGTCCTCGGCCTGGGAGGCCTCGGCCGAGGGGTCGTCGAACCCGCCGGAGGAGAGGTGCTCGGCCACCCCGCCGCCCACGGCCCCGGCCACCACGAAGCCGAGGGCGGCGAGCACGAGGATGGGGCGACGGCGGCGGACCGAGAGGTGGGCGAGGCGGGTGAGCATGGGGCGACCTTCCGTCACACGGATACCGTAACGTCGTTAACCGTCCCATCACCAGGGACCGCTGTCGAGATGACGTCGGTCACCGCCCCCCTGTGACACCCCCCGCCGCCCCGACGGCAGCGACGGCGGGCGGCCTCCCGCAGGCAACCGAGGGCACTGACGCGAGGTCGCAGGGAACCGACGGTCCCGAGGAGGCGATCGCCCGCCGAGCGCGTTCGGCCCGGCGCAGCCGCTGGGGGTCCGGGGGTCTCCCCCGGGAGAGGCAAGGGGCTGCGAGGGACGAGCCGCCCCCTGCCGGGATCCTTTCGGGGTCGGCGAAGCCGACACGACCAGCTCGACGGAACGGAGCGAGCGCAGCGAGCGAGTGACGTCGACTACAGGAGAGGCCAGGGCACGGCGCGGCCGGTGGGGTCGTGGGGGAGCTGGCCGGCCGAGCGCACCACCCGGGCCCGGCGCTCGAGGCGTCCGACCTCCTCGGGCAGGAGGTGGTCGGTGACCGCGTCGGGGACGCCGTCGTCGATGAGCGAGGCCACGCCGTCGAGCAGGTCGTCGGGGATGGGCTCCCCTGCGAAGTCCCAGATCACGGTGCGCAGGCGGGCCTCGGTGGAGAAGCACAGGCCGTTGTCGATGCCCCAGACGTGGTCCTCGGCGTCGACGAGGACGTGGCCGCCCTTGCGGTCGGTGTTGTTGACGAGGACGTCGAACACGGCCATCCGCAGGAGCTGGTCGTCGTGGCGGCCCTCGTCGCGGAGGACGAAGTAGTGCCGGGAGAAGTCGGCCTCGACGAAGCGCTGGAGCGAGCCCACGCCGAGGATGTCGTCGCGCACCACCGTGCCCGGCACCAGGTCCCACCCGAGGGCGCGGCTGAGCTCGTAGGCCGCCACCTCCCGCCGGTAGAGGCCCTCGGGGAAGTCCCACAGCGGGCGCTCGCCCCGGAGCGGCTTGTACACGGCCTTCAACCCCGGGGGCAGCCCGTCGCTCCCGGTGTCCTCGTCGGCGTCGTCCTCGCCCCGGCCGGCGCCGTCCTCCCCGCCGCCGCCGCCGTCGCCGTCGCCGTCTGCGTCCTGGGCATCGGCGCCGTCGTCCCCCCAGTCGTCGTCCCAGAGGTCGTCGGCCCAGGGGTCGTCGTCGGCCGGTGCGCCCACGCGCACCTCGGCGCCCAGGCCGGCCAGGGGGCCCTCGTCGCCGTCGACCGCCTCGGGGGCGTCGTCGGCCAGCTCACCCACGGCCGTGAGGAAGGTGGCGTTGCTGCTCTCGACGATGCGGCCCAGGAGCTCGAGCGGGGCGCGCCGCAGTCGCTCCAGCGGCTCCGGGGGAGTCGCCACCGTGGTCCTAGCTGGGCGGGCCGTGGCCGTTGGTGCGGGGACAGGCGTGGTCGGGGCCCATGGGGTTGCCACAGATGGGGCACGGGGGGCGGCCGGCCTCGACCAGGTCGACGGTGTGGCGGACCAGGGCGGTGACCTGGGCCCGGGTGAGGCGCACCCGCAGGCTGGTCCGGTCCGGCCCGAGGATGTCGTCGTCGTCCTCCTCGGGGGGACCCACCTCCTCGATGAGGATCACGATGCGGTCGCTCACGTCGTCGTAGGCCACCGACAGGGTGCCGGCGACCCACTCGGGGTCGAACGGGGCCGCGAGGTCGAGGTCGACCGGGGCCAGGTCCTCGACCGGGGGGAGGTCGGCCAGCACGCCCTGGAGGTACTCCGAGAGGGCAGCCACCTGCTGCTTCTCGCACTTCACCGAGACCTGCACGGTGCCGACGCGGGCCTGGAAGAGGAAGGTGCGGGCGCCGGGCTCGCCCACGGCGCCGACGGTGAAGGCGTCGACCGCCTCGAAGTCGTGGCTCTCGCTCATCGCTGCCCCCACCCGTCACCGACGGGGTGGACGAAGTGTGCCAGGCACACTTCGTCCACGGCTCTCGCGATGTGGACCGGGCGGTGCCTGCTCATGACGGCACCAGGGCGTTCAGGTCGCCGGCGGTGGTGTTGGTGGCCAGCACCACGGTGCCGGTGTCGCCGTAGGCCACCGCGGAGATGGAGCAGGGCGACACCACGATGCGCTGGAAGGCGTCGAGGTGGGAGCCGAGGGCGTCGTTGAGGGCGGCCTTGATCGGGTCGGCGTGGCTCACCAGGACGATGGTGCCGCCCGGGTGGGCCGCGCACAGGCGCCGGGTGGTGCCGACGATGCGGGCCTGCATCTCCGAGAACGACTCGCCCCCCGGGAAGCGGAACCCGCTGGGGTGGCCCTGCACGGCCTTCCACTCGCGGAGCCGCCGCAGCTTGGAGAGCTCGGCGCCGGTCCACTCGCCGAAGTCGGCCTCCAGGAGGCCCTTGTCGGCCTTCACCCGGAGGCCCAGGGCCTTCCCGATGGGCTTGGCCGTCTCCCGGGTGCGCTCCATGGGCGAGGCGTAGACGGCATCGACCCGCTTGAGCCCGGCCAGGCGCTGGGCCGCGGCCTCGGCCTGGGCCACCCCCTCGTCGGCCAGGTGGAGCCCGGGCGCCCGGCCCGGCAGGACGGCTCCGGTGGTGGGCGTCTTGCCGTGGCGCACGAACAGGACGCGCGTGGGCTTGGGGGCGGAGCGGGGGGCCATGCGGTCGACAACGTAGCGGCGGATCCAGGGGCTCCCTCCCGGTCGGGGGCGGTCGGTCCGGCGGGTGGTCGGCCCTCCTCCTGGGTCGTCGCCGCCGGAGGGGCCGAGGACCGTAGGGTCGCCCGGTGGCTCGGAGCGACGACGACCTCGACGCCCTGGAGGCGGAGATCACCGCGTGCCGGGCCTGCCCTCGCCTGGTGGCGTGGCGCGAGCAGGTGGGCCGGGAGAAGCGGGCGGCCTACCGCGACGAGGAGTACTGGGCCCGGCCCGTCCCCGGCTTCGGCGACCCGCACGCCCGGCTCGCCGTGGTGGGCCTGGCCCCGGCGGCCCACGGCGCCAACCGCACCGGGCGCATCTTCACCGGCGACCGCTCCGGCGACGTGCTCTACGCGGCCCTGCACCGGGCCGGCTACGCCAACCAGCCCACCAGCACCGGCCCGGACGACGGACTCGAGCTGACCGGCGCCTGGATCACCTGCCCGGTGCGGTGCGCGCCCCCGGCCAACAAGGCCACCCCCGCCGAGCGCGACACCTGCCGCCCGTTCCTCGAGCGCGAGCTGGCCCTGCTCTCCGAGGTCCGGGTGCTGCTGGTGCTCGGGGGCTTCGGCTACCAGGTGCTGTGCGGCCTGCTCGGCGTGCGTCCGCGACCCCGGTTCGGCCACGGCGTCGAGGTCCCGCTGCCCGACGGGCGGACGCTGCTGTGCAGCTACCACGTGAGCCAGCAGAACACCTTCACCGGCCGCCTCACCCCGGCCATGCTCGACGACGTGCTGGGCCGGGCCCGGGAGCTGGCTGCCGTCTGACGGTGGTGACCGGGAGGGCGGCGCACGACCGCCTGATTCGGGGCCGTTCGGGCCCTCCCGGTAGCGTCTCTCGCCGATGTCCCGCCCCGCCCGCCCCTCCCGTCGCCTCCGGCTCCTGCTGGTCCTGGTGACCTGCCTGCTCGTGCTCGGGGCCTGCGCCGGCCGGCGCCAGATCCCGGACAAGTACGGCGACACCACCCGCGACAACTTCCAGGAGGGCTGCGTCGAGGCGCTCACGGTGAAGACCGACGACCTCTCCGACAGCGAGTTCGTGGCCGACGACCTGGGCGGCACCGGGCCGGTCAGCGCCGAGGAGGCGTCGGACATCTGCTCGTGCTCCTACGAGGGCATCTCCGGCCCCGACGGCATCCCGTTCGAGGAGTTCAAGTCGATCAACGACGACTTCGAGGACGACCCCGGCCCCCTGCCCGAGTCGGTCACCTCCATCGTCACCGGCTGCGTCGACGAGCAGGGCTAGGCCGCACCGCCCGACCTCGGGCGGCGCTCAGGACGGAGCGGGCGCCTCGGGCGGGCGACCATCCGCCGCCGGTGGGGCGCCGGTCTCGGTGCTCGCCGCCGCACCGCCGGGGGCCTCGCCCTCGGCCTTCACCGGGGCATCACCGTTCGGCGCAGGATCGGCCTTGGGGGCGGCGGCCTTCTTGGGCGGCGGGGGCGGCATGCGGCGGGGGTCGTCGACGGCGACGCCCTCCTTGGGCCAGCGGGTGCGGCTCTTGCGGGCCAGCTTGTGCATCAGGGAGATGGCACCGGGGTCGTCGTCGCCGGGCCGGGTCTCGATGCGACCGGCTCGGGCCATGCGCTCGATGACCTCGCGGCCCAGCTCGGTCCGGACCACGGTGAGGGTCCAGTCGTTGAACTTGCCGATGCCGCCGGTGGAGATGTCGGCGTGCTCGGCCGCGAAGTCGGGGCAGTGGTTGCAGCCCTCGCGCGTCCAGGCGTGGCACTCCTTCAGCGGCACCTCGTGGTACTCGCCGTCGTGGGTCCAGATCTGGAACACGCCCTTGATGTTGACCTTCTTGATCATGGCCCGGGTCAGGCCGTACTTGGCCTCGAAGAGCTCCTCGAAGATGGCGTCGTCGAAGGTCTTGGAGCACAGCAGCCCGATGTTGAACTTGATGGGCTTGCCGACCTTGCCCGCCTTGCGGGTCCACATGACCGGCGGGACCGACGACTGGCAGCTCATGCCCACCAGGGCCAGGTCCTTGAGGCCGCGCTCCTCGGCCTCCTTCATGGCCAGGGTGTTGGCCGAGTACGTGTAGCGGCTGCCGGCCGACGCCATGATCTCCTCGGGCGTGGTGGCCACGCCGGGCTTGGCCATCCAGGTGGAGCCGTCGCCCTCGAGGTAGGAGACGAGGGCGCCGTCGATGTAGCCCTCCTCGAGCAGCCACAGGAGCATGGCCGAGACGAGCCCGCCGTCCTGGCCCGCCTCGTGCACCCCGTCGTCGGCAGCCCGGGTGAGCAGGATGTCGGAGTAGATGCCCGAGAGCTCCTCGGTCTCGCGGGTGCGGCCGAAGAGGTGCTCGTCGGCCTGGCTCTCCCAGTGCTGGTAGCGGGGACAGGCCCGGGTGCAGGTGGTGCAGCCCTTCTGGCCGTGGGTGCAGTCCGAGGCGCCCAGCTCGTCCTCGAGGTGGAAGGGCTTGTAGCCGCCCTGGACGTGGTCGTAGCCGATGACCTCGTGGGGACACGAGATCACGCAGCCGGCGCAGCCGGTGCAGAGCCCCGAGGTGATGACCTCCTCGTAGAGCTCCTTCCACTGGGCGGTCCACCGGGTGCGGGCGGGCGGCGCGGCGGTGTCGGTCATGGCCGCATCGTAGGGCCGCCCCCGCCCCGGCGGTGCGGGGGCGCGCTCCCGTTGGCGGCACCTGCGGGGGCCGGGCACCATGGGCCCATGGACCTGACCTACCCCGACGAGGCCGAGCAGTTCCGCAAGGAGATCCGGTCGTGGCTGGAGGAGAACCTGCCCGACGGCTGGTTCGACGAGGGCTTCGAGATGTCCGCGGAGGAGCGCAAGGCGTTCAACGTCGAGTGGACCGGCAAGCTCTACGAGGGCGGGTGGATCTGCGCCACCTGGCCCGAGGAGTACGGCGGCAAGGGCCTCACCCTGATCCAGGGCGTGGTCCTCTCCGAGGAGTTCTCCCGGGCCAAGGCCCCGATGCGGGCCGACTTCTTCGGCGACACCCTCGTCGGGCCGACCATCCTCCAGTACGGCACCGAGGAGCAGAAGAAGCAGTTCCTCCCCCAGATCCTCAACGGCGAGACCAGCTGGTGCCAGGGGTTCTCCGAGCCCGACTCGGGCTCGGACCTGGCCTCGCTCACGACCACCGCCGTCCTCGACGGTGACGAGTGGGTCATCAACGGCCAGAAGGTCTGGACCACCCAGGCCCAGTTCGCCGACTACTGCTTCCTGTTGGCCCGGACGAACCCCGAGGTGAAGAAGCAGGCGGGCATCACCTACCTGCTCGTGCCCATGAAGCAGGACGGCGTCGAGGTGCGGGGCATCGTCCAGCCCGACGGCACCGACGAGTTCAACGAGGTGTTCTTCGACGACGTCCGCTGCCCGAAGGAGAACGTCCTCGGTGGCGTCGACAACGGCTGGACCGTCGCCAACAGCACCCTCGGCTTCGAGCGGGGCATGTCGGCCACCACCGGCCACCGCCGCTTCGAGGAGGAGTACCGGCTGCTCACCGAGGCGGCCCGGGCCAACGGGGCGATCGACGACCCGCTCGTCCGCCAGCGGCTCATGGACTTCTACACCCGCATCCAGATCCTGCGGATCAACGGCCTGCGCAACCTGACCGGCAGCCTCACCGGCAAGCGGGACAAGGGCCTGGTCGCGCTGGGGGCGACCAACAAGATGTTCTGGTCCGAGATGCACAAGGCGTCGATGGAGCTGGCCCTCGACATCCACGGGGCCGCGTCCCTGCTCTCCACCGTCGGGCCCGACGGCGGCTCCTGGCCCGGCACGGCCCGGTCGAAGGGCCGCGACGGCTACCCCGTCAGCCCCATGGTGTCGGCCTTCTTCTTCTCCCGCTCCGAGACCATCTGGGGCGGCACCAGCCAGATCCAGCGCAACATCGTGGGCGAGAAGGTCCTGGGCCTGCCCCGCGAGCCCAAGCCCGCCGCCCCCAAGGCCGACGGCTGACCACCTCGCTCCGAGCTTTGTACGGAAGTCCCCGCATGTGGCGTGGTTCCGTACAGAGTTGGGGGCGCCCCTGCGAGCTTTGCACGGAAGTCCCCGCATGTGGCGTGGTTCCGTACAGAGTTGACGGGGTCGACGGGGCGGGGGGAGGGTGGCCGGCGTGACGTTGGACTTCGCCCTGCCGCCCGAGCTGGAGGCGCTGGCCGCCGAGGCCCGCCAGGTGGGCCGCGACCTGGCCGACCGCTGCGACATCCGCGAGGACTCCTGGATCGCGGGCCACGACGAGGCCGTGGCCAAGGACCTCTCGGCTCGGGGCTGGATCGGCATGACCTGGCCCACCGAGGCCGGCGGCGGCGGTCGCACGGTGATGGAGCGCTTCGTCGTCTTCGAGGAGCTCATCGCGGCCGGCGCCCCGATCGCCGCGGCCTGGTTCGCCGACCGCCAGATCGGCCCGACCCTCCTGGAGTTCGGCACGCCCGAGCAGCAGGCCGAGTTCCTGCCCGGGATCCTCTCGGGCACCTCCATGTGGGGCATCGGCATGAGCGAGCCCGATGCCGGCTCCGACGTGGCCTCGATCCGCACCCGGGCGGTGCGCGACGGCGACGACTGGGTGGTCGACGGCCAGAAGATCTGGACCAGCGGAGCGGCTCACGCCGACTTCATCTACCTCGTGGCCCGCACCGACCCCGAGGCCAAGCCCCACCAGGGCCTCTCCGAGCTGATCGTCGACCTGCGCTCACCGGGCATCACCATCAAGCCCATCGTCGACATGACCGCGGATGATCACTTCTGCGAGGTCTACTTCGACTCGGTCCGGGTGCCGGCGGCCAACCTGGTCGGCGCCGAGAACGGCAGCTTCAAGCAGATCATGCGCCAGATGGAGCACGAGCGGGGCGGCATCGACCGGCTGGTGTCCAACCGTCGGCTCTACGAGGACGTCCTCGCCGTGGCCGACCTGTCCGACCCGCTCCTGCGCCAGGAGGCGGCCCGCCTCGAGACCGCCTACCGACTGGGGCGCCTGCTGGTGGTCCGGGAGGTCCTGGGCCAGGCCCCCAAGGGGTTCTCCGCCGCCACCAAGACGTTCTGCACCGAGCACGAGCAGCGGGTGGCCGAGTTCTGCGCCCGGGCCCTCGGCCCTGCGGCCCAGGCCGGCGACCCCGGCCTGTCGGCCCGGCTGCGTCGCAACCTGGCCTACGCGCCGGCCTACACGATCATGGGCGGCACCACGAACATCCTGCGCAACATCCTGGGCGAGCGCGTGCTCGGCCTCCCCCGCGGCCCCCGCTGACCCACCCCACCCCGCCTCCCGGCAGCGAACCTCGGACGGGTGTCGTCGCCTGGCGCGTCCAGGCGTCCAAGGGTCGTCCGGCCGGTGGGGGCGGGGGCGATGAGGGGGCGACGGGGGGTGGGCGCGATCCTGGCGCGGTGATGGACGGGTGAGCGGTCTCGAGGTGGTGCTGGCCATCGCCGTCGTCGCCCTCGGGAGCACCATCCAGCGCACCGTGGGCTTCGGCGCGGCCATGGTGGCCGTGCCCCTCCTCCTGCTGATCGACCCGGCGCTGGTGCCCGGGCCCTACGTGGTGGCCAACATCGTCCTCATCGGGATGATGGCCACCGGCACGGGGGGTCATGCCGATCGGCCGGGGGTGCGGCTCCTGGTCACCGGCCTGCTACCGGGCACACTGCTGGCCGTGGTGGCCCTGGCGCTGGTGCCCGAGGACCTGCTGGCGGTGCTGGCCGGGACCATCGTGCTGGTCGCCGTCGCCGCGGTGGCCTTCCTGGGCGACGTCCCCCGCCTCCGGCCGACGCTGCTGGGCGGCGGCGTCCTGTCGGGCTTCATGGGCACCGCCGCGGGCGTGGGCGGGCCGCCCATGGCCCTGCTCTACAGCCGGGCCCCCGGCGACGTGGTGCGGGCCACCCTCTGCCGGGTGTTCCTGGTCAGCTGGGTGCTGACCCTGACGGCGCTGACCCTGACCGGGCGGCTGGGACCGGGCGAGGTCGGCCGGGGTGTGGCCATGATGCCGGGCGGCCTCCTGGGCGTCCTGGCCGGCCGACGGGTCTCGGCCCGGATCCAGGCCGAGCAGCTGCGCGCGGCCGTGCTCGTCCTCGCCGCCGGCTCGGCCGTGGTCGCCATCCTCCTGCGCCTCCTCTGAGGCGTCGGGCGATTCGGCCCACCCCGGCACCTCTCCGACGGGCACCGGGCTCGATCCGCATCTTGGTACGGGAGTCCTCGGGGATCCCGGTCACCGGTACCGAGAACGGGCGGCGGCCCGGCGGCCCGGCGCGGGAGCTGAGGTGCGGCTGCCGGCACCCGCCGTGGTCCGCACGTCGCGGGGCGACGGGTGCTTGGATCGGGGCGTGCCGGCACCACCCACCGACGACCTCCTCCGCCTCGACGTCCACGGGGGCCACATGGCCCGCGCCGCGGCCGCCTCCGCCCAGGTGGCGGCCGAGGACCTGGGCTTCGCCCCGCCCGACGCCGACCGCGCCGGTGCGGTGGCCCGCCACCTGTGCGACGCCGTCGCCGCCCGCGACTTCGACCGGCCCACCGACGCCCGCTTCACCCTGTCGGTCGGGGCCCGCCCCGCGACCCTGACCCTCCGGGTCGCCGACCACGGCCTGCCCGGGTCCCTCGGGGCCGAGGCCGGCGCCGAGCTGACCCGCACGCTCCTGGCCGCCGGCGCCGACAGCGTGCGGGTGGCCTCCGACGGGGACGGGAACACGATCGCCGTCGAGGTGGGTCGCGACCCCTCGCACCTGCAGCACCTGGTCGACGAGGACACCTCCACGGCCGAGGCCCCGGACCTGCCCGCGCCACGCATCGTGCGCCTGGAGCGGGCCCACCTGGAGAGCCTGGCCCGGTGCACGTGGCGGGTCTACGGCCACAGCTACGTGGCCAGCTTCCTCTACCACCCGGAGGAGACCTGGAAGATGGTGGAGACGGGCCGGCTCCACTCCATCGTGGCCGTCGACGCCGACGACCAGGTCGTGGGCCACGTCGGCATCGAGCTGGAGCACGCCGGCGACGTGGTCGGCGACGCCACCCTCGCCCTGGTCGACCCCCGGTACCGGGGCCACCACCTCCTGCGGGGGACCCAGGCGGTCCGCCGCGAGGTGATGGACGACCTCGCCCTGGTCGGCACCCTGGCCGAGGCGGTCACGCCCCACACCATCACCCAGCGCACCCGGGTCGAGAGCGGGGCCGTCGAGACCGGCATCCTGCTCGGCTTCATCCCCGCCACCATGACCTACCGGGGGTTCTCGGCCGAGGTGCAGGGCACCAGCCGCCAGTCGGCGGTGCTGAGCTACCTCCCCCTGCGCCCGGCCGGGGCCCGCACCGTCCACCTGCCGGCGGCGTACCGGGACCTGGTGCTCGACGGCTACCGGCGCATGGGGCTCGACCGCACCGAGGGCACGGCCCGCCCGGGCGCCGGCCCCACCGTGCTCGACGTGGCCACCGACGGGCCCCGGTCGCTGTCCACCATCGAGGTGGCGACGGTGGGGGCCGACGCGGCCCACGTGGTCGACCTCCGCCGCCGGGAGCTGTGCGCGGCGGGCACCGAGGTCGTCCACGCCGAGCTGCCCCTCGACGACCCCGGCACCCCGGCCGCGGTGGACGCCCTGCGCGACCGCGGCTTCCGCTACGCCGGGTTCGTCCCCGACCTCCGCGACGCCGACGTGCTGCGGCTCCAGTACCTCGACGTGGACGTCGACACCTCGATCATCCAGCTCTACACCGACGAGGCCCGGGCCCTGCTGGCCTTCACCCTCGCCGACGAGGTCTGACACCCGACCTGGAGCTTCAGCGGACGGGGCCGTCGTTGCGGCGGGGTCTCCTCGCTTCGCTCGGACAGCCATGCCGTGCTTGCTCGGTCGGCCTCGCCTGTCGGCTCGGCCTCCTGGCACCGGCCCGTCCCCGGGCCGATCGTGACGGGGCCCCGGCCAGCGGGTGCTGGCCGGGGCCGATCCCGAGCGCCCCCGGCAGGACTCGAACCTGCGCACACGGCTCCGGAGGCCGATGCTCTATCCGCTGAGCTACAGGGGCGGGGGTCGCAGCGTAGCAACGGCACCCCCACCCGCCCCCACGGGATGTCGGCGCCGAGAGGCGGACCGCGCCCCTAGGATGCGCCGCCGTGGCCCCGACCGTCCTCGTCGTCGAAGACGATCCGGTGATCATCGACCTGCTCACCCTCACCCTGGAGCTCGACGGGTGGACGGTGCTGAAGGCCACCGACGCCGACACCGCGCTGGGGATGGTCCGCGAGCAGCGCCCCGACGTGGTGCTCTCGGACATCATGATGCCCGGCACCAGCGGCCTGGCCCTGACCGCCGACATCACCGGCGACCCGGCCACCGCCGACATCCCGGTCGTGCTGCTCTCGGCCCGGGCCCTGCCGGCCGAGGTGGCCGAGGGCATCGCCGCGGGGGCCACCGACTACGTCACCAAGCCCTTCGACCCCGACAACCTGGTCGATCGGCTGCAGGCCGTCGTCGACGGCGCGGTCCGCAGGGACCCGGGGGCCGACGGACGGACCACCTCGTGAGGCCCGCGCCCGCCCCGGCGCACCCCGCCGGACGATGACCGCCCTGCCCTGGGGCCTCCTGCCGGACTCGGCGGAGGTCGGGCCCGACGGGACCCTGCACATCGGTGGCTGCTCCGTGGCCGACCTGGCCGACCGCCACGGCACGCCCCTGTTCGTCTACGACGAGGACCACCTGCGGGCCCGCTGCCGGGAGGCGGTCGCCGCCTTCGGCGACGGCGTCGCCTACGCCACCAAGGCCTTCCTCTGCCGGGCCATGGCCCGCCTGGCCCACGAGGAGGGGATGCACCTCGACGTGGCCACCCTCGGCGAGATGCACGTGGCCCTGGCCGCCGGCGTCCCGCCCGAGCGCCTCGTGCTCCACGGCAACAACAAGTCCCAGCTCGAGCTCTCGGCCGCCCGCCAGACCGGGGTGGGCCGCATCGTGGTGGACTCCGACGACGAGCTCGACCGCCTGGAGCGGCTCCACGAGAGCGACGCGCTGCGGCCCCGGGTCCTGCTGCGGGTCACCCCGGGGGTCGAGGCCCACACCCACGAGTTCGTCCGGACCGGCCAGGACGACTCCAAGTTCGGCTTCACCCTCTCCACCGGGTCGGCGGCCGACGCGGTGGCCCGGTGCCGGGCGTCCGACGCGGTCGAGCTGGTGGGCATCCACTTCCACATCGGCAGCCAGGTGTTCGTGGCCGACTTCTTCCGCCAGGCGGTGGAGGTGGTCGCCCCCTGGTTCAACGACCTCGGTCTCCCGGAGCTGTCCGTCGGGGGCGGGGCCGGGGTGGCCTACGTCGCCGGCGAGGAGGCCCCGACCATCACCGAGTGGGGCGACGCGGTGCGCACCGCCTGCGCCGAGGCCGGCATCACCGCCCGGGTCACGGCCGAGCCGGGCCGGGCCATCGTGGCCGGTGCCGCCGTCACCGTCTACACCGTCGGCACCGTCAAGCAGCTGCCCGGCATCCGCACCTACGTCGCCGTCGACGGGGGCATGAGCGACAACCCCCGGCCCGTCCTCTACGGCTCGGGCTACGAGACGGTCCTGGCCCGGGCGCCGCGGGCCGAGCGCACCCGCCACGTCACCGTGGTCGGCAAGCACTGCGAGTCCGGCGACCTCCTCGTCCGCGATGCCCGCGTGCCCCACGACCTGGCCGTCGACGACCTGCTGGTCACACCCGTCACCGGCGCCTACGGGCACTCCATGGGCTCGAACTACAACAAGGTCCTGCGCCCCGCGGTCGTGTTCGCGTCGGGCGGGCAGGCCCGGGTCGTGGTCCGGCGGGAGACGCCCGACGACCTGCTGGCCACCGACGTCGGCTGAGGAGGCCACCGTGGAGAAGGTGATCTGGGGCCTGTGGGGCCGGCGCGAGGTCGACCGGTCCACCCTGCGGGACCTGCTGGTCGAGCGCCTGGCCCCGACCCTGCTGGGCGAGCCGCTGGTGCTGGGCCTGGCCATGGCCATCGACGACCCCGAGGCCGACGTCGACGCGCCGGTCCCGTACCCCGACGACGAGGACCCGCTGCTGGCCCTGGTCTCGGTGTGGCTCCCGGCCTACGACCACCGAGCCCCGGTCGAGCACCACCTCACCGTCCTGGCTGCGGAGCTCGACCTCGCCCTGCACGGCTACCTCGTCAGCGAGGCGCTCTACAGCGACTACGGCGACACCCCCTGGAGCGGACCTCGGGACTGGCCCGACGGCGTCCGCTCCCCGGGCGTCATGACCATCGGCCTGCTCCAGCGTCCGCCCGGCCACGACCGCAGGGCGTGGGTGCGCCACTGGCACGACGTGCAGTCCCCCGAGTCCGGCGAGCTCCAGCCCCGCACCCGCTACGTGCGCAACCTGGTGGCCCTGGCCCTCGACGACGGCCCCCCGCTGGAGGGCATCGTGCTGGAGGGCTGGCCCTCGAACGAGCACGTCCGCGACCCCGACCTCTTCTACCGGGGCGACGGCGACCCCGACCGGGTGGCGGCGAACGTGGAGCGCATGCTGGCCAACGTCACCGCCTTCCTCGACCTGGGCACCTTCCGGGCCGCCACCATGGGCGAGTACCTGTTCCGGAGCCCCGCGGGCCCCTGACCCGACGCCGGCGAACGCCGTCCGGGGCGGCCCCTGGGGCTGACTACCCTCCTGCCGTGGCCGAGCCCGCCGACCTCCCTGCCGACGCCTCCGGTGCGCCCGTCGTGCGGGTCGGGCTGCTCGGCTGCGGCAACGTGGGTGCCGCCCTGGTCCGGTTGATCGAGGCCCGGTCCGAGGCCATCGCGGGGCGCAGCGGCGTGCGCCTCGAGGTGAGCCGCATCGCGGTGCGCAGCCTCACCCGCGACCGCGGCGTGGAGGTGGGCGACGGCGTGCTCACCCGCGACGCGGCCGCCGTGGCCGTCGACCCCGAGGTGGACCTGGTCGTCGAGGTCATCGGCGGCATCGAGCCGGCCCGCGAGCTCACCCTGGCCGCCCTCGACGCGGGCAAGCCCGTCGTCAGCGCCAACAAGGAGCTGCTGGCCAACCACGGAGGCGAGCTGGCCACCGCGGCCGACGCGGCCGGGGTCGACCTGCTCTTCGAGGCGGCCGTCGCCGGTGGCATCCCCATCATCCGCCCGCTGCGCGAGTCGCTCGCCGGTGAGGACCTCTCCCGGGTGATGGGCATCGTCAACGGGACGACCAACTTCATCCTCACCCGCATGACCGAGGAGGGCACAGGGTACGCCGACGCCCTGGCCGAGGCCCAGAGCCTGGGCTACGCCGAGCGCGACCCCACCGCCGACGTGGAGGGCTACGACGCCGGGGCCAAGGCCGCCATCATCGCCAGCCTCGCCTTCGGGCAGAGGGTGGTGGCCGGCGACGTGTACCACGAGGGCATCGCCGGGGTGACCCAGGCCGACATCGACTCGGCCACCCGCCTGGGCCACGTCATCAAGCTCCTCGCCGTCTGCGAGCGGGTCGACGGCCCCGACGGCCCCGAGGTCGCGGTGCGGGTCCACCCCGCGATGGTCCCCAGCCAGCACCCGCTGGCCGGTGTCCGCGACAGCTTCAACGCGGTGTTCGTCGAGGGCGCCGCCGTCGGCGACCTCATGTTCTACGGGCGCGGCGCCGGTGGCGACCCCACCGCCTCGGCCGTCCTGGGCGACGTGGTCGATGCCGCGGTCAACCTGCGCAAGGGCACCCACGCCACCGTCGGCGTCGGGGGGCGCGCCCGGATCCGGGCCATCGACGAGCAGCGCAGCCCGTTCTACGTGTCGATCGACGTGGAGGACCGGCCCGGCGTGCTGCGCTCCATCGCCGAGGTGTTCGAGCGCCACGGGGTGTCGATCCGCAGCCTGGAGCAGGACGGTGCCGGCGCGGATGCCCGCATCGTGCTCATCACCCACACGGCCCGGGAGGCCGACCTCCAGGCCACGGTCGCCGACCTGCGGGACCTCCCCGCGGTCCACCGCGTGGGCAGCGTGGTGCGCGTCGTCGGCGACGAGGCCTGACCGGTGCGCTACGTCAGCACCCGGGGGTCGTGCCCGGCGGTCGACTTCGCCGGCGCCCTGCTCGGCGGGCTGGCCCCCGACGGCGGCCTCTACGTCCCCGAGGAGTGGCCGTCGGTCGACGTGCACCCGTCGGTCGAGCGCTACACCGACGTGGCCGTCGAGGTGCTCAGCCCCTACGTGGCCCCGGACCTCGGCCGCGACGAGCTGCGGGCCATGGTCGAGGAGGCCTACGCCACCTTCACCCACGAGGACGTCTGCCCCGTCACCCCCCTGGAGGACGGGCTGTGGCTGCTGGAGCTGTTCTGGGGGCCGACCCTCGCGTTCAAGGACGTGGCCCTCCAGCTGGTCGGGCGGCTGTTCGACCGCGAGCTGGCCCGCCGCGACGAGCGGGCCACGATCCTGGTGGCCACCTCCGGCGACACCGGCTCGGCCGCCATCGAGGCGTGCCGGGGCCGCGACCGCCTCGACATCGTGGTGCTGCACCCGGCCGGTCGGGTGAGCGAGGTCCAGCGCCGCCAGATGACGACGGTCGACGCGCCCAACGTCCACAACGTGGCCGTCGACGGCGACTTCGACGACTGCCAGGACCTGGTCAAGGCGTCCTTCGCCGACGGGTCCCTGCGGGGCGACCTGCGCCTGTCGGCCATGAACTCCATCAACTGGGCCCGGGTGATGAGCCAGGTCGTCTACTACGTCACCGCAGCGGCGGCGGTGGCCCCCGAGGGGCCGGTGTCCTTCGCCGTGCCCACCGGCAACTTCGGCAACGTGCTGGCCGGCTGGGTGGCGGGCCAGGGCGGCGTCGACGTCGACCGCCTCATCGTCGGCACCAACCGCAACGACATCCTCGCCCGCTGGATCGACACCGGGGTGATGGAGACGGAGGGCGTCGAGCCCACCCTCAGCCCCAGCATGGACATCCAGTTCTCCAGCAACGTGGAGCGCTACCTGTGGGAGCTCCACGGCCGCAACGGGGCGGTGGTGGCCGAGGCCATGGCCGGGCTCCGGGCCGAGGGCCGCCTCGAGATCGGCGAGGGCCGCCTCGAGCGGGTGCGCCGCAGCTTCGCCGCGGCGCGGGTCGACGACGCCGCCACCCTGGCCGAGATCCGCCGGGTCCACGCCGAGACCGGCCGCCTCATCGATCCCCACACCGCGGTGGGCGTGGCCGCGGCCCGAGCCGTGCCCTCCGACGCCGAGGTCCCGTGCGTGGTGCTGGCCACCGCCCACCCGGCCAAGTTCCCCGACGCGGTGGAGGAGGCCACCGGCGTGCGGCCCCCGCTGCCGGACCGCCTGGCCGACCTCTACGACCGGCCCGAGCGGGCCGACGCCCTCGCCGCCGACCCCGCCGTGCTGGCCGACTACCTCCGGGCCACCGTCGCCTCCTGACGCTCGCAGCTCCAGGGGGCGGGGACGGACCGGGGCGCCGGTACCGTCGGGGCCCATGGACCTCCGCATCTTCACCGAGCCCCAGCAGGGCGCCAGCTACGACGACCTCCTCGCCGTGGCCCGCACCGCCGAGGAGGCCGGCTTCGATGCCTTCTTCCGCTCCGACCACTACCTGAAGATGGGCGACGTCCCCGGCGACCCCGGCCCCACCGACGCCTGGATCACCCTCGCCGGCCTGGCCCGCGACACCTCCACCATCCGCCTCGGCACGCTCGTCACCGCGGCCACGTTCCGCCTCCCCGGGCCGTTGGCCATCTCGGTCGCCACCGTCGACGCCATGAGCGGTGGGCGGGTCGAGCTGGGTCTCGGATCGGGCTGGTACGACGACGAGCACCACGCCTACGGCATCGCCTTCCCGCCCCTCGGCGAGCGCTTCGACCGCCTCACCGAGCAGCTCGAGATCATCACCGGCATGTGGTCGACCCCGGTGGGGGAGACGTTCTCCCACGAGGGCGAGCACTACCCGGTGACCGACTCACCGGCCCTGCCCAAGCCCGTCCAGGACGGCGGCGTGCCCGTCATCGTCGGCGGCGGGGGCCCGAGGCGGACGCCGCGCCTGGCGGCCCGCTTCGCGGCCGAGTTCAACATGCCGTTCAGCTCCCCAGCCGACACCGGCGCCGCCTTCGACCGCGTCCGCGGCGCCTGCGAGTCCGCCGACCGCGACCCCGCGACCATGATCTTCTCGGCCGCCCAGGTGCTGTGCTGCGGCGCCGACGAGGCCGAGGTGGCCCGCCGGGCCGAGGCCATCGGTCGCCAGCCCGACGAGCTGCGCCAGAACGGCGCGGCCGGCACCCCCGACGAGGTGGTGGCCCGGCTGGAGGAGTACGCCGCGCTGGGCGCCACCCGGGCCTACCTCCAGGTCCTCGACCTCACCGACCTCGACCACCTCCGCCTGGTGGCCGAGGAGGTCCTGCCCCACGTGTGAGGACGGGGGTGGGTGGACACCCGGCGCGAGGGGGCGCGGCCCCTGGGGGTCGGTAACGTCCGGGGCCTGTGACCACGTCGTCGGAGCTGCGGGTGCCGGGGGACCGGCGGGACCTCGGCGCGCCCACCGGGCCGTCGGGCTGGGCGCCCGACCCCTGGCGTCGCCACCACGCCCGCTTCTTCGACGGCCGCCAGTGGACCGAGCACGTCGCCGACGGCGGGGTGGCGAGCGTCGACTCCGCCCCCGTGGCCGACATGCCGCGCTCGCGCCCCGTCCCGCCCGACCAGGCCCCGCCCGACGGCCAGGGCCCCCGGGTGCTCGACGAGGGCGGGGTGGCCGTCGACGACCCGGGGCTGGCCGGAGCCCTGCTCCTCCTCGACCTGGTCGCCGACCGCGACGGCGTCCGCCGCCTCCGCACCCCGACCGAGGCGGACGTCGGCCGCGTGGTCGCCCCGGCGCCCTCGCTGCCGGCGCGCCTGGGGCGCCTGCTCGTGTCGGCCCCGGCCACCGCCCCCACCCACCTCGTGGTCGCCGACACCACGGGCGCCACCCACGTCGAGCTGCGGCGCCCGGGGCGGCGCACCGCCGCCACCGTCGACGTCACCGGCCCCGACGGGGCCGCAGGCACCGTCGTGGCCACATCGATCCGACGGGGCCTCGAGGCCCGGGTCCTCGCCCCCTCCGACGAGGAGGTGGGCCGCCTCGAGCAGGTGGGCCCCGACACCGGCTCGCTCCGGGTCGTCACCTCCGAGGGCACGGTCCGGGCCCGGTTGACGCCGGTGTGGGACGTGCCCGGGTCCCGCCACCACCTCCCGCCGGGCGTGGTGCTGGTCGACCGGCGTCCCCCCGACGGCGGCGTCCGGGCCGACGAGGCGCACGGCGACCTGCTCCTCGGCGCCCTCCTCGCCCCCCTCCTCCTGCTGCCCCCCGCCGCCCCACCGGACCGGTGACCGCCGGCGTCGGTCCGTCCCGCGCGCCCGCCCGGCCGGGCCGCATCCCGTCGGGCACCGCGGTGGTGCTGGTGGCGGCGGCCCTGCTCGTCGCCGCCCTCCTGGCCGTCGGGGTCGGCGGCCTCCTCGCCGAGCCCGACGTGGGCGACAGCGGCCTGCCCTCGGTCGAGGCCCGGGCCCCGGTGCCGGCGGCCCCGGCTCCCGCCCCCGGCCTGACCGGGGTCGACCCCCTCGCGACCTTCGCCACCCCCTCGTCGTCGCTGCCGCCCCTCCCGACCGGCCCCTTCCGCGAGGTCGACGGCGCCTGGCGCGTCGGCGCCGACGGCGCCGAGGCCGCACCCGACGGGCGGGCCGACACCGTCGCGGTGGCGCCCGCGCCGGCGGGCAGCACCACCGTGCAGGTCCGGCTGTCCGCGGCCCGGCCCGGAGCCGGCGTGGTGGCCTCCTGGACGGCGCCGGACCGCTACGTCGCCCTGGTGGTCGACGCCTCGGGCCGCAACGTCAGCCTGCTCCGGTCCGACGGCACCGGGCGCCCGACCACGCTCCTGCGGGGCGTGATCGGCGATCCCGGCGGCCCGCTCGTCCTCGCCCTCCGCCGCGACGGCAACCGGGTGGCGGCCATCGCCAACGGCCTGGTCCTGGGCCGCCGCCTCGCCCCCGACCCCGGGGGGACCGCCAGCATCGGCATGGTGGCCGGCGCCGGGCGCTCGGCCGACGCCGTCCGCTTCACCGACCTGGTCGCGGCCTAGCCGGACCACCGGCGTCGACCGTCGCCGGCTCCCGGGGGCGCCCTGGGGACGTGGGCCCGCGGCCGGTGCGCCCAGCGGCGCCGGCCAGCCCGTCGGACGGACGCAGGTCGACCCCGCCCTCCAGGTGGCGGCGGAGCAGGGCGTCGGCGCCCACCCCGGCCAGCAGGCACACGGCGACGTCGCCCGGCACGCGGAAGCGCCAGATGCCGTAGACCAGGACGGCCACCGCGAGCACGGCGACCACCGGGGTCAGGAAGGGGCTGACCGGCACCCCCCGCCTCCGCAGCTCGCGCCCGCCGACCACCGCCAGGCCGACGAGCAGGAACCAGGTGCCCAGGCCGGCGGTGGCGGCCCAGAGGGGCAGGCCCTCCCGGTAGGTCGCCAGCTGGACCTGCTGGAAGGGGCGGAACAGGCCGGTGACCCGGCCCAGCCGCGCCGCGCCGACCACGGGCAGGTCTCCGGCGTTGGCGCGGGCGTAGGCGACGGCGTCGTCGCGCAGGGCCCGGTCGGCCTCGGAGGGCTCGGCGTCGGGCCCGACGCCCGCCCGCACCGTGCCGTCGAGGCTGCACTCGTAGTCCCAGTAGCCGAGCAGCGTGCCGGAGTAGGTGGACTCGCAGTTGCTGCTCACCAGCACCAGGCCGGCGCCGGTCGACAGCGGGACGGGGTGGGTGAAGCGGGTCTGGTTGTAGGCGGCCCAGGGGAGGATCACGGCGGCGGCGGCGGCCACCCCGAGCGCCCCGACGGCCAGGCGTCCCCCGGTACCGGAGCGGGCCGGGCGCCGACGGACGAGGGGCACCAGCACCACGACGAGGAGGATCATCTCGGAGCGGGCCAGGGCGGCCAGGCCCACGGCGGCCCCCGTGGCCACGAGCCAGCGCGTCGACGGCTCCTCCAGGGCGCGGACCGCGCACCACAGGACCAGGGCGACGGTGAACGCGGTGGCCGTCTCGGACAGGAGCATCCCGTCCCACAGCCACAGGTTCGGGTGCAGGGCGGCGACCAGGCCGGCCAGGATCCCGGCGCGGGGCCCGGCCAGGCGCCGGCCCGCAGCCATCACCAGCACCACCGCGGCCGTCCCCAGCAGGGCCGACGCCACCAGGTGCCAGAGCGGCGATCGGGCCCCGACCAGCGACCACAGCGCCAGGTAGGCGGAGTAGAGCGGAGGGTGGTCGGCCGCGGCCACGTCGACGCCGTCGACGACGTGGGCCAGGGGTGCGATGAAGCCGCGGCCGTCGGCGATGAGGTTGGCCTGCTCGTGGAAGTAGAAGGCGTCGCCGCCCACCTCGGCGTGGCGGCGCGAGAGGGCGAAGGCGAGGCGCACGCCCAGGGCGACCATGGCCACGACCACGACCAGCGTGGTGTCGTCGACCGCCCCGGCGGCCCGGCGGGCACCGGCGCGGGCCTTGGCGGCGGGGGCCATCCCGGCGACGGTAGCCCCCGGTCCCCGTTCCGACGGAGGCTGTGGTCCCCGGGCGGGGCAGGCCGAGGGCCCCGAGGGCGGACCCGGCGACCGTCGCGAGCGAGACTGGCCCGATGTCCGCCTTCACCCCGCCCGTGACCGCCGTCCGCGAGGTGGTGGCCCGGGCCCTGGCCGAGGACCTCACCCCCCTCGGCGACGTGAGCGCCGCCCTCCTCCCCGACGACGCCACGGCCGAGGCCGAGGTGCGCACCCGTGAGGACGGGGTCGTGGCCGGCACCGCCTGCGTCGACGAGGTGCTGGCCCAGGTCGACCCCGCCCTGGCGGTGACATGGGCGGTGGCCGACGGCGACGCGGTGGCGGCCGGCACCGTCCTGGGCCGGGTCGAGGGGCCCCTCCCCTCGCTGCTGACCGCCGAGCGGACCGCCCTCAACCTGCTCTGCCACCTCTCGGGCGTGGCCACCCACACCCGGCGCTTCGTGGAGGCCGCCGGCCCCGACCTGCGGGTGTGGGACACCCGCAAGACCCTCCCCGGCCTGCGCGCCCTGGAGAAGGCGGCGGTGCGGGCCGGGGGCGGGGCGAGCCACCGGGGGAACCTCTCGGAGTGGGTGATGCTGAAGGACAACCACCTCGCCCTGGTGGACGTGGCCGAGGCCGTGGCCCGGGCCCGGCGCCTGTTCCCGGCCCGCACCGTCCACGTCGAGTGCGACACCCACGACGGCGTGGTCGCGGCCCTGGAGGCCGACGCCGACGCCCTGCTGCTCGACAACATGGACCCCGATGAGGTCCGGGCCTGCACGGCCACCGTCGACGCCCACGCGGCGCGGGCGGGGCGACGGCGACCGGTGGTCGAGGTGTCGGGCGGGATCACCCTCGACACCGTGGGGTCCTACGCCGGCACCGGTGCCGACCTGGTGTCCTCGGGCGCCCTCACCATGTCGGCGCCCAGCCTCGACGTCGGCCTCGACGTCACCGCCACCCACCGTCCCTGACGCCTCGACGACCAGGAGGCTGATTTCGGGGCCCGGCGGGGCCGCGAGCATGCTGGACGGGGCCGTCGCGCGGCGGCCGTGGCCCGTCCCGACCCGAGGAGGCGCCGGTGCTGCTCGCCATCGACGTCGGCAACACCCAGACCGTGATCGGGCTCTACCGCGGGCCTGACGCCAGCGGCCCCGCCGACGAGGCGGTGTCGCAGTGCGACCAGGGCCTCCTCGACCACTGGCGCATCGCCACCAACGCGGCCCGCACGGCCGACGAGCACGCCCTCGTCGTCCAGGAGTTCCTGGGCTTCCACGGGTTCTCCTTCGACGACGACGTCGACGGCATCGTCATCTCCTCGGTCGTGCCCCGGGCCACCGCCGCCTTCCGCGAGATGACCGAGCGCTACTTCGGGTTCCGGCCCGTCGTGATCGAGCCCGGTGTCCGCACCGGGATGCCCGTGCTCACCGACAACCCCCGCGAGGTCGGCGCCGACCGCATCGCCAACGCGGTGGCGGCCATCGACGTCTACGGCGGCCCTGCGGTGGTCATCGACTTCGGCACCGCCACCACCTACGACGCCATCTCCTCCGGCGGCGAGCTCCTCGGCTGCGCCATCGCCCCCGGCATCGACATCAGCCTGGACGCCCTGTACCAGCGGGCCGACGCCCTGCGCCGCATCGAGCTGGTCGAGCCCCGCAGCGTGATCGGGCGCACCACCGTCGACGCCCTCCAGGCCGGCGCGGTCTACGGCTTCGCCGGCCAGGTCGACGGCATCGTCGACCGCATGGTCGACGAGGTCGGGCGCGACGCCACGATCCTCGCCACCGGTGGGCTCGCCTCGCTCATCGCGCCGTACACGAAGTCGATCGAGATCATCGAGCCCTGGCTCACCCTCCACGGCCTCCGCCTCGTCTTCGCCAAGAACCAGTAGTCCCGGTCGCCGCCCGACGGCCAGACTGCAGCCTCCGCCCCCGTCCCCTCGAGTCCCGTGACCGACACGCCCGCCCCACCCCCGCCGCCCGCCGAGGAGGCACCCGTGCGCACCGGGGCGCGGACGGCGCTGCCGTACCGGTTCGAGGCCAGTCACACGCCCACGTCGGTCAAGGCCGAGTTCGACGGGCGGGGCGAGCCCGGCGACGAGCCCGACGGCCCGGAGTTCAAGGTCACCCTGGCCGGGCGCCTGGCGTTGCGGCGCGACGCCAAGAAGGTCCTCTTCGGGACCCTCGTCAACCTGACCGGCATCGACCACAACAAGGTCGACGGCGAGGCCACCGGCAGCGACTCCGCCCGCGAGGGCCGCATCCAGGTCTTCGCCACCCGCGCCGACACCCCGGACTTCGACGCCCTGGCCGCGGTGCCCCTCGGCACCTGGATCGGCATCACCGACGGTGCGGTCATGTGGACCAAGAAGGGCGAGCTGTCGGTCAAGGTCCTCGACTGGGTGATCCTCACCGAGCCCCGCCGCGTGTTCCCCGACAAGTGGCGCGCCCAGGACGACCCCGAGTTCCGCGCCCGTCAGCGCTACGTCGACCTCTGGGTGAACGAGTCGGCCCAGCGCACCTTCCTGGTGCGCAGCCGCCTGCTCTCGCTCACCCGGCGGTGGCTGGAGGACCGCGGCTTCCTCGAGGTGGAGACCCCGCTGTTGCACCCGGTGCCCGGCGGCGCCCTGGCCGAGCCCTTCACCACCCACCACAACGCCCTCGACCAGGACCTCTACCTGCGCATCGCGCCGGAGCTGTACCTGAAGCGACTGGTGGTGGGCGGGCTCGAGCGGGTGTTCGAGATCGGCCGCACCTTCCGCAACGAGGGCATGTCGACCCGGCACAACCCCGAGTTCACGATGCTCGAGCTGTACCAGGCCCACGCCGACTACGGCGACGTGATGGAGCTCACCGAGGCCCTGGTGGCCCACCTCGCCACCGAGCTGCGCGGCACCACGCAGCTGTCCTACGGCGGGCGTGACCTCGACCTCACCCCGCCCTGGCGCCGAGCCCGCATGACCGACCTCATCGAGGAGCAGATCGGCGTGGCCCTGTCGGTCGACCAGCCCCTCGACGAGCTGCGCAAGGTGGCCGACGCCCACGACGTGCCCCTGCCCGACGACGCCGGGCCCGGCAAGGTCATCCTGGAGATCTACGAGAAGACCACCGAGGGGGCCCAGTGGGACCCGGTGTTCGTCCTCGACTACCCCCAGGAGGTCTCGCCCCTGGCCCGGCCCCACCGCACCAACGCCGGCGAGGTCGAGCGCTTCGAGGCCATCGTGGCCGGGCGGGAGCTGGCCAACGCCTTCAGCGAGCTCACCGACCCCGACGACCAGCGGGCCCGCTTCGAGGACCAGGCCCGGCAGCGGCGCCGCCGGCGACACCGAGGCCATGGCCGTCGACGACGACTACCTGCGGGCGCTCGAGTACGGCCTGCCGCCCACCGGCGGCCTCGGCATCGGCATCGACCGCCTGGTGATGCTGCTGGTCGACGCGGCCTCGATCCGCGACGTCGTCCTCTTCCCGACGATGCGCCCCGAGGCTCGCGCCGACGGGGCCGCGACGCCGGTGCCCGAGGGCGCGGACGAGGGGGAGGGGTAGCGGTGGGCCAGCGCATCCTCCTCACCGGCATGGGAGGCGAGCTGGGCACCCGCGTCACCCACCTGCTGGAGGCCGACGACTCCATCGAGGCCCTGGTGGGCATCGACCTCGACCCGCCCCGGGGGCGCATCCCCCGCGCCGAGTTCCACCGCGTCGACCCCCAGGACCGGGCCCGCACCGTCGCCGTGGTGCGCGACCTCGAGCCCACCGGGGTGCTCCACCTCGGCGTGTACGAGCCCAGCGCCCGCACGTCGGCCCGCCGGGCCCCGAAGGTGAGCGAGCTGGCCGCCCTGGCCGCGCTGGGGGCCGCGGCCCAGAGCCCCAGCCTCGACCGCATGGTGATCCGCAGCGGCATCGAGGTCTACGGCCGCCCCCGGGGCGGGCCCCACAAGCCCGACGAGACCGTCGAGCCCCGGCCCACCACGCCGTGGGGCCAGGCCCTCGCCCAGGTCGAGCGCACGGCCATGGACGCGGCCCACGCCGCCGACGTCCCCCTCACCATCCTGCGCTTCGCTCCCGTGGTCGGCCCCCACATCCCCAGCCCGCTGGGGCGGATCCTGCGCCTGCCCGCGGTGCCCGTCTCCGCCGTCGCCGACCCGCCCTTCTCGCTCCTGCACCAAGACGATGCCGCGGCCGCCGCGGTGCGGGCCCTCGAGGCCGGTCTCGACGTCACCGCCAACGTGGTCGGCCCCGGCGCCGTCACGCCCCTCCAGGCCGTGCGCATGGGCGGCCGCATCCCCATCCCGACCGTCGGCCCGGGCTGGGCCGCGGCCCGGGCCGTGTGCAGCGCGGTCGGCGCCCCGGTCCCGCCCCACGTCGTCGAGCTGCTCCTGCGGGGGCGCGGCGCCGACGGGGCCCGGGGGCAGGAGGCGCTGGGCCTGGAGCCGGTGCGGGCCACCGAGGAGGTCGTGCGCGACCTCTACGAGTGGGCCGAGGTCGTGCACCTCGACGTCGCCCACCGGGACGCGGCGTGAGCGCGCCGGCCCCGGCCCCGCCCGGTGTGGCGACGATCCTGCGCCGCCGCCTCGACGGCACCCACCACGTCGACGAGTGGGGCCTCGACCCCGACCTCGTCGACCTGGTGTCCCCGCTGGTCGGGCTGCGCTGGAGCGTCGAGTGCCAGTGGACGGGGCGCCTGCCCGCCGCCGGCCCCGCCGTCCTCGTGCACAACCGGGTCCTCGGGATCTCCGAGCCCGTGGTGCTGGCCCGGGGCGTGCGGGAGGCCACCGGCCGCCACGTGCGCACCGCCGGGCTGGTCGACGTGGCGCCCGTCGCCACCCTGGGCCGCATGTTCGGCGGGGTGGTCGACCGTCGCGACGAGCTCACCGGCCTGCTCCGCAGTGGTGCCCTGGTGGGCCTCCCGCTGGCCCGGACGCGGCGCGCCGGCCACGCCGGCGACCTGCCCATCGCCGCCCTCGCCCCCGCCCTCGACACCGGTGCCGCGGTCGTCCCCGTGGCCCTCGTCGGCCACGAGGTCGGGCGGCGCTGGCGGCTGATGGTGGGCGAGCCGGTGCCCCACCCCGAGGGTCGGGGTCCGCTGGCCGTCGCCCAGGTGGCCGACGCCGCCCGCGACCGGGTCCAGGCCCTCCTCGACGAGGCCGCCCCCCACCGCCTCCGCCCCTGACCCCCCTCGAAGTGGTGAAGCCTGCCCGTCGCCGGTGACGGGGAACCTTCACCAGTTCGTGACCCTCCTCGAAGTGGTGAAGCCTGCCCGTCGCCGGTGACGGGGAACCTTCACCAGTTCGTCGGGGGCGGGAGTTCGGGGGGTGGGAGACCGGGGCCGTAGCCTCGGGTGATGGCCTACGTGCGCGGCGAGGACGGCACCCGGCTCCACTACCAGGTCTGGGGCCCCCGCCACGGCGAGCCGCTCCTGCTGGTGCACGGCCTCGGGGCCGACCACCGGGCCTGGATCATGCAGCGGCGGGCCCTCGGCTCGCGGTACCGCTGCATCGCCTTCGACAACCGGGGCGTGGGCAGCTCGGACAAGCCCCTCGGCCCCTACGACATGGAGGTCATGGCCGACGACGCCCTCCGGGTGCTCGACGCCGCCGGGTTCGCCTCGGCCCACGTCATGGGCGTGTCCATGGGCGGGATCATCTCCCAGGTCATCGCCGTGCGGAACCCCGAGCGGGTGCGCAGCCTGGTCCTGGCCTCCACCGCCTGCCGCCACCTGCCCTGGCGCCGTGAGCTGCTGGCCGAGTGGGTGGAGACGGCCGAGCAGCACGGCATGGGCGTGTTCGTGCGCGACAACATGCGCTGGCTGATGGGCCCCCGATCGCTGCGACGCATCTGGCCCCTCACCGCGGTGCTGGCCCCTCTCGTGGTCAACGTGCCGCCCCACGGCTTCGCCTCCCAGGCCCGGGGCATCCTGGCCATGGACGACGCCCTGGCCGACGAGCTGGCCGCCGTGCGGGCGCCCACCCTCGTCACCACCGGCAGCCAGGACATCCTCACCCCGCGGGGCGACAGCCAGGAGCTGGCCGAGCGCATCCCCACCGCCGAGCTCGTCATCATCCGCGGCGGCGCGCACCTGGTCCAGGCCGAGCACGCCGGCACCTTCAACCGGGTCGTGCGCGCCCACCTCGACGCCCACAGCACCGGCGCCGCCGAACCCGACCTGGCGGCGACGGGCTAGGGGTCTTCGAGCTCAGAGCGAGCTCTTCGCTCGAGCTGGTCGCCCTCGCTCCGCTCGGACCCAGGTCGCCGACCAGCAAGCTGGATCGGCTCCCTCCTCCTGGGGGCTGCGCCCCCAGACCCCCAGCGGCTGTGCCGGGCGACGCGGGGGTCGTGACCTGGACCCGTGGTCCGACCGAGGGTCTCTGCGTCACCTCGCGCGGGAGGGCCGGCTCTGCCGCTGGGGGTGCGGGGGTGTCCCCCGCACGAAGCGGACGGGCGCGAGGGACGAGCCCCGTCCGCTGGGATCCTTCGGTGCGAGCGCAGCGAGCCCGTTCAGCTCGTCGGAACGGAGCGAGCGCCAGCGAGCGAGTGAGGACGAAGACCGGCTACTCGATGCCGTGCTCGAGGGCGTAGCGGATGAGCTCCTGCTTCCGGGAGAGGTGGAGCTTGCCCAGGATGTTGCGCACGTGGTTCTCCACCGTCTTCTCGGCGATGTAGAGCTCTTCGCCGATCTGGCGGTAGGTGTGGCCCTTGGCCACGTGCTGGAGCACCTCGCGCTCCCGCTCCGAGAGGGCCTGGGCCGTGCCCCCGTCGCCCTTGTTCAGCCGGCGGAACTCGCCCAGCACCAGGGCGGCCAGGCTGGGGGAGAAGACGGGCTCGCCCTGGGCCGCCTGCCAGAGGGCCCGGCGCAGCTCGTCCGACGGCGTCGACTTCACCAGGTAGCCGACGGCGCCGGCGGCCACCGCGTCGAGCAGGTCGCGCTCGGCCTCGCTGACCGTGAGCATCACGATGGGCACGTCCTCGCCGCACGTGCGGGCCACCTTGATGCCGCCCCCGCCGGGCATGTGGAGGTCGCAGACGACCAGGTCCGGAGCGGTGGACCCGATGACCTCGATGGCCTCGTCGGCGTCGGCCGCCTCGCCCACCACGTGGAAGGACCCGCCCAGGTCGGCCCGCAGGCCCGACCGCCAGATCTGGTGGTCGTCGGCCACCACCACGCGCACCGCGTCCAGCTTCGCCATCGGCGGAGTCTCCCACGCCCCCACCGGACCGGGACGCCGCTGCACGTCCGGGCCCGCCGGGCAGGCGGCCACCACGCCCGCTGATCGGAGGTGCCCGTGGGTGGGGCTACGGTCACCGCTCGTGCAGATCGAGGTCGTCGTCAACTGCGGGGCGGGCTCGGTCGACGGGGGGGAGGCCGACGCCCAGCGGGCGCAGGTCGAGGCCGCCTTCGCCCCCCTGGGGGTCGAGCCACGGATCGGACTGGTCGTGGGCGCCGCCCTCGAGGCCGCGGTGCGGGCCGCGGTGGAGCGGGGCGCCGACGTCGTGGTGATGGCGGGCGGCGACGGCACCCTCGGCACGGCGGCGGCGGCGCTGGTCGGCTCCGACGCGGTCCTGGGGGTGCTGCCCCTCGGGACGTTCAACCACTTCGCCAAGGACCTCCAGATCCCGATCGACGTGGAGGAGGCGGCCCGGGTCGTGGTCGAGGGCGAGACCGCGGTCGTCGACATCGGCGAGGTCAACGGGCGGGCCTTCGTCAACAACTCGTCGATCGGCGTCTACCCGGTGATGGTCGACCTGCGCGACGAGATCCGGGGCAGCCGCGGGTGGGGGAAGGTCCGGGCCGTCCCCGTCGCCGGCCTCCGCGTGCTGCGACGGTTCCCCACCCGGCGCATGCGGATCTCGGCCGACGGCGAGCAGTGGTCGCTGCGGACCCCCTTCGTGTTCGTGGGCAACAACTCCTACGACGTCGGCCCGGCCGGCATCGGCGCCCGGACGAACATGGACGGCGGCATGCTCTGCTGCTACGTGGCCAAGGTGGAGTCGCGCTCCGGCTTCTTCCGCATGGCGTTCCAGGCCGTCACCCGGGGCGCCTCGGCCGCCCCCACGCTCGAGTCGGTGTGCTCGGGCGACGTGCGCATCGAGGCCGGCGGCCACCGGGTCCTGGTGGCCATCGACGGCGAGATCGCCACGCTCCGCTCCCCGTTGGTCTACGAGGTCCGGCCCGGGGCCCTGCGGGTGCGGGTGCCGGTGGGCTCCCAGCCGGTGGGCGACCCGCCCGTCGGCCCCGACGCCGAGTCCGGCGTCGAGGCCGAGGACGACTGAGCTCGCCCGACGCGCAGCCGTCAGGCCGGGAGGTGGAGGCGGACCTCGGTGCCGCGACCGATGGCCGAGCTGATCTCGACCGCGCCCCCGACGTCGTCCATGCGGCCTCGCACCGACCCGGCCAGCCCGGTGCCGTCGGGGGTGGTGGCGGGGTCGAAGCCGCGGCCGTCGTCGTTCACCGACACCAGCACCGACCCGTCGTCGTCGGGGTCGACGAACACCACGGCCCGGGTGGCGGCCCCGTGCTTGGCCGCGTTGGTGAGGGCCTCGCCCACCGCCCCGGCCAGGGCGGCGACGGCGCCGGGGGCCAGGGCCCCGGGATCGTCGACCGCGGTGACCTCCACCGCCAGGCCGTCGCGGGCCTCGGTGCGGGCCGCGACCCGGCGCAGCTCGGTCAGCAGGTCCCCCGGCGCACGGTCGACCCCGAAGAGGTACTCCCGCAGCTCGCGCTCCTGGGTGCGGGCCAGGTCGGCCAGGTCGGGGTCCGACGAGCGCCGCTGGACCACGGCGAGGGTCTGGAGCACGCCGTCGTGGAGGGTGCGGGCCACGTCCTCGCGGGCCCGGGCCCCGGCGATCTCGTCCTCGGCCCGGCGCAGCCGCTCCATGACCAGCCCGGCCGCCCCGCCGGCCAGGGCGTACAGGAAGGCGGTCGAGAGCAGGGACAGCAGGCCCGGGGACCCGAGGTCGTCGAGGTGGGTCCCGGTCCAGCGCCCGAGGCCCAGGGCGACGCCGGCGGCGATGCCGGCGAGGGGGCCCCACGCGATGCCAGCCGACAGGGCCGCCGCCAGGGGCCAGGCCGACCCCAGCGACTGGCTGTGGTCACCGCCGTACACCCAGCCGTCGGCGACCAGCAGGGCCACGGCCACCGCCACCTCCGACCCGATCACCAGCGGGTGGATCAGCAGGTCGGGGCGGAGCCGGGCGGCCAGGGCGAGGGCGACGGTCACGGCCAGGGCCACGCCGGTGAGGGCCGCCGCCACCGCGGGGTGGGCCAGGTCGGCGCGGGACACGACCAGGACGGTGACCATCCACACCCACGCCACGGCCCGGAACCCGGCGAGGCCGCCGAGGACGCCCCGCTCCAGCGCAGAGGTCCGCCGCAGCACGGGCCCAGCATCGCACCCCGGCCCGTCCCCTCCCGGGCCATCGCGGCCTCGGGCGAGCGGATCGCTCCAGGGACGTGGGTGGCCGCCATCGCCGTGGAGCGAGCCCGACCGAGCAAGCACGGCATGGCTGTCCGAGCGGAGCGAGGACGACTCGCGGCGACGACGGCCCCATGCGCTGACGCTCCTGGCAGGATGCGGTGGTGGAGCTGGGACGGGTGTGCGTGTTCTGCGGGTCGAACCCGGGCACCGACCCGGCCTACGTCGCCGCCGCCGAGGCCACCGGCCGGCTCCTGGCCGAGCGGGGACTCGGCCTGGTCTACGGCGGTGGCTCGGTGGGACTCATGGGCCGACTGGCCGAGGCGGCCACGGCCGCCGGCGGCGAGGTCGTGGGGGTGATCCCCGACTTCCTCGACCGCATCGAGATCGCCAACCGCGACATCACCCGGCTCGAGGTCGCCGGCTCCATGCACGAGCGCAAGGCCCGCATGGCCGAGCTCGCCGACGCCTTCCTCGCCCTGCCCGGTGGCATCGGCACCTTCGAGGAGGTGTTCGAGACGATGACCTGGACCCAGCTCGGGGTGCACGACAAGCCGGTCGGCCTGGTGGACGTGGCCGGCTTCTGGAGCCCGGCCGCGGCCCTGCTCGACCGGGCCGTGGCCGACGGCTTCCTCGCCCCCGACGTCCGCGCCGCCATCGTGGTGGCGCCCACCGCGGCCGAGGTGCTCGACGCCTTCGCCTCCTGGCAGCGCCCGGCCCTCGGCAAGTGGACCGAGCGCGACGTGGAGCTCTGAGCGCTCCCCGACGGCCGCGACGAGCCCGCCGGGCCACCTCGGTGCGGGGTCCGACCCGCGGCGCGGGAACGGGAGCGGCCATGGCGGATGTCACGTCCGGGGGGTGCGGAGGGCCGAACGGCCCATGTCCGTCCGGCGACCAGGGCCGATGGAGGGTGCGGGGGGACACGAGGGGAGGCGGGCCCGCCGCCCCCTCCACCCACCCGGGGGCCGGGAGGGCGGAGGTGGGCGGTAGGCTCTCCCCACGGATCCTGCGACGGGCCAGCCGGGCCCCCTGAGGGAGGAACCAGTGTTCGAACGCTTCACCGACAGGGCACGACGAGTCGTGGTCCTGGCCCAGGAGGAGGCTCGCCTCCTCAACCACAACTACATCGGCACCGAGCACATCCTGCTCGGGCTGATCCACGAGGGCGAGGGTGTCGCGGCCAAGGCCCTGGAGTCGCTCGGCATCTCGCTCGAGGCCGTGCGCAAGCAGGTCGAGGAGATCATCGGGCAGGGCACCCAGTCGCCCAGCGGCCACATCCCCTTCACGCCGCGGGCCAAGAAGGTCCTCGAGCTCAGCCTCCGCGAGGCGCTGCAGCTCGGTCACAACTACATCGGCACCGAGCACATCCTGCTCGGCCTCATCCGCGAGGGCGAGGGCGTCGCCGCCCAGGTGCTGGTGAAGCTGGGGGCCGACCTCTCCCGGGTCCGCCAGCAGGTCATCCAGCTCCTCTCGGGCTACTCCGGCCCCGGTGGCAGCACCAGCGGTGGCAGCGGCGAGAAGGCGGGCGCCACCGCCGGTGGCAGCGGCGAGGCGTCCTCCTCCGGTTCGCTCGTGCTCGACCAGTTCGGCCGCAACCTCACCCAGCTGGCCCGCGAGAAGAAGCTCGACCCGGTCATCGGCCGCACCCGTGAGGCCGAGCGGGTGATGCAGGTCCTCAGCCGGCGCACCAAGAACAACCCCGTCCTCATCGGTGAGCCGGGCGTGGGCAAGACCGCCATCGTCGAGGGCCTGGCCCAGTCGATCGCGGCGGGCGAGGTGCCCGAGACCATCGAGGACAAGCAGCTCTACACGCTCGACCTCGGCGCCCTGGTCGCCGGCAGCCGCTACCGCGGCGACTTCGAGGAGCGGCTCAAGAAGGTCCTCAAGGAGATCCGCACCCGCGGCGACATCATCCTCTTCATCGACGAGATCCACACCCTCGTCGGGGCCGGGGCGGCCGAGGGCGCCATCGACGCGGCCAGCATCCTCAAGCCCATGCTCGCCCGCGGTGAGCTCCAGACCATCGGGGCCACCACCACCGACGAGTACCGCAAGCACCTCGAGAAGGACGCCGCCCTCGAGCGCCGCTTCCAGCCCATCAAGGTCGAGGAGCCGAGCGTCGCCCACACCATCGAGATCCTGAAGGGCCTCCGCGACCGCTACGAGGAGCACCACCGGGTCACCATCACCGACCAGGCCCTCGTGGCCGCGGCCAACCTGGCCGACCGCTACATCTCCGACCGGCACCTGCCCGACAAGGCCATCGACCTCATCGACGAGGCCGGCAGCCGCCTGCGCATCAAGCGCATGCAGACCCCGCCGGACTACAAGGAGATCGAGAACAAGGTCGCCGACGTCGTCAAGCGCAAGAAGGAGGCCGTGGAGGCCCAGCGCTTCGAGGAGGCGGGCAAGCTCCGCGACGAGGAGAAGGACCTCCTGTCCCAGAAGGAGGCCAAGGAGGCCGAGATCAAGGCGTCCGGCGTCGACCTCTTCGACGAGGTCGACGAGGAGGCCGTGGCCGAGGTCCTCTCCATCTGGACCGGCATCCCCGTGTACAAGCTCACCGAGGAGGAGACCAAGAAGCTCCTCAACATGGAGGAGGAGCTGCACAAGCGGGTCATCGGCCAGGAGCAGGCCATCAAGGCCGTCAGCCGGGCCATCCGCCGCACCCGCGCCGGGCTCAAGGACCCGAAGCGCCCGTCGGGCAGCTTCATCTTCCTCGGCCCGTCCGGCGTCGGGAAGACCGAGACGGCCCGCACCCTCGCCGAGTTCCTCTTCGGCGACGAGCAGTCCCTCGTCACCCTCGACATGTCCGAGTACATGGAGAAGCACACGGTCAGCCGCCTGGTGGGCTCGCCGCCCGGCTACGTGGGCTACGAGGAGGGCGGCCAGCTCACCGAGGCCGTCCGCCGCAAGCCCTTCAGCGTGGTCCTCTTCGACGAGATCGAGAAGGCCCACCCCGACGTGTTCAACACCCTGCTGCAGATCCTCGAGGAGGGCCGGCTCACCGACAGCCAGGGTCGCTCGGTGGACTTCCGCAACACGGTGCTGATCATGACCTCCAACCTCGGCACCCGCGACCTGCGCAAGGCCAACGTCGGCTTCGGCAAGTCCGACGAGGCGGTCACCTACGAGAAGATGAAGGAGAAGGTCAACGAGGCCCTGAAGGAGCACTTCCGGCCCGAGTTCCTGAACCGCATCGACGAGACCATCGTGTTCCACGAGCTCTCGAAGGGGGAGGTCACCACCATCGTCGACCTCATGATCAAGCGCACCCGGGTGCAGCTCGAGGGCCAGGGCATCGGCCTGGAGCTCACCGATGCGGCCAAGCTCCTGCTCGTGGACCGGGGCTACGACCCCACCCTCGGTGCCCGCCCGCTGCGTCGGGCCATCCAGCGCTGGGTCGAGGACCCGCTGTCGGAGAAGCTCCTCTACAAGGAGTACAAGGCCGGCGAGATCGTCATCGTCGACGTCGAGCCCGACCCCGACAACGACGGCACCCCGGAGATCGTGTTCCGGGCCGTCGAGGGCTTCGAGCCCCCGCCGGTCGAGATGGCCGAGGCCGGCCCCGCCGACTGACGCCCTCCCCCGAGACCACCACGGAGCCCCCGGTCCGCCGGGGGCTCCGTCGCGTCCGGGCCCCGAGATCTCTCGAGGCGCGCCGGTGGCCGGGCGCGGGCCGGCCCCGTCGCCACGCTGCGACGGGGCCGGGACGATGGCCCCGGGGCGGGGGCCAGGTCGAGGTCCGGGGGACGGTCAGCTGTCGAGCTGGCCGCCCTTGTCCTCCAGGTGGGCCCGGACGAACCAGTGGTAGAGCTCGAGGTCGTTGGTCTGGCCGATCAGGAGGTCCTCGGACACCGGGTCGATGTCGCCGCTGACCTTGATGGCCTTGCGGTGGTCCTCGATGACGCCCACGTAGACGTGGTCGAGGGCCTGCAGGTGGTCGTGGGTGACGGCCCGGTTGAGGCCGTAGTCGTCCCAGGTGCGGCCCTCGACGATGGCGCCGGGCGTGCCGAGGGGCTGGCCGCCGAGGGTCGCGATGCGCTCCGCCACGGCGTCGACCATCTCCGAGACGCCGGCGTACTGCGGGTCGAGCATCTCGTGGACCCCGATGAAGTTGGGGCCGACCACGTTCCAGTGGATGTGCTTGAGGGTGAGGGTCAGGTCGATGAGGGCCAGCAGGCGGTCCTGCAGGGCGTCTCTCACCTTGGCGGCCTCGGCCTCGTCGAGGCCGGGGGCGGTGTAGGCGCTGGGCATGGGGAGCTCCTGGGTGTCGGGGGATGCGTCGGTGGCGCTACCCGCCGCCGCGCCCGTCACGCAGCCGGAGGGTGCCGTTTCCCCCACCGGCGGGCCGGGGAGCGGGGGCCCGGAGCGGGCCGGTACCGTCGGCCCACCACCGACACCCGAGGAGCGCCGTGGACATCGACGAGGACCAGGTCTGGAACGGGGTGGCCAGCGTGGCCGCCATCGGGGCCGTGGTGGCCACCAAGCCGCTGGTGGAGCGCCTGTGGAAGGTCCTGTTCCGGCGCGACGCCCCCGGCAACCCGGCCCACCAGGACGTCGACTGGAGCGAGGCGCTGCTGTGGGCCGTCTTCGCCGGCGCCCTGGTCGGCGTGATCCGCCTGCTCGCCCAGCGGGCCGCCGCCGGTGCCTGGGCCAAGGCCCGGGGTCACCACCCGCCCTCGCTCGCCTCCACCCGGCCCTAGGCCCGACGCGGGATCCCGCCGCCCCCGCCCTCAGCCCGAGGGCGGGATGCGCTGGGTGGCGTCCGGGTCCGGCGGCGGCGCCGAGGGCGCGACCTCGGCCTCGGCCGGCGCCACCGACCCGGGACCCGGGCGTGGGGGAGGCGCGCCGATCGCCGGGCCCGCCCCCGGCGGCGGGCTCGACGCGCCGGGCGGCGGGTCCACCGTGGTCCGGTCGTCGGCCGGCGCGCCCGACGGGCTGGCCGCCGCCGGTCCCGAGGGCGGCGCCCCGAAGGCGCCGGGTGACGCGGGGACGCCGGAGGCCGGAGGGGCCCCCTCGCCGTGGGCGGGAGGGCCGCCGGGGGCCGGGTGGTGCGCCGCCGGTGCCCCCTTCCGCTTCGGGGTGGGCCGGGCGCCGATCGCCACCGCCAGGGCGATCACGAGGGCGGGCACGAACCCGGCCACCGCGCCCTGGGCCACACCCGTCGAGACGCGGTCGGCGAAGGACGGCGAGGGGAAGGGGCCGAGGAAGCGGTCGTCGATCAGGAGGGCCGAGACGATGCCGCCGCCGATGGCTGCGCCCATGCCGGCGCCGAACCCGCCGACCAGGCCGGCCACCTTCGTCGCCCGTCCTGCGATCCCGCCCAGCACGGCGGCCAGGACGACGAACACCACCAGCCGGCCCAGCACGGCCACCCCGACGTCGGAGAAGCGGTCGAACACGTCCCACGACAGGTAGGTCGTGGAGGAGAGGAGGAGGCGGGGCCCGCCCGGCGAGCCGTCGAGCACGTCCTCGACGAGGCGCTGGTTGATCGGGGGGTTGCCGACGACCAGCACCATCAGGAGGGCGGCCAGGCCGGACAGCAGGGCGGACGCTCGGGACACGTGGGCTCCTGGGGGTGGGAGGTGGGCGCACGGTACCCCCGGGCCCGGGTCGCTGCGCAGGGGTGGGAGGTACCCTGCCGCGCATGACCGCCTCGGCTGCCGGCGCGCAGGCGGCCCTGCGTCGGGGTGAGCAGCTGGTCGGGCGCGAGGCCACCATCGCTCGCCTCGTGGAGGCCGTCCGCACCGGGCCCGGCGTGGTGGTCTCGGGACCGCCGGGCGTGGGCCGGACCGCGGTCCTCAGCGCGGCGCGGGCCCGCCTGGCCGACGACGGCAGCCCGACCGTCGTGGTCCGGCCCGCCCCGGACGGCGACCCACCCTTCGCCGCCCTGCGCCCCGCCCTGGGCGAGGCCCTGCCGTCCACCGTCGACGCCGCGTCGCTCGCCGCCCTCGGCGACGCCCTCGTGGCCCGGGGCACCCCCGAGGCGCCGCTCGTGGTCGTCGTCCACGGCCTCGACGCCCTCGACGGCCCCACCGCCGCGGTGGTGCACCAGGTGGTGGCGGCCGGTGGGGGCCACCTCCTCGCGTCGGTCCAGCCCGGCGACCCCACCCGCCCCGACGGCACCGCTCCGTGGTGGTGGGACGTGGCCGGCCGCGTCGACCTCGGGCCCCTCGCCCGCGAGGACGCCGACACGCTGGTCGAGCGGCTGGTCGGGGGACCCGTCGATGCCACCGGACGGGAGCGGCTGTGGGCCTCCACCCGGGGTCACCCCGGGTGGATCGTCGCCGTCGTCGCCGCGCTCCGCGCCGACGGGGGGTGGACCCGGGAGGCCGGGCTGTGGGGGATGGGCGACGAGGTGGTGGCCACCGCCGAGGTCGACCTCCTGACCCGGCTGGTCGGCCTGGCGCCCGAGGTCCGAGCCGTCCTGCAGGCGCTGGCCCTGGTCGAGGCCCTGCCCATCGCCGATGCCGAGGCCCTCGGCGGGGCCGGCCCCCTGGTCGAGGCCGAGCGGCGCGCCCTGGTGCGGACCCACGCCGGGGGCGACGGGTCGCTGTGGTGCTCGGTGGCCAGCCGCCTGGTCACCTCGGCCCTGCGGGGGGCCATGGACCCCGTCGACGAGGTCGCCCGGTGGGCGCGGGTGGCCGAGGTGCTGGAGGCGTCGTGCGACGACGCGCCGGACACCGCCCTGGCCCGGGCGCGCGCCCTGGTCGGCGCGGGCCGGGCCGGACCCCACGCCACGGACGCCGACCTCGACGTCGTCCTGGCCGGTGCCGCCGCGGCCCAGACGCTGAGCCGCTGGCAGGCCGCGGCCGACCTGGCCCGCCGCGTGTGGGGGGTCCGCCGGGACTCCGCGTCGCTGGTGCTCCTCACCGTCGCCCTGGGACAGGAGGCCGAGCACAGCGCCATCCGGGACCTGTCCCTCGAGGTCCTCGACGCCGAGGTCGACCCCGCGGCGCGGGCCCACCACGCCACCGCGATCGCGGTCAGCCAGTTCCACTCCGACGACGCCGACGGCGCCTTCGCCACCGTCGCCCGGGCCCGCGCCGCAGGGCCCCCCGCCGGGCGGGAGCTCCTCGACCTGTTCGAGAGCCGGCTGCGCTCCTTCTCCGGTGACCAGGACCGGGCCCGGGACCTGGCCCTGCCCCTGTGCGGCGCGGCCGACCCCGAGATCCGGGTCGAGGCGCTGACGGTGCGGGCCTCGCTCGTCGGACTGGAGGGCGACCCGGACGCGGCCGTGGCCGGCTACGAGGAGGCCTTCACCCTGGCCCTCTCGCTGGACGGCGTGCCCTCCTCGGTGGCCGGCACGCCGTACCTGTTCCGACTGAGCGCGCTGGCCGAGGCCGGGCGCCTGGAGGAGGCCTGCGCCGGGGCCGAGGCCGTCGAGGCGGAGACCGTGCGCAGCGGCGACGCCACCTCACGGGGATGGGTGGGCCTCCACCTCGGGCGGTGCCACCTGGCCGCCGCTCGGCCCCGCACCGCGGGGCGCGCCTTCGCCCAGTCCGTCGCCGACCTGTCCTCGGTCCACCGCCCCGGCTGGTCGGCCCACCCTGCGGCCGGCCTGGTCGCCGCCCACGCCGCCGCCGGCGACCTGGGCGCGGCCCGTGCCGCGCGGGACGCCTGGGAGGCCGGCCCCGCCCACGCCGTCGCCCTCTTCCGCCCCGAGGAGCTGCGCCTCACCTCGTGGCTGGCCGCGGCCGAGGGCGACCGGGGCCGGGTGGCCGCCCAGCTCGACGAGGCGGCAGCCCGAGCCCGCGCCGTGGGGTCGGTGCCCTACGAGGCGGCCGCCCTGCACGACCGCGTCCGCCTCGACCCCGGACCCGGCCGGCGCGCCGCCGCAGCCGCGCTCGACGTCCTGGCCGGGCGCGTGCCCAGCCCCCTGGTCGGGGTGCACGCCACGCAGGGCCGGGCCCTGGCCGACGGTGGGCCCGACGGGCTGGCCGCCGCAGCCGCCACCTACGAGGGGATGGGCCTGGCCCTCGACGCCCTCGAGACGTGGGCGGAGCTGGCCCGCCGGGTCGACGACGAGCGGGAGCGGGCGGTGGCCCGGCAGCACGTGGCCCGCCTGGCCGGGGGGACCGAGGCTGTGTCCACCCCGTTGCGGGGCGAGGTGGACGACGGTCCGGTGCTGACCCGTCGTGAGCGGGAGATCGCCGATCTGGTGGCGGCCGGTGCCTCGCGCCGGGAGGTCGCCGAGCGCCTGGTGGTGTCGGTGCGGACCGTCGACAGCCACCTCCAGCGCGTGTACCGGAAGCTGGGGGTCCGTGGCCGCGACGGCCTCGTCGCCGCCCTGCCCCCTGCTCCCCGCTGACCCGCGCCGCCGCCCCGGGTGCAGGGTCGGCTCGGCTGTCGCAGGGGGTCCGTAGGGTGGGCCCATGGCCCGGGCCCGCACCCTCCACCGCTGCACCGAGTGCGGCGCCACCACGCCCCAGTGGGTCGGGCGCTGCCCCGGCTGCGGGGGGTGGAGCACCCTCGAGGAGGAGGTCGAGGTGGCCGTGGCCGCCACCGCCCCGGCGTGGGCGGGGTGGGGGGCCGCCGGCGAGGCCGCCCCGGCCCGGCCCAGCACCGAGGGCACCGCGGCCACCGTCGCGCCCCTGCCCACAGGGGTGGAGGAGCTCGACCGGGTGCTGTCGGGCGGGGTGGTGCCCGGGTCGGTCACCCTGCTGGGCGGCGCCCCCGGCACCGGCAAGTCCACCCTCGTCCTCCAGGCGTCGGCCGGCCTGGCCCGGGCCGGGGCCACGGTCCTCTACGTGTGCGCCGAGGAGAGCCCGGCCCAGGTGCAGGATCGGGCCCGCCGCCTCGATGCCCTCCACGACCGGCTCTGGCTGGTGGGCGAGTCGCTCATCCCCAAGGTCCTCGCCGTCGTCGACGAGGTCCGTCCCGACGTCCTGGTGGTCGACTCGGCCCAGAGCGTGGCCGACCCCGGGGTGTCCTCCACGCCGGGCAGCGCCACCCAGGTGCGGGAGGTGGCCCAGCGCCTGGTGCGCGAGGCCAAGGCCCGCGACCTGGCCACGGTGCTGATCGGCCACGTCACCAAGGAGGGTGCCCTGGCGGGGCCCCGCGTGCTCGAGCACGTGGTCGACACCGTGCTCGAGCTCGACGGCGACCGCCACCACGCCCTGCGCCTGCTGCGCGCCGTGAAGCACCGGTTCGGCTCCACCAGCGAGCTGGGCCTGTTCCAGCTGGGCGAGCAGGGCCTGGTGGGCGTGCCCGACCCGTCGGGCCTCTTCCTGGCCGACCGCCTGGCCGGGGTGGCCGGGTCCATCGTCGCCCCCACCATCGAGGGCCACCGACCCCTGCTCGTGGAGGTCCAGGCCCTCGTCACGCCCTCCAACCTGGCCGAGCCCCGCCGCTCCAGCACCGGCCTGGACCGGGGCCGGGTGTCGCTGCTGCTGGCGGTGCTCACCCAGCGGGTCGGCATCCAGGTGGCCCAGCACGACGTGTACGCCCTGGCCGCCGGAGGGGTGCGCATCACCGAGCCCGGAGCCGACCTGGCCCTGGCCCTGGCCGTCACCTCGGCCCGCACCGACGTGGCCGTGCCGGCCGACGTGGTGGCCTGCGGCGAGGTCGGCCTCGGCGGCGAGGTCCGCACCGTGGCCAGCGTGGAGCGTCGCCTGTCCGAAGCCGCCCGGCTGGGCTTCACCCGGGCCGTGGTCCCCACCTCGGCCCCGGCCCCTCCGGCCGGCATCGAGGCCGTGCGGGTCCGCTCCCTGTCCGAGGCCATCGCCGCCCTGCACCTGGTCCCCTGACCCCACCGGGCCGGGCCGCTCCGGGGAAGGTGGCGGCGGCCGACACCTACACTCCCGGCATGTCCGCCGCAGATCGCCAGGCCATGTTGGCCGCCCTGGCCCTCCTGTCGCCGGGCACGCCCCTGCGCGACGGCCTCGACCGCGTCCTCCAGGCCGGCATGGGCGCCCTGATCGTGGTGGGCGACGGCCCCCCGGTCCTCAACATCTGCTCCGGGGGCTTCCTGCTCGACGCGGCCTACAGCCCCCAGCGGCTGTCCGAGCTGTCGAAGATGGACGGTGCCATCGTCCTCGCCCCCGACGCCAGCCGCATCGCCCGGGCCAACGTCCACCTGGTCCCGAACCCGAGCGTGGCCACCACCGAGACCGGTACCCGGCACCGCACCGCGGAGCGGGTGGGGCGCTCGATCAACGTGCCGGTCATCTCGGTGTCCCAGCGCATGAACGTCATCAGCGTCTACGTGGGCGACGAGAAGCACCAGATCGACCCGGTGCCCCGGGTCATCGCCCGGGCCAACCAGGCCGTGCAGACCCTCGAGCGCTACAAGACCCGCCTCGACGAGGTGTCGGTCGCCCTCTCCGCCCTGGAGGTGGAGGACCTGGTCACCCTGCGCGACGTGGTCACCGTCCTCCAGCGCACCGAGATGGTCGCCCGCATCGCCTCGGAGATCGAGGGCTACATCGTCGAGCTGGGCGACGACGGCCGGCTGGTGCGGCTCCAGCTGGAGGAGCTCATGGCCAGCATGGGCGACGACCGCCGGCTGGTGGTGCGGGACTACTTCCACGAGGAGGACTCCTGGCACCTGGCCCAGGCCCTCCAGGCCCTCGGTGACCTCACCGACGACGACCTGGTCGATCTGCGTCGGGTCGCCTCCGCCGTCCACCTGTCCGACGGACCGCCCGACCTCGACCAGTCGATGTCGCCGCGCGGCTACCGGCTCCTGGCCCGCATCCCCCGCCTGCCCGAGAACGTGATCGAGGCGATCGTCGCCCAGTTCGGCGACCTCCAGACCATCCTGCGGGCCGCCCTCGACGAGCTCGACGAGGTCGCCGGCGTGGGCAAGCTCCGGGCCCGGGCCGTGAAGGACGGCCTCAGCCGCATGGCCGAGGCCAGCATCCTCGACCGCTACAACTGATTTCGAGGTCACTCGCTTCGCTCCGTTCCCTCGAGCTGGGGGATCTCGCTGCGCTCGCGCCGATGGATCCCGGCAGGGAGCGGCTCGTCCCTCGCAGCACCCTGCCTCTGCGGGGGGAGACCCCCCGCGCCCCCCAGCGGCAGAGCCGGGCCGGCGGCGCGTGGAGGTCGCGCGACCCGTCAGCCGATCCAGCGGGTCAGGCCGCGGTGCAGACGTGACGGCCGGCTCTGCCGCTCGGGGGTCTGGGGGCGGAGCCCCCAGAGGGCGGGAGCCGGTCCAGCTTGCTGGTCGGCGACCTGGGTGCGAGCGCAGCGAGCGCGACTAGCTCGAGCGAGGAGCTTGCTCCGAGCTCGAAACCCCGCGGACCTTGCAGGCGGAGATGGGGTCGAGGCCCTTGAGGCGGTAGCGGCGGGCGCGGGTGAACTCCACGCCGCGCAGGTCGGCCACCGCGGCCCGGACGTCGACCGAGGCCAGGGCCTCGCCGCCCTTGGCCAGCTCGGTGAGACGGGCGGCCACGTTGACCACGTGGCCCATCACGTCGTCGTGGGTGACCACGGCGTCGCCGTGGTGCAGCCCGGCGCGGACCCGCAGCGGGCTGGGGTCCTCGCTCACCAGCTCGACGGCGGCGAGCACGGCGGCCTCGGGGGCGGGGAAGCTGAGCATGAGCCCGTCGCCCAGGCGCTTCACGATGTGGCCGCCGCGGCTGCGCACGACCGGGCCCACCCAGCGGTTGTGGGTGCCCACGAGGGCGGCGGCGGCATCGTCGCCCTGGGTCGCGGTGAACCCGGTGAAGCCCTCGAGGTCGGTGAACACGACGGTCACCGGCGTGACCGGTGAGGGCCCCGGTCCGGCCTCGGTGCGGGCCAGCGACATGGCCTGGAGGGCCGAGAGGCCGAGGTTGGCCAGCACCGACGGCCGCTGCTCGGCGGTGCGCTCGAGGAAGCGCTGGACCACCTGGGCGGGAGGGGCGATGCGGGCCTGGTTGGCGGAGGGGTCTTCCAGCCAGTCCCGGTCGACCAGGCCCACGTCGACGGCCTGGGCGGCCCACTCCTCGTCGGAGCGGATGAGCCGGGCCAGCCGTTCGGTGATCGACTGCTGGAGGGAGGCCACGGCGCGAGCGCCGGCGTCCCGGGCGCCGCGGACGTCGTCGGTGGAGGCCACACCGGAACTCTAGGAGGCCGCCCGCGGGGGTGGACCCTCGGTCGGCGCCGCAGGACGGGTGTCGGCCATGCTGGGTCGATGGCGTCGACCCTCCCCTCCGGAACCCCCGTCCACCTGGCCCGCACCGCGGGGGCCTCGCGGGGCCTGGTGGTCGTGCCCGACATCGCCGGCCTGCGGCCCCTGTTCACCGACATGGCCGATGTCCTCGCGGCCGAGCACGGCTGGTCGGTGGCCACCTTCGAGCCGTGGCCCGGGCGCGAGGCCCTCACCCTGGACGAGCGCCTCGCCTCGGTCGGCGAGCTCGACGACGCCGCCCTCCTGGCCGACGTGGCCGCCGCGGCCGACGCCCTGGAGGTGGAGCCCGTGGCGGTCATGGGCTTCTGCATGGGTGGCATGGTCGCCCTGAAGGCGGCTGCCGCCGGTCGGGTCGACCGGGCCGTGTCCTTCTACGGCATGGTCCGCCTGCCCGACCACTGGCGCACCGCCACCATGGGTGACTCCCTCGACGCCCTCGCCGGGGGTGCCGCGCCCGTGCTCCAGCTGGTGGGCACCGAGGACCCGTGGATCCCCGAGGCCGACGCCGACGCCCTCGCCGCGACGGGGGCCGAGGTGGTCCGCTACCCGGGCGCCGACCACGGCTTCGTCCACGACCCCAGCCGTCCGACCCACCGCCCCGACGACGCGGCGGACGCCTGGGCGCGGGTGGGCGCCTTCCTCGCGGTCTAGGGGTCCAGGCGGGCGGTCAGCCCGCCTGGAGGGACTCGTTGGCCTGCTCCAGCACCCGTCGGAGCTGGTCGGCCGATGCGTCGGCGGGCGCGGGCTCAGCGCCGTTGCGGGCCACGGGCCCGGGCTCCTGACCGGCCTGCAGCAGGGGGAGGGCCTCGGCCGCGGCCTGGGCGGCCTGCATGGCGGCCAGCCCGAGGCCCGACGCCCGGGCTCCGGCGGGCACGGGTCCGTGGTCGGGGACGGCCGGCGGCGAGATCGCCGGCCAGGCCCGGGTGACGGCGGGGTCGATGACGCCGTCGAAGCGCGGCGCACCGGCGTCCCGGGAGGTGAGCGAGCCCAGGCCCCACTTCTCGCTGAGGGTGCGGATGACCGAGGTGTTCTGCATCTGCTCGCTGACGATCGTGCCCTGGGGCACGTGGGACGAGATGGCGAGGGTCGGGATCCGCACGCCGAGGCGGTCGAAGCCGAAGCCGTACTGGTTCTTGGCCCCGTCGCCCGGAGGGGTGGCGGCCGGCGGCGGCACGTGGTCGTGCATGCCGCCGTGCTCGTCGAAGCACATGAGCAGCAGGGTGCGGTCGCGGGCCGGTGACCGGCGGATGGCGTCGTAGACCTGGTGCAGGAAGGCGTCGCCCCGGCGGACGTCGGAGATCGTGTACTCCCCGAACAGCTCGAAGAAGGTGGGGTGCATGTCGCTCTCGGGGTGCCCGGTCGGGTCGATCGTGAGCATGCGGGGCTCGATGAAGGTGTACTGCGGCAGCGTGCCGGACGCGGCGGCGGAGAAGAACCGGTCGTGGTGGTGGAACCGGCCGATGTGGGGCCAGAGGTCGCGGAAGTTGATGAGCAGGGTGAGGGGCACGACCTGCCACGGGTCGAAGTACACGTCCCACGACACGCCCCGCTGGGCCATGCGGCTGAGGATCGTCGGGGCCGTGTTGTGCAGGGGCCACACCGCGTAGGGCGGCTCGGTCACCAGGCCGGTCGAGGCCGCGGCGTGGAAGAAGGACCGGTTCACGAAGGTGTCGGAGGGGACGTCGCAGAACCACCGGTCGAAGACGCCGAAGGAGCGGGCCAGGCCGTGGGTGACGGGCAGGACGTCGGAGGTGAAGTACTGCATCACCTGGGCCACGTCGTCGGGGGTGGCGTCCTGGCCGGTCGTGACCTTCCACGCCGACTGGTAGTCGAGGGCGAAGCCGGACATGTCGGCGCCCCGGCCCACCGGCACGTTCCACGGCGCGGTCATGGAGTCGTCGCCCGGGCAGCCGTCGCGGTAACGGTTGGTGGCCGGGTCGAACCCACCGAAGAGCTGCGCGTTGACGTCGGCCCAGCACTCGCCGGGATCGACGGTCGGCGCGGTGCCGATGCTGGTGGGCCCGGCCAGGATCGGGCCGGCGCCGAAGGGGCTGGGGTTGGAGACGAGTCCGGGGGACCCCGCGGTGAAGACGCCGTCGAAGCGCGGGTCGGGGGCACCCGGGGCGCCGTAGAGCCCCCCGAGCAGGTTGTCGAACGACCGGTTCTCGAACATCACGACCACGACGTGGTCGAACGTGTCGAGGGGGTCGGGCGGGGCCCCGCCCTCGCCCACGTCGGGCACGGTGCACCCCCCCAGGGCGAGGCCGGCGGCGACCGCCCCCGTCCCCTGCAGGAACCGTCGGCGATCCATCTCGGCCATGACCCCTCCCGTCGGTCGCGTCGCTCGGAAACGTAGCCCCCGGCCTCCTCGGGCGCGGCCGCCCCCCGAGCCGGTGGCGCCCGGCGCTAGAGGGCCCGGCGGTCCAGCTCCATGCGGTTGAGGATGCGGTAGCGGCGCTCGCGCTGGTCGATCCACCCGAGGCGGACGAAGCTGGCGATGGCCTTGTTCACCCGCTCGCGGGACGTGCCGACCATGCCGGCCAGCTCCTCCTGGGTGATGGGGAGCACGAACTCGTCGTCGTCGCCGGCCAGCTCCAGCAGCCGCTTGGCCGTGCGCCCGGTGACGTCGAGGAACACCGAGTCGGCCAGGGCCGTGTTGGTGTTGCGGAGGCGGTCCGCCAGCAGCTTCACCACCCCCCAGAGCAGGGTGGGGCGCTCCTCGTAGATCGCCTTGAGGGGGGCGTAGGGGATGGTGAGCACCTGCGAGGCCTCGAGGGCGCGGGCCTCGGCGGACCGGCGGAGCCCGTCGAACAGGGGCATCTCGCCGATCAGGTCGCCCCGCTCCATCAGGGCCACCATCGACTCGCGCCCGTCGATGGAGCGCTTGGAGATGGCGATGCGCCCGCTCACCACCACGTGCAGGTCGGTGGGCTCGTCCTCCTCGGCGAACAGCAGGTCACCCCGGTTGAGGTCGGTGGTGCCGGTGGCCGCCTCGATGCGGCCCATCTCCTCCTCGGTGAGGTCCGTGAGGAGGGGCACGTCTCGGAGGAGGGAGGTCTCGGCCACCGCGGCATGGTATCGGCCCGCCACATGTCACACCGCACGACGTCGCCGTCCTCGGAGCCGGCGCCGGCGCCCCGCCGCCCTGGTCGGGGGCCCGCGGCCGGTAGCGTCCTGCCCCGTGGAGGACCACCGTGACGTCGCCCCGGCGGTGTGGGCCGTCGTGGTCGCCGCCGGCGGGGGCACCCGCTTCGGCGGGGCCAAGCAGTACGCCGAGGTGGCCGGGCGCCGGGTCCTGGACTGGAGCGTGGCCGCCGCCCGCGGCGTGGCGGGCGGGGTGGTGCTGGTGGTCCCCCCTGACCGCGCCGGCGACGCCGAGCCCGGGGTCGACGTGGTGGTGGCCGGGGGCCGGACCCGCTCCGCCTCGGTCCGCGCCGGGCTGGCGGCCGTGCCCGACGAGGTGGAGGTGGTCGTCGTCCACGACGGCGCCCGCCCCGCGGCCGGACCGGACCTCTTCGCCGCCGTGGTGGCCGCGGTCGGCGCCGGTGCCGATGCCGCGGTCCCCGGCGTGGCCCTCGTCGACACCGTGCGCCACCGGGACGGCACCGCCGTCGACCGCGACGCCCTGGTGGCCGTCCAGACCCCCCAGGCCTTCCGGGCCGAGGCCCTGCGGCGGGCCCACGCCTCGGGTGGCGAGGCCAGCGACGACGCCACCCTCGTCGAGCAGGTCGGCGGGCGGGTGGAGGTGGTGCCGGGTGACCCGGCCAACCTCAAGCTCACCCACCCGGCCGACCTGGGCGTGGTGGCCGCCCACCTCCGCCCCGCAGCCCCGGCGGCCCGCTGATGCAGGTGCGGGTGGGCCTCGGGGTGGACCTCCACCCCTGGAGCGACGACGCCGACCGCCCCCTGGTGCTGGGGGGCGTGCGCTTCCCCGAGGGCCCGGGGCTGGCCGGCCACAGCGACGCCGACGCGGTGGCCCACGCCTGCGCCGACGCCCTCCTCGGGGCGGCCGGCCTGGGCGACATCGGCCAGCACTTCCCCGACACGGACCCGGCGTGGGCCGGCGCCGACAGCGTGGCCCTGCTGGCCGAGGCCACCCGCCGGGTGCGGGCCCAGGGCTGGGAGCCGGGCAACGTCGACTGCTCCGTGGTGCTCGACGCGCCGCGCCTGGCCCCCGCGCGCCGGGAGATGGCCGACCGCCTCAGCGCCGCGGTCGGGGCGCCGGTGACCGTGACCGGCCGTCGCACCGAGGGCATCGGCGCGCTGGGTCGGGGCGAGGGCGTGGCCGCCTTCGCCGTCGCCGTGGTCACCCGCCCGACCGGAGCCCCCGAGGGAGCCCCGACGTGAGCCCCCGGGGCGGCCCCCGCGGGGGCAAGGGGTCCGGCGGCAGGGGGTCCGGCGGCAAGGGGTCCGGGGGCGGCAAGGGATCTGGTCGCGGCGCGCCGGGCGGACGCCGCGGCGCCGGCGGAGACGGGCGCCGGGTCCCGCCCCGCGCCGGGGCCGGGAAGGGCGGGCCGGACCGGGGCCGTCCCCCGGCCGCGGGGACCGCGGCGCGTGGCCGCTCGGGCGACGGCCGCACCCGAGGCCGGTCGGGGCCACCCCGAGGCCTCGACGGCACCCAGGTCGAGGGTCGCCACGCTGTCCACGAGCTGCTCCTCGCCGGTCGCCGCAAGGTGTCCGAGGTGCTGGTCGCGGCCGACCTCGACGCGTCGCAGGTGGTCGACGACATCGTCCGGCTGGCCGAGGACGACGGTGTCGCGGTCCGACGGATCAGCCGGTCGAAGCTCGACGCCGCGGCCCGCACCGAGGCGCCCCAGGGGGTGGTGGCCTTCGCCGCCCCGCTCGAGGAGCACGGCCTCGACGACCTCGCCTCGGGGGCCGTGCGGGCCACCGCCTCCGGGGGCGGCCCGCCGTTCCTGCTCGCCCTCGACGGCCTCACCGACCCGGGCAACCTGGGGGCGGTGCTGCGGTCGGCCTCGGCCGCCGGGGTGACCGGGGTGGTCCTGCCCCGCCACCGCGCCGTGCACGTCACCCCCACCGTGGCCAAGGCGGCCGCCGGGGCCGTCGAGCACCTCCCCATCGCCGTGGTCGGGGGCCTGCCGGCGGCCCTGGCCCACCTCCGGGACGCCGGCGTCTGGTCCGTCGGGCTCGATGCCGACGGGGAGCGGCCCCTCTGGTCGCTCGACGTGGCCGACCAGCCCGTGGTGCTGGTGGTGGGGGCCGAGGGGGCCGGGCTGTCGCGCCTGGTCCGCCAGCGCTGCGACGAGGTCCTGGCGATCCCGATGCGGGGCCCCCTCGACAGCCTCAACGCCGCCACCGCGGCGGCGCTGGCCTGCTTCGAGATCGCTCGCCGCCGCTGAGCGCGGTCTCCTCGGCGCGCTCCGTCGGACGCGGCGCGGTCATCGGTGCTGGTCAGCGCGTTGTTCCCGCCGGTGACGGTGAGACCGTTGACACATGTCGCACGGGTGTGGCAGAAACTCACTAGTCCGAAAGGACTACCCACACCGCCCACACTGCTCACGCCGCACCACCGAAGGACCCACCGATGCCCGCCGCCCCCGCCCTGACGTCCACCCCCGACGCCGAGCTGGCCCGGATGTTCCAGGAGGGCAGCGGAGAGGCGCTCGACGTCCTCATGGTCCGGTACCGCCGCTTCGCCCGGTCCCGGTCCCGGAGCTACTTCCTGGTGGGCGGCGACGCCGACGACCTCGAGCAGGAGGCCCTGATCGGCCTCTACAAGGCGGTCCGGGACTACCGGCCCGACCACGAGGTGGCCTTCCGACCCTTCGCCGAGCTGTGCATCACCCGCCAGCTCCTCAGCGCCATCAAGACCGCCAACCGCCACAAGCACCAGCCCCTCAACACCTCGGTCACCATCCACGGGCGCGACGCAGGCGACGACGAGGGCCACGCCCTCGAGGACCGCCTGCCCGGTCCCGCGGCCACCGACGACCCGGCCGAGCGCCTCCTCGGCGACGAGCAGGTGGCCGCGCTGGCCGCCGCGGTCGACGCCGACCTGTCGCCCCTCGAGGTCGACGTGCTGCGCCTCTACGTCGCCGGCCGCTCCTACGTCGAGATCGCCGAGCGGGTGGGTCGCCACGCCAAGTCGGTCGACAACGCCGTGCAGCGCATCAAGCGCAAGCTCGGGCGCAGCCTGGAGCACTACGAGCTGGCCTCCGCGGTCTAGCCCGGCGTCCCCCCCGGGGTGCCGCCGGGGAGCGGCACCGTCCGACCGGCGGCCCAGTCCTCCACCCGGCGGCGGTGGTCGCCCGCCATCGGGTCCGGCACCTCGGCCACCGGCCACCACCGCCAACCCGCGACCTCGGTCGGGTCGGGGACCGGCTCGCCCTGGGCGGTGCCGGCGTAGACGGTGATCTGGAGCCAACCGCCGCGGTCGGAGCGGGCCACGTACTCGCCCACCAGCCCCGTCAGGGCGACCTCCAGGCCCAGCTCCTCGCGGACCTCGCGCCGGGCCGCGTCGGCCGGGTGCTCCCCGAGCTCGACGAAGCCCCCCGGGACCTCCCACATCCCGGCGAAGGGGGCCCGCGCCCGGCGCGACAGCAGCACCCGCTCCCGGTCGTCGCCGATCACCACCGCCGCGCAGGGGGCGTTGCGCACCATGCGCCAGCGGGCCCCGTGGTCGGCGCAGGTCGGCACGCCGTCGTGCTCGGGGCTGGGCGCGCCGCACCGCTCGCAGTGCAGGACGGTCACGGGGCGCGACGAGGGAGCCAGCGGATCACCGCGGCACGGTACCGGCCCCGTCGCCGACCCCGTGGGGCCGCGGCGGACGCTCGGTACGGTGGGCCCGTGGCCCACTCCCGCACCCGGCGGCTCCTGGTCCGTCGCCACGACGAGGGAGAGGCCCGTCGTGCCCCGGACGAGGTCGCGGTCGAGGAGCCCCTCGAGATCCGCCTCGACGGCCACGTCGTGACCACCACCATGCGCACCCCGGGCGACGACCACGAGCTCGGGGTCGGGTTCACCTGGGCCGAGGGCCTGATCGACGGCGTCCGCCTCGGCGGCGTGCGCTCCTGCGGCCTGGGCCTCGACGAGCGGGCTGCGTTCAACATCGTCGACGTCGACACCGGCGGCCGGGCCGAGCCACCCACCCCCCGGCTCACGCCCACCACCTCGGCGTGCGGGGTGTGCGGCTCGGCGTCGGTGGAGGACCTGCTGGCCCGGCTGCGGCCCCTCCAGGGCACCGCCGCCATCGGCGTGCCGGTGCTGGTCGGCATGGCCGGCCGCGTCCGCCCGGCCCAGGACCTCTTCGACGCCACCGGCGGCGTGCACGCCGCGTGCGCCTTCCGCCCCGACGGCGAGCCGCTGGTGGTCCGGGAGGACATCGGGCGCCACAACGCGGTCGACAAGGTGGTGGGACGGCTGCACCTCGACGGGGCCCTGCCCGCCTCCGACCTCGGGCTCTACGTGTCGGGCCGGGCCGGCTTCGAGATCGTGCAGAAGGCGTGGGCCGCCGGGTTCGGCACCGTCGTGGCCGTCGGCGCCCCCACCTCGCTCGCGGTCGAGGTGGCCCGCATGGCCCGGATCACCCTGGCTGCGTTCCTGCGGCCCGGTGGGATCAACGTCTACTCGCCCGAGGGCGGCGCCCCGGCCTGAGCCCGGCCCCGCTCAGCGGGGGAGGAGGGCGAGGGTGAGGGCGAGGTCGCCGTCGGGGTCGGTCCAGATGTCGGCCACCTCGAACCCGGCCGGCTCGAACAGGGCGGGGAGCCGCTCGACCCGGAACTTGGAGGAGATCTCGGTCTGGATGCTCTCGCCCTCCTCCACCTTGAGCTCCAGGCCGGCCCCGGGCACGTGGACGACCTGGGCCTCGGTGGACACGAGGTGCATCTCGATGCGCTCCTGGGACGCGTCCCACCGCGCCTCGTGGCGCCACCGGGCCAGGTCGAAGTCGGCGCCCAGCTCGCGGTTGAGCACCTGGAGGACGTTGCGGTCGAACGCGGCGGTGACGCCGATGGGGTCGTCGTAGGCGGTCAGGAGGCGGTCGACGTCCTTCACCAGGTCGGTGCCGAGGAGGAGCCCGTCGCCGGGGGCCAGGCAGGAGGCCATGGTCGCCACGAAGCGCACCTGCTCGGTCGGGGTGAGGTTGCCGATGGTCCCGCCCAGGAAGGCGACCAGGCGGGTGCCGCCGGTCGGGATGCGGTCGAGGTCGTGGAGGAAGTCGCCCACCACCGGCACCACCTCGACGTCGGGGTGCTCGGCCGCGATGGCCTCGGCCGCGGCGGCGAGCGTCGTGGCGCTCACGTCCAGGGGGCAGAAGCGGCGGAGCTGGCCGGTGGCGGTGAAGGCGTCGAGGAGCAGGCGGGTCTTCTCGGAGGTCCCCGAGCCCAGCTCCACGAGCGTGTCGGCCCCTGACAGGGACGCGACCTCGGCGGCGCGGGCCTCCAGGATCGTCCGCTCCCGGGAGGTCGGGTAGTAGTGCGGCACGTGGGTGATGGCCTCGAACAGCACGCTGCCGAGGTCGTCGTAGAGCCACTTGGGCGAGAGCCAGCGCTGGGGGGAGGCGTCGAGGGTGCGGGCCACGTTGTCGGCCAGGGGCTCCGCGCCCGGGGACTCGGGCGCGTCGGGTGGGGGCGGGGTCACGGGTCCTCCGGGTGCAGGCGGGGTGGGGTGGGCCGTCAGGCGTCGGTCGCCAGCCGCACGCCGGAGAAGGCCCAGCGCGCCGAGGGCGGGAAGAAGTTGCGGTAGGTGGCCCGGGCGTGGCCGGGGGGCGTGGCGCAGCACGAACCCCGCAGCACCACCTGGCCGCTCATGAACTTGCCGTTGTACTCGCCCACCGCACCGGGAGCCGGGGTGAAGCCCGGGTAGCCGAGGTACGCCGACGAGCTCCACTGCCAGACCTCGCCGAAGGCCTGGCGCAGGGGCTGGGCGTCGTCCGCGGCCGGCGGGCCGGGGGTGGGGCCCGTCCAGCTCGAAGTGGGGCTCGACCAGGTCCTGGGCGGCGACGGCCACGGCCCACTCCTCCTCGCGCGGGAGCCGGGCGCCGGCCCAGCGGGCGAAGGCGTCGGCCTCGTAGTGGCTGACGTGCACCACCGGGCGGCCCGGGTCGAGGGGGTAGCGGCCGGCGAGGGTGTACTCGTGCCACTGGCCGTCGACCTGCTCCCAGTAGAGCGGGGCCTCCCAGCCCCGGGCCTGGACCGCGGCCCACCCGTCGGACAGCCACAGCTCGCTGCGGTGGTAGCCGCCGTCGTCGATGAACGCCCGCCACTCGCCGTTGGTGACGAGGCGGTCGGCCAGGCGGTGGGGGTGGAGCAGCACCGGGTGCCGGGGGCTCTCGTTGTCGAAGGCGAAGCCGGCGCCGTCGTGGCCGACCTCGGCCAGCCCCTGGGTGCCCTCGACCCAGCGGACGGGCTCGGCCTCGGGAGCGGGCTCGGGCATGGCGAGGGAGTAGGCGGGGCGGAGGGGGTTGGTGCCGAGGACGTGCTTGATGTCCATGAGCAGGAGCTCCTGGTGCTGCTGCTCGTGGTGGAGCCCCAGGGTCACGAGGGCGGCCACCTCGGGGCCGACGTCGCCGGCCAGGAGCGCGCCCATGGCCGTGTCGACCGCGGCGCGGTACTCGCCCACCTGGGCTGCGGTGGGTCGGGTGAGCAGGCCCCGCTGGGGGCGGGGGTGCCGGCTCCCGATGGCCTCGTAGTACGAGTTGAAGAGGTAGCCGTAGTCCTCGTCGTGGACCTGGTACCCCGGCAGGTGGGGTCCGAGCAGGAACGTCTCGAAGAACCAGGTGACGTGGGCCCGGTGCCACTTGGTGGGGCTCACGTCGTCCATGGTCTGGACCGTCTGGTCCTCCGGGCCGAGGGGGGCGGCGAGGGCCTCGGTCAGGTCGCGGACCCCCTGGTACCGAGCGGCCAGGTCGCCCTCGGGGACGGCTGCCGCCGTGCGGGCGTCGGACGTGCGGGGCGAGTCGTGCGGTGGCATCGGGTGCCTCCTCCGGCGGACGGGCCGCAGGGCCCGGGCTCAGGGAAAGGGTAGGGCGGGGGTCGGGGGACCGCACCTCACCCGTGCGGTGGCCGCGCCCTACCCGGTGGGCCGCGGGCGAACCCGAGGTCCGGCCCCGGTGGGTGCCGCCGTCTGCGACCGCGGGTGGAGGCGTGGCCGCGGAGAGCCCGAGGTGGGATTCGAACCCACGACCTACCGCTTACAAGGCGGTTGCTCTGACCATCTGAGCTACACGGGCCGGGCCGACGAGCGTACCGTCGCCCACGTCCCGGGACCGGTGGTCAGTCGACGAGGAGGCGGCGGGCGGCCCGCTCGGGGCGACCCATGGTGTCGGTCGCGCGCGACCCCGCCCACGCCTCGGCCAGGGCCCCGGCGCGGTAGGAGTCGGGGACGACGGGGTGGATGTAGGAGGTGCGACACACCGTCGGCGTGTTGCCCAGCACCTCGGCCGCCTCCTTCACCGAGGTCACGACCAGCCGATCGCAGGGCTGGTCGTCGGGGCAGGGGTGGGCCAGGACCCCGGTGGCGATGGTGGTGGCGCCCCAGGTGCGGAAGTCCTTGGCGCTCACGCCGGGACCCATGCGCTCCCGCAGGTACTCGTTCACGTCGGCCGAGGTCACCGCGCCGACCCCGCCGTCGCCCCTGCGGTAGGAGAAGAGGTGCTTGCCCGGCAGCTCGTGGCAGCGCCGGGCGATGCGGGCCAGCCGGGGGTCGTGGATGGCCAGGCGGTGCTCGACGCCGGACTTGCCCACGAAGTCGAGCTCCAGGGTGGAGCCGTTGATCTCGGCGTGCTCGTCGCGCAGGGTGGTGAGCCCGAAGCTGTCGTTGTCCTCCGCGTAGCGCTCGTTGCCCACCCGCACCAGCGTCTCGTCGAGGAGCCGGACGACCAGGGCCACCACCTTGTCCTCGGGCAGGCCTCGGCGGCGGAGGTCGGCGTCCACCGCGCTGCGCAGGTCGCCCAGGGCGTCGGCGAAGCCGGCCAGGTCGGCGAACTTGGCCGCGTCGCGGACCTCGCGCCAGCGCGGGTGGTACAGGTACACCTTGCGACCCCGCGCGTCGCGCCCGGTGGCCAGCAGGTGACCCTTCGGGTCCGGGTTGATCCACACGTCGGCCCACGCCGGCGGGATGACCAGGTCCTCGATGCGGGCCCGCTCCGCCGCGGGGACGACGGCGCCGGTGGCGTCGACGTAGGAGAAGCCCCGGCCCCGCCGCACGCGACGGTGGCCCGGTGCCTCGTCGGTGGCGTGGTGGAGGCCTGCGGCCGCCGCGGCCGCCTCGGGGTCGTCGCTGCCGGGGTCGCTCATCGCCGCCGGGCGGGCCGGGGCCGCGCGTGCGGCCCCCGGCGACGCCTACTGGTTGGCCCGCTGCTCGGCCGCGTGGGCCTCGGCCTCGGCGCGGGCCCTCTCGGCCTCGGCCTCCTTGGCCGCCACGTCGCGCTGGGCCTCGGCCTTGTCCTGCTGGGCCTCGCCCTCGCGCGTCAGGTCGTCGCGCCCGGTGAGCGACCCGGCGGCCGCCTTCAGCTTGCCCTTGACGTCCTCGACGACGCCCTTGGCGCCGGCCTCGGGTCCCGTGTCCTCGTCAGCCATGGTGGTCTCCTCGTGTCGGGCGGTCGACCGGAGGGGGCGAGCGCGTCGGCCGGGGGACTGCCCCGCCCCGGCGGCCGGAAACGGCGGCATCGGTCACCCGCGCCGCTCCGAGGGCAGCCGGCCCAGGACCTCGAGGTCGCGCTCGGCGTGGCACTGGCGCCGGTAGACCCGCAGGGCGGCGTCGCGGGCCACCACCTCGGCGTCGGCCACGAGGGGGCGGGGCCCGAGGGCCCGACCCAGCCGGTCCTGGACCTCGGCTGCGGCCCGGTCGACCAGGTGGCGCACCGCGAGCGCCCGGGCCTGGGCGGCAGCACCGTCGCCCGGCTCGGCGTCGCACTCCCGCCCGGCCCGGTCGAGGACCGACGCCATCCCCCGCACCTCGGCCCGCATGGCCCCGAGGTGGGCCCGGGCGTGGGGATCGTCGCCGACGGCCCGCTCGGCGTGGTCGACCAGCCCGGTGGCGGCCCCCGCCCAGCACGCCGCCGGTCCCACCGCGCCGTGCCAGAAGCCAGGGCGGTCGAGGTACCAGCGGTCGCCGCCGACCACCGCCGCCTCGGCCACCCGCACACCGTCGAGGTCGACCACCGCGGTGTCGGTGTCGGCCAGGGCGGGGGTCACCCAGCCCCGTCGGTCGATGCGCCCGGCGTCGACCTCGGCCATGGGCAGGCGGAGCAGGGTGTGCACCCCGGCCCGGTCGACGGTCACCAGGGCGGCATCCACCAGCGACGCCCCGCCGGCGAAGGCCTTGGCGCCCTCCAGCACCAGGCCCCCGTCGCGGTGGGGGCGGGCCCGGACCGGTCCGCCGGGGCCCTCGGCGGCCCAGACCCCGAGGAGCTCGCCCGGCTCGGCCTCGCGCCCGGCCTCGGCCAGGATCTGCACCGCGTCGACGTGGGCCTCGGCCAGCCGGGCGACCGACACGTCGTCGCGCGCCAGGGCGACGAGGCCGGCCCAGCGGGCCGCGGTGGCGCCCCGCCCCACCCGGGGGAGGTCGAGGGCGCCCGCCGCGAGGAGGGAGCGGGTGCGGGCCCCGACGCGCGCTGCGTCCGGGTGGGGACCGCTCACGCAGTGCCCTCGAGGCCGCGCAGGCGGGCGGCGAAGCCCGACGGCGCCCGACCGCGCCGGCGTCCGCTGGTCGTGACCCACGTGTCGACCGAGGAGACCGTCGGCCACCCTCCCTCCCGCAACCGGTCCCAGAGCCCGTGGTCCTCGGCCGTGGCCAGCTGCGGCCAGCCCCCGACGGACAGGTAGGCGTCGGCCCGGACCCCGAGGTTGGCCCCGTGGACGTGGGGGTGCCCGGTGGCGTCGACCCGGTACGCGGCCTGCCAGCGGGGCCCCACGCCCGGCGCCAGCTCGCCGAACCCGTCGACCCGCACGATGCCCGCCACCGCGGCCGCCCCGCGGTCGGCGCACGCCAGCTGGCTGAGGAGCCAGTCGGGGGCCACGACGGTGTCGGCGTCGGTGGTCGCCAGCCAGGTGCGCCCGAGGGGGTGGCGGCCGGTGCGGGCGAGGGCGGCCGCGGCGCCGGCGGCCCGGGCCCGCCCCACCGAGCAGTGGTCGCACTCCACGACCACGGCGGTGGGGCCGAGGGCGGCCCGGGCGGTGGCCGCGGTCGCGTCACGGCAGTCGTCGGCCACCACCACGACGAGGGGGTCGGCGAGGCCGGTGGCGGCCACGGCCACCGCCACGGAGTCGAGGCACGACGTGATGCGGGCGGCCTCGTCGCGGGCGGGGACGACGACGGCGACCCGCCACGGGGCGGCCGTGGTCACCGCCGCAGCCAGCGATCGATCACGTAGGTGGGGCCGTCCCGGTGGTCGGTGGCCACCAGCTCGGGGTGGGCGGCGAGGGCGGCGTGGACCGTCGCACCGGACACCGCGTGGTCGGGGCTCCGGCCCGTCCAGTGGCAGGCCAGCAGCGTGCCGCCCGGGCGGAGGGCGTGCACCAGGCGGTCGACCACGGCGGCCAGGCGGGCGCCGGCGAAGTAGTAGCCGACCTCGCTGGCCAGCACGAGGTCGTGGTCGCCGGTCTCGTCGTCGGCCACCGACGCCACGGCCAGGGTGACGCCGGGGCGGGACCCGCACCGCTCCCGGGCCGCGGCCACGGCGGTGGGCGACACGTCCACGGCGCGCAACCGCTCGCAGCGGTGGGCGAGGCGTCCGGTCAGGACGCCGATCGAGCAGCCCGGCTCGTACCCGGAGGCGAAGGGGCCGGGGCCGAGGACGTCGAGGATGGCGTCGTAGCGCGCCTGCTCGGCCGGAGACCCGGTGAAGTCCCACGGGTCGATGTCGGCCCGGTAGCGGGCCTCGAAGGCCTCGGGCGCACAGGGGTCGACCGCGGTGGCGGCGTCAGGTGGGGGGCTGGGGCTCATCGACGAGCACCTCCCAGGGCCAGGCGGCACGGGCGCGCACCGCGTCGGTCAGGATCGGGCCGTCGTCGCCGTCCTCGGTCTGGGACCGGAAGCAGGCCAGGGCCTGCGCCTTGGCCCGGCGCTGGGCGGCGGGCAGGTCCAGCCGGCGCAGGGGAAGGGAGGCGACCGCGTCCTCGGTGGCCCACTGCCAGAGCCACACCGGGTACGAGAGCAGGCGGGCGCCGGTCTCGCGGGCCACGTCGGCCGCGGCCCGCCCGACCGCGTCGTGGTCCGGGTGCCCGTCGCCGCGCCACGGGGCCACGAGGAGGGCGGCCCCGGCGGCCGCCTCCCGGAGGGCCTCGACCAGCGTCCCCCGCTCGTCGGCCACCCGACCGTCGGCCAGGCCCAACCGTTCGACCGACACCCGCCAGCCCAGCAGGCGCAGGGCCCGCTGCTGCTCGCGACGGCGACGGACCGCCAGCCCGGGCTGGTCCGGGTGCGAGGCCTCGCCGTCGGTCACCGCCACGACCGCGACCTCCCGCCCGGCGGCGCCGAGGGCGCCGATCAGCCCGCCGGCACCGAGCGTCTCGTCGTCGGGGTGGGGCGCGACCACCACGCAGCGCCCGGTGCCCTCGACCACGCCCTCCAGCGGGCGGGTCCGGCGGATGCGGGCCTCCCAGGCCGAGGTCGGCGTGGGCGGCGTGGCGGGGAAGGGGTGGGGGGCGATGGTGGCGGTGGGGGACATGGCGACCTCGGGCGGGGAGGCGGTCTGCCCCCGCCACGGGGGGGCAAACGGCCTTCACCCGTCTGCCGCGACGTTCACCCCGTCGGGCGAACGATGCCGGGGGCGGGGCGCCGGTCCGCCGGCCGGTGTCGGGAGCGGGAAGGGGTGGGTGCCTAGGCTGTCGCGCTGTGACCGAGCTGGACGCCGTGCCGCTGACCGACCGAGACCGGGCCATCCTCGACTTCGAGCGCTCCTGGTGGACGCGCGGCGGGGTCAAGGAGACCGCGATCGGCGAGGAGCTCGAGCTGTCCGCCTCGCGCTACTACGCCCTCCTCAACGAGATCCTCGAGATGCCGGCCGCCATGGAGCACGACCCGCTGCTGGTCCGCCGCCTGCGCCGCCTGCGCGACGCCCGCCGCCGGGACCGGGCCGCGGCCGCCGCGCCGGGCGCCCCCGATGCCGGGGCCCGCCCGTGACCGCCCCCTCCGCCGGGCGCGACGACGCCACCATCCGCGGTGCGGTGGTTCTGGTCGTGGCCATCGTCATCGGCCTCGCCCTGCTGGCCCGCAGCGGCGGGGGTGGCTCCGACGACGCCGCCGCGGCCACCACCGAGGCCTCCACCGCCTCCACGGCCTTCGACGGCAGCACCACCGCCCCCCAGACCACCGCGGGCCCCATCAACTCGGCGTCGACCACCGCACCGGCCGACACCCCGACCGACACCCGACCGCCGGCCGAGGTCACCGTGCTCGTCCTCAACGGCACCACCGCCAACGTCGACGGCGTCGCCGGTGACAACGAGGCCAAGGCCCAGGCTGCGGGCTACACCACCCTCAACGCCACCGGTGCCGACGTCGACCTGTCGACCACCACCATCTACGCCCCGGCCGACCTCCAGGCCGATGCCGAGGCCGTGCGCGCCGCCCTCGGCCTCGACGGTGCCACCATCGAGGAGCCTCCGGCCGAGTCCCCCGGCCCGGGAGCCGCCGACGCCGACATCGTGGTGGTCATCGGCGACGACGCCGGGTGACGCGGCGGGGCTGACGCCCCTCGGCGACGAGCCGGGCGTGGTCTCCGGCCGTCCTCCCTCGACGGCCCCGAGGGCGCACAGGACCGGCTGCGGAGCCTGCTGCCGGCGGGCTGACCGGCGGGCTGACCGTCGGGATGGTCAGACCTGGGCCAGCTGGTCGGCGAACCAGCGCGCCGGGGTGCGCTCGGCCACCGTGCGGCGCAGGCGCGCCGCCCGCCGGGCCCGCTCGTCGCCCTCCATCGCCAGGGCCCGGTCCATGGCATCGGCCGCGGCGACCACGTCGTAGGCGTCGATCGGCACCACGTCGGCCGAGAGCTCGTCCCAGGCGCCCGCCCCCTCGCTCAGGAGGAGCACGGCGTCGCGCTCGTTCAGCAGCACGCTCTCCTTGGCGACGAGGTTGAGCCCGTCGCGGATGGGGTTCACGACCACTGCGTCGGCCCGGCGCAGCGCCGCCACCGAGCGCAGGTAGTCGTCGTCGGGCTCGTAGACCACCGGGGTCCAGTCGTCGGTCCCCCAGCGGGCGTTGACCTCGGCGATGGTGCGGTCGACGTCCTCCCGGTAGCGGCGGTAGGCCTCGACGCCCTCGCGGGACGGGTAGACGAAGGCGCCGAACACGACCCGGCCCCGCCACCCGGGCCTGGTGGCCAGCAGGTGGTCGTAGGCCAGGAAGCCGCGGAGGATGTTCTTCGACAGCTCGATGCGGTCGACGCGCACCAGGAAGGCGCGGTCGCCGACGAGCCCGTCGAGGCGGGCGAGGGCCTCCCCGCAGGCGGCCGCCCCGGAGCTGGCGGCCAGGTCGTCTGGGTCGGGGCCGAGCGGGGCGACGAAGGTGGTGAGGTCGTGGCCCGCGGCCCGGGCACAGCCCCGGGCCGCCCCGGCCCATCGCTCGGAGTGGAACCCGCACGCCCGGTGGGCGGCCAGCCCGCCCATCAGCTCGGCCCGCACCGCCTCGGGCAGCACGGCCAGCTCGGCCGGGCGGGCGAACGGGGTGTGGCTGAAGTGCACGCACACCAGGTCGGGCCGGGCGTCGGCCAGGGCGGTGGCCACCAGCGTGAGGTGGTAGTCCTGCACCAGCACCACCGCGCCGTCGGGGGCCAGCTCGGCCACGGCGTCGGCGAAGGCCTGGTTCACCCGGCGGTACGCCTCCCACGCCGCGAACCAGGTCGCGTCGAAGGTCGGCTCCCGGTACCGGTCGAGCATGCCGTGGTGGGCGAACCACAGCGTCCGGTTGCTCACCACGTCGTAGGCCTGGCGCAGGTCCTCGGGGTCGAGGGCCACGGTGCGCACCCGCAGCCCGTCGGCCTCGACCACGCCGGACGCAGCCGCCTCGCGGTCCTCGTCGGAGAGGGCCGCGGCCACCCACGTGGTGGAGGTCCCGGCCACCAGCGGGGCCAGGCCCGACACCAGCCCGCCTGCGCCCCGGCGGCCCTCGAGGGAGCCGTCGGGGGCCCGGCGGAAGCTGATCGGACCCCGGTTGGAGACGATGACGGTCGCGCGCTCGGCCACGACTCGGACCGTAGCGGTCTCCGTTTCGGCGTCCGCGAGGATGGGAGCGATGCGCGTCGTCGCCGCCCCCGACAAGTTCCGTGGCACCGCGACCGCCGCCGAGGTGGCGGCGGCGGTGGGGCGCGCCGCCGCGGCCGCCGGGTGGGACTGCGACGAGGTCCCGCTGGCCGACGGGGGCGAGGGCACCCTGGCCGTGCTGGGCGGACCCAACCGGACGTCCCTCGTCACCGGCCCCCTGGGGGACCCGGTGGAGGCCGAGTGGCGGCTCCGGCGGGGGACCGCGGTCATCGAGTCGGCCCGGGCCTCGGGGCTCGACCTGGTCGGCGGGGCCGAGGGCAACGACGCCGTGTCGGCGTCCACCTACGGCACCGGCGAGCTGATCGGCGCGGCCGTCGACCTGGGGGCGCGGCGGGTCATCGTCGCCCTGGGCGGCTCGGCCACGACCGACGGCGGGCTCGGGGCGCTGCGGGCCCTGCACCCCACCCAGCGCCTCCGCGGCATCGACCTGGTGGTGGCCTCCGACGTGCGCACCCGCTTCACCGACGCGGCGGAGGTGTTCGGTCCCCAGAAGGGGGCCACCCCTGCCCAGGTCGAGCTGCTGCGGCGGCGCCTCGAGCGCCTGGCCCAGATCTACGTGGAGGACCACGGCGTCGACGTGACCGAGATCGAGGGGGCCGGCGCAGCCGGGGGCCTGGCCGGCGGGCTGGCCGCGGTGGGCGCCGACGTGGTGTCGGGCTTCGACCTGGTGGCCGACGAGCTGCGCCTCGACGAGCGCCTGGAGGACGCCGACCTGGTGGTCACCGGCGAGGGCTTCCTCGACGAGCAGTCCTTCGACGGCAAGGTGGTGGGTGGCGTGGTCGACCTGGCCGCCGCGCTCGAGGTCCCCGTGCTCGTCGTCGCCGGCCAGGTGTTCGACGGCCTGGAGGACCGGGTCGACTCCGAGGCCCTCGTGGACCGGGTGGGCGACGATGCGGCCCGCACCGACACCGTGGCCTCGGTGGAGGCGGTGGTGGCCGAGCGCCTCCGCGCCTGGGGCTGAGGGTCCGCGCCGGGAGAGGGGCCCTCTCGGTGGACGGGCGGCCGGTACGATCGGGCCATGGAGGAGCGCCTGGCCAGGATCGGCCGCACGGCCTGGTGGCTCTCCGGCATCGCCGTGGTGGTGCTGGTCGTCGGCCTCCTGGCGTGGGTGTTCCGGGTCATCTTCCCGCCCCTCGTGCTGGCCGGGGCACTGGTGTTCCTGCTCAACCCCATCGTCAACCGCCTCGAGCGCCGCAACGTGCCGCGCCTGCTCGGCACCTTCGTCGCCTTCGGCGCCGTCGCCGTGCTCTTCGCCCTCCTCGGCGCCGTGCTCTACCCGCTCATCTCCACCCAGGCGCGGGAGGTGTCCGACCGCGTCCCTGAGCTGCGGGCCGACGCCGAGGACTGGATCAACGACCTCTCGGCCCGCTCCGAGCGCGACGACTGGCCCGTCCACATCCCGTCGGTGAGCGAGATCGAGGACCAGACCGCGGCGCCCGCCGACCAGGACGTCGGCGAGCAGGTCGCCACCCTCCGCGAGTACGGCGCCCGGGTGTTCGACATCGGCATCATCTTCCTGCTGGGGCCGATCCTCGCCTTCTACCTCCTCGTCGACCTGCCCGACGTGCGCACGCGGGTCGAGGAGCTGGTGCCGGCGCGCAACAAGCGCGAGGTCTTCTTCCTCGCGCACCGGCTCCACCTCGCCATCGGCGGGTTCTTCCGGGGCCAGCTGGCCGTGGCCTTCATCGTCGGCGTGCTGGTGTCGCTCGGCCTCTGGGCCATCGGGCTGCCCCTGTGGCTCGTGGTCGGCATGATCGCCGGCCTGTTCAACATGGTCCCGCTCATCGGACCGTGGGTGGGGGCCGTGCCGGGCATCGCCGTCGCCCTCGCCACCCGCGACGTGAAGACGGCCGTCCTCGTCGCCGTGGTGATGGTCGTCGTCCAGCAGATCGACAACCACCTCATCACGCCGACGGTCATGCGCCGCGCCGTCCAGCTCCACCCCGCGGCGGTGATGATGGCCCTCCTGGCGTGGGGCACCGTGGGCGGCTTCTTCGGCCTGCTCCTGGCCGTGCCGCTCACCGCCACGCTCAAGATCGTCGGCGGGCACCTCTGGCGGAAGTGGGTGGTCGGCGTGTCGGTGCCCGGGCTCGACGAGCCCTACCCGGATCGCTCCGGCCCCTCGCACGAGGACCTGCCCGACGAGGAGCTCCCCGCCGGCGAGGCCGAGGAGCTGGCCGCCGAGCGGGCCCACGACGCCGAGGTCGAGGCCGAGGCCGCGGCCACCGCCGGGTCGGCCGACGTCCGCCCCGGCCCCGTGGCCACCACCACGGCCACCCGCCAGGTCCCCGGCGGCGGGCCCGCCGCCGCTCCCCGCCCGGGCGCGGCCCCGGCCTGACCCCCCGCCGCCGGTGGTCGGCCTGCACCCGACGACCGGCGCGGGCCCGCCGCTACGCTCCTCTGCGCATCCGTCCCGGATGCGGCGCCGCCCGGCGGCGCACCCCACCTCAGGAGCAGTCCCCACCGATGAGCGTCACCGTCCGCGTCCCGACCACCTTGAGGACCCTCACCGCCGGGTCGGCCGAGGTGTCGGTCGACGGCAGCACCGTCGCCGAGGTCCTCGACGGCCTCGAGGGCACGCACCCGGGCTTCAAGGAGCGCCTGCTCGACGACGGGGGCCAGCTGCGCCGCTTCGTGAACGTGTTCGTCGCCGACGACGACGTGCGCTTCCTCCAGGGCCTCGACACCCCCGTGCCCGACGGTGAGACCGTCGCCATCATCCCCGCCGTGGCCGGCGGGTAGTCGCCTTCACTCGCTCGCTGACGCTCGCTCCGTTCGGGCGAGCTGGTCGTGCGCGCCTGCGGCCGCGCCGAGGGAGCCCGGTGGGTGACGGCTCGTCCCTCGCAGCCACCCACCTCTGCGGGGGGAGACCCCCCGCACCCCCCAGCGGCTGCGCCGGGCCGGGCCGGGTCGTGGGTGCTCGCCTCGTTGCGCCGGCGGTTCGCTGGGCCGGGCCGGACCCGTCCGCGGGCGACTGGCTCGGTGCTGGGGGTCAGTGGGGCGGGATGGGCGCGGCTGGCACTCTCGGCCCGCGGTTGCTAACTGGCGCTGGAGGTGGTTGGCTGTTGGCACTCTCGCAGTGAGAGTGCCAACGACCGCTACGTAGCCAGAGGAGACAGGGGATGGCCAAGATCATCGCCTTCGAGGAGACGGCTCGCCGCTCGCTCGAGTCCGGGATGAACCAGCTCGCCGACGCGGTGAGCGTGACCCTCGGACCGAAGGGTCGCAACGTCGTCCTGCAGAAGAAGTGGGGCGCACCCACGATCACCAAGGACGGCGTCAGCGTCGCCAAGGAGATCGACCTCGAGGACCCCTACGAGCGCATCGGCGCCGAGCTGGTCAAGGAGGTCGCCAAGAAGACCGACGACGTCGCCGGCGACGGCACCACCACCGCCACCGTGCTGGCCCGGGCCCTGGTCCGCGAGGGCCTGCGCAACGTGGCCGCCGGGGCCAACCCGATGCTCCTCAAGCGGGGCATCGAGGCCGCGGTCGAGGCCGCCGTCTCGTCCCTCGGCACCGCCTCCCGCGACATCGACTCCAAGGACGACATCGCGTCGGTCGCCTCCATCTCGGCCAACAACGACCCCGAGATCGGTGGCTTCATCGCCGAGGCCCTCGACAAGGTGGGCAAGGACGGCGTCATCACCGTCGAGGAGTCCAACACCTTCGGCCTCGAGATCGACCTGGTCGAGGGCATGCGCTTCGACAAGGGCTACATCTCGCCCTACTTCGTCACCGACACGGACCGCATGGAGGCCGTCCTCGACGACGCCGTGATCCTCTTCGTCTCCTCGAAGATCACCGCCGTCCGCGACCTCGTGCCCGTGCTCGAGAAGGTGATGCAGGGCGGCCGCCCGCTCGTCATCATCGCCGAGGACCTCGAGGGCGAGGCCCTGGCCACCCTGGTGGTCAACAAGATCCGCGGCACCTTCAAGAGCGTCGCGGTGAAGGCCCCCGGCTTCGGCGAGCGTCGCAAGGCGATGATGGCCGACATGGCCATCCTCACCGGCGGCCAGGTCATCTCCGAGGAGATCGGCCTCAAGCTGGAGAACGCCACGCTCGACCTGCTGGGCTCGGCCAAGAAGGTCATCGTGACCAAGGACGAGACCACCATCGTCGAGGGCGCCGGCGACCAGGGCGACATCAAGGGTCGCATCGCCCAGATCCGGGCCGAGATCGACAACACCGACTCGGACTACGACCGCGAGAAGCTCCAGGAGCGCCTGGCCAAGCTGTCCGGCGGCGTCGCCGTGCTGAAGGTCGGGGCCGCCACCGAGACCGAGCTCAAGGAGAAGAAGCACCGCATCGAGGACGCTGTCTCCACCGCCAAGGCGGCGGTCGAGGAGGGCGTCGTCCCCGGTGGCGGCGTGGCCCTGCTGCGCACCCAGCCCGCCGTGCTCGACGTGGCCGACAAGCTCGACGGCGACGAGGCCACCGGTGCCCGCATCGTGGCCAAGGCCCTGGAGGAGCCGGTCAAGCAGATCGCCATCAACGCCGGCCTCGAGGGCGGCGTGGTGGTCGAGAAGGTGAAGGACCTCGAGGGCGGCTTCGGCTACAACGCCGGCACCGGCGAGTACGAGGACCTCACCAGCAAGGTCCCCGACGCGGCCAAGGTCACCCGCTCGGCCCTGCAGAACGCCGCCTCCATCGCGGCGCTGTTCCTCACCACCGAGGCGGTCATCGTCGACAAGCCCGAGGAGGACGGCGGCGACGCCGGCATGCCGGGCATGGACGACTTCTGACCTGATCGGTCCCCCCGGCTGCGGCCGGGCCAGACGCGCCGGAGGGCCGCCCGCGAGGGCGGCCCTCCGTGCTGTCGGGGCGGGTGCGGCCGCCACGAGCTCCTGCGGGGTCAGCCGGCGTTGCCGCCCGCCCGCATGATGTCGGCCGAGATGCGGTCGATGGTCTCGTTGAGCCGGTTCAGCTCGTCGACGGCCTCGCGCAGCTGGCGGGAGGTGGTGGGCCAGCCGTCCCGGAACTGCCGGGCCAGCGAGCCGTCCCAGACGTCGGGCTGGGAGAGGGTGGTGCCGTCGTTGACGATCGACTGCACCTGCTCGGTCAGCCCGCCGGTGATGGTGCGCTTCATGTTGGCGATGGTGGTGCGGGCCTGCTCGGTCGCAAGGACGCGATCGGTGCTCATGGGGGGGATCTCCTGTGCGCTGGTGGGTGCTCCGACCGGCCGCCGGAGGCCTCCCTGTCGATACCCTCGGTGCATCTCGGTAAACGTCGCATCCTCACGGCGCATGGGGGATCCGACCCCGGGCCTCAGGGCTGGGCCACCTGCACCAGCTCCACCTCGCCGCCGGCGCAGAGGTAGCCCCGGCCCGCGCTGATGGGGGTGGTGGTGCGGCGGGGCAGCCGCACGGCCAGCAGGTCGCCGTCGAGGTCGACGTCGGGCACCAGCAGGAGCCCGGCCCGGCTCCCTCGCAGGGTCCGGGCCCAGTGCGAGTAGAGGCCCCGCAGGGTGTCGGCCCGCCCGGCGCCCACCACCAGCACGTCGTCGCGACCGAGGACGCCCTCCATCACCATCCCGTCGGGATCGACCAGCTCGATGTCGTCGACCAGCACGAGCAGCGGGGTCCCGCCGGGGCCGCGCTCGTCGAGCAGCGGGCTGAGGCCGCCGGCGAGGTCGTCGGGACGGACCACCGGACCGAGGTCGCCGTCGGCGCCGAGGGCCGAGCGCGGGGGCGCCACCACGGCCGTGGGCCAGCCTGCGGCCCGCGCCACGGCGCCCACCACGGCCAGGGTCGTGGTCTTGCCCGAGCGGGCGGGGCCGGCGACGAGTGCGTGCTCGCCGGGGTAGAGGGTGAGCCCGACGGGGGCCAGGGTCACCTCGCTGACGCCCAGCGGGAGGCGGCGGGGCGTGCCGTCCAGGTCGGCCGACTCGGCGACGTCGCCCACGGGCACCTCCCGGGGAAGGGACCCGATGGCCACCGGACGCCGCTCCGGAGTCGGGTGCAGGGCGCCCACGGCCGCGACCTCCACGGCGAAGCCCTCGGCCGGTCGGGCGACCTGCACCTCCAGGTGGCGCTCGCCGTCGACGGCGCGGCCGGGCACGAACTCGGGCAGCTCGGTGGTGCGGAACCCGGCCTGGGAGTAGTCGAGGTCGTCGCCCAGGCGGAACAGCAGCACCTGGCGGACCAGGCCCCGGAGGGGGGCGGGCAGGGTGGTGGTGCGGTCGACCGAGACGGCCATGTGCACGCCGAGCTCGGGTCCCTCGGCGAAGACGCGGGCGAAGTCGTCGAGCACCGGGCTCACCGTCTCGTCCCACTCCGAGCGGAAGGGCCCCACCCCGTCGAGCAGGACCAGGACTCGCGCCTCGGTGGCGCGGGGGCGCGCAGGCCGCGACGCCGGTCCAGCTCGCCCCGCAGCCAGGCCACCAGGCGGGCCTGGCGCTCCCGGTCGCGGGCCGGGACGACCGCGCCGACGTGGGGCAGGTCCTCGAGGACCTCGAGCCCGCCGGTGCCGAAGTCGAGGGCGTAGACGTGCAGGTCGTCGGGCGGGCGGGTGCGGGCCGCGGCGACGGCGACGGTGAGCAGGCCCGTGGTCGTGCCCGTGCCGGGCAGCCCGGCGAGCACCAGGTTGCCGTCGGCGGGGACCCACCCGGCCGGCACCTGGGTCTGGTCGTCGGGCACGTCGGCCAAGGTGGTGGTCACCTCCGCGCCCACCTCCCCGAAGGGGGCGTCGGGTCCGGCCAGGCCGCGCACCACGGCCAGGTCCACGTCGCCGGCCAGCGGGTCCGGCCACGGGCGGCGGGGGTCGGGGCGCCCGCTCCCGGTGTGGGCATCGCGGCAGGCGTCGACCAGGCGGGTCAGGTCAGAGGGTCCCTCGGTGCGCTCCACCCCCACGGCCGGGCCGGTGCCGCCCCCGTCCAGGCGGAAGGGACGGACCTCGACCGGCCCCGACCCGCGGCGCGTCACCCCGGTGCTGAGGGCGGACTGGAGCGGGACCACCTCGCCGGGCCCGAACCGGGCCAGGGCCCGGCCCGGCTGGGCCCGTCCGATGCGAGCCGCGTCGGGCCCGTCGATCACGTCGTTGGAGTCGCTCGCGTCCTGCACCCGCAGGGCGATGCGGAGGTTGGTGTTGGCCTTGATGTTCTCGCTGACCGCGCCGCTCGGCCGCTGGGTGGCCAGCACCATGTGCACCCCGAGGCTGCGGCCCCGCTGGGCCACGCCCACCAGCGCCTCCACGAAGTCGGGCAGCTCGGCCTTCAGGGTGGCGAACTCGTCGATCACGACGACGAGGCGGGGCAGGCTGGGGTGATCACCGTCGAGACGGCGGTAGGCGGGCAGGTCGGCCGCCCCCGCCTCCCGCAGCACCCTCTCCCGGTGCCGGAGCTCGGCCTCCAGGCAGCGCAGGGCCCGCTCGGCCAGGTGGGCGTCGAGGTCGGTGACCATGCCCACGGTGTGCGGGAGCCGGGCGCAGCGGTCGAAGGCACTGCCGCCCTTGAAGTCGACCAGCACGAAGGTGCAGTGGTCCGGAGACGACGAGGCGGCCAGCCCGGCGACGAGCGACCGCAGCAGCTCGGACTTGCCCGACCCCGTGGTGCCGGCCACCAGTCCGTGGGGGCCGTCGCGCACCAGGTCGAGCACGAGCACGCCGTCCTCGGAGACCCCCACCGGGCCCACCAGGTCAGGGTCGCGCCCCCCGGCGGCCCACCGCTCGGCCACCGCTCCGGCGCTCGGGTCGTCCATCCCCAGCAGCGGCAGCAGGGCGACGATGGGCGGCAGGCCGGCGCCCGCCACGTCGAGCTCGGGGTCGTCGAAGCGGGCCAGCCCCCGCGCCGCCCGGCGGGCGGTGGCGTCGGAGATGCCGCACCCCAGGACGTCGTCGAGGAAGATCCCGTCGCGCACGTGGTGCACGCGGGCCCGCCCGTCCTCGTCGGCCACCTCCACCACGGTGGTGCAGAGGGCGGGCAGACGGTCCTCGGTGGCCGCCACCACCACGCCGGCCACCCGTCCCGCCGCACCCCGCAGCACGGAGCGAGCCGGGGCCCGGCGCCCCTCGGTGAGGCCCTCGTCGTCGACCACCACGAGCGTGGCCGGTCCGGGGGCGTCGTCGGCCGGCCGCTCGCCCCCGTCGGCCCGTCGGGCCTGGGCCGCCTCCAGCAGGGCTCGGCAGCGGGCCTCGGCCGCGTCGTGGTCGGTGGTGATGAGGCGCTGGCCCGACCCCGCCGGGTCCAGCACGTGGGGCAGCCACTTGGCCCAGTCCCAGTCCACCGCGCGGTCCGGGGCGGCCATCACCAGTGCGGGGAGGTCGGCCGGGCCGTGCAGGGCGGCGGCCTGGACCACGAGGGAGCGGGCCACGGCCAGGGCCGCCGGTCGGGGCCCCACCACGCCGACCACCCCGCCCCGGGACAGGTCCACCAGCACGGGTGCGTCGGCCACGCGCCCGGCCGCGCGGATGACCTCCCGCACCTCGTGGGGCTGGGACCGGCGGTCGCCGTGGATCGGCGGCGTCCAGGCGTCGGTCCCCACGCCGGCCCGCAGGTGGAGCCAGTCGCGGTGGCCGGGGCGCCGCTCCCACAGCCGGGTGCTGGGGGTCTCGACGCGCCGCAGCAGCTCGGCCGGGTCAGGGATCTCGTCGGCCCGGCGGGCTCGCTCCGCCGCGGCCAGCCCGGCCAGCGCGTCGGCCAGCTCGCCGACCTCCTCGTGGAAGCGGGCCTCGTCCCTGCGCCGGGTCTTCTTCCCCCGTCGCCGGGAGTCGATGGCGCCCCCGATGATCATCACCGGGCTGAGGAGGATGAAGAGGGCGAAGGAGAGGCGCCCGGTGATGGCCACCATCACCACCCCGAACACCAGCGGGCCGAGGATCGACATGATGCCGACGGCCGTGGGGCCGGAGGACGCCGACGGCGCCGACGGGGTGTCGATCGGCTCGGGCGGTTCGGGCGGCGCCGGGCGGGGGGGCCGGTTGAACGGGACGGTGGCCCCGCCCCGTCCGGCACCGGCGACCATGCCGACGGGCCGGTCGTCGTCGACGGGCCGCCGGGTGACGATCTGCACCGCCCCCACCCGGGCCACCTGGCCGGGGTCGAGGGCCACGGCGGTGGCGGCCGCCGTGCCGCCCACCCACGTCCCGTTGAGCGAGCCCTCGTCGCGGAGCGTCGCCCCGCCGTCGGGCTCGACCACGAGGGTCGCGTGGTGGCCCGACACGGTGTCGTGGTCGAGGGTCAGCCCCGCGGTCTCGCGCCCCAGCGGCCAGGTGCCTGCGTCGACCACGGCCCGAGCCCCGGCATCGAGGCCTCCGACGACGGCCACCTCGGTGAGCCCGGGCGTCGCCCCGTCGTCGGCACCGAGGCCGTCGGGGACCCGCGCCCTGCCCGCGGCGCCCACGCCGCGGGGCCCGGCCACCAGGCGGACGGGAGCACCACTGCGGATCCCGGCCCGGTCGAGGCGGCGGTCGGCGGGCAGGACGACGCCCTGGGCCTCGAGCGCCAGGTCGGTGCGACCCCCGGCGAGGGCGGCGACGAGGTCGGCGACGGTGGCGTCGGGGTCGTGGACGAGGACGTCGAGCTCGTGGGCCCGCCCGCGGTCGGTGAGGACGATCTGCATGCTGGGGCCCTACCTACCCCGCCGCCGGTCCCGACCACGCCTGGGACGGGTGGCCCTCCCCCGTTCCTTGGACGGGTGTCCTCGCATGGCGTCCAAGCGTCCGAGGTTCGCCGGGGTGCGGCGGTGGGTCGGCGCTCCTTGGACGGGTGTGCTCGCATGGCGTCCAAGCGTCCGAGGTTCGCCGGGTGGGCCTCCCGACGTTCGCTCCGACGGGGGGTCCCGGTAGGTTGGCGGCCATGACCGAGCCCCTCGTCCCCGCCACCGGCCAGGGGGTCCTGCACCTGTTCTGGCGGGTCCCGACCGCCGACCAGAGCCCGGTCGACGCCGCCGCCGTGGCCGCCGCGGTCAAGGGTGCCGAGGCCGACGGCGTGCAGGTGGTGCCCGTCGCCCTCCTCGGCCACAAGGCCGACCTGGCCACCATGGCCCTGGGCCCGGACCTCTGGCGCCTGCGCGAGCTGCAGACCGACCTGGCCCGGGCCGGTCTGCTCCTGGCCGACTCCTACGTGTCGCTCACCGAGCTGTCCGAGTACGCCAAGGGCCTGCCCGAGGACATGGCCCAGGCCCGGCTGTGGCCCCAGCTGCCGCCGGAGGGCAAGACGGCCTGGTGCTTCTACCCCATGTCCAAGCGCCGCTGGGTGGGGGCCAACTGGTTCACCCTGCCCTACGACGAGCGCAAGGAGCTCATGTACGAGCACGGGGGCTCGGGCCGGAAGTTCGCCGGCCGCATCCTCCAGGTCGTCACCGGCAGCGCCGGCGTCGACGACCACGAGTGGGGCGTCACCCTCTTCGGCGAGCACCCCGACGACCTCAAGGAGGTCGTCTACACGATGCGCTACGACACCGCCTCGGCCCTCTACGGCGAGTTCGGCACGTTCTACACGGGCATGGTCGCCGACCTCGATGCCGTGCTCGCCCGCGTCGGCGTCGCCTGAGGGCCCCGCGCCTGCGGAGAGACCCGGGGTCGACCGCCTCACCCGACGCCGTCGTGGCTCCCAGGTGGCCGCCAGGTGACGGTGGGCCGACCTCCGGCCACACGGACGACGGTGCTCCGGTAGCCTCGCCCCCGCCGGGCACACCACGACCGGTCGACCCCGGTCCCCGGGGTCGTCGCGACCATCGGAGGAAGCAATGCGACGTAGTGCGTTCACCCGGGTCGGAGCGATCGCCTTCGCCCTGGTCCTTGTCCTCGCCGCCTGCGGCGACGACGACGACAGCAGCAGTGGCGACAGCACGACCACCGAGGCCGGCGGCGGCGGCGACGGTGGCGGTGACGGCCTCGTCATCGGCGGGGTCCTCCCGCAGACCGGTCCGCTGGGCTTCCTCGGCCCGCCCCAGATCGAGGGCGTGACCCTCGCCGTCCAGGACATCAACGACGCCGGCGGCGTCCTCGGGTCCGACGTGACCCTGAACATCGCCGACGAGGGCGAGACCCCGGCCACCGCGGCCGAGAGCGCGACCCGCGTCGTGAGCGAGGGTGCCAACGCCGTCGTCGGCGCTGCCGCCTCGGGCTCGTCCCAGGAGTTCATCCAGCAGCTGTCGGACCAGCAGATCCCCCAGTGCTCGGCCTCCAACACCTCGCCGGACTTCACCGACCAGGAGAACGCCGACTACTACTTCCGGACCGTCCCGCCGGACGAGGCCGTGGCGCCGATCATCGCCGACCAGGTCATCGCCGACGGTGCCGCCAAGGTCGTCGTCGTGGCCCGCGCCGACGACTACGGCGACGCCCTGGGCGGCCTGGTGGTCGACGGCCTCACCGAGGCCGGGGCCGACGTGCCCCCGCTGGTGAGCTACGACCCCGAGGCCACCAACTTCTCCAGCGAGGTCACGAGCATCGCGGGCGAGTCGCCCGACGCCGTGGTCCTGATCTCGTTCGACGAGGGTGGCCAGATCGTGGCCGGCCTGCTCGAGGAGGGGCTGACCCCCGACCAGTTCTACGGCGGTGACGGCGTCTTCGGGCCGACCTTCACCGACCAGGTCGAGGAGGGCAACCCGACGGTGATCGACGGCATGACCGTCATCGGCGCCGCCGGCGGCGAGGACTTCAACGACCGCATCGCCGAGTCCACCGACAGCAACTTCATCTACGGCGGCCAGGCCTACGACTGCGCCGTCATCATCGCCCTGGCCGCCGAGGCCGCGGGCTCCACCGACGGCGAGGCGATCATCGCCGAGGTCCCGGGCGTCACCAAGGACGGGGAGGCGTGCGACTCGTTCGAGGCGTGCAAGGCCCTGCTCGATGACGACAAGGACATCGACTACAACGGCGCCTCCGGCGCCATCGACCTCGATGACGTGGGCGACCCCACCCAGGGCCGCTACGCCATCGGCAAGTTCATGGACGGCGGCATCGAGATCGTCGACAGCCAGGACGTCGAGGTCGGCTGACCTCGCCCCCGAGCTGACGAGAGGGGCCCGGCGCACCTGCGCCGGGCCCCTCCCGCGCCCGGGCGGTGATCGGGTGCCCCCGCCGCCGACCCGGGACGGCTCGTGGCCCCTCGAGACGGGATCATCGCCGCCGCGCAGCGCCAGCGGTCGACCCGGGTGGTCAGTCGGCCGTGGCCAGGGTGCCCAGGTAGAGCTCGATCACCTTGGGGTCGTGCAGCAGGTTGTGGCCGGTGTCGGTGTAGGCGTTGCGGCCCTGGTCGAGCACGTAGGCCCGATGGCAGATCTGCAGGCAGCGGCGGGCGTTCTGCTCCACCATCAGCACCGAGACGCCGGCCTGGTTGACCGCCGCCACCCGCTCGAACACCTCGACCTGGAGCTTCGGCGCGAGGCCGGCCGAGGGCTCGTCGAGCAGCAGGACCTGGGGGTCCATCATGAGGGCCCGGGCCATCGCCACCATCTGGCGCTCGCCGCCTGACAGCGACCCCGTCTTCTGCGACCCGCGCGAGGCCAGGAGCGGGAACAGCTCCCACATGGCCTCGCGTCGGGCCCGGAGGGTGCGGGGCCGCAGGTACACGCCCATCTCCAGGTTCTCGTTCACGGTGAGGCTGGGGAAGACGTTGTTGTTCTGGGGGACGTAGCCGACGCCGTCGGCCACCAGCTGGTCGGCCCGACGCCCGGTGATGTCGTGGTCGCGCAGCAGCACCCGCCCCTTGCGCACCGGCACCAGCCCGAACATGGTCTTGATGAGGGTGGACTTGCCGGCCCCGTTGGGTCCGATGATGCCGACCAGCTCGCCCTGGCCCAGCTCCACGTGGCAGCCGGTCAGGATGTCGACGCCCGGGAGGTAGCCGGCGGTGAGGTCGTCGCCGACGAGCAGGGCCTCGCGGGCGCCGACGTCGTGGGCCACGTCCTCGACGTGGACCTCGGCCTGCTCCTCGGGGCCCGGCACGGGGTCCTCGGCGTCGGGGTCGATGCCCGGGTCGTCCTCGGGGGCCGGCCCGGGGTCGTCCTGGGGCGGGCGGGGGTCGTCGGTCACGGCTCGCCCCCTTCGCCCGACTCGTGGTCGACGTCGGCGGGCAGGGCCTCGCCCAGGTAGGCCTCGATCACCCTGTGGTCGCGAGCGATGGTCTGCGGCGTGCCCTCGGCCACCACCCGGCCGGCCGCCATCACCACCACCCAGTCGCTGATCTCCATGACCACGTCGATGTCGTGCTCGACGAAGATCACCGTCTTGCCCTCGTCGCGCAGCGACTGGACGTGGCCCAGGAGGGACTGGGTGAGGGCCGGGTTGACGCCGGCCATGGGCTCGTCCAGGCACACCAGCCTGGGCTCGGCCATGAGGGCCCGGGCCATGTCGAGCAGCTTGCGCTGGCCGCCCGAGAGGGTGCCGGCCCGCTGGTCGCGCATGTGGTCGAGCTTGAACCGCTCGAGCAGGGCGTCGGCCCGCTCGGTGAGCTGGGCCTCCTGGGCGGTCCAGGGGAACGTCAGCAGACCCATCAGGATGTTCTCGCCCACCTGGTCCTGGCCCGCCAGCAGCATGTTCTCCATCACCGTGAGCCGGGAGAGGGCGCGGGTCAGCTGGAAGGAGCGCACCAGGCCCATCCGGGCGATGCGGTGGGTGCGGGTGCCGGCCCAGCTCCTTGCCGTCGAACCAGGTGGTGCCGGTGGTGGGCTTGTCGAACCCGGTGACGAGGTTGAACAGCGTGCTCTTGCCCGCCCCGTTGGGCCCGATGAGGGCGGTGATCTTCCCCGCGACACCTCGAGGTGGTCGACGTCGACCGCGGTGAGGCCGCCGAAGACGCGGCTCATGCCGTCGACGATCAGGATCGGGTCCTCCTTGGGCCCGCCCGTCGGGTCGTCGGCGTCGGTGGAGGGCGTCCACTCGCCCTGGATGGAGGTCGCGTCACTCAAGGACCATCTCCTCCTTCGAGCCGAAGATCCCCTGCGGTCGGAAGACGAGCAGCACCATGAGCCCGACGCCCACCGCGCCCAGCGCCAGCGCGCCCTGGGCGGCCTGGCTGCTGAGGACCCCCGGCAGCAGGTCCTCCGCGCTGAGCTGGGACAGCAGGGACTGCGAGCCGGCGAAGAGGAACTGGAACAGCAGGGCCCCGACGATGGGCCCCAGCCGGGTGGCGGCGCCGCCCAGGATGAGCACCGTGTAGGCGAAGAACGTGATCTGGGGTTGGAAGCTGTTGGCCCCGGCGCTGGCGTTGGCGAGCACGGTGACGATGCCACCGACGGCGCCGATCACCCCGCCCAGCACCAGCGACTGCATCTTGTAGGAGACGGCGTTCTTGCCGAGGGCGCGGACCACGTCCTCGTCCTCGCGGATGGCCTTCAGGATGCGGCCCCACGGGCTGCGCATGAGCAGCGCGACGACCACGGTGATGACCACCACCAGGATCCACCCGATGATGAGGGCGAAGAGCTGGTTGCCGGGGAAGGACAGCTGGCCCCAGCCGTAGCGGGTGCCGCTGTCGAACGGCGACAGGTCGTAGAACGAGCTCATGTCGGGCTGGAGGCCGAAGGGGCCGCCGGTGACGTCGGTGGCCGAGGTGGACCGCACCACGATGCGGAGGATCTCCGCCGCGGCGATCGTGACGATCGCGAAGTAGTCGCCCCGCAGGCGCAGGGTGGGCGCACCGAGCAGGAGGGCGAAGGCGATGGCGCAGACGATGGAGAAGGGGATGGCCAGCCACAGCGACCAGCCCCAGGTCTCCACGGCGACGGCGGTGCCGTAGGCCCCGCAGAGCAGGAAGCCGACCTGTCCGAAGTTCCGGAGCCCGGTGTAGCCGTACTGGACGTTGAGCCCGATGGCGGCCAGCGCCAACACGGCGGCGAAGGGCCCGAAGGCCGACCGGGTGGCGTTCTCGAGGATCGCGCTGATGTCCACTAGCCCACCCTCTCCTTGGCGCCCAGCAGGCCCTGCGGGCGCACCAGCAGGACGAGGATCAGCACCGCCAGGGCGGCGACGGTCTTGAGCTCGGGCGAGATCCACAGCGTGCTGAGCTCGGTGGTGAGCCCGACGATGAGCCCGCCGACCATGGCCCCGTAGGCCGTGCCCAGCCCGCCGAGGATCACCGCCGCGAACATCAGCAGGAGCAGCTGGAAGCCCATCAGGTAGTCGATGCGGGCGGCCACGCCCTGGAGCACGCCGCCGCCGGCGGCCAGGGCGCCGCTCAGCAGCCACACGAAGAGGATGATCCGCGACACGTTGATGCCCGACGAGGCGGCCAGGTCCGGGTTGTCCGACACCGCCCGCAGGGCCTTGCCGACCCGCGTGTACTGGAGCATGAGGGCCACGGCGAGCAGCACGACGAGGCAGATCACGATGAGCGACACGTCGCGGGCGTTGATGGTGAAGGGCCCGAACGACCACGAGTCGCGCTGGATCGCGTACTGCCGGTACCGCTTGTCGCCGGTGCCGAACCAGATCAGCAGGGCCTGGCGGGCGGCGATGGACAGGCCGATGGAGATGACGAGGATCTGGAACTGGCCGGTGCGGCGCTTGCGCAGGGGCCGCCACAGGCCGAGCTCCTGGGCGCCGCCCACCAGTGCACCGAGGCCCACGGTGATGATGCCGGCCACGACGACGGGCAACCGGTCGCCGTCGGACGACAGGAACCACGCCGCGATGGCGCCGAAGGTGACCATCTCGCCGTGGGCGAAGTTCACCAGCTTGGTCGTGCCGAACACGAGCGACAGGCCGATGGACGCCACGGCCAGGATGAGGCCGAAGACCGTCCCGTCGACGAGGCGGGAGGCCACCCGCTCGCCGGTGGTGGCGGTCTGGCGGGGCTCGGAGGCGGTGAACCCGGTGTCGGACCCGCCGTCGTCGCCGGCCCCGCCGTCGCCACCCCCCTCGACCACGAGGCCGAACAGGGCGGCTCGAGCCCGGCCTCCCTGCACGGGGATGGTGAGGGGGTTGCGGTCCGGGGCGCGCAGGGCGACGCCGGCGGGGAGGGTGGCGGCGTCGAGGGTCACCTCGTAGTCGCCCGGACCGGGGAGGGGCAGGAACCACATCCCCTCGGCGTCGGTGGTGACCTCGCCGGCGGGCGCGCCCGAGGGGTCGGCGACCGAGATGGTCACCCCCTCCACGGGGTCGCCGCCGGCCTTGAGCACGCCGCGGATGCCGGTGCCGTCGCCCTCCGCCGCGGTGGTCGGGGCGCCGCCGGGGGCGGTGGTGGTGGCGTCGGCCGCCGGCGCGGTGGTGGTGCTGTCGGGGGCGGGCTCGGTGGGATCCTGGGCCAGGGACGGTCGGGCGCCCAGCAGGAGGGTGAGGCCGAGCAGGCACGCGACCAGGAGCAGCACGCGGGGGCGGCGGCTCGTGGGCGGGTGCGGCATCAGGTGTCCGGTCCTCGGCGGTCCGACGCGCCGGTGGCGGGGGACGGGTGGTGGCGGGAGTGTAGGAGGTCCGTCGCCGTCGGGTGCCGGGTCCGTCGAGGTTGCCGTCAGGTGGCGCCCGGTGCGGCGATGTCGACCGGGGTCCAGGTGGGGAAGCTCACGTGGGGCACGTCGAGGTGGGGGACGATCCGTCCGCGGGCCGCCAGGGTGTCGAGGCAGGGCCGGGCCACCTCGGCCCCGCCGGCCATCAGCACGTACTCGGCGACGGGCAGGAGCAGCGGGCCCGCGTCGGCGTCGCCCTCGCGCAGCACCGCCTCCACCTCGAGGGTGGGCCGGCACGGGTGGCTGGGGTCGATGAGCGACGAGTGGTACACCACGCCCTCGAACACCGACAGGGCGCGGATCCTCACGGCGTCCCGCCGGCGGGCCCGGGGTGGGTCACCAGTGGGCCGTGCCCGGGCCGCCCTTGATCGGACCCACGATGGCATCGGTGACCCACCCGCCGTACACCCCGCCCTCCATGGGGCGCACGACCTCGTCGTCGACGAGGCAGCGGTCGACGGCCTGCGGGTAGAACGACCAGTGGCCGAGGAGGGCGGCGTAGGCCGTCACCGGGTCCGGGTAGGTCCAGGCCGCGGCAGCGGCGACGGCGTCGCCCACGACGACGTCGGCGTAGGAGGCGAGGCCCTTCCACTCGCAGAAGGAGCGGGCCAGCACCGGGCGCAGGAGCTCGAGGTCGACATCGTCGCCGGGGACGTAGATCGCCGGGGCCTGGGACGTCTCCAGCACCCGCAGGGCGTGGCTGGAGTCGGCCACCACCCGCCCCCCGTGCTCCACGACGACGCGGGCGGAGGTGGGCTCGAGCCGGGGCGGGCGGGGGTAGTCCCAGACGGACTCCTGCCCGGGACCGGGGGCGATGGGGTCGGGGCGGTCCACGGACGCCATCCTGGCAGGGTGGACGCCGCATCCCACCCGGGCCCGGACGACCCGGCCGACCGGGAGGCCCTCGTCGCGCACGCCACCGCCCTGGCCGACGCCCTCGAGGTGGCCCTGCCGGGCTGGGTCGAGGGCGCGGTGCGCGACCGCCTGGCCGCCGCCGGGCGGCCCCTCACCCCCGAGCTGGAGGAGGCCGCCCGCGCCGCCGGCGCGGCGGCCGCGGCCGAGGTCGGGCCCCGGGTGCGGGCCCTGCTGGCCCGCGACGTCGACGACCAGCCCACCGGACCGCTGGCCCTGGTGCGCGGCGCGGTGCGCTTCCCCACCGCGGTGCTGGCCGACGCGGGCGTGGCGCCGGTGCCCCGGGACGAGGTCGCCCGCCGGCTCCACCCCGACGACGCCTACGACCTGGCCCCGGCCGCCTTCGCGGATGTCGCGCCCGAGGTGCACGGACCTGGCATCGTGTGGGGGGCGGCCAAGGCCCACGTGGTCCTGGCTCGACGGCGACGGGAGGGTCGGCGGTGAACGACTGGAGTGGTGGGGACGGCGCGCGGCGCGGGGGACGACGGTGAGCCGCCACGTGGTGGCGGCCGTGCCGGACCTCATGGACCGGTCCCGGCTGGCGGCGCAGGGGTGCGAGCTCACCCACGTGGCGCCCGGGCAGGTGGCGGCCGCGGTCGCCGGGGCCGACCCGCCGGTGGACCTGGTGGTGGTCGACCTCACCCGGTCCGGGGTGCTCGAGCAGGTCGCCCCGCTCGAGGTGCCCGTCGTGGGCTTCGCCCCCCACGTCGACGACGCCCTGCTGGCCCAGGCCGAGGAGGCCGGCGTCGAGGCCCTGGCCCGCTCGGCGTTCTTCCGGCGCTGGCCGGCCGTCGGCCCCGTCGACGTCTGAGGCCGTCGCCGTCGGGGGCCCGCGGCCCGGGCCCGGACGCGACACGGGGGCGGGCCCGCTGTGCGGACCCGCCCCCGTCGTCAGGCGTCTGTGGTCAGACGACCCGGACGTTCAGGGCCTCGTCGCCCTTGCGGCCGGGGCCGACCTCGAACTCGCAGGTCTGACCCTGCTCGAGGGTGCGGTAGCCCTCGCCCTGGATGTTGGAGAAGTGGACGAACACGTCATCGCCGTCGGAACGCGAGATGAACCCGTACCCCTTCTCAGCGTTGAAGAACTTGACAGTACCGGTGGGCACGGGTGACCTCTGTATCTCTTTGCACTTGGGGGCCACCGGGCGGTGACCCGCCGTCATGCTAGGCGCTGGCGGTGGCCGCCACGGCACCGCCGTGCCGCCCGGGTCAGTGCGGGTCCCACGCGTCGGGGTCGTCGGCCAGGCCGTCGACGGTGGGGAGGAGGGTCCCGGCGGCCAGGTCGGCCAGGCTCGTCTCCTCCAGCACGGCCCGCAGGTTGGCCCGCACCGCCACCCACATCCGCTGCAGCGCCTGCAGGTCGTCGGGGTAGGAGAGGGCCTCGGGGCGCTCGCCCCGCACGTCGGCCAGGGGGCCCTCGACGGCCCGGATCACGTCGGCCACGGTGACCTCGTCCGACGGCCGGGCCAGGCGGTAGCCGCCCACCGCGCCGCGGCGGCTGGCCACCAGGCCGGCCCGCTTGAGGTCGGCGAGGATGGTCTCCAGGAACTTCGGCGGGATCCCCTCCTGGTCCGCGATCAGGTGGGCCTTCAGCGGCCCGGGCTCGGCCTCGCCCGCCGCGGCCTGCACCCGCGCCAGCGCGACCCCGGCCCGCACCGCGTAGTCGACCTTCGCCGTCGTCCGCACGGGTCAGGCGCAGGGGCGGGACGCGACGGGCACCCGGGGATCATGGCAGCCGCGACGACGGGCCGCGCCCGGCCCGGCGGGGCCACCGCCCCCCTGTCGGTAGCCTCGCCCCATGGCAGAGCGGCTGGTGGTGGTGGGCGGCGACGCCGCAGGCATGGCGGCGGCGTCGCAGGCCCGGCGGCTCGACCCCGGCCTCGACATCGTGGCCCTCGAGCGGGGGACGCGCACGAGCTACTCGGCCTGCGGGATCCCCTACCTGGTGGCCGGTGACGTGGCGTCCCCCGACGACCTGGTCGCCCGCACGCCCGACGAGTTCCGCCGCGAGCAGCGCATCGACGTGCGCATGCGCCACGAGGCGACGGCCATCGACCTCGACGCCCGCACGGTGGAGGTCCGCGACCTCGTGCACGAGCGCACCATCCGCCTCGGCTTCGACCAGCTGGTGGTGGGGACCGGTGCCGTCCCCATCCGCCCCGACCTCCCCGGCATCGACTCGCCCCACGTCCGCGGCGTGCAGACCCTCGACGACGGCTGCCGCCTCCTGGCCGAGGCCCGGGAGATGGAGTGCCGCGACGTCGTCGTGGTGGGGTCCGGGTTCATCGGGCTGGAGATGGCCGAGGCCTTCCACCGCTGGGGCGCCCGGGTCACCATGGTCGAGGCCGCCGACCGGCCCATGTCCCGACAGCTCGACCCGGACGTGGGCGACCGCCTGGTCGCCGCCGTCCGCGGCCTGCGCATCGACGCCCGCTTCGGAGAGGCCGTCGAGGGCTTCGAGGAGGGCCGGGTCCTCACCGCCTCCGGACCCGTCCGGGCCGACCTGGTGGTCCTGGGCCTCGGGGTCGCCCCCAACGCCGTCCTCGCCGCCGAGGCCGGCCTCGAGCTCGGCACGCGCGGCAGCATCCGGGTCGACCGCCGCCAGGCCACCTCGGCCGAGGGCGTGTGGGCCGCGGGCGACTGCGCCGAGACCTACCACCGGGTGTCCCAGCGCCGCCTCCACATCGCCCTCGGGACCGTCGCCAACAAGACCGCCCGCATCGCCGGGGTGAACATCGGCGGGGGCTACGCGACCTTCCCCGGCGTGGTGGGCACGGCCATCACCAAGATCTGCGGCACCGAGGTGGCCCGTACCGGCCTGTCGACCGTCGAGGCCGAGCGGGCCGGCTTCGCCGTGGTGTCGGCCACCGTCGAGACCACCACCATCGCCGGCTACCTGCCCGATGCCGAGCCCATGGTGGTCAAGGCCATCGCCGAGCGCGGCACGGGCCGGCTCCTCGGCATGCAGATCGTCGGCGGCACGGGTGCGGCCAAGCGCATCGACACCGCCGCCACCGCCGTCACCGCGGAGATGTCCGCGGCCGACGTGGTCGAGCTCGACCTGTCCTACGCCCCGCCGTTCTCGTCTCTCTGGGACCCCGTCCAGGTCGCCGCCCGCGTGGTGGCGGGGAAGGTCTGAGGCGGTGGTCGGCCCGCGCCGCCCGCGACGTCCCGAAGGGGTCACCGGCGCGAAACGAGCACGAAACATGCTGACGCCAACCTGTCGACGGTGAAGCAGACGACCCCGTCCCCGGCCCTGGCGACACCGGTGCGCGCCGACGCCACCGTCTTCGACCCGGCGGCGGTGCTGGCCTCGGCCGGCCCCGGCCTGGCCCTGGTCGACGCGTGGACGCGCGCTGTCGACCGCTGGGTGGCGGCACTGTTCGCCCGCGCCGTCGGCGGCGACCCGGCGACGTCGGCGGTGGCCCCGGCCCCCTCGGGCGTGGCCCTCGTGGCCATCGGTGGCTACGGCCGCAACCAGGTCTGCCCCGGCAGCGACCTCGACCTGCTCCTGCTGCACTCCAAGGCCATCGAGGCCAAGCCCATCGCCGAGGCGCTCTGGTACCCGATCTGGGACGCAGGGGTGAAGCTGGGCCACTCGGTGCGCACGCCCCGCGAGGCGCTGTCGCTCGCCTCCGACGACCTCGACACCGCCACGTCGCTGCTCGACGTCCGGCTCCTGGCCGGCGACGCCGTCCTGGCCGAGGGCCTGGCCCACGAGGCCGCGGCCCAGTGGGAGAAGCGGGGCAAGCGGTGGCTGGCCAAGCTGGCCGAGTCGGTCGACGAGCGCCACTCCCGCGCCGACGAGGTGGCGTTCCTCCTCGAGCCCGACCTGAAGCTGGGGCGCGGGGGCCTGCGCGACGTCCACGCCGTGCGCTGGGCGGAGCGGGCCCGCCAGGTGCTCCTCGACGACGACCACGCACCGATCGACGCAGCCGAGCTCGACCTGCTGGCCGTGCGCGCCGAGCTCCACCGGGCCACCGGTCGGACCGGCGACGTGCTCACCCTCGACCAGCAGGACGCGGTGGCCGAGGCCCTGTCGGTCGAGGGCGGCGCCGACGGGCTCATGGCCCTCGTGGCCGACCGGGCCCGCACCATCGCCTGGCGCTCGGACGAGACCTGGCACCGGGTCAAGGCCATGCTCGCCGGACCCGGCTGGTCGATGGGCGGCCGCCCCCGGGCCATCGAGCCGGGCCTCGAGCTGCGCGACCGCGAGGTGCACCTCACCGCCGAGGCCGACCCCGAGGCCGACCCGCCCGTCGCCCTCCGGGCCGCAGCGGCCGCGGCCCGCCTCGAGACCCGCATCGACCGGGGGTCCCTGGAGCGCCTGGCCCGGGAGACGGCCCCGTTCGGCGACCCCTGGCCCGAGGGAGGGCGGGAGGCCCTGGTCGCCCTGCTGTCGCAGGGGCCGGCGGCCATCGCCCAGATCGAGGCGCTCGACCAGCTGGGCGTCTGGCTGCGGGTCCTGCCGGAGTGGGGCCCGGTCCGCAACCGCCCCCAGCGCAACGCCTACCACCGCTTCACCGTCGACCGGCACCTGCTGGAGGCGTCGGCCGGCACGGCCACGCTCCTCGACACCGTCGACCGGCCCGACCTGCTGGTGCTGGGCGGCCTGCTGCACGACATCGGCAAGGGCCGTCCCGGCGACCACACCGACGTGGGCATGGACCTGGTGCGCGACATCGCCCCGCGCATGGGCCTCGACACCGACGACACCGAGACGCTCGTCGACATGGTGCGCCACCACCTCCTGCTGCCCGACGTGGCCACCCGCCGCGACCTCGACGACCCGGAGACGGCCGAGCGGGTCGCCGACCAGGTCGGGTCGCTGCGGACCCTCCGGCTCCTGCACGGCCTCACCGTCGCCGACTCGCGGGCCACCGGCCCCGCAGCCTGGGGGACCTGGAAGGCGGGCCTGGTGGCGACCCTGGTCGAGCGGACCGCGGTCGTGCTGGGCGCCGAGCCCGGGCCCGACGCCGCCCCGCCCTTCCCCAGCGCCGAGCACCGCACCCTGCTGGCGGCCCGGGAGGCGGTGATCCGGGGCGAGGGCGAGGTCCTCACCGTGGTCGCGCCGGACCGGCCGGGGCTGCTGCGGCGGGTCGCCGGGGTGATGGCCCTCCACGGGCTGGGCGTGCTGTCGGTCGAGGCGGTGTCGTCCGACGACGGTTGGGCCCTGGAGCGGGTCACCGTGGAGCCACCGGGCGAGGAGCCCATCGACTGGTCCCGGGTCACCACCACGCTGGAGGCGGGGCTGGCCGGACGGCTGGCGATCCGCGCCCGGCTGGCCGAGCGCATGCGCACCCACCGGCCCCGCAACCGGCTGCGCAGCGCGCGGGTCGACCCGCCGGAGGTGCGCGTCGACAACTCGGCCTCCCGCGAGGCCACGGTGCTCGAGGTCCACGCCCCCGACGCCATGGGCCTGCTGGAGCGCATCGGCCGGGCCCTGGCCGAGATGGAGCTCGACGTGCGCTCGGCCAAGGTCCAGACCCTCGGCGACCGGGTGGTCGACGCCTTCTACGTCCGCGACGCGGCGGGCGCCAAGATCACCGACGAGGAGCACCTGGCCGAGGTCCGCCGGGCGATCCTCCACACGCTCGACGCGGGGTGAGCGTCGCCACCCCGGTCGGGGGTCCGCCCCTCCGGGCGTCCGGGTAGGTTCGGGCCATGGACCGCGAGCCGCCGACCGAGGTCGACCTGCTCCGGTGGAGCGAGGCGCTGGCCGGCATCGCCCGCACCGGGCTCGGGTTCACCGAGAGCACCTACGAGCGGGAGCGGTTCGAGGAGGTGCTGGCGGTGGCGGCCGACATCCGTCACGCCGCCGGCAACCCCCTCGACCCCAGCCAGCTGGTGGTGGAGTGGATGAAGCACGTGGGCTCGGGCGTGCCCGGCTACGTCACGCCCAAGGTCGCCATCGGCGCCGTGGTGGGCGACGACGAGGGCCGCATCCTGCTCATCCAGCGGTCCGACTCCGGGGTGTGGCTCTACCCCACGGGGTGGGCCGACATCGGCTACTCGCCGGCCGAGGTGGCTCGCAAGGAGGTGCACGAGGAGACCGGCGTCGAGTGCGAGGTCGAGCGCCTCATCGCCTGCTTCGACGGGCTCCGGCTCGGGTTCAGCCGGGTGCCGCTGTACTCGCTGGTGTTCCACTGCCGGGCCACGGGCGGGACCCTCGAGCCCCACCCGCTGGAGACCCGCGACGTGGGCTGGTTCGGGCCCGACGAGCTGCCCGAGCCCATGGCCGGTGCCGACCGCTGGCTCGACATGGCCTTCGCCGCCGTCCGCGGCGACGACCTCACCCCCTGGTTCGACGCCCCCCGCGACCCTCCCTGGCAGGGCGAGGCGCCCTCCCCCTGAGCGTCCGGCGTGCGCGTGGGGTCAACCGGGCGCGCGGCAGGGCGGCGCGGGCCCACGCGACCACGTCGAGGTGGCCGAGGGACCGCTCCCACTCGCGGGCCATGGCCGCCCGGTCGAGCGGACCCCAGGCGTCGGGGTGCCAGCCCAGGATCGTCCCGAGGTGGTCGGCCAGCGCGTCGGGTGCGACGGGGTCGTCGAAGGCCGGCACGGCCTCCAGGCCGGACCACACCGCGTCGGGGTCGACGGCGGGGGTCTCGCCCCGGGCCAGGGCGCCGGCCACCGCGGGGAAGAGCTGGTAGCCCGACACCTGCCCCGGCCGGGCCAGGTCGGGGCGGGGGTGGAGCCGCCACTCCACCGGCATCCCGCCCGGGCCGTCGTCGCGCAGCCAGCTCTGGCTGCCGTTGTCGTAGGCGTCGACCGGCGGGCCGAGGTGGTCGTGCACGGCCACGAGGAGGTCCGGCGTGGCCTCCCAGACGCAGGTCGCGATCAGCTCGGCCACGGGGTCCCAACCTACGACCGCACCCCCACCGGCGGACGGACCTCGGCCCGGGGTCGGGCGGGCACGCACGGCGGTCGCCGGGGCCGGGCGCAGGCGCCGCGTCCCGGGTCCGTGCGCACCCTCCGACCCCTGCGCCGGCCCGGGGGCCTCCGGTAGGTTCGGGCCGATGCCCTACGACCGGCTCTCGCCCCAGGACTCCGTCTTCCTCCACGTCGAGGACGATCACCAGCCCCTCCACGTGGGTGCGCTGGCGTACTTCGAGGCCGGTCCCCTCCGCGACGCCGAGGGGGGCTTCGACCTCGAGCGGGTGCGGCGCCGCATCGCCTCCCGCCTGCACCTCGTGCCCCGGTTCCGCAAGCGGATCATGACGGTGCCGTTCGACCAGGGCCGGCCCGTCTGGGTCGACGACGAGGACTTCGACCTCGCCTACCACGTGCGCCTCACGGCCATCCCCGCGCCCGGCTCCGAGGCCCAGGTGAAGCTGCTGATGGACCGGGTCCAGGCCCAGATCCTCGACCGCCGCCGACCCCTGTGGGAGCTGTGGTTCGTCGACGGCGTCGACGGCGACCGCGTCGCCCTCATCCAGAAGACCCACCACGCCCTGGTCGACGGCGTGTCGGGCATCGACGTCGCCACCGTGCTGCTGGACCTCGAGCCCGACACGGCCGACGTCGAGGCCCCGCCGTGGACCCCCGAGCCGCCCCCCGAGGCCTCGGCCCTGCTGGTCGACAGCCTGGTCGAGCGGGCGTCGGAGCCGGCCGAGGTGCTGCGCTCGGCCCGGGCCGCCCTGCGGGTGCCCAAGGACGTGGCCGAACGGGCGGGCCAGGTGGCCCGCACCGTGCTCGACCTGGCCCACCCGGCCCCGTCGGCGCCGTGGAACGTGCCCGTCACCCCCCACCGGCGGTTCGAGCCGGCCCGGGTCGAGCTGGAGCGGGCCAAGGTCCTGCGCCGGGCCGCGTCGGACCGCGGCCACGACCTCGAGGGCACCACGCTCAACGACGTGGTCCTCACCGCGTGCGCCGGCGCCATGCGCAGGTACCTCCTCGACCGGGGTGACGACGTGCCCGACGGCCTCGTCTACCGGGCCATGGTGCCGGTCTCGGTGCGCGACGTCAGCGAGCAGATGGCGCTCGGCAACCGGGTGTCGATGATGACCGCCGACCTGCCGGTGGGCGACCCCGACCCGGTCGAGCGGCTCCGCTTCGTGCACGCCCACATGGCCAGCCGCAAGGAGATGGGCGAGGCGCTCGGGGCCGACACGATCATGGGGGTCACCGGGTACGCCCCGCCCACCCTCCTGGCGCTCGGCGCCCGGCTGGCGGTGCGGACGATGCCCATGAACACGGTGATCACCAACATCCCGGGTCCGCAGGTGCCGCTCTACTGCCTCGGCGCCCGGATGCTGGAGGCCTTCCCCTACGTCTGCGTGGTCGACGGCATGGCCATGATCATCGCCGTCATCTCCTACGACGGGATGCTCGCCTTCGGCCTCTCGGGCGACCGCAGCGCCATGGCCGACCTCGACGCCCTCGCCGCCGCCGTCCCCGCCGCCTTCACCGAGCTGGAGGACGCCCTGGGCGTCGGGTCCGGGTCGGCGGGAGGCCGGTCGCGCACCGGTCGGAAGGGGCGGGGCCGAGCCGGTGGGGGGTCGCGGGCGAAGGCGGCGGGGTCCGGGTCCGAGGCCCGGGGCGCCTAGCCGGCGCCGATCCACCTCGCCGGGTGAGAGCCGACCGGCCACCTCTCACCGTCCCCTCACCTGGGGCACACCGGGCTCTGCGGGTCGGGGGCGCACGATGCGGCGCACCCCCACCAGGAGACCTCGCATGCACCTGCCCCGTCCCTTCGTCGCGCTGACGCTCGCGGCCGCCCTCGCCGTCGGCCCCGTCGCCTGCGGCGGATCGTCCGACTCGACCTCCTCGGGCCCGACCACGACCGCGGCGGCCGACGGCGCCTCGACCCCCGCCGGCTCGGACCCCTCGACCGCCGAGGTGTCGGCCAACGACGCCAGCAAGGACGAGATCACCGCGGCCCTGGAGGCCGCCGGGGTCACCAACGCCGACCGCTGGGCCGACGAGGTCACCGAGTACCGGCCCTACCCGGCCGACGACCCGGACCTCACCAAGCTCCAGGACGAGCTGCAGAAGTACAACCCCGGACAGGAGACGATCGACCAGATCGTCGGGGCGCTCCAGCCGTGAGCCAGACCCTGGAACGGACCGGCGCCGTCGAGACCCCCGCGCGCTCGTCGGGCGGCGAGCCCGTCGCAGCCGGGCGCCTGCGCTCGGGCGTGCTCGCGCTGGGCGCGCTGGGTGTCGTCGGCACGGCGATCGAGCTGGCCACCATCGAGCACTGGGGGAGCCTCGAGCAGCTCATCCCGTGGATCGTGCTCGGGGTCATGGCGGCGGTCATCGCAGCCCTGGCCCTCGCCCCGTCGTGGGCCGTGGTGAGGGGCGCCCAGCTCCTCGGTGTGGCCACGCTGGGCTCGGCCGCGCTCGGGGTCTTCGAGCACGTGCAGGAGAACCTCACGGCCGGACCCCTCGACCAGACGCTGGGCCCGAGGTGGGACTCGATGTCCACGCTCGGCCAGTGGTGGGCGGCCGCCTCGGGCCAGATCGGCCCGGCACCCCTCCTCGCACCCGGGATCCTGGCCGAGATCGGCCTCTGCGTCCTGCTCGCGTGCTGGGCCCACCCCGCCCTGCGCGCCGACGCCGTCGCCTAGCGTCGCCCTGTGCCGGTGCTGGTGGTCCTCGAGGACGACGACCTCATCGCGTCGAGCCTGGTGCGGGCCCTCGCCGCCGCCGGCGACGAGGTCCGGCGGGCCACCACCATCGCCGAGGCCGAACCCCTGCTGGCCGACGCCGACCTGCTGCTCTGCGACCTGGGCCTGCCCGACGGCGACGGCCTCGAGCTCATCGTCCGCCTGGCCCGGGACCGCCCGGGGCTGCCCGTGATCGCCCTCACGGCCCGCTCCGAGGAGGTCGACGTCGTCGTCGGTCTCACCTCGGGGGCGGTGGACTACGTCACCAAGCCCTTCCGGCTGGCGGAGCTCCAGGCGCGCATCGCGGCCCAGCTGCGCCAGGCCGGGGCTCGGTCCGAGCGGCCCCGGGACGGGTCGGGGGAGGTCCTGCGGGTGGGCGACCTGACCGTCGACGTGGGTGCCCGCCGGGTGCACGTGGGGGAGGACGAGGTCGACCTCCGACCCCGCGAGTTCGACCTGCTCGTCCGCCTCGCGTCCGACGCCGGGCAGGTGGTCCGCCGAGAGGACCTGATGCGCGACGTCTGGGACGAGAACTGGTGGGGCTCCACCAAGACCCTCGACGTCCACCTCAACGCCCTCCGGCGGCGGCTGGGTGAGCAGCCCGGATCCCCCAGCCGGATCACCGCCATCCGCGGCGTCGGCTACCGGTTCGAGGACGGCTGAGGGCGGTGCGGCGCCACCTGCTCCTCGGCACCGTGGCCCTCACCCTCGTCGCCATCGCCGTCTTCGCCCTGCCCGCCGCCATCTCGGTGCGCGACGCGGAGCGCAGCGTGCAGGTGATCGAGCTCCAGAGCGAGGCCATCGACGCCGCCGCCGCCCTCGGCCGGGGCGGCGACCGGGCCGAGGGCGAGGCCAGCGAGGAGCAGGGGGAGGGCGAGGACGATGGCGACGAGGGCCCGGGCGAGACCGACCACGCCTACGGCCGCTACGGGGTCGACGGGCGCCTGGTCGACGGCACCGGGCCGGCGACGGCCGACGAGGTGGTCGCCGGCGCCCTCGCCGGCACCGCCTCGACCGGGCGCGTCGGCGGGTCCGAGGTGGCCGCCGTGCCCCTCCCCGACGGCGGTGCGGTGCGCGTGGCCGAGGAGGTGGGCGAGTCCGACGCCGCCACCCGCCGAGCGGTGGGCAGCCTCGCCCTCGTCGCCCTGGTGGTCGTGCTGGCGGCGACGGCGGCCGCGTGGATCCTCTCGTCGCGGCTGGTGCGGCCCCTGGAGGCGCTGCGCCGGTCCGCCGCCGGCATCGGGGCCGGCGGTGTCCCGCCCATGGCTCGCACCGACATCCGCGAGATCGACGAGGTCAGCGAGGCGTTGGAGGCCTCGTCGGAGCGGGTGGCCTCGCTCGTGGCCCGCGAGCGTCGCCTCACCGGCGACATCAGCCACCAGCTGAGGACGCCGCTGGCCGGCCTTCGGGTCGCCCTGGAGGCCGAGGTCGAGGCCCCGCGACCCGAGCGGCAGGCGATCCTCCGCGAGGCCCTGGGCGCGGTCGATCGGATGGACGCCAGCGTGGCCGCCCTGCTCACCCTCGCCCGGGAGGAGCCCGGAGGCCGGAGCTCGGACCTGGGCGGCACCGTCGAGGCCGCCGGGGCGCGGTGGGAGGACGCCTACGCCCGCGCCGGTCGGCCCCTGCTGCTCCGGGTGCGACCGGCTCCCATGTCGGCGCTGCGCCCCGAGGCCGCGGCCACCGTGCTCGACGTCCTGCTGGAGAACGCCCTGGCCCACGGGCACGGGACCGTCGTGGTGCGCGTCGACCCCGTCGAGGGCGGCGTGCGGGTGACGGTGGGCGACGAGGGCACCTGCGCGCTCGACCCCGAGGAGGCCTTCACCCGCCGCCGGTCGGGGGCCGACGGCACCGGCATCGGACTCGACCTGGCCCGGCGCCTGGCCGAGGCCGACGGGGCCCGGCTGCGCATGGCGTCGCGGGCGCCGACCTGTCTCGAGCTGGTGGCGCCGACCCTCGGCCTGGGCCCCACCCCGCAGGGCACCGCCGACCGCTCGGCCTGACACCAGCCCTCCCACCCGCCGGGGCGCCGCGGGTCATGGACACCGTGTGCCTGGCACAACCTGTCCAGCCACCTGTCCATGGACACGTGTGCCAGGCACGACCTGTGCGCCCGTCAGGCGGCGTGGGGGCGCCGGGGTGCCGTCCGGGCCGCGGCGGCCGGGACCCTGGTGTGGGTCTCGACGCGTCGGATCAGGTCCTCGGCGTCGTCGATGCGACGCTCGGCCACCTCGAGCTCGGCGCGCGCGTTGCGAACGGCGTCGTCGTGCCCGATCCGGTAGGACAGGCCGGCCAGGACGTGGGGGAGGGTCATGCGGGCCACGACGGGCACGGTACGCCTGCTGTGTTGCCAGGGGTCGTCGGGCTCTTTGCCGCTCGGGGTCGAGCGTCTGAAGGTTCTGTGACCGCGGCACCCGTAGGGTCGACGTCCGCTCGACGGACCCTTCGTCGACGTCCGCTCCATGTCCGCTCGACGGGCGGCCGCTGGACGTGGCCGGCGGGGACGGCCGGGCGTCGGCCTGCGGTGGCTACCGTGCCGGGCCGTGGCCCCTGACGACCCCGCTGTCGACCCCGTGACCGTCCGCGAGGTCGGCGACGCCACCGAGGTGGCCGCCCTGGTCGGGGCCTTCGCCCGCCTCGTGCCCCAGCTGTCCCGCTCGGCCCCGGCCCCCGACGCCGACGTGCTCGGTGAGATCGTCGCCTCCGACGCCTCGCACCTGCTGGTGGCCGAGGCCGACGGGGAGCTGCTCGGGAGCCTCACCCTGGTCGTGTTCCGCATCCCGACGGGCCTGCGGGCGTGGATCGAGGACGTGGTCGTCGACGGCGATGCCCGGGGGCGCGGGGTGGGCGAGGCCCTCAACCGCTTCGCCCTCGACCTGGCCGCCTCCCTCGGCTGTCGCACCGTCGACCTCACCAGTCGCCCCAGCCGGGAGGCGGCCAACCGCCTCTACCAGCGCCTCGGCTTCGTCCCCCGCGACACCAACGTCTACCGCCACGAGTCCTGACCGCCGCCGTCGGGCGCTCAGGAACGGCGCGCCGTCCCGTCTGCACCGGCATGCGACTCTCGATCCAGACGTTCCTGACCCTCGACGGCGTGATGCAGGCACCGGGCGGCCCGGAGGAGGACCCCCGCAGGGGGTTCTCCCACGGGGGGTGGCAGGCGCCCTTCCCCGACCCGATGGTCGGCGAGGCCGTGGACGAGCTCACGCGCCACGCCAGCGCCTTCCTGCTCGGCCGCCGGACCTACGACATCTTCCGTGGCCACTGGCCCGATCAGACCGACCCCGCCAACCCCATCGCCACCGCCATCAACTCCCTGCCCAAGCACGTGGCATCCCGCTCCCTCGGCGCAGGCGACGTCACCTGGCGCGGCGCGCACCCCGACACGGCGCACCACATCGCCGGAGACGTGGTGGCCGGGGTGCGGGCGCTGAAGGACGGACCGGGTGACGAGCTGCAGATCTGGGGGAGCGGCGACCTGGTCCAGACGCTGCTCCGGCACGGGCTGGTGGACCGCTTCCGCCTGATGACCTTCCCCCTCGTGCTGGGCTCCGGCCAGCGCCTGTTCGCCGACGGCGTCGTCCCGGTGACGCTGCGCCCGGTCGACGTCACCGTCAGCGACCTCGGGGTCGTCATCGCCACCTACGAACCGGCGGGTCCGGTCGTCCACGGCGAGATGTGAGGGGCCGGCGGCCCGCGCACCGCGGCCTCGGTCGGCCCCACCGGTCGGCGCCGACCGGGCCCGGGTGCCGGTACGGTCGTCGGCCCAGGGCCGCCGCGCACGAGGAGCACACCAGGACCATGGCGAACGGCATCGACCTCGCCCACCGGGCGGACGACGTCCGCCCCCAGGACGATCTCTTCCGGCACGTGAACGGCACGTGGTTGGCCGAGGCCGAGATCCCGGACGATCGGGCCACCGACGGCGCGTTCCACCGGCTGCGCGACCTCTCCGAGCAGCACCTCCGGGTCCTCCTCGACCGCCTCGCCGAGGAGGACCACGAGCCCGGCTCCGAGGCCCAGAAGGTGGGCGACCTCTACGCCGACTTCATGGACGAGGAGCGGGTCGAGGCGCTCGACGGCGAGCCCATCGCCCCGGACCTCGAGGCCGTCGACGCGGTCTCCTCGACCAGTGAGCTGTGCCACCTGCTCGGCGTCCTGGGACGCAGCGGCGTCTCCGGTCCCTTCGAGGTGGCCGTCTTCGCCGACGCCCGCCGGTCCGACCGCTACGCCCTCTACCTCGGCCAGGGCGGTCTGGGCCTGCCCGACGAGGCGTACTACCGGGAGGACGCCTTCGCCGAGGTGCGCGAGGCGTACCAGGCCCACGTCGCCGCCCTGCTGGCCCTCACCGGCCTCGACGACGAGGAGGCCGCCGACGCCGCGGCTCGGGTCATGGCCCTGGAGACCCGCCTGGCCGCCGACCACTGGGACCAGGTGGCCGACCGCGACGCGGAGAAGACCTACAACCCCCACGACCGGGCCGCGCTGGAGGCCCTCACCCCGGCGGTGGACTGGAGCGCGTGGCTGGATGGCATCGGGGCCCGCCCCGACCTGCTCGACGCCGTGGTCGTCCGCGAGCCCGAGGCCCTGGCCGGGATGTCGCAGGCGCTGGCCGAGGTCCCCCTCGACGACTGGAAGGCCTGGCTGCGGTGGCAGGTCGTGCACGACGCGGCGCCGGCACTGAGCCGTCGCTTCGCCGAGGAGAGCTTCGCCTTCTACGGCCGCACCCTCACCGGGGCCCCCGAGCTGCGGGCCCGGTGGAAGCGCGGGGTCGGCGCCGTGGAGGCCGCCCTGGGCGAGGCCATGGGCAAGCTCTACGTGGCCGAGCACTTCCCGCCCGAGGCCAAGGACCAGATGCGCGAGCTGGTCGACAACCTGATCGAGGCCTACCGCCGCAGCATCGGCGACCTGCCCTGGATGACCGACGAGACCCGGGCCCGGGCCCTGGAGAAGCTCGAGCAGTTCACCCCCAAGGTCGGCTACCCCGACCGGTGGCGCGACTACTCACGCCTCCAGATCACCCGCGGCGACCTGGTCGGGAACCTCCGGCGGGCGGCCGCCTTCGAGACCGACCGCCAGCTGGGCCGGGTCGGCGACGAGGTGGACCGCGACGAGTGGTTCATGAGCCCGCAGACGGTGAACGCCTACTACAACCCGCTGATGAACGAGATCGTGTTCCCCGCCGCGATCCTCCAGCCGCCCTTCTTCTCGCCCGACGCCGACCCGGCCGTGAACTACGGCGCCATCGGGGCGGTGATCGGTCACGAGATCGGCCACGGGTTCGACGACCAGGGCTCGCGCTACGACGGCGCCGGCAACCTCAACGACTGGTGGACCGACGCCGACCGGTCCGCCTTCGAGGAGCGCACCGCCGCCCTCATCGCCCAGTACGACGCCCTGGAGCCGGGCCAGGCCCCGGGCCACCACGTCAACGGCGCCTTCACCGTCGGTGAGAACATCGGCGACCTCGGCGGGCTCACCATCGCCCACGCCGCCTACTGCATCGCCCTCGACGGCGAGGAGCCACCGGTCGTCGACGGCCTCGACGGCCACCAGCGGTTCTTCTGGGCGTGGGCCCAGGCCTGGCGCACCAAGTCCCGCGACGCCGAGGTGGTCCGCCTGCTGGCGATCGACCCGCACTCCCCGCCGGAGTTCCGCTGCAACGCCGTGGTCCGCAACCTCGACGGGTTCCACCGGGCCTTCGAGGTGACCCCCGACGACGACCTCTGGCTGGACCCCGAGGAGCGCGTCGCCATCTGGTGACGGCCGGACGACGGTCGGCCACGGGCGGCCGGCCGGGGTCAGGCGAGGGGGGACGTCCCGCGGGTGGCGACGCCGGGCTCGACCGTCTGTCGCCCCCGCGACCCGTCGTCTCGTCAGTGGGGGGAGAGTCGTCCCGTCATGCGGCCGTGGAGCTCGGCGCTGTGGGGGTTGAGACCCACCAGCTCGCCCTCGATGCCGTGGGCCTGCAGCTTGGCGAGCACCGCGTCGAGGGCGGCGACCGCGGACGTGTCCCACACGTGGGCCTCGCTCAGGTCCACCACCACCCGCTCGACGTCCTCGGTGTAGTCGAAGAGGTGCACCAGCTCGTTGGTCGAGGCGAAGAACAGCTCGCCGGTCACGTGGTAGATCCGGGTGCGCCCGTCGGGGTCGAGCACGCTGGTCACGTCGGCCACGTGCGCCACCCGGCGGGCGAAGAAGACCGCGGCCAGGAGCACGCCGCCGGCCACGCCCAGGGCCAGGTTGTGGGTGGCCACCACGATGGCGACGGTCACGACCATCACCGCGGTCTCGCTCCGGGGCGCTCGGCGCAGCTGGCCGAGGCGGATGCTGTCCCAGTCGAAGGTGCTGACGGCCACGATGATCATCACCGCGACGAGGGCGCCCATGGGGATGGCCGCGACCAGGTCGCCGAAGGCCAGGATCCCGACGATCAGGAACACGCCGGCGGACAGGGTGGACAGGCGGCCCCGACCGCCGTTGCCGATGTTGATCATCGACTGGCCGATCATGGCGCAGCCGGCCATGCCGCCCAGGAAGCCGGTGGCCACGTTGGCCACGCCCTGGCCCCGCGACTCGCGGTCCTTGTCGGAGCGGGTGTCGGTCTTGTCGTCGATGAGCTGGGCGGTGAGCAGGGACTCCAGCAGGCCGACCACGGCGAGCGTGAAGGCGTAGGGGGCGATGATCGACAGCGTCTCGAGGTCGAAGGGCACGTCGGGCAGGCCGAACCCGGGGAGGGAGTCGGGCAGGGCGCCCATGTCGCCGACGGTGGGGACCGTGATGCCGAGGGCGGCGCCGCCGACGCCGAGCACGACGATGGCCACGAGCGGGGCGGGCACGGCCGTGGTGAGCCGGGGGAGCCCGACGATGATGGCCAGTCCCAGGGCCACCATCACGTAGACCGCCGTCCCCTCCCCGATGACGTGGGGCAGCTGGGCGGCGAAGATGAGGATGGCCAGGGCGTTGACGAACCCCACCATCACGGTGCGGGGGATGAAGCGCATGAGCCGGCCCACGCCGAGGGCCCCGAAGGCGACCTGGATCGCCCCGGCCAGGATGGTGGCCGCGAACAGGTACTCGACGCCGTGCTCCTTCACCAGCGTGACGATGACCAGGGCCATGGCGCCGGTGGCGGCCGAGATCATGGCCGGTCGTCCGCCTGCGAAGGCGATGATCACGGCGATGCTGAACGAGGCGTAGAGACCGACCTTCGGGTCGACGCCGGCGATGATCGAGAACGAGATCGCCTCGGGCACGAGGGCCAGGGCCACGACGAGCCCGGCCAGCAGGTCCTTGCGGGGGTTGGCCAGCCAGGTCTCGCGCAGGCGGGCGGTCAGCGTGCGCGACCGGTCGAGGGTCAGGGTGGGCAGGGTCAAGAGGGCCTTCCAGGGCGCGCGGCGGCGGGCTCGGTGGGGTGGGGACGCCGGGGGTGGTGCGGCCTCCGACTCGGCGGGGCCGGGCCGTGGCGTCCGCCCGGGACCGGTGCACCCTACACGTGATCGCGTTCACGACCTCCGGGCGATGCTCCTGCGTCGCGCACCGCCTCCTCGGCGGAGACGGGCGGAGGGTCCCCGGCCGCTCGGTCGGGGACCCTCCGCGTGCCCTCAGTCCACGGCGGTGCCGACCGGGTCCCGCAGGTCGACCAGCACCGGCGCCTCCTCGGCCCCGGCCTCCGGGGACGGCCCCTCCACCGTGAGGTGGGGCAGGACCCGGTCCAGCCAGCGGGGCAACCACCAGTTGCGATCGCCCAGCAGCTCCATGGTCGAGGGCACCAGGACCATGCGGACCACGGTGGCGTCGAGCAGCACCGCGGTGGACAGGCCGAGCCCGATCACCTTCACCAGCACCTGGTCGGAGAGGATGAAGGCGGCGAAGACGGTGACCATGATCGCCGCGGCGGCGGTGATGACCCGGCCGGTGCGCGCCATCCCCGTGGCCACCGCCGAGGCGTTGTCGCCGGTGCGGACGTACTCCTCCCGGATGCGGGTGAGGAGGAACACCTCGTAGTCCATCGACAGGCCGAAGAGGATGGCGAACATCGTCATCGGGGCCCACACCGGGATGGGGGTGGACTCGTCGATGCCGATGAGCCCGCCGAACCACCCGCCCTGGAGGGCCAGGGCCATCACCCCGTAGGCGGCGCCGATGGCCAGCACGTTCATCGCCGCGGCCTTGAGGGCCACGAGCACCGATCGGAACACCAGCAGCAGGAGCAGGAACGACAGGGCGACGACGGCCCCGATGAAGACCGGGAGCCGGGGCGCCATGTAGGTGCTCTCGTCGACGCCGGCGGCGGTCGCCCCGCCGAGGTGGACCGTGCCCTCGGCGGCGACCGGGGGCAGCACGTCGTCGCGGAGGTGGTGGATGAGCCGACCGGTGGCGTCGTCCTGTGGCCCGGTCGTCGGCACCACCACCACCGCTGCGGTGCTGCCGTCGTCGCTGAGCTCCGGGGGCAGCACGGCGGCCACCCCAGGATCGGCGGCGAGGGCGTCGAGCACCGGCTCGACCGACGACGGGTCACCGGCGGTGTCGACGGCCAGGACGAGAGGGGTGTTGGCGCCGGGCCCGAAGGCCTCGGCGACGGCGTCGTGGGCCCGCCGGCTGGTGGCCGACTCCGGGCCGGTGCCGGCATCGGGGTAGCCGAACCGCAGCGAGGCGACGGGGGCGGCCACCGCCAGCAGGAGCACGAGGGCGACGAGGCCGGTGACACCGGGGCGGCGCTGGACGACCCGACTCCAACGGGCCCACACGCCCTCGCCCTCGGACCCTCCCCGGAGGAACGGCAGCCGGAGGCGGTCGATCGAGCGTCCGGCGAAGCCGAGGAGTGCGGGGAGCAGCGTCATCGAGGCGGCCAGCACGGCCAGCACGCCGACGACGGTCACCGCGGCCGTGCCGTAGAGGTACTCGAGGCCCATGGCGCAGAGGCCGAGCAGGGACACGACGACCGTGCCGCCGGCGAAGAGCACGGCCCGACCGGCGGTGGTCATGGCGGTCACGATGGCGTCCTCGGGCTCCTGGCCGTCGGCCAGCGCGGCCCGGAAGCGGGTCACCACGAACAGGGCGTAGTCGATGCCGATCCCGATGCAGATCATCGTCACGAGCTGCGGGGCCCAGTCCGGGACCACGAACAGGTGGTTCAGCAGGGGGACCGCGGCCAGTGCCGCCCCCACCCCGAACAGGGCGGCCACGATGGGCAGCCCGGCCGCGATGGCGGACCCGAAGACGAGGAGCAGGATGATCAGCGCGGCCAGCAGCCCGATCTGCTCGGAGCCGGCCTCGGCCCCCTCGGCGTTCTGGATCGAGCCGCCGCCCACGTCGACCGAGAGCGAGGTGGTGTCGGAGGCGTCGGCCAGGTCGATCAGCGACCGGGCCGTGTCGACCGGGACCTTCTCGGCGGTGGCGTCGAGCTGGACCGTCACGAGGGTGGTCGTGCCGTCCTCGGAGGGCAGGCCCGGCTCCACGCCGCGCACGTGGTCGACCCGGGCGGCCTCGGCCACCACGTCGTCGATGGCCGCCGCGGTGGCGGGCTCGTCGACCCCCTCGGGGGCCTGGAACACCAGCTGGACGGTGTCCCCGGCGAGGTCGGGGAAGCGCTCGGTGAGGAGGTCCTGGGCGGCGGCGGAGTCGCTGCCGGGGATGGCGTAGTCGACGCGGTGGTCGCCGCCGTACAGCGAGCCGACGACCACGAGGGCGGCGAGGCCCAGGGCCCACGCGGCGACGACCAGGCGCCGGCGGCGGACCACGGTGCGGGTGAGGCGCTCCAGCATCAGATCGTCCCCTTCGTGCTCGGGCTGACGTCGCCGAAGGCGCGGGCCTCGAGGCGGGCGTGGCGAGCGCGGGTCGCCCGGTGGAGGAGCCGCAGGACGGCGGGCGCGGCGGCGAGCAGCTCGGCCCGGTCGGCCTCGGGGGTGGCGGCCACCGCGAAGGGGATGGTGAAGGCCGCCTGGGCGCCGAGGCCGATGGCCTTGACGGCCTGGTCCTCCATGACGTCGTACTCCTCGGCGCTGAAGTGCCGCACGAACAGCGGCAGGATCTCCGCGTCCTCGAGGTCGAGGTGGGCATCCATCAGCGCGGCGAGGGCATCGAGGTCGTCGACCAGGCTGATCGAGCGCAGGTCGCTGCCCCGCACCAGGCGGGTGAACCCCTCGTCGACCGAGGTCATGAGGGCATCGAGGCGGTGGTGCTCGTCGTCGGTGCGGGCGATCAGCCCCGCCGCCCCGTCGACCCGGGCGACCAGGGCGGGGAAGAAGACGTCGTCCTCGATCGTGTGGTGGGCCAGGACCTCGCCGGCGTAGCCCTTCCAGTAGCGGCCCAGGCCGGCGATGCGGCGCCGGTCCTCCGGCGCGACGAGGCGGACCGACGCGGCCATCCGGTGGGGGGCGCGGCGCAGGGCCCGGTGGATGTTGCGGTAGCTGGTGAGGTCCGGCGTGTCGGTGGTGGCGGTGAGGGCGGTGGCGGCGGTCATGGCGTGCTCCTGGGGTGGGCCGGTGCTCGGCCGGCGGTGTGGGAGGACCATCTCCCGGTGCGGTTGGGGACCGCGTGGAGCCCGCTTGGAGGCACCGGGCGAGGACCCCTCCACCCCTGGTCAGACCGGGGTGTGGAGCCCGGAGGGCGCAGCGGGCCAGCGTCTCCGGGCGGCGCCGGTCCCGAGGTGCCACGCTCGGGCCGTGAGCACCGAACCGCTGGACCCCACCCCCCTGACCAAGTCCTCCGCCGTGGTGGACGGGAAGCGGATGGCCTACCACGAGGCGGGCGAGGGCGACCCCGTCGTCTTCCTGCACGGCAACCCGACGTCGTCGTACCTGTGGCGCAACGTGATCCCGCACCTCTCGGCCGAGCACCGGTGCATCGCGCCCGACCTCATCGGCCAGGGTGACTCGGACCCGCTCGACGACGTCGGCCCCGGCTCGTACCGCTTCGTGGAGCACCGTCGGTACCTCGACGGCCTCCTCGACCAGCTCGACCTGGGCGACCGGGTCACCCTCGTCGTCCACGACTGGGGCTCGGCCCTGGGCTTCGACTGGGCCAACCGCCACCGCGACCGGGTGGTCGGCCTGGCCTACATGGAGGCCATCGTCCGGCCGGTCACCTGGGACGAGTGGCCCGACGTCGCCCGTGACCTCTTCCGCGCCTTCCGCTCCGACGCCGGGGAGGAGATGGTCATCGACCAGAACCTGTTCGTCGAGGCCGTCCTGCCGGCGTCGATCCTCCGCGACCTCACCGACGAGGAGATGGAGGAGTACCGGCGGCCCTTCCGCGAGCCGCGAGCGTCGGCGGCCCACGCTGACCTGGCCTCGGGAGATCCCCATCGAGGGCGAGCCCGCCGACGTGACCGAGATCGTCCAGGCCTACGCCGACTGGCTGGCCACCTCGGAGGTCCCGAAGCTGTTCGTCGACGCCGACCCCGGCGCCATCCTCACCGGGCCCCCAGCGTGAGCTCTGCCGCACGCTGGCCCAACCAGACCGAGGTCACCGTGGCCGGGAACCACTTCGTGCAAGAGGACAGCCCCCACGAGATCGGCGAGGCCCTCGCCGCCTGGATGGACGGCATCTGATCCCGGCACGCACAGGACGACGCCGATGGACTGGGTGCGCCGGCACGAGGGCTACGACGGCGAGTGAGCCCGGTACGGCGTCGGCCTGGCCCGCCTCGTCGACCCGGCCCCAACGCGCTCCCGCACCTGCCTGAGCGCCTGTTCACCTTCCTCGGCTAGGAGGTCCGGCCACACCTCGGCCAGTGCGTCGAGGGTGCCCCCGCCCCGATGTCACCGACGCCGAGGTGGAGCGACGGTTCGCCCGAGGTGGTGCCCTTCTTCTTGGCCTCGATGACGCCGACCGCTTGCTTGTCGACGAACAGGACGTAGTCGGCCGGTCCGGCGTCGGTCACCAGCTCGCGGACGGCCACCCCGGTCCCGGCAGCCAGGTTCACCCGCTTGTAGTCCTGCACCACCCAACCAGCGGCCACGAGCATCTCGTCGATCCGCACCCGGGCGCGCTGCTGCGGGAGCAGTCGGTCGTCGTGTCCCTCCGCCATCCCGAGGTGCAGGCTACGGGCCCAAAGGGGGCCGGGCCGGCGCCGTGACCAGGCCCGGCTTGACTGTCACACCCCCTGCGTATGTTGGGTTCCATGACGATCACGGCCACCCCGGAGCTGCAGGCGGCGACGGCTGCGGCCGCGGTGCGGGACGGGTTCGAGGAGGAGCTGGCCGGTGTGGCGGGGGTGCCGAACGCGGCCGAGGCCCGGTCTGGTGGATCTGGTGGTGCGGGCGTTGGAGGAGGGCCTGTGGTAGGGGCACCGCATCCACACGCCGGTGCAGTGGTTGATGTTGCGGGCGGGGTTGGCCCGGGTGCCGGCCGCGGCGGGTGGTGCTGCTGGCGCGGCGGGCCGCCGGAGCTGCCGGTGACGATGGCCGCGTTCGCCGAGGGCCGGTTGTCGGCCGACCAGGCGGCGACGGTGGCCCGCTACACGCCGGCGGAGTTCGAGGCGTCGGTGTGCTCGTTGGCCGTGCACGCCACGGTGGCCCAGATCGCCAAGGCCACCCGCGACTACGGCGTTCGATGCCGCGGCCAGCCCCTCGGACGCCCCGGAGCAGACGCACGGCGAGCCGGAGGTGCCCAAGGACCCCGAGACCGACCGCGAGGTCGCCTTCGGGACCGACGAGGCGGGCCGTGGTGCGCCCGGATGCGCCTCCCCGCTCGACGAGGGCCTGGCCGTCGAGGGCGCGCTGAAGGCGGCCCGGGACCGGCTCCACGACCGAGGCCCGCAAGGCGGCCAAGGCCGCGGCGGTCGCGGAGGGCCGGTCCACGAAGGACCTGAAGGTGCCGGTGCCGTCGTGGGCTGATGCCCTGGTGGGGATGGCCCACGCGATCCTGAACGGGGGTGCGGGTGGGGCGGAGCTGGCGGCCCGGTCGAGGATGCTGATCCACCTCGAGGCCACCCGGTCGCGGGGATGGGTGGATGGCCTCGGCGCACCTGGCCGGGGTGCTGCCCGATGAGCTGCGCCGCTACCTGACCTGCGACGGTGACACCGAGGTCGTCTGGGAGACGGACGGGGCCCCGGTGAACCTGGGGCGCACCAAGCACATCGTCCCCCGCCGGATCCGCCGGCTCATCGAGCACCGCGACCGCGGCTGCCGGGTCCCGGGCTGTGACCAGAGCTGGTGGCTCCAGGTCCACCACATCGTCCACTGGGAAGACGACGGCGCCACCGACACCCACAACCTCCTCTGCCTCTGCACCAGCCACCACCGGCTCCACCACAAGGGCCTGCTCGGCATCACCGGCAACGCCGATGACCCGAACGGGGTGGTCTTCACCGACCCGCCGGGCACCGGATGGCCGGCGCCACCCGGGCCCGGCCCCCCAAGGCCGACGACATGCCCAACGTCGCCCCCTACCAGGGGCCCACCGGCGAACGCCTCGACCGCGAGTCGGTGTTCTTCACCCCCACCCGGCCCACCGCAACCGACCCAGTGGACGACGAGCCCGGGACCGATGACGACGACGCTCCGTCGCGCCATCGCTACGACCGTTGCCGACGCACCGGACGATGTGAGAGCGACCGCCCCGACGGGGCCCGCGCTCCGCCCGCCGGGTGAGTCGCACCGGGCACGCGCCCGGTCAGCGCCCGCCCGGCCTGACCCCGGCGTGGGGTCGAAACACCGAGACAGCCCGCGGCTGCGGGCTCCGTCACGCGTCCCGCCGCCCGTCAGCGGCGTGCCCCGGTGCGGGCGGTGCCAGGCCGGCGGGCGGCCGGCCGGTGAGGAGTTGCCGGCAGGCTCCGAGCTCGGCCTCGCCCGCTCCGCTGTCACACCCCCCGAGGATGATCGGGGCATGTGCGAGATGTGCGACGGCAAGAGCTTCCAACAGGTCCTCGACGACACGCGGGATCACGTCCGCCGGTTCGGCTGGGCCGTGCGGGGTGTGGAACCCGAGCCGACCCGGCCCGGCTGGGTCTACACGGTCGGGCTGCTCGACAGCTACGAGCACCCCGAGCTGGTGGTGTTCGACGACGACTGGTCCCGGGGCGCATCGCTCCTCAACGCCCTGGGCCGGGCTGTGCGCGACGGCGAGGAGCTGGTGCCCGGGGACCACATCGCCCTCGGGGCCGGCGCCTCCGCCCACATCGTCGACGTCCACCCCGACCACCTGGCCACCGAGCTGTTCGCCATGTGGCACAACGTCCGTCAGGTGGGCACCGTCACACCACCCGAGGAGCTCGCCGCCCACCAGGTGGTGCTGCTCCACCCCGAGCCCGGTCAGCACGGGCCGGGCGAGCTGCGCCTCGACCGGCCTGCGCCCGTCGCCGCCGAGGTCCCGGCCCCGCCGCCCTGGGAGTGGCCCCGGTGGCCCACCGGGTGACGGGGTCGCCGAGGTCCTGAGGCGGGCGGCGGCGCCATGGCGTTTCCGCCGCCCGGGCCCTCCCCCGGTCCCCTCAGCGGTGGGACCCCCGGCCAGGGCGGGGAGCCCACGCGGCGACCGCCGGGGGCAGCTGCGGTCCCGTGGCGGTGAGTCCGGGCCCTGGCCTGCGTCTGGCCTCCCATGGAGGAGCTGCGACCCGACGGGCCTGCCCCACCCTCGTGGACCGAGGTCGACCTGGTCCTGGCCGACGGCACGGTGGTGGGTGCCGGGCGGGTCCCGGTCGCGTCGCAGGTCGACCTCGGCACCGTGGAGGGTCTGGCCCGGCTCCAGGTCGGTGCCCGCCGACGGGGGTGGCGGGTCGCCCTGCACCACCCGCCGGGGCAGGCGTGCCCGCTGGCCGCCCTGCTCGACCTCGTGGGCCTCACCGCCGAGGTCGGGGACGTGGTGGCCCAGGCCGAGGCACTCCTGGGCCGCCGGCCGGGCCCGCCGGGCTAGGGGTCGGCCGCCCTTCGCGGCCGGTTGCTCGGGCTGCTCCGCGGGGCGTTGCTCCGTCGCGCGCTTGCCCGCGGGGCGCTCGGGGCGAGGGAGGTCAGGCGGGGAGCGGGTCGCCGTCGGGGCGTGAGGGCCGGGGGCAGCCCGAACTCGGCGAAGAGGTCCTCGTAGATGAAGTGGTTGAGGGCGGTGATCTTCCCGTCGCGGCTCTCGATCACCTGGATCGACCACGGCCGCAGGGTGCCGTCGTCGGCCGGCTTGTAGGAGGCCACGCCGGGGACGCCGTTGGCCACGATGGGCAGCACCCGGGAGCCCTCGCAGCCGGCGCCCTTGCCGAGGTGCCAGCGGCCGATCTGCACCGGTCCCTCGAGCCACAGCTCCCAGGGCGGCATGGACATGATCGCGTCCTCGTGGAGCAGCTCGACGAGGGCGGTGATGTCGTAGCGCTCGAAGGCGTCGACGTAGCGGGCCAGGAGGTCCTCGTGGGCCTGGTCGACGACGGTGGGCCCGGCGCCGGTGGGCGGCAGGTCCTCGAGGGTGGCCCGGGCCCGCTGGAGGGCGCTGTTGACCGAGGCGACGGTGGTGTCGAGCAGCTCGGCCACCTCGGAGGCCTGCCAGCGCAGCACCTCGCGGAAGATGAGCACGGACCGCTGCTTGGGCGGCAGGTGCTGCAGGGCGGTGACGAAGGCGAGGCGGATCGACTCCCGGGTGGCGGCCACGTCGCCGGGGTCGGCGTCGTCGGGCACGACCCGGTCGTCGGCGATGGGACGCACCCACATCTCCTCGCTGCGGGTGGGGCCGATGTCGCCGTCGGCCGAGCTCGACGGGCCCAGCTCCATGGGGCGGGCCCGTCGCTGCACGCTGCGGACCATGTCGAGGCACACGTTGTGGGCGATGCGGTACAGCCACGAGCGCAGCGAGGACCGGCCCTCGAACGAGTCGATCCGGCGCCACGCCCGGATGAAGGTCTCCTGGACGGCGTCCTCGGCCTCCGAGCCGGAGCCGAGCATGCGGTAGCAGTAGCCCGTCAGCTCCCGGCGGTGGGCCTCCAGCGCGGACTCGAGGTCCTCGGGCGCGGGGCGCCCCTGGGTGGGGGTGTCGGTGCTGGCCAAGGGAGGTGAGTCTACGGGCCCCGCCCGCCCGGGTCGATGGCCCGCGACCCCGCCGATGCTCCGCTCCGCGCTCACCCCACCACGGAGAGGGACGAGGGCATCCACGTCGCTGTCACACCCCCTCCGTAACGTCGCGGCCATGAAGGTCCTGCACACCTCCGACTGGCACCTGGGGCGCATGTTCCACGGCGCCCCGCTCCTGGGCGACCAGGAGCGCGCCCTCGACCGGGTGGTCGAGGTGGCCGCCGCGGCCGAGGTCGACGCGGTCCTGGTGTCGGGCGACCTCTACGACCGGGCCGTCCCCCCGGCCGACGCCGTCGACCTGCTGGGCGACGTCCTCCGCCGCCTCACCGACCTCGGCACCCGGGTGGTGGCCATCACCGGCAACCACGACTCGCCCGGGCGGGTCGGCAGCCTCGACCCCGTCCTGCGCGACGAGGTCACCCTCCGGGGCCGCTTCCGGCCCGAGGCCCCCGTGGTGGTGCCCGACCCCGCCGGCGGGCCCGACCTGGTCATCCACCCCGTGCCCTACCTCGAGCCGCTGGCGGCACGGGCCGACGAGCGGGCCGCCGTCGGCCGGGCCCGCCCCGGCGACGCCGAGGCCCCGTCGCGGTCCCGTCGGGCCACCCAGCACCAGGTGCTGGCCCACGCCCTCGACGCGGTGCGGGCCGACCTGGCCGCCCGGGGCCCGGTGCGGTCGGTCGTCGTGGCCCACGCCTTCGTGGCCGGGGCGGCCCCCTCGGCCAGCGAGCGGGAGCTCAGCGTGGGCGGGGTCGACCGCGTGCCGGTCGACGTCTTCGACGGCACCTCCTACGCCGCCCTGGGACACCTGCACCGGCCCCAGGCCCTCACCGAGCGCATCGCCTACGCCGGGTCCCTGCTGCCGTACTCCTTCTCGGAGACGGCGCCCACCTCGGTGCGGCTGGTCGACCTCGCGGCCGACGGCGCCCTCACCACCGAGGTCGTGCCCCTCGGCGTGGGCCGGGCGGTCCGCACCGTCGAGGGCCGCCTCGACGACCTGCTGGCCGACCCTGCGCTGGCGGCATCCGAGGCTGCCTGGGTGCGGGCCCGCCTCACCGACGAGGTGCTGCCCCGGCTCGCCATGGCCCGCCTGCGCGACCGCTTCCCCCACGCCGTCGTCCTCGAGCACGTGAGCCCGGGCCGGGCCGCGGGCGACGACGACATCCGCACCCGGGGCGAGGAGGTCACCGACCTCGACCTGGCCCTCGCGTTCCTGTCCCAGCGCCTGGGCCGCCCGGCCGACGACGACGAGCGTGCCGTCCTGGCCCGCGCCTTCGACGTCGCCACCGCGGCCCGCCGGAGCGACGACCCGGTGCCCGTCACTGCCACCCCCGCGGCGGCCGGGGGCCCCGCCGGGGCCGTGGCGTGAGGGGGCCCCGGTGAGGCCGCTGCGGCTCGAGGTCGAGGCCTTCGGGCCCTTCGCCGACGTCCAGGTCGTCGACTTCGACGACCTCGGCGCCGCCGGCCTGTTCCTCATCAGCGGGCCCACCGGCGCGGGCAAGAGCTTCCTGCTCGACGCCATCTGCTTCGCGCTGTACGGCGACACCGCCGGCGACCGGCCCCTCGCCCGCCTGCACTCCGACCACGCCCGGGGCACCACCCCGCGGGTCGAGCTCCGCTTCCGGCTGGGCGACGACGAGTGGTGCGTCCGGCGCGAGGCACCCCGCTGGCGGCACCGCCGCGACGGCACCTCCACCCAGGCCGCCACCAAGGCCGTGCTCGAGCGACGCGTCGCCGGCGGGGTCGACGTCGTCGCCACCAAGGTCACCGACGTGAACCGCCTCCTGGTCGACCGCCTCGGGCTCACGGCCGAGGAGTTCCGCCGGGTCGTCCTGCTGCCCCAGGGTCGCTTCGAGCAGGTCCTGCGGGCATCGTCGGCCGAGCGCGAGGACCTCCTCAAGTCCATCTTCGGCACCACCGTGTTCGAGGACGTGGCCCGAGCCCTCGACGAGGCGGCCCGCGACGAGGCCCGGGCCATCGACGAGGGCCACCACGAGCAGGGCCTGCGTCGGGCCGGGGCGCAGGCCGAGCTGCGCCGGCTGGCCGCCGACCTGGCCTCCCACGCCGTCAGCCGGGCGGATCTGGGCCCGGCCCTCACCCCCTCCGACGCACCCCTCGACCAGACCGCGCTCGACGCGGCCGCCACCGCCCTGCGCGAGGGGGCCCGGAGCCTGGCCGACGCGGCCCGCACCGCCCAGGTCCAGGCCGAGGCCGCCGCCACCCGGGCCCGCGCCGGGGCCGAGGAGGCCCGGCTGTGGGAGCACCGCCAGGCCCTGGTGGCGCGCGCCCGGCGCCTGGCCGCCCGCACCGACGAGGTGGGCCGCATCCGCGGGCGCCTCGCCGCGGCCGAGCGGGCGGGTCGGGCCCGTCCGGCCCTGGCCGCGGCGGAGGCCCTCGAGGCCGAGGCCCGGAAGGCCGACCAGGCCGTCGAGGTCGCCGCCGCCGAGGTGGCGGCGACCTGGTCGTCGTGCTCGGTCACCCTGCCCGCACCCCTGCGGGGTCGGCCCCTGGCGCCCTCCGCCCTGGCGGAGGTCGACCGGTCGTGGTCGGGCGCAGCGGCGCGCGCCGTCGCCCGGCGCACGGCCGAGGTCGAGGCGGCCACCGTCGCCGTCGAGGCCGCGACCCACGCGTCGTCCCGGGCCGAGGCGGCCACCGTCGAGGTCGAGCGGTGCCGCGCCAGCGCGGCGCGGTTCGGGGCCAAGGCCGCCGAGCTCGAGGCCGAGGTCGAGCCCACCCAGGCGGCCGTGCGGGCCGCGGAGACGGCGGCCGCCCGGCTCGACGGCCTGCGGGAGCAGGTCGGGCGCCTGGCCCGCTGGGCCGCCGCCGCCCGCCGCCTCCCCGCCGCCGACGCGGCCGTGATCCGCGCCGAGGAGGACCTGGCCGACCGACGCCGGTCCGAGCTCGACGCCCGCGAGGCCTTCGCCGATGCCCGGGAGGCCCTGCTCGACGGCATCGCGGCGGAGCTGGCGGCCGACCTGGTCGACGGCGAGGCCTGCCCGGTGTGCGGGTCCGAGGCCCACCCGGGGCCGGCCGCCCCGCGCGACGGCGCCCCCCGGCGCGGCGAGGTCGACGCGGCCGAGGCCGCGGTGACCGCCGCGGGCACGGCGCGGGAGGAGGCGGCCGCCGCCCTCGAGGCCGCGGTGGCGGCGCGTGCCCAGGTCCGGGTCGAGGCGGGTGAGGCCGGCGACGACCCCGCCGGGATCGACGCCCGCCTGGCCGAGGCCCGCACCGCCCTCGACGAGGCCCAGGCCGAGGCCGACGCGCGGCCCGAGCGCACCGCCGCCGTCGATGGCCTGCGGCGGGCCGTCACCGAGGCTCGGCGCCTGGCCGAGGCCGACACCGCCAAGGCAGTGGCCGCCGAGACCGGCCTCGAGGGGCTCCGCGCCGGTGCCGCCGAGAAGGCGGCCGAGGCCGAGGCCGTGCTGGGACCGGGGGCCGACCCCGCCTCGGCCCGGCGGGCCAGCGCCGCCCTCGCCTCCCTGGCCCGGGCCCTCGACGGCCTCGCCGGGGCCCAGGTCGCGGCGCAGGACGGCCGCACCCGGGCCGCCCAGGCGCGGGAGGCGGCCACCGGCGCGGTGGCCGAGGCCGGCTTCGCCGACCCCGCCGCGGTCCGAGCCGCGGCCCTGGCGGCCGACGAGGTCGCGGCCCTCACCGACGACGTCGAGCGGTGGGAGGCCGACCTCGAGCGCGTCGAGGCCGAGCTGGCCCACGCCTCGCTGGCAGGGCTGCCCGACGACCAGCCCGACCCCGCTCCCGCCCAGGAGGCGGCCGCGGCGGCCGGGGCCCGCCACCACGACCTGGTCGAGGCCCGGGTGCGGGTGGCCTCGGCCGCCGACCTGGTGGGCGAGGCGGCCACGGCCCACGCCGAGGCGGGGGCCGCCCTGGCCGTGGCCGAGGCCGAGCACGAGGTCCGGCGGCGTCTGGCCGAGGTCTGCACCGGGCGCACCGGCGACCGGGTGTCGCTGCAGCGCTGGGTGCTGGCCGCCCACCTCGCGTCGATCTGTGACCGGGCCAACCGCCGCTTGGCCGTGATGACCGACCAGCGCTACTCCCTCCAGGTCCACACCGGTTCCCGCCACGGGGCCCGGTCCGGCCTCGACCTGCGGGTCCACGATGCCCACAACGACCAGGAGCGCGAGGTCACCTCGCTCTCCGGAGGGGAGACCTTCCAGGCGTCGCTGGCCCTGGCCCTGGGGGTGGCCGACGTGGTGGCCGAGCGCACCGGCGGCGTGCGCCTCGACGTGCTCTTCATCGACGAGGGCTTCGGCAGTCTCGACCCCGACGCCCTGCACCTGGCCCTCGACGAGCTCGACCGGCTCCGGGCCGGCGGTCGCATGGTCGGCGTCATCAGCCACGTGGCCGGTCTGCGCGAGCGCATCCCCGCCGGCATCGAGGTCACCCGGCAGCGCACCGGGTCCCAGGTGCGCGTGGGGGTGGGCGCCGGGCCCTGAGCCTCAGGAGGCGGGGTCCACGCGCGAGATGGTGCCGTCGAGGGACAGCACGAACAGCTCGCCGGCCTCGTCCACGTCGATCGACACCACCTGGCCCACCGCGTCGTCGAGCACCGCGGTCTCGTCGACGGTGCCGTCCTCGCCCAGACGGATGGCGTTGAGCCCGGGCTTGCAGAAGTCGCCGAACAGGTAGGCGCCCTGGAGGTCGGCGATGGCGTCTCCCCGGTAGAGGGGGCCGCCGCTCACCGAGCACCACCCGTCGTCGTGGGTCATCTCGAAGACCGGTCCGAGGGCAGGCCCGTCGACCACCTCGTGGTCCTCGTCGAAGGAGCGGGTGCCCTCGTCGCGGCTCCAGCCCAGGTTGGTGCCCAGCACGCCGTCGGCGGGGATGCGGTCGACCTCCTCCACGTCGTCCTGGCCCACGTCGGCCACCCACAGGTCGCCGGTGGCCTGGTCGAACCGGAACCGCCACGGGTTGCGGAGCCCGGTGAGGACGACCTCCGGGGCCCCGCCGCCGTCGGCGTAGGGGTTGTCGTCGGGGATGCCGTAGGGCTTCCCGTCGGCCGGCTCCGTGGGGTCGATGCGCAGGACCTTGCCCAGCAGGTCGTCGGGGTCCTGGGCCCGGTCGTCGGGATCGCCACCGGCACCGCCGTCGCCCAGACCGATCCAGAGGAGGCCGGTGTCGTCGACGAGGATCTCGCCGCCGTTGTGGTTGGCGAAGGGCTGGTCGACCTCGAGCAGGTCGGTGCGGGAGCGGGCGTCGACCTCGTCGCCGTCCATGGCGTAGCTGGCCACGCGCGTCTCGCCGTCGGTCCCGCTGTGGTGCACGTACAGGGTCTCGCCGTCGGGGGAGAAGGCCAGGCCCAGCAGGCCCCGCTCCCCGCCCACCGCCACCTGGCCCGCCAGGTCGAGCACCATCTCGGGCTCGACGTCGCCGTCCGCGCCCGGGTCGATGGTCAGCACCCGACCGCCCTGCTCGGCCACGTAGAGCAGGTCGCTGTCGGGGCGGGCCACCAGCTTGGTCGGTGCCTCGACGGTGGCCACCGGGGTGAGGGCGACGGCCACGTCGGCCAGGGGGCCGGGCTCGCCGGGGTCCTCGGCCTCGTCGGTGTCGACCGGGGAGGTGGTGTCGCCGCCGGTGGTGGGACTGCCCTCGGGGGCCACGGTCGTGGGGGCCTCTCCCTGCACCTCCTGGCCCGTGCCGGTGGGCTCGTCGGCGCCGCAGGCGGCCACCGAGAGGACCAGGGCGAGGGCGGCGGCGGCCCGGCGGAGGGTGCGGGGGGTGGACGGGGAGACGGGGGTGGGACGCACGTGACTCGGGGGGTCGGGGGAGGGGTGGTGGCCGCCCGGCCACCCGGCAGCATCGCACCTCGACGGTGGGTGGCGCGGGTCGCACCGCCCCGCGGTGGCGCCTGGCCGGGGTGGGCCACCGGGCGTGGCGGTGAGGAGGCCGACCTGGTCGGCCTCGACCTGCGCCCGGGGCGAGGCGGCCACCGCGAGGAGCTGCTGGCCCGCCGCGGCCGGCGGGCAGGTCAGCGCTGGTCGGGGTCGTGCCAGGGCCGGATGAGGCCCTCCTGCACGACCGAGGCGACGAGGGCGCCGGAGCGGTCGAAGAACAGGCCGCGGGCGAGGCCCCGGCCACCCGAGGCCGAGGGGGTGTCCTGGGCGTAGAGCAGCCACTCGTCGGCCCGGAAGGGCCGGTGGAACCACATGGCGTGGTCGAGGCTGGCCATCATCACGTCCTGCTCGACGAACGACCGTCCGTGGGGGAGAAGCGTGGTGTCGAGCAGGGTCATGTCCGAGGCGTAGGTGACGACGCAGGTGTGCAGCACCGGGTCGTCGGGCAGGACGCCGTCGGCCCGCAGCCAGACCCGGCTGTGGGGCGGGAGGGGGCCTCGGTCGAGCTGCGGGGTCCAGTCGACGTGGCGGATGTCGATGGGCCGGGGCCGCTCCAGCCAGTCGACCTGGCGGTCGCCCAGCAGGGCCCGCCACCGGGTGGCGAAGTCGGGCAGCTCGTCCGGGTCGGGGGTGTCGGCCGGCGCCTCGTCCTGGTGGTCGAAGCCCTCCTCGGGCACGTGGAAGGAGGCCGACAGGTTGAAGATGGCCCTCCCGTGCTGGATGGCCACCACCCGGCGGGTGGCGAAGGAGCGCCCGTCGCGGATCCGGTCGACCTCGTAGAGGATCGGCACCGTGGGGTCGCCGGGCCGGAGGAAGTAGGCGTGCAACGAGTGGACGTGGCGGTCGTCGTCGACGGTCCGGGCCGCGGCCACCAGGGCCTGGCCCGCCACCTGGCCGCCGAAGACCCGCTGGGCGTCGACGTCGGGGCTGCTGCCCCGGAAGATGTTGACCTCGATGGCCTCGAGGTCGAGCACCTCGATGAGCTCGTCGACCGCACCCTGCTGCACCGGGCCATCCTGGCACGTCGCCCCTGGTCCCGGGCCCGAGGGTGTGCCCTGGCTGCGGGGGCGAGGGGGTCCGGCGCTAGGTTGCGACCCCGTGGATCTGATCCTCACCCCCCGAGGGCTGCTCGAGCACAGCCGCACCGAGGCCGGCCGGCGGATGATCCGCTACGCCGCCACCTCCGCCATCGCCGTGGTCGGGACCCAGATCATCATCTTCGTGATGGTCCAGGCCCTGAAGGTCGCCGCCGTCCCGTCGAACCTCACCGCCACCATGGTCATGTCCATCCCCGCCTTCATGCTCAACAAGTACTGGGTGTGGGGGAAGTCGGGACGGGCCCACCTGCGGCGCGAGGTCATCCCCTTCTGGGTCTTCACCGTGGCCGGCTGGGCGCTGTCCACCGGCGCCGTCTACCTGGCGGCCGAGAGCACCAAGCCCGACACGCTGTTCCACACCTTCTGCGTGATGGCGGCCAGCATCGCCGGCTTCGGCATCCTCTGGGTCCTCAAGTACGTGTTCCTCGACAAGATCATGTTCGGCACCGACCACCACACGCCCTACGACGAGGACTTCGAGCGCGAGGAGGCCGTGGTCGAGGCGCACACGGCCGGGGTCAGCGAGGGCTGATCCCCGCCCCGCCCGGCGCCCTCACACGGCGGGCAGGTGCACCGTGGCCCGCTCGTCGGGGTCCGGGAAGGCTGCGTCGGCGGCCCGGTCCAGCAGGCGGACCTGGCGCTCGAGGGGCGGCCTGAGCTCGTCGGCCACCACCCCCAGCAGGTCGTCGAGCAGGGATCGCATGTGCCGCTGCACCTGCAGCGACCCGCCGCCGTAGGTCCGGACCTCGTCGCAGGCCAGGCCCACGAGGGCGGGCCAGGTCACCACCGGGTGGACCAGGCGCAGGGTGCCCTCGTGGTCGCGGTGGTAGCCGGACGGCCGCGGGGCCGTGGCCACCCGGCGCAGGAGGTCGTGGATCCGGTCGAGGGCCTCGCACGCCGTGGTGGGGTCGTTGACGGCGGGGGAGAGGGCCTTCTCGGCGATGTCGACCAGCTGGCGGAACCCGAAGGCCACGTCCTGGTGCATGGTCCGCTCCCGGTTGAGGCCCACGTGGCTCATGAGGTCGTGGTCGACGGCACCGTCGGGGCCCCGCCCGTCGTCACCCCACACCTCGGCGAGGGGCACGCCCGAGGCCACGTACTCGCCCATGCGGGGCACCAGGCGGATGAGGCAGCGGTGCTCGCGGGCCACCCGGACGAGGTCGTCCTCGTCGATGGTCACGAGGGTGCCGGGGCGGTGGTCGAAGGCCACCCGCAGGTCGGGGGGCCGGTCGGGGACCTCGTCCGGCGCCGGGGCCGGGCCCGGGACGTGGACCTCCCGGATGGCGGCCCGCGTCTCGGCCGCCACGGAGTCGATGATCGACACGATCCGGATGGCGTGGACGACGTGGTTCACGTAGTAGACGAACGCCCCCAGCGACAGCAGCACCAGGCCCAGGGCCACGTCGATCGAGATGCGGGGCACGAACTCCGGCGCCGTGTCGGCCGCGTGCACCTGGCGCAGCACGGTCAGGCTGTACATGAAGGTGCCGGTGAAGATGCCGAGGGCCACCTTGGTGCCGGTGTCGCGGAAGAACGTCCGCAGCACCCGCGGGGAGAACTGCTGGCTGGCCAGCTGGAGGGCCACGACCGTCACCGAGATGACGAGGGTGGTGAGGGCGAGGATCGACGTGGCGATGGTGCCGAGGAGGGACTGGGCCGCCGAGGGGTCGCCCTCGAAGAGGATGCGGGCCGGGTCGTCCTGCACCGCCACGTCGACCTGGCGCAGCACGATCGCCAGCACGATGGAGGCCAGCACGCAGCCCGCGGGGATCACCCCCAGGCTGTCGCGCACCGCCTCGCGCACCCCTGTGAGCCGCACGTCGTGGTCCGGGGGCACGACCCGGTGGGTGGACGTCACGGGGGGATCGTAGGCCCGCCCCGCCGGGGCGCCGGGGCGTCAGCCGGTGCGGGTGAGGATGCGCAGCGACCCGGTGGCGCTGCGCTCGGTGAAGCGCCCCGACCTGACGGCCGGGAGGTAGATCTGCTCGTACGGGGGCCGCCCGCCGTCGGCCGGGTCGGGGAACACGTCGTGGATGGCGAGGGTGCCCCCCGGGGCGACGTGGTGGGCCCAGCCCTCGTAGTCGGCCCGGGCCGGAGCCTCGCCGTGGCCACCGTCGATGAAGCAGAGGGCCAGGGGCGTCGACCAGATGCGGGCCACCGCTGGTGACTGCCCGACCGCGGCGACCACGTGGTCCTCCAGGCCGGCGTCGAACACCGTGCGTCGGAAGATCGGGAGCGTGTCCATGCGGTCGATGTCGGCGTCGACCAGGTCGGGCTCGTGGTGCTCCCAGCCGGCCTGGTTCTCCTCCGAGCCGCGGTGGTGGTCGACGGCGAGCAGGGTGGTGCCGCAGGCCCGGGCCGCGGCGCCGAGCCAGATCGTGGAGCGCCCGCAGTAGGACCCCACCTCGGCGAAGGGGGCGCCGGGGACCGCCGCGCCCGCGGCGAGGGCCGCGGCGTGGAGGGCGTCGCCCTCGTCGGGGGGCATGAAGCCCCGTGCCGCCAGGGCGTGGGCCCGAAGGTCGGGGTCCAGCGCAGGGACGACGTCGGGGTCGGGCACGGCCGGCGAGCCTAGGGACCCTCCGCTCCTCGGGACGGATCCGCCACGGATGTGGCGGATCCGCGAGGTGCCCTGACGAGGGTCCATGGGGTGACCGGGTTCAGGTCGTCGGGGTGTAGCCGGGTCGGCCCGCTGCGTCCCACTCCTGCCAGAACTCCAGGAACTCGTCGCCGAGGAACGGGTCCTCGCCCCGCAGCGCGATGCCGCCCCGGCGGATGGTCCAGTCCCACGGGGCCAGCTCCACCGCGCGGGCGAGGTGGGTGGCGGCCGATCGGGTCTGGCCCCGGCCGTGGAGCCAGGCGCCCAGGCGGCGCTCGGCCAGCGCCTCCTGGCCCTCGGGGGAGCGGACCGGGGTGGCCGGGCCCTCCGGGACCACGCCGTCGCGCACCCACCGGCGCAGGGCGTCGTGGTGGGTGGCCGCGCTGATCTGGGTGAAGTCGGCGAACTGGTCGTCGCCGGGGGCGATGGTCGGGGGCTTCACGACCGTGCCGACCTCGTCGACCCACACCACGCTGGGCACGTTGGTGATGCCGTAGCGCTCGGCGGTGACGTGGGCGGTGTCGACCACCACGGGGTAGTCGGGGTCGGCCGCCTCGATCCAGGGCCGGGCGTCGTCGGGGGAGGCGTCGAGGGCCACCGAGTAGATCGACAGGCCCTCGTCGGCCAGCTCGTCCTGGATGGCCTGCCAGGCCGGCAGCTCGTGGCGGCAGCCGCACCACGACGCCCAGGTCACCAGCACCCGCTTGCGCCCGGCCAGGTCGCCGAAGGCCCGGGTGGTGCCGTCGAGGGCGGGCAGCTCCAGGTCGGGCGCCGGCGCGCCGGGCCTGGCGGTGTCGTGGGCGGGCGGGGCCAGGGCGGCGACCACGTGGTCGTCGTCGACGGCGAGGGCCAGGCCGAGGGCGGCGGCCCACTCGGGCAGGTCGAGGCGGCCGTCCTCCCACACCAGGGCCCGGCCCCGCAGCGGGACGCAGGTGTCGTCCCGGCACAGGCCCTCGGGCTTGAGCACCCAGCCGGTCGCGGCGGCCAGGGCGTCGGCGTCGACGGCCTGGGTGTCGCCTGCGACCTCGTGGGCCTCCCCGTCGACGTCGAGAAGGGTCAGCGTGGGCGCGGTCACCCGGTCAGGCTAGAACGCGTTCCACCGCGCCGCGCTCAGATGGAGCGGCCCGCGGCCTCCCAGTACGCGTCCTTCAGGAGGCGCTTGTAGAGCTTGCCGGTGGGGTGGCGGGGCAGCTCGGGGCGGAAGTCGACGGTGCGGGGGCACTTCACGTCGGCCAGGCGCTCCCGGCAGTAGGCGATGAGCTCCTTCTCGAGGGCGTCGCCCGCGTCGGCCATGTCGAGGGGCTGGACGACGGCCTTGACCTCCTCGCCGAAGTCGTCGTTGGGCACGCCGAAGACGGCCACGTCGGCGACCTTGGGGTGCAGGGCCAGGGCGTTCTCGGCCTCCTGGGGGTACACGTTCACCCCGCCGGTGATGATCATGTACGCCTTGCGGTCGGTGAGGTAGAGGAAGCCGTCCTCGTCGAGGCGACCCACGTCGCCCAGGGTGGTCCAGCCCTTGGGGTGCCGGGAGCCCTCGGTCTTCTCCGGGTCGTTGTGGTACTCGAACTCGGCCCCGCCCTCGAACCAGATCGTGCCCGGCTCCCCGGCGGGGACCTCGGTGCCGTCGTCATCGGTGATGTGCAGGGTGCCCAGCAGGTTCTGGCCGACCGTCCCCGGGTGGGCCAGCCAGCCCTCGCTGTTGCAGTACACGAAGCCGTTGCCCTCGGTGCCGGCGTAGTACTCGTGCACCACGGGCCCGAACCAGTCGATCATCTTCTTCTTGACCTCGACCGGGCACGGCGCGGCGGCGTGGAACATGACCTCCATGGAGGACACGTCGTAGGCCTCCCGCTCCTCGTCGGGGAGCTTGAGCATGCGGATGAACATGGTGGGCACCCACTGGCTGTGGGTGATCCGGTGCTCCTGGACCAGCCGCAGCGCCTCGGACGGGTCGAAGTGCTCCATCACGTAGGCGGTGCCACCGACGCGGTGCACACCCATCGTGAAGCGCAGCGGGGCCGCGTGGTACAGCGGCGCCGGGTTGAGGTACCGCATGTCCTGGTTGTAGGCGAAGAGGCCCTCGGCCACCATGCTCAGCGCCGGCTTGGTGCCGAGGGGCTCGTCGCGGCGGGGGACCTGCACGCCCTTGGGGCGGCCGGTGGTGCCCGAGGAGTAGAGCATGTCGACGCCCTCCTCCCAGTCGGCGCCCCGCTCGGCCGAGGCCGCCTCGAGGGCGGCCTCGTAGGCGTCGAAGCCCTCGACGGTGCCGTCGAGCATCAGCCGGGCGGAGACGCCGGGCGTGGTGGCCAGGGTGGCGGCGGCCAGGTCGGCCAGGCCGTGGGACGCGATGAACGCCTTGGCCCCGCAGTCGTCGATGATGTAGCTCAGCTCGGCCGCCGTCAGCCGGGTCGAGGCGGCCGTGTAGTAGAGCCCGGCGTAGTGGCAGCCCCACGCCACCTCGAGGAACCGGACCTGGTTCTCGATGCAGAAGGCCACGTGGTCGCCCGGGGCCAGGCCCAGGGAGACGAGCACGTTGGCCAGCCGGGTGGCCCTCTCGTCCAGCTCGGCGTAGGTCAGCTGCTCACCGCTGCCGGCCATGACGATGGCCGCCTTGTCGGGGGTGGTGTCGGCGAAGGTCCCGGGGAACGACATGCCCCGGAACCTACCCAAGCCCGAGGGACCCCCGTCACCGCGAGGCGGTCGTCGTTGCCCTGTCCACCCCTCCGTACTGGTGAAGGCTCCCCGTCGCCGGCGACGGGGAGCCTTCACCAGAACGAGGTCAGAGGAGGTGGCGCTCGATCCAGGTGGCCACGCCGTCCTCGGCGTTGGTGCCGGTGACCTCGTCGGCCACCTCGACCACGCTGGCGTGGGCGTCGCCCATGGCCACGCCGGTGCCGGCCCAGGTCAGCATGGCCAGGTCGTTGCGGGCGTCGCCGAAGGCCACCACCCGGTCGGCCCCGATGCCTCGCTCCTCGCAGAGGGCGGCGAGGGTCGTGGCCTTGGTGACGCCTCGGGCCGACACCTCCACCAGCTGGAGCCCGCCGCTGGCCGTGACCTCGGCCAGGTCGCCCACGGCCTCGGTGGCGGCGTCGACGTAGGCGTCGCCCTCGGTGCCGGGCACCTTGAGCAGGATCTTGGCCGCCGGGCGGGCGACGGTCTCGTGGGCCGGACCCACCCATGCCTCGACGGCGGTGGGGACCTGGTCGTGCCAGGCCTCCTCCATGGCGATGCCGTCGGCGAACTCGACGGCCATCATCCCGTCGGGGTGGAGGGCTCGGAGCCGGGCCACGACCTCGGCGCCGACCTCCGGGCTCAGGGTGTGCTCGGTGACCACCTCGCCGGTGGTGAGGTCGACCACCAGGGCGCCGTTGGAGCAGATGGCCAGGCCGGCTCCGAGGTCCAGGTCCACGGTCCAGCGCGGCGGCCGGCCGGTGACGGCGACGAGGTCGATGGCGCGCTCCCGCATGCGGTCGAGCGTGGCCCGGGTCCGCTCCGACAGCCCGCCCAGGCCCCGCCCCCGGGGTGGGGCCAGCAGCGTGCCGTCCAGGTCGGACGCCACCAGCGCCACCCGGCCGTGGTCGGTCGGCACCGCCGACCCGTCGACGTCGGTCATGAGGCCATCACCCGAGTGAACGACGACGAGATCAGGCCGGCACCGAGAGGGCGGGGAGGAGGGCGTCGTGGTCGGAGAAGAGGGCCGAGGCCGGGCCGGTGCCGTCGAGGGCGTCGGCGGCCAGGATCACCGCGGCAGCGGTGTAGGTCGACTGCTCGCCGCCGGGGTAGTGGACCTCCTCGGGGAAGACGGTGCCGGTCCAGTAGCGGCCGCCGGGCTCGCGGTACTGCTGGGCCCAGCCGAACAGGTCGAGGGCGGTGGCCCGGTCGCCGACGGCCAGGTAGGCCATGGCGCACTCGCAGGTCTCGGCGACGGTGACCCAGGGCCGGTCCGACACGCAGCGCACGCCGCAGTCGTCCATGAGGAACGCCGGTCGGCGCTTGGCCAGGCGCTCCCGCCCGGCGTCGCCGGTGAGCGCCCCGCACAGCACCGGGTAGTACCAGTCCATGGCCCACCGGTGCTTGGGGGCGAAGGCGTCGGGTTCGGTCTGGATCACGTGGGCCAGGCGGCTGGCGGCGGCCATCCAGGTGGGCCGCTCGTGGCCCAGCTCGGCGGCCACCGCCGCGGCGCAGCGGAGGCTGTGGCAGATGCTCGACGAGCCGGTGAGGAGGGCGAAGGACCAGGGCGTGCCGTCGGCGTGGCGGGCCCAGAGGATCTCGCCCCGCTCGGTCTGGAGGTCGAGGACGAAGCCGATGGCGGCGTCGAGCGCGGGCCACATCGTCTCGAGGAAGCCCCGGTCGCCGGTGAGCAGCCAGTGGTGCCAGGCGCCGGTGGCCGGGTAGGCGATGACGTTGGCGTCGAGCTTGTCCTGCTCGACACCGTCCTCCAGGTAGTACTGGTGCCACGACCCGTCGGGCCGCTGCAGGTCGAGCAGCCACTGGTAGGCCCGCTCGGCCTCGGCGACCCGGCCGCCGAGGGCGAGGGCCATGGCCGCCTCGACGTGGTTCCACGGGTCGGCGTGGCCGCCGGGGAACCAGGGGACCATGCCGTTGGGGAGCTGCCACTCGGCGATGGCGTCGACGGTCTCCTGGATCTGGTCGGCGCTGGCCGACCCCTCGACGCCGGGGGTGGGGTGGGCCCTGGTCACGCCGGGACCTCGGCCGGCACGCAGGCGTCGAGCGCCTCGTCCGTCGCGGCTCTCTCGACCGGCTCCTCGCCGACGGGGCGGGGCCGGGCGTAGACCACCAGGCTCTTGCCCAGGACCGGGTTGAGGGCCTTCTCGGTCCAGCGGGTGGTGCGGGGCGCCTTGGTGATGTCCCACACCAGGAGCCGGTGGTACGCCTTGACCAGCGGGTGATCGTCGTTGGTGGGCCCGACCGCGCACTTGAGCCACCAGTAGGGCGAGTGCAGGGCGTGGGCGTGGTGGCTGTCGCCGGGTCGGAAGCCCGCGTCGCGCATGTCCTGGCGCAGCTGGGCCTCGGTGAAGATGCGCACGTGGCCGCCCTCGACGAAGGGGGCGTGGTACTCCTCGGAGAGCTTCCAGCACAGCACCTCGGGCAGGTGTGCCGGCACCGTCGCCGCCAGCATCCCGTCGGGCTTGAGCACCCGGCGCAGCTCGCGCAGGGCGGCCGTCTGGTCGGGGATGTGCTCGAGCACCTCGGAGCAGATGATGCGGTCGAAGGTGGCGTCCGGGAACGGCAGCCGCGTCCCGTCCCCGTTGACCGCGGTACCGAGGTCACTGCCCTCGCCCGCCTCCTGGAGGGCGGCCAGCAGGGAGCGCACCTCGGGCAGCTCGTCGAAGCCGTAGTCGAGGGCGACCACCCGGGCGCCCCGCCGGAAGGCCTCGAAGGCGTGGCGGCCGGCGCCGGCGCCCATGTCCAGGACGAGGTGGCCGGGCTCCAGCTTGAGGCGGTCGTAGTCCACGGTCAGCACGGGAGGGTCTCCGGGCCCGGCAGGAGGCGGTCGTCGTCCACGGTCAGCACGGGAGGGTCTCCTGGTCGCGCGGGGGTCGGGCCCGGCAGGAGGCGGTCGTCGTCCACGGTCAGCGCGAGCCGTCGGCCCGCGACGGTGCGCACCCCGGGCCCCCGCACCTCTCAGCGGTCCTCGGCCAGGCGGGCGCGGTACTGCTCGACGGTGCGCTCGGCGGTGTTGCGCCAGCTCCACTGCGACGCGACCCGCTCCCGGCCGGCGAGGCCGACGGTCTCTCGCAGGTCGGGCCGGTCGAGGGCCCAGGCGATCTTGGCGGCCAGGGCCTCGCTGTCGCCCGGCTCCACCAGCAGGGCGGTCTCGCCGTCGGGACCCACGACCTCGGGGAGGGCCCCACCGGTGGTGGCGACGACCGGGGTGCCGCAGCTCATGGCCTCGATGGCGGGGAGGGAGAAGCCCTCGTAGAGCGACGGCACGACGGCCAGCTGGGCCTCGTTGTAGAGCTCCACGATGCGACGGTCGGTGACGCCGGTGACGAACTCGACGTGGTCGGTGAGCCCGAGGCGCTCGATGGTCTCGGCCGAGCGGCCGCCCTCCTTCTTGCGCCCGATCACCGTGAGGTGCAGCTCGGGGCGCTCGACCCGCAGCTTGGCCAGGGCCTCCAGCAGGTACGACAGGCCCTTCATGGCCACGTCCGCGCTGGCCGTGGTGATGAGGCGGCCGGGCCGGCGCTCGACCTCGGGCAGCGGGCGGAACAGCTCGGGGTCGACGCCCACGGGCACGATGTGCATGCGGTCGCGGTCGACCTTGTGGTCGCGGGCGATGTCCTCGAAGGAGTTGGCCGAGACGGTGATGACCCGCTTGAGCCGGCGGGCGACCTCGGTCTGCATCCGGGTGAAGCCGTACCAGCGCGAGAGGGTGAGGCGCTTGTAGAGGCTGGGGGCGTGGGCCATCTCCAGGCGCCGGTCGACGGTGATCGGGTGGTGGATCGTGGCGATGACCGGGATCCGGGCCACCTTCTCCAGGGCCAGCACCCCGTAGCCCAGGCTCTGGTTGTCGTGGATGATGTCGAGCTCGTCGGCCCGGTCCTTGAGGGCCTGGTAGGCCCGCACCGAGAAGGCCAGCGGCTCGGGGAAGGTGCCGAGGGAGAAGGCACCGACCTCGACCACGTCGGCCAGGCTCTTGAGCTCCCACACCCCGGGCATCCGCATCGGGAAGTGCTCGTTGTAGATGTCGAGGCTGTCGAGGCGATGCAGCGGCACCCGCTCGTCGACCTCGGGGTAGGGCTGGCCGGAGAAGACCTCGACGTGGTGACCGAGGTCGACCAGCGCCTTCGCCAGGTGGCGGACGTAGATCCCCTGGCCCCCGACGTGGGGCTTCCCCCGGTAGGTGAGCAGGGCGATCCGCAGCGGTCGGTCGTCGGTCGCCATGAGCGGCTCAGCCTCGCCCGCGGTTGACCACCCGGTCAAACGTGCGCGCCCCCTGCGCCACGCTGGGTGGCGGCCCCGTCGACGGCGGTCCGTTGCAGGTCAGCCGATGAGCTGGCCCACGCCGTAGATCACCAGGCCGACCAGCCCGCCGACCACGGTGCCGTTGATGCGGATGAACTGGAGGTCGCGCCCGACCTGGAGCTCGATGCGGTCGGTGGCCTCGGCCGGGTCCCAGCGGGCGACGGTGCTGGCGATGACGTCGCCCACCTCCCCCTTGGAGCGCTCCACCACCTCCACCGCGGTCGACGCCACCCACGCGTCGACCCGGGCCTGGAGGGTGGGGTCGTCCCGCAGCCGCTCGCCGAGGTTCGCGACGGTGCCGGCCAGACGTCGCCGCAGGTCCGAGTCGGGGTCCTCGGCCCGCTCCAGCAGGGCCTCCTTGAGGTCGGTCCACATGGTGGAGGACCACTCCCGCAGGGCCGGGTGGTCGAGCAGCTCGTCCTTGAGCTGGTCGGACCGCGCCCGCATGGAGGGAGAGCGGGCCAGGTCGTCGGCCAGGCGCACCACCCGCTCGTCGAGCGTGCCCCGCAGCCCGTGGTCGGGGTCGTCGGCCACCTCCCGCAGGAACCGCTGCACGCCGTCGTGGACGCGGTCGAAGATGCGGTCGTCGACCCGGCTGGGCAACCAGCGGGGCGTCTCCTCCTCCAGCCGGCTGCGGAGCAGGTCCTCGTTCTCGTCCACCGCCTCGGCGACCTTGCGCAGCACGACCGACAGCACCTCCTGGTGGCGGCCGTCGGCCACGGCCAGGTCGATGCCCTGCGCCAGGATCGGCCCCGCCTCGATGGCCCGCACCCGCTGGGCCACGGCCGTCTCCAACGCCTCCTGGACGTCCTCGTCGCGCAGCGTCTCCAGCGTCGAGCGCAGCACCCCGGCGGCCTGGTCGGCCACCCGGTCGGCGTGGTCGGGCTCGGCCAGCCACTCGCCGAGCCGGGCGCCGAGGGAGATGCCGGCCAGGCGCTCCTGCACCACCGAGGCGGTGAGGAAGTTCTGCTGCACGAAGGTGCCGAGCCCCCGGCCGATGTCGTCCTTGCGGGCCGGGATGATGGCGGTGTGGGGCACGGGCAGCCCGAGGGGGTGGCGGAAGAGGGCCGTGACCGCGAACCAGTCGGCCACGGCGCCGACCATGGCCGCCTCGGCCGTGGCCCGGACGTAGCCCAGCCAGGGGGTGGCGTCCTCCAGGACCCGGGTCACCAGGAACACCGCCGTCGCCCCCACCAGGAGGCCGGTGGCGGTCCGCTTCATCCGCCGCAGATCGTCCCGGCGCTGGGCCGCGTCCGCCGTGGCCGACGGGGCCGGCGTGGCCGCCCTCTCGGCGTCGGCGGGCGGGCTCGACGGGGGAGCGGGCGCAGGTGCAGGTCCGGCCATGGCGCTCAGCCTCGCACCGGGACGCGTCGCTTCCGCCCCCCGAGGGCGACGCCGGTCCGGGTCGGTCGGTCCGGCCGATGCCCACCTGTCCTGGCGCGGGCCCGTCTGCCGGCGCTGCGGCCCGTCGACCCCCGTCGGGGCCCCGTACGGTGGTCCGGGTGATCGTCGGCTGCGCCCGCCCCGTGCGAACGTGAGGGCGCTGGTCCAGCGGGTGACCTCGGCGGCGGTGACCGTTGATGGAGAGGAGGTCGGTGCCATCGGCGCCGGGCTGTGCGCCTTCGTCGGCGTGACCCACGACGACACCGAGGCCGAGGCGGAGAGGCTGGCCGACAAGATCTGGCACCTGCGGGTGTTCCCCGCCCCCGACGACCCCGAGGCCCGCATGGACCGGGGCGTGGGCCAGGCCGGCGGCCAGGTGCTCGTCGTCTCGCAGTTCACCCTCTACGGCGACACCAGCCGGGGTCGCCGCCCGTCGTGGGTGGCGGCCGCCCGCCCCGAGCAGGCCGAGCCCCTCGTCGACGCCGTCGTCGCCGCCCTGCGGGGGCGGGGCGCGGATGTCGCCACCGGCCGCTTCCGGGCCGACATGGCCGTCTCCCTCGTCAACGACGGCCCCGTCACCCTCCTCCTCGAGGTCTGACCGCCCGACGAGCGGCGGGCGCGACGGTTCTCGGTACGGCAGCCCCTGGTGCTCCCGGTCATGGGTACCCAGAACGGTGGCGGGTCAGGTGCGAGACGGTTCTTGGTACGGGGAGGCGCCGGTCCTCCCGGTCGTGGGTACCGAGAACGGTGGCGGGTCAGGCCGGGGCGGGGGGCGTCGTCTCGCTGGCGCCATCGCCGACGCCCCGGTCTGAGCGGCGGCGGGACAGGACGGCCGGGACGGCGCGGGACGCCACCAGGAGGGCCAGGGCCAGGAGGAAGGTGGGCCACTCGCCCCAGCGGAGGTACAGGGTGCGGCCGTCGCGGAGGGCGACGTCGCGGGTCTCGACCCGACGCTCGCTGACCGCACTGCGCTGGAAGACCTCGCCCTCGGGGGAGACGAAGGCGCTGAACCCGGTGGGGGCGGCCTGCACCTCCCAGCGACCGGTCTCGATGGCCCGCAGGCGGCTGGAGCTGATCTGCTGGGTCTGGACCAGCGTCCCCGTGTAGCTCGACCCGTTGGTCGGGTTGAGCAGCAGCTCGGCCACATCACCCCGTCCGGCGATGGCGTCACGGCCCCGGTCGCCGAAGAACACCTCCCACGAGATGACGACCCCGACCCGCCCGGCCGGCGTGTCGAGGGTGTTGGTCCCGGTGCCGGGGACCGCGTCCTTCGACGGCAGGGCGTCGCCGGCGAGGGGTGCGAGCAGGCCCCGCAGGGGGACGTACTCGCCGAAGGGCACCCGACGGACCTTCTCGTAGCGGCCGATCACGGTGCCGTCGCTGTCGTAGACGATCGACGAGTTGCGGAAGTGGTCGGGCCCGTCGCCCTCCACCGCCCCGATGACCAGGGTGGTGTCGAGCCGCCGGGCCAGGTCGGCCAGCTCGTCGCCCTCGGGCTCCTCGGCCAGGGGGCCGTCGACGTTCACCACGTTCTCGGGCCAGACGGTGAGGTCGGTGCCCACCGGCACCGCCGCGGAGGCGTCGAGGTGGGCCTCGAAGACCTCGCGGTCGTCGGTCTCGGCGTCGACGGTGCCCTGCTCGCCCCCGCCCTGGACGTAGGCCACGGTGATCGCCTCACCGGTGTCGGCCCCGGTCGGGGCGACGGCGGCCAGCCCGGCCAGGGCCACCACGGCGGCCAGGGCCACCGCGGCGGGCTTCCAGGCCCGCACCGTGGCTGCGCTCAGGGCCACGCCGAGGGTGACGGTGAGCAGCCCGATGAGCAGGACGCCGCCCACCCGGGCCGGGCCGGCCAGGGGACCGGCGACCTGGCCCACGGCCAGCTCGGAGAGGGGGACCCCGCCGAAGGGCCAGCGTCCCTTGAGCCCCTCGAAGAGGACCCACGCGCCGGGCAGGCCCAGCCAGCGCCACCGGCTGGACGGCAGCAGGGCCACGAAGGCGCCGAGGAAGGCGGCGAAGGCCACCACCTCGATCACGTAGCCGGGCGGGGTGAAGGAGAACATCCAGGCCGTCGAGGGCGCGAGCAGGCCGAACCCGGTCAGCCAGGCCCGGCGGAACCGGGCGCCCGGGCCGGCGCCGTCGAGGGTCCGGTCGAGGAGGGCGATGCCGATGATCGCGAGGGGCCACCACCCCCACGGCGGCAGGGACAGGGCGAGGAGCACACCGGCCAGGAGGGCGAGGAGCGGCCGCCGGACCCGCACCGACACCGGGGGCCGGGCGGCCCGCGACGACACCGCGGTGGTGTCGTCGGGGTCGACGGTGTCGTTCGCCTCGGTGGCGGTGGCCTCGCCTGGGCCTGTGTCCTCGCGCATCGGAGGGGGAGTCTGGCCCACCACCGGGCCGCCGCCCCACCGCGACGCGCTGGCGGCGACGGAGGGCGCTAGTAGCCCATGTGCTTGCGGAGCTGCTGGCCCACCACCATCGACCTGCCCATGCGCTCGATCCAGGTGGCGAAGGCGGCCTGGGCATCCGCCGCCGGGAGCCCGTGCAGCTCACCGGCCAGCGCGACCATCCCGGCCTCGTCGGTGACGCCCCGGGCCTGCGCCTCGCGGGCGATGTGGCCGTACATCTCGATGCTCATGCCGTTGACCGGCTGGAGCATGGGGTCGTCCTCGGGCAGCGCCTTGGTCGAGGGCCCGCCCACCAGGGCCGGATCCACGTGGATCGGTCCCATGCCCTCGACGCCGACGGTGCCTGCGCCCGTCGTGCCCTTCTTGGCCTTCGAGAACAGTCCCATGGTGGGTCCTCCGTGGTGTGCTGCGGGCCGCCCGGCCCGCAGCTCCCACGGGACCACACCCGGCCGGGGGGCACATGAGCGCCTTCCGCGCAGATCGGTCAGCGGGCGGCCGCCGCCCGCACCCGCGCTGCCGCGGCCTGGGCGCCGGCCACCGAGGCAGGGATGCCCACGCCCCGCAGGTGCATGCCGGCCAGGGCGACGGTGGGCGCCGTGGCCGCCAGCGCGGTCTCGACCTCGGCCACCCGGTCGAGGTGGCCGGGGCGGTACTGGGGGAAGGCCCGGTCCCACCGGCGCACGTCGACCGCGTCGGGGCCGGCCGTGAGGTCGAGCATGGCGGTGAGGTCGTCGACGACCAGGGCAGCGAGGTCGTCGTCGTCGAGGCCGAGGGCCCCCTGGTCGTCGTCGCGGCCGACGGCGGCCCGCACGACCAGGGTCCCGTCGCCTCGGGACGGGGCCAGGTGGTCCCACTTGGCCGAGGCCCAGGAGCAGGCGGTGACGGCCCGGCCCTCGGTGCGGGGCACCAGCACCCCGCTGCCGTCGACGGGGTGCCCCACCGCCTCGGGCCGCAGGGCGAGGCGGACGAAGGCCACCGACACGTGCTCGACGGCGGCGAGGGTCGCCGCCGCGGCCGGGACCAGGTCGGCCAGGACGTCGGCCGCGGCCCAGCCCGGGGTGGCCACGATCACGCCGTCGACGGCGAGGACCTCGCCGTCGGTGAGCTCGGCCCGGGGCCCGGGGGCCACGGACGCCAGCCCGATGCCCAGGCGCACGTCGAGACGGCCGGTCGCCTCGGCGGCGGCGGCCACCGCGGCCGGGAACCGGGCCATGCCGCCGACGGGGGCGGCGAAGATGGGGGCGTCGGGGTCCGAGCCCGCGGCCCGGGCCGCCGCGATCTGGGCCCGGCACGCCTCCAGCAGGCTGGCCCGGGCCGGGTCGCGGCGGGCCCGGTCGAGCTGCGGGGTGACCGCGGCCAGGCTCTGGCGGGCGGTGGCCCCGGCGTTGATGCCGCCGACCAGCGGGTCGACCAGGTGGGCCATGACCTCCCGCCCGAGGCGCGGGCCGAGGGCCTCGTCGATGGTGACGTCGTGGTCGGGCAGGGGGCGGGCCGGGTCGGTGAGGTCGCGCCGCAGGCGGTCGAGGCCGTCGGCGGTGACCAGGCCGGTGGCGGCCAGGGCCTCCACGTCGACGGGCACGCCCATCACCTGCGGGGGCAGGGGGTGGAGGGCGTCGTCGTGCCACACCAGGGCCCGGCGTCGCGCTGGGTGGACGAGGTCGTCGCCCAGGCCCACCCGCCGGGCCAGGTCGAGGGCGGCCGGCGTGCGGACGAGGAAGGCGTCGGCGCCCTCGTCGACGGGGCGGCCGGCGAAGGTCGAGGTGCGGACCATGCCGCCCAGCGCGTCGCCCGGCTCGACCAGCGTGACCTCGACCCCGGCCTCGACCAGGTCCAGCGCCGCGGCCAGTCCGCTGATCCCGCCCCCGGCGACCAGGACGTGCACGGCGCCCCTCAGGCGCCGAAGGCGTCGTCGGCTGCGGCCACCACCCGGTCGGCCAGCGCGCCCATCACCGTCGGGTCGGCGTCGACGGTGCGGGTCCGGGCGAAGGCCAGGCCGACCTCGTCGGCCACCCCCTGGGCCTCGATGTCGAGGTCGTAGCCCACCTCGAGGTGGTCGGTGACGAAGCCCTGCGGGCACACGAGGACGCCCTCGGCCCGGCCGGTGTCGGCCAGGTCGCGCAGCACCTGGAGGATGTCGGGGCCCCGCCACGGCTCGGGGGTGCGGCCCGCGCTCTGCCAGGCCAGACCCCACCCCGCCCAGGGCGCCAGCCCGGCCCGGCGGGCGATGGCCCGGGCGCTGGCGGCCAGCAGCGACGGGTAGGGGTCGTCGACCAGCACCCGCTCGGGGAGGCTGTGGGCGGTGAAGAGCACCTTGGTGGCCGCAGGGAGGTCGGCGAGGGCGTCGGTGACGGCAGCCGCGCTGAAGGCGAGCCAGGCCGGCTCGTCGGCCCACGACTCGATGCCGGTGTGGCGGCCGCCCCGGCCGGTCACCGCCTCGGCCAGGCGGGACTGGTACACGCCCACGCTGAACCCGGAGAAGTGCGGGGCCAGCACCAGGCCGACCACGCGGTCGATGCCGTCGTCGGCCAGGGCGGCGGCGCCGTCCTCGACGAACGGGGTGGCGTGCTTCTGGCCGAGGGTCACCCGGAACCGGCCGGGGGCCCGCTCGTCCAGGGCGGCGGTGATGGCGGCCACCTGGTCGGCGGTGCGGCGGGCCAGCGACGACGTGCCGCCCAGGGCCTGGTAGCGACGGGTCAGGTCGGCCAGCTGCTCGGGCTCGGGCGGACGGCCCCGGCGGATGTCGGTGTAGTACGCCTCGATGTCCTCGGGCCGGGCGGGGGTGCCGTAGGCCATCACCACCACGCCGACGGGGGCGGGCGCGCTCATCGGTGCCCTCGGGCTCGCTCGCGCTCGCTCACGAGTCCGGCGCCGCGCCGAGCAGGGACGGCTGGGCGTCGGCCCGGCCCTCCTCGTGCACCAGCTCCACCAGCCGCTCGAGCACCTCGGGGTCGGTCTCGGGCAGCACCCCGTGGCCCAGGTTGAAGATGTGGCCGGGGTGCCCGTCGTTGCGGCGCAGCACGTCGCGGGCGCCCTCCGCCGTCGGCTCCCAGCCCGCGACCACGAGGGCGGGGTCGAGGTTCCCCTGGAGCACGGTGTCGGGCGCGAGCCGGGTGCGGGCCGCGTCGAGGGGCACCCGCCAGTCGACGCCCACCACGTCGGCCCCGGCCTGCTGCATGAGCGGGAGCAGCTCGCCGGTGCCCACACCGAAGTGGACGCGGGGTACCCCCAGGTCGGCCACCCCGGCGAGGACCTTGGCGCTGGCCGGGAGCACGAAGCGCTCGTAGTCGGCGGGGGTGAGGGCCCCGGCCCAGGAGTCGAACAGCTGCACCGCGGACGCCCCGGCACCCACCTGGGCCCGGAGGCTGGCCAGGGCCTGGTCGGCCAGGCGGTCGAGCAGCGCCTCCCACAGCCCGGGGTCGGTGTGCATGAGGGCCTTGGTCCTCGTCCACGTGCGGGTGGGGGCGCCCTCGACGAGGTAGCTGGCCACGGTGAACGGGGCGCCGGCGAAGCCGATCAGGGGCACCTCCCCCAGCTCGCCGATCAGGTTGGCCACCGTCTCGAGCACGTAGGGGAGGTCCGTCTCGGGGTCCAGGGGCCGCAGGCGCTCGAGGTCGTCGGCGCCGCGGAACGGACGCTCGACCACCGGGCCCACGCCGGGGGTGATGTCGACGCCGAAGCCGATCGCGGCGACCGGGGTGACGATGTCGGAGTAGAGCACGGCGGCGTCGACGCCGTAGCGGCGGACGGGCTGGAGGGTGATCTCGGTGGCCAGGTCCGGGATGCGGATGGCGTCGAGGATGCTGCCCTCGCCCCGCACCTCGCGGTACTCCGGCAGCGAGCGACCGGCCTGGCGCATGAACCACACCGGCACCGTGGGACCGGGCTCGGCCCGGCAGGCGCGGAGGAACGGGGCGTCGGCGGGGACGGGCACGGCGGCGAGGGTACCGGCGGGGTGCGGCCCCCATCCGATCGTGCGCCGAACCGATCGGCCGGTGCAGCCACTACGCTGTCCTGCCCACCTGCGCCAACTGGTGCCGGTGACTGCGACGGACCTGGGGGACGATCCTGCACCCGGAGCTCGAGGCCGAACAGGCCTACATCGACTTCGCCTACGAGTGCCTGGCCGCGGCCCGGGACCGGGCGAGCGACCTCCGCACCATGGTGGAGGTGGGCCGCGGCGGCACCGAGCAGGCCCGGTTCGAGCGCGAGGTCATCTACGACTCCATCGCCCAGCGCCTGGGCCAGCTCGAGCTGGGCGACGCCACCTTGTGCTTCGGGCGCATCGACACCGAGCCGGAGGGGCAGACGACCCCGCGCGACGCGGCCCGCTCCGCCGCCAACGGCCACGCCGCGCCCTCGGCCAACGGTCGCGGCCCGGCCGCCGACGGAGCCGCCCTCGGCAACGGGTCGACCGCTGCGCCGGCCGGGCCCCCACCGGCACCGCCGGGCCCCGAGGACGGCGCCGGCGACACCTTCTACATCGGTCGGGTCGCCGTCTCCGACGCCAACCAGGAGGTCATCGTCGTCGACTGGCGGGCGCCGGTGGCCGAGCCCTTCTACCGGGCCACCGGGCGCTCCTCCATGGGTCTGGCCCGGCGCCGGCACTTCGCCACCCGGGGGCGGCGGCTGCTCGGCATCGAGGACGAGCTCTTCGGCGACCGGGCCCTGGGCCTCGGGCGCGACGACGGCATCTCCGGCCACGGGGCCCTGATCGCCGCCCTGGAGACGGCCCGCTCGGGCCGTCTGGGCGACATCGTCGCCACCATCCAGGGCGAGCAGGACGAGATCATCCGGGCGCCGATGCCCGGCGTCCTCGTGGTCCAGGGCGGACCGGGCACCGGCAAGACCGTGGTGGCCCTCCACCGGGCCGCCTACCTGCTCTACACGCACCGGTTCCCGCTGGAGGACCAGGGCGTGCTCGTCGTCGGCCCCAACCGGCTGTTCCTGGGCTACATCGAGCAGGTCCTGCCCTCGCTGGGCGAGGCCGGCGTGCACCTGGCGGTGCTGGCCGACCTGGTCGACACCGTCAGCGTGCGGGGCCGAGACGACCCGCTCCCGGCGCGGGTCAAGGGTGATGCCCGGATGGTGGAGGTGCTGGCCAAGGCCGTGCGCGACCGCAAGCGGCCCCTCCGCCGCGACCTGGTGGTGGGCTACGGCCTCACCCACCTGCGGGTCACCGTCGACCGCTCCGAGCGCATCGTGGCCGACGCCCGGCGCCGGGCCCGCCACCACAACGGCGGCCGCCGCTTCGTCGAGCAGGGCCTCTACGAGGCGCTGGCCGAGAGCGCCCGGACCCCCCTCGACCCGGCCGAGGTCCGGAGCCGGCTGCGCCGCGCGCCGGAGATCCGCGAGGCCCTGGAGCGCATGTGGCCGGTGCTCACCCCGGCCCAGCTGCTTCACGACCTCTACGGGTCCCACGCCCTGCTGGAGCTGGCCGGGCGCCGCCACCTGGCCGACGAGGAGATCTCCGCCCTGGTCCGCCCCCGTGCCGCGTCGGTCGACGACGTGACCTGGACCGTCGACGACGTCCCCGTGCTCGACGAGGCGCGGGCCCTGCTGGGGGCCACGCCGAGGGCGCGGCGCAACGGCGACGGCGACGAGGTCCGCACCTACGGCCACATCATCGTCGACGAGGCCCAGGACCTCTCGCCCATGCAGCTGCGCATGCTCACCCGCCGCTCGCTCAACGGCTCGATGACCGTCGTGGGCGACATCGCCCAGTCCACCGGGGCCTGGGCCCATGCCTCGTGGGACGAGGTCCTCGACCTGCTGCCCGCCCGCCGTCCCGCCCGGCGGGCCGAGCTCACCGTCGGCTACCGGATCCCCGGGCCCAACATGGAGCTGGCCTCGCGGGTGCTGGCCGAGGCCGCCCCCGAGATCTCCCCGCCCCAGTCGGTCCGCCAGGACGGGCGCCAGCCCGTGGTCGTCCAGGTGCCCGGTGACGAGCTGGCCGCCGAGGTGGCGGCCCGCACCGTCGAGGAGCTGGCCGAGGTCGGCACCGGCAACCTCGCCGTCATCTGCCCGGGGTCGCTCGCCGACCCCCTCAGCGCCGCGCTCACGGGCGCCGGCGTCGACCACGGCGTGGCGGTCACCCAGGGCCTGTCCCAGCAGGTCACCATCGTCCCGGTGAGCATGGTCAAGGGCCTCGAGCTCGACGCGACCCTGGTGGTCGAGCCCGCCCTCGTCCTCGACGAGGAGCCCCAGGGGATGCGGTCGCTCTACGTCGCCCTCACCCGGGCCACCAAGCTCCTCAGCGTCGTCCACGCCCGACCCCTCCCGGCGGCCATGGTGACCGAGGCCCCGTCCCCCGCCTGACCAGGGCCGGGGAGCCCCCACCGGGTGGTGGTCCCCCTCCCCGGGACCGCCCACGGCGGCGTGCGGTGGTGCCATGCTTGCGCCCGGCCCACCGGCCGACACCCGACCCCTCTCTCATCGAGGCCTGCCATGACCAACCCGCCGCCGCCCCCGCCGCCCGGAGGTGGCGATCCCACCCAGGCCATCCCCACCGGCGGGCACCCGCCGGCCGGTGGCTACCAGGCGCCCCCCGGGGCCACGCCACCCCCCGCCGGCTACCCCCAGGGCGGTGCCTACCCCCCCACGGCCGGGTACCCCCAGGGTGGCGGCTACGGCCCGCCCACCGGTGGCTACGGCGGCCCCCCGCCCCAGGGCGGCGGCGGAGGGGGCGGCATGTCCACCGGAGCCATCGTGGCCATCGCCGCCATCGTGGTCGTGGCCGTGATCGCGGCCGGCATCGGCATCGTGCTCGTCACCAGGGGCGGTGACGACGACTCGGCCAGCAAGCGCACCACCACCACGGAGGCGACGACCACGACGGCCGACGACGGCAGCACCACGACCACCGAGGACGACAGCACGACGACCACCGAGGACGACACCACCACGACCACCGAGGACGACGGCCCCGTCGCCGGCGACGAGCCCACCGTCGACGGCTCGTCCATCTCGGGCGGCACGGTCGACGCCTCCGGCCCGGTGCAGCACGACATCTTCGTGCCCGAGGGCGTGACCGCCCAGATCACCGTCACGCCGGACTCCGCCGACTTCGACGTGATCCTGAGCGGCGATGGCAACGACATCGACGACGGCTTCGCCGGCGACCCCGAGGTGGCCACCGTCGAGGGTCCCCGGAGCTTCACCGTCGAGGTCTCCGGGTTCCTCGACTCGACCGGCGGCTACACCATCGAGATCGAGGCGGCGTGACGGTCCGCTCCGGACCGCACCCGTGACCCCCGCAGCCCGGTCCCCCCGCCGTGGCTGACGACGACACCACGTCCTCCGCGACCCCGTGGGGCCGGCCCGGCCGGTTCGGCGAGGGTCGCGGCGGCGCGCCTCCGCCCCCTCCCGGTCCCGACGACACCGCACCGGTGGGTCCGCCGTCCACACCCCCGCCGGGGACGCCGCCGCCCGCCGGTGGGGCCTCGGGTGGGGAGGATCCGCCGCCGGGCCCGGGCGGGCCTCCGGACGCGGCCCGGACGCCACCGGGCGGGGGTCCTCCCGGCACACCGCCGCCCACGCCGATCCCGCCGGCGACCGAGGTCCCGGGCCCCGGTCCCGTCGGTGGAGCGGGCCCGCCTCCCCCCGGGCGGGGCGGAGGCCTCTCGGGTCGCGCCCTGGTGGCGCTGGCCGCGATCGTGGTGGCCGCCCTGGTGGCGACCGGCGTCGGGGTCTTCCTGGTGACCCGGGGCGACGACAGCAGCGCCGACCCGACCACCACCACGGCCGGCGTCGACCCCGGCTCGACCGCACCCGACCCCTCGGGCTCCTCCCCCTCGACGGCGCCGACCAGCGAGGACCCGGGCTCCACCACCTCGACCGCGCCGGGTGACCCCGGCTCGACGACCCCGCTGCCGGACCTCCCCTTCCCGGGAGGCCTGGGCGACCCCCTCCCCGACGGCTTCCCCACCCCGGAGGGCGCCCAGCCGGGGGCCATCGGCCTGGAGGTCGACCAGCCCGCATCGGCGGTCATCGACTTCTATCGCTCCGCCCTCCCGGCCGCGGGCTACACCGTCGCCGACGGCGACGACGCCAGCACCGGGGCGTCGCTGCTCGTGACGGGCAACGGCGTCGACGGCCAGCTGGTGATCACCGACATCGTGACCCCCACCCGCATCGTCTGGCTCGCCGGCTGACCGCCCCCCGTCGGCCGCGGGTGGGTGCGGGTCCGGGGACGGTCGGCGTCGTCAGGACGAGGGGGCTCCTGCCCCGGAGCCCGGTGGGTGCGGTTGGGTTCGGGGTGGCCGGGCCGGGCTCCGTAGCGTTCGGGCCGTGCCCGCCTCGGATGCTGCTCCCGACGTCGCGGGGCCCACGCACCTGCCTGCGACCGTCGTCAGCCCGCCCCTGCCGGTGCCGGCGTGACCTCGGTCGCGGTCCTCGGTGCTGGCCCCGCCGGGCTGGCGACCGCCTGGCGGGCGGCGCGCGCCGGCCACGAGGTCACCGTGCTGGAGGCGTCCGACCACGTGGGCGGCATGGCCGCCAGCACCACGGTGGCCGGGCTGCGGGTCGACCTGGGCAGCCACCGGCTCCACCCGTCCACCGCGCCGCCGGTGCTCTCCGCCCTGCGCGACCTGCTGGGCGACGACCTCCAGGAACGGCCCCGCCACGGACGGATCAACCTGGCCGGGCGGTGGCTCGGCTTCCCCCTGCGCACCGGCGACCTGCTCACCGGGCTCCCGCCGCGGGTCGCAGCCGGTGCCGCCCTCGACGCCGTCACCGGCCCGCTGCGCCGGACCCGGGGTGACTCCTTCGCCGACGTCGTCGGGGCCGGGCTCGGACCAACGGTCACCTCGGCGTTCTACGACCCCTACATCCGCAAGATCTGGGGGGTCCCGCCCACCGACCTGGCCGGCGACCTGGCCCGGCGCCGGGTGAGCGCCTCGGGCCCGGCCGACATCGCCCGCCGCCTGGTCCGGCGCGGTGATCGTCGGGGCAACGTGTTCCTCTACCCCCGGGGCGGCTTCGGCCGGATCGGCGAGGTGCTGGCCGACGCCGCGGTCGACGCGGGGGCCGCGATCCGGCTGGGGGAGCGGGTGGAGCGGGTGGCACCGGCCGCCGGCGGGGTGCGGGTCGAGACCGCAGGCGGCGTCGACGTCGAGGTCGAGCGCGTGCTCTCGACGCTGCCCCTGGCGGTGCTGGCTCGGGTCGTCGATCCCGCCCCGCCCGTCGACGTCACCCTCGCCGCGACGGCCCTCCGCCACCGCGGTCTCGTCCTGGCGTACCTGGTGCTCGACCGGCGTCGGTGGACCGAGTTCGACGCCCACTACTTCCCCGACCTCGACGTCCCGCTCGCCCGCCTGAGCGAGCCTCGCAACTACCGCGACGACCCGGACGACCCCGACGACGTCACCGTCCTGTGTGCCGAGATCCCGTGCACGGTGGGCGACGCCACCTGGAGCGCCGCGCCCGACGAGCTCGGCGCCCGGGTGGCCGACGCGCTGTCCCGCCTGGGCCTGCCCGACGCCACGCCGGTGGCCACCGAGCTCCGCCGCCTGCCCCGCGTCTACCCCCTCGACCGGCCCGGGTCCGCGTGGGACCTGTCTCGCGTGGAGCTGTGGCTGGCCGACCAGCCCCGGGTCGCCACCCTCGGGCGCCAGGGCCTGTTCGTCCCCGACAACACCCATCACGCCCTGGCCATGGGCTGGGCCGCGGCCGAGGCCTTGGGGCCGCCCGACCTGGGTGACCACTGGGACCACGACGCCTGGTCGGCCGCCCTGGCCCGCTTCCGCACCCACGTCGTCGAGGACTGAGGCCACCCCCACCCCCGACATGGCCCCCCCGGCGGCTGCACCGTCCGGGGCCGGCGAGCCGGGAGGGGCGGGGCGCCGCCCTGTCAGCGGCGGTGCAGGTGGCCGGTGAAGCCCATCCAGATGTGGGTGCCGTCGGGGCGCTCCTCGACGACCGCACTGGTGCGGTCGTCCACCGGCGCCGCGGCCCGGTAGCGCCCGACGCGTCCCTCGGGCACGAGCCAGACGGGGCCGTCGGAGCCGGGGTGGCCGTCGACCCGGAGGCGACCCCGGGCCTCGTGGGTCACCCGGACCCGCACCACCCGGTCGTTGAGACGGCCGACGATCCCGCCGGGCGAGGCGTCGAGGGACCGGTAGGTGCCCTCCACCCGGCGGCCCAGGGCCTCCCGGGCGGGCCGCTCCCCGTCGGCATCGTCGCCGCGGGCTCCGTCCGGGGCCAGGTCGAGGAGGTGGGCCAGGGCCAGGTCCGCCACCTCGTGGGGCACCGACAGGGCGTAGCCGTTGGTCAGGACCACGACGCCGACGCCGTCGTCGGGCGCCAGGGCGATGCGGGTGGCGACGCCGGGCATGTGGCCGTCGTGGCCCACGACCGTGCGGCCCCGCCAGGACCGCACCTTGAAGCCGAACCCGTAGCCCTGGTCCAGGTCGGGGTGGTTCCTCGCCTGCACGCTCGCGGCCCCGCCGAGGGCGCCGGGGGTCAGCAGTGGCTCGTCGGCGTCGGTGCGTCCGGAGCGCAGGACCATGCGGCCGAAGCGGGCCAGGTCCTCGACGTGGGTCGTCAGCCCGCCCATGGGCGTGGCCACGAGGCGGAACCCCTCAGCCGGCCGGGGGCCGACCTTCGGCGGGGCGACCGCGCCGTACTGCACCGCCACCCCAGGGCCCGTGCGCAGGGGCGTGAACTCGGAGTCACCCATGCCCAGCGGACCGAGGACCCGGTCGGCCACGACCTCCTCGAAGGCGCCGCCCACCGCCCGGGCCGCGACGTACCCCAAGGCGTTGTAGCCGGGGTTGGAGTAGACGACGCGCTCACCCGGGGCGCGGGCGAGGCGCAACCCCGCGATGGCGGCCTCGAGGTCGGCGACCCGGCCCTGGTTGGTGACCCACGAGACGAGGCGGCTGCCCACGTCGACGCCGCGGACACCGAAGGGCAGGCCCGAGGAGTGGGACAGGACGCTGGCCACGGTGCTCGGGGCCGGGCCCCCGTCCCGGCCCGTGATCTGCAGGTGGTCGGGCAGGTACTGGTCGATCGGGGCGTCCAGGTCGAGGAGCCCGTCGTCGGTCAGGCCCAGGACGAGGGTGGCGGTCAGCAGCTTGGAGATGGACGCGACCCGGAAGATCGTCGTGGTCGTGACCGGTTCGCCCCGGGCCACGTCGGCGTACCCGACGCCGCCGCCGAAGCGGACCCCCTCGCGGTCGAAGGCGCACAGGGCCAGACCGAAGACCCCCCGGGTGCGGAGGCGGTCCTCGACGGCGGCCACGAGGGCAGCGGGCAGCGGGTCCACGCCCGGACGGTACCGACCGGCCCCTGCGCCGCTCGCACACGGGCGCGTCGAGGGGCGCTACGAGGGCAGGGGAGCGGTGCCGGGCGCGGCGACCGTGGCGGGTCGGTCGATGGGGTGCGCCCGGAGCTGGGCGCGGACCGCGGGGCCGACCCGGCGGAGGTAGGTCGGCAGTCGGATGAACGACGTGCCCTGCTCTCGGAACCGGTAGGAGATGGGCACCTCGGCGTAGCGGAAGCCCTTGGCCAGCAGGTCGAGGGTGAGGACCTGGGCGTAGTTGTAGTCGTGGATGATCTCGGCGTCCCGGGTGGCGGCGGGGGAGAGGGCCCGGTAGCCGCTCTGGCCGTCGGTGAGCGGCACCCGGGCCAGGGCCCGCAGGCCGATGGTGAGGACCCGGTTGCCCAGGTGGCGGTGGGGGTGCATGTGCCGGGGTCCGCCGCCGAAGCGGGAACCGATCACGTAGTCGGCGTGGCCGTCGAGCACCGGCCCGACCAGGTTGCCGAGCTCCTCGGGGGCGTACTCGCCGTCGGCGTCGCAGAAGGCGACCGCCGCGGGATCGAGGGTGAGGGCGGTGGCGAAGCCCTGGCGCACGGCGGCGCCCAGGCCGCGGTTCCGGCCCATCCGCTCGACGTGGGCCCCGGCTTCGGCGGCGCGCACGGCGGTGGCGTCGGTGGAGCCGTCGTCGACGACCACCACCCGTACGGGGTGGCCCCGCACCGCGGCCGGGGCGCGGCGGACCACGTCGGCGACGGTGGCCTCCTCCTCGTAGGCGGGGAGGACGAGCACGACGGGACGGCTCGACGCGGGCGCGTCGACCGTCGGGGGGGAGCGTCGGCGGAGGGCTGCATGTAAGGCGGACCTTACACAGGGCAGGCAGGACGCGTACCATCCGACCATGCCCCCTCGTCGCCGCCCTCGCACCGACCGCCGGTGCCCGGCGATGTGCTGCCTGTGTGCGGGCCGCGGCCCCGACCGGGACCGCCCGCGACCGGGACCGCCTGCGACCGGCCACGGGTCGGGCCCGCTGGCCGCCGGCGTGGTCTCGGCTGCGGGGGGTGGGGACCGGGACGACCCGGCCTCGGGCGCGGTGGCCGGGGTGGGGTCCGGGGCCCGACGAGCCTGGGCCATGGGTGACCGAGCCGGCGGGCACGGGCGACAGCACCGGTCGGCGCACCCGCTCTTCGCGGCGCCGAGCGGTGGGGGTCCCGCCGGCGGCGCAGCGCCGTGGGGTCCCCGGCAGGTCGCCGGTGGATGCGGACTGGCCGGACCCGGCCGGTGATGCTGAGGTGATGGCCGTGGAGGCGACCGTCTCGCCGCCGGAGGAGCAGGGCGGCGTGGCCCCTGTGCCCGGGCGGCCGACGCTGCGCACCGTCGTCGTGGTCGTCGCGGTCCTCGTCGCGGCGTGGGGGATGCTCGGCGTCCCGGCCCGGGCGACCGGCGGCGCCCGGACCACGGCGGACGAGCCGCAGTACCTGCTGACCGCCATCTCACTGGCCGAGGACCGCTCCCTCGACATCTCCGACGAGCTGGCCGCCGAGCGCTGGCGGGACTTCCACGAGGTCTCGCTGCCGGTGCAGACCGAGCCCTTGGCCGACGGCCACGAGGTCTCGCCCCACGACCCGCTGCTGCCGGTGCTGCTGGCGGTCCCGGTGGCGATCGGTGGGGCGACCGGGGCCAAGGTCTTCCTCTCGCTGCTGGCGGGGGTCTTGGCCGGGCTGCTGGTGTGGACCGCGGCGCGCCGCTTCGGGGTGCGCCCCCTCGTCGCCGGGGTGGTGGTGGGCGCCTTCGGCCTCTCGCCCCCACTCGCTGCCTACGCCACCCAGGTGTACCCGGAGCTGCCGGCCGCCCTGGTCGTGGCCCTCGCCGTGGCCGCCCTCACCGGACCGCTGCGCCGGGGCGGCGTGGCCGTGTCGGTGCTGGCGATCGTCGCCCTGCCGTGGTTGGGCGTGAAGTACGCCCCCGTGGCCGTCGCCCTCGCCACCTGCCTGGCCTGGCGCCTGGCCGCCCCGGCGAGCTTTGGACGCCTGGACGCGCCAGGCAACGACACCCGTCCAAGGAACGGGCAGCGCGACCTGCGGGTGCTGGTGCGACGGCTCGTCGTCCCCGCCCTGGCCCTCGCCGTGGCCGGGGTGGCCTACCTGGTGCTGCACCGGCTCTGGTACGGCGGCTGGACCGTCTACGCCGCCGGCGACCACTTCGTCGGGGGCGAGCTCGACGTGGTCGGCACCGAGGCGAACTACCCGGGCCGGGCCCAGCGGCTCGTGGGCCTGGTCGTCGACCGGGACTACGGCCTGGCCGCCTGGGGCCCGGTGATCCTCGTCGCCGTCGCCGGCCTCGGGGGGCTGCTGCGCCGACGACCGCGCGGTTGGGGCGTGCTGGTGCTTCCCCTGGTCGCGGGTTGGCTCAACGCCACCTTCGTCGCTCTCACGATGCACGGGGTGTGGTGGCCGGGTCGCCAGGTGGTCGTGGTCATCCCCTGTGCGGTGCTGGCTGCGGCCTGGTGGGTGGACCGCATGGGTCGGCGGGCCCTCGTCGTCACCGCTCTGCTCGGCCTGGCCGGGATGGCGCTGTGGGCCACCCTGCTGTGGGAGGAGGCCTTCGCCGGGTGGGCGATCATCATCGACCTGGGCCGCTGGCCCAACCCGGTGGTCGGGGCCTGGCGGAGCCTGCTGCCCGACAACCGCGACGGCGGGACCGTGGCCACCGCGCTCCAGCTGGTGTGGACCGCCGTCGTGTTGGGCCTGGCCGCCTGGGCCTGGCGTGCCACGCCGGGCCCTGATCTCGACGAACCGGTTGGCACGGACGGCGACGCCTCGGTACAGTCTCCAGTCCGCCGCGGGGTGGAGCAGTCTGGTAGCTCGTCGGGCTCATAACCCGAAGGTCGCAGGTTCAAATCCTGCCCCCGCCACCATCTAAAGTACCAGGTCAGAGGCCCTTTCCGACTCATCGGGGAGGGCCTCTTCCATGCCCCAGACGACCAGATTTCTACTGTCTATTTCTACTTTGCGGCGTGGGACAGGCAACGCCGGGTGGTGCCGGGCGGTACCGATGGGATCGGCCCGCGACAGCGGGTCGATCGCGCCTCGGTCGGGTCCCCTCGGATCGGGTTGTCGAGCCGGCCCGGCGATCTTCGGGTTCGTTGGGCGAACCCGTCGACCCGGCTTCGACGCCGGTCGGGGGTCGACCTTCGGGTACTCGGCGTGTACCGTCGATCGCGCAGCGCCTGATGCCCCGTCGGACGTCTCGGGATCAGGCCTGGTCCGCTGCTCGATGTCCCTTGCTCGGTTCGATCCGAAGGGGACGCTGATGCGCGGAACCATCCAGAAGAAGGGCAACAAGTGGTACGCCGTCGTCTACGACGGCGTGAACCCAGCGACCGGCAAGTACCGGCGCCGGTGGGTCCAGGCCGGCACCCGGCGCGGCGACGCCGAGAAGCTGCTGGCCGAGCTCGTCAAGCGGGAACACCGACGGCGAGACGGTGGTGAGCGAGAAGCTCACCCTCGGCGAGTACCTGACCGAGCGGTGGCTGCCGATCCAGGAGGCGCGGCTGCGGCAAGAGCACCTACGACTCCTACCGGCGCAACATCGAGCTGCACGTGGTGCCCGGCGCTCGGACAGCGCCAGCTCGACCAAGCTGACCCCCGAGGACATCGACCTGTTCTACGCCGCGCTCCTCAAGAGTGGCCGCAAGAAGCGCCCCGGCGAGAAGGGCCCGGCGCAAGGGCCTGGCGCCCGAAGACGGTGCGCAACATCCACGTGATGTTGAACAAGGCGCTAGTCGACGCGGCCCGCAAGGGCACTCGTCGTGCGCAACGTCGTCGCGCTCGCCGACGCGCCGTCGCTCGAGGCGCCGCAAGCGGCGCGAGATCAAGGCGTGGGACGATCGACCAGCTCGTGACGTTCCTCGACGCGATCGCGTCGCACCGGATGGCCCGGCGTTCCAGCTTCGCGGCGCACACCGGGATGCGCCGCGGGGAGGTGCTCGGCGTGCGGTGGCGCGACATCGACCTCGACGCCGGCCGGGTGTCGGTGCGCCAGGCCCTGGTGTCGGTCGCGTACGAGGTGTCGATCTCGGACGTGAAGACCGGGACGGGCCGGCGCACGATCGACATCGAGGAGGACCTGGTCCAGGTGCTGCGGGACTGGCGCAAGGTCCGCACCGAGGAACGCGCCGGCGTCGAGCCTGCCCCGGACGACCTGGTGTTCGTCAAGGCCGACGGCACCTCGCTCGCACCCCGACGTGTTCAGCCAGCTCTTCGACCGCACCGTCGCCAAGCTCGACGTCCCCGACATCTCGCTGCACGACCTGCGGCACACCCACGCCACCCTCCTGCTCAAGGCCGGCGTGCCGTGAAGGTCGTCAGCGAGCGGCTCGGCCACGCCAACCTCGCCTTCACCATGAACGTGTACCAGCACGTGCTGCCCGGGCATGCAGGCCGCTGCGGCCGACACGTTCTCTCTGCTCCTGCGCAACGAGCGCAACAAGGCTCGGGCCGACCTCGAGGAAGACGAGGCCGGAGACCCCGATGAGGACGACGACGTGGGCGAGCCGACGACCTCGACGTCGACCCAAGCGACGACGGCGACGAGGACGAGCGGTGACCGCCCGGGAGTCGACCCTCGGTCCGAGCGCAGTTGCCGAGTCCGGGGCCGAGGCGGTCCGCACGCTCAACCACCTCACTCTTTACCCTCCATCGGCGGAGGTGCCCGGCTGGGAAGACGTGAGCGACGTGTACCGGGTGCTGGGCGAGCTCTGCTCGTCGGACCGGCTGCCGCAGGTCTTCGATCAGATCGTGTCGGGCCTCCAACGTCTCGGCGAGCAACGCGAACCGGTTCGCCGACGACGGCACCAGCGTCCACCCCGATGAGGTGGTGAGCATCGTGGTGGCAGAGCTGCAGGTCGCGAGCTGCGTGGCTCACGACCTCGCCCGGAACGTCCAACGGGCGCACCGCCCGCCGTCGCTCACCTGTACCAGTAGGACGACGAAGGGGGTCGGGTGCCGATGGGGCGTCCGACCCCTTGTCGCGTCGACTGGTCCACGTGATCGTGGGCGACGGAGAAGGATGGTGCGATGAGCTATTTCGACGACAACGACGACAGCCCCGCGGCCGACCTTTGGGCGAGCGGGTGAACAGCTACATCGACGGCCAGGAGGGAGTCGAGGCGCTGCGATCTCGTGTCCAACCGAACCCTCCGTGGCCCGAGGGAGACAACCCCATGCTCGGCTACCTGATTGCCCGGGCGATGGAGATCGAGGACGAGGACGGCCCCCTGGCCGCGATCACCTGGGTGGCCGTTCACGCCTGGTTCGAGTCGGCCCTCGACACCCGAGCTGATCTCATCCGCCGCCTCGGCGCGGTAGGGCGCTCGAGCGAAGAACCGCGAATCGTCCCCTGCCGACAAGGAAGTGCCATCGCCTCCAGCCCGCGCCTCGGCAGGAACTGCTCTAGTCTCGCCGTGGCAGTGGAGCGGGTCTGTGGGACACGCTGGTCGCGACAAAGTCAGGTGGGGTCCGAACGATGAGCGCCCTTCGAATCGGTCGGGAGGCCGCAGGGCCGGAGTACCGGCTCACGGCAGCCGACGAGCCGGAATGGAAGAAGTTCGTAGACCGGCTCACCAAGTACATTCCCGGCGATGCGATAGTCGGCTACACCTCCATTATCACGCTGTTCTCAAGTGCGGACGGAGTTCCAGACCCGCAGCTCAGTTGGGCGTTGGTCTTTCTACTTGGTGTCACACCAGGCCTTGTGATCGTCGGCTTTCTGCTAGCGCCGAATCACGGCGGTCTTGGCGCAATCGTCCCTGACGTGATTCTCGGCATGATTGCGTTCGCGGTCTGGAGCGTGACGGTGCCTGGCAACGGCTGGCTGGACTGGACGGTCGTAGCGAACAACCCGAAGCAGGTGGCTGGGATCGGGATTGTCGTCGGGATCTTCATGCCGCTCGTGGCAAGACTCATGGGGCGTGACGCGGACCGACCTCCTGGTCGAGAGACTCTCGGTCGCCGAATCCCGACCGGTCGCATGATCGGTTCTCACGCCGTCGTCGTCGGGGATGGCCTTCGTGCTCGGGGTGGGGAGTGAGGTAGGTGGGACCGTCCACCGCTTGGGGTAGAGCCGCCATCGTCACGGTTGTCTGAAGGCAGCAGCGATGAGGAGACCCCTGCGATGGGCGACGGTACCGGTCTGGCTGAGGCCCTGTTGGGGATGGATGGCTTCGAGTCCTCGAGGTGACCGAGGGCCGACCGAGCTAGTGATCACGATCGAGACGACGGCCACGGTGGAGGGTTGCGGGGGGTGTGGGAGCCGGCGGAGTCCCAGGGTCGAGCCGGATCGCCGTCCGGGGTCTGGCCTGCTCCGGGCGCCCGACCCGGCGGGTGTGGACCAAGCGCCGGTGGCGGTGCCGGGAGGCCGCCTGCGAGGCGAGGACCTGGACCGAGACCTCTCAGGTGCTCGATGCGCAGGTGGTGCTGACCCGCCGGCCGGGGCCGAGGCGTGCCGCCAGGTCGGTGTCCTGGCCCGCCCGGTCTCACGGTCGCCGAGAGCTGGGTGTCTGTTGGTGGACGGTCATGAACGCGCTCATCGAGCACGGCACCCCGCTCGCCGATGACCTGGCCCGAGTCGGTGGCCGTCCGCCATCTCGGCGAGGACGAGACTGCGGTCCCGGCGGCCAACCGGGACCACTCGACGTTCTACGTCACTGGCTGGTCGACCTCCAACGATTTCGGCTGATCGCCATGGTGGCCGGTCACAGTGCCGCTGAACTGCGCCGATGGACCGGCGGCGCCGATCCCGGCTGATTGGCCGGGATCAAGGTGGTGGCCACGGATCTGGCCGAGTCCTACCGGGCTGGGCTGTCCCCGGACCTCGACCACGCCCGTCGAGTCGCGGACCCCTTCCACGTCGTGCGAGTGACGAACCGGGGCTGGACAAGACCCGCCGGAGGGTGCAGAACGAGACGCTCGGTCACCGGGGCCGCAAGGCCGATCCGCTGTATCGGATCCGCAAGCTCATGCTCACCGGCGTCGAACGCCTCGACGGCGAAGGCCAACAACGGCTCCTCCTCGGCCTCCGAGCCGGCGACCCCTACGATGAGGTCCTCACCGCCTGGCTGGCCAAGGAATCAGTCCGCGACGTCTACCGGCTCTACGCGTTGCAGTGGGGGGCGCGGGTGCTGATGCGGGGTGGTGATGGCCGTTGGGGCCAGGTGACGCCGCCGGCGTGGAGGAGGACGCGGAGGCGGTAGTGGCTCGAAGCTGCGGAACCCGTGGCCGCAGCGCTTGACCTTCTTGACGCAGAGGTTCAGGCCTTCGGTGGGCCCGTTCGACGCGCCGGTGACGTGGTGGGCGAGGATCTCGGGGCGCCACTCTGCGAGGGTGTTACCGAGCGATGCGATCTCGGGGACGTCGTCGGTCGGCGCAGCCGGCGATGGCCTTGTCGAGCAGCAGCCGGGCGTCGGCGGGATCGTCGGCGAGGTAGACGTCGCGGACGGATTCTTTGGCCAGCCAGGCGCCGAGGACCTCGTCGTGGGGGTCACCGACGCGGAGGCCCGAGCAGCAGCCGTTCGTGGCCGCGGTCGTCGAGGCGTTCGACGCCGGTGAGCATGAGCTTGCGGATCCGATACAGCGGATCGGCCTTGCGGCCCCGATGACCGAGGGTCTCGTTCTGCACGCTGCCGGCGGATCTTGTCCAGGCACCGGTTCGCGACGCGGACGACGTGGAACGGGTCCGCGACGCGGCGGGCGTGATCGAGGTGCGGGGACGAGCCCGGCACGGTAGGACTCGGCCAGGTCGGTGGCGACGACCTTGATGCCCGCCAGCCACCCGGGTCGGCGCTCGCGGTCCATCGGCGCAGGTCAGCGGCCGGTTGCCCTGGACCATGTCGATCACGCCCGGGCCGTCGAGGTCGACCAGGCCGGTCGACGTAGACCGTCGAGTGGGCCGGTTGGCCGCCAGGAACGACGGTCTCGTCAACGCCGAGCTGGCGGACCGCGACCGACCCGATCCGGGTCATCGACGAGTGGGGTGCCGTGCTCGATCACCGCGTTCATGACCGTCCACCAGCACACCCCGAGCTCGCTCGGCGACCTGCGACGACGGGCCGGGCGTTCATGCACCGACCTGACGGCACGCCTCGACCCCGGCGCGGCGGGTCAGCACCGCCTGCGCGTCGACATGCTGGGACGTCTCGGTCCACGTCTTCGTCGTCACAGTCGGCTTCGCGGCAACGCCACCGGCGCTTGCGCCACACCAGCCGGGCCGGGCGACCGAAGCACGGCCAGATCCCGGATCTCGACCGGCTTCGATCCTGGGCCTCGGCCCGGCCCCCGCACGCCCCGACAGCCCGTCGACCTCGACAGTCGTCTCGATCGTGATCACGAGCTCGTCGGCGTCTCCGACGACCGCGAGAACCCGGAACCCGTCCAGTCCCAACAGCGCCTCAGCCAGACCGGTACCGTCGCTCATCGCAGGGGTCTCCTCGTCGTCGCAGCCTTCAGACAGCCGCAACGATGACGGGACCCCTGCCCCAAGTGGTGGATGGTCCCACCTACCTCACTCCCCA
>CAVSLD010000002.1:0-1019700 GCA_963728655.1 uncultured Iamiaceae bacterium | reverse complement strand
TACTCGAGTGAATAAAGAGTAGATAGGAGCTAGAATCCTCTCATTCTCACTCGAGTAAATGTCATTGTTGCACGTTTGTTAAACACGGGCCAATATACAGTTACACTGCCCCCATGTACCGCTAATCCCAGCGTGGACGACGACGCCCCTGAGGAGGTAGTAGCACCCAGTCTCATCAACTCCACTGACCTTCAAGAGCGCTGGACCCTGTGCCTGGCGCTCTTCGATCGGCAGAGGCGGCTGTGCTGGCGATCCCTATTGACGAGTGATGCGATAATGAGGGCATCCCCAAGACATCTCCAGCCATCATCTTACCAAGGAGGAATACCATGCTATATAGGTGCCTCACGCTGTTCGCCCTGATCCTAGTTCTGTTGACAGGGGTGGCCTGTGGCCGCGACCGATCCCAGAAGACCGTGCCCGAACCGACAGCGACGGCTACGCCCACGGACACGCCTGTGGCGGTGCAACCGGCTGAAGATGGTGGTGACACGGAAAGCAGTAACGCAGGCAGCGTTGAAGACGGGGCTATGTCGGCACCCCAGCTTCAGGCAAACGCCCTGGAGCAACTGAGTAGCTACCGTAGTCACATCACGTGGTCTGTCGCCCAGAATGGCAACACCGTGCAGCAGGCAGAGCTGGAGATTGCCGAGATCCGAGACCCGCCGGCCCGCCGCATGAACATTACCAGCGACCAGGGAAACTTCGCCATGGTCCAGAAGGACGGCCAGCTCTGGGTGGAGGTCAACGGCCAGTGGCAACAGATTCCGGCGATCGGAGCCGAGGCTATGACGGGCGGTCAGTTCATGCTGACCCCTGAAGATCTCAGTGCCACGGCGGCGGCGGGTAGCGGCTATGAATACATCGGCACCGAAACCGTGAACGGGGTAAAGACGAACCACTACCGTCTGAACGTGGATCCAGCTTCTCTTCCTCAGGCTGTCAGTGCGGGCCAGGTACAGAACGTTGACGCCCATATCTGGGTGGCCAGCCAGCCAGACTTGCCATCCTTCGCCGTGCGCATGACGATTGAGTATGCAGGCACCTATCAGGGCGAAGGCGAGGCTTCCTTTCCCTGAACTGGGAAGTGCGGGACGTGAACGCGGGCCTTACGATTGAGACACCCAGTTAGCCAGCTAGTTTGTCGGCTCACCAACCGCCTAAGCCTGAACTTCGTCGTGTCCATCGTGTACGTCGTAGCGTTTCGCCAAACTCTCTTGGCGCCTGAGACGGTACGGGAGAGAGATGGTGGCACCTGGCCCACGTTGCATATGCCCTACTCTGTCTCGCACGACAGGCCGCGCGGCACCTGCCACGTCCTTGGAAACGCTCGTTCCCTACCATGCGAGTCCGGTGCCTGTCGCCAACCTGGGCCGCGTGGGACTGCGCCCGGATGCCTCACACCTCCCAAGCCATCCAAACGGCGAGGTTATTCCTTAGGAGGATGCCGGCCAAGCACAAAACGGCCGCCGTGACCCCACCACAACGCCGTGGTGAAATGGCATTTGCCGGCGCAATCACCCAGCAATCGGCTCGCTTGCTCAGTTGTCAATGTGCCTACTCTCGTCTATCTTTGGTGAGCTCGGTTCAAATTGCCCGATGTCCAATCATCGCAATGGCGGCCGCGATTGAACGAGACCCTATCAGCGACGACGAAACACTAAGACGGTGGCCATGCCCATGGCGCTCATCCTGGGCCTATGTAGCTATGTGCTTGTGGCCTGCCAATGGAACGTCACGCCCCCGCAGACCGGATCTCACGATACGCCGGGAACAAAAGCGATTCAGGCACCTGTCGCTGCGGAACCATCCACGATTTACAGGCTGTCGGGTCATGTGGAACGGGGCCTCGTATTCGAACAAGAGATAGCCCCGAACCTGGTGTTTCGTCTCATTCCCTTTGGACAGGACTGGGAGATTTGGAGAGGGACCAGCACAGGGTCAGTCTACAATTTCAGCAGCGTGGTTACGCCGCCATTGTACGGTATCAACTCCGCCATATTGAGGGGTGGCACTTCCGCAACAGTGACAATACCGGATTTAACGAAGCTGGCGAGAAGAATGTGAATGCGCCCCAGCACGAAAGACGATTCTGTTTTGTGCTCAATGAGGACGATTACCAGGTAGCGATGATTGGTTGCATACTCAGCAAGGCGCAGCGGAGGAAGATCAACAGGTAGTTGCAGACAAATATCCTAGGATTAAGCGTGGAACGGGTATCCTGCGCATCCATGAGTTGACGTTAGGGTACCTGGACGGTGAGCGAGCTGGATTGAGCGGATTGAGTTTGGGGTGGAGGTAGACATCTTTGGATATTGTGCCTGATCCTGGGCACACTTGAGGCATTTTTAGCTATGGTATGGGAGCCCCTTGTGATTCCGGCGACTATGGGATGGAGGAGTCTCGTGTGCCCAGGATAGCGGAACCCCTCGCTTGATTGATCCTGGCGCCCGCAATGACAGTTCACCCTACGAGCGAAACACAGCTCACATCGGAGTCAGCCAAATGGTCAAGAACACCGTAGTACCCTAACTCAGCCGCGCATCGCCATGGTCACCTGGATCGAGCGCACCTACCACCAGCGCCGCCGCCAGCCCGCCCTCGGCCGGTTGACCCCCATCGAGTACGAGACCACCATGACCCCACAGACGGCCAACGCCGCCTGAACCCACCTGTCACCAGCCGCGTGGCAGTCCCGATCGATGCCAGCGACGCCGCCACGCGACACGTGCGCACTCCAGGTGCCACCGTCCCAGTACCGCAGCTCGTAGCGACCGTAGGGATCAGGGAACCAGCCCGCGGGATGAGCCGATGAGCCGACCTCGTCGGCCCACTCGTCGTCGGACCCCCACTCCTCGCCGTCCTCCTCTTCGACCTCCGTGGAGTTCAGGCGACGCAGCAGAGCGTCGAGGTCCGAGCCGGCTACCGGGCGGAGGGGCGCCAGCTCCTTGGCCTGGCCCTTGAAGCGCACCTCCACGTCCTGGGCCACGCTGAGCGCAGCGATGGGGTCGATCTGGGTCCAGGGAACCGGCGCGAGCTGGGAGCGCCAGAACGAGGCAGCGAGCAGGAGCACGAAGTCGGGTGCCCCGAACGGTGCGTCGTTGCGCACCACGACGACCCGCACCCGTTCGATGGACGGAGCCATCGCCAGGGTCTCACGGATGGTCGCCAGGAGGTGCGAGCCGACGTAGCGCCTGTAGAGGTCGTTGCGCTCGGTCCTGGTCAACCGCTTGGTGGTGAGCACTCCTGTCGAGGTGGCGTGGGGCTTGTAGTCAGGAACGTCGTCGATCTGCGGCGCCGACATGAGGACGCTCACCGTCGAGCCCTCGACCGACACCGGCGAGGCCGGAGCCCGGTTGTCCATGAGCGCGTGGGCGAGCACGGCCATGACGACCTCGGGGTCGTTGGTCAGCAATCGCTGCCACCACCGGTCGTAGTCCTGCTGCTGGGCCTGGGCGGCGGCGTGGGCCTGCATCGTCCGGGCGTGGATCTCCGACTCCGCCACCTGAGCGGCTTGGCCCTTGGCCGCACTGCGAGCGCTCACGTCGAACCGACCGATGGGAGCCAGGGCTGCCTCCCGATGGTGCGCACGGATGGCGTCGGCGTCGACTGGGACAGGGACGGCCACCGGGCGCTGCACCAGGGGGAACTCCTCATGGTGCTGGGTCGTGAGCCACTGGATCGCGTCGGCGGCCTGCTGCGCCACAGCCGCCTTGTAGGCCTGGGTCGGGGTCGGCCCCGATGCCGGGTAGCGAGAGGGATAGGTGGCCCGGTACGCCCCGGCGCCGGGAGTGGCGCGGCCCGCTGCCGCGCCGACGCGCACCGGTGGACGGCGCCGGCGGCTCCCCCCGCCCGACAGCGCCGTGTAGAAGCCCACCGGCCCGATGCCGCTGGAGATGCCGGTGCGGCCGGACCCACCGTGAACCCGCAGGGCACGGGGCCCCACCCCGGCACGTACACCTCGACTGCTCACCCTCAGTCGCACGCCGGTGCGACCTTGAACGACATGCCCATCGCCACGCTGGCCTCCTCAGGCGGGTCGGCCCCGCCCCCGACGCCCGATCACAAGAGCGGCGGCGGGGTGCTGGAGCCGGTCTCGGGTGCCGACGGCATGACCTCCTGCTCGCGGACGACGAGGTCGTCGAGGCCCAGCGGACGCGAGACGTCCAACCGGAGCGAGCAGAACACCGTGGGTGACCCAGGCACGTGGCGCACCCTGGTGCGAAGGTGGTCGTCACCTGGCGAGAGGTGTGGTGGCAGGGCGATGACGCTCTGCGCCGCCCGTTCCCGGACCGACTGGTCGCGGAACAGCGAGAAGGGCAGCTCGGCCCTCCGCCCCGGGTCGGAGCGGACGTTGGCGAGGAACGACTCGGCGTCGGGCTCCGTGGCGTCGTCCAGCGGACCACCCACCGCGACCGCCGAGTAGAGCTCGCGCAGGGGGGTCTCGAGCAGGGCGGCGGTCACCTGGGCGAGCTGCCGCTCGCGGAGCTCGTCGACGAACTGACCGGTCATCACGTCCTGGTGCAGGGCTCCGCGTGGCGAGCGGATCTCGTCGCCCGACAGGGCGTGGCGGTGCAGCACGGTGCCGGACTGGAGGGTGTCGCGGGCTGCGTGCACCTGGTCCGGCTCCGAGCTGGTGAGGGCCAGGTAGCGGCGCCGGGACAGCTCCTGCACCTGGGCGAGGAGCGCGGCCACCCACCCCTTGGTGATGACCAGCTTCTGGGCCGTGCTGATCGCCCGCTGCACCTGGAGGTCGACCGACGAGGCCACGCCCACCGCCATCGAGCGGGGACGATCGTCCGGCACCGCGGCCGCCGAGGGCCGGCTGACCGCCCGAGGCGCACCCCAGGGGCGGTGCACGACGCCGGCGATGATCTCGGACCAGTCGAGGTGCTGCCAGTAGAGGGCGCTGAACCGCGTGACCTGCGTGGCCGCCGACTGCGCCTGCTCGTGGGCCAGCAACCACGCCTCGTGCGCCCGCTTGCGGGCGAACTGGTTCTGGGTGAGGCGGTGGACGATGCCCATGAACTTCACGACCGCCAGCAGCAGGAGGCCGAGGACGACCAGGACACCGACACCGATGGCCTGGGGGTCGGCCGCCCAGTCCTCCCGGACGGCGTAGACGACGAGCGCCACCGCCGCGACGGCGGCCAGGCAGAACCAGAGCACCATGCGTCGCAGCCGCCGACGCAGGACCTGGTCCTCCTCGCTCTCGCCGAGGTCGGGCTCCCCGCGCGCCAGGGTCTCGAGGGCGACGGCCAGCTCGACGGCGGCGGCGTCGGCGGCCGATGAGATCGCCTCGCCGATCCTCCAGGTGAAGGTGGCGCTGCGCTCCCGCACCCAGGCCTGGAGCTCGGCGAGCCTCTGGGCCGCCGGCGACTCGCCCGACGACACCCGCTCGTCGTACTGGCGGTGCTGGTCGAGGATGAGGGCCAGGTTCGACGCGGCGCGAGGATCGGCCGACCGGACCACCCGCCCCTGGCCCAGCTCCTTGGCGTCGAACGACGCATCGGGACCGAAGGGCGAGGGGGCGACGGCGCCCGGCGACAGCACCACGAGGCGGCTGGCGCCCATCGTGGGGCCGGTGATGCCGTCGGGCATCTCGCCGGCATCCACCGTGCCGGCGATCGAGGTCATGGCGTCCTCCCACAGGGCGGGCTCGGCCACGATGGTGTCGGTGCCCGGCAGCTTGGCGCTGCGGATGGCGTCGTAGACCTGCTCGGCGGACGAGGGGCTCCGCCACTCCCCTGCGGTCTGACCCCTGAGGGTGAGCACCACCGACGACTCCGGCCCGTAGGTGCGGTTCTGGAAGAAGTCGAGCATGCCCTGCTCGACGCGCCGGCGGGCCTTCGACACGTACCACGTCGGCGTGGCTCGCATGATGCCCACGAAGGTCGTGAGGAAGAGCTTCAGGCCGCTCCAGAGGTTCAGCTTGGTCGGCGGGGTGGGCGCCGGCTGCGACGTGGGTCGGAACTCCAGGCCGTGCTTGGCGATGAGCTGGTCGGCGACGTCGGTGATCACCACCTCGGGCTGCTCGGCGGGTCGGGCGGGTGGGATGGCGCCCTCCGGGAGCGGCCAGCTGTGCTGGACGGTGAGGGCCATGTCGGCCACCTGGTCGGCCAGCATCCCGCCGTCCAGCACCCGCCCGGCGCTGGACACCACGTGGATGGAGCTGCGCCCGCCGCCGGAGAGCTCGACACCGTCGAGGAGGGCATCGTCGCTCCAGCGCCACAGACCGGTGAGGGTGGCGCAGGCCGCGGCTCCGTGGGGGCCGAGGTCGCCGGGCCGGATGTCCGCCGGCATCTGGTCGTCGGCGTAGCGGTCCTCGGGCACGACCACGAGCGTCGCGTCCCACATGGGGTCGTAGGCCTGGGCGGGGAAGGCAACCCCGGCGGCGGGCACGACCACCGTGACCGCGGTGACCTCACGCGCCGCCCGCTCGGCCCGCTCGCGGATGGGCGAGCAGTCGGTCACGGTCATCGGCTGCGGACGGGCTGTCGGCCGCCGCCTCGTCGTCGGCCACCACGTGGAGGGCGACGACCCGCAACCGGCGCACGTGGCGATCGGCCAACGTCTGCACGAGGTCGACCACCTCGACCTCGCCCTTCGCAACGAGCTGGGCCGATCGGCCGTCGCCGGCGCGGTCGACCCACAGGGAGTCGCCGAGGGCGGCCTGTGCCGTCCAGCCGTGGATCGCGTCGAACACCGGCGCAGCGGCACCGGCCACGTCGGCGATGAAGATGGTGAGGTCGTCGGCAGCCATCAGAGCGGGATCCCCGGCGTGGCGCGGTCGCGGCGGGCGGCCTCGAGGATCAGGTCGAGCGACCGGGCCGCCTCCGTGGCGATCTCGGTCACCCGCGGCAGGTCGAAGAACGTGTCCCGGCTGACCTCGCTGGCTGCGATCTCCCGATAGCCCTTGGCGCTCTGCTCCAGGACCTCGCACAACGCTGCGGTGCGCTCCTCCCGGGTCGACCCCGCCACCACCGCGGGCCCGATCGCACCCTTGACCTCGCCGGTGACCACGAACTCCTCCAGCTCGGCCGAGAGGTGGTCGTAGTCGAGGGCGAAGGTGTGCACGTCGCTGAGCCCCAGCTCGACCAGTCGCCGGTAGGGAGCCAGCAAGGACTTGTCGCCGGTGCTGGAGTACTGGGCCAGCGCCACGCCGAAGGACTCCAGGACCGCCGGCAGCGCAGACGTCGAGTCCAGCCGACCGATCTTGCGTCCCAGCAGCGGGTAGGGGAACGCCGCCACCCCGCCCTTGGCCAGCGCGATCCGGTAGGCCTTCTGCGGATCCGCGCAGTCCACCAGCCCCAGCACCTTGGCCGTGAACCACCCCCGCACCATGGCCTGGCGCACACCTGACGGGAGGGGCACGGCCTCGGCCAGCGGACGGCTGCGCGACCAGTGCCAGAACTTCTCGCCTCCGTCGACCCCCGCCTTCTGCCACGTCGCCGCGATGGGGGCCATCAGCGAGCTGTACACGACCGGGTGGGCCGGGTAGTCGAGGTAGGAGATGATGCTCACGGACCCGGCGTTGCCGGATCCGAACTTCCGATCGACCTCGGTCTCGTCGACCTTCTGGCTCCCGAGGAGGAGGTCGCGCGCCAGCTTGCGGGCCGGGTGGGACTCGTCGAACGGGAGGGGCTCGACCACCATCGCGACCTTGGGCTCACCGAGGCTCAGGTGCACCCGGCTGTAGAGGCTCCTGTCCAGCAGCACCAGCGGATCGGAGGCCTTGAGGGCGTTGCCGAAGGCGGCGCGGAACTCCGCCATGCGCTCGCCGTGGTTGGTGACGAGGGCACCGTTGCGGTCGCGCTCGGAGAGGTACTCGGCCAGGCTCTCGTTGAGGTAGCGCTCCAGCTTGGTCCCTGGCCGCTCCACCCACCTCCGCGCCCGCTCGAGCATGTCGGAGACCCGCAGGCGGACCACGAACTGCGCGGGCACGCCGTCGCCTCCCGCTGCTCGGGGTCGCCACCGACCCTCGGTCGCACCCATCCCGTGGGCCATGGCCGGCTCCACCGAGACCCGCGCCCCGGCGGCGAAGCCGCCGGTGGTGATGTGCTGGCGGGCGGCGAGCATCGCCCCACCCGCCCGTTCGGCGTGGTCGTGGTTCACCGACGCCTCCACCAGGTCACGGAAGATGGCCGGGTAGGACTCGACCGACTCGAGCAGGAACTCGATGTCCGACGGGTGCACCCAGGTGGGCACGGTGTCGCCCTGCGGCCAGCCGAGGATCTCGGGCGGCTCGCCTCCGGCGTCGGGCCGGAGGTCCTCGGCCAGGCCGTTCTGCGCGGCCCTCAACGCCTGCAGGAGAGGGCGTGAGGAAGCCCTCGCCCAGCTCCAGCATCACCTCCTTGGCCCGGAGCCGGAGCTGGGCCTCGGCCCACTTCCAGTACCGGCTGGCCCCCTCCCGGACCGCCGCCTCGATCTGGGGGTTCTCCCCGGTGATCTGCTTGCTGCCGGGCGGCAGGGCGCCGCTGACCCGACTCGACCACTGCGAGGCCTCGTGCTCGGCGCTGGCGGCCTCGGCCACCAGCTGGTCGGCGACGGCCCGCATCTCGGCGATCGCCGTCTCCACCAGCTTGCGGGCCACTGGTGCGCCGTACCGCGCCGCGTAGTCCGCGGTCACCTCGAGCACGTGGTCCGGCACGGTCGAGGTCCACTCCCCCACCGTGCGCTGCAGCAGCGCCGTCGTCTCCACCTCGAAGGGCCGCCCCTGGGGCTCGAGCGCCTCGCTGATGCGTCGGGCCCACGTGGTCGGGGGGGCCGGCTCCGCCCGGGCGACCTGCCCGGTCACCTCGTGGCGGAGGCTCCGCCAGCGGTCGGTGAGCTCCGCCGGTCGGAGGGCGTCGAGGACCTGGTCGTTGCGATCGCGCTCGTTGAGGCCGCAGTCGTCGAGGTAGCGCACCGAGAGGTGCTTGGCCAGCCGGTCCAGCGCCTCGTCCGGCGTCAGCTCCTCGCCCTGGAACATGGTCTGGGCGTGGGCCATGTAGCCGCTGTTCATGAACTCGGCGGCGTCGCGCACGAGCCGCTTGACCGCGTAGTCGCCGAACCGCTCCCGCCCGAGCCCCGCTCGCGCGTACCCGAAGGAGGACAGCGCCGCCATGGTGTTCGGAGGGGAGAAGCCCAGGTCGTCGTCGTTGCGGGCCGCGTTCTTCTGCCAGTTGACGGTGAGGAAGTTCACGACCTCCTCGCGGACCTCGCTCTCGGCCGCGATCATGCCCAGCGCCTCGCCCACGGCCCGGAACACCTGCTGGGGGCTGGACAGCGACACCCCACCGGCGTTCTTGGTGCCGATGATGAAGGGGTGGGCCACGCCGCCCTGGGTGTGGCTCTGGTCGCGGACACCGTTGATCTTGAGCAGCTCGGTCGGCCACTCCTCGCCCGACCAGTAGCCGGCCATCAGCTCACCGAGGGCGGCGATGGCGTTGCTCTGCACCCCCTCCGTCCCGGCAACGCCGGCGAACACGTCGGGCGCGTAGAGCACCCCGAGGGCGTGGTCGCCCCAGGTGAACGCCTTGCGGAGCACGTCGCAGACGTCGAGGAAGCACCCGGCACCGGTGCCGCCGGCGAGGGACGACACCACCACAGCCAGCGGTGTGGGCCGCTCGGCGCTGGCCGCCGGCACCGGGTGGCCGAGGGCCTCGGACACGGCGTCGAGCTGGGACCGGGCGTCGGCCGTGTCGAAGAGGTTGGCGGCGCGCTCGATCTCCTTGTACACGTTGGCCATGCGGCGCAGGGTGATGAGCCGCCCGAGGGCCCGGTACTGGCCGGCGCCCTCCTGGATGGCCACACGGACGGCGCGGGGGTCCGGGCGCCACCCGACCAGCTCGCCCATGGCCGAGTGCTGCTCGCACCGGGCGACGAGGGCATCGTCGACGGCGCGGTACTCGATGCCGGCGTCGACGAGGTTCACGTAGTCCTCGCCCGGCAGGTAGTCGCCGTACTCGGTGATCGACCCCTCCTGCTTGGGCGGCACGTCCACGTGGATGAACTGGAACGCGTCGGGGATGAACCCTGGCGGGAAGCCGGCGCGGCGGAGGCGCTGCTCCAACGAGGCCCGGGCCACGCGGAGGGTCTTGCCCCCCGAGCCGCCGCAGCCGATCAAGAGCACTGGTCCGAGCATGTGTCGTGTTCCTCAGGTCAGGAGATGGGTCAGGAGGGGGGGTCGAACGACGGCGGGGCGACGTCGGGCGGGTCGAAGGAGGGTCGATCCGCAGGTGGAGGGGTCGACGGTCCCCCCGTGGAGCCCCTCGGGCCGACGGGCCCGGACGAGGGCCCGGAGGGCTGCCACGACGGTGGCGGCGGGTCGTCGGGCATCGAGATGCCGGACGGCCCCACGTCGGTCGGGTCGGTCGGAGGGCCGAAGCCGGAGTCGTCGGGGTCGGGGTGCCGGGGCGGGCGGCTGGGCGTCTGCCGGCAGGCGCTCGACGAGGGTCCACACCTTGTCGGGGAGCTCGCGGTCGAGCTCCTCGTCGAACCGCTCCACCTGGGCGTCGAAGGGCTCGTCGCCACCACCGAACACACAGACCAGCTGGCCGTCGACCTCCTCGGCACCCGGCGTCGGGGGCACGAAGGCGAACACCCACGTCCCGCCCAGGCCCAGGTTGACCGGCGCCGTCTCCCCGTCGGGCATGGCACCCCGGTCGGTGACCAGCACCTCGCCCTCGGCCGGCGCCACGCGACCCGACGGCGCCGAGAACGGCAGCCGGGGCATCCGTGCTCGGAACGACAGACCCTCGAGGGTGAACCCGCGCCGCTCCTCGAGGCGCTCCAGCCACCGGATCTCGCTGCCCAGCAGGATCGTGTCGCCCCCGTCGGTGCGGACGATGCGGTCGCCCCGGACGGTCACCGGCACGGCGAGGTACCGACGGCGGTCGAAGGGCTCGAACTTCGCCGAGGCGTAGTTGACCAGGTACAGCAGCAGGACCGGGATGCCCAGCCCGCCGAGCACGAGGACCAGCAGGGTCCACGCCTCCTTGGCCCGGTCGATGGGTCGCGACATCTCGAACTCGAACGGGATGACCTCCGTCCGGACCTCGTCGGTGGCGTCGCTGCGGAGGTTGAGGACCAGCTCTCCCGACACGGTGCCGGCGGCGGTGCCGTCGGCGTCGGCCTCGAGGGTCACCTCTCGCTGCTCATCGCCCTCGACGGCGACGCAGGAGCCCTCGGACCCACCGTCGCTGAGGGCGTAGGAGACCTCGCCGGCGGAGGAGGGGACATCGAGGGTGCGGGATGCATCGAGCCAGACGCAGCCGGCGTCGTCAGGCCCGGCGACGATCGAGAACGCCCCGGAGGCGACCGAGTCCTGGTCGATCGGCGAGAGGTGGAGCACCCCGTCCTCGGACGTCACGATCTGCGGGAACCCCACGGGGTTGAGCAGCGTGATGGGGCTGTCGGTGCCCACCGCCGGCAGGGTGACGCCGAACGAGGTGGTCACGGCCACGTCGACGTGGAGGTTGGCCACACCTGCGGTCAGGTCGCTCGCAGGCGTGTACTCCCCGCGGAAGACGCCATCGTCGGCGGCGGTGAGGGGGACGTCCTGCGTCGGCTCCCCGGCCACGTCGACCGTGGCGGTCAGGTCGGCCCCCGCCCGGAGGGCCTCCGACGAGCGGGGCTGGCCGGCCGCGTCGACCAGGCGCACACCGATCTGCCCCGCCTCCCCCTTGCGCAGCTCGGCGCCCTCCACCAGCTCGGCCTGCAGATCGCCGAAGACGTAGACCGAGACCCGGTTCAGCTCGCCGCCGGCCCCCTCGGGGTCCACGAAGGTGACGTCCCAGGTGCCCACCCAGGTCGATGGGTCGGTGGGGAGGTCGCCGCTCAGGAGCAGGGCGGACTCGGTGAGCCACGTCCAGGTGAGCTCGGCCCCGCTCACGCTCGCGGCGCGCGCACCGGACCGAGCGAGCTCGACCTCACCCCCGTCGGGGCCTCGCAGCACCACCCGCACGGACCCAGAGGCGGTGAGGGCCAGCACGTTGAAGCGCGAGAGGCTCTCGTCCAGCTCGAAGGACTTGGTGCCCTCGGTGCACCGGGTGTCGCTCTCCGGGCACCCGGGCAGCTGCTCCTCGCCCGGGGGGACCGGAGGGTTCGAGGTCCCGGCCTCGAACAGGGCGGCGATCAGGCCGTCGACGTCGGTGGCCGGGATGTACGCGCCGGAGTCCTCGGCGTCCGGGCCGGGGGTGCCGCAGGACTGGCCCCCGGCCTCGCCCTGGGCCATGGCCTGGAGGAAGGTGCGATCGGGCTCGGCGATCTCGGTCTCGAGGGCGACGATGGCGCTGAACACGTCGCTGCTGCGCAGCTCGTCCATGAGGCCGCCCTCACGGCACAGGACGTCGCGCCCCCGCTCCACCAGGGCCGCCCCGGAGCCCTCGGTGCCGAGGTCGACGTCGTCGGCCCACGGCTTGGAGGCCCCGAAGCGGTCACGCTGGGAGTCGGTCAGGCGATCCTCGATGTCGAACTTGCCGTCGGTGAGGACGAGGAGGAGCTTGCACACCTGCGACGTGCCGTCGGGGTCCATCGCCACGACCTGGTCGGCCAGCTGGCGCTGGGCCGCGGTCAGCGCGGCCACGTAGTCGGTGTCGAACCCCGTCTCGCGCTCGGCGAAGGCGTCGACGCGGTCCCGCAGCGGCCCCGACGAGTCGACGGTGAGGTCCTGGAAGGGGACCACCTGCTCGTACCCGACGTCGAAGCCGCCGATGCCCACCTGCACCTCGGCCGCCCCCTCACCCGCGGTCAGCTCGGCCAGCCCGGTGAGGGCCGCCTCGAGCCCGGCGACCCTCTGCGCGTCGGGGTCGGTGGTCTTGAGGCTCCCGGACTGGTCGACCACCAGGAGAGCGGCCACCCGGCCCTCGTTGCGGACGCAGTCGGCGAAGGGCTGGAGGTCGCTCCTGTCCGCAGGGGCGTCCTGGGCTCCCGCGGGCACCGACGCGAGCGCCGCCGACGCACACGCGAGGACGAGCGCGAGCAGAGCCAGGGGCGCGACCCGACGAGGACGGTGGCGGGGAGCGGCTCACCGGGCGACGTCCACGGCGATGAAGTAGGCGTGGAGCACGGCCGAGGCCACGCCGAGCAGCAGCGCGGTGAAGGCGACGCGGTCCAGGGTCGGGCGGGGCGAGTACCACGGGCTCGAGCTGGCCCGCCGGTCCGTCCGGCGGTACAGCGCCACCAGGAGGATGGTCACGAACGAGCCGAGGACGTACCCGACCCAGTGGGCGGCCCGGGTGCCCGGGACCTGGGCCAGGAGGGAGACGACGACGGCCGCGACGCCAGCCCAGAGCCACGCCTGCTGACCGGACCGGTGGTCGACCGCCTGGGCGGTCGTGGTTGCGCGCGGATCCACGTCCATCCGTCACCCCTTCCCTTGCCGGAGAAGATACACGGCCCCTGCGACCAGGGGGTCAGCCATCGCCTGACCGTCGCGAGCGAGCCTCGTCCGCCCTGCGTCGGGGGGCTCGTCGACCCGTGCTGTTCCCCTACCCTGACCCGTGCCACCACCGACCGACACCGAGCGCCCGGGTGCCCTACTCCGCCGAGATCAGCCGCTCCAGCCCTGCGTGCATCGTCTTCGTCGTCGATCGCTCAGCCTCCATGGCCGACCCCCTCGGGGGCACCGAGGGGGCCGGGTCGAAGGCCGAGTCGGTGGCTGCCGCGGTGAACCGGATGCTCTACGAGCTGGTGCTGAAGTGCGCCAAGGAGACCGGGGTCCAGGACTACTTCGAGGTCGCCGTCATCGGCTACGGCCACGCCGTCGGCTCCGCCCTGACCGGCCCTCTGGAGGGACGCGACCTGGTCCCGGTGAGTGCCATCGCAGCCAACCCCGCCCGGGTCGAGGAACGGGTGAAGGAGGTGCCCGACGGGTCCGGGGGCCACACCTCGGTGCCCGTGCGCACGCCGGTCTGGATGGATCCCGTGGCCACCGGGGCGACCCGCATGGTCCTCGCCCTCGAGCTGGCCCGGAGCATCGTCGAGCGGTTCGTGGCGCTGCACCCGGACTGCTACCCGCCCATCGTGCTCAACATGACCGACGGCGACTCCACCGACGGCGACCCGGCGGAGGTCGCAGCTGCCCTCCGCTCCGTGCGCTCGACCGACGGTGAGGCCCTCCTGTTCAACCTGCACCTGGCCTCGTCGTCGCACCACCCCGTCACCTTCCCGGACGCGCCGGCAGCGCTGGCCGAACCGCTGGCCCGTCGTCTCTTCGAGCTGAGCTCGGTCCTGCCGTCGTTCATGCGCGCCTACGCAGCGCGGCTCGGGATCCCCGTGTCCGACGCGACGCGCGGCTTCGTGTTCAACGCCGACCTGGACTCGGTGGTCCAGTTCCTCGACATCGGGACGCGAGCGGACGACCTCCGGTGACCATCGCGGTCGCGGTCGCCACCACCTCCAAGGCCGGTCGCGCCCCCGCCGAGAACGAAGATGCTGTGGCCGCCGCCGTCCGGCCGGCGGGCCCCGACCGGCCCGCCCCCACCCACCGGGTGGTCGTCGCCGACGGGGCCAGCGAGTCCTACCTGGCCCGACTCTGGGCCCGGCACCTCGTCCAGGTCGTCGCCCACGGTCCCGAGGACCCGGTCGAGGGGATCGCCCAGGCCCGGGCCGGGTGGCCGGAGATCTCCGAGACCCACCGGCAGGACCGAGCCGCATCCGGCCGCCCGCTGGAGTGGTTCGAGGACGCGGCCCTCGCACGGGGCGCAGCGTCGACCCTCCTGGCGGTCGACGTGACCCCGGACGGGGCCACCGCGTGGGCGATCGGCGACACCTGCGCGTTCCACCTCCGAGGGACCCACCTCGTCACCTCGTTCCCCCTCCACCACTCGACGCAGCTGGGCAGCTCGCCTCCCCTCGTGGGCAGTGCGGTGACCGGCACCGCCGGACCCAGCAGGCCGCTGGACCAGGTGCGGCTCGACCTGCTCCCCGGAGACCGGATCATCCTGGCCACCGACGCACTGGCGGCATGGGCCCTGACCTCGGTCGAGGGCTCGGCGGAGCCCTGGTCGACCCTGTGGGCCATCAGCGGGGACCAGGAGCTCGGGCTCTGGGCCGGACGAGAGCGAGGCGAGGGCCGCCTCAAGAACGACGACACCACCATCGTCCGGCTCGCCCGGGCCGAACCCCATGGGTGAGCCACGCCTCTCCTGGCCGTCGAGGACCGAGCTGGCCGAGGCGTTGCAGAACCCGCATCTCACCCTCGGCCCTGAGGCCCTCGCCAGGGTCGAGGTCGACACCGACGTCCTGGGTCTGCCCCGGGGGGTGGCGGGCGCCAACGCCGTGGTGTTCAAGGTGGTCGACGAGGGCAGACCCGTCGCCCTCAAGTGCTTCACCCGCGCCCAACCCGACCGCGACCGCCGGTACCAGGCGATCGGCGCCGCCCTGGCCGACGCCGACCTGCCCTTCGTGGTGGCGACCGAGCTCATCGAGGACGCCGTCCTGGTGCGGGGACAGCGGTGGCCCGCGCTCCGGATGACCTGGGCGTCGGGCCAGGACCTCGTGTCCTGGGTGCGCGACCACATCCAGGACCCGGCTGCGGTGAGGCGGCTGGCCGAGGCGTTCGCCTCGGTCGTGGCCCGCCTCGAGGCCCACGGGATCGCCCACGGCGACCTGCAGCACGGCAACATCCTCGTCGGGCCACAGGGAGGGATCACCCTCGTCGACTACGACGGCGCCTACGTCCCTGCGATCGCCGACCTCGGTCCGATCGAGGCGGGCCACGCCAGCTACCAGCACCCGGCGCGCTCCGGCGAGTGGGGGGACCACCTCGACCGCTTCTCGGCGTGGTTGATCTACACCTCACTGCTGGTCATCGCCATCGAGCCGGACCTGTGGTTCCAGATCCCCCGAGCGGGCGAGGATCGGCTCCTGCTGGGCGAGGAGGACATCCTCGACCCCGACCGCTCGCCGGCCCTGGCCGTGCTGCGCAGGTCTCGCGAGCCGATCGTCCGGCCCTGCGCCTCGTTCCTGGAGTCCCTCTGCCGGACCCCGCCGGCCGACCACCGCCCCCTGGATCCGGCAGCCTTGCCCTCGCTCGCCTTCGGTCCCGGAGCCGGGACCGAGGAGGGCGACGACCTGCCCCCTCCGCCGGACACCTCGATCACCGACGAGGGCGGTCCCACTCACGCTGCAGCACCCGTCGGCTTCTCCGCTGGCCTGGGAGGTGTCCGTGCGACCGTCGCCTCGTCCGTCGTCGCCGGCGCCGTCGGCGCAGCGGTGTGGGGTGCGCCGGCGCTGCTGGTCGCCGTCCTCGTCGTCGCGGCCATCGTCGCCTCCACCTACCTCCGCCGTCCCGAGCGCCTGCAGGCCCAGGCGGCGCGACTCGCCCTCGGCGACGCTGAGCGCGAGGAGAGGAAGGACCAGGACGCCTTGGCTGCCGCCCTCGCAGCGCGGGTGAGGTAGCGGTGCGGCACCGCGGACGGGTCGCCGACATCGACCACCGACGGCGCCTCGCCATCGGCCGGCGCGACGAGGCGCGCGACGAGGCCGACACCCACCTCCGCAGCGGCCTCGAGGAGATCGCCCGCAGGCGCCTCGACGCCCGGACCGCAGAGGTCCACGATGTGCGCGCGTCAGAGGAGGAGCGGGCCTCCCGAGCCGTGGCCGCGCGCCTCGCGGCGGCGGAGGTCGGGGCGGCGCGGATCCCGGGCATCGACGGGCGCGCCGTCGCCGTGCTCCGAGATGCCGGCGTCACCACCGCAGCCGACCTCGAGGCGGTCGAGGTGTCGAGCGGGCGCCGGCGCCGCGTCCTCCTCACCTTGCCCGGCGGGCAGCAGAAGACGGTCGACCTGACAGCTGCCCAGGGCCGGGCGCTCGACATGTGGCGCGCGAGCCTCGTCCTGGTCGCAGGGCGGGGCGACGCCGGCCTGGACCTCGACCATCGTCGCCGCGCCGCCCGCGCCGCTGACGACGCCCTCCGCGACGCGGGCGCAGACGAGTCGGCCCTGGCCACGGCGGCGGCTCGCCTGCGCTCCGACGCCGACCGTCAGGCGGTGCAGGAGCTCCAGGCGACCAACGACGAGCGCCGAGCGGCGACCGCCGAGGCCCGGGCCGCCCTCCGCGACGCCGACCGGGCCATCGTCTCGGCTCACCGACGGGCAGAGGTGACGCATCGTCGAGTCGTCGACGCCCGCCGACGACGCACATCGCTCGACGCGATCACGCCGGCGGGGTGGGTCCGTGCGCTGGTGTCGGGGTCCCGGCCGCAGGCGTCAGCGGGCGAGGAGCACCACCAGCAGCACGAGCCACCCGACGACCGCCGCACCGGTCAGCACCCGCATCCGTGAGCTGAGCTGGTCCAACCTCGCCCGGACGTCGCGCTCGCCCCCGCTGCGCAGGGAGGACTCCAGCACCTCGTCGACCTTGGCGGCCGACACCATCAGCCGACCCACCTGCTCCGAGAGCTCCTCCACCCGCCCATCGAGCTGGGCCAAGAACACGTCGGGGTCGAAGATGCGGAGCCGGCGGTTGATCTCGTCCACGAGGTGGGCCACGTCGGCCACGTCACCGGGGCCCGCCCCGCTGCTGGTGGCGTCGGACAGACGTCGTCCGACGGCGTCGAGGCGGGCGAGGGAGTCACGCAGCTCCTCGACCAGGCGCGGCAGCTCGGCGAGGGCCCGGTCCTCGGTGCTCACGAGCCCACGGCCCCAGGCGCAGGCGCAGGCGCAGGCGCAGGCGCAGGCGCAGGCGTCCAGGTCAGCATGCCGAGGACGCCGGGAGCGGCGGGATGTCCGGCCGGGTCAGCGGGTAGATGTTGAGGGCCACGGAGCCTGGCGGCGCCTCCGGCTTCGACTTGCCGTCCCAGAAGGCGCGGTAGGCGGAACGCTCGAACGTGGGGACGATGCGCGGGCAGCACGAGCTCGTTGAACGCCTGGGCCGTGTCGCGGCCCACACCCGGGTTCTCAGCCACCCCGAAGCTCAGCACGATCCCGGCCTGGCGCCCGTCGAGCCCGATGGCCTGGAGACCCTCCTCCACCTGCCGCTGGAGGTCCAGCACCTGGGCGTCGCGCTGCCGCGCTCGGTCCGCCGGACAGCACGGCGGGATCGGTGCCCACCCGCAGGCAGAGGAACTGCCGATCCACCCCGGGTGGGGTCGTGGTGGTGGTCGGGGCGGGGGCCGTCGTCGTGGTCGTGGTGGTGGTCGTCGTCGTGGTCGGAGCGGCGGCCGCCTCGGCGTTCGGGTCTCCCGGCTGGGTGGCGAGGAACACCACCGCCAGGCCGAGCAAGAGGTCAGCGAAGACCCACCCGATGAGACCCATGGCGTCGGTCGGGGGCCGACCGCGGCGGCGCCTCACGGGCGTGACCGCCGAGGGAGGAGCCGCCGCAGGCCGCGGGGCCGGTCGCTCGGCCTGGCCGCACCGAGCAGGCCGGCCACCTCGCCCAGGGCGGCCGTGGTGCCGTCGAGGCGGTCGATCACCGCGGTGACGGCCTGCTGCATCTCCGAGCTGGCGGCGCGCGCTGCTGCAGGCGCACGTCCTCGGAGGTCCGCTCGATCTCCTTGGCGATGACCTCCAGGCGTCCTGTCACCGCGTCCATCCGAGGCCCGAAGGCCTGCTCGACCGAGGCCACCTCGCGACCGAGGGCGCCCACCGTGGCGTCGATCTGGGAGCCAGCTCCCTGCACCGCACTGCCGGCGGCCCGGGCCTGCTCGAGGACGGCGGCCAGGGCGGCGGCGCTCTCGTCGAACGTCGAGGCCGCTGCGGCCAAGGCCCGCCCGGCCTGCCCCTGCGCCACCCGCTCCTCCTGGACCTGGTTCATGAGGCCGGTCGACGCAGTGGTGTGCTCGGTGACCGAACGGGCGAGCCCGCCGGCCGAGGCACCCAGCTCCCCGGTCACGCCGACGGACTGGTCGAGCCCCTCGACCACGCGCTCGGCCAGGGCGTCCTGGTGCTCGATGACCTCGCCGCGCCCGGGACATCACCTCGAGGAACCGGCCCTCGAGGGCGCGCGCAGCGAGCGGGTGACCGCCGTCCAGCCCGGCCTGGACCTCCGAGGCGGACTCGGCGTAGGCCTTGGTGGTCTCGGCCAGGCGCTCGCCGCCAGCGTCGATGCCCGCCACCGTCTCCTTGGCGCGATCCATCACGCCGGTGACGCTGGCCGGAGAGGCACGGATCTGGGTGTTCACCCGCTCCAGCTCGGTGACCGAGCTGGTCAGCGACTCGGAGAAGCGGAGCGGGGAGTCGAACGCGCTCCGGGCCAGGTGCACGGACGTGTCGACCAGACAGCCCTGGAGGCGGTTCCAGACCTCCCGCTCCTGCTGGGGGATGGTGACGTCGACCTTCCGCCGGGCCAGACCGAGCCACAGGCTGAAGACGATGACGATGGAGATGGCGACGACGTCGAGCATCCCGATGGTGGAGAACGTGAGCGTGCGCCCGCCGAAGCCCTCCTGCCACAGCTGGACGAAGGGCTTGGTGCCAGCCTCGGGCGTCGAGCTGAGGAGGTCGCCGTAGGCATTGGTCGCTTGGGCGATGCCGATCCAGGTGATGAGCAGGGGGGCCAGGATCAGCACGTTGCGGGCGAGCTCGATCTTGGTGGCGCGGTCCGACGCCCTGTCTCCCGCAGGATCGGCGACCGTCTCCTCGGAGAAGACGGCGAAGAGGTCGACGCGGCTCCAGTGGTGGGCCTCGTCGATCACCCAGCGCCGTCGACAGCGACACGAGAGCGTCGTGACGAGACTCCAGCGCTGGCTCCTCGGACAGCTCCAGCAGCTCGAGCTTCGTCGTCGCCAGATCCCGCACGGCGTCCCTCCCCAGGTCCCGTCTGATCGTCGTCGTGGCCGACGACGGGTGAGGATGGTACAGCGAGTCAAACCGATGGTCGAAAGCGTCTGCGCCGACGGGCACGGCTCCGGGATGCGGACGTCCGGCACCTGGCTCGCAGACCTGCTGAGGTCGGATCACCCGATCGGGCCTCCGGCTCCGTAGGGTCACAGGCATGGACTCTGCTGACGGCCACGAGGGTGAGGCCAGCTCCCTCGGGACGCTGGTCCATGACGACGAGGGTGCGGGTGCGCCGCCGGAGCCGGCGGAGCTGCCCGTGATCCACCGGGTGAGCGACGGGTCCGAGGTCTCGGCGCCCGACTCCCGCCAGGCCTGGGCCGACGCCGCCCGGCCGATCCTCGAGGGCGTGGCCGGCACCTACAACGCCACCATCCTCGACCACGACCTGGCCGACCGGGTCCAGGCCGACTCCGGCGTCGTCTCCAGCCAGCTCAGCCGCTACTGGATCGCCAAGGTCATGGGCCTGGTCGCCGCCGACTGCGTGGCTCGCGACGAGCCCCTGCTCAACGCCCTCTGCATCCGCCCCGACGGGTCCACCGGAGGCGGCTACGCCGACGCCGTGTCCAAGGCCCGAGGCGAGGCCCCCGATGACGCCGAGGTCCACGCCGCGGCCGAGCGCCTCGGCTGCTACCAGCGCATGGGCGCAGCGATGCCCAACGGCGGCGGACGTCCCACGCTGACCCCCGAGGTCGCCGCCCGCCGACAGCGTGCCCGCAGCGCCCGGGGCGAGCCTGAGTTCGCCCGCTCCACCTGCCCGACCTGCTTCATGGTCCTCCCCCACACCGGCCAGTGCGACGAGTGCGAGTGACGCGGCCCCCATCCTGACTGGGCTGGCTGTCACACCCCCTCCGTAGGGTCACACCACCTTCCCCCGTTGACATCCCGCTCACCGGAGGAGTCTCATGGCCCTCACCGAACGCAGTCGCGCCACGCTCTACCGGCGGCTCAGCGACCTCATCCACGACGAGGAGGCGGTCGGCGAGATGCTCTCCAATCTCCCTGCCTACGACATCGACCAGGCGGCCACGAAGGACTTCGTGCGCGCCGAGGTCAGCGGGGTCCGGGCCGAGATCGCCGAGCTGCGCACGGAGATCGCCCGGTCGGCCAACCGGATGGTCATCTGGGCGCTCGGCTTCAACGTCACCATGGTGGGCCTGGTGTTCGCCATCGCTCGGACGGTGTGACGGGCGGCCACCGCCGATGACGAGGTGACCGAGCGGGAGGCGCGCCACCCCCACGGCCTCGAGAGCTACGCCTCGCGGAGGACGTCGATGCCCAGCAGCATGGCGGCCGCGGACACGCCCTGACCGGACTCGGCGGCGGCGTCGATGGCGGCCACCGCCGCCGGCGTGTCGAGGTCGTGCGTCCAGGGCGGCGCGCACCTCGGCCAGGGCACCGTCGCCCTCGCCGGCGGCCACCCAGCGCTCCAGGCGGGCCTCGGCGGCGGGGACCAGGTCGTCGGTCCACTCCCACTCGGTGCGGTAGTGGTTGGCCACCACGGCCAGGCGGATGGCCCGGGCGTCGTGCTGCTTGCGCAGCTCGCTCACGAAGGCCAGGTTCCCCAGCGACTTCGACATCTTCTCGCCGTCCATCCGCACCATGGCCTGGTGCATCCAGTGGCGCACGAACGGCTCGCCGGTGGCCGCCTCGGACTGGGCCGCCTCGCACTCGTGGTGGGGGAAGATCAGGTCCGCTCCCCCGCCGTGCAGGTCGATGGTCGTGCCCAGCTCCCGCAGGGCCAGCGCCGAGCACTCGATGTGCCAGCCCGGCCGCCCCGGGCCCCACAGCGAGTCCCACGCCGGCTCGTCGTCGGCCGACGGCTGCCACAGCACGAAGTCGAGCGGGTTGCGCTTGTTCGGGTCCTCGACGTTGCCGCCCCGCTCGGCCGCCAGGGCCAGCATCGTCTCGCGGTCGTAGCCCGACAGGCTCGCCGAAGCGCTCCGAGCTCGACACGTCGAAGTAGACGGCCCCGCCGGCCGCGTAGGCGTGGCCCCGGTCCATCACCATGCCGATGAAGCCCCGGATGTCGGCGATGGCCGAGGTGGCCCGGGGCTCGCTGGCCACGGGCAGGAGGTCGAGGGCCTCCATGTCGTCGTCGAACTTGGCCACCTCGGCGGCGGCCAGGTCGAGGTAGTGGACGCCCACCTCGCGGGCCTTGCGCAGCATGTCGTCGTCGACGTCGGTGATGTTGCGCACGCAGCGGGTGTCGTGGCCCCGGTCCCGCAGCCGCCGCTGGAGCACGTCGTAGGCGATGTACACCGCGGCGTGGCCGATGTGGGTGGCGTCGTACGGCGTGATGCCGCACGTGTACATGGTGACCACGTCGCCCGGCTCGAACGGGACGACCTCGCCCCTCGCCGTGTCGTAGAGCCGCATCGGCGCCCGTCCGGCCCGCTCACGAGGCGTCGTCCGCCGCCGCCGGCCACGTCGGCCGTCGCCGTCTCGCCCGGTGCTGGCGTCGCCGGTGGCCACCTTGGCCTTGCCGTTGCCGCCGGCGACCTTGTCGTCGAGGCCGGTGAAGCGCACCGCCACCCGGGTCTTGTAGCGGACGTTCACCTGCAGCAGCACCGCGGCGAAGGCCTCGATCGGCGCCGCGTTGGACAGCTCGCCGGAGTCGAGGCCCCGCAGGTCCGGGATGCTGACGACACGATGTCGAGCACCGTCTCGGTGGCCTCGGGGTGGTCCGAGCACACCAGCACGTCGGACTCGATGGGGTGGGCGATGTCGCCCAGCTCCTTGGCCGGCACGTGGTGGAAGGCGGCGGCCACGTGGCTGCGGGGCACCGCGGCCTGGACGCTGGCGGCCACCGAGCCCCGGGGCGGCACCAGCGGCTGGAACTCGTGGCCCACCTTGGCCAGGGCGTTGGCCATGGAGATGACGACCTTGCCGGCCAGCTCGTCCGGCCACCGCATCGGCGGTGGTGGCCGCCGCGTCCCACGGGGTGGCGATGACGACCACGTCGGCCTCGGCCGCCCCCTCGTTGTCGGCCGCCTCGATGTGGAGGTCCCGGTCCGGCCACTTGTCGCAGGAGCTTGTCGGCGGTCTCCATGGCCCGGTACTTCGACCGTGACCCGATGACCACGTCGTAGCCGACCGCGGCGAGGCGGACGGCCAGCCCGCTGCCGGCCGGACCGGTCGCTCCCAGGACTCCGATGCGCATGGCCGGCACCCTATTGGCCGGGCGCCGCCACGGGACAGGATCGCCACGTCAGAGCCGTCACGCCCGGCGCCGGCGGACCTGCGCCGCCGCGCGACCCGACCGCCCTCGCCGGCCGCGGGCGACCGGGGCGCGCCACTGCGCCGCAGTCGCAGTCCCAGAGCGTCGGTGCGCCGGTGCGGCACGGGTGGGTGCACCCGAGGCCGTGCTGACACGGGCAGTGGCGACATGGGTGATCCACCCGACTGTGTCAGCACGGCCGGGACGGGGCGGCGATCAGCGGTGGGCGGCGACCAGGCGGCGGGCGGTGTCCTCGTCGGCGGCGGCGACGAAGCGGATGAGCGTCTCGGTGTCGGGGCGCAGCGGGAGGGGCTCGCCGTCGGGGTCGAGGACCACTCCCCCGGCCCCGGCCAGCACCCCGAGGGCGCCGGCCACGTCGTGGACGTGGGTGCCGGCCCGGTCGAGGTCGTGCCACGCACCGGCCGAGCCGTCGGCCACCAGGCACAGGTCGACCGCCGTGCACCCGGTGATCCGGAGCCGACGGAAGCCCTCCGGCACCGGGGCCGCCCCACCGGGAGGAGGCGTCGGCACCACCACCGTGGCCCCCGGCTGCGGGGCGACGACGTGGCCGTCCCGCCACGCCCCCCGGCCGGCGGCGCCCCACCAGCGTCGGCCCGACGACAGGTCCATCACGTAGCCGGCCAGGGCCCTGCCCGCCGGCCACCAGGCCGGCCGAGAAGGCCCACGGCGGCAGCCCGGCCAGGAAGTTCCCCGTGCCGTCGAGGGGGTCGACCACGACCCAGGGATCGTCGGAGCGGGCCAGGTCCGGGTCGGCGTGCTCCTCGCTCAGCATCACCACACCCAGCTCGGAGAGGACCTCGGCGGCCACCGCGTCGGCGGCCGCATCGGCCTCGATCGACACGCTGCCGTCGGCCTTGCGGGCCACGGGCCCGACCCCGACGGCAGCTCCGACCGCCCCCGTCGCCAGCAGCGCGGCCCGGGCCGACAGGCGGAGGAACCGCTCCACGAGGTCGTCGGACGGTGCGGGGACGGCCACCCAGGGCCCGACGGGCATCCGCACCCGCAGCGCGCCCAGCTCTCCGGCCGCCTCGGCCGACGCCGTCACCAGGTCCCCCTGGTGACGGCCCCGCAGGGCCAGGACCTCGGCCTCGTCGTCGTCGGTCCGGGGCGGCGCGACCACCGCCACACCCACCACGCCACCGTCCTCCTCGGCCACCACGACCCGCACGTCGGGCCGGGCCAGCAGCCGACCGGCGGCGGACCCGGTGGCGCCGAGGAGCAGCTCGACGTCGGCCAGGTCCGCGCTCACCGCCAACCGGGTGCCCATCAGCGGCGCGCCCCGCCGTCCTGCAGGCGCGCCGCCGACGCCTGGACCAGCACCTGACCCCGCTGCATGGCCTGGCTGCGCTCGGGCGCGAGCCGGTCCTCGTTCAGCACCCGGTCCATGCCCCACCAGGCGTCCTGCAGGGCCATGGCGGCGCGGTTCCGGCGCGCGTCGGACACCCGCCGGGTCCCCTCCACGCCCAGCGCGGCCGAGGATCGCCGTGATCGCCACCTCGTCGCTCACGCCGGCCTGGGCCTGGGCCAGGGCCGTGCTGCTCACCAGCGAGGCGTCCCGCTCCTGCCGTCGTCCCAAGGGGCCCTCCCGTCCGAGGCCGCACTGTAGGGCCACGCCCTGTCCGACCGGCCTCGGGGTGGGGTCACCGATCCTCGCGGACCCGCTCGGGCTCCGCCCGCACACGAGGGACGGTCCGTCCTGTCGGCCTCCCCCACGGCGGCAGGCGGGGCCCGCCCCGGAGCGGGGTCGCGGACGAGTGAGCCCGGAGCCTGCGCTCACCTGCGAGGCCGACCGAGCGGACAGGGCATCGCTGTCCGACCGAAGCGGGGAGCCCTGCCACGACGACGGTCCCCTCCGCGGACGGGCCTGGCCCGCTCCCTCGACGTTGGCCGTGACCAGGGGCGGAGACCAGGATGCGGGGGTGACGCCCGTCCCCGCCACCCACGCCCACACGGCCCCGGCGCTCGAGCTGCACGGCGTCGGGGTGACCCGGTCGGGACGGGCCCTGCTCGACGGCGTCGACTGGACGATCCGCCCCGGCGAGCGGTGGGCCGTGCTCGGGCCCAACGGCAGCGGCAAGACCACCCTCGTCCGGGTCGCCGGCCTGTGGCTGCGGCCGACCACGGGATCGGTGGCGGTCGCAGGCGAGGTGTCGGGTCGGACCGACATCCGCACCTCCGGCTCCGTCCCGTCGACGGCGAGCTCTCCGCCGCACCCTCCCCCTGCGGGGCCGCATCGGCCTGACCAGCTCGGCCCTGGCCGACTCGCTGCGGGCCGACGTCGACGCCCTCGACGTGGTGATGACCGGACGCCGCGCCGCCCTCGAGGCCTGGTGGCACCGGTGGACCGACGAGGACCGCGACGCGGCCCGAGCCGAGATGGCCCGCGTCGGCGCCGAGCACCTGGCCGGGCGCGCCTTCGGCACCCTCTCCAGCGGCGAGCGCCAGCGGGTGCTCCTGGCCCGGGCCCTCGCCGGCGACCCCGTCCTCCTCCTGCTGGACGAGCCCGCCGCCGGCCTCGACCTGGGCGCCCGGGAGGACCTGGTCGACCGCCTCGGCGCCCTCGCCGACGACCCCGCCACCGCGCCCATGGTGCTCGTCACCCACCACCCCGAGGAGATCCCGCCCGGGACCACCCACGCCCTGCTGCTCCGGGAGGGTCGGGTGGTGGCGGCCGGGCCCGGCCGACGACGTCCTGTCCGACGCCCCCCTGTCCGAGGCCTTCGGCCTCGACCTCGAGGTCACCCGCAGAGGCGGGCCGCACCACCGCCCGCCGCCGCGCCGTCCTGACCACGTCCGGTCGAGACACCGCCCCGGGCAGCGCACCGACGGGTCGTCCCGGGCTCCCATGCGTTCGGCGCACGGTCGGCGGCCGGGGAGCGAGCTCGGGAGTCGGCGAGATCGGGCCCGAACGCGGCGAGGCGTACTGCTGGCGCGATCGGGCCCGGACGGGCCCTTCCCTAGACCGGAACGAGGCCCGCCCACGCGCCGCGGCGTCCTGGTGACGCGATCGGGCCGTTCCGGGCCGATCCTTGGACCAGAACGGAACCCACCCACGCGCCCCGGCGTCCTGGTGACGCGATCGGACCCGAACGGGCCACTTCCTAGACCAGAACGGAACCCACCGGCGGTTGCTACAGGATCAGCTCTCGAAGTCGGGCTCGGCCTCGGCGAGGGCGTCGACCATGTCGCCGACCTGGTCCCTGATGGCGTCGGTCGCGGTGTCGACGTCGGCGTCGAGGCCCTGGAAGAACAGGCCGACGGCGATGTCCTCGCCGACCCAGTCGGCGCCGCAGCCCTCGTTGGTCGAGTCGTCGCCGGGCTCGACGCAGTAGGCGTAGACGTCGCCCCCGCGGTAGCCGTCGGGGTCCTCGACGGTGACGTCGTCGTCGTCGCCGAAGGTGTTGTCGACGCTGTCGGCGTAGTCGCCCGACGGTCGGGGCGTGGAGAAGGCGTAGATCCCCTCGTTCGGGTCGTCCTCGTCGTCGACGATGGTGCACACCACGCCGGCCTCGGCGTCCTCGAACTCGTCGAAGGCGCTCTGGGCGTCGTCGGGGAGGTCGAGCTCGGTGTCGAGGGCCTCGCCCGAGGCGGCCACGATCTCGTCGGGCTCACCCAGCGGGCAGTCCCGGAGGGCGGCGTCGGTCTCCTCGAAGTCGGCCTCGTCGATGATGGTGTCGAGCGAGGTGGCGGCCTCCTCCTCGTCGATCGACGACGGCCCGCTGGTGAGCACGACCACGCCCACCAGCACCACGATGATCAGCAGCACGCCACCCACGGCCAGGCCCACGATGAGGCCGGTCTTCGACCCACCGCCGCCGCCCTGGGGCGGGTAGCCGCCCGTGGGGTAGCCGCCGGGAGGGGGCGGGGCGCCGGGGGGCTGGTAGCCGCCGGGGGGTCCGTAGCCTCCGCCGGGAGGGCCCGCCCCGGGCGGGCCCGGCGGGTAGCCCCCCGGGGCTCCCGGGGGGCCGGGAGGGTAGGAGCCCGGGTACTGACCGGGCGCTCCGGGTGGGGGCGGGGGGACCGAGGACATCGAGGGCGACCCTACCCACGAGCGTCGGCGGGCATCGCCGATGCACGAGGCCGGTGACCCCGCCCCCCTCGCACCGCCTCCCCACCCGTTCTCGGTACGGGGGTCCCCGGCCTCCCTGGTCACCGGTACCGAGAACCGCTCAGGCGGGCGACCTCCGAGCCCTGGTCCACCCCGTTCTCGGTACGGGGATCCCGGCTCCCCCCGGTCACAGGTACCGAGAACCGTGCCGGCGGGCTCCGACGGGCGTGACGGCCTGGCGACGCGACCGGGCCGGGGCGCCACCGCCGCACCGGAGGGGGCCGGGCCCGTCCGGCACGTGACCAGGGGACCACCGGCAGGTGGCCGGTCGGTCGCGGCCCGACCCGACGAGCCGGTACCTTTCCGGGGGATGAGTGACGACACCGTCCCGGGGATCGACGCCGAGGCCGTGACGGCCTGGCTGGCCGAGCGGGTCGAGGTCGCGCCGCCCCTGTCCTTCTCGCTCATCACCGGCGGCCACTCCAACCTCACCTTCCACGTCACCGACACCGCCGACGGCCACTGGGTGCTGCGCCGACCGCCGCTCAAGCAGGTGCTGGCCACCGCCCACGACATGGGCCGCGAGCACCGCATCATCTCCGCCCTGGCCCCCACCGACGTCCCCGTCGCCCCCGTCGTCGGCCTCAGCCCCGACGACTCGGTGAACGGCGCGCCCTTCTACGTCATGGACTTCGTCGACGGCCACGTGCTCCGCAACGCGGCCTCGGCCCAGGCCCTCTCCGTCGAGGCCCGGGGCCACGCCGGCCACGACCTGGTCGACGTCCTCGCCCGCATCCACGCCGTCGACCCCGACGAGGTCGGCCTGGGCGACCTGGGCCGCAAGGAGGGCTACATCCCCCGCCAGCTCAAGCGCTGGTACGGCCAGTGGGAGAAGTCCAAGACCCGCGACCTGCCCGTGGTCGACGCCGTCCACGACGCCCTCGCCGCCCAGGTGCCCGAGCAGGGCCCGGCCGCCATCGTCCACGGCGACTACCGCCTCGACAACTGCCTGCTGGCCGACGACGGCTCGGTCGAGGCCGTGCTCGACTGGGAGATCTGCACCCTGGGCGACCCGCTCGCCGACGTCGGCCTGCTCGTCGTCTACTGGGGCCAGGACGACCAGGACCTCCAGGCCCTGCCCGACTCCGCCACCGGGGTCGAGGGCTTCGCCCCGTCGTCGGCGCTGCTGGCCAGCGCTACGCCGAGGCCTCCGGCCGCGACGTCTGCCGAGATCGACTACTACGTCGCCTTCGGGTACTGGAAGCTGGCCTGCATCCTCGAGGGCGTCCTGTCCCGCTACATGGGCGGGGCCATGGGCGACGCCCGCGAGGGCTGGGAGCCCTTCGCCAAGCCAGGTCGAGATGCTGGCCCACGCAGCCGAGGACACCCTCGAGAAGGGCGCGTCGTGACGGCCCCGACCACGCCGGTGGACCCGTGAGCGCCCCCTACCAGCGGGCCCCGCACCGCCCCCTCACCGACCCGGTGCTGCTCATGGCCCTGGAGGGCTGGATCGACGCGGGCATGGCCGCCAGCACGTCGGTCGCCACCCTGCTGGCCGAGCTCGACACCGAGAGCGTGGCCACCTTCGACGCCGACGAGCTGCTCGACCACCGGGCCCGTCGCCCGGTGCTCCACCTCGTGGCCGGGGTGGCCGAGAGCCTGAGCTGGCCCTCCATCGAGGTGCTGGCCGCCCGCGACCTCGACGGCCGCGACCTGCTGATCCTGGCCGGCCCCGAGCCCGACCACTCCTGGAAGGCCTTCGGCCACGCCGTGGTCGGCCTGGCCGCCGAGCTGGGCGTCACCCAGGTCGTGGGCCTGGGCGCCTACCCGGCCACGGTGCCCCACACCCGCCCCGTCCGGCTGTCCATCACCGCCGGCACCGAGGAGCTGGCCGCCCGCTGGCCCTACCTGCGCGGCACCCTCGACGTCCCCGCCGGCGCCCAGGCCGTGGTCGAGCGCTTCGCCACCGACCGGGGCCTCGAGGCCCTCACCCTGTGGGCCCAGATCCCCCACTACGCCTCGGCCTGGCCCTACCCGGCCGGCAGCACCGCCCTGCTCGAGAACCTCGAGCAGGTCACCGGGCTGCGCCTCCCCCGCGGCGAGCCTGGAGCAGGACGCGGTCGAGACCACCGAGCGCCTCGACACCACCATCGCCCGCAACGACGAGCACACGGCCATGCTCCACGCCCTCGAGGCCGACGCCGACGAGGCGCCCAGCGAGGGCGAGATCCCCTCCGGCGACGAGCTGGCCGCCGAGCTGGAGCGCTTCCTCCGCGACCAGGGCGGCACCTGAGTGGCCGCGCCCCGCCCGTCGAGGAGCCGCGCCCGGTGACCGAGCCCCGCCCGGAGGCGGACCGGTGAGCACCCCGAGCGTCGGCGGCTGCACCGTCGCCACCCGCAACTACCTGGCCGACGCCCGCCTGGCCGCCCGGTCCTTCGTCGACCAGCACCCCGGCAGCCCGCTTCACCATCCTCGTGGTCGACGGCGACCGACCCCCGCCGCCACCTGGACCCACCGCGACGTCGAGCTGGTCACCCCCACCGAGCTGGGCCTCGCCGACGACGAGCTGCTGCGCCATGGCCGCCATCTACGGCCCGGCCGAGCTCGCCTGCGCCCTCAAGCCCCTGGCCCTGCGCCGGGTGCTCGACCGGTCCGACGTGGCCGTCTACGTCGACGGCGACGTCGAGGTCCTCGCCCCCATGGACGAGCTGGTCGACGCCGCCGCCGACCACGACGTCGTCCTCGTCCCCCACGTGCTCGACCCCCATCCCCCGCGACGACGGCCGCCTCCCCGACGAGGCCGGGCTCCTCGCCGCCGGCATGTACAACGGCGGGCTCCTCGCCTGCGCACCAGCAGCGGCGACTTCCTCGACTGGTGGCAGCAGCGCCTGCGCCGCGACTGCCTGGACCGGCCCGAGCTCATGCTCCACGGCCGACCAGCGCTGGCTCGACTTCGTGCCCTCCTGTTCGACCACCACATCCTGCGCGACCCCACCTACGACGTGGCCTACTGGAACCTCCACGAGCGCCCCACCGCCGTGGGTCGACGGGCCGGCTCCGCGTGGTCGACCGGCCGGTGCGCTGCTTCCACTACTCCGGGCTCACCGACGCCCGGCCGTGGGTCCTCAGCACGCTTCGCCGCCGACCGGCCCCGGGTCCACCTGACCGACCTGCCCGCCGTGGCCCGCCAGTGCCGGGGCTGGCTCGACCGCCGCCGGGCCGTCGACGCCGAGGCCGACCGGGCCCTCGGCTACCACTGCGGCCGCACCGCCGACGGCACCCCCCTCGACCAGCCGGTCCCGCATGGCTCTTCCGCGACGCCCTGCTCGAGGCCGAGGCGCGACCGCACCGGCCGCACGCCCACGCCCCCGCTCCCCCTCGCCGACGACGGCGGCGCGGCCTGGGCGGCGCTGGCTGGCCTCGCCCCCGCCGCGGCGGCGCCGTCGGCCGCTACCTGCTACCAGGTGTGGCGCGAGGACCCGGGCCGCTCCGGCACCTTGCCCGACGTCCACGGCGCCGGACCGGGCCGCCCTCCTGTCCTGGGCCGCCGGCCCCGACGCCGACGAGGTCGCCATCCCCGACGCCTTCCGCCCCCAGCCCGAGGAGGCCGACGTGGCCCCGCCCGAGCCCGCCCGCCCGCTGCGGCGCCCGCCCCGCCCCGACGCCACCGCCCAGCAGCCGGTGGCCGCCGTCGACGCCGCCCGCGCCGCCCTCGACGCCGCCCCCGAGGGCCCCCCCGGTGCCGCCGGCAAGGTGGTCGGGCGCCTGCTGGCCGGGCGCGACCGCCGCGCCGACGAGACCGCCGCCGCCCTCACCGAGGCGGTCGCCGAGCTGGCCCGGCGGGTGGCCGACCTCTCGGCCCGGGTCGACCGCACCAACGACGCCGTCTTCGCCGAGGCCCGTCGCACCGACGACCTGGCCGACGCCTCACCGCCGCCCGCACCGACGCCGAGGCCGTCGACGCCGACCTGGGCCAGCGCCTGGTCGAGGTGGAGTCCAGCCTGGCCGCGGCCCGCGCCGACCTCGACGGCGCCCTCGACCAGGACCGCATCACCGCCGGCATCGTGGCCGACGCCGAGACCCGCCTGGCCGACGAGCTCGACGACCTCCGCCTCCGCCTGGCCAAGCTGGCCGTCGAGGCCGGCCGGACGACGCACCGACCCGCACCGCCACCACCCCCGACCCCCCACCACCCCCCCGAGGACACCACCGCACCATGAGCCCCCGCACCGAGGACGACGCCCGATGAAGGTCGACGGAGGCGTCGGCGGCGACCTGGCCGTGGTGCCCGACCTTCGCCCGCCAGGCCGAGGCCGACGGCTACGACGGCGTCTGGTCGCGCGGAGACCAACCAGGACCCGTTCCTGACCCTGCTGCTGGCCGCCGAGCACACCGAGCGCATCGAGCTGGGCACCGGCATCGCCGTCGCCTTCGCCCGCAACCCGATGACCCTCGCCCAGAGCGCCCACGACCTCCAGCGCTACTCCGAGGGCCGCTTCCTGCTCGGCCTGGGCAGCCAGATCAAGCCCCACATCACCCGGCGCTTCTCCATGGAGTGGAGCCACCCGGCGGCCCGGATGCGGGAGATGATCCTGGCCCTGCGCGCCATCTGGGCCACCTGGAACGACGGCGCCGAGCTGGCCTTCGAGGGCGAGTTCTACACCCACACCCTGATGACCCCGTTCTTCACCCCGCCGCCGTCGCCCGCACGGCCCACCGCCAGGTGTACCTGGCCGCCGTGGGTCCCCTGATGACCAAGGTGGCGGGCGAGGTGGCCGACGGCCTGCTGGCCCACGGCTTCACCACCGCCGAGTACCTCCGCGACGTCACCCTCCCCGCCCTCGACGAGGGGGCCGAGGCCGGCGGCCGCACCCGCGACGACGTCAACATCTCGCTGCCCGCCTTCGTCGTCACCGGCGAGACCGACGAGGACACGGCCAAGGCCGCCACCGCGGTCAAGGCCCAGATCGCCTTCTACGGCTCCACCCCCGCCTACCAGGGCGTCCTCGACCACCACGGCTGGGGCGACCTGCACCCCGAGCTCAAGGCCCTGTCCAAGAAGAAGGAGTGGAAGGCCATGGGCGAGCTCATCGACGACGACGTGCTCGACGCCTTCGCGGTGGTCGCCGCCCCCGACGACGTGGCCGCCGGGCTGCGGGCCCGCTTCGGCGGCACCGTCGACCGGCTCAGCTTCTACGCCCCCTACAAGGTCCCCGACGGCCTCTGGGGCCAGATCACCGCCGAGCTCCGCGCCGACTGACCCGTCGTCGGGTCGCCCGGTTCGGCCGGGCCGCCGGTCGGCCGGGCCGCCTCGGCTCAGGGCGACCCCACCGTGGCCGACACCAGGCGGTCGTCGACGGGCTCGTCCAGGAACACCTCCACCCCCTGGGTCACCGGCCGACGCGCATCGGCCGGGCAGTCGGCCGGGCGCGGCACGAGCGTCACGGCGATGGTGTCGTCGGTGTAGGTGGCCCGCACCGCCCGCGGCTGGGCATCGAGGCCCCGCTCGCCGCACCACTCGGTGACGTAGCGGAAGCGGACCGTCCGGGCCCCGGACACCTCGGGCTCGTCGGTGGTGGCCGCCGGCGGCTCGGCCAGCACCCGCACGGTGGCCACCCCCTCCAGGTCGGGTTCGTCGGCCACCGGGTCCGAGCCGCAGGCGGCCAGGAGGGCGCCGAGGACGACGGCCCGGGCGAGCGTGCGGGGCACCCGTCAGCCGAGGTCGGCCCAGAACGCCTCGAGCAGCGCGGCGCCCTGCTCCGGGGTCTGGTAGGGCCAGAAGTGGCCGGACCCGTCGAGGATGGCGAAGCGGGCCCCGAAGGCGTCGGCCGTCTCGCCGGCCAGGGTCAGGTCGCCGAAGGGGTCGTCGCTGGGGTGCAGCACCATCCCGGGCGCGGCCGAGGCGGACCACGGCCCCCAGTCGGCGTGGGGGTTGGGCAGAGCCGAGCGGTAGAGGCCGAGGATGCAGGCGCCCATGGTGGCGTCGCCGGCGGCGGCCATCTCGCGGGCGTCGTCGGGGTCGAGGCCGAGGGCCACGTAGCCGGCGGCCCGCTCGTCGACGCTCTGGGCCTCCTGGGCCGCGAAGAAGGCCTCGCCGTCGCCGGGGGTCTGCCACAGAGCTGGCGAAGTCGTGCCACACGTAGTCGGGGTGGACGATGTTGCCCACGTCGGCCGCCCACGAGCGCAGCCGGTCGCCGTGGTGGGCCGCCACGGGGTAGGTGAGGCCGGCGCCCCAGTCGTGGCCGACCAGGTCGATCGGGCCGTCGATGCCGTCGAGCTCGCCCAGCAGCCACTCGAGGTAGGCGTCCTTGGTCGGCGTGAAGCCCTCGGGGAGGGGGCAGCCGAACCCGGGCAGGGCGAGGGCCACCGACTCCTGGTCGATGGCGGCGCGGACCTTGCGCCACACCGCTGCGGTCTCGGGCACCCCGTGGACGAAGACGATCATGGCCGGCACCGTAGGACCTCTCCCCCACCCCCGCCGTCCCCTCCGGCCGTCCGGGCCCGCGACCACGCCCCGGACGCGCCGGAGCCCCACGTCGTTGTCGGGCTCCGGGTGCGGATCGCCGTCGCGTCCGCGGTGTCCCCGGCCGTCACCGGGGCCGGCTTGCTGCTCCCGCTCCATCGGCCGCCGGTGGCGGTCCTGCAGGACTTCGGTCAGGTTGTCAGCCCGGCGCCGACGCCGACCAGGTCGGCGGCCAGGTAGCGGTCCCGGCACAGCGAGCGCTGGAGCTTGCCCGAGCTGGTCTTGGGCAGCGTCCCGGCCGCCACCAGCACGACCTCCCGGGCGGCCAGGCCCACCGCGAGCTGCGCACCCGCTCGGCCACGTCGGCCGCGCACGGTCGTCGGGGGCCTCGTCGCGCACCTCGGCCACGACCACCACCTCCTCGGCGCCCCGCCGGCCGGTGACGCCGATGGCGACCACGTTGCCGGGACGGACGCCGGCCACCTCGCCCACCGCCTTCTCGACGTCCTGGGGGAAGACGTTGCGCCCGGCCACGATGATCACGTCCTTGATGCGCCCGCAGAGGACCAGCTCGCCCGTCGACGAGGTAGGCCAGGTCGCCGGTGCGGAGCCAGCCGTCGCGGAACGTGCCCTCGGACGGGTCGGTCGCTGCGCCGGTAGTACCCGCTGGTCAGCGACGAGCCCCGGATCTCCAGCTCGCCGACCTCGCGGTCCTGGCGCGGACGAGCCGGACTCGGGGTCGACCACCCGCATCTCCAGCCCGGGCACGGGCCGGCCCAGCAGGGCCAGGCGGCGGCTGTTGGGCGCGTCGGGGTCCGAGCCGGGGCCGCGTAGCGCTCGGTCTCCAGCACCCGGCCGTCGACCAGGTCGGTGCGCAGGCCCTGGCCGGGCTGGGGGAAGGCCCCGGCGATGCACACCTCGGCCATGCCGAAGGCGGGGAACAGGGCACCGGCGTCGAGGCCGTGGCGGGCCCCGGCCTCGACCAGGGCGTCCATGGCCTCGGCGTCGACCGGCTCGGCCCCGTTGAGCGCCACCCGCATGCGGGAGAGGTCGAGGCCGTCGAGGCGGCGCATGGCCCGGGTGGCCAGCACCCAGGCGAAGTTGGGCCCGGCGGTGGCCGTGGCGCCGAAGTCCGACATCCACCGCACCCAGCGGGCCGGCGAGGCCATGAAGTCCTGCGGGCCGGCCAGGGCGAAGTCGCCGCCGTGGGCCATGGGCAGGGTGAGCATCCCGACCAGGCCCATGTCGTGGTAGAGCGGCAGCCACGACACCAGGACGTCGTCGTCGGGGTCGTAGTCGGTGGCCTCGGCGATGGCGTCGAGGTTGGCGCACACGGCGCCGGTGCGGGAGCATCACGCCCTTGGGCTCCGACGTCGAGCCGCTGGTGAACTGCAGGATCGGCCAGGCGCTCGGGGTCGATGCGGGGGGCCACGAAGGCGTCGGCCGGCGCCGCCAGCTCGTCGAGGGTGACCAGCGGCGGGTCGCTCGCGACGGGCCTCGATGAAGGGGGCCAGCTGCTCGTCGAGCAGCACGCAGGGCGGCCTCGCCGTGGCGGAGCCGGGCCCGGGTCTGGGCCACGAACTCCTCGATCGAGCCCATGCGCATCGGGCAGGGGCAGCATCATCACCGTGGCGCCGGCCAGCCAGGTGGCCTGGATGGCGGTGACCAGGCGGCGCGACGTCGGGCCCGAGCAGGGCGACGTGGTCGCCGGGGCCGATGCCCCGGGCCTGCAGGGCGGCGGCCATGCCCCGGGCGTCGTGGTGGAGCTCGGGCCCAGGTCACCGGCTCGGCCTCGTCGCCGTGGAGGAAGGTGATGGTGCCGCGGCCCCGGTGGGCGGCGGCCTCGATCCGGGAGGGGAGGGTCAGCACGCAGGGTGAGACTGCCCACCTCTGCGGACCGTTACTCCCGGGCGACAGGTGCGCGTCGCCCTCCCCCGGCCGCTCGCCGGGGGCGGCGAGTAGCGTCCCGCGCCGTGGCGACCGAGCGGCCCGGGGCGGCGGGCCCGACCTCACCGGGGATCGCCGTCGACGGTGCCCCGCCCACCGCCGGTCGCCCGGTCAGCGGCGACACGCCCACCGGCGGTCGCCCGGTCGCCGCCGGTCGTCCGGCCTCGGGCGGCCGGCTGGCCAGCGGCCTCCTCGCCGTCCTCGTCTGCGGGCTGACGGCATCGGCCGCACTCGTCCCCCTGGCCGGGCTGGGCCACCTCCGGCCGTGGCTCGGCGTCCCGCTCGTCGCCGTCGCCACCGCCGTCCTGCTGGCCCTGTGGCGCCCCGACCGCGCCGTGGCCCCCGACCGCGCGTGCCCCCGCTGGTTCCTCCCCGCCGCCCTGGTCGTCGCCGCCCTCGCCGTCGGGCCGAGCCTGGCCTTCACCAACGCCCACGCCCTACGGGACCGCGACCCCGGCGTCTACGTGTCGACCGCGGTGACGGCCCGCAGCCAGGGGACCCTCCTCCCCGACACCCCACCCCCGGGGCCCTTCACCGCGGACGAGGACGTCCTCGAGTCCAGCGCCGGCGACCGCCTGGTGAACGGGGCCCGCCGGGGGTTCCTCGGCCTCCACCTGCTGCCCGTCCAGGCCGCCGCCCTGGGCTGGGTGGGCGGCGACGCCCTCATGGTGCGGACCGGTGCCCTGCTGGCCGGGGCCGGGCTCCTGCTGCTCATGGCCGTCGCCCGGCGGGTGGTCGGCGCACCCCTGGCCCTGGTCGTGGGCGTCGCCCTGGGTGCTTCGCTCCCCTTCGCCCACCTGAGCCGCGACCTCTACTCGGAGTGGCCTCTGTTCGCCCTGGTCGCCGGGGGCCTGTGGGCCCTGGACGCCGCCCTGGCCGAGCGATCGGTCCCCCGCGCCGTGGTCGCCGGCGCCGCCTTCGGGGCCGCCACCATGGCCCGCCTCGACGGCCTGGTGACGGTGAGCGGTCTGGTCCTGGTGGTCGGTCTCTGGGCCGCCGTCGCCCGAGGACGACCGGGCGGGTCCCGCCGGGCCCGGGTCGCCCTGGCCGTGGCCGTGCCCGCCGGGGTGGGGTGGCTGGCCGGGATGGCCGACGGCTGGTACCTCTCCCGGTCCTACCTCGACGCCCACCGCAGCGAGGTGCTGGTCCAGACCGCACTCCCCCTCGGTGGCCTGGCCCTCGTCGTCGTGGTGGCCCTCGCCGGCCCCGACCGCCTGCGCACCCTCGCCGATCGTCTCCTCGGCGGACCCTCCCGAACCGGTCGGGATCCTCGGCGCCAGGACGCCCGGATCCCTGACCACTTCGCCGACGGGGGTGAGACCGCCGTCCCGGTCGGGGGGGACCAGGGCGACGCAACCCGAACCGGTCGGGATCCTCGGCGCCAGGACGCCCGGATCCCTGACCAATTCGCCGACGGGGGCGAACCGGTCCGGGCTGGCATCGTCGGGGCGACGGATGTCCGGACCGGTTCGTGGGAGCGGACGTGGGTGGCGCCCCGGGCCTGGGCCATCGCCGCGGCGGTCGCGGCCGTGGGCCTGGCGTTCCTCCTCGTGGTGGTGCGGCCGGCGTTCCCCTCCGGTGGGGAGCTGCCCGACTCGTCGATCACCGCCGGGCTGCAGGCCGCCGAGGGCCAGGACATCGACCCCGGGCGCACCTACGCCGAGCTCTCGGGCCGCTGGCTGGTCTGGTACCTCGGCGCGGCGACGGTCGCGGCGGCGACGATGGGCGGGGCCCTCCTCCTGGCCGGCTGGCTCCGAGGGCGGCGGGTGCGGATCGAGGCGCTGGTCGCGGGCGTGGTCGCCCCTCCCCTGGTGCTGTACCTGGCCCGGCCGTCGATCTACCCGGACCAGCCCTGGGCCAGCCGACGCCTCCTGCCCGCCGTGCTGCCCGGCGCCCTCCTCGCCGCGGCCTGGCTGGCCCGGTGGCTGTGGGAGCGGCGTGGCCGCCTCGGGCGGACGGGTCCGGCCGCAGGGACCGCGGCCGTCGTCGTGGCCGTGGCCATGGTCGCCCACCCCCTGGTGGTGCTCGCCCCACTCGTGCGGATGCGCCAGCACACCGACGAGGTGGCCATGGTCCGCGACCTGTGCGCCGAGGTGCCGGCCGACGCCGCCCTGCTCACCGTCGCCCTCCCCGCCCAGGGGTGGGTGCCGGCCCTCACCGCCTTCTGCGACCGACCGGTGGGGGGCGTCGTCGACCCCGACGGGGCCGACCCGGCCCAGGTCGAGGCCCTGGCCCGGGCCTGGGCGGTGGAGGGACGTCCCCTGTGGCTGGTGGGCCCGGCCGGCTCGGTCCTCACCCCGCTGGGCGCCCGCCCCACCGTCTCGGTGAGCAGCGACGACGACATCGTCCTGCGCTCCAGCCTCACCCGCCGCCCGAGCCAGACCCGCTCGGGCCGCACCGTCCTCGTCGCCGGCCCCGTCGCCCTCCCCCCGGGCTGAGCCGAGCAGCTCCGACCCAGCCCGGCAGGAGCCCCACCCCAACCCTGTCCGAGCGGCCGCCCGCAACCCGTTCTCGGTACCGATCGGGCCGAGGACGGGACATCTCCGTGCCAAGAACCGGATCCGCGCCCGACCGAACCTGTCCGAGCGCCCGCCCGCATCCGTTCCGAGCGCCCCAGCCGCCCGCATCCGTTCCCGGTACCGATCCGGCCGAGGGCGGGCCACCTCTTCACCGAGGACGGAGGAGACCCCGGGGACCGGCGACCAGCCCACCGCCGCACCGTCGGGGGGCTCCGGTCCCGTGGCCGGCACCGTCGGTAGGGTGCGGCCGATGGACGCGCCGGCGGAACGACCGTCCCGCCGGCCCAGCGCCACCGGCGTCGCCGCGGTCCTGAGCGGGGTGCTGCTGGCCGGGATCCTCGTCGCGGTGCTGGCCCACGACGTGACCGACGAGCCGATCGTCGCCGACCAGTCCTCCTACCTCCTCCAGGCCCTCAGCCTGGGCCACGACGGCGACCTGGTGCTCGACGCCGGGGACCTCCAGCAGTGGGACGAGGTGCACTGGACCGCGGATCCCAACGGTCTGTTCTCCCAGCGCGACGGGGAGACGATCACCTTCGCCAAGCCCTACGCGTACTCGGTGCTGCTGGCCGCGCCGGTGCGGGTGCTGGGGGTGCGCTGGGGGGTGGCCGTGGTCGACGCTGCCCTGCTGGCGGTGACCTTCGGGGCCGCCGCCCTGGTCCTGGTCCGCCGCCTGGGCGCGCCGGCGGGGCTGGCCTTCGCCTCGGGCCTGGTGCTGGTCTCCGCCGTCGGGTTGTCGGCCTTCGCCCTCGGCGTCGAGCTGTTCTTCGCCGCCGGCGTCGCCCTCGCGGCCCTGGCGGCCCAGCGGGCCCGGGACGGCCGCGCCCTGGCGGCCCTCGCCCTCGCCGTGGTGGCCGGGGTCCTGGTGGCCGAGAAGGCCCCGATGCTGCTGGCCGTCGGGCCCCTCGTCGCCCTGGTGGCGTGGCGGAGCCCCACGCCGGGTCGGCGCCTGGCCGTCGTCGGCCTGGCCGCGGCCACCTTCGCCCTGGCCGTCACCCCCTACCTGTGGGCGTCGGGCGGGGACTCGCCCACCCCCTACGGCGGCGAGCGCTACGTCTCCTACCAGGGCGTGCTGCCCACCGACGCGGCCCTGGCCGAGGACCCGCCCAGGGTCGCCCGCACCCCCACCGACGAGGTGGTGTCCGCGAGCTACGTGGCCGACGCCCTGACCTCGGAGCCGGGCCCCAAGGCCAAGGCCGCGGTGGGGTACCTGGTGGGGCGCCACACCGGGATGGTCGTGTGGGTGCCGACGGCGGTGATCGGGCTGGGGCTGGCCCTCCTCGCCGTCCGCCGCTGGTCGGGCCTGGGCGTCGCCGGTGCGCTCGGGCTGGCGGCCTACGTCGCCTTCTACGTCCTGCTGTTCCCGGGCAACTACTACGGCGGCGGCCAGAGCCTCGGGAACCGGTACTTCGTCCAGGTGGCGCCCCTCGTCGCCCTGGTGGTGGCCGAGGCCGGCATCGCCCGGGTGCGGGTCCTGGTCGGGTCGCTGGTGGGCATGGCCGTGGCCGTCGTGCTGCTGTGGCCGCAGATGGCCTCCCCCGGCGACGCCCTCATCCGCCTCGACCGCACCTCGCCGGTCCAGCGCCTGTTCCCGTTCGAGTCCTTCGTCGACGAGGTCCGCTACCTCCGCCCGCTGGAGATCCCCGAGCAGCAGCAGCCCGTCGGCGACCGCTGAGGGCTGCGGGCGCCGGGAGCGGCAACGGCCTACGGCCGTGACCAGGCCTCGGAGTACCGTGCGGACATGGCCGAGACCCCCGAGCCCGACCAGCCCGCGCACCGCTACACCGCCGCCCTCGCCGGGTCGCCATCGAGGCCACGCTGGCAGGACCGCTGGGAGGCCGAGGGCACCTTCCACGCCCCCAACCCGGTGGGCGACCTGGCCGACGGGCTTCGACGCCGTCGCGGACCGCGCCCAAGCGCTACGTGCTCGACATGTTCCCGTACCCGTCCGGCGTCGGGCCTCCACGTGGGCCACCCGCTGGGGTTCATCGGCACCGACGTCTACGCCCGCTACCTGCGGATGACCGGCCACAACGTGATCCACACCATGGGCTACGACGCCTTCGGCCTGCCCGCCGAGCAGTACGCCCTGCAGACCAACACCCACCCCCGGGTCACCACCGAGGCCAACATCGCCAACATGCGCCGCCAGCTGCGGCGCCTGGGCCTGGCCCACGACCCCCGCCGGTCGGTCGCCACCACCGACCCCGACTTCTACCGCTGGACCCAGTGGATCTTCCTGCAGCTGTTCGACAGCTGGTACGACACCGACGCCGACCGGGCCCGTCCCGTCGCCGAGCTGGAGGCCGAGCTCGACGCCGGCACCCGCGAGCCCGCACCCGGCACCAACCCGTCGGGCACGCCGTGGTCCGAGCTCGACGCCTCCGGGCGGCGGAAGCGTGCTCAACGCCCACCGCCTGGCCTACCTGGCCGAGGTGCCGGTCAACTGGTGCCCGGGCCTGGGCACGGTGCTGTCCAACGAGGAGGTCACCGCCGACGGGCGCTCGCGAGCGGGGCAACTTCCCCGTGTTCCGCCGGCCCATGGAGCAGTGGATGCTCCGCATCACCGCCTACGCCGACCGGCTGCTCGACGACCTCGACCTGCTCGACTGGTCCGACGCCATCAAGACCCAGCAGCGCAACTGGATCGGCCGCTCCACCGGCGCCCGGGTCCGCTTCGCCACCGCCGCGCGGCGACCTCGAGGTCTTCACCACCCGGCCCGACACGCTGTTCGGCGCCACCTACATGGTCGTCGCCCCCGAGCACCCGCTGGTCGAGGCCCTGACCGCCGAGGCCTGGCCCGACGGCACCCCGCCGGTGTGGACCGGTGGGTCGGCCACCCCCGCCGACGCCGTGCGGCTCCTACGTCGAGGCCGGCCAGCCGCCGCTCCGACATGGACCGCCAGGCCGGCGACCGGGCCAAGACCGGCGTGTTCACCGGCACCACCGCCACCAACCCGGTCAACGGCGACCGCGATCCCGGTCTTCGTGGCCGACTACGTGCTGATGGGCTACGGCACCGGGGCGATCATGGCCGTGCCCGGCCAGGACCAGCGCGACTGGGACTTCGCCGAGGCCTTCGACCTGCCCATCGTCCGCACCGTCGACGCCCACCCGACGGACTTCGACGGCGCAGGCCTACGTGGGCGACGGCCCGGCCATCGCAACAGCGACTTCCTCGACGGCATGGCCATCGCCGAGGCCAAGGCGGCCATCATCGCCTGGCTGGTCGAGCAGGGCGCGGGCACGGCCACGGTCCAGTACAAGCTGCGGGACTGGCTGTTCAGCCGCCAGCGCTACTGGGGCGAGCCCTTCCCCATCGTGTTCGGCGACGACGGCGAGCCCCGGGCCCTGCCCGCCGACCAGCTGCCGCTCGAGCTGCCGCCCATGGACGACTTCACGCCCGACCACGTCGGACCGGGAGGACTCCGAGCCCGAGCCCCCGCTGGGCCGGGTCGAGGGCTGGGGCACCGTCACCCTCGACCTGGGCGACGGCGAGGCCGACCTACCGCCGCGAGCTGAACACCATGCCCAACTGGGCCGGGTCGTGCTGGTACGAGCTGCGCTACCTGGACCCCACCGACGACGACGAGCTGGTCGCCCCCGAGAACGAGCGCTACTGGATGGGCCCGCAGTGGGAGGGCGACTGCGGCGGCGTCGACCTCTACGTCGGCGGCGTCGAGCACGCCGTGCTGCACCTGCTCTACGCCCGCTTCTGGCACAAGGTCCTCTTCGACCTGGGCCACGTGTCGTCGTCGGAGCCGTACCGGCGCCTGTTCAACCAGGGGATGATCCAGGCCTACGCCTACACCGACGAGCGGGGCTTCTACGTCGAGGCCGCCGACGGTGGTCGAGGACGACGGCGGCCTACCGCGCTCGACGGCGCCGCAGGTGCACCGCGAGCTGGGGAAGATGGGCAAGTCGCTGAAGAACGCGGTCGCCCCCGACGAGATGTGCGAGCGCTACGGGGCCGACACCCTGCGCCTCTACGAGATGTTCAGCGGACCGCTCGACCAGAGCCGCCCGTGGGACACCACCGCGGTGGTCGGCATGTACCGCCTGCTGCAGCGCATCTGGCGGGTCGTGGTCGACGAGGAGACCGGCGCGGCCCGGGTGGCCGACGTCGACCCCGACGACGACACCCTGCGGGTGCTGCACCGCACCATCGCCGTCGGTGCGCGACGGCATGGAGACGCTGCGGTTCAACACCTCGATCGCCCGCATCACCGAGCTGACCAACCACCTGACCTCGGCCTTCCCCGACGGCGGCGTGCCCCGGGCGGTGGCCGAGCCGCTGGTGCTGCTGCTGGCGCCGGTCGCCCCCCACGCGGCCGAGGAGCTGTGGTCCCGCCTGGGCCACGAGGCGCTCCCTGGCCCACGAGCCCTACCCCGATGGCCGACGAGGCCTGGCTGGTCGACGACACCGTCGAGGTGCCGGTGCAGGTCAACGGCAAGGTCCGGGGCCGCATCTCGGTGCCCGCCGACGCCGACCAGGAGGCCCTGGAGGCCGCGGCCCGGGCCGACGCCAAGGTGGCCGCCCTGCTCGACGGCGCGACGGTCCGCAAGGTCGATCGTCGTCCCCGGCCGCATGGTCAACTTCGTCGTCGCCTGACGCCCCTCCCGCCCGAGGCCTCCGCCTCACCGACGCTCGGTGGCGCCGACACGGCGACCGCCACGAACTTGCGGCACATGCGGGACAAGACCGCCCTCATCTGCCGCAGGAACGCGTGAGCCCGCCCGATGTCGACAACCTGCGGCACATGCGGGACAAGACCGGCCGTCATGTGCCGCAGGAACGGGAGGCTTCGCGGACCGACGCAGCGGGTAGGTGGGCGGCTGCTTCCCCCGACGCCCACGAGGATCGGAGGACGCATGGACGGGCTGGACCGAACGCTGGCTGCGGTGGCCCGTCGACAACGGATGCTGATCACCCTCCAGGATGTCCGAGCAGCGGGCGGCACGCAGGGCCACGTCAAGCGTCGGCTCGGGTCGGGTCGCTGGCTCCGCATGGACGACGGCGTCTACCTGGTCAACGGTGCACCCACGGACTGGGCCACGCGGGAGCTGGCGGCGGTGCTGGCAGCCGGCGAGGGCACACTCGCCTCGCACCTGGCGGCCGCCCGCCTGTGGGAGCGCCCGAGCGTTCGGTCGTGCCGGTCTCGAGCTGTCGATCCCCCGAGGCCGGCGGTACCGCCGCGACGGCGTCCGGACCCATGAGAGCACCGACCTCGACCGTTGCCGGCGTGCTGCGTGACGGTGTGCCGACGACGGACATGGATCGGACGCTGCTCGACCTGGCCCGGTACATCGGCGTCCAGCGGCTGACCAAGCGTGATCGAGGGCTCGCGTCGGGACGAGCTCGTCACCTGGTCCTCGCTCATCTCGACGCTTGGCTCGCCACGCCCGCCGCGGTCGGCCGGGCATCCGTCGGCTCCGCGCCGTGATCCTCGCCAACGCCCACCGGGAGGAGGTGACCGACACCGACGTCGAGCTCCTCGTCCTCGGCCTGCTCACCGGCGCCGGCCTCCCCGAGCCGGTGCTCCACCACCGGGTGTTCGAGGGCGAGCGCTTCATCGCCGAGGTCGACATGGCCTACCCCGAGCTGATGGTCGCCATCGAGTGCGATGGCTACGATCCACCTCTTCGACGAGGTCCGCGAGCGCGACCTGCCTCGTCAGAACGACCTCGTCCTCCGCGGCTGGGCCGTGCTCCGCTTCTCGAAGGCCCGGGTCCTCCGGCGGCCGGAGTCCATCGTGGCCGAGGTGCGCCAAGCCCGAGCCGACGCCCTCACCCGGCGGAGCGGCGCAGCCTGACCGCCCGCCGACCGTCGCAACCTGCGGCACATGCGGGACAAGACCGCCCCCATCTGCCGCAAGATCCGAAGTGCCCCTCCCCACGCCACAACCTGCGGCACATGCGGGACAAGACCGCCCCCATCTGCCGCAGGTCGTGAGGGTTCGGCGTAGGTGGGACGTCAGCCCGCGGGGGGCTCGAAGCGGATGGCGTCGGGCTCCCAGAAGGCGCGGAGGGCGGCGAGGCGGCCCTCGGGTCGACCCGGTAGGTGTAGACGCCCTCGACCACGGCACGGCTGCCGTCGGGCAGGGTGGTGGTGATGGTGCCGACGTTGGCCACCTCGTCGCCGCAGGCGTACGACGCGTCGATGGAGAAGCGGACCTGGTTGGGGCCGATCACGGTGTCGTAGAAGGCGGCGATGCCCTCGGGGCCGTGGTGGCCGGCGCCCTCGGGGTCGAACATCGACGGGCCGATCGGGTCCTCCACCACCGCGTCGGGGGCGAACAGGGCCAGCCAGGCGTCGCGGTCGCCGGCCTCGACCGCGGCCATGGAGCGCTGGGACGCGGCCCGGGCCGGGTGCTCGTCGTCGGTGGGCATGGGTCCTCCAGGGATCGGTGCCGGCGACCAGCCGGCGAGGGGTGGGGGTGGCGCGTCGGCAGGGGCAGGGGTTCAGGAGCCGGCGAGCGGGGCGATGACCTCGTCGGCGAAGCGGGCGACGACTCGTCCTGCACCGTCGGGGTCCGACGGGTCGCCGCCGAAGAAGTACCACGGGACGGTGATGACCTCGGTGACCCCGAGCGTCGGCCACCTCGGCCATGGCCTCCGGCGTCGGGGCGACCAGCGGCGTGAGCTTCACCGGGAAGGGCTCGTCGAGCGGGACCCGGGCCTCGTCGCCCGCCTCCTCCCGGGCCGGCCGCAGGCGGCCGACGACGTCGCGGATGCCGTCGAGGTCGCACTGGGCGCCGACCCACCCGTCACCGCGCCGGGCGGCCCGGCGCAGGGCCGGGTCCGAGTGGCCGCCGACGATGATCGGCACCGGCGAGGGCGGGGCCGGGTCCATGCGCAGCCGGTCGAAGTCGTACTGCGGGCCGTGGTGCTCGACCCAGCCCCCGCCCAGCACGGTGCGGATGAGGTCGATGCCGTCGTCGAGGCGGGCGCCCCGGGTGGACATCTCCTGGCCCAGCCAGGAGAACTCCTCGGGGATCCACGACAGGCCCGACGCCCAGCTCGATGCGCCCCGGGAACAGGGCGGCGGTGGACCCCACCGTCTTGGCCACCAGCAGCGGGTGGCGCAAGCGGCAGCTTGATGACGTTGGTGCCGAGCGTGATGCGTGCCGTCACCGCGGCGATGGCCGGGATGGCGACCCACGGGTCGACCCACGGTGCCGCCGGGTCCCAGAAGCGCTCGCCGTCGGAGGTGTACGGGTACTCGGCCGACACCTCCTCCGGGTAGAAGACCGACTCCGGCATGGTGACGGCGTCCCACCCGGTCTCCTCGGCGATGCGGGCGAGGGGCAGCAGCCGCTCGGGCGGCAGCATCGGGAGGGCCAGGCTGAAGCGCACGCCCGCAGTCTGGCCGACCCCATCCCCGCGCCGCGCCGCCCCGTCGACGGCCTCTCCGGAGCCCGCCGACGCGGTGCCCGGCCGGCAGCCGGGGCCGTTCCGAGACGCCCGGCCGGGGGTGGCGGATGGACTTCGGCCGGGCCCGCACCCGGTGCTACGGTGATCGCTCCCACGGGGCTATAGCTCAGTTGGTAGAGCGCTTCCATGGCATGGAAGAGGTCAGGGGTTCGATTCCCCTTAGCTCCACTGCGACCCGGCCGGCACGCGCCGCCGGGACGCCGTGCGGGTGCACGTGGCGCCGGGCCCTAGCCCGGCGGCCCCGAGCGCTCGCGCCGCCGTTCCTGGGCCACACCGAGCACCAGGCGGGCGGCGACCGCCACCACGGTCAGGTCGAACAGCATCTGGATGGTGGCCACCACCCGCGCCGACTGCGACACGGGGTGGATGTCGCCGAAGCCGACGGTCGCCAGGGTGGTGACGGTGAAGTAGACGGCGTCGACCTTGGTGTCGATGCCCGGGATGTCTGTCGGCGTCCTCGTGGGCCATGGTCACGTAGATGGCGGAGAACCCGATGACGAGGGTCACCAGCATGAGCGCCACGGTCACCACTGCGTCGGCCAGCGGGCGGCGTGGTGCGCTGGAGCCGCCTGCGGATGAGGAGGAACGGGGCGGCCACCACCAGGCGCCATCACCAGCGACCAGGACGCCGACGACCCACGAGCGGCTGCCCTCGAAGCGGGGCCAGCACGTAAGCCGACGACCAGGAGGGCGCAGCACGCCACGGCCCACAGCGCCGAGCGGACCCGGACCTCGTCGGCCGCCGCACCCTCGACCCGTCGGCTCACTGCTCGGTCCGCCCGACCCCGACGGGGTCAGCCCTCAGCGGCCGACGGGGCCGGCCTCGGCCGCCCAGTCGACCCGGGGTACGTCGGCCCACAGCCGCTCGAGGTCGTAGAAGCTGCCGGGCCTCGTCGAGGAACACGTGGGCGACCCAGTCGCCGTAGTCCATGAGCACCCAGCGGGCGTCGTCGAGGCCCTCGACGCGGTGGGGACGGGGCCCGCCGTCGGCGCCGACGCTGGGCCTCGACCTCCTCGACGATGGCCTTGACCAGTCGGGGGTTGGAGGCGCTGGTGACCACGAAGAGCTCGGTGATGCCGAGCACGTCGCCGACCCGGAGCACGACGGTGCGCGTCCCGCCCTTGTGCGTCGGCGGCTCGGGCGGCCACGCACGGCCACCTCGTCGGTCGGCGGGGTCGACGAAGGTCGGGTCGTCGTCGGCCACGCCGTCACCCGTCTGTCCTCGTAGCGGTCGAGGGTGGTCCGAGCCGAGGGTGATGACGATGTCGTCCCCGGACGCCTCGGCCTCCGCTGCGCCCATCTGGCTCACCTCGCGCACCTCCCAGGGTCTGGGCGGCCAGCTCGGCGAGGGGCTGCCACCCCTCGCTGGTGTACTCGACGGTCGTCGTCCTCGCTGGCCGAACTCCGACGGCGTTGCCCAGGGTGGTGAGGGCCGCGCCCCGGAGGATGAGGTCGTGCATGAGGGTCCGGGGGATCTCGTCGCCGCTCGGCCCCGTTGAGCAGCTGTGAGGTTGTAGCGGCGCCCCAGCGCCGGGGGACCGGGGGTAGGGCACGGCGTCGACGACCTGCTCGTCGAACCCCTCGGCGCGGCACCAGCGGGACGACGTAGGTCGGGGTCGGTGACCACGGGGTCGGGGTCCTCCTCGACGTCGAGGGTCTCGATCACCGGGTCCCCGGCCGAGAGGGTGCGCAGGAAGGGCCCGATGCCGGTGGTGGCCGGACCGACCGAGTCGGCCGTGTCCGACGAGCCGATGGCGTCGAGCCAGGCCCCCCACACCACCTGGTCGCGCGCCAGGCGGCCCAGGTCGGACTCGTCGTTGCCGCCGGGCGCGGAGGAACGGGCCCAGCTGCTCGGCCTGCAGGCTGATCGGCCCGGCATCGATCTGCTCGCCGGACTCGAGCACCACGGGGTCGGGGTTGTCGACCTCGAGCGGGGCCACCGGGGCGACCAGCGAGGCCAGCCGCTCGTCGTCGAGCTCGATGGTGGTGGGGATGGCCACGTTGATGCGGTCCTCGACCGGCCGGCGAACAGCGTCGGTGGTTGCTGGTGTCGGCGATCTGGGCCAGGCGGTCGAGCGTGTACTGAGGCACCCGGAGGGCGGTGTCGAGCGGGACCTGGAGCACGGTGCCGCCCTCCCGGCCCATGCCGAGGGCCAGGACGGTGGCCGCCTCGATGTCGCCGTCGGGCGTGGCCCGCTGGAGGACGAGGGCGGTCTGGGTGGGGTCGACGAGGGCCCGGTAGCCCGGGTCGGTGGCCTCGTTCGACCCGTCGACGACGTTGCCGCCCCGGCTGTCGAGCAGGCGGTCCTTGCCCACCCACGCCAGGGCCGGCACCGCGGCCAGGAGCAGGAGGAAGGCCACGCCGAAGGCGACGGCCCGCAGCGTGACCCTCCGCAGCGGCGGCACCTCGACCTCGGGCTCCGGCGCCGGGCGGGGCGGGCCGGGCCGGCGCGCCGTCGGCGGGGGCCCGTCGCCGCCGCCCTCGCCGCGCCGGGCGGAGCCGGACGGGCGGGGTCGGGCGGGCAGGCCGGTCGCGACAGGGACCTCACCGGCACCGCGGGGCGTCGGGGGCGGGACGGGGCGGGGGCCGGGGTCGGGGCCGGGGTCCTGCGCTCGGGCCCGCCCCAGCGGGGGCGCCGGCGGAGGGCGGGGTGCGGTCGGCGCGGCCCTCCCCCTCCGGCGTGGAGGACGGGGTGCGGTCGGCGCGGGCCTCCCCCTCCGGCGTGGGGGGCGGGGCCGCCTTCGCCGTGGGCCGCTGGTCGGCCCCGACCGCGGGTGGGTCCGGGGACGGGGTCGGCGGCGTCGGGGCCGGCGCCTCGTCGGGGCCGCGGGGTGGGGCCTCGGGCGCGGCGGCCGGCGGGGCCAGCACCGCCCCCATGTCGATCGCCGCCGTGCGCTCGCCCTCGTCGGCGTCCGGGTCCGGGGCGCGTGCGGTCCGTCGCGTCCGGGTCCGGGCGCGGTGGCGGCCCGGCGACGCGGCGTCGGGCGCGGCGGGCGGCCCGGGGAGCGGGGCGGTGGTCTCGGGTCGCGGGCGCCGGCGCACCACCCGCCGGGCCGCGGGCGCGGCCGGGGGCTCGGTGGGCGCGGCGGGCGGCTGCTCGTCGGTCGACTCCGCCAGCAGGGCAGCCAGCCGGGACGCCGCATCGGAGCGGGTGCGCCTGCCGTCGTCGGACGGCCGGTCGGTCATCGGGACCACGATAGAGGGCGACCCCCCCGCCCGAAGAGACACCCCCCGGCGTCGAGGGGCCCCGTCAGACCCGGTAGAGCCCCTCCCGGGCGATGATCGCGGCCACCCCGGGCGGGACGAGCACGTCGATGGGTGCCCCCTCGGCCACCAGAGCCCGGACACCGGAGCTGGACACGGCCAGCTGCTCGACCTCGACGGTCACCACCCGGTCGGGGTCGACGCCCTCGAGGGCACCGCCCCCCGCGCCGGGTCGGTCGACGACGGCCACGACGGCGCCCGGCCAGGACCTCGTCGAGGCGCTCCCACGAGGGCAGCAGCACGGCCGCGTCGCGCCCGAGGACGACGGTGACCTCGAGCTCGGGGTCGGCGTCGTGCAGCTGGGCCACCGTGTCGGCGGTGTAGGACGGTCCCGGTCGGCGGACCTCCACGTCGCTCACCGTCACGCCGGAGGTCGGGGTCAGGGCCTCGGCCGCGGCCTCGACCATCTCCAGCCGCAGCGCCGCGGGGGTGAGGTCGCGCGACGTCGCGCTTCTGCCAGGGGTCCCCGTTGGGCACCAGCAGGACCTCGTCGAGCCCCAGTGCGTGGCGCACCGCCACCGCCACCCGGAGGTGGCCGATGTGCGGTGGGTCGAACGTGCCCCCTAGCAGCCCGATCCGCCGTCTCCTCCCTGCGGTGACCAAGGTCACCGAGTGAGACGGAAGGGTTCGGGAAGGGTCACGGTTGAACCGTAGCCACCCCCCTCAGCGCCGACCGCCTGGTGGTCGACATGGGAATGCTGGGAGGGGGTATCGAGTTGGACAGGTGGCAATGAGCGATTCAGTAGGTCAGTACCTCAACGAGATCGGCCTGGTCCCCCTGCTCACCGCCGACGAAGAGCGGGAGCTGGCCCAGGTCATAGAGAAGGGCGTCGCCGCACGCGAGCAGCTGGCGGCCGGCGAGGACAGCGCGGAGCTGCGCCGAGCCGACCGGGCCGCAGCCCGGGCCAAGGACCGGTTCATCCGGGCCAACCTCCGCCTGGTGGTCAGCGTGGCCCGCCGCTACCCCCTGCCCCCGGGCATGGAGCTCCTGGACCTGGTGCAGGAGGGCAACATCGGCCTCGAGCACGCGGTCGACAAGTTCGACTGGCGCAAGGGTTTCAAGTTCTCCACCTACGCCACGTTCTGGATCCGCCAGGCCATCGGCCGGGCCCTCGACCAGAAGGCGAGCCTCATCCGCCTCCCCGGCGACCGCTCGGCCAGCCTCCGCTCGGCCCTGCGCCAGGTGTCGGGCGACGGCGACGAGCTCGACGACGAGCACGCCACCCTGCACCGGCTCACCACGCCGACGTCGCTCGACCGCACCGTCGGCGACGACGACGGCAACGAGCTGGTCGACCTGCTCGCCGACGACACCGTCGGTCCCGAGACCATCGTGATGGCCCGGGCCGAGGAGGACTACGCCACCGGCCTGCTCGAGGTCCTCGAGCCCCGGGCCCGCTACGCCGTCGAGCAGCGCTTCGGCATCAACGACGGCCGCAAGCGGTCCTACCGCGAGGTCGGCGACGAGCTCGGCGTGACCGCCGAGGCCGCCCGGCGCCTGGTCAAGCGGGCCGTGCACACCGTGCGGTCCGAGGCCGAGGCCCGCATCTCCGCCGCCTGACCCCCACGCCCGCCCCCGCTCCCTCCCGGCCCCGCCCTCCACGGGCGGGGCCGCTGGGTTCCCCGGGGGCCCCCTCATCGGGCGATCTGTCCTCGTTCCGCGCTCCAGACCGGAAGCCACTGGTCGATGTGACCAAGGTGACACGGCGTCGTTCCCGATCCGGAGCGCGATTCGCGCTTTGCGCCCACCGCCACCAGGAGGCACGCTTGCCCCATGCTCACCGCTGAGCGCGACACCTCACCCCCCGACTGGCGGGCCCTCCCGGCCGCCCAGCAGCCCGACTGGCCCGACGACGACCACCTCCGTCGCACCACCGACGCGCTGGCCTCGCTGCCGCCGCTGGTGGTGGCGGCCGAGAGCCGCGACCTCACCTCCGCCCTGGCCCGCGTGGCCGAGGGCCAGGCCTTCCTGCTCCAGGCCGGCGACTGCGCCGAGTCCTTCTCCTCCTTCTCGGCCGAGTCGGTCCGCCGCCGGCTCCAGGTCATCCTGCAGATGGCCGTGGTGCTGACCTACTCCTCGGGCGTGCCCACGGTGAAGATCGGCCGCATCGCCGGCCAGTTCGCCAAGCCCCGCTCGTCGGGCAGCGAGACCATCGACGGCGTCACCCTGCCGTCGTTCCGCGGCCACATCGTCAACGGCGACGCCTTCGACACCGCCTCCCGGGTGCCGGACCCGGACCGCCTGCTGCAGGCGTACCACCAGTCGGCCGCCACCTTGAACCTGCTGCGGTCGCTCACCCGGGGCGGCTTCGCCGACCTCAACCAGGTCCACTCCTGGACCCAGACCTTCGTCACCGGCACCCCCCAGGGCCAGCAGTACAAGGCGCTGGCCGACGAGATCGGCCGGGCCCTGCGGTTCATGACCGCCTGCGGCGTCGACACCACGTCGCTGCCCACGCTGCACGAGACCGACTTCTTCACGAGCCACGAGGCCCTGCTGCTGCCCTTCGAGGAAGCCCTCACCCGGGTCGACCCCCTCACCGGGCACCGCTACGCCAGCTCGGCCCACACCATCTGGATCGGTGAGCGCACCCGCCAGCTCGACGGCGCCCACGTGGCCTACTTCGCCAGCGTGGCCAACCCCATCGGCTGCAAGGTGGGTCCGAGCGCCACCGCCGACGAGGTCCTCGACCTGTGCCAGGTGCTCAACCCCGACCGGGTGCCGGGCCGGCTCACGCTCATCTCCCGCATGGGGGCCGACCGCATCGAGGACGGTCTCCGGCCCCTCCTGGCCGCGGTCCGCGACGCCGGCCACCCGGTCGTGTGGACCTGCGACCCCATGCACGGCAACACCTTCACCTCCGAGAGCGGGCACAAGACCCGGCGCGTCGACGACATCCTCGACGAGATCGCCGGGTTCTTCCGGGCCCACCAGGCCGAGGGCACCTGGGCCGGGGGCGTCCACGTCGAGCTCACCAGCGACGACGTCACCGAGTGCCTGGGCGGCTCCCACGAGATCCTCGACAGCGACCTCGACACCCGGTACGAGACGGTCTGCGACCCGCGGCTGAACGGCCGCCAGTCGCTCGACCTGGCCTTCCGGGTGGCCGAGCAGCTGCGGGAGCGCGCCGCCGGCTGACCCGCGGCATCGCCCCTGGTCACAGGGGTCCTCCCGGGACCGGGCGGCACCGGGCGGGGCCGACCTGTCCGGACGACCCGTGCCGAGAAGTCCGGCCCTCTCGGGAATGTTGACCAACCGGATCAGGTTTGTCACCATTTGACGCTCCCCGAGCGCCGTGCCGGCGACCCGGACCCCCTCCGAGAGGCCTCCCCATGCCCACCGTGACGATCGATCCCGAGGCGACCACCACGCTGGACCCCGCCCACCAGGCCGACATCGACAAGTTCGAGGACATGCTGGCCCGGCACCTCGACGGCACGATCGACGAGGACGCCTTCCGGGTGTTCCGGCTCAACAACGGCATCTACGGCCAGCGCCAGGGCGGCCACAACCAGATGGTGCGGGTGAAGATCCCCTACGGCTCGCTCCGGCCCGAGCAGCTGGAGATGATGGGCCACCTGGCCGACGAGCACTCCCGGGGCTGGGGCCACATCACCACCCGCCAGAACGTCCAGTTCCACTTCGTGCAGCTCGAGCAGGTGCCCGACGTGATGCGCAAGCTCGGGTCGGTGGGGCTCACCACCCGCGAGGCCTGCGGCGACACCGTCCGCACCGTGCAGGGCTGCCACCTGGCCGGCGCCTGCCCGTTCGAGGTCCTCGACATCAGCCCCTGGGCCGAGGCCGCCACCCAGCACTTCCTGCGCCACCCCCTCGCCCAGCGCCTGCCCCGCAAGTTCAAGATCAACTTCTCGGGCTGCGACACCGACTGCGGCCAGGCCATGTTCAACGACGCCGGGGTCATCGGCGTGCGCCGCACCCTCGACGACGGCACCGTCGAGGACGGCTTCCGGGTGTTCGTGGCCGGCGGGCTCGGGGCCAACCCCCACCCGGCCCTGGCCCTCGAGGCGTTCACGCCCCGCGAGGAGCTCATGGCCACCCTGGAGGCGATCCTCCGGGTGTTCAGCAACCACGGCAACCGCGACAACAAGATCCGGGCCCGCATGAAGTGGCTGGTCGACACCATGGGGTGGGAGGAGCTGCAGGAGCGCATCCTGAAGGAGCGCCGCCTGCTGCCCGCCTCCTCGTCGTGGCCCGGTGGCATCCCCCAGCACGTCCTCGACGTGGGCGACGCCCCCGCCGGCCGCTCCCCCACCGTCGAGGCCACGCCCATGGGCCAGGGCACCCAGGTCGCCCTCCGCTCCGGCGCCTACCAGGCGTGGGAGAGCGCCAACGTGGTCCGGGGCGAGGCCAAGGGCACCGTCTCGGCCTACGCCTGGAGCCGTCTGGGCGACGTGACCTCCGACCAGTGGCGGGCCCTCGCCGCCATCCAGCGCGAGCTGGGCGCCGACGTGCGGGTCACCAACCGCCAGAACCTGGTGTTCCGGGCCCTGGCCGAGGACCAGCTCCCCCGCCTGTTCGAGGCCCTCACCGAGATCGGCATGGCCCAGCCCGGCGCCGAGCTGGTGCGCGACGTGGTCGCCTGCCCCGGCGCCGACACCTGCAACCTGGCCGTCACCCAGAGCCGGGGCCTGGCCTCGGCCATCGGCGAGGTCCTCGAGGAGGAGGGCCTGGCCACCGTCGGGGGCCTCCGCATCAACATCTCGGGCTGCACCAACTCCTGCGGCCAGCACCACACCGCCGACATCGGCTTCTACGGCGCCGAACGCCGGGCCCACGGCCAGGCCGCGCCCGGGTACCAGATGCTGCTGGGCGGCTACGTCGGCCAGGAGAAGGCCGAGTTCGGCGCCCGGGCCCTGCGCCTGCCGGCCAAGGCCGCCCCCGCCGCCGCCGCCGCGGTGGTCCGCCGCTTCAACGACGAGCGCGAGGCGGGCGAGGGCTTCCGCAGCTGGCTGGAGCGCTCGGGCGGGGCCAAGGGCGTGGCCGCCGGCCTGAAGGAGCACAGCGAGTTCCCCTCCCCCGACGAGGCCCCCGAGTTCTACGTGGACTACGGCGAGACCGGGCCCTACGTCGCCGAGGTGGGCGAGGGCGAGTGCGCCGCCACGTGAGCCGACCCGCCCCCGGCCTCCCCCCTGCACCGAGAAGGACCCACCCATGAGCGCCATCACCGGACCCGGGCTCGCCCTCCGGGAGATCCCCGACCTGAGCGACGAGGACCTCGCCGACCTCAACCGGGACTTCGAGCACCGCTCGGCGTCGGAGGTCATCGCCTGGGCGGTGGAGACCTTCGCCCCCCACCTGTGCCTCACCGCCTCGTTCACCGATGCCGTGCTGATCGACCTGGCGGTGAAGGCCGACCCCGGCATCGAGGTGGTCTTCATCGACACCGGCTACCACTTCCCCGAGACCCTGGAGACCGTGGAGGAGGTGCGGCGCCGCTACGGGCTCAACCTGCGGATGATGACCGTCGCCCGCCAGGAGGAGGAGCTCTGGGCCAAGGACCCGGAGAACTGCTGCTCGGCGGTGAAGGTGGGCCAGCTCGACCGGGCCCTGGCCGGCAAGGCGGCCTGGATGAGCGGTCTGCGCCGGGCCGAGGCCGGCACCCGCGAGACCGCCCCCATCGTGGTCCGCGACCTCCGTGGCCTGGTGAAGGTCAACCCCATCGCCACCTGGACCGACCTCGACGTGCAGGGCTACATCGCCGACCACGACGTGGCCGTGAACCCGCTCACGCTCCAGGGCTACCCGTCGATCGGCTGCATGCCGTGCACCTCGAAGGTGGCCGAGGGCGAGGACGCCCGCGCCGGCCGCTGGCGGGGCCAGGGCAAGACGGAGTGCGGCCTCCACGTCATGTGAGCCTCCGCGCCGACGACACGAGGTGCCTGGCACCTCGTGGTCAGCGGCGGACGTTGAGGGTGAGGCCGTCGGCGACGGTGAGCAGGACGGTGTCGACGCGGTCGTCGGCCAGGGCGTGGTCGTTGTAGGCCCGCAGGGCGGTGCGGTTGCGGTCCGCCTCGTCGGCCTCGACGACCTCGCCGCCCCACAGCGTGTTGTCGACCGCCAGCAGGCCGCCGGGCCGGAGCCGGGGGACGATCAGGTCGTGGTAGGTCACGTAGCCGGGCTTGTCGGCGTCGACGAAGGCCAGGTCGAGGGGCTCGTCGTCGCCGAAGAGGTCGCCGGCGAGGGTCTCGGCGCCGGGCCCGATGCGGAGGTCGATGCGGTCGGCCACGCCGGCCGCCTCCCAGGCCTCGCGCCCGATGGCGGTCCACTCGTCGCTCACGTCACAGCAGACCAGCCGCCCGCCGGGAGCCAGGTTCCGGGCCACGGCGAGGGCCGACATGCCGGTGAAGGTGCCCACCTCCACCGCCCGGCGAGCGCCGGTGAGCCGGGCCAGCACGCCCATCAGGGCGGTCTGGTCCGGGCTGATCTGCATGCCCGACACGTCGCCCAGCGCCTCGGTGCGGGCCACCAGGTCGGCCGCGATCGGGTCGAGGGGCTCGCTGTGGCCGGTCACGTAGGCGGCGAGGGCGTCGGACAGCAGGAAGGATCGCGGGCTCATGGTCGCCATCCTCCCAGCCCGGACGGCGACCGTCCCTGGCCGGCGGGCCCGGACCGGTAGTTTCTGGGGGCGGGACCCGCCGGGATCCCCACGGAGGCACCCATGCTGGATCTCACCGAGGACACCCTCGCCCCCGACGTGGTGGTCCGCCGGGCGCCGAGCACCACCCTCGACATCCGCCACGGCGACGCCGGCGACGCGCCCCTGGTCGGGCTGAGCAGCGGCGCCCTGTGGGCCCGGGCCGAGCCGGCCGGACCCGGCGTCGACGTGGGCCACGGCACCCTGAACGTGGTCGTGAGGGGCGGCACCGTCCTGCTCGACGCCCAGGGCGGCGCCGGGCTCATGATCGTCCTGCGGGGCGAGGCCGAGATCAGCACCGGGGGCCAGGTGCTGCGCACCGCCTGCGCCGGCCAGGCCGTCCCGTTCGACAGCTCGGGCACGGTGGGCGACGCCGACCCGGTCGACGCGGCCGAGCTGGCCCACGACCCGTTCATCAGCCTGAACCTGGTGCTCGACTCCCTCGGCGGCGTCCCCGTCACCCTCGACCACCTCTCCGACCCGGCCCCCGCCCTCGTGGGCGGCGGAGCCGCGGGGGCCGACGACGCGGCAGGCGACCGACGCCGGGGCCGCCGAGGAGGCCCCCCGCAAGCGCCGCTTCGGGGGCCGCAAGAAGTGATCTGCTGATGGCCGACGGCGGGCTCCTCGGGACCCCCTCGACCGCCGTCGTCGTGACCGGGGCGGGCTCGGGCATCGGCCGGGCGTGCGCGGTGGCCCTGGCCGAGGTGGGCCGGCCGGTCGCCTGCTGGGACCTCGACGCCGACGGCGCGTCGGAGACGGCGGACCTGGTCCGGGCGCAGGGCCCCGCGGCCCACGCCGCGGCCGTCGACGTCACCGACCACGACGCCCTGGCGCCGGCGGCCGAGGAGGCCCTCGCCGCCCTCGGCCCCCTCGGTGGCCTCGTCCACGCCGCGGGCGTGGCCCGTTCCCGCCCCGTCGAGAAGCTGCGCGACGAGGACTGGTCAGGCGTCCTGGACGTGAACCTGGAGGCCCACGCCTTCCTGGTCAAGGCCCTCATGCGCCACCTGGCCGACGCCGGGCCGGGCTCGGCCGTGGTGGCCATCTCCTCGGTCGAGGCCTGGACCGGCAGCTCGCTCACCCCCGCCTACTGCGCCTCCAAGGCCGGTCTCATCGGCCTCACCCGCTCCCTCGCCCACCGCCTCTCCTTCGAGGGGGTCCGCGCCAACGCGGTGTGCCCCGGCCCGGTCGACACACCGATGCTCGCGCCGGTGATGGCCGTCCCCGAGCTCGAGCGCATGCTGCTCGAGCGCATCCCCATGGGACGCCCGGCCCGCCCCGACGAGATCGCCCGGGTCGTGCGCTTCCTCCTCAGCGACGAGGCCAGCTACGTGACCGGCCAGCACCTCACCGTCGACGGGGGCATGCTCAGCACCAGCTGAGCCGAGCAGGGGTTGCCCGGGGCGGCCCCGGGTAGCGTGCCGGCTTGACCATGGAGCAGACCCCTCCCGCCGGCACGCCCGACGACCGGGCCGCGACCGACCCCCGGGCCGAGGGCGACGAGCGCCCCGACGACGGCGCCAACGCCCACCAGGTGGCCGCCGAGGGCGGCGAGACCGACGACGCACTGGCCCAGACCCTCCAGCGCACCATCGACGAGGGCGAGCGGCGCCTCACCCGCTCCTGGCCGTCCCTGCTGGCCACGGGGGCCGTGGGCGGCCTCGACGTGGTCACGGGCGTGCTGGCCCTGCTCCTCGTCCGCGAGGCCACCGGCAGCGAGCTCCTCGGCGCACTGGCCTTCGGCATCGGGTTCATCGCCCTGACCCTCGGCCAGTCCGAGCTGTTCACCGAGCACTTCCTGTTGCCGGTGGTCGCCCGGGTCGCCCACCGCAGCGATCGCCGGGTGGCGGTGCTGCGCCTCTGGGGCGGCAACCTCACCACCAACCTGGCCGCGGGCTGGGTGGCCATGGCCCTGGTGGTGGCCGCGTTCCCCCAGCTGCGGGCCACGGCCGTCGAGGTGGGTCGCCACTACCCCGACATGGGCATCGGGAAGGAGGCCTTCGCCGCCGCCGTGCTGGCCGGCATGACCATGACCCTGATGACCTGGATGCAGCAGAGCACCGAGTCGATGGTCGCCCGCCTGGTCGCCGCCGTGGCCGTGGCCTTCCTCCTCGCCGCCGGCCCCATGAACCACGTGATCGTGGGCTCGCTCGAGATGTTCGGCGCCCTCGTCTTCGGGGCGCCCTTCGGCTACGCCGACATGGCCGGGGCCGCCGCCTTCGCCGGGCTCGGCAACGCCGTGGGCGGCATCGGGCTGGTCACGGTGCTGCGCCTGGTGCAGGTGGGTCGCCGTGCGGTCGAGGCCCACGACGACCAGAAGCCGGGCGGGCGCGCCCGCTGAGTCGACGCCGCCGGCGCGGCCGGACGTGCCGGGTCCCGGCGCCCGGTCCGATCAGAAGCGGTTGGCGTAGGTGAAGGAGTCGAGCAGGAACCCGTTGAGGGCCAGGTTCGACTGGGGCTGCCAGGTGGCCAGCTCGCCCGCGGTGGGGACCCGGCGGACGTGGGCGAAGAAGGTGGCCACCACGTCGACCCGGGCCTTGTTGGCGCTCTTGTACTCCGACGACTCCGAGAAGCCGACCATGACCTCGCCTCGGTCGCGCCGTCCCGACGAGAGCTCGCCGACCCAGTAGGCCCGGCCGCCGGCGTCGGGGGCCCGGCCCAGCACGTTCTGGTACACGCGGTCGACGTACGCGCCGTCGTCCAGCGACCCGTAGCGGGACTGGAACTCGCCGGAGGCGGCCATGATCTCGGCGATGCGGAACAGCGACCGCTTGCCGTTGACCTGGTCCCACCAGTAGGCCATGCCCGTCGTGTCCGGGTTCCGGAGGAAGAAGGCGCTGTAGAGCCGGGTCACGCCGCCGGTCGTCTTCTGGAAGGCGTCGCCCTGCACCAGGTCCCGGGCCACGGTGGCGCGGGACGTGCCTCCGTCCAGGCCGGCCACGGCGAAGAACAGCTCGGTGTTCGTCGGCTGGCGGTCGAACAGGTCGAGGTAGAGCCGGCGCACGAAGGCGGTGGCGTCGGGCTGGGGCCCGTAGCGCATCTGGGCCTCGATCCAGCTGCTGAAGGCCGCCACCCGGGTGTAGACGCCTGGGTAGTCGCCACCACACCCGATCCCCCAGCTGGTGATGCCCACCTGGGTCCACGTGCCCGACCGGTCCACCACCAGCGGACCGCCGCTGTCACCCTGGCAGGTGTCCTTGCCGGCCTGGCCGGCGCAGATCATGGTGCTGGCGATGTAGGCCGAGCCGTACCCGGCCTGGCCGCCGGAGACGCCGTCGGTGCACTGGGCGTCGCTGCGGAGCGGCACGGTGACCTGCTGCAGCTCGGTCGGGTAGGACTGGGAGCCCGAGGCGAGGGTGCCCCAGCCCGTCCCCACCGTGCTGGTGCCGGTGGCCACGCCGGCCCCCTGCCCGACGAGCGCCTGGTTCGGTGCGAAGGTCGGGTGGTCGAGGCGGATCACGGCCAGGTCGCGGTAGTAGGTGTCGGGGTCGAAGCCGGCGTACACGCGGATCTCCTTGGCCCGGTACCGGGTGCCCCCGCTGACGAGCGACTGGGTGCCGGTGAGGACGTCGATCTGGCCGGCGGTGAGCCCCTGGACGCAGTGGGCCGCGGTCAGCACCCAGCTCCGGTTGATGACGGTGCCGCCGCAGAACTGGGCCTGGAAGCTGTCGGGCTCGCTGCTGTAGAGCAGGCCGACCTGGGACGGCCAGGCGCCGGCCGGCGCCGTCGAACCGCCGACGACGTTGGTGGAGCCCTCGGGCTTCGGGGGCGGGGGCGTGCCCTCGGCCGCGCCGGCGGCCGGTGAGAAGGCCCCCACCAGGAGGACGAGCAGGACGGCGACGCCGGCGACGGTGCGACGCGACGGTCGACAGGACGGGATCCGACTGCGGGACATGGATGGCTCCTGCGCCGCCGCCAACGGCGCGTGGGGTGCGAGTGGGGGGGTTCGCCACCCATCGACCCGGGACGGACGGACGGGAGCGCGCGCCGTCGACGGTACCACCGGGGTCCCCCGGCGACGAGGAGGGCCCCGGCCGTCCTCGGGTCGTCGCTGCCCCCCGGAGCGACTACCAATGGGCCGTGGCTTCACGCATCGAGGACTACGCCCTGCTGTCCGACACCGAGTCGGCCGCCCTGGTGGGGCGCGACGGGTCCATCGACTGGCTCACCTTCCCCCGCTTCGACTCGCCGTCCTGCTTCACCGCCCTGCTGGGCACGGCCATGAACGGCCGGTGGATGATCTCGCCGGCCCACAGCGTGGTCCACGTCTCTCGCACCTACCGGCCGGGGACGTTGGTGCTCGAGACGACGGCCACCACCCCCCACGGGGTCGTGAAGGTGATCGACTGCATGCCCGTCCGGGACGAGACCCTCCAGGTCGTGCGTCGGATCGAGGGTCTGGAGGGCGAGGTCGCCATGGCCGTCGAGCTGGTGGTCCGTCCGGACTACGGGTCGATCGTGCCGTGGGTCCGACGCGACGGCGACCAGCAGCGCTTCGTGGCCGGGCCCGACGCCCTCGTCCTCACCTCGCCCGTGCGCCTCCGGCCCGACGGCTGGCGCCACGTCGCGGAGGTCACCGTCGGTCCCGGTGAGACGGTGGACTTCGAGCTGGCCTGGCACCCGTCGAGCGGCGAGACGCCGGAGCCCGAGGACGTGGGCGAGAGCATCCGGCGCACCACCGAGTGGTGGGAGGAGTGGAGCGGACGCAGCGCCACGGCAGGACGGTGGGGCGAGGTCGTGCGCTCCTCGCTCACCGTGCTGAAGGGCCTCACCTACGCCCCCACCGGCGGGATCGTGGCCGCCGCCACCACGTCGCTGCCCGAGCAGCTGGGCGGGGAGCGCAACTGGGACTACCGGTACTGCTGGCTGCGCGACGCCACCTTCACCCTCCTGGCCCTCATCGAGGGCGGCTACACCGAGGAGGCCGAGTCGTGGCGCCGGTGGCTGCTGCGGGCCATCGCCGGGCGACCCGACCAGGTGCAGATCATGTACGGCCCCGCGGGCGAGCGCCGGCTACCCGAGATGGAGCTGCCCTGGCTGGAGGGCTACGAGGGCTCGATGCCGGTCCGCATCGGCAACGCCGCCCACGGCCAGCTCCAGATCGACGTGTTCGGCGAGGTCCTCGACGCCCTCCACCAGGCCGCGGTCGCAGGCGTGGGCGAGGCCGACGGCGACACCTGGCCGCTCGTCGTCGCCCTGCTCGACCGCCTGGGCGAGGTGTGGCGACAGCCCGACGACGGGATCTGGGAGGTGCGCGGCGACCGCCGTCACTTCACCCACTCGAAGGTGATGGCGTGGGTCGCGTTCGACCGCGGCATCCGCTGGGCCCAGGACTTCGGGATGGACGGCCCCGTCGACGAGTGGGCCGCGCAGCGCGACGAGATCCACGCCGAGGTGCTCGAGCGCGGCGTCGACCGCCGCGGCGTGTTCGTGCAGTCCTACGACAGCACCGCGCTCGACGCCAGCGTCCTCCTCGTCCCGATCGTCGGCTTCCTCCCCCCCGAGGACTCCCGGGTCGGCGCCACCATCGACGCCATCCTCGAGGAGCTCACCGACGACGGCCTGGTGCTCCGCTACCGCCAGGAGCACACCGACGACGGGCTCGAGGGCGACGAGGGCGTCTTCCTCCTCTGCTCGTTCTGGATGGTCCAGGCCCTGGCCCTCCACGGCCGCGTCGAGGACGCCGAGGCCCTGTACGAGCGCCTGCTCCGGCTCCGCAACGACGTGGGCCTGCTGGCCGAGGAGTGGGACCCCCGCACCCAGCGCATGCTGGGCAACTTCCCCCAGGCCTTCTCCCACATCGGCCTGGTCGAGTGCGCCATGCTCCTCGACAAGCGGGGCGGCACCCGCTCGGGACCTACGCCAGGTGGTCGATGAAGCGCTCGAGCTGGCGGAGGTTGCGGCACTCGAAGGTGCCGTCGCAGTGGGTGGCGTACTCCCCCACGATGCTGTCGCCCGTGTCCCAGTAGTTCCGGGGCTCGGGGTTCAGCCAGTAGACGTGGCGGGCCCGGTGCTGCATCTCCTTGACCACCCAGGACTGGGAGGCGTGGTAGTTGTTCCGGGCGTCGCCGAGGAGGATGACGGTGGTCTTGGGGCCGATCTCCTTGCCCCAGCGCTGCCAGAACACCTCGAAGGCGTGGCCGTAGTCGGAGTGGCCGTCGACCCACACCACGTCGGCCTCGGTGTTGACCCGGTGGATGGCCTGGTTGATGTCCTCGGTGCCCTCGAAGTACGAGGTCACCTCGTCGATGCCGTCGATGAAGGTGAACGCCCGCACCCGTGAGAACTGGTGGCTGATGGCGTAGACGAGCATCAGCGTGAAGCGGGCGAAGGCGGCCACCGAGCCGGAGATGTCGGCCACCACGAAGATCTCGGGCTTGTGGGGCCGGGGGTAGCGGAACTTGGGGTCGGCGGGGACGCCGCCGTAGCTGAGCGAGGAGCGGACCGTGGCCCGGAAGTCGAGGGCGCCCTTGCGGCCGTGGCGACGCTTGCGGGCGAGGCGGACGGCGAGGCGCCGGGTGAGGGGGTAGAGCGCCTTGCGGAGGTTCGCCATCTCCTCCCGGCTGGCGTGCATGAAGTCGACGTCCTCGGGCAACGGCTTGCGCAGCGTGCGGGACATGGCCTCGACGCCCCGGTCGGCCACCAGGCGCCGGCGGATCTCGGCCTCGACCTCGCGCTTCAGGCCCTCGATGCGGTGCTCGAACTCGTCGCGCTCGAGGCGCTCCTCGAGCGGGCTCAGCTCCTGGCCCTGGTCGGCCTGGCGCTGCCGGGCCTGGTCCATGAGCTTGTCGAGCACGTCGTCGAGGTCGAGGTTCCGCAGCGTGCGGTACAGGTAGTAGGTGCCGCCGACGGGCCGGCCCGGCTCCATGCCTGCGAAGCGCTTCACCGCCTGGCGGGCCAAGGCCCGCAGCATGGCCTCGTTGCCCTGGAGCAGGGCCTGGTAGAGCATCTGGGCCAGCTCCTCGGGGCTGAGGGCCTCGGCCCCGCCCCCGGCGCCCTTGCCCTCGCCGTCGCCCTGGCCCGGCATCTGGCCGTCCACGTCGTCGGGGTCGATCTCGCCGTCGGCCGCGTCGGCGCCGGCCTCGTCGTCGATGGCGTGCTGGGCGCCCCGGAGCGAGAAGTAGACCTCGAAGACCGTCTCGAAGGCCCGCCAGTGGGCACTGGACTTCACCAGGGTGGCCCCCAGTGCGTACTTGAAGGCGTCGCGGTCCTCGAGGGGGATGTGCTTGACCGCCTCGAGGGCGTCGAGGTTCTCGGTCAGGCTGACCGGCAGGCCCGCCTCGCGCAGCTCCACGATGAAGCCCGAGAGGAGCTCGAGCAGGGCCTCACCCGAGGCCAGGTGGGCGTCGGTCGCCGGCACCGGTCCCCGCTACTTCGGGCCCGGCGCGAAGGCCTTGACCGCCGACTGGTCGCTGGCCAGCTCGCGGACCGCCTTGGCGATGTCGGACTGGTACTTGAGCAGGATGTTGGCCGTGCTGGTGGCCGTCTCGGAGTCGACCTCGGTGACGCCCAGCAGCAGAAGGGTGCGGGCCCAGTCGAGGGTCTCGGACACCGACGGTGCCTTCTTCAGCTCGAGCTGGCGCAGGGACCGCACGATGCGGGCCACCTGGTCGGCCAGGGCCTCGGAGATGTCGGGCACCTTGGTGATGACGATCTCCCGCTCCCGCTCGAGGTCCGGGTAGTCGACGTGGAGGTAGAGGCACCGGCGCTTGAGGGCCTCGGACAGCTCGCGGGTGGCGTTGGAGGTGAGGAACACGAGCGGGATCTGCTTGGCCGTGACCGTGCCCAGCTCGGGGATCGACACCTGGTAGTCGGAGAGGATCTCCAGCAGCAGGGCCTCGGTCTCGACCTCCACGCGGTCGACCTCGTCGATCAGCAGGACCACCGGGTCCTCGCTGCGGATGGCCTCCAGCAGGGGACGCTCGAGCAGGAAGTCGTCGGAGAAGATGTCCTCCTCGACCTCGGACCAGGTGGAGTCGTCGGTGCGCTCGGCCTGGATGCGGAGCAGCTGCTTCTTGTAGTTCCACTCGTAGAGGGCGCGGGACTCGTCGAGGCCCTCGTAGCACTGGAGGCGGATGAGCCGGGCGCCCATCATCTCGGCCACCGACTTGGCCAGCTGGGTCTTGCCCGTGCCGGCCGGGCCCTCGACCAGCACCGGCTTGCCCAGGCGGTCGGCCAGGTACACGATGCCGGCGATCCCCTCGTCGGCGAGGTACTGGGTCTCGCGGAGGCCGTCGCGCACGGCGGCGACGGACTCGAACCGGGGCTCGGACTCGGTGACGGCCATCGGCGCAGGCTACCGGCCCGCTTGACCGGCCGGTCAACCCGATGGAGCGCATCGGGGCCGCGGGCTGGGCCTGTAACCCCACCGCCACGTCGACGTCTCCCCCCGTGATCGGGTGGTCCGATCGCCCTTCCAGAGAGGAACGACGATGAGCGAGATCAAGGACACCAACGGCATGTTGGTGAGCAGCGAGGACGGCGTGTTCTTCATCCCGAAGGACAAGCTCGACGAGTACCGGCTGGACGCCGAGTCGGCGGCCGACGCCCGCTCGCGCTACGGCGACGAGGTGTCGGGGTTCGCCTCGCGCCCGCTGAGCACCGGCAAGGGCCCGAGCCTCGACTTCGGCTTCAGCGGCCCGGTCCGCGGCCCGCTGATCCGGGCCAGCTACGCCGACGCGGCGCCGACCGTCTGACGCCGGGCGCCGGGTGATCGGCCTCGCGGTCCGCCCCCCGGGGTCCGTCACGGCTCCGGCCGCGGCCGACCCCGGGGCCGGCCCGGTCCCGGACCGGGTCGGCCGGTACCGCCCCGAGGCCCTGCTGGGCACGGGCGGGTCGGCCCACGTGTACCGGGCCCGGGACCCGCGGAGCGGCCGATCGGTGGCCCTCAAGCGCTCCCGTCCCGAGACCGACCCGGGTGACCCACCCGGGGCCAACCAGCGCCGGGTGCGGGCCGAGGGGGAGGTCCTGCGCACCGTCGCCTGTGCCGACGTGGTCGGGCTCCTCGACCAGGGCGACGACGACGATGCCTCCCACCTCGTCCTGGACCTGGCCGACGGCGGCACCCTCGGGGGCCGCCTCCGGGCCGGGCGCGTCGGCGACCCCTGGCAGACGGCCCGGGTGGGCGGTGCGCTCCGCGGCGCCCTCGAGGTCGTGCACGCCCACGGCCTGGTGCACCGCGACGTGCAGCCCGCCAACCTGCTGATCCGCAGCACCGACGCAGCCATCGGCCCCACGCCGGGGGTCCTGGCCCCCGGCGAGCGGCTCCTGCTCGCCGACCTCGGCATCGCCACCCCGACCGCGGCCGCCGGCCGACCGGCACCGGACCGTCGGGTCGGCACCCGCCTCTACCGGGCCCCCGAGCAGGTCACCGGGGACGGCCGGGTCACGGGTGCGGCCGACCTCTACGGCGCCACCGCGGTGATCGTGTCGGTGCTGAGCGCCAGCCTGCCCCCGCCCCCCGAGCGGGTGGCCGAGCTCGTCGACGTGCTGCGACCGCGGTGGCAGACCCTGGTGCGGGTGGGCATGCACCCCGATCCCGCGCAGCGCTTCGCCTCGGCCGATGACTGGCACGGCTGCCTGGTTGCGGCCCTCGACGACGACCTCCGCCGGGCGGGCCACCGTGGCCTCGCTTGACCTGCCCGCCCTGCTGGCCCCCCTCGGCCTGGCGGGGTTCCTGGCCGACCACTGGGAGCGCGAGCCCTACCGGGGCACCGGCCCCGCGGACCGCTTCGCCGACCTGTTCTCCCTGGACGAGGTCGAGGCCGTCTTCACCGCCGTCCCCGAGAGGGACGCGATCTCCGGCGTCCTCGCCGTCCGCTGCGACGAAGGCGAGCTCCGCCCCTTCGCCCTGGGCGACAGGGAGCCGGGCCGACGCTCGACGGCGGCCATGGCCGAGGCCTTCGCGACAGGCCACACCGTGGTCGTGAACGGCCTGCCCAGCGTCCACCCCGGCATCTCCCGACTGTGCGCCGACGCCGAGGCGCACCTCCAGCACCCCGTCGCCTGCAACCTCTACCTCACGCCGCCGGGGGCCCAGGGGTTCCTGCCGCACCACGACCTCCACGACACCTTCTTCCTCCAGGTCGAGGGGACCAAGCACTGGTCGCTGTGGGCGCCCGACGTGGTCCTCCCCCTGCCGGTCGAGCGCAAGGGGCCGCCGGCGACACCGACGGGCCCGCCGACCCTCACGCTCGTGCTGGAGCCGGGTCAGGTCCTCTACGTCCCGCGCGGGTGGGTCCACGCCGGCGCCGCCACCGACGAGCTGTCGCTGCACCTGACCCTCGGAGCCCTGTCGACCACGTGGCACGACCTGCTGGTGGACCTGCTGCGCGCCGTCGCCGACGAGGACGCCGACCTGCGGGCGGCGCTGCCCCTCGCCCCGTCGCAGGGCGTCGGCGACGAGGAGGTGATGGCGACGGCGCGGTCGCTCCTGGCCCGTCTCTCGGTGGCCGCCGAGAAGGTGGGGACGGCCCCGCTCGAGACCCTCCTGGCCCGTCGGGTGGGGCGCGAGCGCCCTGCCCTCGAGCCCCACCTGCGCGCCACCTGGGCCCGCGACGCCGTGGACGACACCACGATCGTCGAGCGACGGGACGGCCTGCGCCCCGTCGTCCGGGTCGACGGCACGACCTGCGTCATCGTCTTCCCCGGCAGCCACGTCGAGGGCCCGGCGGCGGCCGAGGCGGCGCTGCGCTTCGTCGCCGCCCACCCGCGCTTCGCGGTGGCCGATCTGCCCGACCTCCCGGAGGTGGCCCGTCGGGACCTCACCCGCCAGCTCGTCCTCCAGGGGCTGCTGCGCATCGTCTGACCGGGCCCAGGGACCGGCCGCGGGGCCGGCCATCGGGCTTGGGGCGTGATCGCACCCGGTGGCGCCGGTGAGCCCGGGGCGCGTGGACCTCGGGCCCGCGGCGTCAGGCGTCGAGGACCACCCACGAGGACGGGACCGGGCCGACCAGGCCCTCGGACACGAGGTCGGCGAGCAGGTCGACCAGGGCCGCACGGGACCCCTCCCACGGCAGGTCGTCGGCCACGAACGGCGCGCCGGACAGCAGCGGCTCGAGGATCGGCAGGCACCGGCGGGTGAGGCGCAGGACCCTTCCGCCGGCGGCGATGGTGATGGCTCCGGTCCAGGGGAGGTCGTCGACGAAGTGGACACCGCCCCCGAGGGGGCTGCGCAGCGAGCGCTCGCCGAGCGAGCCGTCGACGAGGGCCCGGAGGACCCCGCCGGCCCCCTCCACGTGGCGCGGCAGTCGGCGGGCCCGGTCCCGGGCCAGCTCGCCCCACAGGGCCCGCTCCCAGCCCTCGGGGCCGTGGTCGGGACCGGCGGCCCGGGTCGTCGGGGCCGCACCCGCGGCGTGGATCGGCTCGGACCACCGCGGATCGGCGCCCACGCCCTCCAGGTGGGTCTCGAGCAGGCGCGCCCGCGACGGCGTGTTGAGGATGATGCCCAGCGAGACCGACAGCTCCTCGCTCGGATCCACCCGGTGGAGCTGGCCGCGCGGCACCACCACCACCTCACCGGGCGCCACCGCCACCTCCCAGGGCGCGCCGGCCGCGGTGTTGCCCGGGGCCTTGCGGTCGTGGTCGTACCAGGGGATGGTCGGCTCCCAGAGGTTCCAGTGCTTGGTCCCCTCCAGCTGCACGACCCACTGCTCGCCGCGGTCGGCGTGGCGCCCGATGCCCTCGGACGACCCCGCCGACACCAGGCCCCGGACCACCACCTCCGATCCCGTCACCCGCTCGATGGCCTCGGACACCTGGGCCAGGGCGGGGACCACCAGGTCGATGCCGCGGATCTGGAGCAGGGCCCCGGTGGACAGGTGGGCCCGCAGCCGGCCGACGTTGAGGGTCCGACGGGCCAGCCGCTCGAGGGGGTGCTGCACCTCCTCGAGGGGGATGACGTTCTCCCCGGCCTGGCCCCGGCAGTTGATCGTCAGGCGTCCGGGGTGGGCGTCGACGTCGTCGAGCAGGGCCAGCACGCCCTCCGCGGTGACGCGGGTGGCGAAGCCCTCGCCCACCTTGCTGTGGCTGGGGAGGACCTGGTCGCGCCGCCGGTCGTCGTGGGGCACGCCGGGCAGCCAGGCCGCCACCAGCTCCTCGGCCCAGGCCCGGCCCGCCTCGTTGGCCCGGACCAGGGTCTCGTGGAGCCGTCCCCGTCCCGATCCGGCCAGCTCGATCGGCAGGTAGGGCTCGACGGGACCGGAGTCGAGGAGGTCCTCAGACACGGCGGACCCCCTCCCCGGCACGGTCAGCGGTCTCGGCGGCGGCGTCGGCCATGGCGTGGCGTCTCCCTCGGGCTGGCAGCGGTCCGACGGTCCTGACGGCCGAGGTCCGGCCCGGTTACGGCGCACGGCCCCCGAGGTGGGCGGCGGCGGCAGGATCGGCCCGGTCGACGGCAGGATCCGGCTGGCAGCAACATCGCTGCCCAGTAGGTTCCCGCCATGGCCCCGACCGTGTCCCCGCCCCGCCGCGCCCGTCCGCACAAGGTCGTGTCGCTGATCGGCGGCCGGGTGTCGCTGTTCGAGCTGGCCGTGCCGTGCGAGGTCTTCGGCATCCACCGCGCCGAGGTCGACGGCTGGCACTACACCCACCAGGTCGCCTCCGTGCGCCCCGGGCCGGTGCCGGCGGACAACGGCATGGCCGTGGTGGCCGACGCCGGCCTCGAGGCCGCGGAGGACGCCGACACCGTGGTCGTGCCGGCCCTGGCCACGCCCATGTCCGAGCCCGAGCGCCAGGTCGATCCGGAGGTGGCGGTGGCGGTGCGGCGGGCCCACGACCGCGGTGCCCGGATCGTCTCGCTCTGCACCGGGGCCTTCGCCCTGGCCGCGGCGGGCATCCTCGACGGCCGTCGGGCCACCACCCACTGGATGAACGCGGACGAGCTGGCCCGCCGCTTCCCCCGGATCACCGTCGACCCCGGTGTCCTCTGGGTCGAGGAGGGGCGGGTCTTCACCTCCGCCGGCACCGCCGCCGCCATCGACCTGTGCCTCCACCTCGTCCGCACGGACCTGGGCGCGGCCGCGGCCACCACCGTCGCCCGCCGCATGGTCGTGCCCCCGCACCGCGACGGCGGCCAGGCCCAGTTCGTGCAGACGCCGGTGCCCGACTGCGCCGAGGACGACCCCCTGGGCCCGGTGCTGTCGTGGATGGCCGCGCACCTCGACCAGCAGGTGACCGTCGAGGACCTGGCCCGGCGGGCCGCCCTCAGCCCCCGCACCTTCGCCCGCCGCTTCGTCGACGTGACCGGCACGACCCCGCTCCAGTGGCTCCTCACCCAACGGGTGGCCCGGGCCCGGGGCCTGCTCGAGAGCACCGACCTCCCCGTCGAGCGGATCGCCCAGGAGTGCGGCTTCGGCACGGCCGCGGGGCTGCGCACCCACTTCGCCCGGGTCGTGGGCACCCCGCCGTCGACCTACCGCCGGCGCTTCGCCACCGCCGGCGCGGGCTGAGCCCGCCGCCCCCGACACTGGCAGGATCGTGACGGCACCCGACATCCCTGCCACTCGTCTGGAGCCGGCGCCGGGCGGAGGATGGGGTCATGCTCCGCAGCCCCCACCACCCCCCCGTCCCCGACTGGTACGCCCGCCGCGGCCGCCCGGCCCCCACCGCCCTCACCCACGACCGGGCCTGGTGGTCCGCCCCGGACCGCACAGGCCCCCGCCGCCGCCTCGCCGTCCTCGCCCGCCGGCCCCGTGCCCGCCGTCGCCGTCGCTCGGCCGGACCGGTGCCCGCACCCGCGGCGTCCTCGCCCCGCACGCCCGGAGCGGCCTGATGTTCCGGGCCTGGTGCGAGGCCGAGGGCTCCGACGTGCTGCTCACCACCCGTCGCATCACCGCCGTCCACCGCTCGCCGGGCGCGGTGCGCGTGGCGTTCACCTGCTGGTGCGGCCACGCCGGCCACACCGTCGACCGCGCGGTGGCCACGACGCCGCCCCGGGCGACGGCCGGGTCCGCGCCGGCGGCGCCTCGTGCCCGCCCCGTCGCTCCCCGGCGCCCGGCACCGGCGTGAGGCGGGACGACCGGTCGCCGCGGCCGTCCGGTCCGACCGACGAGAGGCCGCCGGACGGGGTCAGCCTCGGGTCTGGCCCTCGCCTCGGACCACGTACTTGGCCGTCGTGAGCTCGCGGAGGCCCATGGGGCCCCGGGCGTGCAGCTTCTGGGTGGAGATGCCGATCTCGGCGCCGAAGCCGAACTCCTCGCCGTCGACGAAGCGGGTGGAGGCGTTGACCACCACCGCGGCGGCGTCGACCTCGGCGGTGAAGCGGTCGGCCGCGGTGAGGTCGGCGGTGACGATGGCCTCGGAGTGGCCGGTGCCGTAGCGGGCGATGTGGTCGACGGCGGCGTCGAGGCCGGGGACCACCCGCACGGCCAGGCGCAGGTCGAGGAACTCCTGGGCCCAGTCGTCCTCGGTGGCGGGCTCGGCCGAGGGCACCAGCTCCCGGGTGCGCTCGTCGCCGGCCAGGGCCACGCCCTCGAGCGCGGCGGCCAGGTCGGGCAGGAAGGAGGCGGCCACGTCCTCGTGGACGAGCACGGTCTCGGTGGCGTTGCACACCGACGGTCGCTGGGTCTTGCCGTTGACCACGATGGCCCGGGCCATGTCGAGGTCGGCGGCGGCGTCGACGTAGACGTGGCAGTTCCCGTCCCCGTCGATGACGTAGGGCACGGTGGCGTTGTCGAGGATCGAACGGATGAGCGACGGTCCACCCCGGGGGATCAGGCAGTCGATGCTGCCGCGCTGCTGCATGAAGGCGACGGCCGCCTCACGGCTGGTGTCCTCGACCATCACCAGGGCATCGGCCGGGAGGTCGACCTTGACGTAGGCCTCGCGCAGGATGCCGGCGATGGCCACGTTGGAGCGGATGGCGCCCGACGAGCCGCGGAGGAAGGCCACGTTGCCCGACTTGAGGCACAGGCCGGCGGCGTCGCTGGTGACGTTGGGCCGGTTCTCGTAGATGATCGCCACCACGCCGAGGGGCACCCGCACGCGGGAGATGCGCAGGCCGTTGGGCCGCACCCAGCCGTCGAGGACCTCGCCCACCGGGTCGGGCAGGGCCGCGACCTGGCGCAGGCCGGCGGCCATGGCCTCGACCCGTCCGACGTCGAGGCGGAGCCGGTCGACCACCGTGGCCGACGTGCCCGCCTCGACCGCCGCGACCACGTCGCGCTCGTTGGCGTCGAGGACCTCGTCGGCCCGGCTCACCAGCAGGTCGGCCGCGGCCAGCAGGGCGGCGTCACGCTGGGCGGTGGAGGTGCGGGCCAGGGTGCGGGACGCGGCGCGGGCCCGCCGCCCGAGGTCGGCCATGGGTGTGCTCACGACCCCCGAGCGTACCGGCCCCGGTGGACCGGGCCCGTGGTCACGAGGTGCCAGGACGCCGTGCGGTCACGTCACGAGGTGCCGGGCACCTCGTGACGTGAGCCGTGGCCGAGGGCGCCGGTCCCGCCGCGGTCGTGGGGCAGACTGCGCAGATGGCCACGGCCCGCCACGCCACCCCCGCCGACGTCGACCCGTTGGCCGACGCCCTCACCGCCGCCTTCGCCACCGACCCGCTGTGGCGCTGGATGATCCCCGACGGCGACCGGTGGTGGCGTCGGGCGCCGGCCATGTTCGCCCACGAGGTGGCGGGGCGGACCCGCCAGGGCCACACCTACACGACCGACGACCGCGCCGGCGTGGCCCTGTGGGCCCCGCCCGGGCTGTGGCGCACGCCCTGGACCGGCATGGTCGGCGCCGTCCCCTCGATGCTCGCCCTCACCGGCGTCGCCGGGGGGCGGCGCGGCCTGGGGCTCCTGCGCGCCATCGAGGCCGCCCACCCCGAGGGCCACCACTGGTACCTGGCCGTGCTCGGCACCCACCCCGACCACCGCCACCGGGGCGTCGCCTCGGCCGTGCTGCGCCCGGTGCTCGACCGCTGCGACCTCGACGGCACCGGTGCGTACCTGGAGTCGTCCAACCCCGAGAACATCCCCTTCTACGAGCGCCACGGGTTCCGGGTCACCGACGAGGTGCGCCCCGGCGGGTCGCCCCCCGTCGCCCTCATGTGGCGCGACCCCCACCCGCCGTCGGATCCGTGATCGCCGATCCCGGGCTCGAGAGCGCGACCGAGGCCTTCGAGCAGACGCTGACACCGATCGTCCAGACGCTGGCCGGCACCGTCGCCGGCGTCGACCGGGAGGCCCTGGCCGACGACGTCACCCGCGAGGCGTTCCACCTGGCCGCCGCCTTCGTCGACTGCGACGAGGTCCACACCGACGCGGAGCTCTGGTCGCTGCTCGTGATCTTCGCCCCCCGCCTGGGCGGCGACCTGCTCAAGGCGACCCCCGACGACCTGCGCCGGGCCGGGATCGTCGCCGGTCAGCGCACCTGGCTGGACCAGCCCTCGACCCTGCTCGACCTGCTGGCCCGCTACGACCGGCGCCACGGCACCGACCACGCCCGCACCTACCACGACCGGGCCGTGGCCATCGCCTTCGCGGTGGCCGCCATCGACCCGTACACGACCGAGACCGAGCTGCGGACGATCGAGCGGTTCCGGGCCACCATGGCCCGGGCCGGCGCCGAGCCCGGCGGCGGCGACGGCACCGGCGTGCCCGACCCGGCCACCCTCGCCGAGGGCGGACCCGGCGGCGGTCCACCCGGCGCCGAGGTGCTGGGTCCGCCCCGGCCCCTCGAGGAGCTCATGGACGAGCTCGACGACCTCATCGGGCTGGAGGGGGTCAAGGCCGAGGTCCGCCTGGTGACCGACCTCATCCGCGTCCAGAACCTGCGGGGCGAGCGCGACCTGCCGGTGGTGGAGCAGAGCCGCCACCTGGTGTTCGCCGGGAACCCCGGCACCGGCAAGACCACCGTCGCCCGCCTCCTCGCCCAGATCTACCGCACCCTCGGCGTCGTCGAGCGGGGGCACCTGGTCGAGACCGACCGCAGCGACCTGGTGGCCGGGTTCGTGGGCCAGACCGCCACCAAGGTCGTCGAGGTCTTCGACCGGGCCGACGAGGGGCTCCTGCTCATCGACGAGGCCTACGCCCTCGTGCGCGGCGGTGGCAACGACTTCGGCCGGGAGGCCATCGACACCCTGGTCAAGCTGATCGAGGACCGGCGCGACCGGGTCGTGGTGGTCGTGGCCGGCTACCCCGACGAGATGGGCGAGCTCATCGCGGCCAACCCCGGCCTCCGGTCGCGCTTCCCCAAGACGATCGTGTTCGACGACTACTCCACCGACGAGCTGGTGGCCATCTTCTCCTCCCTCGGCGAGAAGAACGGCTACCACTGCGACGACGAGGCCGCGGCCAAGCTCCGGGCCTGGTTCGACGCCCAGCCCCGCGACCGTGGCTTCGGCAACGGGCGGGTGGCCCGGAACCTGTTCGAGGCGGCCGTGGCCCGCCACGCCAGCCGGGTCGTGGCCGTCGAGGACCCCACCGACGACGACCTCTCCACCCTGGTGGCGGCCGACGTCCCCGACCTCGACGAGGGCGCTGACTCCGCCATCCGCCGCACCCCCGCCCCAGAGCCCCCCTCCCCCACCTGATCGCGCCCCCGACCTCGGACGGGTGTCGTTCCCTGGCGCGAACAGGCGTCCGAGGTTCGAGGGTGCCCCGGTCCTGCTCGACGAACCTCGGACGGGTGTCGATCCCTGGCGCGGTCAAGCGTCCAGGGTTCGTCCGAGGCCTCGGCGCGGTGCGGCGTCGGGGGGCCAGGGCTGAGCACTACCGTCGATCGGCATGCCTCCCCGGCTGGCGCGCCTGGTCGCCGTCCTCGTCGCCCTCGCCCTGGTGGCTGGGGCCTTCGCGCTGCGCGGGGCGCTCTCCGGCGACGACGACCCCGGCGGCGGGGGCGGCTCGGGGGGCGGTGACGACGGCTCCGACGTGCGCCTGCTGTGCGACGACGACCTGGGCGAGGCCGCCTGCGCCGCCCTGGGCCAGCTCGACGGTGTGGCCTCGGTGGAGGTGATGACCGCCGACCAGGCGGTGACGGCCATGACGGAGGGGGCGGCCATCGACTTCGACGCCTGGGTGACCCTCGACCCGCTCCCGCTCGTCCTCGACGAGGCCCGCAAGGTCGCCGGCCTGGTGCCCGTGGCCGCCGACGGCGACCCGGTGCCGCTGGCCTCGTCGACACCTGCGGTCCTGACCCGGGACTCCGGCGGATCCGCCTGTGAGACCCCTGTGACCTGGGCCTGCCTGGCCGGCGAGGCCACCGACGGCGACCGCGTCGGCGTCCCGACCCTGCGCAGCGCCGCCGGCACCCTCGTCCTCGGCGCCGCCGCCGCGGGGCTCGAGGGCACCCCGGACTTCGGGATCGACCAGGTGACCGGCACGGTCGAGGACCAGCTGCGGGACCTGCTCGACAGCGCCGATCCCGGCACGCTCGCCGAGCAGGACGCCCTCGCCACCCGACCCGGCACCTTCACGTCCCTCGTCACCACCACGGGCCTGGCCGACGCCACCGCCGACACGAGCCAGGGGACCCAGCAGGGCCTGACCACGGTGCCCGTCGACCCCGCCACCAGGATCGGGGTGGTCCTCGCCCCCCTCGGCCCCGCCGGCCCGGCGGGGGTCGACCGCCTGCGGGACCAGGCCACCGGCCAGACTGTGGCCGACGGGCTGGCCGAGGCCGGGTGGACGGGCGACGCGGCCCGCTCCGAGGGGCTCCCGGCCCCCGACCTGCTGTACGCCCTCGACGAGAGGTTCACCCGATGAGGACCCGACGCCTGGTCGCCACCTTCGCCGCCGCCGCGGTGATCGCCTCGTGCAGCAGCGACGGCGGGTCGGCCGAGGTGGCCGAGGAGCAGGGCGCGTTCGGCGACCCCGGCGACTGCATCGTCGTCGACCTGGCCGTCTCGTCGGAGAAGGCGGCCCTCATGACCCAGCTGGCCCAGGAGTTCAACGGCTCCGACGCCTCGGACCTCGGCGACGGTCGCTGCGCCTTCGCCCGCCCCCAGACCAAGGCGTCGGGGGCCGCGGCCGACCTGCTGGCCACCGGGTGGGACGAGGAGGCCGAGGGCCCCCGGCCCGTCGTGTGGTCACCGGCCGCCTCGACCTGGGGCGCGATCGTCAACCAGCGCCTGGAGGACGACGGCCAGCAGCCGATCGTGGGCGACGCCGAGCCGTTCATGCAGACGCCGCTGGTCATCGCCATGCCCGAGCCCATGGCCGACGCCCTGGGCTACCCCGAGGAGCCCGTCGGCTGGTCCGACATCCTCGAGCTCTCCCGCGACCCGGAGGGCTGGGCCGCCTACGGCCACCCCGAGTGGGGCCCGTTCCGGCTGGGCAAGACCAACCCGAACTTCTCCACCAGCGGCCTGTCGGCCCTGATCGCCCAGGCGTACTCGTCGACGGGCAAGACCGAGGGCCTCTCCCGAGAGGACCTGGCCAACCCCGACGTGGTGGCCGAGGCCGAGTCGATCGAGTCCTCGGTCGTGCACTACGGCGACACCACCCTCACCTTCCTCGACAACTGGTTCCGCACCGACGAGCGGGGCACGTCGCTCACCTACGTGTCGGCCGCGGCCGTCGAGGAGAAGTCGGTGATCGACTACAACCAGGGCAACCCGGACGGGAACCTCGACCCCGGCGAGCGGCCCTCCCCGCCCGACATCCCCCTCGTCGCGATCTACCCGGAGGAGGGGACGATCTACTCGGACAACCCCTACATCGTGCTCGACGCGGAGTGGGTGTCCGACGACGAGCAGGAGGCGGCGGCCGCGTTCGAGGACTTCATCAAGGAGCCCTCGAACCAGGAGAAGGTGCTGGAGTTCGGCTTCCGGCCCGGCAACCCGGACGTGGCGATCGACGCCCCCATCGACGAGAGCAACAACGTCGATCCCACCCAGCCCACCACGCTGCTCGACGTGCCCGACCCCGAGGTCATGGTCGAGCTGCTCGACGCCTGGTCCGAGCAGCGCAAGAGCGCCCGGGTGACCATCGCCCTCGACGTCTCGGGCTCCATGGGCGACCCGGTGTGCGAGGGGTGCGACACCAAGCTGGAGCTGGCCAAGCAGGCGGCCATCGAGGCCCTGGCCGAGTTCAAGGACGACGACGAGGTCGGCCTCCGCATCTTCACCACCGGTCTCGGGCCCGACCAGCAGGCGTCGTTCGTGGACGTGGTGCCCCCGGGGCGCATCGGCGACATCCGCGAGGAGCTGCGCACCGAGATCGACGCCCAGTTCCCCCGGGCCGCCACCCCGCTCTACGAGGTGACCCAGGACTCCTTCACCGAAGCCGTCGAGTCCTACGACCCCGAGCGCATCAACGCCGTCGTGGTGCTCACCGACGGGCGCAACGAGGACGGCGACACCAGCGACGACCGCCAGCAGCTCGACGAGCTGCTGTCTGAGCTGGGTCGGTCGACCTCGGGCGAGCTGGCCACGCCGGTGCGCATCTTCCCCATCGCCTACGGCGGCGACGCCGACCTCGACACGCTGACCCAGATCGCCGAGGCCACCAACTCCAACGCCTACGACGCCAGCGACCCCGAGTCGATCACCAAGGTGTTCACCGCCGTGGTGAGCAACTTCTAGGCGCCGTGGCCCGGCTCAGCTTCCGCGATCGCTTCTGGTCGCCGCCGGTGGCCCGGGCCGTCACCGCGCCCAGCTCCATCGTGCTGGCCGGGGCGGCGGCCGCCGTCGCGGTGGTCGCCACCGCTCCCCTCGCCCTGCCGCTCGGCGTCGTGGCCGGGGCCCTCGCCGGCGTGGCCGCCTACGGGGGCAAGGTGCTGTGGGCGGTGCCCCGCAACGAGGCCCGGGTGAACCCCGACCCCTTCGGCGTGCAGGAGCCCTGGCGTCGGTTCGTCTCCGACGCGCTCGACGCCCGCCGGCGCTTCGACGGAGCCGTGGCGTCCATGGAGAAGGGGCCCCTGCGCGAGCACCTGGGCCGCATCGCCAGCCGCCTCGACGACGGCGTGGGCGAGATCTGGCGCATCGCCCAGCAGGGCAACACGCTGGTCGGCGCCCGGCGCCGGATCGACCTCGACGGCGTGCGCCGGGAGCTGGCCCAGGTGGAGGACCAGGCCGACGAGCCCTGGGCCGCCGGCAGCCGCCTCGAGCAGACGGCCGAGGCCCTGCGGGCCCAGGTGGCCAGCGGCGAGCGCATGGAGGCCGTGATCAACGACGCCGTCGACCGGCTGCGCCTGCTCGACGCCCGGCTCGACGAGACGGTGACCCGGGCCATCGAGCTGTCGACGGCGGGACCCGCGGCCCATGGTGCCGGCGCCGTCGGCGGCGACGTGGAGGGCCTGGTCACCGAGATGGAGGCCCTGCGCCTGGCCCTCGACGAGGTGGGCACCGTCGGGCCGGCCGGCGCGCCGGCCCCGCCCGAGGTCGGCGGGTCGACCTCGGCCCCGTCCTCGTGACCGGCGCTCCGCGCCGCGCCCCAGCCCTGCCGGTGTCGGACGTGGTGTGCCCAGCGCACCTCGCCGACGAGGACACAGTGTGCCTGGCACACTGTGTCCTCGGTGGGGAGCGGACCGGCGCACGGGCAGGCCCCTCGTGAGCGACGACGCCCCCGCGCCCGACCTCGTCCGGTCGCAGCCGCCGCTCGACCGCCACGGGCAGGCCCGCTGGCACGACGTGCTGGGCGACGTGGCCGAGCTCGGCGCGTCGGTCGCCGCCCGTCGGCGCACCGCCCTCACCGCGGCCAACGAGGCGGCCGCGGTCGGCGACACCGGCGAGCTGGCCGTCCTCACCCCGGCCGACATCGAGGCCGTGGCCGACGAGGTCGCGACCGAGCTCGCCGGTGCCGGTGAGGACGACGGTCCGGGCACCGGTGGGGGCGAGACCGGTGGGCCCGAGACCGGCGGGGTCGAGCCCGGCGGCGACGAGGACGGCGGCGACGAGGACGGCGAGTCCCGACCGTCGGGAGGGCGGCGTCTGCTCAAGGACAACCTCATCGTGGCCACGGGGACGGCCCTGTCCCGGGTCACGGGGGTGGCGCGCCTGCTGGCCGTGTTCGGCCTCAGCGGCGCCCTGGCCGACGACTACCTGCTGGCCAACAACACGCCCAACATCGTCTACGAGCTGATCCTGGGGGGGATCCTCACCGCCACCCTCGTCCCCCTCTTCACCGAGCACCTCCAGAAGAAGGACCGGGAGGCCACCGACGCGGTCGTGTCGGTGACCCTCGTCGCCCTCTTCGTGCTCACCGGCATCGGGCTGCTCGTGTCGCCGGCCCTGATGCTGCTCTACACCCAGAACGTCGACCCGGACGTCGACGCCGGCCAGTTCCGCCGGGTGGGCATCGGCCTGGCCCTCCTCTTCGTCCCGCAGATCTTCTTCTACGGCGTCATGGCCCTCGGCTCGGCCCTGCTCAACGCCCGCCGGCGCTTCTTCGCCGCCGCCTGGGCGCCGGTCCTCAACAACGTGATCGTGGTCGCGGTCCTGGTGGGGACGGCGCTCAGCACCTCCGGGGACCTCACCTTGGCCCAGGTCGACGACGACCGGGGCCTGCTGCTCCTCCTCGGCCTGGGCACCACCGCCGGCATCGTGGCCATGGCCCTGTCGCTGCTGCCCGCCCTGTGGCGGGCCGGGTTCCGACTCCGCTTCCGGCCGTCGCTGCGCCACCCCGCCGTGCGCGTGGCCGCCGGCCTGTCGGGGTGGACGCTGGGGTACGTCATCGCCAACCAGGTCGCGGCCCAGACGGTCAACTACCTGGCGGTGGGTGACCAGAGCGCGGTGCGCAGCTACCAGGTGGCCTTCACCTTCTTCCAGCTGCCCCACGGGCTGCTCGCCGTCTCCCTGATGACCACCTTCCAACCCGACCTGGCCCGGGCCTACGTGGCCCGGCGGTGGGACCAGTTCCACAGCCGCCTGCTCCAGGGCCTCCGGCTGCTGGTGGCGGTGATGGTGCCGGCCTCGGTCGGCTACCTCACCCTTGCGACGCTGGTGGTGCAGCTCGGCCCGGACTCGTCCGCCCTCGCCCCCGGCGGCCGGCTGCAGGATGCCGTCCCCGTGGCGCGGAGCCTGGCCGGGTTCGCGCCCGGTCTGCTCGGGTTCTCGGTGTACCTGTTCATCCTGCGGGCCTTCTACTCGGTGCAGGACACCCGCCGACCGTTCTGGATCAACACCGGCGAGAACGTCACCAACATCGTCTTCGCCGTCGCCCTGGTCGCCCCGTTCGGCCTGATCGGGCTCACCTCCGCCTACTCCATCGCCTACCTGCTGGCCTCCGTCGTCGCCCTCTGGGTCCTCCTGCGCCGGCTGCCCGACGGCTTCGACCTGCGCGGGTTCGTGGGCACCGTGCTGGGCTGCCTCGGGGCGGGAGCGCTGATGGCGGCGGCCGTGGCCGCCCTGGTGGTCGGCCTCGGCCAGGTCGACCCGGACCTGCTCCCGGTGTGGATCGTCGTCTCCGTGCCCGTGGGCGGCGTGGTGTACCTGGGGGCGGCGATCGCCTTCGGGGTGGCCGACGACGCCGGGCTGCGCCGCCGGCTGCCCGGCCCGCTCCGCAGCCGGGGCTGACGGGCGCGCCGCCCGGGCCCGACGGCGTCGGGGTGGGCCGCGGCCGCGTCGTGGCCGACCCGAGGCGGGATCCGGGGCCGGCTCCCCCGCATCCGCCCCGGGACGGCCTCCCCCGGCTCGGTATGCTCGCCCCATGATCAAGCTCTTCAAGCGCTTCTGGGCCTACCTGACCGCGAGCGGCAACCAGAAGTTCAACGAGAAGGCCGATCCCAAGGTCCAGCTCCAGCAGGCCATCGACGAGGCCCAGCGCAACCACCGCACCCTCACCGAGCAGGCCGCCAACGTCATCGCCCAGCAGAAGCAGACCGAGCTGCGGCTGAACCGGTCGATGGAGCAGCTGGAGAAGCTCAACGCCAACGCCCGCCAGGCGATCCTCATGGCCGAGGAGGCCCGCAAGGGCGGCGACGAGACCAAGGCCACCGAGTACGAGCGGGCGGCCGAGACCATCGCGAACCAGCTCATCACGGTGGAGGCCGAGGTCGAGGAGCTCAAGGCCATGGCCCTGTCGTCGGCCCAGGCGTCGGACCAGGCCAAGGCGGCGGTGTCGCAGAACGGGACCCTCCTGCAACGCAAGCTGGCCGAGCAGCAGAAGCTCCTCAGCCAGCTGGAGCAGGCCAAGATGCAGGAGTCCATGAACTCCGCCATGGCGTCGCTGTCGGCCACCGTGGGCGAGGACGTCCCCACCATGAACGAGGTGCGGGACAAGATCGAGGCCCGCTACGCCAAGGCCAAGGGCATGTCCGAGCTCACCGGCCAGTCGGTCGAGGGGCGCATGCTCGAGGTCGAGCAGGCCGCCCAGAACACCCAGGCCCAGGCCCGCCTGTCCCAGCTCAAGGCCGAGCTCGGCCTGGGCACCGCCGAGGCCGCCGCCCCCTCGCCCGAGCAGCTCGCCGGCGAGCCGGTGGCCGAGGCCTCCCCCGCCGCCGAGCCCTCCCCCGGCACCGCCCAGCCCGGCACCTGAGCCGTCCCACCGGCGGGGCCCCGAGCGCCTCCACGGTCGCATCCGCAGCACCCGGTCCGTCATGAGCGCTGACCGCGCCCGTCCAGCATGGCGCCATCCCCGCCCCCCTCGTCCACCGGATCCGTCCAGGTCGGGGAACGAGCCCCTCGGGGCGCAGACCTCGACCACAACGCATCGGACAACGACCTCGACGCGCTGTCCGTGCCGGGCCCGATCGCGGGGACGCGACGCGTCGGCGTCGGGCGACGGGAGCCGGCGGCGCGGCCCGGGCCCGGCGACCGGCAGGCGGGACACCGGGAGCGATCGGCTCGCGACGACGTCTCAGGCGGCCTCGCTCCGCCGCCGACGGGCTCGCGCCAGCGCCTCGCCCACCTCGGCGACCAGGACCTCGGGGGTGCGGACGACCTGCTCGTAGGTGTAGGTCAGCACGGTGTGGCCGAGGAGCTGGCCCTGGTTGCGCTGGTGGGCGTCGACCGCACGCTGGACAGGATCGCCGTGCGCCTTGCCCTCGAGCTCGATCAGGATGCGCTCGGGCACGTAGGCCAGGTCGACGCGGGTCACGAAGGCACCGCGACGCCGCACCACGTGTTGGACCTGCGGGAGCGGGAGGCCAGCCGACCGGAGCACCCGGAGGGCCTCGCGCTCGAGCCAGCTCTCGGTCGGACCCATCCGGGCCCGCTCCGCCAGGACCTCCTCCAGCGCCCTGACGCCGTTGCGGCCCCGGCAGCGCCGCTCCTCGAGCAGCCACCAGAGCCAGCGGTCCGTGGCCTTCCTGGTCCGCACCGCCTCCTCGACCGTGGTCACGAGCACGTCGTGCGCCAGCTCGGTGGGCACCAGGGCGGCGAGGCCGAGGAGGGTCCGCGCCGTGCTGGTCGTGGGGATGCCGTCGACCACGTGCACGTCGTCGTCGGGCAGGTTGGTGGTCACGTGGACGCGGGCGAGGGGCGTCGACGGGACCGAGCCGCCCTTGGCCACCAGCACCTCGACGGTGGGGGGAGGGCCCCACGAGCCGAGCCCGTCCACCCAGGCCGCGGTCCGGTGCGAGGCCACGCCGCCGGCGTCGAGACAGGCGGCCATGACCCGCAGGCGCGCGCTGGCGGGCAGGACGGCCGGCCAGAGCACGCCGTTGCCCACGAGGCGCCAGGCGCCCGACTCGACTCGCCGGCGGGTCGCCTTGGCACTGAGCCCCGCCTCTCGGGCCTGGGATCTGGTGAGGAGGCCGAGCTGTGGGGAGGCCCGCTCGGCGATGGCCCGTTCGATCATCGGGTCCATGGGCTCGATCTTGCCCGGGAGGTGTGACAGCGGGGCGTCCGCACCCGATGGCGTCCCGCCCCTCGTCCGTTCTGGTCTAGGAACGCGCCCTCCAGGGCTCATCCCTAGACCAGAACGGCGGCGGACCCGGCCTGGCTCGCATCTGGTCTGAGATCAGGCCGCGAACGGCCTCTTCCTAGACCAGAACGGACGAGGGGTCAGCGGGGGAGGACGACGAGGTCGTCGCGGTGGATGACCTCGTGGGGGGTCCCGTCGGGCAGGGCGGCGGTGCGGACGCCGGCGACGGCCCGGAGGGCCTCGGCCCCGACGGCGACGATGCCCTTGGCGAAGACGGTGCCGGCGTCGTCGGCCACCTCGACCGCCGCACCTGGCGCGAAGCGGCCCTCGGCCCCGACCACGCCGGCGGGCAGCAGCGACCGGCCGTCGGCCTCGAGGGCCCGGCGGGCCCCGGCGTCGACCACGACCGTCCCGGTGGAGCCGACGGCGAAGGCGATCCACAGCTTGCGGGCCGTCAGGCGCCGGCTGCGAGGGCGCACGACGGTGCCGACGCCGGCCACGTCGGCCATGGCGTCGGCCACCACCCCGGGGCGGTCGGCCGCCGCGATCACGGTGCGGACCCCGGACCAGGACGCGATCTTGGCTGCGGCCAGCTTGGTGGCCATGCCCCCGCTCCCCCGCTCCGAGCCGGCCCCGCCGGCCAGGGCCTCCATGTCCTGGTCGACCTCGAGGATCTCCTCGATCAGCGAGGCCGACGAGTCGAGGCGGGGATCGGCGGTGAGCACGCCGGGCGTGTCGGTCAGCAGGACCAGGGCCTCGGCGCCGACCAGGTGGGCGACGAGGGCGGCGATGCGGTCGTTGTCGCCGAAGCGGATCTCGTCGTCGGCGATGGCGTCGTTCTCGTTGACGATGGGGACGACGTCGAGGTCGAGCAGGCGCCCGAGGGTGGCCCGGGCGTGGAGGTACTGGTCGCGCACGGCGAAGTCGAGGGGGGCCAGCAGCACCTGGCCCCCGACCAGCCCGTGGCCGGCCAGGTGCCGGTCCCACACGCCCATGAGCCGGCTCTGGCCGACGGCCGAGACGGCCTGGAGGGTGACGGGGTCACGGGGCCGGGCCGACGCCAGGCCCAGGACCGGCAGACCGGCGGCGATGGCCCCGGAGCTCACGGCCACCACGCGGTGGCCGGCGGCACGGGCCCCGGCGATCTCGGCGCAGACCTTGGCGACGGCCGCCTCGTCGATGGCGCCCTCGCGATCGGTGAGCGACGACGAGCCGACCTTCACCACCACCGTCGAGCGCGACGAGACCGCGTCGGCGCCGGCGTCGAGACGGGCCGCACCGAGGCGCGACCCGACGCCGGCGGTGAGGTCGCCGTCGGTCATCGTCGGGTCACGGGGTCGGCCACGGCCTCAGCCTCGCCGCTGACCGCCACCCCCGTCGAACGACAACGGTGACGATCTCAGCCCTGGTCGTCGGGGATGTAGTCGAAGGAGAAGGAGCCGATGCGGACCTCGTCGCCGCGGCGGGCGCCCGCCCGCACCAGGGCCTTGGTGACGCCGAGCCGGTCGAGGCGGTCGCGCACGTAGGCCTGGGCGTCGGGGCTCGACACGTCGGAGAGGGCCACGGCCCGCTCGGCGGCCCGCCCGTGCACCCGCAGGGCGCCGTCGTCGTCGCGGGCCACGCTGATGCCGGCCGGGGCCGGGCGGTGCACGACGAAGCCCTCGGCCCGGGGCTCCTCCTGGCGGGCCCCGTCGACGAGGTCGGCGAGGTGGCCGACCAGGGCGTCGAGGCCGGTCCCGGTCACGGCCGAGATGACGTGGTCGCACCGGACGGCGCCCTCCCCCGCCGTCGGGTCCTCCCCGCCGGGCGCGGTGCCGGTGGGAGCCCCTCCGGCAGGGCCGCGGGGGTCGGGGCCGTCGCCGGCCGAGGAGTCGAGGACGTGGGCCCGCCCCGCCTCGGCCCCCTCGAGCTCGGCCATGTCGGCGCGGGTCCCGACCACCACCCGGGGCCGGGTGAGCAGGTCGGGCTGGTAGGCACCCAGCTCCTCGAGGAGGATCCGCTCCTGCTCGCCCGGGGGGTGCGGGGCCAGCGACGAGAGGTCGACCAGCACCGCCAGCACCCTGGCCCGCTCGACGTGGCGGAGGAACTGGTGACCCAGGCCGCGGCCCTCGCTGGCCCCCTCGATCAGGCCGGGGATGTCGGCCACCACCAGCTCGCGCCCCTCCTCCACCCGGACCACGCCCAGGTTGGGCTCCAGGGTGGTGAACGGGTAGTCGGCGATGCGGGGCCGGGCGGCCGAGACCCGGGAGATCAGGGTGCTCTTGCCCACGTTCGGGAACCCCACGAGGGCGACGTCGGCCATCAGCTTGAGCTCGAGCTCGAGCCAGCGCTCCTCGCCCTCCTCGCCCTGCTCGGCGAAGCTGGGCGCCCGGCGCCGGTTGGACAGGAACCGGGCGTTGCCCCGGCCCCCCTGCCCACCCCGGGCCGCGGTCCAGCGGTCACCCGTGGTCGTCAGGTCGGCCAGGACCTCGCCGTCGGCGGTCCGGACGGTCGTGCCCGGGGGCACCGGGACCTCGAGGTCGGCACCGGAGCGGCCGTGGCGCTTCTTCCCCGCGCCGTGGGTCCCGGACTCGGCCCGCCGGTGCGGGTGGTCCCGGAAGGCGAGGAGCGAGGCCACGTTGTGGTCGGCGACCAGCCAGACGGTGCCGCCCGAGCCGCCGTCGCCGCCGTCGGGGCCGCCCCGAGGGACGTGGGCCTCGCGCCGCACGGAGACGGCGCCGGCACCGCCGTCACCGCCCCTGGCGTGCAGCTGGGCACGGTCGACGAAGACGGACACCCGGCGAGACTACGCGGCCTCGCTCAGGGGGCCTCCTCCTCGACGAGGTGCACCGGGTCGCCGACCACCTGGGCGGACCAGGTGGTGCGGTCGGTGACGTCGCCGGAGCCGAACGTGTACTGGATCTTCCACCACTTGTTGTTGGCCGGCGGCGTGTAGGAGCTGAGCGGGATCTGGATCTTGAGGAGCCGCCCGTTGAACTTGGAGCCGGTCACGTCCACGGAGGTGACGTTGTTGCCCGAGGCCACGGGTGTGCCGTCGTCCTCGAAGCTGGCCCAGCTGAAGGTGTGCGCTCCCCAGGAGTTGGCGCCGGTGGGCTGCAGGAACTCGATCTTCTGGCCACCCTCGCCGGGGTCCCAGAGCTCGAGCTCCAGGGTCTTGCCGTTGTGCTCGGCCTCGATCTCGGCCAGGAAGAAGGAGGCGACCGCGTCCTTGGTGTTGGCGTAGACGGAGATGGCGTTGCGGCCGTAGACCCGTGGGCAGGTGGCGTCGGTCCGGCCGTCGCACAGGCCGTTGCCCGCAGCCCCCTGGTACTTGGCCACGAGGCCCCACTGGTTGGAGCCGTCGGCGGTGGACACCCCGGGGGCCCCGTTGTGCACCCGCATGATGTACTGGCCCGACGGCATCGACGGCGTGATGGTGCAGAGCACGTTCCAGCGGTTGGAGCCCAGGAACGACCGCTCGAAGGCGGTGTTGGCCGAGTAGGTCTTGGTGCACCCCGTCACGGCCGGGTTGTCGGAGTCGTCGAGGGGCGTCGAGTCGGCCGAGTAGAGGCTGAAGGTGAAGTCCTCGTTGCCCGACTGGCGCTTGCTGTCGATGCCCGCCTCGTTGCACTCGGTGTGGCCGTAGATCACGTAGCGGGCGGTGGCCGACTGGCCGGAGAAGATCTCCCGCCACCCGTTGCCGGTCCAGTACTGGATGCGGCCGTACACGGTCCTGTTGTAACCCAGGTCCGTGTAGTTGCTGTCGTACTGCCAGCTGCAGGGCGCGCTCGAGTTGGAGATGCCGGCGTCGTTGTACCGGGGGTCGTAGAGGAGGACCTCGATGTTGGAGGTCCGACCGGGCACCGCGTCGATGTAGAGCTCGTAGCCGTTGGGGCGGTACTCGGCGTTGGTGGGCGCGGCCGGGCACGACGAGAGGGTGGCGCCGCCGGAGCTCAGCGGGCCGAAGTGGGGGCTCTGGTGGCGGTCGCCGTTGATCTTGCTGGTGCACGAGGGGTTGACCGACTGGTAGAGCAGCTCCGGGTTGCCGCTGACCAGGTCGCCCGTCCCGAAGTAGTTCGCGCGGGCTCCCGAGGGGCACCGGGAGCACGTACTCCGCCGTCCCGTCCCGTGTCATGGCGATGTCCTTGCCGCCCACGGCCTGCCAGATGAAGCTGCCGACGCGAGGGTCGGTGATGGCCACCCGGAGGCGGCGGACGCCGACCTGCTTGACCGTGACGGTCACACCGTTGACGCCGTCGGTGAACCCGTTGCGGGCCGCGGCCTCCTTGGCGAAGGTCTCGGCCTTGGCGTTGTCGGGCAGCCACACCACCCCGGCGAGGGCGCCGGCGTCGGCCGCCTTCTGGAGGTTGGAGACGCGGTTGTACCAGTAGCCCACGTCGATGGCGAGGCCGCTCATCAACAGCAGGGGCACCAGCAGCAGGGCGAAGGTGACCAGGGTGAAGCCGTGCTCCCCCTGGGCCCGACTGGTGCGGGGGCGGAGCGGCGCGTGGGGGCGGTGGGACAGGTGCACGTCTAGTCCTTCGGTTCCAGGCGCATGACCGCCGTGCGCTCGATGTCCATGGGACGGATGGAGGGGAAGAGCGGGTCGTACTTCACCCGCACCCACACGCCGATGTAGTCGGCGGTGAGCTGCACCTGGTTGCGGGTCGTCGGGCAGTACCCGCGCCGCACGGAGTTGGTCACGCAGCCGGTGGAGCTGATCGCCGACGTGCTGGTGATGGCCCGGAACTGGTCCCCGGTGAAGGTGTTGCAGGACCCGCTGGTGCCGTTGATGCAGGCCGCGGAGACCTGCCCGTCGGTCGTGGTGGACTTGAAGAGGACCACCCGGTCGACCTTGGCCAGCTGGCCGCTGGAGGCCAGGGCCGAGTACATGCCGGTCAGCAGGGCCCGGTCGGCGTCGATGTCGTTGCCCTGGCTGGACCCGACGCGGGCGCCGGTGCGGGCCGCCTCGATCACGCCCAGGCCGGCCCGCCACGACATGCCGAAGTCGAAGGCGGCGCCGAGCAGGGCGATCAGCACCACGGCGACGAAGGACATCTCGACGAGGACGGCACCCCGGTCGCGGCGGGTCGCCCCCCGTCCGGTCCGGTGGTGGCCGAGCCTCACTTGAGCCTCGGCTCGAGGCGGATCACCGAGGCGTCGGTGAGGGTGAGGGTGGCGCCGAACATGCGGGTCAGCCAGGGGTGGCGGATCTTCATCCACACCCCGACGTAGTCCGGCCCCGCGCCCGACCTGCTCACCTTGCGGGTGGTGGGGCACCAGGCCTTGTCCAGCGATTCGCTGGAGAGGCAGGCCCACCGGTCCTTGGGCTTGGAGAAGTCGGCGGGCGTGTAGGCGTTGCACACACCGGTCACGTCGTTGCCGGCCTTGCACGCCGCGGTGGGGTCCTGGCCGAAGGCGGACGCCTTGTAGACGACGACCAGGTCGACCTGGGCCCGGGGCAGGGCCGCGCTCTCGCGCTTGACGGCCTGGATGATGCCGTAGTCGGCGAAGGGGTCGTCACCCGAGGCGCTGGCCACCCGGGACCCGGCCCGCACGGTGTGGGCCAGGGCCAGGTTGTCGTTCATGGCCAGGCCGATCTCCATCACGCCCAGGACCAGGGCCAGGAACACCGGGGTCACGAAGGCGGCCTCGACGAGCACGGCGCCGCGCGAGCGGTCCGACGCCGAGCCCCGGAAGGGTCCGCGGCGGCGGTGGTGCCTCAGCGCCACGGTGCGCTCTGGGGGTGAGCGGCGGCCATCACCGCCTTCCATCGGGCCTCGACCGCACAAAGTGAGGCATCGGGCCAACAATTCTCACGTTCTGTGACAGACGGTCGCACCCATCGCCGGGGCTGTCACCGGGTGTCCGTAGGGTGGGCCCCATGGAGGACGTCACCGTCGCCCACGCGCCCCTCGTGGTCGGGCCCCCCGGGCTCGACCTGGCCGAGCGCGCCCGCCGGGAGGAGGGACGCACGCCGCCGCCCGCCCCCGGGGCGGTCCGTCCGCACGGGGCGGGGCGGCGCCAGGTGCCCGAGGAGCCCGACCGGTTCCGCACCTGCTTCGAGCGCGACCTCGACCGCATCCAGCACTCCAAGGCCTTCCGGCGCCTGGCCGGCAAGTGCCAGGTGTTCGTCGCGCCCGACGACGACCACCTCCGGACCCGCCTCACCCACGCCATCGAGGTGTGCCAGGTCGCGGTCAGCATCGCCCGGCCCGTGGGCCTCGACACGGCCCTCACGGCCGCCGCCGCCACCGGCCACGACTGCGGCCACGGCCCCGCCGGCCACGCCTCCGAGGGCGCCCTCTCGCCCTTCCTCGAGGGCGGCTACCACCACGCCGTCTACGGCGCCGACGTCGTCCTGGCCCCGCTCAACCTGTGCGCCGAGACCCTCGACGCCATCCGCAACCACTCCTGGAACCGCCCGGCCCCCACCACCGCCGAGGGCGAGGTCGTGGCCTGGGCGGACCGCATCGCCTACGTGTGCCACGACTTCGAGGACGCGGTGGCCGCCGGGGTGGTGCGCCCCGGTGACCTGCCCGACGAGGTCACCTCCGTGGTCGGGCGGGACCGGCGCACCCAGCTGCACCGGTTCATCACGGCCATGGTCGAGACCATCGGCGCCACCGGCACCGTGGCCCTGCGCCAGCCCGAGGCCGACGCCCTCGCCGCCTTCCGGGCCTTCAACTACGAGCGGATCTACCTGCGCCCCGAGGCCGTGCTCCAGGCCGATCGGGCCGCCCGGCTCATCGCCGCCCTCACCGAGCACCACATCGCCCACCCCGGCGCCCTGGGGGCCGACGGCGACGGCCTCGTCCCCGGCGACCCGGCCACCGTGGCCGCCGCCGTGCGCCACGTCAGCGGCATGACCGACCGCTACGCCGCGGCCGCCGGCGTGGCCCTGCTGGGCTGGGACGAGGCCCGCCTCCCCCGCAGCGCGTAGTCCCTGCTCAGCAGGGTCGTCCCCCCTCCCCCCGCCCCTCAAGGTCGCCGCCCCCGCGCCGATGGGCACACGTGGGAGGAGGCGGAGAGATGGCCCTCACTTCGAGGACGGCCCGGACGGGACGAACAGCACGGCGACGACGGCCGGCCCTGGCGCACCGCCACGGCGGCGCGGCCCGGGCCGCGCGCCGGGTCGGCCAGCGGGGCGCAGCCCTGGTCGAGCTGGCCTTCGTGGGCCTGCTGCTGGCGGCCATCATCTTCTCGACCATCGACTTCGGACGGGTCGCCCAGTACCAGAACCGGATGTCCAACGCGGCCCGCGAGGGAGCGGCCAGCGCCCGGCTCCGGCCCACGAGCGTCGACTCGGGCTGCAACGGCCGCCTGAACGTGGAGGACCGGGCTGCCGGTCAGGACCTCGAGCTCTCCGAGGTCGACGGCTTCGACGTCACCATCGCCAAGGTGGTCGGTGACACCACCGTCCCGTACCACGGGTGCGGCACGCCCTCCGGTGGGGTGACCCTCGAGCCCGGTGACCGCATCGAGGTCACGGTGACCGCGGACGTGGCCATGTTCAGTCCCTTCACCCACGCCATCACCGGCCGCACCATCACCCTCCGGCGCAGCGTCGAGGCGGTGGTCCAGGGATGATCATCGGCCACCACCGCCGGCGCCCGTCCTCGCGCCGCCGCCAGCGCGGCGCCACCATCGTCGAGACCGCCATCGTGCTGCCCATCTTCTTCACGCTCGTCTTCGGTGGCATCGACGTGGGCCGGGGCGTGTTCCAGACCAGCCAGGCCACCGGGGCCGCGGCCGACGGGGCCCGGGTCGGGGTGCTCGACCACACGCAGGCCGACGTGCCCGGCTCCCCCGCCCACCAGGCGATCGTGGAGGCGGTGGAGGGGCGCCTCGCGGGCCAGGCCCACGACCCCGTCGTGGTGACCTGTCTCACCAGCTCCGGGGACAGCGGCAGCAAGGACGCCGTCTCCTGCGCCGACGCCGACCCCGACACCGACTTCCTCCGCGTCCAGGTGGCGTGGCGGTTCCGACCGGTCTCCTTCGTCGGCTCCCGCTTCCCGGTCACCGACATCACCGGCACCGCCACCATGCTCATCATCCGCCAGCCCACGCCCCAGGCGCCCTAGCGACGCCGGGCCCGACCGCCCGAGGTGACCCGATGACACCCGTCCGCCACCACACCCCCCACCGCCGTCCGACCCGACCCGCCCAGAGGGGCGCGGCCCTGATGATGATGACCCTGTCGATCGCGTCGATCCTGGTGGTGTCGGTCCTGGTCATCGACGGGTCCCAGGCCTACCCGCAGCGTCGCAAGACGCAGAACGCGGTCGACGAGGCCGCGCTGGCCGCGACCAGGGCCCTGGATCGCTACCGCATCGCGGAGGAGCCCGGCACCGCCCCCGGTGACGCCCTGGCCGAGGCCCGGTCCGTGACCGACGAGAACGACGTGGTGATGACCGCGTGCACCGTCGTCGACGGGAAGGGCGACCCCATCGGACCCTGCTCCTCGGTCGCCGCCGTCGACGACGCCGAGGCGGTCGGGGTCGACGTGGAGGGCAGCGACACCAGGCCCACCAGCTTCGGCAAGATCGTCGACACCGACTCCGTCACCGCCACCGCCACCTCGGCCGCGACCAGCCAGCCCCTCGTCGGCACGGCCAGCCCGTTCGTCGTCTGCGGCAACCCCGAGCGCGGCGGCTACCCGATCCTGGACCCCGACGGCACGATCAACGTCGAGACCGCGACGGCGATGGGGATCGTCGACATCCAGTCCTCCAAGGTGCCCACCTGCGGGGCCGGGGCCGCGTTCAAGGGCAAGATCGAGGACGACGCCGAGATCGACCTCCCCGGCTGGGTGAAGGCCGACAACGGCAACGGCTACGAGCAGGACATCCACAACCAGGTCCTGGGGGCTCGGGCCTGCCCGTCGGGGGGTCCCTTCACCGACTGCGACATGCTGCTCCCCATCGCCGACGAGGGGCGGGGCAACGGCAACAAGATCGTGATGCACGCCGTGGCCTGGGCCGTGTTCCACGTGGTGGGCGACGGCCACGGCAACCCCAAGTACCGGGGCTACTTCCGCAGCGACGCCCCCTACGTCACCGGCGGGGAGACCTCCGACGGGGTGCCCACGGCCGAGACCCCCCGCGTCATCCGCCTGATCGAGTAGCGCCTCCTGCGCTCCGGGCACCGGAGCGGGACGGGTAGGTTGCGCCGAGGCCGCGCCGGCAGGCGCAGCCCGTCCGGGACGGCTGTCCGAGCGAAGCGAGGAACCCTGCAGCGACGACGGTCCCCTCCGCCGAGGCCCTGGGCACCGTGAGCCCGGCCGCACCCGAGCCCCGGACCCGTCCGGCCGGCTCCGACCTCCGGACGCTGGTGCCGCTGCGCCCCCAGGGGCCGATCGAGGTCGTGGACCGGGCCACCAACCTGCTCCGCACCCGGCTGGGCGACTTCGCCACCATCAGCCTCGCGGTGCAGGTCCCGATCTGGCTGGTTCTGGCCGTGACCCTCCGCGACGAGTGGGCCACCGGCATCGAGGACAACCTGGCCTTCTTCTGGCTGGCCTTCTTCCCCGACCCGGTCACCCTCGGCCTGCTCGGCGACCAGGCCGCGGGCGCAGGCACGGTGGGGATCCTCGGCTCCCGGCTCCTCCCGTCCTTCGGCCTCGCCGTGATCGGGGCCGCCTGCGGGCTGCTGGTGCACGACTGGTCCCGCGGGCGGACCACGACCGGCGGCGACGCCCTGCGCCGGGTCGGCCGGCGACTGCCGAGCCTGGCCGGGCTGTGGGCCCTGGTCCACGTGCTCGAGGTGGTCACCTGCGTCGGGGTGGTGCTGGGCCCCCTCGTGTTCGGCATCGCCGCCCCCCTGTGGGCCATGGAGGGCCTCGGGCCGTGGCGGGGCGTCGTGCGCTCCTTCCGACTCTCGCTGCGGCGGTTCTGGACCCTCTGCCTGTCGATCCCCGTGGCGACCCTCGTCGCTGCCCTCACCGCGGCCCTGCTCAGCCTGGTCGGGGTGCCGATCCTCTCCAGCCTCACCGGGGGCTGGGTCGACGCCGGTGGCGCCGCGGCCACGGCGTTGGCCGGCGCCCTCCCCCACCTGGTGCTCGACCCCCTCCTGGCCACCGCCATGGCCCTCATCGCACTCGACCTCAAGGTCCAGGTGGAGGGCTACGACCTGGAGGTCGAGCTGCACGAGGCGACCGGCGTCGATGGCTGAGCAGGCCCTCCGCCGGCGGGCGACGCCCCTGGCCCGTGCGGTGGCGGCCGTGGCCGTCGGGCTGCTGGGCCTCGTCCCGCTCCCGGCCTCCGCCGTGCCCCTGGGACCGGCCCCCGCCGCCCAGCAGGCCGACCCGACCCCACAGCTGCCGGTGGACCCCGACGCCGACCCCGACCGGGCCCGGCGCACCGCCGACGACATCCTCTCGGGCCGGGAGTACCAGGCACCCGAGCAGGGCGGGCGCAGCATCCTCGACCGGATCCGCGAGTGGTTCGGTGACCTGGTGCCCGACATCTCGGGTCCCGGTGGCCGGACCCTCGACGGAGCGTCGCTGGTCATCGTGGGGGTCGTCGTGGTCGGCGCCCTCAGCCTCCTGGGGTGGGTGCTGGCCCGGACCCGCCGGGCGCGGCCCGCCCCCGACGACGTGGTCGACGCCGAGGTGGAGGTCACCCCGCTGCGGACGCCCACCCAGTGGTCCGCCGAGGCCGATCGGTGCGAGGCCGCCGGCGACCACCGCGGTGCTGTGCGGGCCCGGTTCCGGTCCTTGACCAGCACGCTGGTCGACCGCGACCTCGTGGTCGACGCACCCGGGCGGACCGTGGGCGAGCTGCGCGTCGACCTGGCCGAGCGCGCGCCCGAGGCCGGCCCCGCCTTCGCCCCGCTCGCCGACCTCTTCGAGCGGGTGTGGTTCGGCTCGTCGGGGGCGTCGGCCGACGACAGCGCCACCGCCCGCCGGCTCGCGGCGGCGGCCGCGGCGGCCGCCCCCCGCCGGCCCCGCGCCTCCGCCTCCGTCGGCGCTCCCGCGACGGGGACCGGGACCGACCCCGCACCGGGGGCGAGGTGAGCCGACGCCGGATCCTCCTCGCAGGGGCGGCCGTGGCCCTCGCCCTGGTGGCCATCCTCGTGTTGTCGAGCCCGACCCGCGACGCCTACGACCGCCCGCCCCTCGACCCCCGGGGCACCGGGCCCGACGGCACCGCCGCCCTCGTCGCCCTGCTCCGGGCCGAGGGGGCGTCGGTGCGCCTCGGCGGGCTCCCCCGCGAGGACGACGACGTGGTCGTGCAGCTGCGCGACACCCTCGGGGGCGCGCCGGCCGACGACCTCACCGCGTGGGTGCGGGCCGGCGGCACCCTGGTGGTGGCCGACCCCTTCGCCCGCCTCGCGCCGGAGCTGACCGACGGCCCGGCGGAGGTGGCATCGGTGCCCGGGCCGGGCTGCGAGCTCGACGCCCTGGCCCCCTCGGGCCGCCTCGAACCCGGGCTCACGGCCGAGTTCGCGACCACCGCCTCGTCGTCGTCGTGCTACCTCGCCCCCGACGGCTCCGGCGCCGCGGTCGACGTGCGCGACCTGGGCTCGGGGCTCGTGGTCGGCCTGGCCAGCACCCTGCCCCTCACCAACGGTGACCTCGGCCGCGGCGACGCGGCCCCGCTGGCCGTGGCCCTCGTCGCCCCGTCGGAGGGGGTGCGGGTGCGGGTCCTCGACCCCGATCGCTTCCTCGCCGACACCGCCGACGTGGGCGATGGCACCATCCTGGGTGCCCTGCCCGCCCGGGGCTCCCAGGCCCTGTCGCAGCTCGTCGTGGCCTTCCTGGTGTGGGCCCTGGTGTCGGGCCGCCGCCTGGGCCGGCCCGTGGTCGAGGAGCTCCCGGTCCCCCTGCCCGCCTCCGACCTGGTGCTGGCCTCGGGGCACCTGCTCGACCGCAACGGGGACGTGGCCGACGCCGCGGAACGCCTCCGGCGCCGGGCCCGGCGCGACCTCGGCACCACCCTCGGCCTCGGCCCCGACCCGGTGCCGACCGAGCTGGCCGCCGCCCTGCGCACCCACGGCGGCGCCGACCCTGCCCTCGTCCACCAGGCGCTCCTCGCCCCCGTCCTCGACGAGGCCGGCCTGATCGCCACCTCCACCCACCTCGACCGGCTCCGAAGGGACCTCCGATGACCGACAGCGCGCCCCCACCCCCCGGGCCCACCCCGCCCCCGCCGCCGGGGACGGGCGGCCCGGTGCCCCCGCCCGCGCCGCCCGGCCCCGAGGCCGGGACGGTGGCCCCGTCGGCCGCCCCCGGCCCCGGCGCGGGCCCGACCGACGGCCGCGAGGTGGTCCGGGCGGTGCGCACCGAGGTGTCCAAGGTCGTCGTGGGCCAGGACCCGGTGCTGGCGTGCCTGCTCGCCGCCCTGCTCGTGCGGGGCCACGTCCTGCTCGAGGGGGTGCCCGGGGTGGCCAAGACGCTGCTGGTCAAGACCCTCGCCGCCACCCTCGACCTGGACATGGCCCGCATCCAGTTCACCCCCGACCTGCTGCCGTCGGACATCACCGGCCAGCTGGTGCTCCAGGGGGGCACCACCGACTTCACCTTCCGTCCCGGTCCGATCTTCACCAACCTGTGCCTGGCCGACGAGATCAACCGCACGCCCCCCAAGGCCCAGGCCGCCCTGCTCGAGGCCATGGAGGAGCGCCAGGTGTCGGTGGGCGGTGCCACCCGCCCCCTCCCCGAGCCCTTCGTGGTGGTGGCCACGCAGAACCCGGTGGAGTACGAGGGCACCTACCCCCTGCCCGAGGCCCAGCTGGACCGCTTCCTGTTCAAGGTGGTGGTGCCCTACCCGTCGGCCGAGGCCGAGGTGGCCATCCTCGACCACCACAACCAGGGGATGGACGTGCACGACCCGGTCTCGGCCGGGGTGCGGCGGGTCGCCGGCCCGGCCGACATCGAGGCCGGGCGCCGGGCCGTCGGGGCCATCCGGGTCGACGACGTGGTGGTCCGCTACCTCGTCGCCCTGGCCCGGGCCAGCCGGGATGCGCCGTCGGTCGCCCTCGGGGTGTCGCCCCGCGGCGCCGCCGCCCTCCTCCACGCGACCAAGGCCTGGGCCTGGCTCTCGGGTCGGGACTTCGTGACCCCCGACGACGTGAAGGCCGTCGCCCGCCCCGCGCTGCGCCACCGCCTGCAGATCCGGGCCGAGGCCGCCCTCGAGGGCCTGACGCCGGACCGCGTGATCGACGGCCTGCTGGCCACCGTGCCCAGCCCCCGGTGAGCACCGTCCCGTGACGCCTCCCCCTACCCCCGACGGCGGCCGCTGACATGCCGGCCGGGACCCGCCGCCTGGCGCTCTGCGCCCTCGTCCTGGTGGGCGTGCGGCTGCTGCTCCCCGACGCGCTGCCCTTCCCCTGGTGGGCCCCCGACGTGGCGCTGCTGGCCGTGGCCGCCCTGGACGTGGCCCTGGCGGTGGCCCCCGGCTCCCTCCAGGTCGGGCGCGACCTGCCCGACCAGGTCGCGCTGGGCGCCACCGCCCGCTCGGCCCTGGTGCTGCGCAACCCGGGCGGCCGCACCGTCCGCCTGGCGGTGGCCGACGAGCTGGCGCCCTCGCTGCGGGCCGACACCCGCCGCTGGACGACCCGGCTGCCGCCGCGCGCCGAGGCCCGGGTCGACACCCGCATCCAACCCGGCCGGCGGGGCCGGTTCTCCCCGTCCCAGGTGACGCTGCGGTCCGTCGGGCCGCTCGGCCTGGCCGCCCGCCAGGCCACCGTCGAGGTGCCGGGCCAGCTCAAGGTCGTCCCGGCCTTCCCCAGCCGGGCCGACGCCGAGCTGCGCCTGGCCCAGGCCCGGCGCCTCGAGCTCGGCGTCCGCACCGTCCGGCTCCCGGGGACGGGCACCGACTTCGACCAGCTCCGGGAGTACACCCCCGACGACGACTTCCGCCGCATCGACTGGGCCGCCACCGCGCGCAACGCCCACCCCGTCGTCCGCACCTACCGGGCCGAGCGCAACCAGACGATCATCACCCTGGTCGACGTGGGCCGCACCACGGCCGGCCGGGTGGGCGACGTCCCCCGCCTCGAGCACCTGCTCGACGCCACCTTCGCCCTGGTCACGGTGGCGACGGGCCTGGAGGACGGGGTGGGGCTGGTCGCCTACGACGACGAGGTGCGGGCCTCGCTGCCGCCGTCGCACCGCCCCGACCAGCTGGCGCGGGTGGTGGAGGCCACCTTCGACCTGGAGCCGGCCCTCGTGGAGACCGACCACCGGGCTGCCCTGGCCCACACCAAGGCTCGCCACCGGCGCCGGACGACGGTGGTGATCGCCACCGACCTCACCGAGGCCACCGTCGCCCAGGTCCTGGTGCCGGCCCTGCCCCTCGTCCTGCGCGACAGCACGGTCGTGCTGGTGGCGGTGTCGGACCCCGAGGTGGCGGCCTGGGCCGACGCCCCCGCGGTCGACGACGAGGCCGCCTTCCTCCGGGCGGCGGCCACCTCCGCCCTCGAGGAGCGGGCCCGCCTGGCGGCCCGCCTGCGGGGCCTCGGGGCCACCGTCGTCGACGCCCCGCCCGGCCAGCTCGCCGGCCGCCTGGTCGACACCTACCTCAGCCTGCGCTGATGTCTTCGTCGTCACTCGCTCGCTGCGCTCGCTCCGTTCCGACGAACCAGACGTGCTCGCTGCGCTCCCACCGAGCGAGCCCGGCCGGCGACGGCTCGTTCCTCGCAGTCACCAGCCTCTGCGAGGGGAGACCCCCCGCACCCCCCAGCGGCTGCGCCGGGCATCACGGGTTGGGCGGAGTGCACGTCATGGTTGCCATCGGTTCCCTGCGACGCATCCGTGCGCGATCGCCCTCCCCCGCGGAACTGGTCGCTGGTTCGCTGGTGCGCGGGCTACATGAGGGTGGGGGTGTCGCCCGTGGGGGCGGGGGCCAGGGCGGACGGGAGCCCGGGGGTGGCGACCACGCCGGTGACGGGGGCGAAGGGGTCGATGGGGGCCCAGGTGGGCCGCAGCTCCTCGAGCGCACCGGTCCAGCCGTCGGCCACCGCCCGGCGCCCGCCGACCAGCACCCAGGCCAGGAAGGCGAGCCACACCGCGGCGCCCACGGCGACCTTCAGGCCGGCGGGCAGCACGGGCGAGCCGGTCACGAACCCCTCCACCAGCCCGGCCACGAGGAAGGCGAGGGCCGTGCCGAGGACGACGGTGACGCTGCGACGCCCCTCCTCCCCCAGGGCCTGGCCCCGGGTGCGGTCACCGGGGGCGAAGAGCGTCCACCCGATCCGCAGGCCGGCGGCCCCGGCCACGGTGATCGCCGTGAGCTCCAGGAGCCCGTGGGGCAGGACGTACACCACGAACACCGACCAGAACTCACCCCGCTCGAGGAACAGGCCGGCGATCACCCCCACCGCGGCGCCGTTCTCGAACAGGATCAGGGCGCCGGGGATCACCGCCGCCGCCCCCAGGCCGTAGGCGAGGATCGACACCTGGATGTTGTTGGTCGTCACCCGGCTGAAGAACACGGCCGACGGGTCCTCGGAGTAGTACGAGACGAAGTCCTCCTCGGCGTAGATCTCCTGGTACGACTCGGGGATCACCAGGTCGAGGCGGTCCGGCGCCCGCCAGAAGAGCAGGGCCAGCACCACGGCGGTGCCCCAGAACAGGGCCGTCGCCCACAGCAGCTGGCGGCGACACGTCCAGACCGCGGCCGGGAAGGTGGAGGCCAGGAAGCGTCGCAAGGTGGCCAGGCGCACCACCCGGGCCCCGTGGATGGCGGCGTGGCTGGCCGCCACCACGGTCGACAGGCGCCGGATGAGGGCCGGGTCGCGATGGGTGGTGCGGGCCTGGGAGAGGTGGAGGGTCACCTCCTGGTAGCGCCGCAGGAGCTCGTCGACCTCACCGCCGGACAGGTCGCGCCGCCGCCCCGCCCGCCGGGCCAGCTCCGCGGTCCGCTCCCACCCCGGGGCGTTGAGGGCGATGAAGCGGTCGACGTCCATCCGGGCGGTACCGTACCGGTCGGTCGCCGGCGCGGGCGGCCGACCCCCTGCTCCCCCGAGGACCGCCGTGGCCACCCAGGGCTTCCGGATCGTGACGCCCGAGGCGGTCGAGCTCGACCTCGATGCCGCCGGGCTGGCCAGCCGCTTCCTGGCCGCCGTCATCGACGTGGTCGCGATCATCGCCGTGCTCTGGGCCGTGCTCACCGTGGCCGGGCTGTTCAGCAGCCTGGGGTCCGCCTTCGACACCGGCAGCGATGCGCTGGCCGCCGTGCTCGTCGCCGTGGGCACCTTCGCCGTGCTGGTGGTGTGGCCGGTGACCTGGGAGGTGGCGACCAAGGGGCGTTCGCTGGGGAAGATGGCCCTCGGCCTCCGGGTGGTGACCGTCGACGGGGCGCCCATCAAGGTGCGCCACGCCATCGTGCGCAGCCTGGTCTTCCTCTTCGAGGTGGTGTTCACCTTCGGCGTGGTGGCCGTGGCCGTGGCCCTGGGGAGCCGCCGCTTCCGGCGCCTGGGCGACCACCTGGCCGGCACCGTCGTGATCCGCGAGCGCGGGGCCGGGGGGCTGGGTGCCGTGCCCCGCCGGTTCCACCCCCCGCCGGGGTGGGAGGCGTGGACCGCCCACCTCGACGCCAGCCGGCTCACGGCCGACGACTACCGCCTGGTGCGGTCGTTCCTGCTGCGCTCGTCGTCGCTGCCGCTCGAGACGCGGGTCCGGTTGGGCGGGCGGATCCTCGAGCGGGTGCTGGCCCGCACCGGGATCGACCCGGCGGTCATGGCCGGCCTCGGCGGCTGGAGCATCGACGCCCCCCTCACCGCCGTCGCCGCCGCCTACCAGCGCCGCTTCGACTAGGTGCCTCCGTCCCCGGAGCGCCCTCCGAGGGGGTGCCGGGGGTGCCCGGGCCGGCGGGGACGGACCGCTACGTTGGCCGCGACCGAGGCACCGACGCCCGCGGGGGGAACCGACGCACATGAGGCCGTGGATCTACCTGGGCGTGGCGATCGTGAGCGAGGTCTTCGCCACGACGTTCCTCAAGCAGAGCGAGGGCTTCTCCCGCCTGGTCCCCACGGTGGTGTCGCTCGCCGGCTACGGCCTGGCCCTCTACTGCCTGTCGCGGGCCGTGCAGGACATCCAGCTGGGCATCGCCTACGCCATCTGGGCCGGGGTCGGGACGGCCCTGATCGTGCTGCTGGGCTGGCTCGTCCTCGACCAGTCCATCGACCTGGCCGCCATCGTCGGCGTGCTCATGATCGTCGGCGGCGTGGTGGTCATCAACGCCTTCTCCGCCATCGAGGCCTGAACGAGGGAGCCGGTCCACGTTGCTGGTCGGCGACCCGGGCCGGGGCGGAGCGAGCCCGACTAGCTCGTCGGAGGAGCGTCCTCCGAGGAGGTGACGACGTCGACCAGCTTGCGGCCGCCGCGGCGGGCGAAGCGGACGTGACCGGTGGCGGTGGCGAAGAGGGTGTCGTCGCCGCCGCGGCCCACGTTCTCACCGGGGTGGAAGCGGGTGCCGCGCTGGCGGACGATGATCGAGCCGGCGGGCACGAGGGTGCCGTCGTAGGCCTTGACGCCGAGGCGCTGGCTCTGGGAGTCGCGGCCGTTCCGGGTGGAACCGCCGCCCTTGGTCTTCGACATGTGCGATCAGCCCTTCGTGATGCCCGTGATCTCGACCGTCGAGTACCGCTGGCGGTGACCCCAGCGGCGGCTCTGGCGGGACTTGTTCTTGTAGGTGAAGCCGGTGACCTTGGGGCCCTTGGCGTCGCCCACGACCTTGGCCTTGACGGTGGCCTTGGCCAGGTCGCCGGGGGCGGCGACCACGTCGCCGCCGTCGACCAGCAGGACGGGGGTGAGCTCGACCTCGGTGTCGACCGGGCCCAGGAGCTCCACCTCGAGCCGCTGGCCCTCGGTGACGCGGTACTGCTTGCCGCCGGTCTTGATCACTGCGTCCATCGTTCGTCTCGGCTCGTCGGTCAGGGGTCGTCGCCGGCCCGAGGGCCGACGGGCAACAGTAGTGGGACTCGGGGGTCGGACCCAACCCGCCCGGGGCTCAGTCCCCCGGGTAGATGGCGGGGTCGAACACCAGGCCCCGGCCCTCGCAGTGCGGGCAGGCGCCGGCGAAGGACTCCAGGAGCCCCTCCCCGATGCGCTTGCGGGTCATCTCGACCAGGCCCAGCTCGGAGATGTCGAACACCTGGGTCCGGGTCTTGTCCCGGGAGAGGGCGTCGCGGAAGGTGGTGATGACCGCGTCGCGGTTCTTGGCCACCTCCATGTCGACGAAGTCGATCACGATGATGCCGCCGATGTCGCGCAGCCGGAGCTGGCGGGCGACCTCCTCGGCCGCCTCCAGGTTGTTGTCGAACACCGTCTGCTCGAGGCTCGACTTGCCCACGTTCTTGCCCGTGTTCACGTCGATGACGGTGAGGGCCTCGGTGTGCTCGATGATGAGCGACCCGCCCGAGGGCAGCCAGACCTTGCGGTCGAGCGCCTTGTGGATCTGCTCGTGGATGTGGTGCTTCTCGTAGAGGGGCAGCCCCTCGGCGGCCTCGTCGTAGAGCTCGACGCGCTCGGCCATGGCCGGGTCGATGCTGCGGACGTAGTCGCGCACCTCCTCGAACAGGGCCCGGTCGTCGATGACCACCTTCCGGAAGTCCTTGGTGAGCTCCTCGCGGATGACCCGCACGGCCATGTCCGGCTCCCGGTAGAGCAGGGCCGCGCCCTGGCTCTTGGAGCGCTGGGCCAGCTCGTCGATCTGGGACCACCGGTCGGCCAGGAGCTCGACGTCGCGCTCGATCTCCTCGGCCGTGACGCCCTCGGCCGCGGTGCGGACGATGAGGCCGTGGCCCTCGGGGCGCACCTTGTCGAGGATGCCGCGGAGGCGCTTGCGCTCGTCGTCGGGCAGCCGCTTGGAGATCCCGTAGGTGGTGCTGTTGGGCACCAGGACGACGAAGCGGCCGGGGAGCGACACCTCCTGGGTGAGGCGGGCCCCCTTGTGGGCGATCGGGTTCTTGGTGACCTGGCAGAGGATGGTCTGCTTGGCCTTGAGCATCTGCTCGATCTTGGGGTTGCCCTTGGGCGGCTTGTCGACCTCGTCGGGGTCGAACCGGGCATCGCTGCGGTAGAGCACCGCGTTCTTGGGCGTCCCGATGTCGACGAAGGCCGCCTCCATGCCCGGCAGGACGTTCTGGACCTTGCCCAGGTAGACGTTGCCGTGGATCTGGGAGATGTCGTCGGCCGGGCGCGACACCTGGTGCTCGATCAGCGAGCGACCCTCGAGGATGGCGATCTGGGTGGCCTCGGGCTGGACGTGGACCGCCATCATGTAGCGGCCGACCGCCTTGCCCTTGCGCTCCCGGCCCCGGCGCTGCTCGAGGACGTCGTCGTCGAGCTCGAGGGGGGCGGCGTCGGTGACGGCGGTGACGGGCGTGACGGTGGACCCGCCCTGACCCTTGCCGCCACCCTGGCCGCCCCGGCCCTTGCCGCCGCGGCCCTTGCCCCGACCACCGCCCTGGGCGCCTCCGCCGCCACCGCCGGACCCGCCCCGGCCCCGGCCGCGACCGCCGCCCTTGGACGAGCCGTCGGCCCGCCCGGACCCGTCGCCGCCGCGGGAGCCCTCGCCCTTGGACCCGCCGTCCTGGGCCCCGGCCTGGTCGCCCCCGCCGCCACCGGCGCCCCGGCCCCGGCCCCCGCGGCCGCCGCGCCGGCGCCGCCGGCCGGAGCCGGACCCGCCAGAGCCGTCGCCGCGGCGGGACTGGTCGCCCCCGCCGCGGGCCTGGCCGCCGTCGCCGCCGTCACCGCCCGGGGGGGCGGGACGGGTGTCGCCGATCTTGGGGCGACCGCGCTCCGAGGAGGCGTCGCCGGAGGGCTCGGAGGCCCGTGGCGGGCGTCCGTCTGGGGTGGTGCGGCGCTCAGGCGCCCTGTCGGTGTCGGAGGCAGCGGCGGAGCCGCGGCCGGCCTGGTCGGCGTCGGACATGGGGGAGATCCCTTCTCATGACGCACGCGCCTCGGCGTGCGGAGCAGGCGACGGGGGCCGGGCCGGTGGCGCGCCGCTCGGGGCCGCAGGCTGCGGCTGACCGAGGGGTGCGGCGGCCAGGGGCTCGGCCCGGGTGCCGTCGTGCTCTGTGAACTGGTGGGTCCGGCACACCCTCCCCTCGCGCGCGTCGTCGCCCAGCAGGGTGACGAGCTCGCTCGGGCGCAACGCCCGGCCCAGGGTGCCCAGCTCGGCGACGAGGAGGGCACCCCCGGCGAGGGGGGTGGTGGGCTGGAGGTGGAACAGGTGGGGCCGGACGTCGTCGCTGACGTCGCGCCCCTTCCGCTGGCGGACCATCACCAGCGCGGGCGCGGCGAGGAGGTCCTCGGTGCGGGCCCGGAGCGTCGGGAGGTCGAGGCCGAGGACCTCGATCTCCCAGCGGCTGCTGGTGACGGCGTGCTGGAGGGACGGGGCCCGGGGGTCGACCTCGACCGCCGCGGTGGCGGCCAGGCCACCGGGCAGGGCGTCGGTGAGCCGGGCGGGCAGGGCGTCGAGGTCGACCTCGGCCCCCTCGACCAGGTCGACGTCGAGGTACTCGGCGAGCGACTCGTGGCCGGTGGACAGGGCCAGGCCGAAGTGGAGCTTGGGCCGGGGCGAGAACCCCTGGGTGCGGGCCACGGGGAGACCGACCCGGCGCAGGGCCCGCTCCCACATGCGAGCGACGTCGCGATGGCTGGTGAAGCGGACCTTGCCCTGCTTGGTGAACCGGATGCGGACCCTCACGCGCCCACCCCCACGGGACGGGGGCCGAGGGTGACCGGGACGGCGTCGGGGCGACCGGTGCCCTGGCTGCCCCCGGCCGGCGGCACGGCGCTGGCCACGACGTGCTCGACGCCGTAGCCGGTGCAGGCCCCGCAGTCGTAGCAGGGGGTCCAGCGGCAGTCCTCGAGGCCGACCTCGTCGAGGGCGTCGCGCCAGTCCTGCCACAGGAAGTCCTTGTGGAGGCCGGCGGAGAGGTGGTCCCAGGGCAGGGCCTCGTCCTCGGTGCGGTGCCGGTAGACCAGCTCCTCGACGGTGAGGCCGTGGCGCTCGAGGGCGGCGAGCCACAGGTCGAGGTCGAAGTGCTCGCCCCACTCCTGGAAGGTGCCGCCGTGGCGCCACACGTCCTCGATGACCGGGGCCAGGCGCCGGTCGCCCCGGGCCATGATCCCCTCGACCGTGGTGGCCTTGGGGTCGTGCCACTTGAGGGCCACGCCCCGGTCGCGCTTGAGCTCGTCGCGGAGCAGGCCCACCTTGCGGGTGAGCTCCTCGCGGGTGTTCTGGCCGAACCACTGGAACGGGGTGAAGGGCTTGGGCACGAAGCCGCCGACCGAGATGGTGACCGACGGGTTCTTGTGGTGCCGGCGGCCGATCTCGACGACCTTGCGGGCCAGGGTGGCGATGCCCAGGGTGTCCTCGTCGGTCTCGGTGGGGAGCCCGATGAGGAAGTAGAGCTTCATCCGCCGCCAGCCCTGCGAGTAGGCCGACTCGACCGCCCCGAACAGGTCGTCCTCGCTGATGAGCTTGTTGATGACCTGGCGCATCCGCCAGGTGCCGCCCTCGGGGGCGAAGGTGAGCCCGGTGCGCCGGGCCCGCTGGATCTCGGCCGCGATGCCGACGGTGAAGGCGTCGACCCGCAGTGACGGGAGCGACACGCTGACGTCGGAGGCCAGGCCGCCCAGGCCCGACCCGCAGTCGAGCGACGACCCCGGGCCCTGCCCCGCCCCGTCGCCCTCGTCCGGACGAAGTGTGCCAGGCACACCCTGTCCACCCTGTCGCGCCGGCTCGTCGCCGGCGACGATGGCGCCGACGACGTCGGTGATCCCGCTGAAGTCGGCGGTCGACAGCGACGTGAGGGCGACCTCGTCGTAGCCGGTGCGGCGCAGCCCGTCGGCGACCATGGTGCGGACCTGGTCGGCGGGGCGCTCCCGCACCGGGCGGGTGATCATGCCGGCCTGGCAGAAGCGGCACCCCCGGGTGCAGCCCCGGAAGACCTCGACGTTGAGGCGGTCGTGCACGACCTCGGTGAGCGGCACCAGCTGGTTGCGGGGGTAGGGCCACTCCCCCAGGTCGGCGATGGTGCGCTTCTCGACCTCGTCGGGGGCGGCCGGGTGCACCGGCCGGGTGCCGAGGAGGCGGCCGTCGTCGTCGTGGTCGGCCTCGTAGAGGGCGGGGACGTAGACGCCGGTGATCCCGGCCAGGGCAGCGAGGGCATCGAGGCGGGTGACGGGATCGCCGGCGGCGCGGCGGGCCTTCCAGGCGGCCAGGGCCTCGCTGATCTCGCCCACCACCTCCTCGCCGTCGCCCAGGACCACGAAGTCGAGGAAGGCGGCGATCGGCTCGGGGTTGTAGGTGCAGTGCCCGCCGGCGCCCACGAAGAGGTCGTCGGGCCCCCGGTCGTCGGCCCGCACCGGAGACCCGGCGAGGTCGACCATGGCCAGGAGGTTCGTGTAGGTGAGCTCGGCCGACAGGTTGAAGGCGAGGACGTCGAAGTCCGAGGCCGGGCGGTGCGAGTCGACCGAGAAGAGGGGGACGTCGTGGACCCGCATCTCGGCCTCGAGGTCGCTCCACGGGGCGTAGGTGCGCTCGGCCACGGCGTCGGCCCGCTCGTTCAGGATCTCGTACAGGATCTGGAGGCCCTGGTTGGGGAGCCCGATCTCGTAGGTGTCGGGGTAGCCGAGCAGCCAGGCGACCTTGGCCGGGTGGTGCTCGGGGGTCTGGGCCCCGTCCTCACCCCCGATGTAGCGCGCCGGCTTGGCGACGCGGGGGAGGATCGGCTCGAGCCGAGGCCAGACGGACGACATGTCACCGGCGAGTGTACCGAGCGTGTGACATGCGCCCGCGATGCACCAGGTCAGCGTCTGCCGTCCCCGAGAGGTCGCGCACCGGGTCCGTGGGGACCGTGGGCCCGCCCGCCACCCCGGGTCGGCGGCGGCGTGGGGGGCGGTCGGCTCCGGGGGAGGGTCGGGGCCACGGCGGTGGCAGGATCGGGGGGTGCGCCATCGGATGGACGGGACCATCGCGGCCTGCGGGTTCGCCTCGGGTGACCGGGTGGTGGTCGGGCGCTGGGACGCCTCGCCCCTCGGACCCATCGCCGATGTGATGTGGGCCGAGCCCGACGGCACCCGCACCCTGTTCGCCCCCACCGGCGCGGTGGCCGCCTTCGTGACCGCCGTCTACGACTTCGACGCCGTGGTGGTCGGCCCGCTGGCCGCCGAGGGCGACGGCACCACCGTGCGGGTCCGCATCGGCGACGTCCACGGCGCCGGGGAGCGCACCGTGGTCATGGCCACCGGCCCCGGCTGGCACATCCTCCCGCCCCGGCGCCCGGCGGCCCTCACCCGCTGGGTGGAGGCCCCGCTGGCCAAGGCCCTCATGGGCGTGCGGACCCACGGCACGTCTCCCCGCGGCGTGCACGAGTGGTACCAGGCCACGGCCTGGCGGCCGGTGGTGGCGGCCCGGGGCACGGTGGCGGGTGAGGACCTCGGCGCCCTGCGCCCGATCGACCCGCCGTGCCGGTTCGGCTTCAGCGAGCCCCCGACCCGGCCGTCGATCACCACCGTCCGCCCCCTCCTGGAGGATCCCTCCGGGGCCCTCGACCGCCTGGTCGACGACCTCCGGGCCGGCGTCCCCGTCACCGTCGACTCCCCCGACCCGCCGCCCCACCCCTGATCCCCGTCCGGGGTCGCCTCCCAGGTGCCCCATGAGGGCACCTGGCTGGTGCTACTTTTGAGCACCTATGGCGACCTCGCCCTTCATCTTCGACGGACCGCTGCCGCCCGACGACGTCGTCGGGCGCGACGAGGAGCTGGCGACGCTGCGCGACCGCGCCGCCCACGGCCGCTTCGTGCTGCTCCACGCCCCCCGTCGCTACGGCAAGACCAGCCTGGTGCACCGACTGGCCCGCGACGCCGCCCTCGACCGGGACCTGGCCGTGGTGACCGTCGACCTGGAGGGCGTGCTCACCCTCGACGACATCGCCCGTCGGTTCGGCCAGGCCTACCAGCGCCTGCCCCGCTCCGCCCTGGGCCGCACGCTGTCGGGGGCCCTCGCCGCCCTGTCCAGCGCCGGGGTCTCCCTCAGCGGTGGTGGGGTCACCATCGCCCCTCGCGCGCCGGACGAGGCGGCGCCCCTCCTCGAGCGGCTGCTCGCCCTCCCCCACGAGGCGGCGACCAAGGTGGGCACCCGCGTCCTCGTGGTGCTCGACGAGTTCCAGGCCATCGCCCCGGTCGCCAACGCCGACGCCGTCCTCCGCTCCCAGATCCAGCACCAGCGCGACCGGGTGTCCTACCTGTTCTCGGGCTCCGAGCAGAGCCTGCTCCAGGCGATCTTCGCCGACCGCGCCCGGCCCCTCTACGGCCAGGCCGAGCAGGTGGCCCTGGGCCCGCTGCCCGGCCCGGTGGCCGCCGACCTGGTGGCGGACCGCTTCGCGGCCACCGGGCGCGACCCGGGCGCCGCGCTGGGACCGCTGATCGCCACCGCCGGCGGCCACCCGCAGCGCCTGGCCTTCCTGGCCGACTCCCTGTGGCAGGTGACCGACGAGGACGCCGTCGCCGACACCACGACCTGGGCGGCCGCCCTCGAGCGCGCCCTCCGGCGGGCCAACGCCGAGTTCCTGGCCCTCGAGTCGGGACTGCCCATGACCCAGCGCAAGCTGGCCCTGCTGCTGGCCCTGGGAGAGCCGCCCACGGGGGCGGCGGCGGCCCGGATGGGGCTGTCGAAGGGGGCGGCGCGCAGCGCCGAGGCCGCCCTCCTCGGCAAGGGCCACGCCCACGTGCCCGACGGAGCACCCCGGGCCACCCTGGTCGACCCGCTGTACGGAGCCTGGCTCCGCCACCGCTTCGGCTGAGGAGGCCCTACCGGAACCGGCGCATGTGCACGTTGAGCACGAGTCCCATGGCGATGAAGCCCATGATCACCGAGGACCCGCCGTAGCTCATGAAGGGCAGGGGGATGCCGGTGATGGGCATGATGCCCATGGTCATGCCCACGTTCTCGAAGATCTGGAACACGAACATGGCCAGCACCCCGATGCAGATCATGGTGCCCGCGTCGTCACGGGCCAGCTGGGCCGTGCGCCAGATCCGCCACACGATCACCCCGTAGAGCGCCAGCAGCCCGGCCGCCCCCACCAGGCCCAGCTCCTCGCCGACGGCGGTGAAGATGAAGTCGGTGTGCTGCTCGGGCACCCGGCCGCTGCGGGTCTGGGGCCCGTTGAACAGGCCCTTGCCGGTGACGCCACCGGAGCCGATGGCGATCTTGGACTGCTCGAGGTTCCAGGCCGCGCCCCGGAACTCCTCCTGGCTCTTGGGCGTCTCCTGGTTGGCGAACACCGTGAGGCGGTCCTTCTGGTACTGGTCGAGCACGCCGCTCGTCAGCACGAGCGTGGCGAACACCACCGCCAGCACGCCCAGCAGCACCAGGAAGCGTCCCCGCACGCCCGCCGCGACCAGCAGCGAGAACGTGATGCAGACCGACACGAGGGCGGTGCCGAGGTCGGGCTGGAGCAGCACGAGGGTGATGGGCACGCCCCCCACGGCCAGCAGCGCGCCGAGCCGACGCAGGTCGATGTCGCCGTGGAACTGCACGGCGAGGTAGGTGAAGCCGAGGATCAGGGCCAGCTTGGCGAACTCCGAGGGCTGGAGCCGGAAGGGCCCGAGCTGGAACCAGGCCTGGGTGCCGGCGATGCGCGAACCCACCAGCTTCACCGCCACCAGCAGGAAGACGGTGGTGCCGTAGATGAGCGGCGCGGCGTCGAGGATCTTGCGGTAGTCGATGGTCGCGGCCACCCCGGCACCGATGATGCCGAGGGCCATGAAGAAGGCCTGCTTGGTGAGGAAGGAGGCGTCGTAGGGGGCCGACGCGCCGCGGGTCGCGCTGTAGACCATCAACACGCCGAGGGTGGAGACGCCCAGCAGGCAGGCGACCATCACCCCGTCGATGTGGTGCCAGACGGCGGAGGGGTCCCGCCGCATGGACGTGAGCGGGCGACGGCGCGTGATGGGGACGGTGGCCATCAGTCCGGCCGATCGGTGGTGGTCGTCGGGGCGAACTCCTCCATGGCCGCCTGCACGTCGAACCAGCCGCCGAGGGGGGCGGCGGGGAAGGCGCTGGTGCCCTTGCCGAAGGGCTCGTAGCTGCACCCCGCGGCGACGAAGGGCTCGAGGAGGCGCCGGGTGAGCGGAGCGGCGGCGGCGGCGCCGAAGCCGGCCTGCTCGAAGACGGTCGCGGTGGCGATGGTGGCGCCCTGGGTGGGGGCGAAGGACGCGAACAGCGAGGAGTCGTTCTTGCCCTCGGCCTGGGCCGTGCCCGTCTTGCCCGAGACGGGGCAGCTCGACTGGTCGAGGCCCGAGAAGGTCTGCGAGGCGGTGCCGGTCTTGGTCACGCCGTCGAAGCCGGCGAGGAGCGGGTCGCGCCACTCGGGCGGCAGCGGGTCGACCTGGCCGATGGCCTCGGGCTGGGGCACCTCGGGGTTGGCCCCGCTGGCCAGGTCGGTGACCTGCAGCACGAGCTGGGGCAGGTAGACGGTGCCGCCGTTGGCCAGGGTGGCGTAGCCGTTGGCCAGCTGGAGGGGGGTGACGAGCACGTCACCCTGGCCGACCATGGTGTTGGCGCTGGTGCCGCCCCGCCAGGTGCCGGCGTCGCGGGCCAGCTCGGGGTCGTCGGCGTTGATCTCGGCCGAGAACTCGCGCAGCCACTCCGGCGTGGGGATGCGGCCGGCGGCCTCGCCGGGGAGGTCGATGCCCGTGGGGGCGCCGAGGCCCCACTTGAGCATCTGGTCCTGCTCGGCCTCGTCGCCGATGACGTCGCGCCGCAGCCAGGACTCGTCACCGAGCTTGTAGAAGTAGGTGTCCGACGACTTGGTGATGGCGGCCTGGAGGTCGACCGAGCCGGTGCCCTGGCAGCCGGCGTTGCACTTGGTGTTGCCGGGGCTGAACTCGTAGACGCCGGTGTCGTTGTAGAAGGCGTGGGGGTCGATCTGGCCGGTGGCCAGCCCGGCGTAGGCGCTGAACAGCTTGAAGGTGGAGCCCGCCGCGTACTGGCCGGCGATGGCCCGGTTGATGAGCGGGGTGTGGTGCTCGTCCTTGCGGTCCTCGGCCGCGATGGCCTGGTAGTCGGCGGTGGAGATGCCCCCGACGAACAGGTTCGGGTCGTAGGTCGGGTACGACGCCATGGCCAGCACCTGGCCGTTGCGGGGGTCGAGGGCCACCGAGGCGGCACCGGGCACGTCGCAGCCGCCGGGCAGGAAGCAGCCGTTGTCCTGCACGCCCTTGCGCCGCTCGACCTCGGCGGCGAGGCCCTTCTCCATCAGGTACTGGAGGTTGATGTCGACCGTGAGGTAGACGTCGCGACCCGGCTTCGGCGCGGTCTCGGAGATCTTGCGGATGGGGCGGTTGCGGGCGTCGACCTCGTAGACGACGCGGCCCGGGGTGCCCCGCAGCTCGGACTCGTAGCCGGCCTCGATGCCGGTCTTGCCGATGTCGTCGTCGTTCTCGTAGGGCTTCTCGGTGTTCTGGACCTCGTCGAGCTCGTCCTGGGTGATGGAGCCGACGTAGCCGAGCACGTGGGCCAGCAGGGCGCCGTAGTTGTAGGCCCGCACCGCGACCCGCTCCACGTGCACGGTGGGGAACTCCTCGGGACGCTCCTCGAGGGCGATCTCCAGGTCCTCGCTGATGCCGGTGGCGACGGGGACGGGCTTGAACTTGCTGAAGCGGGTGTCCTCCAACCGGTCCCGCAGGGTCTCCTCGGTGACCGTCGGCGGCGGGGCGGTGGGCACCTCGGTCTGGCCGTCGGGGTTCTCCGCACCGGTGGCCACGCCGGCCGGCGGGCGGCGGGTCGGGTCCTCGGCCGGGTCGGACTCGTCGACGTCGGGGGTGGAGGGGTCGTCGGGCGTCGTGGTGGTGGTCGTCGTGTCGCCACCCGCCTCGGGGACGTCCTCGTCGTCGGCCGCCCCCGCCTCCGGGGTGGTCGGGTCCGGGCGGGGGCCCGGGTCGTTGGCCTCCAGCTCGCCGGCGTAGCGCAGCACCTGGTCCTCGTTGAGCCGGGTGGCCAGGCGGCGCAGCAGCTCGCTCTGCTCGGGCGGGTCGAGGGCGGTGAAGTCCTGGTAGTCGATCGACACCTGGATGGCCCGGCGGTTCTCCACCAGCACCTGGGCGTTGCGGTCGAGGATCCGCCCCCGGGGGGCCTCGATGATGACCTCCTGGGTGCGGTTGCTCTGGGCCGCCAGCTCGAAGTCGTCGGTGGTCAGGACCTGGAGGTACCAGAGGCGCGTGAAGAGCGCGGCGAAGAGGGCGACGGCCACGATGCCGAGCACGTGGTGGCGAGCGTGTGGGTTGGCTGCGGTCATGGGCGCGAGACGATCATCGGCGGAACACGAGCTGGTCGCGGCGGCGGCCCCGGTCGTCGGATCCGTAGGCCCAGCGCAACGCCCACCGCAGGGGTGTGCTCAGCAGTGCGTTGACCGCGGCGATGACCGCGACGATAGCGGGGAGGGTGCCCGGCTCGACGGTCACCCCGAGCACGACGGCGGCCCCCGCGTAGAGCAGGGTGCCGGCCGCCGAGGCCAGGGCGACGAGGGCGATGTTGATCAGGCGCGAGGAGCGCAGGACGAGGTCCTTGGCCGAGCCCACCCCGTAGCCGACGAGGGCCATGGTGAGCGCCGAGAGCCCGACGGGCGTGTCGAGCAACAGGTCGAAGGCCAGGCCCAGGGCGAAGCCGGCGATGGCGCCCCGCTGGGCATCGGTCTCCAGCCCGGCGGCGATGGCGAAGAGCAGCACGATGTTGCCCCGGGCCCCGAAGATCTCGACCTGGGACACGAAGCAGACCTGGAGCACCAGCACCACCAGCCCGACGAGCGCGACGCGCGCCACCACGACGCTGCTCACGGTCGGCGGGCGGGGCGGAGGGTCCGGGTCGGGCGCCCGGCGGTCACTGGCAGTCCTCGTCGCAGAGCAGCACGGCGACGAAGCGGAGGCCCTCGAGGCTGGCCGAGGGGTCGATCTCGAGGGTCTTCTCGGTGCGGTCGCCGGTGCGGCCCACCTTGAGCACGGACCCGATGGGGATGCCCGGGGGGTACTCGCTGCCCCGGGTGCCGGCGGTGACGACCTCGTCGCCCCGCTCCGCAGAGGTGGAGAGCTGGATGCCCTCCTCGATGACCAGGTGCCCGTCGGTGCCGGGCTCGGCCCCGCCCACGTCACCCGACTCGACCAGGCGCGCCCCGATGGTCGGGTAGTCGGGGTCGGTGATCAGCCGGACCCGGCTGCGGCCCCCCTCGACGAGGGCGATCCGGCCGACCAGGCCCGCGTCGGTGACGACGGCCATGCCCTCCTTGATGCCCTCGCCCGAGCCGCGGTTGATCTCGATGGTGGTGTCGAAGCTGGTGAGCGGGGCGGAGACGACCTCGGCCACGACGGTCGGGATGTCGGAGGTCACCGGCAGCTCGTTCATGCGCCGCAGCTGCTCGTTCTCGGCCGCGGCGTTGGCGTTGGCCACCTCCTGGCCCTTGAGCTCCTCGATCTGGGCCCGCAGGTCGGCGTTCTCGTCCTCCAGGTCGTCGTAGCCGAAGATCCCGTTCCAGCCGTTGCGGAAGGGGTCGGCCACCGCGTCGCCGGCGGCGCGGAAGGGGGAGAAGACCGTGCTGGCCACGCTGCGCAACCCCTGGACCGGTCCGGTGTCGCGGTAGTCGAGGGTGAGGATCGTCAGCGACGCCAGGATCAGCAGGACGAGCGTGAAGCGCGAGCGTCCGAAACGCCGGGACCGGGGCACCTCGCCGAGGGCCGGGTCAGGTCTGCGGGCTGGAGGAGAACAGGACGCCCTTCAGGGCCTCGAACTCCTCCAGCGACTGCCCCGAGCCGATGGCGACGCAGTGCAGCGGGTTGTCGGCGATCACGATGGGCATGCCCGTCTCGTGCTCCAGCCGGTGGGACAGGCCGTGGAGGAGCGCCCCGCCGCCGGCGAGGACGATCCCCTGCTCCATGATGTCGGCGGCCAGCTCGGGCGGGGTCTTGTCGAGGGTGACCTTGACCGCGTCGCAGATGGCGGCCACCGGCTCCTCGAGGGCCTCGCGGATCTCCTCGGTGGAGGTGACGATGGTCTTGGGCAGGCCGGTGACCAGGTCGCGCCCGCGGATCTCGGCGTGGAGCTCCTCCTCGAGGGGCCAGGCCGACCCGAGGGCCATCTTGACCTCCTCGGCGGTGCGCTCGCCCAGGGCGAGGCTGTACTCCTTCTTGATGAACTGGATGATCCCGTCGTCGAGCTCGTCGCCGCCGACGCGGACCGACTGGCTCGCCACGATGCCGCCCAGGGAGATCACCGCGACCTCGGTGGTGCCGCCGCCGATGTCGACGATCATGTTGCCGGTGGGCTCCTGGACCGGCAGGCCGGCGCCGATGGCCGCGGCCATGGGCTCCTCGATGATGTAGGCGGGCTTGCGGGCGCCGGCGTACTCGGCGGCCTCCTGCACGGCCCGCTGCTCCACGCCGGTGATGCCCGACGGCACGCAGATCACCATGCGGGGCTTGGAGAACCGGCGCTGGTGGACCTTGTGGATGAAGAAGCGGAGCATCTTCTCGCAGATCTCGAAGTCGGCGATGACGCCGTCCTTCAGGGGCCGGATGGCCTCGATGTGGGCCGGGGTGCGGCCGATCATCCGCTTCGCCTCGGTCCCCACCGCCAGCACCCGGCCGTCCTTGGCCGACACCGCGACCACCGACGGCTCGTTCAGCACGATGCCCCGACCCCGCACGTAGACGAGGGTGTTGGCCGTGCCGAGGTCGACCGCCATGTCGCGGCCCATGAGGGAGGTGATGGGGTTGTCGGACACGAGACCTCCAGCAGCCGCGCTCGGTCGGGCGCGATCGAACGAGTGTAGGCGCCGTCACCGGATCGCAACAATCACCCGTGTGCGTCGCTGGTCACAGCGACGTGTCCCCGTCCCGACACACGGTGCGGCGCGCGCCGACCTAGGCCCGGTCCCCGAACCAGAGCTTGATCTCACGGGCGGCGGACTCGGTGCCGTCGGAGCCGTGGACCAGGTTCTCGTTGGTGGTGGTGGCGAGGTCGCCGCGGATGGAGCCGGGCTGGGCCTCGCCCACCTTGGTCTTGCCGATGAGGATGCGGCAGAGCTCCCAGGTGTCGTCGTTGGGGCCCTCGACCACCATGGCGAACACGGGGGACCGGGTGAGGAACGCGACCAGCTCGCCGTAGAACGGCTTGTCGGCGTGCTCGGCGTAGTGCTCCTGGGCCAGCTCCTGGGAGACGGTCCGCAGCTCGGCGGCCACGAGGGTGAGGCCCTTGCGCTCGATGCGGGACACGATCTCGCCCACCAGGCCCCGCTCCACGGCGTCGGGCTTGGCCATCACGAAGGTGCGGGAGGTCATGGCGCGCAACCTACTCCCGGCCTCCCCCACCCCCCGAACCCGTCACCCCCGAACGACCACGAGGTGCCAGGCACCTCGTGGTCGCCGGACACCCGTCGGCCTCGATGTCGCACCCCCCGGGCAGGATCGATGGATGGGACGACCCCACCGACGCGGCTCCGAGACCGGCATCCACCACGTGATGAACCGTGGGGTCGACCACCAGCCGATCTTCTTCGCCGACGCGGACCGCGTCGAGCTCGGGCGCCGGCTGGCGGAGGTCCACGAGCGATTCGACGTCACCACGCTGGCCTACTGCCTCATGACGAACCACCTCCACCTGGTGCTGCGCGCCCCCGACGGTGCGCTGCCAGAGGCCATGCACCACCTGACCAGCGTCTACAGCCGGCACGTCAACGACCGGCTCGGTCGAGACGGCCCGCTCTTCCGAGGCCGCTACCACTCGATCCCGGTCGAGCGCGACGCCTACCTGCTGTGGGTGGCGCGGTACGTGCACCGCAACCCGCTCGACATCGCCGGCGTGCAGTCCCCTCGAGACCATCGGTGGTCGAGCTACCGCGCCTACCTCGGCCTGCGCCCGTCCCCGGCCTTCCTCGACCGGGGACCGGTGATGGATCTGGTGGGCGGCCGCATCAACGAGCTCGTCACCCTCACCGAGTGCGAGACAGCCGTACGCCCCCACCGCGCCGACGATCTGCGACACCTGGTCCGGTGCGCCTGCGCTGCCGATGACCTCGTCGGACGCCCTCGCGACCGGCCGAGTGCGAACGTCGACCGGACGCTGCTCGTCCTGCTCGAGTCGCGCACTTCCGACCCCGGGCTCCGTCGGCTGATCGGCGAGGCCCTCGGGCCCCGACATCACGCGGCGGACGTCCGCGCTCGTCGACGGGCCGAGGCCCGTCTCCGCTCCGATCCCGACGTCGCTCGGGTCCTGGGCTGGCTCCAGCGCCAGCTCGGCACCGGTCGCGCCGCGTAGCGGGGAAGCGAGCCGGTGACCACGAGGAGGCTGACCACGACGTGCCTGGCACCTCGTGGTCACCGTGCGGGCTCAGGCGGTCTCGCAGCCGGACCAGGCGCCGTCGGGGTGGAGGGTGAGGATGTCGGCGCCGTCGGCGGTGACGACGAGGCTGTGCTCGAACTGGGCGGTGCGGCGGCCGTCGGTGGTGACGGCGGTCCAGTCGTCGTCCCACATCCGGTGCTGCCAGGCGCCGAGGGCGATCATGGGCTCGATGGTGAAGGTCATGTCCTCCTCCATCACCACCCTGGCGTCGCGGGGCTCGTGGTAGTGGAGGATGTGCAGCCCGGTGTGGAACTCGTGGCCCACCCCGTGGCCGGTGAAGGCCCGGACCACGCTGAAGCCCTCGGCCTCGGCGTGGGCCTGGATGGCCCGGCCGATGTCGCTGGTGGGCCGACCGGGGCGGACGGCCTCGATGCCCGCCTCCAGGCACTCCCGGGTGACCCGGACCAGGGCCCGGCTGAGCTCGTCGACCGTGCCCACGCAGAAGGTGGCGTTGGTGTCGCCGTGGACGCCCTCGCGGAAGAGGGTGACGTCGAGGTTCACGATGTCGCCGTCGCGCAGGGCCCGGGAGTCCGGGATCCCGTGGCAGATGACCTCGTTGACCGAGGTGCAGATCGACTTGGGGTACGACGGCTCGCCGTAGCGCAGCGGGCTGGGGTAGCCGCCGGCCTCGATGCAGAGGCGGTGGCACAGGGCGTCGAGCTCCTCGGTGGTGACGCCGGGGGCCACCGCGTCGCCGACCTGCCGGAGCACCTCGGCTGCGGCGCGGCCGGTGCGGCGCATGGCCGCGAGGGTGTCGGCGTCCTGCACGTCGGGGACGTCGCGCCGGCTGCGACCGCCGGACTCGGCGTAGTGCGGCCGCTCGATGCCGTCGGGGACGGGGCGCCGCTCGCTGACGACGCCGGGGCGGACCCGCTCGTAGGACGGGCCGTGGCAGCGCTTGAGCTTGCGGCCCGAGCCGCACCAGCAGGGCTCGTTGGCCTTCATGCGGGTCGGGTCGACGAGGGATGCGACCGCAGGGGTCATGCCGAGACCTCCATCTCGCGCAGGGCGGCCCGCACGGGACCGGCGACGTAGAGGGAGCCGGCCACCAGCACGAGGTCGTCCTCGGTGGCGACGGCGAGGGCACGGCGCACGGCGTCGACGGGGTCGGGCACGACCTCGACCACGGCGCCGAGGCGCTCGGCGGCGGCGGCGACCCCCGCGGTGGGGAGGGCGCGGGGCGAGTCGGGGGTGCAGACCAGCAGGAGCCCGGCGTCGGCCGCTCCCAGGGCGAGGAGGACCTCCTCGGGGTCGCGGCCGGCCAGCAGGCCCACGACCATGAGCACCGAGCCGGGCAGGGTCATGTCCTCGGCGAGGGTGGCCGCCGCGGCGGCGGCGCCCTCGGGGTTGTGGGCGGCGTCGATGACCACGGTGGGGTGGCGGCCGACCACCTCGAAGCGCCCGGGGAGGGTCAGCTCGGCGAAGGCCTCCTCGACCACGTCGGAGGCCTGGGCCCGACCCAGGAAGGCCTCGACCGCAGCCACCGCGACGGCGGCGTTGTCGGCCTGGTGGGCGCCGTGGACCGGGAGGTACACCTCCTCGTGGAGGGCCTCGGGCGTGCGCAGGTCGACCAGGCGCCCGCCCACGGCCACGCGGTCGGCGGCCACGCCGAAGTCGACGTCGCGCAGCCAGGTCTCCACCGCGCCGGCGGCGGCGAAGGTGGGCAGCAGGTCGGGATCGGTCTCGCCCAGGACGAGCACGTCGGTGAGCCCGGCGGTGACGATGCCGGCCTTCTCGTCGGCGATGGCCTGGCGCCAGCCCGGGGACCCGTCGGTGTGGTCGCGCCCGACGTTGGTGCACACGGCCACGGTGGCCTCGGCCACGTTGGTCGCGTCCCAGCGCCCGAGCATCCCGACCTCCACCACGGCCACGTCGACGGCCACGTCGGCGAAGTGCCGGAAGGCGGCGGCGGTGAGGATCTCGAAGTACGAGGGCACCACGCCGGCGAGGTCCTCGACGGCGGCGACCGCTCCGATGGCCTCGCCCAGGGCGTCGTCGTCGATGGGTTCGCCGTCCCAGGCGATGCGCTCGTTGATCTGCTCCAGGTGCGGGCTGGAGTAGGTGCCGACCGACAGGCCCTGGGCCTTCAGCAGGCGGCTGACCATGCGGCCGACCGAGCCCTTGCCGTTGGTGCCGGTGATGTGGATCACCGGGTAGGCGGTCTGAGGGTCGCCGAGCACGTGGACCAGCCGGGCCATGCGCTCGAGCGACAGGCCCTCGGCGCGGCCGGCGGTGGCCTCGAGGTTGGTGTGCTGGTCGAGGTAGCGGAGGGCGGACGAGAGCTTCACGGCCCGACCACGCTACCGGCGGGCCCGCTCAGGGCACCCGCCCGCCGTCTCAGGCGACGCGGTCGCGCACCTCGTCGCCCGCGTCGGCCGCACGCGCCCGCGCCGCCGCGGCCAGCTCCTCGGCCCGACCGCGGGCCTTCTCGGCCACGACGGGCCCGCGCTCGCGGGCGGTGTCGGCCAGGTCGAGGGCCTGGGTCCGTGCCTTCTCGGCCAGCACCGGTCCCCGCTCGCGGGCGGTGTCGGCCGCGGTCTCGGCCAGCTCCCCGGCCTTGGCCTTGGCCGCCTTGGCGTGGGGGCGGGCCGACTCGATGGCCACCTCGGTGAGGTCGAAGGCCTTCTCGCGGGCGGTGTCGGACAGGGCCCGCACGTGGGGCCGGGTGGCATCCGCGATCTCGTAGAACGAGGTCGAGGCCCGGTCGGCCAGCTCCTCGACGTGGGGCAGCGCGGCCTCGGCTGCGTCGAGGGCCCGGTCGACGGCGCCCTCCACGCTGCGGCTCACGAACCCGAACCGCTTCTTGACCTTCTCGATCGGCGCCGCCTTGGCCGCCTTGCGCTTGGCTCGCCACTGCAGCAGGCAGCCCACGGTGCCGCCCACGGCGGCACCCTCGGCCGCACCCTTCAGGATCCCCGGCAGGGGGTCGCGCTCGGGGTCCGGCGCCCGCGACGCCTGCAGTCCGGCGACGCCCGCACCGACGACGCTCCCGATCAGGGCACCCTTGATGGCCTTGTGCACGTCCTGTCCTCCGACTGTCGACGTGGGGTCCTACTGCCCCGATGACGGAGGTCGACGCTAGTCCGTCTCCGACCCGTGGTCGTCCGGACCGGCCGTGGGCACCACCAGGGTGGGCGGGCCGGTCGGTCGGACCGGGGCGAGGGGGCCTAGGAGGCGGCGCGGCGGGGGCGGGAGGCGCGCCGCTCGGAGTCGCGGGGCACGAGGGTCGGGTTGACCTTCTCCTGCACCACCTTGGCGTCGATCACGCAGCGCTCGATGTCGGACCGACCGGGCAGGTCGTACATGGTGTTGAGGAGGACCTCCTCGAGGATGGCCCGCAGGCCGCGGGCGCCGGTGCCCCGGAGGATGGCCTGGTCGGCGATGGCCTCGAGGGCGTCGTCGGTGAGCTCCAGATCGACGTTCTCGAACTCGAAGAAGCGCTTGTACTGCTTGGCCAGGGCGTTGCGGGGCTCGACGAGGATGCGCACCAGCGCCTCGCGGTCGAGGTGCGACACGGCGCCGATGACGGGCAGGCGGCCGATGAACTCGGGGATGAGCCCGAACTTCAGGAGGTCCTCGGGGAGGACGTCGGCCAGCACGTCCGAGGCGCTCTTCTCGTCGGAGCGGCGGATGTCGGCACCGAAGCCGACGCCCTTGGCCCCGGCCCGGCTCTCGATGATCTTCTCGATGCCGGCGAAGGCGCCGCCGCAGATGAAGAGGATGTTGGTCGTGTCGACCTGGATGAACTCCTGGTGCGGGTGCTTGCGCCCGCCCTGGGGCGGCACCGAGGCGACGGTGCCCTCGAGGATCTTCAGCAGGGCCTGCTGCACGCCCTCGCCGGAGACGTCGCGGGTGATCGACGGGTTCTCGGCCTTGCGGGCCACCTTGTCGATCTCGTCGATGTAGATGATCCCGGTCTCGGCCTTCTTGACGTCGTAGTCGGCGGCCTGGATCAGCTTGAGGAGGATGTTCTCGACGTCCTCGCCCACGTAGCCGGCCTCGGTGAGGGCGGTGGCATCCGCGATGGCGAAGGGGACGTTGAGGAGGCGGGCGAGGGTCTGGGCCAGGAGGGTCTTGCCGCAGCCGGTGGGGCCGATCAGCAAGATGTTGGACTTGGCCAGCTCGACGTCGTCGCCGTGGGAGCGGGTGGAGCCCAGCTGGACCCGCTTGTAGTGGTTGTAGACCGCGACCGAGAGGATCTTCTTGGCCTGCTCCTGGCCGATGATGAACTCGTTCAGGAAGTCGAAGATCTCACGGGGCTTGGGCAGGTCCTCGAGCGTGAGGTCGCTGCCCTCGGACAGCTCCTCCTCGATGATCTCGTTGCACAGGTCGATGCACTCGTCGCAGATGTAGACGCTCGGTCCCGCGATGAGCTTCTTGACCTGCTTCTGGGACTTGCCGCAGAACGAGCACTTGAGCAGCTCGCCGCCTTCTCCGAACTTGGCCACGGGGGCTCCCTCGTCGTCGGGTGGTCGGGTGGGTCGGTCTCGTCTCGTCAGCTCGCAGCGGTGATGGCGCCGGTGTTGTCGACCAGCTCCCGCGACGCGATGACCTCGTCGATGATGCCGTAATCCTTCGCCTCGGGCGCGGACAGCACGAAGTCGCGGTCGGTGTCGCGCTGGATCTTCTCGATCTCCTGGCCGCTGTGGCGGGCCAGGATCTCGTTGAGGAGGTCCCGCATCCGGAGGATCTCGCGGGCCTGGATCTCGATGTCGGAGGCCTGGCCGCCGCCGCTCCCCCACGGCTGGTGGAGCAGGACCCGGGCGTGGGGCAGGGCCATGCGCTTGCCCGGCGTGCCCGCCGCCAGCAGCACCGCCGCGGCCGACGCCGCCTGCCCGTAGCAGATGGTGGCGATGTCGGGCTTGACGTACTGCATCGTGTCGTAGATGGCGAACAGCGCGGTGATGTCGCCACCGGGGCTGTTGATGTAGATGTTGATGTCCTTGTCGGGGTTCTCCGACTCGAGGTGCAGCAGCTGGGCCGACACCAGGTTGGCGATGGTGTCGTCGATGGGCGTGCCCAGGAAGATGATGTGGTCCTTCAGCAGCCTCGAGTAGAGGTCGAAGGCGCGCTCACCGCGGTTCGTCTGCTCGACGACGGTGGGGACCAGGTAGTTGTAGGCGGGTTCCATCAGCTGTCCTGCTCGGGGTCGGTGTCGGGCTCGTCGGCGTCGTCGAGGAGGGCGTCGCGGTCGATCGGACCACCATCGGGATCGACCACCTCGACCCGCTCCAGGACCCACTCCATGGCCTTGCGGGTGCGCACGTCGGAGCGTACCAACGGGATCTGGCCGTTGTGCTCGAACTGCTCGCGCACCTTCTTCGGGGACTGGCCCACGCGCTCGGCCACCGAGGTGATCTCGGCGTCGAGCTCGTCGTCGTCGACCTCGATCCCCTCGGCGGTGGCCACGCCCCGCAGGGCGAGGTCGACCCGCACGGCCTTGGCCGCGGCCGTCTTGAGGTCCTCGCGGAAGGCGTCGGGGTCCTGGCCGGTGACGCGCAGGTAGTCGGCCAGGTCGATGCCCTGGGCCTGGAGCCGGAGGGCGAGGTCCTGGAGGCGGGTCTGCATCTCGGACTCGACCAGGGCCTCGGGCGGGTCGTCCTCGACCAGCTCGCCGAGGGCGTCGCCGGTCTTCTCCCGCAGGGCCATGCGGGCCTGCTGGAGCTTGACCGAGGCGATGCGCTCGGTGAGGTCGGCGCGCAGCTCGTCGAGGGTGTCGACCTCGGAGGCCTGGGCGGCGAAGTCGTCGTCGAGGTCGGGCAGGACGGTGGCCTGCACCTCCTTGACCAGCACCCGGAAGTCGACGGGCTCGCCGTCGCCGGGGTGCTCGGCGCTGAAGGTGAGGATGTCGCCCACCTTGGCGCCGGCGAGGGCCTCGTCGAGCTCGGCCACCACGGTGCCGGCGCCGACGCGGTACTGGTAGCCCTCGGCGGTGAGGCCGTCGAGGGCCTCGTCGTCGCGGCTGCCGGTGATGTCGATGGTGGCGGTGTCGCCCTCGGCCGCGGGCCGGTCGACGACCTCGAGGGAGGAGAACTGCTCGCGCAGGTTCTCGACCCGCTCGTCGACGTCGGCCTCGGTGGCCTCGGGCGAGTCGATCACGACCCGCAGGGAGCCGTAGCCGCCCACGACGACCTCGGGCCGGACCTCGACGACGGCGTCGAAGACCACGGCGCCCTCCTCCTGGCCGGAGGTGATGTCGATCTCCGGCGGGGCGATGGCGTCGACCTCGTGGTCGGCGATCGCCTTGGCGTAGTAGTCGGGGAGGGCGTGCTGCAGGGCGTCGTTGCGGGCGGCCTCGGTGCCGACGCCGCGCCTCGAGCACCTTGCGGGGGATCTTCCCGGGGCGGAAGCCGGGCAGCCGGACCTCCTTGGCCATGCGGCGGAAGGCCGCGTCGACCTCCCTCTCGAAGTCGTCCGCGGGGACCTCGACGCTGACCTTGACCTTGTTGCCCTCGGCGGGCTCGACGGTTGACTCCATGAGGCCGACCACCCTACCGGTCCACCCCACCCGGCCCGGCATGAGAGACGACCCTCCCGGGCCCCGGTCCGGCCCGCCCGGGGGCGGTTCGTTACGGTGACGCGGTCGCCTCCCCCGCCCGCCCGTGATCGTCGCCTCCCTCTCCCCCGCCACCGGTCCCCTCCTCGCCGCGGCCGCCCTGCTGGCCGTGGCCGGACGGGCCAAGCTGCGCCGCCCCGCGCCCACCGGCCTGGCCCTCGCCCGCCTCGGGCTGCCGGGCTCCGACGGCGTGGTCCGCCTGCTCGGCGTGGTCGAGCTGGCGGCCGGGGCCGCGGCCGTGCTCGTCGGCGGGTGGCTGGCCCTGCCGGTGGCCGCCCTCTACCTCGGCTTCGCGGCCGTGAGCGCGGCCCAGGTCCGCCGGGCGGCCCGCACCGGCGAGGCGGCCGACTGCGGCTGCTTCGGCGACAGCTCCGCCCCCGTGGGCTGGTCCCACGTCGCCGTGAACCTGCTCCTGGCCGTCGCGGCCGGCGTGGCCGCGGCCCAGGGGGCCGACGGCCTCGTGGCCGGCCTGGGCGACGCCCCGGCCGCCACCGTCGGCGTGGCCGCCCTCGCCGCCCTGGCTGCGTGGGGCATCGAGGCCGTGCTCACCGACCTGCCCGCCCTGCGGGCCTGGCGCACCGCGGCGGAGTCCGCCTGATGGCCGCCGTCGTCGTCGCCCTCGGCCTGGTCGTGGCCGTGCTGACCCTGCTGGTGCTGGGCCTGCTCCGCAGCCACGCCGACATCCTGCGCCGCCTCCACGAGCTCGACGGGGGCACCGAGGGCGCCGGCCCCGGGGCCACCGCCCGCCCCCGCACGGTGGGCCGCGACGAGTTCACCACCTTCCCGGAGGTCCAGGCGCCGCCCGAGCGCGAGGGCTTCACCGAGAGCCGCGACCTGGCCGGCGTCGGCGTCGACGACGACGCCCTCACCGTGCGGGTCACCGGGGTGGAGCACCGCACCCTCGTGGCCTTCCTGTCGGGCACCTGCCTCACCTGCCAGCGCTTCTGGGACGCCTTCCAGAAGCCGCAGAAGCTGGGCCTGCCCCGTGACGTCCGCCCCGTGATCGTGACCAAGGGCCCCGACCAGGAGAGCCCCGCAGCGGTGGCCGACCTGGCCCCCAAGGCGGTGCCGGTGGTGATGACCAACGACGCGTGGATGTCCTACGACGTGCCCGGTTCGCCCTACTTCGTGCTGGTCGACGGCCGCTCGGGCCGGGTGCAGGGCGAGGGCACCGGCATCGACTGGGACCAGGTGAAGGGGCTGCTCACCCAGGTCACCGACGACGACTCCTACGCCGCCGACCTCGAGGCGAGCCGGGTGCACAAGCACCGGGCCGACGACGAGCGGGAGCGCCGGGTCGACGACGAGCTCATGGCCGCCGGCATCACCCCCGGCGACGCCAGCCTCTTCGGCCCCCCGGTCGACCCCGACGCCGTCGGCGACCACCCCGACGACACCGGCCCGGCCACTAGCGTCCCCGGCGGCGGAGAGGACCGAGGATGAAGATCGAGGCCCACGGCATCAGCGCCCAGCTCCCGGCGGGGTGGGAGGGGCGCCTCACCCGGCGCAGCCCCACCGGTGCGTCGTCCCAGCGGAGGGGCGGCACCGCCGTCGTCGCCGAGGACACCGGGCCCGTGCTGCACATGGCCAACTTCGCCCTGCCCGAGGCCCGCGGCGACTTCGGCAGCGGCGCCGTCGACCTCATGGGCACCGGCCACCTCCTCGTCGTCGTCGTCGAGTACGGCGCCGACAGCGTGGGCACCGCCCTGTTCCCCACCGTGAGCCGCGTGCCCCGCCTCACCACCCGGATGTTCAGCACCCAGGCCCTCCAGCGGGTGCAGCGGGGCCAGGCCGGGGCGCAGCGCTTCTTCACCCTCAACGGCCGCGCCTTCTGCCTCTACACCGTCCTCGGCGACCAGCGCGACGCCAGCACCCTCACCCCCACGGCGAACGACGTCACCGGCCAGATCCAGGTGACGCCGCGGTGATCCCTCCCCAGCCCCCGACCCCGGCGGAGACCCGATGAGCCCCCTCGACCTGGTGCGCCGGTCCCGTCCCGCCCCCGACGCCCCGGCGCCGGCGGCGGCCGCGCGCCCGGCGACCATCGCCGAGCGGGTGGTCGCCCGCACCTCCGGCATCCTCTCCGGCACGCACAGCCGGCGCCGCTTCCTGGCCCGCACCGCGGTGGTCGGCTCGGCCCTCGCCGTCGACCCGACCACGTTCATCTTCAAGCCCGGCAGCGCCTACGGCGCGGTGTGCGGCACCTGCGGGGACGGCTGGACCGCCTTCTGCTGCACCATCAACAGCGGCAAGAACTCGTGTCCGCCCAACACCTTCGTGGCCGGCTGGTGGAAGGCCGACAACGCGGCCTACTGCTGCGGCGGGCCGCGCTACATCATCGACTGCAACGCCACCTGCCCCACCCAGTGCAGCTGCCGGTGCTCCAGCGCCAGCTGCGACGGCCGCCGCACCTGCTGCAACCAGTTCCGCTACGGCCAGTGCAACCAGCAGATCTCCTGCTACGGCCCGGTCGCCTGCCGGGTGGCCATCTGCATCACCCCGTGGGCCTACGACGCGGCCTGCTCCACCCGGGCCCTCACCGACAACGCCACCGTGCAGCACGGCGGGGCGTGCGTCACCGCCGAGTGCGACTCGGCCATCACCCGCAAGTACTACGCCCTCGACGGCCCCGAGGGGCTGCTCGGCATCCGCACCCAGGCCGAGCGGACCACCCCCGACGGCGGTGGCCGCTACGCCGTCTACCAGGGCGGGCGCCTCTACTCGAGCTCGGCCACCGGCGCCCACGAGGTGCACGGCTCGATCCTCGACGTCTACGCCGCGGCCGGCGCCGGCGGCAGCGCCTACGGGTTCCCGACCACCGACGTCATCGGCGACTCGCGGGTGCGGTACTCGCTGTTCCGCACCGGCGGCATCTACCGGTGGTCCCAGGGCACCTACGGCATCCCGGACCCCTACCACCAGAAGTACGGCCAGGTCGGCGGGCCCAGCACCAGCTCGGCCCTCGGGCTGCCCACGTCCCCGCTGCGCCGCAGCGGCGACGGGCGCTCCCTCTACATGAACTTCGAGCGGGGCCGCATCTACCGTCGGGGTGACCTCACCACCGAGATCCACGGCGCCATCTTCCTGGTGCACGAGTCCCTCGACGGGGTCAACGGGCCCCTCGGCCACGTCCAGTCCGACGTGCTGACCCTGGCCGACGGCCGAGGCCGAGCCACCATCTTCGAGCACGGCGGGGTCATCTACTACACGTCCACGACGGGGGCCCACGCCGTGTGGGGCGACCTCCTGTCGGCCTACATCGACCACGGCGGCTACCAGTCCGACGCCGGCTACCCGACCACCAACCGCACCTCGGTGGGCGACGGGCGGGGGGTCACCTTCACCACCCAGACCGCCCAGGTGTGGAGCACGCCCACCACCGGCGCCTGGGTCGTGCCCGCGCCGATCCTCGGCCCGTACCGCGACCAGGGTGGGCCCGGGGGTGCGCTCGGCTACCCCGTCGGTCCGGCCCAACGCCTGGGCGACGGCACCTACCGCCAGGACTTCGAGCACGGCGCCATCGGTGGCGACCCGCCGGACAACCGGCCCTTCATCAAGGCCGTGTACCAGGACTTCCTCGACCGGGCCCCCACCGGCACCGAGCTGGAGCAGGCCAACACCGCCCTCGGCAACGGGACGAAGGGCCGGGGCGAGCTGGTGCGCGAGGTCGCCCGCACCCGGGAGTACGTGTCCACGCTGGTCCAGAAGCTCTACCAGGACACCCTGGGCCGCCCCGGCGACGCCGGCGGCGTCACCTTCTGGTCCGACGAGATCCTCTCGGGTCGCCGCACCGTCGCCCAGGTCGCGGCCAAGCTCTACGCCAGCCCCGAGTACTACGACGGCATCGGCGGCGGCACCGACCGCTCCTGGGTCGCCGACCTCTACGAGAAGGTGCTGCTGCGCACCGCCAGCCAGTCCGACCTCGACTACTGGGCCGGCGAGACGGCGCGGCGGGGTCGCTCCGACGTGGCCTACCGCCTGTACCAGTCGGCCGAGTCCCGGGGGAAGCGCGTCGACGCCGTCTACCAGGCGTTGCTGGGCCGCCCCGCCGACCCCAGCGGCCGCGACTACTGGGCCGACCGCATCACCTCGGAGGGCGACCTGGCCCTGGCCATCAGCCTGGCCTCGCTGTCGGAGTACGCCGAGAAGGCCGAGACCCGCTTCCCGTCCTGACGGACCCGACCACCACGCCGGACCACCCCCCAACCGGTCAGGATCCCCGGCGCCAGGGCACCGCCAGGGCTGACCACCACGCCGGACCACCCCCCAACCGGTCAGGATCCCCGGCGCCAGGGCACCGCCACCACTGCCACCACGCCGGACCACCCCCCAACCGGTCAGGATCCCCGGCGCCAGGGCACCGCCACGACTGACCACTACGAGGGGCGGAGTCGGGGCGGGGGCCGATGGGGGCAACGACTAGGTTCGGGGGCTCCGGCCCGGCCGGCACGCGGGTGTAGCTCAATGGCTAGAGCCCCTGCCTTCCAAGCAGGCAATGCGGGTTCGATTCCCGTCACCCGCTCTCCCTCCCTCCCCCGTCGGCGTTTCCCCGGCGGGCTCGACGGGCAGCGGGACGGGGTCGCCCACGACCCGAGGAGCCGCCCGTGCCCACCGCTGCACCCACCATCACCCTGAACGACGGGAACGAGATCCCCCAGCTCGGCTTCGGCACCTACCAGATCGACCCGGACGACGCGACCGAGGCCGTGGCCACCGCCCTGGAGGTCGGCTACCGCCACGTCGACACCGCCCAGATGTACGGCAACGAGGCCGAGGTGGGCGAGGCGGTCCGCGGACTCGGGCCTCGACCGCGACGAGCGTGTTCGTGACCACCAAGCTCGACAACGACTTCCACGCCCACGACGACGCCGTCGCCGCCATCGACCGCAGCCTCGACGCCCTCGGCCTCGACCACGTCGACCTGTTCCTCATCCACTGGCCGCTGCCCTCCCAGGACCTCTACGTCGAGGCCTGGACGGCCCTCCAGGAGGCCCAGGCCGCGGGCAAGGCCCGCTCCATCGGCGTGTCCAACTTCGCGCCCCACCACCTCGAGCGCCTGGCCCGCGAGTGCGACGTGGTCCCTGCCGTGGACCAGGTCGAGGTCCACCCCTACTTCCCGCAGAGCGAGGTCCGGGCCCACGCCGGCGACCACGGCATCGCCATCGAGGCGTGGTCGCCCATCGCCCAGGGCCAGGTGCTCGACGACCCCACGGTGGGCGAGCTGGCCGAGGCCCACGACGCCACCCCGGCCCAGGTCGTGCTGGCCTGGCACCTGCAGCGGGGCGACATCGTCTTCCCCAAGTCGTCGCACCGCGAGCGCATGGAGGAGAACCTGGGCGCCCTCGACGTGTCCCTCACCGACGACGAGGTGGCGCGCATCACCGCCCTGGGCCGGCCCGACGGGCGCATCGGGCCGGACCCCGACGAGATGGGCTGACCCGGCGCAGGGGCGCGGCCGGACCGGCGGCCGGTCGGCCCGGCCCGCCCTCAGGCCGAGCGGCTGAGCCAGCGCGTGCCCTTCTCCAGTCGGGTGCGGAGCTGGGACACGGTGGCCTCGGTGACCTTGGTGACCCCGGCGATGCGGTTGAGCTCGCGGTTGACCTGGGCGTGGGACCAGCCGGTGGTGCGCACCAGGTCGCGGGCCAGCTCGGCGTTGAGGTCGCGGAGACGCTTCTTGTCCTCCCGGCGGGTCCCCACCCCCTCGGCGGTGCCGTCGGCGCCTCCGGGCCCGCCCGCCAGCGGCGGGGGTGGGCCCAGCTCGAGGTCGAAGCCGTCGCCGTCGTCATCGTCGTCGTCGAGGCCGTCGTCGTCGGGGTCGGGCGGGCCGTCGGCGTCGGTGGCCACCGCCGAGATCACCGCGAACAGCGACATCTGCTCCTCGGCCGGCAGCTCGTCGGGCTGGGACCCGTCGTCGAGGCCGTCGTGGTCGGTGGGTCGCTCCCGGCGTCGGAGCGAGTGGCGGCGCTGCTCGGCGATGCCGTGGGCCAGGCGCCGCAGCCGGGGGTCGTCGGGGATGAACAGCCACGCCTTCTGCCGGGGGACGCCCCGGGTCCAGCGGACGAGGCGCCCGACCGCCTGGCGGAAGAACAGCTCGGTGGAGGTGGTGGTGGCGTAGACGCCGACGCGCAGACGGGGGATGTCGACGCCCTCGGACACCATCCGCACGGCCACCAGCCACGGCTCGGTGCCCGCCGCGAAGGCGGCGATCTTCAGGGAGGCCTGCGGGTCGTCGGAGGTGACCACCGTGGCCCGGGTGCCGTACCGGCTGCGGAGGATCTCGGCGATGCCCCGGGCGTGCTCCTGGTCGGTGGCGATCACCAGGCCGCCGGCGTCGGGCTGCTCGGCCCGCACCTCCACGAGCCGGTGGTGCGCGGCGCGCAGGACCGTGGGCAGCCACTCCCCCTCCAGCGAGAGGGCGGTGCGCAGGCGCTGGCTGGCCCGGGCCGCGTCGAGGTCGTCGTCGAAGGTGGCCGAGTGCTCGGTGCCGTCCGGGGCGGCCCACTCCATCTGCCCGTTGGTGCGGGGGAAGAACACGGGCCGCACCACCCGCCGGTCGGCCAGGGCCTCGCCGTAGCCGTACTCGTAGTCGGGCCGGGCCTCGTCGAGGTGGTAGTCGACGAAGGGGATGGACCGGGTGTCGGAGCGGAACGGCGTGCCCGAGAGGGCCAGGCGCCGGTCGGCGTCCTCGAAGGCGTGGCGCACGGCGTCGCCCCAGGCCCGGTCGTCGGCCGCGTGGTGGAGCTCGTCGAAGATGACGAACGAGCCCCGGGCGAGGGGCCGGATGGCGGGGGCGCTGGTCGCCACCTGCTGGTAGGTGGTGACGATGCCGTGCATGTCCCCGGGCAGGGAGCCGTCGGCCGCCGCCCAGGCCGGGTCGAGGTGCAGGGCGAAGCGGCTGGCGGCCTGGGCCCACTGCAGCTTCAGGTGGGCGGTCGGGGCCACCACCACGAGACGGCCGGGGCGGATGGCCAGGCGGTGGCGGGCGGCGGTGAGGGCGAAGGTGGTCTTGCCCGCGCCTGGGGTGGCCACGGCCAGGAAGTCGGGCCGGCGGGCGTCCACGAACTGGTCCAGCGCGGCCTTCTGCCAGGGGCGGAGTCGGATCGATCGGGTCATCGGGACCGTCGAGTGTGGCACGGCCCACCCCCGTCCCCGGACATCGGCGCGACCCTGCCGGCGGACCCTGCCGGGCCCGTCGGCCGGCCGGCCGGAGCGTCCGGCACGGCTACGCTCCGGCCCCGTGAGCACCGACCCGGCCAGCACCCACATCGACGCCACCCCGGACGAGGTCTGGGCCCTGGTGGGCGACTTCGGCAACCTCGGCTGGATGGCCGGCGTCGACAGCTGCGAGGTCGACGGCCACGTCCGGACCGTGCAGACCATGGGGATGTCGATCCAGGAGCAGCTGGTGTCCCGCGACGAGGACGACCGCACCATCACCTACGCGATCGTGGGCGAGGGCTCACCGGTGGAGTCCCACGAGGCCACCATCACGGTGATGGAGAAGCCCGACGGCGGCAGCCACGTCACCTGGGCCGTGGGCGTGGTGCCCGAGGAGGCCACCCCCATGTTCCGCGACATCTACCAGGGCGCCCTCGACCACCTGAAGGGCCACCTCGAGGGCTGAGGCCTCCCGCCTCCCGAGGGGCGACCCCCGGACAGCGCCGGGACTCTCCGCTACCCTCGCCTCCCGTCAACGGGCCAGGGGGGTCAGTGCGTGCGGCGACGACTGCTGTCGATCGGGGTGGTGGCGGTGCTGGTGCTGGCCGCCGGGGCGTGCCAGGGGAACCAGGCGCCCCCGCTCGACTGCACCAGCTGGCGCTACGGGGCGGCCGACGAGCCCGCCCCCGGCGTCCTGCCGACGGAGTACGACCGTGACCACTACGAGCTGACGTCGCGCCGCGACACGTCCGGTGGGCTGGGCACCTCCCTGCACGACCAGTGCGGCCAGAAGGGCGCGGCGGTCGACCTCGCCTGGGGCGTCACCAAGGGCCGCGACGACGTGCGCATCGCCGTGCTCGACTCGGGCATCGAGTGGCGCGACCCGGGGGCGATGGCGGACCTGGCCACCACCGCCTACGTGAACCTGGGCGAGGCCCGGCCCGGCTGCGGGCGGGCCGACGGGGACTGCAACGGCGACGGCGCCTTCGACATCACCGACTTCGGCACCGTCACCGACCGCAACGGCAACGGGCTGGCCGACCCCGAGGACCTCATCCTCGACCCCGCCTACAGCGACGGGGTCGACAACGACGGCAACGGCTACGTCGACGACATCTCCGGGTGGGACTTCCTCCACGGCGACAACGACCCCCTCGACACCGTCGAGTACGGCCACGGCACGGGGGAGGCCACCGACTCGGTGGCCGCCGCCAACGGGACCGGGGCGGTCGGGACCTGCCCCGACTGCCGCCACATCCCGGTGCGGGTGGGCGACTCCTTCATCGCCGACGGCGGCCGGTTCGCAGCCGGTGTCCTCTTCGCCCTCGACAGCGGGGCCGACGTGGTGCAGGAGGCACTGGGCGCCATCAGCAACCCGACCCAGGCCCAGCAGGCCATCGACGCCGCCTACGCCCGGGGCGTGGTGGTGGTGGCCTCCATGGCCGACGAGGCCTCCGAGCACCCCAACCTCCCGGGGAGCCTCGAGCACACGATGGCCGTGAACTCGATCACCCAGCGCGAGGACGCGGTGTCCGGCGAGGTCGACGGCTACCTCGCGGTCAACGGCTGCACCAACTACGGCGGCCACGCCTGGGTGTCGGTGCCGTCGAGCTCGTGCTCGTCGGGCGCCACCGGGCTGGGCTCCGGGATGGTCGGCCTGCTCGAGTCCGAGGCCCGCCAGGCCGGCATCGCGCCCTACCCCGGCCTCGGCGGACGGGGCGGCAACGTCCTGTCGGCCAACGAGGCCATGCAGGTGGTGCGGGCCTACGCCGACGACGTCGACTTCTCCACCCCGACCGCGACCGACCCGGCCAACGACTACGGCCTGCCCGACACCGCCGGGATCATCGACAACGAGCGCTACCCGACCCGGAAGGGCTGGGACCTCTACCACGGCTACGGGCGGATCAACGCCTACGAGATCGTCCGCCACGTGCGCGACGGCAAGATCCCGCCGGAGGCCGACCTGGTCGCGCCGCAGTGGTTCGACCTGCTGCCCACGTCGGGGACGGTCCCGATCACCGGCACGGTGGCGGCCCGCTTCGCCAGCTCCTTCGACTGGCGGGTGGAGTGGGCCGCCGGCGCCCAGCCCCCGGCCCACCCGGCGGCCGACACCTGGCACGTGGTCGCGGGTGAGGACGGGCGCACCACGCCGCGCTCGGGGACCCTCGGCTCGCTCGACCTGGCTGCGGTGGCCGCCGCCCTCCCCGACGGCGGCACCGGCGCCTCGGTCGGCGCCGACGGGCGACCCGACGGCGACCGCTTCGCGGCCCGGGTCCGCATCGTCGTCACCGCCCACGGCGGGACCACCGAGGGCCTGACCGGCGAGAGCCAGAAGCAGGTCTTCGTCCACGACGACCCCGACCTGCGTCCCGGCTACCCGACCCGGGTGCCGGGTGCGTCCAGCGCCAGCCCCGTCTTCGCCGACCTGGGCGGCCCCGCCGGCGACGAGCTGGTCGTGGCCACCAACGACGGCACCGTGCACGCCTTCACCGCGTCGGGCGCGGAGCTGCCGGGCTGGCCGGTGCAGACCTCCGTCGCCCCGTGGTGGCCGGTGCGGTCCCGCACCGCCTCGCTGGCCGGCATCGCCCCGGCCCACAGCGCCATCGTCATGGGGGCACCGGCCATCGCCGACATCGACGGCGACCAGAGCCCCGACGTGGTCGCCACCGACATCGACGGCCACATCTGGGCGTGGCGGGCCTCCGGGGAGCGGATGCCCGGCTTCGGGGCCGACGGCCGGCCCTCGGGCACCGCCGCCACCCCCGCCTACTCGACCGACTCCGTGACCGCCCAGGACCCGAACAACCGGACCCAGCCCGGCTTCGTCGGCGGTGCCGCCCTCGGCAACCTCGACTCCGACCCCGAGCTCGAGATCGTCGCCGCCTCCCTCGACCGCCACGTGTACGCCTTCGAGCACGACGGCACGCCGGTGCCCGGCTTCCCGGTCCTGCTGGCCGACCCGGCCAAGGTGGCCGCGGTCGACCCCACCACCCACCGGATCACCTTCGCGGCCGGCAGCGGGATCACCCAGTCCGGCGGCATGGTCGCCACGCCCACGCTCCACGACTTCACCGGCGACGGCCGGGCCGAGATCGTGGTCGGGGCCCAGGAGTCCTACCAGGAGACCCCCGACGTCTCGGGGCCCTTCAGCCTGGACTCCCTGCTCGACCTGCTCGGCCTCTCGGGCAACGCCCGGCTCTACATGATCTCCCCCGACGGGCGGGGCGCGTCGAACCCGGACCGCAGCGCAGCCCACCCCGACGACCAGGCCTACGTGCCGGGCTGGCCGACCAAGATGGCCCAGATCCAGCTCAACGCCCTGCCCGTCATCGGCGACGGCGTCGCCACCCAGGCGGTGGCGGCCAACCTGGTGGCCGGGGGCGGCCACGAGATCGTGGCCCAGACCGCCGGCGGGCCGACCTACGTCCTGAAGGCCGACGGCACCAGCGCCTACGGCACCACCAACGGGCGCAAGAACACCGCGGCCTGGGCCGCAGGGGCGTTCTACGAGGGCGCCGACCGCTTCGGGGCGAACCGCAACAGCAGCGACATCATCGTGTCGGCGGCCGCCTTCTCGGGGCCGGCCCTGGGTCGGATCGACAGCGACGGGGTGCCCGAGATCGCCACGCCCACCGCCGGGCTCACCCGCCTGCTCGACATCCTGCTGCCCGACCGCCAGCCGCCGTCGCACGACCAGCTCACCGTCTACCGGCCCAACGACGGCGGTGCGCTGCCCGGCTTCCCCCAGGAGACCACGGACCTGGCCTTCTTCGTCACCCCGGCGGTGGCCGACGTGGACGGCAACGGGCGCAACGAGGCCATCGCCGGCAACGGCGTGTACACCCTCAGCGCCCACGAGGCCGACGGCCGCCGCCCCGACGGCTGGGCCAAGCTCACCGGCGGCTGGGTGGTCGGGACCCCCGGCCTCGGCGACCTCGACGGCGACGGCGCCCTGGAGATGGCCGTCGTCCGGCGCGACGGCGTGCTGCTGGTGTGGGACACGGCCGACCGCACCCCGGGCCCCGGGGAGTGGCGCCGCTTCGGCGGCAACGGCCGCAACACCGGCGTGTACCGGGGCTGAGGACCGACCACCGGCACGGCCGCCGAGCCGCCCCTGGGCGCACCGGACCCATCCCGTCCAGGAACCGGTCACATGCCGAGCAGTCGTGCCGATGCACCGGGCATGGGAGCGAGGGGAGAGTGCCGTGGCCGTCCCGATCACTGACGGGAGGCGGGGCGGCGACGACGGGCTCCGCCTGGCCGACCTGCTGGGCCGCCACCCCGACGCCCACGTGGCCGCCATCCGCGAGGACGGCATCTTCATCCCCGTGCCCGACGACGTGCCCCTGTCCCCCCGCCACCGGGTGGTGTCGGGACGGTCGGCCATCGACATGGTCACGCCCCCCGACGCCGAGGCCGTGATCCGGGCGTGGGAGGAGGTGATGGCCGAGGGCGAGGCGTGCGCTGCGGTGCACCTGCGGGTCGCGCCCGAGCAGCTCCTCGACGTGGTCTTCGTCGACACCCGCCACGAGCACGGGGTGCTCTTCGCCCTGTTCCTCCCGGCCGAGCGGGAGGGTGCGGCGGCGGCACCGACGCTCACCGAGGACCTGTCCCCCACCGTCGTGCCCCGGATCGGACGTCTGCGCAAGGACCCGCGGGCGATGATCGTCCACGCCGACGAGGCCGCCACCCGCATGCTCGGGTTCACGCTCGACGAGCTGGTCGGTGAGCGGTCGCTCGCCTTCATCCACCCCGACGACCACGGCGCCGCCGTCGAGAGCTGGATGGAGATGCTCACCGTCCCCGGCCTCACCCACCGGGTGCGGCTGCGCCACCGCCGGGCCGACGGCTCCCACCTCTGGGTGGAGATGAGCAACGAGAACCGGCTGGGCCCGAGCGGCGACGGCGAGGTCGTCACCGAGATGCTCGACATCTCCGAGGAGCTGGCCGCCCAGGAGGCCCTGCGAGCCAGCGAGCGTCTGCTCCGGGAGGTGGCCGAGACCATGCCCGTCGGGCTGATCCAGTTCGGTCCCGACCGCCAGGTCGTGCTGGTCAACGACCGCATGCGCGACATGGCCGTGGGGGCGGCCCCGGGCGAGGAGGTCGACGGGCACCTCGCCTCCATCCTCCCCGACGACCGCCCCGCGCTGGAGGAGGCCCTGGACGCCGTGTTCGGCAAGGGCCGCCCGACCGACCTGGAGGTCCGCCCGTTCCGCGACGGCGAGGTCCGCCACCACCAGGTGAGCCTGCGGGCCCTGACCGACGAGCACGGCACGGTGACCGGCGCCGTCGCCTGCGTCACCGACGTGACCGAGAGCGTGCGCCTCCGCGACGAGCTGTTGCGCCAGGCCACCATCGACGCCCTGAGCGGGTGCCACAACCGGGCCGCGACCATGGCCGCGCTCGACGCCCTGCTGGAGGGGCCGGGGCTCGGCGTGGGCGTGGTGTTCGTCGACCTCGACCGCTTCAAGGAGGTCAACGACACCTACGGCCACCGGGTGGGCGACCGCGTCCTCACCTCCGTCGTCGAGCGCATCCGCACCGCGGTCCGAGGTCGGGACGTGGTCGGGCGCCTCGGCGGCGACGAGTTCCTCGTCGTCTCCCCCGACACGCCCGACGCCGACCACGCCCTGGCGCTGGCCGAGCGCATCGAGCAGGCCGCGTCCCACCAGGTCGAGGTGGACGGCGTGCGCATCCCCGTGGCCGCCACCGTCGGCAGCGCCTGGGGCGACGGCGGGCGGAGCACGGCCGAACGCCTGGTGGCCGACGCCGACGGGGCCATGTACGCGGCCAAGGCGGCCCGGACCGCGGCCCGTGTGGGGTCGCGCTGGCGGCGCCGGGGCGACGACGTCGGCGCCCTGCGCGGGGCCCTCGCCCGCGACGAGCTGGAGCTGCACTTCCAGCCCATGGTCACCCTGTCGGACCGGCGCACCTGCGGCCACGAGGCGCTGTTGCGCTGGCGCCGGGCCGACCAGGTCGTGGCGGCCGACGCCTTCATCGGTGCCGCCGTCCGGTCCGGCCTCATCGTGGAGCTCGGCACCTGGGTCCTGGAGCGCTTCGCCGAGACCGTCGCCGCCCACGCCGAGGCGCAGGGTGCCGACGTGCGCTGGCTCGTCAACCTGTCCACCCGCGAGCTGGCCGCGGGCGCCGCCACCCGTCTGGCCGAGGCCCTCGACCGGCACCGCATCGGGGCCGATCGGATCGTCGTCGAGCTCACCGAGCAGGGCCGGACCGTCGCCGACACCGACGCCGTCCGCGGCGTCCACCAGCTCTCCGAGGCGGGCGTGGGCATCGCCCTCGACGACTTCGGCAGCGGGTGGTCCTCCCTGGAGGTCCTCCAGCGCCTGCCGCTGACGATGGTGAAGTTCGACCGCCTCTTCCTCGACGGCCTCGGTCAGCGCCCCCGCGCCGCCGGGCTCCTCCGCTCCATCCGGGAGATGTGCGGGCGGGTCGGCCTCGAGGTCGCCGTCGAGGGCGTGGAGACCGAGGTCCAGGTGGCCGAGCTGCGCCGGGTCGGCGTGGAGCTGGCCCAGGGCCACCTCCTCGGTCGCCCGGTGCTGCTCACCCCCTGAGGAGCCATCCTTCGGCAGCCACCGACGAGCCCGTCACCCCTCGCCGTAGCGCGCTGCGATCTCGGGCGAGTCGAGCCAACCCGCGTAGGTCGGCCCCTGCGGCCAGCCGTCGGGGGCGTCCTGCCACTCCTCCCGGCGCCCGTAGGGCAGGACGTCGACCAGGGCGAAGGTGTGGGTCAGCTGCTCGACGCCGCGCCCGTCGGTGTGCCAGGTCCGGTAGACGGTGCCGTCGTCGCCACGGAGGAAGACGTTGATGGCGAAGCCACCGCCCGGGGGCGCCCCGACGTCGGCCCCGAAGTCACTGCCTGCCGTCGAGTACCAGTCCATCTGGTTGCCCACGCGGCGCTTGTAGGCGAGGGCCTCGTCGATCGGCCCCTGGGTGACGACCACGAACCGGGCGTCGTAGGGCTCGAGGAAGCCGAGGCGGGTGAACTGGGCGGTGAAGCTGGTGCAGCCGCCGCACTGCCAGGTCTCGCCCGGGGACCACATGTGGTTGTAGACGACGAGCTGGCGGCGCCCGTCGAAGACCTCGGCGAGCGACACCGGCCCGGACGGCCCCTCGAGCGTGTGGTCGGGCATGGCCACGGCCGGCAGCCGACGCCGCTGGGCGGCGATGGCGTCGAGCTCGCGGGTGGCGGCCTTCTCCCGGGCCCGCAGCTCGTCGAGCTCCGCCCGCCACGTCGCCTCGTCGACCACCGGCGGCAGCGGCGTCGATCCCTCGGTCCTCGGTCCGGTCGTGGTCATCGGGTGCTCCTCGTCGTCGGTCGGTCCGAACCTTGGACGCTTGGACGCGCCAGGCCGCGACACCCGTCCAAGGTTCGGTGGCGCACCCCCGTCGTACGGAGGTGCCCACCCTCAGACGGTCGCGGACCCCAGGGCTCATCGCTCGGCCCTGCCTGGCGCCTCCGGCAGGATTCGAACCTGCGACCGTCGGATTAGAAGTCCGCTGCTCTGTCCTACTGAGCTACGGAGGCGGGTCGACGCCGGGACGGCGGCACCCGCAGGCGCCCCCTCCTGACGACCGGGCCATCGTACGACCCGCCCCTGCGGCGGCCCGCCTGCCGACAGGCCGTGGGCCCCGGGTAGCGTCGCGGCGCCCGGCGGGCGCCCGCCCGCCCCGTCCGCCCTGGAGGTCCGGTGCGCCGCTCCCCGCTCGTCGCCGTCGTCGTCACCCTCGTGCTGCTGGTCACCGCCGCAGCCTGCGGAGACGACAGCGGTGACGATGCCTCGTCGTCGACCACCGGCGTCGAGCCGGTCGCCACCGACGGGGCCGAGGAGCTGGCCGTCTGCGCCCCGTTGTCGGCGCTGGTGGGGATCTTCGTCGACCTCCAGGACCTGGCCACCGGCAGCCCCGAGGGCGCGGCCGCGGCCGACGCCACCCTGACGAGCGCCCTCGACCAGATCGACGACCTCGAGCCCGACCCCTCGCCCGAGGTGGCCGACGCCGTCGCCACGCTGCGCGACGTCAGCTTCGCCGACGCCGAGGAACCCTCCGCAGCCGCCTCGGCCGACGCCGACGCCGCGGTGACGACCCTCACCGACCAGCTGGGCGAGCCCTGCGGGCCGCTGGGCGGCTGAGCCCCACCGCACCCCGGGCCCACGGCCCGGCCCGGACGCGGCGATGCCCCGCCGGAGCGGGGCATCGCTGGAGGACCGGTCAGCCAGCTGCGGGCACACCACGAACCGGCGCGCTGGGATCCCGGACCGGCTATGTGTCGATCGGGATGATCGGTCTCTCGGCGGGGGGTTCGGCCCCGGGGCCAGCAGGGTTTGGTGCGACCTCGGGCGATGTCGCCCGGCGGCCCCGCACCGCCCGGACCACCTCCTGGCCGGCCAGCACGAGGAGGAACTGGGCCACGGCGACGCCGGCGATGGTGGCGCCCCCGGCCGTGCCCTGGTGGTAGCTGACGAGCAGGCCCACCACCACGCTCACCGCGCCGAGCGCCACGGCCACGACCATCATCAGCGGCACCCGGCGCACCAGGAGCCCGGCCGTCGCCGGGGGGCCGATGAGCAGGCCGAACACGAGCAGGGTCCCGATGGCGTCGAAGGACGCCACGATGGCGACCGCGAGGAGGGCGAGCAGGACGGTGTGGGCGAGGGCCGGGCGCATCCCCAGGGTGCGGGCCTTGTCCTGGTTGAAGGCCAGGGCCATGAACGGCCGGTGGAGCGCCACCGAGGCCACGACCACCACGGTGGCGGCCACCGCCTGGCCCCGGATGTCGGCCGCGGTGACCCCGAGGATGTCGCCGAAGAGCAGGGAGGTGACGTCGGTCGAGAAGGACTGGGACCGGGAGATGATCACCACCCCGAGGGCCAGCATGCCGACGAAGAGCAGCCCGATCCCCACGTCCTCGCGCACCCGGGCCCGGCGGCCCACGAGGGTGACCGCCCCGCTCATCACCAGGGCGCTGAGCAGGGCGCCGAGCACCGGGCTGAAGCCCCAGAGCACGGCCAGGGCCAAGCCGGGGATGACGCCGTGGGCCAGGGCATCACCGAGGAAGGTGAGGCCGCGGAGCACGATCCAGGTGCCCACGACCGACGCGGCGACGCTCGCCACGAGCCCCGCGACCAGGGCCCGTTGCATGAAGGCGGGCTCGAAGGCCTCGGTGAGCCAGCCGACGCCGGCGACGCCGAGCACCCCGGGCACGGGCACCTGCGGGAGCATCGGACGAGGGCCTCCAGGGGGACGGGCGCCCCGCCGTGGCGGGGAGGTGGGGCGGCGTGCCACGCTAGTGAAGAATCATTCTCATTCGCAACGAGCTGTTCCCGCACCCCATGCCCGACCCCTCCCCCGCCCTGCGCGCCACCGACCTGACCCTCGCCTACGGCACCCACCGGGCGCTGGCGGCGGCGACCTTCGCCGTCCCCACCGGCACCGTCGCCGCCCTCATCGGTCCCAACGGGTCCGGGAAGTCGTCGGTGCTGCGGGCCGCGGCCGGGCTGCTCGAGCCGGTCGCCGGCACCCTCGAGGTCCCGGCGCGGGCCCGCCGGGGCGGGGTGGCCCTCGTGCTGCAGACCACCGAGGTCGACGCCTCGCTCCCCCTCACCGTGCGCGAGGCGGTGACCATGGCCCGCTACCCGCACCGGGGCGTGCTCCGGCGGATGGGCCCGGCCGACCGCGGCGCGGTCCACGCCGCACTGGAGCGGATGGACGTGGCCGACCTGGCCCGCCGCCAGCTCCACGAGCTCTCCGGCGGCCAGCGCCAGCGGGTGCTGGTGGCCCAGGGGTTGGCCCAGGAGGCCGAGCTGCTCCTCCTCGACGAGCCCGTCACCGGCCTCGACGTGGTCTCCCGCCGGCTCATCGACGCCGCCGTCGACGACGAGCGGGCCGCCGGGCGGACCGTCGTGGTGTCCACCCACGACCTGGCCGACGCCCGCCGGGCCGACAGCGTGCTGCTGCTCGCGGGCCGGGTGGTGGCCTCGGGCCCGCCGTCCGAGGTGCTGACCGACGGCCCCCTCCGCGCCGCCTACGGGGGCAGGGTCGTGGCCCTCGGCGACGAACACCTCCTCGTCGACGATCCCCACCACGACCACCGTCACGCCTCCGGCCACGCCGACGCCGCCCACGACCACCACCCCGACCCGAGCCCCACGTGATCGCCTCCCCGGCCCCACCCCGCCCACCATGCGCGACGTGACCGACACCACGCGTCAGGCTTGGGGCTGTGATGGTGGCAGGCCGATGAAGTTTGTTACAGTCTCGTGACCGCCCAGGGGGGACGCCTCCCCCACGGCGCCCCTGCACCCCGCCCTCCTCGTCGTCCACTCGATTCACCCGGAGCCCCCACCCCCGTGAAGCCCGTGCACATCCGCAAGATCCCGACGGCCCTCACCGTCCTCGTCGCCTTCCTCGTCGTCCTCCTGGTCGGCCAGAGCGCGAGCGGCACCGAGGCCGAGGACGAGCGCGAGCGCGTCCGCCAGGAACGCGCCGAGGCCGCCGCCAGCGTCGATGCGCTCAACGGTGACAAGGCCGAGGTCGAGGCCGCCCTCCAGGCCCTCAACGAGCGCCTGGCCGGCGAGGAGGCCGCCCTCGACAACGCCGAGCGGGAGAAGGCCGAGGCCGAGGAGGCCGCGGCCCGGGCCCAGGACGGCATCGACGAGGCCGAGGCCCACCTCTCCGACCTGGAGGACCAGCTCCGCGACCGCATGGTCGAGGCCTACACCGACGGCGAGAACTCCTCGGTCGGTGTGCTCGACGCCGCCTCGGCCACCGACCTGGTGAAGCGTCGGGCCATCCTCGAGGGCCAGACGGCCGACGACGACGACCTCACCGACCAGGTCCGCGCCGCCGAGGCCGAGCTCGAGGCCCAGCGCCGGGCCGCCGACGACGCCAGCGAGCGGGCCGAGGCCAAGGCCACCGAGGTCCAGCAGCGCATCGACTCCGTCGAGGCCGCCCGCAACGAGCAGCAGGGCTTCGCCGCCGACGTCCAGCGCCGCATCGACGGCGAGCTGGCCCGGGCCATCGAGCTGGGTCAGCGCGACCGGGAGCTGTCGGCCCAGATCGTCCGGGAGCAGGCCGAGCTGCAGGCCCGCCTCGCCCTCCAGCGCTACCGCGAGCAGAAGGCCGCCGAGGCGGCGGCCGCCGCAGCCGCAGCCGCCGCGGAGGCGGCCGCCACCCCCACCCCCACCCCCACCCCCAGCCCGAGCCCCTCCTACGGCGACGGCGGCAGCGAGGCCGCCCCGCTGTCCGCCCCCGGGGGCGTGACCCCGGCCGGCAGCGGCACCGGCGGCGTCAGCCTCTGCAACGCCGGCGGGATCACCGTCAACTGCCAGATCGCCGAGCAGGTCCGGGGCCTCCTGGCCGCAGCCGCCGCCGACGGCGTCTCGCTGTCGGGGAGCGGCTACCGCGACCCGGCCAACCAGATCGCCCTCCGCGAGGCCCACTGCGGCAGCAGCTACTACGCCATCTACGAGATGTCGTCGTCGCAGTGCCACCCGCCGACGGCCAAGCCCGGCTCCTCGAACCACGAGGTCGGCCTGGCCATCGACTTCAACAGCTGCCAGTCCCGCGGCAGCTCCTGCTACCGGTGGCTCAACGGCAACGCCTCCCGGTTCGGGCTCTACAACCTGCCCTCGGAGCCCTGGCACTGGAGCAACGACGGGACCTGATCCCGGGGCGGTCACGCCCGGCCCGCGGCCCCGATCGGCTGGCGGACCTCCCACCACCGACGGCTAGGGTCGCCGGTCTGCGCCTCTAGCTCAACGGCAGAGCAACGGACTCTTAATCCGCAGGTTCTGGGTTCGAATCCCAGGGGGCGCACCACTCTCGCTCGGCGTGCGGAGCCCGGCCGGCAGGTGAGGTCCGGTGTCGGCTCGGTCGGCGGTCAGGACCGCCGACCGCACCAGGTCGACAGGGCCTGGACCAGGTCGGGGTCGGTGAGGGCGCCGGTCCAGGCGACGTGGCCGTCGGGGCGGACGAGCACGGCAGCGGGGAGGCTGACCTCGCCGAGGCCCGGGAGCTCGCAGGTGTCCTGCGCGACGGTGGCGGCGACGCCGCGCACCCGGTCACCCCACGGCTCCGCCACCTCGAGGCCACCGGCCCCGTCGGGGCCGCCGAGGGCGAGCAGCACGTGCCGGGCCTCGTGCAGCAGGGCGAGCGCGCGGGTGGGTCCGTCGGGCGTCGCCAGGTCGAGGTCGGGCAGGCGCCGCCCGCGCAGCGGGTGGCCGTCGCCCAGGTCGTAGCGCACGTCGAGGCCCGACTGCCTCGCGCCGATGAGACGACGGGGCTCGTCCATGGCCACCACCTCGGCCAGGGCGGCCCGGAGGGCGTCGTGGCGGTCGTCGGGTGTGGCCAGGGCCACCTGCGCCATGGTGCCCTGCAGCACCTGGGCCCCGACCGGGTGCCGCTCGGCGTGGTACGTGTCCAGCAGGCCGTCGGGCGAGGCGCCCCGCACCACCTGGGCGAGCTTCCACCCCAGGTTCACCGCGTCCTGGACACCGACGTTGAGCCCCTGGCCGCCCTGGGGCGGGTGCACGTGGGCAGCGTCGCCGGCCACCAGCACCCGCCCCTGTCGGTAGGTCGCGGCCTGGCGGGCCGCGTCGGTGAACCAGGAGATCCACGAGGCACGGCGGAGCCCGAAGTCCGATCCGTAGATGCCGACCAGCGCCGCCCGCAGCTCGTCGAGGGTCGGCGGTGCGGTGCGCCCGACCTCGGCCTCGGTGAGCACCAGCCGGATCGGCTCGTGCTCCTGGCGCCGACCGATGGCGTGGGTGCCGAGGGCGTCGCGGCGGAAGCCGAGCTCGGGCTCCCCGTCCATCTCCACCTCGGCGATCACCCAGCTGGTCGTCGCCTCCAGGCCGGGGAACCCGATCCCCGCCGCCTTGCGGACGAGGCTGCGCCCCCCGTCGCAGCCGACCAGGTACGCGGCCCGGAGGGTCCGCCCGTCCGAGACCTCCACGTCGACACCGTCGGCGTCCTGGGCCACGCCCACCACCTCGCAGCCCCGCAGGGTCGGGACCCCGAGCTCCTCGACCCAGGCGGCCAGGAGGGGCTCGAACTCGGCCTGCCACAGCGCGAGCACGTAGGGATGGCGCGTCGGCAGGTCGCTGATGTCCAGCAGCCGTCTGGGCGTAGCCGAGGGACGGGTGCGTCTGGCCGGCGGCCACGAAGCGCTCGGCGATGCCCCGCTGGTCGAGCACCTCGACGGTGCGGGCGTGGAGGCCGCCGGCACGGGAGCCGTCCACGTGCTGGTCCGTGCGCCGCTCCACCACGACGACCTCGACCCCGGCCAGGGCCAGCTCGCCGGCCAGCATCATCCCCGTGGGGCCGCCCCCGGCCACCACCACCGCGTGCTCCGCCACCTCTCCCATCGCTGGTCCCACGCGCCCTCTCCCCCGTCTCCGTGTCGGCCCGGACGACCGACGGACGGTCATCCTGAGCACGGTTCGGTCGCTTGCGGCAAGCCCCCCGCCCCGCAGTACGTTGAGGACTGGCGGGACCGAAGTGGTGAAGGTTCCCCGTCGCGGGCGACGTGCGGGCTTCACCGGTACGAGGGCGGGACCGAAGTGGTGAAGGTTCCCCGTCGCGGGCGACGTGCGGGCTTCACCGGTACAAGTGGGACGACCCCAGGCACGGCCCGGGCCGATCTGGGGGCATCCCCTGATGGGCGGGGTGCGCCGACCGTGGCCCACTGGGGCCATGTCCACCCCCCTCACCTCCGAGGTCCCCGAGCCGCGCCTGTCGGCCGCCGCCGTCGCCGCGGCCACGCCCGCCGACCGCAACCGGGCCGTCGACCTCTACCGGGCCGCGGCCATGGCCGTGGTGGCCGTGGGCCACTGGCTGCTGATGGTCGTGGTCGTCGCCGACGGCGGGCTCGACGGCGGCAACCTGCTCGACACCTCACCCGGGTACGGCTGGATGACCTGGATCGGCCAGGTGATGCCGCTGTTCTTCTTCGTGGGGGGCTTCGCCTCGGCCACGTCGCTGCGGTCGGCCGAGCGCCGGGGGGTGCGACCCGCCGACTGGATCGCCACGCGCCTGCACCGCATGGCCACGCCCGCGGCCGTCCTGGCCGGGACCTGGGCGGCCGCCCTGGTGGTCGGTGCGGTGCTCGGAGGGGCGGGGATCGTGGCCCTCGGCGCGGCCGGGGCCGCCATCCCCCTGTGGTTCCTCGCCAACTACACGATCGACACGGCCCTGGCGCCGTTCACCTTCCGCTGGTCCCGGTCCCACCCCGGGCGGTTGGTGGGCGCGCTGGCCCTGCTCTTCGGGGTGGCGGAGGCGGCCCGGTTCGCCGGGGTCCCGCTCCTGCCCCAGGTCAGCTGGGTCGTGGGGTGGCTCGGGTTCCAGGTGGCGGGGTTCGCCTGGCAGGACGGCCGCCTCCCGACGGGCCGGCGCCTGGCCGTGCTGGCCGCCGGGCTCTGGACCCTCGCCCTGGCCGCGGTGACCCTCGGCCCCTGGCCGGTGACCATGCTCCACCACGGCGGGCTGGAGCACAGCCCGACGCACCCGCCCTCGACCGCCCTGCTGCTCTTCGGTCTCGCCTACTCGGCCACCGCGGCCGCCCTGGCGCCGGCGGTGACGCGGTGGCTGGAGCGCTCGGCCCGCGCCTGGAGGGTGACGATCGCGGCCAACGGCGTGGCCATGTCGGTGTACCTCTGGCACATGACCGCCGCCGTGGTCGTGGCCGGTGCGGCCTGGGCCCTCGGCCTGCTCCCGACGGCCGACCCGGGGACGGCCGCCTGGTGGTGGACCAAGGTGCCCTTCCTGCTGGCGAACCTGGCCGTGCTCGTCCCGATCGTGCGCCGGGTCGCCCCCGTCGAGCAGCGGGCCCTCCTCGGTGGCGCGACCCGGTGGCGGTGGGGCACCCCGTCGATGCTGGTGGTGGCGGCCCTGCTCTCGCTCGGCATCAAGGCCTGGTCCAGTCCCGAGCCCGTCGTCCTGGTCACCGGCCTCCTGGGCACCCTCGTCGTGTGGCGGTGCGCCCTCGCCCGGCGAGTCCCGCCCACGGCCGAGGCCTGAGGCCGCGGGGGGACCCGTCGACGCCGGTCCCGGCCGAGGCCGATCGGGTCCGCCCACCCCTCCTCGCCGACGGCGTCTACCGGGGGACCTGGTGCCGGAGCCGGTGCCACCCCACGTCGGGGGCGGACGGGCGACACCGCGGCTCGGGGCCCTCGACGCCCGCCCCGTCGCGAGCCATCGCCGCCAGGAGGGCGACGCCGGTGCTGGTGTGCAGGGCGACCAGCGACCACTGCGTGGCGACGGGGGCGTCCGCGGCGAGCCGCGCCCCGACCGGACCGGACCGGACCGGACGAGGGTGCCCCCGGCGGCGCCTCGGTCAGGCGCCGGCGGCGGCCCGGTCGGCGGCCACCGCGTCGAGGGTCTCGTACTCCTCGCCGGTGTCGACCATGTCCTCGAACTGGATGACGTCCATCTCCTCGAAGCGCTCCCGCAGCCAGCCCTTGCCGCCCTCGGGGGCGCCGGCGTCGAGCAGGCCCAGCTTCTTGCAGTTGGGCACGATCTTGGAGAACAGCAGCTGCTGGAAGAGGATGCGGCCCGGGTCCTGGCGGAGGATGGGGATGAGCGGGGCCACGTCGATGTCGAGGCGCTGCCAGACCTCCTGCTGGAGGAAGCGGTCGCGCATGCGCACCGCGGCCTCGAAGGCGAACTCCTGGCGCTCCCGCAGCTCCGAGGCCGACAGCTCGGCGTAGTACTCCTTCAGGCTGAGCACGCCGAAGGCCACGTGGCGGGCCTCGTCGCTCATGACGTAGCGGAGCAGCTGCTTGAGGAGGGGCTCGGCCGTGGTCTGGTGCATCATGCCGAAGGCGGCCAGGGCCAGGCCCTCGACCATGATCTGCATGCCCAGGTAGGTCATGTCCCAGCGGCTGTCCTCGATGATGTCGTCGAGCAGCATCCGGAGGTGGGCGTTCACCGGGTAGTGGCCGGTGAGCTTGGTGTCGAGGTACTTGGCGAAGACCTCGACGTGGCGGGCCTCGTCGACCACCTGGGTGGCGGCGTAGTACTTGGCGTCGATCCACGGCACCGTCTCGACGATCTTGGCCGTGCACAGCAGAGCGCCCTGCTCGCCGTGCATGAACTGGCTGAGGAGGTGGTTCTGCATCTCCATGCCCAGGGCGAGGTACTCGGCGTCGCCCCAGGACTCGAGGGGCGTGCCGGTGGTGTCGAACGGGGGCAGCAGGCTTTCGGCGCCCGGGTTCATCGCCACGTTCTGCTCCCGCACCGCCCGCTCGGGGTCGACGTCGGTGTCCCAGGGGAGGTCGGTCTCGCCGTTCCACTGCGAGGTCTTGGCCTTCTCGTAGAGCTTGGAGAGGGCCGGCCGGGCGCCCTTCTCGTAGTCCCAGGTGAAGATGGCGTCGGCGTGGTCGGCCACCGCGTGGACGGTGTCGGTCTCGTCGAGGGTGGTGATGGCGAGGATCGCCTCGGCGTCGTCGAGGTCGGCTCGGCCGATGATCTCCTCGTTCGAGCGCATGCTCGAGCGGATGTCGTCGATGGCCACGGTTGGCTCCTCTGGGTCGGCGTGTCCGCCGGGGCCGACGCTACCCCTCCTGCCCGGTGGCGGCCCGGGCGCCGTCGATCGACCCGCGCCGACGCCGGTGTGACCGGCGCCGCAGCCGGCGGGGCTCGGGTGCGGGAGGTCGTACGCTTCGGTCCTCGCCCCGCCGGCCCCGAGGAGCTCCCCATGTCCCGCCTGCGTGCCCGCCACCTGCGCCTGCTCCACGTCGCCCTGGCGGTGGCGTTGCTCGCCGCCGCCTGCGGGGGCGGCAAGGGAGGGGGCGGCGACGACGCCTCCGAGGACGTGGGCGACCCGGTGCGGGGTGGGTCCATCACCTACGGCCTCGAGGCCGAGACCGGCGACGGCTGGTGCCTCCAGGAGGCCCAGCTGGCCATCTCCGGGATCATGGTGGCCCGCAGCATCTACGACACGCTGACCGCGCCCAACGCCGACGGCGACTACGTGCCGTACCTGGCGAAGGCCGTCGAGCCCAACGACGACTACACCTCGTGGACCATCACCCTGCGCGACGGCGTGACCTTCCACGACGGCTCGCCGCTCACCGCCGAGGTGGTGAAGAACAACCTCGACGCCTACCGCGGCCAGTACGAGGGGCGCAGCCCGCTGCTGTTCGTCTTCGTGCTCGACAACATCGACACGGTCGAGGTCACCGGCGACCTCGAGGTCACCGTCACCACCAAGGTCCCGTGGGTGGCCTTCCCCGCCTTCCTGTTCTCCAGCGGCCGCCTCGGCATCAGCGGCCAGGCCCAGCTCGACGACACCGAGCGCTGCGACCGCAACCTGATCGGGACGGGCCCGTTCAAGATGAAGAGCTGGGACGAGGGCCGGGAGTTCGTGGCCGAGAAGAACCCCGACTACTGGCAGGAGGCGCCCGACGGCGAGCCCTACCCGTACCTCGACGAGATCCACTTCACCCCGATCGTGGAGGCCGAGCAGCGGGTCAACGCCCTCGAGTCGGGCGAGATCGACATGATGCACACCTCCCAGGCCCAGGCCTTCCTGACCCTCGACGAGCTGGCCGACCAGGGCGCGGTCGACAACCGCGACTCCGAGGACTACGCCGAGGTGGCGTTCCTCCAGATCAACACGTCCAAGCCCCCGTTCGACGACGTCCGCATCCGGCGGGCCATGGCCATGGCCATCGACCGCCAGGACTACCGCGAGGTGATCACCCGCGACCTGTTCACCATGGCCTCGGGGCCCTACGGGCCCGGCGCGGTCGGCTACCTCGAGGACGCCGGCTACCCCGAGCAGGACATCGAGGGGGCCAAGGACCTGGTCGCCGAGTACGAGGCCGAGAAGGGCCCGCTGCCGAAGATCACCCTGCAGGACACCCCCGACGCCGGGGCCCGGGAGACGGCGACCTACCTCCAGCAGTCCTTCGCCGAGGTCGGCATCGACATCGACCTGGCCACCGTCCAGCAGGACAAGCAGATCGACAACGCGATCAGCGGCGAGTACGACATGACCGGCTTCCGCAACTATCCCGGCGGCGACCCCGACGAGCTCATGGTGTGGTTCAAGAGCACGTCGCCGGCGAACTTCAGCCGGATCGACGACCCCGAGATCGACCGCCTGCTCGACGAGGGCCGCTCCGAGCCCGACCCGGACAAGAGGGCGGCGATCTACGAGGAGATCAACCGCCGCTTCGGCAGCGAGGTCTACAGCCTCTGGGAGAACTGGACGACGTGGCGGGTCTCGGCCCAGCCCACCGTGCACGGCTACACCCTCGACACGCTGCCCAAGCTGCCCGACGGCAGCGACCCCTTCCCGGGGCTGGCCACCGGCCACCCGACCATGGGGCTCTGGGTCTCGAGCTGACCCACCGGGGATCTGCCGGGCCCGACGGGCCGGGTCGGTCCCGAGGGGGGCCTCCGTACACTCGGACGGGCCCCTCTCCCCCGACCCGGAGGCCTCCCCCCATGGACATCGGCATCGGACTGCCCAACTCGCTGAGCGGCGTCGACGGACCTGAGCTGGTCGCGTGGGCCCGGCAGGCCGAGGCGCGGGGCTTCTCCGTGCTCGGCACCATCGGCCGCATCGCCTACGACACCCACGAGGAGCTCATCGCGCTGGCCGCCGCGGCCGGCGCCACCGAGCGCATCGAGCTGATGCCCACCGTGCTGGTCGCACCACCCCGCCAGGACGTGCTGCTGGCCAAGCAGGCCGCCACCCTCGACGCCGTCTCCGGCGGGCGCTTCCGCCTGGGCATCGGCATCGGGGGTCGTGACGACGACTACCTCGCCCTCGGCGAGGAGCCCACGGGCAAGGGCGACGCCCTGGAGCGGACCATCGCGACCTGCCGCTCGGTGTGGGCCGGCGAGGCGCCCGAGGGCGCCGAGCTCCCGGTCGGGCCCACCCCGCCCCACCCCCGGATCGTCCTGGGCGGGTTCTCCGAGCCCGCCTTCCGCCGGGCCGGCCGCCTGGCCGATGCCTTCGTGGCCGGGCCCATGCCCCCCGACGCCATCGCCGGCGCCCGCCAGGTGATGGAGGCGGCGGCCGAGGAGGCCGGGCGCCCCACCCCGACGCTCTACGCCGCCACCTACGTGGCCCTCGGCGACGACGTCCGCGAAGAGGCCGACGCCAACGCCACCAGCTACTACGCCTTCGCCCCGGACATGGCGTCGATGATCGTCGAGAACATGTTGCGGACGCCCGAGGCGGTGCAGCAGACCCGCGACGCCCTGGCCGAGGTCGGGGTGGCCGAGCTCTGCCTGTGGCCCATGGCCGCCGGCCTCGACCAGGTCGACCGCTTCGCCGACGCCGCCGGCCTCTGACCCGACGTTCGCACCCGTCGGCCGGCGAGTGGGCGAAGTGTGCCAGGAGCCTCAGCGGATAGGGCCGGCTTGGCTGCGAGTCGTCCTCGCTCCGCTCGGACAGCCATGCCGTGCTTGCTCGGTCGGGCTCGCTCGTCAGCGATGTTGCCCCCTCACGCCGGTGGACCAATCCGCTCGCCCTCCAGGCACACTCCGTCCCACCTCTTCCAGCCGACGGGGTGAGGTCCGTTCCGTCAGCTCGCCCGCCCGAGGGTCGGCTGGAGCTCGACGGTCCCTGGTCGGAGCGGCCGTGGTCGACACCGCGTGCGGGGACCGCTACCTTGTGTCACTACCACTGCAACATTCGTCACACCACGCACCCTGAGGGGCCCACCGGGGGGCATCGGGGTGAGCACCGGAGCGGAGCCCCATGACCAAGGTGAAGTCGTTCTGGAGCAAGCACCCGATCGCCATCGTGGCGTCGGCCGTGCTGCTCGCCTGCCTGGCCGGCGCCGGGTGGGTCGGGCGCCTCCATGTTCCGGCTCGACCCCGTCACCGTCGACTGGGACGTGCCCGACGCCCCGCAGCTGACCGCCGCTGACGGCCAGACGCTCTACCGCATCGACCCGTCCCGCTCCACCGCCTCCTACGAGGTCGACGAGATCCTGGCCGGCCACCACAGCACGGCCACCGGGGAGACCAAGGGCATCGCCGGCGACATCCTCATCGACGAGGACGACCCCGCGGCCAGCGAGGTCGGCGAGATCGTGATCAACGTCGAGCAGCTGACGTCGGACAAGTCGCTGCGCGACGAGCGCCTGCGCCAGGACTACCTCGAGCTCCGACCGCTACCCGCTGGTCACCTTCGAGACCACCGAGGTGCAGGGCATCCCCGACGCCATCGAGGACGGCGTCGCCTACGACGTCACCCTCCTCGGCGACCTCACCATCCAGGACCACGACCAAGCCCGTCGAGGTCACCGGCACCGTCACCCGCGACGGTGGCGAGCTCACCATCGCCGCCGCCGCCCACATCCTCCTGTCGGACTTCGACGTCGGCCCCATCAGCATCACCGGCCTGGTGAAGTCGGGCGACGACGCCACGCTCGGCCTCGACCTGGTGGCCCCCGAGGCCAGCGAGCTCCGCATCGAGAGCGAGGCCCCCGAGGCGGTCGAGTACCAGGTCGCCACCGGCGACGACCCCAAGTTCTCCGAGACGGTGCAGCCGGTCCTCGAGACCAGCTGCGCCTCCTGCCACGAGCCCGGTGGCTCGGGCTCGGGCACCTGGGAGCTGGCCACCGCCGGCGACGCGGCCCGCATCGCCTCGGGCATCGGCCTGGCCACAGAGTCCCGGTACATGCCGCCGTGGCTGGCCTCGCGAGGGCAACACCCCCCTGAAGCACGACCCCACCCTCAGCGACGAGGAGCTGGCCGCCATCCAGGACTGGGTCACCGCCGGCGGTCCCCTCGACGTCGACCCCGACACCCGGGTCGAGGCGGCCCCGGCCGAGGGGCCCGAGCTGCGCACCGACCTCGAGCTCCAGATCCCCGAGCCCTACACCGGCTCGGTCGACAAGGAGAACGACTACCGCTGCTTCACCATGGACCCGGGCCTCACCGAGCCGGCGGCCATCACCGGCTACCAGTTCCAGCCCGACCAGCTGCCGATCGTGCACCACGCCCTCACCTACCGGGTCCGGGCCGGCGCGGCCGAGGCACTGGCCGAGGCCGAGGCCCGCGACCCCGAGCCCGGCTGGGAGTGCTTCGGCGGCATCAACGTCGGCGGCGCGGGCGTCTCCCCGTCCGGGCGGGGCGGCGGCCAGGACCTGCTCATGGGCTGGGCCCCGGGCCAGCCGCCCGTCGGTCTTCCCCGACGGGCACCGGCATCAAGCTCGAGCCCGGCGACCTGCTCGTGACCCAGCTCCACTACCACGTGAGCGAGGACCCGCCGCCGGACCAGTCGTCCATGGCCCTGCAGATGTACCCCGGCGACCCCGACGACCTCGACGACATCGACGTCTCGACCTACCTGGCCCCGGCCGAGATCCCCTGCCTGCCCGAGGACCAGGACGTCCCCCGCTGCGACCGCGACGTCGAGATGGACGCCCTCGCCGACCAGTACGGGCCGATCGGGCCCATGATCGCCAACGGCCTCAACTTCCTGTGCGGCACCACGCCCGAGGAGATCGGCGTGCTCGACGAGGACGGGGTGGCCCACGCCTCCTGCGACCACCGGGTCGCCAAGACGGGCCAGATCCTGGCCGTGCTCGGGCACATGCACGAGATCGGCACCACGTTCCGCATGACCCTCAACCCGGACACGCCCGAGGAGAAGGTGCTGCTCGACATCCCCCGGTGGGACTTCGACTGGCAGTTCAACTACGCCCTCGACGAAGAGGTCGTCCTCCGACCCGACGACGTGATCCGCGTCGAGTGCTCGTGGGACCGGGCCAACGTCGAACCCGACGCCGAGACCCACTACGTCAGCTGGGCCGAGGGGACCGAGGACGAGATGTGCTACTCGACGGTCTCCACCCGCTCGTCTGACGGGTGACCGCGGCGCGGCGCGCGCTCCTCGTCGTGGCGCTGGTCCTCGTCGGCGCGGCCGCGCCCCTGGCCGGGACGGCGCCGGCCGGCGCCCACAACAGCCGGACCGCCTTCGACGGCACCTACGGCCCCTACGACGTGGTGGCCACCATCCGCGACGTCGACGACACCAGCGACGTGGGCCTGGAGCTCGACCTCGTGGTGCGGACCGTCGAGGGCAAGGACCCGGTGGAGGACGCCACGGTGCGCGTCGAGGCCGTGCCCGACGGCGGCGACGGCACCGGGCCGGTGGCCGTCGAGCGCTACGGCAACGTCTACCGGTCCACCCTGGACGGCGGCGACGTCGAGCGCTGGGCCGTGGCCGTCACCATCGACGGCCCGGTCGGGGTGACCGAGATCGACGAGGACGTGCCCGGCCCGGCCACCCTCCACGGCAGCGCCCTGGGCACCCGCCTCACCTCCGCACCCAGCACGGGGTGGCTGGTCGTCGTCCTGGCCGGCCTGGCGGCGCTCGCCGTGGCGGGCTTCACGCGGTGGTGGCGCACGGCCACCTTCGTCGGCGGCGGGGTGCTGCTGGCCGCCTGCGCCACCGCCCTGGTCGGCTCGCTGTCCGGCTCCTCGGGCGGCGGGGCGGGCCGGGTGGTCGCCGTCGTGCCCCCGCTGCTGTCGGCCGCGCTGCTCGTCGCCGGGATGGTGCTGACGGCGCGCGACCGCGCCGACGCCCGGGCCCTGGTGTTCGCGGGAGGCGCGGGCCTGGCCGCCACCGTCGGGCTGGTCAACCGCGACGTGCTCACCTCGGCCGACGCCTCCACCGTCCTCTCCCCCGTGGTCGCCCAGGCCACCACCGCCCTGGCCCTCGGCCTCGGCGGCGGGCTGGCCCTGATGGTGCTGGTCCTCTCCCGCGACGACCTGCGGGCACTGGTCGGTCGGCGCAGCCCCCACCCCACCGACTGACCGGGGCGTGAAAGCCGTCACCCGACGGCGTACGGTCCGAGGTCCGACCACGACGACGACGGGAGACCACCGGTGCAGAGGTTGACGGGACTGGACGCATCCTTCCTCTACCTGGAGACCCCGTCGTCGCACATGCACGTGGCCAGCCTCATGGTGCTGGACCCGACAGAGGCCGACGTCCCGGTGACCCTGGACCGGGTCAAGGAGGTCTACGGCGCCCGGCTCCACCTGGCTCCACCGTTCCGCCGCCGCCTGGTCGAGGTGCCCTTCGGCCTGCACCACCCGCTGTGGATCGAGGACCCCGACTTCGACATCGACTACCACGTCCGCAGCACCGCGGTGCCCTCGCCCGGCTCCGAGGAGCAGCTCCGCACCCTCGTCGGCCGCCTCGTCGCCCAGCCCCTCGACCGCAGCCGTCCGCTGTGGGAGGTGTGGATGATCGAGGGGCTCGAGGGCGGCAAGGTCGGCTGCCTCACCAAGGTCCACCACTCCGCCATCGACGGCGCCTCCGGCAACGAGCTCACCGTCGCCCTGCTCGACCTCACCCCCGAGATCGCCGAGCACCCCGACGAGACCGGGTGGGAGCCCGATCCCGTGCCCAGCGACCTCGAGCTGCTCGGCTACGCCGCCACCTCCCTGGCCCGCCAGCCGGTGCGGGTGGCCAAGGCCGGCATCCGCACCGCCGGGGCCGCCTTCGCCCTGCGCCGCCGGAACCGCGAGTCGCCCCGCCTGGCGCCGCCGTCGCCGTTCTCCGCGCCCCACACCGAGCTCAACGTCCCCATCACCGGACGGCGCACATTCGGGTGCACCTCCCTGTCGCTGCCCGCGGTGAAGGCGGTGAAGAAGGCCGCAGGGTGCACCGTCAACGACGTGGTTCTGGCCCTGTGCGCCGGCGCCCTCCGCCACCACCTCGACCACCACGGGGGCATCCCCGACTCCCCCCTGGTCGCCATGGTGCCGGTGTCGGTCCGCTCCGAGGACGAGCGCGACGCCCTGGGCAACCGGGTCACCACCACCTTCACCTCGCTGGCCACCGACGTCGACGACCCGGTGGAGCGGCTCCAGGTGATCCACGACTGCATGGTCGACGTGAAGGACCAGCAGAAGGCGATCGGCGCCGACACGCTCACCGACTGGGCCGAGTTCGCGGCCCCGGCCGTCGCCGGCACCGCGGCCCGCCTCTACAGCCGGGTCAACGCCGCCGGGCGCCACCGGCCCCTGTTCAACGTCACCATCTCCAACGTGCCCGGCCCGCCCTTCCCGCTGTACTCCATCGGGGCCCGGCTGGAGGCGATCTACCCCGATCGGCCCCATCGCCGACGGGGTGGGTCCCAACATGACGGTGATGAGCTACCTCGACAGCCTCGACTTCGGCGTGCTCGCCTGCCCCGACGTGCTGCCCGACGTCGACCTGCTCACCGAGGGCCTGCACCGGGCCCTCGACGAGCTGGTCCGGGCCACCGACGTCTCCGACGACCAGGTCGACGCCCTCCGCATCGCGACCTGAGCCGTCACGGGCCCCCGGCCGGGCGGTCCGCCACCCACCTGGTGCCGGTCCCCGCAGCCGGGGCGGGCCGTCGAGGCGGCCGAGGCCGCGGCGCGGTGAGCGGAGCCCTCCGATGAGCCGACGGCCTCGACGAGCCCGACGAGGGCTGACCGACGCCGACAGCCCCGGAGGGCTGACCGACGCCCCCCAGCCCCGGATCCTCACCGCTGCGACCACGGCCTGACCTCGACGGTCCGTCGCGTGCCCGGCGACCCGCCCACCGCCGCCGGCCCCGTGCGGTCGCACCTGTCACCGCACCGGTCCGCTCCGGGCGCGACGGCATCGCCGTCTCCTCCGCGCCCCGACCTCGGCGACGGCGGGGCCACCCGGGATCCCGGACCCGGTCCCGGCCCACCGGCCATCATGGCGGGGTGGACGCTGTGGTGACGGTCCGGTCGCGACGATGGTCGCGCCCTCGCCGCGCCGGGGTGCGAGGCGACAGCGCCGGTCGTCGTCACCGGCGGACGCGACGGTGAGCCCCGACTCGGTCGACCCGTGGACCGGCGACCCGCCCGACACCCTGGCGCTCGTGGTGCTCATGGTCGTCGCCGGTGGCCTCGACGCCACCGCGTTCCTCCACTTCGGCGGCGCGTTCCTCAGCAACCAGACGGGCAACGTCCTCCTGCTGGGCATCTCGGTGACCCGGGACTCCACCATCGACACCGGGGCGTCGGCCGCCGCCCTGGCCGGGTTCGTCGTGGGTGCCGCCGGCCTCGGGCGGTGGCGGCGGGTCCGCCAGCAGCGGGGCGCGACCCTCCGCCCTGCGCTCGTGATGGCGGTCGAGGGCGTGCTCATCGGTGGCGTCGCCGTCCTGCAGGGCGCCGCGGACCTGCGCGCCGGCGTCCTCACCGCCGTGCTGGGGCTGGCCATGGGGATGCAGGCCGCCCTGGCCCGCGCCCTCGGGGTCAGCTACCTGACGGGGGGCTACGTCACGGGGTCGACCACGGCGTCGGCCATGCGCTCGCCGGTCGGCGACGACACCGACCACTGGTGGTGGCACGGGGCCGTGCCCCTCCTGGCCGTGCTCGGGGGTGCGGCCGGGGCCGCTGCCCTGAGCCGGGCCACCGTGGCCGGGACCCTGGCCCTGCTGGGCCTCGGCACCCTCGTCGCCGCCGCCCTCACCCACCTCCGCGCCGGGTCCCCCGCCGCCCCCCGCTGACCCGTCCCCGTCTCTCGGTACGGGGATCCCCGGAGGACCCGGTCACCCGTCCCGAGAACCGACAGGCACCGGCCCACCACCGTTCTCGGTACCGGATCCCCCGTAGAACCCGGTCACCGGTACCCAGAACGGACAGGGGCGGGCGCCACGGCGGGAGGATCAGTCGGTGGGGGGCGGCTCGGACGCCTCGGCCCGGGCCATCTCGGCCCAGACGTCGGGTCGGCGACCGTCCAGGTCGGTGATGCCGTAGGCGCGGGCCAGGTCACCGGCGGTGATCGAGGCCTGGTTCCAGCGGGCCCGGTCCGGGTCGGCCGCCACCGCGGCCACGCCCCGGCCGACGTAGCGGGGCGACTCGGACGCGGCGAAGCCCGGCGGGGCGGTGGGCTCGGAGCCGTCGGGCGGCTCGATGGCGTCGCGCCAGGTGTCCTCGGTCGTCCGGAACGCGTCCAGCATGATCTCCGAGCGCACCCACCCCGGTGTGATGGCCAGGGCGGTGGCCCCGTGGGCCGCCAGCTCGTGGCCCTGCGACCAGGCCAGCCGGTTCACCGCCACCTTGGCCAGGTCGTAGAAGACCGAGATCCGGTAGTGCTCGGCGTTGTAGGTGGTGGTGCCGTCGGTGACCTCGACCAGCAGCCCGCCCGGCCGGTCCACCAGCAGTGGGAGCAGGTGGTGCGACGTGATCAGGTGGGTGTCGACCGCGAGGCGGAGGATGCGCAGCCCGACGTCGAGGTCGTGCTCCCAGACCGGCGTGTCCCACTCGGCCGGTCCCCCCTTGAGGACCTCGGCCCCCCAGATGTCGTTCACCAGCACGTCGATGCGCCCGTGGTCGGCCCGCAGCCGCTGGGCCAGGGCCCCGACCTGGGCCGGGTCCAGGTGGTCGACCACCTCGGCGATGCCGGTCCCGCCCTCGGCGGTGACCAGCTCGGCCGTCTCCTCGATGGTCTCGGGACGGTCGTAGTCCGACCGCAGGGCGCCGGTGCGGCTGCTGCGCCCGGTGCACACCACCGTGGCCCCCGTCTCGCCCAGGGCCACGGCGATGCCCCGCCCCGCGCCTCGGGTGGCCCCCGCCACCACGGCCACCCGTCCCCGCAGCGCGTCCCTGTCCGGTCCCGGGTCCATGGCCCCGTTCCTACCCCGGCGCCGCGGTCCCCGCCCGACCGATCCTGCGCACCGGTCGAAGGCCCCCGCCGCCGGCGGTCCTCGGCGCGAGGGTCCCCGGCGGGCACGGTCACCGGCGCCCGGGACGGACACGGCTCGGGGCGCCTAGAGCCAGTCGCGGCGCTTGAAGCTGGTGTAGAGGCCGACCGAGCAGGCCACCATGAGGACCAGCGACACCAGCAGGCCCCAGGTGCGGGCGAAGCCGGGGTAGGGCACGTTCATGCCGTAGTAGCCGGTGATGAGCGTGGGCACGGCGATGATGGCCGCCCAGCTGGTGACCTTCTTCATCACCTGGTTCTGGCGGTAGTCACGCAGGCTGAGGTTCGTCTCGACGATCGACGACACCAGGTCGCGCAGGGAGTCGGTGGACTCGGTGACCCGCAAGATGTGGTCGTAGACGTCCTGGTAGTAGGGGTACAGGGGACCGTCGGCCACGCCGTGCTCGCGCCGCATCAGGGCGCTGAGCGCTTCGCGCAGCGGGACCACCAGGCGGTGGAACCGCACGAGGGCCCGGCGGACCTCGAACCAGCTGCGCTGCTCGGACGGGTCGATGGGCTCGTCGCGGAAGATGCCCTCGCTGACCGCGTCGTAGAAGTCGTCGAAGTCCTGGACGCTGTCGAAGTAGCCGTCGACCACCACGTCGATCAGCCCCCACAGCAGGAACCCCACCCCGTGGGCGGCCATGTCGGGGGATCGGTCCCAGCGGGCCAGCACGGGGTCCAGGTCGAAGGTGTCGTCGCGCCGCACCGTGACCAGCCACCGGGCCCCGATGAACACGGCGACGCCGGACTCCTCCAGCACCCCGGCAGCGGGATCGAGGCGGGCGGTGGGCAGGGCCAGGAAGAGGTGGGACTGGTAGTGGTCGAGCTTGGGGCGCTGGGGCTCGAGGGCGTCCTCCACCGCCAGGTCGTGGAGGCCCAGCTCACCGGCCACCTCGTCGAGCTGGCCACGGGTGGGGGCGCAGAAGTCGACCCAGACGCAGGTGTCGGGGTCCGCCAGGTGCTCGGACACCTCGGTCACCGCGCAGTCCTCGACCACCAGCTCACCCTTGCGGTACACGCGGGTGCGGGTGCGGTGCATGGGACGTCGTCTCCGATCGGCCGGTGGGCCGGCCCACGACGGGCGACCCCGCCGGTGCGGCCAGCGTCGCACAGGCCCCCCGCCCCGACGGGGACCCGGGGCCTGACGTCGGCGCCCACGACGAGGGCGGGCCGGCGGAAGGGAGACCAGGATGGCCCCGGAGCGGTGGCGGACAGGCGGCGCCGGTCGACCCCAGATGACGCCGAGCGGCGCCCCGACCTGGGGAGGAGTGGCCCACCCGAGCGACCCGGGGCCGCCGGTCGGCGCCCTCCGCCCTCCTGGCACACTGTGGACGTGGCGTCGTACGCGGTGAACGAGGCCGGCGTGGCCCGGTGCCGGGAGCTGATCGACGCCCACCAGTACGTGCTCGACAGCGACTGGGGCGACGTCCAGCCCGACGCCACGGCCCAGAACGCCTTCCTCGACCGCCACCCGTGGGAGGAGTACGCGGCCTGGCACCTGGGCCTCACCGAGGGGGCGGCCGACGGCACCAAGGCCCGGTGCGCCTTCGTCTACGGCGACCTGCGGCGGGTGCACCGCAGCGGCCTCATCGCCTGCCGCTACCGGGCGGCCGAGTGGCGTCACAAGGCGGTGGAGCTGGCCGCCCACGACCTGCTCCAGCACCTCGACGCCACCTCGGCCTGACCCGGTCGTGGGCTGGGCCCGTCAGGCCGCGACGGGCGGGAGGTCGCCGAAGAACCCGGCGACCCGCTGCAGGCGCCCGTCGTCGTCGGGCACGGCGACGTCCATGCCGGTGAGGGTGACGGCGCCGTCGGGGGCCACGAGCTCCCAGCGGTAGCGGGCGACGCCGTGGTGGGCGTCGACCGCGCTGGTCCGCCGGAAGGTGTGGCCCGGGAACTGGGACTGGACGGCGGCGAACATGGCATCGATCTCGGCGTGGCCGGTCGCGTCCATGGGCGGGTCGGCCAGGTGGCCCTGCTCGGACCAGGCCCGGGCGATGAGCTCGGCCCGGCGGGCCGGGTCGGCCTCGCCGTAGGCCTCCAGGTAGGTGTCGATGGTGGTCTCCAGGTCGGACATCGTGGTCTCCTCGGACTCGGGGTCGATGACGGGGCCATCGTCCCCCTCCACCCGGCGGTGTGGCGATCACCCGTGAGGTAGTGCCGCCACTACCTCGGAGGTTGTTGCCCCGCCCCCCGGTGGCCGGGGACAGTGGGGCCGTGACCCGCCCCACCGCCCTCCTCCGCGCCGTCGAGGCCCACCGGTGAGCCGGTCCGCCGCCCGCGGCGTGGGCCCCCTCCTGCGGGACTGGCGGGCCCGACGAGGACGCAGCCAGATGGACCTGGCCCACGACGTGGGCGTGTCGCCCAAGCACCTGAGCTTCGTCGAGACGGGCCGGTCCCGGCCCAGCCCGGAGCTGGTGCTGGCCCTGGCCGAGGGGCTGGCGGTGCCCCTGCGGGAGCGCAACACCCTCCTCCTCGCGGCCGGCTTCGCCCCCCGCTACGGCGAGGCGCCGCTCGACTCCCCGGGGATGGCCCGGGTCCAGGCCTCCCTGCAGCGCCTGCTCGATGCCCATGCACCGTTCCCCGGCGTGGTGCTCGACCGGCACTGGGACGTGGTGCTGGCCAACGCACCGGCGTCCGCCCTGACCAGCCTGCTGCCCCCGGAGCTGGCGGGGCCGCCGCTCAACATGTTCCGGGCCGGCCTCCACCCCGAGGGACTGGCGGCCCGCACCCGCAACCTCGACGACTGGGGGCGCTACCTGCTGGCCCAGCTCCACCGGCTGGTGGCGGTGACCGGCGATGCCGAGCTGGCCGCGCTGGAGGCCGAGGTCGGGACCTACCCCGACGTCGCCGACCTGCGGGCCCGCACCGACTGGACCACGCCGCGGGCCGAGCCCGACCTGCTGGTGCCCTTCGAGCTGGAGGTCCAGGGATCGGTGCTGTCGATGTTCACGACCCTGACGACCTTCGGCTCACCTCGCGACATCACCCTCGACGAGCTGGCCGTCGAGCTGTTCTTCCCCGCCGACGAGGCCACCGAGCGCGCCCTGCGCGCGCGGGCAGCCTCGTCCGGGGGTGGGTGAGGGTCAGTCCCGGGGCGGGAGCTGCTGGAGCGACCACTGGTTGCCGTCGGGGTCGCGGAACGTGACGAAGCGGCCCCAGGGCTGCTCGTCGACCTCGCTGGCCTCGACACCCGCGTCGGTGAGGTGGGCGCGGGCCTCGTCCGCGTCGGCGACGACCACCTGGAGGCCCTGCTGGGACCCGGGGGCCATCTCGGTGATCCCCTCACCGATCATGATCGAGCACGCCGACCCCGGTGGGGTCAGCTGCACGAAGCGCAGGCCCTCGTGGACGACGGCGTCGACGTCGGCGGCGAAGCCGACCTGGTCGACGTAGAAGGCCTTGGCCCGATCGACGTCGGTGACGGGCACGGGGACGAGCTCGAGCTTCATGTCCATGGTGGTGGGTCCTCCTGGGCTTGTCGGTCCCGCCGGCTCCTCCGGCGGCGCAGGGGCCATCGTCGCCACCACTGCGGCCACATCCCGGCCGCAAGGGCGGGCGGGCCGAGAGATCTCCCGCGGCGACGCCGCCGAGACCCTGTGCCAGGGTGGGCCGGGTGACCCGGCGGACCCGTCCTCCCACCCCCCTGCTCCCCGCGCTGGTGCTGGCGCTGCTCGTCGCCGCCTGCGGGGGTGACGACGCCGGCGCCGACGCCACCACCACCGAGCCCCTGGGCGCGGCCGAGCCGGCCCAGGCCCCGGTGCCCGACGTGGAGCCGGCCGGCACGGTGGTCGAGCTGGCCCCCCAGCCCGAGGGGATGGTCTACGACGACGAGACCGACATCCTCGCGGTGGCCGTGCGCAACGCCACCGAGCTGGTCCTCGTCCAGGGGGCGACGGGTGAGGAGGTCCGGCGCGTGGCCCTGCCCGGTCACGCCCGCCACCTCCAGCTGGCCGGACCCGGCGGTCCCGTGCTGGTGCCGGCCGAGGACTCCGACACGCTCGTGACGGTGTCGCTGCCCGACGGCGAGACCACCCAGACCGAGGTGGGCGAGTACCCCCACGACGCCACCGAGACCAGCTCGGGACGGATCTTGGTGGCCGACGAGCGGGGCGGGACCCTGTCGGTGGTGGACGACGGCGAGGTGGTCCACACCTTCGAGGACCGCCAGCAGCCCGGCGGCGTGGCCGCCGTCGGCGACGACGGCGTGGGCGTGGTCGACGTGGGCGACTTCACCGTGTCGCTCTACGACCTGGCCACCGAGGAGGGCCTCGGGAACGTCCCCGCCGGCGAGGGCCCCACCCACGTGGTGGCCACCACCGACGGGCGCCTGGTGGTCAACGACACCCGCGGCGACGCCGTGCTCGTCTTCTCCACCGACCCCCTCGAGCAGGTCGCGAGCCTCCCGCTGGAGGGCACGCCCTACGGCATCACCTACGACCCCGAGGCCGACGTCGTCTGGGTCACCCTCACCGCCCGCAACGAGCTGGTGGGCCTCGACGTCTCCGGCGACGAGCCGGTGGAGGTCGACCGCATCCCCACCGTCCAGCAGGCCAACACCGTGGCGGTGGACCCCGGCACCGGGCGCCTGTGGACCACCAGCCGGGAGACCGGCGAGCTCCAGACCATCGACCCCTGAGGGGGCGCGGCGACCGGGCCGGCGGCGGCCCTCCTCGCCGGCCACCCGTCCGTGCGGGTGGGGACGACCCCGCCCTGTCGGCAGGATGGCCCCATGGACATCGCAGTGCTCGGGATGGGACGCATGGGCCAGGCCCTGGCCGGACGGCTGGTCGACGCCGGCCATGCGGTGAGGATCTGGAACCGCACGCCGGGCCGGGCCCCCGACCTGGTCGAGGCGGGCGCACGAGAGGCGGCGACCGTCGGTGAGGCGGTGACGGGTGCGGCCCTCGTGCTCAGCAGCCTCTCCGACGACGACGCGGTGCGCGAGGTGGCCCTGGGCGACGGCGGGGTGCGGGCCTCCATCACCGACGCCACCGCCTACGTCGACGTCTCGACCATCTCGCCGGAGGCCAGCGCCGCGCTGGCCGGGGTGATCCCCAGCTTCGCAGCCATGCCGATCCTCGGCCCGCCCGCCGGGGTGGCCTCCGGCGGGGCGACCTACCTGCTGGGCGGGGCCGAGGTGGCCATCGCCGTGGTCGACGAGGTCCTCGGGGACCTGACCGAGACGGTGCGCCGCTATCCCACCGCGGCCCAGGCCAGCACGGCCAAGCTGGCCGCCAACGTCCTGCTGCTCGACGCCGTGGTGGCTCTGTCCGAGGCCGTCGCCGTCGGCCGGGCCGGCGGGCTGTCCGACGACCAGGTCCGCGAGCTGCTGGAAGGCACGCCCCTCGTCGCCCCCGTCCTGGCCAACCGCTTCGACGGCATCCTCACCGGCGAGCAGGAGGCGTGGTGGAGCACGGCGCTGGGGGCCAAGGACGCCCGCCTGGCCGCCGCCCTGGCCGCGGCCGACGGCCACGCGCTGCCCGCCACCGAGGCCACCCGCGACCAGATGGCCCGGGCCGCGGCGGAGGGCGACGACGGCGCCGACATCGCCACCGTCACCCGCCTCTACCGCTGACGACCCCACGCACCCCGGACGACGGCGCCGCGGGCCCCGCGCACCCGCAGGTGCAGGCCGGGAACCCATGGACGGGCCCGACCCCTGGCCCGAGGACCGCGTGCGCAACCCCGTCGGGCGCCACCGCTTCTCGCTGGTGCTGCTCTTCGACCTCGACCCCCCCACGCCCGCATCGAGGTCCTCGACGGGTGCACGGCCCTGACGACCCGCCCCGGTACGAGCCGGTCCGGGCCGGCAGGTGGCTGCTGTCCCGCGACCGCGAGTCGATCGGCGACACCTGAGCACCGGGAGGGCGTCGCTCAGGACGGCGGCGTGAGCTCGGTGGCGGTGAGCTCGGCCAGCTGGCGCACGACCTCGTCGTAGTTGACCCGCCAGCCGGCCCAGTCCCGCCAGGCCTGGTCGCGGTCCGCGGGCAGCGGGACGCCGGCCGCCTCCAGGGTGGCGACCACCGCGTCGAAGTCGGCCCGCCCGACGGTGATGGGGTCGTCGGGTCCGGGGTCGGTGGTGACCTCGAAGCGGTAGAACTCGGCGATCGCCCGCAGGGCCACGTAGCCGGCCCGGATGCAGAGGGCGGCCTCGGCGTTGCGCTCCTCCCCGATCGCGAGCTGCATGCCGGCGGCGTCGAGCACCGTCTCCGCCGCCCGCAGCCAGCTGCGCTCCGGGTCGCCGGAGCGGAACAGGACCACGGCGGGAAGGGCGGTGTGGGACTCCGCCGCGCTGGTGAACCAGTCCCGCCAGGTGCGCCACACCTCGTCGAGGCGGTCCACCCCGCCGATGCGGTGGTGGCGGACGAGCAGGGCCGACACCCGGGGGGGAGCGCCGGCGACCACGTCGAGCGACGTCACCGCCGTCTCGCGAGCCGAGTAGGCGGCGTAGATCGACGGCAGGTAGGTGACCAGCAGCAGGCCCAGCACGGCGATCACCAGGCCGGCGGACAAGAAGCTCAGCACCTCCCGGGGCAGGTCGGACACGTCGGCGAAACCCAGGGTCAGCATCGACGACCCGGCCAGCTTGAACGCGGCCCGCAGCGGGTGCGTGCCCAGGCCCCAGAACATGGCGGTGAGGCCGAGCATCGTCCCCGACAGCCACACGAAGGGCAGCAGCACCAGCGACACCGGTGCGTAGAGGCTCATGGCCCGGTGACGGCGCCGGGCCGCGGCGGGGAGCCGCTCGTGGAGCTCGATCAGACGTCGCACCCCGACGAAGAGGACGCCGGTGAGCCGAGCGCCCCGACCGTGGGGCAGCACCACCGTCTTCACCGCCGAGAGCACGACGGCCACCACCACCGCGGCACCGCCCAGGAAGGCGGCGACGTGCGCCAGCCCGCTCACCGGCGGGCGCAGGGGCGGGGGGACGGCATCGGGACATCCTCGCCGGGGTGGCACGGGCGCCGCCACCGTGGTCGCCGGTGCAAGGGGACCGGGCCGCCCGTACGCTCCCCTGGCGCGGGTCCGCCCCGCCCGGCACCGAGGAGGCCCGTGGCCGACGACGACACCCTCCGCTCCATCTCCACCCTCGACGAGGAGGAGCACGAGCTCCGCCGCAAGGAGGCCCGCGGCGAGGCCTCCGATGCCGACCGGGCCCGCATCCAGGAGCTCGAGGTCCTGCTCGACCAGTGCTGGGACCTGCTCCGCCAGCGCCGGGCCCGGCGCGACGTGGGCCTCGACCCCGACGAGGCCGAGGCCCGCAGCACGGCGACCGTCGAGGGCTACCAGCAGTAGGACCGTGCGGCCGGGCGCGAGCCCGGCCGCCCACCACCGGCGGCCCGAGCACGAGGAGCGCAGCCATGGACGTGACCAGGGGCTTCACCGGGCGACGACGCCCCCCACGGGACCCTCGCCTGCCACCGGGCCAGTACGACGCCGGGGCCGACTGGCCGGTGCTGACCGCCGAGGTCACCCCGGTCCTGCCCACCGCCACCTGGACCTTCGGCGTGTCGGGGCTCGTGCGAGCGCCCACCACCTGGACCTGGGACGAGGCCCACGCCCTGCCACCGTCGACCTACGAGGGCGACATCCACTGCGTCACCACGTGGTCGAAGCTGGGGATGACCTTCACCGGCGTCTCGGTCGACACCCTCCTCGAGGCGGCCGGGGCCGCGCTCCCGGCCGCCTCCCACGTCGTGGCGACCAGCCACACCGGCTACACCACGAACCTCCCGCTGGCCGACGTCACCGACGGTCGGGCCTGGGTGGCGTGGGAGGTCGACGGCGAGCCCGCTCCCCGCCGCCCACGGCGGCCCCGCCCGCCTGCTGGTCCCCCACCTCTACTTCTGGAAGAGCGCCAAGTGGGTCGTCGGACCTCCGCCTCCTCGACCACGACGAGCCCGGGTTCTGGGAGGAGAACGGCTACCACGACCGGGGCGACCCGTGGACCGAGCAGCGCTACCAGGGTGACTGAGCCCGCACCTGCTCCCCCGCCCCCGGCCCCCGGCCCGGGCCCCTGGCAGCAGGCCACGGTGGTGGCCGTCCGCCCCGAGACGGCGACGGCCCGCACGCTCCGCCTGCGCCTCACCGACCCGGTGGCCCACCTGCCGGGCCAGCACTACGTGGTCCGCCTGGTCGCGCCCGACGGCTACGTGGCCAGCCGGTCGTACTCGGTGGCCTCCGCGCCCGACGCCACCGGGGAGGTCGAGCTCACCGTCGAGCTGCTCCCCGACGGCGAGGTGTCCTCGTTCCTCCACGACGTGCTGGAGGTGCGGCGACCTGCTGGAGGTCCGGGGCCCGATCGGGGGCTGGTTCGCCTGGCGGGGCGACGGGCCCGCCCTCCTGCTCGGCGGCGGGTCCGGGGTGGTGCCGCTCATGGCCATGCTGCGCCACGCCCGGCGCACCGGGACCGCGGACCGGGTGCACCTCGTCGTCTCGGTCCGCACGCCCGAGGACCTGTACTACGCGTCCGAGCTCCCGGGCCCGGAGGTCACCGTCGTGCACACCCGGCGGGCACCGGCCGGCGACCCCCGGCCCCCCGGCCGCCTCGCCCTCGGCGACCTGCCGCCCCTCGCCCCCGACACCACGGCCTACGTCTGCGGGTCGACCGCCTTCGCCGAGGCCGCCTCCGCGGTCGCCGTGGCGGCCGGTGTGCCCGTCACGTCCGTCCGCGTCGAGCGCTTCGGCCCCTCCGGCTGACATCGAGGGAGCCCGGCGGGACAGGTCGTGCCAGGCACACTCTGTCCGCCGGGACAGGTCGTGCCTGGCACACTCTGTCCGCCGGGTCGGTCGTGGGGTCAGACCACGGCGTCGAGGGCGACGACGGTGAGGAGGCCGACCACCAGGGCCAGCACCAGGTTGGCCCAGCGCCAGGTGATGACCGTCGCCACCGCGGCGGCCACCAGCCGGGCCACCAGGCCGGTGGAGCCGTCGGGGTCGGAGAGCTGGAGGCCCACGATGGCGGCCAGGGCGGCGGGCGGGATCATGCGCAGGACCCTCGCCACCTGCGGCGACACCTCCTGGGACCGGTGGGCGACCATCAGGAACGAGCCCCGCGCCGCCAGGGTGCCGAGGCCGACGACCACGATGACGATCCAGGTGTCGCTCATCGGCTCGTCCGAGCGTCGCACCAGGCCCCGGCGGCGATGCCGCTGAGGGCGCCCACGATGAGGGCGAGGTCGGCGGGCAGGCCCCGGGCACCGATCGCCACCCCGACGGCGACCAAGGCGGCCACGATGCGCGGCCGGTCGGTCAGGCTGGGCACGAGCACGGCCAGGAACACGAGGGTGACGGTGAACGACAGCGGGATGTCGTCGGGGACGTTGCTGCCGACCACCGCCCCGACGACGGTGGTGACCTGCCACACGGTCCAGAGGGGGAGGGCGACGGCCAGGTAGAAGGCGAAGCGGGCGGACAGGGGCTCGTCGCGCCGCTCCCACCGGACGATGGAGAGGGCGTAGGCCTGGTCGACCAGCAGGTAGCTCATGGCCAGGCGCCGACGCTTGGGCATCTCCCTCACGTGGGGCGCCAGCGAGGCCGAGTACATGACCATCCGCATGTTGATGATCAGTGCGGTGCCGATGACGACGAGCAGCGGGGCCCCGGAGCCGAGCAGGTCGATGGCCGCCAGCTGGCTGGCCCCGGCGAACACGCCGAGCGAGAGCCCCGACGCCTGGAGCAGCGACAGCCCCTCCTCCGCCGCGGTGGCCCCGACGACGAGGCCGAAGGGCGCCACCCCCAGGGCCAGCGGCGCCATGGCCACCACGCCGTCGCGCGCCGCCGCCGCGGGCGGCAGAGGGGGGCGTGCTCACCGCCGCATCACAGTCGACGTCCCCGTCGTCCCACAACCGAGAAGCCCTCGCTCGCCCGCCCGGTGGCCTCAGTCCGCGAGGCCGCGCCGCCGGGTCCTGGCGGTAGAAGCCCTGGAGCACCCGGTAGAGGTCGGGCTCGTGGTGGAGGAGCTCGCCGGGCACGTCGAAGAAGGCCTCGGTCGCCACGGCGAAGAACTCGCCGGTGTTCACCGCGCCGTAGTCCCGCAGCGGTGGGCGGGGCCTCCCGGCCCGGAGGTCGTCGTAGACGCTCGGTGCAGATCCGCGACCACTCGGGCAGGTCCTCGCGGGCCAGCGGCGGGGTCCCGTCGATCATCCCGTCCAGCATGTCGAGCTTGTGGGCGAACTCGTGGAACACCACGTTGTGGCCCCGCTCCGGGTGGCGGGCCGCCGAGCGGGCCTGGTCCCACGCCATCACCACCGGCCCCCTGCGGTCCTGCGCCAGGCCGTAGATCGGCAGCAGGTCATCGGTGGCCGTGCCCGACACGGGTCCGGCCCGCTCCCCCCGCTGCATCGACGTGGAGGGGTGCACGATGATGGCGGTGACCTGACCGTAGTGGTCCGGCGTGAGGCCGAGGATGAGCAGGGCGGCCTGGGCCCCGATCACGGTGCGGATCGTGTCGTCGAGGGCGAAGCCGTTGGCGGCCTCCCAGCTCTTGTGCTGCAGCAGCCACTCGGTCAGCTCCAGCAGCCGGGTCTCCTCGTCGTCGTCGAGGTGGCGCCAGTGGGTGATGTGGGCCTCGACCAGGTCGACCGCGTCCTCGGGCAGGCCGGGCCGCCGGTGCCACCACCCCATCAGCGGGCCTGGCCGGCATCGGCGGGGGCCGCCGGGACGGACCCGTCGGGCGGCGGGGGGAGCGGTCCTGGGCGCGGCACCGGGCGAGTCTGGCACGACGACCCCGCACCCTCCCGCCACCGGCGACCACAGCCCGCGGCCCCGCGTCGCTCCGAGCCGGTCCGCCCCACCGGGGCCCTGGCGCCGGGATCCCTGACCAGCTCGTGGGTGAGGAGGGGGTGCGGGGGTGGGGCGAGGTGAGGTCGAGCGGTGGGCGCGGGGTCAGGGCCCGTCGGGGGTGGGCTCGAGGGCCGTGTGGGCGTCGTCGTCGCCCGCGCTCCAGCGGGCCACGAAGGCGAAGATGTCGCCCCGCACGACGCTGTGGCGCCACTCCAGCGGGCCGTCGGGGCCCTCGGTGACCCGTTCGATGGCGAACACGGGCTGGCGGGCCGGGGTGCCCAGCAGACGGCGCTGCTCGGCGGTGGGCAGGACCGGCCGGATCCGCTCCCACCCGGACCGGGGACGCACCCCGCAGCGCTCCTGCAGCTCGGCGTAGAGGGCGGTGTGGCCCAGGTCGGCATCGAGGAGGGGCCGGGCCACCGCGGCCGGGAGCCACGAGCAGTCGACGGCGACGGCCCGGCCGTCGGCTTGGCGCAGGCGCTCGAGGAACACGAGCGGAGCGTCGTCGTCGAGGCCGAGGGTGCGGGCTGCGTCGACGTCGGTGCGCTCCTCCAGGACCCGGACGATGCTGCGCTGCTCGTGGCCCTGGCCCTCGATCGAGCGGTACATGCTGTAGAGCGTCCCGAGGGGCTGCTCCAGGCCGGGGCTGCGCACGTGGGTGCCCCGCCCGCGCTCGCGCACCACCAGGCCGGCCTCCTGCAGGCGCCGCACGGCGTCGCGCACCGTGTGGCGGCTCACGTCGTACTGGCCCACCAGCTCCACGTCGCCGGGGAAGTGCGAGGCGAACTCGCCGGCCTCCAGGCGCCGGCGCAGGTCGTCGACCACCTGGCTCCAGAGGGGCACGGGGCTGCGGCGGTCGGGGCGGCGGACGTCGTCGGGCACGGCGTCGAACATACGGATGACCGGACGACCCCGCCAACCTTGTCCGGTTGTGCGGCCCTGCTGACCCGAGTATTGTACGGACATTCGTTCCTTCGAGCCGGAGGCACCCCGATGCACTTCAGCCAGCACTACCTCGACTGCCTGTCCCAGGCGAGCTACCTCGTCGGCGACGAGACCAGCGGCCGCGCCGCGGTCGTCGACCCCCGGCGCGACGTGGACGAGTACCTGGCCGAGGCGGCCGAGGCCGGCCTCCGCATCACCCACGTCATCGAGACCCACGTCCACGCCGACTTCCTCTCCGGCCACCTCGAGCTGGCCGCCGCCACCGGGGCCGAGATCGTCTACGGCGAGGCCGCGGAGGTGGAGTTCCCCGTGCACCACGCGGCCGACGGCGAGCGCATCTCCCTCGGCGAGGTGACCCTCGAGGTGCGGGCCACCCCGGGGCACACGCCCGAGTCCATCTCGATCGTGGTGTGGGAGCACCCCGACGACGAGGTGCCCTACGGCGTGCTCACCGGCGACACCCTGTTCATCGGCGACGTGGGACGTCCCGACCTGCTCTCCTCCGTCGGCGTCACCGCCGAGGACCTGGCCGGACGCCTCCACGACTCGCTGCACTCCCAGCTGCTGACCCTGCCCGACGCCACCCGGGTCTTCCCGGCCCACGGCGCGGGCTCGGCCTGCGGCAAGAACCTCTCCACCGAGACCTCGTCCACCATCGGCGACCAGCGTCGCAGCAACTACGCCCTCGCCCCGATGAGCAAGGAGCGCTTCGTCGAGGTGGTCACCGAGGGCCAGCCCCCGGCGCCCGCCTACTTCTCCTACGACGCCGGCGAGAACCGGCGCGACCACGACCTCCTCGCCCACGGAGCCCCGCCCGCCCTCGACCTCGACGCCGTCCTGGCCGCCCGGGCCGACGGGGCGGTGGTGCTCGACGTCCGTCCCGCCGCCGACTTCGCCGCCGGCCACGTCGCCGGCTCGGTGAACCTCGGGCTCGAGGGTCGCTACGCCGAGATGGCCGGCACCACGCTCACCCCCGACGACGACATCGTCCTCGTCACCGGCGCCGACCAGGCCACCGAGGCCCGCGTCCGACTGGGCCGGATCGGGTTCGACCGGGTGGTGGGGGCCCTCGAGGGCCCCGAGGCCGCCCTGGCCCAGCACCCCGAGGCGGCCGCCCGGGCCTCACGGGTGACCGCCGACGTCTTCGACGGCCTCCGGTCCGAGGACCCCCGGATCCAGGTCGTCGACGTCCGCGGCGCCGGCGAGCGCCTGGAGGGCACCATCCCCGGCGCCGTCGCCATCCCGATGGCCGACCTGCGGTCCCGGGCCGACGAGCTCGACCGCACCGCGCCGGTGGTCGTCCACTGCGCCGGCGGCTACCGCTCCTCCCTCGCGGCCAGCTGGCTGCGCAGCCAGGGCTTCGCCGACGTCTCCGACCTGGTCGGGGGCTACGCGGCCTGGGCCGAGCGCCCCACCGCGGCCTGATCCCCACCCCCACCAAGGAGACCCCGTGACGCCGACCCCTCTCGACCCGCGCCTCGCCGCGACCTCCCTGGCCGGATGGCTCGACGACCTGGTGTCCCGGTTGCCCTACAACCAGCAGGGTCCCACGTGCGACGTCGACCGCGTGGTCGCCGAGCCGACCGCCCCGGCCGTGGCGGCCTGACGTGCGCGGCCTGCTCGCCAGCCCCCTCGGCCTGCTCGTCGGCCTGAGCCTCGGTGCGCTGGGCGGCGGCGGGTCGATCCTGGCCGTGCCCGCCCTCGTCTACGGGGCGGGCGAGACCACCCGCAGCGCGACCAGCACGAGCCTGCTGGTCGTGGGCGTGGCCGCCCTCTTGGGGATGGGCTCGCACTGGCGGGCGGGGCGGGTGCGCCTGGGGGCCGGGCTGGCCTTCGGCGCCGTGGGCCTGGGCGGCAACGCGCTGGGCACGATCCTCAACCGCCACGTCGACCCCGACGTCCTGCTGCTGGCCTTTGCCGCGGTGATGGTGATCGCCGGCGTCGGCATGTGGCGCCGCAGCACCCGCTCCGAGCCCGAGGGGGTGCCCGGCCCGCTCGCCGCCGACGGGAGCTCCGGGTCGGGGAGCGCCCACCCCGGCGGGGACGTCGAGCGACCCCCCCTCGCGGCGGCGACCATCACCGGCCCGGCCCGGCCCTCGACCCTCGCCATCAGCCGGGCCGACCTCCCCCGCATCGTCCTGGCGGGGTCGCTGGTGGGCCTCATGACCGGCTTCTTCGGCGTCGGCGGCGGGTTCGTCATCGTGCCCGCCCTCGTCCTCACCCTCGGGTTCTCCATGCCCGACGCGGTGGGGACGTCACTCGTGGTGATCGCGGTCAACGCCTTCGCCGCCCTGGCCCTGCGGGCCGGCTCGCTCGACGTGCGCTGGGGCGACGCCCTGCCCTTCCTCGCCCTGGCCGTCGTCGGCACCGTCGTCGGCGAGCGCATCGCCGGACGCATCCCGGCCGCCACCCTCACCCGGTGGTTCGTGGGCCTGTTGCTGGTGATCGCGGCCTACACCGCCGGCAGCTCCCTCGTCGCCCTGGCCTGACGGAGGGCCGCGGGCGGTCGCCGCGGCGGCGCCTCAGCCCCCGGGGAGGTCGGCGTTGAGGTTGCCGGAACGGAGGCCCTCGAGGTCGAGGGTCACCCGCTCGTAGCCGGCTCGACGGACGGCGTCGACCACCGGGCCCCGGGACGCGAGGACGTCGTCGAGGCGGTCGAGGGGCACCTCCACCCGCGCCGTCGACCCGTAGTGGCGGACGCGCACGGCGGGGAAGCCCAGGGCGTGGAGGGCCGACTCGGCCCGCCCGACGCGGTCCAGGGCCCCGAGGGTCACCGGCGTGCCGTAGGGCAGGCGAGAGGCCAGGCAGGCGGCCGCCGGCTTGTCCCAGGTGCGCAGACCCCGTCGCCGCGACGCGGCGCGGACCATGTCCTTCGTGAAGCCCGCCTCGACCAGGGGGAAGACGGCCCCGGCCTCCGCGGCGGCGGCCTGGCCCGGGCGGTGGTCGCCCAGGTCGTCGAGGTTGACCCCGAGCGCGACGGTGGCCCCCTCGGCGCGGGCGCGCGGCCCGAGGACGTCCATCAGGGCGGTCTTGCACCACCGGCAGCGATCACCGTCGTTGGCCAGGTAGCGGGGATCGTCGGCCTCGGAGGTGGCCAGGCCCTCCCAGCGCAGGCCCCACTCGGCGGCCAGCGCCCGGCAGTCGGCCAGCTCGTCGGGCGCCAGCGAGGGCGAGACGGCGGTGGCGACCAGGCACGCCTCGGGGCCGAGCACGTCGTGGGCCACGTGGGCGAGGAAGGCCGAGTCGGCCCCCCCGCTGAAGGCGACGACCACCGCCCCGGCGTCCCGCAGCCACGCCTCCAGGGCGTCCACGGCACCGGCCACGGCCGACGCCGGGGCGGGGCCGGGCGGGTGCGGATCGGTGGCGGGCGGCACCGGGCCAGTGTGTCGCACCGGTCGGCCGGCAGCCGACCCGCGCCCCGTGGGGTGGGTGGCGACGGGGTCCGGCGGCCAGGATGGCGCGGTGGACGAGACGGCCCTGCGCACCCTGGTCGACGACCTGCGGACCGGTGCCGTCGACCCCGACGAGGCGGTGGCCCGGCTGCGGCGCCTGCCCTTCGCCGACCTGGGCTACGCCCGGGTCGACCACCACCGCAGCCTGCGCACCGGGCTCCCCGAGGCCGTGTACGCACCGGGCAAGACCGCGGCCCAGTGCGCCGCCCTGGTGGGCGAGCTCCTCGCCGTCGAGGGCGGCGCGGTCCTCCTGACCCGCGCCGACGAGGAGCAGGCGGCCACCGCCCTCGCGGCCCACCCGGGGGCCACCGTCACCGGCGACCGCCACCGGCTCCTGGCCTGGCGCCCGGCCGCCCGGAGGTCGGCCGCCACGGTGGTCGTGAGCGCCGGCACCGCGGACCTCCCCGTGGCCGACGAGTGCGCCGCCACGCTCACCGCCCTGGGACTGCCCCCGGCCCGGCTCACCGACGTCGGTGTGGCCGGTGTGCACCGGCTCCTGGCCGACGTCGACGTGCTGGTCGAGGCCGACGCCGTGGTGGTGGTGGCCGGCATGGAGGGCGCCCTGGCCAGCGTGGTCGGCGGCCTGGCCCCCGGGCCGGTCGTGGCCGTGCCCACCAGCGTGGGCTACGGCGCCGCCCTGGAGGGGGTGACCGCCCTGCTGGCCATGCTCTCGTCGTGCGCCGCCGGGGTCACCGTGGTCGGCATCGACAACGGCTTCGGCGCGGCCTGCGCGGTCAGCCGCCTGCTCGCCCCCCGGGAGGCGGCCGGTGGCTGACCTGGCCTGGTTCCACTGCTTCTCGGGCGTGGCCGGCGACATGGCCCTCGGGGCCCTGGTCGACGCGGGCGCCGACCCCGACGAGGTGACCGCCCTGGTCCGACGGCTGCCCGTCGACGGCTGGGACCTGGAGGCCGAGCCCGTGCTGCGGGGCGGGGTGGCCGCCACCAAGGTGCACGTCCGGGTGGCCGAGGACGCCCCTCACCGCACCTGGGCCACCATCCGGGACCTCCTGGCCGAGGCCGCCCTGCCGCCCCGGGTCCACGACCGGGCCCACGCCACCTTCGCCCTCCTGGCCCGGGTCGAGGGCGCGCTGCACCGCACCGACCCCGACGACGTCCACTTCCACGAGGTCGGGGCCCTCGATGCCCTGGTCGACGTGGTCGGCACCTGCGCCGCCCTCGAGGTCCTGGGCATCGACGAGGTGCGCTCCTCCCCCCTCACCGTGGGGCGGGGCACCGTCCGCGCCGCCCACGGGATCCTGCCCAACCCCTCCCCCGCCGTCACCCGGGTCCTGGCCGAGGTGGGGGCACCGGTCCACGGCGTCGACTCACCCGTCGAGCTGACCACGCCGACCGGCGCCGCCCTGGTGGCCGCCCTCGCCACCGGCTTCGGGCCCGTGCCCGACGGCGCCGTGCGCGGCACCGGCTTCGGCGCCGGGTCGGCCGACCCCGACGGCAGCGTCAACGCCACCCAGGTCGTGGTGGTCCGGGCCGAGGACGGTGCCGGGGGCCGGGCGGCCCAGCCCGTCACCGTGCTGGAGACGACCGTCGACGACGTCACCGGCGAGGCCCTGGCCGATGCGGTGGCCGCCGTGCTCGCAGCCGGCGCCGTCGACGCCTGGGTGACCCCGGTGGTGATGAAGAAGGGGCGGCCGGGCCACGTGGTCACCGCCCTGGCCGGGGCCGGGCACGGCCCGGCGGTGGCCGAGGCGCTGCGGACGGCGACCGGCACCCTCGGCGTGCGGGCCGCCACCTACGAGCGCTGGCCCGCCACCCGCCAGGTCGTCGAGGTCGACGTCGACGGGCACCCGGTGCGGGTCAAGGTGTCGCCGGTGCGGGCCAAGGCCGAGCACGACGACGTCGCCGCCGTGGCCGCGGCCACCGGCCGCCCGCCCCTCGAGGTGGCGGCCCGGGCCGAGGCCACCTGGTGGACCTCGGCCGAGGCGCCCGCCACCCCCCGCCCCGGGGCCTGATCGCGGGCCGGGCGGTCGGCGCCGGCCGGGTCAGCGCCGGCGGTCCTCGTCGATGCGGAGGGCGTCGGGGAACAGGCGCCTCTGCACCACCCAGCCGGCCAGGGCCAGGCCCAGCCACAGGAGCGTGGTCACCACCTGCTCGGTGGCGTCGTCGGCACCCCGCAGGAAGCCCAGGGTCCCGGGAGCGGCGCGGGCCAGGCCCACCAGCACGATGCCGGCACCGCCCAGGGTGGTGAGCCAGAGCAGCGAGCGGGCCCGGTAGCGGTCGGCCAGCAGGGCGCACATGACGGCGAACACCAGCACCAGCAGCATGCCCAGGGCGATGTTGCGGTCGCCGGTCTGGACCACCCCGCTGATGCCGGCCCCGATGACGGCGCCGGTCAGTCCGCCGACGAAGAGGGCCGCGGCCTTGAACACGAGGGTGGCCAGGATCCACACGAACACGGCGCTCAGGAGGCCGAGGAGCAGCTTGGTGCTGGCCGACGTCGAGAACAGGTCGCCGAACAGCCACCCCAGACCGAAGCCGGCGGCCAGCACCTGCACGTGGATCGAGAAGATCCCGAAGAAGCACAGCACCAGGCCCACGAGGACGAGGATCCCGCCGCTCACCGGCGGGGCTCCGGGACGCTCCGGCATCCGAGGGGCGGGCGCGCACGTCCGCAACCTAGCGAGTGGCCTGCGACGCGACAGGGACGTCGGGGCCCCGGCGGATCAGCCGGCGGGGCCCACCCAGGGGCAGTGGCGACAGCCCGACCCGCAGCACGCCCCCCGGGAGGCGAGGGCGTCGGCGGTCAGGACCTGGTAGCCGGTGGCGGGGTCGACGTAGACGGGCTCGCCCGCGTTGCAGGCCTCCCGGTGACGTCGGAGCACCTCGTCGCGTCGGGGGTGCGTCGAGGGGCAGCCGGGCGGGGCTGGGCTCGGCCCGCCAGCGCGGGCGCATCGGCTCCGCGGCGTCGGGGGGCACGCCCGCATGGTCGACGACCCCACCCGGCCCCGTCCACCTGCGGTGCCCGGGGAGCCCCCGCCCGCCACCCCCACGGAGCAGCGAGGGGCGGTCGGGCCCGCTCACCGACGGAACCGGGAGACGACCTCCACGTGCGAGGTCTGGGGGAAGGGGTCGAGCACCTCGGCGCCCGGCGAACGTGAGCCCGCCCTCCACCAGCAGCCGGGCGTCGCGCCCCAGGGCCCCGGCGTCGCAGCTCACGAGCACCACCCCGGCCGCCCCGCTGGCCAGGACCGGCGCCACGCCCTCGCGGCCCAGACCGGTGCGGGGCGGGTCGGCGATCACCAGGTCGGCGGGGTCCGGCCGCCACCGGGCCATGGGCGCCCGCACCACCCGCGCCGGGCCGCCGGCCAGGTTGTGGCGGGCATCGGCCACCGCGTCGCGCGACGACTCCACCGCGACGACCTCGGACGCCTCCGCACCGACCGTGCCGGCGAACAGGCCCACCCCCGCGCACAGGTCGACCAGCCGTTCGGCCCCGGGCACGAGGTCGGCGGCCGCGGCGCCCACCCGGTCGACCAGGGCGTCGGCCGCCTCCGGGGACGCCTGCAGGAACGAGCGGGCCGAGACCCGCCAGGTCCGCCCGGCGATCTCCTCGTGCACCCAGGCCTCGGCCCCTGCGTCGAGCTCGTCGGTGCCGACCACCCGCACGTCGTCGGGCACCACCACCCCCGTGGCGGTCGGGGAGGCGACGACCAGCCGATCGCCGGTGCGGGCCCCCACCCGCACCACCACCTCGTCGGCGTCGCCGAAGCGGCCCTCGACCAGGACCTCCTCGGCCGCGGGGTGGGTGACCAGGCAGGAGTCGACCACGACCACGTCGTGGGACCGGCGGCGGCGGAACCCGGCCCGGCCACCGAGCACGGCCGCCCGCACCGTCGTGCGCGACGCGTCGACGGGCAGGGGGGACCGGCCTCGACGCGAGGGTCGGCGATGCGACCGATCCGCTCGAGGGCGTCGGCCACCATCGTCCGCCGGAACCGGCGCTGGGCCTGCTCGTCGACGTGCTGCCAGTCGCAGCCGCCACACCCGTCGGCCACGTGGGGACACGGCGGCACCCGTCGCTCCGGTGCGGCGTCCTGGACCTCGACCAGCTCCCCCCGGGCGTGACGACGACGGACCTCGGTGACCTCGACCCGCACCCGCTCGCCGGGCAGGGCACCGGCCACGAACAGGGCCCGGCCGTCGGGGGCTCGACCCACACCCTCGCCCCCGCCGGCGATGCCGTGCACCGCGACCGCGACGAGGTCGCCCTCGGCGGGCGGCGGGGCCGAGGGGCTCGGGACGGAGGCCACGACAGGAGGCTACGGGGCATCGGCCGCAGCCCCGACCGACGCCGCGGCCGCCGCCGGGGCGCCCCGGGCCGGGCCCTACAGTGCGCTCCGATGTGCGCCGCCCCCGCCCCCCGCCCGGTCTCCATCGTCCCGTCGGTGCTGCCGGCGGACTTCAGCCGCCTGGGCGAGGAGTGCGTCGCCCTGGAGGACGCCGGCGTCGACCGCATCCAATGGGACGTCATGGACGGTGCCTTCGTGCCCAACCTCACCTTCGGGCCCGACGTCATCGCCTCCTGCCGCCGCCACGTCTCGGTGCCCTTCGAGGCCCAGCTGATGGTGGCCGACCCCGACCTGCTCCTGTCGGGCTACGTCGACGCGGGGTGCGACGTGGTGATCGCCCACGTGGAGAGCACGGTGCACGTCCACCGCACCCTGACCAAGGTCGTCGAGCTCGGGGCCAAGGCGGGCGTGGCCCTCAACCCGCAGACCCCGGTGAGCGCCATCGAGCACGTCCTCGACCTGGTCGACATGGTGCTGGTGATGACGGTCAACCCCGGCTTCGGGGGTCAGGCCTACATCCCCACCATGGAGCCCAAGGTGGCCGAGGTGAAGGCCATGGTCGACGCCGCCGGGCTCGACGTCGACATCGAGGTGGACGGCGGTGTGGGCCCCGACACCGTGGCCGGCGCGGCCGCCGCCGGGGCCAACCTGATCGTGGCCGGCAGCGCCCTCTACCGCGACCCCGAGGGCCTGTCCCACGCGGTGGCCGACCTGCGGGCCCGGGCCGAGGCGGCCCAGGCCGCCCCCTCGGCGTGAGGCGGGCACCGGCGGTCGCCCTGGCCGTCGCCCTCCTCGCGGCTGGCGCCGTGGGCGCCTGCACCGACGACGGCGACAGCGACGCCTTCTGCGACCGGGTGGCCGACGTCCCCCCGTTGGCCGAGGTGCTGGGCGACATCGACGTCAGCGACCCGGGCGGGACCACCGCCGCCCTCGACGACGCGGTGGCCGAGTTCCGGGCCCTCGAGGCCGACGCCCCCGGCGCCATCAAGGCCGACGTGGCCCGCCTGCGCGACGGCGTGGAGCTGGTGGTGCAGGCCGTCGAGGAGAACCCCGACGACCTCTCGGCCGCCCGCGAGGCCATCACCGGGCAGGCCGACCAGCTGTCGGGCCTGGCCCAGGCCAGCCAGCGCGTCGTCGACTACGCCGACACCGAGTGCGGGCTCTCCCTCGACGACGAGGGCGAGGTCACCCCGTCGTCGGAGCCGGCCCCCACCACCGAGGCGACCACCACGACCGGCTGACCCGCGCCGCCCCTGCGGGCGTGCTGGCCGTCCGGGTCCGCACCGGGCCGGCGGGGAGGCAGGCCCCTAGGACTCGGTCATCTCCTGGCGGCGGCTGACCACCTGGTCGATGATCCCGTAGGTCTGGGCCTCCTCGGCGGTGAACCAGCGGTCGCGCTCGGAGTCGGCCTCGACCTGCGCCACGTCCTGGCCGGTGTGCTCGGCGATGCGCTGGGCCATGAGCTTCTTCACGTAGAGGATCTGCTCGGCCTGGATCTGGATGTCGGACGCCTGGCCCTGGAAGCCGCCCGAGGGCTGGTGCATCATCACGCGGGCGTGGGGCAGGGCGAAGCGCTTGCCGGGCTCGCCCGCGCACAGCAGGAACTGGCCCATCGAGGCGGCCAGGCCCATGCAGATGGTGCCCACCTTGGGGGTGATGAGCTGCATGGTGTCGTAGATCGCCATGCCGGCGGTGACCGACCCGCCCGGCGAGTTGATGTAGAGGAAGACGTCGCGGTCGGGGTCCTCGCCCTCCAGGTACAGGAGCTGGGCGGTGATGAGGTTGGCGATGGTGTCGTTGACCTCGGACCCCAGGAACACGATGCGGTTGCGGAGGAGGCGGTTGAAGACCTCGCTCTGGGGATCGAAGCCGGCGCCGCCCTGGGCGACGGTGGGGACGGAGATCTGCGGCTGGGCCATGGATCCGGAGGCTAGCGGCCGACCTCCGCCACCCGACGCGCCGCCGAGCGGTCCCCTCCCGGTCCCCGGATCCCTATCCTCCGGTCGGGGCCGGCGTACTCCAACTGGTAGAGAGGCCGCGTTTAGGGCGCGGGCAGTGTGGGTTCGAACCCCACCGCCGGCACGCAGCAGAGGGGTTCAGGCGGCCCCGACGGCGGCGAGGGTGGGGCCCAGCCAGGTGGTCCACAGCCAGGCCGCCCCGTCCTCGGTGAGGTGCTGGCCGTCCTCGGCGCGGGGATCCCCGACGCCCTCGACGTCGGTGCGGGGGGCGCCGTCGACGCAGAGCACCTCGGTCGGGTCGACCAGGGTGGCCGCCGGGTGGTCGGCCGCCACGGGCGCCAGCACGTCGTCGTGGAACCACTCCTGGCGGTGGACGGTGTCGGCGTCCTTCCCGCAGGGGTCGACCCACAGGGCGACGCGCGCCCCGCCGGCCGACAGCCCGTCGACCCGGTCGGCCAGCAGACCCCGCAGGTGCTCGGTCCACGCCGCGTCGTCGGGGCCGACGGTGCGGCCGTCGCGCTCGTGGTCGGAGCGCTCCCACGCCCCGAGGACCAGCAGCACCACGTCGGGCTCGGCCGCGACGGCCCGGGCGTCGGCGTCGCGCACCCCACCGGCGCAGTCGTCGTAGGACGGCGGGGCGCCGGCGGCCACCGACTCGGCCGGGCGGGAGCCCTCCAGGATCAGGCCGCACCCGGGCAGGGCCTCGTCGTCGACGCCCGTGACCCCGGGGATCTCCTCGGGCGCGCCTTCGGCGATGGTGTAGCCCACGCTGTCGCCCACCACGACGACCGAGACGGGCGCCGGCGGCGTGGTCGGCGAGGCCGTCGTGGGGGCGGCGGTGGTGGGCGGCGCCGCGGTCGTGGGCGGGGAGCTCGTGGTGGTCGGTGCGGTGGTGGTGGACGCCGGCACCGACGGTGCGGTGGTGGTCGCGGCCGAGTCGTCGCCACCCCCGCAGCCCACGGCCGCCAGCACCAGGACGGCGACCAGCAGGGCCGCCGGCGCGCCGGGCGCGCGCCACCCGACGGGGGGCGGCGGGCGTGCGGGGTGCGGGCATCGGGGTCCTCCGGGCGCAACCCAACCACATCGGGCCGCGGGACCGACGGCACCCGCTCCGGCTGCGGGCGACGGGCCGGGGCACGCCAGACTCGCCCCGTGCCCGAAGGCCACACCGTCCACCGCCACGCCCGCCAGCAGCGCAAGGAGCTGGTGGGCCACGCCCTGGCCACCGACGTGGTGCAGGACCGCTTCGCGGAGTCGGCCGCCCGCCTCGACGGGCAGGTGCTCACCGACGTCGAGGCCTGGGGCAAGCACCTCTTCCAGACCTGGGAGGGCGGTGAGGTCGTGCACGTCCACCTCGGGCTCTACGGCGCGTGGCGGCGGCAGCCCTCTCCCCCGCCACCGATGCGGGGCGCGGTGCGCCTGCGGCTGGTGGGGCCGACCAAGGCCTGGGACCTGGCCGGGGCCACCGCCTGCGAGCTGCTCGGGCCCGACGAGGCCGACGCCATCGTCGGGCGCCTGGGCCCCGACCCGCTGCGCCCCGACGCCGACCCGGAGCTCTTCCTCGACCGCCTGGCCCGGAGCCGGGCGCCTGTCGGCACGCTGCTGCTCGACCAGACCGCGGTGGCCGGCATCGGCAACCTGTACCGGGCCGAGATCCTCTTCCTCCAGGGCATCCACCCCGAGCGCCCGGCCCGTGACCTCCGGCCCCACGAGCGCGAGGGGCTCTGGGCCGAGACCGTCCACCAGCTCCGGCTGGGCCTGCGCCGGGGCCGGATCATCACCCGCCGGGCCGCCGACGTCGACGGCTCGCCGTCCCGCCTGCCTCGGGCCGAGGCGCACTACGTGTACCACCGGTCCACCTGCCGGGTCTGCGGCGGTGCCCTGCGCCGGACCGAGCTGGCCGCCCGGCGCATCGACCTGTGCCCGCACTGCCAGCCCCGTCGCCCCCGCCGGGACCACACCCCACCCGTCCCGCCCGACCCCTGACCCTCACGTCCCCCCCGGGGGGACCGGCCTCCCCCCTCCCCGAACCGGCGCGCGATCTGGCCGCCCTGACCCCCACATCCGACACCAGTACGCAGGCGGCGGCGAACTGGCGCGGGATCTGGTTGCCCTGACCCCCAGATCCCACACCAGTACGGGGTGGGATGTGGGGCGGTAGACACGAGTGGGTGACGACGAGGGTGCAGGACCTGCCCACCCCGAGCCTGCTGGTCGAGGCCGACGTGCTGGCGGCCAACATCGCCACCATGGCCGCGGCCCGGCCCGGCGCCGCCCTGCGGCCCCACGTGAAGGCGTTCAAGTCCACCGCCCTCGCCCGGCAGCTGCGGGCCGCCGGCCACGAGGGGTTCTGCTGCGCCACCCCGGCCGAGGTGGTGGGCATGGCCTCGGTGGGCCTCGGGTCCGACCTCCTGCTGGCCAACGAGGTGGTGGACCGGCGCCGGCTGGCCGCCATGGTGGCCTCCACGCTCGGCGCCCGGATCACCGTGGCGGTCGACTCGCCCGAGACGGTGGCGACCGCGGCCGTGGCGGGCGTGCGGGAGGTGCTGGTCGACGTCGAGGTCGGGCTCCCCCGGTGCGGGTGCGCGCCCTCGGAGGCAGGTGCGGTGGCCGACGCGGCCCGGGCCGCCGGGCTCGCGGTGCGGGGCGTGATGGGCTACGAGGGCCACCTGATGATGGAGACCGAGGACAAGGCGGCGAAGGTCGAGGCGTCGATGGCCCTCCTCGCGTCCGCGCACGAGGCGGTGGGGGGCGACGTCGTGTCCGGCGGGGGCACCGGCACGTGGGACCTCAACACCTGGGTCACCGAGCTCCAGGCCGGCTCCTACACGCTGATGGACGGCGACTACCTGCGCCTGGGCACGCCCTTCCGCCCCGCCCTGTCGGTGCTGGCCTCGGTCGTGTCGGTGAACCGGGCGAAGGGCTGGGCGGTGGCCGACGCCGGGCTCAAGGCGATCGCCACCGACCACGGCCCGCCCACCCTCGCCGGCCACGACGTGTGGTTCTGCTCCGACGAGCACACCACCTTCGCCCCGGCCGACGCCACCCCGATGCCGGCGGTCGGCGACCGGGTGCGTCTCCTCCCCGGCCACGTCGACCCGACCGTCGCCCTCCACGACCGCCTGCACGTCGTGGGCGACGACGAGGTCCTCGACACCTGGGCCGTCGACCTCCGGGGCTGGGATCCGCCCGTCCCCTGATCCCTCAGCGTCCGGCGCGGCCCTCGGCCGTCGTCGTCGGCCGGGGGCTCGACCACCTCCAGGCCGAGCTGGGCCAGGAACGAGGCCGCCTCGGGCAGGCTCACGGTCGCGCCCCGCACCTGGTTGGCCCGGGCGTCGATGCGGTAGCCGGTGGCGCCCTCGAGGTGGGCGCCCGAGAGGTCGGTCCGGGCCAGGTGGGCACCGTCCATCTCGGAGCCGACGAACCAGGCGCCGGTGAGGTCGCACTCGGACAGGTCGACCTCGCGCAGGGAGCAGCGGTGGAACCGGACCTCGGGCAGGCGGAGGCCGATGAAGGTGGAGTGGTCGAGGCGGCAGCGCTCGAAGGTGACCAGGTCCGACACGGAGAGGCGGGGCCAGGACGCGAGGGTCCAGTCGACGCCGGTGAGCTTGCTGGCGAGGAAGCGGGTCTCGGAGAAGCGGGTGTCGACGGGGCGCAGGAGCGACAGGTTGCAGTCGGTGAAGGTGCAGCCCACCAGCTCGCAGCCGACCAGCTCGAGGCCCTCGAGGTCGCAGGCGGTGAAGGTGCAGTCCACGAACGATGCGCCGGAGACGGGTGGGAGCCCCGGACCCAGGCCGGCGAAGGCCTCGTCGGTGTGCTCCCCGCCGGACAGGTCGGTCACCGGTCAGTCGCCCCCGTCCCCGTCGCCGTCGGCCCCGCCGTCGTCGGCCTCCCGGGTGTCGCGGTTCGGGTCGGTCCCGGGTCGCCGACGGGCGCCGGTGCCGCGCCCGTCGCCCACGTCGGGCTCGTCCTCGCGGGCCTCCTCGTCGGTGCGGAACCGCACCACGCGCTGCGGGAAGGGGATCTCGATCCCGGCGTCGACCAGGGCCACGTGGGCGGCCACGCCCACGTCGGAGCGGACCTGCCACATGGTCATCATCTCGGGGGCGTGCCAGACGAGCAGCGAGAGGGTGATGCCCGAGTCCGCCATCTCCTTGACGTAGGCACGGGGCTCGGGCCGGTCGAGCACGCCCTCGACGCGGGCCAGCGCGGGCTCGAGCACGCCGATGGCGGCGACCAGGTCGGTCTCGTAGGACACCTGGACCTCGAACGTGGTGCGCCGCCGGCCCCGGGCCGTGAGGTTGGTGATGGTGTCGCCGAGGACGACGTCGCAGGGCACGAGGGCCCGCTCGCCGTCGAAGGTGCGCACCGACACCGTGCGGAAGTTGACCTCCTCCACGGTGCCCTCGACGTCGCCCAGGACCACCTGGTCGCCCCGGCGGAAGGGGCGGCGGGTGCGCAGGATGATGCTGGCGAAGAAGGCGGCCAGGATGCTCTGGGCCGCGAAGGCGATGGCCAGGCCGCCGATCCCGATGGCGCCGAGCAGCGGGCCCAGGCGCACGTCGAGGACGCCCAGGGCGTAGACGATGCCGCCCAGGATGACGAGGTTGCGGATGGTGGTGGCGGCGAAGTGGGTGATGGCGACGTCGGAGTCGTCGTCGCGGGACATCACCCGCTGGACGACGGTCTGGAGCACCCGGCCCACGACGATGGCCACGACCAGGATGACCCCGGCGGCCACCCAGTCGCGCGTGGTGAGGCGGTCGCCGAAGGCGTCGCTCAGGTCCGGGTCCTCGGCCGCCGCCAGCACGGCGGCGACCACCCCGGTCACGGTGCGCCCCCGGCCAGCCGGTCGGCGAGGGCGCGCAGGGCCCGGCCCCGGTGGCTGATGGCGTCCTTCTCCGGCGGGGTCAGCTCGGCGAGGGTGCGACCCGGCACGTCGTCAGGGACGAACACGGGGTCGTAGCCGAACCCGTTCGGGCCGCGGGGCGCGTCGGTGACGGTGCCCTCGACCGTGCCCTCGGCCGCCACCTCCCGCCCGTCGGGCCAGCGCACCAGCACGACGGTGCGGAACCGGGCCGTGCGGTCGGCGGCGGCCACGCCGTCGAGGCCGCGCAGCACCCGGGCCACGTTGGCCTCGGAGTCGTGGTCGCCGCCGCCGTAGTAGGCCGACTCCACACCGGGCTCGCCGCCGAGGGCGTCGACCTCCAGGCCGGTGTCGTCGGCCAGCGCGGCGGTGCCGGTGGCCGCGGCCAGGGCGACGGCCTTGAGCCGGGCGTTGCCCTCCAGGGTCCCGGCGTCCTCGACCACCTCGGGTACGTGGTCGGGGCGGGGCCGGAGCTCCACCGCCAGGTCGACCTCGGCCAGCACGGAGCGGATCTCGGCCACCTTGTGGGCGTTGGCCGTCGCCAGCACGAGGGTCAGGGGATCGTCCGCCATCGTCGATCCACCCTAGGAGGGCGAGCGGGACCCGCCCGGTCCTCAGCGGGGGGCGGGGGCCTCGGCCACGGTGGCCCGCTGGAGCGCGGCGAGCTCGCCGATGCCCTTCTCGGCCAGGTCGAGCAGGGCGTCGAGGCCGGCCCGGTCGAAGGTCGCCCCCTCGGCCGTGCCCTGCACCTCGACCAGGCGGTCGCCGGCCATGACCACGTTCATGTCGACCTCGGCGGTGGAGTCCTCCACGTAGGGCAGGTCGAGCACCGGGGTGCCGTCGACGATGCCCACCGAGATGGCCGCGCAGGTCGTGGTGAGCGGGTGGGTGGTGATGCCCCCGCGGGCCATGAGCCGGGTGCAGGCGTCGTGGAGCGACACCCAGGCCCCGCAGATCGACGCCGTCCGGGTGCCGCCGTCGGCCTGGAGCACGTCGCAGTCGACGGTGACCGACCGCTCGCCCAGCGCGCCCATGTCGCACACGGCCCGCAGCGAGCGGCCGATGAGCCGCTGGATCTCCTGGGTCCGGCCCGACGGCTTGCCGTCCTTGACCTCGCGGCGGATGCGCTCCGCCGACGCCCCCGGCAGCATCGAGTACTCGGCCGTGACCCAGCCCGTGCCCCGGCCCCGCATCCAGCGGGGGACGTCCTCGTCGACCGAGGCGGTGCACAGCACCGTGGTGCGTCCGAAGCGGACGAGCGTGGAGCCCAGGGCGGCGTCGGTGTAGTCCCGCTCGAAGCTGACGGGGCGAAGGGCATCGGGCTGGCGGCCGTCGGGGCGCATGGGGTCTCCTGGGGAGGCGAGGGGCCAGGTTGGGGCCGCGGGGCCCCGAGGGGCAAGCCCGCTCAGGCCCAGGGCGTGCGCTCGACGGTGGCCAGCTCGGGGCCGAGCAGCCGGGCGCCCAGGCGCTGGAACCAACCCACGTCGCCCGAGGACAGGAAGCGACGGGTGGCCGGCCCGTCGCCACTGCGGGGCGCCGGGCCGTCCGGGCCCTCCAGGAGGGCCCGGACCTCGAAGGCGGTCTCGTCGGCCGAGGACACCAGCACCACGTCGCGCCCCATGACGTCGCTGATGGTGCGGGCCAGGTAGGGGTAGTGGGTGCACCCGAGCAGGAGGGTGTCGACCTCGGCGTCGACCACGGGGGCCAGCAGGCGCTCCGCCAGCACGTGGACCTGCTCGCTGCGGGTCTCGTCGCGCTCGACGAACTCGACGAAGCCGGGGCAGGCGGCGCAGGTGAGCTCGACCGGGGCGCCGGTGGCGGCCACCGCCCCCTGGTAGGCGCCCGAGCCGACGGTGCCGACCGTGCCGATCACCCCCACCCGCCCGGACCGCGTGGCGGCCACCAGCGAGCGCACGCCGGGGTCGATCACCCCGACCACCGGCACCCCGGCCGACGCCCGCAGGTCGTCGAGGGCCGCCGCCGCCGCGGTGTTGCAGGCCACGATGACGAGCTTGGCGTCGAGGTCGTCGACCAGGTGCCGGGTGATCTGGTGGGCGAAGCCGGCCACCTCGTCGAGCGGACGGGGGCCGTAGGGGTAGCGCCCGGTGTCGCCCACGTAGACCGTGTGCTCGTCGGGCAGCAGGTCGATGACGGCCCGGGCGACGGTGAGCCCACCGAAGCCGCTGTCGAAGAGGGCGATGGGCCGGTCGTCGCCGCCGTCAGCGGCACCCACTGCTGACGCCCTCCTCCATGGCCTGGGCCAGGCGGGCCTCCCCGTCGGCCACGGGGTGGACGTGGTCGTCGGAGATCAGTGCGGGGTCGGGGTCGGGCCCGTCGGTGGCGTCCACCGCGTCGCGCCAGTCGGTGCTCACGTGGACGTTGGGGTGGTCCTCGGCCAGGGCCACGACCCGGGTGTTGAAGTCCCGGGCCGCGTCGGCCGGGTACTCGCCCTTGGTCGGCACCAGCAGCCACACCGCGCACGTCTGGTCGGCCGCGATCCCCATCATCTGCTCCACCGCCGCGCCCTCGTCCTGGAGCTGGAGCAGGTCGTTGTAGCCGGTGAGGACGACCAGGTCGTCGGGGCGGTCCTTGCCCACGAACTCGAGCGCGATGGGCACCAGCTGGTCGGTGCGGTACCCGGGACGGCCCTGGACGTTGGTGTTGTCGGTCCAGTCGAAGGCGTCCTTGATCGGGTTGGCCGACATGTAGGTGACCGAGTCGCCCACGACCAGCACGTGGGGGCCGCGGGCCGGGTCCCGGGAGCGCAGGACCACGCCCACCGCGATGGCCGCCACGACCACGAGCGCGACGACGAGCACCGTCAGCACGCCGTTCCGCCGCTCCGCAGCCATGCTCGTTGCCTAGCACCGCGGGACCACCCCGCTGGTGTCGCTAGAAGTAGATGATGCTCTCGGCCTTGGCCTCGGCCTCGTCGAGGTCGTCGGTGTAGGCCCCGGTGGAGAGGTACTTCCAGCCACCGTCGCAGACGATGAACACGATGATGCCCTCGTCGATGCGCTCGGCGACCTTGGCCGCCCCCGCCAGGGCGGCACCGGAGGAGATGCCGGCGAACACGCCGGCCTCGGCCACCAGGCGGCGGGTCCACTCGAGGGACTCGCGGGGCCGCACGATGCGCTTGCCGTCGAGCAGCTCCAGGCCGCCCCACTTCTCGAAGACGGGCGGGATGTAGCCGTCCTCCAGGTTCCGCAGGCCCTCGACCAGCTCCCCCGCCGGGGGCTCCACGGCGAGGATCTGCACGTCGGGCTTGGTCTCGCGCAGGTAGGTGCCCACGCCCATGAGGGTGCCGCTGGTGCCCAGCCCGGCCACGAAGTGGGTGATGTCGGGGACGTCGCGCAGGATCTCCGGGCCGGTGGTCTCGTAGTGGGCCCGGGGGTTGGCCTCGTTGCCGTACTGGTAGAGGAACACCCACTCAGGGTGCTCGTCGGAGAGGGCCTGGGCCCGGCGCACGGCGCCGTTCGATCCCTCGGCCCCGGGCGAGAGGATGATCTCGGCGCCGTAGACCTCGAGCAGCTGGCGTCGCTCGATGGACACGTTCTCGGGGAGCACGATCTTGATCGGGTAGCCCCGGAGCCGGCAGATCATGGCCATGGCGATGCCGGTGTTGCCCGACGACGGCTCGATGACGGTGCTGCCCGGCTTCAGGGTGCCGTCGGCCTCGGCCTCGTCGATCATCTTGAGGGCGATGCGGTCCTTGACCGACCCCGCCGGGTTGTTGCCCTCCAGCTTGGCCAGCAGCCGGACGCGGGGGTTGGGGCTGAGCTGGCTGACGTCGATGATCGGCGTGTCGCCGACCAGGTCGGTGATCGAGGAGTAGACGGCCACGGCTCCACCAGCGGGGTTCGGAAGCACCACCGGGAATCCCGAGTGGTTCGGTCATCAATGCTAACCCCACCGGGCCCCGGAACCCTTCCCGTCGGGACATCTCCCCTGGCCAGAGGGGTCGTGGACCGCCGCGTGGCCGGCGCCGTCAGCCCGGCGCCGGGACCAGCACGACCTGCTCCTCGCGCACCCGGCGGCCGGCCAGGAGGAACGACCGCAGCACCGGGCTGGGGTCGCGCAGCGACACGATGACGTAGTGCCAGCCCTCGAGGAGGGGGTTGTCGGCCTTGTCGACGTCGGTCTCCGACGGCCATGCCTCGGAGTGGGTGTGGGAGTGGGCCACCCCCACCTGGTCGAGGCCGAGGGGGTCGAGCTGGCGGTCGGCGGCGAGGAAGCCCTCGGGGCCGATGGTGTAGGTGCGCGACGAGGCATCGTGGTTCCGGGTGGGCACGAAGGCCTCCACGGTCGCCCGGGGCAGGCCGTCGGCGTCGAGGCCCTCGAGCACCCGGCCACCGAGCAGCCCGCAGGCCTCGTCGGGGAAGCCACCCAGGGCGTGGGCCACCAGCAGGTCACGGGCCGTCGGGTCGAGGTGCAGCACGGCGCCGAGCGTACCGACGGTGCCCGTCACCCCCGGCGACCCGGAGGTCTCCGGCGCGGTCCTGGCGCGCCCCGTGGACACGGGTCTCGGGCCGGCCGGGCCAGGACGGCGGGACCGCCTGGGGCGCCGCCCGGTAGCGTCGTGACCCCATGGCCACCCGGACCAGCGACGGCACCACCGTCATCGCCACCAACCGCGTCGCCCGGCGCGACTACGACATCCTCGACTCCTGGGAGACCGGCGTGGTGCTGCGCGGGGCCGAGGTGAAGTCGCTGCGGGAGGCCAAGGTCCAGCTGGCCGACAGCTACGCCCGCCTCGTCGACGACGAGGTCTGGGTCTTCGGCATCAGCATCACCGCCTACTCCCACGCCTCCAAGCAGGTCCCACCGGCACCGGTCCGGGAGCGCAAGCTGCTCCTCCATCGCCACCAGATCGACCTCATCAGCGACCGCCTGGCCCGCGAGAGGCTCCAGCTCATCCCCCTGGTCCTGTACTTCAAGGAGGGTCGGGTGAAGCTGGAGCTGGGCCTGGCCCGCAGCCGGCGCCAGGTCGACAAGCGCCAGATCATCGCCCAGCGCGACGCCGACATGGAGGCCCGTCGGGCCATGGCCCGTGGCGGGCGCGGCAGCCGCACCTGATCCTCCCGACCCGGCCGGCGCGGCGGCGACCCGGCGGATGGTCACGCAGGGGGCAGGCCCCGAACCTCGGGTGCTCCGCGCCGCATGTCGCGGTCGACCGCCGATGTCGTTCGGGGACTCACCGGGCCCTCCCGGGGGACGGGCGAGATCCGCCCGAAAGGCTTGTGGGACAACGGTTTGCGGGCGGTCTCGCTGTCACACCCCCTGCGTACTGTGGGGGCATGGAGACAGTGCTCGACGCGACGACTGGTGAGGCGATCGACGCCCTCGCCGTCGCGCTCGACACCCTCCGGGCTGCGGGGGTCACCCCCGCCGACGCCGACCATGCCCGTGAGCTGATCGCCGACCTGGAGACCCAGGCCCGACGGCTCCGTTCGCTGCAGGTCGAGTTGCTGTCCGAGGTCGACCGGACCGGCGCCTGTGTCCTCGACGGGCACGCCTCGGCCAAGGTCATGGTCCGCCACGTGGCCAACCTCTCCGGTCCCGAGGCCGCCCGACGGGCGACCTGCGCCAAGGCGCTCCGACACCTGCCCACCGTGCGCGCTGCGTTCGCGGCCGGGCGGATCGGGGCCTGCCAGGTCGAGCGCATCGCCCGGGCCCACGCCAACCCCCGGGTGAAGGAGACCCTCGAACAGAACGAGGAGTCCTTCGCCGTCGAGGCCGAGGGCAACGAGTACCTCGCCTTCCACCAGATGGTCGAGGACTGGGTCCGCGTGGTCGACGAGGACGGCACCCGCGACGCCGACCACGCCGCCCACGAGAAGCGCGACGCGAGCCTCCACCAGGGCTTCGACGGATCCTGGACCCTCACCGGCCGCTGCGGTTCACTGTCCGGGGTCGAGCTCGACACGATCTTCCGGGCGTTCCTCGAGGCCGAGACCCTCGCCGACTGGGACACGGCCCGCGCCGAGAAGGGTGCTGGTGCCACGCCGGCGGACCTGGCTCGCACCGATGCCCAACGACGCTTCGACGCGCTGGAGAAGATCTTCCACCGCGCCGCCACCGCCCGGGCCGACGCCCCCGGCGGATCCCAGGTCGTGACCAACATCGTCATCGACCACCGCACCTTCGAACGCATGCTGGCCCGCCTGGCCGGACTGGACCCCACCCCCATCGACGACGCCCTGTCGGTGTTCCCCACCGGCACCTACCGGTGCTCCACCATGGACGGCGGCCCCGTCGAGGCCACCGCCGCCGTCGCCCAGGCCCTCATCGACCACGTCCGGCGCGTCGTCGTCGGCGCCGACGGCGTGATCATCGACATGGGCCGCCAGCGACGCCTGTTCACCGGCGCCGCCGCCCTCGCCGTCAAGCTCGAACGGACCACCTGCTACTGGCCCGGCTGCCACACCCCGGTCACCGCCTGCCAGTGCGACCACCTCCGACCCTGGTCGATCCGAGCCGACGGCTCAGGAGGCGGATGTACCTGCCCCCGAGGAGGGGGACCGGCCTGCCGGAGGCACAACCACGACAAGGAACACGGCTACCACGTCCACCGCGACCCGGCCGGCCGCATCCACGTCCACCGCCCCGACGGCACCGAGATCACCTGATCCCCCCGCCCGCACGCAGCCGACCTCGCGGCGCGGTCACCCGCTCACGTTGTGGCGGCTGCCAGGATCAGGTCGTGCTGCTCCACGAGCTCGCCCTCGATGCGGACGCCGCGCCCGACGGGGCGCCCGCCCTGGTGACCGCGGATGGCACCTGGTCCCGTGGCGACCTGCGGGCGGCCGTGGCCGACCTCACCCGGGCGGTGGCGACGGTGACGCGGCCCGGGGGGCGGGTCGCCCTCGTCGCCGACAGCCGGCCGGAGGTGGTGGCGCTGCTCCTCGCGATCCCGGCCGCAGGCCGGGTGGCGGTGCCGATCAACGTGCGCCTCACGCCGGAGGAGGTCGTGGCCCAGCTCGACCGGGCCGGCACCGAGGCCCTGCTCGGCACCGACGAGGAGCTGTCCCGGCTGGCCGCTGCCCTGCCCGACGCGACCACCATCATGACCACGGTGGGGCTCGACCCCGGGGCCGGCGACATCAGCCTGGAGAGCCTGGTGGCGGCGCCGGCACCGCCCACGACCGACCCGCCGGCGCCCGACGACCCGGCCTGGATCATCGCCACCAGTGGCACCACCGGACGGGCCAAGGGGGCGGTGCTCACCGCGTCCAGCCTGGGCGCGGCGGTGGCGGTGACCGCAGCGGCCCGCCCCCTCGCCGACGACGATGTCTACCTCTACCCGTTCCCGCTGTACCACGTGTCGGCCTACAACGTCCTCCACGCCCTGTCCCGGGGTCGGCCGGTCGTGCTCCCCCGCCGGTTCGACGCGCCCACGATCTGCGCCCTGGCCGAGGCCCACCGGGTCACGGCCATGTCCCTGGCCCCCACCATGCTCCGGCTGCTGCTCGACCACCGGGCCGCCCAGGCCGACCCCGGGACGGTCCTGGCCGACCTGCGCACCGTCGCCTACGGCGCCGCGCCCATGGCCCCCGCCCTCCTGGCCGAGGCGTCCGAGGCCCTCGGGGTGGGCTTCGCGCAGGGGTACGGCATGACCGAGCTCTCCGGCAACGCCGTGTTCCTCGGGCCCGAGGACCACCGCCGGGGCCTCGACGGCGAGGCCCGCCTGCTCGGGGCGGCCGGCCGCCCCGGCCCCGGTGTCGAGCTGCGCATCGTCGACGAGGGCGGGCGGGCGCTCCCGACCGGCGAGCGGGGCGAGGTGTGCGTGCGCGCCGGCCAGGTGTGCGCCGGCTACTGGCAGGACCCCGAGGCCACCGCGGCCGCCCTCCGGGACGGCTGGCTCCACACCGGCGACGTGGGGGTGCTCGACGACGACGGCCTGCTCACCATCGTCGACCGGGCCAAGGACATCATCGTCACCGGCGGCGAGAACGTGGCCTCTCGCGAGGTCGAGGACGTCATCGCCGAGCACCCTGCGGTGGCGCGGGTCGCGGTGGTGGGTGTGCCCGACGACCGCTGGGGCGAGGCGGTGTGCGCGGTGCTCGTCCTGCGGGCCGGCGCCGACCGGGACCCGGCCGAGGTGCGGACCGAGGTCCTGGAGCAGGCCCGGGACCGCCTGGCGGGGTTCAAGGTGCCCAAGCGGGTCGTCCTGGCCGAGGACCTCCCGGTCAACGCAGGCGGGAAGGTCGTCAAGGCCGAGCTCCGCCGCCGGCTGGCCGACGGCGCCGTCGCGGGACAGGCCTGACGCCCCGATCTCCGGGCGTCGACGGGACCCGAGCGCCCTACACTGGGGGTTCGCCCGCCCTGCGGGCCGCTGGTTCCTTGACATCCCACACCAGCACACGGGGCTGACCGGTTTCGACGTCGAGTCTGTGACCCCATCGTGCGACCGGAGTTGCTCAGACTCCTTAAACAGGGCACACAAGTAACCGCCGATGGCGATTACGCTCTCGCCGCCTGACCAACATCAGGTGATCTGAGAGACACAGCGACCAGCAATGGCACGCGGGGCCTGACCACGACAGCCCGGCAACAGGAGTCGTGGTGGACGGCGGGAGAGACCGCTGACCGCAGGGAAAGACCGCTGACCGCTCGGAAAGACGAGCCGGTGCCCGCGAGGGCAGCCCACCCGGGGGCGCACCAGCCGTAGAGGTGCAGTCTCGGGAACGGTCGTAGCGCGGTCGGTGATCGCTTGGCGGACGGGGGTTCGATTCCCCCCAGCTCCACTCGGGCCCCTGCGCCCGCCCACCGCCGACCCGCCTCCCTCACCCAGGGGGGCCGACCCCCTAGGGTCCCCTCCCGTGAAGGTGGCTGGGATCCTCGTGCTCGTGCTCGGTCTGGCGATCGGGTTCCTCTACGCCATGATCCCGGTGAGCGTCGAGGTCTTCGGCGCCGAGAACGACGCCTCGTGCGGGCCGCCGCTCCTGCGGGTCATCTCCCAGCAGGAGGACCCCGACCCCAACGGCCAGCGCCTCATCGACCTGTGCGAGGACGTCTCGGCCGACCGCCTGCCCTACGCCGCGCTCGCCGTCGGCCTCGGTGTCGTGGTCGGCGGGGGCCTGCTCGTCGTGGCCAGCCGACGCGAGGGCGACCAGCCCGCGCCTCCGCCGGTGCCGCCGCCGGCCGGTCCGCCCCCCGCCTGAGCGAGCCGCTCAGACCAGCTCGTACAGCGTCGGGGCCCGACCCCGGCCGTGGTGGTCCTGCTTGGGCCCCAGGCTGCGGGCCTTGCCCTCGGCGATCATCTCGTCGACCGCCTTGCGCACCGTCTGGGGCGAGCCGCCGCCGGCCTCGGTGGCCACGTCGGCCAGGGTGAACTGCTTGGGCAGGCGCAGGGTGGCCGCCTTCAGCTCCTCGATCGACACCTTGGGTGCCCGGCTCCCACCCCCGCCCCGGGACCGCGAGCCCGACGAGCGCCGACGGCGGCCGCCGACCTCGAAGCCGGCCCGGCGCAGCACGTCGTCGGGGACGCCGGAGGCCTGGAAGGCGGCGGCGGGGATCGACTCGGACTCGGCGTAGCCCCGGGCGTGGGCCACGAAGTCCTCGGTGACGGCGTCGGCGTCGGCCTCGCGGGCGTGCTCGAGGTCGGCCAGGGCGTGCAGGCGCTCGAGCGGGTCGCCGGCGGCGGCCACCGCGGCCTCGGCGTGGGCCACCGCGTCGGCGTCGACCAGGGAGGCCGGGTCCTCCAGCCACTGGAGGTAGCGGCGGACGGCGGCTTCGGGGGAGGCGGCGGGAGACATGGCCGTGGGTCTACCAGACCTCCCCGGCGGACCGGCGACCGGTCGCGTGGAGGGAGCCGCACGGCTGGTCGCCGATGCGGGAGCAGGCGCGGACGTCGGGCGTCCGGAGAGCCGGCTCCGAGCCGGACCGGCCCGGAGACCAGCCCCCTCAGCCGCCGCCGGCCGGCGACGGGTACTCGGGGTAGGTGTCCTCGGGGGGCGTCTCGGTGAACAGCGCGGGCGAGGTGGCCGGGTCGTGGGCCACCGGCGGGCCGTTCTGCATCCGTCCGGGGAGGATGCGGAGGCCGCGGTTGCCGTAGCGCCACATGCCCGGCTGCTCGCTCTTGCCCTGCTCGTCGGGTCCGGTCGCCTCGGCGTCCCACCAGATCTCGGCCACGTCGTCGACGGCCAGGTAGTCGGGGTCGGGGAAGATCCCCTGGTTGCCGTAGGACACCTGCGGGGTGGTGGGGCCCCCGCCGCTGGGCGGGTAGCTGAACATGCCGCCCTGGAACGTCTCGGGGCTCAGGTCCGGACCGGCCATGTGGATCCCGAGCATCAGCTGCTGCACCGCCGGGTAGATCACGCCGCTGGTCAGGCTGGCCTCGGGCGGCTCACCGAAGTACCACTCGTGCAGGCGCCACTGCTCCTGGTGGTCGAGGGGCTGGCGGCCGGCCAGGTTCGAGACGCCGAAGGCGTGGGTCCACTGGGCCGGGTCGTAGGTGCGGCCCAGGGTGGTGGTGTCGGTGAGCACCGTGCCGGCCACCACCCACTCGGGGTAGTAGTCCTCCCGCGTGGCCGCCTGGGTGAGGTAGCTGGGCATGATCGGGTCGCCCAGGAAGCTGATGGTGGTGACCCCGGCCGCCTTCATGCGGGCGATGATGGCGGCAGCCCGCTCGGGCAGCTTGGGGATGTCGAGCAGGTAGGTCTCGCTCACCGCGGCCTCGTAGCCCCGGAGCTCGCCCCTCTTGCGGATCTCGTCGCCCACGGCGGTGAACACGGGCGGGTCCTGCTCGAAGTTGATGGTGCCGAAGACGCGCTCGCGGTCCCGCAGCTCGGGCCCGGCGAACTCGGCCTTGCGCCCGAACATGCGGCGCACCGTGAAGTCGCCGAAGTTGCGCAGGAACTGCTCCGGGGTGGGCAGGTTGCCCCACATGTAGGGAGCGTTCTCCTGGTACTTGGAGTCGGGCACGGACAACCCGCAGCCGATGCAGAGGGTCTGGCGGTCGGCGAGGGTGTCGGCGAAGGCGTCGGTGAGGGCCGGGCCGCCGACCACGGCGAAGGGCTTGATCTCCTCCGCGATCCGGATGGCGTCGGCCACCGCGGCCGACTCGTCGTCGCTGGCCCCGGAGCCGACCAGGACCTCGACGTCGATGGTGCGGCCGTAGGTCTCGAACACGTCGCTCAGCATCTCGATGTAGGCGTCGCGGGTGCGGGCCTGCACCTCCTCGTCGTCGAGGAGGCCGGAGAGGGCGGCCTGGATGTCGTTGCCCGGCGGCGGTTGGTAGAAGACGACCTTGATGGAGTCGGCCGTGACGCCGGTGGAGGTGGCGCCGCCGTTGTCGCCGTCGTAGACGGGGACGCACGGCGGGGCGTAGATGCTGGGCAGCTTCACCCGACCGGTGATGACGTCGCAGTTGCCCCACTCGTGGTCGCCGGCCTCGCCGGCCTCGTCGGCGTCGGCGAAGTACACGGGCAGGTCGGGGTTGGCGGTGGGGTCGCTGCCCTCGGGCCCGCCGGCCCCCACCGGGCCGGCCGCCGTCTCGGTGCCCTCGGGCGGCGAGCCCTTGACGCTGGCCACCACGGCCACCACCAGGAGGACCGCGATGACGAGCGCGAGGGGGCCGAACCGGACCAGCGGCCGGGGTCGGTCAGGGAGCGGGGAGACCATCAGGCGCCTCCGTGGGGGCGGTGTGGGCGGGAGGTGGAGGACGACGGTGCCGTCCGGGCGAGGCGGCCAGGATCCGTCGCGACGGCGGTCCGGCGCGGCGAAGGTGCTGACACCATGTCAGGAACCATCCTCGCGGTGGTCGCGGGCCGGCCCCGAGCGGGCCAGGACGGCGTCGTCGGTGCCGAGGTAGGACGCCACCACCTGCGGGTGGGCCAGGACCTCGGCCGGCGGGCCGGTGGTGACGACCCGGCCCTGGTCGAGGGCCACCAGGCGGTCCGACACCGTGGTGATGAGGCCCATGTCGTGCTCGATCACCACCAGGCTCGCGCCGAGGGCGTCGCGGATGCGCAGCAGCAGGGGGCCGAGGGCCTCGGCCTCGCGCTGGGCGATGCCCGACGACGGCTCGTCGAGGAGCACGACGTCGGGGCGGTGGGCCAGCACGCACGCCAGGTCGACGATGCGGCGCGACCCGGTGGAGAGCTCGCCCACGAACTTGCTGCGGAAGGCGTCGAGGCCCAGGAGGTCGACCAGCTGGGCCACCTCGGCCGCGACCGCGGCCTCGCTGGTCACCAGCGGCGGGGTGCGCAGGGCGGCGTTGAGCGGGTCGCGCACCGGCACCCAGCGGTCGAGGGCCACGGCGATGGCCTCCTCCACCGTGAGCGACGGGAAGAGGCGGGAGTCCTGGAAGGAGCGGCCCATCCCGGCCCGGGCGCGGGCCCCGGCGCCGAGGCCGGTGAGGTCGCGGTCGCCGAGGGCGACGGTGCCGGCGTCGGCCGGGGTGTGGCCCGAGAGCAGGTCGATCAGCGTGGTCTTCCCCGCCCCGTTGGGACCGATCAGCCCGAGCACCTCTCCCGGTGCCAGGTCGAGCGACACGCCGGACACGGCGACCACGCCGCCGAAGCGCACCGAGAGGTCGCGCGCGGTGAGCCCCGGACCGCCGGGGCCCTCGCGGCCCTGCGCCCCCTGGAGCAGCGGCGAGGCCGTGGCCGCGGCCAGCTGCAGGACCTCGTCGTCGTCCGGGGTGCCGTCGTCGCCGCCGGCCACGCCCAGGCCCCGGGCGACGGGCGTCGGGCCGGTCCCGTCCCCCCGGCCGTTCGTCGAGGGTGGGGCGGCCTCGGCCAGGCCCTTGGACGCACCCTCGAGGAACACCGAGCGGAGCACGTCGGGCCGCTCCAGCAGCTCGGAGGTGGGTCCGTCGAAGCGGACCTCGCCCTTCTCCAGGAAGTAGGCCCGGTCGGCGACCGACAGGGCCACGTTGACCGACTGCTCGACCAGCAGGATCGTGGTGCCCTCGTCGCGCAGGGCCCGCACCACCTCGAGGAGCTGTTCCACCACCACCGGGGCGAGGCCGAGCGAGAGCTCGTCGATCACGAGGAGCTTGGGCCGGGTGAGGAACGCCATCGAGAGCGCCAGCATCTGCTGCTGGCCGCCGGAGAGGTTGGCGGCCACGTCGTCGCGCCGATCCACCAGCACCGGGAACATGGCGTCGACCCGCGCCCGGCGCGAGGCCAGCGCCCTCGGGTCCTTGCGGGCCATCCAGCCCGCGACCCGGAGGTTCTCGGCCACCGTGAGGCTCGGGAAGGTGCCCTTGCCCCCGGGCACCTGGCCGATGCCGAGGATGGCGATCTCCTCGGGCGGGGCGTGGGTGATGTCGCGCCCGTCGAAGATCACCGCGCCCCGGCTGGCCGGGACCACGCCGGAGATGGCGTTGAGCAGGGTGGACTTGCCGGCGCCGTTGGTGCCGAGCAGGGCCACCACCTCGCCCTCCTCCACCTCGACGTCGACGCCGAAGAGGATGCGGATGTCGCCGTAGCGGACGTCGAGGCCCCGCACGAGCAGGAGCTTCTGGCGCCCGGCCCGCCGCTCGCGCAGAAGCTCGGCCCGGGCCGCGGCGCCGGCCCACACCTGGTGCACGTCGCCGTCGATGACCGAGCCGACCGAGGAGATGAGGACACCCCCCAGCACGTAGATCGGCGCGATCACGACGATGCCCCAGCGGAAGCCGTGGGCGTCGCCGATCCAGCCGATGACCGGCAGCACCAACAGGCCGGGGAGCACGAACAGGGCACCGATCGAGAAGCCGATGGACCGGGCCCGCGGTGGGATCGCCAGCGACAGGCTGGAGAGCACGCCGGGGCCCACGATGGCCAGGCAGGCGACGATGAGGGCGTTGGCCACGATGGCCACCCACAGGCGGGGTGCGGTGGCCAGCACGATCGACAGGGCGGCGGCGAGGAACGACGCCAGCCCGATGAACCGGAACACGTGGCTCGGGCCCTTGGCGAGGGCCCGCATCCCGATGCGGGCGCCGAGGGCGAGCCCGGCCAGCTCGACCAGCTGCACGGGGATGAGGACCCACGAGCGCTGCACCTCGTCGAGGCCCCACACCTGCTCGTAGAGGATCGAGGAGATGGACACGAAGCCGGCGATGGACGCGGCCAGGAACGGCAGGGCGACGAAGATCCGTCGCAGGCTGTTGATGGTCCACACCATCCGGTAGGCCTCGGCGAACGACGGCGGGGGCTCGTCGACGCCCAGCAGGTCGGCGTCGGCGCCCATGGCGGCCCGCTCGTGGTGCCCCCGGCCGGGGTCGCGCAGGCGCAGGCCGAGGACCACCAGCAGGGCGGTGGGGATGGCGAAGACGAAGAACGGCGTGCGCCAGCCGGCCAGCTGGGCCAGCCCGGCGCCGAGCACCGCGCCCAGCACGATCCCGAAGGCGTTGGCCGAGCGGTGCAACGAGTACACGCGGGGGCGGAGCTCGGGCTTGTAGTAGTCCGAGAGCAGCGAGTTGTGGGTGGGGAAGTTGACGGCCTGGCCGATCGACGACCCCGACCGCATCGCCACCAGCACCCAGGCGGTGAAGGCCAGCCCGGTGCCGAGGGAGAAGAACGCCCATGCCGCCGCGCCCAGCAGGGCGATGCGCACCCGGTTGCCGCGGTCGGCCCAGGAGGCGATGGGCACGGTCAGCAGCAGGGCGGCGGCGGCGGAGAGGGCGACGAGGCCGAGGATGCCGGAGTTGCTGAGGTCGAAGTCGTCGCGGATGTTGGGCAGGAGGATGCCGAAGGCGCTGCGGTCGAGCTCATCGGTGAGGTTCAGCCCGAAGAGGATCAGCAGGGGCATCACCGGGGCGCCGTCGGTGAGGCGCCGGCGCAGCCAGGTGGTGGGGGTGCCGAGGTCCGCCTCGACGTCGGCCGCGGCGGCGACCACCGCGGCGTCGCCGTCGGCCCCTGGGCCCGGGGTGCCGCCGTCGGCGGGCTCGTCCACCGCTCCCGCGGGGCCCGTCGGGTCGGTCACGGGACCAGCTCCTCGGGCACGTGCTCGGCCGCGTCGACCAGCGGGGGCACCTCGTCGGCGTCGACCTCGGTGCGGACGTCGGCGACGAGGCTCGGGACCACCAGCCCCCGTCGCTCGGCCACCTTCCGCAGCAGTGCGTCGCGGCCCCGGAACACCAGCTCGCCGAGTCCCCCGGGGAGGAAGGTGAGCACCACGAGGACGCCGAGGGCCGAGGGCAGCAGCTGCCAGTCCGGGGGCAGGAACCAGCGCCCCCCGTAGAGGAACAGCGCCCCCAGGACGCCGCCGCCCAGGGAGCCCAGGCCACCGACCACCGCTGCGGTGAAGACGTTGAAGCTGACCTCGGGGGCGTAGGGCTGCTCGCTCAGGCCGAGCAGGGCGTGGACGTAGACGCAGCCGGCCACCGCGGCGACGAAGCCGGACAGGGCGAAGGCGGAGAGCTTGGCCCGCACGACGGCCACGCCGTAGGCGGAGGCACCGGACTCGTTGTCGCGGAGGGCGAGCAGCACCCGGCCGGTCCGGCTGGCCCGCACGTTGTGCACCGCCACCAGGCCGAGGGCGGCGATGGTGACGGCCACGTAGTACAGCGTGCGCTGGCTGGTGGTGTCGATGAGGGCGAAGAGCTGGGGGCGATCGAGGGTGTCGGCGTAGAGGAAGCGGTTGCGGCTCCGGTTGAGCAGGTAGCGGCTCGAGGCCAGGGCGAAGGCGAGGGTGGTGACGGCGAGGAACGGGCCGCGCAGCCGCAGCGCAGGGAGGCCGACGACCACGGCGGCGAGGGCACCGGCCGCGCCCGCCATCACCAGGGCGAGGGACAGGTCGAGGCCCCATCCCCCGGTGGCCTGGGCACCGACCGCGGCCCCGACGGCCACGAACGACATCTGCCCCAGCGACACCTGCCCGGCCCATCCGGTGAGGACGACCACCGACGCGGCGATGAGCACGAAGCAGGCGATGAACACACCTCGGAGCTGGATGCTGGGCGACACGAGCAACGGGAACACGAGGACCGCCGCGGCGACCAGGGCCAGGAGGCCGGCGCGCGCGGCGCGCACCTCGGACAGGCGCCGCAGCTCGGCCGGGATCGGTCGCACCTCGTCGGCCGCCCGCCAGGTGGCGGTGGCATCGGACGCAGCGCGGGTCGACCCGAGGCGCCGCACCAGCATCCCCACGACGATGACGCCCCCGAAGACCACGGCCACCAGGCCGTCGGAGGCGTTGTAGAGCACGCCCTGCTCCAAGAGGCCGAGGGCGACGGCGGAGGCACCCACCGCCACCAGGTCGGTGAGGTCACCCAGCACCAGCGCGGCCAGGGCCGAGAGGAGGGCGCCGAAGCTGAGGGTGGCGGCCACGGGGAGGCCGACGACCCCGGCCCGCAGCAGCACGCCGACGAAGCTGAGGACGGTGGCCAGGCACCAGACCACGGTCTGCAGGCGGCGCACCGGGATGCCCAGCAGGGCGGCCCGGTCGCCGCTGTCGGCCGAGGCCCGGATGGCCACGCCCACGTCGGTGAAGCGGATGAAGGCGGCCAGGGCGGCCACGACGAGCGGCACGACGACCAGGGCCAGCACGTGGTCTCCGGTGAGGGCGGGCGGCCCGTCGGACAGGCGCACGTCGATGGGGACGTCGATGTCCTGGTCGACGAGGTTCTGGCCCCAGAGCCGGGGCAGGATGATCGACACGAAGGTCAGCAGCTGCGACAGCCCGATGGTCGCCACCATGAGGATGAGGCGCGGGGCCCGGGTGAAGCGCCGGATCACGACCAGCTCGACCACGATGCCGAGCACCACGGCGGCGGCCAGGCCCACCGGCACCGCCAGCCACCAGCTCAGCCCGCTGAAGGTGATGAGCCCGACGACGAGGACGGTGGGCGCGGTGCCCAGCTCGGCCTGGGCGAAGTTGAGCACCCGGTTGGCCCGGTAGACCAGCGCCATGCCCAGGGCGACCAACGACCCCATGAGGCCCAGGACCAGCCCGAAGGCCCACTGGCCCGACGGGAGCGGGAAGAAGGCGACCTGGAGCCACAGGACCCCCGCCACCGGCGCCGCGACCCGCACGAGCTGGGGTCGGCGGCTGACGGCGCCTGCCCCCGCGAGGCCCAGGGCCACCAGCCAGACGGCACCGGAGAGGGGCTCGTCCCGCACGGCCGGGAGGGTGAGGAGGGCGGCCGCGGCGACGGCCGTGAAGAAGGTTGCACGCATGCTGCAAGGATCCCGGCCGGGCACTGTAGGCGCCGAGGGACAGGAGGTGTGGCGCACGCCACGCTCAGGGTGCCTAGACGTCCTACCTACCGGTCGGTAGGCTGCCGCGACGGGCCGTCCAGCGGCCCACCGATCCCCCGATCCCCCGACCGACGGGCCCCGAACCCGTCATGTGAGGACCACGTCTCCGTGAGCAACACGACCCACGCCATCGAGCGAGCCCCCGACGAGCGGGTGAACTGGGTGGCGTCGATCCCCATGTTCCTCATCCACGGGCTCTGCCTGCTGGCCATCGTCACCGGCGTCACCTGGCAGTCCCTGGTGCTCTGCGCCGTCCTCTACTTCGGCCGCATGTGGTTCATCACCGCCGGCTTCCACCGCTACTTCTCCCACCGCGCCTACAAGACCAACCGGGTGTTCCAGTTCCTCCTGGCCTTCGGCGGCGGGGCGGCGGCCCAGAAGGGCGCCCTGTGGTGGGCCAGCCACCACCGCGACCACCACCGCTTCAGCGACACCGAGCGCGACACCCACTCGCCCCAGAAGGGCTTCTGGTGGAGCCACATGGGCTGGATCCTCTGCGACAAGTTCAAGGGCTGGGACCCGGACTCCATCAAGGACTTCAACAAGTACCCCGAGCTGCGGTTCCTCACCAAGCACGACTGGATCCCGCCGTGGACCGTCGGCATCGCCTGCTACCTCATCGCCGGCTGGCCGGGCGTGATCGTCGGCTTCTTCTGGTCGACGGTGCTGCTCTGGCACGGCACCTTCACGGTGAACTCGCTGGCCCACGTGATGGGTCGCCGCCGCTACGCCACCACCGACACCAGCCGGAACTCCGCCCTCATCGCCCTCTGGACCGGCGGCGAGGGCTGGCACAACAACCACCACTACTACCAGGCGGCCGCCCGCAACGGCTTCTTCTGGTGGGAGTACGACCCGACCTACTACGGGCTCAAGGTCCTGTCGTGGTTCGGCATCGTGCGCGACCTCAAGACGCCCCCCGCGAGGGTGCTCCACACCGCCCGGGTGCGCGACGGGTCCTTCGACATGGGCATGTTCAAGGCCCACTGGGGCAAGGCCACCGCCGCCCTGTCCGCCCACGTCCGCCGGGCCGACGCCGACGTGGCCGCGGCCGGTGACGAGGCCGACCCCGCGCTGGTGGCCGAGCTGGCCCACGCCCGCGAGCTGGTGGGCGCGGGTGCGCCCACCGTCGACGACGGCGACCCCGAGCCGACCTCGCGCCGCGAGGGCATCGAGGAGAGGATGCTCGCCAGCCGGCGGGCCCTCGAGGAGAGCGTCCGCACCGCCATGGCCTCGGCCGAGGAGCTGGCCCACCTCTCCAAGCGCCACCGCGCCGCGGCCCGAGCCGAGTAGAGGGTTTCGTCGTCACTCGCTCGCTGTCGCTCGCTCCGCTCCGACGAGCTGAGGGCGCTCGCTCCGCTCGCACCGAAGGATCCCGGTGGGTGGCGGCTCGTCCCTCGCAGCCACCCACCTCCTCCCGGGGGCGCAGCCCCCAGGGGGAGGGGGGCGGGCCAGCTTGCTGGTCGGCGACCTGGGCGTGAGCGGAGCGAACCCGACCAGCTCGAGCGAAGAGCTCGCTCTGAGCTCGAAGACCTACTGCAAGCCGGCGTTGAGCTTCTCGAGGGCGTCGTCCTCGGAGACGTCGAGGGCGAAGCTGAGCTCGGAGACGAGGATGCCGCGGGCCCGGTCGAGCATCGACTTCTCGGCGGTCGAGAGGCCCTTGCCGGCCTCGCGCAGGGCCAGGTTCCGGACCACCTCGGCGACCTGGTAGACGTCGCCGGACTTCATCTTCTCCTGGTGGTTCTTGAACCGTCGGCTCCAGTTGGCCGGCTCCCGCACGTCGCGCTTGCCGATGAGGCGGAACAGGTCCTCCACGTCGGAGCGGCTGATGGGCGGGCGCATGCCCACCTCCTCGGCCTTGTCGACCGGCACCCGGAGGGTGAGCTCGCCGTGGACCATCTGGAGGACGAGGTACTCGCGCTTCTCGCCGAAGGCCTCGATCTTCTCCTTCTTCTTGATCACCGCGGCACCGTGGTGCGGGTAGACGACGCGGTCTCCGACCTTGAAGGTCACTCTGGGGGCTCCTGGGATCGAGCGGCGAGGCGGCGCGGGGCCCGGAGGGGCCGATCCGCGACGGACCATTCTGCCACCCCGGAGGCCGCGATCCTCAGTCGACGGGGGCCCGGACGGCCGGCCGGGCCCGGTCGCGCCGGTACCGTCCCGGGATGGCCGAGGTCCCACCCCTGCCCGTGGCGCCCCCTGTGCCGCCCTCCCCGACGACCGATCTGGTCGAGGTGCTGCAGGGCCACCGGGTGGCCGACCCCCACCGCGCCCTCGAGGACGGCGACGACCCGGACGTCCGGGCGTGGGACGACGCCCAGACGGCCCGCACCCGGGCCGTGCTCGACGCCCTCCCCCGTCGCGCCCAGCTGCGCGACCGGCTCCAGGCCCTGCTCGACGCACCGGTGGTCGTCGGGGTGGCGGTCGGCGGCGACCGGCTCCTGACCCTGGAGCGGGGCGGCGGGCGGGACCAGGTGGTGCTGGTCGTGGCACCGGCCGACGGACGGGCCCCGGAGGAGGGCCGGGTCCTGGTGGACCCCGTGGCCCTGCTCGGCGACCCCACCGCTGCCATCGACTGGTGCCACCCCTCCCCCGACGGTGCCCTGGTGGCGGTGGGCCTGTCGACCGGCGGCGACGAGCTCTCGACGCTCCGGCTGGTCGACGTGGCGACCGGCGCGCTGCTCGCCGACGCCATCCCTCGCACCCGTGCCGCGTCGGTCGCCTGGCGGTCCGACGGGTCGGGCTTCGCCTACACCCGCTACCCGGACCCCGGCACCGTCCCCGACGACGAGCGGGGCTACCACCGGATCGTCCGCGACCACGACGTCGGTGCCGACCCGGCCGACGACGCGGTGGTCTGGGACGCGCTCCCCGACCCGACGGCGTGGCCCGACGTGCGCACCTCCGACGACGACCGCTGGCTGTTGGTCCACGTGTCGGTGGGCTGGGACCGCACCGACGTGCACCTCGGCGACCGCACCGACGGCTCGTGGACGACCATCATCGAGGGCATCGAGGCCCTCACCGACCTGCGGGTGGTGGGCGATCTCCTGGTGGGCACGACCACGCTCGACGCCCCGACGGGGCGGGTGGTGACGGCTCCGCTCGCCGACCCGGGACCGGGGTCGTGGGTCGACCTCGTCCCCGCGACCGACGCGGTGGTCGAGGCGGTGGTGCCGACGGCCGACTCGCTGTTGGTGGCCTCCACCCACCAGGCCGTGGGCCGGCTGACGTGGATCCCCCGGCCCGACCGGGCGGCGGGGGACGAGGGCGAGGCCACCGAGGTCGCCCTGCCCACCGAGGGCTCGCTGGTCGCGGTGCGGGGCCGCCGGGACGCCGACGTCGCCTTCGTGGGCTTCACCTCCTTCGCCGTGCCCCCGACCCTGCTGCGCTGGACCCGGGCCGGCCTCGAGCCCTGGACCAGGGCACCGGCCGCCGTCGACGCCGACGCCTTCGTCGTCGAGCGGTCGCGCTACCCCTCGACCGACGGCACGCCGGTCACCCTGTTCACCCTCCGGCGCGGCGACGTCCGACCCGGGCCCGACACCCCCACCATCCTCACCGGGTACGGCGGCTTCGGGGTGACGATGGGCCCCGCCTACTCCCCCGACGCGGCCGCCCACGCCGAGGCCGGCGGGGTGTGGGCCGTCGCCTGCCTGCGGGGCGGGGCCGAGGAGGGCGAGGAGTGGCACCGGGCCGGCCAGGGCGCCCGCAAGCCCCAGGTCTTCGCCGACCTCGAGGCCGCGGCCGACCGGCTGGTGGCCGACGGTCGCACGTCGCCGGAGCACCTCGCCCTGCGGGGCGGCAGCAACGGGGGCCTGCTGGTCACCGCCGTCCTGGTGCGCCGACCCGACCTGGCCGCCGCCGTCCACGCCGCCGTGCCCCTCTGCGACATGGTGCGCTTCCCCCGGTTCCGGATCGCCCGGCTCTGGGTGCCCGAGTACGGCGACCCCGACCGGCCCGAGGACCTGGCCTGGCTCCTGTCGTACTCGCCCTACCACCGGGTCGTCGACGGCACCCGCTACCCCGCCGTGCTGCTCACCACCGGTGCCGAGGACTCGCGGGTCGACCCGCTCCACGCCCGCAAGATGGCCGCCCGCCTGCAGGGCGCCACCGAGGGGGTGCCCGACGCCGGGCCGGTGCTGCTGCGGGTGGAGCGGGGAGCCGGCCACGGCCAGGGCAAGCCCAGCTCGCGCCGGGCCGAGGAGGGCGCCGACGTCCTGGCCTTCCTCCACGCCGCCACCGGCCTCGGCTGACGGCCCGTCGGGGCCCCTCGTCAGCCACGACGTGGACCGGGTGGCCGGTGCGACCCGGTCGCTGCTGGCCCCGGTGGCGCCGACCCCCCGGCGGGACCGCGGCCGGGGCGGCCGACGCCCGCCTAGCCGCCGAGGGGCCAGGCCTCGGGCTGGAACCAGAGCCCGGCGGCCACCAGCCCGACGCAGACCAGGACCAGCACGGCCGCCGGGAGCGTGGGTCGGCCGCGGGGCAGCAGGCGCCGGGTGAGGGCGTCGAGGGCGAGGTGGCTCCGGAACCCGGGGCCGCCCTGGCCGACCGACAGGCAGATGATCCCGCCCGCGGCCACGCCCGTGGCCCGCAGCACCCACGGCCCGGCCGCGCCCAGGGCGTCGAAGGCCTCGGTGCCGTACCAGAGGCACAGGCCGAAGGCGAGCACGGCGACCGCGGCCACGGCCCGCACGGCGCCGACGAGCAGGTTCCGGGCCCACCAGCCGACGAACCAGCCCGGGTGGCGGTCGGGCCGGAGGAGGTGGTCGCCCACGGTGGCCAGCACCGGCGCCACCAGCAGGGCGACGAGGAGGGTGATGGTGGCGGGCTGGGCGCTGGCGAGGGCGGTGCCGGCCAGGCCCAGCGGGACGGTCACCCAGGCCCGGCCCCGCGGCGGGGCCCCGGCGGTGTGCGGGAGGCGGGGGTCGGCCGGGGCGGGCAGGGCGACGTGGCCCGCGCCGAGGCCCCGGCGGTCGACGGCGCCCCGGGGGGCGGGCACCACGTGGCTGGCGGGCCGCACCGCGGGCTGGGTCCCGACCGGATCCGCCTGCTCGGTGGGCGGCTCCGCCGGTGCGGCGGGCCGAGCGTCGCGCCCGGCGGCCGCGGTGGCCCCGGCGGCGGGGGCGTCGCGCAGGTCGAGGGACCAGTCCGGGACGGGCTGGGCGGGACCGTCGTCGACCCGGCGGCCCACGTGGGCGGTGGCCCCCTCGGCCGAGGCCCCGTCCGGCCGGTGGGGGTCTGCTGGCGGGGCCTGCGGCGGGCGGCCGACGTGGGCGGTCGCGGCGTCGGCCGAGGCTCCGTCGAGGCCGGCCGGGGACACGGCGTGGGTGGCGGCCTCCGGATCGGCGCCGTCGGGCACCACCACGACCGCCCCGGCCAGGGCGGCCTCGACCGAGGCCAGGTCGTCGGGTGGGGCCACCGCAGGCGGGAGGTCGTCGAGGTCGAGGTCGTCGGTGGGCACGCCCAGACGGTCGAGCAGGTCCCGCACGGTGGGGGGTCGCTCGGCCGTGTCCAGGGCCAGGGCCGAGGCCACGGCGTCGCTGACCCGGCGGGAGACGGTGGGGTTCACCCGCCACAGCGGGTCGGGCCGGGCGCCGAGGGCGCGGGCCGAGGCATCGGGGGGGACCCGTCCCGACAGCAGGCGGTGCAGGGTCGCCCCCAGGGCGTAGACGTCGGCCCGGGCCGAGAAGCGGGCGGCCCCGGCGTACTGCTCCGGCGGGGCGTAGCCGGGGGTGACGATGCGGGTCATCGCCGTCGTCCGGTCGTCGGCGAAGGGGCGGGCCAGGCCGAAGTCGATGAGCACGATCCGCCCGTCGTCGGTGCGGACGAGGTTGGCCGGGCTGACGTCGCGGTGGAGGACCCCGGCCCGGTGGACGACCGACAGCGCGGCGGCGACCTGCCCGGCGACGTCGAGGGCCTCGGCCTCGGAGAACGGTCCGCGACGACCCCGGAGCTCGTCGGCCAGGGTGTGGCCCACGAGGCGCTCCAGCACCAGGTAGGCGGTGCCGTGCTCCTCGAACACGGCGAAGATGCGCACGATGGCGGGGTGGCCGAAGCGGGCCAGGGTGGTGGCCTCGCGCAGGAAGCGCTCCCGGGCCCGGGCGAAGCCCTCGGCTGCGGCCCCCGGCACCACCACCGAGGCCCCCTGGCGGAGGGCCCGGTCCGGGAACAGCTCCTTGATGGCCACGGGGCGGCGCAGGCGCAGGTCCTCGGCCTCGTAGGTGATGCCGAAGCCCCCCCGTCCCAGGGGCGGGCCGAGGCGGTAGCGACGCCCGTCGAGGGCGGACCCGGGGGGGAGGGCGTCGTCGGTGTCGGTCGGCGCGGCGCGACCGTGCACGCTGTCGGAGGTCACGGTGGCCACCCTCGGAGGCTACGCCGGATCCCTGCGGCCCAGCAGGGCGCGCGGAGGGGGCGGCCTCCCCCTCCGCGACCGGCGTCACCGCCGGGATCGCCCTCCGGGGGTGGGGGGCTCGGGGCCGTCCTGCTCGTCGTCGTGCTCGCCGTCGCCGTCCTCGTCGGAGGCCACCGCGGCATCCAGGATCTCCTCCAGCTCCATCGGGGTGAAGGCCAGGTCGAGGGCCGACCAGATGGTGCGGGCGAAGGGATAGAAGACGATGGGCACGACGACGGCGAGGACCCCTCCGGAGACCAGGGGGACCAGGAGCGAGGCGCCGGGGTGCTCGCTCAGCCACACCGCGAAGGCCATCACGACGACGAACAGCACGGCCAGCACGACGGCCAGGTTCAGCAGGTAGACACCGGTGAAGTAGCCGGGCTCGCGGGCGAAGAGCAGGCCGCAGCGGGGGCAGCGGTCGCGGATCGTCCAGAAGGTGCGGAACAGGTGGCCGCCGCCGCAGCGCGGGCAGTGGCGGCGCGCCCCGCGACGCAGCATGACGCCCCAGTCCGGGGGCGGTGCATCAGCATCGGCGGAGGAGAGGTCGGAGGGCACGCTTGGGCCCGAGGTCTACTCCACCGTCTTGAACTGGCGCACGGCGAGGGCGAGGAAGACCACGCCGAGCACCGCCACCAGGCCCAGCTGCAGGGCGATGGGGACCTCCCAGCCGAACCAGGTGATGGGCGGGTTGAGGGCGTCGAGGGCCTGCTGCGAGGCGTCGACCTGGCTGAAGGTGGCGGTGCGGATCGGGTTGACGGCGTAGGTGACCGGGTTGATCTTCACCAGCACCGTCAGCCAGGTGGGGAGGTTCGTCACCGGGTACAGGGCACCGGACAGGAACGAGAGGGGGAGCACGACCATCTGCATGATCCCCATGACGGTCTGGATCTGCTGGATGCGGGCCACCACCACCAGGCCGAGCGAGGTCAGGGTGAACGACAGCAGGAAGATCTGGCCGAGGATCGCCAGGGCCAGCAGCGGGGTGAGCGACACCCCGACCACCGGGGCCAGGAGCAGGATCACGATGCTCTGCATGGTGGCGACCAGGGCGCCGCCCAGGGCCTTGCCCAAGATGATCGACGCCCGGCGCACCGGGGCGACCAGCATCTCCCGCAGGAACCCGAACTCCCGGTCCCACACGATCGAGACGGCCGAGAACACCGCGGTGAACATGGTGGAGGTGGCGAGGATGCCGGGGTACATGAAGGTCTGCAGGTCGACGTCGCCGGTGGAGCGATCGGTCAGCGACGACAGGCCGGTGCCCAGGACGAAGAGGAAGAGGACGGGCTGGACGAGCGCCGACGCGAACCGCAGCCGGTCCTGGGAGAACCGGATCAGCTCGCGGTGCATCACCACCTTGACGGCCTGGAGGTCGCGACGCAGCCCGGCGTGGGCGACCAGCACCGGGACGACGGGGGCGCGGGTGGGCTCGGCGGCCTCGGACGGGGTGGGGGTCGTGGTGGTCACGGTGTCACCGCCTGCTCTGGGCGAAGGGGTTGGTCATCCCGGGGGCCGACTCGGCGTCGCGGATGGTGCGCCCGGTGTAGGAGAGGAAGACGTCGTCGAGGGTGGGTCGGCTGACGCTGATGGAGGTGACCGGCAGCCCGAGGTCCGTGACCAGCGTGGGGACGAAGGCCTCGCCGTCGGCGACGCTCACCGTGATCCCCTCGTCGCCCACCTTGGGGTCGAGGCCGAACCGCTCGCGCAGCCGGTCGGCGGCGGCCTCGTCGTCCGGGGTGCGCAGGCGGACGGTGTCGGTGCCGATCGACGCCTTGAGGCCCGTCGGCGTGTCGAGGGCGATCACCTGGCCTGCGTCCATGATGGCGATGCGGTCGCAGTTCTCGGCCTCGTCCATGTAGTGCGTGGTGAGGAAGATGGTGATGTTCTCGGTCTTGCGCAGCTCGTCGATGTAGCCCCAGATGGAGAGGCGGGTCTGGGGGTCGAGCCCGACGGTGGGCTCGTCGAGGAACAGCACCCGGGGCGAGTGCAGCAGGCCCCGTGCGATCTCGAGGCGTCGCTTCATGCCGCCCGAGAAGTTCTGCACCTTCGAGCCCCGGCGCTCCCAGAGCCCCACCATCTCGAGGACCTTGCGCAGGCGCTCGTCGAGCAGGTCGCGGGGCACCCCGTAGAGCTCGGCGTGGAAGCGCAGGTTGCGCTCGGCGGTGAGGTACTGGTCGAGGGTGGTGTCCTGGAACACCAGGCCGATGTGGCGGCGGACCTCGTCGCGCTCGGTGACCACGTCGTGGCCGGCCACCCGGGCCGAGCCCTCCGAGGGCAGGGCCAGGGTGCAGAGGATGCTGATCGTCGTGGACTTGCCCGCCCCGTTGGGCCCGAGGAACCCGAAGGTCTCGCCCGGTGCCACGTCGAGGTCGATGCCGCCGACGGCGGTCACCTCGCCGTAGCGCTTGACCAGGCCGCGCACGTGGACGGCGGGCTCGACCGCCGGGGCGGGGGCGGATGCGTCCATGAGGCCTCCCGGCGCCGGCGGTCGTTGGATCTACAAACCATAGGGCCTTCCACTGGACACGGCAACCGGGGTACCGTGGTCCCCGATGGCCACCGCCAGCCCCGCCCCCGACCGGACCCGCCCCCGCGCCGCCGACGACATCATCGGCGTGCTGCGGCTCTCGGCCCGGTTCCGGCGCCACTTCGCCGAGCAGGTGCGCGACCACCCGGTCCTCGGGCCCCAGGACCTCCGCCCCCCCACCTTCGCCGTGCTCCGCGGCATCGACATGGCCCGGGCCCCCTCGCAGCGGGAGCTGAGCGACCACATCGGGCTCCACCCCTCGGACATGGTCGCCCTCCTCGACGACCTCGAGGCCCGGGGGTGGGTCGTGCGCAGCCGCGACCCCGACGACCGCCGCCGCCACGCCCTGGCCCTCACCGAGGGTGGCCGTGAGGTGCTCGACGTGCTCGAGGGCCTGGCCGCCGAGGCCGGCGACCGGGTGCTGGCGCCGCTGGACCCGTCGGCCCGCGCCGTCTTCCGTGCCCTGGTGGTGCAGGCCGTGAGCGACCCCGACGCCTGAGTCGGCCCACGGTGGACCTGGTCGCCCCCGCCGGGCCCGGCCGGCGGGGTCCGGGCCCGCCGGGCATGCTCCGGGCGTGACCTCCTCCCCCACCACCGACCTGCTCGCCGTCGCCGCCGGGACGATCCGCCTGGCCTCCGGGGCGTCGTTCCTCGTCGCCCCGGTGGCGGCCAACCGGCTGTGGGCCTCGGACCGCACCGAGGACCCGACCGCCCTGCTCCTCCTGCGCTCGATGGGCTACCGCGACGCCCTGGTCGGCGGCCTGCTGCTCCGGGCCGGGCTGCGGGGTGAGGGCGCGGCCGGGTGGTTCCTGGCCAGCGCCGGGGCCGACCTGGCCGACCTGGTCGGCGGGCTCGCCGTGCACGACCGCCTGCCCGAGCGGTCGCGCACGGTGGGGATCTGGGGAGCCGTGGCGGGCGTCGCCGCCGGCCTGGCCGGTGCGGGCCGGGCCCGACGCCGGGCGGGCGCCTAGCGGATGGTGACCGACTGGGAGGCGGGGTCGGAGCCGCTGACCACGATCGAGGCCCACGAGCCTTGGCGGCTGTACTGGCCGACGGAGCCGGACTGGCCCTCCCGGCCCGCCGTCCACGAGGAGAGGGCGGCGCGCATGGTGCCCCCGGCGTCGCGGAAGGCGGTCAGCCCGCCCACGCCGGTGCGACCGTTGCCCGACATGAGCATGGGAGCCCGGTCGTCGAGGGTGCAGGGCCCCGTGGGCGTGGCGCAGCGGCCGAACCCGGTGACGTAGCTGCTCCGCCACCACTGCCCTGCGGAGTAGAAGAGCAGGTAGGTGTCGGTGGCCGGCTCGTAGATCATCGACGGGTTCTCGAGGAACGCGGCGCTGCCGTCGAGCGAGGAGTTCACGGTCCCGTCGTGCCAGGGGAAGGCCTGGCTGGCCAGCACCGTCGGCGTGGCGTTGACCCCGCCGATGACCCGTCCGATGCTGTCGAGGCGGACCACGCCGATGTTGCCCTTGGTCCGGCTGAGGGCGACGAGCATGTAGAGGCGGCCGTCGTGGCCCCGGATGACCTCGGGGTCGAGCGCCCCTCGACCCCACAGGTTCGAGCGGGGCTGGCCGCCGACCGCGCCCTCGGCCCGGAGGCCGCAGTACACGGGGCTGGAGGTGGCCGAGTAGGGGCCGGCCGGCGACGTGGCGGTGGCCCAGCCGACGCACTTGTCGTTGTGCTCGTCGTAGATCGGCGAGCCCGACGTGGGCCGGCGGGCAGCCGAGAACCACATGACGTACTCCTCACCGAGCTTCATCACCGACGGCGCCCAGATCTGGGGCTCGGCGGGGTCGACCCAGGCCGGCGCACCGGGCATGGCGTTGCGGGCGTCGCGGGCCCAGTGGGTCTGGCTCTCGGACAGGGTCTGGCCGAAGGAGTCGATGCGGCGCACCGGCACCCGCATGTTGTTGGTCGAGCCGAAGAGGTAGGTGGCGCCGCCGGGGGCGACCAGGACGGCCGGGTCGCTGTTGTCCCACACCCGGGGCGAGGGGGGCGCCAGCCGGGTCGCCGGTCGCCCGACGGGCACGCAGGCGGCCAGCAGGGCCACCACAGCAGCGGCCAGGGCGAGGCCGCCGAGCCCCCGCCGCGTCGTCGTCCTCACCATGTCCTGCATCCTCCGGGATCCGCGCCTGTGCCGGTGGGACCGCCGTCCCACCCACGGTCCCCATCGGCGGGGACCCCCGCGACCTTAGGGTGGCCCCCGTCCGCTCCCCCGGCCGGAGGGGCCGGGCGGAGGCGGTGGGCCCTAGCCTGGGCCCGTGGCACGGATCCGGGTCGACCACGACGAGTGCGTCAGCTCCGGGGCCTGCGTGCTCGAGGAGCCGGACCTCTTCGCCTACCAGGAGGGCCCCGAGGCCCTGGCCGTGGCCCTCCCCGCGGCTCAGGACCTCTCCCGGGCGCGCATGGAGGAGCTGACCGAGCTGTGCCCGGTCAGCGCCATCGTCGTCGAGGACGACCCGGCCGACGCCTGAGCCCGCCGTCGGCTCGGTCAGTGCAGGTGGTCGTGGGCCGCCGCGGCCAGCGACGGCAGGGCCCGGGTGAGGGCGTCGCCCGGGCACGGGGTCGTGCCCACGTGGCGGTGACCACCCACCACCGACGGCACGGAACGGCCGTTCTCGAGGGTCACCGGGCCGCCGAGCGGGTCGAGGTCGCACGCCCGGCACACCGCGGTCACGAGGTCGACCAGCGACTCCCACGCGTCGGTGGTGGGCGTGGTGTGGTGGAACCGGCCGGCCAGGGCCACGCCCAGCGTGCCCGGGTTGTGGCCGAAGGCGTGGCCGGCCACCACGCCGAGGGGCGCCGGCGCGACCGCGGAGCCGGTGCGCCCCTCGGCGATGCGCCCGTCCTCCAGCACCACGAACGAGTAGCCGATGTCGCCCCAGCCCCGCTCGTGGGAGTGGAAGTGCTGGACCCGGCGCAGCATGGCCAGCGGGTCCGGGTCGTCGTTGCGGGTGCCGGTGTGGTGCACCACCACGGCCCGCAGCCGGGCGTGCTCGACCGGCCAGGCCCGCGCCGGCTCCGCGCCCCACTCGGCCCGCGTGACCAGCGGGGCGGAGAGGGCGTCGAGGGTGCCACTCCCGCCGCCCGTGCGCACCTCGGTCACGGCGCCGTCGCCCCCACCCCGAGGGCCCGGTCGAGGGCGGCCACCAAGGCGCCGTCGCCTGCCGTCGCAGCGGTGTCGCGGATCTCGCTGAGGTAGGCCCGGTCGGACCGGGTCACCGCCGGGTGGGCCTCGAGGGCGGCCAGGTCGAGCTCGGCGGGGAAGGTGGTGATCGTCCCCGACCCGCCCGAGGCGACGAGGGCGGCGTGGGTGCGGACGCACTTCTGGCAGGTCCCGCAGTTCACCGTGCCGGGCACGTTCTGCCAGCACACCCGCAGCGTGTCACGGGCCAGGCCGGAACCGGCGACGGCCGCCACCTTCTCGACCCGGGTGGCGGTCCGCCCCTCGATGAACATCTGGGTGCGGGTGTTCCCGAACCCGGTGCCGCGGAGGCGGACGGCCTCCTCCGGCAGGTGGTGGTCGGCCACCGATGCGGCGCAGAGGACCGTGTGGTGGGTGCGCTCCAGCAGGAGGCTGGTGGCGATCAGCCCGCCGTACACGAACCAGGTCCAGTCACAGACCGGGTCGGAGAAGTCGCGCAGGTCGGTGTCGACGATGATCAGCGGCTTGCCCACCGCCTCGGCCGCGGCCCGCACGGTGCGCAGCACCTCCTCGCCCCGCTCGCGCTCGTGGACCGGCACGTCGAAGCCCCGCACGAAGAGGAGGTCGTCGATGCGGTCCTCGTGCTCGGCCAGGAGGGCGAAGCTGTCGACCCCGCCGGAGAAGAAGGCGGCCACCCGCCGGTCGTCGGGTTCCGGGAGGGGTGGGCGGTCGGGGCGCGGCCACGCGTGGACGGGCGCCTCGTGGTGCTGGGGGAAGAGTGACAGGTGGACCCGTTGGAGGACGTCGACCCGCTGCCGGAAGGTGCGGCTGGGCCGGGGCAGGGTGACGATGCTCTGGTCGGTCTCCATGCCCATGACCCGGGCGATGGCGAGGAAGGCGTCGGCCACGGAGCGGGGATCGGGGGCCACACCGTCGAAGCGCACGGTGGAGACCTGGCGACCCACCCGGAAGCGCCCGGTGGCCGAGGTGGACGTGGAGCGGCACCGCTCGAGCACGAGGGGCGGGCGCCGGCTCACGGTGACCCTCGCAGGTGGTGGGCCAGGACGGTGGTGGCATCGGTCTCGAGCACGGCGCGGTAGCCGAGGCCCTCGTAGAACGGGCGCGACGAGCGCTTCTCGCCCCGCACCTCGTAGCCGCTCGACGCCACCGTGACCATCGCCGCCGCACCGTCGAGGGCGCAGGCCTCCTCCACGTGGGCCACCAGGCCGCCTCCGACGCCGTGGCCGCGCGCCCCGGGCTCACCAGCAGGGCCGCCAGCTCGACGACGTCGGGCGCGAACCCGCAGCACACGGCGTAGCCGACCAGGTCGTCGTCGACGTGGGCGCCGGCCGCGGGCCACCTGTCGACCCAGGTGCCGAACGTGTCGAGGTCGGCCGGACGACCGGTGTGGGCGGTGAAGAGGGCGCCGATGGCGGGCAGGTCGCGCCGACCCAGCGCTGTGATCCTCGTCTCCGCGACCGTCACACCCGCGCCCTCCGCGCGTCGTCACCCTTCTGGGTCAACCCTAGTGGGCGCCCCTGGTCGGTCGATCCGGCCCGGGACGCGGACGACCGCCGGGCCCGTGGGCACCGGCGGTCGTCGAGGTCGCTCGGGCTGGTGGCGCCGGAGCGCCGCCGACGGATCAGCTGGGCGGGTAGACGCCCATGTCCTTGGCCTTGTCGGTCTGCCAGAAGATGCCGGCGATCTCGTCGATGTAGTCGACCAGCTGCTGGCTGACGGCGGGGTCCATGGACTTCTTGGCCTCGCCGGCCTGGTGGGTGGCCTTCCAGAACAGCTCGTGGAGCTGCGGGAACTCCTCGAAGTGGGGCGGGGCGAAGAAGTCGGCCCACAGCACCATCAGGTGGTGCTTGCAGATCTCGGCCCGCTCCTCCTTGAGGAAGATCGAGCGGGCCCGGAAGACCTCGTCGTCGGAGTCGGCGTACTTCTTGGCGATCTTGACGCAGGACAGCGCCTCGATCTTGGCCTGGGCCGGGTCGTACACGCCGCAGTAGAGGTCGCAGTGGGCGTGGGCCTCGGTGGCGCCGGAGAAGAGCTTGTCGAGCATGGGTGACTCCCTTGTCAGAGCGTGCGATCCGTCTGGTGGTCGAACATACACTCTGATCACGTGGGTCCCACCGGGTCGTCGCGGGTCCGGAGGACCCCGCTCCGGCGCTTCGTCGTCGCCGACCGGTCCATGGAGCCGACCCTCGTCGCCGGCCAGGGGCTGGTCGCCACCCCCTGGGGCCGGGCCCGGGTCGGCCAGCTCCGGATCCTGCCCCACCCCTGGCACCGGGGGCGTTGGCTGGTGAAGCGGGTCACCGAGGTCCGACCCGACGCGACCATGCTGGTGGGGTCCGACAACGCCGGGGCCACCCGGGCCGACTCCCGCGAGTTCGGGGCCGTCCCGGTCGCCGGCACCTACCGGGTGCTGGTGCGGGTCCCCCGTCGGCGCCGCGCCACCTGAGGATCACCCCCGGGGGCGACCCCCGTGTCCTCGGTCAGGCGGGCTCAGCGGCCGGGTGGCCTCGGCCACCACCTCGCCGTCGACCGAGACGGTGGGTGGGTGGTTGGTTGGTTGGTTGGTCTGGCCGGGGAGATTCGAACTCCCGACCCCCTGCTCCCAAAGCAGGTGCGCTACCAAGCTGCGCCACGGCCAGTCGGCGCCACGGTACTGCCACCCCCGCCGGCCTCCCGACCGATCTCGTACTGGTGAGGTCTCCCGGTCGTCGGCGACGGGGAGACCTCACCAGTACGGGCGGGGGCGGGCGCAGCGGGGGCCGTACGGTGGCGCGGTGCACGAGACCACCCCGGAGGTCGTGGCCCTCGACGTGGCCGAGGAGCCCGGAGGGCTGGGCGCGGGCGGGCTTCGCGGTGGACGACGACGCACCTCCCGCATCGGCGGGGTGCGAGTGCGCGCTGGTGGGACCCGACGCGGGCGAGGCCGTCGTGGGCTGGTCGCTGCGGGGCCTGGTCGACGAGGCACCCCCGGCCCTCGACGGCCTGCCCACCCGCATCGCCGACGAGCCGCCGTGCTCTCCGGCGACCCACCCCAACGGCGTCGACCCAGGTCGACCACATCGTGCTGCTCACCGACGACCTGGACCGCACGGCCACGGCCGCGTCCCGCCTCGGCCTGGTCGAGCGACGGCGTCGGGACCACGTCGGCCCGACCGGCGACCCGGTGGTGCAGGCGTTCTTCGTGGTCGGCGAGCTGGTGCTCGAGGTGGTGGGCCCGACCCACGGCCGGCCGCGACGCCCGGCGCGGGGGTGCGCTCCTTCGGGCTGGCCCTGGTGGCCCCGGACCTGGCCGCCTCGGCGGCCGCCCTGGGCCCCCGGCTGTCGCCGGTGCGGGAGGCCGTCCAGGCCGGGCGCTCCATCGCCAGCATCCGCCACCAGGACCTCGGGCTGCGCACCCCGCTGGCGCTCATGTCGCCCCGCCCCCCACGTCCTTGATCCCTCGCGCTGGTCGCGCGGTGCCGGGCCGACCGAGCTCGGACGTCACGCGGTGCCTGGAGCCTCAGCGGACAGGGCCGTCGCCGCGGCGGGGTCTCCGCCGTGCCGTGCGTGCCTGGTGGGCCGCGCCCATCGGCTCGGGCTCCTGGCACCCCGTGACGCCTGCGCCCGGAGGCACGGGCCGCGGGTCGCGGGCCTAGGGTCGCAGGGGTGAGCGCCCGCACGTCCTGCCCCGCCCCTCCGGACCGGTCCGGCCTCGCCCGGCGTCCCTGATGCTCGACCACGTCTTCACCGACGCCATCGGCGCCCTGCGCGACGCCATGGAGTCGGCCTTCCTGGAGCGCCAGGCCTTCGAGGAGCGGTTCCAGGCCGACGTCCTGCTGGGCGACCTCACCTGGGAGACCTCCTACAGCCTCCCCGGCGAGGGCACGCCGCCCCGCACCCGGGCCGACATCACCCTCGACTGGCCCACCTGGGCCCAGACCGCCTACCGCTCCTGGTACATCGGCGAGGAGCTCGACGAGCCGCCCCGGATCGAGATCGAGATCGTCATGCGGGTGCAGCGCCTGGCCACCACCCCGGCGGTCGCCGACCTGCTGGCCACCCTGCCCGAGGAGTCCTCGCCCATCGGCGACGAGACCCTCCAGCGCTCCAGCCCCACCGTCGAGACGGTCTTCGACGCCGACCTCGAGCCCGAGGAGTACGCCGTCGAGGTGTCCTACGAGGGGTCCTACGACGTGGAGGAGGAGGTGCTGGCCGACGGCTCCGTCCTCGACTCGCACTTCGCCGCCATGGGCGGGTGGATCGCCTCCACCCTGGTCCGCCTGGGTGACGTCAAGCTCGACTACCTCCCCGCCGGCGACGACGACTCCTGACCCGCCGCCGCGCCGGCGGCGGTCGATGGTGACGGCCGGGAGGGGCCCCTAGGGTCGGCGCCATGTCCGACGCGTCCTGCTCGTGGAGGTGGCCGACGCCGTCGCCACCGTCACCCTCAACCGCCCCGACGCCCGCAACGCCCTCTCGATCGAGCTGCTGCGGGCCCTGCCCCGCACGGTCGGCGAGCTCGACGCCGACCCCGGTCGCGGCCATCGTCCTCACCGGCGCCGACCCCGCCTTCTGCGCCGGGCTCGACCTGCGCGAGGTCGGCTCCGGCGACGGAGGCCCGCTGCGCGACAGCGGCGCGTCGGGCGGGACCGACGCCGAGGCCGCGGCCCGACGGGGCCCGATGCCGGCGGGGCGCACCACGCCGCTCATCGGCGCGGTCAACGGCGCCGCCGTCACCGGCGGCCTCGAGGTGGCCCTGGCCTGCGACTGGCTCGTCGCCTCGGAGAGGGCCCGCTTCGCCGACACCCACGCCCGCGTGGGCATCCAGCCCGGGCTGGGGCCTCATCGGTCCTGCTGCCCGAGGCGGTCGGCCTGCGCCGGGCCCGCCAGATGAGCGCGACCGGCAACTTCGTCGACGCCGCCACCGCCCTCACCTGGGGCCTGGTCAACCAGGTCGTCCCCCACGACGAGCTGGTGGCCACCGCCCAGCAGCTGGCCCGCGACGTGGCCAGCAACGACGGCACCGCGGTCACCCGCCTGTTCCGCACCTACGCCGAGGGCGCCGAGGGCACCGGCGCCGAGGCCTGGGCCAACTGAGGCCCGGGTCGCCGCCGAGTGGCAGGGCAAGGCCTTCGACCCCGGCGAGGTGGCCCGCCGCCGCGAGGCCATCCAGGAGCGAGGCCGCGCCCAGCAGGGCTGACCCGAGCGCTGGTCCGTCGCCGTCCTCGACATCACCCCGCTCGGGTCGGGGCCCGTCGAGGGTGCTGTGGTGGCCCGACGGGCCGACGGCTCCGAGGTCGGCCGCATGCCTCTCCGGACCACTGCCGCGCCCCGCTCGCCCGGGTCCGGACGCGGCAGGGGCGGGCCCGTGGGCCCGCCCCTGCCACTCCCCCTGGGGACCGGCCGTCGGGAGCGACGGCCGGGATCGGGGCGGTCAGGCCGTCTCGGCCGCCTCGCGGTCCTTGGTGACCTCGTCGAGCATCTCGTACTCCTCGCCGGTGTCGACCCAGCTCTCGAACTGGCTCACCCCGAGGGTGTCGAAGCGCTTGCGCAGCCAGCCGTCGTTGGCGTCGAGCAGGCCCAGCTTCTTGCAGTTGGGCACGATCTTGGAGAACAGGAGCTGCTGGAACGGGTCCTGGTTCTTCTCCTCGGCCGAGACGTTGAACACCTTGAAGGCGTCCTTGGTGCTCACGCCCATGCGCTCCCACACCTCCTGCTGGAGGAAGCGGTCGCGCATGCGCACCGCGGCCTCGAAGGCGAACTCCTGGCGCTCGAGCAGCTCGGCCTCGGTCAGCTCGGCGTAGTACTCCTTCAGGCTGAGCACGCCGAAGGCCACGTGGCGGGCCTCGTCGCTCATGACGTAGCGGAGCAGCTGCTTGAGCAGGGGGCACGGCGTGGTCTGGTGGGCCATGCCGAAGGCGGCCAGGGCCAGGCCCTCGACCATCACCTGCATGCCCAGGTAGGTCATGTCCCAGCGGCTGTCGGCGATGATGTCGTCGAGCAGCATCTTCAGGTGGGCGTTGATCGGGTAGTGGCCCGACAGCTTCTGTCGAGGTACCGGGCGAAGACCTCGACGTGGCGGGCCTCGTCCATCACCTGGGTGGCGGCGTAGTACTTGGCGTCGATCCACGGCACCGTCTCGACGATCTTGGCCGTGCACAGCAGGGCGCCCTGCTCGCCGTGCATGAACTGGCTGAGGCTCCAGTTCTGGCTCTCGATGGAGAGGTCGAGCCACTCCTTCTCGCCCCAGCTGGCGAAGACGGTGTCGGAGAGGTCGATGCCCATGTCGGCGCGCATCGAGACCCGCATCTCCATGAGGCGGCGGGCGAACTCCTCCTGGTCGACCTCGGTCTCCCAGGGCAGGTCGGTGGTGCCGTTCCACATCGAGTGCTTGGCCTTCTCGTAGAGCTTCTCGAGCGGCGGCCGGGCGCCCTTCTCGTAGTCCCAGGTGAAGATGGCGTCGGCGTTGTCCTCGACGACGTGGATGGCCTCGTCGACCTCGGTGTTGGACACCGAGAGGATGGCCTCGAGGTCGTCGACCGAGCCACGGCCGAGGATCTCGGCGTCGCGGTCGGGGCTGTCGGTGGTGGCCATGGTCAGGGCTCCTCGGTGGGGGTGCGGTGGGGTGGTCAGGTCGATGGACGGGTCGGTCGCCAGGGCGGCGATGAGGTGGGCGATCAGCTGCTCCCACGGCGGGGCCTGGGGCAGGGGGACGTCGGCCGCCTCCAGCAGGAGGAAGCCGAAGCCGAGGGCGTGGCAGAAGGTGGCCAGCGCCTCGGTGTCGAGCTCGGAACCGATGCCGCCGCTCTCCTTGGCCGCCTCGATGACGTCGCGCAGGCGGTCGCGGCGGTCGCAGCACGTGGCTGCGGATGAGCTCGGCCACCGCCGGGTCGCGGCGGGCGGCGATGAAGGCCTCGGTGAGCAGGGCGCTGCCGCGGTCGGGGTCCGACGGAGCGGCGCACGAGGTGGCTGCCGGCGATGGCCAGCACGTCCTCGGCCCGGCCCTCGAACCGGTGGTCGGCGAAGAGGTCGTCGAGCTCGTCGGTCGCCGAGCACTCGAGGGCGGCGACGAGCAGCTCGGCCTTGCCGGCGTGGCGGCTGTAGATGGCCCCGGTGGTGACGCCGGCCCGCCGGGCGATCTCGGCCACCCCGGCGCGGTCGTAGCCCCGCTCGGCGAAGACCTCGGCCGCGGCCTCGAGCAGGCGGGCGCCCAGAGGGTCGTCGCTGGGTGCGCCGGGGGCGGCGGTGGGGAGATCGTCGGCAGCGAGGGCCACGACGGCGATAATAACGGTTGTTATCGCTCCTGTGAAGGGCCCCCCGGGTTTCGGGCCGGTGACGGCCGGGTCACCGTCCCGTGTCCCTCCGGCCGACGGTCGGGGCCGCGGGTAGGGTGCGGCCCTCCCGCCGAGGGAGACCCGCCCCGGCTCCCATGCCGGGGCCCCCGACACCACAAGGAGACAGCGCAGTGCGCCTACGCAGATGGTTCCGCCTGGCGGCCCTCGTCGCAGTCCTGGGGCTGCTGGTCGCGGCCTGCAGCACCGACGACGGCGACGACACCTCGTCCGGAGGTGGTTCCGAGACCACCGAGGGCAGCGCCGAGGGTGGTGCGGCCACCTGCCAGGGCGAGCCCGGCCAGGAGCCCTCGTCCGACGCGGTCGGCGGCGAGGAGGCCGACGGCTCGGGCCTGCGCATCGGCATGGTCCTCGACATCGGCGGCAAGGACGACGACTCGTTCAACGAGGCCGCCAACAACGGCCTCATCGCGGCCGAGGAGGACTTCGGCGTCGAGACCCAGGTCCTCGAGCCCAACGACGACGGCTCCAACCGCGGCGACCTGCTCCGCTCGCTGGCCGAGGACGACTACGACCTCGTGATCGGCGTCGGCTTCCTCTTCGCCGAGTCGATGGAGCCCCTCGCGGCCGAGTTCCCGGACGTGAAGTTCGCCATCATCGACGACGCCTCCTTCGAGGCCGACAACGTCACCTCGCTGGTCTTCGCCGAGGAGCAGGGCTCGTTCCTGGTCGGCGCGGCCGCCGCCCTCAAGAGCGGCACCGGCAAGATCGGCTTCATCGGCGGCGTGAACACCGAGCTGATCCAGAAGTTCCAGGCCGGCTTCGAGGCCGGCGTGGCCCAGATCAACCCGGACGCCGAGGTGCAGGTGAACTACATCACCGAGCCGCCCGACTTCGACGGCTTCGCCGACCCGGCGTCGGCCAAGACCATCGCCGACGGCATGTACGCCGACGACATCGACGTCGTGTACCACGCCGCCGGCGGCTCCGGTGGCGGCCTGTTCGAGTCGGCCACCGCCGAGGACCGCCTGGCGATCGGCGTCGACTCCGACCAGTACCAGCAGGTCCCCGAGGAGACCCAGCCCTGCATCCTCACGTCGATGCTGAAGCGGGTCGACGTGGCCGTGTACACGGCGATCCAGGAGCTCATCAACGACGAGCTCGCGGCCGGGTCCGAGGTGTTCGACCTGGAGAACGACGGCATCGACTACGCCCTCGACGGGGGCCAGCTCGACGACGTCGAGGACCAGATCAACGACCTCAGGGACCAGATCATCAGTGGGGACATCGAGGTGCCCACCGCACCCTGACCCCATCGGCCTCCCCGTGAGGCCACCACCCGACGCGCGGGGGGCCCGGGACCTCGGTCCCGGGCCCCTCCCGCTCCCAGGAGGCTCCCCCCTTGGCCCCATCCCCCACCGCCGGTGACACCGCACCGGCTGGGACCGCGCCCGGCGCCGCGCCGGCCGCGGTCGAGCTGACCGGCATCACCAAGCGCTTCCCCGGGGTCGTGGCCAACCGCGACGTCCACCTCCGGGTCGAGGCCGGCACCATCCACGCCGTCGTCGGGGAGAACGGCGCGGGCAAGTCCACCCTGATGAAGATCCTCTACGGGATGCAGAAGCCCGACGAGGGCACCATCACCGTCGACGGCGCGACAGTGCACCTGCGCCGCCCGACCGACGCCATCAAGGCCGGCATCGGCATGGTGCACCAGCACTTCATGCTGGCCGACAACCTCACCGTCCTCGAGAACATCGTGCTCGGGGCCGAGCCGCCGATCCCGGTGCTGCTCGGCACCCGCAGCGCCCGCCGCCGCATCCGCGAGCTGGGCCGGGCCTACGGCCTGTCCGTCGACCCCGACGTGCTGGTCGAGGGCCTCGGCGTCGGCGACCGCCAGCGGGTCGAGATCCTGAAGGTGCTCTACCGCGGCGCCAGGGTGCTGATCCTCGACGAGCCCACCGCCGTGCTGGTGCCCCAGGAGGTCGACGAGCTGTTCCGCAACCTCCGCGAGCTGCGGCGCGAGGGCCTCACCGTCCTGTTCATCTCCCACAAGCTCGACGAGGTGCTGTCGGTCGCCGACGCCATCACCGTCATCCGCTCCGGCACCACGGTCACCACCGTCGCGCCGGCCGAGGTCACCGCCCGCGACCTGGCCAACCTCATGGTCGGCCACGAGCTGCCCACCCCCGAGCCCCGCGACACCACCATCCGCGACCAGGTCGAGATCTCGCTCCGCGACGTCACCGTCGCCGGCCCGGGCGACCGGCCCCTGCTCGACGGCATCGACCTCGACATCCGCCAGGGCGAGATCGTGGGGGTGGCCGGCGTGGAGGGCAACGGCCAGACCGAGCTGCTCGGTGCGGTCATGGGCCTGTCCGACCTCGCCGCCGGCTCCGTGCACGTGGGCGGTGAGGACATCTCGGCCTGGACGACCCGGCAGCGCCGCGAGCGGGGCATCGCCTGCGTGCCCGAGGACCGCCAGCGCGACGGCCTGCTCCTCGACGCCCCGCTGTGGGAGAACACGGCCCTGGGCCAGCAGACCCGGGCCCCGTTCGCCAAGGGCCGCTTCATGGACCGGGCCGGCGCCCGCACCCGGACCGAGGAGATCATCGCCACCTACGGCGTGCGCACCCCCGGCACCGACGTGCGGGCCGGGGCCCTCTCCGGGGGCAACCAGCAGAAGCTGATCATGGGCCGCGAGCTCACCGCCGACCCCCGCGTCCTCATCGCGGCCCACCCCACCCGGGGCGTCGACGTGGGTGCCCAGGCCGCCATCTGGGCCGAGCTGCGCGCCGCCCGCGACGCCGGGCTCGCGGTGCTGCTGATCTCGGCCGACCTCGACGAGCTCATCGGCCTGTCCGACACCCTCATCGTGCTCTACGGCGGGCGCATGGTGGCCCGACTCGACCCCGCGGGCACCACCCTCGACGACCTCGGCTGCTACATGACCGGCACCGACCCGGACGGGGGCGACCTCGACGTCGAGGGCGCGGTCGCCGCGGCCGCGGCCGCCGACCACGCCGCCACCCGCACGACCGCCGACGACGACGGGGCCACCGCACCGTGAAGGTCGACCGCCTGCTGCTCAGCCTGGCCGCCCCCGCCCTGGCCATCGCCCTGGCCCTGGTCGTGTCGACCGGGGTGCTGCTCGTCAGCGGCAACTCCCCCGGCGAGGTCTTCTCCCTGCTGGCCAACCAGACCACCGAGCTCGACGAGATCATCAAGACGATCAACCGGGCCGGGCCCTACTACGTGTCGGCGGTGGCCGTCGCCGTCGGCTTCAAGATGAAGCTGTTCAACATCGGCGTCGAGGGCCAGTACCGGCTGGCCGGCGTGGTCGCCGCCGCCGCCGGGTTCTCGCTCCCCTTCCCGGGCTACCTGCGGCTGGTCGGCATCCTGGCCGTGGCCGTGCTGGTCGGCTCGGCGTGGGCCGGCATCGCCGGGGTCCTGCGGGCCTACCGGGGCGTGAGCGAGGTGATCGCCACGATCATGCTCAACGCCATCTCCTTCGGGCTGGCCGCCTTCCTCCTGACCCGCTACTTCAAGGAGGAGTCACCCGACGGCACCGTCGACTACGCCACCCGGACGGCCAAGATCCCCAACGGCGGGCGGCTGCCCGACCTCGACTGGCTCGTGCCCGGCACCATCCCGGGCGGGGTCCACCTCAACGCCTACGTCCTGCTCGCCGCGGTGGTGGGCGTGGGCTACTGGCTGCTCGTCTGGCGCAGCCGCTTCGGCTTCGACCTCCGCGCCTCGGGCGAGAACCCGTGGGCGGCCCGGGCGTCGGGCGTCGACGCCCGGCGCATGACGGTGATGGCCATGGCGATCTCCGGCGGCATCGCCGGGCTCGTCGGCCTGGCCTCGGTCGTGGGCAGCGAGCCCTACCGCTACACCGAGGAGAGCTTCATCGCCGGGCTGGGCTTCACCGGCATCGCCATCGCCCTGCTGGGGCGCAACAACCCCGTGGGCATCGCCTTCGGCGCCCTGCTGTGGGCGTTCATGGACATCGCCAAGACACCCATGTCCCGGGCCGACCTGCCCCGGGAGATCACCACCATCATGCAGGGCATCACCGTGCTGTCGGTGGTGATCGCCTACCAGGTGGTCGAGCGGGTGGCCGAGCGCAGGGAGGCGGCCATCACGGCCCGCGCCACCGAGGGCGACCCACCCCCCGACCCACCGGCCCGCGATGACCAGCCCGCCCCCACCGGGGCCCCCGCATGACCATCGTCGAGCCCGATCCCGTCGTCACCCCGCTCGAGCGGGCCGACCGCCCTCGGCGCGACCCCATCAGCGACCTGCCGGCGTGGGCCCGCTTCAGCCTCTACGCCGTCGTCCTGGTCCTCATCCTCACCATCGCCGAGCAGGTCACGGGCCAGACCCGGCTGACCTCCACCAACACCTGGTCCTCGGCCCTGCAGCTCACCATCCCCATCGCCCTGGCCGGGCTGGGCGGCCTCTGGTCCGAGCGGGCCGGCGTCATCAACATCGGCCTCGAGGGGATGATGATCCTCGGGACCTGGATGGGTGCCTACGGCGCCCTCGAGCTCGGGCCCTGGTGGGGGGTGGCCCTCGGCGTGCTGGGCGGCGCTGCCGGCGGCCTGCTCCACGCCATCGCCACGGTGGGCTTCGGCGTCGACCACATCGTCTCCGGCGTGGTCATCAACATCCTCGCCGCCGGCACCACCCAGTTCCTGAACCTGGAGGTGTTCGACTCCACCAACCAGTCGCCCCGGCTCACCGACAACGTGGCCGAGATCCGCATCCCCGGGCTCAACGACCTCCTCAGCCCCATCCTGGGCGGCGATCTCACCGACACGTCGGTGCTGGTCTGGCTGGTGGTCTCGGCCGCCCTCCTGGTGGCGGCCGCGCTGTTCTTCCACCCCGGGGCCGAGCCCGACGTCGTCGCCGGCGACGGCGCACCGACCGCGCCCGCGACCCCGCCGGCCGACGGCGAGGCCGCGGACGGGACCGACGAGGCCGGGCGGCGCGGGCTGCCGCCCGCGGTGCTGGCCCTGGCCCGGCCGGTGGTGCTCACGGTGCTCGGGGCGCTGGTGGCCCTGAGCCTGATCGAGCTGGCCCCCTACCTCGACGACCAGCAGCGGTTCTTCATCTCCGAGGTGGGTCGCATCATCGAGGGCCTCACCGACGAGCTCTCGCTCATCACCGTCATCGGCGTCCTCGCCTTCCCCGTCACCGCCTTCCTCCTGTGGCGCACCAAGTTCGGCCTGCGCCTCCGGTCCTGCGGCGAGGACCCGGTCGCGGCCGAGTCGCTCGGCATCAACGTGTACCTCATGAAGGTCGTGGCCGTCGTCGTCTCGGGCGGGCTGGCCGGCCTCGGTGGCGTCTCGCTCGTCTACCTCTTCGCCGGCCAGTACCGGGCCGGGCAGACCAACGGCCGCGGCTACATCGGGCTGGCCGCCAACATCTTCGGCAACTGGCGTCCCGGCGGGCTGGCCCTCGGGGCCGGGCTGTTCGGCTTCACCGATGCCCTCAGCCTCCAGAGCGGCGGCACCACCCGCAGCCTCCTGCTGGTGGTGGCCATGGGCACCGTGCTCCTGGTCGCCCGGGCGGCGTGGACCCGGCGATGGCGGGCGGCCATCGTGACGGCCGTCTCGGGCCTGGCCGCCTACCTGTGGTTCGAGGCCATCGAGGAGCTGCCCGGGGAGATCGTCGTGTTCCTCCCCCACATCACCACCCTGCTGGTGCTCACCTTCGCCTCGCAGCGCCTGCGCCCCCCGGCCGCCATCGGCCGGGCCTACCGGCGCGGCGACTCGGACTGACGTGGCCCCCGACGGCGACCTCGCGCCCACGGTCGACTGGGACGCGCTCCGGGCCGCGGCCCGAGAGGTCGCGGCGCGGGCCCACGCGCCCTACTCGGGCGTGCGGGTGGGCGCCGCCGCCCTGGTCGACGACGGGCGCACCGTCACCGGCTGCAACGTGGAGAACGCCAGCATCGGGCTCACCACCTGCGCCGAGAACGGCGTCGCCTCGGCCCTCGCCGCGTCCGGCGGCGGGCGCCTGGTGGCCCTGGCGGTGGTGGCCGGCGACGGCGCCTACCTCGCCCCGTGCGGGCGGTGCCGCCAGGTCCTCTCCGAGTTCGCCGGGCCCGACCTGGTCATCGACGCCGGTGACACCACGGTGACGCTGGGCCAGCTCCTCCCCGGCGCCTTCGGCCCCGACGACCTCGTCGCCCGCCGCGACCCGCCCGTGGTGGGCTGAGGTGGCCACCGACGTCCTCGACGTGCTGCGGGCCAAGCGCGACGGCCGGGCCCTCACCGACGAGCAGATCCACTTCGTCCTCGACGGCTTCACCGCCGGCACCGTGGCCGACGAGCAGATGGCCGCCCTCTGCATGGCCATCGTCTTCCAGGGCATGACCCCGCACGAGCTGTCGACCTGGACGCAGGTCATGCTCGAGTCCGGCACCCGGCTCGACCTCCGCGACGTGGGTCGGCCCACCGTCGACAAGCACTCCACCGGTGGCGTGGGCGACAAGGTGTCGCTGATCCTCGTGCCCCTCGTCGCGGCGTGCGGGGCGGCCGTGCCCCAGCTGGCGGGGCGGGGGCTGGGCCACACCGGCGGCACCCTCGACAAGCTGGAGGCCATCCCCGGCTGGTCGCCGCACCTCGACCTCGACGCCATGCGGGAGGCGCTGCGCACCATCGGGGGGGTGATCTGCGGCGCGGGCGACGACCTGGCCCCGGCGGACCGGCGCCTCTACGCCCTGCGCGACGTCACCGCCACCGTCGAGGCCATCCCCCTCATCGCCAGCTCGATCATGAGCAAGAAGATCGCCTCGGGCACCTCGGCCCTCGTCCTCGACGTCAAGGTCGGCTCCGGTGCCTTCCTCCCCGAGGTGGAGCGGGCCGAGGAGCTGGCCGCCACCATGGTCGGCCTCGGGCACGACCACGGCGTGGCGACCGTCGCCCTGCTCACCGACATGGACACGCCGCTGGGGCGGGCCTGCGGCAACGGCCTCGAGGTCACCGAGTCGATCGAGGTGCTCCAGGGTGGAGGCCCCGACGACCTGCGCACCGTGACCCTCGCCCTGGCCGAGGAGATGGTGGCCCTGGCCGAGCTCGACGCCGATCCCGCCGAGGTCCTCGACTCGGGGCGGGCCCTCGACACCTTCGACGCCATGGTGCGGCGGCAGGGCGGCGACCCCGAGGCCCCCCTGCCCACGTCGGCCGAGGTGGTCGAGGTGCCGGCGCCGGCGAGCGGCTGGCTGCGGCGGCTCGATGCCCGGGCGGTGGGCGAGGCGGCGTGGCGCCTGGGCGCCGGCCGGGCGCGGAAGGAGCACCCCGTCAGCCCGTCGGCCGGGGTCGTGTGCCGGGCCAAGCCCGGTGACCGCGTCGCCGAGGGCGACGTGGTCCTCGAGCTCCACCTCGACGACCCGTCCCGCCTCGACGGCGCCCGCGCCGCCCTGGAGGGCGCCATCGAGATCGGGCCCGAGCCGCCCGTGCCCCGCCCCCTCGTCGTCGACCGCATCGCCTGACCCTCCCGTCATCAGCGCCGGCGCGGCGTCGTAGCCTGCGGGGGTGCACACCGCCGACGCCCTGGCCCTCACCGCGGACGACGTCGCCGCCTGGGAGCGCGACGGGTTCCTGGTCGTGCCCCACGCCTTCGCCGCGACCGAGTGCCGGGCCCTCGTCGACCGGGCCGCGGCGCACGTGGCCGCCGCCGGCCACGACCCCGTGTCGGTGTTCTCCACCCAGGAGCAGCAGCGCACGTCCGACGAGTGGTTCCTCGGCTCCGGCGGGGCGATCCGGTGCTTCTTCGAGGAGGAGGCCTTCACCGCCGACGGCGAGCTGGCCGTGCCCCTCGATCAGGCCATCAACAAGGTGGGCCACGCCCAGCACGACCTCGACCCGGTCTACGACGCCTTCGCCCGGGCGCCGGTGATGGCGTCCACCGCGGCCGCCCTCGGCGTGGCCGACCCCCTGCTGGTGCAGTCGATGCACATCTTCAAGCAGCCCCACATCGGCGGCGAGGTCACCTGCCACCAGGACGCCACCTTCCTCTTCACCGACCCGCTGTCGGTCGTGGGGCTCTGGGTGGCCCTCGAGGACGCCACCCTGGGCAACGGGTGCCTGTGGGCCGAGCCCGGCGGCCACCGCGGTCCCCTGCGGCGCCGCTTCGTGCGGGCCGGGACCTCCGACGCCGACGGCACGACCTTCGTCGACCTCGACCCCACCCCGCTCCCCTCCCCCGGCGCCGAGGGCCCGTCGGTCCCCCTCGAGGTCGAGGCCGGCACCCTGATCGCCCTCCACGGCTGCCTGCCCCACTGGTCGGGTCCCAACCGGTCGGACCGGTCCCGGCAGGCCTACACCCTGCACGTCGTCGACGGCACCGCCGCCTACCCGGCCGACGCCTGGCTCCAGCGCCCCGACGACCTCCCGTTCCGGGGCTTCTGAGCCCGGCCGGCACGGCGCGTCGCCCTCTCACGGGCGCGGCGCGTCCACCCCTGTCCCCGGCAACCAGAGACCAGGCGCGTCGCCAGAGCAGCGCGTCTGGTCGCTGGTTCGCAGGGAGGCCGGTGGTGCTGGTCCGCCGGGCGTCACGGCGGCGGTGTGACGTCGGACATAGGGTCGGCCCCATGACCGACCGCAGCTTCACCACGCTGTCCGACGGGGGCCACTTCTTCGAGGGGCCCCGGTGGCACGAGGGGCGGTGGTGGGTGTCGGACTTCTACGCCGGCACCGTCGCGACGGTCGAGCCCGACGGCACCCGGCGCACCGTGGTCGAGGTGGAGGGCCAGCCCTCGGGGCTGGGTTGGCTGCCCGACGGCGACCTGCTCGTGGTGTCCATGAAGGGCCACCGGGTGCTGCGGGTGACCTCCGACGGGTCGACCTCGGTCCACGCCGACCTCTCCCACCTCGACGTGCCCGGCCCCCTCAACGACATGGTGGTCACCGCGTCCGGCCACGCCTACGTGGGCTGCTTCGGCTTCGACCTCATGGCCGGCTCGGACCCGGCGACGGCGCCGCTGTACCACGTCGCCCCCGACGGCTCGGTGGCGGTGGCCGCCGACGGCCTCCACTTCCCCAACGGCTCGGTGGTCGCCGACGACGGGGCCACCCTCGTCGTGGGCGAGACCATGGGGTGCCGCTACACCGCCTTCACCCTGGGCGCCGACGGCTCCCTGTCCGATCGGCGGGTGTGGGCCCAGATGGCCCCCACCCCGCCCATGACCACCGTGGGCGAGACCCTGGCTGCGGTCCGCGTCGCACCGGACGGCTGCGGCCTCGATGCCGAGGGCCACATCTGGGCCGCCGACGCGGTCGGTGCCCGGATCGTGCGTGTGGCCCCCGGCGGCGCCATCGTCGACGCGGTCGCCGCCCCCGAGGGCCTGGGCGCCTTCGCCTGCATGCTCGGCGGCGACGACGGCCGCACCCTGCTGGCCTGCCTGGCCCCGGACTTCTTCGAGCACGCCCGCACCGCAGCCACCGAGGCCGTCCTGGCCACCACCACCGTCGACGCCCCCCGCGCCGGCCTGCCCTGACCCCTCGGCCCCTCCGAACCGGTCAGCCCCACCGGTGCCCCGACCCCCGGGATCCCGACCAGTACGAGAAGACGACCGAACCGGTCAGCCCCACCGGTGCCCCGACCCCCGGGATCCTGACCAGTACGAGAAAACGACCGAACCGGTCAGCCCCACCGGTGCCCCGACCCCCGGGATCCTGACCAGTACGAGAGAACGACCGAACCGGTCAGCCCCACCGGTGCCCCGACCCCCGGGATCCTGACCAGTACGAGAGAACGACCGAACCGGTCAGCCCCACCGGTGCCCCGACCCCCGGGATCCTGACCAGTACGAGAAGACGACCGAACCGGTCCGGGGCCGAGGCGGGTCAGGGGGGTGGGACGAGGGAGCGGTCGACCTGGCCGGTGCGGCGGAGGAGGTCGCGGTGGGCCGGGTCGTCGAGGCCGAAGGTGCGCCACAGCCACCAGCACACGGCGACGCCGACGAGCTCCAGCACGACGACGACGCCCACCGGCCGATCCAGCTCGGGCAGTCCCCCGCCCCCGAACGACCAGCCCAGGAAGGGCCACCAGAACAGCTGGGCCCGCGTGATGGCGCCATCGAGGGCGAGGTGGAGGAACATCCCGATGGGGATGCCCAGCCACCGCCGCCGGGCCAGGCGGCGCTTCCGGGTGAGGGCCATCACCAGCACGAGGGCCACGACGGCGCCCAGCAGGGTGTGCAGCACCCGGGGCCCGCCCAGGGCGATGTCGACCAGCGGGAGCAGGGCGCCGAGGGCGACCACCCGGTAGTCGAGGGCGGGGCTGCGGAACACCAGCCACACCACGGCCACCGCGGGCCCCACGAACCAGAGGACCACCGACGGTCAGCCGAGCGGGGGACGGCGGCGCGGGGAGGCCGACACCCGGCCGAGGGTGCTCATCGGACGAGCAGGCGCCCGCAGTCCTCGCAGTGGATCCGGGCGTCGGCGGGCAGCCCCTTGATGCGGCTCACCTCCACCGCGGAGAGCTTCATGTGGCAGCCGCCGCAGGTGGTGCCGTGCTCCAGGCGGGCCACGCCCACACCGTCGAGGTCCGCCCGCAGGCCCTCGTACTCCGCCATCAGGTCGGCGGGGACGTCGGCCGCAGCCGTGGCTCGAGCGGTGGTCTCGGCCGCCACCTCGGCGTCGATCTCGGCCTCGGCCACCGTGATGCGGCTGGCCACGTCCTCGGCCCGGGTCGCCAGCTCGGCCTGCTGGGCGGCGAGGGCGGTGGCCTCCTCGTCGAGCGGCTCGCGCTCGACCATCATCTCCAGCTCCTTGTCCTCCAGCTCCCCCACCCGGCGGGCCAGGGAGGCGACCTCGTCCTGGAGCGCCTGCAGCTCGCGGGGGTTGGTGACGGCCCCGCTGTAGAGGGCCTTGTCGGCGTGCTCGGTGCGCTCCTTCAGCCCTGCCACCTCGTCGTCGATGCGGGCCTGGTCGCGGTCGAGGCGGTGGCGCTCGGCGTCGACCTCGGTGAGCCGGGCCTGGGCGGCCCGGGCCGCCTCGGCCACCTCGGCCGCCTCGGCCCGCTCCGGCAGGGTCCGTCGCCGGGTGTGGAGCTGGGTGAGGTGGGTGTCGTGGCCCTGGACGGTGAGCAGCTGCTCCATGGGCTCGGTGTCGCTCATCGGTGCTCGCTCATCGGTGCTCGCTCGTCTCGTGGGGTGACGGTGGTCCGCCGGTGCCCGGCGCAGGGTACGCGGTGGCCGGGGAGGGCCGCGACGGGGGTGCCGTCACCGGCAGCGGCGCTCCTCGGTGGGCATGCACAGGCGCTCGCCCCGCTCGGGCGGGTCCGGGGGGATGAACTGCTGGACGGGCAGGCCGTCGGTGGCCTTGGCCATGAAGTCGCCCCAGGTCCGGGCCGGGTACTTGCCGCCGGTGGCCGAGGAGAACTCGCCCGACAGGGGCTGGTTGTCGGAGGTGCCGCCCATCCACACCGACACCGACAGCTGGGGGACGTAGCCCACGAACCAGACGTCGCTGGGGCCGTTGGTGGTGCCGGTCTTGCCCGCCGCAGGGCGGCTGATGCGGGCGTTGGTGCCGGTGCCGCTCTCGACGTTCTCCTCCAGCACGTCGGTCACGGCCCGGGCGACCTGCTCGGGGAGGACCCGGTGGGGGTCGGCCTCGTGGGCGAAGACGATGTTGCCGTCGACGTCCTCGACCCGGTCGATGAAGTAGGGGTCGTTGCGGATGCCGTCGTTGGCGAACACCGAGTACGCCGACGCCATGTCGAGCGGCGAGACGCCGTCGGGGCCGAGGGGCATGGCCGCGGCCTCGGGGCTGAGGTCCGAGGTGATGCCCATCTCGTGGGCCAGGTCGGCCACCTCCTGGGGGCCGACGATCTGGTTCAGGCGCAGGAAGGCGCAGTTGGACGATCGCTTGGTCTGGTCCCGCAGGGTGTCGACGGTGCCGCGACTGCCGCCGTAGTTCCCCGGCGGGTCGTCCTCGGGGTAGCCGGGCACGTCGCCGCAGGGCCCGGCCCCGTTGATGAGGTCCTCCGACGAGAGGCCCTCGAGGAAGGCCTGGGCCAGCACGAAGGGCTTGAACGTGGAGCCCACGGCCCGCTGGTCGCCCAGGGCCAGGTCGTACTGGTAGCGCTCGAAGCCGGGCCCGCCCACGATGAAGCGCACCGCCCCGGTGCTGGGCTCGACGCCGGCCATGGCCGCGGTGCCGATGCGCGCCGCACCGGTGCGGCTGTCGGGGGGCAAGGTGAAGGTGGCGTCGCCGTTGTTGCCCGGGAGGGTGGCGTCGCGGGACGCGACGGCCTCGAGGTACAGGCGCCGGTCGAGGGTCGTGTACACCCGCAGGCCGCCGCCGTAGAGGCGGTTGAAGCGGGCCGTGGGCGTCGAGCCCAGACGCTCGTCGGCCAGCAGCTCCTTCTTGACCTCCTCGACGAAGTAGTCCTCAGGCGGGTCGGGTCGGAAGGACTGCTCCGGCAGCGGCGCGAACTTGTTGATGTCGGCCTCGGAGCGCTCGAGGCGGCCGGTGGTGACGAGGGCGTCGAGCACCGTGTTGCGCCGGGCCAGGGCCCGGCTCTTGGAGTTGAGCGGATCGCACGAGGTGGGGCAGCGGATGATGCCGCCCAGCATCGCCCCCTCGGCCCAGGTGAGGTCGGCCACGTCCTTGTTGAAGTAGGTCTCGGCCGCGGCCTGCACGCCGTAGGCGCCGCTGCCGAAGTAGATCGTGTTGATGTAGTACTCGAGGATCTCGTCCTTGGTGTAGTCGTCCTCGAGCTGCACCGCGAGCACCGCCTCGCGCACCTTCCGGGCGAAGTCCTGGTCCTTCTCGTCGATGGCGTTCTTCACCACCTGCTGGGTGATGGTCGAGCCGCCCTGGGCCACGCCACCGCTCTCGATGTTGGCCGTGAAGGCGCGCCCGATGGAGCGGGCGTTGACGCCCTTGTGGCTGTAGAAGGACGAGTCCTCGGCGGTGAGGATCGAGTCGATGACGGTGCGGGGGACGTCCTCGATGTCGACCTGGACGCGGTTCTCCTCGTCGACGAAGGTGGCGATCAGGCCGCCCTGGGCGTCGTAGACGTAGGAGCGCTCCGACAGGGGCTGGAGGGTGATGGCGTCCTGCTCGAAGCGGTGCGCCTCGGCGATCTCGGCCACGTGGGGGGCGGCGACCGCGATGGTGGCGGTCAGGGTGGCGACCCCGACCGCGACGATCAGGGCGAGGCGCACGGCCCGCCCCATGTTCCTCAGCACCACCTTGGCCACATCCACGGTCCGACCAGGGTAGTGGGCGCCCCCCGGACGCCAACGGGCGCGCGCCGCACCGTCACCGACCTGTCACATGGCCCGTCCCCGCCCACCGGGCCGCCGGTAGCGTGCCGGCCATGGCTCACGCCCGTCCCTTCCGCTTCGGCGTCCAGCACTCCTCCGCCCCCGACGGCGGGGGGTGGGTCGACCGGGCCCGCCAGGCCGAGGACCTGGGGTTCTCCACGCTGTTCATGCCCGACCACTTCGGTGACCAGCTCTCCCCCACCGTGGGGCTCCAGGCCGCGGCCGACGCCACCACCGACCTCCGCGTGGGCGCCCTGGTGTTCGACAACGACTACCGGCACCCCGTCGTGCTGGCCAAGGACTGCGCCACCATCGACCTCCTCTCCGGGGGGCGCCTGGAGCTGGGCCTCGGGGCCGGCTGGATGGTCTCGGACTACGAGCAGTCCGGGATCCCCCTCGAGGCGGCCAAGGTGCGCGTCGCACGCATGGAGGAGGCGGTGGCCGTGCTGAAGGGGGCCTTCGGCGACGGGCCCTTCGACCACGCCGGCGACCACTACACCATCACCGGCTACGACGGGCACCCCAAGCCGGTGCAGCGCCCGCACCCGCCCCTGCTCATCGGCGGGGGCAAGCGCCGGGTGCTGTCCTTCGCGGCGCGGGAGGCCCAGATCGTGGGCATCAACCCCACCATCCCCAACGGCAAGGTCGACGCCGACGCGGCCATCACGGGCACCGCCTCGGCCACCGACGAGAAGGTGGGCTGGATCCGCGAGGCCGCCGGCGACCGCTACGACGACCTCGAGCTCAACGCCCTCCACTTCGCCACCATCGTCACCGACGACCGGGCCGGCACCATCGAGATGATGGCCCCCCTCTTCGGGATCGCCCCCGAGGAGGTCGAGGACTACCCCCACGCCCTGATCGGCACCGTCGATCAGATCTGCGCCGACCTGGAGGCCCGGCGGGAGCGCTGGGACCTGTCCTACGTGGTCGTCCAGGCCGATGCCATCGAGGCCTTCGCTCCCGTCGTGGCCCGCCTGGCCGGCACCTGAGCCCGGGTCCGGCGATGAGTGCCGGGCCTGTCGGCCGTCTCCTCCCCGTGGCCGAGCGAGGAGACCGATGGTGAGCAGCCTGCAGGACGTCGTGGAGGGCCAGGTGGCGGCGGGCGTCGTGCCCGGGGCGGTGGCCCTCGTGGCCGTGGGCGACGACGTCACCGTGGGTGTCGCCGGCGAGCAGGTGGTCGGCGGGCCGCGCATGGCGCGGGACTCGCTGTTCCGCCTGGCCTCGATCACCAAGCCGGTCGTGGCCGCCGCCACCATGGCCCTCGTCGACCGGGGCCGCCTCGGCCTCGACGACCCCGTCTCCCGGTGGCTGCCGGAGCTGGACGAGCCCTCGGTCCTGCGCACGCCGTCCTCCCCGGTCGACGACGTGGTGCCTGCGGTCCGGCCCATCACCGTCCGCCACCTGCTCACCTTCCAGGGCGGCCACGGGTTCCCCTCGGACTTCTCCCTGCCGGTGGTGCAACGGCTGTTCGACGACCTGCTCCAGGGCCCACCCCAGCCCCAGGCGGTGGCCCCGCCCGACGAGTGGATGGCCCGGCTGGCCGCCATCCCCCTGCTGCACCAGCCCGGTGAGGGCTGGACCTACAACACCGGGAGCGACGTGCTGGGCGTGCTGCTGGCCCGGGTCGAGGAGGCGCCCCTCGGCGTCGTCCTGGCCGACACCGTCCTCGACCCCCTGGGCATGGACGACACCGGCTTCGCCGTCCCTCCCGGTGGTGGGGGGCGCATGACCTCCTACCACCGGCGCGAGCCCGGCACCGGCGCGCTCGCGCTGGTCGACCCGCCCGACGGGCAGTGGGCCACCGTGCCCGCGTTCCCCTCCGGTGCCGGCGGCCTCGTGTCCACGGCCGCCGACTGGCTCGCCTTCGGTCGGATGCTGCTGGCCGGCGGCCGCCACGGGGGCCACCAGGTCCTGTCGGAGGCATCGGTGGCCGCCATGCTGACCAGCCAGGTGGAGGCCGAGCCCGGCAGCCCGTTCCTGCGGGGCCAGGGGTGGGGCCTCGGCGGCAGCGTCGACCTGGCCACCCACGACCCGTGGGAGGTCCCCGGCCGCTACGGCTGGGTCGGCGGCACCGGCACCGCGGCCCACGTGATCCCGTCGCGCGACGCCGTGGTCGTCTGGATGAGCCAGGTCGAGCTGGCCGGCCCCGACGACGCCGCCGCCATGGCCGCCGTGCTCACCTGGGCCGCCGAGCACACCGCCTGACCGGCCCCCACCGTGGTGGTGGCCCCTGCCCGCCCCCGCCCTCGAACCGGTCCGCCCTGACGGTGCCCTGGCACCGCTGGCCCTGACCAGTACCCCACCCGTGGCGAACCGGTCCGCCCTGACGGTGCCCTGGCACCGCTGGCCCTGACCAGTACCCCACCTGTGGTGAGGCGGTCAGGACCAGCCGGGGAGGGCCGAGGCGGGGGCCCAGTGGGCGTGGGTGCCGCTGGAGATGCGCTGGGGCAGGCGGAGGCGGGCCACGGGGCCGGCGGAGATGTCGGCGGCGTCGAGCACGAGGCACTCCGAGCGGTCGCCGGCCACGTCGGTGGTGAGGGTGACCAGGTAGGCGTCGTCCTCGGAGGTGGCGCCGGCCTTGGGGGCCACGCCGACCTCGGAGCAGTAGACGCCGTCGGGCAGGCGCAGGTGCGTGTCCCGGCCGGTGTCCACGTCGTGGGTCACGAGGCCGTCGAAGAGGAACCAGCCGGGCTTGCCGGTGGCGGCGTGGACGTAGCGGTGGGGGCGGCCGGCGGCGGCCGGGTTGACGATGCCGAACTCGGTGTACTCGTCGCGGAGGCGCTCCTCCCTGGTCTCGCCGGTCACCATGTCGAACCGCCAGCGGTGGAGGTGGGTCTCCATCCAGTCGAGGGCCAGGTAGCGGAACATCCACATGTCGTCGGAGACGTCGGGCCGGGGCATGGGCTGGTCCTGGTAGAAGCCCTCCAGCACCACCTCGTCGCCCTCCTCCCAGGCGTTGGTGAAGTGCAGGACGTAGGTGGGGTCGGCCTCGAACCAGCGGATGTCGTCGACCCCGCCGCGGCGGGGCAGGACGGCGAAGCGGCTGGGCTCGTCGTGCATCGACAGGGCGAAGCGGCCCCGGGCCAGGAGGTCGGTGTCCCAGTACATGGGGAAGGCGTTCAGGATCACGTGGTCGGTCGTGAACGCCATGTCGTGGGGCAGGCGGGGGCCCGGGAGGGGCACCGGGGTGTGGTGGACCAGGCGATCCTCCGCATCGACCACGCCGTAGTGGAGGTAGGGCGCCTCCAGCCCGTAGCCGAAGAAGAACATCTCGCCGGTGGCGGGATCGACCTTGGTGTGGGCCGACACGCCGGCCGACGGGAACCAGCCGTCCCACGACGTCGCGCCCAGCGTCTCCAGGGTGAGCGGGTCGAGGCGGTAGAGGTCGCCGCACTGCCAGAACGAGGTGACGGCCTGGCCGGCGTGGACCACCACGTCGGTGCTGGACGCGTCCTTCATGCGGCCCCGGGCGCCCCACCCGCCGGGGGCCTCGGCCACCTTCGGGCTCTCGGAGATCCCGGCCCACAGCGAGCGCCCCGCCTCCTGCTCGGCCTCGAAGCCCTGGGTGCGGACGAAGCGGTTGCGGTACGACGCCCGGCCGTCCCGGAAGGCCACGGCGTGGACCATGCCGTCGCCGTCGAAGGGGTGGTAGCGCTCGATGGGCAGGTGGACGGGGTTCTCGGTGTTGCGCAGGTAGACGCCCTCGAGGTCGTCGGGCAGGGCGCCCTCGACCACGTCGAGCACGTCGACGGCCCACTCCTCGTGCTGGGGCCGCCAGGGACCGCTGCGGTAGGGGTGGTCGTCGTCGTCGGGCAGGGTCCGCAGCGCCCGTCCCAGCAGCTCGACGTCCATGGGTCAGTCCTCCTCGGTGGCGCCGACGACGAAGGCGCAGGTGGTGGCGGTGGAGCCCCCGATGTTGAGGGTCCCGACCCGGCGGGCGCCGTCGACCTGGGTGGCCCCGGCCCGGTCCGTGACCTGGCGGGCTGCGTCGACGAGCATGCGCACCCCGGTGGCGCCGACGGGGTGGCCGCCGCCGATGAGGCCGCCGCCGGGGTTGACGGGCAGGCGGCCGTCGCGGGCCACCTCGCCCGACTCGACCGCCTTCCAGGCGTCGCCGGGGGCGGTGATGCCGACGTGGTCGATGGCCATGTAGGCGCTCATGGCGAAGCAGTCGTGGACCTCGACGGCGTCGAGGTCGTCGACGGACCCCTGGCCGGCCCGGTCGAGGGCGTCGCGGAAGGTGTCGCGCACGTGGGGCAGGACGTGGGTGTCCTCGGCGCTGCGCTCCAGCTTGCGGGCCAGGGGCAGGCCGACGGTGCGGTGGCCCCAGCCCTCGATGCGGACCCCCGGCCGCCGGCCCCGCAGGGCCGGGTCGGCCCGCACGGCCCGGTCCGAGGCCAGGACCACGGCGGCGGCACCGTCGGTGACCTGGCTGCAGTCGGTGCGGCGGGTGCGCCCCTCGACCACCGGGTTGGCGTGGTCGTCGGCGGTGAAGGACCCGTCGGAGAAGCGCCACTCCCGGGTCTGGGCCAGCGGGTTGTCGCGGGCCTGGGTGAAGGCCTGGGCCGACAGCGCCCGCAGGTGGGCCTCGTCGAGGCCGTAGCGACGGTCGTACTCGTCGGCCAGGTCGGAGAACTGGGCGGGCCAGACGAACCGGGGCGCGCCCTCGTGGCCCACCCACGCGGCGGCGCCCAGGTGCTGGGCGGCCACGTCGCCGGGGACGCTGCGCTCGACCTCGACGCCGAGCACCAGGGCGACGTCGTAGCGGCCGCTCTCCAGGTCGGCCATGGCGGCCAGGGCGGCGATGCTGCCCGAGGCGCAGGCCGCCTCGTGGCGCGACGAGGGCACGCCCCACAGCGCCTCGTCGACGGTGGCGGGCATGGCGCCGAGGTGGCCCTGGCCGGTCATCAGCTGGCCGAAGGCGTTGCCCACGTGGATGACCCCGACGCGCTCGGCGCCGAGACCGGCGTCGTCCAGCGCACCGCGGGTGGCCTCGGCCACGAGGGCGTCGATCTCGAGCCCCTCCCGGGTGACGCTCCGGGCGAAGTCGGTCTGCGAGGTGCCCAGGATCCACACGCCGTCGGCCATGGGCTCAGGCTAGGCCCCGGTGTGTCGGACGTCTCACCGCCGTCCCCCGGACCCGGGCGGGGCTGCGCTCAGAGGGTCTCGGCGAGGGACACGTCGCCGGAGCCGCGCAGGAGGTTCTTGAGCAGCTTGCCGGACGCGTTGCGGGGCAGGCGCTCCTCGCGGAGCTCGACGTAGGTGGGCACCTTGAAGCCGGCCAGGGCCTCGGCCACCCACTGCCGCACGGCGTCCTCGGTGAGGGTGGCGCCCGGCGCGACCTGCACCACGGCCTTGACCTCCTCGCCCAGGCTGGGGTGGGCCACGCCGATGACGGCGGCGTCGGCCACGTCGGGGTGCTGGACGAGGCGCTCCTCGATCTCCACGCAGTACACGTTCTCGCCGCCCCGGATGATCATGTCCTTGGCCCGGTCGGTGATGAACAGGAAGCCGTCCTCGTCGAGGTGGCCCACGTCGCCGGTGTGCAGCCAGCCGTCGCGGATGGCCTCGGCCGTCGCCTCGGGCTTGCCCCAGTATCCGGGCATGATGATCGGCCCCCGCAGGCACACCTCGCCGGTGGCTCCGGTGGGCGCGGCCCCGCCGGCGCCGTCGTCGATGCGGACGTCGACCACGGGCATGGGTCGCCCCACCGACCCGGGCCGCTCGAGCACGTCCTGGCCGGTCAGCACCGTGGCGACCGACGACGACTCGGTGAGCCCGTAGGCGTTCGACGCGCTGCGCACGTTGGGGAACGTCTCGCGCACCTTGCGCTGGAGCTCCTCGGCGGAGGGCGAGCCGCCGAAGGCCATGGTCCGCACCGACGAGGTGTCGAAGTCGTGGCGCTGCGGGTGCTCGCACACCCGCCAGACCATGGTGGGGACCGTCGCCCAGATCTGGACGTCCTCCTCCTCGATGAGGCGGAGCACCTCGACGGGGTCGAAGCGGCCCTCGGGCATGACGATGCGCACGCCGCCCAGCAGGCTGACCACCAGGTTGGAGTGGCACCCGGCCACGTGGAACAGCGGTGAGGTCAGCAGGCCGACCGTCTGGCCCCGCTCCTCGGCCGGGGGCGCGGGCGGGCCGTCGTCGGCCATGGCCGTGGCGACGGTGTTCATCACCGTGTTCTGGAGGTTGGCGATCATCCCCCGATGCGACGAGATGGCCCCCTTGGGCCGCCCGGTGGTGCCGGACGTGTAGAAGATCACCGCCGGGTCGCCCTCGTCGATGGGCGTGGTGGGCGCCGCGGACGGGCCGGCGTCGAGGTCCTCGAAGGGGTGGACGCGCGCACCACCGCCGACGTCGCCGGGCTTGGCGTCGGTGACGAACACGGCCTCGAGGCCGGGCAGGGCGCCCTCGGCGAGGACGTCTGCGATGCGGGCCAGGCGCTTGGCGTCGGCGACCAGGACCTTCGACCCCGAGTCCTCGAGCCCGTAGAGCACCTCGTCGGTCTTCCACCAGCCGTTGAGCCCGACCAGCACCGCGCCCAGGCTCACCGTCGCCCAGAAGGTGAGGGCCCACTCCGGCGAGTTGGCCGACAGGACCGCGACGCGGTCACCGTGACCGACCCCCCGGGCGGCCAGGCCGGCGGCGAGGGCATCGGCCTGGGCCTTGAAGTCGGCGAAGGAGATCCGGCGCTCGCCGAAGACGATGTAGGTGGCATCGCCGTGGCCCTCGGCCATGGCCAGGACCTCCCGCAGCGATCCCAGACGGGAGGCGTAGACCTTCATCTCGATGCCGTCCACCTCCTCGCGGGTGACCTCGAAGGGACCTCCGGGGGCGGTGAGGGTGGCGACGGCCTCGGCGTGGGTGGGCATCCCCCGAGCCTCGCGGACCCCGCCCGCCCCTGCAGGCGCCCCCTCCGACGCCCGCCCGGCAACCCGACGAACGTTGGACGGAACCACGCCACATGCGGCGACTTCCGTACAAAGGAGGAGGGGGGCGAGGGTCAGCGGGGAGGGTCGAGGAGCACCCCGGGGTTGAGGATGCCGGCCGGGTCGAGGGCGGCCTTGGCGGCCCGGAGGGCGACGGCGAAGGGCTCGGGCCGCTGGCGGTCGTACCAGGGGCGGTGGTCGCGGCCCACGGCGTGGTGGTGGGTGATGGTGCCGCCGGCGGCGGCGAGGGCCTCGGAGACGGCCTCCTTGACCGCGTCCCACTGGGCGACCTGGTCGCCCCACCGACCCTGGGCGTACACCGAGAAGTAGGGCGCGGGGCCGTCGGGGTAGACGTGGGTGAAGCGGCAGGTGACCACGCCGGGCCCGCACACCTCGGCCACCGCGTCGGTGGCGGCCTCGGTGACCTCGGCGTGGAGGGCGTCGAACCGGTCCCAGGTGCAGGCGGTCTCGAAGGTCTCCACCACCAGGCCCATGCGGGCCAGGGCGTCGCGGGTGTAGGGCGCCCGCAGGAAGGTGGAGCGCCACTCCCCCGCCGCCCCCTCCCGGCTGGCGGCGCCGCCACCACCGGCGCCGGGTTCCCCGTCGTCGGACAGCCGGGGCCCGTCGGGGGCGTCGCCGCCGTGGTCGCGGCACAGCTCCAGGCCCCGGTCGAGCCACGGGCCGACGGGGTGGTCGGCCGACTCGAAGCCGAGCACCAGCAGGGCACCCACCCCGGACACGCCGGAGGTGAGGGCCGCCTCGGTGCCGTCGAGCAGACGGCAGTTCGACGGCTGGAGCCCGGACTGCGACAGGGCCCGCACGGCCGCGACCCCCTCGCCCCACGTCGTGAAGTGCACCGACGCCCCGGCCCGCCAACGGGGCCGGACCTGCAGGCGCACCCACGCCTCGGTCACCACGCCGAGGGTGCCCTCGGAGCCGAGCAGCATCCGGTCCGGCGACGGGCCCGCGCCGGACCCGGGGAGGCGGCGCGACTCGGTGACGCCGATGGGGGTGACGGCCCGGACCGCCTCCACCAGGTCGTCGATGTGGGTGGCGCCGGTGGCGAAGTGCCCGCCCGCCCGGGTGGCGATCCAGCCGCCGAGGCTGGAGAACTCGAAGGACTGGGGGAAGTGGCGCAGCGTCCAGCCGCCGGGGCGGAGCTGATCCTCGAGGGCGGGACCGAGGACGCCGGCCTGGACCCGGGCGGCCCGGCTGGTGGGATCGACCTCCAGCACCCGGTCCAGGGCGGTCAGGTCGAGCGAGACCGCCCCGGCGTAGCCGTCGCCGACCCGGGCCTCGATGCCGCCCACCACCGAGGAGCCGCCGCCGTAGGGGATGGCGGCGACGCCGGCCCCGGCGCACCAGTCGAGCAGGTCGACGACGTGGTCCTCGGTGCGGGGCCGGGCCACCACGTCGGGCGGGTGGTCGAGTCGGCCCTCCAGGTTGCGGACCACGTCGCGGAAGGCCTTGCCGTGGGTGTGGGCCGCTCGGCTGAGGGGGCCGTCGGTGCAGAGCCCGGCCAGTGCAGGCGGCGGGGCGACGCGGGGCGGGCGGAGCTCGAGGGCCTCGACCGGCGGCGGGGCGTGGTCGTCGTCGGGCGTGAACCCGAAGCCGGCCATGGCCCGGGCCAGGCCGTCCCGCTCCCGGGCATCCGCGGCGGCTTCCTCCCAGCCCCACCCCCACCAGGAACGGGTGCGGGCCCCGGTCACGGCAGCTGGGCCTGCGGGGCGACGACGGCCTCGACGCCGGCGGCGAAGCGCTCGACGTCGGTCTCGGTGGTGGCGAAGCCCGTCATCCACCGCACCTCGGAGCGCTCGGGGTCCCACGGCCAGAAGAACGACCACTCCTGCAGCGGGGCCACCGCGCCGGCCGGCAGCGTGGCGAACACGGAGTTGACCTCGGGCGGACGGGCGACGTCGACCCCGGGGATCGGCCCGACCCGCTCGGCCAGCAGCGTCGCCAGGGCGTTGGCGTGGCGGGCGTGGGCCAGCCAGCGGTCGCCCTCGAGCAGGGCGGTGATCTGGGCGGCCACGAACCGGGCCTTGGAGGGCAGCTGGCCGGCCTGCTTGCGGACGAACCGGGCCGCACCGGCGAGCTCGGGGCGCAGCACCAGCACGGCCTCGCCGTACATGGCGCCGTCCTTGGTGAGCCCGAAGGTGAGGACGTCGACCCCGGCGTCGCGGACCATGGTCGCCAGGTCGGTGCCGGCGGCCACGAGGGCGTTGGCGATCCGGGCTCCGTCGACGTGGAGCACCATGCCGTGGGCGTGGGCCACCTCGGCCAGCGCCGCCACCTCGTCCACCGAGTAGACGGTGCCCATCTCGGTGGCCTGGCTGATCGACACCACGCCGGGCTGGGGGTGGTGCTCGGTGCCCAGCCAGTGGAGGTACGGCGTCAGCGCCTCGGGGACCAGCTTGCCCGCGACGTGGGGCACGGTGGTGAGGGTGGCGCCGGTGAAGCGGGCCGGGGCGCCGCACTCGTCCACCACGATGTGGGCCGAGTCGACGCAGATGATCGACTGCCAGGGCTGGACGACCGTGGCCAGGCCGACCACGTTGGCGCCGGTGCCGCCCCAGCACAGGAGGACCTCGGCGTCGGCGACGCCCACCACGTCGCGGAGAGCAGCGGTCGCACCGGCGGTCCAGGGGTCGTCGCCGTAGGCGAGGGCGGGGCCCGCGTTGGCCGCGGCCAGGGCCTCCATCACCTCGGGGGCCACGCCGGCTGCGTTGTCGCTGGCGAAGCTGGCCTCGGGCGGGGGTGGGAGGGCGACGGTGCTCGGGGGGGCCTCGGTCACGTCCTCACCCTAGGGAGGGTGGGGTCGCCCAGGTCCCCGCGGCTGCTGACGACGAGCCGCATCGGGAGCACATCCGACCAGGCGAGGGGAGGGGTCGTGGCGCACCAGGGGTTGCGGGCAGCAGCCGTCACGTCACCCCACCTGCTGAGCAGGGTGGGGCGGATCCTGTGGCCCCCGGACTCATCCCGACAGGGGATCAGCCGATGGGGTCGGTGACCTCAGGGGGAGGAAGGCAGCGCAGGTGGGACCTCTCCGCGCCCGGACATGATCGAACCGATCCCCGCGCGGTGGCGGCGGGTCCCCCGCGCGAGCAGCGTCTCGCTCCATGTGCTGCGACACGGTCCGATGGCCCGCCCGGCGGCGATCGTCGACATCGCCGCCAGGCGGGTGCTCATCGCGGCGACACCGGTCCACGCCCCCGGCGTCGGTGATGTCGTCGAGATCGAGGTCGACGAGCTCCAGGGCCGAGGGGTCGTCACCCGTGTCGGTCGACCCCCGGACGGTCCCCGGTGGTTCTTCACCGTCGAGCTGGACGATCCGTCGCAGCTGCTGAGCCCGTGAGCGAACGCGTCGCCCCTGCCTCGACGCGCATCGGTCGCCCGACGATGGGCACGCCACGCACGGCGGCGCCGTCGGGAGGGTGGACCCGGGGGTGGCCGGACCATCTGGCGCCGTGATCAGGCCTCCCCCCGGGGCCGACTGCGAGTCAACCACAACGGTCCCACCCGGTGGGAGGCGGCGTGCATCCCTCGGCGTCACGATGATCACACCTTGCCGCGGGTCCGTTGCCGGTTCGACGTCCCGATGCTCTGACCGCGCTGTCAAGCCTCGGTACCCGTCCGCGCGATCGACGGCGATGGGCCGGCGACCGCCGGATCCCGACACTGGTCCCTCGCCCGGGAGACCGCCTCGGACCTGGGGTGATCTGGTGGGCGTAACAGGACTCGAACCTGTGACCTCTGCCGTGTGAAGACCGCCCGGCGGTCCGGCGGACGCCGGACTCGTTGCGGCTGCCTGGGCCGATCCCGTCAGACCATCGCGGTCCAGGGCCCTTCCGACAGGTGGGTGGGGTACAGCGTGGGGTACGTCGAGGGCGTGGCGCCGGCCGTGCGAGCGGTGGCCGAACGCCGGCACACATCAGGGGCCGGGCCCGTTGCCGGTGCGACTTCCCTGCTGGGCGAGCGGGCCCGGACCCGACGAAGCCGCCCCCGCGCTGGGATGACGGGCGGCGGCGCGCTGCGCTACGCCACGGGGTACAGTCAGTAGCGCCAGCACCAGGCGGTCCTGGGCCCGATCTGGAAGGTGATGCCGGCCCGCTCGTGCTTGCGCGAGGGCCCGAGCAGCGCAGACCGTGCACCATCGACTGCACACCGCCGCCGCGTAGACGATCACCGCGGGTGGTCGCCCACGCGTCCAGCGTGCTCGGGGCTACACATCCAGGCGGCCGCCCCGTAGGCTGGTCGGGCGGGAGCCTGGCGCGCTCCGTCTGCTTGGGCCCAGCATGTCGAGCTGGTTCGCACGCTGGCACGCCGGCCGGACGGTGAGCAGCTCGTCGTGCTCGGTCCGCCAGAGCCCGGTAGTCCGTCGCTGGGCAGCTGCTCAAGCGCCAGCTCCAGCGTGACGCCTGAGCGGAGGGCGGCGAGGACCGCAATCTTCTTCATGGTGAACCGCTGCCACCTCCGTCGGGGCGCAACCCGGCTCTTCGAGGTCGGGAGAACATCTCACCCTCTGTGGCCGGGCGAACAACGACATTCTGCGTTCTTAGGTGACGTTGACCGGTGCGACTTCCCTGCTGGCAGCGTGCCCGTGACGCCGACGAGCCGCCCCCGCCGGGATGACGGGGGCGGCTCGTTCGTGCGACGTGGGGTCAGCAGCCGGGGGGCGGCAGCTCGCTGTAGACGCGGTGCTCGACCCGGCGGGTGACGAGCTCACGGTTGGGGGGGTCGAGCTCGGCGTAGGAGGCGACCTCGTCGACGCCGGCGACGATCGCGGCCCGGACGTCCTCGCGGCCCTGGGCCCGGGACTCGCAGCCCTGACGGGAGAGGTCGTAGGCGTTGCGGGCCGAGAGCATCGCGGACCCGACGAGCAGGACGGCGGCGGCGAGGCGCCAGGCCCGCTCGGAACGCACCAGCCGGCGCCACCGGGCCCGCTCTCGTCGGATCCTCCACCGGGCACGGTCAGCGACGTTCATGGGCGCATCCCTTCGACGACGGCGGCCAGGCGGCGGACCTCGGAGCGGAGGTCGGCGGCCTCGGCGGTGTGGCGGCGGTTGTCCTCGGCGCGGCCGGCCTCGCAGCGCTGCACCTCGTCCTCGAGGGCGTCGATGCGGACCCTGTCTTCGGTGCGGTCGGCCTTGTACCGGTCGATCTGGACGCGCTGCTCGCCGAGGGCGGCCTCGAGCTCGGCGAGAGCGGCGGGCCGATCCGCGGTGCGCTGGTGGAGCCGCCCCGACACGACCGCCGCCACGACGCCGAGGGCGGCGACGGCGAGGGGGACGATGACATCAGGGCTCATCGGGTGGCGCCGGCAGGGTCGAGGCGTATCCAGATGGCAGCGTCCGGGGTCGACCTGGAGGAGCTGCGCCGCACCGACCCCGAGGCCTACACGGCCATCGAGAACATGGCCCGGGTCGCCCTGGAGCGGGCACGGCAGCACTCCAACGAGTAGAACGGTCACCGGACCAGCCCTCGACGGGTGGGCTGACCTGTGGAACCTGGAGGGGATCCGTGAGCGACTTCGACGAGCGGCCGGCGGGCTGGTACCCGATGCCCGAGGGGCACCAGCGCTACTGGGACGGCGACCAGTGGACGGACCACACCACACCCGGCGCCGACGCCGCAACCACCACCGAGGTGGGGACGGAAGCGCCGACCAGCCCCCAGTTCCCGAAGTGGGCCATCCCACTCATCGCCTGCCGCGGCACTCGCTGTCGTGGCGCTCCTGATCGGGGGGCTCGCTGGCGGTGATGATGACGAGGACGCTGCTGCGGGTGCGTCGTCGACCACCGAGGCGGCGTCCACGACCGACCCGCCCCCCAGCAGCGAGGCGCCAACGACCACCGAGCCGCCGACCACCACGACGGCACCACCGACCACGACCATCCCCCCCGCTCAGCTCCCAGGCCGAGATCGACGCCGAGGCGCAGCGCCGCTGTCGACCTGACCGCCCCCTCCGGTGAGGCTGCGCCCATCAGCTTCGAGGACCGCTGGTCCCAGGTCGGTGCCACCGAGGCGGCCGTCCAGGCGCTCGCCGACAACTGCGCCACCGCCAAGCGAGACGAGGCACTCAACAACGCCGGCCCCGTCGAAGTCGACACCGTCATCCGCGACCCCGACGCCGTCACCGGGCAGCTCTTCACCATCGTCGTCGACATCGTCCAGTTCGACGCCGCCACCGGCCCTGCGCCTTCCCGCGCTACTGGGACAACGAGCCCAGGGAGTACTCCTTCGAGTACGCCGGCGACAACGCCGTGTTCACCGCGCACGAGCCCTGCCCGATCCTCGACGGGATCGACCAGAACGACGTCGTGCGCCTCGTCGTCGAGAGCGCCGGTCCTTCTCCTACGACACGCAGATCGGCGGATCGACCACGGTGCCGGCCTTCACCGTGGAGCGGGCCGAGGTCATCACCAAGAGCTGACGGGCCCGGCTGACACACCCCCTCCGTAGGGTGCGGGCGACTGATCCAGAGGGGCCCTGGCGGGCGTGGCGGGACCCTGCGGGCCCGCCCCGAGGTGGAGTGCATGGTGACCGGCTCCCTGCCGGGTGAGGGCCCGGTGTGCCGTTGCTGACGACGGCCACCAGGCCATCCTCGTGAACCGGGACCTGCCACCCGTGGACCGGCTCGCAGCGTTGCTCCACCAGCTCGTCCACCTCGAGCGGGTGGCGGCTGCCACCAGCCCGGCTCCCCGACCGGATGCGGCCCCTCGTGGCACGGGAGGAGGCGGCCGTCGACCGGATCGTCGCCCGCCGCCTCGTCCCCCTCGCCGACCTCCAGGCGTGGGCCGCGGCCCGCGCCGAGCTGGGCCCAGGCTCACCGCGGCGGACGTGGCCGAGGAGTTCGACGTGCCGATCGGTCGCCCTCGAGGCGATGCGCCAGGTGGCGTAACATCGCTCTCTCCACCGGGACAGCCTCCCGGTGGTGGCGCCCGGTAGGTCCTGCGCCGTGGGGGAGCGAGGCCGGCGATGGCTGGAGCAGATCGAGCCATCGGCCACCGACGTGGTCGCCTTCGTCGTCGGTGTGTTCCTACTGGCGCTCGCCCTTTGTACCCTCAGCACGTCCACGCCCTTCGCTTCGCTACTGGCGTTCGGGGGGATTCTGTGCATCCTGCTGGCGCTCTACAACCGGGACACGGACACGGCCGAGGCAGGCCCGATCAAGTGGAAGCGCCGGGAACACGACACTTCGACGGAGGCAGCTGAGGCAGCAGACGCGAGGCACTCCAGCCGGCGAGATCGACAGCGACTCACCGGAACCTCCCGACGTGTCCGACCAAGACCCGGATGTCTCGACCGACTTCTACGTAGCCGGCAACCAGGCCATCTCCGCCATCCTTGAGCCTCGCCATCAAGGGCCGCTGCACGGTACGACCTGCGCCTTTACCTCTGGACGCAGATCTCGGAGCGCTCGCACCGGTGTTCAGCACTGTTCCGTCATCCACGACCTAGCTGCCGACGCGGAGCGACTAGCACGCATAGTCTCTGGCGAGTTCGTCGTGCCGAGCGTCTCGCAGTCCACGACACCACCTACGGCTCACGCCGAGCAGAGCGCTCGCTACAGCGACCTCACCGCGTACCACGATGCCCGTCTACGACGCGCACCCCCATCGCTGTGCTCACGCGTCTACCACCGAGAGTCACCCGATCTAAGCCCCACCAGTGCCCCGTTCCTAGAACTCACCACCTCGTCACTTCTCGTCAGCAGGTCCTCGTCTAGCTGTTCCAGTGGTTCGACGTCGATGCCTGACCGTCCCACGGTCACACCCCCCACGTATGCTGCCCACAGGCACGACATCTAGCGGAGGTCTGTGGCATCGCTGTCGGAGGACCAGACAAGAGCGTGTCGTCGTAGTAGTTGAGCCGCTCCGTCGTCCGCAAAGCCACAATCCACGCACTGCCGCAGGCGTAGGCCAAACCGCGCAGCGTGCGGATCTCGCCGGCCAGCGACGCACATCGTCTCGTCCAGCAAGGCGTAGCAGCCCCCCTCGTAGTCGCTCAGTACAGCCTGACACCGCCGATCTCGTCCGCCGCGCCCTAGCCCGCGCCGAGAGCGTCAGCGTAGACGTCTAAGTCATCTTCGCCGAGGCGTGACCTAGCCTCGCCTAGACGTCGTAGATGTCGACGCCGTCCTCTCGGAGCGTCGTGTCGTGCCCGTGTCCGAGTCTTGCCACCGTAGCGTGCGCAGGCCGTCGCCATCGCCGTGTCCGTCCCAGTTGCCCTTGACCCCGTCCGTCGTCCACTCGTCTCCGTCGTCAGCGTTGTCCCCTAGCACTCTCATACAGCTCATCCAGTGTATTCCCATCTGCATAGCGTCCTCTGTCCGTACTCTCATCTCCACCTGTTGAGCTCTTCCACCGTGTCGTCGTCTATCTACACTTGCTCTACCATCTTCCCTTCTTGTCCTTGCTCTTCACTAGTCCTTCGCCGTCTACTTCTATCTCTTCCCATATCCATACCTCATCGTCTCCTAGTCTACGTCCTTCCATCCGAGATCTATCAGCTCTCCACTCTTTCCCCCTTGTCCATTTCCACCTTGTCTTCCACCTATAGCCATCCTTGCTCTAATCTTCCTATATCTTCCTATACCTCTTCATGCTCCTCGAGTCCTCTATTCCTCGTCTTCTTTCTCCTCTTCCTAGCCTCACTTCCGCCGTCCTCTAGCCTATATGACTCCTTGTCCTCACCGTCTTCTAGAGCCTCTTCCCTATCCCTTATCTTCGCCCTATTTCCCTTTATCTACTCCATCTTCTCTCCATTATCGTAGAGTCTTCTATGTCTTGTCCTCTCTTGACTCAATCTCATATCCCCTAATCCTTGATCTTGTCCTCTCGTCTATGCTCATTACTATCTCTCTCTATCGTACCATCTCCTGCTATGCTTCCTCTTAGCTTCCCATAGCTCCTCGACTTGAGTTGTACTTGTCTTCCCCTATTCCACTCTATCCCTCTATCTTCCTCCTCTTGCTCTACCTTCCCACTTTTCTCCTTATGCTCCTTACTCTCTCCTCTACCTCTATCTATCTCCCACTCTTCTCCACACCTCCCTCTCTCATCCCACTTCCCCCCTAATTACTCTCCTCCCCCTCACCCTCCCAGGCGAGTGGTGGGCGTAACAGGACTCGAACCTGTGACCTCTGCCGTGTGAAGGCAGCGCTCTAGCCAGCTGAGCTATACGCCCCGGAAGGGGGCACAGTAGCGCGGCGCCCCCGCGGGGCCCCACCCGATCGGCGGGGCCGACGCTCAGGGCGCGGGCGGCATCCGGAGGGCGGCCAGCTGGGTCGACTGGGCCACCAGGCGGTCGGCGCTGTCCCACACCTCGCACGTCTCGTCGGCCCGCCCGGCGGCGATGGTGCCGACCCGGAAGCGCACCCGCAGGGGCCCGGGGGCGGGCAGGGCCCGGATGTAGGCCGTGAGGCTGAGGGTCGGCACCCAGCCCGTCATGGCCACCTCGAAGGTGGCCGGCGGCAGGGCGTCGACGGCGAACAGCAGGCCCAGGGCGTCGAAGGGGCGGTCGTCGGCCAGGCGGAGCCAGGCCCGCATCTCCCCTCCCCCGCCGGGCGCGCCGGCCGCCCAGCCGAGGGTGGCCGGGTCGAAGGCCTGGGACACCACCCGGGCCATGGGCGGCTCGTCGGTGCCGGTGACCGGCGACCGGCGGCCCCGGGTGGCGGCCCGGCAGGTCTCCTCGTCGGGCATGTCCGGCGGGGCGATGTCGCCCCACGCGGGGGGGCCGTTGCCCAGGCCGGCGAGGGTCATCAGCCCCTCGACCTTGGGCTCGCCGTCCTGGGCCAGCACCACGTGCAGCTGCGACGCGGTGCGGCCCCGCCGACGGACCTCGACCGCGACGGTCGCGGGCCCGGTCGACGGCGGCGAGATGTAGGAGGTGGTCGAGCCCACGACGTGGCGGTCGTCCTCGCCCAGGGCGGCGACCGCGGCCCGGCCCATCACGGCCAGGAGGTAGCCCCCGTTGGGGTGGCCGTTGACGATGGTGAACTCGTCGCGCAGGTCGGCGTCGAAGGTGCCGTCGGTGGCCGACGGGCGGACGGCGGTGCAGTCGTCGAAGAGGCTGGTCACACCGGTCAACCTACGAGGGCGGCCCCGGGCCGGCCCACCCTGGGCTCACAGCCGGTGGTCGGGCCCGCGCATCAGCGGCTCGGCCGTGGCCGGCGCCCGCAGCGGCGCCAGCAGCCCCACCGGCGTGCGGGCCGGGGCGATGGTGCGGTGGACGCCGTCGACGGTGGCACCGAGGTGGCGGCCGACCAGGCAGTCGAGGCCGTCGCGGGGCGAGGCCTCGATCACCACCAGGGCGGGGCGGAACAGCCCCCAGAGCCGGTCGGGCACGACGACGGGGCCGTCGGCCCGGGCCAGCACCATCCGGTGGGGCACCACCATGGGCACACCGATGCCGCGGCCCCGGGCCTTGACCGACAGGTCCCGGTCCTCCCACAGCAGCTGGCGCACGCCGTCGCGGGCGAACCAGCGCAGCTCGCCCAGCCGGGCGGGCACACCCCAGTTCATGCGGAACCCCACCATGGCCTCGGGCTTGTCGACCACGGCGCAGGCGACGGTCCACCCCGGGTGGGCGCCGAGGCGGGCCGGCACCACCACCATGAGCTGGAGGAAGGGCCCGACGGGCGAGTCGGTGTAGCGGATCGCGGCGATCGCGGTGGGCCCGGGCGCCGGGGCGATGCCGTCGGGCAGGGCCACCTCGGGGCGCTTGCGGCTGACGCACACGAGGGCCTCGCCTCGCAACGCCCACGGAGCATGCGGCGGTGCCGTCACGACCACCCACGTTACCCGGGATCCGGGCCCACCATCCGGGGATCGCGCTCAGCCCACCGGGGCCACCTCGTCCATGCCGACCAGGCCCTCGAGGTAGGCCAGCATCCGCAGCACGGCGGCATCGGCGTGGTTCGACCCCACGACCTGGAGCCCGACCGGCACCCCGTCGTCGGTGCGCCCGACGGGCACCGTCCCGCAGGGCGACCGGGTCAGGTTGAACGGGTAGGTGAACCGGATCCAGTTGGGGTCCTCCGACGCCGTCGATGGTGCCCATGCCCCACGGGGCCGGGACCTGGGCGGCGACGACAGGGGTGAGGAGGAACGACGCGTCGGCCAGCAGGGTGGTCAGGGTCTGGTTGAGCTGGTGGCAGGTGTCCTGGGCCACGATGACGTCGACCGCCGACATCGTCCGGGCCATCTCCGCGCCGAAGCGCACCGCCGGGTCGAGCAGGTCCCACTGGGGGGTGTCCACCAGGTCGGCCACGGTGCGCAGGTGCGACGCCGAGGTGAGGGTGAGCCACGCCCCGACGGGGTCCTCGGGGAACACCGACGGGACCTCGACCACCTCGCAGCCCGACGCGTCGAGGCGCTCGACCGCGGCCTGGCAGACCGCCGCCACGGCCGGGTCGACCGGGGCGTAGCCGAGGGTGGGCGACCACGCGACCCGCAGAGGGGGCCCGGCCTCGTCGACCTGGGGTCGCCACGGCGCCCGGGGCTGGGGCAGGCACCGCAGGTCGGTGGGGTCCGGGCCGACCACCGCGTCGAGCACGGCGGCGGCGTCGGTGGCCCGCCGGGTGAGGGGGCCCTTGGCTGACAGGTCGGCCCACGCCGGCGGGGTCGGACCGCCGACGGGCACCCGCCCGAGCGACGGCTTGAAGCCGGTGAGGCCGCAGATCGCGGCCGGGATGCGGATGGAGCCGCCGCCGTCGCTGGCGGTGGCGAGGGGCACCATCCCCGAGGCCACCGCGGCGGCGCTGCCCCCGGAGGAGCCCCCCGCCGAGCGCTCGGTGTTCCACGGGTTCACCGTGGCCGGGCCCAGGCCGTTGCTGGTGTCGCCCTTGCAGCCGAACTCCGGCGTGTTGGTCTTGCCCACGACCACGCAGCCGGCGGCCCGGAGCCGGGCCACCAGGATCGAGTCGGCCATGGCCGGGGCGTCGTCGGCCGAGAGCACCGACCCGTGGGTGGTGCGGAACCCGATGGCGTCCTCCAGGTCCTTGACCCCGATGGGGATGCCGGCGAGGGGGCCGACGTCGTCGCCGTCGGCGATGCGCTCGTCGACCAGGGCGGCGTCGGCCAGGGCCAGCTCGGGGTCGACGGCGAGGAAGGCGTGCAGGTCGCCGTCGAGGGCGTCGATGCGATCGAGGGCGGCCCGGGCCAGCTCCCGGGCGCCCACCTCCCCGGCCCGGACCCGGGCCGCGAGGTCCTCGACGGTGTGCTCTCGGAAGTCCACGGGTCAGCCTCCGGGGCGTCGTGCGGGTGGGGTCCGCCAACCTAGGAGGCCGGGGCGGCGCCCGCGGCCCAGGTGGACACTGTGTGCCTGGCACGACCTGTCCACCGGCGTCGGCGGCGACGGAGGGTCAGTAGCCGAGGGTGACGTCGACCGGGCCCAGCAGGTCGCGCCCTGCGGCCCAGCGCTCGACGTTGGCGCGGATCCGGGCCGAGAGCAGGGGCACGGCCATGTCCGGCGTGTTGCCGACGTGCGGCGTGATGGTGCAGCGGGGCTCGGACCAGAGCGGGTGGCCCTCGGGCAGGGGCTCGGGGTCGGTGACGTCGAGGCCGGCCGACCCCAGGGCGTCGGCCGCGAAGGCCGCGACCAGGGCGGCGGTGTCGACGTGGGCGCCGCGGGCCACGTTGACCAGGGCGGCGTGGTCCGGGAGCCGCTCCAGTGCCTCGACCCCGACGATGCCCCGGGTCTCGGGGGTGAGGGCCAGGGCCAGGACCAGGCCGTCGGCCCCGTCGAGGGCGTCGTCGAGGGCATCGGGCCCCACCACCCGACCGGCCCCCTCCACCGCGCCGGGGTGGCGGCGGACGACGGTGGCGTCGACGTCGAAGGGGGCGAGCAGGCGGAGCAGCTCGGCGGTGATGCCGCCACCGCCCAGCACCGTGATGCGAGCGCCCCGCAGGTTGCGACCCATCGGCGGGGTCCACCGCCCGGCCCGGGCGTAGGGACCGACGTGGCGGAGCCCGGAGAGCAGCAGGGCGAGGGCGAGCTCGGCCACCGGCGGGGCGTACACGCCCTTGCCGCAGGTCCAGGTGCGCTCGTCGTCGAGCACGGCGCGGTAGGGCTCGATGCCGGCGAAGGGCAGCTGCACCCAGCGGATGCCGGGGTGGGCGGCGAGGAGGGCGGCCAGGCCGTCGGGGTCGGTGGGCGAGGTCCAGACCACGGCCTCGGCGTCGTCGGGGTCGACCACCCGACCCCCGCCGGCGGTGACGGCCTCGCCCACCCAGGAGCGGGCGCCCCGCGGCGCCACGCAGATCGGCGGGCCGTCGGTCACCGGGAGCTCAGTACGGGCCGTCGCAGCAGGAGTCCCGCTGGCCGCACTCCACGCACCGGTAGTGGGCGTGCTCGGGGCGCATCGGGCCGCCGCAGTGGCCGCACTGGGTGGACAGGTCGCACCCGGCGGACGGCGGGGCGGGATCGGACGGGGTGCGGGTCGCGGTGGTCTCCATGGGTCGCCCACGGTAGGGCCCCGGCCACCGTCCGACGGGGACTTGACCCGCTGGTCAGGCGCGCTCGCGGGGCCGTAGCCTGTCCCGGTGCACGACCCCTCCTCCACCCGCTCGGACCACCCGGAGGAGGCCCTCGAGGCGGTCGAGGACGCCCTGCTGGAGGGCGACCGCACCTTCACCCCGGGCACCGCCCGGTCGGCCTTCTCCCACCGGACGTTCCGCATCGTCTACCTGGGGGCCTTCGCCTCCAACATCGGCACGTGGATGCAGAACGTGGTCCTCGGCGCCCTGGCCTACGACCTCACCCGCTCGGGCATCTTCGTGGGCATCGTCACCGCGGCCCAGCTGGGGCCGCTGCTGCTGCTGTCGCTCGTGGGCGGCGCCCTGGCCGACGCCCACGACCGCCGGAGGCTGCTCGTCATCTTGTCGATCGAGCAGGCCGTCTTCTCGCTGCTGCTGGCCCTGGTGGTGATGGGGGGCGACCCCAACAAGGCCGTGCTGGTGGCCGTCGTGCTCGCCATCGGGTGCGGCAACGCCCTCTACGCCCCCACCTTCAGCGCGGTGGTGCCGATCCTCGTGCCCCGGAGCGACCTCGCGGGCGCCATCTCGCTCAACTCCGTGCAGATGAACGCGTCCCGCGTCATCGGACCGATCATCGGCAGCATCCTCTTCGCCAGCGTGGGCTCGGCCTGGGTCTTCGTGCTCAACGCGGCCAGCTTCGGCGCGGTGATCCTCAGCCTCACCCGGGTCACGCTCCCCAAGCCGGCCGGGTCGGGCACGCAGGGGCTGCACCGGCTGCTGGAGGGCATCTCCTACGCCCGCACCCACCGGGCCGTGGGCCAGGTCATCATCACCATCACCGTCTTCTCCTTCCTCGCCCTGCCCTTCATCACCCAGATGCCCAAGCTGGCCGACGAGAACCTGGGGATCGCCAGCCGCAGCACGGCCTACGGCCTGCTCTACGCCACCTTCGGGCTCGGGGCGGTGAGCGGTGCCCTGTCGGTGGGCACGCTCTTCGCGGCGCGCGACAAGGCCCGGCTGGCCCGGGCCGGTCTGGTGGGCTTCGCCGCCCTGCTGGCGGTGTTCTCCCTGCTGCGCGCCGCGCCCCTCGCCTACCCCGCCATCTACGCCGTGGGGGCCGTCTACTTCCTCGTCATCACGTCGCTGTCCACGGTGCTCCAGGAAGACCTCGACGACCGGGTGCGGGGCAAGGTGCTGGCCCTCTGGATCATGGGGTTCGGCGGCGTGGTCCCCTTCGGCGGCCTGGCCGGCGGGTGGCTGGCCGACCAGACGTCGGTGACGGTGATGATGCTCGCGGGCGCAGCGGTCGCGCTGGTCCTGGGCCTGGTGATGGCCCTCACCCCCGGGCCCGACGAGCCCGCGCCCGTCCTCGGCTGAGGCGCCGCCGCCCCGCCTCTCAGGTGACGGGGGCGAGGAGGGCGGTGGCCACCCGCTCCAGGGCGGCCACCCGGCTCCCCTTCACCAGCACCGCGTCGCCGTCGCCGAGGGGCCCGAGACGGTCGACGGCGGCCTCCACCCCGTCGACGGCATCCTCGGGCGCCAGCCCGTAGGCCGGCGCCGCGACCGAGACGACCCGGATGCCGAGGGCGGCGGCCTCGGCCGCCACCTCGGAGTGGAGGCGGTCAGCGTCGGGACCCAGCTCGGCCATCAGGCCCAGCACGGCCACCTTCCGTCCCGCCGCCGGGAGGGCGGCCAGCGCCTCGAGGGCGGCCCGGGTGGAGGTGGGGTTGGCGTTGTAGGCGTCGTTCACCACCACCGCACCGGACGGGGCCCGGGCGATCTCCATGCGGAGGCCCGACACCGTGGCCGTGGCGAGGGCGTCGACCACGTCGTCGAGGTCGACGCCGAGGGCCAGGCCGCAGGCCGCCGCGGCCAGGGCGTTGCCCGCCTGGTGGGCGCCGTGGACGGCGAGGGTCACATCGGCGTCGCCCCACGGGGTGGCCAGGCGCAGCCGGGGCCGGAGGAGCTCGTCGAGCACCAGGTCCTCGGCCCGCACGTCGGCCCCGCCGCCGGGTCCCACCCCGTAGGTGAGGACGCGGGCGGTGGTGCGCTCGGCCATGGCTGCGACCCGGGCGTCGTCGGCGTTGAGCACGGCCACGCCCTCGGGCGGGAGCGCCTCGACCAGCTCGCCCTTGGCCCGGGCCACGTCGTCGACGGTGCCGAACATCTCCAGGTGCGCCGGGGCCACCGCGGTGACGATGGCGGCGGTGGGCCGGGCCACGTCGCACAGCAGGGCGATGTGGCCGACCCCACGGGCACCCATCTCCACCACCACCGCCTCGGTGCCCTGGGCGCGCCGACCAGGGTGAGGGGCACGCCGATCTCGTTGTTGAACGACCGGGCCGACGCCGCCGTCGGCCACCGGGCCGCCAGCACGCCGGCCAGCAGGTCCTTGGTCGAGGTCTTGCCCACCGACCCGGTGATGCCGACCACCCGGTCGGGCAGGCGGGTGCGGGCCAGGCGGCCCACGTCGAGCAGGGCCGCGGCGGTGTCGCCCACCTGGACGACGGGCACGCCGAGGTCCGGCAGGGGCCGGGAGGCGACGACGGCGGGGGCGCCCGCCTCCACCGCCGCGGGGGCGAAGTCGTGGCCGTCGCGCTCGGCGACGAGGGCCACGAACCCGGTCCCCGGGAGGAGGTCCCGGGTGTCGACGCCCAGGGCGTCGACCTCGACCGCGGGATCGCCCGTGACCATCCCGCCGGTGGCGGTGGCCAGGTCCTGCACCGAGAGCCGCATCGGCCGGACCCTAGGTGCCGACCCGCCCGCCCCGGGACGGCGGGGTGGCCCGGGACCCGGCGGTAGGGTCGGCGGCCATGGCGAGCGACCCCCGGACCCGGCTCGTCGTGCTCTTCGGGGGCGTCTCGGCCGAGCGCGACGTGTCGTGCATCTCGGCCGCCCACGTGCTCGCCGCGGTCGACCGCGAGCGCTTCGACGTCGTGCCCGTCGGCATCGACGGCGACGGCCGCTGGCTCCACGCCGACGCGGCCAAGGCCCTGCTCGACGCCGGGCGGGCGGGCGAGATCGGCGGCACGGTGGCGGTGGCCGGCACCGAGCTCGAGCCCCTGCCCGCGGTCGCCCCCGCCCGCCCGGGCCAGGAGGTCGTGGTGCTGCCGCTCATCCACGGCCCGCTGGGCGAGGACGGCACCGTGCAGGGGATGCTCGAGCTGGCCGGCGTGCCCTACGTGGGCTCCGGGGTGCTCGGCTCGGCCGCCTGCATGGACAAGGTGGCGGCCAAGGCCCTGGCCGCAGCGGCGGGCCTCCCCCAGGTCCGCCACCTGGCGGCCCGCGACACCGAGGCCGACGCCGCCTTCTGCGCCGAGGCGGTGGCCACCCTCGGCCTCCCCCTCTTCGTGAAGCCGGCCAACATGGGCTCGTCGGTCGGGGTCACCCGGGTCGACGACCCCGACGCCCTCTCCGCCGCCGTCGCCGGCGCCCTCCGCTACGACGAGTGGGTGGTGGTCGAGGCCGCCGTCACCGGCCGCGAGATCGAGGTCGGCGTGCTCGGCAACAGCGAGCTGCGGGTCTCGGTGCCGGGCGAGATCGTGCCGACCCACGACTTCTACGACTACGAGGACAAGTACATCGACGGCGCCGCCCGCCTCGTGGTCCCGGCCGAGCTCCCCGACGACGTCACCGAGGCGGCCCGGGACCTGGCCGCCCGCTCCTTCCGAGCGCTGCGCTGCGACGGCTACGCCCGCGTCGACCTCTTCTACGAGGAGGGGGGGCGGGGCCTGCTGCTCAACGAGGTCAACACCATCCCCGGCTTCACGCCCCACTCGATGTTCCCCTCGCTGTGGGCCGCGTCGGGGCTCCCCTACGCCGAGCTGATCACCGAGATGGTCCGCCTCGGCCTCGAGCGCCACGCCCACCGGGCCGGCTTCGGCCGCCCCCAGCCCGATGCCTGAGCCCCGCGCCTGGGTCAACGTCGTCAGCCTCGACCACGTCGAGGGCGGGGTGGCCGGCGGGTTCACCCAGGCCGACCACGGCAAGCCGACCGGTCTCCGGCGGCTGTCCCGCGGTGACCGGATCGCCTTCTACTCGCCGTGGACGAAGGTGCGCTCGGGCCGCCCCCTCCAGCAGTGGACCGCCCTCGGGACGGTGACGGCCGACGCGCCGCGCCAGGTCGACCTCCCCGACGGCCGCAGCCCCTGGCGCCTCGACGTCGCCTTCGCCGAGGTCACGCCGACCGACGTCCACCCCCTCCTCCCCCGCCTCACGTTCGTCACCGACCCGGAGCACTGGGGGCTGGCGTTCCGCCGCGGCCTGTTCGAGGTGCCGGCGGCCGACATGGACCTCATCGCGGCCGCCCTGCGACCGTCGTAGTGTCGGTCTCGCCGCGACCCGGGGAGCGCACGATGACGAACGGACCTCCGATCGAGCTGGGCGGGATCAACCACCTGGCCCTGGTGTGCCGGGACATGGCCCGCACCGTGGACTTCTACGAGGGCGTCCTCGGCATGCCGCTGGTCAAGACCGTCGAGCTGCCCATGGGCCTGGGCCAGCACTTCTTCTTCGACTGCGGGGGCGGCGACCTCCTCGCCTTCTTCTGGTTCGCCGATGCCCCCGAACCGGTGCCCGGCGTCTCCGCCCCCGCCGGCCGGCCCGACGTGGCCGAGCTGGTCAGCGCCATCGGGTCGATGAACCACGTCGCCTTCAAGGTGTCGGTCGAGCGCATCGACGAGTACCGCGACCGCCTGGTCGCCGCCGGCATCGAGTGCAGCGAGACCTGGAACCACGACGACAGCGAGTGGGGGCTCGCCCCCGAGCTCCACGACGGCGTGTTCGTGCGCTCGGTCTACTTCCAGGACCCCGACGGCATCCTGCTCGAGCTGGCTGCGTCCACCCGTCCCTTCGGGCCCGCCGACGTGGCCCACAGCCCCGCGACCGCGGCGGAGGCCGCCCGGGCCGCGGCGACCGATGCCGCCGCCGCCGACGCGGCCGCCGTCTCCCCGGGCTGACCGTGCCCCGCCTCGACCCCGTCCCCCGCGACGAGGCCAACCCGCCCATCGTCACCTTCGTCTACGACCTGATCTTCGGCGCGGGCCGCGACCCGGTGGCCGAGCCCGGCACCCACACCGAGACCTCGGGCGACTGGTGGACCACCTTCGCCGCCGCTCCCGCCGTGCTCCAGCACTGCGTCGACGGCTTCGCCCTCTACCAGTCGCCCGAGCGCCGCATCGACCCGCAGCTGCGGGAGCTGGGCCAGACCCGCGTGGGCTGGGCGCGGGGCAGCCAGTTCGTGTTCTCCCAGCACTGCAAGTCGTGTCGCGACGTGGGCATCCCGGAGGAGAAGATCGCGGCCATCCCCCACTGGGGCGTGGCCGACTGCTTCGACCCGCTGGAGCGAGCGGTGCTGGCCTACACCGACGCCCTCGTGCTCGACGGCGGCAGGGTGGCCGACGGCGTGTTCGCGGTGCTGCGCGACCACCTCGACGACGAGCAGATCCTCGAGCTCACCTACATCACCGCCCTCTACGACATGCACGCGGTGATGAGCCGGGCCCTGCGCACCGAGCAGGACGACGTCCCCGAGCGCATGACCGAGACCGGCCCCCGGGACACCTCGGCCCTCGACGCCCTCCGGGACCGGCGCGACGGGTAGGCCACAGCCCGCGGCGAGGGGCGGTTCAGCCGTCCAGGGCGGCGAGCAGGTCGGCCCGGCGCCGGCGCAACCAGGCCCGGTCCGGCGCCACGCCCATCTCGGTGAGCAGCTGGGCCTCCACCGCGGTGGCCACCACGCGGGCCCCTGCCTCCACCAGCCGGCGCCGGGCCCGCTCCCGGGTCGCGGGGTCGGCGCCGGGACCCGACAGGGCGGCCGCGGCGCCGTCGAGACGGGGGCCGATCGCAGTCGCGAGGGGCCCCGTGGCCGACGGTCCCAGCCGGCTGACCTCCCGCAGCAGCACCAGCAGGTCGGGCCGACGGGCGCCCAGGCGCAGGACCTCGTCGACCACCGCGACGGTGGCCGACCGGCCCGCCCCACGGGCGGCCACGGCGGCGTCGAGGGCGTCGCCCAGCTCGGCCACCGCCGCCTCGACGACCCCCGTGACCAGGGCGTCCTTGGAGCGGAACCAGTAGAGGACGGTCTGCTTGCGCACCCCGACGGCGTCGGCCACGTCGTCCAGCGAGGTGGCCTCGACCCCGCGCCGGGCGAAGGCCTCCAGCGCCGCGTCCAGGATCCGTTCGCGGGTGTCGGACCGGGCCACGGACGCTTTGTCTACCACTTGGTAGAGAGATGGGCTACGGTCCCCGGCGATGGCCGCCGACCCCTCCGCGCCCGCCGCCCCGCCCGTGGCCGAGGCCCTCGACGGCCGGCGCCTGTTCATCACCGGCACCACCGGCTTCCTCGGCACCGCCCTGGTCGAGCGCCTGCTGCGGGGGGCGCCGGGCTGCGAGCTGGTCCTGCTGGTCCGCCCCGGGCGCAAGCGCACCGTGGAGCAGCGGGCCCAGCGGGAGATCTTCCGCAACGACTGCTTCGACCGCCTCCGCGACGAGCTGGGCGGCCGGGACGCCTTCGACGCCCTCGTGGCCGAGCGGGTCACCGTCGTCGCCGGCGACGTGGCCACCGACGGGCTGGGCCTCGACGACCACGGCCGCGACGTGCTCGCCTCCTGCGACACCGTCATCCACTCGGCCGCCACCGTGTCGTTCGACTCGCCCCTCGACCTCGCCGTCGAGGTCAACCTCCTGGGTCCCACCCGCATCGCCCAGACCCTCACCGACCTCGGGGTCGCGCCCCACCTGGTGGCCGTGTCGACCTGCTACGTGGCCGGCAACCGTCGCGGCGCCGCACCGGAGATCCGGGTCGACGACAGCCCCTTCTGGATCGACGTCGACCACCGGCGCGAGGTGGAGGCCGCCCGCCGGGTGCGGGCCGACGCCGAGGCCGCCAGCCGCTCGCCGGAGAACCTGGAGCGCTTCCGGGCCGAGGCCGTCGACGAGCTGGGCGCCGCCGGCGGCCCGCTGCTGGCCGAGAAGACCGAGCAGCGCCGCACCGCCTGGGTGAAGGACCAGCTGGTCGAGGCGGGCCGGGCCCGGGCCGCCTCGCTGGGCTGGCCCGACGCCTACGCCATGACCAAGGCCCTGGGCGAGAAGGCCCTGGGCGAGAACCGGGGCGACGTCCCCGTGTCGATCGTCCGGCCCGCCATCATCGAGTCGGCCTGGTCCGAGCCGGTGCCCGGGTGGATCCGGGGCTTCCGGATGGCCGAGCCGGTCATCGTCTCCTACGCCCGGGGCCTGCTCAGCCAGTTCCCCGGCGTCCCGGAGGGCACCGTCGACGTCATCCCGGTGGACCTCGTGGTCGGCGCCATCTGCGCGGTGGCGGCGCGGGGCCCGGCCCACGAGGACGGCAGCCCGGACGTCACCCAGGTCGCGTCAGGCTCGTCCAACCCCCTCGAGTTCCAGCGCATGGTCGACCTGATCAGCACCTGGTTCACCGAGCACCCCCTCTACGACCGCGACGGCCAGCCCATCAGCGTCCCCGAGTTCAAGTTCCCGGGCCGAGGGCAGGTGGAGAGCGAGCTCAAGCGGGCCACCCGGGTGCTCACCGCCGCCGACAAGGTGCTCTCCGCCCTGCCCCTGCGCGGCAAGCAGGCCGCGTGGGCCACCGACCTGGAGGAGCGCCGGGAGATGGTCGACCGGGCCTCGACCTACGTCACCCTCTACGGCGCCTACACCGAGTGCGAGGCCATCTACGGCGTCGACAACCTGCTCGCCCTCCACGCCGCGCTGGCGCCCGACGACCAGCGCGACTTCGGCTGCGACCCCCGGGTCGTCGACTGGGAGCACTACGTCCGGGAGATCCACCTGCCCTCGGTGGTCAAGCACGCCCGGGTGCGCACCGACGGCAAGAGCGGCGGCAGCGAGGCCCGCAGCACCCGGCTCCGGCGCCAGGTGCTGTCCGAGAGCCGGCAGATGGCGGCCTTCGACCTCGAGAACACGCTCATCGCCTCGAACGTCGTCACCTCGTTCGCGTGGCTGGCCAGCCGCCGCCTCGACGGGGCCGACCGGCGCACGCTGACCGCCCGCCTCCTGGCCGAGGCGCCGTCGCTGCTGCGCCTCGACGCCCGCGACCGCAGCGACTTCCTGCGCCACTTCTACCGCCGCTACGAGGGGGCGCCGGCCGAGGAGCTCTTCGCCGACTCGGCGGAGATGCTCTCCGAGCTGATCCTCACCAAGTCGTTCCCGGCGGGCATCCGGCGCGTCCGCGAGCACCGGTCCCTCGGCCATCGCACCGTGCTGATCACCGGCGCCCTCGACTTCGTCGTCGAGCCGCTGCGGCCGCTGTTCGACGACATCGTCTGCACGCGGATGACCATCGCCGCCGACGGCACCTACACGGGGCAGATGACCGAGGTCCCACCCACCGGCGAGAGCCGGGCCCAGGCCCTCTTCGACTACGCCGCGGCCCACGGCATCGACGTGGCCGAGGGCGTGGCCTACGCCGACTCCACCAGCGACCTCCCCCTGCTCGAGGCCGTCGGCTTCCCCGTGGCGGTCAACCCCGAGGCCCGCCTGGCCTCGCTGGCCCGCAAGCGGGGCTGGCTGGTCGAGACCTGGGACAAGGCGCCCGGCTACGCCCCGCCCCGCCTCCCGCTGTCTCGCCCCCCCGGCCCCCGACGCGAACGCCTCCGGGTCCCCGGCCACCGCCGCCCCGAGCGTCGGGCCCGCCGCTGGAAGGTCGGCCCGTGACGCTCTCCCCCGCCACCGCCCCCACCCCTCCCCCCACACGTACTGGTGAAGGTTCCCCGCGCCAGGGCGCGGGCAGGCTTCACCACTTCGGGGGTGCGGGCGCGTGAGCCGGGCGCTGGTGTTCTCCCGGAAGCCGGGGAAGCTCGCCGCGGCGGCCGTCGCCGGGCGCCTGGCCCCCGGGCGGGGCGCCGCGGTGGGACCGCTGGCGCTGGGCGACGTCGACCCGCCCGTGCCCCCGACCGAGGAGTGGGTGCGCCTGCGGCCGCGGCTGGCCGGCATCTGCGGCAGCGACCTGGCCACCCTCGACGGCCGGGCCAGCCTCTACTTCGCCCCGATCACCAGCTTCCCGTTCACGCCCGGCCACGAGGTCGTGGGCGAGCTCGACGACGGGTCCCGGGTGGTGCTCATCCCCGTGCTGCACTGCGGCGTCCGGGGCATCGACCCGCCCTGCCCCTCCTGCGCCGACGGTCGGACCCACCACTGCGAGCGCATCGCCTTCGGCCACCTCGACCCCGCCCTCCAGAGCGGGTTCTGCCGGGAGACCGGTGGCGGCTGGTCGACCGAGATGGTGGCCCACCCCGACCAGCTGGTCGCCGTGCCCGACGACGTCACCGACGAGGCCGCCGTGCTGGTCGAGCCCACCGCCTGCGCCGTGCACGCGGCCCGGGCCATCCGGGCGGGGCGGGCCGGGGCCGACGGCACCGTCGCCCTCATCGGGTCCGGCACCCTCGGGCTCACCACCCTGGCCGCCCTCCGGCACCTCGACGGCGGCACCGACCGCGAGGTGCTGGTCACGGCCAAGCACCCGGAGCAGAGGCGCCTGGCCACCGCCCTCGGCGCGACCCGGGCGGTGACCCCGGCCGAGCTGGCGCGCGCCGTGCGCTCCACGACCGCCTCCCTCGTGGTCGCCTCCGACGACGCCACCGCCTCGGCCGCCCAGGGCCAGCTCACCGGAGGCGTGCCCACCGTCGTCGACTGCGTCGGCTCGGAGGTGTCGCTGGCCCAGGCCCTGCGCGTGGTCGGCCCCGGCGGCGACGTGCTCGTGGTCGGGATGCCCGGCACCACCACCCTCGACCTCACCCCGCTGTGGCACCGGGAGACGTCCCTGCGGGGCTGCTACGCCTACACCCGCGACGACTTCACCACCGCCTTCGAGGTCGTGGCCGCCGCCGGGCTCGACCGCCTGCTCACTGCCACCTACCCGCTGTCGCGCCATCGCGAGGCCATCGCCCACGCGGCCGAGGCGGGCCGCCGCGGCGCGGTGAAGGTCGCCTTCGACCTCCGTGGGGAGAAGCACCGATGAGCGCCACCCCCACCGCCCGCCCCGACCTCATCGCCGAGGAGACCTGATGCCCCGTCCCGGACTCGTGCTGGACGTCGACCGCTCGACGCCCCCGATCCTGTTCCACCACGGCGAGTCGTTCCGGCTGGAGAAGCTGCCCGCCGGGCGCAGCCGCGTGGTCTACCCGGCCGAGCCGCTCCCCGCCCTCGACGACGTCGACGGGGCCATCGCCGACGCCCTGGACCACCCGCTCGACAGCGACCCCCTGGCGGCCCGCCTCACCCCCGGCATGAAGCTGGTCATCGCCTTCGACGACGTCTCGCTGCCGCTGCCCAAGATGCGCCGCCCCGACATCCGCCAGCGGGTCATCGAGGCCGTCCTCGACCGGGCCGCGGCGGCCGGCGTCGACGACGTCCGCATCATCGCCGCCCTCGCCCTCCACCGGCGCATGACCGAGGACGAGCTGCGCCACGCCGTGGGTGATCGGGTCTACGACGCCTTCGCCCCCGAGGGCCGGCTCTACAACCACGACGCCGAGGACCCCGACGACCTCGCCTTCCTGGGCACCACCCCGCAGGGCGAGGAGGTCGAGATCAACAAGGCGGCGGCGGAGTCCGACCTGCTCGTCTACGTCAACATCAACATCGTCTCCATGGACGGCGGCCACAAGAGCACGGCCACCGGCCTGGCCAGCTACCGCTCCATCCGCCACCACCACAACCCGGCGACGATGGTGCACTCCCGGTCGTTCATGGACCGCCACGCGTCCGAGCTGCACCACTCCAACTGGCGCATGGGCGAGGTCATCCGCCAGGCAGGCGTGGACGTCTTCCAGATCGAGACCACGCTCAACAACGACACCTTCGGCGAGAAGGGCCCGCTCTCGGTGCTCCAGAAGCGGGAGTGGGAGTGGTCGGCTCGCGACCGCATGACCTTCCTGGGCATGCAGGCCGGGTTGAAGCGCATGGGGGCCAGCACCCGCCGCCGGGCCTTCCAGTCGTGGGAGGCGCCCTACGGCGTGACGTCGGTGACCGCCGGCGCCGTCGACCCCGTCCACGAGCGCACCCTCGAGCACTGCTTCGCCCAGCACCTGGTGCCGGTGGAGGGCCAGACCGACGTGCTCACGATGGGGCTGCCCTACATCTGCCCCTACAACGTCGACTCGATCATGAACCCGATCCTGGTCATGTGCCTGGGGCTCGGGTACTTCTTCAACATGTACCGGGGCCGGCCCCTGGTGCGCGAGGGCGGGGTGCTGATCCTCAGCCACCCCACGCCGTGGGACTTCCACCCCGTGCACCACCCCAGCTACATCGACTTCTTCGAGGAGGTGCTGGCCGACACCACCGACCCCAAGGTCATCGCCGAGACGTACGAGACCCGCTACGCCGAGGACGAGTGGTACCGCCACCTCTACCGGACGAGCCACGCCTACCACGGGGTCCACCCGTTCTACATGTGGTACTGGGGCGCCCACGCCCTGGACCACCTCGGGTCGGTGATCATCGTCGGTGGCGACACCCGGGCCGTCCGGCGCCTCGGGTTCCGTCCCGCGTCGACCCTGCAGGACGCGCTGGAGATGGCCACCGACACCGTCGGCCCCCAGCCCACCGTCACCCACCTCCACAACCCGCCCATCGTCATGGCGGACGTGACGTGAGCGCCGACCCTCTGCGAAGCGGTGAAGCCTGCCCGTCGCCGGCGACGGGCACCCTTCACCGGTACGGGATCTCCACCGAAGTGGCGCGGGCTGCACGTCGCCGAGCGCGGGGAACCTTCACCAGTACGACGTGGAGCGGGGAGCGGCGTCGTGGCTGAGGGGCGGACGGGGCCCACCCGGGTCGAGGTGGCGCTGCGCACGGCCCAGCAGGTGCGGCGCCGGCTGCCCAGCCCGTCGGCCGCGCTGCGGGCCGCGGAGTTCCCCCTGCGGGCCCCGACGGTGCCCGGCGGGGTCGAGCCCCTCCCGGAGGAGCCGACGCTCGGCGCGGCCTACGACACCGCATGGGCCCGCTCCCCCGTCGCCCGCCTCGGCCGCATGGCCATCCAGGAGGCCGCCATCCGGCCCCTGGTGAGGGTGGTGGCCGACCCCGAGCGGCGGGGCTACGACCGCCTCACCGGCCTCGACGGGCCCGCCATCTTCGCGGCGAACCACCTGAGCCACATCGATGCCGGCCTGCTGCTCACGTCGCTCCCGGAGCCGTGGCGCCGTCGGGCCTTCGCCGCCGCCGCCGCCGACTACTTCTTCGACACCCGCCTGAAGGCGACGATGTCGGCCCTCGCCCTCAACGCCATCCCGATCGACCGCACCAAGGTCGGCCGCCGCTCGGCCACGCTCGCGGCGCAGCTCATCGAGGACGGCTGGAGCATGGTGATCTTCCCCGAGGGCGGCCGCAGCCCCGACGGGTGGGCCCAGCCCTTCCGGGCCGGCGCCGCCTTCCTCGCCGTCCGCACCGGTGTCCCGGTCGTGCCCGTGCACCTGGAGGGCACCGGGCGCATCCTGCCCAAGGGCACCTCCAAGCTCGTCCCCGGACCGACGCGGGTCACCTTCGGCACGCCCCTGCGGCCGGCTGACGGCGAGGACATGCGCGACCTGGCCACCCGCATCGAGGGCGCCGTCGGTGCCCTGGCCGACGAGGTCGCGGGCGACTGGTACACGGCCCGTCGCCGGGCCCACGAGGGCTCCAGCCCCTCGCTGTCGGGCCCCGACGCCAGCGCCTGGCGCCGAGCCTGGGCCCTGGGCGACCGGCGCTCCCACCGCGGTCGCCGGCGCGAGCCCTGGCCCCTGCGGGACTAGCCGGACGAGACCCGCGCCACCGTCGGTCCCGGACCCGTGCGGCGCGCACGAGGCGTCCTGGTGTCGATCTCGGTCGTCCCCACGACCACGATCGGCACCAGCTGACGAGGGTGTGGAGCGAGGACCACCCGACCCAGGAGTCGGCCCGCCCGGCGGGACCGGGGACCGGTGGCACCGGCCGGGCCGAAGGCCACCCCACCCCGCCGGCACTACCCGCCGGGGCGGCCCCCGGGGCGCGGGCTGTCGGAGCCCTCCTCCAGGCAGCCGTCGACGGCCTCGGCGAAGTCGGCCGCGGTGTCCTCGCCGATGTCCTCGACGCTGTCGGCGCCGATGATCTCGTCGACCTGGTCGCTGTCGAGGTCCTCGCGGAGCGCAGCGGCGCCGCAGGTCGCCTCATCGGCCGTGTAGCCGTTGTCGAGCAGGGCCTGCTCGAGCTCGTCGGCGCTGGTGGGGGCCTCGGTGGTGGTGGGGGCGGGGTCGGTCGTCGCGGTCGTGGACGTGGCGCGGGCGGCCACGTCGTCGGGCACCTCCACGCCGCAGGCGGCCAGGACGCCGAGGGCGACGGCCACCGCCAGGGCGACGCGGCCGCGGAGGCGAGGGGTCACGTGCCTCACCCGACCGATGCGCACGGGACGAGGGCGGCGCGGAGGCGTCGTTCGAGGTCGGCGGGGAGGGCCTCGTCCTCGGCCCGGTCCTGCAGCGACGCGACCTCGTCGTCGCTGAGGCCGTCGAACACCCGACCGGCCACGCAGTCGGCCTGCTCCGACGAGAGGTCGAAGTCGTCCTGGAGGGTGCGGGACAGGGCGTCGGGAGACGAGCCCGGTCCCCCGTCGCCACCTCCGCAGCCCGCCGCCCCGACCAGCAGGGCCACGGCGAGCAGGGCCGCCACGACCGGGGTGCGGGGGCGGGACGTCACGGGCGCCGAGTCTGGCACGGGTCCCCACCCCGCTCGACGACGCGACCCGGGGTGGGCCCACCCCGGGTCGGGGTCGCCGGCGCCCCGCTAGGTTCCGCGCCATGGCCCTCGACCTCACGCCCGACGAGCTGCTCACCACCACGCGGAGCGTGCGCAAGCGCCTCGACCTGGAACGGGCCGTCCCCCGCGACGTGGTCCAGGAGTGCATCGAGCTCGCCCTCCAGGCCCCGTCGGGGTCGAACTCCCAGGCCTGGCACTGGGTCGTGGTGACCGACCCGGACAAGCGGCGGGCCCTGGCCGAGCTCTACGCCCGCCACTTCGACCCCTACATCGCCGCCTCCGAGGAGGCCGTGCCCTACCCCGCATCGGACCCCCGTGCCGCCGCGGCTCCCCGGGTCAGCGCCTCGGCCCGGTACCTCCGCGAGCACCTCCACGAGGTGCCGGTGCTCGTGATCCCGTGCCAGTGGGGCCGCACCGAGGGCGCCGACTCCTTCGCCCAGGCCAGCTTCTGGGGGTCGATCCTGCCGGCCGCGTGGAGCTTCATGCTGGCCCTGCGCAGCCGGGGCCTGGGCTCGTCGTGGACCACCCTGCACCTGCCCTCGGAGGCCGAGGCGGCCGAGGTCCTGGGCATCCCCCACGACAAGGTGACCCAGGCGGGGCTGTTCCCCGTCGCCTACACCAAGGGCACCGACTTCAAGCCGGCCGCCCGCGTGGACCCCAGCCGCATCGTGCACTGGGACACCTGGTAGAGGCGGCCGTCAGGGCCCGTCCGGCTCCACCAGGCGCAGCCCGCTGGGGCCGATCGACACCTCGGGGTGGGGCAGGTCGACGGAGAAGGCGCTGCGGTGGCCGGGGAACACGTGCTCGGCCACGAGCACGGGGTGGCCGTCGGCGTCGTCGGTGACGCGCTCGCACACCAGGACCGGCGAGGACTCGGGGATCTCCAGCAGGGCCGCGTCGCCCGGTGAGGCGGCATGGGCCTCGATGGTCTGCACCGCGCCGCCGAGGCGCACCGGCAGCAGCTCGTGGAAGGACTGGCGGGCCACCTGGGCCCGGGACACGTCGGCCCCCAGGTGCTCGGGGCACCACACCGTCACCCGGGCGAAGGGCTCGCCGTCGGCCAGGTTGACCCGCACCACCCGCAGCACCCGGCCCGGACCCAGCACCTGGCGGACCCGGGGTGGGGGGGCGACGAAGCCGAACTCCAGGATGCGGCGCTCGGACCGACGGCCGTCCGCCTCCAGCTGGGCCTCGATCGTGCCCAGCCGGGCGAGGTGCTGGCGGAACGGGGCTCCGGCCACGAACCAGCCGAACCCCTGGCGGGCGTCGACCAGGCCCTCGCCCCGCAGCTGGTCGAGGGCCTTGCGCACCGTCACCCGGCTGGCCTCGTAGCGGGACGACAGCGCGGACTCGCTGGGCAGGAGCCGACGATCCCCGAACTCGCCGTCGGCGATGCGGTCCCGGAGGTCGGCGGCGATCTCGCGGTAGCGGATGCGCCGGGCCGGGCGCTCGGCCGAGGTCGCCATGGGGCGACGGTACCCGGTGGGTCACGACGATCACGGCGGGCCGATCGGCGGGCCGACCAAACCGCGCCGGCCCGCACACCGAACACTGCCCGGACGCCGCCCGCCTCCGGGACACCGAGCGGTGCGGGGGAGCCGTGAGCGGATGCGGCGGACCCTGTCGGATCCGCTCGCGGCACCGATCCGACGCCCACCCCACCGCCAGGACCAGGAGCCGACGAGCAGTGACGAGGATCCACGTGGTACGCATCCCGACGTGCCCCCCGACCCACGCGCGCCCGGCCCCGAGGGCCCCCCGTCGGCTCGCTCGGGGGTCCGACGTCTGATGGCCGCCCGCGCCCGTCGCCACCTGCGGCCGGTCCCCGCCGGGGGCCAGGTCGACGCCGATGCCCTCCTGTCCGACGTGGCCCGGGGTGACGCCACCGCCTTCGCCGCGCTGTTCGACCTGGTCAGCCCCACCGTGGCCGGGGTCGCCCGCCGGGTGGTGCGCGACCCGGACCAGGCCGACGAGGTGGCCCAGGAGGTCATGCTCGAGGTGTGGCGCCTGGCCCCCACCTACGACCCCTCCAAGGGCTCCTGTCGCACCTGGATCGCCACCATCGCCCACCGCCGCGCCGTCGACCGGGTGCGCTCCGAGCAGGCCGAGCGCGACCGACGGGTCCGCGACGCCGAGCGCAACGGGGCGGGCGACCCCGACCCCGTGGCCGGCACCGTGGCCCACGAGGCGGAGCGCCTCGAGGTGGCTGCCGCCCTCGACGAGCTCACCGACCTCCAACGCCAGACCATCGAGCTCGCCTACTACGGCGGCTACACCTACGCCCAGGTCGCCGAGATCCTCGAGCTCCCCCTGGGCACCGTGAAGACCCGCATCCGCGACGGCATGATCCGCCTCCGAGACACACTGGAGCTGAGCCAGTGATCACCGACCCCCACACCCTGGTCGGGCCCTACGTGCTCGACGCCCTCCCGGCCGACGAGCGCGAGGCCTTCGAGAGCCACCTCGACCAGTGCGCCGACTGCAGGGCGGAGGCGCGCGAGCTGCTGGCCGCGGCCGCCCACCTCGGCCAGGCCACCGCCGTCGTCCCCTCCCCCGACCTCCGGGCCCGCGTGCTGGCCGAGGTCAGCCGCACCCGCCAGGTCCCGCCCGGCGGTCGCCGCCTCGACGTCGCCGCCCCCCGCCGCAGCTGGCCCCTGGCCCTCGCGGCCGCCGCCGCCATCGCCGTCGTCGTCGCCCTCGGCGCCCTGGTGCTCCAGGCCGACCACCGCGCCGACCGCGCCGAGCAGGTCGCCGCCATCGTGGCCGCCCCCGATGCCCGGTCGGTGGAGATGACCGCGGGCGACTCCGGCTCCATGCGCCTGGTCGTCTCCGAGGCGCACGGCGGCACGGTCCTCGTCTCCGACGACATGGCCGCCCCGCCCACCGGCAAGACCTACGAGCTGTGGTTCCAGGTCGACGGCGAGATGCAGCCCGCCGGGGTCTTCTCCCCCGACGCCGACGGCCAGGTGCGCCACACCGTCGACGGCACCCCCGTCGACGTCGTCGGCGTCACCATCGAGGACGCCGCCGGGGCCCAGGAGCCCACCCTCCCCGTCATCGCCTCCGGGACTCTGCAGTAGGTCTCCGTCCTCGTCCGCTCCGCCGAGCGGAGCGGGCTCGCCGCCCGTCGCTACTGGTCGCCGGCGCGGCGGGTGGCCATGGCGGCGAAGGGGGCGATGCTCGTCGGGTCGGTGAGGGCGTCGGCGGACACCGCGTCGTCGACCGGGGTACCGGTGAGGATCCGCTTGACCGGGACCTCGAGCTTCTTGCCCGAGAGGGTGCGGGGGATGGCGGCCACGACCTCGAGGCGATCGGGGACGTGGCGGGGTGACAGCTCGGAGCGCAGCGCCGCCGCGATCCGTCGCCCCAGGTCGTCGGGGGCGTCGGCCCCCTCGGCCAAGGCCACGAACAAGATGAGCTCGCCGGCCCCGCCATCGTCGCCCTCGAGGTGGACGACGAGGCTGTCGGCCACCTCGGGCAGGGCCTCGACCACGGCGTAGAAGTCGCTGGTGCCGAGGCGCACCCCGCCCCGGTTGAGGGTGGCGTCGGAGCGCCCGGTGATGGTGGCGGCACCGTCGGCGGTGAAGGTGACCCAGTCGCCGTGGCGCCAGACCCCGGGGATGTCCTCGAAGTAGGCGGCGCGGTAGCGCGACCCGTCGGTGTCACCCCAGAAGCGGACCGGCATCGACGGCATCGGCGCTCGGATGACCAGCTCCCCGAGCTCGCCCGGCGGGCAGGGGGATCCGTCGGGGTGCACCGCGGCCACGTCGCAGCCGAGCAGCGCGCAGGAGATCTCCCCGGCGCGGACCGCGAGCAGCGGCGAGGTCCCCAGGAACGCGGTGCAGACGTCGGTGCCGCCGCTGATCGACGAGACCGGCACCCCCACCGCGTCGGCGACCCAGCGGAAGCCCTCGGCCGGGAGCGGGGCCCCGGTGGAGCCCACCCACCGCAACGACCCCGCCGACGGCTCCAGGCCCTCCTTGCGGCAGGCCATGAGGAACGGGGCCGAGGCACCCAGCACGGTGGTGCCGGTGTCGGCGGCCAGGTCCCACAGCGTCCCCAGGTCGGGGTGGGCGGGATCACCGTCGAACAGCACGATCGTGGCCCCCACCAACAGCCCCGACACCAGGTAGTTCCACATCATCCAGCCGGTGGTGGTGAACCAGCAGAAGCGGTCGGCAGGGGTGAGGTCCTGGTGGAGGGTGAGCACCTTCAGGTGCTCGAGGGTGATCCCCCCGTGGCCGTGGACGATGGCCTTGGGCAGCCCGGTGGTGCCCGAGCTGAACAGGACGTAGAGGGGGTGGTCGAAGGGCACGGCGGCGTGGGTGGGCGGGCCGGGGTCGGGGCCGGCCAGCAGCTCGGCCCACCCGTCGCTGGCGCCGGTGCCCAGGTAGCGCAAGGTGATGGTGTGGCGCAGGCTGGGCAGGGCGGCGCGGATGGCCTCCACCTCGCCGGTGCGGTCGATGGCGCGGGTGCCGTAGCGGTAGCCGTCGACGGCGAGGAGCACCACCGGCTCGACCTGGCCCAGTCGGTCGATCACCGAGCGGGTGCCGAACTCCGGGGCGCAGCTCGACCACGTCGCCCCCAGCGAGGCGGTGGCGAGGAAGGCCACCAGCGTCTCGGGGACGTTGGGGGCGTAGGCCGCGACCCGGTCGCCCGGTCCGACCCCCAGGCGCCGGAGCCCGGCGGCGCAGCGGGCCACCTGCGAGGCCAGCTCGCCCCACGTGAGCTCGCTCCCTCCCCGGGTCTGGCTGCGGGCCACCACGGCGACGTCGTCGGGACGGTCGGCGGCCGCCGCGAGGGCGTGCTCGGAGTAGCTCAGGGTGCCGCCGGGGAACCACTCCGCACCCGGCATGCGTCGCTCCCCCAGGACCGCGCTCGGCGCGCCGCGCCAGCGGACGCCGAGGTCGTCGGCCACGGCCCCCCAGAAGCGGTCGAGGTCGGCGACCGACCAGGCGTGCAGCGCGGCGTAGGTGTCGTGGCCGTGGCGGGTGGCGAAGCGGCCGGCGGCGGTGGCCGTCCAGGCGTCGTCGGAGGGGGCCCAGAGGACCTCGCCGCGGTCGGGGTCGGGGGGAGGAGACATGCCCGCCCGAGCGTAGGCCCGCGCCCACCGTGATGGTCACGAGGTGCCACGTCACGAGGTGTCTGGACCCTCGACGGGTAGGGCCGTCGTCGCCGCGAGTCGTCCTCGCTCCGCTCGGACAGCCGTGCCGTGGTCGCTTGGTCGGGCTCGCTCCACGGCGATGTCGCCCACCCACGCCCGTGGAGCAATCCGCTCGCCCTCCTGGCACCTCGTGACACGTGCGGTCGGGGCGGGGTCAGGCCCCGGGGGTCGGGGTCGGTGCGGGGGGGCCGGGGACGGTCGTGGTCGACCGCCCCGGTGCGGTGGTGGACGGGGGTGCGCTCGTCGGCGGCACCGTCGGGGGCGTGGTCGTGGTCGGCGGCGGGCCGACCGGAAGGGACTCGATGGTGTCGGTGGTGAGGGTGGTGGCGGCCACGCCCACCCGCCCGTCGACGAACACGGCCACCGCCACGTGGGCGCCGGCCGCCAGGTCCGAGAGCGGCACGAGCGCCCGGCCGTCGGCCATCGGCTCGACCGCGCGCAGCAGCCCGTCGACGGCGACGGCCGCCGGCCGCGAGGGGGCGGACACGACGAGCGCGGGCGGGGAGCCGTCGGTCGCCGTCCACGAGGCCGGTCGGTCCTCGAGGGAGGCGAGGGCCCGGGCTCCGCCCTCGTCGACGAACGCGAGGGCGTGGGCGCCGACACCCGCCTCGGTCCTGGTGGCGACGACGTCGACCATGCCGACGGCGGTGCGCACGGTCGTGAGGTCGAGGCCCCCGGGCGCGAGCGGGGCGAGTCGCGGCGCTCAGCCCGTCCCACCGGGCCGCCAGTCCCCGCCAGTCGGAGACGTCGGCCCGGGCCCGGTCGCCCAGGCGGGCCCAGGCACCGGTCAGGTCGCCGGCGCCGACGGTGGCGGCCAGCTCGGTCGCGGCCGTGCGGGCGTCGGGCGGGGGTGACGGCGGCGTGGCCCCGGGCCCGACCTCGACGCGGGTCACCGCGAAGGCCGACGGGTCGCGGGGGTCGCCGGCGAGGGCGACGAGGGCTGCGGGGCCCGACCGGCCGGGTTCGACCCGGACCACGGTCGGGTCCCCGGCCCCGGCCACGCCGATGCCGCGCCAGCCCACGCGGTCGTGCAGCCCGACCACGGCGGGACCGCCGCCCACGCGGCCGTCGACCCGGTCGGCGCCGGCGGACCCGGCGGCGACGGAGACGTCGCCCCCCGCCGCCACCACGCCCCACGGCGCCTCGCGCCCCGCCCCCAGGTCGGGGCGGACCAGAGTGACCGACGAGGACCCGGTGGGGGTCAGCACCTCGACCACGGCGTCGCCCGGCGTGACCCGCAGGGTGCCGAGCCGGGGCTCGAGGGCCCCGGCGACCTCCCGGGCGAAGCGCAGCGCGGTGTCCTCGGGCGTGGCGAAGGCGCGGTCGCCCCGGTCGATGTGGTCGAGCACCTCGGCCCAGGTCGCGTAGGGCCACACGGCGCGGTACGGGCCGGCGGTGGCGTCGAGGGCGCCGGCCCCGGCGTCGGCGGCGCCGCCGTCGGTGCCCCCGCTGGCGTCGGTGCCGGGCACCGGGGCCCGGGAGCCCGGGTCGGTGCGGTCCTCGACCCGGTCGGGCAGGGAGGAACCCGACGCCGGCCCGCCCGGGCGCGACGTCCCGGGACCCCGGCCCGGGCCGACCTCGGTCGGTGCCGTGGACGGGGCGGGGTCCCGGGCCAGGCGGCTGCCGAGCACCACGCCGGTGCCGTAGGTCGCGGCCACCGCGCCCCCGAGGCCGAGGACCGTCACGAGCACGCCGACCACCGTGGCGCGGCGCGGCACGCCACGGAGCGTGGGGCGGGGGCGACGGGGAGCGGGCGACATGACGAGATCCTCGACGGTCGCGACATGATCGTCACCAAACCGTCACATACTTCTACCCCAGGTCACGGCCAGGACCAAACACCGGGCGGGGTGGGGCCCACCCCGCCGGTCGCCCCCGGGCCCCAGGTCAGGGCCCGCCGGCGAGGGTGGGGAGGGCGGCGGCGGCCGTCCCGGCGGTGTCCGCCGCGCCGCGGGTCGGTCCGGGGTGGGCCCTCGCCGACCGTCGCCGGCCGGGCCCGTCCTGGTCAGTCCGCGCCGGGGCGGCGGTCGTCGTCGCCGGCGTCGCGGGCGCCGGGGGGCAGCGAGCGGGCCAGCTCCTCGGGCGTGGGCTCGTGGGGTCGGCGGGCCGCGGCCGGGAGCAGGTCGGTGATGGCGGCCATGATCCGCCGGGTGTCGGCATCGGCGCTGCGGTACTTCAGCTCGACCGGTGGCCCGACCCGCACCCGCACCGTCGGCGGGTCGGCGACGGCCAGCACGTCGGGGAAGCGAGCGCTCCGGGGCCACACCCGCTCGGTGCCCCAGAGGCCGATCGGGATCACCGGCACCCGGGCCATGGCGGCCAGCTTCGCCGCGCCCCAGCGGCCCTTCAGCTCGGGGTCGAAGAAGGCCCGCCCCCGGGGGATGGTGCCCTGGGGCATGATCGCCACCGCCTCGCCCGCGGCCAGGGCGTCGGCCGCGGCCCGCAGCGGCTCGTCGGATCCGGTGCCCCGGTCGACCCGGATGCCACCCATGGCCGACACGAGGGAGCCGACGACCGGGGCGTCGAAGACCTCCTTCTTGCCCAGGAACCGCAGGGGACGACCCACCTTGGCGATGGTGAAGCCGATGGTCAGCGGGTCGAAGTAGCTGCGGTGGTTGCCGACGAGGATGGCGGGGCCGTCGGTGGGGATGTGCTCGAGGCCGTCGATGTCGAAGCGCACGTACGGGAACAGCTGGGGCAGGGCCAGGGCCTGGAGCACCTGCTGGGGCTCGACGCCCGCGACCTTGGGCACGCCGGCGGGCACGTCGAAGTGCTGGCTCGGCCAGCGCCGCAGGGCGGCCACCACCCGCAGTCGGGGGTCGGGGTTCACCGCCACCGGGTGGGCGACGGCGGCGAGCAGGGGGACGTCGTAGACGCTGTCGGAGTAGGCCCAGCTGGCGGCCACGTCGACCGCGTGGGCGGCGGCCCAGTCGCGGACGGCCGCCAGCTTGCCCGGGCCCCAGACGAAGTGGCCGTCGACGGTGCCGTCGTAGGCGCCGTCGCGCTCGCCGTACCGGGTGGCGATCACGTCGTCGATGCCGAGGGCGTCGGCCAGCGGGCAGACCAGGTCGAACGGGGAGGTGGTGGCCATGACCACCGGTCGCCCCTCGGCCTGGTGCTGGGCGATGAGCAACCGGGCGAAGGGCAGGACGTGGTCGGCCAGGCGCTGGGCCACGACCTCGCCCGCCTCCTGCACCGCAGCCCGGTCCCACCCGGAGGCGACCCGGGCCATCTGCCGGGTGAGGACCATCGACGGGATGGTCTCGCCGACCACGTCGAAGACCTTGTAGACGAGCCCCTCGCCCGGGAGGGTGCGGTCGGGCACCACCCCGGCGGCGCGCAGGGCCTCGGTGATGACCGGACCGCTGGCCCCCCGGAGCAGGGTGCGGTCGAGGTCGAAGAAGGCGGCGGGGCGGCGGGCGGGCACGGGCCGAGCGTAGTGACGACGTGGAGCGCCGGCCCGGGCCCGGTCCGGCCACCCCTGCCAGACTGCGGCCGTGGACCTCCGGCAGCTGGCGTCGCTCGCCGCGGTGGCCGACCACCGCTCCTTCTCGGCCGCGGCGCGCGCCCTGCACACCGTGCAGTCCAACGTGTCGAGCCACGTGGCCAACCTCGAGCGCGAGCTGGACGTGTCCCTCGTCGACCGGGCCACCGGCGAGCTCACCGAGGAGGGCCGCCTGGTGGTCGAGCGGGCCCGTCGCATCCAGGTGGAGCTCGACGCGGTGGTCGCCGACCTGGCCGCCCACGCCGGGAGCCTCACCGGCCGGGTCCGCCTGGGGATGATCGGCACGGTCGGGGCGTGGGTGCTGCCGCTGCTCATCCCGGTGACCGCCGAGGCCCACCCCGGCGTGCACCTGGTGATCGTCGACGCCACCACCACCTCGCTGCTGCCCCAGGTGGTGGCGGGCACCCTCGACGCCGCGGTGGTCAACCTGCCGGTCACCGACCCCGACCTGGTGGCCCTCCCCCTCTTCGAGGAGGACCGCGTGGTGCTGGCCCCGCCCGGCCACCCCCTCGCCCGGCGCACCCAGGGCCGCATCCGCCTGGCCGACCTGTCCCGGTACCCGCTGCTGCTGGAGCCGCCCGGCACCGCCTTCCGCGACGACCTCGACGCGGCCGCCTCCCGGGCCGGGGTCGAGCTGGTCGCCCTGGCCGAGGTCGACGGCATGCGCGCCCTCGCCGCCCTCTCCCAGGAGGGCTTCGGGGCGGCCGTGCTCCCCGCCACGGCGGCGCCCATGGACCCGCCCGAGGGCTGGCGTCGCATCGAGATCACCGGGCTCGGGCCCCGCACCGTCGGACTGGTCACAAGCCGCCGCACCCGGCCCAGCGCACCGGCCCGGGCCGTCACCGACGGGGTCCGCGCCCTCCTTGCGGCCGAGGCCCCGGGACGTCCGGGGCTGCGGGTCCTCGACACCGAGGCGGACCGGGGCGCGACCGCCACCTGACGCCCGCCTGGACGGGCGGCGGACGGCTGCGGATCTGTGGACGGCGCGGGCCACGGCCCTGCGGCCCGCCCTCTAGATTGGGCGGGCACCAGACGAGAGCGAGGACCAGCGCGTGGCCGAGAGCGTGACGATCACCGACAACCGCAGCGGGGAGTCGATCGAGATCCCCATCGTGGACGGCGGCGTCGACTCGTCGCAGTGGAAGAAGCTGATGGGCAACACCTGGTTCTACGACCCGGCGTACACCCAGACGGCAGCCACCTCGTCGGCCATCACCGAGATCGACGGCGAGAACGGCATCCTCCGCTACCGCGGCTACCCGATCGAGGAGCTGGCCGAGAAGTCCTCCTACCTGGAGGTCGCCTACCTGCTGATCTTCGGCGAGCTGCCCACCGAGGACCAGTTCGCCGAGTGGGTCCACGACATCACGTACCACACGTTCATCCACGAGAACGTGCGCAAGCGCTTCCTCGAGGGCTTCCACCACGACGCCCACCCGATGGGCATGCTCGTGTCCGCCATCGCCGCCCTGTCGACCTTCTACCCCAACGCCAAGGAGATCGAGGACGAGGACAACCGCTACCGCCAGACGGTGCGGCTCATCGCCAAGATGCCCACCCTGGCCGCGGCCTGCCACCGGTTCTCGGTGGGCCAGCCCTTCGTCTACCCCGACAACTCGCTCGGGTTCACGGCCAACTTCCTGTCGATGATGTGGAAGATCGCCGAGCCCCGCTACGACGCCAACTACGCCCTGGCCCACGCCCTCGACACGCTGTTCATCCTCCACGCCGACCACGAGCTCAACTGCGGCACCGCCACCATGCGGATGATCGCCTCGTCCAACTCGGACCCCTACTCCTCGGCCGCCGGTGCGGCCGCCGCGCTCTACGGCCCCCGCCACGGCGGCGCCAACGAGGCCGTCATCCGGATGCTCAACCGCATCGGCAGCATCGACAACGTCAACGCGTTCGTCGAGGGGGTCAAGAACGGCGACGAGAAGCTCATGGGCTTCGGCCACCGCGTCTACAAGAACTACGACCCGCGGGCCCGCATCATCAAGCAGACCGCCGACGAGGTCTTCGCCGTGACCGGCAAGAACCCCCTCCTCGACATCGCCCTCAAGCTCGAGGACGTGGCGCTGTCCGACGACTACTTCAAGAGCCGCAAGCTCTACCCCAACGTCGACTTCTACTCCGGGCTCATCTACCAGGCCATGGGCTTCCCCACGGAGATGTTCACCGTCCTGTTCGCCATCCCCCGCATGTCGGGCTGGCTGGCGCACTGGAAGGAGCTCATGGAGCAGGACCAGAAGATCGCCCGCCCCCGCCAGCTCTACGTCGGCGCCGGTGAGCGGTCCTACGTCGAGATGGACGACCGCTGACCGCACCCCTCGGCTCCCCCTGGTCGGCCCCGACCGGCTGGGTCCGACCCACGCCGGTCCCCCTCGCCGCCCCGTTGGGGCGCCGGATCTGGGCCCGGCTCATCGACCTGGCGCTCGACCTCCTCGTCCTCTGGGTCGTCTTCCGCGTCGTCCCCGGCGACCGCCTCCTCGGCCGCCTGGTGGTGGGCTTCGCCGCCCTCACCGCCTACGAGGCCCTGTTCGTGCTCCAGCTCCGGGCCACGCCGGGGAAGCTGGCCACCGGTCTGCGGGTGGCCGAGGTGGGCCGCCCCGTCATCGACCAGGTCACGGCCTGGCTGCGCGGTGCCCTCACCACCGTGGGCACCCTGGCCGTGGTGGTCACCCCCATGGCCCTGTCGGTCATGGTCGACTCCGGTGAGGGCCTGGTCCTCGGCGGCATCGTCATCGCCGTGGCCGCCGGATCCTTCCTCTCGATCGCCACCGCGCCGCTGCGCCGGGGCGTGGCCGACCGCGCCGCCGGCACGATCGTCGTGCCCTTCGAGGCCCCCGAGGTCATCACCCGGGAGGCGGTGGCGGCCGAGACCGAGACCAGCCGCCCCCGCCCGCTCACGCCGTGGGGCCCGGTCGCCACCAACCTGGCCCGACGGCGGGCCCGCGCCGCCCGCCTCGACGACTCCCCCGTCCTCGTGGTCGTGCTCGTCGCCACCCTGATGGCCTGGACCGTCGACCAGCCTGCCCTGGCCATCGCCCTCGCCGTGGCCTGGGTCGTCTGCCTGGTGGTCGACGAGACCTGGCGGGTCGCCCGCGACGGCGGCACCGCCGGCCACCGGCGCGAGGGCCTGGTGGTGCTGGACGAGTCCACCGGTGAGGCGCCGGCCCGCGGCCGTGCCGGGGCGCGGGCCGTGGTGCTGGCCGTCTTCTGGCTGTTCCCCCCGCTGCTGCCGGTCCTCTGGGTCTGGATGCAGATGACCCGCACCGGCCGCGGCCCCCACGACCTGGTGGCCGGCACCGTGGTGGTCGACGTCGAGGGACGGGACGGCTGATGGCCGTCCCCCTGCGCGACGACAGCCCCCGCCACCAGCTGCCCTGGGTGGTGCTGGCCCTCATCGCGGTCAACGTGGCCGTGTTCCTGTTCCTCCAGCCCGCCAGCCTCCAGCAGGGCCGGGTCGACACCGCGTCGCTCTCCCAGGAGCAGGACCGCGAGCTGAGCGAGCACTTCTCCGAGTGGGGTGCGGTGCCGTGCGAGATCAAGGCCCTGGAGGCGCGGGCCGACGGGGCCCGCTGCACCAGCGACGCCGACCGCCCCATCATCGACGGCAAGCCGGTGCTGGCCAGCCTCCTCACCGCCATGTTCCTGCACGGGAGCCTGGCCCACCTGGCGGTGAACATGCTGTTCCTCTGGGTGTTCGGGGCTGCGGTCGAGGACCGCTTCGGGCCCGGGCCGTTCCTCGGCCTCTACCTGGGCGGGGGGCTCCTGGCCACCCTGAGCTACGTCGCGGTGCAGAGCGGCTCGGCCGCGCCGCTGGTCGGGGCGTCGGGTGCCATCGCCGCGGTCATGGGCGCCTACCTGCTCATCGGGCCCCGCCGACGCATCCTGTCGTTCGTCGCGCCCCTGCCCCTGGTGGTGCTGGCCCTGCCGGCCTGGGCCCTGCTCGGGCCGTTCCTCATCAGCCAGCTGGTGACCCCGGAGGACACCGCCGTCGCCTGGCAGGCCCACGTGGGAGGCATGGTGGCCGGCTTCCTCGTCGGCCGCCGTCCTGGTCCGGCTCGTCCCGGCGCCCGGCACGCCCCGCCGCCGGCGGCGCTCCGAGGCCATCGACGCGGTCGACCCCTCGAGCTGGACCCTCCCCGACGCGCCCCCCACCGAGGAGCCCTCCCGCACCGGCTGAGCGTCGGTCGTCGAGCGGCCCGCGTCGCGCCGGCCTCGTCTCCCTCGGCCACGATCGTCGCCGTGCGCAGGAGCACCCATGACGATCATCCCGGCCGGCCTGTGGTGCAGGGGCCCCGCCCGGGTGCTCTCCCTCCCCGTGAGGCACCCGTGATCCCACCCGAGCCGGCCGGACCGACGTGCGTCCCCGACCACCCCCACCGGGACGACGGCTTCGCCGCCTTCTTCGGCCGGGTGGAGCGGCCGCTCGCCGTCGCCCTGGCGGCGCGGTACGGGCCCCAGGTGGGCCGCGATGCCGCGGTGGACGCCCTGTCCTGGGCGTGGGAGCACTGGGACCGGCTCGCGCTCATGGACAACCCTGCCGGGTACCTCTACCGGGTCGGACAGACCCGGGCCCGCCGATCGCGCCCGCTGCGGCCGATGCGTCGCCATCGCGACCCCGATGGCGCGGCGGCCGACGAGGTCACGGTCGAGCCCGGCCTCGACGCCGCCCTGGCGGCGCTGTCGACCCGCCAGCGGCAGGTGGTGGTGCTCGCCCACGGCTACGGCTGCACCCACCGGGAGATCGCGTCCCTCCTCGGTCTCTCCTCCTCGACCGTCCAGAACCATGCCGAACGGGGCCTGGCCAGGCTCCGCCGCCGACTGGAGGCGCCCGATGCCTGACGAGACGCTGAGCGACGCACTGCGGCGACGCCACGACGCCCTGGTGCCCGCCATCACCCGGACCGAGATCGAGGGTGGGGCCCGCCGCGACCCACGGCGTCGCCCCTCCCGGCGGGGGGCCCTGGTCGCCGCCGCCCTCCTCCTCGCCCTGGTGGCCGGGGGCCTCGCCGTCCGCGCCCTGACCGACGACGTCGACGACGACGTGACCGCCGGGCCGGGGAGCGATCGCAGCGCCTGGTGCTCGGCCCTGGAGGCGCCCGCCCTGGTCGGCCTGCCGATCGTCGTCTTCCTCGAACCCGGCCTCGACCCCTCCACCCTGGCGGAGGTGGACGAGCGCCTGCACTCGGCACCGGGGGTCGACCTGGTCCGCTACTACGACCCGGCGGCGGCCCTCGCCCAGGCCCGGGTCCTCTTCGCCGACCAGCCGACCATGCTGGCCCTCCTGCGCGAAGAGGACATCCCGACGTCGTTCCGGGTCACCGTCGGCGACGCCGGGCAGGAGCAGGCGCTGGCCCGGCGGGCTGTGACCTGGTCGGGCGTGCAGCAGGTGGAGACCCGGCCGACCGGATGGTCCGACGGCGCCAGGGAGACGGGCCGGGCGGGTCCCCGGTCCGGGATGGCTGGTTCGGGGGCGATCGGGTCATCGAACAGGTGGAGGAGCTGGCGCGCGGGGGCCCGGCCGAGGTGGACCCAGGCGCATGGTCTGCTGTCCGCGACCTCACGCCCTCCGCCCTCGACGGGGCCATCGCCACGATCGGTCCGCTCCTCGCCACCACCCAGCCCGCGACCCCGCCGAACGATGCCCAACGAGCGGCCGCGACCACCCTGGTGGATGCGGCCGACGAGCGGTGCGGCCTACGTCCTCGCCCCTCGACGCTCGGACCCGCCGGGTCCACCTCGACCGAGCCGAGGTGACCTACCTCAGACGGCGACGTCGACGAGGACCTTGCCCACGTTGGCGTTGGCCTCCATGTGGCGGTGGGCCTCGGCGATCTGGTCGAGCGGGTAGCGGCAGTCGATCACGGGGTGCACGGCTCCGGAGGCGAACAGCGGCAGCACCTGGCGACCGAAGCGCTGGGTGACGGCGATCTTCTCCTCGATCGGGCGCCCCCGGAGCACGGTGCCCACCAGGTGGGCCCGCTTGGGGAGCATGGCGCCGAGGTCGACCTCCGTCCGCCCCCCGCCCATGACGCCGACCTGGACGATGGTGCCGCCGGTGCGGAGGGCCTTCAGGTTGCGGACCAGGTAGTCGCCGCCGATGACGTCGAGCACGACGTCGACGCCCTCACCGGAAGTCGCCTCCCAGGCGGCCTCCACGAAGTCCTGGGACGTGTAGTCGACGACCACGTCGGCACCGAAGCCCCGGCACGCCTCGACCTTGGTGGTCGACGCGGTGGTCACCACCCGGGCCCCGAGCGCCTTGGCCAGCTGGATGGCGGCCGACCCGACCCCCGAGCCGCCGGCGTGGACGAGGGCGGTGGCCCCGCTGGTGAGCCCGCCCTGCAGGACGAGGGCGTCGAAGGCGGTGATCCACACCTCGGGGATGGCGGCCGCGTCGGCCAGGCCCACCTCGGGCGGGACGGGGAGCAGCTGGCGCTCGTGCACGGCGATGCGCTCGGCGTAGCCGCCGCCGCTCACGATGCCCATGACCTCGTCGCCGACCTCCCAGGCCGAGGTGCGGGCGCCGACGGCGGCCACGGTGCCGGCCAGCTCCATGCCCGGCACCTCGTGCTCCTTGGGCGGGCCCGGCTCCGGGTAGAAGCCCTTGCGCTGGAGCAGGTCGGCCCGGTTGAGGGCCGTCGCCCGCACCGCCACCAGCACCTCCTCGGGCCCGGGCTCCGGGGTCGGGATGTCGGTCAGGGTGAGGACGTCGGGGTCCCCGTGGTCGGTGAGGACGACAGCGCGCATGGTCCCGACCCTACGAGCGTCGTCCCCGACCCGCGCCTCGACCCCACCCCCTCGTACCGGTCGGGGAGCCCGGTGCCATGACACCGGGATCCCTGACCAGTACGCACGCGGCGGGTCGGGGCGGGCCGGGGCGCGCCGGGGTGGGGCCGGGCCCGCGGGGTCTCGGTCGTCAGGGGCGGCGGGGGTGGTCCTCGAACCAGTCGAGGGCGAGGGCGGTGGCGTCGATCGTCTGGGTCGTCATCTCCGGCGGGCCGATGGTGATGGCGCTGCCGGGCCAGGTGTGGCCGCCGCCCTCGATGGAGTAGAGGACGACGTCGACGCCCTCGTCGCAGCCCGGGTAGGTGCGCACCACCACGTCGTCGCCCTCGTCCTCCAGGTCGGGCTCGGCCTCGCACCCACCGCTCTCGGCCCAGGCGGCCATGTTGTCGAGGGCACCGGGGATCCCCGGGTTGGGCCCGTCCGGGGTGGACTGCGAGCCGCCCTCCCCGTAGGCGGCCACGGGGTCGGCGGTGCCGTGGAAGGCGACCACCGGGAGCGGGTCGCAGCCCCCCGGGAAGATCTCGACGGTGACCAGGGCGGCCGAGGCCCAGCGGTCCGAGCCGCACACGGTCAGCGCCGCCTTGTAGGCCCCCAGGGACATGCCCACCACGTGCAGGCGGGCCTGGTCGACGCAGTAGCGGGAGGCCACGTCGTCGACCAGGGCATCGAGGAAGGTGGCGTCGGCACCGTCGGCGGTGAGCTCCCACTGCCCGCCGACGGCGTCGGGGGCGACCACGACGACCCCCCGCTCCGACGCCGCGTGGGGGAGGTCCGAGTAGACGCCGGCCTGGAGGGCGTCGGACCCGGACCCGTGGAGGTCAAGCACCAGCGGGGCGGGCTCGTCGGGGTCGTAGCCCTCGGGCACCGCCAGGCGGTAGGAGCGCTCCACGCCGTCCACGTCGATGGTCCGGGCCACGTCGCCGGGGGCGTCGTCGGACACCGTGGCCACGTCGGCCTCGGTGCCGCAGCCCGTGCTGGGCTCGGCCGCCACCGCGCCCGGGTCGTCCGCTGCGGTCGCGGATCCGTCGGTGCTCGCGACCGAGGTCGGGGTCGCGCCGTCGGCGGCCGTGGTCGCCGGCGAGCTGTCGTCGCCGCCCCCTCCACAGGCGACGAGGGAGGCCACCACGGCCACCACCACGACCCCCCAGCGACCGCGACCCGACCCACGGCCCGGAGCGTAGGCGCACCGCCCGACGCGTCGCCCCGGCTCCTCGCTCCTGAGGCACCGTTGCGCCCACGCGCCGCCACGCGCCTCAGGAGGGGCGGGGGGTCGGGGTCAGGCGAGGCGGCGGACGGGGGGCTCGCTGGGCCACGGGGCGAGGACCACCCGCACGTCGGTCACCGAGGCCACGGCGTCGGAGACGATCACCGGGGCCAGGCGCAGCTCGGCCACCTCGGGGACGGCGTCGGCCAGGGCCGAGACCCGCAGGAGCAGGTCGACCAGGGCCTCCCGGCCGGCGGAGGCCAGGCCGGCCAGGTCGTCGGCGGCCGGTCCGCTCTCGACCAGCCCCACGGCGTCGGCGTCGGTGAGGGGCAGGATCCGCCGGACCGGGTCCGGGCCCATCGAGGGCCCGAAGCCGACCATCGACCCGAGCACCGGGTCCTGCACCAGGTCGATGCGGACGTCGACCCCGTCGGGGGCCATGGCCTGCACCAGGGCCACGTCCATGGCCGCCCCGTGGTGGTCGTGCATCCGCTCGTAGGACCCCCGCAGCTCGTCGGCACCGAACACGTCGACGGCCACGCCACCGTGCTCGGTGCGGCTGGGGCGATCCAGGCCGCCAGCCTTCAGGGCCACGGGCCAGCCGATGTCCTCGGCCGCGGCCACCGCCTCGTCGGCGGAGGCCGACCGCGACCTGCTCGACGGGGTGGATGCCGGCGGTGGCCAGCAGGGCCACCGCCTGCTCCAGGGGCAGCGGTGCGACCCGGCGGTCACGCGGGCTCGACGCCCTCCAGCCACCCTGCGGCCAGGGCCCGGGCCGCCTCGGCGTCGACACCGTCCACGGAGGGCACCACCCCGGTCTGGCGCGACCGCCACTCCTCGTAGCGAGCCGCCCGGCCCGAGGGCCAGGGCCGCGGCCTCGGGGAACACGAACACGGGCACCCGACCGACGCGGGCGTCGCCCGGCTGCACCGACCCCACGAACGAGGCGACGACCGGCTTGTCGCTGCCCTCCCCCACCTCGCCGACGGCGGCCGCCATGGGGCCCACCTCGCCGTCGAGCGACGGCGCGTGCAGCACCAGCAGGGCGTCGACGCCGGGATCGGCCAGCAGGGCCTGCGCCGCGAGGGTGAGCTCGCGGGGGCCGGCGTCGGAGGTCAGCTCGAAGGGGTTGCCGAGCCGCGTCCCCTCGAGGAGCTCGGGCCGGAGCCGGGCCTCGGTGTCCGCGGTCCGGGGTCGCCAGCTCGAGGCCGGCGGCCAGGCAGGCGTCGGAGGCCAGCACCGCCGGCCCCCAGAAGTTGGACAGCACCGCCACCCGCCGACCCGGCGGAAGGGGCTGGTCGACGAGGAGACGGGTCACGTCGAAGAGCTGCTCGAGGGTGTCGACCCGGATGACCCCGGTCTGGGCCAGCAGGGCGTCGGACACCTGCTCGCTGGCCCGTCCCGCGGTGCTGCCGGCCCGGGTCGGCCCGGCGAAGCCGTCGCCCCGCCCGTCGATGCCGAGGTCGGGCTGCAGGGCCAGGGCCGAGCCCGCCTTCACCGCCACGATGGGCTTGCGCTGGCCGACGCGGCGGGCGATGCGGGCGAAGTTGCGGGGGTTGCCGAAGCTCTCCAGGTAGAGGACCACGACGTCGGTGGCGTCGTCGTCCTCCCAGTACTGGAGGAGGTCGTTGCCGGAGACGTCGGCCTTGTTCCCGGTGGCCACGAAGGACGACACGCCCACCCCGAGCTCCTCGAGGCGGCGGAGGACGGCGGCGCCGATGGTGCCCGACTGCGACGAGACCGCCACCCGGCCCGGACGGGGGGCCACGTCGGCGAAGGTCGCGACCAGGCGGACGTCCGGTGCGGTGTTGAGGACGCCCATGGTGTTGGGGCCGATGAGGCGGATGCCCAGCCGACGGGCCTGGTCCACCAGGGCGGCCTCGCGCCGGGCCCCCTCGGCACCGGTCTCGGCGAAGCCGGCCGAGATCACGACCAGTCCCTGCACCCGCTTGCGCCCGCACTGCTCCACCACCTCGGGCACCTGGTCGGCCGGCACCACCACGACGGCCAGGTCGATGTCGTCGGGCACGTCGAGGATCGACGGGTGGGCCCGCACGCTGGCCACCACGTCGGCCTCGGGGTTGACCGGGTAGAGGGCACCGTCGAGCTCGCCGGCCAGCAACCGGCGGAACACGGCCTGGCCCAGGCTGTCCGAGCGCCGAGACGCCCCGATCACGGCCACCGAGCGCGGGGTCGAGGATGCGCGCCACCGAGCGGGCCTCGGCCCGCCGGGCCCGCTCGGCCATGGCCTCCATGGCCTCCTCGGTGGGGTCGATGGGGAACTCGACCTCGATCACGCCGTCGCTGAAGCGGCTCGTCACCTCGAAGCCGACCTGGCGGAACACGCCGAGCATGCGCCGGTTGGTGGGCAGGACCTGGGCGGTGAAGCCGGTGATCCCGACGTCGCGGGCCGAGGCGGCCAGGTACTCGAGCAGGACCGTGGCCATCCCCCTCCCGGCGTGGCGGTCGTCGGTGAAGAAGGCCACCTCGGCCACCGAGCGGGCCGGGTAGCGGTCGTAGCGGGCCACGCCCACCATCTCGTCGTTGATGAGGCCCACGAACGCCATGCGGTCGACGCCGTCGACCGCGGTCAGGCGGTCGATGTCGGCCGCGCTCAGCCGGGGGCGGGGGCTGAAGTACCGGAAGTAGATGCTCTCGGGCGACTGGCGGGCGTGGAAGGCAGCCAGGCGCTCGCCGTCGTCGGGCCGGATGGGGCGCACGTGCATGGTGCCGCCGTCGGAGAGCACCACGTCGGCGTCCCACGGTCCCCTCGGGGCCCGACCTCGAGGGAGGTCGCCACGGGGGCGAGCGCGTCGTCGACCACCGCGCCGAGGGTACCGAGGCCCCGGGACCGGCGGGGACCACGGGTGACCCCCGACCAGACTGCACGGGCCCTGCGACCAGCCCGGCCCGGCGTCGCGCTCTGCCAGGAACCCCGGCGTGCACCGCCGGCCCCTCGGAGGCGACCTCGACCTGGCCGCGCCTGTGGCAGGAGCTGGAGCTGCCGACCTCCTTCCCGGCCGAGGTGGTGGCGGCGGCCGAGGCCGCGACCGACACCGCCACCGACCGTCGCGACGCCACCGACGTCGACCTGGTGACCGTGGACCCGCCGGGCGCCACGGACCTCGACCAGGCCCTCCACGTGGCCCTCCGGGCCGACGGCGGGTGGCGGGTCCACTACGCCATCGCCGACCTCGGCCGCCCTCGTGCCCCCGGGCGGCCCGTCGACTCCGAGGCCCGGGCCCGGGGCGAGACCCTGTACCTGCCCGACGGACGGGTCCCCCTGCACCCGGACGCCCTGGGCGACGGGCGCGGCCAGCCTCCTGGCCGGCCTGGTGCGGCCGGCGGTGCTCTGGACCATCGACGTGGCGGCCGACGGCGAGGCCGTCGCGACGGCGGTCGAGCGCGTCGCTGGTGCGCAGCCGGTCGCGCCACGACTACGCAGGGCTGCAGGCCGCGCTGGAGGCGGGCACGGCACCGGACGCGGTCCGGGCCCTGCCCGCGCTGGGCGAGGCCCGGTCGGCTCGGGCCCGGGCCCGGGGGGCGATCGAGCTGGGGCTCCCCTCCCAGGAGGTCGTGCGCAGGGCGGACGGCACCTGGACCCTGGAGCACCGGGCCCCGCTGCCGGTCGAGGGCTGGAACGCCGAGGTGTCGCTGCTCACCGGCATGGCCGCCGCCGCCCTCATGCTGGAGGCCGATGTCGGCCTCCTGCGGACGCTCCCGGAGCCCGACGGAGGGCACCGTGCCGACGCTCCGGCGGGCCGCGCCGGGGCTCGGGCGTGGCCTGGCCCGACGGGGCCCGGCCGGCCGACGTGCTGGCCCGGCCTCGACGCCCGCGACCCCCGCCACGCCGCCTTCCTCGACCTGGCCGCGTCGCTGCTCCGGGGGGCCGGCTACACCCCGTTCGACGGCCGCCGGCCCGAGGTCGTGGGCCACGCCGGGGTCGGTGCGCCCTACGCCCACGTGACCGCCCCCATCCGTCGCCTGTGCGACCGGGTCACCACCGAGGTGTGCCTGGCCGTCGCCGCCGACCGCGAGGTGCCGAGCTGGGCCCGGGAGGCCCTGCCGCCTGCTGCCCGACCTGATGGCGACGCAGCGGGCGTCGGGCCCGGGAGGTGGACCGCGCCGCCATCGACCACGTCGAGGCCTGGCTGCTCCGCGACCGGCTGGGCGAGGTCTTCGACGCCGCCGTCGTCGAGCACGACGACGAGCGCGAGCGGTGCACCGTCGTCATCGACGAGCCCGCCATCCGCGCCCGGTGCGAGGGCCGGCCGCCGCTGGGTGAGCGGGCGGAGGTCCGCCTCACCGAGGCCGACGTCGCCACCCGCACGGTCCGCTTCGCGCCGGTCTGAGCCGCTCCGCGTCGCCCCCGGGCGGCGAGAGCCGGCGACCACGCCCTCCTGGGGGCGCCGGATCGGTCGCAGCACGCTCCTCGGCCGCCCCCCCCCGGCGGACAGGTCCTGGCTGCAGTCGGGGACCACGCGGTGGCGGTGAGGGGGGAGGTGACCCACCCGGGCCGTCCCCTGCCCGGGGGGCCGCCCTCGGTAGCCTCCGGGCGTGGTCGACGTCCTCGCGCTCCTCGGCGGCCTCGCCGTCGGCGTGCTGCTGGCCGTGGCCCTGACCGGCGCCTTCGGTCGACGGACGCCCCTCCCGGTCGCCGGGCCGGCTCCCGAGCGCGCCCGTGCCCCCGGCCCCCGGCCGTCGGCACCCGCGGCCGACCAGCCGGCCCCCGCCATCAGGGTCAACCACCCGCGGGCCACCGCCGCCGCCGGGGCGGGCCCGGCCGTGGCCGCCCCGCCGCCCCGACCGGCCGCCGCCGCCGGTCCCCGCCGCGGGCGCCTGACGATGTCGGACGGATCGGACCGCGTGGAGCTGGGCGACGAGGTCGTCACCATGGGTCGGGGCACCGACCAGCGCCTCCGCATCCCCGACAGCCGGGCCAGCCGGGCCCACGCCGTGGTGCGCCCCCGCCGCAAGGGAGGCTGGGAGGTCAAGGACGTGGGCTCCTCCAACGGCACCCTCCTCAACGGCCACACCATCCCCGAGGGCCGGGTGGCCCCACTCCAGGACGGCGACCGCATCGGCATCGGCCCGGTCACCATCACCTACACCGAGGTCGCCGGCGGTCCGACGGCGCCCGCCGACCGCCCGCCCGCCGGCCCCGACGCCACCGAGGTCCTCTAGCGATGGTCGCCGTCATCCTGTTCGTCGTCGGGCTCGTCCAGGGCCTCGTCCTGGTGGGTGCGATCGTGGCCTTCCGCGGACGGCGCACCACCCGCTCCGACGGCCGGCCCGGCCGGCGCCGGGGTCCGCTGCGCATCGGCCTGGGCCTGGTCGGGGTGGCCGTGGTGCTGGGCCTCCTCGGCGTGGAGATGGGCTGGTTCTACGCCGTGCGCCAGTGGGACAAGGTCGAGCGGGTCGACGTCGACGTGGACGGCACGAGCGTCCTCGAGGGCGGCGACGGCGGGACCAACTACCTCCTCGTCGGCACCGACAACCGCGAGGGCGTCGAGGGCAACCGGTCCGACACGATCATGGTGCTGCGCACCGGCGACGGGCCGGCCCGCATCATGTCGCTGCCCCGCGACCTGCTCGTCCCCATCGTGGGCCGCGAGGACCAGACCCCCACGCTCATCAACTCGGCCTACAACGACGGACCCGTCGCCCTGATCCAGACCGTCCAGCAGTCCGTGGGGATCCCGATCGACCGCTACATCGAGATCGGCTTCGACAGCTTCGCCGGGGTGGTCGACGCCGTGGGCGGGGTGGTCATCGACTTCCCCAACCCCGCCTTCGACGTGAAGTCCGGCCTCGACGTGAAGGAGTCGGGTCCCGTCGAGCTCGACGGCGAGCAGGCGCTGGCCTACGTGCGCAGCCGCACCTACACCGAGGTCATCGACGGCACCGAGGTCACCGACCCCACCGCCGACCTGGGACGCGTGCAGCGCCAGCAGGTGTTCCTGCGGGCGGTGCTGTCCGAGGCGGGGGCGAGCAAGGACCCCTTCGCCCTCAACGACGTGGGCCAGGCCCTCCTCGGCGGGCTGGCGGTCGACAACCACATGGAGCTGATCGACGCCATCCGCTTCGCCCTGGCCATGGGCGACCTCGACCCCGAGCCCACCACGCTGCCCACCGTCCCCGCGGCGGTGGACCCCAACCGCCTCGACCTCGAGCAGCCCGAGGCCCAGGCCGTCATCGACGACTTCTCCAGCTGAGCCACCCTGGTCCTCGCACCTGCGAGGTAAGGTCACGCCATGACCTCGCTCACACCAGGCCAGGTCGCCGATCTGGCCGGCGTCAGCGTCGACACCGTGCGGCGCTGGACCGACCGGGGCGACCTGGCCACGCACCGTCTCGACAACGGGCACCGGAGCATCGACGGGGCCGACCTGGCCCGGTTCCTCGTCGAGCGGGCCGCGGCCGAGGGTGCCGCGGCCTCGACCCGGGGCCTCTCGGCCCGCAACCGCTTCCGGGGCATCGTCACCAGGGTGCAGCGCGACGGCGTGGCCGCCACCGTCGAGATCCAGTCGGGCCCCCACCGCGTGGTGTCGCTCATCACGGCCGAGGCCGTCGACGACCTGGGCCTGGCCCCCGGCGTGCTGGCCGACGCGGCGGTGAAGTCCACCGACGTCCTCGTCGACCGGGCCCGGCCGTGACCGCGACCGGCCGCCACCCCGTGCTCCTCGCGCTCGTCGCGGTGCTCGCCCTGGCCGGCGCCGCCTGTGGCTCCGACGGTGACGCCGTCGCCGACGGCACCGGGTCCACCACGGTCGCCGGTGACGTGGGCGGGGCCGGGGCCGGGGCCGCCAGCTCGGAGGCGGGGGCGGCAGGGCACATCACGGTCTTCGCCGCGGCCTCCCTCACCGACGTGTTCGGGGATCTGGGTGACGCCTTCGAGGCGGCCCACCCCGGGGCCACGGTGGACCTCAGCTTCGGCCCGTCCTCGGGCCTGGTCACCCAGGTCACCGAGGGGGCCCCGGCGGACGTCGTCGCCACCGCGTCGCGCGCGACCATGGACGACCTGGTCGAGGCGGACGCCCTCGACGGTGACCCGCAGCCCTTCGCCACCAACGCCCTGGAGCTGGCCGTGCCACCGGGCAACCCCGGGGAGGTCGACGACCTGTCCGACCTGGCCGACGACGACCTCGTCGTGGCCCTGTGCGCCGAGGAGGTCCCCTGCGGCTCCTTCGCCCGCGAGGCCCTCGACCGGGCCGGCGTGGAGCCCTCGGTCGACAGCGACGAGCAGGACGTGCGGGCCCTGCTCACCAAGGTCGAGGCCGACGAGGTCGACGTGGGCATCGTGTACGCCACCGACGTGGTGGCCGCCGGCGACGGCGTCGAGGGCATCGCGATCCCGGCCGAGCAGAACGTCGAGGCCACCTACCCGATCGCGGTGCCGGGCCAGGCCGGCGACGTGCAGACGGCGCGCGCCTTCATCGACTTCGTCCTCTCCGACGACGGCCAGGACGTCCTGGCCGACGCCGGGTTCGGGCCGCCGTGACCCGTCGGGGCGAGGAGGCCGCCGCCGGGCGGGTGCCGGCCGGCCTGGTGCCCCTGGCCGTGGTGGCCACCGGGTTCCTGGTCCTCCCCCTCGTCGGGCTCCTCCAGCGCACGCCGTGGTCCGACCTCGGCGCCGTCCTGGGCACGTCGGAGGTGCGCGACGCGCTGCGGCTGTCGCTGGTCACCTCGCTGTGCAGCACGGCCGTGTGCCTCGGCCTCGGCGTCCCGCTGGCATGGGTCCTGGCCCGGGCCGCGTTCCCCGGCCGCCGCCTGGTGCGGGGCCTGGTGACCCTGCCCATGGTCCTGCCCCCGGTGGTGGGCGGGGCCGCCCTGCTCTTCGCCCTGGGTCGCCGCAGCGCCCTGGGTGCCTTCCTCGCCGACACCGTCGGCTTCAGCCCCTTCTCGACCACCGGGGTGGTGCTGGCCCAGTCCTTCGTGGCCCTGCCCTTCCTGGTCGTGACCCTCGAGGGCGGACTGCGCTCGGTGGACCGCGGCCTGGAGGAGGCCGCCGCGACCCTGGGCGCCGGGCGGTGGACGGTGCTGCGGCGGGTGACCCTCCCCCAGGTCGCACCCTCGCTGCTGGCCGGGGCGGTGCTGGCCTGGGCCCGGGCGCTGGGCGAGTTCGGCGCCACCATCACCTTCGCCGGCAACCTCCAGGGCCGCACCCAGACGATGCCCCTCGCCGTGTACCAGACCCTCCAGGGCGGGGACCAGGGCGCGGCCATCGTCCTCAGCCTGGTGCTGGTGGCCATCTCCCTCGCCGTGCTGGTGGGCCTGCGGGGTCGCTGGGTCCCGGGCCGGTGACGCCCGCCGGCGGCGACGTCCTCCGGGCCCGGGTCGTCGTCCGGCGGCCCCGCGTCACCCTCGACGTCGACCTCGAGGTGGCCCCCGGCGAGGTCGTGGGCCTCCTCGGACCCAACGGCGCCGGCAAGTCCACCCTGCTGCGGGCCCTGGCCGGGCTGGTGGCCCTCGACGAGGGGCGCACGACCCTCGGCGCACGGGTGCTCGACGATCCCGCGTCGGGGACCCGCGTCCCGCCCGAGGAGCGCCCGGTCGGCATGGTGTTCCAGGACCTGCGCCTGTTCCCGACCCTGAGCGCGGCCGACAACGTCGCCTTCGGCCTGCGGGCCCGGCGCGTCGGCCGGGCCGCGGCGCGCCATGCCGCCGTCGCGTGGCTCGCCCGCGTCGGGTTGGCCGACCGGGCCGGGTCCCGCCCCGCGGAGCTCTCCGGTGGGCAGGCCCAGCGCGTGGCCCTGGCCCGCGCCCTCGCCCCCGAGCCCGACCTGCTGCTGCTGGACGAGCCCCTCTCGGCGCTCGACGTGGCCACCCGGGCCGAGGTGCGGCGCGACCTGCGGGCCCACCTGGCGGCCTTCGCCGGACCGGTCCTCGTCGTCACCCACGACCCGGTCGACGCCCTGACCCTCACCGACCGCCTGGTGGTGCTGGAGGGCGGGCGGGCGCTGCAGGACGGCACCCCGTCGGAGGTCGCCACCCGACCCCGCTCCCCGTGGGTGGCGGACCTGCTCGGGGTCAGCCTCCTGCCCGGCACCGTCGAGGGCCCGGGAGCGGTGCGCCTCGACCGCGACGGCCACGCCCTCGCCACCCGATCGAGCACCGACCGGGTCGTGGGCGAGGCGGTCTACGTCGCCATCCGGCCCCGTACCGTGGCCCTGCACACCGAGCGCCCGGGGGGCAGCCCCCGCAACGTGTGGGAGGCGGTGGTGGCGGGGATCGAGACCGACGCCGACCGGGTGCGGGTGCAGACCGTGGGCCCGGCGCCGGTGACCGCGGAGATCACCCCCGCCGCCCTGGCCGACCTGGCCCTGGCACCGGGAGACGCCGTGTGGCTGGCGGTGAAGGCCACCGAGGTCGACGTCTACCCCCGCTGAGGAGGGTCAGAGCCAACCGGCGCGGCGGAAGACGGCGATGAGGGCGCCGGACAGGGCGACCATGGCGACGATGGCCCCCACGTAGCCGAAGTCGCGCGCCCAGCTCGGGCATGTGCTCGAAGTTCATCCCCCACACCCCGGCCAGGAGGGTCGGGGCGGCGAACACCGCGGCCCAGGCCGAGATGCGGCGCATGTCGTCGTTCTGCTGCACGCCCTGCTGGGCCAGGTTGGCGTTGAGGGCGTCGGTGAGCAGCTCGCGGGCGACCTCGACCCGCCCCATCACCCGGTGGGCGTGGTCGGCCACGTCCTGGAAGTAGTCGAGCAGGGCCTCGGGCACGCCGTGGGGCTCCGCGCTGCACAGGCCGTCGACCACCGCCCCGACCGGGACGATGTTGCGGCGCATCTCGAGCACCTGGCGCTTGAGGTGGAACAGGCGAGGCGCCTCGTTGGTCCGCTCGGTGCTGAAGACGGCCACCTCGGCCTCGTCGACGTCGGTCTCCAGCTCGGTCATCACCGGGGCGTAGGCGTCGACGACCTCGTCGGCCGCCCCGTAGAGGACGGCCATGGGCCCGAGGCGCAACAGGTCGGGGTCGGCCTCCAGGCGGGTCCGCACGCTGGCCAGGGAGGCGGCGTCGCCGTGGCGCACGGTGACGACGAACTGGCGTCCGACGATCACCTGCAGCTCGCCGATGTCGACCCGATCCGGGGGCTGGTAGATCGCGGTCTTGAACACGACCAGGGCCGTCTCCTCGAAGGCGTCCCACTTGGCCCGCTGGTGGGCCTTGCGCACGTCCTCGACCAGCAGCTGGTGCAGTCCGCACTCGTCGGAGACGAGGTCGATCTCGTCGCCGGAGGGGTCGTGCAGCCCGATCCAGGTGAAGGAACCGGGGTCGTCGTCGGTCGCCCCGGAGATGGTGGCGGGACGGTCGACGCGGACCCCGTCCCGGTAGACGGCGCAGTCGACGATCACGGGCCCAGTCTGGCCGGACCAGCCCCACCCACCGGGCGATGGCCGACCCGGTGGGCGCCCTCAGCCCTCGTCGCGCGGCTCGAGCAGGAAGCCGATGCCCCGCACCGTGCGGATGGCCAGCCCGAGCGGCGCCAGCCGGCCGCGCAGGTGCTTGATGCGGCCGTCGAGCACCCGCTCCGACGCCACCCCGTCGGGCCACGCCGCGTCGAGGAGGCGGGGGCGGTGCACGACCGCGCCCTGGTGGGCGAGGAGGGGCGCCAGGATCCGGGCCTCGATGGGGGGCACGCTGGTCCAGCGCCCCTCCCAGCGCACGATGCCGTCGGCGTCGAGGCTGGGCCGGGGTCGGGGGACGGCGTCGGCCTCGGGCAGGGCCCGCTGCTCGAGGGAGAGCAGGCGGGTCTGCACCTCCACGGGGTCGGCGGGGTCGCGGACCCAGTCCTCGAGGTCGTCCCACACGAGGGGCGGGGCGGCGTCGGCGGGCACGACCAGGAGGCGGGGGCGGCCGTCGGCGGCCAGCTCGTCGCGTCGGTCGGCCTCGTCGGGCCAGCGGAGGAGGGTGACGGTGGTGGACAGGCCGTCGGCCTGGTCCGTGGGATCAGTCGTGCGACCGAGCATGGGGTTCCTTTCGTCCACGTGCGCCCGCGGGCGCGCGATCTCGGCACGGTCCGCGGGTGCGGACGTGGTCGGATCAGGGGACGAGAGGCGGGGCCCGGTCGGCCAGGGTGGCGAGGGCCGGGAGGCGGGGCACGTCGGCCAGGGTCGGGCGACGACCCACGACCACCGCCGCGGCCGCGACGAGCACGGCGGCGGCGGAGGCGGCGAGGGTGGCCACCACGGGGGCACGGGGCCGCGGGGCCTGCGGGACGGCGCCGGTCGGGGCGCTGGTGGCCGCGGTGACCACGGCTCCCGCGGGTTGGGCCAGGGCGACGGGGCGGAGGGCGGGCAGGACCGACGACACGCCGGCTGCGTCGCGGGCACCGAGGGGCATCCACACGAAGGTGACGAGCATGAGGCCGAGCAGGCCGGCCAGGCGCCACCCGGTGTCGGCCCGGGACCGGCCCGGGCGGAGCCGGGGGGCGGGGGCCGGCGACGCGCTCATGGCCGCACCGCGAGCAGGAAGCCCCGCCCGGGGACGCACCCGACGGTGAGTCCCACCGCGGCCAGGCGGGCCCGCAGCGAGGAGATGCGGGTGTCGAGGGAGCGCCGGGCGCGGGCGGCGCCCCCCCAGGCGGCGAGGCACAGGTCCTCGCGCCGGTGGACCCGGCCCGGGGCGGTCACCAGCACGTCGACCAGGCGGCGCTCCACCACCGGGAGCTGCACCCGGCGCCCGGCGAAGGACAGCACGCCGGCGTCGTCGACGACCACGTCGCCGACGGCCAGGCCGGCGGGCTGCACGCTTCGGAGGGCCAGGCGGTTGAGCCGGGCGAAGAGGTCCCGCTCGTCGGCGGGGGTCCAGATCACGTCCTCGAGGGCGTCGACCGCAGGGGGTGGCACCACGCCGGGGTCCAGGACGAGGAGGCGGGGCCGGCCCTGGGCCCGCAGGTCCTCGAGCAGGGCGGCATCGGCCGGCCAGTGCAGGATCTCGGCCGTCCCCCCGCCGACCCCGCCATCGGTCCCCACGTCGAGCACGGGGGCAACCTAGGTCGCTCCGGCGACGGGAGCGTGCCGGCGCGGTCACGTCTCCGTGTCGATCACCTGACGTCCATCTGACGCAGCCCGCCGGACGGGTGGCGAGACGGCCCCACGTCGGGTCACGTCACGAGGTGCCGGGCACCTCGTGCCGTCACGGGCGCGGGACGGCCCCGGGCCGGGGCCCGGGGCCGTCGCGTGCGTGCGGGGTCCGCCTAGGGGACGGGCTCGGCGGCCACCGGCTCGTCGGGGGCCGGGGCGTGGACGTGGTCCTGGACCGCGCTGCCCAGGCCTCCGACACCGCTGAACTCGGGGTACGCGAGCACGCCCATCTCGGGCAGGTCGAGGCCCATGAGCTCGTCCTCCTCCGAGGAGCGGATGCCGCCCTTGGTCAAGGTGTCCTGGAGCTTGAAGAAGGCGAAGGCGATGCCGAGGATCACCGTCCAGATCACCAGGGCCCCCAGGGCCTGGGCGCCGAGCTGGCCGAACTTGCCGTTGACCACCCCCTCGACGGCCTCGACGTCGGAGCCGTTCCAGCCCCCGCCGTAGCTGCCGTTGGCGAAGATGCCGACGGCGAGCACCCCGAAGGTGCCGCACACGCCGTGGACAGAGATGGCACCCACCGGGTCGTCGAGGTGGAGCTTGCGCTCCACGAAGAGCACCGACTCGATCACCAGGATCCCGGCGATGACGCCGATCACGGCCGACCACGCCGGGCTGGTGAAGGCGCAGGGGGCGGTGATCGCCACCAGGCCGGCCAGCATGCCGTTGGCCATCATGCCCGGGTCGGGCTTGTCGCCCCGGACGTAGGTCATCCACAGCATGGCCACGACGGCGCCGAAGGCCCCGGCGATGGCGGTGTTGGTGGCGACGGTGGCGAACTGCACGTCGGTGGCGGCGAAGGTCGACGCCGCGTTGAACCCGAACCAGCCGAACAGGAGGATGAACGTGCCGAGCATGGCCATCGGGATGTGGTGGCCGGGGATGGCCCGGGGCGTGCCGTCCTCGTCGAACTTGCCCAGCCGGGGGCCGAGCACGATGGCCCCGGCCAGGCCGGCCACGCCGCCGACGGCGTGGACCACGCCGGAGCCGGCGAAGTCGACGTACCCGGCGCCCAGGCCCATGGTGTCCCACGTCTTGCCCAGCCAGCCCCCGCCCCAGGTCCAGGCGGTGAAGATCGGGTAGTAGACGGCCCCGCAGAACAGGCCCCAGAGCACGAAGCTCTTCCACTTCCACCGCTCGGCCATGGAGCCGGTCGGGATGGTGGCCACGGTGTCCATGAAGGCGACCATGTAGAGGAAGAAGGCGGCCACGGCCGGGGTGATCTTGTCGCCCGAGAGGGCCCAGCCCCCGTGCCACAGGAACACCCAGCTGCCGGAGCCGATGAGGGCGCCACCGAGCGGTTCGGCGCCGTAGCCCCAGTCGAAGCCGGGCAGGTCGTAGCTGTAGCCGCCGAAGGCCAGCGGGAACCCGACGAGGAAGAAGGCGACGAACCCGAGGCCGAAGATGGCGAAGTTCGTGCTCACCACGTGCGAGGCGTGCTTGGCCCGGCAGAAGCCGGTCTCGACCAGGGCGAAGCCGGCCTGCATGAAGATGACGAGGATGGCCCCGATCACGATCCAGAGCAGGTTGAGCTGCTGGCCGAGGGCCACGGTCTCGGTGGACTGGGCGCCGGCGGGACCGGCGACGGCGAGGGCCGTGGCGGCCGCCGCGACCACGAACATCGCCGACCTCAGCACCCGCTTCCGGGTGGTTCTGACCCGCATGGATCTCTCCTTTCCTGAGCTGCCGGGCGGCAGCCGACGGGGACCGTACGGACGCCCTGTTTCCGTTCCGTGCGACGGGCGTGAACCCACTTGGTCAAGCATCTGTCGCGTTCCTGACGCACCGGTGTCAGAGCGCATCGTCGCCCTGCTCCCCCGTCCGGACCCGCAGGACCCGGTCGACCGAGGTGACCCAGATCTTCCCGTCGCCGATCGACCCGGTCCGGGCCGCCTCGGCGACCGCGTCGACCACCACCTCGGCCCGCTCGGTCGGCACCACCACCTCGACCCGGACCTTGGGCACCAGGTCGATGCGGTACTCGGTGCCGCGGTAGGTCTCGGTGTGACCTCCCTGGCGGCCGGCCCCCTTGACCTCGGTGATGGTGAGGCCGGCCACGCCGGCCTGGGCGAGGGCCGCCCTCACCTCGTCCAGGCGGTGGGGCTTGATGACGGCGGTCACGAGGTGCTGCACAGGTCCTCCTCAGGAGCTGGCCCCCGGCCCGGCGGCCGGCGGTGCCGCGGCGCACGGTAGGAAGGCCACGTTTCAGGCGACCACCACGCACATGTCGCCTTCGGGTCGTGTTCCTGTCGGCTCTCTGACAGGCCCACCGTGACCGGCGGCGCTCCCCGATCGCGAGCGGTACGGTCGGAGGCCCCGTCGTCCCCCGTCCCCGGAGGCCCCCATGACCGACGACCCGACGCTGCTCGTGAAGGATCGCCTCACCCGCCTGCTCGACGAGGGCGACCGGAGCGACACCGTCGCCTTCCGGGGCCTCCAGTTCGACCTGGGCCTGGCGTGGGTCCACTTCCCGGAGGGCCGGGGCGGCCTCGACGTCTCCCCCACCCACCAGCGCACCGTCGACGCCGCCCTGCGCGACGCCCGTGTGCCCGGGCCCAGCGCCGAGCACTTCTTCGGGCTCACGATGGCCGGGCCCACCGTGGTCACCCACGGCTCCGACGAGCTGCGCGACCGCCTGCTGCGGCCCATGTTCACCGGCGAGGACCCCTGGTGCCAGCTCTTCAGCGAGCCCGGGGCGGGCTCGGACCTGGCCGGGCTCTCGTGCCGGGCGGTGCGCGACGGCGACGAGTGGGTCATCACCGGCCAGAAGGTGTGGAACACCCTCGCCCACCTGGCCGACCGGGGGATGCTGGTCGCCCGCACCGACCCCGACGCCCCCAAGCACAAGGGCCTCACCTACTTCGCCCTCGACATGAACGCCCCCGGCGTCGAGGTCCGGCCCCTCCGCCAGATCACCGGCGAGGCCGAGTTCAACGAGGTCTACATGACCGAGGTCCGCGTGCCCGACGCCGACCGCATCGGCGACGTGGGCGAGGGCTGGCGGGTGGCCATGACCACCCTGTCCAACGAGCGCACCACCATCGGCGGGGGGGGCGGACCGCCGGCCAAGGGCTCCGGAGCCATCGCCGAGGCCGTCCGCATCTGGAAGGAGGAGGCCGTCGACCGCACCCCGGCGATGAAGGACCGCCTCATGCGCCTCTGGGTCGAGGCCGAGGCCCTCCGCCTCACCAACGTCCGGGCCGCCCAGAACCGCAAGATGGGCAACCCCGGCCCCGAGGGGTCGATCGCCAAGCTCAAGTTCGCGACCGTCAACATGGACATCTACGAGCTGTGCGTCGACCTGCTCGGCCCCCAGGCCCTGGTCGACTTCGACTACACGATGCGTCGGTCCGAGCAGCTGGGCCTCACCGGTCCGCCCGGGTCGTCGCGCAAGATGTTCCTCCGGGCCCGGGCCAACTCCATCGAGGGCGGCACGTCGGAGATCCAGCGCAACATCATCGGCGAGCGCGTCCTCGGCCTGCCCGGCGAGCCCCGCACCGACAAGGACGTGCCCTGGAAGGACGTCCCCCGCAGCTGACGGGCCCGGGCCTCCTCCCCCGGGGGTGCCCGGGCGAGGGGCCGCCAGCCGCCATCCTGGCGGGGTGGGTGCACTGGAGACCTCGGGAGACACCGTCATCCTCGTCATGGAGGTGGCCGGCACGGTCGCCTTCGCGGTGTCGGGGGTGATGGCCGGGGCCCGCGCCCGGCTCGACTGGCTGGGCGTCGTCGTCCTCGCGGTGGTCGTGTCGGTGGGCGGCAGCACGCTCCGCGACGTCATCCTCGACGCCCCCATCTCGTGGCTCACCGAGTCGTGGCCCCTGGTGCTGGCCGTGGTGGTGGCCATCGTCGGCATCCCGATCGTGCACCGCTCGGGCGCCGACCTGGACTCCCGATCGCACGTCCTGGTGGCCGACGCCGCCGGCCTGGCCGCCTTCTCCATCGTGGGCGTCGACGTCGCCCTCGACCGCGGGGTGGCGGCGTGGGCCGCGGCGGTGCTGGGGGTGGTCACCGGCGTCGGCGGCGGGGTCATCCGCGACCTGCTCGTGCGCCGCCGGCCGGCGGTGCTGTCGGGGCAGATCTACGCCCTCGCCGCCCTGGCCGGCACCGGCCTCTACGTCGTGCTCCTGGAGGCCGGCGCCGACCCCCTGCTGGCCACGTGGCTCGGGGTGGCCGTCATCCTCGCGGTCCGCCTCGCCGCGCTGCACTGGGACTGGACGCTGCCCCTCCTCGACGGCGGGGGCGACGGAGACGGCGACGAGGACGACGAGTAGGGACCCCGCCGGCCTCCGCTCAGCCGGCCTCCGCTCAGCCGGCCTCCGCTCAGCCGGCCACCGAGGCCACCACGCCGGGGTCGGCCAGCTGCTCCAGCTCGGCGGTCACCGCGGTCGCGCCGGGGTGGCGGGCCACCAGGTCGACCAGGGCCTCGTGGGACTGTGCCGCGGCCAGGGCGGGCTGGTCCACCGTCGCCCAGTGGACCAACCCCGCCCAGGTCCGGTCGACGAGGTCGGCGCCGGGCACCTGGCCCCCGTCGACGGTGCGCAGGTGCACCGAGCGGAGCTCACCGAGGTAGAGGCGCAGCGACCGGACGTGCACGAGCTCGTCGGTGCGGATGCGCTCGATGAGCTCGGCCGCCTGCTCGGCCTCGGCCTCCCGACCCGGGAACAGGCCGGGTGTGCGCAGGACCTCCTGGCTCAGGGCGAAGCCGATCTCGGCCCGGAACTCGATGAGCAGCAGGTTCATGAGGAACGACAGCAGCCCCTCGATGGCCGGCGGCACCTCGGGCATGCGCCGCTCACCGGTGTCGGGTCGCCCGATGCTCTCGGGCGGGTCGACGTCGGGGTGGGCACCGGCGCCGAAGGCGAGGTCGCGGGCGACGAACCACATGGCGTCGTGGCCCCCGATGCCCTCCTCGGGCTGGCCCCCCTCGTCGATGCCGTGGGCCACCAGCAGCCCCTTGCCGAGGTGCCCGATGGCCATCTCCGAGATGTCCTCGACCACGACGTCGGCCAGGTCGGGGAACTCGACGTCGGCCAGCAGGCGGCCCTTGGCCTCGATCTTCCCGGTGACGGTCAACATGTTCCAGAACGACCGCCCGATGCCGTGGACCAGAAGCAGGCGGTGCTGGGCCAGGTTGGGCACCCGGGGGCCGGTGAGGAGGGATGCGTCGGCGTCGAAGAGGTCCCCGCCCCGGGCCCGCAGGGCGTCGGTCCAGGCATCGAGGGCCTCGGAGCGTCCGAGGGCGCGGGGCGGCTGGTAGGTGCCGTCGGCCAGGAACCCGCCGTGCAGGCGCTGGCCCTCGACCACCTGCGGGGCGGCGAAGTCGTGCTCGGTGAAGAGCTCCTCGGACGAGTACGCGAGCTTGGTCATGGGCACCTCCGTGGGCCCGTCGACCCTACCGGGCGCCGTCGTCTCGGGCAGGGGCCTCAACTGCTCTGCGCTGCGGTCGATGGGGTGACACCCCGACCTCGGGAGATGACGCGACACTGCGCATGCGGCATGCTCTCTCGGCGGGCGACCACCAGGGTCGCCCGGGCTGCCGCCATCGACCCTGAGGGGGGACCAGGACACCGATGCACAGGCTCTCCGGCGCGCTCAGCACCCTCGCGGTGGCACTGGTCCTCGTCGTCTCGGCGGCCGTCCCCGGCGGCGCCCAGGCCACCCCGACCCCCACCACCGACCCGGCGCCCACCACGACGACCCCGGACGTCGGCACCGCCGGCGCCGAGGAGCGCTCGGCCGCGGCGGAGTACATCCAGCAGCTGGAGGACCTGAACGGCGAGCTGGAGGCCCTCGACGCCGACATCGCCGATGCCCGCGACCGCCAGGCGGAGCTCCGCGCCGAGGCCGCCCGCCTCGACGAGGAGGCGGCCGACACCAGCGCAGCCGTCGACGACGCCCGCACCCGCATCGCCGCCCTGGAGGACATCCTCCGCCAGCGCATCGCCGGCACCTACATGGCCGACGGCACCGACGTCGACATCCCCAACCCCCGCGTCGACCGGAGCCTCATCCGCCGCATCTACTCCGAGGCCAGCAGCGAGACCGACGACCGGCTGCTGGCCCAGCTCGACGGGCAGCGCGACCGCCTCGAGCGCGAGCAGGACGACCTGGCCGACCTCGACGCGGCCAACGAGGACCGGACCCGGGAGCTCGACGCCCTGGTCGCCGAGCTGGAGGACCAGCAGGCGGAGCGCACGGCGACGGCGACCGAGCTCCAGCAGGCCATCCAGGAGGCCCAGCGCCAGGCCTGGCTCGAGGCCGCGGCCGCCAAGCAGGCCGCCGAGGAGGCCGCCGAGCGGGCCCGCCTGGCCCAGGTCGCGGCGCAGGAGGCTGCGGCCCAGCGCGCCGCTGACCTCCAGGCCCTGCTCGACGCGGCCCAGGAGGCCGAGGAGCAGGCCCAGCAGGCGGCCGAGGAGGCCGGCCAGCTCAACCTCGGCACGTCCCTCGCCCCCGGCGGGATCGACCTGTGCACCGTCGCCGGCTTCACGGTCAACTGCCTCATCTCCGACCAGCTGGCCGAGCTGGTCGTGCTCGCCGCGGCCGACGGCGTCACCCTCACCGGCTTCGGCTACCGCTCCACCGCGGAGCAGATGGCGCTGCGGGCCGCCCACTGCGACGGCGACATCTTCGGCCGCCCGGCCAGTGCGTGCTCACCGCCCACCGCCCGCCCGGGCTCCTCGCTTCACGAGGTCGGCCTCGCCATCGACTTCGAGGCCTGCTCCTCGCACAGCACGCCGTGCTGGACCTGGCTCCACGAGCACGCCGCCGAGCACGGGTTCCAGAACCTCCCCTCCGAGCCCTGGCACTGGTCCACCAGCGGCGGCTGATCCGACCGGGCGACAGCGCCCGGAGGCCGGATCGGGGCGCACCGCGCGACGGGCGGTGCGAGCACCGGTCCCGTGGGGAGCGCCGGGGGTCGACCCACCTCTGGGCCGACCCCCGCCATCACCTGACCCGCGCTGATGGCGCCCGGGTGGTGGTCCCCTAGGGCTGACCCACCGTCCAGCTCTTGTTGGGTCCGTCGATGTAGAGGTTGCCCGTGGCACCGGTGGGGAACTCGGCGTCCAGCTCATGGCCGATGTAGGTGGTGAAGGTGTTGGTCTGACCCGGGGAGAGCGTGCCCAGGTCGCCGCCGGGGCAGCCGGCGGTGACGTCGACGATGGTCGCGGGCTCGGCATCGACGTTGGTGACGGTCACGGAGGTCTGGCCCTGGCCGCCCGGGGCACAGGGGTCGTAGGCGCCGGTGGTGGTCGTGGCCGGCGCGGTCGTCGTGGTGGTGTCCGGCGGCGCCGTGGTGGTGGGCCCCGCCGTGGTGGGCGGCGAGGTCGTCGGCCCGGCCGTGGTGGGCGGGGCGGTGGTGGTCGTGGTCGACCCGTCCGTCGGGGTGTCCATGGCGCCGGTGGTGCCCCGTGGCCGGTTGAACAGGCCCCCGTTCTCGATGTCGGTCAGCACGAAGACGTTGATCACCGTGGTCGACTGCTGCACCACGGTCACGTCGGTCACCGAGAAGTCGGCCCACTTCACGCCGGTGTAGCGGGGCTTGCCCTTGCTGGCCACCGGCGGGAGCAGCGGGTTGCCGCAGTAGCACTTCACCCGGGGCACGCCCTTGGCATCGACCAGCACGGCGGTGCCCTTCTGCAGGGTCGACTGGAGGACCGTGGCCTTGCCGTCCTTGTACCCGTGGTTGGTGACCCGCGTGTCCTGGGTCAGGACCACCGAGGTCAGCTCCTCCACGTAGTCGGGGATCAGCTCGACCGTGAGCGGCCGACCGTCCAGCAGGGCCACCTCGGGGTCGGCGTCGAGGGCGTCGACCCACGCCTCGGCCTTGTCCGGGTTGGCCGCCAGGAAGTCGATGATCTGCTGCGGGTCGCACGCGGCGATGTTCATGGTGCCTCCGTAGAGACCCGGCTCGGCCCCGTCGTTGCCGGTGATCGAGCTCGACCCGTCCACCGTGACGTCACCGCCGGTGGCGGGCTGGGCCAGGTCCGGGTCCGGCGCCACGGCGAGGGGATCGGTGCTGAAGGGGTCCGGGCCCACCGACGCAGCCGGCGAGAGGAAGATCTCGCCCTCGGCCGAGTCGTCATCGCCACCTCCGAGGACGGTCACCGCGACCACGACGCCGGCGATCAGCACCAGCACCGCGGCGATGCCCCCGTAGATCAGGGCCTTCTTCTTCCCGCCTCCCGAGGGGGCCGACGCCCCACCCTGCGGCGCCTCACCGCCCCCGCCCGCTCCGCCTGTCCCGCCATCGTGCGTCGGTCCTGCGCTCAAGGTGTGTCCTTCTCTCTCGTCGGCCCGCCCTCATGAGGTCGGGATCGGTCGGTCGGTCGTGGTCCGGTGCGCCCCGCCGGGGCGACGACTCGGCCGGCGGAGCGGGGAGCGCAGGGCTGGGGACCGGGGAGCGCAGGGCTGGGGACCGGCCTGGTGCCCGCTCGCCGTCGATCCTGGGCGACTGAGGGGCGCGCTGGCATCGGTGTCCGACCGACGTACGTCGGCTCCTCACCCATCCCCCCACGTCCCCCCTGGAATCCCACCCCGCCGCCCCGCAGCAGCCACGACCCTGCGTCGTTGTGCGCACGGAACGTAGCAGGTCGGATACGTACGCACGGGACGTCGACCCGCCCTGGACCAGGCGATGACGTCGAACCGTCTCCGTCGGGTGACGGTCCGGCGGCGCCACGACCATCCGGCCGACCACTGCCCGTGGCGACGTGGCTGACATCGCCGGCCCGGTTGCGACGGGACCCTCGGGAAGGGCCATCAACACGAGCGGCGCGAAGCCCGGGCCGGGTGCCGGACCTCCGCGCCCCCTCGGGCGCTCGAGCCGTGACGGTCTCCCGGCGTGGACCGGCTCCGACCGGGTGGCCGCCCGGAGCTCGGTGCGGGGACGTCGGCGGACTGGTGGCGCGTCTCCCGGCAGGCGTGTGGGCACCCGCAGACGTTGTGAAGCATGGGTTTGCGGCCATCTCGCTGTCACACCCCCGGCGTACTGTGGGGGCCATGGAGACGGCGTGCGACCCGACGACGAGTGAGGCGATGGACGCCCTCACCGCCGCGGTCGACGCCCTCCGGTCCGCCGGGGTCACACCGTCGGATGCCGACCACGCTCGGGAGCTGATCGTCGCCCTGGAGACCGAGGCCCGCCGGGTGCGCAGCCTCCAGGTCGAGCTGGTGGCGGAGATCGACCGCACCGGGGCCTGCGTCCTCGACGGCCATCGGTCGGCCAAGGTGATGGTGCGCCACATCGGCAACCTGTCGGGCGCCGAGGCGCACCGCCGGGCCGCGTCGGCCAAGGCCCTGCGGCACCTGCCGAAGGTCCGCGAGGCCTTCGCGGCCGGGCGCATCGGTGGGTGCCAGGTCGAGCGCATCGCCCGCGCCCACGCCAGTCCCCGGGTGCGGGCGGCGGTGGAGGCCAACGAGGCATCCTTCGCCGCCGAGGCCGAGGCCAACGAGTACCTGGCCTTCGACCGGATGGTCGATGAGTGGGTCCGAGTGGTGGACGAGGACGGCACCCGGGACCGTGACCAGCGCGCCCACGAGTGCCGCGACGCAGCCCTGCTCCAGGGCTTCGACGGGTCATGGACCCTGTCGGGCCGGTGCGGCTCGCTGGCCGGCGCCGAGCTGGAGACGATCTTCAAGGCGTTCCTCGAGGCCGAGACCCGGACCGACTGGGACATCGCCCGAGCCCACAAGGGCGATCAGGCCACGGCGTCCGACCTGCCTCGCACCGACGCCCAGCGCCGCTTCGACGCGGTGGAGGAGGTCTTCCGCCAGGCCGCCGCCCACCGTGGGTCCTCCGAGGGCGGCTCGCAGGTCGTGACCAACATCGTCATCGACCACCGCACCTTCGAACGCATGCTGGCCCGGTTGGCGGGGCTGGACCCGACGCCCATCGACGACGCCCTCTCGCTGTTCCCGACCGGCTCCTACCGGTGCTCCACGATGGACGGCCGCCCGGTCGAGGCCACCGCGACGGTGGCCCAGGCGCTGGTCGGCCACGTCCGCCGGGTCGTCATCGGCGCCGACGGCGTCGTCATCGACATGGGACGCCTCCGCCGCCTCTACACCGGAGCCGCCGCACTGGCCGTGAAGCTCTCCAACACCACCTGCTACTGGCCCGGCTGCCACACCCCCGTCACCGCCTGCCAGTGCGACCACCTCCGACCGTGGTCGGTCAGAGGCGACGGATCAGGCGGAGGGTGTACCTGCCCCGGCAACGGGGGACCCGGCTGCGGGAGGCACAACCACCTCAAGGAGAAGGGCTACCGGGTGTGGCGCGACGCCACCGGAGCCATCCACGTGCACCGCCCCGACGGCACCGCGATCACCTGAGCACGCGGGCCCAGGAGAAGGTGGCGCGCCACGCCCTGGTGGCTGGTCCACCAGTGGAGGGTCAGCGCCTGAGCCCGGTTGGGCAGTCTGACTGACGAGCAGCTTGCCGCAGCCTCGGTCGACAGGGCATCGATCGGTCCCAGCACGGGGCAGCAGGGAGAAGATCCGAGCGGATGCCGCCCAGCTGCTGGACGCCGTCAGCCCACGCCCATGCCCCTCGCGCGACCAGACGGCTCGAGCGCCGGAGCGGCGTCGATCCCGTCGGGGGCGCAGCCCGCACGATCGAGCTCGCCGCCACGGCTGCCACCAGCAGGACGACGAGCCCGACGTCGAGGGGGCTCAGCCAGCCGGACCGATCACCCTCGGCGCGCTCCTGGTCGGCGCCCACGTCGGATGGGGCGACTGAGTCCGGTTCTGCCGACCGGCTGGCGCCTGAGGTCGGCGCAGACTCGGCGCCAAGGCCGAACCGTGAGACAGCAGCACCTGTCGCTGGCGGACCCGAGGCTCCCGTGATCATGAGAGCGCGGTCCACAGGACCCAGTTCCCACCGAACGGCGCCAACCGGCGAGCGGACGGGGACCGATCCCCGGGGAGCACCTCTCACCAGGGGATTCCGAGTGGGCCGTAAGGGATTCGAACCCCTGACCCCCTGCGCGTCATGCAGGTGCTCTAGCCAACTGAGCTAACGGCCCCGGAAGCGGTCACCCTAGCAGCGCGCCCACTCGCCGCTGCCAGCCGGATCGGGGCGCGTCGTGCCAGGCTGAGCCGTCCTCGGCGGGTCCCCCGAGGCACGTTCCGGAGGCGCGGGTGGCACGACGATCGACGACCGACCGACGCTCGGTCCGTGGTGCCCTCGCCCTCCTCGTCGTCGGAGTCCTGGCCGCGCTCCTCGGCTCCTCCCCTGCCGGCTCCCAGGACGGCGCCCCGACCTTCTGCGACCGGGTCCGGCCCGGTCGGGTCGCCGGCACCGTCGCCGACGCCGGGCTGGAGGAGCTGTCCGGCCTCGCCGCCAGCGGGGTCCACGACGACGTCCTGTGGGCGAACCAGGACTCGGGGGCGGCACCCGAGCTGGTGGCCCTGGGCCCGTCGGGCGCCGACCTCGGCCGCCACCCGGTGCCCGGCGCCGAGGCGGTCGACTGGGAGGACCTGGCCGTGGGGCCCGGGCCCGACACCGACCGGTCCTACCTCTACGTGGGCGACATCGGCGACAACGGCGCCGACCGCCCGTCGGTCACCGTGTACCGGGTGCCGGAGCCGACGGCGGCACCCACCGCCGACGGAGCGCCGCTCGACGGGGCCGAGGCCCTCTCGCTCACCTACCCCGGCGGGCCGGCTGACGCCGAGGCCCTGCTGGTCGACCCGAGGTCCGGCGACCTGGTGGTGGTGACCAAGGAGATCACCGGCCGCTCGAAGGTCCTCACCGCCGACGCCGCCTCGTTGGTCCCCGGGGCGCCGATCACGATGACCGAGGTCGGCCAGATCGAGGTGCCCGGTCCCCGCCTCACCCCCGAGAACGCCACCCTCCTGCCGGGGACGCTGGTCACCGGCGGCGACGTCAGCGCCGACGGCGACGTGGTGCTGCTGCGGACCTACCGGTCGGTGCTGGCCTACGAACGACCCGAGGGCGCGACGCTGGGCGAGGCCCTCCTGGGCCCGCCCTGCTTCGCCCGCCAGAGCAACGAGCCCCAGGGCGAGGCCGTGGCCCTCGCCCGCGACGGGCTCTCCTACACGACGGTCTCGGAGGTCCAGCTGGCCCGCCAGGCGGGCGCGGCGCCGACCGACGCAGGGCCGCCGCTCAACCGCTTCGAGGTGGTGGCGCCACAGGCACCCCTGCCCACGGCCCCGCCCGGGGTCGGAGAGGAACCGGGCCGGGTGCCCTGGTGGGTGGTCCCGGGTGCTGCCGCACTGGCGGTCATCGCCGTGCTCGGGACGTTCGTCCTGCTGCGCCGGAGGCGCCGTCGCCGTCGCTGAGCAGGCGGGGATGGCTCGCTCGGAGCCCCTCGGCCTACTCGGGGGCGGGGCGGCGCACCTCGTGGAGGCGCTCGCCGGCGGCGATGTGCTCGCCGTCGCCGATGACGCAGGCGTCGAGCTCGGCCCCCTCGCCGACGACAGCGCCGAAGGCGACCACGGAGCGCTCGATGCGGGCCCCGGGCTCGACGCGGGCCCCGGCCAGGATGGCGGACTCGCAGACCACGGCGCCGTCGCCCACCACCGCACCGGCGGCGACGACGGAGCGACTGACGTCGGCCGAGGGGTGGACCGCGGCGTCGGGGTCCACGCCCTCGTGGGGCTCGCCCCGGAGGCCGTCGAGCAGGTCGAGCTGGGCCTTCAGGTAGAGCGCCGGGGTGCCGGTGTCGATCCAGTAGGTGTCACCGGCGGTGGCGTAGAGCGTGCCGTCGGCGACCATCGCCGGGAACACCTCGCGCTCGATGGAGACCCGGCGGCCGCCCTCGATGCGGTCGAGGACCGACGGCTCGAGCACGTAGGTGCCGGCGTTGATGAGGTCGGTGGGCGCCTCGTCGCGCGAGGGCTTCTCGACGAAGGCCTCGACCCGGCCCTCACCGTCGGTGGGCACCACGCCGAAGGCGGAGGGGTCCTCCACCTTGTGCAGGGCGATGGTGCCCTCGGCCCCCTTCTCCTCGTGGAAGGCGACGAGGGCGGACACGTCGAGGTCGGTGAGCACGTCGCCGTTGACGACCACGAAGCGCTCGTCGACCCCGGCATCGAGGGCGGCGAAGCGGATGGCCCCCGCGGTGTCGAGGGGCTCGGGCTCCACCGCGTAGTGCACCGCCACGCCGGCGCAGGTGCCGTCGGGGTAGGCGTCCATGAAGGCATCGGGCTTGTAGCCCAGGGACAGGACCACGTCGTCGATGCCGTGGCCGGCGAGGTGGCCCAGGACGTGCTCGAGCATGGGCCGATCGACGATCGGCAGCATCTGCTTGGGGCGGGTCTCGGTGAGCGGGCGGAGACGGGTGCCGAAGCCCCCGACGAGGACGACCGCCCTCATCCGCCGGCGGTGGTGGCCGGGGCCTCGGTGGAGGCGGGCGCGGTGGTCTCGGCCGGCACGGTGGTCTCCGAGCCGGGGACCGGCACCGGTGCCGTCTCCGTGCTCGGGTCGACCGGCACGTCGCTGGGGTCGGTCTCGGTGCCGGCGTCCTCGGGCAGGTCGCTGTTGTCGGGCTCGCCCTCGATGGGCTGGCCCTGGCCGCCGTCGGCCGCGCCCAGCTCCTCGATCTGCGAGGCGGTGAGCGGCGCCGGGATGTCGGCGTCCTCGGGGAGGAAGGCGATGGTGTAGGCCGCGCCGTTGCCGTCGAAGTGCTCGCCGGAGATGCCGGAGGTGCGGACGTCGTCGGGCGGCGTGTCGTCGGCGGTGAGGGCGTCGTCCCACTCGGCCGCGACGACGCGGGCCGCCTTGCCGTCGCAGGTGGTCTCGCCGTCCTCGTAGGTGCGCCCGTCGTAGGGGTCGCCGGGCGGGAGCTCGATGGAGGAGTCGGTGACCTTGACGCCCACCTGGTCGAAGAACTTGCCCAGGGTGGCGGCGTTGCCGGCGGCGCCCGAGAGGAACGGGTGGATGTGGATGATGCCGTCGTCGTGGGTGTGGATGCCGAGGGTGTCGGGACCGCGGTCCGAGAGGTTGGTCACCCAGCGGTCGCAGATGTAGACGCCGTAGGCCGCGTGCCAGTGGTCGCCCAGCTGCGGGTCGCCGTCACCGGGGTTGGTGCCGCGGGCGAACACGACCAGGCCGACGCCCAGGACGACCAGCACGACGATGGCCGCCGGGAACCCGATGTTGCGCCGGGTGCCCGAGGAGACCTTGCCGCCGGTGCGAGCGGCGCGGGCCACCTTCTTGGCTGAGGATGCCTTTCCCATGGGTCGGCCACCCTACTCCGCAGCCCCTGCGGGACCGGGGTCGGCCGCGCCGCCCGTCCGGCCCCCGGCCGCCCGGTAGGCGTCGGCCAGGGCCTCGGCCCCGGCGGCGTTGGTGAAGCCGCGGGCCCGGTCCCGACCGGCGCGCCCGGCCTCGGCCCGGCGACCCTCGTCGTCGAGGAGCAGGCCGAGGGCCTCGACCCAGCCCCCCACGTCGTCGGGGTCGACCAGCGTCCCCGCCGGGCCCACCACCTCGGGCAGGGCGGTGGCGTCGGCCGCCACGACCGGCACCCCCGCGGCCATGGCCTCGAGGGCACCCACGCCGAAGCCCTCGTAGCGCGAGGGGAAGGCCACCACGTCGGCCCCGGCCAGCAGGGCGTCGAGGTCGGGGCGGGGCACCCGCCCGGTGCGGTGGACGCGGTCGCCCAGCCCGGCCGCCGCCACCGCGGCGCGCACGTCGGCCTCGGCCGGGCCCTCACCCCCGGCCAGGACCAGGTCGACGTCGGGGTGGGTGGGGGCCAGCCGGGCGAACGCCTCGACCAGCACCCGGTGGTTCTTGTGGGGGTAGGTGATGACCGGGTACAGGATCCACCGCGGGGCCAGGCCGAGCGCCTGCCTGACGCGGGCCACCTCCCCCGGCGGGGCGGGCGCGAAGGCCTCGGGCTCCAGGCCGTGGAGGACGGGGTGCCGGCGCACCGGCGCCACCCCCAACCGCTCCCCGACCCGCTCGGCTGCCGCCCGAGACGGCGTGGTGACCACGTCGGCCCGGCGGGCGGAGCGGGGCAGCACCGTGCGCAGGTAGGCGACCTTCGCCCGGCCGAAGTTCTCGGGGTGGTCGAGGGGCTGCAGGTCGTGGATGGTGAGGACCGTCGCCGCGCCCCCCGTGAGCGGGGGCACCACGCCGCCGGGGTGGTGGACGACGTCGAGCCGGCGGCGGCGCACCTGGGCCGCCAACCAGGTCGTCTCGGCCGCGACGCGCAGCGCCTTGGCCTTGCCCCGGAGCCCGATGGTGGTGGTCGAGAAGCGCTCGACCAGCCGGGGGTGGGCCCGGGTGAGGTCGTCGAGGGCGAACAGCTCGACCTCGAGGTCGGGCGGCGCCAGGTCGGCCAGGCCGTGGAGGAGCCGGACCGTGTACTCCTCGCTGCCGCCCACCACGCCGGGGACGAGCCACAGGAGGTTGACACCCACCCGCAGCGGTGCGGGGCCGCTCACGTGCTCGCCTCGCGGTAGGCATCCACCGTCAGCTCGGCCGTGCGGGCCCACGTGAACGTGGCCGCCCGGTCGCGGGCGGCACGGCCCAGGTCCGTGGCCAGGGCGACGTCGCCCAGCACCCGGTCGAGCCCCGCGGCGATGGCCTCGACCGAGCGGGGGTCGACGAGCACGGCGGCGTCGCCCGCCACCTCCTCGGTCGCCGTCCCCGAGGAGGTGACGACCGGCGCCCCCTGGGCCATGGCCTCGAGGACCGGGAGCCCGAAGCCCTCCCGCAGGCTGGGGTAGGCCACCACCGCGGCCCCGTCGTAGAGGGGGGCCAGCTGGTCCGGCGCCAGGAAGCCGAGCGACCGGGCCCGCCCGGGCACCCGGTCGAGCAGGGCGGCCAGGTCCTCGTTCCAGCCCTCGGCCCCCACCATCACCAGCTCCACGTCGGGCCGGTCGAGCAGGGCCACCGCCTCCACCAGGCGGCGCAGGTTCTTGCGGGGCTCCACGGTGCCCACGAACAGCACGTAGGGACCGTCGAGGTGGTGCTGGTCGCGCACCGCCGCCCGCTGGGCGTCGGTGACCGCGCGGGGGGTGACGCCCCAGGGCACGACCCGGATGCGGTCCCGCCCGATCCCGGCGTCGACGCACTCCCGGGCGGTGGCCTCCGACGGGACCAGCACCAGGCGGGCGTGGCGCCGGGTGAGCTCGGTGCCCCGGCGGAAGAACCGCAGGCCGTGGCGCGTGGCGTGGCCGGGCTCGGACAGGAAGGCGAGGTCGTGGACGGTGACCACCAGCGGCGCCCGGGTGCCGGGGACGGCGACGGCGGTGGCGTGCACCAGGTCGACGGGACCGGTGGCGGCCTCCACCCGGGGTCGGCGCAGCGCGTGCCACGTCTCGTACAGGGCCAGGCGGGGAAGGGGCAGGTGCGCCACCGGCACCGGCGGGGCGAAGGCGGGGTCGGGCGGCTCGTGGTGGCGGGCGGCCACCCCCTGCACCTCGACGTCGTCGCGCTCGGCGAGGGCCCGGGCCAGCTCGAGCACGGACGTGGCCGAGCCGCCCGGCACCCGGTGCCAGCACTGCTCGAGGGTGAGGGCGACCCGCACGGGCTCAGATCGGGCGCGACGGGCGGAGGGCGACCACCGGGCCGGAGGGGGACAGGGGCGCGCGCATGTCGGGCGGTAGCATCGCGCACCGTGCCCCAGCCGCCCTGCGACCCGTCCGCGCCCCGGTGAAGGTGCTCGTCACCGGCTCGGCCGGGCTCATCGGGTCCGAGGCGGCCACGTTCTTCGACTCCCTCGGCTTCGCCGTCGACGGGCTCGACAACAACACCCGGGCGGACTTCTTCGGCCCCCGCGGCGACACCACCTGGAACCGCCAGCGCCTCGAGGCCACCCTCACCCGGTACACCCACGTCGAGGCCGACATCCGCGACCGCGAGGCCGTCGACCGGGTCATCCGCGAGGGACAGCCCGACATCGTCATCCACGCTGCGGCCCAGCCCAGCCACGACCTGGCCGCCAGCCGCCCCTTCGACGACTTCGACACCAACGCGGTGGGCACCCTCAACCTGCTCGAGGCGTGCCGTCGCCACCGCCCCGACGTGGTGTTCATCACCGTCAGCACCAACAAGGTCTACGGCGACAACCCCAACCGGCTCTCCCTCGACGAGCTCGACACCCGGTACGACTACGCAGACCCGGCCGACGTCGAGGGCATCGACGAGACGATGTCGATCGAGGGCTGTCTGCACTCGCTGTTCGGCGCGTCGAAGGTCGCGGCCGACGTGCTCACCCAGGAGTACGGCCGCTACTTCGAGATGCGGACGGCCGCGTTCCGCGGGGGCTGCCTGACCGGGCCGCACCACTCCGGGGTCGAGCTCCACGGCTTCCTGTCCTACCTGGTCGCCCAGGCCCTGGCCGAGGGGCCGTACACGATCTTCGGCTACAAGGGGAAGCAGGTCCGCGACCAGCTCCACTCGGCCGACGTGGTGTCGGCCTTCTGGGCCTTCGCCCAGGACCCCCGGCCCGGCGAGGTGTACAACCTCGGCGGCGGCAAGGCCAACGCAGCCAGCCTCCTCGAGCTGGTCGACATGGTCGAGGCCCGCAGCGGCACCCGACCCGCGCTCACCTACGACCCCACCAACCGGGTCGGCGACCACATCTGCTACTACACCGACATGGCGAAGTTCCGGGAGCACTTCCCGGCGTGGCGCCAGCAGTGGGACCTCGACGCCATCGTCGACGAGATGGTCGGTGCGGTGGCCACCACCCGCGGGTCGTGAGCGGCCCCCGCCGGGGACGGCGGCGGCGGGTCACCCTGGTCAACCAGTTCTACCCCCCCGACATCTCGCCCACGGCCCACCTGACGGCCTCGCTGGCGGCCCACCTGGCCGCGGGGGGCGACGAGGTCACCGTGGTCACGGGGGGTGAGGGCTACGTGAAGGGCGCAGCCCGGGGCCACGACCGCACCGAGGACGGCGTGCACGTCGTGCGGCTGTGGACCCCCGCGCTGGGCAAGGGCAGCATCGTCAAGCGCCTGTCGGACTACCTGTCCTTCCTGGCCGGGGCCACGGTGGCCCTGGTGCGCCTGCCCCGCCAGGACGTGGTGATCTCGCTCACCACCCCCCCGTTCGTGCTGCTCAGCGCAGTGGCCCACAAGCTGGTCCGCCGCCGGTGCCGGGTCGTCCTCTGGTCCATGGACTGCTACCCCGACGTCATCGAGCGGCTCGGGTCGCGCACCCAGGGCGGGCCCGTGGTCCGCGTCGGCCGACGCAGCCCGCGCACCTGGGCCCTGGAGACGGCCCGAGGGCTGCTGCAACCCATCGCCTCGCTCCGCCGGGGCGGCCCGGCGTCGCGGCTGCTGCGGGCCGTGAACCGCTGGGCCTTCCGGCGCGTCGACCACGTGGTGGCCCTCGACGAGGCCATGCGCGACCTGCTGCTGGAGGGGTACGGCTCCGAGGGCGGCACCCGCCCACCGGCGTCGGTGATCCCCAACTGGGAGGCCCTCGACGCCTTCCCGCCGGATCCCCCGCCACCCTGGGTGGGCTACCACGAGGCCGACCTCGACGACCGGTTCGTGGTGCTCTACCTCGGCAACCTCGGCTACGGCCACCGCATCCGCACGGCCATCGACGCGGCCGAGCTCCTGCGCGACGACGCCGACGTGGCCTGGCTGTTCATGGGCGGGGGCGCCCGCTGGGAGCAGCTGGCCGGCATGGCCGCCACCGGCGGCGTGGCCGACCGGGTGGTCCGCCGCGACTACGTGCCCAAGGTCGACACCCCCGGGGTGATGGCCGGCGCCGGCTGCGCGCTCATCCTCCTGTCCGACGAGGCCCTCGGGGTCATGAGCCCGTCCAAGCTCCACGCCAACCTGGCCGCCGGACTGCCGATCGTCTACGTCGGGCCCGAGGGGTCCAACGTCGATGCTGCCATCGCCCGCCACGGCTGCGGGGTCAGCCTGCGCACCGGCGACGTCACCGGCCTGGCCACCGCCGTCCGGCGCCTGCGCGACGACGCCGGGTGGCGGGCCGAGCTCTCGGCCGCGGCCCGCCGGGCCTTCGAGGAGGCCTACTGCGACCGGGCCACGCTGCCGCAGTGGGACGCGGTGCTCGATGGCCTCGGGGTCGGACCACCGGGGTGACGACGGGGCGGTCGGCGGTCGGCGCCGAGGCGGACGGGTCCGACGGCGGGGTGGTCCCGCCTCCCCGCCTCCCGTGGCTGCGCGACCACGGGCCGGTCCTGGCCGTCGTCGTCCCCTGGGCCGTCCTGCTGGTCATCGCCCTCACGTCGGACTGGCTGCCGTCGGGCGACATCGCCCTGGAGGCCCTGCACGTCGACGAGGTCGGGACCTCCCACACGCCTCTCGTGGGCGTGTACTCCCGCTTCGGCTGGTCGCACCCGGGACCCCTCCTCTTCTGGCTGGGGGCACCGTTCGTCTCGGTCCTCGGACCCCGCGGCCTCCTGGTCGAGGCCGCCGTGGTCGGCCTGGTGAGCGCGGTGGTGGCCGTGGTGGCCGCCCGTCGGGTCGGCGGGCTCGCCACCGCCTGGCTGGTGGCCGGGTGCGTGCTGGCCGGCGCCGGGGCCTCGGGCGCCACGACCGTGCTCGACCCCTGGAACCCGTTCATGGCCTGGCTCCCCCTCCTCGCCTTCCTCCTCTGCGCGGCGGCCACGGCCGAGGGGTCCCGGCCCTTCGTCCTCGTCGCGGCCGTGGCGGGGTCGTTCACGGTGCAGAGCCACGTGGGGTCGGCCCCCGTGGTCGCGGCGGCGACGGTGGCGGCGGGGCTGTGGGCGTGGGCCCGCCACCGGGCGCCGGCACCGGACGCTGCGCCCCGGGGCGAGGAGCCAGCGCCGAGGGCCCCGACCGACGGGGGCGGGCGGGCCTGGCCCTGGGCCGTCGCGACGGTGGCGCTCCTCCTGGTGCTGTGGTCGGGACCGCTGGTCGACCAGGTCACCAACGACCCCGGGAACCTGTCGGAGCTGGTCGACTTCGCCCTGCACGGCGAGGAGCCGGCGACCCCGCTCGACGTCGCCGTCGGGGTCGGCGCGCGCGAGCTCGGCCCGGCCCCGGCGTGGCTCGTCGGCCGGGAGACGGTCGCCGAGACGGCCTTCGTCGACGAGGCCGCACCGTGGACCCTCGCTGTGGTGGTCGTCGCCCTGGGCGCGGCGGGGGCGTGGGCCTGGCGCCGGCGCGACGGCACGGCCCTCCGCCTCGTCGCCTACGCGTCCGTGACGTGGGTCGTGGGGGTCGTCGCCCTCACGCGCAACATCGGGTTCTTCACCCCGTACCTGGTGCGCTGGACCTGGCCGGTCGGGATGCTGGTGGCCGCCGCGGTGGGGACGGCGGTGTGGCGGGGCGTCGACCGCGGCCCCCGGGCCCGGGGCACCGCCGCGTCCGTCCGTCGGGTCGCCGGGCCGGTCGCGGTGGGCCTGGTGCTGGTCGCGTCGGTCGCCGTCACCGGGCGGGCCCTGGTGGCGGGGTCCGAACCCCGGCCGGCCCAGAGCGAGGCCATCGAGGGCCTCACCGACGCGATCACCGACGCCCTCCCGGAGGGCGCCTACGCGTTCCGCTGGTCCGACGGCTACGACCTGGGCAGCGTGCCCATCGGGGTCGCGGTGGAGCTGGTGCGCCAGGGCTGGGACCTCCGGCTCCCGGAGGCCGACCCGCTGCTGTTCGACGAGCGCCGGACCGACGGCGGCGACGACCGGCCGCAGATCTCGATCCTCGCCTCCCGTGCCGGGTCGCGGGGCTCGCTCCCCGAGGCGGCGCGCCTGGTCGCCACGTCCGACGCCCTGACCCCGGAGGAGCGCTCCCGCCTGACCGTGCTGGAGGAGCGCATCCGGGCCGACGCCGACGTCCCGAGCGGGGAGCCGGTGGTGGTCGACTCGCTGGTGACCGCCGACGTCCTCGCCGAGCAGGGCGCCGACCACGACGACGCCGTCGAGGCCCTGCACCTCCAGCGGGAGGGCGACACCTACGAGGTGTGGCTCATCCCGCCCGGCGCGTCGCGCTAGCTGACCACCGGCGGGGCCCCTCGCAGGACCCTCAGGCGGGGCGCAGCTCGGTGAGCTCGGCCACGTTGTCGTGCAGGATCCGACGCTGGTCGGCGGGGTCGAGGTGGGCCACGTCGCGCAGGTAGTCGAGCGGAAGGGGCAGGGCCTCGATGTGGGGCCAGTCGCTGCCGAAGAGCACCCGGTCGGCGCCCATGAGGGCGATGACGTCGTCGACCTGGTCCTCCCAGAACGGGTTGATCCACACGTGGCGGCGGAAGGTCTCGACGGGGTCCTCGGGCCACCAACCGGCGATCTTGCGCCCGGTGACCTCGAGGCGGTGGAACAGCCCGGCGAGGAACCCCGAGCCGTTCTCGACCGACGCGATGCGGAGGTTCGGGAACCGGTGGAAGAGGTTCTCGCAGACGAGGGCGGCCAGGAAGTCCTCGATCGGCCGCTCCAGGTGGAGCATGCGGATGGGGGTGGTCATGGCGCCGAAGTCGGTGCTGAACCCGTCGTCGGGGGCGTAGCCGTGGGCCGTGTAGCCGGAGTCGCCGGCGTGGACGACGACGGTGATGCCGGCCTCGTCGACACGGGCCCAGAACGGGTCCATCTCGGGCGCCGCCGGTGACCGGGGACCGAGGCGGGTGGTGGGGGCGGCGGGGCGCATCACCACGGTCCGGGCGCCGTGGTCGAGGGCCCACTCGAGCTCCCGGCAGGCCCAGCCGACGTCGGCCAGGGTGATGTAGGGCGCAGCGAAGAGCCGGTCCTCGTGGGCGAGGCCCCAGTCCTCCTCGACCCACCGGTTGAAGGCGGTGAACAGGGCGGTGACGGCGTCGACGTCGTGGCGCAGGGGCTCCTCGTAGATCATCCCGAGCGTCGGGAAGAGCCACGCCCGCTCCAGGCCGTGGCGATCGAGGGTGGCGAGGCGGGCGGCGCGGTCGCGGTACTCGTCGCGGATCGGCTCGTGCTGGCGGAGCAGGGCGACCGGGTCGTCGCCGTGGGGGTTGCCCCGGAAGTAGTCGGCCAGCACGCCGGGCTTGGCCACCGGGTCGAAGGTGGCGTTGCGCACCCCCCGGAACACCTTGCCGCCGAGCACCGGGTAGGTGCGGCCGTCGATGGACGACCACTGGAACACCCGGGTGCCGAGGGCGGGGTCGAGGTGGCGGCTGAAGGCGTCGAGGGCCTCGTAGTAGTGGTTGTCGGCGTCGAAGGGCCGGTAGCCGAGCTCCTCGGCGGCCGTGGCCCCCTCGTCGACCAGGGGGTCCGACAGGGTCGTCATGACCCCGAGTCTGCCGGACACCTGTCCACCTCGTCGACCGCCCCACTCGCCGCGCGTTCATCGTCCGCTCATCACCGGCGGAGGAGGGTGCCTGTGACCCCCGCACCCGCCCCGAGAGGCCGACGCCATGAGAGAGCACCCCGTCCGGGCCCGACCCCCGGTCCGCCGGACCGCCGATGCCGCGGCCGTCGCCATGCTGGCGGCGGGGGTGCAGTGGTGGCCCGTGCCGGCGCCGGCGGTCGCCGACGGCACCCGTGACGACGAGGAGGGGCGCCGGTGAGCCGCACCGCCCTGCGCATCGTCTTGACGGAGGTGGTGGCGGCCTGCCTCGCCCTCACCGGCATCGGCCTGGCCGACGCCGTCGTCCGGGTCCAGCCCGAGCACCGGCCCTCGGTCGCGGAGGCCGAGGTGGTCGGCACCGCCTCGGCCACGACGGGTGAGGGCCGATGAGGGGTCGGTGGCGGGTGCTGGTCCTGGCCGCCCGCCGGATCGTCTCGGTGGTGGCCACGGCCACTGCGTGAGGGACCGCCCCGGGCACGCTCCCGGGGCGGAGGACGACCGGCGGGCGGCCAGAGCACGAGGAGCCCGACCTGCACCGAGGACCCGAGCGAGCACTGCTGCACCTCGCCGACGCCGTCGGCCCACCTCGCCCCGGCTCCCACCGCGGGCCGTCGGCGCTCGCCGGCCCGATCGGCCGCGACGGCAGCCCCGTGCCGCACCGGGTGGACCGGACGCCTTCGTTGACCAACTTGTCTGGTACTTGTATCGTCGCATCCGGACGCCGGGCCCGGCACCGACCGGTAGGTTGGCCAGCCCGGGACGACGACGCAGCGGAAGGACCTCACCCATGGCCAGCGACTCCTTCGGAGCCCGACGCTCCCTCACCGTCGGCGACCAGAACGTCGACATCTACGCCCTCGAGGCCGCGGGCGACGGCGTGGCGGCCCTGCCCTACTCCCTCAAGGTGCTGCTCGAGAACCTGCTGCGCAACGAGGACGGCGTGAAGGTGACCGCCGACGACGTCCGCACCCTGGCCTCGTGGACCCCGGGCCAGGACCACGCGGCCGAGATCTCCTTCACCCCCGCCCGTGTCCTGATGCAGGACTTCACCGGCGTGCCCGCGGTGGTCGACCTGGCCGCCATGCGCGACGCCATGGCCGAGCTGGGGGGCGACCCGGCCAGCATCGAGCCGCTGGTGCCCGTCGACCTGGTGATCGACCACTCCATCCAGGTCGACTCCTTCGCCCGGCCCGACGCCTTCGACCTCAACGCGACCCTGGAGCTGGAGCGCAACGGCGAGCGCTACGAGTTCCTCAAGTGGGGCCAGCAGGCGTTCGAGTCGCTCCGCGTCGTCCCGCCCAACATGGGCATCTGCCACCAGATCAACCTCGAGAACCTGGCCCGGGTGGTGCAGCACCGCGACGGCGTCGCCTTCCCCGACACGCTGGTCGGCACCGACTCCCACACGCCGATGGTCAACGGCCTCGGCGTCGTCGGCTGGGGCGTCGGCGGCATCGAGGCCGAGGCGGCCATGCTCGGCCAGCCCGTCCCCCTGCTCGTCCCCAAGGTCGTGGGCCTCCGCCTCACCGGCGAGCTCCCCGCCGGCACCACCGCCACCGACCTCGTCCTCACCATCACCGAGCTCCTGCGCCAGCACGGCGTCGTCGGCTGCTTCGTCGAGCTGCACGGCCCCGCCCTGTCCCGGCTCCGCGTCGAGCACCGGGCCACGATCGGCAACATGTCGCCCGAGTACGGGTCGACCATCACCATCTCCCCGGTCGACGACGAGACCCTCCGCTACCTGCGGGCCACCGGGCGCCCCGACGAGGTCGTGGCCCTGGTCGAGGCCTACACCAAGGAGCAGGGCCTCTGGCACGACCCCGACCACGACCCCGTGTACGACTCGGTCGTGGAGCTGGACATGGCCGACGTGGTCCCGTCGCTGGCCGGGCCCAAGCGTCCCCAGGACCGCATCCCCCTGGACCGGGCCAAGGACGCCCTGGCCGGCGTGCTCAACGACTCCGAGGTCCCGGTCATGACCGCCGAGGACGAGGCCGTGGCCGAGAGCTTCCCGGCCAGCGACCCGCCCACCCCCGACACCGACCAGGACGCGGCCCCGCCCGCCACCATCGCGTGCGACAACGCGCCGCCGGCGTCGCACAAGGTCGACCTGACCCTCTCCGACGGCACCGAGACCAGCCTCGACCACGGCCGGGTGGTCATCGCCGCCATCACCAGCTGCACCAACACCTCCAACCCGGACGTGATGGTCGCGGCCGGCCTCCTGGCCCGCAACGCCCGGGCCAAGGGCCTCACCCGGCGCCCCTGGGTCAAGACCTCCCTCGCGCCAGGGTCGAAGGTGGTCATGGACTACCTCGACGCCCTCGACCTCACCGACGACCTCTCCGCCATCGGGTTCGACCTGGTCGGCTACGGCTGCACCACCTGCATCGGCAACTCGGGACCGCTGCCGCCGGAGATCTCCGAGGTGGTCAACGAGGCCGACCTCACCGTCGCCGCCGTCCTGTCCGGCAACCGCAACTTCGAGGGTCGCATCAACCCCGACGTCCGCCTCAACTACCTGGCGTCGCCCCCCCTGGTCGTGGCCTACGCCCTGTCCGGCACCATGAACTGGGACCCGGGCACCGAGCCCCTCGGCACCGACGCCGACGGCGCCCCCGTCACCCTCGCCGACCTGTGGCCCGAGGCCTCCGAGGTGGCCGAGGCCGTGGCCCGGGCCACCGGCGCCGACCAGTTCCGCGAGGTCTACGACACCCTCTTCGACGGCGACGACCGCTGGCGGGCCATCGAGGCCCCCACCGGCGACCGCATGGACTGGGACGACGAGTCCACCTACGTGCGCCAGCCCCCCTACTTCGAGGGCCTCACCCCCGAGCCGCCGGCCCTCACCGACATCGAGGGGGCGCGCGTGCTGGCCCTGCTGGGCGACTCGGTCACCACCGACCACATCTCCCCCGCCGGCGCCATCAAGGCCGAGGGCCCGGCCGGCCGCTACCTCCACGACCACGGTGTGGAGAAGGCCGACTTCAACTCCTACGGGTCACGGCGCGGCAACCACGAGGTGATGATCCGCGGCACGTTCGCCAACATCCGCCTCCGCAACCAGATGGCGCCCGGCACCGAGGGCGGCGTCACCCGCCACATCCCCTCGGGCGACCAGATGGACATCTACGACGCCGCCGTGCGCTACGCCGCCGAGGGCACGCCGCTGGTGGTGCTGGCCGGCAAGGAGTACGGCTCGGGGTCGTCGCGGGACTGGGCGGCGAAGGGCACCCTGCTCCTCGGCGTCCGGGCCGTCATCGCCTCGTCCTACGAGCGCATCCACCGCTCGAACCTGATCGGCATGGGCGTGCTGCCCCTGCAGCTGGCCGAGGGCGACACCATCGAGGGCCTGGGGCTCACCGGCGAGGAGGAGATCTCCATCGGCGGCCTGGCCGACCTCGGGGCCGACGACGCCTTCCCCGACGAGCTCGAGGTGCGGGCGGGCGACACCACCTTCACCGCCAAGGTGCGCATCGACACCCCCACCGAGGCGGCCTACTACCGCCACGGCGGCGTGCTCCAGTACGTGCTGCGCCAGCTCCACGGCTCGGGCTCCTAGCCGCCGCCGGAGGCCTCTCAGCTGCGGCCCAGCTCCTTGTCGAACCACTCGGCGGTGCGGGCGATGCCCTCGCGCACGTCGACGGCGGGCTCCCACCCGAGCTCGGCGCGGGCCCGGGTGATGTCGGGCTGGCGCTGACCGGGGTCGTCGACCGGCAGCGGGTGGAAGGTGAGCTCGGAGGTGGAGCCCGTCACCTCGAGCACGATCTCGGCCAGCTGGCGGATCGTGTACTCGTCGGGGTTGCCGATGTTGGTGGGGGTGGTGAGATCCGAGTCGAGCAGGGCGAGGAAGCCACGCACCTCGTCGTCGACGTAGGAGAAGCTGCGGCTCTGGCGTGCCGTCGCCGAAGACGGTGATGGGCTCGCCTCGCAGGGCCGCGACGATGAAGTTCGACATGGCCCGCCCGTCGTCGGGCCTCATGTGGGGCCCGTAGGTGTTGAAGATGCGGACGATGCGGACGTCGAGGCCGTGGGCCCGGTGGTACGCCATGGTCATGGCCTCGGCGAAGCGCTTGGCCTCGTCGTAGACGCCACGGGGGCCGATCGGGTTGACGTGGCCCCAGTAGGACTCGGGCTGGGGGTGCACCTGGGGGTCGCCGTAGACCTCGCTGGTGGAGGCGAGGAAGAACCGAGCCCCCTTGGCCTTGGCCAGCCCCAGGCTGTTGTGCGTGCCCAGGCTGCCGACCTTCAGGATCTGGATCGGGATGCGCTCGAAGTCGGTCGGGCTGGCCGGGCTGGCGAAGTGCATCACCACGTCGACCGGGCCCGGGACCCACATGTACTGGCTCACGTCGTGCTCGACGTAGGCGAAGCCGGGACGGCCGAACAGGTCCTCGATGTTGGCGATGTTCCCGGTGATCAGGTTGTCGAGGCACACGACCTCGTCGCCGCGCGCCAGCAGGGCGCGGCAGAGGTGGGAGCCGAGGAAGCCGGCTCCCCCGGTGACGACGACGCGTGCCACGTGGCTGTCCGGTGCCTCGGCCTAGCGGCCGATGCCCTCGAGGGTGAAGCCGCGGCGCACCAGCGGGTTGCGGTCGATCAGGTTGCGGCCGTCGACCACCCGCTTGGCCGCCATGACGTCGGCCACCTTGTCGAGGTCGAGCCACTTGAACTCGTCCCACTCGGTGAGGATGGCGAGCACCGCGGCGCCGTCGCAGGCGGCGTAGGGGTCGGCGCAGACCTCGATGCCGTGGAGGCGGGGGTCCGTGGCGCCGGCCTCGACGGCCGGGTCGTAGGCCCGCACGTCAGCGCCCCGCTCGACCAGGCGGCGCACGATCTCGAGCGAGGGCGAGTCGCGCAGGTCGTCGGTGCGGGCCTTGAAGGTGAGGCCCCACACGGCGATCGTCACGCCGTCGACCGACCCCCCGGCGTTGCGCTCGATCTTGTCGGCGACCCGGTCGAACTGCTGGTCGTTGACGGTGATGACGCCCTTGAGCAGGTCGAAGTCGTAGCCGGCGTCCTCGGCGATCTTCACCAGCGCGTGCGAGTCCTTCGGGAAGCAGGAACCACCCCAGCCGGGGCCGGGGCGGAGGAAGGCGTCGCCGATGCGCTTGTCGTAGCCCATGCCCAGCACCACGTCGTTGACGTCGGCGCCGACGGCCTCGCACACCGCGGCGATGGCGTTGACGAAGCTGATCTTCGTGGCGAGGAAGGCGTTGGAGGCGTACTTGATGGTCTCGGCCGAGGCCGGGTCGGTGACCTGCAGCGGGGCGGCCAGGCCGAGGTAGAGGCCGGCCACGCGGATGGCGGCGGACTGGTCGTCGGCGCCGATGACGACCCGGTCGGGGTGCAGGAAGTCGTGCACCGCGGAGCCCTCGCGGAGGAACTCGGGGTTCGACACGACGTGGACGTCGGAGCGGCCGAGGGCCTGCTCGACCACGCGGGTGGAGCCGACCGGGACGGTGGACTTGTTGATGACCACCGACTCCGGCTGCAGCAGCGGGCCGACCTCGGCCGCCGCGTCGCGGATGTAGCTCAGGTCGGCCGAGCCGTCACCGCCCTGGGGCGTGGGCACGCAGAGGTAGACGAACTCGGCGTCGCCCACCGCCGACGAGGCGCCGAGGACGAAGCGCAGCTGGCCCGAGGTCCGGCCCTCCTGGACCAGCTCGTCGAGGCCGGCCTCCAGGATGGGGATCTCGCCCCGGTTGAGGGCGTCGACCTTGGTCGCGTCGACGTCGGCGCACACCACGTCGTGGCCGAGGTGGCTCAGGCAGGCACCCGTGGTGAGGCCGACGTAGCCGGTCCCGATGACGGCGATCTTCTGGGCCATGGTCCTCCGGTCTCAGGCGGGCGGCCGCCCTCGCGGCTGGGCTCCCACCGTAGTGCCGAGGGCCCGGCGCGGCCCCCATGGCCGGGGACCTGCGCCGGTCAGCCCGTGCGCTCGCAGGACTCGCCGGGGGCGGGGGCCCGGGCCTCGAAGAACAGGGGGTCGTCGGGGTCGTCCGGATCGCCGACCTCGGGGTCCGAGGTGATCCCTCCGTCCATGATCGACGGGTCGGTCGGGGTCTCGGGCACCGCCTCGGTGGTGCTGGGCGGGGCCGTGGTCGTGGTGGACGGCGCAGCCACCTCGTCGAGGGGCCGGGCCTCGGCCGCGACCCCGGCCCAGTCGGTGCCGGTGACCACGACCACGTCGGCGCCGTCGAGGGCCGCCGACTCCTCGTACTGGACGGGGCCGACGAGGTGGCGGGCCACCAGCTGGGCCTCCGTCTCGGCACCGGTGGCGTAGAGCACCGTGGTGGGCAGGCCGATCTCGGCGTCGGAGGGGACGAGGGTCTCGAAGCCGATGTCGGCCAGGGCCGAGGTGACGTCGCCGGCCTGGCCCTCGGTGGCCGTGCCGTTGCGGACCTGGACGGTGACGTCGCCCGGGTGGACGCGACCGGGGTCGGCCGGCCCCACGCCCTGGAACACCGAGAGGATCGGCGCCGCCGCGTCCTCCTGGATGAACAGCACCTGGGCGCCGCCGACCACGTCGTCGGTCACCGGCAGGGTGAAGGTCTCCAGGTCCGAGGGGTCGAAGCTGCGGAACCGGGTGCCCAGGTCGACCAGGTCGCCGCCGTCGAGGGAGTCGTCGATGCGGACGGTGCCGACGCCGAGGTCGACCAGGCGCCGCAGGGTGTTGGGGTTGCGGGCGCCCTTGGCGATGGCCCGGCGCAGGGCCAGCTCGATGAACAGCTGCTGGCGCCTCACCCGGGAGAAGTCGACGCCCGGGTCGGTGTGCCAGTCACCGTCGTCGTCTTGCACCTGGTAGTCCTTGCGCGCCCGGCTGAACCCGAGGGCCTGCTGGGGGCCCAGGGTCCAGCAGCCGGGCTCCTCGATCACCAGGCCCGAGCTCTCGGCGCGGGCCGGTCGGGGGAAGTGCACCGGGATGCCGTCGATCACGTCGACGAGGGTCCGGAAGTCGGCGAAGTCGATCTGGATGTAGTGGTGGATCGGGATCCCGAAGTCCTGGTCGATCGTGCGGATGAGGCGCTCGGCCCCGCCCGTCGCCAGCGCGGTGTTGATCCGCTGGTTGCTGTCGGTGTCGGCGATGGGCACCCACAGGTCACGGGGGAACGAGAGCAGCTGGGCGGTGGCCTTGGCCGGGTCGATCCGGAGCACCATGATCGTGTCGGTGTGCTGGCCGGCCAGGTCGCCGGCGGCCCTGTTCTTGACCGAGTCGCCGTCGCCCAGGCCGGAGGCGTCGTCGACGCCGACGATCAGGTAGTTCTGGGGGTCGCCGTCGGCCAGCTCCTCCGACGCGGTGACCTCGGAGAGGTCGACCCGCTCCACGTCCGACAGGCGGTCGTTGGAGTAGGCGAGGGTGCCGGCGGTGATCGCCGCCGCCACCAGGGCGACGGCGTTGAAGCCGATCAGCAGCCGCTGGGGCCACGTGCGACGGGCGGGGGGTCCGCTCGGGTGAGGCACGGGGGACGAGCCTACGGGAGCGGCCCCGGCCGGGTCCGGTCAGGTGACGTCCGACCGCGGCTCCCGGCGTTCACGGGGTGAGGGCGCAGTCGGCCCCGGGAGGCGGCTCCGAGGCCCGGAAGAAGGCCGGGTCGTCGGGGTCGTCGGGATCGCCCGGTGCGGCGGCGGTGCCCTCGCCGGCGCCGACGGGGACCGTGGTGGAGGGGGGCCCGGCCGCGTCCTCGGTGGAGGTCGGCACCTCGGCCGCGGCGGGGGCGGGCACCTCGTCGACGGGGCGGAGCGCGGGGCTGACGCCCGCCCAGTCCGACCCGGTCACCAGGACGACCACGCCCTCCTCGAGGGACGGGTCGAGCTGGTAGGTCACGGGCCCGAGCACGGCCCGGGCCACGGTGTGGGCGGCCGCCTCGCTGCCGGTGGGGTAGGTGACGATGGTCGGGAAGCCGGGGGGCACGTCGGTGTCGGGGACCAGGGTGGCGAAGCCGGCGCCGGCCAGGGCCTGGGTGACGTCGCCGGCCTGGCCCGGGGTGGCGGTGCCGTTGCGGACCCGCACCACCACGTCGGCCGGGCGCAGCGTGGTGACCCCGTCGCCGCCGTCGCGGAACAGGGCCAGCGTGGGCTCCGCCTCCGCCTCGCGCAGGTACAGGTAGGCCGGCCCGCCGGGCGGGGCCTCGTCCACGGGGAGGGTGTGGGTGACCAGGTCGGCCGGGTCGAAGCCGTCGAAGGCCCGGCCCAGGTCGACGACCAGCTGGGGCTCCAGGGCGGCGTCGACGTTGAGGGACCGAGCGCCCAGCTCCACCAGCCGGCGCAGGGTGTTGGGGTTGCGGGCCCCCCGGCTGATGGCCTGGCGCAGGGCCAGCTGGACGAAGAGCTGCTGGCGCTCGACCCGGGAGAAGTCACCGCCCAGGTCGGTGTGCCAGGTGCCCTCCGCGTCCTGCACCTGGTAGTCCTTCCGGGCCCGGGCGAACCCCAGGGCCTGGCGGGGTCCCAGCACCCAGCACCCGGCCGAGGTGATGTCGAGCTCGACGGTGCTCCGCGACCGGGTGGGGTGCGGGAACCACACCGGGACCCCGCCCACCACGTCGACCAGCTCCCGGAACCCGGCGAAGTCGAGCTCCACGTAGTGGTCGATGGGGATGCCGAAGTCCTCGCCGATGGTCTGGATGAGCCGCACCGGGCCGCCCACGTTGAACGCCGAGTTGATGCGGCCCTCGGCGGTCGAGCCGGCGAGCGGGACGTAGAGGTCGCGGGGGAACGACAGGAGGTCGGCGGTCTCGGCGACGGGGTCGAGGCGCAGCACCATGATCGTGTCGGTGAGCTTGCCCTCGGTCTCCCGGAGCTTCACCTTGTCGCCCTCGGCCAGCCCGGAGGCGTCGTCGACGCCGACGATCAGGAAGTTCTGGACCTCGGTGGGGCTGCGCTCGTCGTCACCTCCCCCCGAGCCGCGCAGGACACCCCGGGGGATCACCGTGCGGGTGACGTCGGCGACCCGGTCGTTGGAGTAGGCCAGCGACGTGGCCGTGACCGCGGCGGCCAGCAGGGCGACGGCGTTGAGGCTGATCACGGCCCGCTGGGGCCACGTCCTCCGGGGGCGGGCCGCTCTCCGGCCCCTGTGCAGCGGCACGAGGACCGAACCTACCGGAGCAGACCCGCTGGTCAGCGGCACCCCCGGGGTGATCGGAGGCGTCCCCGACCACGTCGGGGCGGGGCCTCCGGCGGCCGGTGCGGCCTCAGCGCTCGAGCGGGAGACCGAGGCCGCGGCTGATCACGAGGCGCTGGACCTCGCTGGTGCCCTCGCCGATCTCGAGGATCTTGGCGTCGCGGTAGTGCCGGCTGACCGGGGTCTCGTCCATGAACCCGTACCCGCCGAAGACCTGGGTCGCGTGACGGGTGGCGGTGACGGCGGCCTCGGTCGCGTGCAGCTTGGCCATGGCTGCGGCGTGGGTGTACGGCTGGCCCGTGTCGCGCCGCCAGGCGGCCTGGTAGGTCAGCAGCCGGGCCGTCTCGGCCATGACGGCCAGGTCGGCGCAGCGGAAGGCGGTGGCCTGGTACGACCCGATCGGGCGGCCGAAGGCCTGGCGCTCCTTGGCGTAGGCCACCGACTCGTCCAGGCAGGCCTGGATGACGCCGACGGCCAGGGCGGCGATGGCGATCCGGCCCTCGTCGAGGATCGCCAGGAACTGGGCGAAGCCGCGGCCCCGCTCGCCCAGCACGTTGTCGGCCGGGACCCGCACGTCGGCGAAGGACAGCCCGCGGGTGTCCGAGGCGTGCCAGCCCATCTTCCGGTAGGGCGGGGCCACGGTGAACCCGGGGGTGCCGGCGGGGACGATCACCGCGCTGATCTCGGGCGGGCCGCCGCCCCCCGGCGGGTCGGTGCGGGCGGTGACGGTGACCAGCGAGGTGAGCGGGGTGCCGGAGTTGGTGATGAAGGCCTTCTCGCCGTTGACCACCAGCTCGCCGGAGGCCTCGTCGAGCACGGCCCGGGTGCGGGTGCCGCCGGCGTCGCTGCCGGCCTCGGGCTCGGTGAGGCCGAAGCCCCCGAGCGCCCGCCCCGCGCACAGGTCCGGGAGCCACCGCTGGCGCTGCTCCTCGGTGCCGAAGCGGTAGATCGGGTTGGCGCCCAGGCCGACCCCGGCCTCGAGGGTGATGGCCATCGACTGGTCGACGCGGGCCAGCTCCTCGATGGCGATGCAGAGGGTGGTCAGGTCGGCCCCGCCCCCCTCGTACTCCTCGGGGAAGGGCAGGCCGAACAGGCCGAGGTCCCCCATCTCCCGCACCACGTCGACGGGGAAGGTGTGGTCCCGGTCCCACTCCTCGGCATGCGGGGCGATGGCGGTGTCGGCGAAGTCGCGCACGACCTTGCGGAACTGCTCCTGCTCGTCGGTGAACTCGATGTGCACGCCCCGACCCTAGGGCCACGCCCGGCCCCGCCCGCAGCCGCGGGGCGGCTCCGGTGGCACCGGCACCCAGGGGTCCGCCCCGCCCCGGGGCCCTACCCTCCGCCGATGGCCGCGCCCCCCTCCCCGGCCGCGCTGGCGGTCGTCGGCGGACGGCTGCTCACCGACCTCGAGGACGTCACCGACGACCTCTCGGCCCTGGACCGCACCGGGACCTGGGCCGTCGTCCTGCCCGCCACCGGCGCCCCGGTCTGCGCGCGCTTCGGGCGATCCCGGCCGGCGCGACCCTGGCCCGGCCCGCCCTGGCCGGGGATCGAGGGCGGGCCGGCGGCGTGGTCGACCTCGCTCGACGGCGACCGGTTCCGGGCCGGGGTGGCCACCATCAGGGACGCGATCCGCGCCGGCGACGTGTACCAGGTCAACCTCACCCGACGGCTGTCGGCCCCCGCCCCACCCCACGCCGACGTGGCCGCCCTCGGGGCGGCGCTGGCGGCCGGCAACCCGGCCCCCTACAGCGCGGTCGTCCGCCTCCCCGACCACGGGGTGCACGTGGCGTCGGCGTCGCCCGAGCTGTTCCTCGCCCGCGACGGTGACCGGGTGCGCTCGTCGCCCATCAAGGGCACCGCCGCCACCGCGGAGGCCTTCCTCGCCAAGGACCGGGCCGAGAACGTCATGATCGTGGACCTGGTGCGCAACGACCTGGGCCGGGTGTGCGAGTGGGGCTCGGTCGTCGTCCCGGCCCTCTGCGCGGTCGAGGAGCACCCCGGCCTGGTGCACCTCGTGTCGACGGTCGAGGGCCGGCTGCGCCCGGGCGTGGGGTGGTCGGAGGTGGTCGCCGCCACCTTCCCCCCGGGGTCGGTGACCGGCGCGCCCAAGCTGGCCGCCCTGGAGGTGATCGACGCCCTCGAGCCGGTGGACCGGGGCGTCTACTGCGGCGCCGTGGGCTGGGTGGACGCCGACGCCCGGAGGGGTGCCCTCAACGTGGCCATCCGCACCTTCTGGCTGGAGGGCGATCGGCTCCACTTCGGCACGGGGGGCGGCATCACCTGGGGCTCCGACGCCGACGGCGAGTGGGCCGAGACCGAGCTGAAGGCGGCCCACCTGATCGCGCTCGCCAGCCGTGGGAGTCTGGAGCCGTGACCGCGCCCACCCCCACCAGCTGGTGCTGGATCGACGGACGGGTCCTGCCCACCGACGAGGCCACCATCGCCGTCACCGACCACGGGCTCACGGTGGGCGACGGCATCTTCGAGACGATGAAGGTGGTCGACGGGACGCCGTTCGCCCTGACGCGCCACCTGCGCCGCCTCCACCGCTCGGCCGACGCCCTCGCCCTGGCCCTCCCGATGTCCGACGACGAGCTGCGCCGGGCCTGCGCAGCCGTGATCGAGGGCGCCACCGGCCAGGGGGCGCCGGTCGGACGGGTGCGCCTGACCGTCACCGGCGGCCCGGGCCCGGCCGGCAGCGACCGCGGCGGGGCCGCAGCCACGGTGCTGGTGGTGACGTCACCCCCGTCGAGCTGGGAGGCCACCACCCGGGTCGCCACCGTGCCGTTCACCCGCAACCCCACGGGGGCCCTCGCCGGGGTGAAGTCGACCTCCTACGCCGAGAACGTCCTGGCCCTGGCCCGGGCCCAGGCGGCCGGGTGCCTCGGAGGCGATCTTCGCCGACGTCCACGGGCGCCTGAGCGAGGGCACCGGGTCCAACGTGTTCGTGGTCCGCGACGGCGCCCTGCTCACCCCCGGCGCTGGCCACCGGGTGCCTCGCCGGCATCACCCGCGAGCTGGTGCTGGAGGCCACCGGCGCGGCCGAGAGCGACGACCTCTCCCTCGACGACCTGCGTGGGGCCGAGGAGGCCTTCCTCACCTCGTCGACCCGCGACGTGCAGCCCATCGCCGCGGTCGACGACGCCGCCCTGGGCGCGCGCGCCCGGGCCCACGACCCTCGCCGCGGCCGAGGCCCTCGCCGCGGTGGAGGCCCGGTCGCTCGACCCCTGAGGGCGCGGCGCACCGGGCGGGCGCCGTCGCCCGTACGCTCTCGCATGGCCCGGACGAGGACGCCGTGACCCCGGCCCGTCGCCTCGCGACCGTGGTCGTGGCCGTCGGCCTGCTGGCCGCGTGCAGCGGCGCCGACACCGCCGACGCGTCGGGATCGACGACCACGCCCGGCCTGCGGGGCCGGCGCAGGCGGCGGCGGAGGACCCATCGAGCGCCCGCCCACCCTGGCCGTCCGCACGCTGTCCACCCGGCCCGACCTGGTGACCGGCGGCGACGTCCTGGTGGAGGTCGAGGTGCCCCCGGGGCTGGCGGGCACGCTCCGGGTCACCGCCGGCGACGACGACGTCACCGCCGCCTTCCCGGCCGACGGCGAGCAGCGCCGGGGGCTGGTGACCGGCCTGCCCCCGGCGGCACCACGACCATCGACCGCACGGGTGGGCGACGCGGCCGCCGTCGTGGAGGTCACCGACCACCCGCCGGACCGGCCCGGTGCTCTCGGGACCCCACCTCCGCTCTGGTCGCCTGCTCCACCGAGGCGGCCGGCCTCGGGCCACCGACCGACGCCGACTGCAGCGCCCCGACCGTCGTCGACCACCTCTACGTCACCACCGCCGGCGCCCTCGCCGCCCCTGCCCGACGCGGCCGCCCGGCCCGCCGACCTGGCCACCGCGGTGGTCGGCGGGGAGCGGGTGCCGCTCGTGGTGCGGCGCGAGCGCGGCGTCATCAACCGCGGCGATCTACACCTTCACCGTCCTGGAGCCCGAGCCCGTCCCGCCCCCGGCGACCGGCGGCGCCCGAGGCGTCCGGTCGACCTCGACGCGCCTGGCCTGGAACGACCGCCTGGTCTGGCGCTTCGGCGGCGGGTGCGGGACGACCTACGCCCAGGGCGTCCGACCTGGCATCGGCCGAGGACCCGGCCCTGCTGGCCCGGGGCTACGCGGTGGCCTCGTCGTCGGGCACCACCTTCCAGACCCACTGCAACGACGTGCTGGCGGCCGAGACCGTGATGATGGTGAAGGAGCACGTCGTCGAGGCGCTGGGTCCGGTGGCGGCGACCATCGGCCAGGGTGCGTCGGGCGGGGCGATCCAGCAGCACCTGATCGTGCAGGACTACCCGGGCCTGCTCGACGCGGCCGCGGCCGGCCTCCCGTTCCCCGACGCCGTCGAGCATCAGCCCCGGCGTCACCGACTGCGCCCTGCTCTGGCGCGCTACTACGCGCACCCCCGCGGGGTCCGCCCTCGACGCGACCCAGCGCACGGTGATCGACGGCCACGCCACCGACCGCGACCTGTCCGGCGTGGGACGCCTCGTTCGTCGACGGCATCAGGCCCACCGAGGGCTGCCCCGAGGTGCCCGACGTGCTCCGCTACGACGCCGACGACCGGCGCCAGGGCATCCGGTGCACCCTGGCCGACGGCAGCCGTGGCCGCTGCTCGGCACCGACCCGACCAGCGGCTTCGCCACCCGACCCCTCGACAACGTGGGTGTCGAGTACGGCCGCAACGCCTTCGACGCCGGCGTCATCACCGCGGACCAGTTCCTCGACCTCAACGCCGCTCATCGGCGGCTTCGACGTCGACGGAGGCTTCAGCCCGGCCCGCTCCGAGGCCACGCCCGAGTCCGTCGCCACCGCCTACGCCGGCGGCCGCATCGCCGACCGGCGGCGGGGACCTCCGGGTCATCCCGCTCATCGACGTCGACATCTACACCGACGCCCACCGGCGACATCCACGACCGCTTCCGGGCCTTCTCGCTGCGCGACCGCCTGCGCCTGCCCGACGGCCGGCCCGCCCCCAACCACCTGATCTGGACCCGACGGCCCGACGACCCCGGGCACGGCCGCCCACCGCCGATGTGCCCGTCGGCGCCGACGTGCTGACCCAGGCGGTGATGGCCCTCGACCGCTGGGTCACCGCCCTGGGCGAGCCCACCGGCAACCGGGCCGCGGCGGTGGCCGCGCGCCCGCCCCGCGGACGTGGCCGACGAGTGCCTCGGCGCCGACGGCTCGCCGATCCGGGGCGAGGGCGTCATGGCCCCGGAGGGGCGCGTGCGGGGCCGCCTTCCCGATGCACGGCGACCCCCGCACCGCGGCCGGGGCCCGACGAGCCGACGACGTGCTCAAGTGCGCCCTGGTCCCTCCCGACCCCGAGGCCTACGTCCACCCGCTCACCCCCGACCAGACCGACCGCCTGGCCCAGGTCTTCCCCGCCGGGGTCTGCGACTGGTCCCGGCGCGGCACCGGGACCGTCGACCTCTACGGCACCTGGCTCTCCTACGCCGACGGCCTGCCCTTCGACCCCGACCGGCTCCTCGCCCTGGAGGCCCGCCGGACCGAGACCGGCCGCGACGAGGCCGGTGGCTGAGGACCGGCCCGAGGTGCGACCCCGCCTGCGCCCGGTCCCTCACCCGTCGCCCACGAACCCGAGCCCGGGCGGGTCGGCCGAGTCGAGCGGCGGTGGCGGATCGAGCGCGAACATCCGGGTCAGCCGTCCCCGGTACCGGAAGCCGTGCACCAGCCGGAGCCCGGGCCACGGGCCGGGCTCGAAGAGCGGCGCCAGCTGCGGCCGGAAGCGGCGCATCAGGAACTCGTCCACGACGATGTAGTCGACGCCGTGGTGGTAGGCGAAGCGGATGGTCTCGTCGATCGAGCCGAACGGCGGGGCCACCGCCTTGCGGGCCGAGTAGAACTCGGTCACCAGGCTGCGGGTCATGATCCGGCTGCCGACCGGCGTGTTGTCGGCCAACCACTCCCCGGCCAGCTGGTGCTCGACCGGCTCCCGGGTGGCGAAGATGCCGTCGTCGCGGGGCACGTCCACCAAGACGGGCACCACGAGCAGGGCCACGGCCGCGGCCACCCCGACGCGGCGCCACCGGGGCCGGAGCTCGGCCAGCCCCACCCCGGCCAGGACGGCGAGCACCCCCACCGCGGGGACCAGGTACCGCGACTGCACGAAGAACCCGAGGCAGGTGGCGGTGGCCAGGCCCACCACCCCGCACAGCGCGAGGACCGTGGGGTCCCGGCGGTGGCGCCACGCGGCCCACGCCGCGAGCAGCGTGAGCGGGAGGGGCAGCAGGGCCCAGCTGGTGGACGGCACGGGGGCTCCGGGACGGGGCACGGCGTACTCCGACCACAGCTGGGAGGCGTTGGTGCGGACGATCCCGGCGTAGCCGTGGAGGTCCTGTCGGGCCAGCGAGGCCAGCGACTCGGAGCGCTCCACGAAGGCCAGGCCGCTGTCGTCGAGCTCGTAGAGCACCCGGTCGCGGCCACGCCGGTCGCCCTCGGCGACGGACCGCCAGGCCTCGATGTCGGCGTCGTGGGTCTTGGCCGTGAGCTCCCAGGTCCCCGTGTGGGCGTGGAGGAAGGCGAGGTAGGGCGCCATGCAGGCGGCCAGCACGAGCAGCACCAGCGCGGGGGGACCGAGCTGGCGGGCGAGGGAGCGTCGCGAGGCGCGCCGCCGGCGCAGGTCGCCCAGCACCCCGCTGGTGAGGACCAGCACGGCCACGACCACCAGGACGAGCAGCAGCCCCTCGGGGCGGGTCAGGTACAGCGCACCGGCGGCCAGGCCGGCCAGCGCGGCGGTGGCCCACACCCCTGCACCGGCGCGCGACGGCAACGTCGAGACCAGCCACAGCAGGGTCAGCAGGAACAGGAGGTAGAGGGTCTCGGAGCCCCCGCCGGCGTTGGCCGGGATCGAGGTGATCCCGGGGGCCAGGGCCCCGACCCAGCAGGCGGCCAGACCGGCCCGGTCGCCGCCGATGCGGCGGGCGAGGGCGGACAGGGGGAGCAGGCACAGCGTCGAGGTGAGGAAGGTGACGGCGGTGAGGGCCAGCCGGGGGCTGCCGGTCAGCCTCCACGCCCCGCCGAGCAGGACGGGTGCCACCGGCGGGAAGTGCAGCTCCGGGAACCCCCCGTCGCGGACGAAGCCCCGCCCCTCCACCAGGTTCCGACCCGACTCCAGGTAGGCGCTGGCGTCGTTGGTGATCACCCTGTCGGTCAGGGCCAGCCCGAAGCGGAGGGCCACGCCCACCGCCAGGGGGACGGCCAGCAGGGCGGCGTAGCGGTGGACGGTCGTGCGCCGCGGGGTCGGGCCGGCGTCGTCGCCGCGGTCGTCGTCCCCGCCGGGGTCGGGCCCGCCCGGGCCGCCCGGGCCCGCCGGGCCGGGGGCGGGGGTCGCGACGCCGGGCCGCGACCTCCCCTCGACCTCGGGGGCCGGGGCCGCGCCGGGGTCCGCCTCGGGTGCGAGCGTGGGCGCGGTCGCCTCCAGGGTGGCCAGTCCGCCATCGCCGGGGGCGGGGGCCACGTCCTCCGCCGGCGAGGTCATGATCGCGGCCCGCCCACGGCGCGAGTCTCGTCGCCCCGTGGGGTGACGGCAACGGGTACCGGTCACACGACCGGTGCCGTCCACCGGATGGCCCCCGTCGCGTCAGGTCGCCGTCACCCGGGGGCCACGGCCCGGCGCCGGAGCGCCTCAGAGGGGGCGCAGGTGGGTCACGTCGCCCACCGCCAGCACCCTCTCGTCGCCCTCGAGGGTGCGCACCACCAGCTGCCCCGCGGCGGTGACGTCGACCGCCTCGCCCTCGAGGTCGTCGGCACCGAGGTCGACGCGCACCCGACGGCCGAGGGTGGCCGACCGCGTGCGCCACGCGGCCCACATCTCCTCCCGGCCGTCCGGGTCGAGGGTCCGGGCGTACCAGTGCTCCAGGGCCCGCAGCCAGGCCGCGACCAGCGGCTCCCGGGCCACGGTCGCCCCAGGGCCGGCCAGCTCGTCGCACGCCACGGCCAGGTCCTCCAGCGCCGGGTCGCGCCCGGCGGAGGCGACGTTGAGCCCGAGCCCGACCACGACCGGCACGCGCCGCGACGGTCGGGGGCGCGCCACCCCGACGCGATGTCGACGCCCGGGGGCCAGGACGCCTCGGCCAGGATGCCGGCCAGCTTGCGATCGGGACCGCCGTCGGTGCCGACGACCACCAGGTCGTTGGGCCACTTGATCCCGGGGGCCCGCCCGCACACCGCCTCGACGGCCTCGGCCGCAGCCAGGGCCACCGCCGGCGTCGCCAGGTCGACCGCCGGTGCCGGGGGGCGCAGCAGGACCGACACCAGCACCGCCGCCGCGGGCGGGGCGACCCAGGAGCGTCCCCGCCGGCCCCGGCCCGCGGTCTGGTGGTCGGCGCCCAGCACCGTGCCCTCCCCACCCCCCTCGGCCGCCACGGCCCACAGGTCGGCGTTGGTCGATCCGGTCTCGCCCACCCAACGCACGTCGCCGAAGCGAGTGGCCGCCACCTCCCGGCGCACGTGGGCCAGGTCGAAGGAGGTCGCGTCGGGGCCCACGGGTGGTACCTCTAGGCGACCCCGGTCACCCGGTGCCAGCCCACCCGGGGACGGGTCGGGGGTGGGCCACGGCCTACCGTGCTGGATCGACCCACCACCCGTCGCCTAGGAAGACCTCGTGCTCTCCAAGATCCTCATCGCCAACCGCGGCGAGATCGCCGTCCGCGTCATCCGTGCCTGCAAGGAGATGGGCATCACCTCCGTCGCGGTGTACTCCGACCTCGACCGCGACGCCCTCCACACCCGGCTGGCCGACGAGGCCTACTCCCTCGGCGGGTCCACCGCCGCCGAGAGCTACCTCAACACGGAGAAGATCCTCGAGGTCATCGAGCAGTGCGGCGCCGACGGCGTGCACCCCGGCTACGGCTTCTTCTCCGAGAACACCGACTTCGCCCGGGCCATCACCGAGAAGGGCGTCACCTTCATCGGGCCGCCCCCGGAGGCCATCGAGGTGATGGGCGACAAGGTGTCGAGCCGCATCGCAGCCCAGGAGGCCGGCGTCGCCGGCGTGCCCGGCACCACCGAGTTCCTCCGGGGCGGCGACGAGGTCGTGGCCTTCGGCGAGGAGCACGGCTGGCCCGTCGCCATCAAGGCGGCCTACGGCGGCGGTGGCCGCGGCATGCGGGTGGTCGAGAGCGCGGCCGACGCCCACTCCGCCCTCGAGTCGGCCCAGTCCGAGGCGCTCAAGGGCTTCGGGCGCGACGAGTGCTACGTCGAGCGCTACCTCACCAAGCCCCGGCACGTCGAGATGCAGATCGTCTGCGACAGCCAGGGCCACGGCGTCTACGTGGGCGAGCGCGACTGCTCGGCCCAGCGCCGCCACCAGAAGCTGGTCGAGGAGGCCCCGGCCCCGGACTTCCCCGAGGAGACCCGCCAGGCCATGGGCCAGGCCGCGGTCGACGTGGCCCTGGCCTGTGGCTACGTCAACGCCGGCACGGTCGAGTTCCTCTACCAGGACGGCGAGTTCTGGTTCCTCGAGATGAACACCCGCCTCCAGGTCGAGCACCCCGTCACCGAGCTGGTCTCGGGCATCGACCTCGTCCGGGAGCAGATCCTGGTCGCCTCCGGCGAGCCCCTCTCGTTCACCCAGGACGACATCGACCTGCGGGGCTGGGCCATCGAGGTCCGGGTCAACGCCGAGGACCCGGCGGGCGGCAGGTTCATCCCGTCCCCGGGCCGCATCACGCACCTCGAGGTGCCCCAGGGCCCCGGCATCCGCTGGGACGGCGGCTACACCGACGGCGACGAGGTCAGCCAGTTCTACGACAACCTGGTCGGCAAGCTCGTCGTCTGGGCCGGCGACCGCGACCTGGCCATCGCGAGGATGCAGCGGGCCATCTCGGAGATGACCGTCGACGGCATCAAGACCACCCTGCCGGCCGACCTGGCCATCCTCGGCCACGAGGACTTCAAGGCGGCCCGGCACTCCACCAAGTGGGTCGAGGAGGTCCTCGACCTCTCCGACGTGGTCGACGTGGTCGACCCGGCTGCGGCCGCCGGCGAGGGCGACGAGCCCGAGGAGAAGGTCCGGCGCGACGTCGACGTCGAGGTCAACGGCAAGCGCTTCTCGGTGGCCATGTGGGTGCCGGCCTCGGCCGCCGCACCCGTGGCCGGCGACCCCTCCGGTGGCGGCGCCCTGCGCCCCCGACGCAAGGGGAGCGCCGGTGGCTCGGCCGCGGCCGTGGGCTCGGGCTCGGTGGTCGTGCCCATGCAGGGCACGATCGTGAAGGTCACCGTCGCGGTGGGCGACGAGGTGACCACCGGTCAGACGGTGTGCCTGCTCGAGGCCATGAAGATGGAGAACACCATCGTGGCCGACAAGGACGGCACCGTGGCCGAGATCAAGGTCGAGCCCGGCCAGGCCGTCAACGCCAACGACGTGGTCCTCGTCATCGAGTAGCCCGACCTCTCCACAAACGGCAGTGGCGCAGGACGCCTGGCGACCCGCATCACTGCTGTTCCCCTCCTTCGGCCCGACGCGCATGATCCGGGCTCGCCCGGGGCATGCATGCGGAGCCGGCCCGCCGGCCCCCTCCCCCGGTCAGCTCGATCCGCCGTCCGACCGCGTCGGTCGAGCGGTGTCCGACGGAGGGAGCGCACCGTGGACCTCTTGGAGCTCGCGGCACGCCAGCACTCGGCCTTCAGCCTGGCCCAAGCGGTCGAGCTGGGCATCAGCCCACGACGCGTCCACCGCATGGTCGAGCGCCGAGACGTCGAGCGCGTGGCACCGTCGGTCTTCCGCCTGCGCGGGGTGGGTGCCACGTGGCACCAGCGACTGATGGTCGCGACCCTCAGCATCCCCGGGTCGATGGCCTCGCACCGGAGCGCGGCCCGGTTGCGGGTCCTCGACGGCTTCTCCCGCGCCCCGGTCGAGATCGCGGTGGTCCGGGGCCGGGGCGAGAGGGCGTTCCGCTGGGAGCGCGAGCGCCGCCGCCGCCTCACCGCCCTCGGGTGGACCGTCCTCGAGTACACCTACCGCGAGGTCGTCGACCGCGGGGCGATGGTGATCCACGAGCTCGGTCGCGAGCTGGGTCGCCCCGCGGCCTGATCCCACGTCCGTGGGACCCGCAGTGGCCAGCGTCGCCTCGCGACCCGCATCACTGCGGTTCGACGACGGGGTGCGCGGCCATCGGAGACGGCAGTGGTCAGCGTCGCCCACCGACCCGCACCACTGCGGTCTGGGGAGGGTCAGCGGGAGCGGACGACGACGGTGCCGGCGGCCCGGTCGCAGACGTTGCGCCGCAGCGGGTCGAAGCCGGCCACCACGAACAGGGTGAGGGCGGCCGCCTTGGCCAGCGGGCTGGGGATCACCGCGACCGCGCCGGGCAGGGCGATGCGGATGGCCGCCTCCCACCAGAGCGGGCAGCGCCCGTTGACCAGGCGCACCACCCGGACGCCGAGCACCAGCTTGCCCAGGGTCCGGCCCCAGAAGGTGACGCAGATCGTCTCGTAGACGATGGCGAGGGCGATGCCCCCGCCCCACAGCCAGGCTGACGTCTGCGGGCTGAGCGGGGCCTCGGGGTCCGACGCCGCGTCGGTGGTGATCAACAGGATGGAGAAGGCGACGAAGAGGTAGGGCACTCCCAGCACGGCCACGTCGAGGAGGCGGGCCAGACCCCGCTGGCCGACGGTCGCCAGGCTGTTGACGCCGCGGGCCGGGAACGAGTCCGGCCCGGTGGGCATGGTCGCCTCCCCGGTGCGGCGGGCCCGTCCGTCCTCCACCGTCGCCCCTACTCGGCGGCGTCGGCGAGGGACTCGGCCAGGGCCGGGTGCACCAGCAGGCTCTCGACGATGTCGTTGACCTTCAGCCCGGCGGTGACGGCGAGGGCCAGGACGGAGATGAGCTCGGCCGCGTGCTGGCCGACGATCGACCCGCCCAGCACCACGCCGGTGGCCGGGTCCGAGATGATCTTCACGAAGCCCCGGGGGTCGTCGTTGATGAGGGCCTTGGCCGACGCCGAGAACGGCACCTTGGTGACCCGGACCTTGCGCCCGCTGGCGAAGGCGTCGGCCTCGGCCAGGCCCACGTCGGCGATCTCGGGGTCGGTGAAGATGGCCGAGGCCGCCTTCTCGTAGTCGAGGTGGCGGTGTGGACCCTGGTGGAGGCCGAGGGCGTGCTCGGCGATCTTGCGGCCCTGCATCGAGGCCACCGACGACAGGGGCAGCTTCCCCGAGAGGTCGCCGGCCGCGTAGATGTGCGGCGTCGAGGACAGGCAGTTGTGGTCGACCACGATGTAGCCCCCGTCGGTCTCCACCCCGGCCGCGTCGAGCCCCAGCTCCTCGGAGTTGGGGAGCGACCCGATGCACAGGAGCGCATGGCTCCCCCGCGCCACCCGCCCGTCGTCGCAGTGGACGGCCACACCCTCGTCGGTGACGTCGATGCCCTCGGCCCGCGCCCCCTTGAGGAGGTGGACCCCCCGCCGCAGGAAGTCGTCCTCGAGGACGGCCGCCACCTCCGGGTCCTTCTGGGGCAGGACCTGCTGGCGGCTGACGATGAGGGTGACCTCACCGCCGAAGGCGGAGAACATGTGCACGAACTCGACGCCGGTGACGCCCGAGCCGATGACCACCAGGTGCTCGGGGAGGCTCGGGGGCGGGTAGGCGTCACGGGTGGTGAGCACCCGCTCGCCGTCGATGGGTGCGAAGTCGGGGATGCGGGGACGGCTGCCGGTGGACAGGACCACGGTGTCGGCCTCGAGGACCTCGCTCGGGCCCCCGTCGTTCGGCGTGACCTCGACCCGGTGGGGGTCGAGGAGGCGTCCGGTGCCGGCCACGATGCGCACGCCCTGGCTGGCCAGCAGGCCCGACACGGACCGCTCCAGCTGGGCCTCGATGCCGGCGATGCGCTCCCGCAGCGAGTCCAGGTCGACGGCGGGCTCGACCGCCCCCAGGCCCATGCCCTTCACGCGCCGCAGGTCGTCCATGGCCCCGCCGGTGGCGATCATGGCCTTGGACGGGATGCAGTCGCGGAGGTGGGCCGCTCCGCCGACGACGTCGCGCTCGACGAGGGTGACCTGGGCCCCGAGGCGGGCCGCGGTGGTGGCCGCGGTGTTGCCGGCCGGTCCCCCGCCGATGACCACGAAGCGGTGCGCCATGGGGCGAGGCTACAGAGGGCCAGGCCCGGCCCCGGACGCCGACCGCCGATCAGCAGGCGTCGTCGAGGACCCGGCCCAGGTCGCGGCCGGCGGCCACCACGTCGGGATCGGCGGCGGGGTCGCCCCCGTCGCGCTGCACGGCCAGGACCGCGTCGCGCTCGGTCACGACCGCCAGGGTCAGGTCCAGGCGGTCCAGCCCGTCCAGCCCGGCGAGCAGGCCGGGGTCGAGCACCGACACCAGGGCGGCCGCCAGCGCGGCCGGCGAGGTGTCCAGGGTGGGGGTGGCCCCTCCGGGGTCGAGGGGACCCATCCGGGGCGCCTCCACCCGGCTGGCCGACCGCAGGACGTCGCACACCTCGGCCACCTCGGGTGCCGTCGCTCCGCCGGGGTCGTCGGTGGAGGACGGGGCGAAGACGCCCCCGCCCTCCTCGACCCCCTCCTCGGGCAGGATCCGGGCCCGGGCCTCGTCGCGCTGGCCCCAGCCCCACGCGCCCAGCAGCACCCCGACGACCAGGCAGGCCACCGCGGGCAGGGCGAGGGTGCGGCTCACCACGGTCCGCCACCCCACCGTCGGGTCCCGCGGCGCGCCACGGACCCACCCTACGGCTGCGGCGCGGCTGGCGGGGCGAGGCGGCGGGCCCTTGTGGCCCGGCCCGCGGGGCGCGACGGTGATCGCCATGGACGCCCTCTCGGTCACCCGCTCCGGCGACACGACCACGATCACCCTCACCCGGCCCGAGCGCCGCAACGTGCTCGCCCTGGACGTGCTGGAGGCGCTCACCGCCGCCTTCGAGGACGTGGGTCGCTCCGACGCCCGGGGGGTGGTCCTGGCCGCAGAGGGCCCGGTGTTCTCCTCCGGCCACGACTTCGGCGACATGGACGGGGCCGACCTGGGCGCGGCGCGCCACCTGTTCCGCACCTGCACCGAGCTGATGGACGCGGTGCAGTCCGTCCCGCAGCCGGTCGTGGCCCGGGTCCACGCCCTGGCCACCGCGGCCGGCTGCCAGCTGGTGGCCACCTGTGACCTGGCCGTGGCGGCCGAGTCGGCCGGCTTCGCCCTGCCCGGCGGCCGGGGTGGGCTCTTCTGCCACACCCCGGCGGTGGCGGTGGCCCGGGCCGTGGGCCAGAAGCGGGCGCTGGAGATGGCCCTCACCGGCGACGTGGTCGACGCCGCCACCGCGGCCGACTGGGGGCTGGTGAACCGGTGCGTCCCCGACGACGAGCTCGACGCCGCCGTGGCCGACCTGCTGGCCCGGGCCACCCGGGGCGGCCGGATCTCCAAGGGCCTGGGCAAGCAGGCCTTCTACGCCCAGGTGGGACGACCCCAGGCCGACGCCTACGCCCTGGCCGTCGAGGTCATGGCCGCGGCGACCCAGACCGACGACGCCCGCGAGGGCGTGGCCGCCTTCCTGGAGAAGCGCCGACCCGAGCTCTCCTGACCCCGACCCGCCTCGTCGCGAGACGTCGCGAGATCGGTGGACCGGTCAGCGGTCGGCGGGGTCCAGCACCCGGGACAGGGTGAGGTCGGCGCGGTCGAGCCGCCAGGCGTCGGGGAAGGCGAGACGGCACCAGAAGCCGTAGGCGTCGAAGCGTCCACCCAGGAGGGCCTCCAGGTGGAGCGACAGGCCCAGGCCGTGGCTCACGACCAGCAGCTCGCCCTCGCCCGACGCGGCCCGCAGGTCCACGACCGCGGCGCGGATGCGCCCGGCCACCTCGGCGCGCGGCTCCCACCCGTCGGGCTCGTCGCCGCCCAGGTACCGGTGGGCCGCGGACCGGTAGCCCTCCCCCACCCACGGGCGGCGGGCCTCGACCAGGCGCTCGTCGGCGACCACGGGGAGCCCCAGCCGGTGGGCGAAGGCATCGGCCGTGGCCCGGGCCTTGGGCTCGGTGCTGGACGCGATCCCGACGACCTCCCCGAGGTGGGCCCGGATGGCCAGGTCGGCGGCGGCGGCCCGAGAGGCCGGTCCCAGCTCCCACTGCGACGGGGGTCGGTCCGGGTCGGCCAGCGCCATGGCGTGGCGCACGAGGACCTCGGTCCCGATCACCGCGCCAAGGTACCGAGCCCGCGACCACCGCCGGGCACCGGGCCTACCCTGCGGCCATGGTCCCGGCCCCCACCCGCGCCGACGCCGAGGCGCTCGACCGGGCCAACCCCCTGGCCCGCTTCCGCGACCGCTTCGTCGGCCTGGGCGAGGGCAGCTACCTGATGGGCAACTCGCTGGGCCCCCTGCCGGCGGCCACCGAGGAGCGCCTGGCCCGCTTCGCCCGGGAGGGCTGGGGCGGGCGCAAGGTGGAGGGCTGGGAGGAGTGGCTGGACCTGCCCACCCGGGTGGGTGACCGCCTGGGGCGCCTCGTCGGCGCCGGACCGGGGCAGGTCGTGGTGGGCGACTCCACCACCGTGCAGCTCCACAAGCTGCTGGCTGCAGGCCTGTCCGGCCGCCCCGACGCCACCGCCGTGGCCGTGGCCGACGACGAGTTCCCCACCGACCGCTACGTGGTCGACGCCCTCGCTGCCGCGCACGGCCTGGAGGTGCGGGTGGTGCCCCTCGACGGGGGCGACGGGCCGGTGACGGCCGGGAGCGTGGCCGACGTGTGCGCCGACGGCGCCGTGGGCGTGGTGGTGGCGTCACTCGTCCGCTACCGCACCGGCGCCCGCGCCGACATGGCCGCGGTGTCGGACGCGACCCACGCGGCCGGGGCCCTGGTGCTCTGGGACCTGTCCCACGCGGTCGGAGCGGTGCCCCTCGCCCTCGACGCCCACGGCGCCGACCTGGCCGTCGGCTGCACCTACAAGTACCTGAACGCGGGGCCGGGCGCGCCCGCCCTGGCCTACCGGGCCCACCGCCACGCCCACCTCCACCAGCCGATCCACGGCTGGTTCGGCCAGGTCGACCAGTTCGCCATGGACGCCGCCTACGCACCGCACGACGACGCCCGCCAGCTGCTGGTCGGCACCCCACCGGTGGCCGCGCTCCTGGCCGTCGACGAGGGCCTCGCCCTCCAGGAGGAGGCCGGCACCGCCGCCCTGGCCGACATCGGGCGGGCCCAGCTGCGCTTCGCGGCGGAGGCGGCCACGGCCACCCTGGCCCCGCTCGGCGTCACGCTCGCGACCCCGCAGGACCCCGAGCGTCGGGGCCAGCACCTGGCCCTTCGCCACCCCGAGGCCCGGGCCCTCGTGGCCGCCCTGGCCGACGACGGGATCGTGGCCGACCACCGCGCCCCGGACGTCGTCCGCCTGGCCGCGGCCCCGCTGCACACCCGCTTCGTCGACCTCTGGGACGCGGTCGAGGGCCTCCGCCACCACCTCGCGGCCTGACGGCGCGCCTCCCCGCCGCGGCCCGTTGGGCCGCCCCGGGGGGCGGGTCGTACGCTCGGCGCTGTGACCGACGACCCCACGATCGACGACTGGCGCGAGAAGGCCGGAGCCGAGCTGAAGGGGCGCAGCCCCGACGACCTGGTGCGCACCCGGCCCGAGGGCATCGACGTCAAGCCCCTCTACACCGAGGCCGACCTCGACGGCGCCGACACCACCAGCCTGCCCGGCTTCGGCCCCTTCACCCGGGGCGTGCGCTCCACCATGTACGCCAACCGGCCCTGGACCATCCGCCAGTACGCCGGGTTCTCCACCGCCGAGGAGTCCAACGCCTTCTACCGGCGCAACCTGGCCGCCGGCCAGCAGGGCGTGTCGGTGGCCTTCGACCTGGCCACCCACCGGGGCTACGACTCCGACCACCCCCGCGTGGAGGGCGACGTGGGCAAGGCGGGCGTGGCCATCGACTCGGTGGAGGACATGAAGATCCTCTTCGACGGCATCCCCCTGGAGAAGATGTCGGTGTCGATGACCATGAACGGGGCGGTGCTGCCCTGCCTGGCCAGCTTCATCGTGGCCGGCGAGGAGCAGGGCGTCGGCCAGGACCAGCTCAGCGGGACCATCCAGAACGACATCCTCAAGGAGTTCATGGTCCGCAACACCTACATCTACCCGCCCGAGCCGAGCATGCGGATCGTGTCGGACATCATCGCCTACACGTCCGAGCACATGCCCCGGTACAACTCGATCTCCATCTCCGGGTACCACATGCAGGAGGCAGGGGCGACGGCCGACCAGGAGCTGGCCTTCACCATCGCCGACGGGCTCGAGTACGTCCGCTACGCCCTCGACCGGGGCCTCGACGTCGACCGCTTCGCCGGTCGCCTCAGCTTCTTCTTCGCCATCGGCATGGACTTCTTCATGGAGGTGGCCAAGCTCCGCGCCGCCCGCCTGCTGTGGCACGAGGTCATGAGCCAGTTCGAGCCCAAGAGCGAGAAGTCGCTCATGCTGCGCACGCACTGCCAGACCTCGGGCGTCTCGCTCACCGCGCTCGACCCCTACAACAACGTGATCCGCACCACCGTCGAGGCCCTGGCCGCGGTGATGGGTGGCACCCAGAGCCTCCACACCAACGCCTTCGACGAGGCGCTCGGCCTGCCCACCGACTTCAGCGCCCGCATCGCCCGCAACACCCAGCTGGTGCTCCAGGAGGAGACCGGCGTCCCCCAGGTCGTCGACCCGCTGGGCGGCTCGTACTACGTCGAGGCCCTCACCCGCGACCTGGCCGACAAGGCCCGGGAGCTGCTGGCCGAGGTCGAGGAGCTGGGCGGCATGACCAAGGCCGTCGAGTCGGGCATGCCCAAGCTCCGCATCGAGGAGTCGGCCGCCCGCCGCCAGGCCCGCATCGACCGGGGCGAGGAGGTCGTGGTCGGTGTGAACAAGTACACCGTCGAGGACCCCGAGGTCGTCGACGTCCTCGACATCGACAACGCCTCGGTGCTGGCCCAGCAGGTGGCCAAGCTGGAGAAGGTCCGGGCCTCCCGTGACCAGGCCGCCTGCGACGCCGCCCTCCACGCCCTGCGCGAGGGGGCGGGGGGCGACGCCAACCTCCTCGAGCTCTGCATCGAGGCGGCCCGGGCCCGGGCCACGGTGGGAGAGATGAGCGACGCCATGGAGGACGTCTTCGGCCGCCACCGGGCCGAGGTCCGTACCCTCGAGGGCGTGTACGGCAAGGGCTACGAGGGCGACGCCGGCTTCGAGGAGATCCAGGCCGACGTCGACGCCTTCGCCGCCGAGGAGGGCCGTCGACCCCGCATGCTGGTCGTGAAGATGGGCCAGGACGGTCACGACCGCGGGGCCAAGGTCATCGCCACCGCCTTCGCCGACCTCGGCTTCGACGTCGACGTCGGCCCCCTGTTCCAGACCCCGGTGGAGGCGGCGCGCGACGCCGTCGAGAACGACGTCCACGTCGTCGGCGTGTCGTCCCAGGCCGCCGGGCACAAGACGCTGGTGCCCAAGCTCATCGCCGCCCTGCGGGAGGCCGGCGCCGACGACGTCCTCGTCGTCTGCGGCGGCGTCATCCCCCCCGGCGACCACCAGTTCCTGGCCGATGCCGGCGTGGCCGCCACCTTCGGCCCCGGCACCAACATCCCCTCCGCCGCCAAGCAGGTCCTCGACCTCCTCCGCGCCCGCGCCTGACCCCACCGTCAGTCGTCGTCGAGGTAGGCCTTCAGGTCGGGCTGGGCCAGCTCATCGGCGCTGGCGCCGGGGACGCCCCAGCAGCCGCGGGGCGCCAGCAGGATGTCAGCCCCTCGAGGACGTCCACCGAGGCAGTCCGGCCCAGGCCGGGTGGGACGGGCGCGAGGCGCGACCGTGGCCCCGGGCGGTGCGTCAGACCAGGTCGTAGGTGAGCTCGACGTGCACCTCGTCGCGCCGGGTGCGCACGCTCAGGTCGTCGGGCCGGGGGACGTCGAGGTAGCGCGAGAGCCCGGCGGCGAAGACGTTCTCGTCGGTCAGGTCGTCGTCTTGGAGGGGGCGGAGAGGCTCGACCTCGAGGGGGCGGCCCTCGTAGCGGAGGTCGATCCGCAGCTGCACGTCGTCGCTCGACACCCGGGCCTCGACCTCGCCGTCGGCCAGCCCCCGGCTGATCACCTCGGCCACGATCATCGAGGTCGTCCGGCTGGGACCGTCGGCCCCCATGCCGGGTGCCAGCTCGTCCACCGCCTCCGACACGACGGCCGACACCTCCCGGGGCCCGTCCCCGCCCTCCAGCTCGAGGGTGAAGGTGCGGTGCCGGCGTTGCCCGATGCGGAACAGGAGGCTCAGCCCCATGGCCGAGAGCACGCCGACGGTCACCATCGACCCGGTGATGAGGGCGGCCCAGTCGGTGCTGCCCCGCGGCACCGAGGCCAGCCCGTAGGTGCGGGCCCCGAGGGCCAGGCTGATCGACCCACCGACGATGAAGGTGGCCCGGGCGTCGAGGCGCTGGCGGAAGATGAGCTTCACGCCACCGATCATCATGAACGAGGCGTAGTAGGTGAGCAGGGCGGAGACGACGGCGGCGGGCGCCGTCACCAGGTACGCCAGCGCCCGGGGGATGAAGGCCAGCACCGCCAGCACCCCGGCCAGCCACACCGCCACCGACCGCGACATGACCCCCGAGGCCATCTGCACCCCGACGGCGGAGGGCGACGACGAGATGCCGGGCATCGACACCGCGCCGGAGATGACCGCGCCGATGCCGTCGACCCGCACCCCGCGGGCCACCTGCTCGTGGTCGCTCGACCGGGCACCGGGGTGCGACCCCTGGTGCAGGGTCATCACCACGCCCACCGTGCGCAGCCCCGCGGCCAGGCCCAGCACGAGGAAGGGCACCACCAGCGACCACTCCAGGTCGACGCCGACGTGGGGGGCGTCGGGCAGCCCCACCAGGCCGGTCGAGGCGATGAAGGCTGCGTCCGACGACGGCAGGTCGACGAGCAGCAGCGAGAGGGCGGTGCCGATGGCCACGCCGATCACCGGGGCCATGTTGCGCACCCACAGCCGCCCCCACACCACCCCGGCCACGATGACCAGGAAGGTCGCGGCCGAGATGGCCCCCTCCACGACGTCGGACGCCTCCGACGCCCGCACCGCGTCCACGCCCAGGCGCACGGCCTCGAGGCCGACCTCGGCCCCGACGAGGAAGACGATGAGCCCGGTGACGACCGGCGGGAACAGGCGGCGCAGGCGCGACACCAGCCGGGAGAACCCCACCTCGAACAGACCGGCCAGGATGGTCATCCCCGACAGCAGGGCCCGTCCGCCGATCGTGACGGCGGCGACCGACGGCTGCAGGTACAGCGCCGAGCTCAGCGACGGCATCAGGTGGCCGGTGCCGACCGGCTTGCGCACCGCCTGCAGCAGCACCGCCACGGCCAGGGCGAACAGGCCCCACGACAGCATCGAGGGGATCTCGCCCACCGGCAGCCCGGCGCTCCGGAACACGACCACGGGGTACACGAGCGGCAGGCCGACCCCGAGGGCCAGCTGCAGGGCGAGGAGCAGGCTCAGACCCGGCGGCGGTCGGTCGTCGACGCCGTAGCGGATGCCCGTGTCCCCCACCCGGCCGACGGTACCCGTTCCGGGTGTGGGCCGACGGGGGTGGGGTGGAACGGCGCCTGGCTCTCGAGGGCCCGGGCCGTCCAGTACACCGACAGGCCGTAGACCCACGGGTCCTCGCTGCACCACCGGTGACCGTCCATGGCCGGTGCGAGGTCCGCGACGGTGACGCCCTCCATCCCGTCGACCGCGTCGTCGAGCGTCGTCTGCAGCACGCCCTGGAGACCGTCGAGGTAGGACTGCTCCGCCGGCGAGAGGCCCACACGTCCCAGCAGTCGCCGCCGAGCCCGGTCGGCAGCGGCCGGCCGCGGCCCGTCGGGCGGCGGCGCCGGGGACATCCCCCGAGCCGTCCCGGAGGGCACCCGCGGGCGGGCGGGGTGCCTACCCTCTGCGGATGCCCGACGCCGACCCCGTCGCCGACCTGGCCGCCGGCATCGAGGCCGGGGACCGACGGGCGCTGGCGCGGGGCATCACGTTGGTCGAGTCGACGCGCACCGACCACCGCGAGCAGGCCGCCCGGCTGGTCGATGCCGTGCTCGACCGCACCGGCGGGGCGATCCGGCTCGGCATCAGCGGGCCGCCCGGGGTGGGCAAGTCCACCTTCATCGAGGCCTTCGGCACCCGGCTCACGGGTCAGGGCCACCGGGTCGCGGTGCTGGCCGTCGACCCGACCAGCTCGCGCTCCGGCGGGTCGATCCTCGGCGACAAGACGCGGATGGAGGACCTGGCCCGCGACCCCGAGGCCTTCGTGCGGCCCTCGCCGTCGGGCGGCGAGCTGGGCGGCGTGGCCCGCCGCACCCGGGAGGCCCTGCTGCTGTGCGAGGCCGCCGGGTTCGACGTGGTGCTGGTGGAGACCGTCGGTGTGGGCCAGAGCGAGGTGGCGGTGGGCGACCTCACCGACCTCTTCGTGCTCCTCGCCTCCCCCACCGGCGGCGACGACCTCCAGGGGATCAAGCGGGGGATCATGGAGCTGGCCGACGTGGTGGTCGTGACCAAGGCCGACGGTGACCTGGCCCGGGCCGCGGCCCACGCCGCAGCCGACGTCCGCCGGGCCCTCCACCTGCTCCGCCCCCGCCACGAGGAGGTGACGCCGACGGTGCTGGAGGCCTCATCGGTGGCCGGGACGGGCGTCGACGAGGTCTGGGCCGCGGTGACCGAGGCCCACCGGGCCCTCCGGGCGTCGGGCGGGCTCGACCGGCTCCGGGCGGACCAGGCCCGCGCCTGGCTGTGGTCCGAGCTCCGGGGCGCGCTGGAGCTGCGCCTGCGCACCGACCGGGCCGTGGCCGACGCGCTGCCCGCGGTGGAGGCCCAGGTGGGCGACGGGACCCTGTCGCCGGCGGCCGGGGCGGCCCGGCTCCTCGACCTGCTGGGCCCGTCCTGACCCGCACCGACGAGACCGACGGGGACGCACCCGCGGCCACCCCGGACCGGACGCCGCCCGCCGCCGACGCGCCCCGCGGGCTGCGGACCGTGCCCGCCGCCGTGTGGGCCCTGTGCGCCCTGTTCGGCGTGCTGCTGGTCACGTCGTCGGTGGCGGCGCCGCTGTTCCTGGCCCCCGACGAGTTCGTCCACGCCGACCTGGCGCTGCGCCTGGCCGACGACGCCCGCTACCCGTCCTACGACGGCCGCCGCACCGCCGCCGCGGTCAAGCGCGTCGCCATCCCGTACTTCGGCGACGACGCCCGCAACCCCGACAAGACGGCCGCCGATGCCCCGCCCAAGCCCGGTCGCCTCGACATCGACGCCCTCGGCGGGTCGGCCGACGACCCCGAGGGCAGCTTCAACCAGCAGCCCCAGCACCCGCCGCTCTACTACCAGTCCATGGCCCTGGTGCTGCGGGTCGAGCGCGCCATGGTGCCCGGCACCTCGCCCCCGGCACTGGTGACCGAGGTCGGGGTCCTGCGCATCGTCAACGCCGCCCTCGTCGTCCTGTTGCCCCTGGCGGCCTGGGCCACGGCCCACCGGCTGGGGGCGCGGCGCGGCACCGCCACCACCGCCGCCGCCCTGGTCCTGCTGGTGCCCCAGCTCAGCCACATCGGCTCGACCATCAACAACGACAACCTGCTGACGGCCCTGGCCGCCGCCCTCGCCGTGCTCCTCGCCGGGGTCGTGCGAGGCGACCGCCGCGCCCGCACCGCCGCCCTCGTCGCCCTCGTGACCGGCCTGGCCCTGCTGACCAAGGCCTTCGCCGTGCTGCTGCTGCCGTGGGTGGCGGTGGCCTACCTGGTGGCGGCCCACCGCCGGGCGCGGGCCGTCGGGGAGGGGGCGGCCGGCCCCCAGGCATCGACCCCCTCGGAGCCGGCGATGGCCGGCTTCGACCTGCGGACCGTGCGGGCCGGCCTCGCCGCCGGGCTGGGAGCCGCGCTGGTCAGCGGCTGGTGGTGGATCGGCACCCGGGTGCGCACCGGGACCTTCGCCCCGTCGCTGGAGGACCAGCTGGTGCCCACCCAGCCGGGCTTCTCACCCGACCTCGGGTTCTTCGCCCGTCGCTTCGGGGCCTTCTTCACCGAGCGGTTCTGGGGCTGGTTCGGCCTGTACTCGGCGCGGATCCCGCTCGGCGTGGTGGCCGCGGCCACCGTCGCCCTGGTCGGCACCGTCGTGCTCGGGCTGTGGCGACCCGCCCCCCGGCTGCGCCGGGTCGACCTGGCCGTGGGCCTGGTGCCGGTCCTGGCGCTGGGTGCGTTCGTGGTCCAGCACGCCTGGAGCATCTACGCCCGCAGCGGCCAGACCCCCTTCATCCAGGGCCGCTACCTGTTCGCCGTCCTCGTGCCCCTGCTGGTGGTGTCCGCCTCCGGGCTGGGCCGCCTGGCGGGACGGTGGGCGCTGCCCGTGGCGGTGGTCGCCGGCCTCGTCCTCCACGCCGTCGGCTTCGCCACCATGCTCGACGACTTCTGGGGGGCGCCGGGCGAGGGCCTCCGGGGCGAGGTGCGGGCCCTCGCGGCGTGGAGCGCGTGGCCTGGGCGCGCCCTCCTCGTCGGCGCGGCGGTCGGGGCGGTGGCGGCGGCCGCGGCCCTCCTCGTCGTCGGGCGCGAGGCGTGGGCGGGGGTGCAGGCCCGAGACGGGGGTTCCCGGCCGTCGGAGGGCGACCGGTAGCCTCGCGGCCCATGGACACGCCTGCGGTCACGGTCGGGCCGGACGACGGTCTCGACGTCCCGGTGGGACCCGACGAGCTCGACGTCAGCATCGTGCTGCCCGTCTACAACGAGAGGGGCCACCTCCAGCAGGAGATCGACCGCATCCGGGCCGCCATGGACGCCTCGGTGCACTCCTACGAGATCATCGTCATCGACGACGGCTCCGACGACGGCTCCGGCGAGGCCCTGCGCGAGGTGGAGGGCATCCGCCTCATCCAGTTCCTCACCAACCGGGGCTCCGGGTCGGCCCGCAAGTACGGCACCCGGGCGGCCCGGGGTCGCATCGTCGTCTGGACCGACGTCGACATGTCGTACCCCAACGACCTCATCCCCGAGCTGATCGCCCAGCTGGACGGCTACGACCAGGTCGTGGGCGCCCGCACCTCCGAGGAGGGCACCCACAAGGCGTTCCGCGTCCCGGCCAAGGCCTTCATCCGCCGCCTGGCGTCCTACCTGGTGCAGACCCCCATCCCCGACCTCAACTCGGGCATGCGGGCCTTCCGCCGCGACGTGGCCCTCCAGTACGTCAGCCAGCTCCCCCCCGGCTTCAGCTGCGTCACGACCATCACCCTCACCTTCCTGGCCCACGGCTACACGGTGAGGTACTGGCCCATCACCTACTCCGAGCGGGCCGGGACCTCGAAGTTCCACTGGTCCAAGGACACCCGTCGCTACCTGCTCCAGGTCATCCGCATGACCCTCTCGTTCGACCCCTTCCGGGTGTTCCTGCCGATCGGGTTCCTCTTCACCTTCATCGGCCTGGCCAAGCTGATCTACGACGTCAGCACCAACGACTTCCGGGTGGCCATCAACACGCTGCTCATCCTCATGGTCGCCTTCCAGGTGTTCGTGATCGGGATGCTGGCCGACCTCATCGGCCGGGCCACCAGGGCCACCCACGAGGTGCAGCCCGCAGCGGGGTGCACCCGCGACGCCGCGCCCACCGTCCCGGCCGGCCACCCGTCCCGGCGCTCGGCGACCGCGGCCCGGCCGGCCGAGGAGGCGGTGGGGTGAGCAGCGCCGCCCCCACCGACGAGGCCGTCCCCACCGGCAACACCTACGACAAGTACGCCAGCCAGAACCCCATCGAGCGGCGCCTCATGGACGGCTTCTTCGCCGCCCTCGAGACCGCCCTGCCCGACGTGGCGCCGTCGGCGGTGCTGGAGGTGGGCGTGGGCGAGGGCGAGGTGTCCGAGCGGCTCCGGGCCCGCTGGCCCGAGGTCCCCATCGCCGGCATCGACCTGCCCGACCACGAGCTGGCCGCCCACTGGGTCGGCGGCGCCCACAACGGTGCCTTCGCCGACATCTGCCGGCTGCCCTTCCCCGACGACAGCTTCGACCTGGTCCTCGCCATCGAGGTCCTCGAGCACGTGCCCGACCCCATCGGCGCCCTGGCCGAGCTGGACCGGGTGTGTCGGCGCGACGTGGTGCTGTCGGTGCCGCGGGAGCGGATCTGGTCGGTGGCCAACATGGCCCGGGGCAAGTACCTGCGGGACCTGGGCAACACCCCGGGCCACATCAACCACTGGTCGAAGAAGGGCTTCGCCCAGACCGTCGGCACGACCTTCACCGTGCGCCAGGTGCACGCCCCCTTCCCGTGGACGATGGTCGCAGCCTCGGTGCGGGGCGCGGCCTAGCTCAGGCGTACCCCGCCAGCGGCACCCCTGCCGTGTCGACGTCCGGGTTGCTCGCGCTCCCGCTCGGGTAGCGCGCGCGCACCGTTGCCGCGGTCGTCGCGCCGCACGTCGCGGTCGTCGTCGGGCAGGTCGTGGGACGCGGCCCACGCCGCGAAGGACACGATGGCGGCGGCCCCGAACCCGGCGACGGCTGCGGGGCCGAGGAACGGCGCCACCATGCGCAGGCCGTCGGCGATCGTCGACAGAACGTCGATCTCGTCGGGATCGTCGGCCAGGGCGGCCAGGTCGCCGACCAGGTCGATGACAGCCGTGGGGGACACGGACACCGACCCTCCAGACCGCAGGGTGCGGAGGGCGCCGAGCACCCCGGAGGCGGTGTCGGCGACCAGCCCGACGTCCCGAGGGACGGCGACCCCGGGGCCGGGCGCCGGGGCCGCGGGGGTGTCGGCCAGGGCCCGGACGCCCGCGACCGCCCGCGCCGCCGTCGCCTCGTCGGGCACCCGGGCGACGGCCGCCAGCGCATCCCAGGCCGGGTCCTCGGCGCCCTCTGGTCGCCGCACCCGGCCCCACAGCTCCTCGACCGCCATCCGGCCGGCCCGCGCCTCGGGTGCGTCGACGTCCGGGCCGGCCGCGACGCTGCGCTCCACGTCGATCCCGAGCCGCAGGAGCGCCGTCGGTCCCAGCCGATCGGCCAGGCCGGCCACGAAGGCGGGGTCGTCGAGGCCCCGGCGGACCTGGGCCAGCACCGGGCTCAGCACCTCCCAGTCCGGGGGCCGGCCGGCCAGGGCCTCGGCCAGTCGGTCGGCCCACACCGAGGCGCGCGACCGGGCCAGGGCGGCACCGCCCCGCGGCCAGGCCGGGAGGGGGAGGGCCACGGGGAGGGCCTCGACGGCCCGGCGGCGCCACCGGACCCCGTCGGCCTGCACCCGGCACCACCCCGCCAGCGCCTCGAGGTCCCCCACCGCGCCAGGGGCGGCCTCGCCGGTGCCGGCCAGGTCGGTGACGACCGCGCCAGCCCCCCGACCGCAGCGGTCGGCACCGTCGCGGAGGGCGGCCTCCAGCGAGGCCAGGCGGACCGGGTCGAGGGCCACCACGCCGGGGTCAGCCACCGTCGCCTCCACCGGTGAGGAGGCCCGAGACGTCGGACCCCGGGCGGAGGAGGTCGGGCCGCCGACGGTCGCGGGCGTCAGGCACCCGCCGGGGCCCGAGGCCGTGGTCGGCCCGGCGGAGCTGCCGGGCCCTCCTGGCCTCCTCCGCGGCCCGCTCCTCGGCCGCCTCCGCCTCGTCGGCCCGCTGGTCGAGGCGGGCGGCCACGGCGCGCAGCCCGGCGGTGGCGCCCGCCCGGCGGGCGTCGGCGTCGGCCGCGGCCCGGCGGTGGGCGGTGGCGGCCGGGCCCTCCCAGGTCCGGTGGTCACCGAGGGCCACCAGGGGCGCCAGCTCGACGTCGAGGCGGCGGGCGGTGCGGCGCAGGCCGTCGGCCGCGGCGCGCAGGTGGGCGGGGGTCGGGGCCACGGGGCCTCCCTCCGGGACGGGTGCCGGTCTCGGGGGGAAGAGCCGGCACGACGGTGCCCGCTGCCGGTCCGCCACAAACATCGAGGGCACTCGAGAGGGGCTGAGGTGATGTCCGCGTGACGCGCCCTACCGGGCCCGGGCCTCCCGGGCGGCCAGGACCTGCTCGAGGAAGGCCTCGTCGCCGGCGGTGCGGTCGGGCCCCCGCACCAGCGGGGCCAGGCGGCCGGCCAGCTGCGACGCGACCCGTGCCCGGGCCGCCGGGTCGAGGCCGTCGCGCCGGGCCAGGAACGCCCGCACCACGGCCTCGTCGTCGCTCGACACGCCGGTCAGGTCCCAGCCCCCGACGGGTGCCGCTCCACCCGGGTCGGGTGCCGGCACCGGTCGCGCCGCACCGGGCACCACGACCGGCGCCCGCCGCCCCACCGCCCCGGTCCGCACCACGAGGGTCCCGGCGGCCAGGTCGCCCAGGCGCTGGTGGTGGCGGGTGGCGAGCACGGCGACCACGCCGACCGAGTAGAGCGAGGGCAGGAAGTCGACCAGACGGACCACGTTGCGCACCGCTGCCGGCACCAGGGTGACGCGTCCCCCCGTCGTCGCCGACCAGCTGCAGCCCGGCGAGGCGCCGTCCCGGTGTGCGCCCGCCGCCGAAGGCGTCGAAGGCCGCCGGTGCGGCGACGAACACGACGAGCACCGAGACCGCGGCCAGCGCGGGCCCGCCCGCTCCCCCCAGCCGCCCCGCGGCCAGCAGGAGGGGGACGAGCACCACCAGCTCCAGCACGGTGTCGACCGCGCACGACATGAAGCGCGAGCCCAGGCCGGCCACCACCAGGTGGAGGTCGACCCCCTCGGGGGTCGCCACGGTGAGCCGGTCCTCGATCTCCACCGGCGGCACGCTACCGACCGGTCGCCGGGGTCAGGCGGCCGTCGCCGAGCCCGCACCGCCGGTGTGGGCACACCGCTCGCAGGTGGTGAGGTGGACGGTGATGGCCCGGGCCGCTCGGGGCCCGAAGCGACGCGCCCCGGCCACGCGGAGGGCGACGTCGAGCCGAGGGCAGCCCGTGGCCCCGGCTCCCCAAAGGAGGCGCACCTGGACGGCCCGCTCCAGGTGCCCGTGGGCGCGGGCCAGGCGCCGGTGGGCGACGGCGATGCTGGTGCCGAGCACCGCCGCCACCTCGGCCTCGTCGAGGCCCTGGTCGAGCTCGAGGGCGAGGATGTCACGGTCGCCCGCAGACAGCGCGCCCGCCACGTCGTGGACGAGGGCGGTCCGCTCCGGGGCCGGGGCCGCACCCGCCGGCCCGGCCTCTGGCGGCTGCGCTGCGTCGGGGTCCACGGGTCCTCCTCGGATCGGGTGCACCCCCATCATCGGCCGATCGGCGCCCCGACGTGAGGGTGCGCCCTCCCCGGGGCACCCTCACCGCCGACGGCTCGTCGCCCCGTCGACGGAGCGCGCCGCCCGACGGCTCGGGGCCGCGAGGATGGAGGGGTGGCCGCCACCGACGACGTCCCGCGCCCCTGCGCGGCGTGGAGCGCTTCATCGCCGAGCGCACGTCCGGGTGGGCCCGCCTCACCGACCTGGTGGCCCGGGCCGGGGGCTCGCTCGACCGCCTCGACCCCGACGAGGTGCTGGCCCTGGGCGAGGGCTACCGGGCTGCGGCGGCCGACCTGGCCCGGGCGCGACAGCGCTGGCCCGGCGATCCCGTGGTCGGCGAGCTCGACGCCCTGGTCCGTCGGGCCCGAGGCCTCGTCTACCGCACCCCCGACCGGCGGGCGTCGCTGCGCCACTGGCTCACGACCGGGATCTACGTGCGGGTGCGGGAGCGGCCCCGGGCCCTGCTCGCCGCCGCCGTGCTGCTGTGGGGGCCGATGCTGGCGCTCGGGGCGTGGGCCCACCACGACCCGGCCACGGCCGCGCGGGTCGCCCAGGTCAGCCCCATCGCCCAGGGCGCGGCCGAGTCGGCCGAGCAGGGCGGCGGAGGCGACCGCGACCTCACCGCCAGCGACAGCGCCTCGGTGTCGACCCAGATCTTCACCAACAACATCCGCGTCGCGCTGCTGTGCCTCGCCGGCGGGATCACCGGGGGGCTGGCCACCGCCGCCCTGCTGGCCTACAACGGCCTCGTGGTCGGGGTGGTGGTGGGCCTGTTCACCGCCCACGGCCTGGGTGGTCTGGCCGTGACCTACTTCGCGCCCCACGGGCTGCTGGAGCTGAGCCTGGTCACCGTGGCCGGCGCCGCCGGCCTGCGGGTGGGCCGGGGCCTGGTGGCGCCCGGGCACCGACCCCGGGGCGAGGTGCTGGTGGAGGAGATGCGGGGCGCGGCCGAGGTGGCCCTGGGCATCGCCCTCTGGCTGGTGCCCACCGGGCTGGTGGAGGGCTTCGTCACCCCGACGGGCCTGCCGCCGGCGGCCGCGGCGGCCGTCGGCGTCCTGGTGGCCGGCCCCTTCTGGGTGCTCGTCGCGGTCCGCGGGCGGCGCGCCCCCGACGGCACGGAGGGCGTTCAGAGCCGGGCCGCGGCCTTGGCGTCGAGGTAGGCCGCCACCACCGCGGCCGGGAGCCGGTCGGGTGCGGCCTCGACCACCGTCGCGCCCCGCCGGGTGATCTCGGCCGCGGCCCGGTCCCGGGCGGCCAGGACCCGGGAGGCCACGGCCCGCCGCAGCGCGGCCTCCGACGACGGCGGGCCCGGGTCGGCGGCGACGACGGCAGCCAGGTCGAGGTCGGTGCTGGAGGCCACGACCACCGCGTGGCGGCGGACCAGGACGGGCACCGCATCGAGCAGGGCGGCCGCCGCGGCCGGGTCGACCAGGTCGGTGAGCACCACCACCAGGGCCCGCTTGGTGGTGCCCACGGCGCGGAACGCCAGCTCCGGGTCGCTGTCGACGGGGCGGGGCTCCAGGGCGTGGAGGGCCCGCACCACCGCCGCCCCCGAGGCCCGCCGAGGCCGGACGCGGGCCCGGACCTCGTCGTCGAAGGCGACGGCACCGATGCGGTCGCCGACCGCGTCGGCCACCGCGGCCAGGGCGGCGGCGGCGTCGATGGCCACGTCGAGGCGCGTGCGTGCCCCCGGCTCGGCGGCGCCGTCGACCGGCGCCGCCATCAACCGCCCCAGGTCGACCAGGGCCACCACGTCGCGCTCGGTGTCCTCCCGGTACTGGTTGGTCAGGGGACGGCCCCGGCGGGCGGTGGCCACCCAGTTGACGTGGCGGACGTCGTCGTCGGGCTGGTAGTCGCGCAGGCGATCGAAGTCGGTGCCCAGCCCCACCGCGCCCCGGCGCCGCAGGCCCGGGTCCCGGAAGCGGGCCTGGCGGACGGCCATGGCCAGACGGCGGGCGGCGGGCAGGTCGGGGTCGACGTCGACCTCCGCCGGACCGGTGCCCCGGTGGTCCCACCGCCCCAGGCCCAGCGGACCCGTGGCGCGGACGGCGACCGGGGGCAGTCGGTGGTGGCCCCGCCGGTGGGCGACCACCTCGGCGTCGAGACCCCCGTCGCCCTCGGCCGGCTCGCACCACAGGTCCGGGAGGCGGGGCTGGCGCACCCGCACCCGGCGGGCCCCGGCCCCCTCGACCCGCACCGCGAGCCGGGCCGGCACGCCCCGGGCCAGGCGGGCGGGGACGGTCCGGGTCACATGGAGCGGGCGGCGGGCGTGGGCCGCGTCGACGGCCACCGCCGCGGTGGCGGCGAGGGCCAGGAGCAGCACGACCGGCCAGGGCACGACCACCAGGGACCCGGCGAGGACGGCGGCGACCGCGACGGCGCGGGGCGACGGGCTCACCGTCGACGACACCGGGGGCCGGGTCGGGTGCGACGGCGCCCGGACGGGGCGCGCCGGACGACCGGTCGGCGGGCGGGCGGCGGAGGCGACACGGCCTAGCGGGGCACGGGCACGGCGGCCACCGCGGCGGCCACCGCGTCGTCGGGCCGGAAGCGGTCGAGCTCGGCCTCGGCTCGCAGGACCAGGCGGTGGCGGAGCACGGGCGGGGCGACGGTGACCACGTCGTCAGGCGTGACGAAGTCCCGGCCGGCCAGGCGGGCGGTGGCCCGGGCCGCGGCCAGGAGGTGGACCCCGGCGCGGGGGCTGGCGCCGACCTCCACGCTGGGCAGGTCGCGGGTGGCCCGCACCACGCCCAGCAGGTACCCGGCGACCTCGGGGGTGACCGTGGTGGCGTCGACCTCGCCTCGGAGCCTGCCCACCAGATCGGCCACCGCGGCCACCGTCTCACCGGCGGCGTCGGCCGCGACGATGGGCCGGACGTCGGCCAGGGCCGCAGGGGCGAGGCCCCGGCGGGCGAGGCCCAGGAGGGAGGCCTCGTCGGCCTCGGAGGGGTAGCCCACGTCGACCTTCACCAGGAAGCGGTCGAGCTGGGCCTCGGGCAGCGGGTAGGTGCCCTCGTACTCGATGGGGTTCTGGGTGGCGACGACGAGGAAGGGCTCGGCCAGCCGGCGGGGGGTGCCGTCCACCGTGACCTGCCCCTCGCCCATGGCCTCCAGCAGGGCGGCCTGGGTCTTGGGCGGCGTGCGGTTGATCTCGTCGGCCAGCAGCACGTTGGTGAACACCGGCCCGGGGCGGAAGGCCAGTTCGCCGTCGCGCAGGGTCATGGTGCCGGTGAGGTCCGACGGCAGCATGTCGGGGGTGAACTGGGCCCGACGGAAGCGGGCCCCGAGGGCGCGGGCGGTGGCCTCGGCCACGAGGGTCTTGGCCACACCCGGCACTCCCTCCAGCAGCACGTGGCCGCCCACGGACAGGGCCACGACGAGGGCGTCGAGCACGGCGTCGGCCCCGACGACGACGGGGGCCACGGCGTCGCCCAGGCGCCGGCGCACCGCGGCCAGGGTGTCGGGCGGGGGGCTGTCGGTCACGGGGTGTCCTCCGGTGGTGGGGGGCGGTCGACGGGCGGGGGCCGCCCGGTGCGGGAGAGGGTCGCGGCGACGGCGTCGACGTAGGCGGCGCGGGGCGGCGGCAGGACCCGTTCCCGACGCTCGACCGGGCCGAGGCGCTGCCCGGCGCTCCACATGGCGAGCAGGGCGGCGAGGGCCAGGCCCCCGGCCGCCAGGCGCCAGCCGAGGGGCAGGGCCCCGAACCCCCCGGCAGAGCCGTAGCCGTGCTCCGCCTCGGCGAACACGACCGGCCCCGCACCCGCGAGGGCCAGGGCGAAGGCGGCGTCGTCGGCCTCGGCCAGGTGGCGGTTCCACAGCACCGAGGGGTCGGCCACGGCCACGACGGTGCCCGAGGAGACCGCGGTGACGTCGCCGTCGCCGCCGACGATCGGCGTCAGGGGCCCCGGGGTGAGGTACGCACCCCGCCCCTCGCCCGAGAGCCGGGAGACGCCGGCCGCCTCGGGCCCGTCGACGAGGGGGACCGGGTCGGTCGGTCCCCGGTCGGCCCAGCCCGGGTCGACGCCGGTGGCGGCCACGACGGCGCCGGTGGCGGTGGCCCCCACCGCGACCAGGCGGCCCCCGGCGGCGACGTGGGCGGCCACCGCCTCCCGGGCCGCGGGCGAGAGGTCGGCGGTGGGCTCGGAGACCACGAGCGTGGCCGAGGGGTCGACCTCGGCGTCCTCCAGTGGAGTGCGCAGCCGGGTGACCGGCACCCCGCGCACCTCGAGGAGGTCGGCCCACGCCGCGACCCCGTCGTCGCCGGTGGCCAGGCTGGAGCCGGTGGGCCCGCCCGGGTCGGAGCCGACCACGAGGTCGAGGGCGGCGAGCACCAGGTTGAGGCCGACGACGACCCCGACGACGACCACCACGACCCGCGTGACGGGCCCCACCCGGCTCCACCACGACCCCGGGGACCCGTCGAAGGGATCGGCGGGGCCGGCCACGTCCGCGTCCGGCGGGGCGGTCGCCGTCACCGCGCCGCCCCGGCGGTGGCGTCCCGACCGTGCGCCGCGGCCCCGGCCCGGGCGACCGCGCCCTCGGCGTCGGCCACCACGCCGGGCCAGTCCCGGCGGGCGGCGACCACGTCCTCGGGCCGGGCCGGGCGCCGGCCGTAGGCGACCTCGTCGAAGGTGGCGGCCAGGGCGGGCAGGGCGCCCGAGGGGACCGCGGCCACCAGGCGTCGGGTGGTGGTGTCGGCCCGCACGGGCACCGCGCCGGCGTCCTCCAGGCGTCGCACGCCGGCGCGGAACCGGAGCCGCACGGCTGCGGCCAGGTCGCCCCGGTCCTCGGCCTCGTCGGCGTCGCGCTCCAGGGCCGACGGATCGACCCGTCCGGGCCGGTGGCGGGCGGCGGCGGCCTGCTCGTGGGTGCGGGTGCGCCGGCGGGCGGCGGCCGCCGCGACCGCCCCGGCCGCCAGCAGCACCACGGTGACCGTGACCGCGACGCCGGCGGGGGTGGAGAGGAGGTCGGCGAGGGGCTCGCCGACGGCGCGGAGCCGGTCCCCGATCCACCGCAGCACGCCCTCGAGGGGACGGGGCACGTCCCGGGCCTGGTAGCGGTCGCCCTCGAGGATGCGCCGGGCGTCGTCGCGGGCGCCGGTGGGGTCAGCCACCGGGTGGGGCCCCGGGCGGGGGGCCCGCCGGCGGGCCCCAGCCGCCCGGCGGCGGGGCCGGCACCCAACCGCCGGGCGGGGGCACCGGCGCAGGGCCCGGCCCGGTCGGGGCGGTCAGAGCGGTCGGAGCCACCGAGGCGGTCGGGGCCACGGTGGCGGCCGACCCGTCAGGGGGCGCGACGCCCACGCCCCCGGCCAGGAGCTCGAGGTCGAAGGCCTCCTTGCGCACCCGCAGGTCGACGTAGATCACCGCGGTGAGGGCGGCCACGTAGGGGGTGGTGAGGGCCACGCCGACGAGCTGCACCACACCGAGGAGGATCGACGTGACGAGGAAGCTGGTCCCGGCCAGCTGGAGGCCGACCACGGGCGCGGTGAGGACGCCCTGGAGCAGCGAGGCCAGCAACGAGCCGAGGAGGATCGCCCCCAGCACCCGCCAGAAGCCGCCCCGCACCAGCTGGGCCGACCGCCGGAGGGAGTCGATGGCGCCGCGCTCCTCCACCAGCAGGGCGGGGACGGCCACGGCCCAGATCCCCTGGAGCCAGATGCCGGGGGCGAGGCACAGCAGGAGGCCCACGATGAGCCCCACCGACGAGATCACCAGCACCCCGAGCAGCGGCCAGAGCCGCCGCACCGCGAAGCGCAGCGACTCCCGCCAGTCGGTGTCGTCGCCCAGGTAGGCGCCCACCGAGATCCGGGTGGTGCCGGCCAGGGCCAGGCTGTTGGCCACCAGGAGGATGACCACCGACGCGAAGGCCCCGCCCAGGTACAGGAAGAAGGCGCGGGCGTCGACCGTCGGCAGGCCGGTGGCGGCGTCGGTCTCGGTGAGGGCCTGGGGGTCACCGGCCGAGAGCTGGACGAGCGTCTGCACGAGGATCGCCGGGGCGACCACCACGGCGGTGGCCAGGACCAGCTGGCGGGGGCGGGTCCGGTACACCTTGATGGCGGCGTCGAGCATCTCGCCGATGCCGAGGGGGCGCAGGGCCACCACCGGTCCGGTGGCCCCGGGGCCCCGGTCGGGTCCTGCGGGCACCGCCATCGAGACGACTGTACCCGGCGCACCCCGGCGGTCCGGGCGGGTCGCGACGCCCCGCCGTCGGCCGGGGGGCGGGGCGGGATGCCCGGGCTGGTGCGGCCCTCAGGCCTCCGGGAGGGCGTCGGGCGCGCCGACGGCGTCGGGCACCGCGGGGCCGTCGCCGACGGGCACCGGGGTCCGCAGCCGGTGCCGGCGCAGGTACGCCCCGGCGAGGGCGGCCCCGCCGCCGTCGACGACGATGAACAGCACGCGGGTGGCGACCGCCACGGTGGCCCCCAGCTCGGGGGGCAGCCCGCTGGCCGCGATGAACACCGTCTCGCGCACGCCGGCCCCGGCGGGCACGGGGACGGCGAGGAAGCCGGCGGTCCAGCTGAGCACGGCGGCGAAGGCGACGCGGGTCGGTGAGGCCCCCGGGTCGATGGCCTGGGCCATGGCCGCGGTGGCGCCGCCGATGAACACCCAGGTGGGCACGTACCGGAGGACGACCACGACGGTGTCGCGCCACGGCGGCACCTCCATGGCCAGCGGCCGCTTGGTCACCCGGCGGACCAGCCCCAGCAGCGGCTCGATGACCCGGGGGTGCAGGGCGGCCAGGCCCAGGGGGAGCAGGACCAGCACGAAGGCGGCCGCGCCGGGCCCGTCGTCACCCAGGGCGAAGGGCAGCAGGCCGACGGCGACCAGCATGGCGGCCAGGTAGAGCGTCACCAGCGAAAGGGCCACGCTGGCGTAGGCGCGGGGGCCGGGCACGCCCCCGTTGCGCCGGGCCAGCTCCCCCCGGCCGAGCACGGGCCACACCCCGCCGGGCAGGTACTTGCCCAGCTCGCCCACGTAGTACCAGGCGAGGGCACGGGACCTCTGCACCCGCACGCCGAGCAGGGCCATCACGTCGGTCCAGACCCAGCCGATGCTGGTCATCGACGCGATGCAGAGCAGGAAGCACACCGCCACCCAGGCGGGCGACGCGTCGAGGACGGCCTCGCGCACCTCGCTCCACTCCGACGACAGCGTCCGCACCACGAAGGCGCAGGTGACCCCGCCGATCAGGAGCCCGGCGACGGTGGTGAGCTGGGCCGCCCGGCGCCGTCGGCCCGTCGGGGCCGAGGACGGGCCGTCGGGGCCGCCCGGGTCGGTGCCGACGTCGCCCGCAGGAGGGGGGTCGGCCGGGTCCATCGGGGCGAGGCTAGGCCCCGGCACCCGACCGTCCGCAGACGGCCGGGAGGGCTCGGGCGGGCTCAGGCCGGGGCGGGGGCGAGGGGCAGTGGGGCGCACAGCCCCTCCACCTCGGCGACCTGGATCCGGTCCCGGTTGTCCCAGGTGATCTCGTTGGTCGGGTCGACCTGCACCTTGTACTCCCGGAACGACGTCTCGAGGGCGTCGTAGGCCAGGAGGCGCCCCCGCAGCGGGTCACCCAGGTCCAGGAGCAGCTTGATGGCCTCGAGCGCCTGGAGCGAGCCGACGATGCCGGGGAGCACGCCGAGCACGCCGGCCTCGGCGCACGAGGGGGCCATGTCGGCCGGCGGGGGCTCGGGGACCATGTCGCGGTAGGTCGGCCCCTCCTTGGGGTCGAAGACCGTGACCATGCCCTCGAAGCGGAAGATCGAGCCGTGGACCACGGGGATGCCCAGCTTCACCGAGGCGTCGTTGACGAGGTACCGGGTGGGGAAGTTGTCGGTGCCGTCGACCACCACGTCCCAGCCGTCGCCATCGGGCCCGGCGAGGATGTCCATGACGTTGTCCTCGCCCAGCCGGGTGTCGTAGGTGACGACGTCGACGTCGGGGTTGAGGAGGGTGAGGGTCTTCTTGGCCGAGTCGACCTTGCGGTCCCCGATGCGCTCCACGTTGTGCAGCACCTGGCGCTGCAGGTTGGAGTCGTCGACGACGTCCATGTCGATGATGCCGATGGTGCCCACGCCGGCGGCCGCGAGGTACAGGGCCGCGGGTGAGCCCAGGCCGCCGGCGCCGAGCAGCAGGACCTTGGAGTCGAGCAGCCTCTGCTGGCCCTCGTCGCCCACCTCGGGCAGCAGCAGGTGGCGCTTGTAGCGGTTGCGCTGCTCGGGGGTCAGGGTCTGGGGGACGGACCACTCCCGGTCCTCGTCCTTCCACTTGTTGAACCCGCCCGCGACGGTCACCGCACCGGTGTAGCCCAGCTCGCCCAGGCTCTTGGCCGCGAAGGCCGAGCGCACGCCGCTGGCGCAGTGGATGATCACCGGGGCGTCCTTGTCGGTGATGCGGTTCTCGATGCTGGTCTCGAGGGTGCCCCGCGGGATGTGCACGGCACCGGGGATGGCGCCCTGCTCGTACTCGTCGGGTTCGCGGACGTCGAGCACGACGGCGCCGTCCTGGCGGCGCATCTCGTCGGCCTCGGCCGTGGTGACCTCCCTGACCTGGGCCTTGGTGGCGGCCAGGATCTCGCGGAAGCTCGGCATGATCGGTCCCTCGCGTTCTTCTCGTCTCGTCGGGCCGGTGAGGCCCTGCATCGGGGGAAACCCTACCCAGTGGGTCACCTATTCCCCCAGGGCGCCGGGGCCCCGGGCCCGCGGGACGGCCGGGCCTAGGGTCGCCGCCGTGTCCGAGGTGCGCGCCGTCGAGGGAGGCCCGGGCCCGGGCGCCCCCCCGGCCGACGCCGCCGCCACCACCGACGGGCCCGGCGGCCTGGGGGCCCGGGGCTTCGCCCTCGGCGTGGCCGGGGCCACCCTCGTCGCCCTGGCCGTCCACCTGGTGGCCTCGGCCCGCATCGGCCACCCCACCGTCGTGTTCGACGAGACCGGCTACCTGGGCAACGCCCGCTGGCTGGCGGGAGCCGGGTCCGGGTGGGAGATGCCCACCGCGCCCCGCTACGCCCTGGGCTACCCGCTCGTCATCGCTCCGGCGACCCGGGCCTTCGGCTCGGCCGACGCCCAGTGGCGGGCGATCGTGGCCGTCAACGCCGTGCTGCTGGCCTCGGTCGTCCCCCTCCTGGCCCTCGTCGCCCGCCGGGTGCTGGGCGCGGCGCGTGGGCCCGCCCTCCTGGCCGCCGTGGTCGGTGCGGCGGCGCCCGCGGTGGTGGCCGCCGGCGTGTCGGCCATCGCCGAGGACCTGGTCCTGCCCCTCGTGCCGGCGAGCGTGCTGGCCCTGCACGCGGCCCGGCGCCGGGGCCCCGCCGCCTACCTCTTCGGCCCCGCCGTGGCCCTCTTGTACGCCACCCACGCCCGCTTCACGGTGGCCGTCGTCGTGGCCGTCGTGGTCCTGGCCCTCGGCGCACGCCAGCGCCTGGTCGCCCCTGCCGTCGCGGCCGGCAACGCCGCCGTGCTGGTGCTCGGCGTGGTCGTCACGTGGGTCGGGACCCGGGCCGTGGAGCAGGCCCGGTGGGCCCACGTCGAGCGCCTCGAGGGCGGCCCGGCCGAGATCCGTGACCTCCTCACGTCGCCCTCGGGCCTGGGCGAGCTGGTCACCACCGCCGTGGGCCAGGCCTGGTACCTGGCCGCGGGGTCGCTGGGCCTGGTGGTCGTGGGCGGGGCGGGACTGGTGCTGGCCCTGCGCCACCGTGGTCGGGCCGAGGCGGGCGCCGAGACCAGGACCCCGGTCGAGCGGGCGCGGGGGGCGGGCCTGGGCGCCGCGACGCCGGTCGACCGCTTGGCCGTCGGCTACCTGCTGGCCCTCGCGGCGTCGGTCTTCGCCGTGTCGGTGGCCTTCTTCGCCCAGAACCAGTTCCGGGCCGACCACCTCGTGTACGGCCGCCACAACGACTCGTTCACCCCCCTCTGGCTGGCCGCCGCGGTGCTGACCCTCCTGGGGGCGGACCGGCGCCGGGTGCTGCGGCTCGGCGCGCTGGCGGCGGCCGCGGTGGCCGGGCTGGCCGCCGTCCTGCTGGCCACCCGGGACGCCGACGCCTACAGAGGGCGGTACTCGGCCTTCGCCGTCCCGGCCGTCATCCGCTACGTGGGCGCCGACCCCGCCGGCACGTTCTGGCGGGCCACCCTCGCCGGGCTCGTCGGACTGGGCGTCGTGGTCGTGGTGGCCGGCCTCCTCCGCCGGCCGGCCGTGGTGGTGCCGATCGTGGTGGTCTGGGGGGTGTGGGCCGGTGCCGGCACGGTGCGGGCCACGGCCTCGTTCGAGGACACCGTCTACGACGGGTGGGACGTCCCCACCGACGTGCGCCGCCTGCAGCCCGACGCCATCAGCATCGACGTCCGCTCCGTCGACGCCGCCTTCTCCGTCCTCAGCTACCCGTGGCACCTGCCCGACGTGGCCTTCACCACCTACGACCCCGCCTTCGGTGAGGAGCCGGACCAGGACTTCGTGCTCTCCCGGGCCGACGACCCCGACCGGCGGGCCGAGGGCGCCCGCATCGCCCTGCTCGACCAGAGCGGCTACCTCCCGTTCTGGGGCGCGGAGGACGGCCTGGCGCTGTGGGTCCGGCCCGGTCCCGACCAGGACCGCCTCGACGCGGCCGGGCTGCTGCTCCCGGCCGGCTTCCCCACGGGGCTGCCCGACGCCGCCCGCGAGGCCGAGGTCGAGATCACCGAGGGCATCGCCGGTGCCGCGGTCGAGGTGGCGCCGGGGGGCACGGTCGAGCTCCCCGTCCACGTGCGCCACACGGGCTCGGGGTCGCCCTGGCCCGGCCTCGACACCACCAGCGCCCCGGCGCGGGTGCGGCTGGTGGCCACCGTCGAGGGCGACGGCCCCGGCGCGCCCGACGGCGCCCGCTCGGGCGGTGACCTCCAGGGGTGGGTGGCGCCCGGGGAGGAGGTCGACGCCACCGCCGCCGTCGTCGCCGTGGACGAGCACCTCCAGCCCCTGCCGCCGGGTCGCTACCGCGTGGGGCTCGGCGTGGGCCAGGACGAGCCGGCCTGGTCGACGCGTCCGGGCCCCGCCGCGACCTTCACCCTGGTGGTCACCGACGCCTGAGGGGGCGGCCTCAGGTCGGGGGGACCACCAGCCTGGGCAGGATGTCGGAGATCGAGCCCCGAAGCACTGCATCGGCCCGGTCGTCGGCGTCGGTCGGCCCGCCGTTGACGATCACCAGCCGGGCCCCCGCCCGCTGGGCCACGCGGGGCACGTGGGCCGCGGGGAACACGTTGAGCGTCGTGCCCACCGCCAGCACCAGGTCGCAGCGCTGGGCCGCCCCGGACGCGACGTCGACGTCGGCCGGGTCGAGGGACTCGCCGAAGAGCACGGTGGTGGCCTTGAGGATGCCGCCACAGGAGCGGCACGCCGGGTCGGCCTCGCCGGCGCGGACGCGGTCGAGGGCCCGCTGCATGTCGGCCCGGTCGTCGCAGTCGACGCACATGACCCCGCGCAGGGAGCCGTGCACCTCGACCAGGCGCTCCCGGCTGGTGCCGGCGAGGAGGTGGAGCCCGTCGGTGTTCTGGGTGACGAGCGTGTCGAGGCGGCCCCGGCGCTCCAGCTCGACCAGGGCCAGGTGCCCGGCGTTGGGCTCGGCGTCCCACGCCGGGGAGGTGAGGCGGCGCTGCCAGGCGACCTGACGCACCTCGGGCGACGAGAGGTAGTGGGAGATGGTGCTGGCCTTCTCGGCCGCCGGGTCGCGGGTCCACAGGCCGTTCTTGCCGCGGAAGTCGGCGATGCCGCTGTCGGTGGAGATGCCCGCCCCGGTGAGGGCCACCACGGCCCGCGCCGTCGCGAGCCAGTCGGCCACCTCGGCCACGGCGAGGTCGAGGTCGACGTCGCGGCCACCGAGCCAGGCCCGCTCGACGATCCCCTCGCGCTCGGCGGCGGTGCTCGGGCTGGTGTCGTCGGCCGCCATCCCTCGACGGTACCGGCCCCTCCCCTCCTCGCGCCCACCCCTTGACACAGGAACGAAGATGACTGAGAGTACATGAAAGACATCCACGGCGATGTGCGCTTCCCCGGCCCCACCCCTCGTCCCACGGGAGAGCGATCCCATGCCTGCCCCCGACCTGTCCGTCCCCACCCTGTCCCTCGAGACCTGGGAGGACCCCGTCATCGACGCCTTGGGCTACCCGCCCCGCTCCACCTACGTGGAGCAGTTCTGGCTGTCGATCCTGGGCCCCTCCACCACCTGGCTGGTGCGCCACGCCGACGCCCTCCTGGAGCAGGAGCCCTCCGGCGCCACCCTCGACCTGACGGCCACGGCCGAGGCCCTCGGGCTCGGCACGGGGACCGGTCGCCACAGCCCCGTCGTGCGCGCCCTCCACCGGGCCTGCCAGTTCGGCGTGGCCCGGGCCTCCTCGGGGCCCAGCCTGGCCGTCCGCCGCCACCTGCCGCCGCTCACCCGCCACCAGGTCGACCGGCTGCCGCCGGGCGTGCGGGCCCGTCACGACGCCTGGCGCGCCATCGAGCGCGACGCCTCGACCCTCGACGCCCAGCGGCGGCGGGCCCGACGGGTCGCCCTGGCCCTGGCCGAGCTGTCCGAGGACGTCCCGACCACCGAGCAGCGACTGCACCGCTGGAGGATCCACCCGGTGGTCGCCCGCGAGGCCGCGGTCTGGGCCCACCGCCTGGTGCGGGCCCGCGACCCCGAGATCGACCTCCGCCCACCTGCGGGTCCCACGCCGGTGCCCCGCCACGCCTCGTCGTCGGAGGCACCCTCGGCGCCGCCGGCGACGGCACCCCCGCCGTCGATCACGACCGCCGAGGCGGACCTCGGCGGCGACGCCGCCTGAAGGGTCTCGACCCGCGGGCCGCACCGGGCCCCGTGGGGCGCAGGGTCCGTCAGGTCAGGGGTGACCAGTCGGTGAGGGCCTGGGTGAGGAGGCGGACGCCGAAGCCGGTGCCCAGCTTGGGGATCTCGCCATCGGGCCCGTCGGTGACCCAGGAGGGCCCGGCGATGTCGAGGTGGGCCCAGGGGACGTCGTCGGCCACGAAGTGGCGCAGGAACAGCGCCGCCACCGACGCCCCGCCGTGGCGGCCGCCGGAGATGTTGCGGATGTCGGCCACGTCGGAGTCGAGGCCGGGCCGCAGCGTGGCGGGCATGGGCATGGGCCACACGTCCTCGCCGGCCGTGGCGGCGGCGTCGCGCAGGCGGGTGACGAGCCCGTCGTGGTCCCCGAAGAGGCCGGCGGTGCGGGGCCCGAGGGCCACCATGCAGGCCCCGGTGAGGGTGGCCAGGTCGACGATGGCGTCGGGACGGGCCTCCGACGCCAGGCGCAGGGCGTCGGCCAGGATCAGGCGGCCCTCGGCGTCGGTGTTCTGCACCTCGACGGTGGTGCCGCCGCGGATGTGGAGCACGTCGCCCACCCGGATGGCGTCGGGGCCGATCATGTTCTCGACCAGGGGCAGGTAGCCGGTGACCCTCACCCGGGCCCCGAGGGCACCGAGGGCGCTCATGGCGCCGATGACCGCGGCGGCGCCGCCCATGTCGCCGTTCATGCCCAACATGGCGTCGGAGGACTTGAGCGAGTACCCGCCGGTGTCGAAGGTGACCCCCTTGCCCACCAGGGCCACGTGGCCGCGGGCCCGCCCTGCCGGCGTGTAGGTGACCTCCACGAAGCGGGGCTCGTTGGTGGCGCCCTGGCTCACGCCCAGCACGCCCCCCAGGCCCTTGCGGCGGATCGCGGCGGGGCCGTCGACGCGGACCTTGAGGCCGGCCTCGCGGCCCGCGTCGCGGATGCGGTCGGCCAGCCGGGCCGGCACCAGGGACCCGCCCGGCAGGTTCACCAGGTCCCGGGCCAGGGTCACCGCCCGCGCCGTGGCCACGCCCCGGGCCACGGCGTCGCGGGCGGCGCGGGCCCCGCCGGCGGTGAGGGTGACCGACCGGACCGCGGAGGTCGTCGGGTCCGTGCGCAGGTCGTCGAAGCGGTAGGCGCCCAGCACCCACCCCTCGGTCACGGCCCGCGCCGCGTCCTCCGGGCTGGTGCCGTCGGCTGCCTTCTCCCCCAGCGCGACCACGACCTTGGCGTGGCGGGTGGCCGCGCGCCCCGCCGTCCCCGCCGCCCGCCGCAGCCGGTTGGCGTCGACCTCGCCCGCGTGGCCCAGGCCCACCAGGAGGTGGTCGGCGCCGCCGGTGCCCCCCGCCGCCGACAGCAGCGTCTGGCCCACCGCGCCGGTGAAGCCGGCGGCGGCCGCGAAGCGGGCCGTCACGCCGACGACGTCGAGGTCGGGCTCGAGGGCGGCGCCGGCGCGCACGCCGACGACGAGCAGGTCGGCGCGGGACGGGGCCTTGGCGGTGGTGGGCGTGACGGTGCGGGTGGGCACGGGCGGTCCTCTCTGGACGTCGGGGGCGGTGGGGGCGCGGCCGGGGCGGTCAGGCCGTGCGGCTGGTGAGGGACGTGCCCTCCTGCCAGCGGGCCAGCATCCAGAGCAGGTCCGACAGCCGGTTCAGGTAGGCCAGGGCCGACGTGCTCTCGGGCGCGAGGGCCACGGCCACCCGCTCGGCCCGGCGCACCACGGTGCGGGCCACGTCGAGGTGGGCGGCGACGACGGTGCCGCCCGGGATGACGAACTCGGTGGGCGGCTCGAACCGGGTGGCCACCTCGTCGATGAGCGCCTCCAGGGGGGTGACCATCTCGGGCGTCACCAGGGTGGTGCCGGGGCTGAGCTTGTCGCGGTTGGGGGCGTCGGTGGCCAGGTCGGCCATGAGCACCCAGAGGTCGCGCTGGATGCCGGTGAGGATCCGGTCGAGCTCCTCGCCCTGCGGGGCGTGGGCCCGGGCCAGGCCGAGCACGGCCTGGACCTCGTCGACCTGGCCGTAGGCCTCGGGTCGGGGCGAGTCCTTGCCCACCCGGCCGCCGTAGAGGAGCCCGGTGGTGCCGTCGTCACCCTTGCGCGTGTAGATCTTCACGACCGCCGAGGCTACCGGCGCCCGTGGCCCGGCCCCCTGGCCGGGGTGAGCGGCCGCCCGGTGCGTCACGAGGTGCCTGGCACCTCGTGACGCTCGAGCGGGGTCAGCGGCCGACGGCTGCGCCCGACACCATGTCGGGGGCCTTGGCGTCGAGGACCCAGTCCAGGTAGGCGTCGGGCAGGGCGGCCAGCCCGTCGCGGGCCGGGCCGGCCGGCAGCGGGTCGAGAGCAGCGACCGCGACCTCGTTGTGGGCCCGGGCCGCGTCGAGGGCCTCGGCCACGCCCGTGGACGCCCGCACCAGGGCGAGGGCGTGGGCCACCTCGTCCTCGTCGGGGCGGTGGCCCAGGCGGGCCCGCAGGGCACCGCCGTCGGGTCCGGCCAGGGCGATCAGCACGGGCAGGCTGTAGACGCCCTCGCGGATGTCGTTGCCGACCGGCTTGCCCAGGGCCTCGGCGGTGGAGACGAGGTCGAGCACGTCGTCGACGACCTGGAAGGCCATGCCGAAGGCGGTGCCGTAGGCGGCCAGGGCCTCGACGGTGACGTCGTCGACGTCGGCCGCGGCCGCGCCGATCTCGCAGGCGGCCCGGAACAGGGCGGCGGTCTTGCCCCGGATGGAGTCCTCGTACGCGGTCACCGTGCGGTCGGGGTCGAACAGCGTGGCCACCTCGGCCGACTGGCCCACGCACAGGTCCGCGATGGCGCTGGCCAGGTAGGCCGCGACGGAGCGGTTGACCCCGGCGGCCAGCTGGCCGGCCCGGGCCAGGAGGAAGTCGCCGACCAGCAGGGCCTGGCTGGGGCCCTCGACCGAGTTGATGGTGGGCACGCCCCGGCGCTCACCGGCCTCGTCCATGATGTCGTCGTGGACCAGCGAGCCGGCCTGCACCAGCTCGACGGCGGTGGCCCCGACCACCACGGCGGGGTCGACCACGGCGTCGCCGTCGCGGCCGGTGGCGGCGGCGGCGCAGCCGAGGGAGAGGGCGGGCCGGAGGCGCTTGCCCCCGCCCAGCACCACCCGTCGGGCGGGCTGCTCGATCTCCTGGCGGTCGACCACCACGGCCCGGTCGAGCTCGACCTCCACGGCGTCGAGGCCCCGGGGCAGCTCCGGGAGGCCGAGCAAGGCGGCCAGCTCCACCGGGTCCATGGTCGGAGCGTACCGACCCCGGCCCTGGGTCCGGCCACTCGGAGCGGTGGCGGTGCCGGGAGCCCCAGCGGACAGGACCGTCGTTGCCGCGAGTCGTCCTCTCTTCGCTCGGAGACCGATGCCGTGCTTGCTCGGTCGGGCTCGCTCCTGGGCGTCGTCGCACCCTCGACCGTGGTGGCGCCGATCCGCTCGCCCTCCGGGAGCTTCAGGTGCCGCGCGCGCCCAGGGCGGCCACGCTGGCGGCCCCCATGCGGCGGCGCCGGGCCTGGTACTCGGCCACCGCCGAGTAGAGGTGGCCCTCGCGGAAGTCGGGCCAGAGCGTGTCCATGAACACCAGCTCCGCGTAGGTGGCCTGCCACGGGAAGAAGTTCGAGGTGCGGTGCTCGCTGGAGGTCCGCACCACCAGGTCCATGTCGGGCATGTCGGGCGCGTAGAGGGCCGCCGCCAGGCGCTCCTCGGTCACGTCCTCGGCCGCCACCCCCTCGGCGACGAGGGACCGGACGGCGTCGACGATCTCGGCCCGACCCCCGTAGTTGAAGGCGATGCCCAGCACCATGCGGGTGTTGTGCTCGGTGAGCGCGGCCGTCTCCACCAGCCAGTCCCGGGAGTCCTGGGGGATGCGGGGGTCGTCGAGGCGGCCGAGGAAGCGGATCTGCACGCCCTTCTCGTTGAGCTCGTCGCGCCGCTCCTTGCGCAGCAGCCACTCGTCGAAGCGCATGAGGAAGGCGATCTCGGTGACCTCGCGGCTCCAGTTCTCGGTGGAGAAGGCGTAGGCCGACAGCCATCGGACCCCGAGGTCGAGGCAGGCGTCGACGGTGGCGACCACCGCGTCCTCGGCCGCGGCATGGCCCTGCGAGCGGGTCAGCGTGCGCATCTGGGCCCAACGCCCGTTGCCGTCCATGATGACGCCGACGTGGGCCGGGACCTCGCCCGCGCGCACGTCGGGCACCTGGTCGGCCTCGATGATCCTCATCGGGGGAAGGCTATTCGTTCTCGATGCGGAGCCTCTCGAACGAGCTGGTCGTGCTCGCTGCGCTCGCACCGAAGAGATCCCGGCAGGGGGCGGCTCGTCCCTCGCAGCCCCCTGCCCTCTGCGGGGGAGACCCCCCGCTCCCCCCAGCGGCTGCGCCGGGACGCACGCGGCGAGGTGTCGGGACGGAGCGGGCGCCGCGAGCGAGGGACGACGAAGACTCGTTCGGGGGCGCGTGGGGGGGCTCTGTAGCCTCGGACGGATGGAGAGCAGCTTCCTCGATGCCGTGGCCGAGCGGGTCGTGGTCTACGACGGGGCCACCGGGACGTGGCTCCAGACCCAGGACCTCGACCTCGACGACTACGGGGGCCCCTCCTTCGAGGGCTGCACCGACATCCTGGGGGTCACCCGCCCCGACGTGGTGAAGGCCCTCCACAGCGCCTACCTGGAGGTGGGCGCGGACGTCATCGAGACCAACACCTTCGGCGCCTTCGCCGTCCCCCTCGGCGAGTACGACATCCCCGAGCGGGCCCACGAGATCGCCCTGGCCAACGCCCGCATCGCCCGCGAGGTGGCCGACGACTTCTCCACCCCGGATCGGCCCCGCTTCGTCGCCGGGTCGCTCGGCCCCGGCACCAAGGCCCCCTCGCTGGGCCAGATCCGCTTCGCCCCGCTGCGCGACGCCTACGAGGACGCCGCCCGCGGCCTGCTCGAGGGGGGCGTCGACCTGTTCATCCTCGAGACGCACTTCGACCTGCTGGCCGTGAAGGCCGCCATCATCGGCGTCCGCCGGGCCATGGCCGCCACCGGCCGCCAGGTGCCCATCCAGGCCCAGGTCACCATGGAGCTCACCGGGCGCATGCTGCTCGGCACCGAGATCGGCGCCGCCCTCGCGGCCATCGACCCCATGGGCATCGACATCGTCGGGCTCAACTGCGCCACCGGCCCCTCGGAGATGAGCGAGCACCTGCGCCACCTCTCCCAGCACGCCCGCATGCCCATCTCCTGCCTCCCCAACGCCGGGCTCCCCTCGGTGGTCGACGGGGCCATGCACTACGACCTCACGCCGGAGCAGCTGCGCGACCACCAGCGCCGCTTCGTCACCGAGATGGGCGTCCAGGTCATCGGCGGCTGCTGCGGCACCACGCCCGAGTTCATCCGCCTCCTGGCCGAGATGGCGCCGGACCTCACCCCCGCGGCCCGCACGCCCGAGCACGAGGACTCGGTCACCTCCATCTACTCGGCCGTGCCCCTGCACCAGGACGCCTCGTTCCTGATGATCGGCGAGCGCACCAACGCCAACGGCTCCAAGAAGTTCCGCGAGGCCATGCTCGAGGGCGACTGGGACACCTGCTCGGCCATGGCCAACGCCCAGATCAAGGAGGGCGCCCACGTCCTCGACGTGTGCGCCGACTACGTGGGCCGCGACGGCACCCAGGACATGGACGAGCTGGCCAGCCGGTTCGCCACCCAGGCCAACGCGCCCCTGGTGCTCGACTCCACCGAGCCCCAGGTGATGGAGGCCGGCCTCCAGTGGGTCGGGGGTCGCGCCATCCTCAACTCCGCCAACCTCGAGGACGGCGAGGACGAGGGCAACCGCCTCGACCGGGTCTTCCGGCTGGCCGGGGAGTACGGCGCGGCGGTGATCTGCCTGCTCATCGACGAGGAGGGCCAGGCCCGCGACGTCGAGTGGAAGATGCGGGTGGCCCGCCGCATCGTGGCCCTCGCCACCGAGCGCTACGGCCTGGAGCAGGGCGACCTCATCTTCGACGCCCTCACCTTCCCGCTCTCCACCGGCGACGAGGACCTGCGCAAGGACGCCATGGCCACCATGGACGCCATCAAGCAGATCAAGGAGGAGTTCCCTGGCGTCTACACGACCCTCGGCGTCTCCAACGTGTCCTTCGGGCTCAACCCCGCGGCCCGCCACGTCCTCAACTCGATCTTCATCCACGAGTGCACCCAGGTCGGGCTGGACTCGGCCATCGTCCACGCGTCGAAGATCCTGCCCATCTCGCGGATCCCCGACGAGCAGCGCGACGTGGCCCTCGACCTCATCTACGACCGGCGGGGCACCGAGGGCGCCCTGTCCGACGGCGACGCCGACTACGACCCGCTCCACAAGCTCCTCGACGTCTTCGCCGACGTGAAGACCCAGGCCGTCGAGAAGGAGGACCGCACCGACTGGCCGGTCGAGAAGCGCCTCAGCCAGCGCATCATCGACGGCGAGCGCGACGGGCTCACCGAGGAGCTCGACGAGGCCATGGCCGGTGGCCTGCCCGCCCTCGACATCGTCAACGACGTGCTCCTCTCGGGCATGAAGGTGGTCGGCGACCTCTTCGGCCGAGGCGAGATGCAGCTGCCCTTCGTGCTCCAGTCGGCCGAGACCATGAAGGCCGCGGTGGCCCACCTCGAGCCCCACATGGAGAAGGTCGAGGGCGACGAGGGCAAGGGCCGCATCGTGCTGGCGACGGTGAAGGGCGACGTCCACGACATCGGCAAGAACCTCGTCGACATCATCCTCACCAACAACGGCTACGAGGTGCACAACATCGGCATCAAGGTCTCGGTCAGCGACATGATCGAGAAGGCCCTCGAGGTCAAGGCCGACGCCATCGGGATGAGCGGCCTGCTGGTGAAGAGCACCCTCATCATGCGCGACAACCTCGAGGAGCTGAACCAGCGCGAGCTCGACGTGCCCGTCCTGCTCGGCGGCGCCGCCCTCACCCGCACCTACGTGGAGCGCGACCTGCGCGAGGTCTACGGCGGGCGCCTGTTCTACGGCAAGGACGCCTTCGAGGGGCTCCACGTCATGGACCGCCTCGACGAGATCAAGAAGGGCCGCTCGGCCGACGACCCCGACTGGGGTGTGGTGCCCAGCGCCTCCGAGGTGAAGCTGGCCGGCCGCTTCGGCGGGCGCGACGCAGGCGACGACCGGGCCGCCGGCGACGTGCCGGACCGGTGGGTCGACCTCGAGGCCGACAACCCGGTGTTCACCCCTCCCTTCACCGGCTCGCAGGTGGTCAAGGGCATCGCCCTCGACGACATCGCCGGCTACATCAACGAGACGGCCCTCTTCCGCAACCAGTGGCAGTACCGGCCCGAGACCAAGGCCGACGGCTCCAAGGAGACCAACGACGAGTTCCGGGAGCGGATGCGCCCGGCCCTGCGCGCCCAGCTGGCGGAGGCCACCACCGAGGGACTGCTGAACCCGGCGGTCGTCTACGGCTACTACCCGGCCAACAGCGACGGCCAGGACCTCGTCATCTGGTCCGACGAGTCGCGCGACGGTGAGCTCACCCGGTTCCGGTTCCCCCGCTCCGGCGTGGAGCCGCACCAGTGCATCACCGACCTGGTGAAGCCGATCGACGGCGACGAGCTCGACTTCGTGGCCTTCCACATCGTCACCATGGGCGCCGCCATCTCGGAGCGGACGGCCGAGCTGTTCGCGGCCGACAAGTACACCGACTACCTCATGCTCCACGGGCTCGGGGTGGAGATGGCCGAGGCCCTGGCCGAGATGTGGCACCGCCGCATCCGCGAGGAGTGGGGCTTCGCCGAGGAGGACGGCCCCAGCCTGGCCGGCCTCTTCCGCCAGCAGTACCGGGGCGGGCGCTACTCGTGGGGCTACCCGGCCTGCCCCGACCTGGAGGACAACCAGCGCGTGGCCGAGCTCCTCGGCGCCGACCGCCTCGGCATCGAGGTCAACGAGGAGACCGGCTACCAGTTCCAACCCGAGCAGACCACCTCGGCCATCATCCTCCACCACCCCCAGGCCAAGTACTTCGTCGTCCGCTGAGCGGACGGCGGGACGATCCGGGGCGGCGCCATGGACACCACCGGTCTGCGTCGGCGCGCCATCGTCGCCGCCTCGGCCCTGCCGCTGCGGCCGCGCGACCCCGGCCCGGTCGGGGCCCCCGACGGCCCGGTCCTCACCGTCTTGGCGGCCAACCTGTGCCGGAGCGAGCGCGAGGCCGACGCCCAGGCCCGGGCGGTGCTGGCCGTCGACGCCGACGTGCTCCTGCTCACCGAGGTCACGGAGGCGACCGTCGCCGCCCTCGCCGACGCAGGCCGTGGACCGCCACCCATCCCCACCGCTCAGCACGACCCCGACGACGGCTACTTCGGCTCGCTGGTCGCGTCCCGGCACCCGATCACCGCGTGCTGGACCGGGGAGCTGGGTGGGCGGCCGCGGCCAGGTGGTCGACGCTCGACGTCGGCCGGCGTGGCGCCTGCGGGTCGTCCCGGTCCACACCCAGGCGCCCGATCTACGACCGCGACGTCGCCGTGTGGCACGCCACCATCGAGGCCAACGCGGCGCTGGCCGACGGCGCCGACGGTCCCGTCGTCCTGGCCGGCGACTGGAACGCCACCGGGGGGCACCGACCGCTCCGGCGGGCCCTCGAGCGGCAGGGCCTGGTCGACGCCCAGGTCCGCGCCGGCCGGCGCTGGTTCCCCACCTGGCCGGTGGAGGCCCACCCCTGTCGTCCGGGTCCCGCTCGCCCCCGTCCTGACCCTCGACCACGTCGTGGTGTCGGCCGACGTCGCCGTGGTCGGGCTGGAGCGCCTGGCCCTGCCCGCCACCGACCACCTCGCCCTGCGTGCTGCCCTCCGCCTGCCGGGCGCCGCGGCCTGGCGACCGGCGCGCTGGCCCGCCGGGGGCCCGGTGTGGTTTCCTGGGAGCACGCTGGGTGGTCGGAGAGCCGTCATCGCCACCCTCGCGCTCGGTGCCGACGGCCGAGGAGGTGGGCCGTGCGGCCCTGGGTGCGACGGGTCCTGTTCTACGGGGGGAGCCTGCTGGCGTCACCCTCATGTGCCAGGGGTTCGTCGAGGACGCCTTCCTGGCCGTGCTGGGCGACGAGCACCGGCCAGAGCGCCTACGACTTCGTGCGGACCAACGTCGAGGCGCCCATCACGGCCATCGTCATCGCCCTCTACCTCGACCTGGTGCTGCGCCACCGGCCGACGCCACCGGTGCCGACGCCGGCCGCCGAGGCCCTGGCCGAGCCGTGAGCCTCCGGGCCCGACGGGTCACCTACTTCGGCGCCCTGTGGCGGTGATGGTGGTGACGACGTGGGACGGCACCTACGACGCGTGGCGCGCCCTGCTGGGCGACGACGCTCGGCAGGGCCATGGCCAGGTTCTGGGACCTCCAGGTGGAGACGTGGGTGGCCGCCCCGCTCATCGCCGCCGCGCTCGACGCCGTGTACGGGCTGGGCCGGGCGCCCGACGGCCGCCGGGCCTTCGCCTACCGGGGGCGCCGGGCCCACGTGCTGGCCTACGCCGGCCTCGTCCTGCTCACCCTCGTGTGCGCGGCCGAGGGACCGGTGAGCGACGTCCTGCGGCCGGTGCTGGGCGACGACGTGGGCCCCTCGGTGGCCCACTACCTGCGGCGCGCCCTGGAGGCCCCGCTGACCGCGCTCGGGGTGATGGTGTTCTTGGACCTGGTCCGCCCCGGCGGCCTCGACCTGCGATCCGCCCCGGCCCGCGCCCGGGCCGACACCCCCGCCGGGTCCGTCCCGAGCACCTGACCGCAGCGCTCAGGACAGCAGGGCCCGGGCGATGAGGTCGGTGCCGAAGGCGGTGAGGATGGCGAGGTAGAGCAGCCCGGTCGCCGCCATCACCGCGCTGTACTGGCGCTCCTTCAGCGCGGCCCGGGTGACCACCAGGAGCCCGAGGGTGGTGACCGCGCAGGTGGCCCACGTCCACCCGAGGATGCCGCCGTAGCCGTCGTCGATCGACCCCGACAGCACTGCGCCCATGCCCGTCGGGACGAGCAGCAGGAGCACCTCGGCCGGCCACACCAGCATGGTCGCCCGCACCAGCTCCAGCAGCGGGCCCCGGGCCAGCCCGGGCTGCACCAGGTACCAGTGCCCGAGGAGCATGGCGTCGGTGATGGCGCCGAGGAAGGCCGCCCCCACCACGGTTCGGGCCACCGAGAGCCACACCGGGGACCCGGCGTCGATGCCGGCGGCCAGCAGGCCGACCAGCCCGATGGCCGGGGCCACCAGGTCGAGCCAGGGCGGGAACTCGGCGGCGTCGGCGTCGAAGGTCTGCTCCTCCCGGTCGATGCCGGTCATGGCCGCCACCCGGGCGCTGCGGGCCTCGACCCGCTCCCGCTGGCCGGCCACCCCGGCCCGCCGCCGCACGACCGACACCACCAGGGCGGTGCCGGCCGCGGCCGCCACCCCGGCCGCCGCCACCTCCCTCACCCAGACGATGCCGACCCCGACCCCCACGCCCACCGCACCCAGGGCCATGAGGAGGTAGGTGCCGCGCAGGAGCCAGCCGTAGCCGAGGCCCACCTCCCGGCGCCGGGAGGTGACCCACAGGAAGGCCAGGCCTCCGGTGCTCCACTGGAGCAGCACGGTGGCGGCGTCGAGACGGATCACCGGCGGGACCCTACGGGTCGCCCCCCGGAGGGGAGGAGTCCGAGCGGGAGGCGCCGGTGCGCGGCGGACCGCCCATCACTCCCGCGTGACAGCGCCCTTGCTCTCAGCCACACAGAGTGGCAGGATCTCGCCCCGCTCCCCGCAGTCGCACCGTCGCCCCTCCGGAGACCTCCTGCCATGTCCCGCACCACGCCCCGCCGCCGCCGGCTCACCGCCTCCGCCGGCGCCGTCGTCCTCGCCCTGGTCCTGGCCGCCTGCGGGCCCCTCACCGCGCCGGAGGAGAACCCCGTCCACAGCCGGGCGGTCTCCTCGAACCCCGCCGACCGCACCCCCCACGTGCTCGACGGCCAGGTGTACGCCGTGCTCGACCTGGGCGACCGGGTGATCGTCGGGGGCGAGTTCACCGCGGTGAAGGAGTTCGACAGCTCCACCCAGTACGCCCGGCGCGGCCTGTTCGCCTTCGACAAGGCGACCGGCGCCATCGACCAGACGTTCCGCCCGGCCCTGGACCGCGGCGGGGTGCGGGCCCTCGCCGTGAGCGGCGACGGCCTCCTCCTGGTCGGCGGCACCTTCCAGCGGATCGGCAGCCGCACCTCGCCCGGCCTGGCCAAGCTCGACCCCACCGACGGCGCCCCGGACACGTCCTTCGCCCCCGGCACCAACGGCTGGGTGCTCACCATGGTGGTCCGGGGCAGCCGGGCCTTCATCGGCGGCACCTTCACCAAGGTCCAGGCCACCAACCGCTACCGGCTGGCCGCGGTCGACGCCAGCAGCGGCAAGGTCGACGGCGGCTTCAACGTCCCCGTCGACCTGGCCATGCGGGGCACCCCGCTGGTCAGCAACCTCGACGCGACCCGCAACGGCTCCCGGCTGGTGATCACCGGCAACTTCCAGAGGGTCGGCTACCAACCCCGCACCCAGGTCGCCATCATCGACGTGGGCGCCTCGTCGGCCGCGGTGAGCTCCTGGGCCACCACCGGCTACCGGGCGGGGGTGTGCAGCGCGTCGTACGACTACTACGTCAAGGACGTCGACATCTCCCCGGACGACCGCTACTTCGCCATCGTCACCACCGGCGCCTGGGGCGGGCTCACCACCCTGTGCGACAGCGTGGCCCGGTGGGAGATGGGACGCACCGGGGCGGGCCAGAACCCGACCTGGGCCGACTTCACCGGCGGCGACTCCCTCTCGGCCGTGGCCATCACCGGGGCCGTCGTGTACGCCGCCGGCCACCAGCGCTGGGCCAACAACGAGAACGCACCCCGCGGCGACGTCAAGGGCCCGGGTGCGGTCGACCGCGTCGGCATCGCCGGCTACGCCCCGGCGACGGGTGACGTCCTCCCCTGGACCGTCGACCGCGAGCGGGGTCTCCAGGTCGGGACGCTGACGCCGACCGACCAGGGCCTGTGGATCGGGAGCGACTCGAGCCGGCTCGGCAACGAGTGGCACCCCCGCCTGGGCTTCCTGCCCCTCTGACCCCTCCGCCCGCCGGGACCACGCGCTCCTGGTCCGAACGGGCCACGTCGTAGGGTTCGGTCCCTGTGTCGGACACCTCGCGCCCCGCACCCCGCGCCCTGCTCGTCTGCTCCACCGGCGGCCACCTCGCCCAGCTGCTCCTGCTGCGGCCGTGGTGGAGCCGGACGGACCGGGCCTGGGTGACCTTCGACCGGGCCGACGCCCGCTCGCACCTGGCCTCGGAGCGGACCTGGTGGGCCCACCACCCGACCACCCGGAACATCCCCAACCTGCTGCGCAACCTGGTCCTGGCCCGGCGCGTCCTGCGCACCGAGAAGCCCGACGTGGTGGTGAGCAACGGCGCCGGGGTCGCCGTCCCGTTCCTGGTGCTGGCCCGGCTGCGGGGGATCAAGACCGTCTACGTCGAGGTCTTCGACCGCGTCGACAGCCCCACCCTCACCGGGCGCATGTGCCGCCCCTTCACCGACCTCTTCTGCGTCCAGTGGCCCGAGCAGCAGCGCCACTACCGCGGCAGCGTCGTGATCGGGCCCCTGCTGTGAGCGCCCCGGCTCGTCGGGCAGCGACCGCCCGCTCGACGTCGTTGTCACCCTGGGCACCGACCACCACCCCTTCGCCCGGCTGGTGGGCTGGGTCGACGCCTGGGCCGCGCGACCACCCCGGGCGCACGTGCGTCGTCCAGCACGGCACCGCACCGGCGCCGGACCACGCCGAGGGCCACCCCGTCCTCGACCCCGCCGGTGATCCCCGGGCTGATGGGCCGGGCCCGGATCGTCGTGGGCCACGCCGGTCCGGGCACGGTGCTCGACGCCCGCGCCGCCGGGCGCCTCCCCGTCGTCGTGCCCCGCCGGGCCGCCCTCGGCGAGGTGGTCGACGACCACCAGGTCGCCTTCGGACGGTGGATGGCCGACCGGGGCCAGGCCATCTGCGTCGAGGACGCGGCCGCCCTCCGCCGCCACCTCGACGCAGCCGTGGCCGACGCCTCCGCCTACGCCGTGGTCGGGCGACGACGGCGCGCCCGCCGCCCGCGGTCACGCTCCTCGGCGAGCTGATCGACGGGATGCTGGCCCGGTGAGCGCGGCACGCCGCCCCACCCCGGCGCGCCCCACGGTCGTCTACCTGGGCGGCTCCGGCCGCAGCGGCAGCACCCTGCTCGAGCGCCTGCTGGGCGCCGTCCCCGGGGTCGCCACCCTGGGCGAGGTCGTCCACCTCCCCGCCCGGGGCCTGGTCGAGGGCGAGCGCCTGCGCCTGCGGCGAGCCCCTCGTCCGCTGCCCGTTCTGGGCCGCCGTCGGTCGGCGGGCCTTCGGGGGGTGGGACCACGTCGACGGTCCCGGGTGGCAGGCCCTCCAGGGCCGGGTCGACCGCAACCGCCACCTGCCCCGCCTGGCCGTGCCCGTCGGCGCCGGCTTCCGCCGCGACCTCACCGAGCACGTCGGGCCGCGCTCGAGCGGCTCTACCTGGCGGCCGCGGCCGATGACCGGGGCGGGCGTCCTGGTCGACTCGTCCAAGCACGCGTCGACGGCCTTCGCCCTGCGCCACCTCCGCCGGCCGTCGACCTCCGCTTCGTGCACCTCGTCCGCGACAGCCGGGGCGTCGCCTACTCGTGGACCAAGGAGGTGGCCCGCCCCGAGGTCGGCGCGGGGGCCGACGATGCCCCGCTACTCGCCGGCCTCGTCGGCGGCCTGGTGGGACGCCTTCAACGTGATGCTCGATCCGGGCTCGCCGTCGCCGGGACGCCCGTCCTCCGACTCCGCTACGAGGACCTCCTGGCCGACCCTGTCGGCGCCCTCCGGGCCGTCCTGGCGCCCGACCGGCCTCCCCCTCGATCCCGGCTGGGACGACTTCCTCGGGCCCGACGGGCGCCGCCTCGGGCCCAGCCACTCGGTGGCCGGCAACCCCATGCGGTTCCGCCGCGGCACCATCGCCGCTGCGGCGCGACGACGCCTGGCGCGACCAGCTGCCCCGGCCGGACCGCCGCCTGGTCACGGCCCTGACCGAGCCCCCTCCTGGCGGCCTACGGCTACACCCGGCGCCCCCGGTCACGGCCGATGGACACCTGATGGACGACCCCCGCGCCCCCGGACGAGACCCCCGCCGCCGCACCGGCGGTGTCGGTGGTCATCGCCACGCGCGACCGCCCGCAGCTCCTCCGGCGGGCCGTCGCCTCCGTGCTCGCCCAGCGCTACCCCGGCGACATCGAGGTGCTGGCCGTGTTCGACCAGTCCGACCCCGAGCCCGACCTGGCCTCCGACGAGCCTCGGCGACGGGGACGCACCCCGCCGGGTCCGGGTGCTGGCCAACGGGCGGGTGCCGGGCCTGGCCGGGGCCCGCAACACGGGCATCACCGCAGCCACCGGCGAGCTGGTCGGGTTCTGCGACGACGACGACCTGTGGCTGCCGGGCAAGCTGGCCGCCCAGGTCGCCCTGCTCGACGCCGACCCGGGCCTGGAGATGGTCACCACGGGGGTGCTGGTGGAGGCGCGGGGCAAGGTCTCGGTCCGGGTGCTCGACCGCGACCGGATCGCCCACGCCGAGCTGCTCCGCTCGCGGGTGTCCGAGGCCCACCCGTCCACCTACCTGTTCCGCCGGGAGGCCCTGGTCGAGGGCATCGGCCTGGTCGACGAGGTCCTCCCCGGCAGCTACGCCGAGGACTACGACCTGCTGCTCCGGGCCGCCCGCCGCCACGACGTCGGGGCCGTCACCCTGCCGCTGGCCAAGGTGTTCTGGCACCGCTCGTCGTTCTTCGCCGAGCGCTGGCGGACCATCGTCGACGCGCTCGACCACCTCGTGGCCGCCCACCCCGAGCTGCAGGGCGACCCCGCGGGCCTGGCCCGCATCGAGGGCCAGCAGGCCTTCGCCCAGGCGTCCATGGGCGACCGCCGCGCCGCGGTGGCCACCGCTCGCCGGGCCCTGGGCCACGACCGGCGCCAGGCCCGCGCCTGGCTGGCCCTGCTGGTGGCCTCGGGGGCGGTCCGCTCGGAGTGGGTCCTGCGCGCCCTTCAGGCCGGCGGCCGGGGGATCTGATGGCCACCGTCGGGCTGCGGGCGGGGCGGCCCGCCTGGCCCTCCCGTGGCGCCGCTCCCGCGGCCGGGCCCACGGCCGCGTCGGTCCGCCACACCCGCCGCCGGCTCCCCCAGCACTGGCCCCTCACCCTGTGCATCGCCGGGTTCCCGCTCTGGTGGGCGCTCGGCGCCGGGGCCCTCATCTGGCCCGTCTTCGCGGCGCCGCTCGCGGTCCGCCTCGTCACCCGGCGGCGCCCGGTCAAGGTGCCCGTCGGCTTCGGCCTGTGGCTCCTCTACCTCGTCTTCGTGCTGCTGTCGGTCACCGCCCTGGACGGCGGCGGGCTCCCGTTCGCCTACCTCTGGCGGCTGGCCAACTACCTGTCGTGCACGGTGTTCTTCCTGGCCATCGTGGGGGCCGAGGAGGACGAGATCCCCTCGGCCCACGTGGTGCGCCTGCTGGCCGGGTTCTGGATCGTGGTCATCGCCGGCGGCTGGCTGGGCGTGGTCCTCCCCGACGGGTCCCTGCCCAGCGTGACCGGGATGGTGCTGCCCGGCTCCCTCGGCCAGAACCCGTTCTTCCAGGAGCTGGTGACCCCCGGGTTCGCCCAGGTGCAGGACATCCTCGGCTACCCCCTGGGTCGGCCCAAGGCGCCGTTCGTCTACACCAACGACTGGGGATCGGCCTACGCCCTGCTCCTGCCGTTCTTCTTCCTCTCGTGGCTCCAGTCGCCCGACGTCCGGCGCAAGGCCACCGCCTACGTGCTGCTGGCGGGCTCGCTCGTCCCGGTGTTCATCTCGCTGAACCGCGGCCTCTGGCTGAGCCTGGGCATCGCCCTCGTCTACGCCGCGTCGCGCCACGGCGACGTGGGGCGCACCGCCCGCCGCTTCCTCCTCGCCCTGCTCACCGTGGGCCTGCTGGTCATCGTGTTCACCCCGGTGCGGGGCATCGTGGAGGGACGGGCCGAGAACGACCACAGCTCGGCCGGGCGGGAGCCGGATCTACGAGGAGTCCCTCGGCGTCACCCTCGAGAGCCCCGTCATCGGGCTGGGCGGCCCCGTCCCCTTCCCCGGCAACCGCATCTACCCGAACCTGGGGACCCAGGGGATGCTGTGGACGGTCCTCGTCTCCACCGGCTACGGGGGCCTCGGCATCTTCCTGGCCGCCTGGCTGCGCCTGATCTGGGAGACCCGCGCCGGCCCGTCCGTCACCTTCTGGTGCCACGTCGTGCTCATCGTCGGGCCTGGTCCAGATCGTCGTCTACGACATGATCCCGTCCTCGCTGCACATCGTGTTCATCGCCGCCGCCCTCGGCGTCCGTGCCGCGCGCCTCGACGCGAGCAGGCCCAGGAGACCGCCGCCCCGGGCGCCCCGACGCCGACCCTCCACCCGGTCCCGCTCGGCGCCGGGGGTCGGCCGTGAGCGGCGCCCTGCGCTCCGACGCCACCGCCCTCGACGCGGTGGTGGGCCTGCTCGGGCCCCCTGGAGGTCCCGGCGGCGCGCCCCGGCGCTACGCGGTCCTCCCCTCCCCGACCCGCCCCCGCTACCTGCTCCCGGTCCACGGCCGCGCCGGTGCCGGCGCCCACCTCCGCCCCGGCACCGGGCGACGGCGCCGCGGCCCAGCGCTGGGGCGTGCGCACCGCCCTCCGCCTCGGGGCCGGGCGCCTCCTCCCCGGCGTGGTCGCGGTGGCCGACGGCACCGACCGCGACCCCGGGCTCCGACGCCACCTGGCCGGTCTGGTGGGTCACGACGACGTCGAGGTGGCCGTGGCCCTCGGCGGCCCCCGCCCCAACCGCAAGCCCGTCCTCCAGGTCCTCGCCCCGGACGGGGCCACGCTGGCCTGGGCCAAGCTCGGCGTCGACGACCACACCGACGCCCTGGTCGCCCACGAGGCCGGGGCCCTGGCCCAGCGACCCGCCCCCCCGGTCGTCGTGCCCGAGGTGCTGGGGTCGGGCACCTGGCAGGGCCACCGCCTGCTGGTGCTCGCCCACATGGACCTGGCCGAGGGCGCCGAGCACCTCCCCCTCACCCCCGAGGCGCTGCGGGCCATCGCCGGCCCGACGACGCGGGAGGAGGCCACCGGCGGGGGGTGGTGGCAGCAGCTGCGGTCCCGGACGGCGTCCGGCGTCGACCCCCACGGCGCCGTCTCGGCCCGGCTCGACGACCTCGCGGCCCGCCTCGCCGGCCGGACCTGGCCCTTCGGGCGCTGGCACGGCGACCTCGCACCGTGGAACGCGGCCTGGGCCGGTGACCGGCTCCAGGCGTGGGACTGGGAGCGATCCGAGGGCCCCGTGCCCCTCGGCCTCGACGCGGTCCACAACCACCTCCAGGTGGCCCTGCTGCGCGACGGCGCCGCCCTCCCCGCCGCCTGCGCCGCGGCGCAGCGCGAGGTCGCTCCCCTCCTGGTGGCCCTGGGCCACGACGCCGACGACGTCGGGCTCGTGGTCGAGGCCTACCTGGCCACCCTGCGGGTGCGCTACGCGGGTGACGCCCGCCTGGGCGACCTCGGCCCCGGGGCGCCGATCGCAGCCGCCCTCGACGCCCCCCCACCCCGCCAGGAGACCGCCTCGTGACCCCCTCCACCGACACCCGGGTGCCGGGCGCGCCCACCGCCGCCACCGGGAAGGTGTCCGGCGCCCGGTCGCGGCCGCGCCGACTGCCCCTCCCGGCGCTCCCCGACATGGTGCGGTACCGGATGTTCCTGGCCGGCCTGCACGCCAGCCAGGCGATGGCCCGACCCACGGCGCGCTGGCGGGCCACGCCCGACTTCCTCATCGTGGGCGCCCAGCGCTCCGGCACCACCACCCTCTACCGGCTCCTGGCCGACCACCCCGCGGTGCGCTTCCCCCGCCTCACCAAGGGCGTGCACTGGTTCGACGTCGCCTCGGACCGGCCGGAGTCCTGGTACCGCGCGGCGTTCCCCCTCCAGGCCACGGTCGACCGGGCCGCGGCGGAGGCCGGCGAGGGCGTGGTGGTGGGCGAGGCCGCCCCCTACTACGGCTTCCACCCCTACGCGCCGGGGCGCATCGCCGACGTGCTCCCGGAGGTGCGCATGGTGATGATCCTGCGCGACCCCGTGACCCGGGCCTGGTCGCAGTTCCACCACGAGCGGGCCCGGGGGTTCGAGCCCCTCGCCGACTTCGAGGCGGCCCTGGCCGCGGAGCCCGCCCGCCTCGACGGGGCCGAGGCCGTGCTGGCCCGCCGCCCCGGCCTGCACCTGGCCCACCAGCACCAGTCCTACGTGGCCCGGGGCCGCTACGACGAGCAGGTGCGGCGTCTGTGGGCGGCGGTGGGGCGCGACCGCGTGCTCGTGCTCTACACCCAGGACCTGGAGCAGGACCCGGGCCCGACCCTCGACCGCCTCCACGACTTCCTGGGCGTGGCCCGCCGCGAGGTCACGCCGGGGCGGTGGAACCCCCGCAGCGAGGGCTCCCTCCCCGAGGCCGCGGTCGCCCGCATCCGGGAGGAGACCGCCGCCTCCGACGCCTGGCTGCGGGCCGAGCTGGCGAGCCCGCCACCGTGGGACGCCTCGTGACCGACCCCCACGGGCCGGGTCCGAGATGACCGACGTGGCCTCCGACGAGGCCCCGCCCCCCGTCGACGACGGGGCCGACGGCGGCCGCGCCCTGGGCCGCTCCAGCCTGGTCAACCTCCTGGGCTTCGCCGTCTACGGCGTGGCCAACTTCGCGCTCATCGTCGTCGTCACCCGCCGGCTGGGCGAGGAGGGCGCGGGCGCCTTCCTCACCGCCATCGCGGTGTTCAACATCGCGGCCCGCTCCTCGATGGCCGGCACCGACCTGGCCCTGGTGCGCTTCACCAGCCGCTTCCTGACCCGGGGCCGCGGCGCCGAGGTGCGCCACCTCTACCGCGTGGCCCTGGGACCGGTCCTGGTGCTCTCCACCACCGTCGGGGTGGCCCTGGTGCTGCTGGCGGACCCCCTCGGCCGGCTGCTGACCTCCGGGGGCGAGGGGGCCGGGGCCCCCGCCGACCAGCTGGCCACCTACCTGCGGGTGCTCGGCCCCTTCGTGCCCGTCGCGGCCGCCTACCAGGTCGTCGAGGGCGGGTCCCGGGGGTTCGGCACGATGGTGCCCAGCGTCGCCGTCGAGCGCCTCGGGCGCAGCGTCGCCCTCCCGCTGCTGATGCTGGCCACCCTGGCGGCGGGGGGCGGGGTCGTCGCGGTGGGGCTGGCCTGGGCCGGTCCCTTCGCCGTGGCCCTGGTGCCCATCGCCCTCTGGACCGCGGTCCTGGTCCGTCGCACGGAGCGGGCGGTCCGGTCCCGCGCCGACCGACCCGCCCCGCTCGAGCGGCGGGACCTGCGCCACCGCTTCTGGGCCTTCGCCCTGCCGCGGTCCTTCGCGGGCGTGTTCGCCCTCACCATCCTGTGGGTCGACGCCCTGCTGCTGGGGGCCCTCGAGTCGACCGAGGCCGTCGGCGTGTACACCGCCGCCACCCGCTGGCTGATCGTGGGCAACTTCGCCGGCAACGCCGTGGCCCTCGCGTTCGGGCCGCAGATCTCGGCCGTCCTGGCCCGCGACGGGGCCGACGGGGCCCGCCGCCTGTTCCAGGCCGCCACCGCGTGGCTGGTGCTGCTGGCCTGGCCCGCCTACCTCACCGCCATGGTGTTCGCCCCCTACCTGGTGCGGGCCTTCGGGTCCGGCTTCGGCGACGGGGCGTCGGTCATCGTCATCACCGGCGTGGGCTTCCTGCTGGCCAGCGCGGCCGGACCCATCGACATGCTCCTGCTGATGGCCGGGCGCAGCCGCCTCAGCCTCCTGAACACCGGCCTGGCCCTCGCCACCAACATCGGGGCCAACCTGGTGCTCATCCCCCACCTGGGCATCCAGGGCGCGGCCCTGGCGTGGACGCTCAGCCTGGCGGTGGCCAACGGCGTCCCCGCGGTGCAGATGTGGGCGATCCTCCGCATCCAGCCCCTCGGCGCCCGGAGCCTGCGGGCCCTGGCCCTCACCACGGCGGTCGGCGTGGTGCTGGTGCTGGCTCGCGTGGCCCTCGGCGCCAGCCTGGCCGGCCTCGTCGTGGGCGTCGCCCTCGGCGGTGCGGTGCTGGTGGCCGGGGTGCGGCAGGCTCCAGATCGCATGGGAGTGGCCGATGTCCTACGGAGGGCGACACGGTGACCACCCGCGCCGCCCGCCCGGACCACGACCACCACCGACACGAGAGGGGACTGCACCATGGCCACTGATCCGGCATCGGTGGAGCTGGGCGACTACCTCCACGTGATCCGCCGTCGCGCCGTGGTGGTGGGCGCCGTCGTGGCCGTGTGCCTCCTCCTGGGGGCCGCCTACGGCCTCACCCGGCCCGACGTCTACCGCTCCACCGCCCAGGTGGCCCTGCCCGACCCGGCCGACAGCCAGACGCCGGCCGAGGCCATCGCCGACGTCCAGACCGAGCTCCAGGTGGTCACCTCCGAGCTGGTGGCGGCCCGCGCCGCCGACGCCCTGCCCGGCGACCAGGACACCCGCGAGCTGCTCACCCACGTGGCCGCCGAGTCCCCGTCCGAGGCCCGCGTGCTCAGCATCTCCTTCACCGCGTCGGGCCCGGCCGCGCGCCCAGGCCGGGGCCCAGGCCTTCGCCGAGGCCTACGTCGCCCAGAAGCAGGCCGAGCAGCAGACCACCATCGACGAGCGGGCCGCCACCTACCAGGACCGCATCGACCGGGTCCAGGAGGGCATCGACGCCCAGATCGACCTCCGCGAGGCGGCCGAGCCGGACAGCACCGAGGAGGCCGAGGCCCAGGACGCCATCGAGAGCCTGCGCTCCACCCTCGGCGACCTGACCACCCAGCTCACCGAGGTGGAGAGCACGCTGGTCGACGGGGGCACGATCATCACCCCGGCCCGGGTCCCCCAGGGCCCGCAGCCCCGGGGCCTGGTGCGCATCCTCGCCGCGTCGCTCGCCATGGGTCTCCTGCTGGGCCTGGGGGCGGCGTTCGTCCTCGACCGCCTCGACACCAGGGTGCGGGGGGCCGCCGACCTCGACCGCACCCTCGGGGTCCCGACCCTGGGCAGCATCCCCCGCTTCCCGGAGAAGCACCGCCACGCGGCCACCCGCCTGGTCACCGTCCACGCGCCGAGCGGCGCCGAGGCCGACGCCTTCCGTCGTCTGCGGACCTCGGTGCTCCTCGCCGGCCAGGCCGACGGCGTGCGGACCCTCGCCATCACCAGCGCCGTCGCCGACGAGGGCAAGACCACGGTGGCGGCCAACCTGGCGGTGGCCCTGGCCCAGGGCGGGCGTCGGGTGATCCTGATCGGCGCCGACCTCCGCCGGGCCGGCGTCGAGGAGCTCTTCGAGCTGCCGACGGCGCCGGGCCTCTCGGACCTGCTCCTCGGTCGGGCGACCATCGACGACGTCGAGCACCGCGTGGGCGAGCTCACCGTCGTCACCCGCGGCTCCGAGGTCGACACGCCCACCGACCTCCTCGGCTCCGAGACCACGGCCCGCGCCATCCTCGAGCTGGGGCACGGCTTCGACCACGTCATCGTGGACACGCCGCCGGTGCTGGCCGTGGCCGACGTGTTGGTGCTGGCCCCCGCCCTCGACGCCACCCTCATGGTCGTGTCGCTGGCCCAGGCCAGCACCGCGCAGGTCACCGAGGCGGGCACCGAGCTGTCCCTGGCCGGGGCCCGGGTCCTGGGTGCGGCCCTCAACAACGACACCGACTCCCGGCGCCGTTCGGCCGGGGCCTACGCCTACGGGGTGCGCACCTGAGCACCGGTCCGGCCCCGGAGCGGCCACCCACCGTCCACCGGGGGGTCCCCGGCGGGCCACCCGGGCGAAGATCACAACTCCGAAGGGTGGCGCGGCCCGCCAGATCGACTACTCTCTGTGACCAACACCCGAGGGACGCGAACCGGGAAGGGGGGTGCGGAGCAGTGACGCTGGCCCAGGCCACCACGAGCGACCTCGACGTGGAGGTCCCCGCCACCGCCGCGCCCCGCCCCCTCCGGGCCGACCCCAAGATCGTCCTGGCCACCGTCGACCTGGTCACGGTGGTGGTCGGTGCCCTGCTCGCCGTGGTGATCGCCGACCCGCTGGGCAACGGGGCCCGCGTGGGCACCAGCGACGCGGCGTTCCTGCTGCTGGTGGTGGGCACCCTGCCCCTCTGGCTGGCGATCCTCGCCGGCCAGAGGCTCTACAACATCCGCTTCATCGGACGCCGCATCGACGAGGTCCGGCGCATCGTCAACGCCACCTTCCTGGGCTCGATGGGCGTGGCCCTCACGTCCTTCTTCCTCGACGTGGAGCTGCCCCGCTCCCGCATCGTCGTGCTGTTCCTGACCACCACGCTGCTCGTCATGGCCGAGCGGGAGGTGGCCCGCCGGGTGTTCGCCGTGATGCGGGCCCGGGGTCGGATGGTGCGCAACGTGGTCATCGCCGGGGCCAACCCGGAGGGCCGGGAGCTGGCCGCCATGCTCCGCACCGACACCTGGCTCGGCTACCACGTGCTCGGCTTCGTCGACGACAGCGTGACCGATCCCGAGCCCGTGCCCGGCGTGCCCCTGCTGGGCACGGTCGCCGACGCCGGCGAGGTGCTGCGGGCCCGCCAGGGTGCGTCGGTCATCGTGGCCGCCTCGGCCATCGAGAGCGCCACCACCAACCGCCTCGCCCGCGACCTGCTCGACCGGGGCATCCACGTCGAGCTCTCGTCCACCCTCCGCGACATCGCCTCCCAGCGCCTGCTGGTCCGCCCGCTCGGGCGGTTCCCCGTGGTCTACGTCGAGCCGGTGCAGCGCGACGGGTGGCGGCGCACGGCCAAGCGGGCCTTCGACGTGGTGCTGGCGTCGCTCGGTCTGCTGGTGGCCAGTCCCGTCCTCCTCGCCGCCATGGTCGCCATCCGCCTCGACTCCCCCGGGCCCGTGCTCTTCCGCCAGGTGCGGGTCGGGCGCAACGGCCGGCCCTTCCAGGTGCTCAAGCTGCGCACCATGGTCGAGGACGCCGAGGCCCTCCGCGACGAGCTGCTCGAGGCCAACGAGGCCGACGGCCCGCTGTTCAAGATGGCCGACGACCCCCGCGTCACGCGGGTGGGCAAGGTGCTGCGCACCACCTCGATCGACGAGCTCCCCCAGCTGTGGAACGTCCTCCGGGGCGAGATGAGCCTGGTCGGGCCCCGGCCGGCCCTGCCCCACGAGACCGAGGCCTGGGACCCGCTGCTCACCCAGCGCCTGCGGGTCACCCCCGGCATCACCGGCATGTGGCAGGTCAACGGGCGCAGCGAGTCGTCCTTCGAGGACTACACCCGGCTGGACCTGTACTACGTCGACAACTGGTCGCTGCTCATCGACCTGGCCATCCTGGCCAAGACGGTCCCCGTCGTCCTGCTCCGGCGCGGCGCCAAGTAGCGGCCCACCCCCGGGGGTCAGGCGTCCACGACCACCAGGGCGTGGTCGGCCCGGTTGAGCGGAAGCGGCCCGGCGTCGGTGGCGACCACGATGTCCTCCAGGCGCAGGCCCCACGCCCCCGGGGTGTAGATGCCGGGCTCGATCGAGAAGGCGTGGCCGGCCTCGAGGGCGGCGGCGTTGCCGGCGACGATGTAGGGGTCCTCGTGCTCCTCGACGCCGATGCCGTGCCCCGTGCGGTGGATGAAGCGGTCCCCGTAGCCGGCCGCGGCCAGGGGGTCGCGGGCGGCGGCGTCGACGGCCTCGCAGGTGGTGCCCACGTCGGCCGCCGCGGTCGAGGCGGCCTGGGCCGCCTCGAGGGCGGCGTAGGCCTCGGCCACGTCGGGACCCGGCGGTCCGAGGGACACGCAGCGGGTGATGTCGGAGCAGTAGCCCGCCCCGGACCCCGTCGGCCAGGTGCCGCCGAAGTCGCACAGCACGACCTGGCCGGGCTCGATGGTGGACGGGCCCGGCTCGTGGTGCGGACTGGCGGCATGGGGCCCGGCCGCCACGATGGCGAAGTTCACCCGCTGGTGGCCCTCGTCGAGCAGCCGTCGGCCGATGTCGGCCGACACCTCGGCCTCGGTCCGGCCGATGAGGGGGACCTCGCCGCCCTGCAGCTGGGCCGCGACCCGGTCGGCCGCCTCCGCGGCAGCCCGCAGCGCGGCCACCTCGTGGGGGTCCTTGCGGGCGCGGAGCGGTCCGGTGACCTCCGAGGCGCGGCACCAGCGGGGGCCGACCACGGCGGCCTGCAGGTCGACGAGGAACCCGGCCCAGGTGCGATCGCCGACGGCGACCCGCCCGGGGGCGCCGGCCAGGCCGGCGACCAGGGCGACGGGGTCCTCGGACTCCTCCCAGGGCCGGAGGGCGAAGACGTCCGGGCGCTCCACCACCCGCGGTGCCTCCAGCCTGGGCACCACGAGCGTGGCCTGGCCCTCGCGGGGCACGACCAGCATGGTGAGGCGCTCGAGGGGCATGGCCTCGTAGCCGACCAGCCAGGGCAGGTCGGGGCCGACCGACAGCAGCAGGAGGTCGACCTCCCGGTCGGCCATCGCCCGCCGGACCCGTTCCATCCGCTCTCCGTGCACCGGGCCAGGGTAGGACCCGCACCGACCCGCCCCGCCTCCGCGCCCGGCACCCCGAACCCGGTGGGAGACGTCAGGGGTCCTCGACCAGGACCTCCAGGCCCCCCGCCGGCACCAGGTCGAGCACCTCCCACCCCCTCCCTGCGGACACCACCGCATCGGCCAGGGCCCGCCGTCGCGCCGCGTCGGGCACCAGCGCGGTGACGGTGCCGCCCGCCCCACCGGCCCCGTTGACCTTGGCCCCGACGGCGCCGTGCGACGCGGCCAGGTCCGCCACCGCCCGGGCGTCGTCACCGACCAGGGCGGGGTGGAGCCGGGCCTGCTCCTGGGTCGCGGCGGCCAGGGTCGCGCCCCACCCCACCAGGTCCCCGGCCGCGAGGTGGTCGCGGGCCAGGGCGGCCAGGCCCCGGAGCTCGGCCAGCACGGCACGGGTGGTGGGGTCCCCGGCCTCGGCCCGCTCGATGACCACCCGGTGCAGGACCGAGCTGTCGTGGCCGCCCCCCAGGTGGACCGTGAGCAGTCCCTCCCGCAGGACCGCGCGCGCGGCCGCCGGCACGGCCACCTCGCGGCGCCGCCAGCTCGGGTGGGCGACCTCGATCCACGACACGCCGCCGTGCGCGGCGGCCACCTGGTCCTGGACGCCGCTCTCGCGTCCGGCCCGCTCCGTCTCGACCAGGTAGGCGTCGTGCGCCGCGTCGTCGGCGGTGCGGGGCCGGTCCACCGCCGCGCCCAGGGCGGCCACCAGGGCCACCAGCACCGCGGCCGAGGTCCCCACCGCGGATCCGGGCGGCACGGCCGCCCGGATCGCCACGTCGAGGGTGACCCCGCGGGCCCCGACCACCCCGGGCCGGTCGCCGAGCACCAGACCGACGGCGTGGTCGAGGAGGGGCTGGGTGCCGGGGCGGGGCGAGGCCCACCCCTCCGTCGGGTCGGGGGCGAGCGACCACGACGTCCCCAGGTCGGGCGCCCACATCCGCACCGGGTCGGGCCCGCCCGGGCGGACCCACACCTCGGCCTCGGCGCCGGGGCCCGCCGCGAGCGAGCACACCGCACCCGTGCCCGAGAACCAGGTGTCGGTCCAGCCCCCGACGTCGGCCACCCGGACCGGGGCCCGGGCGACCACCCGGCGACCGACCGGCGGTGCGTCACCCACCGCGGCCGGCTCGTCCCGTCAGGCGTGGTCGCCGACGGCGACGGGGGCCGGCGCCACGGCCTCGGCGGCCTGGCGGGCGTGGTAGCTCGACCGGGTGAGCGGGCTGGCCTCGACGTGGCCGAGCCCCATGGCCTCGCCCACCTCCGCCGCCGCGGCCAGCTCGTCAGGGCTCCACCACCGGGCGACCGGCAGGTGGTGGGTGGTCGGTCGCAGGTACTGGCCGACGGTGACGATGTCGGTGCCGACCGAGGCCAGGTCGGCCAGGGTCTGGTGCAGCTCGTCGACGGTCTCGCCCAGGCCGACGATGAGGCTGGACTTGGTGGTGAGGCCCGCCTCACCGGCCCGGGCCAGGACCGAGAGGCTGCGGGCGTAGGAGGCCGACGGGCGCACCGCTCGCTGGAGCCGGGCCACGGTCTCCAGGTTGTGGTTGAGCACGTCGGGCCGGGCCTCGAAGATGGTGGCGAGCGCGTCGGGGTCACCCTTGCAGTCCGGGATCAGCACCTCGACCGCCGTGCCCGGGCGGCGGGCACGGATGGCCCGGACCGTGGTCGCGAAGGCCTCGGCCCCACCGTCGTCGAGGTCGTCGCGGGCGACGGCGGTGACGACCGCGTGGGCCAGGTCCATGCGCGCGACCGCGTCGGCGACCCTCTCGGGCTCGCCGACGTCGAGGGGCTGGGGGTGGCGCGTGTCGACCAGGCAGAACCCGCAGGCCCGGGTGCAGCGCTCGCCGTTGATCATGAAGGTGGCGGTGCCGTCGGCCCAGCACTCGAAGATGTTGGGGCAGCCCGCCTCCTCGCACACGGTGACCAGGTCGAGGTCGCGGAGGGTGTGCTTGAGGCGCCGGTAGTCGTCGGTGATGCGGACGCGGGCCTTCATCCAGTCCGGCTTGCGGGCCGAGATGGCGACGGCCTGGTCGACGCCGGCGTCGGCCAGGCGACCCAGCCGGCGGGCCGATGTCCCCTCCCGGGCCGCACCCCGGAGCCCCTCGGGCACCCGCTGGGCGTCCTCGCCGGGGCCCGCGCCCCGGCTCGACGGAGGTGGGTCCGGTCTGACATCAGTCGGCGTCGCCGTCGGTCCGCTCCTCGGCTTCGCCTCGGAGAGGGCCCGTACCCTCTTGGTCGCCTCGCCGGGCGGCACGGCTCCGATGTCGGCGGCGGAGGTCCGCCACACCACGTCGGCCCGGTCGACCCCCCCTGCGCCCCAGCGCTCACCCGCGAGGCGGGCCACCACGTCGACCACCTCGGCCATGGTGGCGTCGACCCCCTCGGCCCGCAGCGAGGTGACGGGGCGATCCGCGATGCCGCAGGGGACGATGGCCCGGAACATGTCCATGTCGGGGTCGACGTTGAGGGCGAAGCCGTGCATCGACCGGCCCCGGGTCAGGCGCACGCCGATGGCGCAGATCTTCCTGGGGTCGGGACCGTCGACGTCGACCCAGACGCCTGGGTAGGCGTCGAGGCGTCCGGCGGCGACCCCCATCTCCGCGAGGGCATCGATGACCAGCTGCTCGACGCCGTGCACGAAGGCGGGGGTGTCGGGCTTGGAGCCGCCGGCCGCGCCCGGGACGGTGAGGATCGGGTAGCCGACCAGCTGGCCCGGCCCGTGGTAGGTGACGTCGCCGCCCCGGTTGGCCCGCTCCAGCTCGGCGCCGACCTCGGCGGGGGGCACCAGCACGTGGGCGAGGTCGGCCCGCACGCCGAGGGTGAAGACCTTCGGGTGCTCGAGGAGCAGGAGGTGGTCGTGGCCCGGGGTGCGATGGAGGCCCTGCTGGAGGGCGAGGGCGTCGCGGTAGCGGACGCGGCCCAGCCAGCGGACGTGCAGCGGCGGGGCCGGGGCCACTACAGCTCGGCCTCCCAGTCCCGCTGCTCGAGGATGTCGACCATCCGGCGCAGGAACGCGGCGGCGTAGGCGCCGTCGAAGGCCCGGTGGTCCCACCCGAGGGTGAGGTTCCCCACCGAGCGGATGGCGATGGCCTCGTCGCCGGCGGCGTCGGTGACCACCACGGGCCGACGGGTGACGCCCTCGGTGGAGAGGATCATCACCTGGGGCTGGTTGATGATGGGCAGCTGCAGCAGGGTGCCGGAGGCGCCTGCGTTGGTGATGGTGGCGGTGCCGCCGCTGATGTCGTCGGCCGAGAGCTTGCGGGTGCGGGCCTTCTCGGCCAGGTCGGCCACGGCGCGGGCGATGGCGGGCAGGCGCAGGTCCTGGGCCCCGTGGACCACCGGCACGATGAGGCCCTCGTAGCCGAGGTCGACCGCGAAGCCGAGGTTGACGTCGTGGTGGACGATGAGCTCGCCGTCGCCGACGCTCGCGTTCATGTGCGGGAACTCGTCGACGGCGTCGACGAGGGCCCGGGAGATGAACGGCAGGTAGGTGAGGCTGGCCCCGGACTCGGCCTTGAAGCGCTCCTTGTGGGCCCGGCGGACCCGCTCGACGCCCTCGAGGTCGACCTCCATGGCGGTGAAGGCGTGGGGGGAGGTGGCCTGGGAGCGCACCATGTGCTCACCGGTGCGGCGGCGGATGTTGTTGAACGGGACCGACGTGGCCGCCTCGCCCGGGGTGGCCGGGGTCACCCGCTGGGGGGCGGGGGCGCGAGGCGCAGCCGCCGGGGCGGCGGCGGGAAGGCGCAGCCGCCGGGGCGGTCGGCGCGGCCGGCGTCGCCTGGCCCCCCTCGACCGCGGCGAGCACGTCGTTGCGGGTGATGCGCCCCCCGGCCCCGGTGCCGGTGAGCGAGGAGACGTCGACGTCGTGCTCGGCGATGAGGCGACGGACGACCGGTGAGAGCACCATGCCGCCGGTGTCGCCGCCACCGGACGGGGCCTCGTCGGCCGCCGGGGCGGTGCTGGCCGCAGGGGCGGCCGGCTCCGGTTCGGGGGCGGTCTCGGGCTCGGGCTCCGGCTCGGGCTCCGGCTCGGGCTCCGGCTCGGTGGCCTCGGCCTGCTGCTCCTCCTCGGCGTCGGGCTCGGCCTCGTCGGCCGCCGCCTGCTCCTCGCCCCCGCCGTCGTCGGCCGCCGGGGCGGCGCCGTCGCCGACGACGGCCAGGACGGCGCCCACGTCGACGGTGTCGCCCTCCTCGACCTTGATCTCGGTGATGGTGCCGCTCACGGGCGAGGGGATCTCCGAGTCGACCTTGTCGGTCGACACCTCCACGATGGCCTCGTCCTCGGCGATCTCGTCACCGACGGACTTCAGCCACTTCGTGATGGTGCCCTCGGTGACGGTCTCGCCCAGCTGGGGCATCTGGATCTCGGCCATGGGGGCGCGCTCCTGGGGGGGGTGGGGGGCGATCAGGTGGGGTGGTCAGCCGTGGAGGCCACGGCCGGTGAGGGAGAGGACCGTCTCGCCGAAGTTCTCCGACAGCGAGGGGTGGGGCTGGATGAAGGCGGCGACCTCGTCGACGGTCGCCTCCCAGTTCACCGCCAGGTAGCCCTGGCCCAGCTGCTCGGTGACCCACGGTCCGGCCATGTGGACCCCGAGGATCTGGCCGCCGGTGCCGTCGTCCTGCTTCTCGGCGATGACCTTCACCATGCCCTCGGTCTCGCCCAGGATCATGGCCCGGCCGTTGCCCGGCCAGCGGTGCTTGGAGGTGACCACGTCGTGGCCCGCGGCCTTGGCCGCCTCCTCGGTGAGGCCGACGAAGGCGACCTCCGGGTGGCAGTAGACGCACCACGGCACCCGGCCGTAGTCGACCGGCACCGCCTCCTCGCCGATGATCTGCTTGATCACGCAGATGGACTCGGCGTAGGCCACGTGGGCCAGGCCGGGCGTGGCGATCAGGTCGCCGGTGGCGAACACGCCGTCGACCCCGGTGCGGCACCACTCGTCGACCTCGACGAAGCCCCGGTCGTCGACGCCCACGCCGCTGCCGTCGAGGCCCAGCGAGTCCGACAGCGGGCGCCGACCCACCGAGACCACGACCCGGTCGGCCTCCACCGACTCGCCGCCCTCCAGGCGCACGGTGATGGCGTCGTCGCCGGTGTCCTGGCCCTCGACCTTGACCCCGGTGCGGATGGTGAGGCCCCGCTTCTCGAGGGCCCGGTGCACCAGCTTCACCACGTCGGCGTCGACGCCGGGGAGGATGGCGGGCAGGGCCTCGAGGACGGTGACGTCGGCGCCCAGGTCGTTCAGCATGGACGCGAACTCGCAGCCGATGGCGCCACCGCCCACGACCACCACCCGGTCGGGAACGTGGTCGAGCTGGAACACCTCGTCGGAGGTGAGGACCCGGTCGCTCACGTCGAAGCCCGGGAGGGTGCGGGGCACCGAGCCGCTGGCCAGCAGCACGTTGTCGCCCTGGACCACCGTGGTCTCCCCGTCGGCGCCGGTGATGGTCACCTGGCGGTCGGACCCCAGGGTGCCGGTGCCGTCGTACACGGTGACCTTGCGGCTCTTGAGCAGGCTGCCGAGGCCCTTGACCAGCTGGTCGACGACGCCCCACATGCGATCCGTGGAGGCCGAGAAGTCGAGCGTGACGTCGCCCCCGGCCTTGATGCCGAAGGTGCCGGAGTCGGCGACGGTGCGGGCCACCTCGGCGGTCTGGAGGAGCTCCTTGGCCGGGATGCAGCCCCGGTTCAGGCAGGTGCCGCCGATGCGGCGGTTCTCGATGATCCCCACGTCGAGCCCGGCGGCGGCGCCGTAGAGGGCGGCTGCGTAGCCGCCCGGGCCTCCTCCGATGATGACGAGATCGTGCGTGTCGGCCGTGGGGACCACCTCCTCGGGGTGCCCTGCGACTCTAGCGAGGGCGGCCGGTGGTCGTGCCCGGCGCGGGGCACCGCCCGGCACCCCGGGACCGGGGCCGGGAGCGGCGGGGCTCAGCCTCGGGCCAGGACGACCTGGAGGGCGAAGGCCACGAGGATGGCCAGGCCGCAGAGCAGGGCGGCGGCGATGAGGCGACGGGTGCTCATGGACGGGGCAACCTAGGCGCCTGGACGTCGGATCGGCCCGGCGAGGCCGAGGCGGGCGCGTCGGACGGCGAGGCGCCCCCGGTGCGGGGGGTCAGGTGCGGGGGGTCAGGCGGAGGCGGAGCGCCGACGGGAGCCGGCCAGCGCCAGGACCACGCCGCCGAGGGCGAGCAGGGCGACGCCGAGCTGCACCGGGAGGCCGAGGTCGGTGCCGGTGCGGGCGAGGGTGCCGCCACCGGTGGTGCCGCTGTCGGTGCCCGTGCCGCCCTGGCCGGCGCCGGTCCCACCGGTCCCACCGGTGCCGCCACCGTCGCCTCCGCCGCCGCCGGAGACCACGGTGATGTCGGTGCTGCCGAGGACCTCGCCACCGGCGCCGCCGCAGCTGGCGACGATGGTGTAGGTGCCGTCGCCGAGGCTCGACGGGATGGTGGCGTCGACCGAGAAGGTGCCGTCGGCACCGGTCGTGGTGGCGGCGATCTCGGTGCCGTCGATCGAGAAGGAGACGGGCTGGTCGGCGGTGGCGCCCACCGAGCTGGAGGTCTCCCCGGCCAGGGTGACGGTGCTGCCGGCGGTGACCGACGTCGGGGTGACCGTGACCGTGCAGCTCTCCGGGACGTACTGGGCCCCGGCCACCTGGCTCACCGTGAGGCTGGCGAGGACCGCCAGGACGACAGCCGCGGCTGCCCCGATCACCTTGCGCATCTCGACACTCCCCACATCAGCCGGTTCCGACGGTCGGCCGAGAGGGTAGCCCAGCACGGCTGGTCCGGGGAACATGCCCCGGCCAGCGACCGTCGCCGGACGGCCCAGGGTCGGCCGGGCCGGTCAGCCCGGGTGGGCGCCGGCGTCGACGCTGCGGGTCCGGTCGAGCTCCTCGACCCGCGCTCGCCGACCAGCGGCCCCGTGACGACCAGCTGGTCGGGGTTGACCATCGGCTGGGCCGGCACGACCAGGCGGTACCCGTCCATGCCAGGGATCGTGCCCCGCAGCTGGAGCTCGAAGGTGCGGTGCCCCCCGGGCGGCACGTCCAGGTAGTGGCTGTAGATGTTGTAGCCCCGCTCGGATCCGACGGTCACCCCGACCGACGGTCGCCGTCACGGTGGCGCCGGCCAGCTCGAGGGGCGAGAACACGGTGAGCAGGTGGCGGTTCGTGCCGTCGGGGTCACCCTGGGCGTTCCCGATCACGTAGCGGGGCAGGCCCGCGGCCGGCGCGTCGTTGCGGAGCGTCACCCGCACCGTCGAGGTGATCTCGCCGGTCTCGGGGTCGAGCGCGGGGCTGACCTCCACCTCGCGGTGCAGGAACACGTCGATCTTGTTCAGGCCGCCGTTGATGCCGCTCACGTGCACCAGGTCGGTGGCCCCGGCCTCCGGGAGCTCGCCGGTGACCCGCAGCCGCGGCAGCAGGTCCTCCTCGCCCGGGCCGGGCGCCACATCTGGAACCCCTTGGTGGGCACCAGCGGCCCGAGCTGCTCGCCCAGGGTGCGGGGCGACGGCAGCGTGCCGGTGGTGAGGCGGTCGAACACGGCGCGGGTGATGGCCTCCAGGGCTTCGGAGCGCACGTCGTCGTCGTCGTTCTCGAGGTACTGCCCGATCTGCAGGTAGCCCTCGGCCTCGTCCGGGCGCAGCGGCTCGGCCCGGCCCGGGACCGGCACCGGCCCGGTGAGGGCGAGGAGGGCGGCCAGCCCCGCGGGCTGCATGCTGATGACGGCGTCGACGTGCCGCGGCCCGACTGCTCCGCGACCTGGGCGAAGGCATCGCCGTCCCAGGGGAAGTGGGGCGAGAAGAGGATGTCCTGGTTGAAGTCGGCCGGTTCGTAACGGCCGTACTGCGCCAGGTACTCGTCGAGTCCCTCGAGGGTGCGCTCGCCCGGCTGGCGGGCGTCGATCATGGCGCCGATCCGAGCCGACTCGGTCAGGCGGACCTCGCCGTCGACCGCGTCGAGGACCACGAAGTTGCCCACGAAGCCCCCGCCGCCCCGGCTCTCGGACTCGCTCGGGAACACGACCAGGTAGCGCCGGGGCCCGTCCGCGCCGAGCATCTCCGGGGCCAGCTCGAGGGCCACGTCGGCGGTGTCGGCCTGCCGGCGGGTCGCCGCCAGCTCGCCGCGGAGGTCGTCGACCTCGTCCACCAGGGGGCCGGCCAACCAGGGGGAGTCGATCGCCCGCCGTCCGGTCCTCGGCCTCCGCCAGCGCACCTCGGATGGCCGAGCGCCGGGCCGACGGCTTCGACCTCGTCGAGGTTGATGCGGCCCGACTCGTAGCGGAGGCGGTCGTAGTCGACGTCCTGGAGGGTGAACGAGGCCGTGTCGGTGAGCTGCTCGCCGGTCGACGGCCAGGTCGTGGAGGGCACCGACGTGCTGGCCCACCACGGGGACCGAGCGGGCCGGCCACATCAACGGCGACCCGAGCAGCGACGCCGCCGACCCGAACTCGTCGCTCGCCTCGTCCAGGTCGACCAGCGTGGCCTCGGCTCGCCCTCGCCCACGCGGTCGACGGCAGCCTGGGACCGGTCGACGGCGCAGGTCAGTCCCGCGCTGGAGGACGAGCACCGCGACGCCGGCCGAGACGACGCCCACCGCCGCCACCACCGCGGCCACGAGCGCGACCCGGTCGAGCCGGCGCCGGTGGCGGCGGCCCATGTGGCGGCGTCCGGAGAGGAGGACAGGGAGCACGGCGACGACCCCGACGAGCAGCGACAGGCCCGAGCGGGCCCACGTCGCCCAGGCGGAGGAGGGCCTGCACGGCCAGGGCGCCCGACGACGGCACCGGGGATGCGGTGGCGCCGCCGGGACCGGTTGGCCGCCAGGGCCACGGCCAGCGCGGCCACCGCCAGCGCGAAGGCGAGCGGGACGTCGATGGCGGCCACCCCGGCGATGCCCGCGACCCACGACCAGGTCCAGCGCCGGGCATGGGCGGTGCACCACGGGACCAGGGCCCCGATCCCGCCCACCAGGACCACGTCGACCGCCTCGACGTCGGTGGGGTGGGCACCCGCGGCCACCGCGCCCGCCGCCGACAGGGCCACGACCACCAGCACGACGTTCCGGCGCTGGTCGCGGCTGAGCCGGGACCGCCGCGACCGACCGGTGCGCGGGGGGGTGGGCGCGCCGGGCGCCTCGTCGGGCAGGGCCGCTCGGGCCTCCTCGGTCGGCATGTCGGATCAGCTCCCCCCGCTGGGCGCTCCCTGCACGGCTGGTGGCGTGACGCTAGCCTCAGCCTCCGGTCAGGCACGTCGCGCCCTCGCGGGCCGACAGGTACCGACCACAGCCAGGGGGGCAGATCACATGGACGAGCGACGAAGGTGGACCGCGCGCAGGAGACGGCTCCGCATCGCGGCCGTCATCATCGCCGACGCCGCGTGCGTGGCGGTGGCGATCCAGGTCGCCCTGGCGGTGCGCTACGACGGCCACATCCCGCCCGCCCGCGAGGCCGAGCGCGGTGGCGGCGCTGGTGGTCGCGGTGGCGGCCCAGCTCATCCTCGGGTGGATCACCGGGCTGCACCGCGGCCGCTACCGGCCTGCGTCGTTCGAGGAGACCCTCGTCATCGCCCGCACCACCACGGCGGCCATGTTCATCGTGCTGGTGGCCGACGTGACGATCCTGCAGCGGTCCATCCCGGTCACCGTCGCCGTCGCCTACGCCCCGCTCACCATCCTCGGCGCGTGCCTCGTCCGGTGGATCTGGCGGGCCGACCAGGAGCGCCGCATCCGCGCCAGCTCCCACGGTGCGGCGCCGCTGCTCGTCATCGGGGCCGGCGAGGCCGGGGCCCAGATCGTGGCCCAGCTCCTGCGCACCCGTGACTGCCCCTACCGGCCCGTCGCCCTCCTCGACGACGACCCGGCCAAGAGCCGGCTGCGCGTGCACGGCGTGCCGGTCGAGGGCAGCACCCGCGACCTGGGCGCCTGTGCCCGCGCCCACGGCGTCGAGACGGTGCTGCTGGCCATGCCCAGCGTCGACAGCGCCGTCATCCGGGACCTCACCACCCACGCCGAGGACGCAGCCCTCACGGTGCTGACCCTGCCCTCGGTGACGGAGATCTTCGGGGGCGACGTGGGGATCGCCGACATCCGCCCCGTCACCGAGGAGGACCTGCTCGGACGGGGCCCGGTCGACATCGACATCGACGCCATCGCCGACTACCTCACCGGCCGCACCGTCCTGGTCACCGGAGCCGGCGGCTCGATCGGCCGGGAGCTGTGCCGCCAGGTCCACCGCTTCGCCCCGGCGCACCTGGTGATGGTCGACCGAGACGAGTCGGCCCTGCACGGCACCGAGCTGGCGATCACCGGCCGGGCCACCCTGGACTCCCGCGACATCGTCGTCTGCGACATCCGCGACGTCGAGCGCCTCGACGAGGTGTTCGCCGAGCACCGGCCCGAGGTGGTCTTCCACGCCGCCGCCCTCAAGCACCTCCCCCTCCTCGAGATGCACCCCGGCGAGGCCGTCAAGTCCAACTGCACGGGCACCGACAACGTGCTGCGGGCCGCGGCCGACCACGACGTCGGCCGGTTCGTGAACGTGTCGACCGACAAGGCCGCCGACCCCACGAGCGTGCTCGGCCTGTCCAAGCGGGTGGCCGAGCGGGTCACCGCCCACTGGGCCGAGCGGGTGGACGGCACCTTCCTCAGCGTCCGCTTCGGCAACGTGCTCGGCAGCCGGGGCTCGGTCCTCACCACCTTCCGCTCGCAGGTGGCCTCGGGTGGTCCCCTCACCGTCACCCACCCCGAGGTGACGCGCTTCTTCATGACCATCGAGGAGGCGGTGACCCTGGTCATCCAGGCCGGGGCCCTCGACCTCGACGGCCACGCCCTCGTGCTCGACATGGGGTCACCGGTCAGGATCGACGACGTGGCCCGCCGGCTGGCGGCCGCCGCCGACCGGCCCATCGAGATCACCTACACGGGACTCCGCCCCGGTGAGAAGCTGCACGAGGTCCTGGTGGCGGGCCACGAGGCCGGGGCCCGCACGCGCCACCCCCTCATCACCGAGGTCCCGGTGGCGCCCCTCGACCCGGACCTGCTGGCCACGGTGGCGACCTCGGGCGTGGACCCGGTGGTGGCCCAGCTGCGAGACCTCCTGGCCGACGAGCGGCCGCACCTCGGTGGTGGGTCACCGGCACCGGCCGACCCGCCGGCCGACGTCGCCGTCCTCGGGCCCCGCCCCGCCGACAGCCCGGCCTAGGCCCCTGGCCGCGCCGCGGCGCGGGAGACGCGGGCCGGACCGGGTCTCAGCGCCGGGCGGCCAGCTGGTCGCGGATCTCGCGGAGCAGGACGACCTCGGCCGAGTCCTCCTCGGTCTCCTCGGTCTCGCCCTTGCGGCTGGCCATGGCCACCATGCGGTTGTAGGCCTTGACGACCAGGAAGAGCACGAAGCCGATGATGACGAACGAGACGACGGTGTTGAGGAACGCGCCGTAGCGGACCTGGCCGTCGCCGATGTCGAGGACGAGGCTGCTGAAGTCGGGCTGGCCGAAGATGGCGGCGATGACCGGCGTGAGGACGTCGGCGACGAGGCTGTCGACCACCGTCTTGAACGCGAGGGCCAGGATCAACCCCACCGCGATCTCGAGCAGGTTGCCCTTCATCAGGAAGTCCTTGAACTCCTTCAGCATGGCCGATCCTCCGTGGGGGTCTGCGGGGCCTGGTGGGCGGACCGTACCCCGATCCCCGCCCGGGGCAACGAGGTCCCGTGGGTTGTGAGCCCGGTCGCCGGCAGGTAGACGGAGGCATGCGCATCGCGGTGACCGGGTCCCACGGCTTGATCGGCGGGGCGCTGGTGCGCTCGCTGGAGGGCGACGGCCACCAGGTGGTGCGGGTCGTGCGGGGCCGGGCCGGGGCCGACGAGGTCCGGTGGGACATCGAGGGGGGCGACATCGATGCAGCCGGGCTGGAGGGCCTCGACGGGGTGGTGCACCTGGCCGGCGCCGGGATCGCGTCCGGTCGCTGGACCGAGGAGCACAAGGCGGCCGTGCTCCACAGCCGCACCCGGGGCACGGCGCTGCTCTCCGAGGCGCTGGCCTCGCTGACCGCGCCCCCACCGGTGCTCGTCTCGGGCTCGGCCATCGGGTTCTACGGCGACCGCGGCGACGAGGTCCTCACCGAGGAGAGCCCGCCGGGCGAAGGGTTCCTGCCCGAGGTGTGCCTGGCCTGGGAGGCGGCCACCGGCCTGGCCGACTCGGCCGGGATCCGGGTGGCCCACGTGCGCACCGGCATCGTGCTCAGCCCCGACGGCGGGGCCCTGGGCAAGCAGCTCCTCCCCTTCAAGCTGGGCCTGGGCGGCCCCGCCGGGGCCGGGCACCAGTGGATGCCGTGGATCTCCCTCGACGACGAGGTGGCCGCCATCCGCTTCCTGCTCGAGGCCGACGTGCGCGGCCCGGTCGACCTCACCGCTCCGGCGCCGGTCACCAACAAGGTCTTCGCCCGTACCCTCGGCGACGTGCTCCACCGGCCGACCGTCCTGCCCATCCCCCGGCTCACCACCCGCCTGCCGCTGGGCGTCGGTCCGCTGGTCGAGAACCTGCTGTTCTCGAGCGCCCGGGTGCTGCCGGCGGTGCTCCAGGACGAGGGCTTCTCCTTCCGCCACGAGGCCCTGGAGCCGGCCCTCCGCGACCTCCTCGACCGCCCCGCCTGACCAGCGCCACCGGACCCGGGCGCGCCGCAGCCCCCGGTGGGACCGGGGGCTGCGGATCAGGTCGCGGGACCGAGGGGGACCGAGCCCCCGGGGCTCACTTGGGCTGCATGCGGATGCCACCGTCGATGCGGACGGTCTCGGCGTTGAGGTAGCTGTTGGTGAGCAGCTCGAGGGCGAGGGTGGCGAACTCCTCGGAGGTGCCGAGGCGCTTCGGGAACAGCACACCCGCCTTGAGGCGGTCCTTGAACTGCTCCGACGCCTCGCCCGAGCCGTAGATCGGGGTGTCGATCAGGCCCGGCGCGATGCAGTTGACGCGGATGCCGACGGCCGAGAGGTCGCGGGCGATGGGCAGGGTCATGCCGACCACGCCGCCCTTCGAGGCGGAGTAGGAGGCCTGGCCGATCTGGCCGTCGAAGGCGGCGACCGACGCCACGTTGACGATGGCCCCGCGCTCGCCGTGCTCGTCGGCCGGGTCGAGGGTGCTCATGGCGGTGGCGGCCAGGCGGATCATGTTGAACGAGCCGATCAGGTTCACCTCCAGGACCTTCTTGAAGATGTCGAGGTCGTGGGCCGAGCTGTACTCGCCGTCCTTGCCGATGGTGCGGGTGGCCCAGCCGATGCCGGCTGCGTTCACCAGGGCCCGGAGGGGACCCATCTCCTTGGCCGCCTCGACCGTGGCGATGCCCTGGTCGGTGTCGGCCACGTCGGTGCTGGCGAACACGCCGCCGATGTCGGAGGCCACCGCCTCGCCCTTCTCGGCGTTCATGTCGGCCACGACCACCTTGGCCCCGCGCTCGGCGAGGAGCCGGGCGGTGGCCTCACCGAGGCCCGAGGCGCCTCCGGTCACGATTGCGCTGATCCCGTTGAGTTCCATGCTCGGGACTCTATTGACTGATCGGTCAAGCGTGCGAACGGCCCGCCCGTCGTCGGGTCAGCGGGGCCCGTCGGCCTCGACCCGGGCCCCGCAGCGGTGCAGCAGGGCGCGGGCGGCCTCGCCCTCCTCCAGTGCCGCGGCCAGGTCGGCGTCGGCCGGGCCCTCCCCGTCGCCGAGGTGGGCGAAGCCCATCGACCAGTCGCCGTGGGCCCGGCCGTCGGTGGCCTCGTCGACCAGCACCCGCACGTGGGTGTGGCGGGGATCGTGGCGGATGCGGGCGAAGGTGGCCCGCACCGCGTCCTCCTCGCCCTCGAGGACCTGGAGGAAGGCGGTGCCCGAGTAGAGGAGGCACCCGGTCACGCCCTCCTCCGCGTTGCGGGCGCGGCTGGTGGCCAGGATGTCGCGGAGGTCGTCGCGGTCGGAGCCCCCGACCGCCCTCGAGGAGTAGATCAGCGCGTGCACGCCGACAGTCTCGCTCAGGCGGGCTGGGCCTTGGCGAAGTACTCGCCGCTGGCGGCCAGGTCGATGGCCAGGCGGATGTCGCCCGACGCCACCACCCGCGGCGCCCAGAAGGCCAGGCCACCGGCGTCGGCGGGGCGACCGAGCAGCTCCTGGTAGAGGCCGTCGACGCGGGCCCGGGCCGACTCCCGTGACTGGTAGAAGCGCAGGGCGACCACCGTCGGGCCCTCGGTGGCCGCCAGGCCGACCCAGTAGGCCCGACCACCGGGGTCCGACGGCCGTCCCAGCAGCTCGGCGTAGAGGTCGTCGATCCACGCCCCGGTGTCGGGGAAGCGGCCCCGGTACTCGCGCGACGCGTAGAAGCCGGCTGCGACCTTGGCGACCGGCACGCCGCTGCGGATCCGGGCCGACCAGTACTCGATCCCGCTCGGGTCGCCCGGGCGGCCCAGGGTCGACTGGTAGAGGCCGTCGACGATGTGGCCCACCCACTCCGGCGACGAGGCCAGGGCGGCGATGATGCCCCTGCGCCCCTCGGCCCCGTCCTGCAGGGCCGTGGCCGCCGTCGTCCGCTCGTCGAGGGTCGGCGCCCGGCCCAGGAAGTCCTGGTAGGCCCGCTCCACGAAGCGCTCCTCGGGGCTCGGCGCCACCTCGGACTCGATGGAGGTCACGGTGAGCTCGGGGTCGGCCAGGATGTCGGTCTCGTGGTAGTCGAGGTCGACCATCCCCTCCTCGGAGAAGAGGCGGGTCTGGTCGCCGAAGTGCGGCGAGGTCGGGTCGGTGGAGTTGGAGTAGGCCAGCACGGCCCGGCTCCGGGGCCCGCTGGGCCCGAACTCGGCGGCCAGCACGAAGCTGGCACCGGCGGTCACGTCGTCGTAGCCGTCGGCCCCGTCGAAGCGGGCACTGATGACGTTGAACGCCCCGGCCGTGCCGGTGCCACCGGGGATGGGGATGGCCTCGTCGCCGCGTGGCTCGCTCTGGATGTCGCCCAGCCGGGCGTCGAGGGCGATGCCGGCGTCGCGCAGCACCTCCACGGCCCGGCCCAGCGCGGTGAGCACGGCGGGGTCCGAGGTGGCGAGGGTGTTCGGCGTGGCCACGGGGTCGGCCCGGTCGAAGGGCACCGAGAAGCGGATGCCGCCGGCCACCGCGAACTGCCGGAACAGGTGGGCGCCCCGGCTGTCGAGGTCGACGCGCATGTCCCAGGCCGCGAGCACGTCGCACGCCTCGCTGATGTCGACCGGCGAGCCGTCGACGGTGACGGTGGGGTTGGCCCGGCACAGGTCGACCAGGTCGTCGCGCACCAGCTCGGCGCCGAAGACCCGGTTGGAGAACATCACGTCCTGGAGCAGGTCGAGGTTGAACCCGGCGCCGGGGAGGCCGTCGGTGCCGGCCAGGCGCTCCTGGAGCTGCACGAGCCCGAGGCGGGTGCGGAGGCTGCGCTCGGTGCCCTCCACGCCGATGATGCGGTCGTAGCCCTCCAGCGGCTGCTCCGGGTTGGCCAGCCAGTAGCTGTCGTTGGAGTTGGTGACGTAGTCGGTGCGGGTGATCGTCGGCAGGGCGTCGGGCCCGAGGATGCCCGGCACGCGGGCATCGGCATCGGTGCCCCAGCGGCACTGCGAGCGGGCCCCGTCGAGGATGAACACGCCCTGGAGCTCGAGGGCGATGCCGCCGATGGGCGTGAGGCAGCTGTCCAGCTTGGCCTGGTCGATGTTGGGCACCACCGAGTGGTCGCCGTAGAACGCGGTGCCGGTGGAGTCGGCCGCGATGGTGTTGATCCAGGGCAGGTGCTGCCACGTGTCGAGGGTCTGCTCCAGCTCGGCGACCGAGCCGGACCGGCCCATCTCGATGTAGCCGTCGAAGGTGCGCCCTGCGTCCTCGTTGACGTCCTGGAGGGCGAAGGCGGTGGTGTCGCTCCACTCGAGGGGCGAGATCTCGACGATGGGGCCGTACTCCGACGACCACAGGGTGCGGGTGCGGGTGGTCGTGCCGCCGTGGCCGTCGTCGACCTGCACCGCGACCTGCTGGGAGGTCATCTGCTTCACCTTGCCGTCGACCACGTACTGGGTCGGGTGGCCGGGCACCAGCTGGAGCTCGAAGAAGCTGAAGCGGCGGGCGGTGGAGACGGTGTGGCTCCACCCCATGGTCTCGTTGTGGCCGATCTCCACCACGGGCTGGCCCGAGAGGGCGGCGCCGATCATGTCGTACTCACCAGGGATGGTGAGCTGCATCTCGTAGAACCGGTCGCGCCCGTCCCACGGGAAGTGCGGGTTGCCGAGCAGCATCCCGGTGCCGTCCTGGGTGGCCTCGGACCCGAGCCCGTAGGCGTTGGAGCCGGCCGCGTCCGTGTCGGCCAGCTGGGCCTCCAGGTCGTCGAGCGTGGGGGTGCCGGTGCCCGCGGTCCGGGCCGCCGGGCCCGGGGGCTGGGCCTCGACCACGTTGGTGGCCAGGGCGCCCCGGCCGGCGCGCAGCGGCGCTGTCGACGTAGGTGCGCCAGAGGTCGACCTCGGTGATCTCCCGCACCCACGGCGCCCCGGCGCAGCGGGGGTCGCTGATGCCGGCGGCGCCGCCGACGTCGCGGAGGTGGAGGTTGTAGCCCTCGGCCGTGCCCTGGACGAGGTCGCGCACCCGGCGCGACGGGCCCGCGGCGGGGAGGTCGGGCGACCGGGACAGCGTCTCCTCCACCACCCGCTGGTCGATGAGCTGCTGGTGGAACAGGTCCTTGCGGAAGTTGTCCTCGCTGGCCCCGAAGTACCGAGACCGCTCGGCCCCGCCGGTGACGACCTCCTCGGCCAGCAGGCAGGTGTTGTCCTCGGCGAAGGCGTAGCCGTAGCCGAAGCCGAGCGAGGCCCAGTCGTCGGCCTTCACGTGGGGGATGCCGTACTCCGTGCGGCGGATGTCGGCCGCCAGGGTCGTGCCCCCCGGCAGCGTGGCCCGCCCCTCCACCGAGGTGGTCGTGGCGTCGTCGAGGTCGGCGGCCTCCTCGGCCGGCGCGCCGGTGGTGGCCAGCACACCCACGAGCAGCAGCCCGACCACCAGGGGCGCCGACAGCCGGGGCCGGCGCCGGGCCCGCGTCGTCGCCGTCACCGCTGCGTCCGCCATGTCCATCCTCCGTCCAGGCCCCCCGGTGCCCGCCAGGGTGGCACAGATCACACCCCGCCGTCGGCGGTCACGGCGCGCCCCAGCCGCCGCCGCCGGGGGTGAGCACCCTCACCACGTCGCCAGGGCGGAGCTGGCGCGTGCACTTGTCGGGGAGGCGCTCGGCCCTGTCCTCGTCGCCGCCGGGCAGCAGCCAGCCCTCCCCCACCGCACCGGGCCCGCCACCGGACAGGCCCCAGGGCGGCGTGGTGCGGCGCTCGGTGATGAGCGACAGGGTGGCGTCGGCCAGCACCTCGACGTCGCGGGCGATGCCCTCGCCGCCGGGCGCCGAGCCCTCGCCCCCACTGCCCCGACGCAGGCGGGAGCGGAGGACCCTCAGCGGGAAGGCTCGCTCCAGCGCCTCGACCGGGGTGGTGCGCGTGTTGGTCATGGCCGTGTGGATGCCGGACTGGCCCGGCACCCCTCCCCCCGGGCCGGGGCGGCCGCCCTGGCCTCCGCCGATCGTCTCGTAGTACACCCAGCCCTCACCACCGAGCAGCAGGTTGTTCATGGTCCCCTGGGAGGCGGCGCCGAGGCGGTCGGGCACGGCGCCGGCCAGGGCGGCCAGGCACACGTCGGCCACCCGCTGGCTCACCTCCACGTTCCCCGCCCCGACGGCCGCCGGGGGCAGGGCGGCGACCACCGATCCGGGCGGGGCGACGACCTCGACGGCGCGCAGGCCCCCGCCGTTGGCCGGCACGGTCGGGTCGAGGGCGCAGCGCAGGGCGAACACCGCGGCGCTGACGGTCACCGCCTCCACCGCGTTGACGTTGCCGCGCCGCTGCGGGTCCGAGCCGGTGAGGTCGAAGGTGACGTGGTCGCCGTCGATGCGGACCCGGACCCGGATGGTGGTGGGGCGCTGCTGCTCGGGAGCGGAGCCGAAGGAGTCGAGGACGTCGGAGGCCTCCCACTCGCCGTCGGGGAGCGCGGCGAGGGCGGCCCGCATCCGACGCTCGCCGTAGGCCACCACCGCGTCGAGGGGCTCCTCGGCCAGCTCGGCCAGCCGAGCCACGCCCACCACGTTGGCGCCCGACCTGGGCGTCGATGTCGCCCCGGCGCTCCTCGGGCGTCCGCGAGGAGGTGACGAGGATCTCGCGCACCTCGGGGGTGAAGCGCACCGGCGGGATGCGCAGCCCCTCCTGCTGGACCTCCACCGCGTCGGCGGGCAGGGAGCCCGGGGCCGCCCCGCCCAGGTCGGCGTGGTGGGCCCGGTTGGCGGCCCAGCCCACCAGGCGACCCCCGGCGTGGCAGGGAGCGACGAGGGTGACGTCGTTGAGGTGGGTGCCCCCCGCGAAGGGGTCGTTGACGATCACCTGGACGCCGGGCTCGGGGTCGGGCCCGAGGGCGTCGATGGCAGCCCGGACCGATGCGGGCATGGACCCGAGGTGCACCGGGATGTGCTCGGCCTGGACCAGCAGCGTCCCGTCGGCGGTGAACAGGGCGGCCGAGCAGTCGGCCCGCTCCTTGATGTTGGGGCTGAAGGCACCCCGCCGCAGCACCGCCCCCATCTCCTCGGCCACGCCCGTCAGCCGGGCGATGAGCACGGCGAGGGCCGCAGGGTCGAGCGACGGCTCCGTGCTCACGACGCCTCCCGGGTGAGCACGAGGGTGCCCAGCGGGCCCGGGTCGGCCCGCCAGCCGGGCGCCACGAACACGGTGCAGTCGTCCTCGGCCACCACCGAGGGCCCCACGGCGGCGGCCCGCGCCGGGACGGGGAGGTCCTCCAGGGCGAGGGGCACGGGGCGGCGGGCCGAGGCCCGCAGGGCCACCACCTCGACCGGGGTGTCGGGACGGGCGTAGCCGTTGCGGCGCTCGTGCTCGGCCGCGAAGGCGGCGACGGTCGGCACCCGCAGCTCGTGGGACTGGCCCTGGTACCGGCAGTCGAGCTCTGACGTGACCTCGACGTCGCCTCCTCCACCCAGGGCCGCGGCCGCCTCCGCGGCCATTGCGGTGAGGGCCTCCTCGAGCCCGTCGCGGTCGGTGCGGCCGGGCCAGGTGCGCACCAGGTCGTGCTGGCGGGCGGCGCCCAGGATCCCCACCGCGGACAGGACGCCGGCGCGGGGCGGCACCAGCACCGTGGACATGCCGAGGGCGTCGGCCAGACCGCAGGCGTGGAGCGGCCCGGCGCCGCCGAACGCGACCAGGGCCAGCTGGCCGGGGGTCGATGCCCCGGGCCACCGTCACGGCCCGGACGGCCTGCTCCATGGCTGCCTCCACCACCTCGATCACGCCTTCGGCGGTGACCCCGGCCCGGTCGAGGGCGGTGCGGGCCGCGCCCACGTCGACGGGGCCGAGGCCGGGCAGCACCGTGTCGGCCGCGAGGCGCCCGGCCACCAGGTCGGCGTCGGTGACGGTGGGCTCGGTGCCCCCCAGCCCGTAGCAGGCCGGTCCGGGCACGGCTCCGGCGCTTCGGGGGCCGACGACGAGGGCCCCGCCCGGGTCGACCGCCGCGATCGACCCGCCGCCGGCGCCGATGGTGTGGACGTCGAGCGACGGGAGCCGCACGGGCAGGCCGGCGACGGTGCGCTCGGCGGCCGGCTCGGGGGCGCCGTCGCGCACCAGGCACACGTCGGTGCTGGTGCCGCCCATGTCGAAGGTGACGGCGTCGGCGAACCCACAGGCGGCGGCCACCCGCGCCGCGGCGGCCACACCTCCGGCCGGGCCCGACAGCAGCAGCGTGGCGGGCAGCTCCGCGGCCTGGGCGAGGGGGACCAGGCCGCCGGCCGAGCCCATCACCAGCACCTCGTCGGCCGCGTCGGCCAGCGCCCCGCAGGTAGGTGCGACACGGCGGGCGCAGGTAGGCGTTCACCACCGTGGTGGCGGTGCGCTCGTACTCACGCATCTCGGGCGACACCTGGTGGGACGCGGTGACGTCGACGCCCCGCTCCTCCAGGACCTCGACGACCTGGCGCTCGTGGGCCGCGTCGAGGTCGGAGTGGAGCAGGGCCACGGCCACGGCCTCGGCCCCGGCCAGGTCGAGGGCCGCGACCTGGTCGGCATCGACGGGTCGCAGCTCGGCACCGGTCGCGTCGAGGCGGCCGGCCACCTCGTGGCGATCCGACCGGGCGACCAGTGGGGCGGGGCGGTCGGCGAAGGGGTCGTAGAGCGAGGGCCGGTCCTGACGGCCGATCTCGACCACGTCGGCGAAGCCCTCGGTGGTCACGAGGGCCACGCGGGCGCCGCGCCGCTCCAGCAGGGCGTTGGTGGCCACGGTGGTGCCGTGGGCCAGGGTGCCGGGCGGCCCCTCCCCCGCGAGGGCGTCGATCCCGGCGCGGACGGCCCGACCGGGGTCGTCGGGGGTGGAGGGCACCTTCACGACGGTGCCGTCGGCGCCCACCACGTCGGTGAAGGTGCCGCCGGTGTCGACCCCGACGCGACGGCGGGCGGCGGGCGCGGGCACCGGCCGAGCATGCCACGCCCCTGGTCACAGGTGTCGTGGGCGGTCCTCACATCCCGAGCGGGACGACCGATCATCGGTGGGGGGAGGGTCCACCCCACAGCGACTCGGGGGGGCTTCCCCCGTGACGGCCGGCCGTCGGGGCCGGATGATGGGCTCCGCACCCCGCAGAGAGGCCCCACCATGTCCCCCCGCAGCCACGAACGCACCAACGCCGTGGTCGCCTTCGTGGGGCTGGGGGCCGTGCTGGCGGTGTCGCCCCTCTCGACCCTCGTGACCGCCGCCGTGGTCATCACCATGGTCTGCGTCGCCGCCCTCATCGTGCTCACCAGCAACCCCGTGCAGGTCGTGCGCTCCCGCAGCGACGACCCCGAACGACGGGGCCAGCGGTCCCCCTGACGCCCCTGAGCAACGGCCCCGCCCGCCCGAACGTCACGTGGTGCCAGGAGCGTCAGCAGATGGGGCTGTCGTCGCTGCGAGTCGTCCTCGCTCCGCTCGGACAGCCATGCCGTGCCCGCTTGGTCGGGCTCGCTCCATGGCGATGGCGGCCACCCAGTCCCTGGAGCAATCCGCTCGCTCTCCAGGCACCTCGTGGCGTCGTGACCGGGCGGGGCTACCAGAGGACGACGAGCTCGTCGCCGACCGCCTTCTCGAGGCGCCGGGCGAACGCACCGCCGTCGGCGTCGTCGCCGTCCCAGGCGACCAGGGCGAGGTCGGCCACGGCGGCCAGCCAGGCGTCCCGGCGGGCCAGTGCCTTGGCCCGGTCGGCCCGGGTCGCCGGGACCTTGCGCTCCAGCACCAGCTCGGCCGGGGCCTGGGCCCGGAGGGCGAGGAAGTCGTCGCGGTCGGCGACCCGCATGTGCTCCTGGGGGTCCGGCCAGGGCAGCACCGCCACCCAGTCGACCCCGGCGTCGACCGCGGCCCGACCGGAGAGGACCTCGGCCCCGGGGCGCAGCCCGGTGAGCACCACCAGGTCGTCGTGCAGCTCCGCGAAGGCGGCCAGCACCTCGGCCAGCCGGCGCCGCAGGTCGCGGGCCGCGGCGGGGTCGTCGGGCACGGACCGCTGCCCTCCGGTGACGAGCAGCGTGCCCGGGGGGATCCGCCCGTCGCGCCGGCGCCGCTCGGCCCGGCGCTCGGCGGGCTCCATCTCGGCCAGCCGGGCCGCTGCGGCCGAGGTCCCGGACCGGCCCGCCGCGCCGCCCGGGGCGTCGGCCGGGCCCAGCTCGTGGGCCTCGGGCGGAGAGGAGCCGGCGGCGTCGTCGCCCTGCAGGCTGGAGGCCACCGCCAAGCGGTCGACCACGTCGTTCATCTCGTCGCCGGAGTGGCCCTTCACCCAGCGCGGCACGCCGAAGCGGCCTTGCTTGTGGGCCTCGATCAAGGGCTTCCACAGGTCCTGGTTGGCCACGGGCTGCTTCTGGGAGTTCCGCCAGCCCCGCTTCTCCCAGCCCTTCCACCAGCCGTCGCGGAAGCAGTTGGCCACGTAGGTCGAGTCGGTGACCACGTCGAGCTCGCCCTCGAGGCTGCGGGTGGCCTCCAGCACCGCCCGCAGCTCCATGCGCTGGTTGGTGGTGTCGGGGTCGTGGCCGCGCGCCCAGGCCCCGCCGGGCACGGCCCAGGCCCACCCGCCCGGCCCCGGGTTCCCCGAGCAGGCCCCATCCGTGTAGACGGTGGTCGGCGGGGCCATCAGCCCCCGCCATCCCCGCCGACCGCAGCCGGGTCGAGGGGCGGGCCCGGCGGACGTGTGCACACGGTGGTGGGGCGGACGCTGGTCACGGGGCGAGCATCGCAGACGGGCCCCCGGGCCGATGCCACGCGGCCGTTCACACGGGGCGGGTGCGGGCGGCGATCGGCGCTGCGAGAGTGGGGGCGACCCCGACCCCCCGGGAGGCCTCCGCGCGATGGGCATCAACGACGACTTCGTCGACCAGCTCCCCGACACCGACCCGGAGGAGACCCGCGAGTGGCTGGAGTCGCTCGACGCGGTGGCCAGCGTCCGGGGCCGGACCCGCGCCGAGTTCCTCATGCAGAAGCTGCTGGAGCGCAGCCACGAGCTCCAGTTCGGCATCCCCGCCCCCGTGCGGACGCCGTACATCAACACCATCCCGCCCGGCGTCCAGGAGCAGGAGTACTGGTTCCCCGGCGACGAGCACCTCGAGCGCCGCATCCGGGCCTACATCCGCTGGAACGCGGCGGTGATGGTGATCAAGGCCAACAAGGCGGCCGACGGCATCGGGGGCCACCTGGCCACCTTCGCCAGCTCGGCGTCGCTGTACGAGGTCGGGTTCAACCACTTCTGGCGGGGCAAGGGCGCCGGCCAGCCCGGTGACGCCGTCCACATCCAGGGCCACGCCGCCCCCGGCATCTACGCCCGGGCCTTCCTCGAGGGCCGCCTCGACGAGGAGGACCTCGACGGCTTCCGGCGCGAGATCGGCGGCCGGGGCCTGTCGAGCTACCCCCACCCACGGCTCATGCCCGACTTCTGGGAGTACCCGACGGTCTCCATGGGCCTGGCCCCCATCTCGTCGATCTACCAGGCCCGCTTCAACCGCTACCTCCACGCCCGCCAGATCGACGCCACCGAGGCCACCAAGGTGTGGTGCTTCCTGGGCGACGGCGAGACCGACGAGCCCGAGTCGCTCGGGTCCATCGCCCTCGCCGCCCGGGAGGGCCTCGACAACCTGATCTGGGTGGTCAACTGCAACCTCCAGCGCCTCGACGGCCCGGTGCGGGGCAACGGCAAGATCATCCAGGAGCTCGAGGCGGTGTTCCGGGGCGCCGGGTGGAACGTCATCAAGGTCATCTGGGGCTCACGGTGGGACGAGCTGCTGGCCCGCGACGTCGACGGCGTGCTGCTCGACAAGATGAACGCCACCGTCGACGGTGACTTCCAGCGCTACGCCACCGCCGACGGCGCCCACATCCGCGACCACTTCTTCGGCCCCGACCCCCGCCTGCGGGCCATGGTCGAGGATGTCTCCGACGACGAGCTGAAGAGCCTCCCCCGCGGCGGCCACGACTACCGCAAGCTCTACGCCGCCTACCGCGCCGCGTCGGAGCAGCGGGGGGCGCCCACCGTGATCCTGGCCAAGACGGTGAAGGGCTGGACCCTCGGCGAGGGGGTGGAGGCCCGCAACGCCACCCACCAGATCAAGAAGATGACCATGACCCAGCTCCGCACCCTGCGCGAGCGCCTCTTCCTCGAGGAGGAGATCCCCGAGGAGGCCCTGGCCGACGACGCCGAGCCGCCCTACTACCGGCCCCCCGAGGGCCACCCGGCCCACACCTACCTGGTGCAGCGGCGCCAGGCCCTGGGCGGCCCGCTGCCCCTCCGCCAGGTCACCGACCGTCGCCCCCTCGAGCTGCCCTCCGACGAGCCCTTCGCCGAGCTGCTGGCCGGGTCCGGGACGCACGCGGCCAGCACCACCACCGCCTTCACCCGGCTGCTCCGGGCCCTGGCCCGCGCCGACGGGTTCGGCCGCCGGATCGTGCCCATCATCCCCGACGAGGCCCGCACCTTCGGCATGGACTCGCTGTTCAAGGAGTTCGGGATCTACGCGTCCCAGGGCCAGAAGTACGAGCCCGTCGACCACTCCCTGCTGCTCTCCTACACCGAGAACAGGGACGGCCAGCTGCTCGAGGAGGGCATCACCGAGGCCGGCTCGCTGGCCTCGTGGACGGCGGCGGCCACGTCCTACGCCACCCGCGGCGTGCCCATGGTGCCCTTCTTCATCTTCTACTCGATGTTCGGGTTCCAACGGGTGGGCGACCTCATCTGGCAGGCCTCCGACGCGCGCGCCCGCGGCTTCCTCATGGGGGCCACCGCGGGGCGGACCACGCTGCTGGGCGAGGGGCTCCAGCACCAGGACGGCCACAGCCTGGTGCTGTCGTCGACCGTGCCCGCGTGCCGGGCCTACGACCCCGCCTTCGCCTACGAGGTGGCGGCCCTGGTGCGCCACGGCATCCACCACATGTACGGGCCCGAGCCCGAGGACGTCTTCTACTACCTGACCCTCTACAACGAGAACCACCCGATGCCCGAGATGCCCGAGGGGGCCGCCGAGGGCATCGTCGAGGGCCTCTACCGGTGGGCCGGCCCCCTCGACGGCACCGAGGCCCGGGCGTCGATCCTCTTCTCCGGCACCGCCCACCTCGCGGCCCGCGCCGCCCAGGAGGAGCTGGCCGAGCACCACGGCGTCGGCGTCGACCTGTGGAGCGCCCCCGGCTACAAGCAGCTGCGCGAGCAGGCCCTCGCCACCGAGCGCTGGAACCGCCTGCACCCCGACGACGAGCCCCGCACGCCCCGGGTCACCGAGCTGCTCGGCACCGGCGAGGGCCCCGTCGTGGCCGTCACCGACTTCATGGCCGCGGTGCCCGACCAGGTCGCCCGCTGGGTGCCCCGGCCCTACACGTCGCTCGGCACCGACGGCTACGGGCGCTCGGACACCCGCGAGGCGCTGCGGGGGTTCTTCGAGACCGACGCGGCCCACGTCACCGTGGCCGTGCTGTCCGGCCTGGCCCGGGCCGGCGTGGTCGACGCCGGCGAGGTCGACAAGGCGGTGGCCCGGCACGGCCTGGACCCCGACGTGGCCCCCCCCTGGACCCGCTGAGGCCACTCCCGGCGCGTCCGGCCCGTCCTGGGGTCCGGTTACCCCCGGTCCTGGAAGGTGACGATGGCGTAGGCCGGCCCGGAGTCGGGCACCACCGCCCGCACCTCGGCCACGTCGCCCTCACCGATGCGCACACCCAGCAGGGTGAGGTCGTCACGGAGCTGGTCGGAGATGTCCGGCGCCTCGCCCAGGTCGGAGAGCTGGCGGGCGTAGGCGGCCACCACGTCGCGGGCGACGCCGTCGACCTGCACGACGAACGACCAGCCTTCGTCGAGGCAGGGGCACGGGCCGGGCAGGCCGACGAGCGTGCTGCCGGCCTCCACGGCCCGGGCTGGGCTGGCCGGGTCGCGGAGCGCCAGCACCACGTCGGCCGGGTCGGGGGGCGCCACGGGTCCCTCGGGGAGCGGGAACGGCGTGACCGGGTCGGTGGGCGGCGGCGCCGCGTCGGGCGGGGCGTCGCCGGGATCGATGCTGCCCGGCGGCTCGTAGCGGAGGGCCAGGCCGGAGATCACGCCGCTGAAGCCGATGCGGCGCGACAGCCGGAGGGTGAGGGCCTCGCCGTCGGCTGCGTCGGTGAAGGTGGCGGCGCAGCCGAGCTGGTCGAACACGTTGAGGCATCCGCCGTCGGCCGACATGCCGAGGCCCCCGGCCTGCTCGCTCATCGTGGCGAACACGGCCACCGGGTCGCCCGGCACCAGCAGGAGGGCCCGGTAGCCCTCGCCGACCAGGTCGGGGAAGGGGACGCCCAGCAGGACGGCGCCCTCGGGGACCTCGAGCCCGGCACCCAGCGGGGTGCCCGGGCCGGCCATGCCCTCGGTGCTGAGGGCGAAGGGGCCCAGGTCGGCGGCGGTGACGGGGGTGCGCTCGGTCAGGGCGGCATCGGCCCCCTCGACGCCCTCGCCCTCGTCGTCGCCCCCCGAGCAGGCCGCCACGACCAGCGCCAGGGCGGCGACCACGGTGAGCAGGCGGAGGTGCCGGGCGCGGCGGACGGGAGCAGCAGGCATGGCCCCCGAACCGTAGGCGACCACCGCGCCCGCGCCGGGCCGCGGCAGCGCCGCGACGGCGCCGGTACGGTGACGCCCGTGCCCCCCGCCCCGTTCCCCGTGACCGGCGATCCCGAGGCCGACGCCCTGCTCGGCACCGACCCCCTCGCCCTGCTGGTGGGCATGCTGCTCGACCAGCAGATCCCGATGGAGAAGGCCTTCCGGGGCCCCTACGACCTGGCCGGGCGCCGGGGCGGGCTCGACGCCGCCGCCATCGCTGCCGCGGACCCCGAGGACCTGGTGGCCCAGTTCCGGGAGCGGCCCGCGCTGCACCGCTTCCCCAAGAGCATGGCCGAGCGCACCCAGCGCCCTCTGCGAGGCCCTGGTCGCCGACCACGGCGGACGGGCGGCCGACGTCTGGGAGGGGGCCACCGACGGCGCCGACCTGCTGGCCCGGCTCCAGGCCCTGCCCGGCTTCGGGGAGGAGAAGTCGCGCATCTTCGTCGCCCTGCTGGCCAAGCGCTTCGACGTGCGGCCCGAGGGCTGGGAGGAGGCCGCCGGGGGCTACGCCGACGGCACCCGCCTGTCGGTGGCCGACGTCGACAGCCCCGAGGCGTTCGCCCGGGTGCGGGCGTGGAAGCGGGAGCAGAAGGCCAGGGCCCGCGCCGCGGGCTGACGTCGGCGCGCCCGCGGGCGACCGGCTGCGACACGGCCCTCGGGCGGCCGGGATGGGGGTGACGACGTGCGCGTGAGGATGTGGTGGCGCCACCTCGTGGTGGCGCTGAGCGTGGTCTTCTGCACGGCCGTGACGGCCCTGGGCCTGGTGGGTCCTGCGGCCGGGCCCGAGCGCATCACCACCTTCGACGTGGTGGCCACCGTGAACCCCGATCGCAGCGTGTCGATCCGCGAGGTCATCGACTGGGACTTCGGCATCGCCCTCGACAAGCACGGGATCTTCCGCGACATCCCCACCGACGCCGGCATCCCCGAGCAGGTGCGGGTGTGGTCGCCCGACGCGCCCGACGCCACGCTCGCCTCCCGCAAGGGCACCGACGCGTCGATCCGGATCGGCGACCCCGGCACCCTCGTGCGGGGCCGGCGCCGGTACGTCATCACCTACGTCCTGCCGTCGCTGGTCCAGGGCGACCGCTTCGCCCTCGACGCCATCGGGACGGGGTGGCCCGTGCCCGTCGAGGACGCCACCGTCACCATCCGGGGGGCGGAGCTGGACGAGCCCCGCTGCTTCCTGGGGGCCAGCGGATCCCAGGACCGCTGCGCCCTCACCGAGTCCGAGGGCACCTACCGCACCCACGTCGACCACCTCGACCCCCGGGAGGCGGTGACCATCGACGGCACGCTGCTCAGCCCACCGGCGACCGACGAGACCGTGGCGGTGGACCCGGTGAGCTCCGCCGCCGCGGGGACCGCCCTGCCTCCCTTCGAGGGCCGCGACGCCGACCTGGCGGCCCGGTGGGCGGCCATCGTCGCCGCGCTGGGGGCGGCCGTGAGCGTGCTGGCCTACGGGTGGAGCCGCCAGACGGGGCGCAACGAGGTGGCCGCCGGGGGAGCCACCGAGGCTGCCTTCTCGGACATGGGCACCCTCGGCGGGCCCGTGGTCGGATCCACGCGGATGGTGCCCGACAGCCGGATGCACGAGCTGGCCGGGCTGGCCTTCACCCCACCCCCGATCGAGCCGTGGCAGGGGGCCGTGGTCCTGCACGAGGAGATCGGGTCCGGGACCGTCGGTGCCTGGTTCTCCAGCCAGGCGGCCCGCGACGTCGTCTCGTTCCAGACCGTCGGGGGCAGCGTGCACATGGCGGCCGGCCCGGCGGCCCGCGCCGCCGACGACGACACGGCGGCCGTGCTCAACAAGGCGCTGGCCCACCGCCGCAGCATGGTCCTGGGCACCTACGACCCCAGCTTCGCCGCGGCCTGGTCCGACGCCGGCGCCATCATCGCCCGGTGGGCGGCCGGGTCCGGGGCCTTCCGCCGTCGGCCGCCGAGCCAGGGCAGCGGGTCGGGGGCCACCTTCGGGCTCACCATCGGCCTGCTGTGCGCCGTCCTCGTCCCCCTCGGCCTGGCCGTCGGCTTCACCGTCGGGCTGCAGGTCCGCGTCGCGGCGATCGCCCTGGCCGTCGTGGTGCCGGGCGTCGTGGCCCTCGGCGCCTACCGGCGCCTGGTGCGCAGCCTCAGCGTCACCGGGTCGGCCTGGCACCTCCAGACCGAGTCGTTCCGGCGCTTCCTCCACGACGAGCGAGGCCCAGCACGTCGACTGGGCCTGGCAGAACGGGCTGCTCCGGGAGTACTCCGCCTGGGCCGTCGCCCTGGGTGAGTCCCGTGCCTGGGGCCGGGCCCTGGCCGACTCGGCCGTCCCGCCCGCCGAGGTGGTGGTGACCGACAGCATCATGACCCCGTCCACCAGCTCGTCGAGCTTCAGCTCCAGCCACACCGCGCCGTCCAGCTCGGGCGACGGCGGGGGCGGGGGCGGCTCCGGCGGCGGGGGCGGCGGCGGCGGGGGCGGCAGCTGGTGACCCGGCGCGCCACCGGCCCCGGCCGGTGGCGTGGGAGCATCGGCCGGTGACCATCGACCTGCGCCTGCGCCACGCCGCCATGGCCGTGCTCGTCGTGGTCCTGGCCGCCCTCGCAGCCCTCGGCCTCATCGGCCCGGCCGTCGGCCACGAGCGGGTGACCTCCTACGACGTGGTCGCCGACATCCGCGACGACGGCACCGTGGCGGTGCGGGAGGTCATCGACTGGGACTTCGGGCGCGCCTCGCGCCACGGCATCTTCCGCACCATCCCGAGCGACGGGGGCGAGCCGCTCGACATCGAGGTCTCGTCGCCCGACGCCCCCGACGACGCGTCGGTCACGCCGCAGGGCTCGGCCACCGAGGTGCGCATCGGCGATCCCTCCGTCGAGGTCGGGGGTCGCCACCGCTACGTGGTGACCTACGTGCTGCCCGCCACCGTGGTCGAGGGCCGCTTCGCCCTCGACGCCGTCGGCAGCGAGTTCGACGTCCCCATCGAGCACGCCCACGTGACCGTGGAGGGGGCCGAGCTGGCCGACGTCGGGTGCTTCGAGGGCGCGGCCGGCTCCACCGACCCCTGCGACGGTCACCACCGTCGACGGCACCTACCAGGTCGACCTGGACGACCTGGCGGCGCGCGAGGGCATCACCGTCGACGGGGACGTGGTGGCCTCGCGGCCCGCCGACCTGCCCGCCCTGCCCCCGTTCGAGGGTCGCGACGACGGGGCGCGGCTGCGCTGGGCCGCCATCGTCGGTGCGGTCGCGGCGGTGGCCGCCGTCGCCATGTTCGTCCTCTGCCGCCAGCTGGGCCGCAACGAGGTGGCCGGGGGTGGGGCGACCGAGGCCGCCTTCGTCGACGACTCGCCCTTCGGTCGCTCGCAGCCCGTCCCCGGCACCGGGCCCCCACCCACCCCGGGCACGAGGATGGTGGCCGACGCGCGCATGGGGGAGCTGGCCGGCCTGGAGTTCGTCCCGCCCGCCGGCGTGGAGCCCTGGCAGGCGGCCGTGGTGCTCCGGGAGGAGCTCGACGACCGCACCATCGGCGCCTGGTTCGCCGGGCTGGCCGCCCACGACGTGCTGGAGATGGAGCCGGCCGGGTCCAGCGTCGTCCTCTCCGCCGGGCCTCGTGCCGCCGAGGCCGACCCCGACACCGCGTCGATCCTGAACCGGGCCATGGCCGGGCGCGACCGCATCGACCTGCGTCGCTGGGACCCGTCGTTCTCCGCGGCCTGGACGAGCGCGGGCCGGGCCATCGAGCGGTGGGTCCGGACCGAGGGCGTGTTCCGGCGCCGGCCCCCGCACGCCGGGGGGTTCAAGGTGACGGCCAACCTCGGCCTGGTCGTCTTCGGCGCCTTCTTCGTGCTCCCGATCCTCGGAGGCCTGTCCGAGGCCGCGGGCGCCAACCCCACCGCGGAGGTGGTCGGCGCGGTCGCCATCGCCGTCCTGACGCCGGTGCTGGCGGGCTGGCTGGCCTACGGCCGCCTCACCCGCAGCCTCGGTGCGCGGGGCTCGGCCATCGCCCTGCGGTCCGAGTCGTTCCGGCGCTTCCTGCACGCCAGCGAGGCCCAGCACGTCGAGTGGGCCTGGCAGAACGGCCTCCTGCGGGACTACTCGGCCTGGGCCGTGGCCCTGGGCGAGGCCGACGCGTGGAACCACGCCCTGTCGGCCTCGGCCGTGCCCGCTCCCGAGGTGGCGCAGACCCACGGGATCATGGCCCCGGTGCTCTACAGCGCGGCCTTCCACTCGGCGCGCACGGCACCGAGCCAGAGCGGCGGGGGCGGGGGCTTCTCCGGGGGCGGGTTCTCCGGCGGGGGCAGCGTCGGCGGCGGGGGCGGGGGCGGCGGGGGCGGCAGCTGGTAGTGGCGGCGGCCGGGCGCGAGCCCGGGTCGTCAGGTGTGGGCCTGGCGGTCCAGCCAGCCGAGCAGCACGGCGATGGCCCGGGGGTCGTGGCGGAGCTGGTGGCCGGCGCCGCCGACGATGCGCAGCTCGGCCGAGCCGTGGGCGTCGGCCACCACCCGGGCGTCGAAGTGGGGGACGGCCTCGTCGTCGAGGCCGTGCACCAGCAGGAGGGGGCGGGGGGCGAGGGCGGGGGCGGCCGCGACCGGGCGGATGTCGCGCAGCTCGCGGGTCCACAGCTCGGGCTGGGGCGGGAAGCCCTGGGTGGAGATGATCCCGATCTCCCGGCTGTGCTGGAGCAGGCGGCGGGGGTGGCCGGCCCAGTCGTCGAAGTCGGCGGGGGCGGCCAGGGCGGCCACCCCGGCGACCTGCGCGTCCTGCGCTCCCGCGCACACGGCCAGCCCGCCCCCCGTGCCGAAGCCGGCGATCCACGTGGCCTGCACCCCCTCGATGGCGCGCAGGGCGGCCAGGCCGGCGGCGATGTCGTGGCGCCAACCCCCCAGGGAGAAGTCGCCCTCGGAGCCGCCCGCGCCCCGGAGGCGCAGCGCCAGCACGACCCAGCCCATGGAGGTGGCGATCCGATCGGCCAGCTCGGGCAGGTCCCGGCCCGCGTCGGCCGCCCCGGCGGTGGCCGGGGGCAGGCCGTGGGTGAGGACCAGCCCCGGGCGGCCGGTGCTGCCCCGGGCGCGGGGTCGGGCCAGGTGACCCACCAGGGTCAGGTGGCCGGAGCGGACCGGGTGGTCGTCGACGGGCACCTAGCGGCCCTGCCGGCGCCGGGCCGGGGGCACCGGGTCAGGCGTCCGCGGCGTCGAGGTCGTGCTCGGCCCGCTGGGCGGCACGGGCGCCGGGACACCGGCACAGGCGGTAGCCCCGGTTGCGGGCCTCGGCCAGGGTGTCGGGTCCGAAGCTGAGGTAGGTGCGGGCCTCCATGAGCTCCTCCACCGCCGCCTCGTCGCAGTGGTCGAGGTCGTGGACGCGCTGGTCGCGCTTGTCGCCGACCCAGCGGCTGTGCTCGAAACGGGTGGGGCGCTCCATGGGCGCCGACCCTAGTTCCGGGCCTCCCGCCGGCCCACCACGGACCGGGGGTTCAGGCGCCGCCGATGGGCCCGGACCCGGTCCCGTCGGCCTCGGTGCCGACCGCCCCGATCTCCTGGAGGTAGAGCAGGCGGGCATCGAGGATGGCCACCACGTCCTCGTCGGCCAGGTCGGGTCGCTCGTCGGTGGCCCGGTCGAGCACCCGGCCGACGGCCCCGTCCTCGTCGAGGACCTCGTCGTCGTCGCCACGGGCGACGGCTTCGGCGGTGGCCTCCTCCAGCACCTCGGCGTCGGCGATGAGCACCCAGCGCACGTCGTCGAGGCTGACCCGGGCGGTGACCGGGTCGGGCAGCCGGTCGGCGATGAAGGGGATCGCCTCCTCCAGCTCGAAGACAGCGGGCTGGACCCGGTCCTCGAGCAGCACGACCTCCCGGCCCACCGCGTAGAAGGCGATGGCGACCACCAGCACGAGGGCCACGACCACGAGCACGACGGCGAGCACGTCCCCGATGATGCCAAGCCCGGGGCCCGCGCCCGGCAGCGGGGGCCGCCTGCGGGCGCGAAGGGATGCGGGGGCGGGTCAGACGGCGCGCGACCTTTGTGCGGGTGTCGCCCGTGGACGCGTGCAGGCGCACGAGGTTCGGAGGTGAGACCCGTGCTGGTGATGGCGACCGAGGGCGACGTCGCCTACCTCCGCGACGAGGTGCTGGTGGCCGCGGCCGACCCGACCGGGGCGCGGGCGGTGGCCGACCTGCGGGCCGACGACCACGTCGCCCGCTACGTCGACGGCTGGGGCCGCCCCGGTGACCTGGGGGTGGTGGCCTGGACCGGGGGGCAACGGACCGGGGCGGCGTGGGTGCGGCTCATGGGCCCGGACCGGCCCGGGTACGGCTTCGTCGACGAGGCCACCCCCGAGCTCACCGTCGGGGTGGGGGCCGCGCACCGCGGCGGGGGCCTCGGGCGGTCCCTCGTGGCCGGCGTCCTCGACCTGGCCGCGGTCCACGGCCACCCCCGGGTGAGCCTGAGCGTGGCCGACGCGTTGAACCCGGTGGCGGTCGGCCTCTACCGGAGTCTGGGCTTCCGGGAGGTCGGGCGCGACCCGGGCGGCTCGCTCACCATGGTCGCCGACACCGCTCCGCTGCCCCCATCGGCCACGGGCCGGACGGTGCGGCCGGCGGTCCGGTGGGCGACGGCGGCCGACGGGCCCGCCCTGCGCCGAGCTCGACCCGACCCCCCACCGTCGCCTCCGGGGCCTCCCGTCTGACCCCGTCGGCGCGCCGTCCGACAGCGATTCGCTGTCGATTCGCTGGCCGACCACCCCGCTGAGCAGGGACGCTCGGTCCGCTCGACCCAGCCGACTCCCCGGGCGCGACGACGGGCTCCCCGGGGCGCGACGACGGCCCCGCCGCAGGGGCGGGGCCGTCGGTCGGAGCAGGGGCCGGGGCCCCGGGCATCAGAGCCCGATGCGCTGGGCCAGCAGCTCGCGGTGGTAGGTGGGGTCACCGAAGAGCAGCTCGGACGACTTGGCCCGCTTGAAGTAGAGGTGCGCCGGGTGCTCCCACGTGAAGCCGATGCCGCCGTGGATCTGGATGTTCTCGGCCGCGGCGTGGAAGTAGGCCTCGGAGCAGTAGGCCTTGGCCAGCGAGGCGACCGAGGGCAGCTCGTCGTTGAGCTCCGAGGCGCACCAGCCGGCGTAGTAGGCGGCCGACTTGGCCGACTCGACCTCGAGCAGCATGTCGGCGCACTTGTGCTTGATGGCCTGGAACGAGCCGATGGGCCGGCCGAACTGCACGCGGTCCTTGGCGTACTGGACCGACATGTCGAGCACGTACTGCCCGCCGCCGACCTGCTCCGCGGCCAGGGCCACGACCGCCAGGTCGAGCACCCGCTCCATGACCGACCAGCCCTCGCCGTCGGTGCCCAGCAGCGTGGCCGGGGTGCCGTCGAAGGTGAGCCGGGCCTGCTTGCGGGTCTGGTCCATGGTGGGCAGGGCCTCGCGGGTGAGCCCGGAGGCGTCGCCGGCCACGGTGAAGAGGCTGGTGCCGGCGTCGGTGGAGGCGGCCACGATGATGAGGTCGGCGGTGTGGCCGTCGAGGACGAACATCTTCTCGCCGGAGATCGTGAACCCGTCGCCCTCCTCGGAGGCGGTGGCGGTGATGCCCGACTCGTCCCACCTGCCGTTGGCCTCGGTGAAGGCGACCGTCGCGATGGTCTCGCCCGAGGCGATGCCCGGCAGGTGGGCCTTCTTGGCCGCGTCGTCGCCCGAGTGCAGCAGGGCGTTGGCGGCCAGGGCCACGGTGGAGAAGTAGGGGGCGCACAGCAGCGAGCGGCCCATCTCCTCGAAGATCACGATGAGCTCGATGTAGCCGTAGCCCGAGCCGCCGTACTCCTCGGGGATGGCCAGGCCCTGGAGGCCCAGCTGCTCGGCCATCTGGCTCCACACCGCCGGGTCGTAGCCCGACTCGGTGTCCATCTGCTCCCGGACCGCGGTCTCGGGGGACTTGTTCTCCAGGAACTGGCGCACGACCTTGCGCAGCTCCTCCTGCTCGTCACTGAAGGCGAAGTTCATGGCGGGCACCTTGCCCCAGCCCCGCCGCCCGGTGCCAGCGGCCAGCGCGTCCACGTGTGTACACATGGCCTACGCTGCGCTCGTGACCGAGTCCGTGCCCGTCCGCACCCTGCGGGCCAACGCCGCCGCCTACCTGCGCCGGGCCGAGGGGGGCGAGCGCATCGTGGTCACCTCCGGGGGCCGCCCGGTGGCCCAGCTGGGCCCGCTCGACCCCGGCGACGAGCCCGCCACCATCGAGGACCTCGCCGCCCGGGGCCTGGTGCTCCCGGCCCGCCGACCGGACCGACCGCCGCCCGACGTCCGCCTCGACCCGTGGCCCGGCAGCCGCCTCGACCGCATCGTGGGCGAGGTCCGCTCGTGACCCCGACCCCCGCGCACCCGCGCCCCCACCTCGCGACCAACGGGGTCGGCAGGTGACCCTCGCCCTCGACACCACGGCCCTGCTGGGCCGGTTCCTCACCGGGCCCCACCGGGAGGTGGTGGTGGGGGCCATGGCCGAGGACGCCTCGTGGTGCGCCTCGGCCCTCGCCCTGGCCGAGGCCCTGCCGCTCGTCGACCGGGTCACCGAGAGCCCGGGCGACCGCGACCGCTTGCGCCGGGCGCTCCGCGACGACTGGGAGCGGGTCCACGTGGTGCCGGTCGACGCCCTCTGCCTGGACCGGGCGGCCGAGCTGGCCCGGGCCCAGCCGCTGCGCACCGTCGACGCCCTCCACCTGGCCGCGGCCGACCGCCTCCCCCCTCCGGTCCGGTTCGTGACCTTCGATCCCCGCCAGATCCCGGTGGCCCTGGCCCTGGGGTTCGACGTCGTGTCGACCTGAGGGCCGCCACCCCTCCTCCTCACCTGCGGGACACCCCTGGCCCCCGCGTGACCCCGAGCGGGCCGTGGACGAGAGGTCTCAGCCGCGGACCTGGGCCCAGGGGAGGTCGGCCCGCTCGGCCGCCGCCGCCCCGGCCCGGTAGCCGAGGCCGTCGGCCGGTCCCCCACCCCGCTTGGTGCGCAGCCGAGGGAACAGGGCGCTCAGCTGGTCGTCGACCTCGGCCGCCCGCTCGGCCAGCACCGGGACGAGGGCGCCCCCGCTCTCCCGGTCGAGGTCGGCCACGGTGGCCTGCCCGGCGGTGTCGAGCCGGTCACCGATGCGGTGGGCGAAGCCGGTGAGGAACGACGACCGGAAGCCCCGGGTCCGCTCGCGGGAGCCCGCCTCGGTGCGCCCGGCCAGCTCCTGGAGCGCGGTCTGGGCCTGGACCAGCAGCGAGGTGAACAGCACCTCGACCGCGGCCAGGTCGGCCTCGAAGCCGACGACCGTGGACATCTGGACCGCGGGGTGCTGCACGGCCCGGCATCGACTGGCCTCGGCCACCACCTGCACCAGCAGGGCCTTGGCGTCGGCGTACGGGTCGTCGAGGCGCAGCCGCCGGGCCACGGGCCGGGCCCGGGTGCGGTCGTCGGCCCGGCCCAGCACGGCGTGCTCGACGGAGTGGCGGGTCATGAGCTCGTGGGCCTTGGCCGTGAACGCCTGGGCCTCGGCCTCGAAGGTGGTGGCCTCGGCCTTGGCCAGCAGGGCCCGCACCTTGGCCAGCACCTTCGGGTCGATGCCCTCGGTGCCGTCGTCGGCGCCCGACGCCACCTCGGCCACGACGACGTCGGGCCGTCCCGGCACGGGCAGGAGGACCTGGAGCGGGGGCAGCATCCCGAGGGCGGCCACCGCAGCGCACACCGCGCCGACCGGGTCGGACAGCTCCACCCAGGTCGCGGCCAGCCACCCCGGGTCGACCGGCCCGGCCTCGTGGCCCACCTCGACACCCAGCTCGGCCAGCTGGTCGGCCCAGCGCCGGTCGAGGTCGAAGCCCCCGAGGCGGGCCGCGTCGGCACCGACGGCGGCGACGAGCAGGTCGCCTGCCGCGCCGGTGCCGACCCGGCGCACGTGCCACGCCAGCTCGACGGGCTGCCAGCCGTGGACCCATGCGTCGGCCACCGCCCCCTCGAGCAGCGGGCGGGCCGCGGCGCGCACGGCACCCGGGTCGAGGGCCGCCAGTGCCTGGCGCACGGCCCGCCGACCCGGTGACCCTCCCGCGGCCACCAGGGCCAGCACGCTCGTCGCCCGCCGGCGGTCGGCGTCGGGGTCGGCCCCGCCCGTCGGGCCCACCGGGCCCCACGACCCGGACCGGTCGCCCTCGGACCCCGGCGGGGGGAACGGGGGCGAGGCTGCGCCCCCTGGGCCGCGGCCGGGTCGGGCCCGCGCCCGCCAGGGCCCGACCGGTCGTCTGTGCTGCTGCTTCCGCCTCCGGGACATGACCCGACCCTACGGACCCCCTGCGACAGCGAGCCCCGACGGCGCGCGGCGCGCTCCCGGGGTCAGGAGACGAGGGCCCCGGTCAGGGCCCGGGCGAAGCGCCAGGAGCCCGAGCTGTAGGTGCCGCAGGGGTCGAGGCCGTGGCCGCCCCCGGGGCAGAAGTGGGTCTTGTCGTTGGCCCGCACGATGTTGCGGCCGCGGGGGACCGACGCGTTGAGCTGGTACCCGATGCAGCGCTCGCCGGCCATGCACGGCAGCGTCCAGTGGTACCGCCCGTCGGGCGTCACGTCGCGCCCGGCGTCGATCACCTTCAGGCCCTGGCGGTAGGACTCGTCGCGCATGGCGGCCTGGGCCGGACCGGACTCGACGGCCGGCACGACGGGGACCTGGGCCCAGGTGACCTCGGTGCCCGACCCGGTCCAGATCTGCTTCACCCGACGCATCTGGGCCCGGTACGACGCGTCGATGTCGGCGCCGACGCAGGGCTCCAGGTAGCTCGAGTTGCCGGCGAAGGAGAGGATCACCTCCTTCGGTCGGGTGGCCCGGTCGGCCTGCATCTGGGAGAAGAGCGAGCAGGGGGCCCCGCCGAAGCGCTGGTGGATGGTGACGTCCCAGCCCCGGGCCGAGGCCCACTGGGTGATCTCCCGGCTCGACTCCCACACCAGCGAGTCGCCGTAGACGATCACCCGGGGTCGGGGCTGGCACCCCGCGAGCGAGGCGACCAGGACGACGGCGACGGCGACGGCCCCGGCCAGCGACCGGACCCGGCGTCGGGGGGAGCGGTGGACCACGCCGAGATCATCGCGCCCGTCGCCTCACCCCGGCTGGTGGTTCGCCGCTCTCCGGTGTGACCAGGACGAGGGCCCGAGGTGACTAGGAGTCGGCCAGGCGCCGGAGGTCGTCGAGCACCGGCACGGGACCGGGGTCGACCCCTTCCTGGGCGGCCAGCTCCAGGCTGACGGCGTCGCCCACCAGCACCAGGTCGAGCAGCTGGGCCAGCGCGCCCTCGCCCGCGGCCTCGACGGTGTGGATGCCGCCGACGACCTCGTCGAGCACCGACGCCAGGGCGGCGAAGCGGCGAGCCTGCTGCGGGTGCTCCTCGTCGTGGCGCAGGAACACCATCTGGAACACCTGCCGGGTGAGGTCGCCGTTCTGGCCCCACCCGACGACCTCGTTGTGGGCGGCCTCGGGCACCACGTTGGCGAAGGCCGGTCCCTTGGCGTTCTCGTTGACCTGGGTCTTCCAGCGCAGGGCGGCCACGCGACCCACGGCGCCGGAGCCGTAGACGATGGGCAGCGACCGGCCCAGGCGCCGGGCGAGGGCCACCGCCGGGCTGCGGTCCGAGGCCAGCTCGTCGGCCCGGGCGCGGAGCTGGTCGACGGCGGCCTGGATCCAGCCGTGGGCGCCGGGGAACAGGCCCATGCGCTCCAGGCACACCAGCGGCGGCACGGCCATGGCCCCCAGCGCGGCGCGGGACGCGACCAGGCCCTCGGGCACGGGGGCCACGGGCACGCCCCACTCCCCCGCCAGCTCGGCCAGGCGACCGCCGGCGGTGACGACGAGCATGCGGGCACCGGCCTGCTGGGCCTCCTCGGCGGCGACGAGGACCTCCTCGGTGTCGCCGGAGTGGGAGACGGCCACCACCAGGGTGTCGGCACCGACGAAGCTGGGCGCGTCGTAGCCCTTGGCCACCACCACCGGGACGGGCAGGAAGAGCTCTCCCACCGCCTCCAGCACGTCGCCCACCGCGCCCGACGCGCCCATGCCCAGCACCAGGACGTTGGCGATGTCCTCGCCGGCGGGCAGGCCCTCGACGGCCTCGCCCACGGCCACGGCCTCGGCGACCTGGTCGCCCAGGCCGAGGGTGACCTCGCGCAGGCCCAGCGAGTCGATGCCCCGCCGGGTCGGGCCCGAGCCCTCGGTCACGTCGCCCGCCACGGGGTCAGACCTCGAAGGTCGGGGTGATGCCGTCGGCCTCGGCCTTGGCCGTCAGGCGCTCGTGCTCGGCGTCGTCGACCTCGGAGGCCTCGTCGACCAGCATCACGGGGATGTCGTCCTCGATGCGGTAGAGGCGCTTGAGGCGTGGGTTGTAGAGGCAGGCCTCGTCCTCGAAGTAGAGGAGCGGGCCCTTGTCGTCGGGGCAGGCGAGGATGTCGAGCAGCTGGGGGTCGAGGGCCATGGGGGTCTCCGTTGGTCAGGCGCCGGTGATGAGGCCCAGGACCTCGGCGACGTGGGCGTCGCACTCGTCCCGGGTGGGGGCCTCGAGGTTGAGGCGGAGCAGGGGCTCGGTGTTGGACGGGCGCAGGTTGAACCACCAGGGACCGAGGTCGACGGTGAGGCCGTCGAGCCGGTCCTGGTCGCCGTCGGGGAAGGCGGCCGCCACCGTCTCGATCACGGCGAGGGGGTCGGGCACCTCGGTGTTGATCTCCCCGGAGGCGACGTAGCGCTCGAAGGGCTTGCGCATCTCCGACAGCGGGATGCCGGCCTTGCTGCGCTGCTCGAGCACGTGCATGGCCGCGATGAGCCCGCTGTCGGCCCGCCAGTTGTCGCGGAAGTAGTAGTGCGCCGAGTGCTCGCCCCCGAAGGCGGCACCGGTCTCGGCCATGACGGCCTTGATGATCGAGTGGCCGACCCTGGTGCGGACGGGCGTCCCGCCCCTCTCGGTGATGATCTCGGGCACCGACCTGGAGCAGATCAGGTTGTGCAGGATCGTGGCGCCGGGCTCCTTCTCCAGCACGCCGGCGGCCACCATGGCGGTGGTCGTGGAGCCGGAGATGGGCTCGCCCGTCTCGTCGACCACGAACACCCGGTCGGCGTCGCCGTCGAAGGCCAGGCCCACGTCGGCGCCGACCTCCACCACCCGCGCCCGCAGGTCGGCCTGGTTCTCGACCTGGATGGGATCGGCCGGGTGGTTGGGGAAGGTGCCGTCGAGCTCGCCGTACATGACCTCGAGGTCGCACGGGAGGGCCTCGAAGACGGCCGGGACGACCAGGCCGCCCATGCCGTTGGCGGTGTCGGCCACGACCTTGAGCGGGGCCAGGGCGTCGACGTCGATGAACGAGCGGACGTGGTCGGCGAAGGCGTCCAGGGCGTCGAGGGCCGAGAGGCGGCCGGGCTCGCCCAGGTGGTCGGGCACGCCCTCGGCGGCCATGGCCTTGATGCGGTCGAGGCCGGTGTCGGCGCCCACGGCCTTGGCCCCGGCCAGGCAGAACTTGATGCCGTTGTAGCGGGCCGGGTTGTGGCTGGCGGTGAACATCGCGCCGGGCGCGTCGTGGCGCCCGGAGGCGAAGTAGACGAGGTCGGTGGAGCACAGCCCGAGGTCGATGACGTCGACGCCCTGGGACTGGGCCCCCTCGGCGAAGGCCGCCGCGAACTGCACGCCCGAGGGCCGCATGTCGCGCCCGACGAGCACCCTGGTGGCGCCCTCGGTGTCGGCCGCGAAGCGGGCGAAGGCGGCACCGACGGCGCGGCACAGGTCCGCGTCGATCTGGTCGGGGACCGTGCCGCGGACGTCGTAGGCCTTGAAGATGGCATCGAGGTCGGCCATGGCGGGCTGACCCTAGTCGCTGCCCTGTTCGGCCCCGGCCGTCGTCGGGACGGTGTCGGTCGGCGCCGCGTCGTACCAGCCGGCCCGGCCGCCCCGCACGATCCGGGCCAGGTCGCGCACCAGCACCAGCCCGTCGCGGGCCACCCGGACGCTGGAGCGCTCGGCGTTGGCCACCCGCACGGGGACCTCCTCCACCGAGAGGCCGTCCCGCTCGGCCAGGTGGAACAGCTCCACGTCGAAGGCGAAGCCGTCGATGCGGCTCCGGGAGAACAGGGACCGGGCCACGTCGGAGCGGAAGGCCTTGAGGCCGCACTGGGTGTCGCGGTGGGCCCCGAGCAGCACGGCGTGGGTGCAGAGGTTGATCACCCGCCCACCCAGCTCGCGCACCCGCCGGGCCCGCACGAGGGTCGAGGTGTGGGTGTGGACCCGGCTGCCGACCACGACGTCCCACCCGGACTCCACCTCGACGGCCAGGTCGGCGACCTGGGCCGGCGGGTAGGAGAGGTCGGCGTCGGTGAAGGCGATGGTGCGGCCGTCGGCCACCAGCACGCCGGCCCGCACCGCCGCCCCCTTGCCCCGGTTCTGCGGGAGGACGACGACCTGGTCGGCCCCGGCGGCCCGGGCCGCCTCGGCCGTGCCGTCGCCCGAGCCGTCATCGACCACCACCACCTGCAGGTCGTCGCCCGGCGCGAAGGCGGCCAGCTCGGTGCGGATGCGCGGCGACCGCCCCGGCGATGCGGTCCTGCTCCCGGTAGGCCGGCACCACCACCGACAGGCGCCGGCCGCCGGGCGCCGGGGGCCGGGGGTCGCGCTCGGCCAGCTGGGCCCGGACCGCCCCGAACAGGACCCACCGGTAGGCGACGAAGCGGACGACCGACGCCAGCGCGATGGCGGGGAGCTTGGCTGCCACCAGCTCCGGGGCGGACTGCCAGCCGGTCACCTCGACCAGGGCGCGGAGCACGGCCACGTCGACCGCACCGGCGGCCAGGGCGGTGAGGACGAAGGCCGCCGGGTGCTGCACCCAGCGCACCGACGGGTCCCCGGCGAAGGTGATCTGGCGGTGCAGGGAGAAGCTGACCACGGCCGCGGCGGTGAGCGCGCCCACGTCGGCCACGACCACGATGAGCCCCGCGCCCCGGGCCAGCAGGACCAGCACCCCGACGTCGACCAGGGTGGAGATCACCCCGATGGAGGCGAAGCGCCGGAGCCGGTGCCTCACCGGTCCGGGGGTCGTCGTCCGGGGGGCCGTCGGCAGAGGTCCCGTCGAGGGCCGGGTCGCGAGGGGGCGCGGCGTCGTGGTGCGTGGGGTCGACGACAGATCCCGCCCACGGGACGGGTGCGTCACCCACGGGGGGTGCGGGTCCGGTCGGGCCGTCGACCGGTGCGGTGGCCCGCTCCCCCGCCGGTGCGTCGAGCCACTCCTCGGCGCGGGCCCGGGCGTCGGCCTCGCGACGGGCGTCCTCGCGCGCCTCGTCCCGCCGGCGCCGTCGGCGCTCGACCCACCCCTCGGGGATGGCCACCGGCCCCAGCCGCCACAGCAGGACCACGCCGGCCAGGCCCAGCAGGGTGAGCAGGTAGCCGGCCCAGTCCACCGACGTCCGGCCGTAGTGGAGGGTGACCTGCTGGTCGGTGGGCACGACGACCATGAGGTTGGGCGACACCCGGTAGGGGCCCTCGGCGCCGGTGGCCTCCCAGTTGGGGAAGTACGACGCCTTCACCAGCACGGGCGTGCCCGGCTCGTCGACGGCGAAGGAGATGGTGTCGGTCCCCATCTCGATGTCGCTGACCTGGGCCTCGCGCACCGCCTCGGTCGGGAAGTCGGGCAGGGTCCGGTCGCCGACCCGGCGCGGGGTGCCGTCGTCGCCCTCGTCGCCGACCTCCGGCAGGGTCACCCGCGGCCAGTCGTCGGGGCCCTCGATGGTGAAGGGCACGTTCCAGCGGGTCGGGTCCTGGAACCAGGCTGCGGCCGGGTCGAGCCAGCTGTCCTGGGTCGGCTCGACCCCCTCCAGCACCACGGGGTCGGCGGCCAGCCCGACCACGGCCTGGGAGGCCTCCGGGTCGAGCTCGTAGACGTGCCACGGGCCCGACACCGCGACCTCGGTGAGGCGGTCGCTCTGGGCCGCCTGGGTCACGGCCGTGTCGCTGACGGCCATGTAGTACCTCACCCCCATCAGCTCGAGCTGGTCGAGCCCTCTCTCCAGGTCGAACCCGGAGTAGGCCAGGTCGCGCTGGGAGCAGGAGCCGGCCTGGGAGAGCTGGCACTGGGTGAGGAAGTGGTACGGCGTGGTGGCCGACGACTCGAAGTAGAGGCCCTCCATCGAGCCGATGCACCCGTCGGTGAAGTACGGCAGCATCATCGGGGCCATGGTCGTGCCGTAGGAGCCCAGCCGCTCCCGGCTGAACTCCCAGAAGGCCCGGCCGCAGCCGTGGTCGGGGTCCTGGCCCAGGGCCCCCATGGTGGCCACCATGTCGCGGTACTCGGGCCAGCCGCCCTGGCCGTCGGGGACGGCGGCGTCGGACCCTGCACCGGTGGCGACCGGCTCCTGGCCCTCGAGGCCCCGGAAGTTGTACCTGGCCCAGAAGGACCCGGGGTTCCGGTAGGTGCGGGTCATCTCGATCGGGCTGTCGGCGAACAGCGTCGCCTCGCCCTTCTCGTTCACCCCGGAGATGCCCGGCAGGGTGGCGAGGGGCCCGCCGAGGAACAGCACGACGAAGACCACGGCGGGCAGGGCCGCGGCCACGCCGACCCAGGGCGTGGGCGCGCGCGGGTCGCGCGAGACCAGCACGGCCAGGGCCCGGAGCACCTCGGCCACGCCCAGCGCGGCGAGGAGGAACAGGGCGAGGTAGTAGAGGGGCAGGATCCGTGCGTTCCAGAGCCGGCCGTCGGGGACGTGCACGAACGCCAACCCGGACAGCACCACCAGCGCGCCCAGGAGGTAGGCCAGGCGGCGGCCGAACACGATGCCCACCACCAGCCCGACGGCGGCCAGCCCGATGGGCACCCAGAGGGCGTGGGGGGCCAGGTAGTCCCAGTAGCCCTGGGAAGGATCGCTGTTGGGGTGGGGCACCCGCTCCCAGCCCATGTCGTTGACGTAGGCGTGCCGGGTCGCGAACGGGACCACCCAGAAGGCCGCCAGCAGGCCCGCCACCGGCCCGATGGGGAGGAACCAGCGCAGGCGGGCCCGCCCCGGCCAGATCACCAGGGCGAGGGCGGTCGCGCCCAGGACGTAGAAGGCCGGGATGATGTGGCACAGGCCGCACAGGGCCAGCAGCACCGCCGTGGTGGCCCGCCCCCTGCCCGTCCTCAGCCCTCGCAGCAGGAACCCGAGGTAGAGCACCCCGAGGGTGAGGCTGATGGAGAAGGAGAACTCCCCGGCCATCGTCGAGGTCAGGTTGCCGCCGATGATGTTGCCCGTGCCCGAGTTGAGGGTCGGCTCGATGTTGTAGATGAAGAACAGCGACCCCAGGGCCAGGGCCGGGGGCACGGGGAACGGGGCCCCGGCGAGGCGCCCGAGGGCCCAGGCCGCGACGGGCAGGCCCACCAGGCCCGACACCGCGACCAGCTTGAAGGCGATGCCGTAGGGGATCGGGACCACGAGGAGGGTGAGGGCCAGCCCGACCCCGAACAGCAGCCACCGCCACCGGTGCAGCCGGGGGACGAACCACCCGGACCCCACCACCACCAGGGCGGCCGGCAGCGACAGGGCGAGCAGGGGCGAGCGCACGCCGACGTCGAGGACGACGATCGCCAGCATGGGGACGACCATGTAGAACTGGAACGCGGGGAACCCGGCGTACCAGTCGGGGCTCCAGCCCGAGAGCCGCCACTGCGGGAGGACCTCCCGCATCAGGTACATGGGCCCCCACACGTGCGAGCCCATGTCGCCGCCGGTGGGCGTGTTCTCGGTGAGGATGAGCCCCGGGTGCACCGTCACCAGGACGAAGGTGGCGCAGGCGGCGACGACCAGGCCGGTGACCGCCGACTCCCACGACGCACCGCCGATGCGGGCCAGGCCCCGACCCAGCACCGCGACCACGTGGTCGCGCGCCGACCCTGCGCCCGGGTCCGGGTCCCGCGCCTCGGTGGCACCGGCGTCGGCTCCGTCGGGGCCGTCGACCGGCCCCTGCTCGTCGCCGACGGGCGGGCGGTCGACGTCGGGCGCGTCGTGGAGCTCGGTCACCAGACGACCCCCACGACCGCGTCGAGGACCTTGCGGCACGTCTCGTCGGCTGACGACAGCACCAGCAGCGACACCACGGTGGTGGCGTTGAACCCGACGTGGGTCGCGATCGACGGCCCCAGGCGGCCGGTGCGGTCGGCCAGCAGGCCCAGCACCAGGCCGAAGGCCACGAGGGCGGGCAGCTGCAGGAGCTGGAAGTGGGTGAGCCCGAACAGCACCGCGGTGCCGGCGATGCCGACCACGCGACCCAGGCGGGCGACCGCGGCCCGCTGCACGAAGCCCCGGAAGAACAGCTCCTCGACCAGGGGGGCGCCGATGACGGTGATGAGGACCAGCAGGACCACACCGACCGGGTCGTCGGCCTTGTCGGCCAGGCGGCAGGCCGGCTCCTGGAGCTGGTCGGCGTCGCGCCCGAGGACATGGATCCACGGCCACGAGACCACCGGCACCAGGACCAGCTGGCACAGCACGCCGAGGAGGAGGCCCCCGGGCACGTCGAGGGCCCGGATCCGCAGGCCCAGGGCCCGGAGCGGGTCGGTGACGCTCCGCCGGCGCAGGACGACCACCACCGAGCCCAGCATCCCGAACCAGAGGCTGGTCTGGAGCAGGGAGATGACGGCCAGGGAGGCGACGTCGGTGGGGGTCTGGTCCTTCGGCACGTCGAGGCCGGCGGCGGCGATGATGAGCGCGGCCACGACCTGCTGGACCACCAGGGTCGCGACCGCAGCGACCGCGACCTCACCCAGCCCCCAGGAGGGCGGCGGGGTGGGGGCGTCGTCGGGGCGGGTGGGGGCCGGGGTGGGTGCGCTCACGTCGAGGGAGGCCGGGTCGCGAAGGGGTCGGGACCCGGGCCGGACGAGGCTACCGGCCACCCCCTGCTCCCTCCCCGTCAGGAGCCGGGAGGCCTCGGCGTCGGTGCGATCACGAGGGATCGTGGTCCCGCCGGTCCCCAGGCCAGCCACCCACGGCCGGCCGGTCCTCTCCTATCGTGGGCGCGTGGAGGGACCATCGGCGGGACAGGGCCCCGTGCCCCTCGGGGCGGCCCGGACGACCGGACCCGTGCTGCTCCCGCGCCCCCGGCTGGTCACGCCCTTGCGGGACCGGTTCGAGCGTCGCCTCACGGTGCTCACCGCAGGAGCAGGGTTCGGCAAGTCCACCCTGATCGCCCAAGCCGTGAGCGAGAACGAGATCGAGCAGCTCGGGAGCGACGTGGTCGTGTCGGTCCAGGAGGGCGACCGTGCGCCCGGCCGTCTCCGCCGCCGGATCGGCGAGGCCCTCGGGCTCGAGGTCGACGAGCCCACCACCGGGCAGCTCGTGGACGTCGTGTGGTGCCGTTCACCGACGGCGGTGGCGCTGATCTTCGACGACACCCACCGCCTCGGCTCGTCCGAGGCGGCGTGGAGCGTCCTGTGCGAGCTCGTCGACGCCCTGCCGGCGAACGGCCACGTGGTGGTCAGCGGTCGGCGACCGCCCCTCCTCCCGATCGCCCGGCTGCGGGCGACCGGGCAAGCCCTGGTCCTCGGCCAGGACGAGCTGGCCTTCTCCGATGCCGAGCGGGGGCTCCTGGCGGCACAGCTCCGCCTCCCCCCCGAGCTGGCCGACGGCCTGCCCCACTGGCCGGCACTGGCCACCCTGGCGGCCCGGGTCGGCCGTCCGGCCTCGATCGAGTTCCTGTGGGAGGAGGTCGTGGCGACCCTCGCCCCCGACCGGTTGCGGACCCTGGCCGGGGCCGCCCTCTTCGGCGAGATCGACGACACCCTGGTCTCCGGGCTGGACGGGCGGTGGCGTGCCGCGGACCTGGTCGCCGACCTCCCGCTGGTCGACGACCTCGGCGACGGCGCCTTCCGCCTCCACGACCTCTGGTCCGAAGCGCTCGGGCCGGCCCTCGACGACGAGGCGGAACGCACCGCGCTCGGGCAGGGCGCGAGGGTCCTGGCCAGGGACGGACAGCTCCTGCGGGCCGCCGCGGCCTTCGCCCGAGCCGGCGACGACTCCGGGTTGAGGCAGGTCGTGCTGGACTACATCCGACGACCCGCCCTCCACCTCTCCTCGGTCGAGATCGACCAGCTCGTGGCCCTCCTGCCGCCGACTGCGGTGACCGAGCCCCTCCGCCGCTACTTCGTCGCCGCCCGGTGCCAGGCCGACGACGACCGCCTGGCGGCCTCGCTCTTCGCCCAGGCCGCCGAGCAGGCCCAGGCCGCCGGCGACCGGGAGGTGGAGGCGGTGGCGCGGTGGCGGACCGTCCAGTTCCTCACCCTGGAGCGCGAGCCCTCGATCGAGGCACCGGAGCGGGTCCGGGTCCTCGCCCGCGAGGGGCTCCCCTACGCGGAGGCGATGCTCGGCTTCCTGTCCTCGCGACAGGCCCAGGCCGGCGGCGACGCCGAGGCTGCGCTGGCGGCCCTCGGGGACCTGGACGGCTTCCCGCCCGACCAGGCGGAGGCGTCCCGGGCCCTCCGGCTCGTCGACCTGGGGCGCCCCGAGGCCGTCGGCGTCACCCTCACCCAGATCCTGGAGGAGGACCTGGACGACATCAACCACGCCATGGCGGTGTGGATGAGCGGCCAGATCCCGCCGGCCGAGGCCTGGCCCCTGGCCCGGGCGCTCCCGGACCGCCACTCCGTGCGGTTGATCACCACGCGCGTGTCGCTCGAGGGCGTGGTCGCCGTGATGGGCGTGGCTGCCGGCGACCTGGAGACCGCCCGTCGCCTGGTGGGCGAGTCCCGCCGGCGCTCCGCAGGGGTCGCCCGACGCGTGTCGCTCTACACCGACGTCGCCGACGCGGTCCTGTCCCTCGTCACCGACGACGAGGAGACCTGCGTCGCGAAGCTGCGGGCCGCCCTCAGAGACGTCCCCCTCGGGCGGTGGCCGGAGCGGCCCTACCTGCACGTGCTGACCCTGCTGCGGGCGTTGGTCCCCGAGGGGGCCTCGCTCGACCGGTGTCGTCTCGGCCCCGCCCTGACGGTGGCCGTCGAGGCCGGCGCTGCGCTGATCGCGGCACGCCAGGGGGACGCCCGTCCCGCCCGCGCCCTGCCCTGGCACGACCCGACGGTGCTCCAGGTGCACGTGCCCCCGCCGCTGCTGGCCGAGCTCGCCGTGGCCGCCGGCGACCAGGAGGGCGCGGCGGAGACCCTCGCCTCGATCCCCGGACGGGCCGCCTGGCTCCGCAGGTTGGCCGAGGGCCAGGGTCCCGACCGGGAGCGGGCCCGGGCCCTGATCCGCTCCCGGCCCCAGCGGCCCCCGTACGACCTGCACATCGGCCTGATGGGCCGGTTGGCGCTGGCGCGCTCGGACGGGGCACCGGTGGAGCCGTGGGAGGGCCGGGCCCGGGTGCAGGCGCTGCTCGCGTACCTGGCGCTGCACCGTGACGCCCTGCGGGAGCAGGTGGCCGAGGCCCTGTGGCCGGACCTGCCCGCCGGCAAGGCGACGGCCAACCTGCGGGTCAACCTCCACCACCTCCAGATCGCGCTCGAGCCCGACCGCGAGAAGGGGGCGGCACCCTGGTTCGTCCGGCCCGACGGTCCCCGGCTCACCCTCGCCGAGGACGGGGTGGTGGTGGACGTCGATGTCGTGGACCAGGCCATGGCGGATGCCGTGCGGGCCGAGGCGGCCGGGCTCCCCAGCGAGGCCCTCCGGTCCTACCGACGGGTCGCCGAGCTGGGCACCGGCGACCTCCTGGCCGACCTCGAGGTGCCGTGGGCGGCCCACGAACGGCTCCGGCTCCGGTCCGTCGCCCTCGGAGCGGTCCTCCGGTCCGGAGAGCTGGTCCTCGCCTGCGGCGAGCCGGAGTCGGCCCACCCCCTCGCGGTGCGGGCGGTGGGCCTCGACCCGCTCTCGGAGCGGGCCCACCGCCTGGCGATCCGCTGCCACCTGGCCGTGGGCGCCCTGGGTTCGGCCCAGGGCGCGGCCCGGGCGATGGCGCAGGCGCTGCGGGACTCGGGGCTGGCCCCCGACGTCGAGTCCCAGCGCCTGCTGGACCGGCTCGGCCTCTGACCCCCTCGATCCTCGCCGGACACGGTGGGGCGCGGGGCCGTTTAACGCCTGGTTGATGCGGGGCTGACATCCTCGGCGGCGCAGAGCACCGACCTCCCGCCCGGGCGGCCGTCGGGCCGGACCGGGATCCGCCCGGTCCGTCGGCAGAGGAGGACCGATGGCCAGCAGGGTGAGCATCACGGTGGGTCGGGGCGTGGTGGCGGTCGTCGCGGCTGCTGGTGGGGGCTGACGGCCGCGGTGGTGCCGGGCGTCGGCGCCCCGGAGGCGGCCGCGGCGGGGAGCTTCGACGCGTCGTTCTCGGCGATCACGCCGTGCCGGGTGACCGACTCCCGCCAGCCCGGCGCCGGCGGTGCCTTCGCGTCGTTCGCGACCCGGTCGTTCCAGGTCGCGGGCAGCGGGTCGCGGTTCGCGACGGTGGGGGGCACCCCCGACGGCTGCGCCATCCCCGTCGACGCCACCGCGGTGGAGGCCACCGTCACCGCCGTGGGTCCGACCGGCACGGGCTACCTCCGGGCCTGGCCCGCCGGCAGCCCCCAGCCCACCGCCACCTTCCTCAACTTCCAGGGTGGCGAGTCCATCGGCAACACCGGCACCCTCCCCCTCGCGCCCGAGCCCTCCACCTTCGACCTCTCCGTGCAGGTCTTCGGCGCCTCCACCCAGGTCGTCATCGACATCACCGGCTACTTCTCCCCCAGCGGCGGCCAACCGTTCACCTCGGTCACGCCCTGTCGCCTCGTCGACACCCGCTCGGCGGCCGCCGGACCCCTCGGCGCCACCGCCCGCACCTTCCAGGTCGCGTCCTCGACCTTCGGGCCCCTGTTCGCGAGCCAGGGCGGCGACCCGTCGGGCTGCGCCATCCCCGCCGACGCCACCGCCATCGAGGCCACCCTCACCGCGGTCGGCCCCACCGGGACCGGCTACTCGCGGGCCTGGCCCGCCGGCACCGCCCTCCCCAACGCCACCTTCCTGAACTTCACCTCGGGCGAGTCCATCGGCAACACCGGGACCGTCCCCATCGCCACCTCCAACAGCCGCGCCGACCTCACCGTCGCCGCCTTCGGCGCCGGCACCCACCTCGTCGTCGACGTCACCGGCTACTTCGCCCCCGACACGGGCGCCACCGCCACCCCCTCGACCTACGTCGCGGTCACCCCCTGCCGCATCGTCGACACCCGCCAAGCCGGCGCCGGCGGCACCTTCGGCCCCGGCGAGGCCCGCACCTACCAGGTCGCCGGCACAGGGGCCGGGCTTCGCCAGCCAGGGCGGCAACCCCGACGGCTGCGCCATCCCCGACGCCGCCGACGCCGTCGAGACGACCATCACCGCCGTCGGCCCCACCACCGCCGGCTTCGCCCGCGCCCACCCCGCCGGGCACCCCCCTCCCCAACGCCACCTTCCTCAACATGACCGCCGGCCAGTCCATCACCAACACCGGCACCCTCCCCCTCACCACCGACACCACCACCGACGACCTCACCCTCCAGGTCTTCGGCTCCACCACCCACATCGTCATCGACGTCACCGGCTACCACTTCACCAACCCCTACCTCACCGACGTCGTCGACCTCGACGCCGGCGCCCAGCACACCTGCGCCGTCCTGGCCGACACCACCGTCCGCTGCTGGGGCGACAACACCGCCGGCCAGCTCGGCGACGGCACCACCACCGACTCCCCCACCCCCGTCACCGTCACCGGCCTCACCGGCGCGGTGGAGGTCGCCGCCGGCTACGGCCACACCTGCGCCCGCCTCACCGACGGCACCGCCCGCTGCTGGGGCGACAACGACGACGGCCAGCTCGGCGACGGCACCACCACCGACTCCCCCACCCCCGTCACCGTCTGGGGTCTCAGCGGCGTGGCCGAGATCAGCGCCGGCTACAGGTTCACCTGCGCCCGACGCACCGACGGCACGGCGCGGTGCTGGGGCGCAGAACGCCGACGGCCGCCTGGGCGAACGGCACCACCACGGGGTCGAGCACCCCGGTGGTCGTCTCCGGGCCTCTCCGACGTCGGTTCGCTCGCCCTCGGCTTCGGCCACGCCTGCGCCACGGTCAACGCCGACGGCAGCGTCCGCTGCTGGGGCGACAACAACGTCGGCCAGCTCGGCGACGGCACCACGACCGACGCCAGCACTCCCGGTCACGGTGACCGGCCTCACCGGGATGGACGAGTCGGCGACGGGCGACCGCGACAAGACCTGCGCCACCACCCGGCTCGGTGGCGTCCGCTGCTGGGGTTCGGGCCTCCTCGGCGACGGGGGCACCGGAGGCGTGAACCTGCCCCCGGCCGACGTCCAGGACATCGGCTCGGCGGCCAGCCCGCCAGCGGGTACAGCTTCTCCTGCGCGGCCCTCGACGACGGGACCGCCCGCTGCTGGGGGCGGACACCAGAGCAGCCAGCTCGGCACCGGCGACCCCGGCGGCTCCGACGCGGTCACGCCGGTCCCGGTGAGCGGTCTCACCGATGCCACCCAGGTCACCGCCGGCTTCGACCACGCCTGCGCCCTCAAGGACGACACCACCGTGGTCTGCTGGGGCGACGACCGCCACGGCAAGCTCGGGCACGGCACCGTGGAGGTCGAGAGCCCCGCACCCGAGCGAGTCCTGGGGCGAGCCTGAGGGCCGGCGACAGCCGGCCTGGGGGCGGGAGGGCCGGCCGGGGGCCCGCCGGGGCGACCTAGCTCGCCAGGGCGTCGCCGCCGAAGAGGGGCAGGGGCAGCACGTCGCGGCGGTCGCGCAGCTGCCAGCCCCGGGGCACGCTGAGGCGGTCGGCGTGACGGCCGCAGAGGTCGTGGCGCATGGGGTGGCTCTCCTCGGCCAGCGGGCCGATCCACACCGTCGACGTGGCGTACTCGTAGGCCAGCGTCGTGGACGCCACCTCGGCGCAGTCGGGACGGGCGCAGCGACGAGCCATGGGACAGAGGGTAACGGCCCCCGAAACCGCTCTCGGTGATGGCCGCGACGGGGTCCCGGACCCCTACCATGTCCCCATGTCGCAGCAGGGTCCGCAGATGCCCCCTCCTCCGCCGGACGAGCCCTCGGGCGGGTCGAAGTCGGGCAAGTCCGAGCCGGGCTGGCCCAAGTGGTCGCTCTACCTCCTCGTCGCCGCCTTCCTCGGCGTGATGGTGGTCGCCGTCACCTCCAACAGCGACGACGGCACCGACATCCCCTACTCGGCCTTCCGGAACGAGGTCACCGACGGCCACGTGGCCAAGATCGAGTACGACAACCCCTCCGGCAACATCGAGGGCACCTACGCCGACGACTACAAGGGCGGCGAGACCTTCAAGACCACCGCCCTCCAGCAGGCCCCGGAGGACGTCCTCACCCTCGCCGAGGACAACGACGTCGAGCTCGAGCCCAAGACCCCCGGGCCCAGCTTCTTCGCCACCTGGCTGCCGCTGCTGCTGCCGTTCCTGTTCTTCGGCGGCCTGCTCTGGCTGCTCAACCGCCGAGCGTCGGGCCAGATGGGCAACATCATGTCCATCGGCCGGAGCAAGGCCAAGACCTACAGCACCGAGCGGCCGGGCACGACCTTCGCCGACGTGGCCGGCTACGAGGGGGTCAAGACCGAGATCAACGAGGTCGTCGACTTCCTGAAGCACCCCGAGCGCTTCGGCCAGATCGGCGCCCGCATCCCCAAGGGCATCCTCCTGGTCGGGCCCCCGGGCACCGGCAAGACCCTCATCGCCCGGGCCGTGGCCGGCGAGGCCGGCGTGCCCTTCCTGTCGGTGTCGGGCTCGGACTTCATGGAGATGTTCGTCGGCGTCGGCGCCAGCCGGGTCCGCGACCTGTTCGCCTCGGCCAAGAAGATGGGCCGGGCCATCATCTTCATCGACGAGATCGACTCCATCGGCCGCAAGCGCGGCGCGGGCCTGGGCGGTGGCCACGACGAGCGCGAGCAGACGCTCAACCAGATGCTCAACGAGATGGACGGCTTCGAGGCCACCGAGGGCATCGTGATGATGGCGGCCACCAACCGCCCCGACATCCTCGACCCCGCCCTGCTCCGCCCGGGCCGCTTCGACCGCCAGGTGGTGGTCCCCCTGCCCGAGCAGACCGAGCGCCTGGCCATCCTGGTGGTCCACACCAAGGGCAAGCGCCTCTCCCCCGAGCTCGACCTCAACGTCGTCGCCCGGGGCACGCCCGGCATGAGCGGTGCCGAGCTGTCCAACCTGGTCAACGAGGCCGCCCTGCACGCCGTGCGCCAGGGCCGCCAGGAGATCGGCAACGAGGACTTCGAGTACGCCCGCGACCGGGTCCTGATGGGCGCCCGCCGCGAGTCGATGGCCCTCTCCGACGCGGAGAAGGAGCTCACCGCCTACCACGAGGCCGGCCACGCCGTGTGCGCCACGCTCCTCGAGAACGCGGACCCGCTCCACAAGGTCACGATCCTGCCCATCGGCATGGCCCTGGGCGTCACCCAGCAGCTTCCCGTCGAGGACCGCCACAGCTACAGCCAGCACTACCTCGAGGACTCCATCGTGGTCGCCATGGGCGGCCGGGTGGCCGAGCAGCTGGTCTTCGGGGTGATGACCACCGGGGCCGGCAACGACCTCGAGGTCAGCACGGGCCGGGCCCGACGCATGGTCACCGAGTGGGGCATGAGCTCCAAGATCGGTCCCCAGGCCTGGGGCAACCACGGCCAGGTCTTCCTGGGCGAGGACCTCATGCAGTCCCGTGACAGCAACGGCGGGGCCCTGGCCAACATCATCGACCAGGAGGTCGAGCGCATCCTCCGCGAGGCCGAGGAGCGCTGCCGCACCCTGCTCACCGAGAACCGGGCCGGGCTCAACCTGGTGGCCCGCTCGCTGCTCGAGCACGAGACCGTCGACGGGGCCACCGTCGGCCGCCTGGTGCGGATGGCCAAGGAGGCCCCCAGCCAGCCCGAGGCCACCTCGGTCGACTAGGCCTTCGAGGCCGGGTCGGGCGCGGTCGGATCAGGCCTCGTCGGCGCCGGCTCGCACGTCGGCCACCGCCGACCACAGGTCGGCGGTGGGCGGCTCACCCAGGAAGCTGGAGCGGACCCGACCGTCGGGCCCGACGATGAGCAGCATGGGCACGGCGTCGACCCCGTAGCGGTCGTGGAGGGCCTTGCCCTCCACCGCATCGACGTCCTGCACGGCCACGTCGTCGCTCTCCAGCTGGCGGGCCTTCTCCCACGTGGCCCGGCAGGCCAGGCAGGTCGCCGAGCTGAACACGGCGACCAGCCACGGGGCGTCGGGCCGGGCGAACTCGCCCCGGTCCACCTGGTCGGGCACCGCCCACGTGGGTCGGGTGGGGGCGTCGAGACGGGTGCGGGCTCGGAGCACGGCGGCCACGGCCATCGCGACGAGGCCGAGCACCACGACCAGCAGCAGGCGTTCCACGTCCCGAGGTTGCCACGCCGCCCGTCGCGTCCCTCACCCGGACGGTGCCCGTCAGCCCCCGAGGGCGACGGTGTCGGGGCCGACGGGCACGCCGATGGCGGCCGAGCCGCCCACGCCGGGCTCGGGCTCCTCCGCGTCGGGGTCCTCGGACCGGCTGAGGAGGCGCCGCTCGGCGGTGACGATGCCGGAGGCCTGCACGAGCAGCGAGGTCTGGTCCTCGGCCAGGCCGCCCAGGTCGCCCACGTCGAGCTCGGCCTGCTCCCCGGGTGCGAGGGTCACCGGCCCGTCGCCGAGGGGCTCGCTGCGGTCGCCGTCGCCGAAGGCCACCAGCTCGACCTCGACGGGCTCGTCACCGGGGTTGGTGACCGCGATGCGCTCGGCCTCGGCGTCGTCGGCGCGGAGGCCGGCTGCGAAGACCCACTCCGAGGAGGCGACCGGTGTGCCGGTGCTGGCCAGCTCGGCCCGGTACGACGTGCCCTCGGTGGCCGAGAGGTCCCGCTCGGCCACGACGGGCACGCCGTTGGTGGAGCGGACCTCGACCGAGTGGGTCACGGCCTCGGGCACGCCCTCGGCCTGGTCGACGTCGAACACCCGGGCCTCGCCGCCGGGCACCTCGAGGGCGAAGGGGTCGAGCTCGCCGTTGCGCTCCGGGTCCGACAGGGCCAGCGTGAGGTCGACCTCGGCCAGGTCGTCGCCCGGGTTGAACACGGTGATCTGCTCGTGGAGGCCCTCGGCCCGCAGGCCGGCGGGGAAGCTCCACACGGTCGCGGTGCGGGGCACCGCCGGGGTGACGGTGAGGCCCTCGCGCCGGAAGGGCTCCTGGGTCGCCTCCTCCTCGGTGGTGGCCGCCCCCCGTCCGTCGTAGGTCTGCACCCGGTCGACGACGACCCGACCCCGCCGGGCCGTGATGATGGACGCCACCAGGGGCCGCACGGTGACCACACCGGAGACGTCGACGGGCACCACCGCGCCGGCCGGCACCGGGAGGCCCTGGAGGGCGCGGGGGCGGCGCACGCCGTCATCGGTCACGAAGGACATGTCGACGGTGGCTGCGTCGGCGTAGGGGTTGAACACGAGGAGGGTGAGCTGGGCGTCGCGGGTGGTGGCCCCGGCGGGCAGGTAGAGGCGGTCGGCGGCGCGGGTCTGGCAGGCGGCCACGTCGCGGCCGTGGGGGCCCACCACCTCGTGCTCGACCACCACCGCGCCCGAGGTCGTCTCCACCGTCGCCGCCACCCAGTCACCGGTGAGGACGTCGGCCACCCGCAGCCGCACGGTGGTCTGGGCGGCCACGTCGAGGTCCTGGCTCGCGGTGTCGCCGGCGTCGGAGACCACCTCGACCCGCCCGGTGGCGGGCCCGTCGGACGGGTTGGCGATGACCAGGGTGCCGTCGGCCGGGGTGTCGTCGCCGGCCGACTGGCCGGCGCAGAACCACACCGACCCGAGGGCGTCGTCGGGTGCGCCCACGGGCAGGAGCGTGGACGGGTCGACGGCGGGCTCGTCGACGTCGGCGGCCTCGCTGTCACGGCTGAGCACGATGCCGCCCACGAGCAGGGCGGCGATGAGGACGAGGGCGGGCCAGCGGCGGCTCATCGGGACTCCCTCCGTCGGCGACGGCGGCCAGCCCGGCGGCCGGGGGCGTCGTCCCCGGCCCGCTCCTGGGCGTCGGTGGCCCGCTCGGCCAGCCCGGCCACGGCCGCGGCGGCGCTCTCGACCGGGTCGAGGTCGGGCTCCGGGGCCGGCGCGGCGGCTGCGACCTCGGCCGCGGCGCGCCGGTCGCGGCCCCGGGCCCGGCCCATGGCCCGGTTGCGGCCCAGCAGCACGAGCACCCAGAGCAGGGGCTGCACGAGGATCAGGGCCCGGAGGCCCCAGCCCGTCGCGTAGGTGGCGGCGCCGTCGCCGGTGGGCACGTCGCCGGCGTGGAGGGCCCAGCCGTAGGCCTGGTCGGTCGCCACCTCGTCACCGCCGACCTCCAGCGACCAGCCGTCGTCGGCCGGCACCGCCGCCACCAGGTCGGTGTCGCCCGGGGCGGTGAGGGGCACGCGACCGACGTCGGGCTCACCGGCCACGTCCTCGAACGCCTCCGGGTCGGTGCGGGCCGCGCCGGAGGGTGTGTCGGCCAGCTCGGTCCCGGACGGCACGGCGGTGGCCTCGCCCCGCCAGGCCCGGTTCCGGTACACGATCAGGGCGCGGTCGGTGTCGACCTGCTCCAGGTCGAGCTGGGCCTCGAGGGCGTCGACCAGCCAGGCCGGCGGTGGGCGGTCGACGCCGCCGAACGCCTCGGGCACCGCCCGGGTCGGCACCACCACGTAGCGGACCCCCTGGGGACCGAGGATGCGGCCCAGGCGGGCGGTGCGGCCGTCGACGGCCAGGTCGAGGGCCTGGTCGAGGCGGTCGGTGCTGGCGAAGCGAGCGCCGGCCCAGCGCGAGCGCACGTCGGGCAGGCCGTCGCTGGTGGCCAGGGCCACGTCGTCGCGGTAGTCGTGGGCGCCGAGGGGCAGCAGGTCGGGGTCGCCCAGCCACAGGACCTCGGCCTCGGGGTCGCCGTCGGCGCGGAGGACGGGTGCGAGGGCCCGGTTGAGGTCGCCGCGGGGCACCTTCCAGCGCCCGTCGAAGGAGCCCGACACCAGGCCCAGGCCCCCCACCACCACGGCGGCGGCCGCCACCACCGACGCCAGCTGGCGCCAGCCGAAGCGGAAGTGGCGGAGGTCGACCTCGAAGGCGGCCATGCCCAGCCCGGCACTGAGGGCGAGGCCCACCGCGGCCGGCACCAGCAGCACCTCCGAGGCCGGCAGCGGCACCGAGATCCACCCCTGCTCGACGGCGAGGAGCGTGGCCCAGCCGGCCAGGGCGGTGAACCAGGCCCGCACCGCCCAGGCCAGGCGCCAGCCCCGTCCGATCACCAGGGGCAGGGCGGCGGCGACGAGGAACGCCCAGGCGAAGGGCGTGTCGCCGTAGGGGCCGGTCTGGAAGCGGAGCAGCTGGCCGAGCGTGCGCTGGGCCTGCTCGTCGGCCCCGACGGCCGCGGCCCAGCTGCCCCCCTGGGTGAGCAGCGACAGGGTCCACGGCAGGTGCAGCACCAGGGCCACCCCGATGCCGCCGAGGGCGGTGCCGAGCAGGCGGAGCACGCCGGCGGCCCGACCGGCCACCAGCGAGCCCACCGCCATGCCCACCGCGACGAGGGCGGCGAGGGGCACGATGGCGGGGGTGACGATGGCACCGAGGGCGATCGACAGGCCGACGCCGAGGACGCGGGCCAGGCCGCTCACCGGTGCGACCGTGGTGGCGGTGTCGGCGTCGTCGAGGTCGATGCGGCCCCACGGCGCCAGGCGCATGGCCCGGGCCAGGCCGAGGACGATCCACGGCACCACCGCGTAGGCGGTGAGGGCGGCCCAGGAGCCGTCGGCGAGGGCGTTGTAGGGCAGGGGGACGGCGGCGTACACGACGACCGAGGCGGCCGCGGCCCGGATCGACCCGATGGGTCGGGCCAGGCGCCAGATGCCCACGGGACCGGCGGGGAGCAGCCCGAGGATGGCGATCTTGCGGGCCAGGCCCATGGAGCCGAACGACACCAGGCCGAGGAGGCCGAACACCCCGTCGCCGGTGGGTGACGGGCCGCTGCCCCCGCCGGCGGTGGTGCGCCAGCCCGAGAGGTGGGTGCGCAGCAGCTCGACGGCGGAGTCGGGGAAGGCGTTGAGCTCGCCCACCGCCGGGAGGGGCTGGAAGATCAGGTTGCGGCTGCCCAGGAACATGAGCAGGAGCGTGAGCCCGGCCGCAGCCACCGCGACCCGGGTGAGGGGGGTCCGCAGGGCCGAGGACAGGTCCCGACCGGTCGCGGCCAGGGCGCCCAGGCGGTCGTCGGCCGGACCCACCTGCCCCCTGAGGAACGCGGTGAGGCGGGCGAAGCCCCGCACCTGCAGCTCGCGCACCTCGCGGTCGCCGACCGAGCGGATCGCCCGGTTGGCCTTGCGTCGGCGGCGCAGGGCGGCGGGGTGCCGGAGGTTCCACGTCCACGCCGTGACCACGTCGGCGGCCTGGCGGAAGCGTCCTCCGACCAGGGCGAACACCGCCTCCAGGGCCGTCATCGCCAGCGCCTGGGGCACCACCCGCACCAGGTGGACGGGTCCGTAGTTGGAGAGCAGCGAGCGGACGCGGTGTCGCTGCTGGAGCCGACGTCGATCGTCGACGGGGTGGCGCTCGCCCAGCGCCTCGAGGTGGCGGGCCGTCGCCGCCGGCACGATCACGACCCGGGCCCCGGCCAGGTGGGCCCGCCAGCACAGGTCGACGTCGTCGCCGTGCAGGGTCATCCCGGGGTCGAAGCCGCCGAGGGTCCGGAACAGGTCGGCCCGTACCAGGAGGGCCCCACCGTCGACGTAGAAGACGTCGCGGATCGCGTCGTGCTGCTCCTGGTCGAGCTCGCCGGGCTCGGCCGCCGGCGCCGGGGAGCCGACCTTGTCGATGGCGCCGCCCACCGACCGCAGGCGGCGCGGATCGTGCCAGTCGAGCAGCTTCGGTCCGAGGATGCCACCGTTGGTGCGGAACGCCTCCTCGACCAGGACCCGCACCGCGTCGGGGGCGAGGGCCACGTCGTCGTGGCAGAGCAGGAAGAACGACGCCCCCTCGACCGCCTCGAGCACGCGGTTCGTGGCCGCCCCGTAGCCCGTGGGGCCCTCCTGGCGGGCGACGCGGGCATCGGGCAGGACGGCGGCGACGCGGGGCGTCGGGTCCTCGGCGCTGCCGGCGTCGACGACCAGCACGGAGAGGGCCTGGTAGGTCTGCGCGGCCAACGAGCGGAGCACGTCCTCGAACCAGGGTCCGGGGTCGTGGGTCACCACGACGGCGACGACGGCCGGGGCGGTGGGGGCACCCGGGGGGACGGCCGTCGGGGCCGGCGCGGACTCGTCGGCGGGGGGGCGGGCGGCGGTCACGGCCGAGCCAGGGTACCCCCTGACCCCGCTCGGATCGGGCACCCGCAGGCCCGCCGGAGGGCCCGGGGAGACGATCTTCACACCCCCGAGTGCTTGCAACTGTTTAACAAGATCGGTACGGTTGCGAGCACGTCACCTCGAACCCCACCAGGAGCAGACAATGCCCGAGATCACCGCCGACGAGCTCACCCGCATCGCCAAGGACACCTTCTACGTCGGTGTCGGCATGGGCGTCATCGCCTTCCAGAAGGCCCAGGTCCAGCGGGTGGAGCTGACCAAGGTCGTCAAGGAGCAGACCGGTGAGGCCAAGGTCCAGCTGGACAGGCTCACCACCGAGGCCGAGGGCCTCCTCGCCGAGCTCCGCACCCGCCTCAGCACCGCGGCCGACACCGCCGACGACCGGGTGAAGGACCTCGAGGCCCGCCTCGATGCCGTCGAGACCCGGGTCGAGTCCCTGCTCGACGAGATCGAGGCCAAGCTCCCCGAGCAGGCCCGTGAGGTCGTGGCCCAGGCCCGCACCACCGCCCGCGACGCCCGCACCCAGGCCCGCGAGACCGCTCGCGACGCCGCCACCCAGGTGCGCAAGGCCGTCGCCGCCTGACACCCCCGCCCGGCGCTCCCCCTCGCGCCGGCGACGCTGTGACCGGTCCGCCGGTCGCACCGGAGGGGCTCGGACCTTCCCCCTGGGTCCGGGCCCCTCCGTCGCGTCCGGGCCGATGTCGGTCGGCGCGGCACCGGACCGCACGGGCGACCGCCCCGGCCGGCTGCCGCCTCGCCCGGCGTCACACCCGCGCCGACACGTCACGAGGTGCCAGGAGGGCGAGCGGATTGGTCCACCGGCGTGAGTGGGCAACATCGCTGACGAGCGAGCCCGACCGAGCAAGCACGGCATGGCTGTCCGAGCGGAGCGAGGACGACTCGCAGCCAAGCCGGCCCTATCCGCTGAGGCTCCAGGCACCTCGTGACGTGGTCAGGGCCCCGGGGTCAGAGGACGCGGCCCTTGTACTCCCCGGAGTTGAGGAACAGCTCGATCAGGCGCTGGACGGGCGTGCCCGTCTCGGCCCGCGGGGCCCAGTAGTCCCAGCCGCCCTGGTCCGGGCCCCGGGCGAGCAGGCCCACGTAGATCATGACCACCTGCACCCGGGCGTCGGTCTTGGCCACCGCCTCGGAGGTCCGTGAGAGGTCGGCGAGCCAGGCGGCCCGCCCCCGGCCCTGGATGTCGGCGAGGGCCGTCGAGCGCTGGGCCGAGGTGGGCGAGCGCCGGAGCATGGTGAAGTACACGCGGGTGACGAGCTGGTCGTCGGTCTCCGACGCCCACGGACCGCGGCCGAGGAGCTGCTGGGCGATCGTCGCCAGCGACGCCCCCTGGCGCAGCTGCTGCATCTGGTCGCGCACCTGCGTGCCGTCGATGGGCGGGCCGCCCTTCAGCGCGAGGTGCAGGCGGCTGATCGGGGCCGCCACCTCGCCGAACTCGCTGCTGTTGAGGAACCCGGCGACCACCCGCTGGCCGGTCCAGGTGGTGCGCAGGCGTGCCGCCCAGAAGGTGGCGCCGTCGGCGTCGAGCTCACGCCCGAGGAGGTCGCGGTACTGCTGGGCCACGAAGGGCCGGGCGCAGGGGAACGGGTTCCACGGGGGACGGGGGGCCAGCACCGAGGCTCGGGCCGGGCCCCGCTTGAAGCCAGGCCAGTCCTCGGTGCAGAGGGGCTGGTCGGTGGTGTAGAGCGACGTGCGGACCACGTCGCCGGCGCGGGCGGGCCCGCTGTGGCCCCCGGAGCGGAAGAAGGCCGACTGGGCGATCACCGTCGAGCCGTTGATCTCGCCGATGGCGGCGACCGACGTGGGGCCGATGGTGCTGTAGCTCGTGAGCAGCTCGTCGGCCTCGAGCTGGCGGTCGAAGCCGCGGTACACCCGCAGGCGGGGCGACAGGGCCGACACGACCTCCTGGATCCCGTCGTCGTCCACGTCGGCGATGGCCACGCCGCCGTGGGTCGCCAGGTTGGGCGAGCCGGGGCACTGCGCGGTCGACGAGTAGTTGCAGGTCGCCCACTTGCGGGCCCCGTCGTGCTCCAGGGCCACCACGTAGGCGCCCTCGGTGCCGACCACCACCTCGGGGCGGCCGTCGTTGTCGATGTCGCCGACCGCGGGCTGGTTCACCACCCGCCCCGGCACCGATGCGGGCCAGCCCGGGAGGTCCTTGCGGGTGGCGAGGGTGAAGGCCCACACCCGCCGGGCGGCCGAGCCGTCACCGAAGGGGCCGTTGCTCCCGGTGCCCACCACGACGTCCATGCGGGTGTCGCCGTCGATGTCGGCGATGGCCGGCGACGACCAGATGGTCTGGCCCGGCAGCGAGCGCGGGTAGCCCGAGAACCGGGTGCCGTTGCGCCCGTTGAGCACCCAGAGCAGCCCGCCGGCGGGGAGCCCGAGCGGGTTCCCGGCGTAGATGTCGCCGCCCAGCACGATCTCGAGGGTGCCGTTCTTGTCGACGTCGACCGCGGCCGGCGAGGACCACAGGGTGTCGTAGAGGTAGGAGCGCCAGAGCAGGGTGCCCCCCCAGCTCCAGGCGTAGACGGTGTGGTCGTAGCTGGGGGCGATGATGTCGTTGCGCCCGTCGCCGTTGACGTCGGCGATCACCGGCGTGGCGTAGAAGCCGTCGGGCCGGCAGTCGGTCCCGGAGGGGCAGAACAGGGGGGCGCCCTGGCGGAAGGTGCGCTTCACCCCGCCGGTCTGGCCGCTCAGCAGCACCACGCGCCCGTCCATGGTGGCCGCCACCACGTCGACCCGGCCGTCGTTGTCGACGTCGGTCACCACCGGCGAGGCCTGGATGGCGGTGCGGCCCAGCGAGCGTCGCCACAGGGTCGCCCCGTCGGTGATGCGGGTGGCGGTGACGGTGCCGTTCGGGGCGGCCACCACCAGCTCGGGCCGATCGTCACCGTCGAGGTCGGCCAGGGCGGGCGAGGACTTGTACTCCGAGGTCCCGGTGGGGACGGTGAGGGTGTCGAGCGGGACGTCGACGTTGCGCAGGAGCCGGAGCGTGGTGTCGGCACCGGCCGGCTCCGGTGCCAGGACGCGCCCGGTCCCGGGCACCAGCCCGGCTGCCAGCACCAGGGCCAGGAGGGCGGCCACCACCATGCGGGGGGCGGGGTGGCGGAGCCGGTGGCTCGGGCGGGGGGCGGCGTCGGTCACGGGTCCTCGCAGGGAGCTGGGGTGCGGGTGGCGGGGCGCACGGTCAGCTGGTGAACCAGTCGGACTTGAGCGAGAGGATCGATCGGACCTGGTCGCCGGTGACGGTGACGTCGCCGCCGCTGAACAGGACCCGGACCCTCACGACCCGTCCGCCGAGATCGCCGTGGCCGTCCCGCACATACTGGTCGAAGCCGTTCCACGTGCCCAGGTCACGCCCGGCCCAGGCGTCGAAGCGGGCCTCGATCTGGGCCCGGGTGAGGGTCACGCTCCAGTCGTGGTGGGGGTTGCCGGAGTGGTCGTCGCCGTCGTCGACCACGGCGGGGAACGCACCGCCGGCGGTCCACCCACCGCTGGAGGAGGCGAACTCGGTCGCCGCGATGCGGCCGTCGGGGAACACCCGCACCTGGTCGGCGGTGTCGCGCACGGCCCGGTCGGTGCGGCGGTCCTCGTTCATGGCGATGCTCGACGAGCCGGTCGCCCGGAAGCCGTAGCCGCCGTAGGACTGGCAGTAGGTCGAGTCGCAGGTGGTGGCGTAGGGCGCCCACCGGGTGTCGCCGGCCAAGGAGTAGGACCGGGCCGCGATGGCCTGGGCCCGGACCGCGTTGAGTCCCAGGCCGCCGCCGGCGTCGACCCACGACGGCGACACCTCGCGAGGGACGATGCCCCGCACCAGGTCCTGGGTGCTGACCTGGTTCACGGTGACGACGGTGCCGAGGGCCCGGACCAGCCGCAGCGACCCCCGGTAGTACCGGGTCCCGCCCGACGTGCAGTGCTGGAGGAGGAGCGAGGGATCGTCGCCGGCGGGCACCGAGGACCGGACCTCGACGTCGCTGGCGGGCACGTCGCCCACGAGGGTCCAGGGACCGGTGCAGCCCCCGTCGCCGCGGTAGATGCGGTAGTGGGTCGCCGACAGGCGCACGAGCCGCACCGAGCCCACGTCGCCGGCGTGGCCGTCGACCTGCAGGTGCCCCTGGTCCTGGGTGACCACCAGGTCCTGGCCCTTGCTGGCCATGAGGTACACCCGCTGCTCCTGCGGGGTGGCCACCGCCGTGCGGGTCCCGCCGTAGTAGTGGTCGAGGATGCGGGTCCCGCTCCAGCCGTGGTCCACGGCGTAGCCGAGGGCCCCCCACTGGCCCATGCCCCGCCCGTGGCCGTAGCCGTGGCCCCGGAAGGTGGCCGACTCGGGCGTGCAGCCCACCAGGGAGAGCAGGGCCACGAGGGCCACCAGGGCCCCGGAGGCGCGGAGGAGGGGACGCCGGTGCATGCGCCCCCATCGGTCACCCACCGTGTGGATTTGAGCACTGTCAGCGAGTCAGGTGATCCGGCCACCTGCGGCGCCGGGGCGCGGAGCCCCCTCCCCCGGAGCCGACCGCCGGTAGGGTCCGCCCGTGGACCTGGTGCTGACCGCGGCGGAGGTGCGGGTGCTGGGCAGCCTCCTGGAGAAGGAGCGCACCGTCCCCGCCACCTACCCCATGACCCTCAACGGGCTGACCTCGGCCTGCAACCAGAGCTCGAGCCGCGACCCGGTGATGGACCTGTCCGAGGACGAGGTCGAGGCCGCCGTCGAGCGGCTGAAGGCCGCCCACCTGGCCCGCAAGGTGCTCCCCACCACCGGCAGCAGGGTCACCAAGTACCGCCAGGTCGCCCAGGACGCGCTCACCGTCGACGACGCCCAGCGGGCGGTGCTCACGGTGCTGCTCCTGCGGGGCCCGCAGACCCCCCAGGAGCTGCGGACCCGCACCGAGCGGATCCACGCCTTCACCGACGCAGAGGAGGTCGAGGCCGTCCTCGAGGACATGGCCGGGTGGGGCGAGCCCCTCGTGGGCCTGCTCCCCCGCCGATCGGGCCAGCGCGACGCCCGCTGGGCCCACCTCCTCGCCGGGGAGCCGGCCGAGCCCGGCGACGAGGGCGCGCCGACCCGCGCCACCTCGACGGCGACCGCGCCCGCCGGGCCGGCGCCGGACCCCGCGGTCCACGGGCCGCTCGCCGCCCTGGCCGGCACGTGGGCCGGCTCCGGCGAGGGCCACTACCCCACCATCGACGCCTTCGCCTACCACGAGCGCATCGAGGTCGTGGCCCTCCCCGGCAAGCCGGTGCTGTCCTACCGCTCGTCGACCACCGCGGCCGATGACGGCCGGGGCCTCCACGCCGAGAGCGGCTTCCTCCGCCTCGTCGGCGACGGCGCCGTCGAGCTGGTCGTGGCCGCCGCCCCCGGGGTGGTCGAGACGTGCTCGGGCATCGTCGAGGCCGGCGCCACCGGCGCCGAGGTCGCCCTCACCTCCGACGACGTGGTCGGCACGGCCACGGCCAAGGAGGTCACCGCCACCGAGCGCACCTATCGCGTGGAGGGCGACGTGCTCACCTACGACCTGGCGATGGCCGCCGTCGGTCAGCCGCTGACCCACCACCTCCACGCGACGCTGCGCCGCGCCTGAGGGGCGGGTCAGGCGGTGGCCGCCAGCCCCGCCGTCCAGGCCGCGAAGAGGGCCCGGTAGCGACCGTCCTCGATGGTGAGCAGCTCCTCGTGGGGGCCGAGCTCGATGAGGCGGCCGTCGTCGACCACGCCCACCCGGTCGGCGCGGGCCGCGGTCGACAGGCGGTGGGCGATCACGATGGTGGTGCGGCCCTCCATGAGGCGCTCGACGGCCTCCTCCACCACGGCCTCGGTGCCGGGGTCGAGGCTGGAGGTGGCCTCGTCGAGGACCAGGACGGTGGGGTCGGCCAGCGCGGCGCGGGCCATGGAGACGAGCTGCTTCTCCCCGGCGCTGAGGCGGCTGCCGCGCTCGCGCACCTCGGTCTCGAGCCCGTCGGGCAGGGCCTCGAAGCGGTCGCGCACGCCCAGTGCGTCGAGGGCGGCCTCGACCTCCTCGTCGCTCGCCTCGGCCCGCGCCACCCGCACGTTGTCGCGGATCGTGCCGTTGAAGAGGAACCCCTCCTGGGGCACCACCGCGATGCACCGACGCAGCGACTCCGAGGACGCCTGGCGCAGGTCGACCCCGCCGAAGGACACGGTGCCGTCGGTCGGGTCGTAGTAGCGGGCGACCAGCTTGGCCAGGGTCGACTTCCCCGCGCCGGTGGGGCCGACGAGGGCGAGGCGCTCACCGGCGGCGACGGTGAGGTCGACGTCGCGCAGCACGGGGTCGAGGTCGGGGCGGTAGGCGAACCCGAGCCCGGCCACGGCGATGGCACCGGAGGCCGGGAGGTCGACCGCGTCGGGGGCCTCGGGCACGTCGATGTCGGTGTCGAGCAGCTCGTAGAGCTTCTTCAGCCCGGCCCCGCCCGACTGGACCTGGTTGAACAGCTGGGACAGCTGCTGGACCGGGTCGAAGAGGTTCGACAGCGACAGCACGAACAGGGCGACGGTGCCCACGGTGAGGCTGTCGTCGATGACGAGGCGCCCGCCCACGAAGACCACCAGGGCGGTGGCGCCGGTGCCGGCCAGCTCGATGACCGGCAGGTACCAGGCCTGGATCCAGACCGAGCGCATGTGGGCCCGGTAGAGGGTCTTGTTGCGGTGGGCGAAGCGATCGGTCTCCACCGTCTCCCGGCCGTAGGCCTGGATGACCCGCACCCCGGAGAGGCCCTCCTGGAGGTGCGAGAGCATGAGGCCGATGCGGTCGCGGACGGTGAGGTACGCCTTGTTCGAGTCACGCTGGAAGCGGATGCTGGCCAGCACGACGAACGGCAGCGGGATGGCCACCACCAGGAGCAGCTGCCACGAGGTCAGGGCCAGCAGCACGAGGGTGAGGATGATCAGCAGGATGCTCGAGACGAACTGGAGCAGGCCCTGCTGCACCAGCTCCTGCATGGAGTCGATGTCGGAGGTCATGCGGGAGACGACGACGCCCGCCTTCTCCCGGTCGTAGAACGGCATCGACAGGTGCAGCAGGTGGTCGAACACCCGGTTGCGCATGTCGCGCAGGAAGCCCTCGCCGACCTGCGAGATGACCACGATCTGGAACCGGTTGACGAGGAACCCGACCAGGGCCACGGCCACGTAGAGCCCGACGGCCAGGTCGAGGGCCCTGCCGTCGCCCTCCCGGATGCCGTCGTCGATGCCGTAGCGCACCAGGTAGGGCCCGGCGATGGTGCACAGGGTGAAGGTGACCAGGAGGCCCAGGGCCAGCCACAGCCTCCGCCGGTAGGGACCCATGGTGCGCATGGCCCGCCGCATCACCTGGCCCGCGGCCTTGGCGTCGAGGCGGTCCTCCTCGGTGACCGCGGCGCCGGGCATCACGAGCCCCCACCCCCGATCGGCAGGGAGTCCTCGGCCTCGGCCTCGTCGTCGCGCGCGGCGTCGGCCGCGGCGGCCTCGGCCGCCACCGAGGCCAGCACCTCCCGGTAGCGGGCGTCGGTGCGCAGCAGGGACTCGTGGGTGCCGTCGGCCACCACCTGCCCCTCGTCGACCAGCACCACCCGCTCGGCCAGGGCGATGGTGGCCGGGCGGTGGGCGATCACGATCGTCGTCCGGCCCCGCATGACCTCGCCCAGCGCGCCCCGGATCTCGTGCTCCTTGGTCGGGTCGACGGCGCTGGTGGCGTCGTCGAGGACCAGGACCCGGGGGTCGGCGAGGATGGCCCGGGCGATGGCGACGCGCTGGCGCTGGCCGCCGGAGAGGGAGTAGCCCCGCTCCCCCACCACCGTGGCGTAGCCCTCCGGGAGGTTGGAGATGAACTCGTGGGCGCCGGCCAGGCGGGCGGCCCGCTCGATGGCCTCGGGCGGGGCGTCGGGGTGGGAGAAGGCGATGTTGCCGGCCAGGGTGTCGCTGAAGAGGAAGGTGTCCTCGAACACCAGGCCCACGGCCTGGCGCAGGTCGGCCAGGGTGAGCTGGCGCACGTCGACGCCGTCGAGGGTCACGGACCCCTCCTCGACGTCGTAGAAGCGGCACAGGAGGCGGGCGACGGTCGACTTGCCGCTGCCGGTGGCGCCCACCACCGCGACCGACTGGCCCGGCGGGATGTCGAGGGCGAAGCCGTCGAGCACGGGGGCGCCGTCGACGTAGCCGAAGCGCACGCCGTCGAAGCGCACCCGGCCCACGTCGGCGCCGGCGGGCAGGGCGGTGGGCTCGGGCGGGTCGGCCACCTCGACCTCGGTGGCCATGAGGGCGTCGACCCGCTGGGCCGCGGCCATGGCCCGCTGGGCCACCGCCACGATGAACCCGAGCATCCGCAGGGGCGTCACGAGCAGGGCCACGTAGGCGTTGAAGGCGACCAGCTCGCCGATGGTGAGGCCACCGTCGATGACCAGGTGGCCGCCGTAGCCCAGCACCACGATGAGGCCCACGTTGGGCAGCAGCTCCAGCCACGGCACGTGGTGCGACCGGACGTGGGCCGCGTCCATCGACGCGCCGTAGAGGTCGTCGGCCTCGAGGGCGAGGCGGGCCTCCTGCACCCGCTCGGCACCGAAGCCCTTGACCACCCGCACGCCGGCGACGGTCTCCTCGACCACGCCGGCGAGCTCGGCCGACTCCTGCTGGACCTGCATCATGGTGGGGAAGAGGCGGGTGCTGAAGCGCCGGGTCACCACCACCACGAAGGGCAGCACGCCGAGGGCGAGGACGGTGAGGCCCAGGTCGATGCGGCCGAGGATCACGGCGGTGGCGACCACGGTGAGCAGGTTGGCCATGGTGAGCGGGACCAGGACGACGAGGTTCTGGACCTGCTGGAGGTCGAGGTTGGCCCGGCTGAGGAGCTGGCCGGTGGGGCTGCGGTCGTGGAAGGGGAACGACAGACGCACCAGGTGGGCGAAGAGGCGGTCCCGCAGCGACGCCTCGGCGTAGCGCGCCTCCCGGAAGGCCAGGTAGCGGCGGAGCCCGGTGGTGAGGGCGGTGACGGTGGCGACCACGCCGATGAGGACCGAGTAGCGCACGACGGCGGCCTCGTCACCGGGGTCGATCCCCTGGTCGATGGCCCGCTGCACGAGGGTCGGGATGCTGACCCGGCCGACGGTCCAGAGCAGACCGGCCAGCACGCCGGCGGTCAGGCCCCACCGCCGGCGCCAGAGCTCGGCCCGCAGCAGGTGCCAGCCGTTGCCGACGGTGGTCAGGGAGGGGGCCGCGGCCGGGGAGCCCGAGGGGCGCGCCGCGGTGGCCGGCGCCGTCACGCGGCGCCGGGCGTGCCGACGGCGACGCTCCGATCCTGACCCACGGGTCAGGAGGCTACCGGCACCGCCCGTCGCGCCCCCAGGCCGTTCCCTGCCGCCTTCCGCCGGCCCCGGGCGTCCCCCGGAGCTGCGTCCCTGGCTCCCGCCGAGTGCGAGCCAGGGACGCAGCTCCCGTCGTGTCCATGGTGACGGGGACCGGGGGCCGAGCGAGCACTAGCGTCGCGACGCGCTGTGGGACCTCCGCCGACGACCCGTGCGGCCCCGACCGCCCCGCCCCGCTGGCCCGCCCTCGACGGCCTGCGGGGCCTCGCCGTCCTGGCCGTCATGGCCTACCACCTGGGCCACCTCGAGGGGGGCTACCTCGGCGTCGACCTGTTCTTCGTCCTGTCCGGGTTCCTCATCACCTCGCTGCTGCTGCGCGAGGGCGATGCCACCGGCGACGTCGACCTCCGGCGCTTCTGGGTCCGCCGGGCCCGCCGACTCCTCCCCGCCCTGGCCGCGGCGCTGGTCCTCGTCGTCGTGGCCGCACGGGTGTGGCTGGACCACAGCACCCTCCCGGCCCTGCGCGTCGACGCCCTCACCACCGCGGGCTACGTGGCCAACTGGCGCTTCGCCACCCAGGCGGTGGGCGGCTACTTCGCGGCCGAGCCCTCGCCGCTGCGCCACACCTGGTCGCTGGCCATCGAGGAGCAGTACTACGTGGTCTGGCCGCTGGTGGTGGTCTTCGCCATGGCCGTGGCCCGTCGCGGCCGGCAGCGCCCGGCCGCCCTGGTGGGGGCGGTGGCGGCCGTCGGGGCCGCGGCCTCCTGCCTCTGGATGGTGGTGCACGCCGCCAGCTGGAGCACCGACCGGCTCTACCTCGGCACCGACACCCGCCTGGTCGCTCCGCTCACCGGGGCCGGCCTGGCCTGCCTCCTGCACGGGCGGCTCGGCCGTCCCCCCACCGCGTCGGCGGCCCGGGCCGCAACCGTCGCCGGGTCCGCCGCCCTGGTCGGCCTGGTCGTCGCCGTGGTCACCGTGCCGCCGGGGTCGGCGTGGATGTACCGCGGCGGCTTCGCCCTCATGGCCGTGCTCGGTGCGATGGTCGTCGCCGGCGGCGTGCGGGGCGGCGACGGCGTCCTGACCCGAGGCCTGGCGCCGCCGCCCCTCCGCTGGGTGGGTGAGCGCTCCTACGGGCTCTACCTGTACTCGTGGCCCCTCCAGGTCGTGCTCACGGCCCAGGGCCTCGACGGCGTCGCGCTGGCGGCGGCCACCGTCGCCGGCGCCTTCGCCCTCGCGGCCGTCAGCCACCGCCACCTCGAGATGCCCGTCCGGCGGGGCGGGCTGCGGGCCCTGCTCCCCGACCGGCCCCCCGCCTCCCCCGACCTCGACCCTGCCGCTGCGCCCCGGTCCCGCGCCCCCGGGGCGCTCATCGGCGCGGCCGTGCTGGTCGTGCTGGTCGTGGTCGTGGCCGGCACCGCCACGACCGCCCGCCCGGACCCCCTCGCTGCGCTCGGTCCCGACGAGCTCCAGGCCGGGGCCAGCCGGCCAGCGGTCGCGGCCCCGGCCGCGGGGGCCGACGACGGGGACAGCCGCGTCCTGGTCGTGGGCGACAGCGTCGCCTACACGATCGGTGAGTACGCCCCGGCGTCGATCCCCGGCGTGGCGTCGGTCGACTCCCGGGGCCTGCCGGGCTGCGGCCTGCTGGTCGCGGGGGCCCGGCCGGCCGAGGCGGTGGCCGCCGGCTCCCCCGCCGACTACGACGGCTGTGCCGAGCCGGTGGCCGACGCCGACCGGCTGGGCCTCGAGGGCGACCCCGACGTCGTCCTGCTCGTCACCGGGGCGTGGGAGTCCTCCGACCACGAGCGCGACGGGCGGACCGTCGGGCCCGGCGACGAGGCCTGGGCCGAGGGGGTCCGCGCCCTGCTCGACGCCCGCGTCGACGACCTCAGCGCCGACGGCGCGGTCGTCGCCCTCTGGGCCGATCCCTGCGGTCCCGACGAGGATGCCCGCCGCCGCCAGGAGTGGTTCGCCGACGAGGTGCTGGAGCCCGTCGACGCGGCGCGCGCCGAGGCCGTCGTGGTGCGCCCGGCCGAGGTCGCCTGCGCCGGCGGCGAGCCCGTCACCGACGTCGCCGACGTGGGCGACCCGCGACCCGACGACGGCCAGCACTGGTCCGAGGACGGGGCCCGGTGGCTGTGGCAGGGCTGGCTGGGCCCGACCCTGCACGACCTGGCCGGCCCCGGCCGCTGAGCAGGGGTCGGCGCGGACCTGCGGGTACGGTCACGCCCGTGTCCGCCCCGGCCCTCCCCTCCGCCTCGCGCGGGGGCATCGCCCGCCGCTCGGCCGACATCACCGCCACCTTCGCCCGGCACCTGGCGCAGGTGCGCGAGCCCCTCCCCCGCCGCCTGCGCACCGCCTTCACCGAGCTGGGCCCCACCTTCGTGAAGGTCGGCCAGGTCATCGCGTCGAGCCCCGGCCTGTTCCCCCGGGACTGGATCGAGGAGTTCGCCTCACTGCGCGACGCCGTGCCGCCCTTCCCCACCGCCCTGGCCCGCCGGACCGTGGAGGAGGACCTGGGTCGGCCCCTCTCCAGCGTGTTCGCCACCTTCGACGACGAGCCCCTGGCCGCGGCGTCGATCGCCCAGGTCCACGGGGCCACCCTCCTCGACGGCCGGCGCGTGGTGGTCAAGGTGCAGCGCCCCCGGCTGGCCGAGCAGGTGCGCGACGAGCTGCGGGCCCTGCTCGTCGTGTGCGAGCTGCTGGAGCGCATCCCCCAGGCGTCGGTGGGCTCGCCCCGGGCCCTGGCCGAGGACTTCGCCCGCACGCTCCACGAGGAGATGGACTTCCGCCTGGAGGCCGACAACATGGAGCGCATGCGCCAGGTCCTGGTGGCCTCGCGCATCGACGACTGCCGGGTGCCCGAGGTCCACCGGGACCTGGTCGGGCGGCGGGTCCTCACCATGGAGCGCATCGACGGGCTCCGGTTCAACGACGTGGAGGCGATGCGGGCCGAGGGCATCGACACCGAGCGCCTCCTCCGCCTCGGCGTCCAGACCGTGGTCGAGGGCGTGCTGATCCACGGCTTCTTCCACGGCGACCTCCACGCCGGCAACGCCTGCGTGCTGCCCGACGGCACCTTCGTGCTCTTCGACTTCGGCATCGTCGGGCGCCTCACCGAGTCCACCCGGGCCCGCCTGGCGATGTACCTCATGGCCGTCACCACCAACGACTACGCGTCGATGGTGCGCGCCCTGCGCGCCTTCGGGTCGGTGCCGCCCGACGTCGACGTGGCCGAGATGACCGCCACCATCGCCCGCCTCTACGAGCCCTTCGTGGAGAAGGGGGTGGTCACCGCCCAGCTGGGCGAGCTCATGGACACCATGATCCGGGCCATGGTCCGGTACCGGGTCCGCATCCCCCGGGAGCTGGTGCTGCTGACCAAGCAGATGCTCTACCTGGAGGGGGCGGCCGCCACCCTCGCCCCCGACGCCGACCTGCTCGAGGAGCAGACGTTGATCTACTCCACGCTGATGACGAAGTACCCGGACCTGGCCCAGGAGATCGCGGCCGGCGTGCAGCGGGGCCGGGAGATGGACGAGGCCATCGCCGCCGGGCACGCCCTGCCCTAGGCGCCCTGCCCACGACGGTGGTGCGAACCGGCGACCGGGCGCGAGGCCGGGACCACGCGCCCCGGTCTCGGGTGCGGGCGGCGGCGCCCGTCGACCGGTGCGGGGCCGGGGAGGGGTGCCCGACGACGGACCGGGACGGAGGGGCCCCGGGTAGGGTGAGCGCCGTGACGGCCGTCGACCCCGCGCTCCGTGCCCCGGCACCCGAGCGCGGCGCGCCCGACGGCCACCCCCCCACCGACGGAGGCGGGCGGGGGTGGCCCGAGCCCGAGCCGGGCCCGCTGCGCCGGGCGGTCGCGCGCCGCCCCTGGCTCGCCCCGACCGGTGCCGGCCTCGCCGTCGCCCTGGGCATCGCCTACACGGCCTGGCAGGACCCCGACACCGGCGGCGTGTTCCCCGGCTGCCCGCTGCGCAGCCTCACCGGGTGGGACTGCCCGGGCTGCGGCGGCCTGCGCGCCACCCACGACCTCACCCGCGGCGACGTGCTCGGCGCCCTCGACCACAACGTCTGGGTCGCCGTCGCCGTGCCCCTCGGCATCGTCGCCATCGTCGTCTGGCTGCTGCACACCCTCGGGGTGCGCACCCCCCGGGCCCCCCACATCGGCCGGCGGTGGGTCATCGGCGCCGTCGCGGTGCTGCTGGCGTTCACCGTGGTGCGCAACATCCCCGGGGTGGCCGCCTTCGAGTACCTCAACAGCTTCACCTGACCCGGCCCCGCCGGAGCCGGCCGAAGCGAGGGGCAGCCGGGTCAGCCGTCGAGGCGGCGCAGCCCGTCGCGGTAGCGGGGGATGCGGTCGCGGTAGGCCTTGGCCCCGAGCTGGATCATCGACCCCGGGTCGACCCGGTCCTCCTTGATCACCGCGGGCACGCCGAGGGCCATGGCCCGGCTCGGCACCTCGGTGTCGTTGGTGACGAGGGCGTTGGCGCCGACCAGGGCCTCGGTGCGGACGATGGCCCGGTGCAGGACCACCGAGCCGGACCCGACCAGGGCACCGTCCTCGATGGTGCAGCCCTCGAGGTGGACGTTGTGGCCGATGACGCAGTCGTCGCCGACGGTGGTCGACCAGAACGGGGTGGTGTGGACCACCGTCCCGTCCTGGATCGAGGTGCCCTCCCCGACGACGATCTCGCCGTCGTCGCCCCGCAGCACGGCGTGGGGCCAGACCGACGAGTGGGGCCCGATGCGCACCGAGCCGATCACCACCGCGTCGGGGTGCACGTAGGCGGTGGGATCGATGTCGGGCTCCTGGTCGCCGAGGGCGTAGATGGCCATGGCCGGACCCTACCGAGCGTCGCCTCACGCCCCGCTCGCCCCGACGGCTCCGGGCGCACCCCTGCCGGCGGCCGACCGCGGGGCGGTCCCGGCGGGGTCAGCCCGTACCCTCCGGGCCATGACGCCGACGTCGCCCGCGCCCCGCTTCGCCACCGCCGAGGCACCGGTGGCCGAGCGCCGGGCCGCCCGTCGCCGCCGCCACGGCACCGACGAGCCCGACGACCTGGGCTGGATGCGCGACCACGCCGACCCCGCCCTCCGCCCCCTGCTCGAGGCCGAGTCGGCCCACGCCGACGCGGTGCTGGCCCCGCTGGAGCCCCTGGTCGACCGCATCGAGGCCGAGATCCGGGCCCGCACCCAGGAGGACGACCTGAGCGTGCCCCACCGCAAGGACGGCTGGTGGTACCAGAGCCGCACGGTCGAGGGCGCGTCCTACGCCATCCACGAGCGCCGGGCCGACCGGGGCGACGGCACCGGGCCGGCCGACGACGCGCCGACCGAGGTGGTCCTCGACGAGAACGCCCTGGCCGAGGGCCACGCCTACCTGTCCCTCGGTGCGGCCGACGTCAGCCCCGACGGCTGGCTGCTCGCCTACGCGGTCGACCACGACGGCTCCGAGGCCCACGAGCTGCGGGTGCGCGACCTGCGCACCGGCGAGGACCTGCCCGTCGCCATCGGGGAGGTGTCCTACGGCGTGGCCTGGGCGGCCGACAGCGGGTCGCTGCTCTACACGACCCTCGACCACGCTCGGCGGCCGTGGCGGGTCCACACCCACCACCTGGGCGCCGACCCCACCGGCGCCGATGACGCCCTGGTCCTGGAGGAGCCCGACGAGCGCTTCTGGGTGGGGCTGGGTCCCAGCCGCAGCGGCGACCTGGTCGTCATCGACGTGAGCAGCGCGGTCACCTCCGAGATCCACCTGGTCGACGCCCACGCCCCCGAGGCCGGCGCCCGGCTGGCCATCCCGAGGCGCCAGGGCGTCGAGGTCCAGGTCGTGCACCACGGCGACTGGCTCTACCTGGTGAGCAACGACGAGGCCCTCGACTTCGCCCTCTGGAGGGCGCCCCTGGCCGCACCCGACCCGAGCCGCTGGCAGCCGGTGCTGAACCACTCCCCCGGCACCCGCATCCTCGGCGTGGAGGCCTTCGCCCACCACCTCGTGGTCCACCTGCGCGCCGGCGGGCGCCCCGCCCTGCGGATCATCGACGTCGACGCCCTCGAGGTCGGCGGCGAGGCGCCGGTGGCGCCGGAGACGGTGGCCGCGGCCAGCCGGGACCTGACCTTCCCCGACGCCGGGTACTCCCTGTCGGGCTCGGCCAACGAGGAGTGGGAGACCGACCGCTACCGCTTCGGCTACCAGTCCCTCACCACCCCCGCGACCGTCTTCGAGGAGGACGTGGCCACCGGCGAGCGGGTCGTCCTCAAGCGGGCCCCGGTGCTGGGACACTTCTCCACCGACGACTACGAGACGGCCCAGGTGTGGGCCACCGCGACCGACGGCACCCGCATCCCGATCTCGCTGGCCCACCGGGTGGGCGTGGCCCGCGACGGGACGGCGCCGCTGGTGCTCTACGGGTACGGCGCCTACGAGATCAGCATGGACCCCTGGTTCTCCATCCCCCGCCTCTCGCTGCTCGACCGGGGCGTGGTGTTCGCCATCGCCCACGTGCGGGGCGGCGGGGAGATGGGCCGGGGCTGGTACGAGGAGGGCAAGCTGGCGGCCAAGGCCAGCTCCTTCCGCGACCTGGTGGTCGCGGCCGACCACCTGGCCGACGACGGGTGGTGCGCCCCGGACCGCATCGCGGTGCGGGGCGGCAGCGCCGGCGGCCTGCTGGTGGGCGCGGCGGTGAACCTGGCCCCGGAGCGGTTCCGGGCGGTGGTGGGCGAGGTGCCCTTCGTCGACGCCCTCAACACGATCCTCGACCCCGACGCCCCGCTCACCGCGACCGAGTGGGAGGAGTGGGGCAACCCCATCACCGACCCCGACATCTTCACCGCCATGCGGGCCTACAGCCCGACCGAGAACGTCGGCTCCGGCCCCTACCCGGCGGTGCTGGCCACCGCCGGGCTGTCGGACCCCCGCGTCGGGGTCCACGAGCCGGCCATCTGGGTCCAGCGCCTCCGCGAGCGGACCGAGCCCTCCTCCGACCGCCCCGTCGTGCTGCGGGTCGAGATGGGCGCCGGCCACGGCGGCCCCTCCGGCCGCTACGAGGCCTGGCGCCGCGAGGCCGAGGTCCTCGCCTTCCTCCTCACGGCCCTCGGGGTCTCGAGCTCGGAGCAAGGTCCTCGCTCGAGCTGATCGAGCTCGCTGCGCTCGCACGGAAGGATCCCCGGAGGGAGCCGGTCCAGCTTGCTGGTCGGCGACCTGAGCTCGAGCGCAGTGAGCACCCCTGGCTCGTCGGAGTGGAGCGAGCGCGAGCGAGCGAACGACGACGAGACCTCTAGTGCTCCACCTGGGCGTAGCCGCCGCGGTAGAAGACGAGGGGGTGGCCCTCGGTGACCACCTCGAGGTCGTGGACGCGACCCACCACGATGTCGTGGTCGCCGGCCCCGTGGACGGCGTCGAGCTCGCAGTCGATCCAGGCCAGGACGTCGTGGATGCGGGGAGCGCCGGAGTAGGGCGCGGCGTCGTAGCCGACGCCGGCGAACTTGTCGGCGCCCTTGCTGGCGAAGACCCGGCACTCCTCCTCCTGGTCGGCGGCGAGGACGTTGACGCAGAAGCGCCCGGCCTCGCGGATGCGGGGCCAGCTGGAGGACTGGGCCCCGGCGCAGAACCCGACCAGCGGCGGATCGAGCGACACCGAGAAGAACGAGCCCACGGCCAGGCCGACCCGCTGGTCGCCGTCGAGGGCGGTGACCACCGTGACCCCGGTCGGGAAGTGGCCGAGCACCTGGCGGAACTTGGCCGGGTCGATGGCGGGCTCGGACATGGGACCTCCTGGTCGGGCCAGGCCGCGCTGACCTGACGGGTCGTCAGGGTAGCGAGCGACCCAGGGCGGGCCTCCGGGCCGGGCGGCGCACGGTCTCAGTAGCTGCGGGGCAGCCCCAGCACCTTCTGGGCCAGGTAGTTGAGCGTCATCTCCTGGCTGACCGGCGCGACGCGCATGATGCGGGCCTCGCGCCAGTAGCGACCGACGTGGTACTCCTCGGCGAACCCCAGCCCGCCGTGGACCTGGATGGCCCGATCGCAGGCCGCGAAGCCGGCCTCGGCCGCGAGGTACTTGGCCGTGTTGGCCTCCTCGCCGCACGGCAGGCCGTGGTCGTAGCGCCAGGCCGCCTGCTCGACCACCAGCCAGGCGGCGCCCAGCCGGGCGTGGGCGTCGGCCAACGGGTGGCTGAGGGCCTGGTTGGCGCCGATGGGTCGGCCGAAGACCTCGCGCTCGCCGGCGTAGGCGACGGCACGGCGCAGGGCGGCCAGACCGGTGCCGACGGCCTCGGCCGCGATGAGGATGCGCTCGGGGTTGAGCCCGTCGAGCAGGTGGCGGAAGCCGTGGCCCTCCTCGCCCACCAGGCGCCAGCCCTCCACCGGCAGGTCGTCGTAGAACACCTCGCAGGAGCCGACGGCGTTGCGGGCCGTCTTGGCGATGGGGACGATCTCGACGTGGGCCGGGTCGAGGTCGACGAGGAAGAGGCTCAGCCCGTCCAGCCCGTCGGCGGCGTCGCCGGTGCGGGCCAGCAGGAGGCAGACCTCGGACTCCTCGGCCTTGGACGTCCAGATCTTCTTGCCCGACACGCGCCACCCGTCGCCGTCGCGCACGGCCCGGGTGGTGATGCGCGACGTGTCGGTGCCGGCGTCGGGCTCGGTGACGCCGAAGGCGACGTGGAGGTCGCCCGCCGCGGCCCGGGGCAGGAACGCCTCCCGGAGCCGCTCGCCGCCGTGGCGCACGACGGGCTCGAGGCCGAACACCGTGAGGTGCAGCGCAGTGCACCCGTTCATGGCCGCACCCGACGCGGCCACCTCCCGCATCAGCAGTGCCGCCTCGCTGATCCCGGCGCCCCCGCCGCCGTGCTCGGACGGGATGGCGATCCCCAACCAGCCGCCGTCGGCCATGGCCCGGTAGAAGTCCCACGGGAACCGGTGGTCGCGGTCGCAGGCCGACCAGTAGTCGTCGTCGAAGCGGGCGGTGACGGCGCGGACCCCGGCGGCCAGCGCCTCGTGGTCCGGGTCGGGGCTGAAGTCCATCTGCGCACGAAGTGTGGCAGGAGGCCGAGCGGATTGCTCCACGCCCATGGGTGGGCGTCGATGCCGAGGAGCGAGCCCGACCCAGCAGGCGGCACGCCCGCGCTGGACCGGCGGCGCGCGCCGGGCCACGGCCCCGAACCACGTGGCTGAGCCTCCCGGCACGACCTGGGTACCCACCACCGCGGGACGGGGAGGGGTGCGGTCGGGTCTAGGTGGGGTTGACCGAGCGCCCGGCGCCGACGGGCTCGGCCTCGAGGGCGGGCTCCGCGACGAGCGGCGGGGCGGCCGAGAGCGAGATGGTGGTGCCCTCGGCGGCGGCGAGGACCTCGTCGAGGCCGCGCTCGTCGCCCATGTGGCGGGCGTGGGACAGCAGGGCGTCGACCGCGCCGTCGTTGCGCTCGGGGTCGTGGTGGAACAGGGCCAGGCGCTTGGCGCCGGCCGAGGCGGCCACGTGGACGGCGTAGTCGACGGTGCAGTGGCCCCAGCTCGACTTGCGGGCGAACTCCTCGGGCACGAACTGGGCGTCGTGGATGACGAGGTCGGCGCCGTCGCAGAGGGCGAGGGCGCCGTCGGCCACCCGGTCGGTGCCGTCGGTGGGCTGCTGGTGGTCGCTGATGTAGGCGATGACGACGTCGTCGACCTCGACCCGGTAGCCGTGGGTGGCGCCCACGTGGGGCACGGCCCAGGAGCGGACGACGGCGCCGTCGACCTCGGTGACGTCGCCGTCGGCCAGGTCGACGAACTCGATGTGGCCGTGGAGCTGCTCGGCCCGCACCGGGAAGTACGGGGGGCGCATGAACTCGCCGAAGGCGTCGGCCAGGCACAGGTCGGGCTGGGGCCGCGGGGCGTGGACCGTCAGGCGGGCACCGGGGGCGAGGACCGGGGTGAAGAAGGGCAGGCCCTGCACGTGGTCCCAGTGGATGTGGGTGACGAACGCGGTGGCCGACAGGCTGCCGTCGCAGGGCTGGGTCTTGCCGAAGAAGCGCAGGCCGGTGCCGAGGTCGAGGATGATGGGGTCGCGGCCGGGGCGCTCGATGGTGACGCAGGCGGTGTTGCCGCCGTACCGCTGGTTCTCGGGGCAGGGGCAGGGGGTCGATCCCCGCACGCCCCAGAACGTGATGTCGACCATCGTGAGTCCTCGTGTCACCGCCCGTGGTGGCGCGGAACCGTAGTTGAGGTTTCGGGAGCGTGGACGGCGTGTGACCGAAGTGACAGATACCGCCGTTAGCAGGGCGCATGCCCAGCGCGAGCAGGGGATCCGCGGGCCCGCCGCCGACACCCGTGGGGCCGTCTCCCGGGCCGGGCGACCCCACTCGCGCTGCCCCCGGCGCGCCTACCCTGCCGCACCGATGGACGCCCTCCCCGACCTGCCCGCCGGCCTCGCGCTCGACCGCACCGACCTGGGCGACGTGGAGCTGGCCTGGCTCACCGACCCCCGCGCCGACCCCGACGCGCCGCTCGCCCTGCTGCTGCACGGCTTCCCCGACGCAGCCACCACCTGGCGCCACCTGGTCCCCGCCCTCACCGACGCCGGGTTCCGTCCCGTCGCCCCGTGGCTCCGGGGCTACGCGCCGAGCAGCGTGCCCGCCGACGGGCTCTACCAGGTGGGCGCCCTGGCCCACGACGCCTGCCGGCTCCACGAGGCGCTCGGCGGCGGGCCCGACGCCGTCCTGGTCGGCCACGACTGGGGGGCCATGGCCACCTACGCGGCGGCCGGCTGGCAGCCGACCCGGTGGCGGCGGGCGGTCACCATGGCGGTCCCGCCCGCCGGGGCGATGTTCGCCGGGTTCACGTCCTACGACCAGCTCAAGCGCTCCTTCTACATGTTCGTGTTCCAGAGCCCGCTGGCCGAGGGGGCGGTGGCCGCGGACGACCTCCGCTTCGTCGAGCGCCTGTGGGCCGACTGGTCACCGGGCCACGACGCCTCCGAGGACCTCCCGTTCGTCAAGGCAGCCCTGCGCGACCCCGCCAACCTGGCCGCTGCCCTCGGCTACTACCGGGCCACCCTCGGCTCCGGGCCCACCGACCCGGGCCTGGACGAGGCCCAGGCCGGGTGGACCACGCCGACGCCGGTGCCCACGCTCTACCTCCACGGCGCCGACGACGGCTGCCTCGGCGCCGACCTGGTGGGCGGGGCGGCCGACCACCTGCCCGCCCCGGGCTCCCGCGTCGAGGTCCTCGACGGCGTGGGCCACTTCCTCCACGTGGAGGCCCCCGACGTGGTGGACCCCATCGTGACCGCCTTCCTGACCGAGGAGACCTGACCCCATGGCCCTGACCCCCGACGACCTGGTCGCCATCCACGAGATCACCCAGCTCAAGCACGCCTACTTCCGCTGCCTGGACCAGAAGCGGTGGGACGAGATGGCCACGCTGCTGGCCCCCGAGGTGGAGGCGACCTACTCCGGCGGGGCCAACTCGTTCTCCGGGCGCGACGCCGTGCTCGACTTCCTCGAGCGGTCGATGGGGGCCGAGACGTTCCACTCCGCCCACCACGGCCACCACCCCGAGATCGCCCTCTCGTCGCCCACCGACGCCACCGGCACCTGGGCCATGGAGGACACGGTGATCATGCTCGACTTCGACATCACCATCCGCGGGGCCGGCTTCTACGAGGACACCTACGAGAAGCGCGACGGCCGATGGGTCTTCACCCGCACCGGCTACAAGCGGCTGTGGGAGGAGATGGCGCCACGCGCCTCCACCGAGGGCCTCACGCTCACCGCCTCCTGGTGGCGCACCGACGGGGTCAGCAGCCTCACCGGCTGAGCCCGGCCCCGCTCCGCCGAGGGCTCAGGCGGCGTGGCGGTGGGGGACGGTGCGAGGTGGGCCGTCCACGTGGGACACCACGTGCCCGCACCGGGCGCAGGTGCCCCGCCACTCGTGGCCCTCCGGTGACACCAGGGTCACCAGGTGCAGGTCGATCTCGCCGTCGCAGTAGTCGCAGGTCTCCATGCCCGAGACGGTACGGAGGGGGTGTGACAGCGAGCCGGGGACCGGTCCCTCAGGGCCGGTGCAGCCAGGCCACCAGGTCCGGCGGGGCCATCGCCGCCACACGGGCCTCGTACGCCGCGAGCTGGGCCGCGTCGAGCAGGGCGGCGCCCTCCCCGGAGCGCCCGGAGCGGAAGAAGGCCCGGCGATCCCGCAGGACGCCCAGGTGGTCCGGCGCCCGGTCCCCGGCCCGGTCGCGCATGGCGTCGAAGGACGCGGCCTCGACCAGCGCGGGCCAGCGCGCCTCCTCCACCGAGATCCCCAGGCGGTCGGCCAGCCGGGCCATCTCACCGCCCAGGTCGTCGTGGAGGTCCTGGTAGTGCACCAGCACGACGTTGGGCTCGTCCCGACGGGCCCAGGCGTCGGCCGCGTGGTGCACCACGCCGGGCACCCGGTCGAGGCGTTCGTCGGGCGGGTCGTCGGTGCTGGCCCACCAGGTCGACCAGGTGCGGGCGTCGAGCACCGGGCGGACGTCGACCTCCCTCCCCGTCAGGGCGGCGATGCGCCGGTGGTCGAGGTTGGCCACGTGGTGGTGGAGCGAGAGGCCGACGTCGAGCGGGTGGCGCCCGACCACGACGTAGGTGACGTCGGGGCGCAGGGGCAGCCCGTCGAGCGGGGTGTGGGTCTTCAGGAAGCGCCGGTGGTCCTGGGCCTCGACCCGCGCCAGCACCTCCTCCAACGGCTCGTGCTCGGCATCCACCCAGGGCGACAGGAGGGTGAGCGGGGCCGGCAGCTCCGGGGTCTGGAAGATCAGCAGGGCGCAGATCATCTGCACCCACGTGGTCCCGCTCTTCGTCCGGGTGCTGATGACGATGTCGCCCGGCCGGTGCGGGAACCCGACCCACCGCTCGTTCGCCTCCGAGCGGTAGTCGCGCACATCCTCGACCGTAGAGCGCGCCCCGGCCCGGCTCACCCCGCCGGGCCCGGCTCCGTCCTGGCCTGGGAAGGCGCCACACCGGGCCCGATCCCAGACCAGAACGGCTGCGCTCCCACCCGCGGTCGGCTCAGGGCAGGCGCCAGGTGCCGGCCTCGTCGACCGTCGCCAGGCCGTCGGCGACGAGGGTGGCGGCCACCCGCGCCGCCCGCTCCCGGTCGGCAGGCCAGCCCATGACGGAGGGGACGTTCGCGTCGGCGACGGGGCCGGCGCGCAGGGCGTCGACCAGGCGGCCCCGGCCCTGGCGGTCGCTGCCCTCGAACCGGGACTGACGTCGGGGTCGGGGCCAGGGGTCGTCCCCCGCCAGGCCGGACGCCCGCCAGGCGCAGCGCCCCGCCACCGGGCAGGCGTCGCACCGGGGTCGGGGTCGGCAGGTGGTGGCGCCCAGCTCCATGGCTCCCTGGTTCCACGCCCACGCACCGCCTGGTGCCACGGCGTCGGCGGTGGCCGCGAGGGCGTCGGCCTCGACCTGGCGGACGGCGTGGCCGAAGAGCCGCGACAGCGTGCGGCTGACGTTGACGTCGAGCACGCCGACGGACGCCTCGGCCGCGAAGGCGAGCACCGCGCGCGCCGTGTAGGGACCGACGCCGGGCAGGGCCAGCAGGGCCTCGAGGTCGACCGGCAGCCGACCGCCGTGGTCGGCCACCACCGCCGTGGCGCAGCGGTGGAGGTTGACCGCCCGGCGGTTGTAGCCGAGGCCGCGCCACTCCTCGACGACGGCGCCGGCCGGGGCCGCGGCGCACGCCGCAGGTGTGGGGAACCGGTCGAGGAAGGCGAGGAACCGCGGCTCGACCCGGGCCACCCCGGTCTGCTGGAGCATGAGCTCGCTCACCAGCACGGCCCAGGGGTCGCGGGTGCGCCGCCACGGGAGGTCGCGGCCCTCGGTCCCGAACCACGCCCCCACCTCGACGACCAGGCCCGCGGTGGCCTCCGGCACGGCCGCCGGTCGCCGCGTCGCGCTCACCGGGCCGCATCCGAGCGACCGGCAGAGGTGACCGGGTCGGTTCCGAGCGACCCCGCCCCGAGAGGGGTGGTCGGCACCGGCACCGCCGCGGTGTGCCTCGCCACCCGACCCACGGCGGGAGCCCGTCCCCGTCGTCGGCCGCGCGGCCGACGACCGACCGCAGGCGCGCTCAGGGGTCGCGCCGGCACCAGTAGGCGATGGTCACGTAGGGGAGCTCGAAGCTGTCGCCCAGGTCGGTCACCAGCTCGCGCACCTGGACGGCCAGCTCGGCCCGGGCCGACTCGGGCTGGGAGGCGATGTAGGAGGTGGACAGGACGCGCGCCACCAGGGTGTCGGGGTCCATGGGCTGGCGGTACGTGGTGTCGTAGCGGGCCACCGGGCCGAAGGGCGCGCCGGTCGCAGCGATGCGGGCCGCCCAGTCCTCCTCCACCGTGTAGGGCACGCGCCACCGGCCCCGCTCGTCCCACCGGATGAGCCGGCCCAGCTCGGCCACCCAGGGCTCGCGGGCGTCGCGCTCGTTCCAGATGAGCCCGAGCCCGCCGCCGGGGCGGAGCACGCCGGCGATCTGGGCCAGGGCCACGGGGGCGTCGAACCAGTGGAAGGCCTGGGCCACGGTGACGGCGTCCATCGGTCGGCCCACGTCGGGCAGGCGCTCGGCGGTGCCGTCGACCACGTGGGCCTCGGGCACCGAGGTGCGCAGCCGCTCGCGCATCTCGGCCACCGGCTCCACCGCCACCACCTCGGCCCCGGTGGGCACGAGGAGGCGGGTGAGCTTGCCCGTGCCGGCCGCCAGGTCGAGCACCCGGGCCCCGGGGCCGATGCCCAGCTCCCGGCACAGGACCTCGACCGCGTCGGCCGGGTACGACGGCCGGCCCCGCTCGTAGTCGTCGACGCCGGCGGCGAAGCCGGCGCCGGCCGCCTCCATGACCCGGGGGTCGGGCCCGCCGGTCGGAGCGTCGGTGGACACCTCGTCAGGCCTCGTCGGTCCAGACGGCGTCGACGTCGTAGGGGCGGGGCCGACCCGGTGCGGCGGCGTCGGTCCACACCATCACCTTGCGGCGGAAGTAGCAGACCTCCTCGCCGTGCTGGTTGATGCCCTTGGTCTCGACCGAGACGATGCCGCGGTCGCCCTTGGACGTGAGCCTCTTGTCGAGGACGCGGGTCTCGGCGTGGATGGTGTCGCCGTGGAAGGTCGGCTTGGAGTGCTTGAGCACCTCGACCTCGAGGTTGGCCACGGCCTGGCCCGAGACGTCGGGGACGCTCATCCCGAGCACCAGGGAGTAGACGAGGTTGCCGACGACCACGTTGCGGCCCTGCGGCGCCTGCTCCGCGAACCACTCGTTGGTGTGGAGCGGGTGGTGGTTCATGGTGATCATGCAGAAGAGGTGGTCGTCGTACTCGGTGATCGTCTTGCCCGGCCAGTGGCGGTAGACGTCTCCGACCTCGAACTCCTCGAAGGTGCGGCCGAAGGGGCGCTCGTGCACGGTCACCGGGGTCTCCTCCATGGGTGGGTGGCGGCGGCCAGCGTAGGGCGCGGGCCGCCCCTCCCCCGCCCCGGCCGACCTCCACCCTGGGTGTTGGTGATCGCACGGTGCGCGTCGGCCACACTGGGCCCATGGCTCGGGTCAGGGGGTGGGTGCGACGGTTCCTGCCCGACGACCCGTCCGACCCCGAGACCTGGGTCCTGCACCGCTGGTGGCGGGCCCTGCGGGTCCGCTACCTGGGCATCCTCCTCGTCGCCGTCGCGGCCAGCGTCATCTACGACTGGTGGTTGGGCCCGCTCATCCTCGTGGTCGTCGGCACCTACAACCGGCTCCACGAGCGCCACCTGCAGCGCAGTCGCCAGGTCCCCGTGTGGCTGCCGGTGACCGACGTGCTCCTCGCCGCCGCCGTGGTCGCCATCGAGCCCGGCTCGTTGCTGCCCGGCACCCTGGTGATGCTCACCGCGGTCGCCTTCGCCACCTCGGCCGGGTCGTCCCGACCCACCCGGTCGGTCACCCCGGCCGTGGCCGCGACCGTCGTGGGCACCATCGCCCTGGCCGCCCTCGAGGCCACCGGCCGCCTCGACGAGGGCGGCATCACCGCGGCCACCGCCTTCGCGGTGGCCGGGGCCATGGTGGTGCTGGGGCTGGGCAGCCTGGTCGAGAGCGAGGCCCGCCTGCGACGTCGCCTGGTCGGCCTGGTCGACCAGATCGACGCCGTGGTCTGGACCCGGGACCCGGTGTCCCACCGCTTCACCTACGTGAACGGCCGGGCTGCGGGCCTGCTGGGGTTCTCGACCACGGAGTGGATGGAGGACGGCTTCTGGGTCGACCGGCTCCACCCGGAGGACCGCCGACGGGTGCTCGACGCCATCGCCGCCGGCGCCGGCCACGACCTCGCCTACCGGATGGTCGACGCCGGTGGCCGCACCGTGCACGTCCTCGACCGCGTCACCCCCATCACCGATGCCGCCGGGACCGTCACCGAGCTCCACGGCGTCACCCTCGACGTCACCGAGCGCCGCTCCATCGAGCAGCGCTCCCGGCAGTACGCCGACATCGTCGAGCACATCGACCTGCCCCTCCTGGTGACCCAGGTCGAGGAGGCCGGCGACGCCCACCGGCTGGCGCTGCTGCTGGCCAACCCCGCCGCCCTCGGCCTGCTGGAGGACCCGGGGGGCGACGTGCGAGGCCGTCCCCTCACCGAGCTGGTCCCCGCCCTCGCCCCCGCCGAGCTGGCGTCGCGGCTGGTCGAGGTGGGCACCACCGGCCGGGCCCTGCGCCTCGACGACGTGCGGATCGGGAGCGGCGACGGCGACGACCGACGCGCCGTGGTCGACGCCTTCCCGCTCCCCGGCGACCTCGTCGCCATCTCCCTCCAGGACACCACCGAGGTGTCCCAGGCCACCCAGGCCCTGCGCCGCCAGGCCCTCCACGACGCCCTCACCGGCCTGCCCAACCGGGCCCAGCTGGACGAGGTGGTCCGCACCGAGGTCGCCGCGGCCCACGCCGAGGGGAACCGGGTGGCCCTGCTGATGATGGACCTCGACCAGTTCAAGGAGGTCAACGACGCCCTCGGCCACGGCGTGGGCGACCGCCTCCTCGTGGCCATCTCGGCCCGGCTGCGCGGCCTGCTGGGGCCCTCGGCGTTCGTGGCCCGGCTCGGCGGCGACGAGTTCGCCGTCGTCATGGGCGGCCCCCAGGTCGACGAGGAGGCGGCCCGCTCCACCGCCGAGGTGGTGGCGGCCAGCCTCCGTGCCCCCTTCACCGTCGACGACCTCCGCCTCCAGACCAACGTGAGCATCGGCATCGCCCTCGTCCCGGACCACGCGGCCGACGCCGACGAGCTGGTGCGCCGGGCCGACGTGGCCATGTACATCGCCAAGCGCTCCGGCACCGGCACCGCGACCTACCGGCCCGAGGCCGACTCCTCCAGCGTGGCCCGCCTCACGCTCATCGGCGACCTGCGCGACGCGGTGCCCGCGGGCCAGCTCGTCCTCCACTACCAGCCCGTCGTCGACCTGCACCGCCTGACCGTGGTGTCCACCGAGGCCCTGGTGCGCTGGGAGCACCCGGAGCACGGCCTCCTGATGCCCGACGAGTTCATCTCCCTCGCCGCCCTCTCCGGCGCCACGCGACCGATGGCCCACTGGGTGCTGCGGGAGGCCACCCAGGCCGCGGCCGGCTGGCGGGCCGACGGCCACGACGTCGGCGTGGCCGTGAACCTCTCGGTCCGCAACCTCTTCGACCGCGACCTCCTCGGGGTGGCCGAGGCGGCCCTGGAGGCATCGGGCCTGCCCCCCGACCAGCTCGTCGTCGAGCTCACCGAGAGCGAGCTGATGGAGGACCCGTCGGTGGCGCTCTCGCAGTTCGAGGCCTTCCAGGCCCTGGGCGTGCGCACCTCGGTCGACGACTTCGGCACCGGCTACTCGTCGCTGACCTACCTGCGGGACCTGCCCCTCAGCGAGCTCAAGGTCGACCGCACCTTCGTCGGGGCCATGCACCAGCGGGGCGGCGCCTTCACCATCGTGCGCTCGATGATCGACATGGGCCACAACCTGGGGCTGGAGGTGGTGGCCGAGGGCGTCGAGCACGCCGACGACGTCCCCACCCTCGCCCGCCTGGGCTGCGACCGGGCCCAGGGCTTCCACTTCGCCCGCCCCATGCCCTACGACGACCTCCGGCGGTGGATGGACGAGGGCCTCGAGGTCACGTCCCGCACGGCCTGACCGGACGGCTCGACCGGGCGGCGTCCCCACGGGCGCCCCGGGACGGCGGCCCGCGGGCGGCGACGCCTTGCCGCGCACGGATGTGAGCCGGTCGACGGTGCTCGGTAGCCTCGCCGGCCATGACCGCGACTCCTGACCTCGCTGCCGCCGCCTCGGCCCTCGACGCCGCCCAGGCCGTGGTCGACTCCGCCGTCGGCGTGCTGGCCGCCGACTCCATCGACGCCCGCCAGGTGCTGGCCTACGAGGCGGCCCACGCCGCGGCCGCCGTCGCCACCGGTCGGGGCCTGCTCGACTACGCCGGCAAGGGCGACCTGGAGGCCCGCATCACGTGCGCCTTCGTCGCCGACGCGGTGGGCGAGCTGGCCGGGAAGGTGTTCGGCCGGGAGGCGGAGTGGGGCGTGGAGCCCGGTGCCCTGGACGGCACCCGCGGCTTCCTCGCCGACTTCCGGGCCCCCGAGCTGCTGGCGGGCATCGACAGCGACGGGCCCCGCCACCTCGACGGCGACTTCGAGCTGGTGCAGGACACCTTCCGGCGCTTCGCCGACAAGGAGCTGGCGCCCATCGCCGAGCACATCCACCGCGAGAACGGCGACATCCCCGAGGACATCATCTCCGGCCTGGCCGAGCTGGGCGCCTTCGGCCTCTCCATCCCCACCGAGTACGGCGGCTACGGCGAGGGCGGCGAGGGGGAGTACATCGGCATGGTCGTGGCCACCGAGGAGCTCTCCCGCGGCAGCCTCGGCGCCGGTGGCTCGCTCATCACCCGGCCCGAGATCCTGGCCCGGGCCCTCATCGCCGGCGGCACCGAGGAGCAGAAGAAGCACTGGCTGCCCCAGCTGGCGTCGGCCGAGGTCATGAACGCGGTCGCCGTCACCGAGCCCGACTACGGCTCCGACGTGGCCGGGGTGAAGGTCACCGCCACCCCGACCGACGGCGGGTGGCTCATCAACGGCGTCAAGACCTGGTGCACCTTCGGCGCCCGGGCCGACGTCCTGCTGCTGCTGGCCCGCACCGACCCCGACCGCAGCAAGGGCCACAAGGGCCTGTCGATGTTCATCGTCCCCAAGGAGCGGGGCGACGGCCACGGCTTCGAGCTGGTCCAGGAGGCCGGCGGCGGCGCCCCCGGAGGCGGCAAGATGGAGGGCCGGCCGATCGACACCATCGGCTACCGGGGCATGCACTCCTACGAGATCGCCCTCGACGACTGGTTCGTCCCCGCCGAGAACCTCATCGGCATGGAGGGCGGCGAGGGGCGCGGCTTCTACTACCAGATGGCCGGCTTCGAGAACGGCCGCATCCAGACCGCGGCGCGGGCCATCGGCGTCATGCAGGCCGCCTACGAGGCGGCCCGCCAGTACGCCCTCGACCGGAAGGTCTTCGGTCAGCCCATCGCCGAGTACCAGCTCACCCAGGCCAAGCTGGGCCGCATGGCGGTGCTCATCCAGGCCAGCCGCCAGTTCGCCTACGAGGTGGCCAAGCTGATGGCCAAGGGCGAGGGCCAGATGGAGGCCACCCTCATCAAGGCCTACGTCTGCAAGGCGGCCGAGTGGGTCACCCGCGAGGCCATGCAGATCCACGGCGGCATGGGCTACGCCGAGGAGTACGACGTCAGCCGCTACTTCGTCGACGCCCGGGTGCTGTCGATCTTCGAGGGCGCCGACGAGACCCTCTGCATCAAGGTCATCGCCCGCCGCCTCGTGGCCGACGCCACCGCCTGACCCCGGCGCCGCCAGGGCGCCCGACCCGTCCTCGCGCGCTCACGGGCGGCCAGCACGGCCCCACCGGGGCCGGACCTCGAGAGGTCGTGGTCGGACCGTCGCCGGTGCGCCGCGGGGCCGACCGGCCACCGTCAGGGGTGGCTCCTCTCTCAGGCGAGGGCCTGGAGGCGGTCCGCCGACAGGACCAGCAGCCGCTGCAGGTCGGCGTCGGACACCACCGGCTGGGCCGGTCCCGGGTCCGGCGAGACGGCTCGCCCTCGGGGACGACCACCATGCCGCCGCCGGGTCGAGGGCCAGGAAGTGGTGGAGGACCAGGGTCACCAGGTCGCCCACGCGGACGAAGGCGATCGTCGTGGTGGAACCGCCGTCGAACGCATAGCCGTCGACCGACGGGAACGGCCCCTCGAGGTGATGCGGTACACCAGGGCGTCGTCGCCGCCTACGTCCCAGGCCTCCACGGCGTAGGTGCCGTCGGAGCCATCCTCGGACGAGCCGGGTCCGGCGGCGACGCACGCCTCGACCTGGTCGCGGGCATCGTCGAGGAGAGCGGCGGCGTCGGCCACGGCCACGACGCTGCTCCCGATGCGCTCCAGCTCGTCCTCGCCCTCCTTCCCGCCGGAGGAGGTGCCCCCGACGTCGACGCCCTGGACCAGGTCGGCCAGCAGGTTGCCCGGGTGGCCGGCCGCGGCACAGCGGCGGCGAGTCCTCGTCGCGCTCACGCCCCTCACCCGTGCCGAAGCTCCAGTCCCCAGACGGCAGGTCGCCCTCGGTCAGCAGGGCGGTCCGCAGCTCATCGAGCGAGGGCGACCCCGTCGGTGGCGTGATCTCCCACCGGCCGTCGGACCTCTCGGTGGTGCTCGGGGGCGCCACCTCCTCGCCGTCCTCGCCGATGGCGACGCCCACCTGCCCGCCACCGTCGTCGTCGGGGCCCTCGATGTCGGAGCCCACCGTGTCGGAGTCGTCGTCGTCGGGCGCGGTCGTCGTCGTGGTCGCCACCTCCGGGACCGGCGCGCCGGCCTCGGCCACCTCGCCGTCGTCGCCGCCGGTGCACCCGCACACGGCGACCAGGGCCAGGGCGGCCGTCACCGCCACGCCCCGTCCAACCCAGGTCCGCGCTCGTGCCATGGGGTGCCATCGGCCACACCGGCGGGTCCGTGAGGTCCCCCGGCTCGGTCCTGGCGCGCCCGTGCACCGCCGATGGCGGACCGGCCCGCCAGGACCGATCGGTCACATCGCGAGGAGCTCGAAGGTGGTGGCGGGGCGTCCGCCGAAGCGGGGCGCGGTGCCCTCGGCCATGCGGCGGAGGAAGCCGCCGGCGTCGGTCATGGGCCCGCCGCCCAGACCGTCGAGGTAGGCCCGGTGGGCCTCCAGCGAGGCCACGGCGCGGTCGAGGGTGCCGCCCACGTCGACGGCGTGGGTGGCCTCGGGCGAGCCCGACACCGCCACCCCGCGCACGCCGTCCCAGGGCTCGAGGCCCTCGGACTCGGCCAGCTCCCGGAACACCCAGCGGTTGGCCGCGTCGCGCACCGCGTCGATGGTGGCCTGGCCGGCGACGGTGTGGTCGGCCATGTTGAGCGCTCCCGGCCCGAAGGTGGCTCGGTGGTTGAGGGTGATGACCAGCTCGGGACGGACCCGTCGGATGGCCCGGGCGATGTCGCGCCGGAGGTCGAGGCCGGGCACGAGCATGCCGTCGGGGTGGTCGAGGATCGTGAGGTCGGTGACCCCCACCGCAGCGCACGCCTCCTGCTGCTCGACGGCCCGCACGGCGCGGGCCTCGTCGGGGTCCATCGAGTCGATGCCGGCCTCTCCCGCGGTGATCAGCAGGTAGGCCACCTGCTTGCCCTGGTCGGTCCAGCGGGCCACCGCCCCCGACGCCCCGTACTCCATGTCGTCGGGGTGGGCGACCACCGCCAGGGCGGTGCCCCAGTCCTCGGGCATCGGCTCCAGCTGTGGCACGGCCTCGTCGGTCATGGGCGCATCCTGCCTGCGCCGGGAGCGGCGCGCCCGCCGAGCGGGGTCCCCCACCCAGACCTACGGTCGAGGCGTGATCACCGGGATGCACTCCATCACCTACTCCGACGACGCCGAGGCGACGCGCGCCTTCTTCCGCGACGTGCTGGGGTGGCCGTTCCTCGATGCCCACGGCGGCTGGCTGATCTTCCGCACCCCGCCGGGCGAGATGGGCGTCCACCCGACCCTGTCCGACGACGGGGCGACCCGTTGGGCCACGCCCCCGCACCACCAGCTCTCGCTCATGTGCGACGACGTGCAGGCCACCATCGCCGAGCTCCGGGCCAAGGGCGTGGAGGTCTCCGGCGACGTCGAGGACCAGGGCTTCGGCCTGGTGACCACCATCCAGGTCCCCGGCGCCGGCGAGATGATGCTCTACGAGCCCCGCCACGAGCCCGCCCACTCCCTCCCGGACTGACGCCCGCCGGCACCCGCCCCGCCCCGCCCCGTTCCCCGCCACCCACCCGCAACCGGTGTCGGATCCGGCACCCCCAGCGACCACGACCCACACCGGTTCGGCGACGTCGGGCTCGCTGTCACACCTCCTCGCTGAGATGGTGCGATGAGCCCCATCGACGACGACCTCCTCCGCCTGGCCGAGCAACAGCACGGCCTCCTCACGCACGACCAGGCCCGCCGCGCAGGCCTCTCCCGCGGCGCCTGGCGCCATCGCCTCGACCGCCACGACTGGGAGCGCGTCACCGGACGGGTCGTCCGACGACCCGGGTCCGTGCCCTCCGCATCCCAGCGCGGCTTGGCCGCCGTGCTCGACCTCGGGTCCTCGGCCCTCCTCTCCCACCACTCGGGGGCGGCGCTCTGGGGTGCGCCCGGCTTCCGCCTCGAGCCCTTCGAGCTGATGGCCCCCAGGAGCCGTCGCACCCCCTCGATCCTGGCGACGATCCACCACCCCCGGCACCTGCCCGACCCCTACGCAGCCGTGCTCGACGGTGTGCCGGTGGCGCGGCCGGCCCTGCTCCTGCTCCAGCTCGCCCCGATGGTCCACCCCGAGCGGCTGCGCCGGGTCCTCGACTGGTTCTGGAGCAGGCGCCTTCTCTCGGGGCCTTCCGTGCGAGCCGAGCTGGCCGAGGTCATGCACCGAGGACGGCCGGGCACGGCCGCGCTGCGTGACCTCCTCGACAGCCTCCCTGCCGACTACGTGCCGCCGGCCTCCGGCCTGGAGGGTCGCGTGCGTCAGGTCCTCGCCGACGCCGACCTACCCCCGATGCGACAGCAGGTCGACCTCGGCGGTCGACGGTGGTGCGGGCGCGTCGACTTCGTCGCCACCGACCTGCCCCTCGTCCTCGAGGTGGACAGCGAGACCTTCCACGCCGCCCTGAGCAGCCAGGCCGACGACGCGGCCCGCCAGCACCGGCTCGAGGATGCCGGGTTCCTGGTCGTCCGGGCGACCGACGACGAGGCATGGCACCGCCCACGTCAGATCGTCGAGCGGATCCGCACCGCGCGCTGGGCGCTGCGAGCCCGCGCCGCCTGACGTGGTGCCGCCCACCGTCAACCGGTGTCGGATGTGGCGACCCCAGCGACCACGATCGACACCGGTACGACCCCCATCCGCAACCGGTGTCGGATGTGGCACCTCGAGCGACCACGATCGACACCGGTTCACGGGGGGTGCGTCGGCGGGGGGGCGGGGGGGTCGGTGACGACGGGGATGTGCCCGGGACCGAGGAGGGGTTCAGGCCGCGGGGGCGACGAGGTCGGCGGGGACGACCTGCTCGGTGAGCAGGCGCGCGAAGCGGGCCGGGTCGCCGGCCACGAAGGTGCGGCAGAGCTCGACGCCCTCCGTGTAGCAGAAGATGTAGGCCCGCCAGGTGGGGTCCGAGATGAACCGGACCTGCTTCTCGGCCCGGGCCGTGGGCAGGAGGAGCCAGCGCTCGGCCCAGGCCACGACCTCGTCGGCCGACCGGCCCTCGTCGTGGAGCATGAGGGCGAGGTTCCCCCGCGCCGCGCCCACCGTCGAGAGCGCCTCCCGCACCCGGGCCGCCACGTCGGCGTCGAAGCGGACGCCGGCTGCGGCGAAGTGGGGCTCGACCACCGCCTCGTGGTCGACGCCCACCAGGCTCTCCAGGGCGAGGTCGGCGAGCCCCTCGGCCAGCAGGCACTGCGGGGTGCCGACGAGGAAGATCGACTCCTCGAGGTGGCCGCGCCGGCGCACCAGGCCGACCTCCTTGCGGCAGTGCTCGGTGTGGTGCCCTGGGTAGGCCTCGTGGGCCACCAGGTGGGGCAGGGCCAGCGACGGGACGGGGAGGTCGACGTTGATGGCCACCCGGCTGCGCAGGTCGCCCAGGTAGTAGTTGAACCCGGACCAGGGCTTGTCGGTCTCCAGGACCCACTCGACCTCCTCGCCCTCGGGCAGCCCGAAGGCCCGGTCGGTGCGCTCCCGGAGGTCGGCGGCCAGGTCGCGCACCAGGCCCTCCAACCGCTCCGAGGCCACGACGTGGGCCTCGCGCCAGGCGATCACCCGCTCGCGGACGGGGCCCGAGCCCGGCAGCGTCGCGTCGAGGCGCCGGTGGGCCTCGGCGATGACCTCCTCGGGGACCGGCGCCGGACGCACGCCGTAGCTCAGCTCGACCTCGTCGAGGTAGGCCACGTCGTCACCACCCAGCTTCCGGGCGAGGGTGTGGACGCCCACGGCCTGGGCCCGCAGCCAGGCCCGGCGCCGGCCCTCGACCTCGGGGTCGGCCCCCCCGTCGAGGTCCGCCACCAGCCGGGCCCCGTCGGCGATCAGCGCCGGAAGGGGCACCGGCGGTCCGTCGGCCGCCTCGGCGGCCCAGGCCTCGGGTCCGTAGTAGGCGTCGACGGCGCCGTCGAGGTGGCGGCCCACGGCGAGCCCGAGGCGCACGTACCGCTCGACCACCCCGGCCTCGTCCGCCATCACCTCGCCACCACGCCTGACCGGACGGCTCGACCGACGCGCACGTCGCGCTCGACCACCGCCACGCGATCAGTCCAGCTCGGAGTGGAGGAACGCCACCGTCTGGGCCCAGGCCTGGGCCGAGACCTCGGGGTCGTGGACCTCGGGGCGGGTGTCGTTGAAGAAGGCGTGGTCGACGCCGGGCCAGATGGTGATCTCCACGTCGACGCCGGCCTCCTTCAGGTCGGCCTCCAGGCCACGGGCCTGGTCGGGGCCGAAGAAGCCGTCCTCGGCCGCGAAGTTGCCGCGGACCCTGGCCTGCACGTTGCTCCAGTCGGGCTGGGCGTGCTCCCACGGGATGAGGCCGTACCAGGGGGCGCAGGCGGCGAAGGCGGCGGGCCGCTCGGCCGCCACGACGAGGGCCAGGCCCCCGCCCATGCAGAACCCGGTGACGCCCAGGTGGGTGGAGGTGACGGCGTCGTGCTCCTGGAGGTAGGCGATGGCCCCGGACATGTCGGCCACGGCCTGGTCGAGGTTCAGCGCCATCATCAGCTTGCCGGCCTCGTCGGGCTCGGTGGTGGTCTCGCCGTGGTACAGGTCGGGGGCCAGGGCGACGAAGCCCTCGGCCGCGAAGCGGTCGCACACGTCACGGATGTGGTCGACCAGGCCCCACCACTCCTGGATGACGAGGAGCCCGGGACCGGACCCCGACTCCGGGACGGACAGGTACCCGTGCCCGGTCTCGTCGCCGATGAGGAAGTCGATGTGCTGACCCATGGCCGGACCCTACCCAGGCCCCGGTGCAGGAACCGACGCGCCTGGTGCGGGGCTCAGTAGCCGCCCTCGAGCTTGCGGTGGTCCCAGGTGACCCGCTTCTCGGGGCGCAGCAGCATGGCCACCCGCTTGCGCACCATCATCTCGGCGACGGCGCCGCGGTCGGCCTCGGAGATCTCGGGCTGGTAGCGGCCGATGACGCTCACGGCGATGGCCATGAGCGTGTCCTGGTCGTCGCTCAGCTCCATGGTCCCGACCAGCTCGGCGCCGCGGAGCTGGTCGTAGGAGTCGCCGTCCTCGACCAGGGCGGTGACCCGGGCGTCGCGGCGGAGGTTCTGCACCTTCTGGCTGCGCTCGAAGGTCTCGAACCCGATGGTGCCGTCGTCGAGGAGCCCGTACCACATGGCCACCAGGTGGATGCTGCCGTCGTGGTTGTACGTGGCCAGGTTCATGGTGTGGCGCTCGGCGAGGAAGGCGTCGGTCTCCTCGTCGGTCATCTTGATCAGCTCGCGGCGGGACACGGGGCCTCCTGGGGGCGGGGACGGCGGGGCGGACAGGTGTCCAGCCCGCCTCGATGATGCCCGACGGGTGACCGCCCGGCGCCCGGGCCGCTCAGGACCGGTGCGACCCGGGCGTGCGGGCCGCCTTGAGCAGCTCGGTCGCGAGCGGGCACGACGGCACCACGCCCTCGGCCACGTCGACCAGGCCCCCGGGTCCGACGACGCGGTCGACCAGGTCGAGGGGGACCACGTCGATCCCCGCCTCCCACGGCTCGTCGTCGTCGACCGCTCCGGCGACGCACGCGTCCCACAGCCGTCCGGGGAGGGCCCGCCCGACCGGCACCACCAGCCACACGGTGCGCCCCGCGGCGCGGGCCACGGCTGCCGCGGCCCGGCTCGAGGGGGCGCACAGGGCGGCGTCGGGACCGGCGGCCTCGGCCTCGAGCAGCACCACGTCGGACACCGACGCGGCCGCGCCCAGGCCCTCGGTGGGGACGTCGAGCACCTCGACCTCGACCCGGGCCAGCACCCGTCCGACGTCGACGCCGGTGCCGTCGTCGGCGGCCAGCACCTCCAGGTCGGCCCGGCGGGCGAGGGCGGGGACGACCGACGGCGGCCACCCCACGATCAGGGTGCGGGCCTCGTCCGGGAGGGCGGCGGCGAGGACGCCGGCGGTGTCGTCCCCCTCGACCTCGGCCGAGGCGGCCCACGCCTCCTCGACGGGATCGGGCGCCACCAGCACCCGGCTGCACATCCACCACATGGGCCCCACCCCGGGGTGGCGGGCCACCAGCCGGCGGGCGGCGGCGACCAGCCCGGCGGGGTCGTCGGCGAAGGACCCGAGGGCGTGGGCGGCCTCCGACACCAGGTCGACGGGGTCGGCCCCCCCGGCCCGGGCGACGTAGCGGAGCCGCTCGATCGGGTGCACCGTGGCTAGAGCCCCGGCTTCCAGATCATGACGATCAGCATGAGCACGATCAGCAGGTGGAGCATGCCGTTGAACATGCTGGCCCGGGCGTCGGCGCCGGGCGTCTCGCTGGGCTCGGCCGCCTTGCGGTCGGCGGGGATGATGCCCAGGAAGACCACGCCCAGCATGAGGAACCAGAGCACGAAGGCCGTGGACACCCACGTCTGGGAGAACTCGTAGGTCCCGCCCGAGAGCAGCAGGGTGAGGATGCCGAAGATGCCCGCCGCGACCAGGGCCGGCGCGTGGACCAGCAGACCGGTGGGGGCGATGTGGCGGGACACCTCGCCGGGCATCTCGGCGCCCCCCTGCTTGCGCATGGTGACCCGCAGCACCGGCCAGACGAAGGCCGGCGCGAAGGCGACCAGCACGGCCACGATGTGCAGCAGCAGCATGACGTTGTAGGGGAACGAGTCGACATCGGCGAGCACGGGACCTCCAAGGGTGTGGGTGCGGGCAACCTACCCCCGCACCCGGCGGGCCGGTCGGGTCCGAGGGGGTGGCCGGGCGCGCCCTCCCGACGGCCGGCCCGGGTGCCCCCGCGGCGGAGCCGCGTCGCTGGGTCGTCGCCGGGCACGGGCCAGGTCCGCGGTTTCGGGGGGTCGGGGGCGCGTTGCTACCTTCTCCCCGTGGCCGTGGCCGAGCAGGTTCCCGAGTCGATCTCCCTCACCGCCCTGTCGGGCGACGTGGCGACCCTCGACGAGTGGCTGACCACGTTCCAGCTGGCGGTGGTGGTCATCGACCCCTACACCTCCGAGAGCTCGTGGCTGATCGACACCGCCGGCCGCCTCCTCACCGAGTTCAAGGGGGCGGACTGCCGGGTCGCGTGGGTCGTCACCTCCGACGCCGACGACGCCCGCACCTTCCTCGGGCCCTGGGCCGACGAGCTGCTCACGTTCTGCGACCCGGAGCGGGCCTTCGTGCGGGCCGTGGGGCTCTCCCAGCTCCCCGCCTTCGTGCACCTGCGCCAGGACCGGGTGGTCATCAGCACGGCCGAGGGCTGGGACCCCGTCGAGTGGGACGCAGCCATCAGCGGCCTCACCAAGATGATGTCGTGGACCCGCCTCGAGGTCCCGCCCCCCGGCGCCCCCGCGCCGTTCGCCGGCTCGCCCGCCTGAGCCCCCTCAGGGGCGGCCACCGCGGGTGAGGGCGAGGAGGTCGAGGGCCTCGTCGAGGGCGGCCTCGTCCATCAGGCCGGCGTCGAGGACGACCTCCCGGATGGTCTTGCCGCTCTTGGCGCTCTCCTTCACCAGCTCGGCCACCTTCTCGTAGCCGAGGACGGGGTTCAGGGCGGTGGCGGCCTGGGGGGTGGCCTCGGCGTAGGCCTGGAGGCGGTCGACGTCGGCCTCGATGCCGTCGACGCAGCGGTCGGCGAGCAGGCGGGTGACGTTGGCCAGCAGGTCGATCGACTCGAGCAGGTTGCGGGCGATCACCGGCAGGTACACGTTGAGCTCGAAGTTGCCCTGGCTGCCCCCGAAGGCCACCGCGGCGTCGTTGCCGTAGACCTGGGCCACCACCTGGCTCACCGCCTCGGGGATGACCGGGTTCACCTTGCCGGGCATGATCGACGAGCCGGGCTGGAGGTCCGGCAGGCGGATCTCGGCCAGGCCGGTCTTGGGCCCCGAGGCCATCCAGCGCAGGTCGTTGGCCGCCTTGAGCAGCCCGGTGGCGAGGGCCCGCAGCTCGCCCGACAGGGCGACCAGCTCGTCGCGCGCCCCTGGGCGGCGAAGTGGTCGGGGGCCTCGACCAGCTCGACGTCGAGGCGGGCGGCCACCAGGGCGACCACCGACGAGGCGAAGGTGGGCGGGGCGTTGAGGCCGGTGCCGGTGGCGGTGCCCCCGAGGGGCAGCTCGCCCACCCGGGGCAGCGTGGCCGCGAGCCGCGCCCGGGCCGCGGCGACCTGCGCCGCGTACCCGGCCATCTCCTGGCCCAGGGTCACCGGGGTGGCGTCCATGAGGTGGGTGCGGCCCGCCTTCACCAGGGCGGAGAACTCGTCGGCCTTGCGCCGGAACGAGGCCTCGAGGTGGTCGAGGGCCGGCAGCAGGCGGTGCCGCACGCCCACCGCGGCGGCCACGTGCATGGCCGAGGGGAAGGTGTCGTTGGACGACTGGGAGGCGTTGACCGTGTCGTTGGGGTGGACGGGACGGCCCAGGGCCTCGGAGGCCAGCGAGGAGATGACCTCGTTGGCGTTCATGTTGGTGGAGGTGCCCGATCCCGTCTGGTACACGTCGATCGGGAACTGGTCGTCCCAGCTCCCGTCGGCCACCTCGGTCGCGGCGGCGGCCACGGCCCGGGCCTCCTCGGCGTCGATCACGCCCAGGTCGCCGTTGACCTCGGCCGCGGCCGCCTTGAGCGCCGCCAGGGCGTGGACCAGGCGCCGGTCCACGGTGAGGCCGGACACGGGGAAGTTCTCGACGGCGCGCTGGGTCTGGGCCGCCCACCGGGCCGACGCCGGCACCCGCACCTCCCCCATGGTGTCGTGCTCGATCCGGTACTCGGTCTCGTCAGCCATGGGTCCGGTCTACCGGCACCGTGCGGCGATGGCTCGCGGGCTCACCGCGGCGTCTGCTGGTGCACGGCCAGCCTCCACGCCCCGTCGACCCGGACGTAGGTGCTGGCGAACAGCGACGACACCTCGGTGTCGCCCCGGGTGGCGGTGGCGCCGTAGGCCACCACGCCGGCGTCGTCGCCCAGGGGGACGACCCGCAGGTCCTCCAGCTCGTAGGCGTCCCACGGGGCGCCGCCCATGGAGTCGACGATCATCGCCCGGTCGTCGAGCTGCAGGCCTCCCGGCAGCAGCATCAGGGGCTCGGCGACGAGCACCTCGTCGTAGAAGGGACCGGCGGCGCCCTCGGTGGAGAGCGCCGTCCAGCCCCGGCGTTCCAGGTCGGTCAGCTCGGTGGGATCCATGACCTCGGTGCTACCCCTCCCCCGTGCGGCCCACGCACCCGGCGCTCACTACCGTCACCCCCGATGACGGACCTCACCTTCACGCCGCTGCTGCCCACCGGGCCCGACGCCACCTCCTACCGGAAGCTCACCGACGAGGGCGTGGGCACCGTCGAGGCCGCGGGCCGCACCTTCCTCACGGTCGAGCCTCGGGTGCTCACCGACCTGGCCGCCGAGGCCATGCACGACATCGCCCACTTCCTGCGTCCCGGGCACCTGGCCCAGCTGGCCCGGATCCTCGACGACCCCGAGGCCTCGGCCAACGACCGGTTCGTGGCCAACGACCTGCTCCAGAACGCCAACATCTCGGCCGCCGGGGTGCTCCCCATGTGCCAGGACACCGGCACCGCCATCGTCAAGGGCAAGAAGGGCGAGCTCGTCCTCACCGGCGGGGGCGACGAGGAGGCCCTGGCCCGGGGCATCTTCGAGACCTACCAGCGCGACAACCTGCGCTACTCGCAGATGGCGCCGCTGTCGATGTGGGACGAGCAGAACACCAAGACCAACCTCCCGGCCGAGATCAAGCTGGCCGCCGTCGACGGGGCCGAGTACTCCTTCCTGTTCATGGCCAAGGGCGGCGGCTCGGCCAACAAGTCGTTCCTCTTCCAGGAGACCAAGGCCCTGCTCAACCCCGAGCGGCTGCGGGCCTTCCTCGACGACAAGCTGCGCCTGCTGGGCACCTCCGCCTGCCCGCCGTACCACCTGGCCGTGGTCATCGGGGGCACGTCGGCCGAGATGGCCCTGGAGACGGCCAAGCTGGCCTCGGCCCGGTACCTCGACACCCTGCCCACGGAGGGGTCGGCCGCGGGCCACGCCTTCCGCGACCTCGACATGGAGCAGGAGGTCCTGGCCCAGACCCAGGCCTTCGGCATCGGTGCCCAGTTCGGGGGCAAGTACTTCTGCCACGACGTCCGGGTCGTCCGGATGCCCCGTCACGGCGCCTCCTGCCCGGTGGGCATCGCCGTGTCGTGCTCGGCCGACCGCCAGGCCCGGGCCAAGATCACCGCCGAGGGCGTGTTCCTGGAGCAGCTGGAGCGCAACCCGGCCCAGCACCTCCCCGAGGTCACCGACGAGCACCTCGGCGGCGACGTGGTGGCCGTCGACCTCGACCAGCCCATGGCCGACATCCGCGCCGAGCTCTCCCGCCACCCGGTCAAGACCCGCCTGGCGCTGACGGGCACGCTCGTCGTCGCCCGCGACATCGCCCACGCCAAGATCGCCGAGGTCCTCGACGCCGGCGGCGAGATGCCCCAGTACCTGCGCGACCACCCCGTGTACTACGCCGGTCCGGCCAAGACCCCCGAGGGCCACGCGTCCGGCTCCTTCGGCCCGACCACCGCCGGGCGCATGGACGCCTACGTCGAGCGCTTCCAGGCCGCGGGCGGTTCGCTGGTGATGCTGGCCAAGGGCAACCGCAGCCAGCAGGTCACCGACGCCTGCCAGCGCCACGGCGGCTTCTACCTGGGCTCCATCGGCGGACCGGCCGCCCGCCTGGCCCAGGACTGCATCCGCAAGGTCGAGGTCCTCGAGTACGAGGAGCTGGGCATGGAGGCGGTCTGGCGCATCGAGGTCGAGGACTTCCCCGCCTTCGTGATCGTCGACGACAAGGGCAACGACTTCTTCGCCCAGGTGTCGCGGCCCGTCGACCTCGGCCAGAAGACCATGCGCGCCGGCCGCTAGACGTCCTCGCCGGTCTCCCGGCGGACGAGGGCGCGGATCGCGTCGGCCTCGGTCGGGCTCAGGTTGCGGTCGCCCAGCCGGACCCGGGCGGTGGTGGCCAGCGCCTCCCGCGCCTGCTCGCGAGCGTCCCCTGTCAGGAAGCCGGTCAGCAGGCGGGCGCGGATGCGACCCTCGACCCGACCGACCACCGCCTCCCGCAGGCGGTCGGCCAGCCCGTCGGCGCTGGTCTCGCGCCCGAGGGCGGCGACGATCATCCACACCTCGGCCAGGTCGGCCCCCGCCCCGCCCCGCTTGGCGTTGGTCCAGTCGATGACCACCGGCCCCTCGGGCGCGAGGATGACGTTGGCCGGGTGGAGGTCGAGGTGGAGCAGGGCGTCGCCGGGCCACGGGTGGGCCGGGAGGTCGGGCGGGGCGGCGAGGGCGTGGAGCTCGCGGTGGAGCCGGGCGAGGGTCCGGGCGTGGCGGTCGACCCGCCACGGGTGGGTGCCCAGGTCGTCGAGCATGGTCGGCCCCTCGACCCGCTCGAGCACCATCTCCCCCGGGGCCACCCGCCAGACCCGGGGCACCGGGTAGCCGGCGCGGCGGGCGTGCTCCATGACCGCGGCCTCGACCGTCAGGTCCCGGGGCGTGGGCAGGCGCCGCGCCACCCGGTCGGTCCCGACCGCGAACACCTCGGCGTCGCGCCCCCGGGCCAGCAGCGGGCCCAGCTCGGAGGGGTCGAGCGGGGCGTCGGCCAGCTCGGGGGCGGGCCGCTCCGGCTGGGGGGTGGTCGGGTCGGCGGCGTCGCTCACGCCGCCCAGCCTGACCCATCCCCACCGGGCCCGCGACCGTTCTCGGTACGAGAGTCGCCCGATCTCCCCGGTCACCGGTACCCAGAGGCGACGGGCCCCGCACCATGACCGGTCCTCGGTACGGGACTCGCCGATCTTCCCGGTCACCGGTACCCAGGAGCGGTGACCGCTGCCGGGCGTGGACCTAGGCCAGGGCGACCATGTCGAGCATGTCGTCGGACCAGTGGTCGACGTTGCCGTCGGGCATGAGCAGCACCCGGTCGGGGCGCAGGGCCCGGACGAAGTCGGGGTCGTGGCTCACCAGCACGATGCTGCCGGGCCACTCGGCCAGCGACTCGGCCACCGCCTCGCGGGAGCTCGGGTCGAGGTTGTTGGTGGGCTCGTCGAGCAGCAGCAGGTTGTGGCGCCCGGCCACCAGCTGGGTGAGGGCCAGCTTGGTCTTCTCCCCGCCGGAGAGCGTGCCCGCCTCCTGGAAGACCTTGTCGCCGGTGAGGCCGAACATGCCCAGCAGGGCCCGCAGCTCGGACTCGGACTGGCCGGTGGCCGCGTCGCGCAGCTGGTCGAGGAGGGACCGGTGGGGGTCGAGGCCCTCGTGCTCCTGGGCGTAGTACCCGATGACCACGTCGCGGCCCGGGTGGACGGTGCCGGTCGTGGGCTCCTGCACGGAGGCGACGGTGCGCAGCAGGCTCGTCTTGCCCGCCCCGTTGAAGCCCATGACGAGCATGCGCTCGCCCCGACCCATGGAGAAGGTGACGTCGGCGAACACGTGGTTGTCGCCGTAGGTGACCGACAGGTCGTCCACCTCGAGGACGGTGCGCCCGGCGTGGGGCGGGTCCGGGAAGCGCACCCTGGCCTGGCGGGCCTGGCGCGGGCCCTCGGTGCCCTGGGCCTCGATGCGGGCGATCCGCTTCTCGATGCTGTGGGCCATGGTGGCCTTGGTGGCCTTGGCCCCGAAGCGGTCGACCACGCCCTGGAGGCGCTCGACCTCCTTGGCCCGCCCGGCGGCCTCCTTGCGCCGACGCTCCTCGTCGGCCTCGCGCTGGCGGAGGTACTGGGAGTAGGTGCCCTTGTACTCGTACATGGTGCCGGTGTCGTCGTGGCCACCCCGGTCGAGGTGGATGACCCGGGTGATGGCCTCGTCGAGCAGGTCGAGGTCGTGGCTGATCACGAGCAGGCCGCCCCGGTAGCGGCGCATGTACTCGAGCAGCCACTCCTTGGCGTCGGAGTCGAGGTGGTTCGTCGGCTCGTCGAGCAGCAGCAGGTCGCTGCCGGCGAAGAGGATGCGGGCCAGCTCGACCCGGCGCCGCTCGCCGCCCGACAGGGCGGAGACGGGGAGGTCGAGGCGGTCGTCGGCCAGACCCAGGCCCGACGCCAGGCGGCGCACGTCGCTGTCGGCCTGGTAGCCGCCCTCCAGCCGGAAGCGCTCCTCGGCCCGGGAGTAGCGGTCGACGGCGCGGGGGGAGGGGTCCTCCTCCATCGCCACCCGCAGCTTCTCCATGCGGACCACGGCCTCGTCGAACCCCCGCCCGGAGAGGACGTGCTCGAGGCCGGTGCGGGCCGCCGCGGTGTCGTCGAGGCGCGGGTCCTGCGGGAGGTAGCCGGCGCCGCCCTCGCGACGGACCTGGCCGTGGGCCGGGGCCTCGTCGGCCCCCAGGACCTTGAGCATCGTGGTCTTGCCCGCACCGTTGCGGCCCACCAGACCGACCTTGTCACCGGCGCGCACGGTGAACCCGACGCCGTCGAGGAGGACGACACCCCCCACCTCGACCCTGAGGTCACGCACGGTCAGCACCCGTCGATGCTGCCAGGCGAGCCCGTCCGCACCAACCGCGATCGGTACGCTCCCGCCGTGGCCGACCTGCACGCCCTGCCCCCCCAGCCCGAGGGGACGCCCTGGCCCACCACCGCGTGGCCCGAGGCCGAGCCCCCGCCGGAGGTGGCCGACGGCCTGGGAGCCGCGCTCGACGCCCTCCTCGGCCCCGACGCCGACCCGGCGGTCGGCCACACCAACGCGGTGGCCGTGGTGCACCGCGGGCGGCTGGTGGCCGAGCGCTACGGCGAGCGCCAGATGGGTCCGCTGGCCGAGCTGGCCGGCGTGCAGCCCGGCCCCATCGGACCCGACGACGCCCTGGGGTCGTGGTCGATGGCCAAGAGCCTGCTCCACCTCGGCGTGGGCGTGGCCCGGGCCCGCGGCGTGCTCGACCCGGCCGACCCCGCGCCGGTGCCCGAGTGGGGCGACGACGGCGACCCCCGCAGCCCCATCACCTGGGACGACCTGCTCACCATGCGTCCCGGTCTGGAGTGGACCGAGGTCTACGAGGGCTTCGCCGACGACGCCCTGCCCGACGTGGTCACCATGCTCTACGGCGACGGGGCCGGCGACATGGCGCACTACGCGGCGGACAAGCCGCTGGAGCACGCGCCGGGCTCCCCGGAGGCCTACTCCTACTCCTCGGGCACCTCGAACATCGTCGCCGGGGCCCTCCGCCGGGCCCTGGGCGACGAGGGTCACGACCTCGGGGCCTGGGTGCGGCGCGCCGTCCTCGACCCCATCGGCATCACCTCGGCGGTCTTCGGCACCGACGGCACCGGCCTGTGGGTCGCCTCCTCCTACGTCGACATGACCACCCGCGACTGGCTGCGCCTCGGCCTCCTCGTCCTGCGGGGCGGCACCTGGGACGGCACCGAGGTGGTGCCGTCCGACTGGGTCGACCACGGGCGCACCCCCCGCTCGCCCGACGAGGACATCGTGCACGGCGCCCACTGGTGGGCCCGGCCCGACGCCGGCGACGGCACCTTCATGGCCCACGGGTTCGAGGGCCAGCGCCTGATCATGGTGCCCGACCGCGACCTGGTGGTGTTCCGCCAGGGGAAGACCCCGGCCGAGGACAAGGCCGCGCTCAACCGCCGCCTCGCCGCCGTGGTCGACCCGTTCCCCGTCCTCGCACCCTGACGTGACGGGGCCGGCCCCGACCGCCGGCGGCGCGGTCCGCCCCGACGACCCGACCGCGCCGGGCGCGGACGCCTCCTCCGACGGCGGGACCTCGCACCCGACCAGGCCTGCGGAGAGGGCACCGCACCGCCTGCGCGACCTCGACCGTCGGGGCCGGCTCGTCGCGGCCCTGTGCGGGCTCCTCCTGCTGGTGCCGGTGGGCGCCAGTGTGGGCCGGGCCCTCGCCGACGGGTGGCTGCCCAGCAACGACGACGCCCTGATCGTCCTCCAGGCCCGCGACACCCTCACCACCGACCCGCCGCTGGTGGGCCAGCCGTCGACCTCGGCCCGCTACACGGGCGACCTGGTCGTCCGCCACCCCGGCGCCATCGAGTTCCACCTCCTGGCCCTGCCCGTGCGCGTCCTGGGATCGACCGTCGGCACCCTGCTCACCGCCGGCGCCCTCGCCGGGGCCTCGGTGCTGCTCACCGCGTGGGTGGCCCTGCGCCGGGCCGGCCCCTGGGCCGGGCTGGCGGCCACCGTCCTGCTGGCCGGCGTGATGTGGTCGGCGGGGCTGTCGGTGCTCTCGGACCCGCTCAGCTCCAACGTGGGGGGCTTCCCACTGCTCGCCGGCACCGCCCTGGCCTGGGCCCTGTGGTGCGGGGACCGTCGGCTGTGGCCGGTCGCCGTGCTGGTGTGGTCCTTCACCATCCAGCAGCACCTGGCCATCTTCGGCATCGCCGGCCTGGTGGCGGCGTGGGGCGTCGCCGGGGCGGTCGCCACCACGGTGGTGCACCGGGACCGGGCCGGCGAGGTGGCCGCCGCCGTCCGCTGGGGAGCGGCCGCGGTGGCCGTGGGCCTGGCCTGCTGGGCCGCCCCGCTGGCCGACCAGGTCGCCGGGTCGGGGAACCTCGGGAAGCTGGTCGAGCTGGGGAGCCACTCGGACCGACCCACCCTCGGCCTGGCCCGCGGCCTCCGGGTGGGGGGCCGGACCCTGTCGGCCCCCCCGATCCTCGTCACCCGGTTCCTGGCCGACGACGACCGGGCCGCCCTCGACCTCATGGACAGCATGACCCGCACCGAGCGGGTCCAGGTGGTGCTCGGCGTGGCCCTGGTGCTGGCTGCGGTCGTGGTCGCGATCCTGCGCCGCCGGGACCGTCCCGACGGCGGAGCCCGCCTGGCCCTGGCGGCCACTGCGGTCGTGGTCACCGTCGGCGGGATCCTGACCGCGGCCAACGTGCCCGACACCCTCGAGGCCAGCCGCATCAACTTCTTCCGGTGGGCGTGGGTGGCGGCCGTGGCCGGCTGGGGCACGGTCGCCTGGGCGGCCGTCGGGCTGGCTCGTGCCCGTGGGCGCGGACCCGCCCCGGGGTGGCTGCGCCCCGCGGCGGTCGCCACCGCCCTGGTGGTGGTGGCGGGCACCGTGCTGGCCACCGCGACCCACGACGGCGGCGGCGAGGTGCGGCGCGACGAGGCCATCTTCGCCTTCGAGCGCGACACCCTCGACGTCCTCGAGGACCGCCTCCCCCCCGATCGGCCCGTCCGGGTCGGCGCCGCCGGGCTCATCTCGCTCATCTCGGCCGCCCCCGCCGTCGCCCTGGGGCTGGAGGAGCGGGGCTGGGAGGTGCGGGTCGCGCCCAGCCAGGGCGTGGGCTACGGCGACGAGCGTTCCCGCCCGCCGGCGGCGGGCGAGGTGGAGGTGGTGCTGGCCTCCGGGTTGGGCGAGCTGCCCGACACCCGCGGGGAGGCGCTCACCTCGGCCCGCCTCGACCCCGACGAGCTCCTGTGGGGCGAGGACCGCATCGAGGCGCGGCTCGACCTCGACCCCGTCCGCACCCCGGGCTGAGCGGGCCGGACTAGTTGACCTGGCGCTCCTGGCCCTCCCAGTAGGGCTGGCGCAGCTTGAACTTCTGCAGCTTGCCGGTGGCGGTGCGGGCCAGCTCGCTGCGCAGCTCGATGCGCTTGGGGATCTTGTAGCCGGCCAGCTTGCCCCGACAGTGGTCGCGCAGCTCGTCCTCGGTCGCCTCGGATCCCTCGGCCAGGACGACCAGGCCCAGCACCAGCTCACCCCACCGCTCGTCGGGCACGCCGATCACCGCCACCTCGGCCACCGCCGGGTGGCTGAAGAGGGCGTCCTCCACCTCGATGGACGAGACGTTCTCGCCGCCGGAGATGATCACGTCCTTCTTGCGGTCCGAGATCACCGTGTAGCCGTCGTCGTCGAGCACGCCGCCGTCGCCGGTGTGGAACCAGCCGTCGACGATCGCTGCGGCGGTGGCGTCGGGCTGCTCCCAGTAGCCGTCCATCACGTGGTTGGTGCGGGTCGTCAGCTCGCCGCTGTCGGTGACGCCCATCGTCACGCCCAGGGCGGGGGCCCCCTGGCGCACCAGGCGGGAGGCCCGCCCGGCGGGGTCGAGGTCGTCCCACTCGGAGCGGGTGCGGTTCATGGTGAGCAGCGGCGCGGTCTCGGTGAGGCCGTAGATCTGGATGAGCTCCCAGCCCAGGTCGGTCTCCACCCGCTCGATGGTCCTGGTGGGCGGCGGCGCCCCGGCCACCACGATGCGCGTGCGCCCGGCGCCGGGCACCTCGTCGAGGTCGGCGGCGGCGTCGAGGATGGCGTTGACCACGGCGGGTGCCCCGCACATGACGGTGACGCCGTGGCGGTCGACCCGGCGCAGGATCTCCGCCCCGTCGACCTTGCGCTGCACGACCTGGGTGACGCCCATGCCGGCGGTGGCGAAGGGCATGCCCCAGCCGTTGCAGTGGAACATGGGCAGGGTGTGCAGGTAGACGTCGCGGTCGCAGATCCCGGCCTGCCAGCCGAACACGGTGGCGTTGAGCCACAGGCTGCGGTGGGTCTGCTGCACGCCCTTGGGCCGGGCGGTGGTGCCGGAGGTGTAGTTGATGACCGCGGTGGCGTCCTCGTCGGGCGTCCAGGGCTCGGGCTCCGCGTCCCACGCCAGCAGCTCGTCGTCGCCCGCGCCCAGCTCGACCTTGACCTTGGCGTCGACCGAGGCGACCACGTCGGCCACCTCGGGGTCGAACAGGAGCGCCGAGGCGCCGCTGTGCTCGACGATGTAGGCGATCTCGTCGCGCGCCAGGCGGAAGTTCACCGGGACGTAGATGCGACCCCACCCCGACACACCCCAGAAGCCGGCCAGCAGGCGGGCCGCGTTCTGCGACACGATCGCCACCCGCTCCCCGGCGGCGATGCCCATGCGGTCGAGGCCGGCGGCCTGGGCCCGGGCCCGGGCGGCCAGGTCGCGGTAGGTGAGCTCGCCCAGCGAGGGAGCCGGCTGGTCGGGCTCGTCGACGACGGCGACCCGGTCCGGGTACACGACCTCGCCGCGGTCGAGGAAGTCGCGGACGGTGAGGGGGACCTTCATGGCCGCCACGGTAGCGACGCGCCCGCCCCCTCGTGTGGCGACGGTCACCCTGCGCGTGCCCCCCGCCCCTCCGAGGGGACAGAGTGTGCCAGGCACACTCTGTCCCCGCCGGTCCGCCGACCGTGTCCACCCGCCGCCCCCTCGCCCGGATCTCCGCGGATCGGGGTGTCGGAGCCCGGGCGTCCGCGACGATGGGGCGGACGTGGGACCGGCACAGGTGGCAGCAGACGACCAGGGCGAGGCCCTGCTCGCGCTGTACGACCGCGCCCTGCCCGAGGTCTACGGCTACCTGCTGCCCCGGTGCGGCGGACGGGCCGAGGCCGAGGACGTCACCTCCGAGGTCTTCCTCGCCGCCGTCGACGCGGTGCAGCGCGGCACCGTGCCCGACCTCTCGGTGGCCTGGCTGATCGGCGTGGCCCGCCACAAGCTGGTCGACCACTGGCGGCGCACCGCCCGCGAGGAGCGCCGCCTCCACCGGGTGGCGGCCGAGCCCGGACCGGCCGACGACGACCCGTGGGACGCCCACCTCGACGCGGTCGCCGCCCGCGAGGTGCTGGCCGGCCTCGGGGCCCACCACCGCGCCGCCCTGACCCTCCGGTACCTCGACGGCCTCAGCGTGCCCGAGGTCGCCCGCAGCCTGGACCGGACCGTGCACGCCACCGAGGCGCTGCTCGTCCGGGCCCGCCGGGCCTTCCGCACCGCCCTGCCCGACCACCCCGGGGAAGGGGGAGACGACCGTGGCTGACCCCTTCGACGCCCTGCGGCTGCCGGCCACCCCGGTCGCCCCCGACCCGACCTTCGCCGCCGACCTGCGGGCGCGCCTCGCCGAGGCCCTGGCCCCCGAGCCGACCGACCCCGACGACGTCCCCGCCATCAGCCTTCGAGGAGGCACCGTGACCACCACCGAGCCCACGACGACCCACGCCCTGACCCCCTACCTCTCGGTCCACGACGCCGTCGCCGCCCTCGACTGGTACCGCGACGTCCTGGGCGCCATCGAGACCAGCCGCTTCGTGGGCGACGACGGCCGCGTGGGCCACGCCGAGATCACCATCGGCGGGGCCCAGGTCATGCTGGCCGACGAGTACCCCGAGGCGGGGGTGCACGGGCCCCGGCACTTCGGCGGCACCAGCGTGACGCTCCACCTCCAGGTGGTCGACGTCGACCACACCTTCGCCCTCGCCGTCCGGGAGGGGGCCGAGGCCGAGCGGGAGCCGAGCGACCAGTTCCACGGCAACCGCAACGCCCTGGTCCGCGACCCCTTCGGGCACCGCTGGATGCTCAACCAGCCCATCGACTCCGCCCGGGCCGAGGCCGCGGCCGCCGCCGACCCCGGCGACTTCGGCGACGTGCGCACCTACGAGGTCACCGGACGCCGGCCCGTCGAGCCCGGCTACATCACCATGCGCACCGGTGACCTGGAGCGGGCCCGGGCCTTCTTCGGCGCCCTGTTCGCCTGGGAGGTCGAGCCCGGGTCCGTCGACGGTGGCGGCCACATCGCCAACACCCGCTTCCCCATGGGCTTCTTCCAGGGCGAGGGCCCGGCCGAGGGGGGCCCGGTCACCCTGTCCTTCCGGGTCGACGCCATCGAGCCCTACGCGGCCCGCGTCGAGGAGCTGGGCGGCCAGGTGCTGGCCCGCAACCAGTACCCCTCGGGCGGCAACGCCGAGTGCGTCGACGACCAGGGCTTCCGCTTCGACCTCTTCCAGCCCGCCCCCGGCCACTGAGCGGCCCCCCTCCGGGTGGGGCGGCGGACCGGTCAGCGGGCGGTCCAGCCCCCGTCCACGGTGAGGGTCTGGCCGGTGACGTAGCTGGAGGCATCCGACGCCAGGAAGAGGAGGGCCCCGTCGAGCTCCTGGGGCTCACCCTTGCGGCCCATGGGGCAGGTCGAGTCGACGAAGCGCTGCGAGGACTCGTCGTCCCACATGGCGGCGGTCATCTCGCTGGCGAACCAGCCCGGGGCCAGGGCGTTGACCCGGACTCCCTTGCGGGCCCACTGGCAGCCCAGCTCCCGGGTCAGGTTGACCACCGCCCCCTTGGAGGCGCAGTAGGAGGCCTGCTTGATCGGGGTGGCGGCCACCTGGCCGAGCATGGAGGCCACGTTGACGACCGCTCCCCGCCGGGCCTCGATCATGGGCCCGGCCACCAGCTGGGTGAGGCGGAACAGGCCGTGCAGGTTGACGTCGACGACCGCGCGGAAGGTGGCCATGGGTTCGGTCTCGGCGGGCTGGGGGTCGCCGATGCCGGCGTTGTTCACCAGCACGTCGACCGCGCCTCCGGCCACCTCGGCCCCGGTGTCGGCCAGGTGCACCACGTCGTCCTCGACGGTCACGTCGCAGGCCACCGGGACCACCCGGTCACCGAGCTCGGCGGCCAGCCCCTCGAGGCGGTCGACCCGGCGGGCCGCCACCACCACCGTCGCCCCGGCCCCGTGCAGGACGCGGGCGAACCGGGCGCCGAGGCCGGCCGACGCCCCGGTGACCACCGCGGTGCGGCCGTCGAGGCGGAACGGGGCGAGGGGATCGAGGGCGGGGGCGACGGCGCTCATGGCCGCACCCTAGGCACGGCCCGGGCGGGCCGGTCCGGGGCGCTCAGGCGCAGCGGGTGGCGGTGACGCCGCCGGCCCCGCCGCCCGCCGGCACCACGGTGGCACCGCCCACGGCCCCGGCCCACGCCTGCACGATGTCGACCACCTGGCCGGCGCCGACGGCGCTGTCGCCGACCACGGTGAAGCGGATGCAGGCCTGGCCGCCCTGCTCCCAGGAGACGTACTGGCCGCCCCCGAAGCCGTCGAGCGGGTCGACGGCGATGGTGGGCGACACCGCCCCGGTCTGCTCGAGGAGGTCGGTGGCGCTGGTGGGGTCGGCCACGACCTGCAGGATCCGCAGGTCGACGGCCCCGAAGGCCCCCTCGTCGGCGACCGGGCCGTCGGCCGACGGGGCCGACACCGCGGTGGCGGGCTCGGACGCCTCGTAGGCGGCGGGGTCGAGGACCTGCTCGCTGGTGGTGGGGGGCGCCTCGTAGGCGGCGTCGATGGCGGCCGTGCCACCCCCGTCGACCAGGGCGTCGACCAGCTCGGCCCCGTTCCCGTAGGGGAGCTGGGTGGCCACGCTGAACGGCAGGGGCAGGGGGTCCGAGGTCGACCCGGCGCCGCCCAGCTGGGAGGTGAGCGACTCGATCTGGGCCGAGAGCACCTCGTCCGGGCTGAGCTGGTCCTCGTAGGCCACCTGCACGTGGCGGGCGGTGCCCTCGGTGAGGGCGAGGAAGCCGAAGCCGGACTCGTCGGGCCGGTCGGCCAGGCCGTCGGCCTGCTCCAGGTCGACGTACTGGTCGTCGAGGGCGTGGGTGAGCTCGTGGACGATGATCGTCTCGACGTAGGGGGTGATCTCGTCGCCCCGGACCACCAGCTCCTCGCTCTCGGGGTCGTAGAACCCCAGCACGCCCTGCTCGCCCAGGTCGTCCTGGATGGCCACGGGGTCGCTGTCGGGATCGAGGATCCCCAGGGCCCGCTGGGCCACCCCCGCCTCCCGCAGCTGGTCCTCGTCGCCGGCCGAGGCCGATCGGAACCGGTCGAGGAACTCGTCCTCCGGGAGGGGCTCGACCACCGGGTCGGTGCGGAAGGCGTGGCCCCGGGCCTGCTCCACGAAGTCGATCAGCCCGGGGAGGACGTCGGCGAGGGGCTGGGCGTCGTCGGACGGGTCGAGCCCGGGGTCGGTCGGGTCCAGGCCCGGGATCGAGGGCTGGCTGGGCAGGGTGGGCACCGCGCTGGTGGTGCTCTCCGACGTCGAGGTGGTCGTGTCCGCGGCCGTGTCGTCGCCTCCTCCGCGGGTGGCCAGGGCCACCGCCCCCACCACGACCAGCAGGACGACGGCGGCGGCCGCCGCGACCAGGCCGGCGCGGCGGCGGTCGGGTGGGCCGCCGGGCCCTCCGGTCGGTCCCCCGGCGCCGACCGAGCCGGGCCGGGCGGGCAGGGGCGGGACCCAGGCGGGCCAGCGGTCCGGCGGCCCCGGGGGGTAGGTCGCACCGCCGACCGACAGGCCGTCGCCGGGGGTCCGTGGTCCGGTGTCGACCACGTCAGCCGCCGTTCTCGGCGCCGGCCGGGGGCGGCGCCGCGGGGGCGCCGCCGGGGGCCACCGCGACCGACGGTCCCCCACCGCTGCGGAAGGTGGCGATGGCCTCGCCGTCGGCCACCAGGCCCTGGAAGTACGACGAGACGTGCATCGGGATGCGCACGCAGCCGTGCGACGCCGGGTGGTCGGGCACCGACGGGGCACCGTGCACGGCGATGCCGCCGTTGAAGTAGACGGGGCTGTAGAGGACGCCCAGGGGGGCGTGGCGCTCCCCCGCGATGCGGCGCTGGTAGTGGTAGTCGCCCACGGGGGTCACCGCGTCGCCGCAGTGGCCGTCCTCGCAGTAGGCCACGCCCGAGCCGCTGGAGACGTGGGTGACCAGCTCGAGGGCGCCGTCGCCCCACACCAGGAGGACCTGGCGGTCGAGGTCGACCTCGGTGTGGGTCGGGCCCAGGTCGGGTCGGAGCATCGGCTGCGGGCTGCCGGCGAGGATGGCGGCCTCGACCTCGGCGGTGACGATGCCGTCCGGGGCCATCCCGTGGAGGGCCTGGAAGGCCCACACCGCCATGGTGGTCTTGAGGCCGAACTGGCCGTCGGCCGCGCCCGGGTCGTAGGCCTGGGCGGCCAGGGCCTGCTGCACCGCCAGGGTGCGCTCGCCCTCCGCGCCCCGCTGGAGGTCACCCACCTCCACCGGAGGAGGTGGCGGGGCGGTGGTGGTGGTCGGCGCCGGCGGGGGTGGCGGGGCGGTGGTGGTGGTCGGCGCCGCCGTCGTGGGCGGCGCGGTGGTCTCCGGGGCGGTGGTGGTCTTGGTGGTGGACGGGGCGGGGCCGGCCACCGCCGAGGTGGCACCCTCCGTGCTGGCCGCGCCACCCGCCGTGGCCTCCTGGTCGTTCCCCGGCCGCGAGCAGGCCGAGGCGGCGAGGAGCGCGACCAGGGCGGCGGCGATGAGCGCTGCTGGCAGGGTGCGACGTGGCATGGTGCTAGGGAGTCTTGCCGACACCGACGCCCGGGAGCCATCGGCCCGGGGGGGACCTGTCCCCCACCGACCGGCGGTCCCGAGCCGGCCCCACCCCGACCCCGCCGGTGACGCCCGTGCCCACCACCCCCGCCGCACCGCCCCCACCACCCGCCGGTGGGGGACGCGCCCCGGCGAGGGCGCGGCGACCACCGACGCCACCGCCGACCGGATGCTGGCCGCCGCCCGCCAGGGGAGCAACCGGGCCTGGGCCGCCCTGCTGGAGCGCCTCGACCCCGACGCCCGGCTCCTCGCCCACCTGGTCCTGGGGGGCCTCGACGTCGACGCGACCCTCCAGTCGGCCTACGTGCGCGCCTACCGGGCCCGCCGCAAGGGGCCCGACGACGCCGTGGTCATGGTCCTCAACCACGTGTGGATCACCTGCGGCCACGAGATCCGGCGCCGGCACCGGCGCGAGGCCCCGGCCCCCGGTCGACGCCCGCAGGTCGACACCCGCACCACCCGCCTCGGCGGCACCGTCGATGCCCGCACGCTCTCGGCCATGCGGCCCGAGGAGCGCGCCGTCTGGGCCCTGGTCCACCGGGCCGAGCTGCCCGTGGCCTCGGTGGCCGCCGCCCTCGGTGTGGGCGAGCCGGTCGTCAACGGCGTGGCCGACAGGGTGGCCGTCCGCCTCGACGAGGCCCGCACCGCCCCCGAGGTCGATCCCGCCGGCGGGGACGACGACCAGGTCGCCCCGGGTCGCGCCGACGGCGCGGCCACCGCCGACGACCGGGACGACGTCCCCGCACCGGTTCCGGACGAGGTCGACGGGGCCGACGAGGGCCTCGAGGCGGACGCGGCGGGCGAGCTGGGGGCAGAGGGGACCGGCGACGACGCCCTGGGCGCCACGGCGGCCCACGACGTGGTCGTCGACCTCTCGGACGGGGCCCCCGACCCGGAGCCAGAGGGTGCGGACGGCGACGCGGCCGGCAGCCTCGACCCCGAGCCGGCCACGCCTGCGTTCTGGCAGGAGCTGGGCCGGCGGCTCAAGGTCGAGCGCGACGCGGTCGCCGCCGCGCCCCCACCGTCGCTGCCTGACCCCGACGGCCCGTCGCCCGCCCTCACGCCCGCCCAGGCCCCGCCGGTCGCCGTGCAGAAGCGGGCCTCGCGCCGGATCCGGCGGCGCCGGCCCGATCTGGTCGAGGAGCTGGCCGAGGAGGCCGGCCGCCAGCGGGCTCGGCGCAGCTGGCCCGGCCTCCTGGTGCGCGTCGCCGCCGTGCTGGTGGTCGTGGCCATCCTCGCCGCCGCCGTCTACGCCCTCTACGACGCGGCCTCCACCGCCCGCTCGCCGATCCGGGGCGACTCCACCGCCGACGTGGCCCTCCAGAGCATGGGCGTCCTGGCCGAGGCGGGCACCTGGTCGGCCACGATCGACCAGACCACCGTCGACGACGCGGGCGAGAGCACCGACGCGACCCTCACCATCACCGCGGCCCAGGACGGCTCCTTCCGCTTCACCGACGAGTCGATCGATCGCCTCACCACCTACGACGCCGCCTTCGGCGTGGTGCGCGACACCATCCCCGGCTTCCCGCCCCGCAACGACCAGGGCGTGGCGCCGGGAGGTCCCGACCCCTCCCCGCCCCGCGCCGGGCTGCCCCTCGACGACCTGGCCACCGCGGCCCGGGTGCTGTCGACGCAGGTCGACGACGAGCCGGAGGTCTCCGAGGCCGACGGTGGCGACGTCCGCACCCTCACCGGTCCGCTCGACGACTCCACCGAGCTGACCTACGTGGTCGACGACGAGACCCTGCTGCCGATCTCGATCACCTGGATCCGCGAGGGCGAGACCATCCGCGAGCTCCGCTTCCGGGACGTCGTGCTGGGCGTCGGCGGGGCCAGCTACACCCAGGAGCTGCCGGCCGACGCGCCGCCGGCGGCCGAGCTGGGCTTCCTCCCCGTCCAGCTGGGCGAGGTGCAGGCCCGCACCGGCATCGCCCCCCTGACCCCCGACTACCTGCCCGGCGAGCCCGACGGCTTCGAGTTCACCGGCGCCTACGTGGACGAGGCGGCCAAGGTCGCCTCCCTCCGCTACGCCGACGGGCCCCAGGAGATGATCATCACGGTCCGGCCCTCCCCCGTGGAGGCGGGCCAGACCTGGACCGACCCGTTCGACCGGGCGGACCAGGAGGTCACCCCCGAGGAGGTGACCCTCGACAGCGGGGCGTTCCGCGACGTGCCGGCCCAGATGGTGGCGGGCGGTGCCGCCCTCCCCTCGATCTGGGCGGCCGACGGGGAGCTGGCCTTCACGGTGGCCGGCGACCTCTCGGCCGAGGACCTCCAGAAGGTGGCCGCCTCGCTGGGCTGAGCCCCGGCCGGGCCCGGCGCGGGCCTCCTCGGCGAAGACCACCCTCTGTGGTGCTCAACCTCGGAGAGCGGCCGCCGATGGGCCGGGGTGAGCGTGCCCCGGGCCGACGCGGCCCACCTGCTGCGGCGAGCCGGCTTCGGTGCCCGCACCAGCGAGGTCGACGTCCTGGCCGCCCTGCCCAGCTGGACCGCGGCGGTCGACCGGGTGCTCGACACCTCGGCCGCGCCCGCCGACAGCGTCCCCGCCGCGGTGGAGGACCGCGAGGACCAGTGGTACCCGCCGTGGGTGGCATCGGTGCAGCACTGGATGGACCGGATGGCCACCTCGCCCACGCCGATCGTCGAGAAGATGACGCTGTTCTGGCACGGCCTGTTCACCAGCAGCATCGACAAGGTGTACCCGCGGCTGGTGTTCAAGCAGGTGGGCACCTACCGGCGCCTCGCCCTCGGCGACCTCCACACCCTGGCCCAGGCCATGGCCGTCGACCCGGCCATGCTCGTGTACCTCGACGGCGAGACGAACGTGGCGGGCACGCCCAACGAGAACTTCGCCCGCGAGCTGATGGAGCTCTTCCTCCTCGGCCAGGGCCACCACGACGAGGGCGACGTGGCCGCCATGGCCCGGGCCTGGACCGGCCACTCCGTCGACCGGACCACCGAGGCCCACGTCTTCACCCCCGCCCGCCACGACGGCGGGACCAAGACGATCTTCGGCATCACCAGGGCGTGGGACGGCCCCGAGACGATCACCGAGGTCGTGCGCGGCTCCCAGCAGCAGGCCTGCGCCCGCTTCCTCGCCACCAAGCTGTGGGCGTTCCTCGCCGGGCCCCCCATCGCGACGGCGACCCTCGACGCCCTGGCCGGGGCCTTCGTGGCCTCCGGCATGTCGATCCGGGCCCTGGTGCGGGCCCTGTTCCTCCACCCCGACTTCCGGGCCCCGGCCACCCGCACCGGGCTGGTCCGCAGCCCCGTCGAGTGGGTCGCGGCGAGCATGCGGGCCCTCGCCCTCCCGTCCTCGGCGCTGCACCCCGAGTGGTGGGTGGAACGATGCGGGCAGCGGCTCTACGCGCCGCCCAACGTCGGCGGCTGGCGGGGCAACGAGGGCTGGGTCTCCACCTCGACCACCTGGGGCCGGGCCTCGTTCGCGGGCCACGCCCGCTGGGTGGCCTCCGACGCCGGGGTGTTCGCCGGCTACGGCGACCTGACCCCGGCCGACGCCGTGGGCCGGGCCCTCGACCGCTTCGGCGTCGACGACCCGTCACCGGTCACCCGCGCCGCCCTCGAGGCCTTCGTGGCCGGCGAGCAGACGGCCCGGCGGCGCTGGGCCGTCACCCCCGGCCTGGTGGCCCTCACCATGCTCTCCCCCGACTTCCAGATGGCCTGAGGCGACGCGCATGGACGACCTCGAGCACGACGAGATCCAGGCCCTGCTGAGCACCCCGGCGGAGGCCCTGCCCGGGCAGGTGGCCCGACGCACGTTCCTCAAGGGCGCCCTGGCCGCCGGGGTGGGCGCCGCCCTCGTGCCGTCGTGGGCCGACCACCTCGCGGCTGCGGCCACCCCGATCGGCGCCACCGACGGCGTGCTGGTGGTGCTCCAGCTGGGCGGGGGCAACGACGGCCTCGGCATGGTGGCCCCCACGCCGAGCCACCCCGACTCGGCCCGCTACCGCACGGCGCGGGGGAACCTGGCCGTCACGGGTGCCCTCGGCCTGGCCGACGGCCTCGGCCTCAACCCCCGCCTCCCGAGGCTGAAGGCCCGGTGGGACGCGGGCCAGGTGGCGGTGGTGCAGGGCGTGGGCCAGACCGCCGGCGACCTCAGCCACTTCAGCTCCACCGCCACCTGGATGGCCGGCACCGCGGGCACGAGCCGCACCAGCGGCTGGCTGGGCCGCTGGCTCGACGGCGTGCCCGAGGCCGAGCAGGGCCTGCGGGCGGTCCAGATCGGGACGTCGGTGCCGCTGCACCTGAAGGGCGACCGCTCCGTGGTGACCGCCATGGGGGCCGACGCCGACCTCTTCGGCGCCGACCGCAGCGAGCCCTGGATGGCGTCGGTGTACTCGGCCGTCAGCGCCATGGGCGCGGGCACGACGGGCCGGGGGCGGCTGGCGGACCTGGTGGCCGACACCGGCGCCTCGTCGATCGCCCTGGCCCAGCGCCTCGCCCCCGTGTACCAGCCGGCCCTGCCCACCGGTGACCTGGTGCCGGACCTGACCCTCGCGGCCCGGCTGGTGAACGCCGACCTCGGCATCCGGGTGATCTCCCTGGCCCACGGCAGCTACGACCTCCACGACGGCATGGGGTGGGCCTACGGCGCCCTCATGGACGACCTCGACGCCGGCATCGAGGCCTTCTTCTCGACCCTGTCCCCCACCTTCCGCGACCGGGTCGCCCTCATGACCTTCTCCGAGTTCGGGCGCACCGTGCGGGCCAACGGCTCCGGCGGCACCGACCACGGGACCGCCTCACCCCAGCTCGTCATCGGGGCCAACGTGAAGGGCGGCCTGCACGGCACCCAGCCCCGCCTCGACGACCTCGACCGGCGCGGCGACCTCAGGGTCCAGGTCGACCTCCGCTCGTACTACGCCTCCGTGGTCGACGGGTGGCTGGCCGGCGGCAGCAGCACCGTCCTCGGCGCGACGTACCCCGACCTGGGCCTGTTCCGGCGGGCACCGGGCGGACCGTCCACGCCGCCGCCCCCGGTCGACGGCGCCTGGCGACCCTTCCCCGACCCCGCGACCCTCGTGCGCCAGCAGTACATCGACTTCCTGGGCCGCCCCGCCGACCAGGGCGGCGTCACCTACTGGGTGGGCAAGCTCACCGGCGGCAGCAGCATCTCCTGGGTCATCAACGCCTTCCTCGCCTCCCAGGAGTTCGGTGCCGTCGTGGCCCCGGCCGCCCGCCTCGCGCTGATCTGCGACGGCGACCCCTACGCCTACGCCGACCTGGTCGACTGGGCCGCCCGCCTCCGCGCCCGCCAGACCCTCGCGTCGGTGGCCGGCGTGGCCGTGGCCCGGCCCTCCTTCGCGGCGCGCTACGGAGGCCTGGCCGACCGCGCCTTCGTGGACCGGGCCCACCTCGACGCCACCGGCGTCGTGCCGCAGGGGTCCTGGGGGCGGGCCTGGGCCGCCGACTGGGCGGCCCGGTTGACGGCCGGGACGGCCACCCGGGGCGACGTGGTGGCGGCCATCGCCGAGCTCCCCGCCACGATCGGCCACCTGCGCGTGCAGGTCGAGGTGACCATGACCTACGCCGGCCTGCTGCGACGGGCGCCGGACCCGGGCGGCTACGCCTTCTGGGTGGACAAGGGCGACGCCGGCACCTCCATCCAGCGCCTGATCTCGCTCTTCTTCGCCTCGTCGGAGTACCGGGGCCGCTTCGCCTGACCGATCAGGGAGGCCCTGCGTCGGGGCGCTGGTCGGTGGCCCTCCCCCAGCGCAGGAGCACGGCCCCGAGGGCGGCGAACCCGGCGGCCACGGCGAGGAACGTGAACGACGCCGGCCTCTCCCACACCACCAGCGAGCCGACCGCGGCGACCCCGGCCATGGCCACCGCGAGGGTCCCGAAGAAGAGCCGCATCCAGGCGACGAGGGCGATCGACGCCACCGTGCCGACCACCAGGCCGACCCCGCTCACCACGCCCAGCACGGCACGCCACTCCACACCCCGAGGCTAGGACCGCCCCCGCGCCCTCCTCCCCGCCGGGCCCGGCCGGGCACGGGTGCGAAGTGGTCAGGGATCCCGGTGCCCGGGCACCGCCAGGGCTGACCACTTCGAGCGCCCACCCGAACCGGTCAGGGATCCCGGTGCCCGGGCACCGGCAGGGCTGACCACTTCGGGAGGGGAGCCGCGGGTCAGGGGCGGGAGCGAGGGCGGTCGGGCTCGGCCAGGACGCAGTGGGTGCCGGCGTAGATGGTGGGCATGCACTCGTTGCAGTGGGTGCAGCGGGACTCGGCCCGGGCCCCGGTGCGGAAGGACTCCACCAGGTCCGGGTCGCGCAGCAGGGCCCGGCCCATGGCCACCAGCTCGAAGCCCTCGTCGAGGGCCGACTCGACCGTGTCGAGCCGGTTGATGCCGCCCAGGAGGATCAGCGGCATGTCGACCGCGGCCCGCACCTGGCGGGCGAGGGGCCGCAGGAAGCCCTCCTCGAAGGGGTACCGCTTGAACATCCGGCGCCCCACGACCCGCAGGCCGAGGCCGGCCGCGCCCGGCTGGGTCGCCGCCATCTGCTCGAGGGGGACATCGCCCCGGAACAGGTACATGGGGTCCTGCAGCGAGCTGCCGGCGGTGAGCTCGAGGGCGTCGAGGTGACCGTCGGCCTCCAGGAGGCGGGCGACGGCCACGCCCTCGTCGATGCCCAGGCCTCGCCGCGGCCCGTCGACCATGCCCACCTTGGCCGTCACCGCGACGGCGTCGCCCACTTCGTCGCGCACCGCAGCGACCACCCGGCGGGGGAACGCGCTGCGGCCCTCCAGGTCGCCGCCCCACCGGTCGCGCCGGCGGTTGAGCTGGGGCGAGAGGAACGAGCTGAGCAGGTAGCCGTGGCCCAGGTGGACCTCCAGCACGTCGAACCCCGCAGCCACGGCGTGGCGCGCCGCGGTCCGGAAGGCCTCGACCACCGCGTCGAGCTGGGCGTCGGTGGCCGCCCGGACCAGGCCCTGGGCCGGCAGCGAGAGCCGCGTCGACGGGGCCAGGGTGCGCATGCGGTTGGAGCGGGTGTCGGCCACCAGCCCGGCGTGGCCCAGCTGGGCCGCGACCGCCGCCCCCTCCTCGTGCACGGCGTCGGTGAGCCGACGCAGGTCGCGACCGGTGGCCTCGTCCATCACCAGGGTGTGGCGCTGCACGCGCCCCTCCGGCATCACCGCGCAGTAGGCCACCGTGGTGAGGGCGGCCCCGCCCCGGGCCACCGTCCGGTGGAAGGCGACGAGGTCGTCGGTGACGGCCCCCTTGGGCATCACCCCCTCGAAGGTGGCGGCCTTGACGATGCGGTTGCGCAGCGTGACCGGCCCCAGCCGGAAGGGGGTGAAGGGCGAGGCCACGGGACCCTCAGGCGCCGGCTGCGGCCGCGGTGAGGGCGTCGAGGCGATCGACCGCCTCGAGGTACTCCTCGACGAGGCGCTGGACGACCGCGGCGGTCTTCTCCACCCCGTTGAGCTGGCCCACGACCTGGCCCACCGGGTTGAACATGACCGAGAGGGCCTTGTCGGCGTAGCGGTGGCTGCGGGCCACGCAGTCGCCCGACACCATGTACTGCAGCGGCATGGGCAGGGGGTCGGGGGCGTCGTCGGACGACCAGGCCTCGGTCCACTCGGTCTTGATCATGCGGCAGGGCTTGCCGGTGAAGGACTTCGAGCGCACGGTGTCGCGCGAGGTGGCGTCGAGCAGCTGCTGCTTCTGGGCCGGGGGCAGGTCGGCCTCCTCGACGGTGAGCCACAGGGAGCCGGCCCACACGCCCTGGGCCCCGAGGCTGAGCGCCGCCGCGATCTGCTGGCCCGACCCGATGCCGCCGGCGGCGAGCATGGGGGTGGGGGCGATGGCCGCCGCGATCTGGGGCCAGAGGACGATGGAGCCGACCTCGCCGGTGTGGCCGCCGCCCTCGCCCCCCTGGGCGATGACCAGGTCGACGCCGGCCTCCTTGTGCTTCAGGGCCTGGTGGGGCGAGCCGCACAGGGCCGCGACCTTGCGCCCGGCGTCGTGGATCAGCTCGATGACCTCGACCGGCGGCGTGCCGAGGGCGTTGGCGATGAGCGCCACCTTCGGGTGGGCCAGGGCCGTCTGGACCTGGGGCAGGGCGGTGGCCTCGGTCCAGCCGAGGAGCTGGAGCTCGTTGCTCTCGCCCTCGGGCAGCTCGGGCACGCCGCGGTCGGCCAGGAGCTTGCGGGCGAAGGCGAGGTGCTCCTCGGGCACCATCTCGCGCAGCGTCTGGGCCAGGTGGTCGGCGTCCATGTCGTCCATGCCCTCGTACTTGCCGGGGATGACGATGTCGACGCCGTAGGGCCGGTCGCCCACGTGCTCGTCGATCCAGGCCAGCTCCACCTCGAGCTGCTCGGGCGTGAAGCCGACGGCGCCGAGCACGCCGAAGCCGCCGGCCCTGGACACGGCGGCGACGACGTCGCGGCAGTGGGTGAAGGCGAAGATCGGGAACTCGATGCCGAGGTCGTCGCAGACAGGGGTGCGCATGGGTTGGTCTCCTGGTGGTGGGGTCGGTCCGGCCGGGGCCGGGAGGTCAGGTCGAGGGCGGGGTCACGAGGTGGCGTCACGAGGTGCCTGGCACCTCGTGACGGGTGGCGGGGTGGTCATCGGGTCGGGGTGCGGTCGGGGGCGGCGGTGAGCACGGCCCGGAGGGCGGCCACCGCGGTGGCGTCGGTGACGGCGGCGGGGTCGATGCGGCGCATCATCTCCAGACCCAGCAGGAGGCCGATGACGGCGGGGCCGACCCGCACGTCGGGCGCGGGATCGGCCCAGGTGGTCGCCACCGCGTCGACCCCGTCCCAGGCCGCCTGGTAGCGCCGGGCGAGGTGGCGGCGGGCCCGCTCGCTCTGGGCCGCCCAGCTCCACAGCTCGTGCTCCAGGGCGATCCAGCGGGCGTCGCCCGAGGGCGGCTCCGAGACGGCGCGCCACAGGACCGCGACCCACTCGTCGAGCGACGAGGCCGTGGCCTGCTCCGCGGTGATCACCGCGGTGGCGTCGTCGACCCAACCGGCCAGGAGGGCGAAGAGCAGGCCCTCCTTGGATCCGAAGTGGTCGTAGAGCGCGCCCGAGGTGCGGCCCGCCCGCTCGGCGATGGCATCGACCGACGCGCCGGCGACGCCCCGCTCGGCGAACAGCGTCGCGCCCGCCTCCAGGAGGGCCTCGCGGGTCTGGGCCCGACGCTCCTCCTGGGTGGCCACGCATCGACATTGGCACCGTTATGTAACGGTGTCAAGGTTTCCCTCGGCGACGCCGGGCCCGGGGCGGTACGGTCCGCTCCCCCGATCCGAGGAGCACACGTGCAGGCCATCTTGGTGACCCGGCTGGACGGACCCGGTGCGGTGGAGGTGGCCGAGGTCGACGACCCCGTGGCCCACGGCCGGGTCCTCGTCGAGGTGGCCGCAGCGGGCGTCACCTACCCCGACGTGCTGCTGACCCGGGGGGAGTACCAGATGAAGCCGACCCCGCCGTTCGTGCCGGGGTCGCAGGTGGCGGGCACGGTGTGGTCGGCGCCGGACGGCTGCGGTCTGGTCCCCGGAGACCGGGTGGCGGCCCTGTGCGGCATCGGCGGCTTCGCCGAGGTGGCCGCAGCCGGCGCCGACTCGGTGTTCCCCCTGCCCGACGGGATCTCCTTCGTCGAGGGCGCAGCCCTGCCGGTGAACCACCTGACCGCCGAGCTGGCCCTCGGCCGCCGGGGCCGGGTGCAGGCGGGCGAGACGGTGCTGGTGCACGGTGCCGCCGGGGGCGTGGGGGCGGCGTCGGTGCAGCTGGCTGGCGCGCTGGGGGCACGGGTGCTGGCGGTCACCTCCACCGAGGAGAAGGCGGAGCTGGCCCGGAGCCTCGGGGCCGACGAGACGCTCCCCGTCGAGGGCTTCAAGGACGCGGCCCGTGAGCTCACCGACGGTCGCGGCGTCGACGTGGTGGTCGACCCGGTGGGCGGCGACCGCTTCACCGACTCGCTCCGCAGCCTGGCCCGGGAGGGACGCCTCCTCGTGCTCGGCTTCGTGGGCGGCGAGATCCCGACGGTCAAGGTCAACCGGCTGCTGCTGGCGAACACCTCGGTCGTGGGGGTGGCCTGGGGCGAGCTGGCCATGGCCACGCCGGGCCTGCTGGCCGAGCAGTGGGCCCGCCTGCTGCCCCACCTCGAGGCCGGCCGCCTGACGCCGGCCATCGGGTCCACCCACCCCCTCGTCGAGGCCGGCGCCGCCCTCGCCGCCCTCGACGAGCGCCGGGCCCTGGGCAACGTGGTGCTCACGATGGGCTGACGGGGGCGGGCTGCCCCTGGTGACGACCGTCATGTTACCGGCGGTAGCGGTCGGGGTAGTCTCCTCCCGATCGCGACGGAGAGGATCGGGCATGCGCATCAAGGAGCGGGTCGGAGAGGTGGTCGACGCCTTCGCCAGCCCCCTGCGCGCCTCGCACTACGTCGAGCTGGTGAACCCCCTCTGGAGCTCCCACCGGCTCCAGGCCCGCGTCGAGGAGGTGCGGGACGAGACCCCCGATGCCCGCACCATCACCCTGCGCCCGGGCCGGGGCTGGCGCCGCCACCGCGCCGGCCAGCACATCCGGGTCGGCGTCCCCATCGACGGCCGACGCTTCACCCGCACCTACTCCATCTCCTCCTCACCCGAGCGTCGGGACGGTTGCATCACCATCACCGTGAAGGTGCTCGACGGCGGCCGCATGTCGGGGCACCTGGTGCGCGACCTGCGCCCCGGGACCCACCTGCCCATCGGCCTGCCCCAGGGCGACTTCCTGGTGCCCGAGGCCGTCCCGGTGCGCCCTCTGTTCGTCACCGCCGGCTCCGGCATCACGCCGGTCATGAGCATGCTGCGGACCTGGGCGATCGTCGGGAACATGCCCGACGTGGCCCACCTGCACTACGCCCCCACCCGCCACGACGTCATCTTCGCCTCCGAGCTCGAGCGCATGGCCGCCGAGCACCGGCGCTACCACCTCCACCCCGTCCTCACCCGCAGCGACCACGGGGCGCACTTCTGCCGGGAGCAGCTCGACGCCCTGTGCCCGGACTGGCGGGAGCGGGAGGTCTGGGTCTGCGGGCCCCAGGGCCTGATCGAGGCGGTGGAGGAGCACCACCGCGACGTCCCCGGCGCGGGCTCGGTCCACGTCGAGCGCTTCCGGGCCTCCCTGGCCGAGATCGACGCCGACGCCCAGGGGGGCACGGCGACCTTCCTGTCCGGGGGCGGGGAGGTGGCGGCCGACGCCGACGCCGCCACCCCGCTGCTGCGGGTGGCCGAGGACGCCGGGCTCAACCCGGCCCACGGCTGTCGCATGGGGATCTGCCACACCTGCGACGTCCCCCTCGCCACCGGGTCGGTGCGCGACCTGCGCACCGGCGACCTCATCGACGAGCCGGGGCGCCCGGTGCAGATCTGCACCGCGGCGGCCGCCGGCGACTGCACCATCGACCTCCAGGAGACATCGTGAGCCACGCCCACACCACCCTGCCGCTCGACCTCGACGCCGAGGAGGTGGAGGCCATCGGCCGCGAGCTCGACGCGATCTACGACGAGACCATCGCCAGCCTCGGCACCGACGACGAGCGCTACATCAAGCGCCTCATCCGCACCCAACGCACCCTCGCGGTGGGCTCGCGCCTCGTGATGGAGGCCGGCGCCCTGCTGCGGGCCCGGCGGGGCCGTGGCGTCCGCTCCGGGGCGGGGGCGCGGGTGGGCCTCGGCCTCCTCGGCCTGGGGGCGGCCGGGCTGGGCCTGGCCAAGGTCCTGGAGAACATGGAGATCGGCCACAACGTCATGCACGGCCAGTGGGACTGGATGGACGATCCCGAGATCAGCTCCACCACCTGGGAGTGGGACACCACCTGCGCCTCCGACCACTGGAAGCACGGCCACAACATCGTCCACCACACCTGGACCAACGTGATGGGCAAGGACCGCGACATCGGCTACGAGATCCTCCGCACCTCCTCGGAGCAGCCCTGGAACCCGGTGTACCTGGCCCAGCCCGCCTACAACGTCCTGCTCATGCTCCTGTTCGAGTACGGCGTGGGCCTCCACGAGCTCGACCCGGAGAAGCTGCTCTCGGGGACCACCGAGGAGAAGGCCACCCAGGTCGAGCTCCTCCGGGGCTTCGCCCGCAAGGCCGGTCGACAGATGACCAAGGACTACGTGCTGTGGCCGGCGCTGGCCGGGCCGCGCTTCACCGACGTGGCCCTGGCCAACGCCGGCGCCAACCTCATCCGCAACGTGTGGTCGTACCTGATCATCTTCTGCGGCCACTTCCCCGACGGGGTGCACCTGTTCGACCGCCAGGTGGTCGAGGACGAGACCCGTGCCGGGTGGTACCTGCGCCAGCTGCTGGCCGCCGCCAACATCACGGGCTCGGGGCCGTTCCACCTCGTGTCCGGCAACCTCAGCTTCCAGATCGAGCACCACCTGTTCCCGGACATGCCGTCCAACCGCTACGCCGAGGTGTCGGTGCGGGTGCGCGGCCTGTGCGAGCGCTACGGCCTGCCCTACAACACCGGGCGCTTCAGCCGGCAGATCGGCACGACGATGCGCAAGATCTGGCGCTACGCCCTCCCCGGGGGCGAGGACACCCGCACCGACGCCCCGGCCATCGCCGAGCCGGCGCGGGCGGCGGCCTGAGCGTCCGCCGTCAGGCGGCGGGGCGGTCGGCCCACCGAGCGACGGTGGGAAGGACCACCTCGGGGTGGGCGACCCCGGTGGCCAGCACCTGGTGGTAGCCGCACTCCTCGACCGACCGCAGGTCGGTGCCGGGGTGGGCCGCCCGGTAGGCCTCGAGGTCGATCCCGTCGGAGAGGTGCTCGAGCGTGGGCAGCAGGTCGGCGGTGCCCGAGCCCTCGTCGAACTGGGCCTTGTCGCGCCACACGATGTCGTGGGGCAGCAGGTCGTCGACGGCCATGCGCAGGAGGGTCTTCTCGATGCCGCCCACGGTGGGCAGGCGCAGCTCGGCCGGCAGGGCCAGGGCGGTGGCGATCATCCGGGTGTCGAGGAACGGCACCCGGGCCTCCAGCGAGTGGGCCATGGTCATGCGGTCGACCCGCTGGAGGTTGACGTGGTGGAGCTCGCCGATGGAGCGCCGGGCCTCGGCCTGGAGGGCCTCCGGATCGGTGATGTCCTTGTGGTAGCGGTAGCCGGCGAAGAGCTCGTCGGCGCCCTCGCCGGTCAGCACCACCTTCACCTGCTGGGCCGCCAGGCGGGCCACGAACCAGGTGGGCACGGCCGAGCGCACGAGGTCCTGGTCGAAGGACTCGAGCGCCACCACGACCTCGGGGACCGCCGCGGCCACCTCCTCGGCGGTGAGCACGTGCTCGTGGTGGATCGTCCCGAGGTGCTCGGCCACCACCCGGGCCGCGACCAGGTCGGGGCTGCCCGCGAGGCCGACGGTGAAGGTGTGGAGCTCGTCGACGTGCTGGCGCATCACCGCGCAGATGGCGCTGGAGTCGAGCCCGCCGGAGAGGAACGCCCCCACCGGCACGTCGGCCATGAGCCGGTCGACCACCGCGGCGTCGAGGACGTCGTGCACCCGGCGGGCCGCGGCCTCGAGGGAGATCGACCCCTCCGCCGCGGCGGGGGCGTCGGGCACCGCGGCGTAGCGGTGCTCGCCGTCGACCGATGAGAGGGTGGTGCCCGGGGGCAGGGCGCGGGCGCCGACGGTGCCGGCGGGCAGGGCCTTCAGCTCCGACGCGAACACGGTGCCGCCGTCGACCGCGCCCACGTAGAGGGGCTTGATCCCGAGGGGGTCGCGGCCGAGCAGCAGCTCGTCGCCCTCGGCCAGGGCGAAGGCGAACATGCCGTGCAGGCGCTCGACGGCGCCGGGGTCGTCCTCGAGCAGGTGGAGGATGACCTCGCTGTCGCTGGCCGACGCGAAGGGCGCCCGGTGCAGCTCCACCCGGAGGGCGGGGGCGTTGTAGATCTCGCCGTTGGCCACGAGGGCCCGCACGGTGCCGTCGGCGTCGGTCTGGACGAAGGGCTGGGCCCCCGACTCGAGGTCGACGATGCTCAGCCGCTGGTGGCCCAGGGCCCGACCCGGGTCGAGGGTGGTGGTCCCCCGTCCGTCGGGCCCCCGGTGGACGAGGGTCGACAGCAGGGTGTCGACCTCCGCCGCGGAGGCCACGTCCCACAGGCCGACGATGCCGCACATCCGGTCGAGGGTAGGGCGCTCCGGGGGCGGTGCCCCCGATCTCGTCCTCCCGGCGGCTCCGACCGGCCCCCGCCCGCCGTCCACGGCAGAGGGTGGCGCGACGCCCGCGGTCCGCACGCGCGGGTACGGTCGGGCCCGTGGGGGCGACCGACGAGGGCGTGCTGGCGGCGATCGCGGAGGTGACGGTCGACCTCGCGCTGGTGCTCGACGAGGAGGGCACCATCGTCTGGCAGCGCCGGAGCGAGACCCGGCGCCCGGACGCCGGGGCGGAGGACGTCGTCGGCCTCAACGTGGTGGAGCGGATGCACCCCGAGGACCTGCCCCGGGTGCTCGACGCGCTGGCCCGCCTGCTCACCACCGACGAGGACGAGGTCACGGTCCGGTGCCGCACCTTCGACGGCACCGACCCCACGCTCGTCTACGAGGCCGAGGTCCGGGGCTACGACCTGCGGGAGCACCCCGGTGTCGAGGGCGTGCTGGTGGTGGCCTCGGTGCACGACCAGCGCCACGCCCCCCGGTCCGACGCGGCGACGGCGGACTTCTCCCTCGCCGAGGCCAGCCCCCTCGGCCTCGCCGTCGTCTCGGCCCAGGACGAGGTGCCCTTCGCCAACGCCCTCTTCCGGGCGCGGGTGGGGGCGGGCCCCGACGGGGCGGTGGCGCTCGGCGCCCTGCCCGGCCTGGACCAGGTGGTGGCCACCGCCCGCGCCGACGGCGACGCCCAGCGATCGGTGTTCCACGACGGTGCGGCCCTGCGCCTGACGGGGCGGCGGATCGACGGACCCGGGCGCGACGTGGTCGTGTCGATCGACGACATCACCGGCGAGGTGGAGGCGGTGGCGGCCCGGGCCCGCTCCGAGCAGACGTTCCGGGCCACCTTCGACCACACCCCGGCGGGCATCGCCCTGGTCGACACCGACGGCACCTTCGTCGAGGTCAACGCGGCGTGGACGACCATCACCGGGTACCGCTCCTCGGACCTGGTCGGACGGTCCTTCGCCGAGATCACCTACCCGGAGGACCTGGCCGCCGACGAGGCCCTGGTGGCCGAGGCCCTGCGGGGCGAGCGCGACACCTACCGGATGGAGAAGCGCTACCTGCACCGCGACGGGGGCACCATCTGGGTGGACCTCCGCGTCGCCGCGGTGCGGGCCCCCACCGGTGAGGTGGAGCACTTCGTGTCCCAGATCCTCGACATCACGGCGGCCAAGCGCGCCGCCGAGGACATGCGGGTGCGCGAGGCCGAGCTCACCCACCAGGCCACCCACGACCACCTGACCGGCCTGCCCAACCGGGCCCTCCTGGAGGAGCACCTGCGGGTCGCCATCGACCGGGTGGCCGACGGGGGCGCTCCCGCCGCCGTGCTGCTCATGGACCTCGACGGGTTCAAGCCGGTCAACGACACCTACGGCCACCCACGGGGCGACCTGGTGCTCCAGGAGCTGGCCGGCCGCCTCTCGGCCGCCTGCCGACGGGGCGACACGGTGGGCCGCCTCGGAGGCGACGAGTTCGTCGCCGTGGTGGACCCCGCCCCCGACGGCGACGACGGGCGGAGCCTGGCCCGGAGGCTCCTGGGCGTGGTCGCCGCCCCCCTCGTGGCCATGCCCGACGGCGCGCCCGCCCTCTCGGCCAGCATCGGGCTCACCGCGGCCCGCGCCGACGACACGGTCGAGAGCCTGCTGGCCCGGGCCGACGAGGCCACCTACGAGGCCAAGCGCCGGGGCGGGGCCACCAGTGCGAGGCACGCCTCCGACGGCGGCTGAGGGTCGCGGACCCGCCACGCGACCGGGGTGCCTCCACGGGCGGCGGGGCGGGCGGGCGGGTCGCGGCTGCCACAGTGGGAGGCGTGAGCCCCTCCGCCGACGCCCCCCGCCGGCCCACCCGTCGGGAACCGCCTGCGTTCCGCCGCCTCACCGTGCGCCGGGTGGAGGACCTCACGCCCCGCCTGCGGCGGTTCGTCCTGGGCGGACCCGAGCTGGAGGGGTTCGCCCTCGACCTGCCCGCGGCCAGCGTCCGCCTCCTCATCCCTCCCGAGGGCGAGGCTGCGCTCGTCATGCCGACCTGGACGGGCAACCAGTTCGAGCTCCCCGACGGCCGTCGGGCCCCCATCCGGACCTTCACCCCCCGCCACCACGACCCCGACGCCGGGGAGCTCAGCCTCGACGTGGTCCGCCACGGCGACGGTGCCGCGGCGCGGTGGGCCGACGCGGCCGGGCCCGGCGACGAGGTGGCGATCTCGGGTCCGGGGCGGGGCTACCAGGTCGACGCCGATGCGGCGTCCTACCTGCTGGTGGGGGACGAGACGGCGCTGCCCGCCATCGGCCAGCTGCTGGAGGTCATCGACCCGGCGACGACGGTCGCGGTCCACGTCGAGGTGGCCGATCCCGAGGCCCGGACGACCCTGCCGCCGCACCCGGCGGCCCGGACCACCTGGCACGAGCTCCCCGACGGCGCCGAGCCGGGCGACACCCTGGTGGCTGCGGTGCGCGCCCTGTCCGAGCTCCCCGACGCCATCTGGGTCGCGGGCGAGGCCGCGTCGGTCCAGGCCATCAGGACCCACCTGTTCGAGGACCGCGGCCTGGCCCGGTCCGACGCCACCGTGCGCGGCTACTGGAAGAAGGGCCGCTCGGCCACCTGACCGCCCCGCGGACGGTCCTCGGTGCAGGTGTGCCGGCGCGTCCGGGCCACCGGTGCCCGGGACGGCGCCGGAGGCGACGGTGACGGTTCCCGGTCCGGGGATCGCCCAGCCCCTCCCCGACGGGTGCGGTCGGCAGCGCGCGCCCGCGTCGGCCACCATGCACGGACCCGACCCCGCAGGAGCATCGCCGTGACCGAGCCGTCCGACAAGCGCATCGAGGTGCAACGGCCCATCGCGGCCGAGCCGGCCGCCATCTTCGAGATCCTCACCAGTCCCGACGGCCACGTCGCCATCGACGCCTCGGGCATGCTCATGTGGGCCGAGGGCGAGCCCGCCACGGCGGTGGGCGACCGCTTCACCATGCACATGGACCGCGACTCGCTGCGCGACTTCGACCTGGGCGAGTACCAGGTCGAGGTGGTGTTCTCCGCGTACGAGCAGGACGCCCACGTCGAGTGGGGCATCGAGGGCGGCTTCGACCCGCCCATCGGCCACGTCTACGGCTACCGGCTCGAGCCCGTCGAGGGCGGCACCCTCGTCACCACCTACTACGACTGGTCCGACACCCACCCCGACTACGACGCCATGGTGGACGCGGTCTTCCCCGTCATCCAGGAGACCGGCCTGCTCGCCACCCTCGGCATCCTGGCCCGCACCGCCGCCCCCGGTGCCGGCCGCCCGGGCGCCTCGAGCTGAGGCCCTTCCCCTCGGGCTGACGCCGATCCCCTCGGACCGACGCCGATCCCCTCGGACCGGTGTCGGGATCGGTCGCCGGGACGACCACCGTCGACACCGGTCCGGGACCGCCGGCACCAACCCTCGAGGGCCCTACGCTCGTCGCCGTGACCACCAGCACGGACCCCCGCCTCGTCGACCTCGAGTTCTGGCGCCTGCCGCTCCAGGAGCGCATGGCCGGGATCGCCGAGATGCGCGAGGAGTCGCCGTTCGTCGACGCCTCGTTCCTCAACCCGATGACCGGGGAGACCGAGTCGTTCCACGCCGTGGTCCGCTACGACGAGGTCGTCGAGATCAGCAAGCGGCCCAAGGACTTCTGCTCGGGCCAGGGCGCGGTGTCGATCCCCGACATGCCGGCCGAGGCACTCGACTTCTTCGGCTCGTTCATCAACATGGACGACCCCCGCCACGCCCGCCAGCGCGGCATCGTCGCCCGCTCCTTCACCCCCCGACAGCTCCAGGGCGTGCTCGACTCGGTGGAGACCATCTGCACCGAGGTCATCGACGGCTTCTGCGAGGAGGGCGAGGTGGACCTCGTCCAGGTCCTCTCCCAGCCGTTCCCGTTGCTGGTGATCTGCGACATGATGGGCATCCCCCGCAGCGAGTTCGACACCGTGCTCCGGGCCACCAACGTCATCCTGGGCGGCGGCGACCCCGAGTTCATCGGCGACGGCGATCCGCTCATGGCCATCTTCACCGCGGGGATGGAGCTCACCACGCTCATGAACGAGCTGGCCGAGGAGCGGCGGGCCGACCCGACCGACGACCTGACGTCCAAGCTGGTCCACAACGAGGTGGGCGAGGACATGCTCGCCCCCAGCGAGGTCGCCCCCTTCTTCATCCTCCTGGCCGTGGCCGGCAACGACACCACCCGCACGGCCATCAGCCACGGCGTGAACCTCCTCTCACAGAACCCCGAGCAGCGCCAGGTGTGGCTCGACGACGTGGAGGGCGTGGCCCCCACCGCCGTGGAGGAGATCGTGCGGGTGGCCTCGCCGGTCACCTTCATGCGCCGCACGGTGACGCGGGACCTGACCCTGTCGGGCCTGGACCTCACCGAGGGCGAGAAGCTGGTCCTGCTCTACGGCGCGGCCAACCGCGACCCGAGGGTGTTCGACGACCCCGAGTCCTTCGACGTCCGCCGCGACCCCAACCCCCACGTCGGCTTCGGCGGGCCCGGCCCGCACTTCTGCCTGGGCGCCCACCTGGCCCGGCGCGAGGTGTCGGTCGCCTTCCGCCAGCTGCTCACCCGGCTCCCCGACCTCGAGGTCACGGGCGACCCGGTCCCCCTGGAGGCCATGGGCATCCCGTTGGTCGGTGGGCTCAAGCGCCTCCCCGTGCGCTTCACCCCCACCTCCCCCGTCGGCTGACCCACGGCGCTCGCTCCGCTCGACACCGGTTCGCCGAGAGACCCGAACCGGCGCGGGATCCGGTCGCCAGGACGACCAGGATCGGCACCGGTTCGCCGAGAGACCCGAACCGGCGCGGGATCCGGTCGCCAGGACGACCAGGATCGACACCGGTTCGTCGGGCCGCGTGGGGCGGGTGGGACTCAGCCGAGCATCTCGGCCACCGCGGCGCGGGTGGCGGTGCGCTCGTCGCGGGTGCCCACGGGGTTGGCCACCACGGTCGTGGCCCCGGCGTCGAGGAAGCGGCGGAGGCCGGCCTCGATGTGGTCGCGGTCGCCGATCAGGGCCAGGTCCTCGGGGCCACCCATGCCCTCGTTGTCGAGCATGGCCCGGTACGACGGCAGCTGGCCGTAGACCACCAGCTCCTCGGCCGTGCGAGCACGGGCGGTGTCGACGTCGTCGGTGAGGCACACCGGCACCGCGCTGATCACACGGGGCTCGGGCCGGCCCGCCTCCGCCGCAGCCTCCTTGATGGTGGGGGCGGTGAGCTCGCCGACGGTGACCGGGCCGGTCATCCAGGTGATGGTGCCGTCGGCCAAGCGGCCGGCCACCTTCAGCATCTGTGACCCGAGGGCGGCCACGTACACCGGCGGCGCCTCGGCCTTCACCCCCAGCGCGCCCCGGCCGGTGACCAGCTCGCCGGTGTGGGACACCTGCTCACCCCGCAGCAGGGGGCAGAGCACGTCGAGGTAGTCGCGCATGTGGCGCACGGGTCGGTCGAACGACAGGCCCCACATGCCCTCCACGACCGGCTTGTGGGACAGGCCGATGCCGAGATCGAGGCGGCCACCGCTCACCTGGCTCACGGTGAGGGCCTGCTGGGCCAAGGCCATCGGGTGGCGGGGGAAGGTGGGCACGACCGCGGTGCCGAGTCGGATGTCGGGCACGTCCCGGCTGACCACGGCCAGGGCGGTCAGGGCGTCGAGGTCGAAGATCTGTGGGGTCCAGTACGAGGAGAACCCCTCGTCGCGGGCGGCGGCGACGTCGTCGCGCAGACGATCGACGGTGGGGGCGGATCCGAAGAGGGCGATGTCCATGCCCGGCAGTGTGCCCGCCCGCCTCCGGTCGCGCCGACGGGGACCGGCCGCGACCGACAGACCGTCCCCGGACGGTCTGTCGGTCGGTCACCACTACCGTCTGGACCCGTGCCGCGCTGGCTGCCCCCCCTCATCGCCATCGTGGGTGCGGTGGTGCTCCTGGCCGCCGCCGCCCTCCCCTCCGGCGCGGCCTCGGCCCTCTCGCCGGCCCCGCCCGCCATCAGCACCGGGCCGGGCGGGTCCCCCGCCGCCCAGGTCGAGGGGCGCGCCGCCTGCACGGAGGATCCGTTCTCGGCCGGGTTCGCCGCCGAGCTCGCCGTCCGGTGGCCCGGGAAGCGGTTCACCGCCGCCCTCTACGACAGCGTCACCGGCTGCGAGTACACCTACCGGCCCGACCTGCGCCTCACCACCGCCAGCGTGCTGAAGGCCGAGATCCTCGCCGGCATCGTCCTGCGGGCCCAGCGGGCGGGACGGGGCCTCACCGCCTGGGAGCACTCCCGGGTGGTGCCCATGATCCGGACCTCGAACGACCCGGCAGCCAACGCCCTGTGGACCTCCCTCGGCGGCGTCTCGGGCATGAGCGCCCTCGACCGCACGCTCGGCCTGGGCCAGACCGCACAGGCGTCGCCGTGGGGCGTGACCCAGACCACCGCCCACGACCGCAACCTGGTGCTGCGCCGCCTCATCTGGGGCCTGGGCGGCACCTTCACCGGCACCTCGCGCATGCGGGCCCGCGCCTACATGCTCGACGTCACGCCCTCGCAGCGGTGGGGCATCACCGAGGGCGTGCCCGGGAGCTGGCGGGTGCCCCTCAAGAACGGCTTCTACCCGGCGCAGTGCTGCCGGTGGCGGATCGGCACCTCCGGTGTCGTCGAGCGCCCCGGGCGGGGGGCCTACGCCCTCACCGTCCTGTCCGACGGGTGGGCCACCGAGGCCCAGGGCATCGCCGCCGTCGACCACATCTCCGGCGTGGCCGCCGACTGGGCGGCCGCCACCAGCGGACCCCACCCCTCCGCGGCCCGGGCCGTGCACCGGTCCGTGGCCGACGTGCTCGGCCGCCCCGCGACCTACGGCGAGGAGCGCTGGTGGTCGGGCCGGGTGGGCACCTCCGGCGCCGGCGGGCCGGCCATGATCGCCGACCTCCTCTCCACCCGCGAGCTCGACCGCAGCGTCGGGATCATGCTGCGGCTCTACCTGGGCGGTCTGGGGACCATGCCCAGCGCCCAGGCCTACCCCTACCGGGCCTGGCAGCTGCGCACCGGGCGGGTCACCCCCGAGGGGTTGGCCTCGGCCATCGTGGCGTCGCGGGAGTTCAGCGGCGGCGTGACCCTGCCCGATCCCGACTTCGTCGACCTGGTGGTCGAGCGCACCCTCGGGCGCACGCCCCAGCCGGCCGCCAACCAGCGCTGGGTGGCCGAGCTGCAGGCGGGCATGAGCCGCGGCGCGGTGCTGCTCCACTTCGCCGACTCGGCCGAGGCCCGCTGGGTGCGCCACCAGCCGGTCAAGGTGGGCGAGGTGTGGGGCCTGCTGCTCCGGCGGCCGCCCTCGGCCGACGACGTCGCCCACTGGTCGCCCCGCCTGCTCTCGGGCACGACCCTCACCTCGGTGGCAGCCATGGTCTACCGCTCCTCGGAGTACACCCACCGCTGGTAGCCAGCCGGCACCGACCGCCGGCGGGCGGAGGGGCGGTGCCCGGGGTGGGAGTCGAACCCACACGCTCCCTGGGGAGCCGAGGGGTTTAAGCCCTCTGCGTCTACCGGTTCCGCCACCCGGGCCGGTCACGGTGCCCGGACGCTACCTGGCGGCCCCTGTCTCAGGGTGCAGGGCGATGGCTGCCGACGGGATCGGGTGGGGCCTGGTGCCCCGCCACGACCACGGAGGACAGACGGTGCGCAGGGTGTTCGACGACGAGGGCATGGAGTTCGACCGCTTGCTGCTGCTCGGCTGGGCCTACCGCCGGCTGTCCGACGCGGGCGAGGTGCTCGAGGCGCTCGACGGCGTGACCGACGGTGACGGTGAGACCTGGATCAGCCAGCTGTCCGCCCTCGCGGACCGCGTGCGGGCCCGGGCCGAGGCCAGCGAGGCCGCCGGCCACGGCGAGAGCGCGCGCAGCGCCTACCTGCGGGCCTCCACGTACTACGCGTCGGCCTCGTCCTACGCCCCCGGCACCGACCGGCCCGAGCGGTTCACCGCCCTCTGGGAGCAGCACCGGGACTGCTGGGACCACGCCGTCCCGTACTTCCGCCCGTCCGTGGAGAAGGTGGCGCTGCCCTACGAGGACACGGCGCTGGAGGGCTACTTCTTCCACGCCGACGGGGCCGAGGCGCCCGGCGGTCGCCGTCCCACACTGGTCTTCAACAACGGCAGCGACGGGCCGGTCACCGACGCCTGGGCGGGCGGGTGTGCCGCCGCGGTCGAACGGGGGTGGAACGCCTTCACCTTCGACGGTCCTGGGCAGAACACCGCCCTGCACCGCCAGGGCCTGTTCTTCCGCCACGACTGGGAGGCCGTGATCACGCCCGTCGTCGACTGGCTGGTCGAGCGCGACGACGTCGACGCCGACCGGCTCGCCCTGGTGGGCGTGAGCCAGGCCGGCTACTGGGTGCCCCGTGCCGTCGCCTTCGAGCACCGCATCGCCGCAGCCGTGGCCGACCCCGGCGTCGTGCGGGTCAGCGACAGCTGGAGGGATCCGCTCCCCGAGGTGATGATCGACCTGCTCGACCAGGGGAACAAGGCCGACTTCGACGCCTTCATGGAGATCGGCATGGCCGAGGACCCCGCCACCCGGGCCCTCCTGGCCTGGCGCATGGCCCCCTACGGGCTGAGCTCGTACTACGACGCCTACGCCGCGGCCGACGAGATGCACCTCGACGAGGCCACCCTCGCCCGGATCCGCTGCCCGCTGCTGATCCTCTCCCCCGACCACGAGCAGTTCTGGCCGGGCCAGTCCGAGGAGCTGCACGCCGCGGTGGAGGGCTCCACCCTCGTCGCCTTCACCGAGGCCGAGGGGGCGGACTGGCACTGCGAGCCCGCGGCCCGGGGCCAGCGCGACGAGGTGGTCTGCGACTGGCTCGCGGGCATCTTCGCCTGAGGCTCGGGGCTCAGGTGTTGGTGTCCTCGGGCGGGATGCGGTCGGGATCGGGCAGCGGCGGCTGGGGCCCACCGCCGTCGGCGGCCACGTGGGCCGCCCCGAGCGTGTAGGCGGTCATGGAGAGCGAGCCCATGGCCAGGCCGTCGACCAGCACGTCGGTGCCCGCCCCGGCGGCGTCGGCCAGGCCCGCCAGGTAGAGCAGCGGCAGGAAGTGGTCCGGCGTGGGGACGGCCAGGTGGTGGTCGCGCCGGGCCTCCAGCCCGGGCGCGTCGCCGGGGTGGGAGGTCATGACCTCCCGGGCCGCGTCGTCGAAGTCGCGCGCCCAGCCGAAGCCGTCGGTGGGGCGCGACGGGTCGATCATCCCGAGGTTGTGCACCACGTTGCCGCTGCCCAGCACGAAGACGCCTCGCGCCCGCAAGGGAGCCAGGGCGGCACCCAGGGCCAGGTGCTCGTCGTAGGACTTGCCGGCGTCGATGGAGAGCTGGACGACGGGCACGTCGGCGTCCGGGAACAGGTGGACCAACACCGACCAGGCGCCGTGGTCCAGACCCCAGGAGTCGAGGTCCTGGCCGACCCACGTGGGCTTCACCACCTCGGCCAGCTCCTCGGCCACCTCGGGCGCGCCCGGGGCGGGGTAGCTGACCGCGAAGAGGGCCTCGGGGAAGCCGTAGAAGTCGTGGATGGTGCGGGGGCGACCCATGGCCGTGACCGCGCTGTGGTTCGTGAACCAGTGGGCCGACACGACCACCACGGCACGGGGCCGGGGCAGCGAGGCGCCGAGGGCGGCCCAGGCGTCGGTGTGGTGGTTGCTCTCCAGCGCGTTCATCGGGTTGCCGTGACCGATGAACGCGGCCGGCATCAGGTCATTGCTCACACAGGCACGCTACGGCGATCCGGGGACGATCGGTGGCTGCTCGCCGGCGTCGGGGTCGATGGTGCGGCCGAGCCAGGCGACCGTCGCCGCCGGGCTCTCGCCCCGGGCCTGGCAGAGCGCGGCCAGCAGGTAGCCGCCCAGGTGGGCGAAGGCGCCGGCGGCCTCCTCGACGCTGTCGAAGGCGTCGACGTGGAGGTCGACCGCATCCTCGTCGCCCCGGGCCGTACCGGCCACCAGGGCGAGGGCGCGGAGGGCGAGCGCGGCGCCGTCGTCCCCCTGCGGCACCGGCACGGTCGGGCTCAGCCGGTCCGGGGGCCCCGGACCAGGCGCCCCGGGCGGGCACCCGTGTCGGCGTCGTGGCGCCGGGTCACGGTGCCGGCGACCATCGTCGCCTCGTAGCCCCGGGCCGGCTGGAGGATGCGACTGGCGCCGGTGGGGAGGTCGTGGCGCAGGAACGGGGCCGAGATCTCCAACCGCTCCATGTCGATGACGTTGATGTCGGCGCGCCGACCCGGGGCCAGGACACCCCGGTCGCCCAGGCCGTAGAGGCGGGCGTTGCCGCTCGACAGCTTGGCCACCAGGTGCTCGAGCGGAAGGCCCTCGCCTCGGCTGCGGTCGCGGCCCCAGTGGGTGAGGTGGAAGGTGCTGGCCGAGCAGTCGGAGATGAGGTTGACGTGGGCGCCGGCGTCGGAGAGCCCGGTGACCGTGTGGGGGTCGGCCAGCATCTCCCGGCACACCTCCAGCGAGCCGCTCACGAAGTTGGAGCCCAGGACGGCGTAGAAGGCCGTGCCCTCGTCGGCCAGGAGCCAGTCGTACATCAGCTCCTCGGGGGTGACGCCCTGCGCCGCGGCCTGGGCCGCGAGGGACTGGTCGAGCGTGGGCTCGTAGTCGAGGGGCTCGGCGAGCGGGAAGGTGAGGGGCAGGGCCACCGCGAAGAGGGCGGTGAGGTTGTCGGACAGGTCCGGGGCCGCGGTCTCGGGTCGCTCGGCGAGGATGGCCTCGCGCACCTCGGGTCGACGCATCTCGACCACCCGCTCGGCCAGGGGCAGGTCGGCGACCTTCTCGTAGGTCGGCCGGCCCCGGAACAGGTGGTAGGTGTCGAGGTTGGTCATGATCGTGACCGACCGGGGGATCACCTGTGGGTGGAGGTCGGCGCCCGCGGCGTTGGCCTCGGCGGTGGCGTCGAGCACCCGTCGCCAGTGGTCCGGGTCCTCGAAGAGCTGGGCCACCGTGAAGGTGACGGGACGGCCGCTGGTGCGCGACACGGCGGTGAGCAGCGGCACCTCCTCGATGGGTGTGGAGCGCTCGCCGCCCAGGCCCTCGAGCCGCCCGATGGTGCCGGCCACGATGGCCTCGAACACGCCGGTGCCGGCGACCCGCATGCCCTCGGCCAGGGCCAGCAGCTCGTCCGGGGCGGCGAAGGTGCCGGGCACGGGGCGGCCGGAGCTGGAGCGGTGGCCGATGGTGCGCGAGGTGGTCACGCCCAGGGCCCCGGCCCCGAGGGCCTCGGTGACGATCCTCGTCATCTGGGCCAGGTCGTCGGCGGTGGCGTCCTCGTTGGCCGCGCCCCGCTCGCCCATCACGTAGAAGCGCAGGGCGCCGTGGGCCAGCTGGGCGCCCACGTCGAGCGCGTAGGACCGGCCGTCGAGCAGGTCGAGGTACTCGGGGAAGGTCTCCCACTCGCCCCAGGGCATGCCGGCGTGGAGGGCGGTGCCGGGGATGTCCTCGACGCCCTCCATGAGGTCGATGATCGCCTCGGTGTCGGTGGGGCGGACCGGGGCGAAGCCGACCCCGCAGTTGCCCATGACGACGGTGGTGACGCCGTTGGTGGCCGACGGCTCCAGGGCGTCGTCCCAGGTCACCTGGCCGTCGTAGTGGGTGTGGACGTCGACCCAGCCGGGCGTGACGATGCAGCCGTCGGCGTCGATCTCCTCGCGGGAGGGTTCGTCGATGCGCCCTCCGACCTCGACGATGCGCCCGTCGCGCACCCCCACGTCGCCGGTGGTGGCCGGCTCGCCGGTCCCGTCGACGATCGAGGCTCCCCGGATGACGTGGTCGAGCATGCTGGCTCCTCGGTGGTGCTGTCCCCGGCCGGCCACCGTAGGCGCCCCGCCCGGTCCGCTGCCCGGGCCCCGACGCCCTCCTCCCGGGTCCGCCCCGGGCCGGGCTGCACCCACCCGCCGAGAGGCGTCACGAGGTGCCTGGCACCTCGTGACGCCCGGGCGCGGGATGCTCTGCGACCGTGCCCTGGCACGGCGGCCGGCGGCCGCGGCGGCCGGCGGCGCTGGCTGCGGATCACGGCCACGGACCGGCGACGCTCGACAGCGGCCTTGCCCGACCAGCGTCGCACGATGCGCGGGTGTGTCAGGCCGGGGGGTCGGTGGCGAGGAGGGTGATCGAGGTGGGCCCGGCGCGGGTGCGGAGGCGGGTGGCCAGGCCGAGGCGGGTGGCCCGGGCCAGGCGGGGGTCGGCCACGAGCAGGGCGACGGCCCAGCCCGGGAACGCCCCGGTGGCGACCTGGCCGATGCGGGCGTGGAGGTCGCGCAGGTCCCCGCCCCCACCGGTGCGCCCGCCCCAGGGCGGGTTGGTGACGAGGTGGCCGTCGACGGCGCCGTCGGGCGGGCGGGCGTCGGACACCGAGCCCTCCTCGACGGTGACGAGGTGGGCCACGCCGGCCCGCTCGGCGTTCTCGCGGACCGCCGCCACCGCCCCTGCGTCGCGGTCCCGGGCCACGATCGGCGCCGGGGCCCCGCCCTCCTGCGCCGCCGTGCGCCGGGCCTCGACCTCGGCCAGCACCGACGCCCACGTGCCGGGGGCGAACGACGGCCAGTCGCCGAAGGCGAAGTGGCGGTCGGAGCCGGGGGCGATGCCGGCGGCCCGGCGGGCGGCCTCGATGGGGATGGTCCCCGACCCGCAGAAGGGGTCGACGAGGGGTCGGGCCGGGTCCCACCCGGCGGCGGTGAGGCAGGCGGCAGCGACGGTCTCGCGGAGCGGGGCCTTGGCCGCCGGGCCTCGCCACCCGCGGTGGTGCAGCGGTGCACCGGAGGAGTCCACCCGGAACGACATCCGGTCGCGGTCGTTGCGCACCACCACGAGCAGGGCGTCGGGATCGTCGGCCGGCGGTGGGCGCCCCAGCTCGAGGGCCCGCCGGATGCGGTCCTCGATGCCCCCGGTGTGCTGGAGCCGGGCCCGGTGGGTGGAGACCCGCATGCGGACGGGGCGTCCGGGGGCGACCCACGGTGAGAGGTCGATCTCGTGGACCCGCGACTCCAGGTCGGCGAAGGTGCGGGCGGTGATCGTGCCCGCATCGACCAGCACGCGTGTCGCCGAGGCGAGGGCCACGTTGGCCAGGTAGAGCTGGCGGTCGGTGACCCGGGCGGCGAGGGCCCCGGCCCCGGCCGGGCGGTGGGTGATGCCCAGGGCATCGAGCTCGGCGCCGACGACCTCCTCCAGCCCCGGGATGCAGACGACGACGGCCCGGTCGCGGTCGGGCCGTCGGCTCCGACGGCCGCCGCCGGACCCGTGCTCGCGTGGTCCGGCCATGGGCGGGACCGTACCGGGGCACGCCGCGCCGGCCGCGACCCGCCGTCCGGTCCGCGCCCAGCCCCCAAAGCCCCGGTCCGCCGTGCAGCCAGGGCGCGGGATGGACCGACCGACGCCCTGGCTGCTGCTCAGGCCGCGGCCACGGACCCGGCCTCGCCCTCGAGCACCGCCGCCCAGAGGGCGGTGCGCAGGCGGGTGGCGTCGGGACCAGCGACCCGGTTGGCCACCACCACCCCCTCGACCATGTCGGCGACCACGGCCTCGTACGGGCGGCCCCGGACCTCGACCGAGACGGTGGCCCCGCCCCCGGCCCAGCGGCGCAGCGTGCGAGCCGCCCCGGAGCGGCGGGGCGGGCTGCGGAAGGCGGGGACGACCAGGTCGCGGGCCCGCGCCGCGTCGCCGATGAGCCGGGCGGCGGAGGCGAAGTGCACTGCGGTGGCGTCCATGTCCCCGAGTATGGGACCCCCCTGTGACAGCGAGCCCGAGCCCAGGTCGGACGGACCCACGCCCCGACCCGGCGTAGCCTCGGGCCGGTGGGCGAGGACGCGCGGGCGCGACGAGCCGGAGCACACGCCGGTCCAGCGCGAGACCCTGGAGCGCCTGGCCGCCCGCCGGGAGGACCGGCCGGTGTTCCCCGACGACCTGCGGGCCCGACTGCGGCGCGACCTGGAGGGCGAGCTGTCCGGGCCCGCCACCGCCATCCCCGACGGCGGACTCGCTCTTCGTGAACAAGCACGCCCTGGCCACCGTGCACGGCTGCGAGGCCCGCTGGTTGTCCGACGCCTCCACGTCGGACTTCGCCCCCTCCCCGGCCGTCGTCCAGGGCGCGGTGGCCCACAAGGCCATCGAGCTCACCCTCAACCGGCGGGCCCCCTCGACCCCGGCCGAGCTGGTCGACACCGCCATCGACCGCCTGGCCGGTGCCGACCGCTGGATGTCGGACTGGCTGCGGGACTGCGACGAGGACGACCGGGCCGAGGTGCGCAGCGCGGCGGTCGCCCGGGTCACGTCCTTCACCGAGGTGTGGCCGCCGCTCAAGCCGGTGTGGCGGCCCGTCACCGAGCAGTCGCTGCGCACCGACCTGTGCGGCGGTCGGGTCGTGCTCTCGGGCCGGGTCGACCTGGCCCTGGGCAAGGCCGACGGCATGCGGGCCGGCAAGGTGGTCGTCGACTTCAAGACCGGCTCCTTCGCCGTCCACCACCTCGACGACCTGCGCTTCTACGCGCTGGTCGAGACGCTCCGCACCGGGGTGCCGCCCCGGGCGGTGGCGTCGTCCTACCTCGACTCGGGCCGGCTCCACGTCGAGGCCGTGACCGAGGGGATGCTGGAGGCCGCCGCGGCCCGGGTGGCCGACGGCGTGGAGCGCATGGTGGGCGTCCTCCACGGCGGCGACGAGCCCGCCCGACGCGCCGTCGGGCGCCTGTCGCTGGTGCCGCGAGCTGGAGACCTGCACCGTCGGCCAGGCCCACCTGGCCGACCTCGACGCCCCCTGACGCCACGCGAGACCCGCCCCTTCTCCGCCACGAGCGCGCCACCCCCGGCCCCCCGGTGACCAAGAACCGACACCCGCCCCTTCTCCGCCACGACCGCGCCATGCCTGGCCCCCGGGTGACGAAGACGCGAGACGAGCCCGTCCTGCGTCACGGACGGGACACCGGTGGGTCGCCGGTGGTCGCCGGTGACGGAGGGCGTGGCGACCGACCCGGCCTGCGAGGGGCCGGAGGGTGGGTTGTACGCTGCCGCGATGGCCCGTCCGACCAAGGAGCGCTCCTCGGCCCTCGTGCCGGTGGTCCCGCCGCCGGCGGCCGACGAGGCCCCGGAGCTCGACGACCCCCGCCTGGGCGACGTCGACGAGTGGGGCCGCAGCGAGACCATGCGGGCCCTGGCCCGGAAGGTCTACGCCCCGCTCTACGACAAGTGGTTCCGGGTCGAGTGGGAGGACTTCCACAACATCCCCGCCGAGGGCGGGGCCCTGCTGGTGGCCAACCACGCCGCGGCCGTGCCGTCGGACGCCCCGGCGATCATGCACGGCATCGAGACCGAGATGGGCCGGCCCGTGTACGGCCTGGCCGACCACTACTTCAAGTCCCTGCCGGTGGTCGGCACGCTGTGGGCCCGCAACGGCGGGGTGGTGGCCCAGCCCGACAACGCCTACCGCCTGCTGCGGGAGCAGCGCCAGCTGGTCCTCGTCTTCCCCGAAGGCACCAAGGGCCCGGCCAAGACCTACCAGGAGCGCTACCGCCTCCGCCGCTTCGGCCGGGGCGGCTACGTCGAGATCGCCATGCGGGCCGGCGTGCCCGTCATCCCGATCGCCGTGGTCGGCGCCGAGGAGTCCATGCCGACCCTCGCCCGGATCCCGGCCCTGGCCAAGGTCCTCGGCACGCCGTACTTCCCGGTGACGGCCAACATGCTGGCCTTCGGCCCCCTCGGTGCGGTCGCCTACTTCCCCTCGAAGTTCAAGCTGCGGGTGCTGCCCCCGGTCACCTTCGACGTGCCGCCGGACCAGGAGCGCTACTCGCGCAGCCGCATCATGGACTGCTCCGAGGCGATCCGCCAGAGCATCCAGGAGGCCCTCTTCGACATGCTCCAGCAGCGCCGCTCGGTCTGGTTCGGGTAGGCCGTGGGCCGCCGCGTCCTCATCACCGGGCTGGGCACGTTCTGGGGCGGCCGCCTGGCCCAGGCGCTCGAGCAGCAGGACGACGTCGACGTCATCATCGGCCTCGACACCGAGGAGCCCAAGGTCCGCCTGGAGCGCACCGAGTACGTCCGCTCCGACGAGAACTACTCGATCCTCTCCCGCATCGTGGCCGCCACCAAGGTCGACACGATCGTCCACACCTTCCTGGTCGTCGACAGCACCCGCGCCTCGGGGCGCCAGCTCCACGAGATCAACGTCATCGGCACCATGAACCTCTTCGCCGCCGCGTCCACGCCCGGCAGCACGGTGGAGAACGTGGTGGTGAAGTCCTCGGCCCTCGTCTACGGGTCCACCCCGCGGGACCCGGTGTGGTTCACCGAGTCGACCAACCGGAAGTCGACGCCCCGCACCGGCATCGAGCGCAGCCTGCTCGAGGTCGAGGGCTTCGTGCGCGACTTCGCCATCGACAACCCCCACGTCGAGGTGTCGCTGCTCCGCTACTGCAACGTCCTCGGGCCCCGTCTGTCGACGCCGTTCAGCAAGGCCCTGCGGCTGCCGGCGGTGCCCTCGGTCCTGGGCTTCGACCCCCGCATCCAGCTGGTCCACGAGGACGACGTGGTGCGCTCGCTCCTCTTCGCCATCGGCGGCGGCCACCCCGGCATCTACAACGTGGCCGGCGACGGGCTCCTGCCGTGGAGCGAGATCGCCCGCATCTGCGACAAGCCCACGATCCCCATGCCGTTCATCGGGACCGGCCTGGCCGCGGCCCCGCTGCGCCGCTTCGGCGTCGACATCCCTCCCGAGCTGCTCGACCTGCTCCGCTACGGCCGGGGCATCGACAACCGCCGCCTCAAGGAGGCCGGCTTCTCGTACTCGTACACCACCGCCGGCGCCGCCGCCGCCTTCGTGGAGGCCGTCCGCCTCCGCAAGACGGTCGGCTCCCAGGAGGCGGAGTACCGCTACGAGGAGGACGTCGAGCAGTTCTTCCGCCACTCCCCCGCCGTCGTCCGCGACGGAGAAGGATGACCACCTCCCCATGAGCCTCGTCCGCACCGACATCACCGACGGCGTCGCCCTCCTCACCCTCGACGACCCCGATCGGCGCAACGCCCTGGGCGGCCCGCTGGGCGACGACCTCGTCGCCGCCGTCGACGCGGTGGAGGCCGACGAGGGCGTGGGCGCCGTCGTCGTCACCGGCGAGGGCCGGGCCTTCTGCGCCGGCGCCGACCTGTCGGACCTGGGCTCCTCCGAGCGCGAGGGCCTGCTGGCGATCTACGAGGGCTTCCTGCGCGTGGCCCACTGCCCTCTGCCCACCATCGCCGCGGTGAACGGCGCCGCGGTCGGGGCGGGCATGAACCTGGCCCTGGCCTGCGACGTGCGCCTGGCCGCCCGCCGGGCCCGGTTCGACACCCGGTTCCTGCAGCTGGGCCTGCACCCCGGAGGCGGCCACACCTGGATGTTCCGCCGCATCGCCGGCCCCCAGGCGGCGGCCGCCGCCCTCCTCTTCGGCGAGGTCCTCGACGGGCCCGAGGCCGAGCGGGCCGGCCTGGTCTGGCGCTGCGTCGACGACGACGACCTGCTCCCCACGGCCCACGAGCTGGCCGCGCGGGCCGCCGCCGCACCGCGGGACCTGGTGATCAAGGTGAAGGAGACCCTGGGCGCCATGGCATCGGTGGACACCCACCCCGAGGCCGTCGAGCGCGAGCTCGACCCCCAGGTGTGGTCGCTGCACCAGCCCGCCTTCGCCGAGCGCCTGGCCGCCCTCCAGAAGAAGATCAGCAGCCGGTAGTCGTCGTCACTCGGTCGCTGGCGCTCCCTCCGTCCCGACGAGCTGGTCGGGCTCGCTGCGCTCGCGCCCAGGTCGCCGACCAGCAAGCTGGCTCGGCTCCCTTCCCCCGGGGGCTCCGCCCCCGGACCCCCAGCGGCTGCGCCGGGCCCCAGGCGGCCGCAGGTGGGACACGACCGAGCGACGACGAAGACGAAGACCTCTACGGCGTCAGCCACTCCTGGGCCAGGTCGTCGCGGCGCTCGAGCCACTCCTCGGAGGTGAGGGCGTAGCGGACGTGGTCCTCCCACACGCCGTTGATCTCCAGGTAGCGCACCGCGGTGCCCTCGTCGCGGAGGCCCAGCTTCTCGGGGATCCTCCGGCTGGCCCGGTTCCGGGGGATGATCGACACCTGGAGCCGGTGCAGGCCCAGCTCCTCGAAGGCGAAGCGGGCCAGCACGACCACGGCCTCGGGCATCAGCCCCTGGCCGGCCACGGCCTGGTCGATCCAGTAGCCCACGTAGGCGTTCTGGAACGGGCCCCGCTGGATGCTGTTGAGGTTGATCTCGCCGCCCAGGCGACCCTCGTGGAACACGCCGAACCCGTGCCCGGTGCCCAGGGCCCGCTCCCGCTGGCGGGCTGCGCAGCGCACGCCGAAGGCGTCGCGGTCGGTGGTGGGGTCCGGCGCCCCCGGCTGGCGGCTGGGCTCCCACACGGTGAGCCAGTCGTGGCAGCGGAGGCGGACCTCGCGCCAGGCGTCGAAGTCCGACAGCACGAGGGGTCGCAGCATCACCCGGCGCCCGAACAGCGCCCCCGAGCGCGCCGCCGGGTCCCCGGCGGGGGCCGGGGCGGGCCGTCCGGCTGTGCGGTCGCGGCGCATGGCGGGTGGGTGTCCCTCGGGGTGGTGGCGGTGCGCAGGGCAACGTAGCGGGTCCACCCGTGATCGGTGCCCCGCCGGGGCGGGGCGCGCCGCCGGTAGCGTCGGCCGCCGTGAGCCCCGCCACCGACCGCCTGCTGGACGAGGCCCGGCGGCGCCTCGGCCCCCGCCCCGGACCGGCCGACCTGCCCACGCTGGTGGCCGCCGGTGCCCTCGTGGTCGACATCCGCCCCGCCGCCGACCGGGCCCGCCACGGTGAGCTCCCGGGCGCCCTCGTCGTGGAGCGCAACGTGCTGGAGTGGCGCCTGGACCCCGGCGGCGACCACCGGCTGGACGAGCTCGAGGGCCCCGACCAGGTGGTCGTGCTGGTGTGCAACGAGGGCTACGCCTCGTCGCTGGCCGCCGCCGTGCTCCGCGACGTGGGCCTGACCCGGGCCACCGACCTCGACGGTGGCTACCTGGGGTGGAGGGACGCCGGCGGCTAGGCCGTCCGGTCGAGGACGCTGGCGGCCAGGCCGTCGAGGATGTCGGACTCCGAGACCAGCACCTCCTCCAGCCCGAGGTGGCGGTACAGGGCCACGAGGGCGCAGCAGCCGCCCACGATGACGTCGGCCCGGGCCTCCTCCAGGCCGGGGTTCCCGATGCGGTCCTCCCGGCTCTCGGTGGCGAGGGTCCGGAACACGTCCTCGGCCGCCTCCTTGGTGAGCACGAAGTGGTGCGTGCGGTCCCGGTCGTAGGGGTCGAGCCCGATCTCGACCGCGGCCACGGTGGTGACGGTGCCGGCCAGGCCGATCACGGTGGGGGCCGAGGCCGCCCCCGGCATCTTGCGCAGGACGTCGTCGAACCAGGACTCGGCGTAGGAGATGGCGGCGGTGAGCTCCTCGGGCCGGGGCGGGTCGCTGTCCAGGAACCGCTCGGTGAGGCGCACGCAACCCACCTCGAGCGACAGTGACGAGGTCACCTCGGTCGTGCCGTGGGCCAGCTCGGTCGACCCGCCGCCCAGGTCGAACACCAGGAACGGGCCTCGGCCCGGGTCGAGCCCCGTGGTCGCGCCTCGGAAGGACAGGGCCGCCTCCTCGGTGCCGGTGAGCAGCTCGGGACGGGCCCCGACGGTGGCCTCGGCCTGGGCGAAGAAGTCCTCGCGGTTCGACGCGTCGCGCGCCGCCGAGGTGGCTGCGACCCGGACGGCCCCGGGCGCGACCCCGTGGTCGTCCATCACCGACCGGTACTCGGCCAGGACGTCCTGGGTGCGGGCCACCGCCTCCGGGGCCAGGGCCCCGGTGCGGTCGACGCCCTGGCCCAGGCGGGTGATGCGCATGAGCCGGGTGAGGGTGCGCAGGCCGCCCTCCCCGTCGGGCTCGGCCACCAGCAGGCGGGTCGAGTTGGTGCCGCAGTCGATGGCGGCCACCGGTGCCGGGCTCACCCGCCCACCCGCCGGGTCCGTCGGTGCGTGTCGTCCACCGCCCCAGCCTGGCCTGCGACGACCACCGCCTCCCAGGTCACGATGGCGACGAGCGCACGAGGGCGGGTCCGCCGGCGCCGGGCGGAGCCCCCTCGACCTCGTGGAGGTGGTCGGCCACCCAGGCCCCCACCGGGTCGACCCCGCCGGCCAACCACCAGGCGTAGTGGGCGTGCAGGCACTTCACGCCGACCCGCGTGCCGGCCACCCCGCCCGAGGGCACCGGACCCTCGTGGTCGGTCGGCACCGCCGTCGCCCTCTCGGCGGCGTGGACGGCGTGGGCCGCGGCCAGGGCCTCGGGGTCGACCTCGGCCTCGGCCCGGTCCACCCCGCCGGCCCCCTCCAGACGTCCCACCCAGGTGCGCTCGGGCTCGCCGACCAGCCAGTACCGGGTGGGCATGGGCCGGCCGCTGGGGAGCACCGGTGCGTTGCGGATCACGACCGGGCCGCCGTCGTCGTGGCGGACGACCACCTCGAAGTCGCCGTCGGGGTCCCGGCCGAGCAGGGCGGCCACGGCCTGGCGGTCGGCGTCGGAGGCGGGCACCGCGCGACGGTACCGGCGGGGCGCGCCGGTACCACGGGTGCCCGCCGCCTGGTAGATCAGGGTGCCCCGACCGGAGAGGCCCCCGTGGACCCCGACGCCCTGCGCTCCCTGTTCGACCTGACCGGCCGCACCGCCCTCGTCACCGGCGGCACCCGGGGCATCGGCCTGGCCCTGGCCGAGGGCCTGGCCGCGGCGGGGGCCCGGGTGGTGGTGGCCAGCCGCAAGCCCGAGGCCTGCGCCGAGGCCGAGGCCCACCTGCGGGGCCAGGGGGCCGACGCCCTGGGCGTCCCCACCCACATGGGCGACCTCGACGCCGTGGCCGGCCTCGTCGACCGCACCGTCGACGCCTACGGCGGACTCGACATCGTCGTCAACAACGCGGCCAACGCCCTGGCCCAGCCGCTGGGCCAGCTCACCCCCGAGGCCTGGGCCAAGTCCTTCGACGTCAACCTGCGCGGCCCGGTGTTCCTGGTCGAGGCCGCCCTCCCCCACCTCGAGGCCAGCGAGCACGCCGCGGTGCTCAACGTGGTGTCGGTCGGTGCCTTCCTGTTCTCGGCGCCGGTGGCCATGTACGCGGCGGGCAAGGCCGCCCTGCTCTCGTTCACCCGCTCCCTCGCCGCCGCGCACGTGGCGACGGGCATCCGGGTCAACGCCCTGGCGCCCGGGTCGGTCGACACCGACATGGTGCGCAACACGGGCCCGGAGGGGGCGGCGGCGATGGCGGCCGCGTCGCTGATGGGCCGCCTGGCCACGGCCGACGAGATGGTGGGCCCGGCCCTGCTGCTGGTGAGCGACGCCGGCTCCTACATCACCGGCCAGGTCCTGGTGGCCGACGGCGGGATGGTGCCGCACTGACGGTCGCGGACCTCTCCCTGCGACCCTCCGCGGCTGGGGACGCGCCCGGGGCGGCCGCCTAGGTTTGCCCGGGTGCGCGCCCGCCCTCCCACCACCCACGTCGACGACGGGCACGTCACGGTCCGGACCGCGCTGGTGGCCGACGACGGCACCGACCTGGCCCCCTACGAGGTGCGGATCCGGCGGGGCGAGGCCGACCTGCTCGACCCCACCGCCACGCCCGCCCTCCCCGCCCTGACCCTCGTCGCCGCGGTGCGGGGCGAGGACCTGGTGGTCGAGGGCGAGGTCGACGCCGTGGCCGGCGTCGGCGCCCAGGCCCTGGCCGACCGCCTGGCCACCTCCTGGGGCACCCGGCGCACCCGCGTCGCGCTCACGTCGACCTACGACGGCGGCCCCGGCGACGGCGGCATCGGCCTCTTCTTCACCCGCGGCGCGGACTCCTGGTCGACCCTGCTCGACCTGCTCGAGGGCCCGCCCGAGGACCGGGTCACCCACCTGGTCGCGGTGCACCACGGCGAGGCCCGGCTCCGGCCCGTCGAGGCCCAGATCATCCACGGCCACCAGCCCGTCGCCGACGAGCTGGGCCTGGGCCTGGTCGTCCTGTCGACCTCGATCCGCACCCTCGTCGACCCGTACCGGGAGTGGATCGAGACCTCGGGGGCCTCGCTGGTGAGCGCCGGCCTCACCGCCGCAGCGGGGTGGCGGCGACTGGTGATGGCCGGCGCCCACCCCCTCGAGCAGCTCGGGAGCGTGGGCTCGGACCCGCAGGTGATCGGCGCGGTCCGGACCCGCCGCACCGAGGTGGTCATGGGCAACCCCCACCGCGACCGCGACGCCCGCCTGGCCCACGTGCTCACCAGCCCGCTGGCCCGCCGCACCCTCCAGGTGTGCTGGGAGGGCGAGCAGGCCGGCAACTGCGGCCGGTGCCGCAAGTGCCAGCTCACCATGTCCGGCCTCCTCCTCGCCGGCGACCCCGACCCCGGTGCCGGCTTCGACGGCGGGATCGACCCCGACGCGATCCGCGGCCAGCACATCTCGGAGGTGCTGGAGACGATGGTCCGCGGCGTGCGCCACGACCTCCCGCCCGAGCACGAGGAGCTGCGCCGCGCCTGGGACGACGCCTGGACCACCAGCCGGGGCCAGGCGCCCCCGGCCCGCTGGGGCACCGACGACCCTCCGGGCCTGGTCGGCCCGGGCGTGCCCACCCGGGTCGCGACCGGGCTGCGGGCCGCCACCGGGCGCCCCGACGCCCCTGCGACGCGAGCCCTGGGCTGGCGGCCGGGCGCGGTGCCGCTGCGACCGGCCCTGGCCGACCACCGCCAGGTGCGGGCCCGCGCCACCGACGACCTGCGCCGTCCCCGCCCCTGGGCCGTCGTCGAGCCCCAGGTGCGCGACGGGGTCCGCGACGGCGCCCAGGCCGACCTGGCCCTGCGCTGCCACGAGCACTTCGGTCCCGGCGCCTGCTACGTGCCCGGCATCACGTGGGACCCCGACGCGGGCCCGGTGCTGCCCCCCGATGCCGTCGCCGCCCTCCTGCGGACGGCTCGGGCCCGGCTGTGGTGGCGCGACGAGGGCGACCTCGAGCCCATCCGGCTGGTCGAGACCATCGAGCAGGGCTGCCTGCCGCTGCAGGTGATGCCGACGGGACCGGCGCGCGACCTGGCCGCCGACCTGGTGGCCCCGCTGTCCGCCCTGGTGGTGCCGGTCGACGCCCTCGGTCACCTCGACCTCTCGGCCACCGCCGTGGCCCGGCTGCTCGGACCGGCCGTCGACCACCTCCTCGCCGGCTCGGCCGACCGCGACCTGGCCGCCGGGGCCAGCCGTGGCTGAGGACGGGACCGGCGAGGGCGAGGCGGCCGGGACCACCGAGCGGGCCCGGGCCTTCCTCGACCGCGCCCGGCGGGCCCCGGGCCGCATCGACGAGGTGGCCTCCGAGGTGGCCTCCCAGCAGGCCGCGCTCGAGGAGGTCCGTCGAGCCCTCACCCGCCTGGAGGACCTGGCCTGGGCCGGCCGGGACGACACCCGTGGGGGGGTCGCCGCCATCGGCGACGAGCTGGGCCTCATCACCCTGCGCATCCAGGACCTGGCCGGCCGCCTGGCCGAGGTCGACGGCGCCGTCGCGGGCCAGGCCGCGGCCCTGCGTCGCACCGCCACCCTGCCGGCCCGACGGGCCGCCGCGGCCGCCCTCTGCGAGGCCCTGGGGCCGGCGCCCGAGCTGACCCCGGGACTGTCGGTGTTCACCCTGTGCTGGAACCACGGCCAGGTGCTGGAGCCGGCCCTGCGGTCCGCCCTGGCCGCCCTCGACCGGCTCCCGCCCGAGGAGCAGGGCGAGGTGCTGGTGCTCGACGACGCCTCGACCGACGACTCGGCCGCGGTGGCGGCCCGGGTGGCCGACGACGACCCCCGCATCCGCCTGGTCCGGGCCCCGGAGAACCTGGGCCTCGCCCTGGCCCGCACCACCCTGCTGCACGCGGCCCGGACCACCCACGCCTTCCAGCTCGACGCCGACAACACCGCCCGTCCCGAGGGGGTGGAGGCCCTGTACCAGGCGGCCCGGGCCACCGGCGCGGCCCTGACCTACGGCACGATCGTGCAGGTCGACGACGAGGGCCGGGCCGAGGGCGTCATGTCCAACGAGCCGCCGTCGGGCGCGCTGTTCCGGTCGAACTACATCGACACGATGGCGGTGCACGACGTCGGCGTGCTGCGCGACCTGGGGGGCTGGTCCGACGACCCCCTCCTCGAGCAGGTCGACGACTGGGCCATCGCCCGCCGGCTGGTCGAGCAGGGGCGGCTGCTGGCCTTCGTGCCCACCCTCGTCGGTCGCTACCTCGACCTCCGCACCGCGTTCCACCGCACCGCCGGCGACCCGCGCATCGGCGGGGCCCGGCTGGCCCGGGTGCTCGACCCCGTCGGCCGCCGCGAGGGCCCCGACCCCATGGTCGGCGTGGCCGCGGTGGCCTGGGATCCCGAGGTCGGCGTGCTGTGGGCCACGCCGGGGGCCACCGCCCGGCACCCCGAGCTGACCCCGGCCCCGCCGCCCCCGACGGCGCCCGACCCGGCCGCCGCGCAGGTGCTCGTGCTCGCCTCCGGGGGCGTGGGCAACGTGGGCGACGACGCCATCACCGTGCGGGCCGTCGAGCGGCTCCAGGCCCGCCTCGGGCCCGACGTGGCCATCGACGTCGTCACCGACGGCCCCCACCCGCCCGGCGGGCTGGGGCCGGTGCGCTGGCTCGGGCCCCTCACCGAGCTGCTGCCGGGCCTCGACCACGAGCAGCTGGGTCGCCTGGACCGGGCCACCGCCGACGCCGCCGACCGCTGGCGGGTGGGGCAGGGACCGTGGCGCGCCCTCGACCCCGCGGCCTACGACGCCGCCCTCTTCCTGGGAGGCGGCTCCCTGGTGTCGGAGTGGTCCCACGGGCTCATCGCCCCGCGCGCCCTGCTGGCCACCGCCCTCCGCCACGCCGGGGTGCCCTACGCCCTCTCGGGCCAGGGGATCGGCCCCCTCGACGACGCGGCCGACCGCAGCCTGGTCGCGGGCCTGCTCGCCGGTGCCGTCGCCACCTCCTGCCGCGACGACGACTCCGCCGCCCTGGCCCGCTCCCTCCCGGGCGTCGACCCGACGCTGGTGGTGGTGACCGGCGACGACGCCCTCGGGCTGGCCCCCGACGACGGCGACGAGGAGCCCGGCCGCCGGCCCAGCCTGGTGGTGACCATCCGCAGCGCCCCCTACGTCGGTGGCGACGCCCACCACACCGCGGCCCGGGCCTGGGCCCGCGCCGCCGACGACCTCGCCGCCGAGCGGGGCTGGGACGTCGTCGGCCTGGCCCTCAACCGCCAGGACCCCGAGCCCGAGATCGCCACCCTGGCCGACGTGCGGGCCACCACCCCGATGCGCGCCCGGTGGCGCCTGGTCGAGTGCAGCACCGACCCGCGGCGCCTGGTGGCCGAGGTGGCCCGGGCCGAGGCGGTGGCGGCCCAGTCGTTCCACGCCGCCCTCCTCGCCCTGGCCGCCGGCACCCCGGCGGTGCTGGCCGCCACCACGCCGTACTACCGGGCCAAGGCCCAGGGCCTGGCCGACCAGGCCGACCTGCCGCCCGCCCTGGCCGTCGACGACCCCGCCGACCTGCCCGACGCGCTCGCCGCGGTCACCGCGGCCCTGGCGCCGGGGCCGACGCCCTTCGCCGAGCGGGAGGCCGCCGTCGACGCCTGGTGGTCCGAGCTCCCCGCCGCCCTGGGCCTGGCCACCTCCGGCTGACCCAGCGTCACCGTCGCCCCATGGCCACGAGCCGCCAGACCCGCTCGGGGCCCGCTCAGGTCGCCCCACCCCCGGCAAGGCCCACCGCCGACGCCCCACTCGTGCGCGAGGTGGGCCGAGGGTCGGGGAAGGCCGATCGACGGCACCGGAAGCGGAGCGCAGCAGCGAAGCGAGCGCCAGCGAGCGGAGCCAGAGCGAGCACCGAACCGGAGGCGGCGATCGGCCCACGACCGCATCGCAGGTTCGAAGCCCTTGCCCTCCTAGCGGTTGAGCCAGTCGTCGGCGCCGGTGAAGGGCCAGGTGTCGGGGAGGTCGACGGGGGCGACGGCGCCGGGGAGCATGCGGAACGCGGTCTCGTCCCGGCGGGTCATGCCGTACTCCTCCCGGGCGATGCGCTCGATCTCCTCCGGGGTCTGCAGCCGGTCGACCTGGGACTGGATGTCGTCCTGCTCGGCCTCGAGGGCGTCGAGCTCCTCGTGGCGGGCGGACAGCTCGTCGCGCTGGGCCAGCCAGGCACGGGTGGGGAACACGCCCACCAGCAGGAAGCCCACCAGCACGACCGAGACCAGCAGGCCCACGACGACGCGGTGGCGCGGGCGCGGCGCGGGCCGGCCCTTGGCCGAGGCCCGGCTCGCCGGGCGCGCCGAGGACGACCCGGACCGGCCCGGACCCCTCCCCGTGCGGGGCCCGGTGCGGGGGCGGCGCTCGGTCACCCGACGCCTCGCGCCAGGGCGGCGCCACCCGGGAAGGCGGCGGCCTCGCCGAGGTCCTCCTCGATGCGGAGCAGCTGGTTGTACTTGGCGACCCGGTCGCTGCGGGCGGGGGCGCCGGTCTTGATCTGGCCGCAGTTCGTGGCCACCGCCAGGTCGGCGATGGTGGCGTCCTCGGTCTCGCCCGAGCGGTGCGACATGACCGACGTGTAGGACGCCCGGCCGGCCAGGGCGACCGTCTCCAGGGTCTCGGTGAGGGTGCCGATCTGGTTGACCTTGATGAGGATGGAGTTGGCCACGCCGTCGTCGATGCCGCGCTCGAGGCGCTCGACGTTGGTGACGAAGAGGTCGTCGCCCACCAGCTGGACGCGGTCGCCCAGGGCCTCGGTGAGAGCGCCCCAGCCCTTCCAGTCCTCCTCGTCCATGCCGTCCTCGATGGAGACGATCGGGTACCTGTCGCACAGGTCGACGAGGTAGTCGGCGAAGTCGGCCGAGGACAGCTTGCGGCCCTCGCCGGCGAGGACGTACTTGCGGCCCTTGTGGAACTCGGAGGCGGCGGCGTCCATGGCCAGGGCGATGTCCTTCCCGGCGGTGAAGCCGGCGCCCTCGATGGCCTCGACCAGCAGGGCGAAGGCGGCCTCGTTGGACTCCAGGTCGGGGGCGAAGCCGCCCTCGTCACCGATGGCCGTGCTCAGCCCCCGCTTGTGCAGGAGGGCCCTGAGCACGTGGTACACCTCGACGCCCCAGCGGAGGGCCTCGGAGAAGCTGGCCGCCCCGACCGGCATGATCATGCACTCCTGGATGTCCATGCTGTTGTCGGCGTGGGCGCCGCCGTTGAGCACGTTCATCATGGGCACCGGCAGGACGTGGGCGTTGGTCCCGCCGACGTGGCGGTAGAGGGGCACGCCGACCTCGCGGGCGGCGGCCTTGGCCGTGGCCAGCGACACGCCCAGCAGGGCGTTGGCGCCGAGGCGGGACTTGTTGTCGGTGCCGTCGAGGTCGAGCAGGGTGCGGTCGACCAGTGCGCTGCTCGACGGCGTCGAGGCCGACCACGACGTCGCGGATCTCGCCGTTGACGTTGCCCACCGCGGTGAGCACGCCCTTGCCGGCGTAGCGCTTCCCACCGTCGCGCAGCTCGACCGCCTCGAACTGGCCGGTCGAGGCCCCCGAGGGCACCGCCGCCCGCCCCACCGCGCCGGAGCCGAGGATCACCTCGACCTCGACGGTCGGGTTGCCGCGGGAGTCCAGGATCTCGCGGCCGACGACGTCTTCGATGGTGCTCATGGGGTGCGGACGGCCTCTCCGGGTGGCGGGGTGACCCCCGATCGTACGCCGCGCCGCCCCTCTCCACCAGGTCATCGAGCGCGGTCGGGACGCGCTCGCAGCCCGAACCGGCGACCGATCGCGTCGTCCTCGACCGGACAGCGCGTCTGGTCACTGGTCCGGCGAGGAGGGGCCGGCCTCGGCGGCGCGGACCTGGTCGCGGACGCGGGCGGCCGCCGTGCGCAGGGCCGTCTCGGGGTCGACGTCCGCGGCGCGGGCGGCGTGGACCAGGGCCAGCAGCTGCTCGCCCAGGTCGTCCGGGTCGCCCGCAGCCGCCTCGGAGGGCGGGGACCAGGGGTGGCCGGAGGCGTCGGCCTTGCGCAGCACCTTGTGGGCCCACAGCAGCGAGGGGAGGTCGTCGGGCAGGCCGTCCATGACCGAGGTCCGGCCCGTCTCCTCCCGCTTGATCTCCTCCCAGGTGCGGGTGAGGGCGGCCACGTCCTGCTCCCCCGCGGCGACCGTCCCCTCCGGCGGGAACACGTGCGGGTGCCGGCGGACCAGCTTCTCGTGGATGCCCCGGGCCACGTCGGCCAGGTCGAACGCGCCCCGCTCGGCACCCAGGGTGGCGTGGAACACGACCTGGAAGAGCAGGTCGCCCAGCTCCTCGGCCAGGTGCTCGTCGGCGTCGACCTCGGCCTCGGTGCCCAGCGCCGCGTCCCACGCGGTGATGGCCTCGACCACCTCGTAGGCCTCCTCCAGGGCGTGGCGGGTGAGGGTGACGTGGGTCTGCTCCCGGTCCCACGGGCACTGCTCGCGCAGGGTGCGCACCAGCTCGGCGAAGGCCACCAGCTCGGCCGCCACCGGCGCGGCGAGGGCGGGGACGTAGAGCGACGTCAGGTGGTCGGGCTCCACGCTGCGGTCGAGGTCGGCCCAGGCCACCTCGGTGATGGCCTCGTCGGGTGCCCCCAGGCGCTGGACGACCAGGACCGGCTCGGTGGGCGGGTCGTCGACGGCCAGCTTGATGTCCGAGAGCACCCGACGGTTGTGGCAGTGGGCCACCAGCAGCGGGCCCCGCTGGCCGGCCGCGGCGGTGGCGAAGCGGTGCCCGTCGACCAGGCGCACCCCCTCCTCCAGGGGGTCGATGCCGAGGCGGACCCAGGCCAGGTCGAGGAACGAGAGGGCGGGGCGCACGTCGAGCTCGACCTCTCCCGCCTCGGCCCGCTGCGCCAGCAGGTCGACGGTGCGCTCCAGCACCCGGGGCGAGCCGGGCACGGCGTAGACGAGCTCGCCCCGCTCGCCCGCCTCGGCCACCAGGTCGTCGACGATGCGGCGGTAGACCTCGGCGAAGGTGGCAGCCGCCTCGTAGTGGGCGTCGTGGCTGGGAGCCCGGGGCGCCACCACGGCGACGGCCGGGTGGCGGGTGGTCCGCAGGCGGACGGGCCGGCCCGAGGCCAGCAGGTCGGCGGTCTCGCGGGTGACCAGGTCGGCACCCGCCGGCCCGAGGCCGCAGGCGACGATGCGGGGCACCACCGTCGGGCGGGTCAGCCCGGGGCGTCGGTGGCGTCGACGCCCTCGACGGGCACGTCGGTGCCGGTGCCGGCCGGGTCGTCGGCGCCGGGCGGGGGCACCGACCCGGGCCTGGTCGGGGTCCCACGAGCCGAAGCGGGGGTCGATGCTCACGTCGGCCTTCGGGGCCTCCTCGACCAGCAGGTCGCTGACGGCCTGGTCACCGGCGGCCGGGAGCTGCTGGAGGATGAGGTCGCGGACGTCCTCGAAGGGTGTGATCTGGGTGTCCTGGATCTCGACCAGGACCACGTTGCCCTGGTCGTCGTAGGCGAAGGGGCCGACCGCGTCGCCCACGCCGGCCTCGGCCAGCTGCTGGTAGGCCTCGGGCTGGAGCTGCTGCTGGAGCTGGCTGAGGGCGGTGCACTGGGGCGGGCCGTCGAGGGCGTCGACGACCTCGGGGGCCACCGACACCTCGCGGGAGACGTCGCCGAAGTCCTCACCGGCATCGAGCCGGGCCTGGACCGCGGGCAGGTCGGCCTCGGCCACCACCAGCAGGCGCAGGCACACGGCGGTGAACTGGAGCGGGTTCTGCTCGTAGTAGGCCCGGGCCGCCTCGTCACCCGAGTCGCTCTGCGCGCCCAGCTCCCGGCTGAGGGCCAGGGCATCGGCCCGGAGGTCGACCAGGTACTGCTGGGTGCTCTCGGACAGGGCGTCGAAGATGGCGCCGCTGGTCTGCTCGGCCTCGCTGGGGGCGCCGTCGGCCGACGCCGGCTGCTGGTCCTGGACGAAGCTGGTGCGCACCGCGTCCTCGGCCGCGGTCCGCTCCTCGTCGGTGGGGGTGATGCCCCGCTCGGCGGCCAGCCGGGACTGGAGCGTCTGGACGACCAGGCTGCCCAGCACGTTGGACACCGGCGCCATGGAGAGCGTGTCGGTGCCGGCCCCGGTGAACTCGCCTCCGTAGGTGTCGGGGTCGGCCGTGATGTAGGCCTCGACGATCTCGTCGACCACGTCGGCGGAGATGTCGGTACCCTCGACGGTGGCCGCCGGCGGCGCGCCCGGCGTCGCAGGCGCTGGTCGCTCACGACGAGGGCGAGCAGGGCCACGGCGGCGACGGCGGCCCGACGGGCCCGGTGGGTGCGCAGGGAGGGCATCGGGCGCCGATGGTAGGGGCCCGGGCCCGACCCCCCGCAGTCGGCGCGCCGGGCGCGCCGTGGGGCCCGGTCCCGGGCCACACCCCGCCCCACCGTTCGCCCGGGGGCTACGCCGGGGGGATCAGCTGGCGGAGGAGGTCGACGAGGGTGCCGGCCAGGTCCGGGGTCTTGGGGACCGGGAGGAGCACCAGGCCCTGGTCCTCCTTGTAGACGGCGCCCTTGAACAGGCGCTGGAGGCGGACCTGCTGGCTCTGCTTCAGCTCGACGGGCGAGATGCGGGCGGTGAAGGCCGGGCCGCCGAAGGCCGGGCCCTTGGTGACGTTGATCTCCCGGGCGCCGATGCGGTGGGCCTCGGCCCGCAGCCGGGCGATCTCCAGCAGCTGGGCCGCGGGGTCGGGCACCGGGCCGTAGCGGTCCTCCCACTCGGCCCGGATGTCGTCGACCTGGTCCCGGCCGGTGACCGTGGCCAGGCGTCGGTAGGCCTCCAGGCGCAGGTCCTCCCGGGGCACGTAGTCCTCGGGCAGGTGGGCGTCGAGGGGCAGGTCGAGCTTGACCTCGGCCGGCTCCCGGCGCTCCTCGCCCTTCAGCTCGGCCACCGCCTCGGACACCATCTGGACGTAGAGGTCGTAGCCCACCGCGGCGATGTGGCCCGACTGGCCGGTGCCCAGCAGCGAGCCGGCGCCGCGGATCTCCAGGTCGCGCATGGCGATGCGGAACCCCGAGCCCAGCTCGGTGGCCTCGCCGATGGTCTTGAGCCGCTCGTAGGCCTCCTCGGACAGGGCCACGTCGGCGGGGTGGAACAGGTAGGCGTAGGCCCGCTGTCCGGCCCGGCCCACCCGGCCCCGGAGCTGGTGGAGCTGGCCCAGGCCCAGGCGGTCGGCCCGGTCGACCACCAGGGTGTTCACCGTGGGCATGTCGATGCCGGACTCGATGATGGTGGTGCAGACCAGGACGTCGAAGCGGCCCTCCCAGAAGTCGAACACGACCTGCTCGAGGGTGCCCTCGTCCATCTGGCCGTGGGCCACCGCGATGCGGGCCTCGGGGACGAGGTCGCGCAGCTCGGCCGCCTTCTTCTCGATGTCGCGCACCCGGTTGTGCACGAAGAAGACCTGGCCCTCGCGGAGCAGCTCGCGGCGGATGGCCTCCGACACGGCCCGCTCGTCGTACTCGCCGACGTAGGTGAGGATGGGCTGGCGCTCGGCCGGCGGGGTGTGGAGCAGGGTGAGGTCGCGGATGCCGGTGAGGCTCATCTCCAGGGTGCGGGGGATGGGCGTGGCCGACAGGGTGAGGACGTCGAGGTCGGTCTTGAGGGCCTTGATCTTCTCCTTGTGGCCCACGCCGAAGCGCTGCTCCTCGTCGACCACCAGCAGGCCCAGGTCCTTGAACTGGATGTCCTGGGACAGCAGGCGGTGGGTGCCGATCACCAGGTCGACCTCGCCGGTGCGGAGGCCCTCGGTGACCTCCTTGGCCTGGCCCGCGGTGAGGAACCGGCTGAGCACCTCGACCCGCACCGGGTAGGGCGCCAGGCGGTCGCTGAAGGTCGGCGAAGTGCTGCTGGGCCAGCAGGGTGGTGGGCACCAGCACGGCCACCTGCTTGCCCTCCTGCACGGCCTTGAACGCGGCGCGCAGGGCGACCTCGGTCTTGCCGAAGCCGACGTCGCCGCACACCAGGCGGTCCATGGGGCTGGTGCCCTCCATGTCGGCCTTCACGTCGGCGATGGCGGTGAGCTGGTCGGGCGTCTCCCGGTGGGGGAAGGCGTCCTCCATCTCCTGCTGCCAGGGCGTGTCCGGCGGGGAAGGCGTGGCCCTCGGTGTTGAGGCGCTTCTGGTAGAGGACCACCAGCTCCTGGGCCACGTGGCTGACCTCGGCCTTCACCCTGGCCTTGGCCTTCTGCCAGTCGCCGCCGCCCAGCCGGCTCGGGGTCGGGTCCTCGCCCCCGCTGTAGTGGCGCACGGCGTCGATCTGGTCCGACGGGACGTAGAGCTTGTCGCCGCCCCGGTACTCGAGCAGCAGGTAGTCGCGCTCGGCCCCGCCGATGGCGCGGGTCACCATGCCGCCGTAGCGGGCGACCCCGTGCTGGTGGTGGACGACGAAGGCGCCGGGACGGAGGTCGTCGAAGAACCCGGCGCTGTCGCGCTTGCGGGTGCGCGGGGCGCGGTGGGGTCGGCGCCGACCGGTGAGGTCGGGCTCGGCCAGCACCGCGACCTTGGCGCCGGGGAGGATGCAGCCCCGGTCGAGCGAGGCGACCCGCACGTCGGCGTCCAGGTCGTGGTCGCGGAGCAGGGCCCCGAAGCGGTCGGCCGAGCCCTCGGTGTCGGCCGCCACCACCAGCCGGTAGCCCTCGCCCACCAGGCTGCGGGCCTGCTCGAGCAGGCCCGGCCCCGTCGCCCACCGCCGGGTTCCAGCCGATGCTGGTGACGACCGGGACGTCGGGCGAGTCGGCCACGTTGGCGAGGGTCCAGACCGGCGCCTCGGTGTGGGCCAGCAGTCGGTCGAAGGGCAGGTGGAGGCTGGGGATCTCGGTGCCCTCGGGGACGTCCCAGGTGCTGCGGGCCAGGTGGGTGGCCAGGTCGGTCTCCTCGGCCAGCAGGTCGGCGGCCCGGTCCCGCATGCGCCGGGGCTCGACCAGCACCACCTGGGCCTCGGGCGCCGAGGAGGTCGAGGATCAGGTGCTCACCGTGCGGTGAGCCACGGCAGCCAGGACTCCATGCCGTCGAAGACCAGGCCCTCGGCCAGGCGCTCCCAGTGCTCCCGCCCCCACGGCTGGGAGGCGACGAGGGCCCCGGCCCGCTGGCGCACGTCGTCGGTGGGCAGCAGCTCGCGGCAGGGGAAGACGGCGGCGGCCCGCACGGGGTCGGTGGCCCGCTGGTCGGTGACGGAGAACTCGGTGAGGCGGTCGACCTCGTCGCCCCACAGGTCGATGCGGATGGGACGGTCCTCGGTGGAGGGGAAGACGTCGACGATCGAGCCCCGCACCGCGACCTCGCCCCGAGCCTCGACCTGGGGCTCGCGGCGGTAGCCGGCGGCCACGAGGGTGGCCACCACCTCGTCGCGGTCGAGCTGCTGGCCGGGGCGGACGATGAGCGGCTCGACGTCGTCGACGTGGGGGCCGAGGCGCTGGACGAGGGCCCGCACCGGGGCCACCACCACCCGGGGCGCGTGGGCGCCGTGGCGGAGCCGCCAGACCACCCGGAGACGGCGGCCCATGGTCTCGACCGCGGGGCTGACCCGCTCGAACGGCAGCGTCTCCCAGGCCGGGAACAGCTCCACCGCGTCGGGGCCGAGGTAGGCCCCCAGGTCGTGGACGAGGCGCTCGGCGTCGCCGGTGGTCGGGCAGGCCACCAGCAGGGGCGTGCGGGTGCCCCCGGCCAGGTGGGCGAGGGTGAGCGACCGGGCCGACTCCGCCGCCGCCAGCACCGCCTGGCGCCGACCCCGCACCTGGGCCAGGCCGGGCTCGTCGGCGAGCAGGCCGGGGACGTCGCCCAGCGGGGCGCCGGGGGCGGTGGGAGGCGCGGGGGCGGTGGTGCTCACGGAGGCGGCTCGCAGGGGTTCGACGGTGCGCGGGACGGTCCCGGGACCCGGCGCCGACCGGGTCCCGAGCGAGGCGTCCAACCTACCGGCGACGGGCCTCGGTCCCCCGTCCCAAGGGACTGCGGCGCGGACTTCGCCGGGCCCGATGCGGATGTCACACCCCAGGGGTACGTTCGCCTCACACCACCTCGCCCGTCCGGCGAGCCCGACCGCCGGAGGTCGCCCCATGCCCACGTCACCAGCCACGCCCACGGGGTGCCGTCCTACACCGACCTGGCCACGCCCGACCCCGCGGCGGCCAAGGAGTTCTACGGGGCCCTCTTCGGCTGGGAGTTCGACGACCAGCCGGCCGGGCCGGACATGACCTACACGATGTGTCGGAAGGACGGGAGGACGGCGGCGGGGATGATGGAGCTCTCACCCGAGATGGCCCAGGCGGGCATGCCGCCGGTGTGGAGCAGCTACATCACCGTCGACGACCTGGAGGAGGCCACCGCCAGGGTGGAGCCCGCCGGCGGGCAGGTCATGCGCCCGCCGATGGACGTGATGGACGCCGGTCGCATGGCCGTGGTCGCCGACAGCACCGGTGCGGTGATCTGCCTGTGGGAGGTGAAGGAGAGCATCGGCGCCGAGGTCGTCGACGAGCACGGCGCCCTCACGTGGAACGAGCTGCTCACCCCCGACCCGTCGAAGGCGGCCGGCTTCTACGCCGACGTCGTGGGCTGGACCGCCCAGACCATGCCGATGCCCATGGGCGACTACACGGTGTTCTTCGTCGCGGGCGGCAACGAGAACGGCATCGCGGGGTCGATGACCCCACCCATGGAGATGCCGCCGGCGTGGCTCGTCTACTTCGACGTCGACGACTGCGACGCCACCGCCGCCCTGGCCACCGAGAAGGGCGCGACCCTGATGGGCCAGCCCATGGACATCCCCGGCGTGGGTCGCATCGTCCCGATCATGGACCCGCAGGGCGCCATGTTCGCGGTGATGACCCCGGGGTCCGACCAGTAGGCGGCGCCCGGCCCCGGTGGCATCCTGGGGTCATGGCCATCGACGACGTCGCCACCGTCCACCTCGACGACTTCAGCCGGGGGGCGGCGGCCACCCGGGACGCCTTCGTGGCGACCCTCGGCCAGAGCCTGGTCGAGACCGGGTTCGTCAAGGTCGACGGCCACAGGATCACCCCCCAGGACGTCGACGCCGCCTACGCCGCGGCCCGGGACTTCTTCGCCCTGCCGGCGGAGGCCAAGGCGGCCTACGTGCATGCCGAAGGGCGCGGGCGGCTACACCCCGTTCGGCACCGAGCACGCCAAGGACAACGAGGCGATCGACCTCAAGGAGTTCTGGCACGTCCACCAGGACGTCCCCGAGGACCACCCGCTCTTCCCGACCTACGGCGCCAACGTCTTCCCCGACGAGGTGCCCCACTTCCAGCCGGCCATGCTGCGCCTCTACCGCGACCTCGAGGAGGCGGCCCAGACGCTGCTGGAGGCCATCGCCGTCTACCTCGGCCTGCCCGAGCGCGACCTGGCCGACATGGTGGTCGACGGTCGCTCGGTGCTGCGGATCATCCACTACCCGCCGCTCCAGGAGGCCAACGTGCCCGGCGCGGTGCGGGCCGCCGCGCACGAGGACATCAACCTCATCACCCTCCTGCCCGCGGCCACCGAGGCCGGCCTCGAGCTCCTCGACCGCAACGGCACCTGGTACCCCGTCGACGGCCTCGACGGCGAGATCGTGGTCGACGCGGGCGACATGCTGAGCCGCCACGTCAACCTCAAGATCCCCTCGACCACCCACCGGGTGGTCAACCCCGAGACCGACGACCTGCCCCGGTACTCGATGCCGTTCTTCAGCCACCCCCGCCCCGACGTGGTGCTCGACGCCCCGCCCGCCCTGGTGGGCGAGGACGAGAAGCACTTCCCGCCGACCACGGCCGACGAGTACCTCAACCAGCGCCTGGCCGAGATCGGCCTGACCTGATCCCTGCGCCGCCGCCGTCCCTGGGCGAGGATCGGGCGGTGCGCATCGACACCCTGCTGCTGGCCCCGCCCGACCAGGTGCAGGCCCGGGCCGAGGCCCTGGCCGCCACCGGGGTGGACGGCCTGTTCACCTTCGAGGGCCCCCACGACGTCTTCCTGCCCCTGGCCCTGGCGGCGGCCGCGACCGACGCCTTCGTGTACTCGAACATCGCGGTGGCCTTCCCCCGCTCCCCCGTGCACCTGGCCCACACCGCGTGGGACCTCCAGGCCCTCTCGGGGGGACGGGCCGCCCTGGGGCTGGGCACGCAGGTGCGGGCCCACGTCGAGCGTCGCTACGGCGCGACCTGGTCGCACCCCGCGGCCCGGATGCGGGAGTGGATCGGTGCCGTCCGCGCCGTGTGGGACGCGTGGGAGGAGGGCCGGCCCCTCGACTACCGGGGCCGGTTCACCACCCACACCCTCATGACACCGGCCTTCGACCCGGGACCCGTGACCGGCGGCCGTCCACCCATCTGGCTGGGTGCGCTGGGACCGCGCATGACCGAGCTGGCCGTCACCGAGGCCGACGGCCTGCTGGTCCACCCCTTCACCACCGATCGCCACGCGGCCGAGACCACCTTCCCGCGCCTCCACGAGTACCTCGAGGGCGCGGGCCGGGACCGCGCCGACACTCACCGTCGTGGGCCAGGCCATCCTCGCCTGCGGCCGCGACGCCGAGGAGCAGCGCGCCGCCGACGAGGGGGCCCGCTGGCTGGTCGGGTTCTACGGCTCGACCCCCGCCTACGAGCCGGTGCTGGCCACCGAGGGCCGGGCCGACCTGCACCCCGAGCTGCGCCGCCTGTCCCGGGAGGGGCGCTGGGACGAGATGGCCGCGTTGGTCGACGACGACCTGCTCGAGGCGGTGGTGGTGCGGGGCGACCCCGACCGGGTGGCGACCCGGCTCCTCGCCCGCACCTCCGGGCAGGTGGACCGGCTGGCCGTCTACGCCCCGGGCGGCATCGCCGACGAGGCCCTGGCCGCAGTGGTGGCGGGGGTCCGCGCCCGGCGACCACGCCCCGGCCTGATCGCGGGCGGACAGGCTCGCCGTCGGTCGACGATCACCCCGCGACGCCCGGTCACGGCGTCACGTGGCGCCAGGCGTCACGTGGTGCCAGGCACCTCGTGACGCCTAGGCGGGGTCGGGGCGGGCGTTGTAGCGGCCCATGGCCGCCTCGATGCCGTCGGCCGCGATGGCCTCCACCGCGTCGGCGGCCTCCTGCGACCACCACGTCGAGGTCGGCCCGCTCGGCCTTGCCCGGCCGGCGCAGCACGTGGTCGGCGCCCTGCTGGCGACCCGGCGGCTTGCCCACGCCGATGCGCACGCGGGCGAAGTCGTCGCTGTGCAGGTGGGCCTTGATGGAGCGGAGGCCGTTGTTGCCGGCCAGGCCCCCGCCCAGCTTCACCTTCATCCGCCCCGGGGGCAGGTCGAGCTCGTCGTGGACGACCACCAGCCGGTGCAGGTCGTCGAGGTCGTGGCGGCGCACCAGGGCCGCCACCGCCAGCCCCGAGTCGTTGTAGAAGGTCTGGGGGAAGGCCAGGCCGATGCGGGCCGGGCCCACCCGCACCTCGTCGCTGAGCGCCCGCTCGTTGCGGAACGCGGCCCGGAGCCGACCGCCGTGGCGGTCGGCCAGGAGGCCGACGGTGTCGGCCCCCACGTTGTGGCGACTGCCGGCGTAGTCGGCGCCGGGGTTGCCCAGGCCGACGACGAGCAGGTCGACGGCCACGGTCCGGAGCGGTGCGGTCGGTCGGGCGAGGACCTCAGCCCTCGTCGCCGCCCTCGTCGGAGCCGCCCTCGCCCTCGGGCAGGTCGCCTTCGCCCACACCGGCCTCGGCCAGCTCGTTGAGCTCGGCCATCTCGGCCATCTCGGCCTCCTCGGCCTCGGCCTCGATGGCGGCGCGCGACACCTGGGCGCTGGCCACCAGCTCGTCGGGCTCGACGTCGGTGGTGACGCCCGACGGCAGGGCCAGGTCGCGCCACGGTGACGGTGTCGCCGATCTCCATGCCGGAGATGTCGTAGGTGAGCTGGTCGGGGATGCTCTCGGGCAGGGCGTTGACGGTGAGCAGGGTGATCGACTGCTCGACCAGGCCCTGGTTGTTCTCGACCTCGTCGGCGACGCCCTCGAGGACCACCGGCACGTCGATGGCCAGCTCCTGGTCCCGGCGGATCAGCAGGAAGTCGATGTGGTCGACCGTGTGGGTGATCGGGTGCCGCTGCATGTCCTTGATGATCGCCAGGTTCGACTCGCCCTCACCCTCGACGGTGAGGTCGATCAGGGCGTTGATGCCGGCGTCGGTGATCAGCGCGGAGCGCAGCTCGCGCCAGTCGACGGTGACGGCCACGCTGTCGCGGCCCAGGCCGTAGACCACGGCGGGGACCTTGGCCTGGGCGCGGAGGCGCCGGCTGTTGCGGGTGCCGGTCTGGCGACCGGGGGTGGCGGTGAGGGTGATCTCGGCCATCGGGGGACTCCTACGTCTGAGATCGCGCCGGAGCGCATCGGTTGTGGACCGGACGACACTAGGGGCCAGGTCGGTCACGGGACCAACGCGGGGCCGCCGGGCAAGGGGGAGGTGTCCCCTGCCGGTGACACCCGACACCAGTCCTGGGGTGTGGTTCGATGACGCCGCCCCGCCGATCGGCGGGGCGCACCACCGAGAGAGGTCCTGAGGACGGGAGGGGCGGCGGGTCGGCGCCGCCACCGCCGGGTCGACATCGACCCGGCGCGCCCCGGCGACGGCCTCCCCCGACCCTGATGGGAGACACGTGACCACCACCACCCACCCCCGCCGCCGGCTCGCCGCCGTGGCCGGGCTGATCCTCGCCGCCGGCCTCCTGGCCGGTCCGCTGGCGTCGACCTCGGGGGCTGCCCCCTCGGTCGGCGTGGCCGAGGGCGCCCCCCCGACGGCGTGTCCGGCCCCCGCCGGCAACGCCCGCTTCGTCCGGTTCATCTACCTGAACATCCTGTTCCGGTGCCCGGACGAGGCCGGCTCCGCCTACTGGACCGCCCGCCTCGACGGCGGCTACAGCCGCAGCGCCTTCACCCTCGCCATCGACATGTCGGGCGAGAACCTCGTGAACAACAACGTGGTCCCGCTCTACGAGGGCATCGTGGGCCGGAGCCCGTCGGGCGCTGAGCTCGACGCCGGCGTGGCCGAGATCCGCCGGTACCAGTGGGACGGGCTGCTCATCGCCCGCCTCGCCTCGTCCGACGAGTTCTACGACGCCCTCGACGTGCCCGACGGCGCCGACCGCGACGAGGTCTGGCTCCAGGTGGCCTACAACAACATCGTCGACCGCGACCCGGACCCTGGCGGCGAGGCCTACTTCCGCGGCCTCATGGGCTCCCCGTCGACCGCCGCCACCCGGAACCGGGTGGCGACGATCCTCGAGAAGAGCGCCGAGAACGCCCAGGGCTGGGTGTTCGGTGCCTTCTTCGCCGGGCTCAACCGGCCGCCCGACGATGCCGGCTTCGCCTACTGGACGCAGTGGCTCCGGGGCACCGGCCAGTGGCACGCCTTCAAGATGTGGACGCTGATCCTCAGCTCCAACGAGGGCTACAACCGGGCCCAGACCGAGCCCAGCCCCGAGATGCTGTCGTCGCGCGATCCACCCCGAGGGCACGGTCAACAAGGCCGCCCTGGCCGGCTGACGTCGCCCGGAGGGGCCGTCCCGTCGTGGGGCGGCCCCTCCGCCGCGCGTCAGCTCTGGTTGCGCCCGCCGAAGATCTCGCTGACCGAGGCGTCGTCGAAGACCGACCGGATGGCCTGGCCGATGATGGGCGCGACCGACAGCACCTCGATCTTGTCGAGCTGCTTCTCCTCCGGCAGGGGCAAGGTGTCGGTGAGCACGACCTTGGTGAGCGCCGAGTTCTTGAGCCGGTCGATGGCCGGGCCCGACAGCACCCCGTGGGTGGTCATGGCCCACACGTCGGTGGCGCCCTCGTCGTGGAGGAGGTCGGCCGAGGCGCAGATGGTGCCGGCCGAGTCGATCATGTCGTCGAGGAGGACGCAGCTGCGGCCCTCGACCTCGCCGATGATGTTGGCCGCCACCACCTCGTTGGCGGTGCCGCGGGGGCGGAACTTGTTGACGAAGGCGAGGTCGGCGCCGACCTCGTTGGCGAAGCGCTTGGCCGCCTTCACGCCACCCGAGTCGGGCGAGACCACGACGAGCTGCTCGGGGTCGGCGTTCTGGCGCAGGTACTCCACCTGGATCGGCATGGCCGTGAGGTGGTCGACGGGCATGTCGAAGAACCCCTGGATCTGGCCCGAGTGCAGGTCGACCGACACCACCCGGTCGGCGCCGGCGGCGGTGAGCATGTCGGCCACCAGCTTGGCCGTGATGGGCTCGCGGCCCTCGGCCTTCCGGTCCTGGCGGGCGTAGCCGTAGAACGGGCAGACCGCGGTGATCCGCTTGGCCGAGGCGCGCTTGGCCGCGTCGATCATGATCAGCTGCTCCATGAGCGAGTCGTTGACCGACTGGCCCCGCTCACCGGAGTGGGTCTGGACGATGAAGACGTCGGCCCCGCGGATCGACTCGTCGAAGCGGCAGTGCATCTCGCCGTTGGCGAAGCGGCGCAGGTTGGGCTCACCCAGCTCGATGCCGAGGTGCTCGGCGATGTCGGCCGCGAGGGCGGGGTGCGACGAGCCGGTGTAGAGGTGCAGCCGCTTGCGGGTGACGGTCTCCATGGGCTCCATGGGGTGCTCTCCGGTGGGTCGGGGGGCGGGAGGGAGGAGGGGACGCGGCGTCAGCCGGCGTCGGGGTCGGCGGCGTGGAAGGGGCCGGTGATGGTGCCGTCGGGCACCGACGTGCCGGGGGCGAGGTGGGCGTAGGGCCCGACGTGGGCGTCGGCGCCGATCTCGGCGTCTCGGCCGGTGGTCTGCTCCACGGTGCTGCGGGCCCCGACGATGCAGTCGACCAGCCGGGTGTCGGGTCCGACCTCGGCCCCCTCGCCGATGACGGTGCGGCCCTGGAGGATGGTGCCGGGGAAGAGGGTGACGTCGGTGGCCAGGTCGACGGTGGTGTCGACGTAGGTGCGGTCGGGGTCGACCATGGTGACGCCGCGCCGCAGCCACTCGAGGTTGGTGCGGCGGCGCAGCTCGGCCTCGGCCGCCGCCAGCTGGGAGCGGTCGTTGACGCCGTGGGTCTCCTCGACGTCGGCGGCCAGGACCGCGCTGACGCCGTAGCCGGCGTCGGAGAGGACCTCGACCACGTCGGTCAGGTAGTACTCGCCCTGGTCGTTGACGGGTTGGAGGCGGCGCAGGGCGGGGGCCAGGACGCTGCGGCGGAAGCAGTAGATCGAGGTGTTGATCTCGTCGATCTCGCGCTGCTCGGGGGTGGCGTCGCGGTGCTCGACGATGCGGGCCACCCGGCCGTCGCGGCCCCGCAGCACGCGGCCGTAGCCGGTCGGGTCGGTGAAGCGGGCGGTGAGCACGGTGCAGGCCACGTCGCTGCTGCGGTGGTGCTCGACCAGGGCGCTGATGGTGGCGGGCCGCAGCAGCGGGGTGTCGCCCGGCAGGACCAGGACGTCGGCGTCGTCGGCGTCGTCGACGTCGGGGAAGGCGGTGAGCCCGACCGACGTGGCGTCGCCGGTGCCCAGCTGCGCGTGCTGCTCGACGAAGTCGAGGAGGTAGTCCGAGTCGGCCGCCTGCAGCTTCTTGGTGACCCGCTCGGCACCGTGGCCGACCACCACGACCACCCGGTCGACCTGGCAGTCGGCGAGGGCGTCGAGGACGTAGCGGACCATGGGCCGACCGCAGAGGAGGTGCAGCGGCTTGGGCCGCTCCGACCGCATGCGGGTGCCCTCCCCGGCGGCCAGCACGACAGCGGACAACGGTCGCTGGGCCATGGGCGCAGGTCTAGCGCGCCACGGACCCGCCTGTGAACCCGCCCCCGTCGCCTTTGCGCAGCGCCCGTCGGGCCCTCCATCCCCCGCCGGCCAGGGGGCCACGGGTGGTCGATCGTCTCGCTCGGGGGGCGGGATTCGAACCCACGACATCCGGATTCAAAGTCCGGTGTTCTGCCAGCTGAACTACCCCCGACGGTGGTCCCCACCCTACGACGGGGCACAGGAGGCACCGGGTGGTCCGGCCCAGGTTGGAGTGCACCGGGGGGGCACCGGTAGGGTGGCCGACCTCATGGGATCTCTCGTCAAGAAGCGCCGCAAGCGCATGCGCAAGAAGAAGCACAAGAAGATGTTGAAGCGCACCCGCTGGCAGCGTCGCGCCGCCGGCAAGTAGCGCACACACCTTCCGACCACGACGACCGCCGACCCCGGGGCCCCGGGCCAGGCGGTCGTCGTCGCGTCCGGGTCGAGGTGGGGGGCGGGCGGAGACGGTCATCGAGCGATCCGGTTTGACCCTTCGGGGTGAGGGCAGCGCTGGTGCCTCAATCCCCCACGCCACACAAAGGACACCATCGTGGAAATCGGCATCGTCGGACTTCTCGTCGTCATCTTGCTCGTCGTCTTGATCATCTACTTCGTCCGGCGCGCCTGAGCCACGACCGGATCCCGGGCAACGGCGCCCGGACCGCCGACGTCGCGCCCCGGTGCCCCTGGCGCCGGGGCGCCGTCGCGCCCGGCAGCCGCTCCCTCGCGAGGATGGGGCCATGGCTCGCCTGCTGATCGTGCACCACACGCCGTCGCCCAACCTGCACGCGCTGCTGGAGGCGGTGCGCTCGGGGGCCGGCGACCCGCAGATCGGCGACGTCGAGGTCGTGGTCCGCTCCGCCCTGTCGACCACCGCGGCCGACGCCCTCGCGGCCGACGGCTACGTCGTCGGTGGGCCCGCCAACCTCGGGATGCTGGCCGGGGCGGTGAAGCACTTCTTCGACACGATCTACTACCCGTGCCTGGAGGAGACCCGGGGTCGCCCCTTCGGTGCCTACCTCCACGGAGGCGACGACACCACCGGTGCGGCCCGCGACCTGGGGAAGATCACCGGGGGCCTGGGCTGGGAGCGGGTGGCCCAGCTGGTCGAGGTGGCCGGCGCGGTCGACGCCGCCGCCGTCGAGGCCTGCACCGACCTGGGCGGCGTGGTGGCCGCGACCATCGGGTCGATCTGAGCGCCGGGCCACGCCTCCGGGCGCCGCTACCGTCGCCGCCATGACCGACCTCCCGCCCGGACTCACCTACGCCAGCCTCATGGCCCTGGGCCCCGCCTACGCGGTCGACACGGCCCGGCGGGCGAAGGACCTGGGCTACGGGTCCTTCTGGACGGCGGAGACCACGGGGCCCGAGGCGTTCTCCCTCCTGGCCGCGGCCGGCGCCGCCGCGCCAGGGCTCGACCTCGGCACCGGGGTGCTGGCCCTCCAGCTGCGGACCCCACCCCTCGCCGCCATGGCCGCGGCCACCCTGGCGGCCCTCGACCCCGACCGCGACGTCCTGCTGGGCGTCGGGGTCTCCTCCCCCGTCGTCACGGGTCGGTGGCACGGCGCCCCCTACGGCGAGCACCCGCTCGGGCAGGTGCGGGAGTACGTCGCCCTGGTGCGGGAGTGCCTCTCGGGCGAGAAGGTGACCTTCGCCGGCGACCACTACGTGGTGAAGGGGTTCCGCCTGGGCCTGCGCCAGCCCGAGCGCACGCCCCGCATCGTGCTCGGGGCCCTGGGCCCGAAGATGCTGGCACTGGCCGGGGAGGTGGCCGACGGGGTGCTGCTCAACTACCTGCCCGCATCCCACGTCGCCTGGTCGGTGGACCAGGTGCGGGCGGGTGAGGAGGCCGCAGGCCGGGAGCCCGGCTCGTGTCGCATCCATGCCTACGTCCACGCCGGGGTGGCGCCGACCGAGCCAGCCCGGGCCAAGGGGCGCAAGGACCTCTTCGGCTACGCCACGGTCGACTCCTACGCCGAGAGCTTCACCCGAGCCGGGTTCGGCGACGAGGTGGCCGAGGTGCGGGCCCGCCACGCCGACGGCGATCGAGAGGGCGCGGTCGCGGCCATCAGCGACGCCATGGTCGACGCCATCGACGTGGTGGGCGACGCGGAGGTGGTGCGGGCCACCCGCCAGGCCTACGTCGACGCCGGGGTGGACGAGGCCGTGCTCATGCCCCTGCCGTGGGGCGACGACCGCACCCGGGTCATCGACGACACCCTCGAGGCCTTCGCCGCCCCCTGAGCCGTCCGTCGGGCAGCGAATCGACAGCGAATCGCTGGCGGAGGACCAGCCTGACCTGGGGCGCAGGGCCGAGCGACGCCACGCACGGCCGACCCGCCGCCACCCGGCCGACGCCGTCGCACCCCCTCGGTACGCTCGGCCCATGACCCTCGACGGCACCACCTGCATCATCACCGGCGCGGCCCGCGGCATCGGCCTGGCCCTCGCCGACCGCTTCCTCGCCGAGGGGGCGGCCGGGGTCACCATCGCCGACCTCGACCCGGCCGACTGCGCGGCCGCCGCCGCCGGGCTGGTCGAGCGCCACGGCGACCGCGTGCTCGACCACGCCGCTGACGTGAGCGACCAGGCCGAGGTGGAGGCGCTGGTGGCCGCCACCGAGGAGCGCTTCGGCCCCGTCGGGCTCTTCGCGGCCAACGCCGGCATCGGCACCGCCATGGGCATCGAGGCCGACGACGCCACCTGGGACCGCACCTGGAAGGTCAACGTCATGGCCCACGTCGTGGCCGCCCGGGTGGTGGTGCCGGGCATGGTCGAGCGTGGCGGCGGCACCTTCGTCACCACGGCGTCGGCCGCCGGCCTGCTGTCCCAGATCGGCGACGCCGCCTACTCGGTCACCAAGCACGGCGCGGTGGCCTTCGCCGAGTGGCTGTCGATCACCTACGGCGACCAGGGCCTGCGGGTCCACTGCCTGTGCCCCCAGGGCGTCAACACCGACATGATCCGCGCCGGGGCCGACACCAGCGCGGTCAGCACGGTGGCCATGCAGGGCGTCATCGAGCCCGAGGCGGTGGCCGCCGCGGTCGTGGCCGCCATGGACGAGGGCCACTTCCTCGTCCTGCCCCACCCCGAGGTCGCCACCTACGCCCAGCGGCGGGCCGGCGACCCCGACCGCTGGCTCAAGGGCATGCGCAAGCTCCAGGCCCTGGTGCTGGGCGGGCTCGCCGGAGGATGACCGACGCCGCGCTCCTCGACGTCGGCCTGCACCGGGGCGACGTGGTGCGGTTCCGGCCCCGGCCCGCCGCCCGGTGGCAGGAGGCCACCGTCGAGCGGCGCGAGCGCGACGGGTCGATCGGCGTGCGCGACGGCAAGGGCGCGGCCCGGGCCCTGGCGGTGGAGCGCCTCGAGGTCCGCACGTCGGGCCCCCGCGGCGCCCGGACCTGGGAGCCGCTGGCCGACCGGGTCGACCGGGCCGCCCAGCTCGACCTCTTCCTCGACGGGGCCCCGCCCCCGGCCCCGGGGTCACGACCGACCCGGCGCCGCCGCCGCTGAGCCCCCGCCGGGGGCATCCCGCCCGACGGCTCGACCGCTCGACCGGCCGGACCGCTCGGCGCGCCCGCCTGCCACGGGGCCTCTCCACCCGGCCCACGGGTCGCATCGGCCCCGGTCACCCCCGACGCGGGTCGAATCGACAGCGAATCGCCCTCCCAGTGGTGGCCGACAGGGCGTGCGGGCCGGGCGAGCCCTCGCGGGTGCGCCCCCGCCGTCCCGGACCGGGGCGCCCAGCGGGCAGAGTGGCGCGGTGCCCGCCGACGAGGTCCCCCTGATCGACCGGGCGACCGTCGCCGCCTACGAGCGGGGCGCCGACGCCTACGCCGGGCGAGGGGTCATCCCCGCCGGCGACGAGCGCACCGGGGCGATGGGGACCAGGCGGCTCGCCGGCAGACCGGTGCTCGACCTCGGGTGCGGGACGGGCAACGACCTCGCCGCCCTCGGCCCCCCGGTGGTGGGCGTCGACCCCAGCGCCGCCATGCTCGCCCACGCCGCCACCCTCCACCCCGACGTCCCCCTGGTGCGGGCCGCGGCCGGTGCCCTCCCCCTCCGGCCCCGATCGCTGGGCGGAGCCTGGGCCAGCAAGAGCCTGCAGCACGTCACCGCCCCGCACCTGCCCCTCGCCCTGGCCGACCTCCACCGCGCCCTGCCCGTCGGCGCGCCCCTCTCCCTGCGGATGTTCGGGGGCGACGGCGTGCGGGTGAGCGACGAGAGCAGCGACCTGCCCGGTCGGCGGTTCACCTTCTGGGACACGGAGCGCCTGGGCCGCCTGGTCGAGGGGGCCGGGTTCGTCGACGTCGAGGCGACGACCTCAGCGATGGCCTGGGGCGACGAGGACACCTGCATCGACCTCGCCGCCGTGCGGGGCCGCACCCTGGCCGACACCGTGGGCCCCGGGATGCGCCTCCTGGTCTGCGGGCTCAACCCCAGCCTCCACGCGGCCGACGCCGGGGTCGGCTACGCCGGGCCGGGCAACCGCTTCTGGCCCGCCCTCGCGGCCGCCGGCCTGTGCTCCGGCGAGGTGCGGCGCGACCCCTGGAGGCTCCTGGCCCACGAGGGCATCGGCATGACCGACGTGGTGAAGCGGGCCACGCCCCGCGCCGCCGAGCTCACCACCGCCGAGCACCGCGCCGGCCTCACCCGCCTGGAGGGGCTGTGCACCCTGCTGGCACCGGCCGCCCTCGTCATGGTGGGCCTGGCCGGGTGGCGCGCCGCGGTCGACCGGAGGGCGCGACCCGGGTGGCAGGAGCGTCGCCTCGGCCCGACGCCGGTCTACGTCATGCCGTCGACCAGCGGGCTCAACGCCGGGACGTCGGCCGACGCCCTCGTCGCCCACCTGGTCGCCGCCGCCGGTCCGCCCCCGGGGTGACGCCCACGCGCCGGGGCCACCCTCCCGCAGGCCAGACTTGTCCGGTGGCGACCCACCCGCCCCACCCCACGGAGGGCCCGTGATCCACGAACCCGCGGCCGTGCTGGCCCTGGCCATCGGGTTGGGCATCGGCGCCCAGTGGCTGGGGGCCCGCCTGCGGCTGCCGTCGATCGTGCTCATGCTGGCGGCGGGTCTCCTGGTGGGCCCCGCCCTCGGCCTGATCGAGCCGACCGAGGTCTTCGACGACGAGCTGCTGAGCTCGATGATCGCCCTGGGCGTGGGCCTGCTCCTCTTCGAGGGGGGCCTCAGCCTCCGGTGGGCCGAGATCGGCTCCACCACCCGCGCCGTGGTCGTCCGCCTGCTCACCCTCGGTGTGGTCGTCTCCCTCGTGCTGGCGTCGCTCGCCGCCCTGGTCGTCACCGACCTGCCCCGTGGCGTGGCCGTGCTCTTCGGGGCGATCATGGTCGTCACCGGTCCGACCGTGGTCATCCCCCTGCTGCGCCAGGCCCGCCTCCGACCTCGCGTCGGGCGCATCCTGCGGTGGGAGGGGATCATGGTGGACCCGGTGGGCGCCGTGCTCGGGGTGAGCGTCCTCGAGGTCCTGCTCCTCGACGGCGGGTCGGTCGGCGAGGCGATCGTGGCCGTCGCCCTCATCACCGTCGTCGGCTGCGCCGTCGGCGCGGTGGTGGCCGTGGGTCTCCTGGTCGTGCTCCACCGACACTGGGTGCCCGACCACCTCCGGGCCCCGCTGTCGCTCGTCGCCGCCGTGGTCGCCTACGCCCTGGCCAACGAGCTGGGCACCGACGCCGGTCTCTACGCCGCCACCGTCGCCGGGGTGGTGCTGGCCAACCAGAAGCGGGTGGCCATCGAGCCCCTCGTCGAGCTGCACGAGACCCTCGCCTCCATCATCCTGGCCGGCATCTTCGTGGTCCTCGGGGCCCGGGTGGAGACGGCCACCCTCACCGACAACCTGGTGCCGGCGGCACTGCTCCTGGTCGTGTTGGTCCTCGTCGTGCGGCCGCTGGCCGTGCTGGCCTCCACGCTGGGGACACCCCTGACGGGCAAGGAACGGGGCTACCTGGCCTGCCTCGCGCCGCGGGGCATCGTCGCCGCATCGGTGTCGGCGGTGTTCGGCTTCGAGCTCACCGAGGCCGGCCTCCCGGGCGGCGACGACCTGGCCGCCATCACGTTCCTGGTGGTCGCCGGGACCACGGTCGTCTACGGCCCGCTGGCCCGGCCCCTCGCCCGCCGCCTCCAGGTCGACATCCCCGAGCCCACCGGCGTCGTGCTGGTCGGCGCCCGCCGCTGGGCCCGGGCCCTGGGCGCCGCCCTCTCCGACCTGGGCGTGCCCGTGCTCGTCCTGGCCGAGGACGAGGCCCTGGCCGACGAGGCCCGGGAGGCCGGCCTGCTCGTCTACGCCGGACGCCTCGAGGGCGACGACCTCGCCTCGGCCCTCGACGGGGTCGGGGGCCGACTCGCCGTCGTCGGCTCCGGGGCCGAGGCCCTCGACACGCTGGGCATCGGGCGGGTCGCCCGCCACCTGGGACGGGCCAACGTGTGGCGGGTCGCCCGCGACGCCGAGGACCAGGCCGCCCTGGAGGAGGGCGACGCCCACGAGGGCCGGCGGGCGTTCAAGGGCCTCACCCAGGAGGACCTGGACCGGGCCCTGGCCGACCACGGCGCCGCGGTGGTGGCCCTCGAGCTCGGCGTGGAGGCGGGCGACGAGGAGGTGCCCCTCATCGTCGTGCAGGCCGACGGCATCCCCCGGATCGCGACCACTCGCCGACCCGAGCGGGCCGACGAGCGCATCGTGGTCCTCCAGCCCGCAGCGCAGGCCTCGCGGACCCCGGCCCCGGCCGAGCCCGGCGCCTGACCCACACCGTCGAGCGGAGGACCCTCAGCTCGGCGGCGGGGCGATCAGCACCGCCTCACCGGGCAGGTCGCTGGTGACCGGCGACGCCGTCTCCGTCGCCGGGTCGTAGAGCTCCAGGTCGGCCACGCCGCGCACGAGGGCCAGGTCGCCCACGAACGCCCCGATCACCCGCTGCTCGCCCAGCGGGGGCCTCTCGGCCACGACGCCCTCGGCGTCGATGACGCCTGCGGCCTCCCCGGTGTCCGGAGGCGTGCCCCCCTCCGCCAGCGCCAGGCCGAAGGTGGCCCACACGCCGTCGGGCCCGAGGGCCAGGCCCGCGGGCCGTCCGACCTCGACCGTCCCGCCCTCGGCCAGCAGCGGCCGGGCCACGTCGACGGTCGACAGCTCGTCGGTCGCGAGGTCGATGATGGCGACCTGGCCGCTGGTGCCGTCGGCGACGTAGAGGGCATCGTCGGTGGCCAGGGTCACCGGCTCGCCCTCGACCGCGAACGGGAGGGTGCCCACCGCGGTGAGGGTCGTGCCGTCGAAGCGGGAGACGGCGGTCCCGGCCGCGTCGACGAGGTACAGCTCCGACGCCGCCGCCAGGCCCTGGGCGCCGGCCGGGAGGGGCCCCGAGCCGAACCCGGACGTGGGCCCGAGCTCGTGGGTCTCCACGTCGACCGGAGCCACCCCCGTCGAGGTCGTCGCCCACGCGCCCCGCTCGTCACCGAACAGGAACACCCCGGCACCCGCGGCGTCGGGCACGGCGACCTCGGCCACGGTGGCACCGGTCGCGTCGACGACCGACAGGGCGTCGAAGGACCCGATCCACGTCTCGTCCCCGACCTGGATGGCCGAGGTGAAGGTGGCCTCCACCTCGGCGACCTCCTCGACGGTGGCCTCGGGCGCCCCGGCGCCGACGACCACGGCCGACCCGTTGACGGAGGCCACGGTGACCCCGGTCAGGTCCGGGCTCGTCGGCACCGTGGAGCTGGCTCCCGCCGCCGTGGTGCTCGGGGTGGGATCGACGGAGGACGACGATGCTCCGCCCGAGGAGTCGTCGTCGGAGCCGCAACCACCGGCCAGCAGCACGAGGACCAGCACCCCTGCGGCGAGGACGGCCGACGGTGGCCGTCCACCCACCCCTGCGACCACCCCCGAGGTGGAACGGACCCGGGCTGTCGGGATGCGGCATCTCCCCATCGGGTGCCCCTTCCTCTCTCCCGGTCCTACCACCAGGAAGAGGCGGGCGGATCGGGCCGCAGGGCGATGTCGCCTCCTGCAGATGCATCAGGGGGCGGCGGCGTCGGCCTTCTCGGAGACCACCTGGGAGGAGCCACCGGGCTTCATGGTGACGCCGTAGAGCAGGTCGGCGGCCTCCATGGTGCGCTTCTGGTGGCTCACGATGATGAGCTGGGCGTCGGCCCGGAACTCGGTGACCAGCCCGAGGAACCGGTGGAGGTTCACGTCGTCGAGGGCGGCCTCGACCTCGTCCATGACGTAGAAGGGCGAGGGCCGGGCCCGGAAGACGGCGAACAGGTAGGCCAGGGCGGTGAGCGAGCGCTCGCCGCCGGAGAGCAGCGACAGCTTCTTCACGTTCTTGCCCGAGGGCTTGGCCTCGATCTCCACGCCGGTGGACAGGAGGTCGTCGGGCGTGGTGAGGGTGAGCCGGCCCTGGCCGCCGGGGAAGAGCGTGTCGAACAGGTGCCGGAAGTTGCCCTCGACGTCGGCGTAGGCGGCGGCGAAGACGTTGACGATCTCGGCGTCGACGGCCCGGATCACCTTGGCCAGGTCGCGCCGGGCCGACTTCACGTCCTCCAGCTGGCCCTCGACGTGGGCGTGGCGCTCCTGGAGCGCCGTGAACTCCTCCAGGGCCAGCGGGTTGATGGGCCCGAGCAGGCGCAGCTCGCGCTCGAGCTCGCGGACCCGACCGACGGCGGTCATGCCCTCGGGGACGTCTGGTGCAGGGGCGGCCAGCGCGGTGTCCGGGTCGACGTCGAGGTCGCGGCGCATGGCCTCCACCGCGTTCTCGATGTGGAGCCCGATCTCGGAGATCTCCAGCTCGGCTCGGCCCAGGCGCTCGCGGGTCTCGGTCAGGCCCTTCTCCGCCTCGCTGCGCCGGGCCCGGAGGGCCTCCAGCTCGGCACCGACGGCCCGGGCCGCGTCGCTCTGGCGGCGACGCCGCTCGCGCAGCGACGCCAGGGCCGCCTCGACCACGGCCAGCCGGTCGGCCACCACGGTGGCCAGCCGGGCCACGGCCCGCTCCTGGCCCTCCAGCCCGACCCGACGGCTCTCGGCCTCGAGGCGCTGGGACTGGTTGCGCGACAGGCGCTCCTCGACCTCGGCCCGGCGGCCCGAGAGGAAGGCGGTGCGCTCCTCGATGCTGGCCGCCCGCACCTCGATGTCCTTTCGGAGGGTCGCCACGCCGCGCTCCCGCTCCTCGATGGCGGCCCGGGCGTCGGCCGCAGCCCGGACCCGGTCGGCCCGGCGGGACTCCTCGGCCTCCAGGTCGGGGAGCTCGGCGTCGAGGGCGGCCACCCGCTGGCGGTCTCGCCCCACCCTCTCCTCCAGCTCGCCGGCGTGGTCCCGCAGCGACTCCGCCTCGGTGGCCAGGTCCCGACGGTCGGCGTCGGTGCGCTGGAGGGCATCGCCGGCAGCGACCAGGCGACCGTCGTTGCGGTCGAGCTCGCGCCCCGCCTCGCCCTCGGCGGCGCGGGTCGCGGCGGCCTCGCGCTGGCGGGCGGCCAGGTCCTCGGCCGCGGCGTCGGCCTCGACGCCGGCCGCCTCGGCCCGGTCGCGGGCCTCGGCCAGGGCCGCCCCCGTCGCCCCGGAGCCGGCCGCCCCCACCCGCCAGCCGTCGGGCGCGAAGCGGTCGCCGTCGCGGGTGACCACGACCCGGCCCGGGTCGGTGAGGGCGGCGTCGACGGCCGCCGGCCACCCGTCGACCACGACGACCGGGCCCACGAGGGCGTCGAGCAGGGCGTCGACCCCGGGCGCGGTGGCCCGGACGTGGGGGCGCAGGGCCTCCGCACCGGTCGCCGCCGGCACCGGGGACCCGTCGGTCGCCCCCAGGGGGACGACCGCACCGGTGAGCCCGCCGTCGACGAGCGTGGCGAGGGCCCGGCGGGCCCCGTCGAGGCCGTCGACCACCACGGCGCCGAGGGCCGGGCCGGCGGCCGCCTCGAAGGCGGCCTCCCAGCCCTCGTCCACGGCCACGACGTCGAGCAGGGTGCCCCGCACCCCGTCCACGTCGGAGAGGCGATCGAGACCGGCCTGGGCCCGGGCCTCGTCGAGGGCGAGGGCCAGGGCGTCGGCCCGGGCCGCCCACCGGTGGCGCTCGCCGTCGGCGGCCCGGCGGCGCTCCTCGGCCTCGGCCGCGGCCGCCTCGGCCGCGGCGCCGCGCCGCGGCCGCGGCGTCGACCGACGCCACCAGGGTGCCCTCGGCCTCCTCGGCTGCGGCCAGCTCGCCCCGGAGGCGCGCGGACTCCTGTTCCAGGCGGGCCTCCTTGGCGGCCAGCGCCTCCTGGCGCTCGGCCACCCGCCGCAGCTCGGCGTCGCCCCGCTCCACCGAGGAGCGCACCGCGGCCAGCTCGCCCCGGACCTCGGCGGCCCGGCTCGAGGGCACGCTGCCGGCCTGGTCCCACGCCGGGGTGGCGTCGCCGTCGTCGGTGGCCCAGCGGGCCGCGAACTCCTCGCGCTCGGAGGCCAGGGTGGCCTCGGCCTCCTGGAGCCGCTCGGCGTCGGGCACCAGGCGCTCGCCGTCGGCCCGCACCGCCTCCAGCTCGGCGTCGAGCCGGGCGGCCTCGGCCTCCAGCGAGGCGATGACCGCCTCGTCGACGGCGGCGCCACGCTGGCGCTCGAGGCCTCGGCGGCGCTCGGCCAGCACCGCGGCCAGGCCCCGGGCCCGCTCCCGCAGGGCCTCGCAGCGGGCCAGGTCGTCGCCCAGGTCGTCGCCGCCCATGGCCGACAGCCGGGTCTCGGCGGCCAGCACGGCGGCGTCGAGGGAGGCGAGGCTGCTCTTGGCCTCCCCCTCCCGCGGTGCGCAGGTCGCGCCGGGTGCCCTCGGCCGCCTCCAGGCGTGACCGGAGGCGCCGCAGGTCGGCCCCGGCCAGGTGGACGCGGCGGGCGGTGAGGTCGGCGACGAGGTCGCCGTGGCGACGGGCCGCCTCGGCCTGGCGCTCCAGAGGTCGCAGCTGGCGCCGCACCTCGCGGAGCAGGTCCTGGAGGCGCAGCAGGTTGGCCTCGGTGCCCGCCAGGCGCCGCTCGGCCTTCTCCTTGCGGCGTCGGTACTTCAGGATGCCGGCCGCCTCCTCGATGATGAGGCGGCGGTCCTCGGGCCGGGCGTTGAGCACGGCGTCGATCTGGCCCTGGGAGATGATCACGTGCTGCTGGCGGCCCACGCCGGAGTCCGAGAGCAGCTCCTGCACGTCGAGCATGCGGCACGGGACGCCGTTGATGGCGTACTCGCTGTCGCCCGAGCGCCAGAGGGTGCGGGTGATCGTGACCTCGGCGAAGTCGATGGGCAGCAGGCCCGCTGCGTTGTCGATGGTGAGGGCCACCTCGGCCCGGCCCAGCGCCGGGCCGGGTGGCGGTGCCGGCGAAGATGACGTCCTCCATCTTCTGGCTGCGCACCGCGCTCGGGCGCCTGGGCGCCGAGCACCCAGGCGATGGCGTCGACCACGTTCGACTTGCCCGAGCCGTTGGGGCCGACCACGACGGTGACGCCGGGCTCCATGGCCAGGTCGGTCGCGTCGGCGAAGGACTTGAACCCCTTCAGGCTCAGGGACTTCAGGAACACGGCGGAGGGGCTCCGGGTCAGACCTGGCAGTCGGGGCACATGAACACGTGCGACTTGGAGTAGCGCACCTTGGCGATGGTGCCCCGGCACCGCTTGCAGGCCTCGCCCGCCCGCTCGTACACCTGGAGCAGGTCCTGGTAGCCGCCGGGCTTGCCGGCCAGGTCGTGGTAGCGGCCGTCGGCCAGGGTGGTGCCACGGTGCTTGGCCCCGTCGTGGAGGGTCTCCACCACGGCCCGGTACAGGCGGCGCATCTCCTGGGAGGTGAGCTGGTTGGTCTCGCGGTCGTGGCGCAGGCCCGACTGCCAGATGATCTCGTCGGAGTACACGGGCCCGATCCCCACGACCGCGGTGGGGTCGGTCAGGAACTGCTTCACGGTCTGCTGGCGGCTGAGCAGCAGGTGCCCGAAGGTGGTCCAGCTGATGGGCTCGACCACGGGGTCGAGTCCCAGCTCGGTGAGCACCGGCTCCTGCTCGAGCAGCTCCTCGGGGGTGGCGACCCAGACGTTCATGTCGCCGTCGGGGTCGACCAGGCGCAGCTGGCCTCCCTGGGTGAAGGAGATGACCATCTGGGTCCCCTTGGCCGTCTCCTCCTTCGGCGTGGTCTTGCGCATGCCCCCGGACTCCCGCGGACGTCGATGACGAACAGCTCGCCGGAGTCGAGCTTCAGGGCCAGCAGCAGGCCCGCGGCGGTCGGCCGAGCTGATCTTCACCCCGTCGAGGCGCTCGAGCACCTGCTTCTTGGGCATGCGGGAGAAGGCGCTGCGGCCGGGGGCGTCGATGGTCTTGATGCGCTTGCCCCCCACCTCGCGGTCCAGGTCGCGTCGCAGGGTCTCCATCTCGGGCAGCTCAGGCATCCTCGTCCTTCGAGCTCGGTGCGGGCGCAGGGCCCGCGGGGGTGATCGGGGGGCCCGTCGACACCGAGGCGTCGTCGGGGTGGTGGTCGGGGTCGGCGGCGTCGTCCGCCTCGGGGCCGGTGAGGGCCTCGTAGGCCTGGCGGGCGGCGCGCTGCTCGGCCTGCTTCTTGGTCCGGCCGGTGCCGGAGCCGAGGCTCCGCGCCGCCGATGCGGGCGGTGGCCACGAAGGTCTTGTCGTGCTCGGGGCCGGAGTCGACCACCCGGTAGCTGACCACCTCGCCCAGCTTCTGGCTGGCGTGCTCCTGGAGGAGCGTCTTGTCGTCGAGGTGGCCCGGGGCACCCGACGCCGCCGGCGATGCGGTCGCCCAGGAGGGTCATGACCGCCGGCGGCCGAGGCGGCCCGGCCGGCGTCGATGTGCACGGCGCCGATGAGGGCCTCCAGCCCGTCGGCCAGGATCGACGGCTTCTCCCGTCCGCCGGTGGCCTCCTCGCCCTTGCCCAGGCGGATCTCGGCGCCCAGGCCGATCTCCTCGGCCACCTCGGCCAGGGTGCTGGCCCGCACCACCGTGGCCCGGGCCCGCGACAGCCAGCCCTCGTCGGCGTCGGGGAAGCGGCGGTAGAGCTCCTCGGCCACGACCGCGCCGAGCACGGCGTCGCCCAGGAACTCGAGGCGCTCGTTGGAGCTGCCGCCGGGGTTCTCGGCGCACCAGGAGCGGTGGCAGGTCGCCGTCTCCAGGAGCCCGGGATCGGCGAAGGTGTGGCCCAGGCGCTCGGCCAGCGTCGGCGCGACGGAGGTGGAGGCCGCGGTTCAGGACCCGGCGCCGTCGCCCACGCGGGCGTAGACGTAGTCGACCGCGTCGCGGACGGTCTTCAGGTCCTCGAGGTCCTCGTCCTCGATGCGGAACCCGACGCTGCGCTCACCGACCTCCTCCTCCAGGGCCTCGACCAGCTCGATGAGGGCCAGGGAGTCGGCCTCCAGGTCGTCGGCGAAGGAATCGCCCTCGTGGACCTCGGAGGCGTCGATCTCGAGGATGTCGACCAGGCGGTCGCGGATCAGCTCGAAGACCTCCTGGCGGCTCATGGGGCCCTGCTGGGTGTGGGTCTCGGCGGGCAACGCTCCTCCTCGGGGCGGGTGACGGCCGGAGGATCCTAGTCGAGGCCGAACTTCGTGCGCTTGTGAATCGCTCTGACCAGGGACGATGACCCTCGTGTCATCCACTGCCAACGCGAATCGGCAGTTCCCGGGACGACCGGGCCGGCCGTGTCCGACGGCGTCAGGCGGGGGCGACGGCGGCGGTGATCGCGCCGACCAGGTCGGAGGTCGACCGACTCGGCCGCGACCCGACAGGCGTTCACGATCGCGGTGGCCGACGACGAGCCGTGGCTGATGATGCACACCCCGTCGAGGCCGAGGGCCACGGCCCCGCCCGTGGCGTCGGGGTCGAGCTGGCCGTAGAGGGGCAGGAGCGACGGCATGAGGGCCTCACCTGCGGCCCGGCTGGCGTCGTCGGTGTCGAAGGCGCCCAGGATGGCCCCGACGAGGGAGCGCATGGCCCCCTCGAGGGTCTTGAGGGCCACGTTGCCGGTGAAGCCGTCGGTGACCACCACGTCGAGGCCGGGGGCCATGAGGTCGCGCCCCTCCACGTTGCCGGCGAAGGAGGCGCCGCAGCGCTCGGTCCAGGCCTCGTCGGCCAGGAGGCCGTGGGCCTCCTTGCGGAGGGCGTCGCCCTTGCCCGGCTCCTCCCCGATCGACAGCAGGCCCACGCGGGGGGCCTCGATGCCGAAGCGGTCCGTGGCGAACACCGCACCCATCTGGGCGAACTGCACCAGCCACTCGGCCTGGCAGTCGACGTTGGCCCCGGCATCGAGCAGGACGAGGGGGGTGTCGTGGCCGGGGCGCGGGAGCGGCGTGGCGATGGCGGGGCGCGACACGCCCTTGATCCGACCCATGCGGAGCAGGGCCGCGCCCCAGGTGGCTCCGGTGTTCCCCGCGCTGACCATGGCCGAGGCCCGGCCGTCGCGCACCGCCTCGGCCGCCCGGACCAGGGAGGAGTCCTTCTTGCGGCGGACGCCCTTGGCCGGGTCGTCGTCCATGGCGATGACCTCGGACGCCGGGCAGGACCTCGAGGGAGGTGCCGGCCAGGCGGTCGGGGTCGCCCACCAAGACGACGGGCAGGTCGAGCTCGGCCGCGGCCCGTTCGGCGCCGGCGACGATCTCGTCCGGGGCGTGATCGCCCCCCATGGCGTCGACCGCGATGGGGGCGGGGAGGTTCATCGGCACGGGGCCGTGGTCGGGACCGGCCGCTCGGTCAGTCGACGTCGAGGGCCTGGCGACCCTTGTAGAAGCCGCAGTTGCCGCACACCCGGTGGGGCAGCTTCACCGCACCGCAGCGCGAGCAGGTGCTGCGGGGCGGCGCGTCGAGGCGCCAGGCCGAGGCCCGGCGGCTGCGGCTCTTGGCCTTGGAGGTCTTCTTCTTCGGGACGGCCATCGGGGAGGGTCCTGGTTCGGAGCGTGGGACGCCCGGGGTCCCCCGGGCACGGACGGAGCATGGTAGCGGCCCTCCGGGCGGACGGGCGAAGCCGCCCGGGGTCCCCTCAGTCGAACCGGAGGTCGTCGAGCGCGGCCCATCGAGGGTCGCGGGGCGCCTCGTCGGGCTCGTCGCCGGGGGCGTCGTCGGCCCCGGGCTCGTCCTCGACGGTGGCGGGGAACCGGTCGGGGTCGGGGCCGACGCAGTCCTCCGAGCACAGCGGCACCAGCGGCAGCGACAGCAGCACCACCTCGCGGAGCATGGGGCCCAGGTCGACGGAGTCGCCGTCGAGGGGCCAGGTCTCGGCCTCCACCGGCGTGGGCTCGAAGACCTCCCGCACGTCGGCCTCGGTGGTGCCGGTGACGGGTGTGAGGCAGCGGCGGCAGTCACCCTCCCACGGGAAGCGGACGGTGCCGGTGACCACGACGTCGACGCCAGTGGCCTCGGCTGTGGCATCGAGGGCGACCTCGCCGTCGGGCGGCACCAGGGCGGCGGTGGTGGCGAGGGGGCCGAGGACCTCGGCCGGGACGACGAGGCGGACGGGCCGCTGGGTGCCGGGGCGCCGCCGGAGGTCGGCGACGTGCTCGACGGTGCGGACCCTCACCCCTCGTCCTGGTCGAAGAACGCCTGCTCCTGCTCCGGCTCGGGCTGGGACTCGGGGGCCGGCCCGCCGGGGTTCCCGAAGCCCCCGGGCGCCACGCCGGTCGCCACCTGCGGGGTCGGGCCGCCGGACGGACCGGCATCGGTGGCGTCGGCCTCGCCGCCGGAGAGGGCCGGCCCGGCCAGGGGGGAGGCGTTGAGCTTCTCGCGACCGGCGTGGACCATCTTCATGGTCCGCTCCAGCACGATCTCGAACTGGGCCAGGCGCTGGTCGCAGAAGTCCTCGGACTCGTGGCGCAGGCGCCGGGCGTCGTCCTCGGCCTTCTCCACGATGCGCTTGGCCCGCTGCTCGGCCGCCTTCACCACCTCGGTGCGCTGCACCATCGACTCGGCCTTGGCGCTGGCCGCGTCGAGGATCTCGTCGCCCTCGCCCTGCACCCGGGCCAGGAACTCCTCGCGCTCCTTGAGCAGCCACCGGGCCTGGCGCAGCTCGTCGGGCAGCTGGTCGATGGCCCGTCCGAGCAGGTCGAGGACCTCGTCGCGGTTGATCATCACCGACGACGACAGCGGCATCGGCCGGGCCGAGGCGACCAGGTCGGCGGCGCGGCGCAGCATCGCGTCGGCCTCGGGGCCGGCGAGCGGGTCGCGGGAGCGTCGGGGGGTGACCTCGGCGTGCTGGCCACTGGCCTCGCCGGCGGTGGGGATGTCGTCGTTGAAGGTCATGGGGCGAACCTCTCGGCCAGTCGCTTGGCCACCGGCTCCGGCACCATCGACGTGACGTCGCCGCCGAAGCGGGCGATCTCGCGGATGAGCTTGGAGGCCACGAAGGAGTGGGTGGTGGCGGAGGGGATGAACACGGTGTGGACCCCGGAGATGGCCAGGTTCATGTGGGCCTGGTGCATCTCGGACTCGAAGTCCGAGACCGCCCGGAGGCCCTTGATGATGAAGTCGGCGTCGACGTCGTGGGCGACCTCGACGACCAGCTTGGCGAACCCCACGACCTCGACGTTGCCGAGGTGGGAGACCGACTCGCGCAGCATGGCGACCCGCTCGTCGATGTCGAACATGGCCTCGCCCTTCTGCGGGTTGCGCAGCGCGGCCACCACGACCTGGTCGAACAGGTGCGAGGCCACGTCGATGATCTCGATGTGGCCGTTGTGCACCGGGTCGAACGAGCCCGGGTAGAGGACGGTGCTCATCGACGGCCCCGTCGGCCGGCGGGCCGCAGAGGGGTCACGGCGCGGTCTCGGGGGTCCGGGCGCAGATCATCTGCACCACCGTACCGCCGTAGCGCTTCTCCCTGATGACCGCCCACGGGCCGTCGTCGGCGTCGGCGTCGAGCACGGGCCGGTCCGACTCGGCCACCACCACGGCCCCGGGGGCCACCCGGTCGACGAGGGCGGCGAGGAGGGCGGGCCAGTCCGCGGTGGCGTGGGGCGGGTCGAGCAGCACCAGGTCCCACCCACCCGTCGCCGCGCCCACGTGCCGCCGGGCGTCCCCCGCCACCACGGTGGCCCGATCAGCCAGCCGGGTGGCGGCCAGGTTGGCCTCGACGGTCACCCGGGCGACGCGGTCGGGCTCGACGAAGGTGCACTGGGCCGCGCCCCGGGAGAGGGCCTCGATGCCCAGGGCGCCGCTGCCGGCGAAGGCGTCGAGCACGTCGCGCCCCGACGACCGCCCCCATGCTGTGCAGGGCGTTGAACGTGGCCTCCCGCACCCGGTCGGTGGTGGGACGGGTGCCGGTGCCCGGTGGGGCCTCGAGCCGCAGCCCCCGCGCCGAGCCGGCGACGACGCGCATCAGACCACCGCCCCGACCTCGGCCAGCATGCGATCGCTCTCCTCCCACAGCCAGCGGGCGTGGGCCGCGTCGCGGGCCACGCGGGAGGGGCGGTGGGCCCGGCCCCGGACCACGTAGGCCCCCTGGAGGCCAACCAGGTCGGGCGTCGCGGCCAGGGCCACCTGCAGCCGAGCCCCCTCCGCCGGGTCCTTCATCAGCCGGTGGGCCAGGGCCATCGTGCGCTGGCCGGTCTCGGTGTCGGAGGCCTCGGTGGTCATGCCGGTGCGGACGAGGCCCGGGTGGCAGCAGACCGCGGTCACCCCGTCGGCGTCCACCCGCCGGGCCAGCTCGCGGGTGAAGAGCACGTTGGCCAGCTTGGACCGGGCGTACTGCACGAACGTGTCCCACTCCCCGTCGCGACCCTCGAGCGCGGCGCGGGTGAGGGGCCGGAGGACGCGGCGGTGGGCGACCGACGCGACGGTCACCACCCGGGCGCCGGGGGCGGCCGCGAGCGGCGCGGCCAGGAGGCGGGTGAGCAGGTGGTGGCCCAGGTGGTTGACCCCCACCACCGCCTCCAGCCCGTCGACGGTCTCCTCCCGCTCGTCCCGGGACAGCCCGGCGTTGTTGACCAGGACGTCGAGGCGGTCGTGGTCGGCCCGGAAGCGCTCGGCGAAGGCGTGGATCGACGCCACCGAGCCGACGTCGAGCGACGCCAGGGCCACCTCGCCGCCGGCGGAGCGCCGCCGGGCCTCCTCGACCGCGGCCGCACCCCGGTCGGCGTCGCGGGCGCACAGCACGACGTGGGCGCCGGCGCCGGCCAGGGCCACGACCGTCTCCTTGCCCAGGCCGGCGTTGGCCCCGGTGACCACGACGGTGCGGCCGGTCAGGTCGATGCCGTCGGGCACCGGGGTGACGACGGGGCGGGGGCGACGCACGGCCCGGAGGGTAGGTCGGCACGGCACCGGGGTGATCGCTGCGCCGCTCCCCTAGCGTCCCTCCCGTGCCCCCCGACCCGGACCTCCCCGACGGCGTCACCGTCCTGCGCATCGACCGGGCCCACCGGCGCAACGCCATCGACAGCGCCACCGCCGAGCGCCTGCACGACGAGCTCATCGCCTTCGACGAGGACCCCGACCTGCGGGTCGCGGTGCTCACCGGCGACGAGGCCGCCTTCTGCGCCGGGGCCGACCTGGTCGACCTGCCCCGCCTGCGCCCCTCGGGGCCGCTCGGGCCGACCCGGCTCCAGCTGTCCAAGCCCGTCGTCGCCGCCATCGAGGGCTGGTGCGTGGCCGGGGGCATCGAGCTGGCCGCCTTCTGCGACCTGCGGGTGGCCGGTCGGTCGGCCCGCTTCGGCTGCCTCGAGCGACGTTGGGGGGTGCCCCTCATCGACGGCGGCACCTACCGCCTGCCCCGCATCGTCGGGCTGGGCCGGGCCCTCGACTGGATCCTCACCGGGCGCGAGGTGCCGGCCACCGAGGCCGAGGCCGCGGGGTTCGTCACCCGCCTGGTCGACGACGGCACCGCCCTCGAGGTCGCCGTGGAGCTGGCCGCCGGCATCGCCGAGAAGCCGTGGACCTGCGTCGTCGGTGACCGGGCCTCGGTCTACGAGGGCCTGGGCCTGGAGCTGGAGGAGGGGCTGGCCAACGAGGACCGCCACGGCCAGGCCGTCATCTTCGACCCGGGCTTCGCCGACGGGGTGGCCCGCTTCGGCGCCAGCCAGGCCGACCGAGCCGCCCGAGGTGACCGGTGAGCAGCGGCGACGACGGGCGCGGCGCGCCGCTGGTGCCCGAGACCATCGACTGCATCGACTGCGGCGGGCGCTGCGGCCGCATCACCTTCGCCCCCGACGAGGGTGACTGGGAGCCCGGCGACGTGGTCGCCTACCGCTGCGAGGACTGCATGGACCGATGGGACCTCATCGTCCCCGGCGGCGACGACGACCCCCTGGCCTTCTGAGCCGGGCGGGCGGGGTCAGTCTCCCAGCGCGGCGCGGGCGTCGGCCGCGCCCAGCTCCATGGCCCCGGCCACGAAGTCCGGGTCGAACAGGAGGTAGGAGAGCAGCTCGCCCTGGCGGGGGCTCTCCGACCCCAGGGCCCAGTCGATGAGGGGCAGGTCCGACCGCAGCGCGCCGGTGGGGCGCCGGTGCCGGGAGTTCATCACCTCTCGGGCCAGGTCGCCCAGGGCCAGCGGGTCCTCCGGGGCCACGACGAGGCAGGCCTCCGCCCCGCCGCAGCGTTCCAGGTCGTCGACCAGCGCGTCGCGGACCAGGGCCTCGAGCACGTTGACGGCCACGTCGGCCAGGTCGGGCTCGTCCTCGGGTCCGACGCCGTCCTCCGGGGCCAGGCCCATGCCGGTGGTGGACACCACCACCAGGTCGTCGGCCCCGGCGTCGCGCGTCGGGGTGACGGGTCGCGACAACCGGGTCGAGCCGTCGCAGTACCACCCGGCGGCGCCGTCGGGCCCCTCGACGTGGGTGGCCTCGAACAGCAGCGGGATGGAGGCCGACGCCACCAGGTGGTCGGCCGCGAGCCGGGTGGGGACGTAGCGGAGACGGGCGTCGTCCCCCTCGGGCACCCGCCCGGCCACGAACGCGGTGGCTCGCCCCGTGGCCACGCGCGTCGCCATGACCATGAGGGTCGCCACGGGCGCGTCCTCGCCGACGTTGGCCTCCAGCTGGTCCCAGTCGACCCAGCGGGCGACCGTGGCCCGCAGCGGCCCGGTGTCGATCATCCCCCGCAGGCGCGGACCGGGGAAGGGCGAGAGCTCGGTCGCGTAGCGCAGCAGCAGGGCCGGGACCTGACGGACGAAGGGCTGGAGCACGTCGCGCTCGTGCACCTGCTCCCACACCGCGGTGAGCGCCCCCACCTGCTCGTCCACCGGCAGGTGCGCCGTGGCCGCCAGGGCGGTGGCGTTCAGGGCCCCGACGCTGGCCCCGCTCAGGATCGTGGGCCGGCGCCCCTGGGCGTCGAGGACGGGCAGCAGCTCCACCAGGGCACCGGCCTGGTAGGCGCCGCGCGCCCCGCCACCGGTGAGGGTCAGTCCGGTCGTCATGTCGTCGCTCTCCGTCCGCTCGGGGTCACCCGGCCCTGCCCGACCACCTAGGACTTGAGCAGGAAGTCCTGCTCCTCGTCGCCGAGGAACAGGCCCACCTCGTCGGCCAGCAGGGGGCTGTCGGCCAGCTCGGGGTCGGCGTCGACCAGGGCGATGGCCACCTCCCGGGCCTTCTCCACCCACTCCCGGTCGCGCCGCAACGACGCCAGCTTGAGGTCGCTGCGGCCCTTCTGGCGCTCGGCCATGAGCGTCCCCTCGCCGCGGAGGTCGAGGTCGACCTCGGCCAGCGCGAAGCCGTCGGTGGACGCGACGAGCGCCTCCAGCCGGGCCACGCCCTCCTCGGTGGTGCCGGAGCCGACGAGGTAGCAGGTCGAGGCGTGGGCGCCTCGGCCCACCCGACCGCGGAGCTGGTGGAGCTGGGCGATGCCGAAGCGGTCGGCATCGAGCACGACCATCACCGTCGCGTTGGGGACGTCGACGCCGACCTCGATGACCGTGGTGGCGACGAGCACGTCGACCTCGCCCCGGCGGAAGCGGTCCATCACCGCCTCCTTCTCGGCCGCCGGCATCTTGCCGTGCAGGAGCTGGACCCGCAGCCCGGCCAGCTCGCCGTCGGGCTGCCAGGTGAGGCGGTCGAAGGTCTCCTGGGCCGAGCGCACCTCGAGCTTCTCGGACTCCTCGATGAGCGGGCACACGACGTACACCTGGCGCCCCTCGGCCACCGCGGCCCGGACCGCGGCCCAGACCGCGTCCTCGGGATCGGTGCCGTCGAGGTGCTCGTCGGGCAGGGGGCCGATGGCGTCGTCGTCGTCGGCGTCGCCCGCGGGCGGGTCGGTGCGCACCCAGTGGGTGGTGATGGGCGTGCGCCCCGGCGGCATCTCGTCGAGCACCGACACGTCGAGGTCGCCGTAGACGGTCATGGCCGCGGTGCGGGGGATCGGCGTGGCCGTCATCACCAGCACGTCGGGCGTGGCGTCGCCCGCACCCCGCTCGCGCAGGGCGGCCCGCTGCTCGACGCCGAAGCGGTGCTGCTCGTCGACCACGACCGCGCCGAGGGAGCGGAAGGCGACCGTCTCCTGGATGAGCGAGTGGGTGCCGACGACGAGGTCGACCGAGCCGTCGGCCAGCCCGGCCAGGATCTTCCGGCGCTCGGTGGGCGTGGCCCGGGCGGTGAGCAGCTCGACGGCCACGGGCCGGTCGCCCAGCAGGGTGGTGCCGCCGTCGTCGACGGTGAGCCCGGCGAGCAGGCCCCGGATGCTGAGGTGGTGCTGTTCGGCCAGGACCTCGGTGGGGGCCATCAGCGCGCCCTGGTGGCCGCCCTGCACCGCGACGAGGAGGGCGGAGAGGGCGACGACGGTCTTGCCCGACCCCACGTCGCCCTGGAGGAGGCGGTGCATGGGGTGGGGTCCGGCCAGGTCGGCGGTGATCTCGCCGATGACCCGCTCCTGGGCCCCGGTGAGGGGGAAGGGCAGGTGGGCGTGGAAGTCGGTGACGAGTGTCGGGCCGGTGCCGTCGGCGCCGGCCACCGCGTGGGTGATGCCCTTGGTGACCCGTTCCAGGGCCCGCTTGCGGAGGATCAGGGCCAGCTGGATGCGGAGCAGCTCGTCGAACACCAGGCGCTTGCGCGCCACCCCCACGTCGTCCCAGCCCTCGGGCTGGTGGATGCCGTGGAAGGCCCGGGTCCGGTCGGTGAGGGTGTGGTCGGCGCGCACCCAGTCGGGCAGGGGCTCGGCGAAGGTGCCGGCCCGCTCCAGCACCTCGGCCACCCAGCGGCCCACGTCCTGGGAGGTGACCCGCACCTTCTCGGACTGCGGGTAGACGGGCACGAAGCGGCCGGTCTGGTCGCCCAGCAGGTCGACGACGGGGTTCGTCATCTGCAGCGACCCCTGGTAGGTGTCGACCTTCCCGAAGAGGACGCACTGGGTGCCGGCCGGCAGCTGGCGCTCTCGCCAGCCCTGGTTGAAGAAGGTGACCTTCAGGTGTCCCGACCCGTCGGACACATCCGCACTGACGAGCGTGCGGGGCGGACGCCCCCGGGTGCGCCGGGACGAGATGCGCCGGACCTCGGCCACCACCATGGCCTGGTCGCCGGGCCGCAGGTCGCGGATGCGGGCCTCGTTGGTGCGGTCGATCCAGCGCCGCGGGTAGTGGGTGAGCAGGTCGAGCACGGTCTCGACCTCGAAGGCCTGGGCCAGGCCCTCGGCCGCCTTCGGCCCCAACCCGGTGAGCTCGGTCACCGGCAGGCGGGCGAGCTGCGAGAGCCGTCGGGCCATCCGTCCGACCCTACGCCCCACGATCCCCCGCACCTTTGTACGGAACCACGCCACATGCGGCGTCTTCCGTCCAAGGTCGGGGCCGCCTCCGCACGAGGCGGCCCGATCCGCCGCCCCTCCGCGGGCGCGCACCGAGGTGCGACCGCATCAGGCCGCAGCGGAGCGGAGCCGCGCCGCGAGCGAGGCTCGGGTGGCCTCTCCCGCTCGGGTCACGTGGTGCCAGCGGAGACGGTCGACGGCCCAGCCCATCGCCCGGAGGCGATCGTCGCCCTGGCGGTCGAGGTCTCGCTGCGACGGGGCGTCGTGGTGCCGGCCGTCGAGCTCCAGCACGAGGCGGCCGGCGCGGTGCAGGCCATCGACCCGGCGGATGTAGCCCTGGTCGTCGGACAGCTCGACCTGCCACTCGAAGCCCAGGCCGGCGAGGAGGGCCATCCCCACCTGCTCCAGCTCGCTCTCGGGCGGGACGTGGTCGAGCCCGCGCGCCTCGAGCACCTCGCGCATCCGCCTGGTGCCGGGACGGCCACGCCCGCCGAGGTCGTAGAGCACCCGGTAGAGCGACACCATCGTCGCCGTCCGGTCGAGCAGGGCGGTGTCGACGGCGCGGCCCGAGGCGGCCGGGTCCCGTGGTGCGGGCCAGGTCGAACAGGGTCCTGGATGCCGTCGTGGTCGGGATGCCCCTCACCACGGTGACGTGGTGGGGAGGGAGGAGGGTCGTGCGATGCACCCGGGCGACCGACCGCTGCGCACTGAGGCCGTTCGGACGGGTCAGCTCGACGCGGGATCCCCTCCCCCAGAGCCCGAGGGCCAGCAGGCGAGACGATGTGTGGTGCGACGCCCACGTGTCCGCCGCGAACTCCCTCATCGCCGCCAGCACGTCAGCCTCGAAGCTGGGCGGGACCCCGCCGAGGCGGAAGACGCCGTAGGTCATGGGCACCAGGCGGCCGTCGGCGGTCCAGCGATCGACGGTCCGAGCCGCCAGCCCGGCCGCCAGCAGCTGGTCGCGGGTCACGACGCCGAAGCTGCGCTCGGCCTCCCGGGTGAGGTCCTTCCATCGTTCCATCGCCCGATGCTCTCTCGGGGGTGTGACAACCCGTCGAAGGCGTACCACGTCCCCCTCCGAACCTTGTACGGAAGTGGCCGCATGTGGCGTGGTTCCGTCCAAGGCTCGCCGGACACCCTCCTACGTTGTACGGAAGACGCCACATGTGGCGTGGTTCCGTACAAGGTCGGGGAGGGTCAGGGGGTGGGGTGCCAGGTGAGGGTGGTGCCGTGGGGGTGGCAGGTGCCCCAGCGGGCCGGGGGGAGCTCGGTGCCGGCGCGCCAGCGGCGGGCGCCGAGGACGGTCGAGGCGTCGGTCGGCGGGCGGTCGGCGTCGCCGGGAGGACGGGGGATGCCGGGGGCGCAGCCCGGCGGCTCGGCGGTGAGCCACGACACCGGGCGGCCGTCGGCCGCCAGGGCGGCGAGGGCGTCAGCGACCTCGGCTCGACGCTCCCGGGCCACGTAGGTGAGGGCCCACGAGCTGAACACGACGAGGTGGACCGGGTCGGCGGTGGCCGGGCGCCGACCACCCTCCGTGCCGTCGCCCCGCGAGCCGGCGTCCGCCCCCGAGGCCGGCGTCACCAGCCCGGCGGCGGCGACGGCGCGGGCGGAGTGGGCCACGGCCTCGAGGTCGTCGACCATGTCGCCGGCCACCAGGGACGGCGGGTCGGCCCGCAGCAGGCCCACCGCGGCGCGGAAGCGCTCCAGGCGGCCGGCCACGTCGGGCCAGAGGCAGGCCTCGAGCCAGCGCACCTCGTCGGCGTCGTCGAGGGGCACGGGGGAGAGGTCGAGGCCGACCCTCTCCGACGATCGGCGGCAGCGCCAGGCCCTCGACCGACGTCCCGTCCCGCTGGACCCCGGCGCACACCGCCGGCGAGCCCGGGTCGCCCAGCACCACCGGGGTGCCGCCACCGGGCGGGGTGACCTCGATGCGGTAGCGGTCGACCCCCAGCAGCAGGCCGGCGCTGGCGCCCAGCTCGACCAGGGCGACCGGCGCACCGGGCACGTCGGCGGCGGCCTGGGCCAGCAGCGGGGCCAGGTGGACGACCCGGTTGACCTCGTTCGTCTGGGTCGAGCGGGTGGCCACCACCTCCCGCAGCTCCTCGGCGTGGGCCAGGGCGGTGCGGCGCACATCGGGCCAGGGGTCACCCTCGGGAACGGGGGCCCCGGTGACGCTCGGGTACCAGCGGGCCGCGGGTACGTCGGGTCGGCGCAGCACCAGCTCGTGGAGGGCGGCCAGGAGGAGCACGGGCCGGGCCTGGCCGGGGCGGGCCGCGGTGAGCACGGCGGCCACCTCGTCGTCGGCCGCCGCCCCCTCGCAGATCGCCCGGTACAGGCGCAGGTCCGGGTAGGCCGTGGCGAAGTCGGAGAACATCCGCTGCACGTCGGCCACCCCCGCACCCTCGGCGTGCTGGTCGAACGGCGAACCCACGGGCGGAGGCTACCGACGTCCGCCTCGCGCTGACCGACGGGCGGTGCGACGAGCCACCGGCCCCGGCACGGGCGCGCCGCGCCCCGACCGCCCCTGGGGCGTGGGCGCACCCGCGGGCGGCACCCGGCGCGCCCTGGTGGTGCGGTCGACCGGGCCTGGACGGTGCCGACCTGCCGGCGCCGACCGCTACTCCAGGCCGAGGTAGTAGGGGTAGAGGGGCTGGCCGCCGTGGTGGACCTCGGCCTCGACGTCGGGGTGGTGCTCGGCCAGCCACTCGGTGATGCGGCGGGTGGTGCCGGCGTTGGCGCCCTCGCCCTCGATCAGGGTGAGGATCTCGTGGTCCTCGGTGAGCAGGGCGCCCAGCAGGGCGCAGGCCACCTCGGACAGGTCGGTTCCGACCGCCCGGATGCCCTCGCGGGCGATGCCGATCCAGTCGCCCTCGGCGATGGGCCCCACGTCGCAGGTGCTCTCGCGCACGGCACGGGTGATCTCGCCGGCCGCCACCGCCTCGGCCGCGGCCCCCATGCCCTCGGCGTTGGCCTCGGCGGTGGACTCCGGGTCGTAGGCGATGAGGGCGGCGAAGCCCTCGGCGATCCCCCGGGTGGGCACCACCCGCACCACCTTGTCGGTGAGCTCGGCCACCTTCTCGGCCACCGCGATGATGTTCTTGTTGTTGGGGAGGATGACCACCTCGTCGGCCGGGGCGGCCTCGACGGCCTCGGCCAGCTGCTGGGTGGAGGGGTTCATCGACTGGCCCCCGGTGACCACCTGCTGCACGCGCATGGACGAGAAGATGCGGCGCACGCCGTCGCCGGTGGCCACGGCGACGACCGCGGTGGGGACGGGCTCGGGCCGCGGCTCGGGCTCCTCGGCGGCGGCGGCCGCACCCTCGCGCACCCAGCGCTCCTCCTCGACCTGCTCCATGAGGTCGGTGACCCGGATGTTGCGGGGCCGGCCGATGTCGACCGCCGCCTCGATCGACGCGCCGATGTCGTCGGTGTGGATGTGGCAGTTCCAGATGCCGTCGCCGCCGACCACGACGATGGAGTCGCCGATGCCGCCCCACACGTCCTTGAAGGCGGGGATGGTCTCGTCCGGGGCCTCGAGGAAGTACATGACCTCGTAGCGGAGGTCGCCCACGTCGTGGGCGTCGTGGTCACCGGCGTCGGCGTGGTCGCGCAGGGCATCGAGGTCGGGGGCGGCCGCCTCGCCACCGTCGGGGGCCTCGGGCAGCGGACGGCCGTCGGCCACGTGGAGCACGGCGTCGAGCAGCAGGAGCAGTCCGGTGCCCCCGGCGTCCACCACCCCGGCCTGGGCCAGCACCGGCAGCATCTCCGGCGTGCGGCGCAGGGCGTCGTGGCCCCGGGCGTGAGCCGCCTCACCCACGTCGACGAGGCCCGGGGCCGAGCCGCCGGCCGCGGCCACGGCCTGCTCGGCAGCCTCGGCCGCCTCCCGGACGACGGTGAGGATGGTGCCCTCGACGGGACGCGGCACGGCGGCGTAGGCGCCGTCGGACGCGGCCCGCAGGGCGGTCGCCAGGGTGGGGCCGTCGAGCCCGCCGGCCTCGGACACGGTGACGGCGACGCCGCGCAGGATGCCCGAGAGCAGCACGCCGCTGTTGCCCCTCGCCCCCATGAGCGAGCCGTGGCTCACCGCCTTGCACGTGCTGGCCAGGTCGGCGTCCGCGCCGTCGAGCTCGCCCACCACCGACTCGAGGGTGAGGGCCATGTTGGTGCCCGTGTCGCCGTCGGGCACCGGGTAGACGTTGAGCTGGTTGATGAGCGCCTGGTGGGCCCGCAGGGCATCCCGGAAGGCGGCGACCACCTGTCGGATGTCGTCCGCGCCGAGGCGCTCGCTCGTCATGGGCGCGCATGCTACCGATCGGCCCGGGGCCGCCCGGCCCGACGGCGACGCCGCCGCCCGGTCCGGCCGACGTCGACGGCGACCGGCCCCGGTTTGTGGGTGGGACCGCCAGCCCGTAGCGTTGCTCGGTCCCCGGAGACAGCGACGACAGAGGTCCAGCGAGATGGCAGCGGTGTGTGAGGTGTGCGGCAAGAAGCCGTCGTTCGGCATGAGCGTGAGCCACTCCCACCGCCGCACCAAGCGGCGTTGGAACCCGAACATCCAGCGGATCCGGGCCGTCGTGGGTGGCAGCACGAAGCGGATCGACGTCTGCACCAGCTGCATCCGGGCCGGCAAGGTCCAGAAGGCCGCCCGCACCCGCCCCCCGGTCGAGGCCTGACCATCACCTCCCGGCGCCCCCCGGTGCCCCACGTGGAGTCCTCCGCCAGCGCGCCGGTAGGGTGGCTTGCACCATCCCCGCACCTCCCCGAGGGAGCCCGGCCGTGCAAGGCGTGATCAAGTCCTACGACCCCGTGACCGGCGACGGCGTGGTGGTGCGCGACACCGACCTGGCCGACGTCGACCTGGCGCGCCGGGGCCTTCGACGGCTCCGTGTTCCGCATGGTCCGCCAGGGCCAGCGCGTCGTCTTCGACCTCGACGCCGACGGCCGGGCCACCGCCCTGCGCCTCGGCTCCGAGTCCGACATGGGCACCCCCGGCTTCCCGGCCGAGGGCACCAGCCCCCTGGCGGTCGACGCCGCCGGGCCGACCCCCTCCCCGTCCGTCGACCCCCTCGCCGCAGGGACGGCCGACCCGGCCTGACCGGCAGCCACCACACACCCCGGAGAACCCACAGCGATGACCGCGACCACCAGCAACCAGAGGCTCCAGGACTGGGTCGAGGAGTGGAGGGAGGTCTTCCAGCCCGACCAGGTCCACTGGTGCGACGGCTCCGCCGAGGAGTACGACCGGTTCTGCGCCGAGCTGGTCGAGGCCGGCACCTTCACCTCGCTGGACGAGGCCAAGCGGCCCCACAGCTACCTGGCCCTCTCCGACCCCGACGACGTGGCCCGGGTCGAGGACCGCACCTTCATCTGCTCCGAGCAGGAGATCGACGCCGGCCCCACCAACAACTGGCGGGCGCCGGGAGAGATGAAGGAGGAGCTCCTCGGGCTCTTCCGGGGGTCGATGCGGGGCCGCACCATGTACGTCGTGCCCTTCTCCATGGGCCCGCTGGGCTCGCCCATCGCCCACATCGGCGTGCAGCTCACCGACTCGGCCTACGTGGCCACCAACATGCGGATCATGACCCGCATGGGCCAGGGCGCCCTCGACGTGCTGGGCGACGGCGACTGGGTCCCCTGCCTGCACTCGGTGGGCTACCCGCTGGTCACCGCGGACGGCGCCGAGCGGCCCGACGTGGCCTGGCCCTGCGACGCCGACAACAAGTACATCACCCACTTCCCGGCGACCCGGGAGATCTGGTCCTACGGCTCCGGCTACGGCGGCAACGCCCTGCTGGGCAAGAAGTGCTTCGCCCTGCGCATCGCCTCCACCATGGCTCGCGACGAGGGCTGGATGGCCGAGCACATGCTCATCGTGGGCGTCACCAACCCCGAGGGCGTGAAGCGCTACGTCGCCGCCGCCTTCCCATCGGCCTGCGGCAAGACCAACATGGCCATGCTCATCCCCACCCTCCCGGGCTGGACCTGCGAGACCGTGGGCGACGACATCGCCTGGATGAAGCTCGACGACGAGGGTCGCCTGCGGGCCATCAACCCCGAGGCCGGCTTCTTCGGCGTGGCGCCGGGCACCGGCGAGGACACCAACCCCAACGCCCTGGCCACGCTCCACGGCAACTGCATCTTCACCAACGTGGCCCTCACCGACGACGGCGACATCTGGTGGGAGGGCCTCACCGACGAAGCGCCCGCCCACCTCACCGACTGGAAGGGCCAGGACTGGACCCCCGACGCGTCCACCCCGGCGGCCCACCCCAACGCCCGCTTCACCGCCCCCGCCGCGCAGTGCCCCTCCATCGCCCCCGAGTGGGAGGACCCGGCCGGCGTGCCCATCTCGGCCATCCTCTTCGGCGGCCGACGGGCCACCAACGTCCCCCTCGTCACCGAGGCCTACGACTGGCAGCAGGGCACCTTCCTCGGCTCGATCATGAGCTCGGAGAAGACGGCCGCCGCCGCCGGCACCATCGGCGAGGTCCGCTTCGACCCCTTCGCCATGCTGCCGTTCATGGGCTACAACGCCGGTGACTACATGAAGCACTGGCTCGACATGGGCCAGGCCACCGACCGCGACGCGCTCCCCAAGCTGTTCTGGGTCAACTGGTTCCGCAAGGGCGAGGACGGCTCGTTCCTGTGGCCGGGCTTCGGCGAGAACAGCCGGGTCCTGAAGTGGGTCTTCGAGCGCCTCGACGGCACGGCGGAGACGATCGACACCGCCATCGGCCGGGTGCCCGCACCGGGCAGCCTCGACACCGACGGGCTCGACGTCGACGAGGCCACCATGACCGAGCTCCTGCGGGTCGACAACGAGGCCTGGCGGGGCGAGATCCCCCTCATCGAGGAGCACTTCGCCTTCATCGGCGAGCGGCTCCCCGAGGAGCTGGCCGACGAGCTCCGGGAGCTCGAGAAGCGCCTGGCCGACTAGTCCGACGCCCTCCGGGGCCCGGACCAGCCCCGCCCCAGCAGGTCGCGCTCCTCGAGGGCGACCACCAGGCCGCACAGCTCGGTGAGGTAGGCCGAGCGGTCGAGCTCACCCTCGCGGTGGCGGGCGCGCACCTCGTGCAGCACCGCCTCCACCAGGCAGTCGGTGAGGCGCAGGAAGACGCGGTCGGCCAGGTCCGGCACCACGTCGACCAGGGGCAGGAGGCTCAGGGCCTCGTCGAGCTCGGCGTCGAGCGCCGGGGGGAGGAGAGATCGATCCGCCATGGAGGGGGGTTCGACGCCGACGACCCCGTGTCCCGGTCCCGTCACCAGATCGTCACGCGAGGTCCCGGCCGACCCGGCCCCGGGAGGGTGGCGTCGGTCACCGCTAGCCTGGGGCCCGCCGTGGCGTCACCGGGCGCCCACCCATGCGAGGAGCGAGCCATGGCCGTCAGCGCCTACGTCCTGATCCAGACCGAGGTGGGCAAGGCCGCCCAGGTGGCCGAGGAGGTCGCCGGCATCCCGGGCATCACCTCGGCCGAGGGCGTCACCGGCAGCTACGACGTCATCGCCCGGGCCGAGGCGGACACGGTCGACGAGCTCGGCAAGATGGTCGTGTCGCGGGTCCAGATGGTGACCGGGATCACCCGCACCGTCACCTGTCCCGTCGTCCACCTCTAGGGCAGGGCCCCAGGGCGGACGCGGCCGCCACCCGTCGGGGTGGTGGGGCCCGGTGGAGGGTCACATCCGGGTCGCCGGTGCCGATCGGGACGGCAGCGGCGACGTGACCGACGTCGCGACGGGGGTGCGGGGTCTGGGCCGCCTTGCCTCGACGTTGCGATGAGGTTACGTTCCGTCACGCATTCGTCACCTCCTCGAACGGACCCCTCCTGTGACCCGACGACTCCGCGTCGCCCCCGTCGTGGCCGCCCTCGCCCTCCTCGCCCTCGCCGCCGGGCTCACCGCGTGCACGCCCGGCCAGAGCGCGGTCGACGCCGCCCGCAGCCAGATCGGCACCCGCTACACCTACGGCGGCTCCTCGCCCGAGACCGGCTTCGACTGCTCGGGGCTCACGTCGTGGTCCTGGAAGCAGGCCGGCGTGACGTCCATCCCCCGCACCTCCAGCGGCCAGCACGCCTGGACCGAGCGCATCTCCCGCAGCCAGCTCGAGCCCGGCGACCTCGTCTTCTACAGCTCGGGCGGCCCGGGCGGCACCGTGAGCCACGTGGCCATGTACGTGGGCGACGGCACGATCGTCCACGCCCGCAACAGCAGCATGCCGGTGCGGGAGGACCGCCTGGACAGCTACTGGACCTCGAACCTGGTCGGCTACGGCCGCATCCCCGCCTCCGCGCTCCCCTAGCGCGGACCCCCTCCCGCCTCCGGGGCCCGGGCAACGGCGCCCCGCCCCGGAGGCGGCGCCACCCGGCCCCGCCGCTCGGCCGCACCCGACGGCGGGGCCTCCGTCGCTCCCGGACCACCCCGTCGAGGGGGCCGGGCCCCACCGCATCCGTCCTCAGGTGTGCAGGACCATGGAGCGGATGCCCATGCCCATCAGGAAGAGGCCACCGCCGCCGTAGAGCAGGTAGAGCCGGTGGGCCAGCTGGGTGCGGTAGGAGTAGAGGATCCCCACCGCGAACAGCGAGGCGAAGCCGTAGAGCAGGTGCAGCTGGGTGGGGTCGATGCCCGAGCTGCGCTGGTAGGCCACGCCCAGGCCGACCTCGACGAAGATCGAGGCCTGGACGGCGATGGTGAACCACCACAGCGCGGCCACCCGCAGGGCGGGGCGCCAGTGGGCGGCGAGGGCCCACGCGCCGGCGATGCCGTTGCCGCCGACCACCACCCAGGCGCCGACCTGGTGGGCGCCCGAGAGGGCCGTGGCGAGCAGCTCAACCCCCCTCGGGCTGCGACCCGCCGGCGGGGGCGAAGGCCCACACCTCGCTCGAGATCGACACGGGCGCCGGGGCGTCGCCACCCTCGCGCTCCTGGGCCGAGCGGTGGCCGTGGCCGAAGGCGGGTGACGCCATCCAGGCCTCGAAGGACCCCTGGTCGCGCCAGCGGGTCACCACCAGCCACTGGTCGCGGCCGTCGGTGGGCTGGAGCAGCTCGAAGCCCTCGAAGCCCTCCTGGCCGTCGACCGCCCCGGCCCGGGCCGCGAACCGCTTCGCCAGCTCGTCGCCGCTGTCGCTGGGGACGGTGATGGCGTTGATGATGACGATGCTCATGGCTCTCCTCGGTCGGGGACGCCGACGGTAGACGGGGCGCCGCCCTCGGTCCCACCGGGGCTCAGGTGGGGGCGGCCACCGGCGCCGGGGTGCGGTCGTCGCCCGCGGCCGGCAGCCACAGGGTGAACGTCGAGCCACCCCGGGCGTTGTCGGCCAGGCGGACCTCGCCCCCGTGGGCCTCGGCGATCTCCCGCACGATCGACAGCCCGAGGCCGCTGCGGCCCTCGGCCCGGGCCCGGCGCCCGTCGCCCCGCCAGAAGCGCTCGAACACGTGGTCGTGGTCGCCCGGCGAGATCCCCGGGCCGGCATCGTCGACGGCCACCCACGCCCACGGCCCGGCCACCCCCAGGGCCAGGCGCACCGTGGTGCCCTCCGGGGCCAGGCGCACCGCGTTGGCCACCAGGTTGGCCACGGCCTGGCGCACCGCCACCCGGTCGGCCAGGACCACGGCGGCGTCGCGCACACCGGGCCCGCTCACCTCGACCTCCAGGCCCAGGCCCCGGGCCGCGGCGGTGGCACCGAACTCGGCCGCGGTGTCGTCGACCACCCCGCCGAGCGGCACCCGGCGGCGGGGCCGGGTGGGGGCGCCCTCGCGGGCGTAGGTGAGCAGGTCGTCGACCAGGACGCCCATGCGGGCCACCGAGCGGTTCACCACCTCGGCCGTCTGGCGCAGGTCCTCGCTGCTGGCCTCGGGGTCGGCCAGGGCGACGTCGAGGTTGGTGCGGATCACCGCCAGCGGGTTGCGGAGCTCGTGGGACGCCTCCTGGATGAACCGCTGCTGCTGGGAGAAGGCGTCGTCGAGGCGGCCCAGCATGTCGTCGAAGGTGTCGGCCAGGTCCTTGAGCTCGTCGGGCGGGCCCCGGAGGTCGATGCGCCGCGACAGGTCGGTGGCCTGGATGTCGCGGGCCACCGCGGTGATGCGGTCGATGGGGGCGAGGACCCGACCGGCGATCAGCCAGCCCACGCCCAGGCTGGCCACGAAGAGCACCGCCACCGCGGAGAAGCTGTAGGTGCGCAGCAGCTGGAGGGCCCGCCGGTTGACGCCCTCCTCGAAGGTCTCCAGCTCGGTGACCTCCACCCGCTGGCGGACCACCGTGCCGTCGGGGAGGACCGTGTTGATGACGGCCGGGCGGCTGCTGCGGGCCATGGAGTCGTCGTCGAGGCGGGCCGCGAGGGCCAGGTAGATGCCCCCGACCAGGGTGGCGGCCAGGCCGAAGAGCACGATCGAGTACAGCGCCGTCAGCCGGAAGCGGATCGAGCCCATCCAGTCCGGGAGCCGGAGGGCCAGCTCCTCCACCCGGCGGGTGGTCATGCGCCCCGAGGTGGGCCCCACGGGGACCGTCGGACCGGCCCCCTCGGCCCCGCCGTCGGGACCGGGACCGGTCACGGCCCGTCCCCGCCCTCGGCGTCGACCAGTCGGTAGCCCCGGCCCACCACGGTCTCGATCAGGGCGTCCTCGTCGTCGACCTGGAGCTTGCGGCGCAGGGTGCCGACGGTGACCCGCACCGTGTTGGTGAAGGGGTCGGCGTGCTCGTCCCACACGTGCTCGAGGAGGCGCTCCTGGCTCATCACGTGCCCGGGGTGGGCCATGAAGTAGCGGAGCAGGGCGAACTCCTTGGCCGTGAGGTCGAGGCGACGGTCGTCGCGCCAGGCCTCGAAGCGGGCTGCGTCGAGGCGCAGGGGCCCGACCCGCAGCTCGGAGCCGGTGCGCCCGGCGTCGCGCCGCAGCAGCGACCGCACCCGGGCCGAGACCTCGGCGAAGGAGAAGGGCTTCACCAGGTAGTCGTCGGCGCCCTCGTCGAGCCCCGCCACCCGGTCGTCGACCGAGTCCCGGGCGGTGAGCATGAGGACCCGCGGCGCCGGGACGTCGTCGCCGGGGGCCAGGGTCGGGTCCGTCCGCAGCCGTCGGCACAGCGCGAGGCCGTCGGTGTCGGGCAGGTTGAGGTCGAGGCAGAGCAGGTCGTAGGCGGTCACCCGCAGCCGGTCGACGGCCTCGGCCCCGTCGTGGGCCACGTCGACCGCGTAGCCCTCGCGCCGCAGGCCCCGGGCCAGGGCGTCGGCCAGGTCGACCTCGTCCTCGACCACCAGCAACCGCATGCCCGCAAGGTACCCCTGCGGACCCGGCGGGCCGGGCGCACCCGGGGCGCCCGGAGGCGGGGACGCCACCCCCGGCGCGAGGGTCACCTGGAGGTCCCGGCCCTCTACCCTGGCGCGACCCGCCTCGCGCCCGCCGCCCGCGCCCCTGCGGCGGGCCCCACCCGGAGGACCGATGTCCGACACGCCCGCCCCCGAGACCACCCCTGACCCGCCCTCCGCGGCGGAGGCGGCGCGCCTGCTCGACCGGGTCCAGTCCGAGGTCCGGCGGGTCATCGTGGGCCAGGACCGGGCCGTGGAGCGGCTGATGGTGGCCCTCCTCTCCAAGGGCCACTGCCTGCTCGAGGGCGTCCCCGGCCTGGCCAAGACGCTGGCGGCCGAGACCCTGGCCCGCACCGTGGGTGGCACCTTCGCCCGCATCCAGTTCACCCCCGACCTCCTGCCCGCCGACGTCATGGGCACCCGGATCTTCCGGGCCAGCAAGGAGGAGTTCGACATCGAGCTGGGCCCGGTGTTCGTGAACTTCCTCCTGGCCGACGAGATCAACCGGGCCCCGGCCAAGGTCCAGTCCTCGCTGCTGGAGGTCATGGCCGAGCGCCAGGTGTCGATCGGCGGCAAGACCTTCCCGGTGCCCGACCCCTTCCTGGTGCTGGCCACCCAGAACCCGATCGAGTCCGAGGGCGTGTACCCCCTGCCCGAGGCCCAGCGCGACCGCTTCCTCATGAAGGTCGTGGTCGACTACCCGACCGCCGGCGAGGAGGTCGACATCGTCTACCGGATGGGCGTGAAGGCCCCCGAGCCCGAGACGGTGCTGACCCTCGAGGAGCTGCGGTCCCTGCAGGTCTCGGCCGACGCCGTCCGCATCGACCGCGGCGTGGTCGACTACGCCGTGACCCTCGTCCTGGCCACGCGGTACCCGGCCAACTACGCCCTGTCGGACCTGGACCCGCTGGTCACCTACGGCGGCTCCCCCCGGGCCAGCCTGGGCCTGGTGCGGGCCGGGCGGTCCCTCGCCCTGCTGCGGGGGCGTGACCACCTCGTGCCCCAGGACGTCTTCGACGTGGCCCCCGACGTGCTCCGGCACCGCCTGGTGCTCAGCTACGAGGCCCTGGCCCAGGGCGTCACCCCCGACCAGGTGCTGGCCCGGGTGCTCTCCACCGTGCCCGCCCCCCGCCAGGCGGCCCCCCTCGGCGCAGCCCCGACGGGCCCGTCCGGGGGCTACGGCGGCCCGGGCGGCGGCGGGCCCTACGGCGCCCCCGCGGGCGCCTCGCCCATCCCGGTCGGGGCCTACGGCCCCGGTCCCCAGGCCGGCGCCACCCCCTCGGGGGGGCCCTACGGTCCCCGTCCCGGCGGCGACGGCACCCCCGCCGGCGGCCCCTACGGCGCCGGACCCGGCACGGCGCCCGGCCCGGGCGGGCCCGGGGCGTCACCCGGCTGGCCCGCCCCCGACCCCGCCGACCGCAGCCCGTGGGCCCCCGTCGACCCCACCCGGCCCGATGCCGGCGGCGAGCGCTCGGCCTGACCCGTGCCCGCCCCGGCCCACGTCCCGCCCCGGGTCCGCCAGAGCGACCCCTCCGAGGTGCTGCGGCGCCTCGACCTCGTCGTGCGCCGCCGCCTCGACGGCCTGCTCCACGGTGAGTACATGGGTCTGGTGCCGGGACAGGGCTCCGAGCAGGGCGAGACCCGCCTCTACTCCCCCGGCGACGACGTGCGCCGGATCGACTGGAACGTCACCGCCCGCATGACCGACCCGCACGTGCGCGAGACCATCGCGGACCGCGAGCTGGAGTGCTGGATCCTCGCCGACGACTCCCCGAGCCTCGACTTCGGCACGGCCTGGTGCGAGAAGCGCGACCTGGCCGTGTCCGCGGCCGCCGCCGTCGGGTTCCTCACGCACCGCACCGGCAACCGCATCGGTGCGGTCATGGCCGGCCCCGACGGGAACCAGATCGTCCCGGCCCGGGGCGGCAAGGACCACCTCATGGCCGTCCTGCACCGCCTCATCGCCTCGTCGCACCAGCCGTCGGGGCGCACCGACCTGGCCGGCGCCCTCATGACCCTCGGCGGCATCGCCCGGCGCCGCGGCCTGGTGGCCGTGGTGTCGGACTTCCTCGAGCCCCCCGAGACCTGGCAGCAGCGGCTGGCCCAGGTCGCGGTGCGCCACGAGACGGTGTGCATCGAGGTCGTCGATCCCCGCGAGGTCGAGCTCCCGTCGGTCGGGGTGCTGTCGCTGGTCGACCCCCGCACCGGGGAGGTGCTGGAGATCCAGACCGCCAACCCCAAGGTCCGGGAGCGCTACGCGGCGGCGGCCCAGGCCCAGCGCGACGCCATCGCCGCGGCCATCCGCAGCGCGGGCGCCGACCACCTCCAGCTGCGCACCGACCGCGACTGGCTCCTCGACATCGTCCACTTCGTCGCCCGTCGCCGGGACCGCCTCGGCGACATCGCCCCCCGCACCCCCGCCTGACCCTGCACCGAGCCCCCATGACCCTCGCCCTCACCTACCTCTCCCCCGGCAAGCTGTGGCTGCTGGTGCTGGTGGCCGCCATCGGTGCGGTCTACGTCGTGCTGCAGACCCGGCGCCGCACCTACGCGGTGCGCTTCACCAACCTCGACCTGCTCCAGAGCGTGGCGCCGAGGTCGCCCGGGTGGCGTCGCCACATCCCGGCCCTGGTCATCCTGCTGGCCCTGTCGTCGATGGTGGTGGCCCTGGCCCGACCGGCGCGCGAGGAGCGGGTGCCGCGCGAGCGGGCCACGGTGATCCTGGCCATCGACACCTCGCTGTCGATGATGGCCGAGGACGTGCCGCCCAACCGGCTGGAGGCGGCCCAGAGCGCGGCCAAGACCTTCCTCGACAACGTCCCCGAGAAGATCAACGTGGGCCTGGTGAGCTTCAACGGGTCGGGCACCATCCTCGTCCCGCCCACCACCGACCGGGCCCGGGTCCGCACCGCCATCGACGGACTGGAGCTCGACGAGCGCACCGCCATCGGCGAGGCCATCTTCGCCGCCCTCCAGGCCGTCAAGCAGGCCCCGGTGGCCGAGGGTGACCTCGACAACGAGGAGGTGCCGGCCTCGATCGTGCTCATGTCCGACGGCAAGACCACCGTCGGCCGCCCCGACTCGGTCGGCGCCAACGCGGCCAAGGAGGCCGGCGTGCCGGTCAACACCATCGCCTTCGGCACCGACAACGGCGTGATCGTGCTGCCGTCGGAGCCCGCGCCCATCCCCGTCAACGTCGACCGCGAGGCCCTCGAGCGCATCGCCGACGCCACCGACGGCAAGGCCTTCAGCGCCGCCTCCGAGGGCGAGCTGGAGGAGGTGTACCGCAACATCGGCTCCTCGGTCGGCTTCGAGACCGAGTTCCGCGAGGTCGGCCTCTGGTTCGTGGGCCTGGCCCTCCTCCTCGTCTTCCTCAGCTCGTCGCTCTCGCTCCTCTGGTTCAGCCGCCTGCCGTAGGGCTCGTCGTCGTCCGCGGTGAACGGCTCGTGAACCGGCCGAGGTGCGTGCTGGTTCAGCGGTCCGCTCCGTCATACTGAGACGTGTGACCCGTCGCACGAAGATCATCGCCACCATGGGGCCGGCCTCGGAGTCCGAGGGCGTGCTCAAGGACATGGTCGAGGCCGGGGCCGACGTGATCCGCATCAACCTCTCCCACGGGAGCCTCGACGACGCCATCGAGCGCTACCGGCGGCTGCGCCGGGTCGAGGAGTCCGTGGGCCACCCCCTCGGCATCCTGGTCGACCTCCCCGGGCCCAAGGTGCGGGCCGGGACCTTCCCCGAGGGCGGCGCGGCCCTCGACGACGGGGCCGAGCTGGTCGTGTCGGTGGGCCACGAGCGCAGCGACGCCGACCACGTCCACGTCGACCACGAGGGCCTCCTGTCGGACCTCCACGTGGGCGACCGCATGACCTTCGGCGACGGCGCCGTGGTCATCGAGATCTTCGACACCGTCCCCGACGGCCTCAAGGCGCGGGTGGTGCACGGCGGCCTGCTGCAGGGCCGGCCCGGCGTCCACATCCCCTCGGAGCGGCTGCGCCTGCCCACCCCCACCCCCGACGACCTGCGCCTGCTCGACGCCTTCGTCAACGAGGGGGCCGACATGGTGGCGGTGTCGTTCGTGCGCTCGGCCCACGACATCCGCCGGGTCGGCACCGAGCCGCACCCGGCCGGGCCGTTGATCGTCGCCAAGATCGAGACCCGCGCCGCGGTCGAGAACCTCGACGGCATCATCGAGTCGTCGGGGGCGATCATGGTCGCCCGAGGCGACCTCGGCGCCGAGATGCCCCTGGAGGAGCTCCCCCACCTCCAGAAGATGATCCTGCACCGCTGCATCGCCCTCGGGAAGCCGGCCATCACCGCGACCCAGATGCTGGAGTCGATGGTCTCGGCCCCGTCGCCGACCCGGGCCGAGACGTCCGACATCGCCAACGCCGTGTTCGACGGGTCCAGCGCGGTGATGCTCTCGGGCGAGACCGCCATCGGCCACGACCCCACCCTGGCGGTCGCCACCATGGCCCGCATCGCGGAGCGGGCCGACGAGGAGTTCGACTACGACGGCTGGGCGGCCAAGGTCCAACGCCTGCACGAGTCGCTGCGCAGCTCCACCGACGACGTGGTCACCAACTCCATGACCAACGCGGCGTGGCGCGCGGCGTCGGAGAGCGGGGCCAGCTCCATCATCTGCGTCACCCGCACCGGCTTCACCGTCCGCTCCATCGCCCGGTACCGGCCCCGCTCGCCGATCCTCGGGTTCTCCACCGACCCTCGGACCCTGCGCCAGCTCACCCTGTCGTGGGGGGCCACCCCGCTGCAGCTCGACGGCGCCTTCGACATCCACCGCCAGGTCGCCGAAGCCATCGAGACGGCCAAGGCCCAGGGCCTGGTGCGCACCGACGACCTCGTGGCCGTCCTGTCCGGGTCGCCCGACTACAAGGGCGTGGCCACCGACTCCCTCCGCCTCGTCCACATCTGAGCGCTGACGGCTGACGCCCTCCGGGGCCCCCTCCTGCGCCCGGTCGCGGCAGACGACCGGTGACGCCCGGCGAGGCCGCCGTCCTGGCCCTGGCCGGGTTCGCGGCGGGCACGATCAACGGCGCCGCCGGCGGGGGCTCGCTGGTGTCGTTCCCCGTGCTCCTGGCGGTGGGCTACGGCTCCATCACGGCCAACGTCACCTCCACCGTCGGCATCTTCACCGGCTACGTGGGCGGGGTGGCCGGCTACCGCCAGGAGCTGGCCGGCCAGCGGTCCCGGGTGCGCGCCCTGCTCCCGGTCACCGTGGTCGGTGCGGTGGGCGGTGCGGCCCTGCTCCTGGCGACCCCCGACGGCGCCTTCGACGCCCTGGTGCCCTGGCTCATCCTCGGGGCCTGCGCCCTCTTCGCGGCCCAGCCGGTGCTGGCCCGCCGGGTGGCGGCCCGACGCCAGGGCCAGCCCGCCCCGGCCGACCCCGGTGCGGTGGGCGCCGGGGTGCGGGTGGCGACGCTGCTGGCCGCGGCGTACGGCGCCTACTTCGGCGCCGGGCTGGGGGTGATCCTCCTGGCCGTGCTGGGCATCGGCATCGAGGATGCCCTGATCCGCCTCAACGGGCTCCGGGGCGTGCTCGCCCTCGTCGCCAACCTCGTGGCCCTCCTCACCTTCGTGGTCGTGGCCCCGGTGGCGTGGAGCGCGGCCGGGATCCTGGCCGTGGGGGCCCTCGTCGGCGGCTGGTTGGGGGCGCGGGGCGCCCGCCGGCTGCCCCCCACCGTGCTGCGGGGGCTGGTCATCGTCTTCGGCGTCGTCAGCGCGGTCCGCATCCTGCTGGGGTGACCACCGGCCCGGCCGGTGCGACGGGACAGGTGCCCATCAGGGCGGGGTGGGGGCCAGGACGAACAGGATCCGTCCTCGGGCCGCCTCCTCACCGTCGACGGTGGCCCGACCCCGACCCCAGCCCCCCCGGCGCGACAGGCGCTCCAGCTCGACCTCCAGGGTCACCTCGTCGCCGGGGCCGACCGACCGCCGGAAGCGGGCGTCCTCCACCCCGCCCAGGAGGGGGAGGCGCCCGGCGTGGGCCTCGTCGGCCAGGACGGCCACCGCGCCGGCCTGGGCCAGGGCCTCGACCTGGAGCACCCCCGGCACCACCGGGTGGCCCGGGAAGTGGCCGCCCAGCCAGGCCTCGTCACCGGAGATGCGCCAGCGGGCGGTGATCGACCGGCCCGGGACGCAGGCGTCGACGGAGTCGACGAAGCGGAACGGTGGACGGTGCGGCAGCCGGCCGATGAGGGCGTCGAGGTCGGGGTCGGGTGGGGCCATGGGTCCTCGGACTCGTCGGGGCCGGCGATGGTGACGCCCCGAGACGGCACCGGGCGTGGCCATCGCGTTGCAGGGGCGTGACCTACCGGCCAGTAGCCGAACCTACCCACCGGTAATCGGAAACCATCTGGGGCGTGGACCGGTCACACCTCCTGATGCCCTCGTCGCCGCCCTCTCCCGCGCCCGCCTCCGGACCCCCCGAGGGCGACCTCGACACCGTGGCCGTGGTCTTCCCGGGCCAGGGCAGCCAGACCCCGGGCACCGGGGTCCCGTGGGTCGACCACCCGGCCTGGGCCCTGGTCGCCGAGGCCGAGGAGGCCGCCGGGCGGCCACTCGCCCCCCTGCTGGTCGACCCCGACGCCGACCTGGGCCGCACCGAGGACGCCCAGCTCGCCGTGCTCGTCGCCTCCCTCCTCGCGTGGGAGGCGGCCCGACCGCTGCTCGAGGACCCCGTCGCCTTCGCCGGCCACTCGCTCGGACAGATCACCGCCCTCGTCGCCGCCGGCGCCCTGGACCTGGCCGCCGGGGTGCGGCTCGCCGCGAGCCGGGCCGCCCTCACCCAGCGGTGCGCGGACGCCACCCCCGGGGGACTGGTCGCCCTCCTGGGCGCGGACGTGGCCCAGGCCGAGGCGGCGGTGGCCGAGGTCGACGAGGCCTGGGTCGCCAACGACAACGCCCCCGGCCAGCTGGTGCTGGGCGGCACCCCGGCCGGGCTGGAGGCGGCCACCGCCGCGGCGCGGAGCGCCGGTGTGCGCAAGGTCCGGTCCCTCGCCGTGGGCGGCGCCTTCCACACCCCCCTGATGGCGCCGGCGGCCGAGGCCCTCCGCCCGGTGGTGGCAGCCACCTCCTTCCGTCCCACCACCACGCCGGTCGTGACCAACCACGATGCCCGGGCCCACCACGCCGCCCGGGGGTGGGACGACCGCCTCACCACCCACCTCGTGCGGCCGGTGCGCTGGCGGGAGACGGTGGACACCCTGGCCGACCTCGGTGCCCGTCGGGTGGTGGAGGTGGGGCCGGGGACCACCCTCACCGCCCTCGTCCACCGCTGCCGCGACGACCTGGCCACGGCCCACGCCGCCACCCCCGACGAGGTCGACGACCTCCTGCCGGAGATCTACGGCGTGAGGGCCCGGTGAGCGCCCTCCCGATCGAGGGCGACGACGTCCGCCTGCCGGGCTGGCTGGTCGTGGCGCCCGAACCCGGCACCTTCCGTCCCCCCGCCGGCGCCGACGCCGTGGGTGAGGGCCGCTCTGTCCGCCACGGCACCGCCCTGGGCACCGTCGAGACCCTGGGCCGCTCCGTCCCGGTCACCAGTGCCTTCGCCGGCCGCCTGGCGGTGCTCCTGGCCAGCGACGGGGAGCGGGTGCGGATCGGCCAGCCCGTCGCCTGGCTCCACGCCGAGGACGACGACCGGTGAGGGCGCCGGCGCCGACCCGGGTGGCGGTCTCGGTCCCGGTGGCCTTCGCCGGGTGGGGCACGGCGCTGCCGGAGCGGGTGGTCGACAACGACGAGCTGGCCCGCACCCTCGACACCAGCGACGCCTGGGTCGCTGGTCGCACCGGCATCCGCACCCGCCACGTCCACGGCCCGGGCGAGACCACCGCGGTGCTGGCGGCCGCCGCCGGCCGGGCCGCCCTGGCCTCGGCCGGCCTGGAGCCGGTCGACGTCGACCTGGTCGTGGTGGCCACGTCCACCCCGGACCGCACCTGCCCGGCGACCGCCTCGGACGTGGCCGGCCTGCTGGGCACCCGGGGCGCGGCCTGCGACGTCAACGCCGCCTGCGCCGGCTTCGTGCACGCCCTGCACCTGGCCGCGCCCACGGTGGCCAGCGGGCTGTCGGGCCCCGCCCTGGTCATCGGGGCCGAGCGCATGACCAGCCTGGTCGACCCCACCGACCGCACCACCGCGGTCCTCTTCGGCGACGGTGCCGGGGCGGTCGTGCTGGCCCCGTCGCCGGCGGGCCCGGCCGGACCGGGCGTGGTCGCCTCCTGCCTCGACGGCGACCCCTCCCTCGTGACCCACCTCCAGGTGCCACCCGGCGAGCGGTGGCTGGAGATGGACGGCCCCGAGGTGTTCCGGGCCGCCACGCGGGCCCTCGTCGCCTCCGGGCGCGAGGTGCTGGAGCGGGCCGGCGCGACCGCCGACGACGTGGCCGCCTACGTCCCCCACCAGGCCAACCGGCGCATCATCGACGCCGCCGTCGACCGCCTGGGGCTCGACCCCGCACGGGTGGTGCTGACCCTCGACCGCCACGGCAACACGTCGGCGGCGTCGGTGCCCCTGGCCCTGGCCGAGGCGGCCGACGGTGGCCGCCTCGCCGACGGCGACCTGGTCCTGGCCTCCGCGATGGGGGCGGGGATGACCTGGGGATCGGTGCTGTTGCGCTGGGGGACGGCGTGAGCGGTGCCGAGGCGCGGGTCGCGCTGGTGACGGGCGGCTCCGCCGGGATCGGGGCCGCTGCGGCACGGGCCCTCGCGGCCGACGGGCGCGCCGTCGCCGTCGGGCACCGCACCGACGCGGCCGGAGCCGCGCAGGTGGTCGCCGAGGTCGAGGCGGCCGGGGGACGGGCCCTCACCGTCGCCCTCGACGTGACCGACCCCGGCAGCGTCGACGCCGCCTTCACCCGCGCCGAGGCGGAGCTGGGACCGGTCACCGTCGTGGTGGCCAACGCCGGCATCGCCGACGACGGCCTCTTCGCCCGCATGGGCGAGGAGCGCTGGCGGCGGGTGCTGGCCACCAACCTCGACGGCGGCTTCCACACCCTCCGCCGGGCCGTGCCGACGATGATGCGGGCCCGCTTCGGGCGCATCGTCACCGTGTCGTCGGTGGGCGCCTACGCCGGGGCCGCCGGCCAGGCCAACTACGCCGCGGCCAAGGCCGGCCTCATCGGGCTCACCCGGGCCCTGGCCCGCGAGCTGGCCCCCCGCAGCATCACCGCCAACGTGGTCGCCCCCGGGCCGGTGGACACGGCCATGACCGCTAGCCTGCCCGACACCCGCCGCGACGAGCTGGCCGCCACCGTCCCCCTCGGGCGCCTCGCCCAGCCCGACGAGGTGGCTGCGGCCATCGCGTTCCTGGCCTCCGACGCCGCCTCCTACGTCACCGGCGCGGTGCTGGCCGTCGACGGCGGCATGGCCATGGGCACCTGACCCCTCCCTCCCCCCACCGGACCCCCCCCAAGGAGACCCCCCATGGACCGAGCCACCGTCCTCACCGCCGTCGTCGACACCGCCGTCGACCTGCTCAAGCTGGACCGCGCCGCGGTCACCGAGGACGCCACGTGGGCCGGCGACCTCGAGGCCGACAGCCTCGACCTGACCGAGCTGGTCATGGCCCTCGAGGACCGCTTCGAGATCGAGGTGCCCGAGGACCAGCTCGAGGGCGTGGAGACGGTCGGCGACGCGGCCGACGTCGTCCTCGCCGCCGTCGGCGAGACCACCCCGAGCGGGTCGTGAGCGCCACCTCCGCCGACCCGGTGGTGATCACCGGGGTGGGGGTGGTGTCGCCGGCCGGGCCCACCCTGGCCGACACCATGGACCGCGTCCTGGCGGCCAAGGCCACCGCCGGGCCCGTCACCCACTTCGTCGCCGACGACCTGCCCGTCCGCATCGCCTGCGAGGTGGCGGACCTCGACGTCGACGGCCGCATCGGGCGCGCGAGGCGCGCCGCATCGACCGCAGCGGGCACCTGGCCCTGATCGCAGCCGAGGACGCCCTGGTGGCCGCGGGCCTGGCCGGTCCCGACGCCGACGCCGATGCCCTCGACCGCGCCCGGGTGGCAGTGGTCGCCGGGTCCGGGGTCGGGGGCCTCACCACCCTGGAGGACCAGGTCCGGCTGCACGCCGAGCGGGGGCCGAGGCGGGTCAGCCCCTTCCTGGTGCCGATGATGATGGTGAACGGCCCCGCCGCCCTCATCTCCATCGCCCACGGCTTCACCGGGCCCTCGCTGTGCGTGGCCACGGCCTGCGCGACCGGCGCCAACGCCATCGGTGAGGCCGCCCGCATGCTGCGCGACGGCTCGGCTGACGTGGCCGTGGCCGGCGCGGCCGAGGCCTCCATCACCCCCACCGCCATGGCCGCCTTCGGGCGCATGGGCGCCCTGTCGGGCCGCCACGACGACCCCGGGACGGCCAGCCGGCCCTTCGACGTCGACCGGGACGGGTTCGTGATGGGCGAGGGGGCCGGGTTCCTGGTGCTGGAGCACCGGTCCCGGGCCGAGGCCCGGGGCGCCACCATCCTGGGCGAGGTGGCCGGCTACGGACGGACGTGCGATGCCCACCACATCACCGCCCCCGCCGAGGACGGTGCCGGCGCCGCCGCCTGCGTCCGCCTGGCCCTGGCCGACGCCGGCCTGGACCCGGGCGACGTCGTCCACGTCAACGCCCACGGCACCTCGACCCCGCTCAACGACGCGGCCGAGGCGCGGGCCCTGGCGGCCGTCTTCGGTCCCCGGAGCGTCCCGGTCACCTCGACCAAGGGCGTCACCGGCCACCTGATCGGCGCGGCCGGTGCGGTGGAGGCGGCGGTGGCCCTCACCAGCGCGGCGCAGGGCACGGTGCCCCCGGTGGCCGGGACCTCCGAGGTCGACCCCGCCCTGGAGGTCGACGTGGTGGTGGGCGGGCCCCGGTCCGTGCCCGTCGGGCCGGTGCTGTCGACGTCGTTCGCCTTCGGCGGCCACAACGCCGCCCTCGTGCTGGTGCCGACGTCCTGACCGCGGCGGCGCCACCCCTCGCGCCCGTCGGGGCCGGACCTCGTCTGCCCCTCCCCCGCACGGGGCCCTGGCGGGGGCCACCCACCGGGCTGGGCGTGGAGCGACCGGGGGCGGCGTGGACGGGGCTCATCGAGGTCGACGGCCGTACCGCCATGTACGTCGAGGTGGGGGCCGACCCGCCGCCGGCGCCGTGGGGGCCGTCCGCTCCGCCGGGGCGGCGCCCGGCCGAGTCCGAGGCCGACGCCGTGGCCGGGGCCTTCGCCCAGGCCGGCGAGCTGGGCGTGCCCGTCCTCGCGGTGGTGGGCTCCCTCGCCGTCGACCCGCTCGACGTGGGTGGCCTGGCGGCGTGGGGCCGGGTGGCCCGGGCCGCGGTCCGGCTGTCGGGGGCGGTGCCGCTGCTGCTCGCCGTCACCGGGCCCTGCCACGGTGGGCTGGCGACCCTCCTGGGGCTGGCCGACCACGTGGTCCTGACCCGGGAGGCCACCGCCTACGTCAACGGTCCGCGAGCGGTGGCCGCCCTCACCGCCCTGGAGACCACGCCCGAGCGCCTCGGGGGGGCCGCCGTCCACGCCGTCGCCACCGGGCTGGCCACGTTGGTGGCCGAGGATCGCGACGACGCGGTGGCGGCGCTGGCCGACCTGCTCTCCTACCTGCCGCCCTCGTGGGACGGACCGGCGCCGCTGGTGGCGCCCACCGACCCCGCCGATCGGCCCTGCCGGCGGGCGGCGGCCACCGTGCCGGCCCGACCCCAGTCGGCCTACGACGTGCGCACGGTGCTGGCCGACGTCGCCGACGCCGGCTCGGTGCTCGAGCTGTGGGCCGACCACGCCCCCAACGTGGTCACCGCCTACGCCCGCCTCGGGGGTCGCCCCGTCGCGGTGGTGGCCAACCAGCCCCGGGTCCGGGCCGGGACCCTCGACGTGGCGGCCAGCTCCAAGGTGGCCCGGCACGTGCAGGCGGCCGACGGTGCCGGGCTCCCCCTGCTGACCCTGGTCGACACGCCCGGCTTCGAGCCGGGCAAGGACCTCGAGTGGCGGGGGATGATCCGCCACGGGGCCGAGGTGGTCCACGCCTACTGCGCCGCCACCGTGCCGCGGGTGTGCGTGATCCTGCGCAAGTCCTACGGCGGGGCCTACATCGTCATGGACTCCCGGGCCATCGGCAGCGACCTGGTGCTGGCCTGGCCGGGCGCCGAGATCGCGGTGATGGGCGCGCCCGGCGCGGTGGCGGTGCTGCACCGGCGGGAGATCGCGGCCGCGGCCGACCCCGACGCCGAGCGCCGGGCGCGCGAGGACGACTACCGGGCGCGGTACTGCACCCCGGACCTGGCCGCCGCGGCCGGGGCCGTCGACGAGGTGATCGCCCCGGAGGCGACGCGGGCCCACCTGGTGGCGGCCTTCGCCCGCCTGGCCGGCAAGCGGCCCCAGCTCCCCGCCCGCCGCCACTCGGTCGGCCCGTGCTGAGCCCCCCTCGACGCCCATCGCCCCTGGTCAGCGCCTGGGATGTCGATTCGCTGTCGATTCGCTGGGCCCCGGCGAGCGATTCGCTGTCGATTCGCTGGCCCACGGTCCGTGGGGCGAGGGCCACGATCCGTCGCCGCCGCGGTGACGCCGCCGATTCGCTGTCGATTCGGTGCCCGACGCACCACCGGGAGCCGTCCTCGTCTCCCCCGCCCCACCGGAAGGCCCCACCCCGTGCTCCTCGCTGACCGCACCGTCCTCGTCACCGGCGTGCTCACCCCCGCCTCGATCGCCTTCACCTGCGCCCGTCTGGCCCAGGAGCAGGGCGCCGAGGTGGTGCTGACCTCCTTCGGCCGGGCCCACTCGGTCACCCAGCGGGCCGCGCGCCGCCTCCCCACCCCGGTCGACGTGCTCGAGCTCGACGTCACCGACGAGGACCACCTCGCGGCCCTGGCCCCTGCCCTGGGTGAGCGGTGGGACCGCCTCGACGGCCTCGTCCACGCCGTCGGCTTCGCCCCCGAGGGCTGCCTGGGCCACCCCGACGGCCTGCTCGGCGCCGGCTGGGACGAGGTGGCCACCGCCCTGCAGGTCTCGACCTACTCCTTCGCCGCCCTGGCCCGAGCCGTGCGCCCGCTCCTGGGACGGGGGTCCTCGGTGGTGGGCCTCGACTTCGACGCCTCGGTGGCCTGGCCCGCCTACGACTGGATGGGCGTCGCCAAGGCCGGCCTGGAGTCGGCCTCCCGGTACCTGGCCCGCGACCTCGGCCCCGACGGCATCCGGGTCAACCTGGTGGCCGCCGGCCCGCTGCGCACCGTCGCGGCCCGGAGCATCCCCGGCTTCGACGCGCTGGCCGAGCCCTGGCCGGCCCGGGCCCCGCTGGGCTGGGACACCGGCGACGCCGAGCCCGTGGCCCGCTCGGTCGTGACCCTGCTCTCGGACTGGCTCCCGGCCACGACCGGCGAGATCCTCCACGTCGACGGCGGAGCCCACGCCATCGGCGCCTGAGGCTCAGGCCGCCCCCAGCAGCAGCGCGACGAGGTCCTCCGGGGTCGCCACCACCGCGGCGGCCCCGGCCTCCTCCAGCTCGCCGGGCGGTGCCGCGCCCCACGCCACACCCACGGTGGCGACGCCGTGGGCGGCGGCCCCGTGCACGTCGTGGAGGCGGTCGCCCACCATCACCACCCCGGCGGCGTCGATGCCGTCGAGGGCGGTGAGCACGGCGCCGACGACGTCGGCCTTGGTGTGGCGACCGGCGACGGGGTCGGCCCCCACCACCTCGCCGAACCACCGACCCAACGGACCCTCGACCACGATCCGGTGGGCCAGGTGCTGGGGCTTCGAGGTGGCGACGGCGAGGGGGAGGCCCTCGCCGTGCAGGCGCTCCAGGGCCGCGGCGACGCCGGGGAAGGGGACGGCCAGCTCCGGCGCGACCTGGTCGTAGGTGGCCCGGTAGGCCTCGATGAGGGGGACGACCTGGTCCGGCGGCACGCCGATCCGCGGGAAGGACTCGAACCACGGGGGGCCCACGCAGCTGCGCAGCACCTCGGGGTCCGGGACCGGGAGGCCGAGGGTGACGTGCGCCGCGGCCAGGTGCTCGACGATGCCCGCCTCCGAGTCGCACAGGGTCCCGTCGAGGTCGAAGAGCACCGCGGTGGGCGACGACGGCAGGGTGGGCGCGACGGGCACGGGTCGAGGGTAGCGAGCCCCTCCCGGCGCCGGCCCGGGCGGGACGGTCAGCGGGGGGCCAGGTCCCGCGCCGCCTGGACCGGGTCCAGCCCGAAGGGCAGCACGGCCAGGGCGGGGCAGGTGATGCCGGCCTCGACGTAGCGGTCGATGTGCTCGCGGCACTCCTCGGGGGAGCCGTGGACGATCAGCTGGTCGACCACCGCGTCGGGGATGGCGGCCATGGCCGCCTTGCGATCGCCGGCCTGCCAGGCGTCCCACATCGGCGCCAGCACCTCGCCCCGCCCCACCCACTCGTGGAACGCGGCGTAGACGGGCACGTTGAGGTAGGCGGCGATGGCGAAGCGGCCCATGCCCCGCACGGTGTCGGTGTCGGTCGATGGGGCCACGAAGATGCGGGCCACCACCTCCTTGCCCTCGCCCCCGGCGTGGACGTGGGGGGCGACGGTGCGCACGTCGTCGGCCGAGAGCCAGTTGACGATGGCGCCGTCGCCCTCGCGCCCGGCCAGGCGCAGCATCCCCTCCCGGAGGGCGGCCACCAGGATCCGAGGCTGCTCCTCGGGCACCCGCCCCAGCCGGAACCCCTGCACCTCGAAGGTGTCGTAGGACTCCTTCACCTTCTCGCCGGTGAGGGCCGTGCGCAGGAACCGCACGGTGTCGCGCACCTTCTTGTAGGGCTCGTCGAAGGCGATGTCGTTCCACCGCTCGACGATGACGTTCGACGACGTGCCGATGCCGAAGGCCACCCGGCCGGGGGCGGCGTCGGCCAGGGCGCCCACGCACTGGGCCAGCGTCGCCGGGCCCCGCGTGAAGGCGGGGACGATGGCGCTGCCCAGTCGGAGCGTCGGGGCCCAGACCGAGGCCAGGGCCAGGGGGGTGAAGCCGTCGGCCCCGTCGGCCTCCGACGACCAGACGTCGGTGTAGCCGAGGTCGGCCAGCTCGGCCACGGCGTCGCGCTGCGCGTGCAGCGGGATGCCGTCGAAGGGGATGGTCATGCCGTAGCGCTGCATGACGGCGACCGTAGCCACCCGGGCCCGGGGCGGGCCGACCGCGCCTCAGTCCCGCAGGGCGGGGTGCTGGCGGGCCAGCAGGGGGAGGAGGAGCGACTTGGGTGCCAGGCGGCCGGCGTAGGCGCCGACCAGGTTGGCGGGACCGGGGATCGTCACCGTCCGCCCCTTGTCCAGCCCGGCGACGCCGGCCCGGGCCACCTCGGCCGCCTCGACCCACATGAACGAGGGCAGGGCCGCCTCGGACTCCTCGGCGTCGAGCCCGCCGGCCTCGCCGAAGCCGGTGCGCACCGGGCCGGGGCAGAGGGCCGAGGCCCACACGCCGGTGCCCCTCAGCTCGGTGGCCACCGCCTGGGTGTAGGCCAGCACGAACGCCTTGGCCCCGCCGTAGCCGGCCTGGCCGGGCAGGGGCTGGAAGGCGGCCACGGAGGCCACGTTGAGCACCGCCCCCCGGCCCCGCTCGACCATGGCGGGCAGGAACCGGGTGGTGAGGTCCACGACGGCCTCCACGTCGACGCGCACCATGCGCAGCTCGGCGTCCACGTCGCCGCGGTGCACCGGGCCCGTCGTGGTGAGCCCGGCGTTGTTGACCAGGACGTCCACCGTGAGCCCCCGTGCCTCCACCGCACCGGGCAGGGCGGCGCGCGCCTCGGCGTCGGCCAGGTCGACGCCCAGCACCTCGGCCCGCACCCCGTGGGCGCCGGCCAGCTCCTCGGCCAGGCTCGACGAGGCGGTCCTCGCGCCGGGCCACCAGGGTGACGCCGTGGCCCCGCCGGGCCAGGTCGCGGGCGATCTCGATGCCGATGCCGGAGGACGCCCCGGTGACGAGGGCGGTGCGGTCGGCGGCGGGTGCGGGGAGGGCCATGGGCGCCGAGCGTACGGCGGCACCCGGGACGGCGGCGGTGCTAGTCCCAGGTGCGGGCGATGGTCGACTGGGAGGCGGTGGCCAGGAGGGTGCCGTCCTGGGCCCACAGGTGCACCCGCCCGTGGCCGAACCCGCGCTCGAGGGCCTGGACCTCGATGTCGACGAGCACCCACTCGCTGGGGACCAGGCGCACCACGCGGAGGGTGTTGTCGAGGCTGTTGCCGCCGACGTCGCGGCCCAGGGCCTGGCTGGTGCCGAAGGGGACGTAGTCGCCGAGGACGGCCAGCTTGGCCGCGGTGGTCTCGGGCAGGTCGGCCATGCGGGCCCACAGCGCGGAGCGGCCCTCGGGGAGGGGCACGCCGTCGAACCCCTCGATCTGACGTCCCCGGGCCAGGCGCAGGTCGATGCGGGACATGATGCTGTCGGTGTCGTGGCGGAGGCGCGACGGCCGCGGTGCGCAGTCGGCGGGCGGGGGCACGTCGGGCATCTCGACGAACTGGCCCCGGTACCGCAGGTCCCGGTGGCCGAGGGCGGCGTTGACGGTGAGGATCTCGTCGTCGCCCACGTGGGCGACGGCCCGGGCCTGGCTGACCGTCGAGCCGCTCACCGGCACGGTGACGTCGATGTCCATCGTCGACGGCGGGCGGGCGTAGGACAGGTACTGGGCCGTGGCCCAGATGAGGGGCCGGTCGGTGGTGCGCTCCAGGGCCTCGATGGCGGCACCCAGCCCGCACCCGCCGAAGAGGAACTGGTGGCCGGTGCAGAGGTGGGGGGTGACCGGCAGGTACCAGCGGTGGGGGTTGTGGGTGGCCTCCAGGCCGAGGAAGGGCAGGGGGTCCATGGGCCCCGACCCTATTGCGGCGGGACCGGCCCACGGTCCGGGCACACCGCCCGGACCAGGGGTACCGTCACGCCATGGACCTGGGGCTGGAAGGGCGTACGGCAGCGGTGGCGGGGGGCTCGGGGGGCCTCGGCCTGGGGGTGGCCCGGGCCCTCGCGGCCGAGGGGGTGGCGGTGGCCGTCTGCGGGCGCGACCGGGCCCGCGTGGAGCGGGCCGCGGCCGGCCTGGGGGCCGACGCGGTGCCCCTGGTGGCCGACGTGTCGACCCCCGAGGGGGCGACCGCGTTCGTCGACGACGCCGAGGACGCCCTGGGCCGCATCGACGTCCTGGTGCCCAACGCCGGCGGCCCCCCGTCGGGCACCTTCGCCTCCACCCCGCTGGAGGCCTACATGCCCGCCCTCCAGCTCAACCTGCTCTCCACGGTGGCCATGTGCCAGGCCGCGGTGCCGGCCATGGCCGACCGGGGTTGGGGACGCGTGGTCGCCATCACCTCGGCGTCGGTGCGCCAGCCCATCCCCACCCTGATCCTGTCCAACACGGCCCGGGCCGGCGTCACCGGCTTCTTGAAGACCCTCGCCCTCGAGGTCGCCCCCCAGGGCGTCACCGTCAACTCCGTCCAGCCCGGCATCCACGCCACCGAGCGGTTCCGCCAGCTCTACGGCGACACCGAGGACGCGGCCGCGGCGGTGGCCGAGAACGTGCCGGTGCGGGCCGTGGGCCGGGCCGAGGACTTCGGCCGGGTGGTGGCCTTCCTGTGCTCGGACGCGGCCCGCTTCGTGACCGGCGCGGCCATCCCGGTCGACGGTGGCGCCAGCCGCGGCCTCCAGTAGCGGATCCCCCCGGGGGCGGCGCCGTCCGGACCGCTACCGTCGGCGCGGTGCTGACCCACGTCGTCCTGGTGACCATCGCCGAGGGGACCGCCGAGGAGCGGGTGGAGGCCCTCGTCGACGGGCTGCGCGCCCTGCCGGCCGAGATCCCCGAGATCGGCGAGTACCAGGTGGGCCGCGACCTGGGCCTGGCCGAGGGCAACGCCGAGGTGGCCATCGTGGCCCGCTTCGCCTCACCCGAGGACCTGGCCACCTACATCGCCCACCCCGCCCACCAGGCGGTGGTGCGCGACCTGCTCGAGCCCATCAGCCCCTCCCGCCTGCGCATCCAGGTCCCCGCCACCTGACCGGACCAGGTGGACGGAGTGTGCCTGGCACACTCTGTCCATGGTCGATGCCCCCTGGTCCGGAGACGCGTGCTCGCTGGTGGAGGCGTTCCGCGCCGGCGAGCGAACCCCCACCGAGGAGCTGGAGGCCACCCTCGCCGCCATCGAGGGGTCCACCCTCGACGCCTTCTGCCACGTCGACGAGGAGGGGGCGCGGGCGGCGGCCGCCACGGCCGACACGTCACTGCCGTTCGGGGGGGTCCCGGTCGGCATCAAGCAGCTCCAGGAGGTGGAGGGGTGGCCCCACACCGAGGCGTCGCTGGTGTTCGCCGACCGCGTCGCCACCCACACCACCACCATGGTCGAGCGCCTCCGCCGCGCCGGTGGCGCCACCCTCGTGGGCCAGACCACGGCCAGCGAGTTCGGCGGGCTCAACGTGTCGGTCACCAAGGCCAACGGCATCACCCACAACCCCTGGGAGCACGGGAGGACGGCCGGCGGGTCCTCGGGGGGCTCGTCGGCCGCGGTGGCCGGCGGCCTCGTCTCCATCGCCAGCGGGGGCGACGGCGGGGGGTCCATCCGCATCCCGGCCGGGTTCAACGGCCTGGTCGGCATGAAGGGCACCGCGGGTCGCATCCCCCGGGGCCCGCGCACGCTCATCCACCCCATGACCGTGGTCGCCGGCTGCCAGGCCCGCTCGGTGCGCGACGTGGCCCGCTGGTACGACGTCACCACCGGCTTCGACGCCCGCGACCCCTACTCGCTGCCCCGGGTCGAGGGCTGGGAGCGCGACCTCGGCACCCACGACCTGAAGGGCCTGCGGGTCGCGGTCGCCCCCACCCTGGGCGCCGCGGTGGTCGCCGACGGGGTCCAGGAGCGGGTGCTGACCGCGGCCGAGGCCCTGGTCCGCGACGCCGGGCTCACCGTGGTCGACGTGGCCATCACGCTCCCGCCGCTCGACCTGGCGTGGGCCCTGGCCAACATGGTGGGCCTCCGCATGGAGCTGGGCGACCTGTGGCCCGAGTGCAAGGAGGAGCTCACCCAGGAGATCGCCTTCGGGCTGGAGATGGCCGACGGCACCGTCGACCTCGAGGTCAACGCCCGGGGCGAGGCGGCCCGCACCATGGCCAACGAGGCCATGGCCGACATCTTCGACCAGGTCGACCTGGTGATCTGCGCCACCAACCCCGACGTCGCCTTCCCCGCCCACATCAGCACCAACACCCGTGTGGCGGGCCAGAAGGTGGAGCTGGGCAACAACGGCGCCCTCACCATCCCGGCCAACATCTCGGGCAACCCCGCCATCTCCATCCCCGTCGAGCCCCTCGACGGCCTGCCCGTCGGGATGCAGGTCATCGGGCGCCACCACGAGGACGCCCTCCTCCTCGACCTGGCCGCCGTGGTGGAGCGCAGCTGCCCCTGGCCCCTCGTGGCCCCCGGCGCCCCCGTCTGAGGCCCCCCCTGACCCCCTCTGACCAGGGCCTCGTCTCGCTGTCACACCCCCTCCGCATACTGAGGACATGGCACGACAGCTCGACCTCATCCCCACCCCGTCGGCCGACGACGACTGGCGCCTCGACGCCGCCACCATCGAGAGCGGCCGTCGGGGCCTGGCCAAGGCCCGCGCCGCCCTGGCTCGGGCCCAGGCCCGCCTGGACGCCGACGCCCACCACCGCACCGCGGCCTGACCGGCTCCGGGCGGGAGCCGCAGGCCCCGCCGTTAGGCTCCCCTCACACACCCCCCGGAGCCGGCCATGAGCCCTGTCCCCCCTGGCGGTGTCGAGGTCCTCGGCACCCTCCTCGATCGTCGCAGCACCGCGGCCCTCGTCGCCCCCGGGCCCGACGCGACCGAGCTCGACCTCCTGCTCCAGGCCGCGGCCACGGCCCCGGACCACGGCCGGCTCCGCCCCTGGCGCTTCGTCGTCGTGGACGGCGACGCCCGCGAGCGCTTCGCCGACGCCCTCGAGGACGGCGGCCGGGCCCAGGACCCGGACCTCCCCGCCGCCCGCCGGGAGAAGCTGCGGTCCAAGGCCTTCGTGGCCCCCACCCTCGTGGCCGTGGTGGCCACCCCCCGCCCGGCCAAGGTCGAGCGCTGGGAGCAGGTCGCCTCGGCCGCGTGCACCGGCTTCGGCCTGGTGCTGGCCGCCCACGCCCTCGGCTTCGGGGCCATGTGGAAGAGCGTGCCGTTCCGCTCCGGGCCGCTGCTCGTCGACATGTTCGACCTGGAGCCCGACGACGAGCTGCTGGGCTGGGTCCTGGTGGGGACCCCGGCCCAGCCGGAGGCCACGGTGGGCCGGCCCGCAGCCGACCTCGACGGCCTGGCCTTCCACCTCGACGACGAGGGCCGCCTCCTCCCCCACCGGGGCTGACGCCCTGCGCCGGACCCCCGGTGGCCCCCGTAGGCTCCGGGCCATGACCGAGGTCGTGATCGTCGAGGCCGTGCGCACCCCCGTGGGGCGCCGCAACGGCTCCCTGTCCACCGTCCACCCCGCCGACCTGCTCGGCACGGTGCAGACCGAGGTGCTCGCCCGCGCCGGGGCCGACCCGGCTGCGGTCGAGCAGGTCGTGGGTGGCTGCGTCAGCCAGGTGGGCGAGCAGTCGTTCAACGTGGCCCGCACGGCCTGGCTGGCCGCCGGGCTGCCGCTGGAGACGGCGGCCACCACCGTCGACACCCAGTGCGGCTCGTCCCAGCAGGCCACCAACCTGGCCACCTCGCTGGTGGGCGCGGGCGTGGCCGACGTGGCCGTGGCCTGCGGCGTCGAGCTCATGAGCCGCGTCCCCATCGGGGCCAACTCCTCGAAGAAGCTGGGCCTGGGCGTGCCCATCCCCAAGACCTACTTCGGCCAGCACGAGTTCACCTCGCAGTTCGAGGGGGCCGAGCGCATCGCCGAGCGCTGGGGCATCACCCGCGACGACGCCGACGCCTTCGGGCTGCGCTCCCAGCAGCGGGCCGCCCGGGCCTGGGCCGAGGGCCGCTTCGACACCCAGGTGGTGGCGGTCGACGCCCCCGACGTCGACGAGGAGGGCACGGTCCTCGACTCCACCCACCACGTCGAGCGCGACGAGGGCCTGCGGGAGTCCAGCCTGGAGTCCCTGGCCAAGCTCAAGCCCGTGGCCCGCGAGGACGGCGTCCACACCGCCGGGTCGTCGTCGCAGATCAGCGACGGCGCCGCCGCCCTGCTCCTGGCCACGCCGGAGCGGGCCGAGGCCCTGGGGCTGCGGGCCCGGGCCCGCGTCGTGGACACCTGCCTGGTGGGCGTCGATCCCGTCCTCATGCTCACCGGCCCCATCGACGCCACCCGGCGGCTGGTGGAGCGCACCGGCGTGGGCGTCGACGAGATCGACGTGTTCGAGGTCAACGAGGCCTTCGCCTCGGTCGTGCTGGCCTGGCAGAAGGAGCTGGGTGTCGACCCGGACCGGGTCAACCCCAACGGGGGGGCCATCGCCCTGGGCCACCCCCTCGGCGGCACCGGCGCGGTGCTGCTCACCAAGGCCCTCCACGAGCTGGAGCGCACCGACGGCCGCTACGCCCTGGTGTCGATGTGCTGCGGCGGCGGCCTCGGCACCGGCACCCTCATCGAGCGCATCGCCTGACCCGCCGGGGGGCGCCGTCACACCCCCCTCGTAGGATCACGGGCACGGACCCGCCTCCGGATCGCGACCCCTGGTCGCCGGCCCCCCGCCGACCGGAGGTCCCCCCGTGCCGCTCCGCACCCGCCCCCTCGTCCTGGCCCTCGGCATCGTCGTGGTCGCCGGCTGCACCGCCGCCGGCCGCGCCGGGCCCCCGGGCACCGCGACGGTCACCCACGTGGTCGACGGCGACACCGTCGAGGTCGCCCTGGGCCGCCGCACCGAGACGGTCCGCCTGCTGGGCATCGACACCCCCGAGACGGTGAAGCCGGGCGCGCCCGTGGACTGCTACGGGCCCGAGGCGTCGGCCCGCACCAAGGCCCTGCTCCCCGAGGGCACCGAGGTGCGCCTCACCCGCGACGTCGAGCTGCGCGACCGCTACGACCGCCTCCTCGCCTACGTGGTCCGCACCGCGGACGACCTGTTCGTGAACCAGGCCCTGGTGGCCGACGGCTTCGCCCGCACCCTCTCCATCGCCCCCAACGACGCCCACCGGGTCGAGCTGGCCGGGGCGGAGCGCGAGGCGCGGGCCGCGGGCCGGGGCCTGTGGGGCACGCTGCACCGGGCCGCCACCCCGGTAGCGTCACCCCCCGTGACCGAGCTCGCCGAGCGCCTGGGGTACCGACCCGACGACCGGGTCGTCATCCTCAACTGCGACGACCTCGGGGCGTGCCAGGCCGTCAACGAGGGCGTGTACCGGTCCCTGCGCGACGGGTTGGCCACCACGGCGACGCTCATGGTGCCGGCACCGTGGTCGCGCGCCGCGGCCGCCGCCCACCGGGGTGAGGACGTCGGGGTGCACCTCACCCTCAACGCCGAGTACGACCTCTACCGCTGGGGGCCCATCACCCACGCCCCCTCCCTGCTCGACGGCGACGGCGGGTTCCCCCGCACCGTCGCCGACGCTTGGGACCACGCCGACCTCGACGAGGTGCGGCGCGAGCTCCGGGCCCAGGTCGAGCGGGCGATCCTGTGGGGCTTCGACGCCACCCACCTCGACAGCCACATGGGCACCCTCCAGCTCAAGGCCGAGTTCTTCGACATCTACCTCGACCTGGCCCTGGAGTTCGGGCTCCCGCTGCGGCTGTCGGGGGCGTCGACCGAGAGCCTCATCGGCTTCCCGTTCCGCTCGCTGGCCGCCGAGGAGGGCGTGGTCTTCCCCGACCACTTCGTCTACGTGGGCGGGGTGGGCAGCCGCCGCCCCATCGAGGAGGCGGTGCGCACCCTCCAGCCCGGGGTCACCGAGATGTACGTGCACCCCGCGGTCGACAGCCCGGAGCTGCGGGCCTTCGCCCCCGACTGGGAGGCCCGGGTCGACGACCTGGCCCTGGTGTGCGACGACGGCGGGCTGCGGGCGGCTCTCGAGGACGCCGGCGCCGCCCTCGTCGGGTACCGGCCGCTGCGCGACCTCCAGCGCGCCGGCTGAACCCGGCCCCGGGGCACGACCCGGGGGTCTACAGCTCGGTCTGGTCGGCCACCTGGGCCTGGATGGCCTTGTACTCGGGGCTCTGGGTGAGGGGCATGAGCGACATCAGCTTGCCCATGTTGCCGGTGACCTTGATGCGGCCCTGCATGAAGGCGGCGTTGGCGTCGAGCTCGCCGTTCAGGATCTTCACCGAGTCGTCGTAGGTGCTGGCCAGGGTGAACTCGGCGGCGGCGTCGGTGCCGAGGCGGTTCTCCACCATCTTCCCGTCGTCGATGACGGTCACGTAGCTCACGTCGCCGTCAGGGGCGCCGGTGACCACGTACTGCATGCGGGCCGTGGCCCCCGGGCGCTCCGGGAAGTCCTGGGCCAGCTCGCGCTGCAGGTCGAGCCACTCCTGGGTCAGGTACTTGGCCATGCCGGCCACCTCCTCGTGGTGTCCGCGGCACCCTACCGAGGCGTCCCCGGCGGTGCCGGGTGCTCAGTCCAGCCCGGCGAAGAGGTCGGACTCGGGCACCGGCACCTCGACGGTCGACGCGGCCAGGATGTAGTCGTCGTAGGGGTGGATGGTGGCGGCGACGTCGTCGGGCAGGCCGAACCAGAACGGGGACGTGGGGTCGACCTGGGTGGCGTGGGCCCGCAGGGCCTCGGTCCGGATCTGGTGCCGCCCGCTGGTGTCGATGCTGGTGGTGATCCGGTGGTCCTGGGAGGGGCGCGAGAACCACTTGTCGTCGAAGGGCGACTCGAGGTCGTGGGCGAGGAAGGCCTCGTGGGTGGCCACCATGCGCTTGCGGGACCAGACCGACCAGTACACCTTGTCGACGGTCCAGGCCGGTCCCGCCTCCGGGTACTGGTCGGGGTCGGCGGCGGCGGGGACGGCCACCTCGGTGACCTCGTGGACCCGGAGGTGGTCGGGGTGGGGGTAGCCCTTCTGGTCGTCGGGGTAGCTCAGCACCACCTGGGGGCGCTCGCGCCGGATGACCTCGACCAAGCGGCCGACGGCCTCCTCCAGCGGGGCCCGGGCGAAGCAGCGGGGATCGGCGTTCTCGGGGGTGTCGGGCATCCCCGAGTCGCGGTAGCCGAGCATCACGACCTCGTCGAAGCCGATGACCCCGGCGGCCCGCGAGAGCTCCTCGATGCGCACCTCGGGGAGGCGCTCGCGCACCTCGGGGGTGTCCATGGCCGGGTTCAGGATGTCGCCCGCCTCGCCGCCGGTGCAGCACACGAGGACGGTGCGCACGCCCTCCTCGTGGTAGCGGTGGACCGTCCCCGCCCCCTTGGACGACTCGTCGTCGGGGTGGGCGTGGACGCTCAGCAGGCAGCGGGGTGCAGAGGCCATGGTCCGGTCAAACCTAGAGGGTCGGCCCGGCCTTCCGGTTAGGTTGGGGTCGGAGGTCACATGGACGATCCCGACATCTGGCGATGGATCTGGCTGGTGGCGACCGGGGTCTTCGCCGGGGGCGAGATGCTGGTCGCCGGGTCGTTCTTCCTGGCCCCGTTCGCCGTCGGCGCCGCCGTGGCCACCGCCCTGGCCTTCGTCGGAGCCCCCATCGTCGCCCAGTGGGCGGCCTTCGTCGTCGTCTCCGGCGTGGCCTTCGCCGGCCTCCGCCCCCTGGCCAGGCGCATGGACGAGAACGCCCCCAACCACCCCGTCGGCGCCACCCGCCTCACCGGCCACCCCGCCGTGGTGACCCGGGCCATCGCGGGTGAGGGCGTGGGCATGGTCCGCGTCGACCGGGAGGAGTGGCGGGCCGAGTCCGAGGGCGACGACGCGGTGGCCGTGGGCACCCAGGTCACGGTCCTCGAGGTCCGGGGCACCCGCCTGATCGTGGCCCCGCGCTCCCCCGGAACCGGCTACCGCCCGCCCGGGCTCCCCGCGTCGCCCCCCGTGCTCGACCCGCCGTCGGACCCCCCCGCCCCCTGATGAGGAGATCCTCGTGACGACCGCCCTGCTCGCCCTGCTCGTGCTCCTGGCGATCCTGCTGTTCATCTACATCGTGTCGGGGGTCCGGATCGTCCGGCCCTACCAGCGCGGCGTGAAGGAGCAGCTGGGCAAGTACCAGGCCACGCTCGACCCGGGGCTGCGCCTGCTCATCCCCTTCATCCAGACCATGAAGACCGTCGACATGCGCGAGCAGGTGGTCGACGTGCCGCCGCAGGAGGTCATCACCTCCGACAACGTGGTCGTCTCGGTCGACGCCGTCATCTACTACGAGCCCACCGACCCCCAGCGGCTGATCTACAACGTGGCCAACTTCCTCCTGGCCGTCACCAAGCTGGCCCAGACCAACCTGCGCAACGTCATCGGCGACATGCAGCTCGACGACGCCCTGACCAGCCGCGAGAAGATCAACGTCGACCTGCGGGAGATCCTCGACGACGCCACCGACAAGTGGGGCGTGCGGGTGGTCCGGGTCGAGATCCAGCGCATCGACCCGCCTCCCGACGTCATGCACTCCATGCACGAGCAGATGAAGGCCGAGCGCACCCGTCGGGCCGTCGTGCTCGAGGCCGACGGCCGCCGGTCGGCCGCGGTCACCACCGCCGAGGGCGAGAAGGCCTCGGCCATCCTGGCCGCCGAGGCGGTCAAGCAGCGCCAGATCCTCCAGGCCCAGGGCGAGGCCGAGGCGACCCGCGCCCGGGCCGACGCCGAGCGCTACCGCCAGCTCACCGTCGCCGACGGCGAGGCCGAGGCCATCCGCGAGATCTACGGCGCCATCCACGAGGGCGACCCGTCCACCGATCTGCTGGCCATCAAGTACTTCGAGGCCCTCGAGAGGATGGCCGACGGCCAGGCCACCAAGATCTTCATGCCCGCCGAGCTCACCGGCCTGGCCGGCTCCGTCAGCGCCATCGGGGAGATGGTCGCGGGCATCACCTCCGACGACGAGCGACGGGGCCCGCCAGGCCCGGGCCGAGCGGGCCGCCTCCACCCGGGGCGAGCGGGCCGCCCGGCGCGAGACGCACCGCGCCGAGATCGCGGCCAAGGCGGCCGAGCGCGAGGAGCAGCAGGCCGCCGTGGTGGCCGAGGCCGAGCGCCTGGCCGACGAGCTGCCTCCGCCTCCGGTCGCCGGTGCCCCCGACCTCCCGCCCCCGCCGGAGCTGGGCGGCCGCTGAGGGCGCGGCGCCCGTCCCCGGCGTCGGGGCCGTGCGCGCGACACGACCCCGGGGTGTCGGTCCCGGGGTCGCGGCGTCGGCAGGTGTCGTCACGGGGTCCCGCCCGTCGGTGTGGAAGGGCCCGGTGGTCTCTGAGGCGGCGTCGTGGGAGGGGGGCCGGCGGTCCCGGCAGGTCGTCTCCTCTCCGACGACGGCGCGCTCCGAACGCATCCGGCGGTCCCTCGATCGGCACGGGGTGTGATCTCCACCCATCGGTTGTCAAGGACGACCGGCGACTGCACCATCGCCGGTCGGTGACTGAGGTCACTGTGCGCCCGCGGGGCCGGACCGTCAACCCCCGAACTCCCGCGCGGAGGGCTCCTCAGCCGTCCTCGGCCGCGGCCAGCTGGTCGGCCTTTCGGGACTTGTAGGCGCCGAAGCCGAGGGCCAGCACGCCGAGGATGAAGAAGGTGCCGATGCCCTGGGAGAAGAACACGTACATGGCTGCGGCCAGGGCGGAGATGAGCAGGGTGCGACTGCGTGTGGGCTTGGTCAGAGAGGAGACGGCGAGGGCGCAGATGACGATCGGGATCAGCGAGAACACCAGGGCGTAGGCGATGGGGGCCACGTCGGCCAGGCGGGAGGTGCCCGCGCCGATGGTGTCACCGTCGTTGAACTGGTCGACCATCGAGGTGACCTCGGCCTGGCTGGCGCCGGAGCGCTCGGCCGAGGTCGTCACGATGGTCTCGCCGTAGTACTGGAAGGCGAAGCGCGGGATCACGGGCAGGGCGAGGAGGGTGACGGCGCTGGCGATGGCGACGAAGAGGGCGAGCATGGCCGGTCGTCCGCCGGGCTGGGCCATGCGGGTGGTCATCCAGCCGCGGAGGCCCTCGGCCTCCTCGACGTCGACCACCACCGACTGGGAGGGCTGGGCCCGGGAGGGCCGGCCGCCCTCGCCCTTGGCCTCGCTCGGTGCCGGGCGAGGGGGGAACAGCTTGCCCAGGAGCCCACCTCCGGCGGCCGGCGTCGACCCGCCCGCGCCCTGGCGGGCGGTGCCGCTCCCGGTCGCGGTGGAGCCCTTGGTCGCCCCGCTCCGGGTCCCGGAGGACCGCTTCCCCTTGGCCGCGACCGCCTCGGAGGTGCGGGCCGGGCGGCTCGAGGTGGTGCGCCCCGCCGCCTCCACCCTGGTCTGGCGCTTGACCCGCTCCTGGCGGTTGCGGGCCTGGCGGCGGCGCTTGGCCGCGTCCTTCTCAGCAGCCACGGCTAGAACTCCGGGGGTGGGCGGGCGGCGAGACGGCGATCACGGGCCCGAACCTAGTGAACGACCGGCGCGCCACGGCAGCCGTGGCGGGCGGCCAGGGAGGCCCGGGGGCGCGCTCTGGGCCGTGCTCGGTGCCGTCGGGGTGGCCGGGGCCGTGCTGGTGGCGGGGTGCGGGGGCCCGGCCGCGTCGGTGGGGGTGACCCGCGTCGACGGCGTCCTCGAGGTCCGGGCCAAGGACTGCGGCGGCGGGGACCTGGCGCGGGTGGACCTGGTCGATCCCCGGGCGCCGGACGACCCGGTCTGGTCGGCCCGGTCGACCTCGACGGCCACCGCGGATCGGCGGGTGCCGGTGGTGGCCGAGGTGCCCGGCTACGTGGTCGCCGACGCGCGTGGACGGGCCTTCGGCGGCCAGGAGGTACGGGTGCTGACCGAGGGCACCGACGGCGAGTCGTGGGGCGGGCCCCGGGTCGTGCCCGACGAGGTCGTGGAGGGGACGCTGCGGGTCGCCGGCCAGGACGTGGACCTGGCGGAGTGGGAGTCCGAGCCGGCGCGGTGCCCCCGGGTGACGGTGCTGTCGGCCCTGGCGGGCGGGGCGGCGACGGCGGTGGCCGCCGGCGCCCTCTGGCTGGCGGTGCGGGCCGGGGCCCGCCTCGTCCGCCGCCCTCCCCCTCCCGGCAGCCCGTCCGAGGGCGATTCGCTGGCGATTCGCTGAGCCACGTCGAGCGATTCGCCGGCGATTCGCTGACCGTCACCGGGCTCAACCGACGGCGTGCTCCCGGACCCACGCGTGCATGGCGATCCCGGCGGCGACGCCGGCGTTGAGGGACCGGGTGGAGCCGTACTGGGCGATGGAGCGCACCTCGGCGCACAGGTCCTGCGCCGACCCGGACAGGCCGGGACCCTCTTGGCCGAAGAGCAGCACGCAGGCCCGGGGCAGCCCGTCGTCCTCCAGGGACCGGGCGCCCGGCAGGTTGTCGATGCCGACGACGGGCAGCCCGACCCCGTCGGCCCAGCGCCCCAGGTCCTCGAGGTCGGGGTGGTGGCGGACGTGCTGGTACCGGTCGGTCACCATGGCGCCCCGGCGGTTCCAGCGGCGGCGGCCGACGATGTGCACCTCGGCGGCCAGGAAGGCGTTGGCGCTGCGCACGACCGAACCGATGTTGGGGTCGTGGTGCCAGTTCTCGACGGCCACGTGGAAGGGGTGCCGGCGACGGTCGAGGTCGGCGACGATGGCCTCGAGCCGCCAGTAGCGGTACTCGTCGACCACGTTCCGGCGATCGCCGGCCGCCAGGAGCTCGGGGTCGAGCCGGTCGTCGTCGGGCCAGGGCTCCGGGTGGGGACCGACCCCGACGGCCGGCCGGTCGTCGGGCTCGTCAGCCACCGATGGCGGCGGCGGCCTGCTGCACCAGGTCCTCGTCCAGGGGCCCGGGATCGGTGGGGCCCAGGGCGGTGAGGGCGGTGACCCGGGTGCCGATCCGGACCACGGCCGCCGCCGACGAGCCCTCCTCGTCGCTGACCGAGATGAGGAACGCCTGGTCACCGGCGTCGACGTCGGACGCCTCGCCCCCCAGGCAGGTCGTCTGGCCGTCGCGCACCTCGCCCACGAACGCCTCGGCCGCGGCCTCGTCGGCGAACTCGAGGACGGCCTGGGTGAAGGCCGTGAGGTCGCCCCCCTCCTCGGGCTCGGTCAGGCCCTGGCCGGCCTGGTCGTCCCAGCTGGGCTCGACGATGACGTCCTCGCACAGGTCGCCGTCGAAGGTGCCGTCGCCCAGGGTGTCGTCGGGGGCGAAGCCCTCCCCCACCGCGGAGGGGTCGAGGAGCTGGTCGACGAGCGGGCTGTCGCTGGGCGGCAGGTTGGGGCTGGTGGTGGTCGTGGTGGCCTCGTCGCCCCCGCCGGCGGTGGTGGTCGAGCCGCCGGCCTCGTCGGCGGTGGTCGGGGCGTCGGGCAGGGTCGACGTGCTGGTGGTGGTCGTCCCCGAGTCGTCGTCGCCCCCGCAGGCGACGACGCCCACGAGGAGGGCTGCGGCCAGGGCGCAGGCGGCGATGCGGGATCGGGGCACGGTGGGGTCCTCTCGACGTGGGTCGGACCACTGTGGCCGATGGGAGGGGGTCGGCGGGAGGCAGGGGCCCGACCGGCCGGGGTCAGCGGAAGTCGCGGCTGCGGGCCGGGGCGTCGAGGTCGAGGGCCCACATCTGCTCGGCCAGCACGTTCACCACCCCCTCGGAGCGCTCCAGGCGGCCCCGCACCAGCAGGGCGGGGGCCGAGGCCGCCACCCGGCGGTTCCGGGTCCAGCAGCCCTTGGAGACGACCACGTTGACCAGGCCTGTCTCGTCCTCCAGGTTCACGAAGATCGTGCCGCCGGCGGTGGCCGGTCGCTGGCGGTGGGTGACGACGCCACCCACCAGGACGTGGGGCGGGTGGTCGGGGTCAGGGGCCGGGTGGGTGACCAGCCCGGTGGCGGTGACCACGCCGAGGCGGTCCAGCTCGGCCCGGATGAAGCGGGTGGGGTGGCCATCGGCGCTGATGCCGGTGGCCCACAGGTCGGCCGAGGCCTCCTCGGCCGGGCTCATGCCCGGCAGGTGGGGGGCCTCGGCCCCGGTGACGACGCCGGCCAGCCGGTCCGGCCGGGACTGGGCCACCGCCCCGACGGTCCAGAGGGCGGAGCGCCGGTCGGGCCCGAAGCAGTCGAGGGCCCCTGCGGTGGCCAGGGCCTCGAGGGCGGGGAGGCCGGCCCCCGACCGGCGGGCCAGGTCCTCGGCGTCGGTGTAGGGCCGACCGGCTGCGATGGCCTCGGCCAGCTCGTCGCCGATGCCCCGGACCGACCCGATGCCCAGGCGCACCGCGGGGCCGCCCACCCCCCACTGCTCGGGTGGGGCGCCCGGGTGGGCGCGGGGCCCGGCCCGGTCGACGGCGTCGACCTCGAGGGTGGCCCCCGCCTCGGACGCGTTGACGTCGGGGCTGCGCACCGGGACGCCGTGGCGGCGGGCGTCGCGCACCAGGGAGTGGGGCGAGTAGAAGCCCATGGGCTGGGCGTTCAGGAGCCCGGCGCAGAAGGCCGCGGGCTCGTAGCGCTTGAGCCACGACGAGGCGTAGACGAGGTAGGCGAAGCTGACCGAGTGGCTCTCGGGGAAGCCGTAGTTGGCGAACGCGGCCAGCTTCTCCCAGAGCTGCTCGGTCACCTCGTCGTCGACGCCCCGGGCCATCGCCCCCCGGCGGAACCGCTGGTGCAGCGTCTCCATGCGGCGCTGGCTGCGCTTGGACCCCATGGCCTGGCGGAGCTGGTCGGACTCGGCCGGGGTGAAGCCGGCCACGTCGATGGCCAGCTGCATGAGCTGCTCCTGGAAGAGGGGGATGCCGAGGGTCTTGCGCAGGGCCGGCTCGCAGAGGGGGTGGGGGTAGGTGACGTCCTCCTGGCCGTTGCGGCGTCGGATGTAGGGGTGGACCGACCCGCCCTGGATCGGGCCCGGGCGGATCAGGGCCACCTCGACCACCAGGTCGTAGAACCGTCGGGGCTTCAACCGGGGAAGGGTGGCCATCTGGGCGCGGGACTCCACCTGGAACACGCCCACCGAGTCGGCCCGGCAGAGCATGGCGTAGACCTCCGGGTCCTGGGGCAGCTCGGCCATGTCGAGGCGCCGACCGGACCAGTCCCGCACCGCGTCGAGGGCCAGGTGGAGCGCCGAGAGCATCCCCAGCCCGAGGAGGTCGAACTTCACCAGGCCGGCGGTGGCGCAGTCGTCCTTGTCCCACTGCAGGACGCTGCGGTCGGCCATGCGGGCCCACTCCACCGGGCAGACCTCGACGACGGGGCGATCGCAGATGACCATGCCGCCGGAGTGGATCCCCAGGTGGCGGGGCGCGTCGGCGACCTCGCGGGCCAGCTCGATGACGGGTTCGGGGATGTCGACCTCGGCGGGGGTGCCGCCGGGGCCCCGGACCTGGCCCGACCCCGTCGGCTCCAGCCCGGCCCAGCGGTCGACCTGCTTGGCCCAGGCGTCCTGCTGGCCGGGGGCGTAGCCGAGGGCCCGGGCCATGTCCCGGACGGCCGACCGGCCCCGGTAGCAGATGACGTTGGCCACCTGGGCGGCGTGGAGCCGGCCGTGGCGCTCGTAGACGTACTGGATGACCTCCTCGCGCCGGGTCGACTCGATGTCGATGTCGATGTCCGGGGGCCCGTCGCGCTCGGGGGAGAGGAAGCGCTCGAAGAGCAGGCCCAGCCCCACCGCGTCGGCAGCGGTGATGTCGAGGGCGAAGCACACCGCCGAGTTGGCCGCCGAGCCCCGGCCCTGGCAGTAGATGTCCTGCTCCTTGCAGAAGCGGACGATGTCCCAGACGACCAGGAAGTAGCCGGGGAAGCCGAGGGCCTCGATGAGGTCGAGCTCGTGGTCGATCTGGTCCCAGGCCCGGGTGCGGAGCCCGCCCACGGGACGGGGGCCGTAGCGGCGGGTGGCCCCCTCCTCGACCAGGGCCCGGAGGTGGGCCATCTCGGTGCGGGGCCGACCCTGCTCGTCGGGGGGGCAGGGGAAGGGGGGCAGCTCGGGGGCGACGAGGCGGAGGTCGAAGGCCAGCTCCCGACCCAGGGTCACGGCGCCCTCCACGGCGCCGGGGAAGCGGCTGAAGCGACGGGCCTGCTCGGCTGCGGAGCGCAGGTGGGCGCCACCCCCGGCCGGCACCCAGGGGTCGTGGTCGTCGAGGCCGCGGCGCTCGCGGACCGCGGCCAGGGCCGAGGCCAGGCGGCGGCGGGCGGGGGTGGCGTAGTGGACGTCGTTGGTGGCCACGACCTCCACCCCGGTGCGCAGGGCGATGTCGACCAGGGCGTCGTTGCGGGCCGCGTCGATGGGGTCGCCGTGGTCCCAGATCTCGACCCGGAGGTGCTCGGGCCCGAAGGTGGTCGCCAGGCGCTGGAGGTGGCGGCGGGCGGCGGCCGGCCCGTGGGCCAGGAGGGCGGCGGGGACGATGCCGTCGGCGCCGCCGGTGAGCACGACCCAGTCGCCCTCCCCCGCCGTCGATCGGCCCCCGATCTCGGCCAGACCCCCCAGGGTGAGGCGGGGCGCGCCCTTCTCCCCCGCCATCTGGCCCTGGCTCACGGCCCGGGCCAGGCGGGCATAGCCCGACGGGCCCCGCGCCAGGACCACCACCCGCCCCGGGGCGTCACCCGCGCCGGGCTGGTCGACCAGGCCCACGTCGGCCCCGAACACGCTGGGCACGCCCACCGCGGCGGCGGCCTCGGACTGGCGGACGACGCCGTAGAACCCGTCGCGGTCGGTGAGGGCGAGGGCCTCCAGCTCGAGGCGGGCGGCCTCCTCCACCAGCTCCTCGGGGTGGGAGGCGCCCTCGAGGAAGCTGAAGTTGGACCGGCAGTGGAGCTCGGCGTAGGCCGGACCGCCCGGGCGGGGGCGCCGGCGGGCGGTGAGGTCGGCGGGCGGCTCGTAGGCGCTGCGGTGTGACGACCATGCGGGGCTGTCGCCGCCGTCGGCGGGCACGCCACGGTGCACGGTGGTGGGGGCGCGACCCGAGAGGGTGCGCTCGATCTGGGACCAGGGCTGGGTCGGGTTGTTGAAGCCCATAGGGGATCGTGACTGTACCGAACACATGTTCGGCGTGCTCGGGCGCGACCCCTCCTGGAGGCACCGGGGTGGGTCGGCCCTGGTCGCGCCGGTCGACGACGGCAGGGCGCGGCCTCGCCACCGCCTCACGGTCGGTCCTGGGGTGGCGATTCGACGGCGATTCGCCGTCCCACCGACCACCGGGAGGGGGCTGCTGTCACACCCCCTCGCCAGGATGGGGTCACGGCACCTCGTGGTGGTGGGATGCGGTCACCGACCGCCGCTGGTCCCCTCCGCCCGCCCGAGGTCGTCCCGTGCGCACACCCTCCGCCCCCTCGTCCCCCACCGACCCTCCCCCGCCGTGGTCGGAGGCGTCGACGCGAGGCCGCCCCCCGACCCTGGGCGGCTCCCGCCTCTTCCCGAACCGTCGCCGGGCCGGGCTGCGCCCTGCGACCCGCCTGGCGCTCCAGGTCGAGCGCGACGAGCTGTTCCACCGCCTCGACGTGCTCGACCGGGCCATGGTCGACGGGGCCGCCGAGCGGCTCGAGCTGCTGTGGGAGCTGGAGGAGCTCCGCGACACCCTCTGGCCCCCGATCCCGTGGCAGCGGGGCCGCCGGCCCCCGGCGGTGCACCACGCGCCCCTACCCCCGGCGGCCGAGGACGCCGAGCCCCTCGGCGGCAGCGCGCTGCGCCGGACCTGCCTGGCCGTCCTGGCCGCTCACGGCGAGCTCGCCCTCGTCGAGGTCCACGCCTGGCTGCACCGCTACGGCTACCTGGTCGCCGGTCCCCACCCGGTGAAGGCCCTGGCCGACGCCCTCGGCCACGAGCACGACGCCCTCCGCGCCGAGCGGGTCCGGAGGGGCGTCTACCGACTGGCGCCGGGGTTCAGGCTGCCGGGCGCCTGGCCGTCGGACCCGACCCCCGAAGGCGATCCGACGACGGTGGTCGACCCCCTCCGCGACCCACCGCTGCGGACCCGCGACGCCGACCCCCCGGGTTCCGGGCCGGAGGGGAACGGCCGCGACCAGGACCCGGGTGGGCGCCCCGCCGGCCCGGCGACGGGGAGCACCTCGCCCGAGGGCAACCAGGACGACGGGGTGGCGGACGAGGGGCCGCCGACGGACTCGCTGCGGAGCCGGCCGGGGGCAGAGCCCCCGGCCCCGCCGTCAGGCTCCTTCGAGCAGGTCGGCCCACGCCGCCGCGAGGCGGTCGCGAGACCAGGTCCCGTCGTGGACGACCACCCGGTGGCGGACGCGGAGCGCCTCGCCGGCGTCGAGGTCCATGCCCTCGTGCCAGAGGAAGGCGGCGTTGAAGAAGTTCGACCAACCCTCGTCGCCGTAGGTCTCGGCGCGGGTGCTGCCGTAGAAGGGCACCGGGTGTCGGCGGTTGCCGGGGTGGTCCAGCAGGGCGACCCCGGCGCGGTCGTCGGGGCCGCCGGCGGGGGGCGTGCCGGTGAGGTCGCACCAGGTCGAGGTCACGCCGTGGATCCGGTCGTGGGTCGAGCCGTCGTCGAGCATCAAGGTGGTGTCGGACCAGTCGGCGGGGCCGCGGAGGGTGAGGCCGCCGTAGCCGCCCCAGGTCGTGAAGGGCGTCCGGTCGATGTGGCAGGGCTGGTCCGACACGAGGGTGGTGTCGAGGTCGATGGCATAGGCGTCGGGGGCCAACGGCACGTGGGTGAGGGACCGGTGCTCGACCAGGGCCACGGTCTCCCGGTCGGGTCGGATCCAGTGGAGCTCACCCCGGACGGCCACCGCACCACCAGGGATCCGCTCGACACGGGGCGGCCCCTGGTGGCGGATCACCCCGTAGGGGTCCATCTCCTCCCAGAAGTTGTCGCCGTCGACGAACTTGATGCAGAACCACAGACCGTGGTGCCACGGGTGGTCGTCGGGGGCGTCGCGGCTCAACACGTGGCCGGCCGGGGTGGTGACCGGGTGGAGGAACGGGCGGCGACGGGCCCCCCAGTGGTAGGTCCAGGCCCCGCCCACGGTGATCTGGCCGTCGCCCTCCTCGACGGTGACCTCGCCGACGTCAGGGGGGTTCATGGCCGCCACCCGTCGAGGGCGGGGTCGTCGGCGGCGAGGGGCAGGTGCACCTCGCGATCTTCGCGGGCGGAGACGTACATGGCGGTGACCACCTCCAGGGCCGTGCGAGCGTCGGCCAGGGTGACGGGGAGCGCGCCGCCCTCGGCCCGGGCGGTGGCATAGCGGTCGAGCTGGCCCACGTAGTCCTCGGGGTCCTCGGTGCGCCCCGCCACCAGCTCGGCGACCGCGGCACGGTGCTCGTCGTCGGCGACGGTGATCTCCCAGGGCTCTGACCCGTTGGTGTAGGGCTCGGTGCCGGACTCGGCGGTCAGGTGCTCGAAGGTGAACCGGTGCCGCGAGATCTCGGCCACCGAGCCGACCGTGGCCGACAGCGTGGCCAGCGAACCGTCGGCGAAGCGCAGGGTGACCACGGCGCAGTCCTCCACCTCCACGTCGTTGACGAGCGTCGCCGTCCGGGCCCAGACCCCCACCGGCGGTCCGAGCACGAAGAGGGCCATGTCGAGGGCGTGGACGGCGTGCGACAGCAGCGTGCCGCCGAGCTCGGTCTCCCACCGACCCCGCCACGGGGCGGCGTAGTAGTCCTCGCCCCGCCGCCAGGCCACGTCGATGTTGGCGACGTAGGGGCGCCCTGTGAGGCCGGCGTCCACGAGGGCACGGACCTTCTGGATGCCCCGGCCGAACCGGTACTGGAGGATGGGCATGACCGACCGCCCCGTCTCGACCTCCAGCTCGGCCAGCTCGTCGACCTCGCGCACGGAGCCGACCAGGGGCTTCTCGCAGATCACGTCCTTGCCGGCGCGCAGGCAGCGCTCGACCTGCTCGCGGTGCTGGGCCGGCGGCGTGCAGAGGTCCACGACGTCGACGTCGTCGGCGGCGAGCACGTCGTCGAGGTCGGTGAGGGCGCGGACGTCGCGCAGCCAGCCCGCCACCTCGCGGGACCGCTCGCCGTCGACGTCGCAGACGGCCACGACCCGGTAGCGGTGCCTGAGCTCGGCACAGGCGATGACGTGGAGCCGGCCGATCCCCAGGCCCACGATCGCGATGCGGATGGGTGCATCGGTGGTCGGTGCGGTCACCTCCGGAGTCTGGCCCGTGCGGACCTCCCCGCCGCCCCCGCCGGTCGTCGGACGGCGAATCGCCAGCGAATCGCCCACGGACCGCCACCTCGCCCCGCCCGCCGCCGGGGCCGGCGAATCGCCGCGTCCAGCAGACGGAGCGCCGGGAGGCCTCGGGAGCCCACCGGCCCCGCGAGGGCCCACCGACGGGCCACGGGGGCGCCTCAGCCGCACGGCCGCGCGCACCCGCCCCCCGGACCGGGCGCCGGGCCCGTCCGCGCGCGAGGCTGGTCGCCCGTGGCAGGTGGTGCGCTCCGGGCTCGGGTGGTGGTGCTGGCCGGACCCTCGGGCTGCGGCAAGACGTCCCTCGCCGAGCGCAGCGGCCTGCCGGTGGTCGCCCTCGACGACTTCTACCGCGACGGCGACGACCCGGCCATGCCCCGCACCGCCGGGCGCGTCGACTGGGAGGACCCCCGCTCCTGGGACGGCGAGGCCGCGGTCAAGGCCCTCTCGGAGCTCTGCCACGCCGGCACCGTCGAGGTCCCGACCTACTCCTTCGCCGAGGACCGCGCCGTCGGGCACCGCACGGTGGACCTCGGCGGGGCCACCACGGTCGTCGCCGAGGGCATCTTCGCGGCCGAGGCCGTGGCCCGGTGCCGGGACGAGGGCATCCTCGCCGACGCCCTGCTGCTGCGGGTCCCCGCCCTGGTCACCTTCGGGCGCCGCCTGGCCCGCGACCAGCGCGAGGGGCGCAAGCCCCGGCTGGTCCTCGTCCGCCAGGGGCTGCGCAAGCTGCGCGACGAGCGCCGGGTCGTCGCCCGCCAGCAGACCCTCGGCTGTCGACCGGTCGGCCGACGGGCCGCGGCCGCCGCGCTGGCTCAGCTCGGGGCGGCCGGCCCGACCCCGCCGCCGGCGGCATCTGCCGACGTGGCGGTCGTCGCCTCCCGCAGCGCCAGGTAGGCCCGCCGCACCCCGAGGGCCTGGCGCACCTCGGCGACCACGTCGGCGAAGAACTCCTCGCGGTAGGTCGCGTCGCTGACCATGGCGACGGTGAACGAGAACCCGGCCACGAAGGCCATCAGCCCCGACACGTGGAGCAGCGCGGTCGTCAGCTCGATCGGGTGCCCCAGCACGGTGCCCGACACCAGCACCTCGGAGGGGATCTCGCCCAGCCAGGCGTCCACCACCACCGGCCGGACGGCGACCAGCCCGAACACGACGAAGAACACGAACACCGCCAGGGCGACCAGCACCACCTGCACGGCCTGGGCGAAGAGGAGCACGAGGTAGACGTTCACCCGCTGACGCCGACCCAGGGGCCGCTCCACGTCCCCTCCGGCGGCCACGACCGCCTCGGCCTGGCCCTCCAGCGGCGTGTCGAGGCAGGCCGCGGCACTGCCCCCGTCGCCGACCTCGTCGTCGAGCCGACGCACCTCGGTCGGCAGGCGGGTCATGAGGAACAGCAGCCCGACCACGACGAACAGCCCGCCGGTGGCGACGAACAGCGAGATCGGGAGCGCGGCGGCCACCTGCCACGCCTCGGTGTTGACGAACAGGAAGATGGTCAGGGCGAACAGCAGCGGCAGGGCCCTCCCCACCAGGCCCCCGACCGCCCCCACCGCCCCCACCGTCTGGCCGAGCGCCCACCGGGTCATCGGGATGAGCCCGTAGCCGGCGACCACGTACACGAGCAGCAGCAGCACCACGTTGCCCGCCGCGGTCAGCAGGGCGGAGCCGACCTGCCCGAAGGCCAGGGCCACCAGGGCGGGCAGGAGGACGAACAGGCCCAGCTCCACCGCGCCGACGTCGTCGGGCGCCTGGGTCGGGCGCCGTCCCCGCGCCACGTTCACGGCCACGAAGAGGGCCACGAGCAGCGCCGCCCCGCCCACCAGGGCGAGCACGTTCTGCCACCAACGCCACTCCAGGCGCACCGCGTTCACCACCTCCACCAGGGCCACGAGGGTCAGGACGCCGACGCCCCGGGTGAACACGTCCTCCCGGGCCCGGTAGTCCTCGATCAGGTGCGGCAGCCCCCTGTGCAGGAACCAGCGCTCGGTGCGGGACAGCAGCTCCCGCCGGTCCGGCCCGGTCACCGCCGCAGTCTCCCACGGGTCCCGCCCCGGCGGTGCCTGCCCGGTCACCCGCACGCCGGGTGAACCGGACGCGTCCCCGGCGACCGTTAGTGTCGACCGGCCGCCGTCCACGACGCCACCAGGGGGACCCGTCCATGTCGACCACCACGCGCCGCGCCCGACACCGAGGTGCGCTGGCCGTGCTGCTGGCCCTCGGCCTGGTGGCGGCCGGCTGCTCGAGCGACGACGACGGGGGTGCCGCCGACGACACGACCCCGGAGCGTCCCAAGGTCGACACCTCGGTCGAGACGGTCGAGGCCGACTTCGCCGTGCACCCCGGCGTCGAGATCGCGACCGTCACCGACGCCGAGCCGGGTCACGACCTGACCCTGGTCGGCGAGGACGACACCAAGCTGCTCACCCTCGTCACCGACGACCTGGGCCAGGCCCACTTCGCCTACGTGCCCGACGAGTACCTGACCTTCGAGACGGGCGGCGGGGAGACCCTCTCGTCCGGCGCCGGGCGGGAGCTCGAGCCCGGCCGCTACACGATCCGCGACGAGAGCGCGGACCCGGTCGAGGTGAGCGAGGCCTTCGAGGTCACCGCCCGCGACGACCACCCCGACGCGTCCCTCTACGACGACCAGGAGATCGGTGACGGCTTCGGCTACGTCACCATGCGCGACGGCGTGCAGCTCAGCATCAACGTCCGCCTGCCGGGTCCGGCCGAGGACGGGCCCTACCCGACGGTCATCGAGTACTCGGGCTACGGGCCGTCCAACCCGGACGCCACCGAGCCGGGGTCGATGATCGCCGGCCTGTTCGGCTACGCCACCGTCGGGGTCAACATGCGGGGCACCGGCTGCTCGGGCGGCGTGTTCGACGTGTTCAACGCGGCCCAGCAGGCCGACGGCTACGACGTGGTCGAGGCCATCGCCCGCCAGCCGTGGGTGCTCCACAACGAGGTGGGCATGGTGGGACTGTCCTACTCGGGCATCACCCAGCTCTACGTGGCGTCCACCCGGCCGCCCAGCCTGGCCGCCATCACTCCCCTCTCGGTGATCGAGGACGCCTGGCAGATGGCGTGGCCGGGCGGCATCTACAACTCGGGCTTCACCGAGCAGTGGCTGGCCGAGCGCAACAACCAGTCCGAGTCGGGCGGCACCGACTGGGTGTCCGAGCAGGTCGACTCGGGTGACACCACCTGCGAGGACGACCTCGAGATCCGCAGCCAGAACCCGGACTTCGGCGAGTTCACCCGGGCCCTGGAGGACCGGCCGCCGGACTCCGACTCCCGTGACCTGGGCCTGCTGGTGAAGGACATCGAGGTCCCCGTGTACCTGACCGGGGCGTGGCAGGACGAGCAGACCGGACCGCTGTTCACCCGGATGCTCGACGACTTCGACTCGGCCGAGCTCACCCGCTTCACGCTCTTCAACGGCCGCCACCCCGACGGCTACACCCCCCTGGTCCTGACCCGCTGGTTCGAGTTCCTCGAGCTCTACGTGCACGACCAGGTGCCCCGCCTCTCCCCACCCATCCGCGACGCCGCCCCCACCTTCTTCGAGGACTTCTTCGAGGTCCCCGACCTCTCCTTCGAGCCGGACCGCTTCGCCGACTTCGCCGACGACGACCTCGACGGCGTGCGCGAGGCCTACGAGGCCGAGCCGCCGGTGCGGGTGCTGTTCGAGAACGGCGCGGGGGCCGAGGTCCCGGGCTCGCCGACGGCGCGCTTCGAGACCACCTTCGACTCCTGGCCGCCGACCGACGCCACCGACCGCACCTGGTACCTGGGCGACGACGGCACCCTCGTCGACGATGCCCCCGACGGCGACGGGGCCGACACCTTCGCCAACGACCCCGAGGCCGGTCAGGACACGTTCTTCGCCGAGGACGACGGCTCCTACCCCCTGCTCGAGCCGACCTGGGACTTCGACTGGCAGCAGCCCGACGAGGGCGAGGGCCTGAGCTACCTGACCGAGCCCTTCGAGACCGACACGGTGGTCGCCGGCGCCGGCGACGTGGACCTGTGGGTGCGGGCCGACTCCGAGGACGCCGACGTGCAGGTGACCATCACCGCGGTGCGCCCCGATGGCATCGAGGACAACGTCCAGTCCGGCCAGCTGCGCCTGTCGCACCGCGCCCTCGACGGCGAGGTGGGCGACGACCTCGAGGTGGAGCACCGGTGGGACGCCGACAGCCGGGAGCCGCTCGTGCCCGACGAGTGGACCGAGGCCCACATCGCCATCCCCGGGTTCGCCCAGGCCTTCCGGGCCGGCACCCGCCTACGGGTCGTGATCTCCTCCCCCGGCCACGACCGGGGCACGTGGAAGTTCGACACCACCGGCGACCCCGGCGACCAGCGCGACGTGGGCCGGGGCGGCGAGCACGCCTCGTCGATCACCCTCTCGCTGGTCGACGGCGTCGAGGTCCCCGCCGGCCTGCCCGACTGCCCCAGCCTCCGGGGCCAGGCCTGCCGCACCTACGAGCCGCTGCCCAACACCCCGGCATGAGCGGCACGGGGGCGGCCGGCGGCGGGACCCCGTCCCCGCCGGCCGACACCTACACCCACGGCCACCACGAGAGCGTGCTGCGCTCGCACACCTGGCGCACCGTCGAGAACTCCGCACCGCACCTGGTCCCCCACCTGCGGCCGGGCCTCGACGTGCTCGACGTGGGCTGCGGCCCCGGCACCATCACCGTCGACCTGGCCGCCCGGGTGGCCCCCGGGCGGGTGGTCGGCCTCGACCGGTCGGCCGACGTGGTGGAGCGGGCGGCGGCGGCCTGCGCCGGCCACGCGGCACGTCGAGGTCCGCGTGGGAGACGTGTACGCCCTGCCCCTCGACGACGCCTCCTTCGACGTGGTCCACGCCCACCAGGTGCTCCAGCACCTGTCGGACCCGGTGGCCGCCCTGGTCGAGATGCGCCGGGTGTGCCGTCCCGGCGGCCTGGTCGCGGTGCGCGACGCCGACTACTCGGCCTTCTCGTGGTCGCCGCCCGACCGCGAGCTGGACGCCTGGCTGGCCCTGTACCGGGCGGTGGCCCGGGGCAACGACGCCGAGCCCGATGCCGGGCCGCGCCTGAAGGGCTGGGCCCTGGCCGCCGGGTTCACCGACGTCACCGCCACCGCGTCGGCCTGGTGCTTCGCCACACCGGAGGAGCGGGCGTGGTGGGCCGGGCTGTGGGCCGAGCGCACCACCGCCACCGCCCTGGCCGACCAGGCCGAGGCCGCCGGGCTGGCCACCGCCGAGCAGCGCGAGGCCATGGCCGCCGCCCTCCGGCGGTGGGCCGAGGCCGACGACGGCGTGTTCCTGGTGCCCCACGGCGAGGTGATCGCCCGGCGCTGAGCCGGCCCGACCGTCCGGTGGGCGGCGGCCGCCCTCAGTCGTAGGTGCCCTCGAGGTGCCAGGTCCCGTGCTCCAGGGCCAGCAGGTGGGCGGTGCCGTCGTCGAGCACCACCTGCACCCGGGCCCGGCGGCGGGCCCGGTCGGGGTCCCACCACCGCTCCTCGGCCGGCCACGGCCCCGCCCATCCCACGACCCGGTGGCGGCCCAGGCGCGCCGGGGCAGCGGAGATGAGGCCCCGGCCCCCGACCCCGACGGGACGGTCGTCCGCGTCGCGCAGGTCGACCTCGGCCGGGTCGGGGAACACCAGCGCCGGCGACGGGGCGGGCAGGTGCCCGGGCCAGGGCCCCTCGGTGCCGGGGCGGGCGACCCGGCGCTCCCCCGTCAGGTCGACGGCGGCCGCAGGCACCGTGCCCACCCGGTCCCCCGGGCCCCGCCCGCCCCGCAGCTCGGGGACGGTGACGGCCTCGGTCCCGAGCAGGGCGGCCACCCGGGCCAGGGCCCGGGCCGCCCCCTCGTCGATGCGGGTCTCGCCGCCCCAGAAGCCGAGCTGGCGGCCCCGGGCGGCCACCACCTCCTCGGGGTCGAGCAGGAGCCGGGTGATGCCGGCCGTGGGCCGGTCGCCGACGGGGCCGTTGAGCCAGCCGTCGAGCTGCCAGCGGGCCCGCTCGGCCACCGCCGCCGCGGTGAGGCCCCCCTCGTGGCGCCAGGACCGACGGCGCAGCTCACCGTGCTCGGTCTCCACCTCGATGGCCAGGCGCAGGCACACCCGCCCGTCGTGGGCCAGGCCGGCGTGGAGCTCGTCGGCCAGGGCGACGGCCCGGAAGGCCAGGGCGTCGACCCGCTCGACCGGGGGGTCCAGCTCGGTCGTCAGGGCCAGCTCCGGGGCGGGGCGGCGGGTGGCCAGCGGCCAGGGGTCGAGGCCCCGGGCCAGGCGGTGCAGCCGGGCGCCGTCGGTGCCGAACCGGGCCAGGACGTCGGTCGCGGGCAGGTCGGCCAGGGCGCCGAGGGTGCCGAGGCCGAGCCGGCCCAGGACCTCGGCGGTGGCCTCGGCCTCGACCGACCCCAGGTGCCGAGCCGCGGCCCGCACCGGCCAGGGGGCGAGGGAGGCCGGCGTGGCCCCGGGGGCCACGACCCGCACCGGATCGTCCCCGCCCTCCGGCGGATCGACCGCGTCGCCGGGGCCGAGGGCCCGCCCCGGAGGCCCCGGGCGCGAGGCGCAGGTGGCGGCGAAGGCGCCGTCGGCCACGCCCACCCGGACCGGGGCCGGTCGGGGCAGGGCGGCGGCCAGGACCTCGACCACCCGGGCCCCCAGGGTGGCGTCGCCCCCGTGGTAGCGGGAGGGGCCGAGGGTGCCGAAGGCGGCCGCACCCGGTCGGGTCACCTCCACCCGGGGCGTGACCTCCTCGAGGGCCGCCACCACCGGCTCGAAGACCCGGGCGTCGCGGGCCGGGTCGGCCGCGACCAGGACGGCGTCGGGGCAGCGGCGCTGGGCCTCCCGCCGACGCAGGCCGGTGCGGACGCCGACGGCCCGGGCCGCGGCCGAGGCGGCCACCACCCGGTTGGCGTGGACGACGAGCACCGGCTCGGCCCGGTCGTGGCCGGCGGCCAGGACGGGCCAGTCGGGGACCCGCACCACGAGGGCCCGGGCCGGGCGGTCCTCGGCCACGGGGCTAGCCGGCGCGAGCCCACCCCGGTGCGGGGCGGGGGCCAGGGTGGGTGGGGGTCGCCTCGGCACCCGGGGCGGCCGCGGTGGCCGACCGGGCCGAGGCCGGGACCGGGGCGGGGCGACCGTCCGGACCGGGCAGCCAGAGCTCCAGACGCCGGGGCCGGGCGGAGCGGCGCCGCCCGGTGGCCTCCACCACCAGGCGGCGGGCCCGGAGCCGGCCGGCCCCGTCGAGGCGGTCGGGGCCCACCGCCCCCCGCCAGCCGGGGTCCGAGGCGCGCAGGGCGATGTCGGGGGCCTCGGGCCAGGAGCCGGGACCGGGCAGGCGCACCAGCACCCCACCGCGGGCCCGGAGGTGGGCACCCAGACGGCGGACGTCGGCCGGGCGCACCCGGCCGGTGGGGCGCACCACGACGACCTCGACCGCCTCGGCCAGGGCGGCCACGACGGTGGACCACCGCTCGGGCGGCGGCGCCGCCACCACCACGGTGCGGGCCAGCTCCAGGCCCGCCTCGGAGGCGGCCACCAGGCCCAGCTCCGGGGCCCCCACCACCACCGTCCAGGAGCCGGCGGCCGAGGCCGCCGCCACCAGGCCCAGGGCCAGGCTGGTGGCGCCGGGGCCGCTCACCCCGACCGACACGCCCCGGGGCAGGGCACCGTCGGGCAGGAGGGGGGCGAGGGCGTCGCAGACCGGGAGGGAGCGCTCGGCGGCCAGGGTGACGGGGCGGGCCTGCTGGCCCAGCAGCTCCAGGGGCACCGCCGGGCGACCGGCGGGGTCCGGGGCCGGGGCAGCAGCCGTCATCGGCCCAGTATCGAACACCTGTTCGTCTCCGGCAAGGGCCCAGGTCAGCGCCTTGCCCGCGCCTGGGACAGCGATTCGCTGTCGATTCGCTGGCCGTCGCCGGCCACCGAGCGCAGCGGAGTGACGACCCTGGGGGCCGTCGGCGATTCGCTGTCGATTCGCTGGCCGACGGGCCTAGGAGGAGCCCTCGGTGGTCTCGGGCGCGGCCGGGGTCTCCGGCGCCGGGTCCTCGGCCGCCGCGACCGGCGGCGCGGCCTCCGTCGCGGCGTCAGGATCCTCGGCCGGGGCGTCAGGCTCCTCGGCTGGGGCGCCCGGCTCCTCGTCGGGGATCACGTCGGCCTCGCCACCGGGCTGCGACGGCGTCTCGGCCGGCGCCGGGGCCGCACCCTCGGCGGCCAGCTCCTGTTCCACCAGCTCCCCCTCGGAGGTGGGCTGGTCGGCGTCCTCGACCACGTCCTCCATCTCCTCGACCGACTCCGGCGGGTAGTGGATGAACAGGCCCTCGATGAGCTCCCGGAGCCCCTCGCTGGTGCGGCCCTTGGCCAGGTCGACGGTGACGACGCTGCCGTTGACGTGCACGGCCTCGACCCCGCCGTGCCCGAAGAGCCGGCGGGCGATCTCGTCGGGCGGCCGGTCGCCGCGCACCTCGGTGCCGGCCCGGTAGCGCTCGTGGCTCATGCCGGTGAGCGGCCGGTTCGTCTCGAACCGGACCATCCCGGGGTTGGCCACCGAGGGCTTCTCGACGACGACGATCGGCTGACCCATGGCCGGGCAACCTATCCGTTGAGGGGTCAGACTCGTCCAATGCCCGCGGTCGAGACCTTCGCCCTCGAGGGCCACATCGTCGACTCCCTCATCCTGCCCAAGGTGCTCGACCTGGTGCTCGAGTCGGGCAGCGACTACCACCTGGTCGACGTCCACATCGGGCGCACCCCGACCGACACCAGCAGGGCCGTCTTCGAGGTGACGGCGCCGGACGAGGCGACGCTCGCGGCCCTCGCCGAGCAGCTCCAGGTCCAGGGGGCCAACCCCCTCACCGCCGCCGACGCAGCCACCGAGCCGGCGCCGGCCGACGGGGTGGCCCCCACCGGCTTCTGCGCCACCACCAACCTGGTCACCGAGGTCCGCCGGGACGGCCAGTGGCACCGCGCCGACCGGGCCGAGATGGACTGCACGCTCGTGCTGGGCCCCGCGGGGCCCGACGGCACCCCCACCGTGACCACCACCCCCCTGCACCGCCTCCGGGCCGGCGACGACGTCGTCGTGGGGGCCGAGGGGGTGCGGGTGCGCACCCCCCTGGCACCCGGCGGGCGGGGCGGCTTCGAGTTCATGGACTCGGTGGTCTCGACCGAGAAGCCCAAGGCCACCCAGCGCCGGGCCCTCGCCGACCGCATGCGCCAGGCCCGCGCGGAGGGCCGCTCGGTCCTGGCCGTCTGCGGCCCGGCGGTCATCCACACCGGCGGCGGGCCGGCGGTGGCCCGTCTGGTCCGGGGCGGGTGGGTGCAGGTCCTCTTCGCCGGGAACGGCTTCGCCACCCACGACGTCGAGTCCTCGGTGCTGGGCACGTCGCTCGGCATCTCGGTCACCTCCGGGCGGGGCACCGAGGGCGGCCACAGCAACCACCTCCGCGCCATCAACGAGGTCCGCCGCCACGGCTCGCTCACCGCTGCGGTCGAGGCGGGCTGGCTCACCGACGGGGTGATGCACGCCTGCATCACCGCCGGCGTGCCCTTCGTGCTGGGCGGGTCGGTGCGCGACGACGGGCCCCTGCCCGACACCGAGACCGACGTGGTCACGGCGGCCGACCGCATGCGCGCTCTGGTCGATGGGGTCGACGTGGCCCTGATGCTGGCCACGACCCTCCACGCCATCGCCACCGGCAACGTCCTGCCCGCCTCGGTCGCCACCTACTGCATCGACATCAACCCGGCGGTGGTCACCAAGCTCAGCGACCGGGGCAGCCACCAGGCCCACGGGATCGTGACCGACGTGGGGCCCTTCCTGGCCCAGCTGGCCGACGAGCTCGGGGCCTGATCCCCGCGTGGCCGCCGGCGACCTCACCTGGGGGCGCAGCTTCCTCTGCTGCCGGCCCACCCACTTCGGGGTGCTCTACGAGATCAACCCCTGGATGCACGCCGAGGTCAGCGTCGATCCCGAGCGGGCCCTGGAGCAGTGGGAGGGCCTGGTCGCAGCGCTGCGGGCGGCGGGCGCCGAGGTGGCCGAGATCGATCCCGACCCGGCGGTCCCCGACCTGGTGTTCACGGCCAACGCCGGCGTCGTCTCGGGTTCCACCTTCGTCCCCTCTCACTTCCGCCACCCAGAGCGCCAGCCCGAGACCGAGCACTTCGCGGCGTGGTTCGCGGGCCGGGGGGCGACGGTCGAGCGCCTGCCCCCGGACCTCGACCACGAGGGCGCGGGCGACGCCCTGCCCTTCGGGGCCGACGCCCGGGGCGCCACGCCGGTGCTGGTGTCGGGCTACCGGTTCCGCTCCGACGCTGCGGCCACCACCCCGCTGAGCGCCCTGACCGGCGCCGTGGTCCGCCCCCTCGAGCTGGTCGACGAGCGGCTCTACCACCTGGACCTCACGTTCTGCCCCCTCGACGACCGCCACGCCCTGTGCGCTCCGCTCGGCTGGGACCGCTACGGCACCCGGGTGGTCGAGTCCCTGGTGCCCGAGCCCCTCTGGCTCACCGACGAGGAGGCCCTCGGCTTCACCGCCAACTCGGTCGTGGTCGGGACCACCGTGCTGATGCCGCAGGTCCCGCCGCGGGTCGGCCGCTGCCTGGAGGCCTGGGGCTTCGACCCGGTCGCGGTCGACGTGGGCGAGTTCCTGAAGGCCGGCGGCGCCTGCCGGTGCCTCACCCTGGCCCTCGACGTCGACCTCACCGGACCGCGGTCCGCGTCGGTCTGAGCCGGGCGGACGACCGGGCGGGCGGCCGGGCGAGGGGCGGGGGGCGGCGGCTCAGCGCCCGGAGGGGAGGAGGCGCCCGAGGCGGGGAAGGACCCCGTCGCCGGCCAGGCGGACGAGGGTCCAGATCGCCAGCGCGCCGGCCACGAGGGCCAGCACCGCGTGGGCGACGTAGAACGCGGCGGGGTGGTCGTGGGCCACGATCAGGGGCAGGCGGACCAGCCAGTAGGCCAACGACCACCCGGCCAGGCCGGCGGCGAGGGCCGGCGCCCGCTCGTGGCGGCGGAGCACGGCGATGCCGGTGGCCAGGCCCAGCCCGACGAAGACGAGCACCGGCAGGGTGGCCGCGACCTTCTCCCCCGCGCCGAGGCTGTCGTCGGTGAGGAACAGCGGCACCCGCGTGGTCCAGGTCAGCAGCGTCCAACCGGCCAGGGCGAGGGCCGGCACGCGGCTGCGGGACGGGGTCGGGGCCACGTCCGCACCCTAGGAGCGCCCCGGGCCCGACCCCGCACCGGAGCGGGCCCACCGGGTCCCGGGACCTGTGGGGTCCGGGCCCGCCCGGGCCCGGACCGGGCCCGCCCGGGCCGGCCCCGTAGGCTCGGGACCCGCACCCGACCCTGGGGGACCCGTGGACCACCCGCTCCCCGCCCGAGGGGACCGCACGACGAGGCGCCGCCGCGGCGCGGCCCTGCTCGTGGTGGTGGCCGCCCTGGTGGCGGTGCTCGCCGCGTGCGGCACGGTGCAGGCCTTCTCCGACCTGGACGGCGCCCTCGAGGACGCCGGGTTCAGCAAGGTCGGCGTCAACGTGGCCGCCGGGGACCCGGTGACGCTCACGGTGTCGGCCGACTCCCCCGCCGGCACCAGCACCGAGGAGGCCCAGGACCAGGCCGCGGAGGTGGTCTGGACCACGTTCCCCCGCAGCTTCGACGACGTCCGCATCACCATCGACGGGGAGAGCCGGACGCTCACCTCCGAGGAGCTCCAGGAGCGCTTCGGCGACCGCCCGGCCGGTCTGGTCGAGGGCGACCTCTCCGATGACGTCAGCCGGCTGAGCATCGGCCTCGTCGTCGGCGTCCTGCTGGCCGGCGTGGTCGTGGTGGGCACCGGCGGCGTGGTGGCCCTGCTGGTCGTGCGCCACCGCCGCCGCACCGCTCCCCGTGCCCCGCGCGGACCGTGGGCACCGCACCCCGGCGCCGTCGCCCACCCCGGGCCGCTCCCGGGCGCCGTGCCCCCCGGCCCCGGTGCCCCGGTGCCGCCTCCCGGGGGTTGGGTCCCCGTCGCGCCGCCTCCCGGCCCGCCGCCCCCGGGCGCGCCCCACGCCCCGCCGTCCGCACCGCCGGTCACCCCGGCCGACGCCGACGCCGCCCCCGGGGCCCCAGGTGGCGCGCCGGCCGAGGAGGGGGTGGCGCCGGAGCCCCCGCCGTGGTGGACCACGCCGCGCCCCCCCACCCCCGGGGTGGTGCACCCCCGGTCGCACCGCGAGGCGCGGGCCGATGCGCGCCGCCACGGTCGCCCCGTGCGCGGCCCCCGCCCCCCGGAGTCGCAGATCCCACCGGGCTGGGGCTGAGCGGCGCGCCCGCCGTCCCGACGAGCGGGTCCGCCGGCTCAGGCGAAGAGCGAGGGCTGGTCCGGGTCGCGCCCCTCGAGCCGGGCCCGCGCCCGCACGCGGGCGTCGGTCGACCAGGGCAGGTCGTCGACGAAGGCCCAGCTGCGCCGGTGCACGGCCGTGGGCCCCTGGCCTCGCAGGGCCACCTTGTGGCGGGGGCACGGGTAGCCCTTGTTGGCCGCGAACTCGAAGCCGGGGTGGTCGTCGGCCAGGCCCCGCATGATGCGGTCACGGGTGACCTTGGCCAGCACCGAGGCGGCCGAGATCGACAGGCAGGTGGCGTCGCCCTTGACGATGAGGCGGGTGGTGCCGGCGCCCACGAAGTCCCAGCGCCCGTCGAGGAGCACCGCGGTGGGCACCACGCCCAGGGCGTCGAGGGCGCGCCGGGCGGCCACCCGCTGGGCCTCGGACATGCCCAGGGCATCGCACTCGGCGGGGCTGGCGTGGCCCACGGCCCAGGCCCGGCACCAGCCCGCGACCTTGCCGTAGAGCCGCTCGCGCTCGGCCTCGGTGAGGGCCTTGGAGTCGCGCACGCCGTTCACCCGGCGGTCCGGGGGCAGCACCACGGCGCCGATGGTGAGGGGCCCGGCCCACGCCCCCTTGCCCACCTCGTCGAGGCCGACCACGAGGTCGTGGCCCTCGGCCCACAGCTCCCTTTCCACCGCCAGTGTGGGGGCCTTGCCCCGCAGCGCCGGTCGCAGGCGGGTCCGCGGGCGGGACCGGACGGGGGCCGAGCGGGTGGGCACGGCCCGACGCTACCGTCCGCCCATGGCCCTCCTCCGCACGCGCCCGGGCCGGCTCCCGACCCCCGCCGCCTCCCCGTCGCTGGCGTCGCACCGCTCGTCGGGGTCGGTCGGCAGCGCCCGCGCCGTCGGCTCGGCGGCCAGCGTGGCCTCGGTCGGCTCGGTGCTGAGCATCCTGTCGATCGGCTCCGCCGGGAGCATCCTCTCCATCGGCTCGGCCGGGTCCATCCTGTCGATCGGCTCGGCCGGCTCCATCCTCTCCATCGGCTCCGCCGGCAGCATCCTGGCCATCGGTGGGGCGGGGCGGATCGGCCGGCGCCGCGAGGCGCAGGCGTAGGCTCCGCCGTCGTGGCCGAGGAGCGGGGAGCGACGCGGGAGCTGGCCCCCGGCACCAAGGTGGAGGTGCGCGACGGCTTCGAGGGCCACTGGAACCGGGGCTTCGTGGTCGAGGCCGTCACCGACGACGGCTACGCGGTGCGCCGCACCTCCGACGACACCGTCCTGGCCAAGGCCCTGCCCCGGGCGGCCGTGCGGCGCGAGCGCCGCAACTCCATGTGGTGGGTGTGACCGGAGCCCGAGGAGGGGATCAGCCGCCGAAGCCCTCGCCCATGCCCTCGATGTAGGTGTCCACGTCGATGGCGGTGAGGGTCAGGGTCTTGAGCGTGCCCCGGGCACCGAGGGAGGTCGCCACGCGCATCATGGTGAGCTCGTCGGGGGCCTCGATGATGTTCAGGAAGTCGAACTGGCCGAGCAGGGCGTACTGCTCCAGCACGGTGACGCCCATGTCCTCCAGCTCCTGGTTGACCGCCTTCAGCCGCTGCGGGTCGTCGCGGAGCCGGGCCGAGCCGTCGGGTCCGAGCGTCGAGAGCATGACGTACTTGGGCATGCCCGCAACCTACCCGGCGCCCGGGGCCCCGTCGCCGCCCTCCGCACCGGGCTCCACCCGGGCGATGGTGGCCGCCTCCTCCTCGTCTGGGTCGGTGGCCAGGAAGGCGTCGAGCACCTCACCGGCCACCACCGTGGAGGTCAGCCGCAGCCCCAGGGCCAGCACGTTGGCGTCGTTCCAGCGCCGGGCCCCCCGCGCCGTCTCCGCGTCGCCGCACAGCGCGGCCCGCACCCCCGGCACCTTGGTGGCCGCCATGGCCACGCCGGTGCCGGTCCAGCAGCAGACCACGCCCCGGTCGGCCGCCCCCGAGGCGACCGCCTCGCCCACGGCCCGGCCCACGTCGGGCCACGGGTCGCCGTCGCGGGCGGCGACCACCATCTCGTGGCCGGCCTCCTCGACGAGGGCCTTGAGGGCGTCGGTGACGTCGGTCCGCTCGTCGGTGCCGAAGGCGATCCGCACCGTCAGACCCCGAGCCCGTCGAGCACGGTGGTGACGCGGGCCCAGGCCTCGGCGTTCCACCCCGGCCCGGGGCCCTCGGCGGCCGCCGCGTCGAGGCCCGCCTCCAGGTCGTCGAGGGCGGACCGGTGGGTGTCGTCGAGGGCGGCGAAGCGCGCCGCGTCGGGGACCTGGCCCAGCGGCTCGCCCACCCGGAGGGGCACGTAGACCGACCGGCAGGGCGAGCCGAGGAGGAACCGGGCCCGCGGGGCCTCGCCGGGGCGGAGGGTGGCCACGAGAGAGGCGGTGGTCGCCTCCAACCCCTCGACGTGCATGCACACGGTCCAGCCGTCGTCGCCCCCGGCGTGGGATCGGAGGTGGGCCCGGAGGCCCTCCTCGGTCACCGGGCCCGCGGCCAGGACCCCGCGGCTGGCCTCCCAGCGGGGATCGACGAACGGGGTGGTGGCCTCCCGTGCCGTGCGGTGCACGGCGTCGAAGGCGGGGATGGTGGTGCGGTTGGAGATCGCCCGCGTGCGCTCGACCTCCTCGGCCGCCCAGGTGCGGCCCGACGTCTCCACGACCCAGGCGGTGGTCGGGTCGGCGACGAGGAACGACGACCAGTAGGGCACGTCGTCGTGGTCGTGGCCGGAGCCGCCCTGCCCGTGCTCCTCGAGCAGGGCGGTGAGCACGGCCACCGCCGCGGTCGGCGCTGGCGGCGCGCTCGAGGGCCAGGCGCACCAGGTCCATGCCGGTGAGGGCCGGCGCCGCACCGCGGGGGTCGTCGACGGTGAAGATCATCTCGTTGCCCACCGCCACGCCGGCCTCGTTGACGCCGTGCTCCATGCCCCACATCCAGGTCGGGCGGCTGCCGGTGACGGCGAAGGTGGGCTCGGGGTGGCCGGGCAGGGTGAGGTAGGTGGTGCGGGTGACGTCCTCGCGCCGGGCCGGGTGGTGCTCGACCGCCTGGCGCTCGTGGGGCGGGCGGTCGCTGTTCTTGGCGAAGAGCGTGGCCCCACCGGCGGTCGCCGGGGCCAGTGCCACCAGGGTGTCGCACACGACGGTGACGCTACCTACCGTGGGCCCATGGCCCGTCGCGTCGACATCGTCCCCCACACCCACTGGGACCGCGAGTGGTACCGCCCGTTCCAGTCGTTCCGCATGCGCCTGGTCGACCTGCTCGACGGCCTGCTCGCCCGCCTCGACGAGGACCCGGGCTACGCCCACTTCATGCTCGACGGGCAGATGGCCGTCGTCGACGACTACCTGGCCATCCGCCCCCACGAGGAGGACCGCATCCGCCGCCTGGCCGGCTCCGGCCGGCTCAGCCTGGGTCCCTGGTACATCCTCATGGACGAGTTCCTGGTCTCGGGCGAGACCATCGTCCGGGACATGGAGATGGGCCTCGACCGGGCCGCCCGCTTCGGCGGGGCCATGGAGCTCGGCTACCTGCCCGACATGTTCGGCCACATCGCCCAGATGCCCCAGATCCTCGCCGGCTTCGGCTTCGGCCAGGCCGTCGTGTGGCGCGGCGTCCCGGCCGCCATCGACGCCCCCGCCTTCCGGTGGCGGGCCCCCGACGGCACCGAGGTGCTGGCCGAGTACCTGGCCGACGGCTACTCCAACGGCGCCGTCCTGCCCGGCGACGCCAAGGAGCTGCTGGCCCGCATCGCCGACTGGGCCGAGGCCCAGGAGCCCCGCTCCGGCGACCCCGTCCTCTGGATGAACGGCACCGACCACCTCATGCCCCAGGCGGCCCTCGGCCGGCTGGTCGCGGAGGCCGACGACCTGAGCGACGACTGGGACCTCCGGGTCACGTCGCTGGCCGACCACGTCGCCGCCCGCGTCGCCGGGGTCGAGGCCGCCGGCGGGCGCGACGGACTGCCCACGTGGACCGGGGAGATGCGCTCGGGGGCGCGCACCAACGTCTTGATGGGCGTCACGTCCAACCGCGTCGACGTGCGCCAGCGGGCGGCCCGGGCCGAGCGGGCCCTGGAGCGCACCGCCGAGCCCCTGTGGGCCCTGTTCGGCGGGGCCGACGGCTGGCCCCAGGCGTTCCTCGACGAGGCGTGGGGCCTGGTGGTCCGCAACGCGGCCCACGACTCCATCTGCGCCTGCTCGGTCGACCCCGTGGTCGATGCCGTCCTCCACCGCTACGACGAGGCCGTCGACGTGGCCGAGGGGCTCACCAACCGGGCCCTCCGGCTGGTCGGCGCAGCCGCCGGCGGCACCGGACCGGTCGTGGTCAACCCGTCGGCCCGCACCCGCAGCGGCGTGGTCGACCTGCTGGTCGAGGGCGAGGCCCCCGAGGGCACCCAGGTGCTCGAGGCCGTGCCCGGTCGACGCCCGGTCGACGACGGCAGCCGGGCCAACCTGGGCGAGGTGGTGGGGCGGGTGCTCGACCGCGACGCCACGCTCACCGACGTCGAGGTGGTCGACGAGGGCGACGCCGTGACGGTCGTGGTCCACAGTGGCGGAACCGGCGCCGTCGACCGCACGGCCGTCCGGGCCCGGGTGGCCGAGGTGATGGCGGCGGGCGCCCCCGGCGACGTGGCCACCGCCTGGCGCGACGGTCCCGCCGCCCACCGCGTGCTGGCCCGGGTCACCCAGGAGGGGCTGGGCTGGGGCCGCTGGACGGCCGCCCCCCTCGACGTGGCGCCGGTCTCGGCCCAGGCGACCGACGGCGGCGGCGCCGTGCTCGCCGGCGACCGGGTGCGGGTCGAGGTCGACCCCGCCGACGGCACCTGGTCGATCGACGGTGTCGCCGGCTACGGCCGCCTGGTCGACGGCGGCGACAAGGGCGACACCTACAACTGGTGCCCGCCGGTCGACGGCGACGCGCTGGTCGACACCCCCGACGGCGTGCGCGTCGATGTCCTCGAGTCCGGTCCCGTCCGGGGCGTGGTCCGCGTCACCACCGACTGGACCTGGCCCCTCGCGCTGGTCGACGAGCGCCGGCGCGGCGTCCCGACCGTCGCCACCACCGTCACCACCACCCTCGCGCTCCACGCCGGCGAGGGCCTGGTGCGGGTGGAGACCACCATCGACAACCGGAGCCGGGACCACCGGCTGCGGGTGCACCTGCCCCTCCCCCGCCGGGCGACCACCTCGGCGGCGGGCTGCGCCTACGCCACCGTCACCCGCGGCCTGGAGGCCGAGGGCGGCCCCACCGAGGCCCCGCTGCCCACCTACCCGGCGCGCGACCACGTGACCGCCGGCGGCCTCACCGTCGTGGTCGAGGGGGTGGTGGAGTACGAGCTGGTCGACGTCGACGAGGCTGCCGGCGGCGCGGGCGAGCTGGCCCTCACCCTGCTGCGCTGCACCGGGCTGCTCTCCCAGGGCCCGATGGAGACCCGCCCCGTCCCGGCCGGGCCCGTCGTGGCCACCCCTGGGGCCCAGGTGCCCGGCGTGACCACGGTGCGCTACGGCCTGGCCGTCGAGGCCGACGAGGCGCCGCTCGCCCTGGCCGACGACCTCTTCTCCCCCCTGCTGGTGGCCACCCCCCGCGGCCCGCACCGGGCCGATGTCGCCGTGCCCCTCCGGGTCGAGGGGGCCGAGGTCGCCGCCCTCCGACGGCGGGGCGGCCGGGTCGAGGTGCGGGTGTTCAACCCGACCGACGTCGAGACCACCGTCCGGGTCGACCGCAGCGGCTGGCTCACGGACCTCCGGGGCCGGCCCACCGAGCGCCTCGACGGCCCCTTCGCCCTCCGCCCCTGGGGCATCGCCACCCTCGCCCTCGACGACTGAGCTCGGTCCGCCCGCGCCAGGTCCTCGCCCGGCCCCCCGCCCCGGGGCCCGAGGTCCCTCCCGTTCGGCGAGCTGGCGAACTGGTCAGGGATCCCGGTGCCAGGGCACCGGCTGGGCTGACCGCTTCCCGGGGGGGCCAGGACCTCAGGGGCCGGACCGGCACCGGCCACCGGCCACCGGCCACCGGCACGGTGGGAGGATCAGGCGACGATCTCGACCGGGGTGCCGGTGGGGGCCAGGTCCATCACCGCGGTGATGGAGGCGTTGTCCATGCGGACGCAGCCGTTGCTCGTCTCCTGGCCCAGGAGGCCGGTGGCGAAGGTGCCGTGCAGGGCGATCTGGCCGATGCCCCCACCGAAGGACTCGAGCGTCTCGCTGAAGGCGCTGACGCTGACCTGGCCGGCGCCGTACGCCCGGTGGGGAGGGTCGAGGGGCACGATGCCGTCGACGAAGAACGAGCCGGTCGGGCGTGGGCGTGGCCGCCTTGCCGGTGGCGACGGTGGTCGACACCAGGGGCGTGTCCTGGTGGAACACCGTGAGCCGCTTGGCGCCGATCTCGACCTTGATCCAGTTGGGCACGGTGCGGAGGGTGACGTCGGAGGCCCGGATCCACGCCACCCGGGAGTTGGGCCGGCTCGACACCCGGACCTGCAGGAACTCGTCGGCGGTGCCGTCGGCCGGGCCCGGGTCGCGGTCGAGGACCAGGAAGACCACGGCCAGGCCCTCCCAGGTGGGGTTGTCGAGGCTCTCGTCGAGGGCCTGGCCCGGGGCCGAGAACAGCGGGACGCTCGGCCCGGTGGCGTCGGCCACGGTGAACGAGGCCGGGTGGGCGGGCGGCGGCGGGGCCGGCTCGGGCCAGTCGCCGCTGACGAGGGCGGGCGGCACCTCGGCCGCCCCGGCGACCCGGGGACCGACGACGTCACCGGAGCGCGTCGACCAGACGACGACCGCGACCAGGAGGCCCACGGTGGCGACCACGGCCACCACCCCCGCGGTGCTGGGGCCCCTGCGCATGGGGCGCCAGGCTACCGGCCACCTCCGTCGACCGGGGCGTCGCCTGGGTCCTCGACCGCACCCTCGACCGAGCCGTCGCCGACGGCCTCGTCGCCGTCGTCGGGCGCTTCGTCGGCCCCGTCCGCGTCAGCGTCCTCGTCGTGGCGATGGCGACGGGCGCGCCGCGACCGGCCCCGGCCCTCGTCCAGGTCGGCCAGGCGCTTCTCCCGTGCCTCGGTGCGCCGCTCGCGCACCTCGGCGCGGGGCCCGGCCCGGTCGTCGTCCTCGGCCGGGCGCACCGCCCACAGCGGCACCCGACCGATGTCCTTGATCTTGCGGGGCTTGAGCGACTTCCAGGCCAGGCGGGGGTCGTCGCCCACCGCCTCGTGGACCTCGTCGGTGGTGAGCACCGAGCCGGGGAAGGCGATGTTGACGATGCGGCTGGCCAGGTTCACGACCGGTCCGTAGAGGTCCGCCTCGCGCTCGACCACCGGACCGCAGGCGATGCCGACCCGCACGTCGGAGAGGGCCTCCTCGGCCGCGTACTCCTCGGCCAGGGCCAGGCCCACCAGCACCGCCTCGGTGGTGTCCTCGATGGCGTACATCACCTCGTCACCGATCATCTTCACCACCCGTCCGCCGAAGCTGGTGACCGTGTCGTAGGCGATCTCCTCGAAGCGACCGACGATGCTGGCCAGGGTGTGCTCGTCGACCTGCTGGCTGAGGGTGGTGAACCCGACCAGGTCGGCGAACCCGACGGCGCGGTGTCCGCGCGGATCTCCGACGAGTCCAGCTCGCGGTTGATGCGGTTCCGGGCCGCGATCTGCAGGTGGCGACGCCACACGTGCTCGATGACCTGGGTCATGGTCGGGAGCATGGTGCCGGCGAACACGGCCAGCTCGGGGTCGTCGGCGGCGCGGGCCGCGGGGTCGACCTCGATGGAGTCGACCATGGCCGCGGCCACCCGGGCCAGGGACCAGCCGATGACCCGGCTCATCTGCATGGCCAGGTCCGGGCTCGACGAGGCCCAGCTCCATGAGCCCGGCCACGGTCCCCAGCATCTCGACGTCGACCTGGGTGAAGATGCGGTCGCCGGGGCGGGGCTCGGGCAGGCCGAGGGACCGCCACATGAGGGTGATCTGCTGGGCCGGCATGCCGGTCAGCTCGGCGATCTCCACCAGGTCGTAGCGGGCGGGGTCGGGCACGGCGAAGCGCTCGATGGCGAAGAAGCCGAGCGTGCCGGTCTCCTCGGCCCGGGTGACCGCCTCGTCGTCGACGCCGGTGTCGTGGAGGAGGTGGCGCAGGGTGGGCAGGTCGAGGGCGTCGGTGCCGCCGATCCCGAGCTCGTCGTCCAGGGTGACCAGCCCGTCCTCGTCGTCCGGGACCCGGTCGTCGGGGTCGGGTCCCTGCGCTCCGGCCACCTCCGTCACGTCGGCGATCCTCCCGCGTGGGCCCCGTCGACGCCACCGGGATCGCACCCCGCTGTCCGCCGGGGGGGCCGGGTCACGAGAACGACCCCCCGTCGGGGCCCTCCACGGGCGGCGTGCCCGGGGTGGGGTCCGGCGCCGCCGGCGCGTCGGGGCCGGCGTCCTGGGGCCGCCAGACCGACCGGGGCGGGGCGGCCACGGCCACGCCGGAGGACGACGCGCCCCGGTCGCGCCCCGACCTCGGGGTGCCCCTCGGGCGGGGCCACCGGCATGAGCAGGGCCTCGCCCCGCCGCTCGGAGGCGCGCCAGGTCGGGTCGAGCCCCGGGGCGGTGAGGATCGGGTCCCCCTCGACCCCGTCGAGGGCGTCGCCCAGCTCCCAGAGCACGGCGGGGCGGCCGCTGTGCCAGCGCACCGCGTAGGACAGGTGGCCCCACCGGGTCGGGGCGCCGTGGACCTCCCAGCCCAGGCCCCACCACGACGGGGGCATCCAGGGGACCAGGGCCGGTCCGTCGGGGCGGTCGTCGACCAGCAGCCGGGCCACCGCGTCGAGGAGGCGCACGGGCACCAGGCCGTCGTCGCCCTCCCAACGCTCCGGGTCGGCCCAGGTGGTGGTGGCCGACGCGGCCCGCAGCACGGCCCACAGCTCGGGGGCAGGGGCCCCGCGCCGCAGGGCCGAGACGGCCGCGGCCGCGACGGCCCGCGGCGCCGGCGGCGGGCCCGAGCCCTCGGCCGGGGCGCCGGGCGGGACCGCGCCGGCCCGGACCTCGGCGGCGTGGGTCGCGACCCGCGCCGCGGCCTCGGCCTGGCCCAGGCCGGCCAGGAGCACGGCCGCGGCGTCGAGGCCCTCGGCCACCGCGCCCTGGTCGGTGCCGGGCTCGGGCCGGCGAGCGGCCCGCCCCAGGGCCTCGACGGCCCCGCCCACCTCGGGCAGCCAGGCCGCCGCCGGGCCCACGTCGCCGGAGGCCACCGCGTGGGCGGCCAGGGCGCGCAGGGCGGCCACGGTCGCGGCGGTGCCCCCGAAGCCCCCGCCCCGCTGCTGGCCCGCGGGCCAGTCGACCAGGGCCCGGTCGGTCGTGGCCGTCTCCCCCCACCAGGCCAGGGCGGCCAGTGCCTCCATGGCCTCTCCGGGCGTGGTCGCGTCGGCCGGGCCGCCGTCACCGGTGGTGAGCAGGTGGCGGGCGGGTGCGGGTCCGCGGTCCGACGCGGCCCGCTCCCGCACGAGCCGGTGGGCCAGGGGCAGGGCCCGACGGGAGACGACCACGGCCTCGGCCAGCACAGGGTCGGGGACCTCGATCCGGGGTCCGGCGCCGGACAGGGTGGTCCAGCCCCGCGCCACCGCGGCGGCCTCGGGCAGCCGCTCGGGCCACAGCAGCTCGCCGTCGAGGTCCTCGGTCCCCACGGGCGACCCGAAGAGCACGATGCGGGTGGTGGCCGTGTGGGGCAGGGGCGTGAGCAGGGCCAGCCCGTGGGGGCCCGGAGCGCCCGGCTCGGGTGGGCCCACCTCGCCGGTGGCCGCCTCGCCCGCCGCGATGGCGTCGAGCGGGTCGGCCCCGTCGGGCGACCGGGCCCAGCGCGACGGCGGCCGGGGCAGCAGCCCGAACGGTTCGGGCGCGGTCAGGAGCCGGGGCCCGTCGGGGAACGTGGTCGAGGCGACCGCCAGGGTGGGGGCCGCCGACCCCGTCGGGCCGCTCGGGTCGTAGGGCCGGACCACCCAGGCCAGGGCCACGGGGAGGGCGGAGCGGTTCTCCACCTCCACCACCACCCAGTCGTCGCCGGCGGGGTGGGCGCCGCCCCGGGCCCCGAAGGCGCGGTGGACGACCTCGCCGCCGGGCACCCGCAGCGTGGTCTCCACGACCGGTGCGCCCTCCAGCCGGCGCTGGGTGACGCCGACCTCCCGGGCCGGCACGTGCCAGCGGTCCTCGGCCCCCACCCACCAGTCGAGCGAGGGGCGGCCGACCCCGCGCACCGGCGTGACCAGCCCACGGTCGTCGACCAGGCCGACCCGGGGGCCGTCGACGACGCCGATCCGCGTCCACGACGGGACCACGTCGTCGCGGGCCAGCGCCGGGGGCAGGGCCCACCCCCGGTCGCGCATCCCGGCGAGGACCCGGGACGGGTCGGGGACGGCGGCGGTCGGCGGGGCGGCGGGCCCGGCGCGCCGGAGGCGGCGGCGGGGCATCGTCAGAGGTCGGGGCGGACGCCGGCCAGCTCGTGGCCCGAGTCGCGCTTCAGCAGCCCCGTGTAGGCGTCCTGCGCGGTGCGGCCCTGGTGGCACACGGCCTCCACCTCGGTGGCGATGGGCATGTCGCAGTCGAGCTCGTCGGCCAGCTCCTTGACCACCTTCGAGGTCTTGACCCCCTCGGCGACCATGTTCATGGCGGCGATGATCTCGTCGATGGTCTGGCCCTTGCCCAGGCACTCGCCCACGTGGCGGTTGCGGCTCTGGGTGCTGGTGCAGGTGGCGATGAGGTCGCCCATCCCGGCCAGGCCCGAGAAGGTGAGGGCCTCGCCACCCAGGGCGATGCCCAGGCGGGAGATCTCGGCCAGGCCCCGGGTGATGACCGCGGCCCGGGTGTTGTCGCCTGCGCCCAGCCCGTCGGCCATGCCGGCGGCGATGGCGACCACGTTCTTGAGCACGCCGCCCAGCTCGCAGCCGACCACGTCCTCGTTGGTGTAGACGCGGAACAGGTCGCCGCGGAAGAGCCCGGCGAGGGCCTGGGCCACGTTGTGGTCGTCCATGGCCATCACCGCGGCGGCGGCGTGGCCGGCCAGGATCTCCTTGGCCAGGTTGGGTCCGGTGAGCACGCCCACGGGGTGGCCGGGGACCACCTCGGTGATGATCTCGCTCATGCGCTTGCGGGTGCCCACCTCGAGGCCCTTGGTGAGGCTGACCACCGGGACCCACGGGCGGAGGTGGGCCGAGACGTCCTCCAGGGCGCCGCGGAAGCCCTGGGAGGGGACGGCCATGACCAGCACGTCGCACCCCGTCACCGCCTCCTCGAGGTCGGCGGTGGCGACGAGGGCCTCGGGCAGGTCGAAGTCGGCCAGGTAGTCGCCGTTGCGGTGGTCGTCGTTGATCTGGTCGGCCAGCTCCTGGCGGCGCGCCCAGAGCGTCGTCGGGGTGTTGCGGGCGGCGAGGGCGGCCACGGTCGTCCCCCACGAGCCGCCGCCGATCACGGCCACACGGATGTCCATGGCGCCGGACGGTACACCGCACCCGTCGCCGACCCCCTCGGCCGCCCGGGCCCGCCCCGGCGAGGGCGGAGCCCCCGGTAGCCTCGACGTCGTGTCGGCAGGTGTGGTGGTCCCGGTGAAGGCCTTCCACGCGGCCAAGGTGCGCCTGGCCCCCGCCCTCGACCCACCGGCCCGGGCCGCCCTGGCCCGGGAGATGGCCGGCCTGGTGCTCGCGGCCGCCGGGCCCCTGCCGGTGACCGTGGTCTGCGACGACCCCGAGGTGGCCGACTGGGCCCGCGCCCGGCGCGTCTCCGTGGGCTGGACCCCCGGCCTGGGCCTCGACGGGGCGGTGGAGGCCGGGGTGGCGGCGGTCGAGGCCGACGGCGCCGACCGGGTGGTGGTGGCCCACGCCGACCTGCCCCTCGCCCGGGGCCTGGCCGACCTGGCCGTGGCCCAGCAGCCCCGGGAGGTCGTGCTCGTCCCCGACCGCCGGGACGAGGGCACCAACGTGGTCGTCGTGCCCGCCGGGGCCGGCTTCCGGTTCGCCTACGGGCCGGGGTCCTTCGACCGCCACCGGGCCGAGGTGGCCCGCCTGGGACGCCCCCTGCGGGTGGTGCGCGACCCGCGCCTGGGCTGGGACGTCGACCTGCCGGCCGACCTCGACCTCCCCACCGAGGCCGAGCTGGCGGCGCCCTGCGGCCCCACCGGCCGATGACGATCACCTCCCGGGACCTGCCCACCCCGGCGCGCGCCCTCGCCGTCGGCGCCCACCCCGACGACGTCGAGTTCGGGTCCGGGGCCACCCTGGCCCGCTGGGCCTCCGCCGGCTGCGAGGTCTCCCTGCTGGTCTGCACCGACGGCTCCAAGGGCACCTGGGACCCGGGGGCCGACCTGGCCGACCTGGTCGCCCGGCGCCAGACCGAGCAGCGGGCCGCAGCCGCAGCCCTGGGCGCCACCGGCGAGGTCGCCTTCCTCGGTCGGGTCGACGGCGACCTGGTGGCCGACCGGGAGGCCACCTCGGAGCTGGCCCTCTGGATCCGGCGCCTCCGCCCCGACGTGCTGCTGGGCCACGACCCCTGGCGCCGGCACCGGCTCCACCCCGACCACCGGGCCGCGGGGCAGCTGGTGGTCGACGCCCTGGTGGCGGCCCGCGACCCGCACTTCTTCCCGGACCACGACGTCGCCCACCACCGCCCGGGTGCGCTCCTGCTGTTCGAGGCCGAGGCGGCCACCCACGCGGAGGTGGTCGGCAGGGCCGACGTCGAGGCCAAGGTGGCCGCCCTCGAGGCCCACCGGAGCCAGTTCGAGACGACCATGGGCATCACCGCCGGCGACGACGGCGCCCAGCGCGAGCGCTTCCGTCGCCGCGTCCACGACCAGGCCGCGACCGCGGGCCGTCGGGTGGGCCGGGCCGGGGCCGAGCTGTTCGCCCGCCTGGCCACCGATCGCTAGCTGCGCCGCCGGTCCGACCCGGACCGTCGCACCCGGGACGGTGACCGCTGGGTGGGCGACGCCCTCACCCCGGCCCGACGGGCCGTCCCCGGCCGGTCAGGCGGTCGTGGGGATCCAGCTGCCGTGGAAGCCGAGGGGCACCCGGGCCGGCAGCAGCACGCGGGCCACCGGGTCCTCGCCCGGTGCGTCGGCCGCCCAGACCAGGAGCTCGCCCCGGTCGGTGCCCCGGTCGTGGGCCAGGGCCATGAGCCAGGCGTCGTCCTCGACGTCGGGATCGCCGCCGTCGCGGGGCACGACCACGGCCTCGCCGACGATGCGCCCGTCGCCGCCGGGGTGGACGTCGACGGTGCCGGCGGCGAGGTCGTGGCGGAGGATCGACGACTCGAGCCCGAAGTCGCCGGGGCCGGACACGGTGGTGGGCACGGCCCACCCGTAGCGGGCCGGGAGCCCGACCCTGCTGTCGGCCACCCGGGGGAACTCCTGGCCGTGGTCGTCGAGCTGGGCCTCGACCACCGTGCCCCGATCGAGGTCGAGCGTCCAACGCCACAGGGTGGGCGTGGCGTCGGCCGGGCCGACCCGGTCGCGGTCGAAGGTGCGCTCGTGGCGCACCACGTCGAGGACGACCCTCCCCCCGGTGCCGTCGGGGCCGGGCTCGTCGTGGGCGTTCAGGGGGTGGAAGACGTAGCAGGGCTCGACCTCGAACCACCTGATGTCGCCGGCCGTGCCCTCTCGAGGCAGCAGGCCGAGCCGGGCCGGGAGGGCGTCGGTCCAGGCGTAGGGGAACGAGCGCCCCTCGGCGGCGGCGTCGAGGTCGAACACCACGGGCATGTCGTAGACGACGGCGAAGCGCTCGGTCAGGGACATGTCGTGGACCATGGGCCCGTGGTCGAGGGGGATGGGCTCGACCCTGCGCACCCGGCCGTCGGTGCCGACCACGATGTACTGCAGGTGGGGCAGGGCCCAGTGGTAGGCGATGGCGTGGAGCTCGCCGGTGCGGGGGTCGCGCTTGGGGTGGGCGGTGAAGCCGTTGGGCAGGGTGCCGTCGAGGTCGGTGTGGCAGACGGTGGCGAGCTCCTCGCCCATCTCCACCGGCCGGGCCCCCGCCTCGACCAGGGCGAGGGTCTTCCCCGCGTGGCCGATGATGTGGGTGTTCACCGTGTCCATGCCGCCGTGGCGCTCACCCGGTGCGGGCTCCTCGCCCAGGGCCCGGCTCACCTGGGTGGAGCGGACCCACCGGTTGCGGTACCACTCGGCCCGGCCGTCGCGGAGGCGGATGCCGTGGACCATCCCGTCGCCCACGAACCAGTGGTGCGTGGCCGGGTCGGGCACGTTCTCCATGATCGGGTTGGGCCCGATGCGCAGGTAGCGGCCGTCGAGCTCGGGGGGGAGGGTGCCGGCCACCTCGAGGTCGTGGGCGGTGACCTCCTCGGCCACCGGGGCGAAGGGCCCCTCGAGGTACGGGTTGGTGGTGACGACGGCCATGGGGCCCTCCGGGGGTCGGGGCGGGCGGCCCGGCCGGGCACGCCATAACACCGTTGTGGAGCCGACCATAACGGTGTTGTGGCAGGGTGTCAACGATGAGCGGGACCGCCACCAGCAGCGACACCGACGTGCGCACCGCCCTGGTGGCCGAGACGGCCCGCCTCCTCGACGAGGGCGGCCCCGAGGCGGTCAGCGTGCGGCGGCTGGCCGACGCGGTGGGCACCTCGACCATGGCCGTCTACACCCACTTCGGGGGCAAGCCCGAGCTGCTGCGCGCGGTGTGCACGGAGGGGTTCCGCCAGCTGGGCCGACGCCTCGACCGGGTGCGGACGACCGACGACCCGGTGGCCGACCTGCTGTCGTGCACGCGGGCCTACCGCCGCGCCGCCCACGCCAACCCGCACCTGTTCCGGGCCATGTTCGCCCGGCCCGTCAGCGAGGTGCTGGTCGATCCCGACGAGCGGCTGGCCGCGCTGGAGACGTTCCTCGTCCTGGTCCGCATCGTGGAGCGGGCCCAGGCCGACGGGCGCTTCGCCGCCGGCGACCCGGGCGAGGTCGCCCTCGAGGTGTGGGCCGCGGTGCACGGCCTGGTGTCGATCGAGCTGGGGGCCGGCGTGCAGTCGTCGCGCCAGGCGGACCGGGCCCTCGCCGGGCTGGTGCGCCACCTGGCCGTGGGCCTCGGCGACGCACGCGACCGCGCCGCGGCCTCGGTGCCCGACCCCCGCTGAGGCCGACGCCCGGCCCGGTCGGGGTCGGCCCGAGCCCGGACGCGCCACGGGGAGGGCCCGAGGGCCCTCCCCGTGGGAGCGTTCAGATGAGGTCGGAGATCAGACCTTGGCCAGCTTCGGGGCCGGGGACTCGTTGTTGACGACCTTCTTGAGCGAGGTGCCGGCGGAGACCTTGGGGTACTTCTTGGCCTTGGTCTTCACCTGCTCGCCGGTCTGCGGGTTGCGGGCGGTGCCGGCCTTGCGCTGGCCCTGCTCGAACTTGAGGAAGCCGGTGAGGACGATGGAGTCGCCCTTCTTGACCGTGGCCGCGACGGTCTCCTCGAAGGCCTTGATGACGGCCGAGGCCGTGGTCTTGTCGGTGCCGGCCTGGGCGGCCACCTGAGCGATGAAATCGGCCTTGGTCACGTTGGCCACTGGCCAACCTCCTGGATCGTGGATGTTCGGTGCCCGATGTCCGGGCTCCAGGCATCTGAGCCGATCAGATCCCCTCGGTCAAGCACCCTCCGACGCGGAACCCCTTGCCGGGCAAGGGTTCGCGGTCGGCGAGGTCTGGTCCACTACCCTGCCGCCCCCGCCGGCGCGAGCCCCCCTCCGGAGGGCGTGGCAGGCTCGGTCCCGTGGCCCCCTCCCCGCTCCCCGACGGCACCCACGACGCCATCGTGGTCGACGCCGACGACGCCCCCGACGGTGCGGTCGTGCTCCAGCTCGCGGTGCTGGCGGGGGCCCACAAGGGCGAGGTGGTCGAGGTGCGGGGCGCGGCCGACGGCGGTGCCCTCGACCTCCTTGGCCTTCCCGCCACCCTCACCGTGGTCGACGGCACCCCCACGGTCCGACTGGAGCCCTGAGGGATCGGCGCGGCCCGCTCCCGACCGCACGGCGCCGCGACCAGCGGCCGCGGGCGGTCTGGCTCAGAGCTCCCGCACCCGGCCGCCGTCGAGGTCGATCCGGCGGGTCGCCTCGGTGGTGACCGCCTCGAGGAAGCGCTGGTCGTGGCTCACCACCAGCAGCGTGCCGGTCCACGTGGCCAGGGCCTGCTCCAGCTGCTCGATGGCCGGCAGGTCCAGGTGGTTGGTCGGCTCGTCGAGCACCAGCCAGGTGGTCCCCACGGCCATGAGCAGGCCGAGCGAGGCCCGGGTGCGCTCACCGGGCGACAGCGACGAGGCGTGGCGGCCCACGTCGTCGGCGCCCAGGCCCAGCTTGGCCAGCAGCGAGCGGGCCTCGGCGAGGGTCATCCCGGTGGCCGTCAGCACGGCGTCGAGCAGTGAGGGGGCGGCGTCGAAGACGGTGCGGGCCTGGGCCACCTCCCCCACGACCACGGAGGGGCCCACCCGACCGGTCCCGGCCGTCAGCGGCACCCGGCCCAGCAGGGCCTCGACCAGGGTGGTCTTGCCCGCCCCGTTGGGCCCGGTCACCACCACGCGGTCGCCCGAGCGCACCTCGAGGTCCACCGGCCCGAGGCGGAACCCGGGCCCGCCGGCCGGGTCGGTCCGCTCGACCACCGCCCCGTCCAGGACCGCAGCGACGGCGCCGGCGCGCTCGGCCCGGGCCAGCTCGAGGCGCAGCTCCCAGCCCTCGAAGGGCTTGTCCACCTCCTCCAGCCGGGCCAGGGCCCGGTCGGCCTGGGCCGCCTTGCCCGCCAGCTTCTCGCTGGTCTGGACCTTGTGGTGGCGGATGAACTTGTCGGTCTCCCCCGAGCGGCGGGCCTTGCCCGTGCCCTGGGTCGACCACTCCCGCACCTGCTGGGCCCGGGAGCGCAGCTCGGTGCGGGTGGCGGCGTAGGCGGCGTAGGCCTCCTCGGCGTGGGCCCGGTCCGTGGCCCGCTCGTCGAGGTAGACCAGCCAGCCGCCGGCGTAGGTGCGGGCGGTGCGGGTGTGCTCGTCGAGCTCGGTCACCCCGGTGACGGTGCGCTCGAGGAAGGCCCGGTCGTGGGACACGACGACCACCGCTCCCTGGTGGTCGGCCACGAAGCGCTCCAGGCGGGCCAGGCCCTCGAAGTCGAGGTCGTTGGTGGGCTCGTCGAGGAGGAGGACGTCGGCCCGGGTGAGCAGCACGCCGGCCAGCTCCAGGCGGGCGGCCTGGCCCCCGGACAGCGTGCTCGTCGGCTGGTCCGCGGCGGCCTCGGGCAGGCCCACGTCGGCCAGGACGCCGCCGAGGCGGGCGTCGAGGTCGGCCGCGCCCACCGCCAGCCACCGGTCGAGGGCGGCGGCGTAGCGGTCGTCGGCGCCGTCGGTGCCGGCGGCCAGCGCCTCGGTGGCGGCGGTCAGCTCGACCTCGGCCGCCGCCGCGCCGGTGCGCCGGGCGATGCGCTCCCGGCCCGTCTCGGCCGGGTCGCGCACCGGCTCCTGGGCCAGCAGGGCCACCACCGCGCCGGGCGGGGTGAGCTCGACCCGCCCCGCGTCGGGGGCGAGGGCCCCGGCCAGGACGGCGAGCAGGGTGGACTTGCCCACGCCGTTGGGGCCCACCAGGCCGAGCACGGCGCCGGAGGACACCGACACGTCGACGTCGGCCAGGACGGTGGTGGCGCCCCGGTCGAGGCGGAGGCCGTGGGCGGCGAGGGTGAGGGCGGGAGCGGACGGCAACGGGGACCTCCGGGAAGGGGGCGGGCGGGGACCGGGTCGTCAGCTCACGGCCGGCACCGTACCCGCCGCTCCCCTGCCGGCCGGCCCCGTTTCCCCCGCACGACCCGAACCGGTCAGGGATCCCGGCGCCCTGGCACCAGTGGGGCTGACCAGTACGTCACACGACCCGAACCGGTCAGGGATCCCGGTGCCCTGGCACCAGGGGGGCTGACCAGTACGTCACACGACCCGAACCGGCCAGGGATCCCGGCGCCCTGGCACCAGTGGGGCTGACCGGTACGTCGCCGGGCTCGGGCGGGTCGTCAGGGGGCGGCGAGGGTGAGGGCCACCCAGCCGTCCTCGACGCTGCGGTGGACCTCGACGAGGGGGGCGAGGGCCTCGGCCACCTCGGCCGGGGGCGGGTCGAGCAGCCCGCTCACCACGAGGCGCCCGCCCGCGGCCAGGCGGCCGCGCAGGTGGGGGGCCAGGGCGACCAGGGCCCGGGCGCCGAGGTTGGCCACCACCAGGTCGACCCGCACCGGGGCTGCGGCCAGCGGGTCCTGCGCGTCCTCGTCGTCGACCAGCCGGGCGTCGACCACCCCCTCGACGTCGTTGCGCAGGGCGTTGCCCCGGGTGGCGTCGAGGGCCGCGGGGTCGACGTCGACCGCGACCACCCTCTCGGCGCCGAGGGCGGCCGCGGCCACGGCCAGGACGCCGCTGCCGCAGCCGACGTCGAGCACGTCGAGGCCGGGGCGGGCGGCGAGGGCGGCCTCGACCTCGACCAGGCACAGCCGGGTGGTGGCGTGGCCACCGTGGCCGAAGGCGGCAGCGGGGTCGACCTCGACCACCACGGCTCCGGGGACCACGGGGCCGAGGGGCACCCAGGGCGGGCGCACGACCAGGCGTCGCCCCACGGTCACCACCTCGGCGTGGGCCCGCCAGGCGTCGAGGCCGTCGTCGGTGACGTCGACCACCCGGACCGGCCACCGCCCCTCGAGGGCCCCCTCGACGGCGGCGACCCCCCCGTCGGGCAGGGCGGCCCGCAGGCGCACCGACCCCTCGTCGCGGGGGTGCTCGGCCACCGCCACGACCCCGGAGCCCCACAGCAGCCCGGACGCGAGGTCGACCTCGTCGTCGGCCACGTCGACCTCGACCACGCGCACCCCGGTCACCTCCCCGACGGTACCCGCGGCCCGGGCCCCCGGCCCGGGGCACGGGAGTCGCACCCGAGCCCACGCACCGTGGTCGGCCGACCACGGTGGCCGACCACGTTCGGATCGGCGCCCACCCTCGCCACACTGGGACCCCATGTCCTCCCCCACCGCACCAGACGCCGCCACCTCGGGCACGTTCCGCATCGCTGGCGACGTCCCCGTCCACCGCCTCGGCTTCGGCGCCATGCGCATCACCGGCGACGGCATCTGGGGACCCCCGGCCGACCGGGAGGAGGCCAGGGCCGTCGTGCGCCGGGCCGTCGAGCTGGGCACGACCCTCATCGACACGGCCGACTCCTACGGCCCCGACGTCAGCGAGGAGATCATCGGCGAGGCGCTGAGGCCCTACCCCGACGACGTCGTCATCGCCACCAAGGCGGGCCTGACCCGCAGCGGGCCGAACGAGTGGACGCCGTGCGGGCGCCCGGACCACATCCGCAAGGCGTGCGAGGGCAGCCTGGCCCGCCTCGGCCTCGATGCCATCCCGCTCTACCAGCTGCACCGGATCGACCCCGAGGTCCCGGTCGAGGACTCCCTCGGCACCATGGTCGAGCTGCGCGAGGAGGGCAAGGTCCGCCACATCGGCGTCTCCGAGGTGACCGTCGACGAGCTCCACCAGTGCCAGGCCCTCACACCGATCGCCACCGTGCAGAACCGCTACAACCTCATCGACCGCGAGTGGGAGGCGGTCCTCGACGTCTGCACCGACGAGGGCATCGGCTTCATCCCCTGGTTCCCCCTGGCCACCGGCAGCCTGGCCGAGGGCCACGACACCCTCACCGCCGCGGCCCGGCGCCTCGACGTCGCCCCCGGTGCCGTCGCCCTGGCCTGGCTGCTCCAGCGGTCGCCGGTGGTGCTGCCCATCCCCGGCACCGGATCGGTCGCCCACCTCGAGGAGAACGTGGCCGCCGCCGGCCTCACCCTCACCGACGAGGAGGTCGCCGGCCTCGACGCCGCCGTCGCCCCGGGCGAGACGGCCTGACCCGACCCGGGCCTCCGGCCGGGCGGCTCGCTCCCCGCCCCACCTACGCTGCGCCGATGGCGCTCGACACCACCTTCGTGTCCGACATGGTGGAGGTGTCCTGGGACGGCGACATCGTCCCGGCCCTCCACGACTACATCCGGATCCCCAACGTCAGCCCCGCCTACGACGCGGGCTGGGCCGAGGCCGGGCACATGGACCGGGCCACCGAGATGGTGCGGGCGTGGATGGCGGCCCGGCCCATCGAGGGCCTGGCCGTCGAGGTCGTCCAGCTCGAGGGTCGGACCCCGGTGATCCTGGCCGTCGTCCCCGGCACCGACGACGAGGGGACCGACCGGGCCGACGCCGACACCGTCCTGCTCTACGGGCACCTGGACAAGCAGCCGCCCATGGAGGGCTGGCGCGAGGGGCTCGGGCCCTGGGAGCCGGTGCTGGAGGGCGACCGCCTCTACGGACGGGGCGGCGCCGACGACGGCTACGCCGCGTTCGCCTGCCTCACCGCCATCGAGGCGGTGCGCGCCGCCGGGGGCGCCCACGCCCGCTGCGTGGTGCTCATCGAGGCCAGCGAGGAGTCCGGGAGCCCGGACCTGCCGGCCTACTTCGACCACCTGGCCGGCCGCCTCGGGACGCCCTCCCTGGTGGTCTGCCTCGACTCGTCGGCCCCCGACGACCAGCGCCTCTGGCTGACCACGTCGCTGCGGGGGATGGTCCAGGCCGACCTGCGCGTCGACGTGCTCCGGGAGGGGATCCACTCCGGGCTCTACGGCGGGGTGGTCCCGTCCTCGTTCCGCCTGCTGCGCCACCTGCTCGACCGGGTCGAGGACCCCGAGACGGGGGAGATCACCCTGCCCGCGCTGGCCTCGGAGGTCCCCGAGGAGCGGCGCGAGCAGGCCGCCGCCGCGGTGGCCGCCGGCGTCGACGTCCGCGACGACCCGCCCTGGATCGCCGAGCCGGTGCGCACCGACCCCGTCGAGCTGGTCCTGGCCAACACCTGGGCCGCGTCCCTCGCCGTCACCGGCATCGGCGGTGCCCCGCCCCCGGACGCGGCCGGCAACGTGCTGCTGGCCCACGCCGAGGCCTCCCTGTGCCTGCGCCTGGCGCCCCGGACCGACCCCGAGGTCGCGGTCGCCGCCCTCCGGGAGGCGCTCACCTCGGACCCGCCCGAGGGCGCCGTCGTCGAGCTCACCGTGCAGGGCGGCGAGGGGGGCTGGGACGCCCCGCCCACCGCCCCGTGGCTGGCCGCCGCGGTCGAGGAGGCCTCGCAGGCGGCCTTCGGCGCCCCTGCCGGTGCCCTCGGCGTCGGTGGCACCATCCCCTTCATGGGCATGCTCGGCCGCCGCTTCCCCGACGCCCAGTTCGCCGTGACCGGCGTGCTGGTGCCGGGCTCCAACGCCCACGGCCCCAACGAGTTCCTCGACGTCCCCACCGGCAAGCGCGTCACCACCGCGGTCGCCTCCCTGCTCCACGCCCACGCCACCCGGGACTGACCCCGCCGTCGACGTCGGGTGGGCGGACCGGAGCGGTCGGGGGCCCGGCCTACGATCGGGCCCATGGCCGGTGGAGGAGAGAGCACCAAGGCGGTCCTGGCCGCCATGGCCGCCAACGCCGCCATCGCGGTGGCCAAGTTCGCGGCCTTCCTGGTCACCGGGGCCTCGTCGCTGCTGGCCGAGAGCGTGCACTCGGTGGCCGACACCGGCAACCAGGCGCTGCTGCTGCTCGGCGGCAAGCGGGCCAAGAAGGACGCCGACGAGCTCCACCCCTTCGGCTACGGCCGGGAGCGCTACTTCTGGGCCTTCGTGGTGGCCATCGTGCTGTTCACGCTGGGCTCGGTGTTCGCCGTCTACGAGGGCATCCACAAGATCCAGCACCCCGAGCCGCTCGAGGACGTGCGGTGGGCCTACGCCGTGCTGGCCTTCGGCATCCTCGTGGAGGGCCTCAGCTTCCGCACCGCGGTCAAGCAGGCCAACGAGGTGCGGGGCCGGTCCCGGTGGACCACCTTCATCCGCAACGCCAAGGCGCCCGAGCTGCCGGTCGTGATCCTGGAGGACGCCGGGGCCCTCATCGGCCTGGTCATCGCCATGGCCGCCGTCACCACCGCCGAGGTCACCGGCGTCGACGAGTGGGACGGCATCGGCACCCTGGCCATCGGCGTCCTCCTCGGCATCATCGCCATCGTCCTGGTGGTCGAGATGAAGTCGCTGCTCATCGGCGAGTCGGCCACCCGGAAGGACACCGAGGCCATCCGGGCGGCCATCGAGATCGACCCCGCGGTGCGCCGCCTCATCTACATGCGGACCCAGCACCATGGGCCCCGAGGAGCTGGTCGTGGGGGCCAAGGTCGAGCTCGACCACACCCTCACCTTCCCCGAGGTGGCCGAGGTGGTGAACCGCATCGAGCGCAACGTGCGGGCCAACGTGCCCATGGCCCGGATCATGTACATCGAGCCCGACGTCACCGACGAGCGCCGCGCCGCCCCCACCATCGGCGAGCACGAGCCCGGCCACGAGGTGCCGCCCGAGCTCAAGGCCCGCCTCGACGCCGAGGCCCGGCGTGGCGGCCTGGGCGTCGGCATCCCGGTCGAGCCCGACGCCGACGCCTGACCCGCCTCCGGTTCACCCGGCGGGGTGGTGCGGACGGCGACCTTGACGCTCCCGGGAATACCCGACGAGGTTGCTCGGGTTTCCACGAGGACACCGACAGAGATCCGATGGAGGACATCACGATGGCCGTACGCCTGGGCGACGAAGCCCCTGACTTCACTGCCGAGACCACCGAGGGGACCCTGAGCTTCCACGAGTGGAAGGGCGACAGCTGGGCCGTCCTGTTCTCGCACCCCAAGGACTTCACCCCGGTCTGCACCACCGAGCTGGGCCGCGTCGCCGCCCTCAAGCCCGAGTTCGACAAGCGGGACACCAAGGTGATCGGCCTCTCGGTCGACGACCTGGACAACCACAGCGGCTGGGGCCAGGACATCGAGGACGTCACCGGCAGCAAGGTGAACTTCCCGATGATCGCCGACACCGACCGCAAGGTGTCGGACCTCTACGACATGATCCACCCGAACGCCGACGACACCCTCACGGTGCGCTCGGTGTTCATCGTCGGCCCCGACAACAAGGTCAAGCTCACGCTCACCTACCCGGCGTCGACGGGCCGGAACTTCGACGAGCTGCTGCGGGTCATCGACTCGCTCCAGCTCACCGCCGACCACAAGGTCGCCACCCCGGCCGACTGGAAGGACGGCGAGGACGTCATCATCGCCCCCGCCGTCTCCGACGAGGACGCCAAGGAGCGCTTCCCCGACGGGCTGGGACGCCAAGAAGCCCTACCTCCGCCTCACCAAGCAGCCCTCGTAGGGCTCCGTCGTCGTTCGCTCGCTCCACCCCGGCGAGCTGGCACCAAGGCGACCGATCCGACCCCCGCCCTCCCCGGACGGGGGTCGGCTCGCGTCAGCCCACGGATGCGTGGGGGCGGCTCCCCGCGGCGAGGGCGAAGGCGGTCTCCCAACCGTGGGAGGTGAGGCCCAGGCGGGCGACGGCGATGGCCGCCGCCGAGCGGGCCTCGACCGCGGTGGGTGCACCGGCCACCTCGGCGGCCACCGCCCGGGCCAGGGCCACCATGGCCCGGCCCACCAGGTCGTCGGTGGCCTCGACGAGGGCGGCGGCCTCGTCCAGGCGGGCCAGCCCGGCCTCGCCCCGGCCGGTGGCCACCTCGGCCATCCCCGCGGCCACATGGGCCAGGGCCCGGTCCAGGTAGGTGGCCTCGGGGCAGTCCTCGACCGCGGCGGCCCGGGCCAGGGCGTCGTCCCCCCGCCCCGCCGCGGCGGCGACGAGAGCGCTGGCGGCCAGGCCGTAGGCCCGCCCGTCGGCCTCGGGGACCTCGATGACCCGACCGCACTGGAGCTGGGCCAGGGCGAAGGTGACGTCGCCCTCGGTCTGGCCCATGGTCCCCCCGGCGTGGGGCGCCGCGTCCTCGCCGAGGCGACCGGCGCGCTCCGGCTCGCCCACCTGCACGGCCAGGGCGAGGGTGGCCGTGGTGACCACGTCGGAGGGGTGCCCGCCGGGCGGGCCGGTGTCCGACGAGGCGATGGCGGCGAAGCCCTCGTCGACCTGGCCGCTCATGGCCAGGGCCCGGCCGTGGGTGGCCAGGCTGACGGCCAGGCCCCACGGGTCGCCCAGGTCTCGGAAGCCCTGGGAGGCGAAGGCGGTCTCCTCCAGGGCATCGGCCACCCGGCCCGACCACAGGCGCAGCGAGCCCACCAGGCCCCGCATCATGGCCACCGCCCAGCGGTCGCCGTTGACGGTGGCCTCGGCCAGGATCGAGGTGGCCAGCGTCTCGGCCTCCTCCCGTCGCCCCTGGGCGAAGCGCACGAAGGCGAGCAGGCCCATCGCCCAGGCCCGCCCGACGGTGTCGTCGACCCCGGCGAAGAGGGCCACCGCCCGGCCGACGGCCGCCTCGGTGGTGTCCAGGTCCCCGCTCATCATGGCCACCCAGGCCCGGTTCTGCTGGGCCCAGCCCTGGCCCGAGCGGTCGCCGGCGCGCTCGAAGGCAGCCCCGGCCTCCTCGATGGAGGCCACCGCCTCGTCCAGCTGCCCGGCGAACATCTGGGCCATCCCGAGCAGGCGCAGGGCCTCGCCCCGGCCCCTCTCGTCGCCCTCGGTGGTGAAGCGGTCGGCGGCGTGGCGCAGGCGGGCGATGGCGGCGGTGGTGTCGCCCGAGCGCTGGTCGATGTCGCCCAGGCGGAGCACCGCTGCGGCCTCGATGCCGCGGTCGCCGTCGGCCGCGGCCCCGGCCAGGGCGGCCTCGGCGTCCTCCCGTGCCCCCGGCAGGTCCCACCCGTCGGAGCGGACCCGTGACCGACTGACCAGCAGGCGGGTGCGGCGGGCCACGGGCCGGGGTCCGGCGAGGGCCAGGGCCCGGTCGTAGGCCCGCTCGGCCGCCGGCAGCAGGTCGCGGCGCTGGGCCCGCCGGGCCGAGGCCGACAGCCAGGCCACCGCGTGGTCGATGAGGTGGCCCTCCTCGGCGAGGCCCTCGCCCATCTCGGCCGACAGCTCGGCCGCCGCGGCCCAGTGGTGGGCGATGCGGTTCACGGTCGAGTCGTCGAGGTCGGCCAGACCGGCCAGGGTGTCGGCCGGGCCGGTGCCGGGCTGGTCCAGGTCGAGGCCGGTGCCCTCGAGGGCCCGGGCCTCCAGCCAGGCCGCGATGCCGGCGTGGCGCGTGGTGCGGACGGCCTTGGTCAGGGTCGCGTAGGCGACCTCACGGGCCATCTCGGAGCGGAACTCCCAGTGCCGGTCCTCGACGTCGAGCAGCTCGTTGGCCGCCAGGGTGGCGACCACCTCGTCCACGTCGACGTCGCGGCCCATCTCGGCCGCCATCTCCCGCAGGGCCGAGACCGGGCCCCGGCGACCGATCACGGCCGCGTCGGTGAGGACGTCGCGCTCGCCCGGCGTGAGGGCGTCGAGGCGGGCGGTGACGATGCCCCGGAGGGTGTCGGGCAGGCGGGGCGAGGCGCCGGGCTCCGAGGAGTCCATGAGCGCCACCAGCTCCTCGAGGAAGAAGGGGTTGCCCCCGCTGCGGGCGAGCAGGTCGTCGCGGGTCGCGGCGGGCACCTCGCCGCCGTGCAGGGCGACCAGCAGCTCGCCCGCGGGCCCGTCGTCGAGGGGGTCGAGGTTGATGAGCACCACGTCGTGGCGTCCCGGTGGCGGGCTCCAGCGCTCGCGCACGGCCTGGCGGGCGGTGGCCAGCACCACCAGCGGGCACCGGGCCAGGCGGGTGAGCAGGACCTCGACCAGGGTCAGCAGGTCGTCGTCGGCCCAGTGGATGTCGGAGAGCTGGAGGACCACCGGCCGTCGGCGGAGGTGGCCCTCGAGGAACGAGGCGAAGGCGTCGACCGCCTCGTCCTTGGCGTCGGCGGGGTCCTGCCGGCCCCGGGTGGCCTCGTGGCCCATGAGCACGAGCAACCCGGCGGTGACCCGGTCGAGCTCCTCCTCCGAGGCGTCGTCGCCCAGGGCGGCCGCCACCCGGGCCCACACCGCGTCGCGCACCCGCGGCAGCTCGTCCTCGGGTTCGACCTCGCACAGCGACTGCAGGGCCTCGGCGAGGGGCCACCACACGTTGGCCTCGCCGTAGGGCACGCAGCGGCCCTCGAGGCGGAGGATCTCGGAGCCGGCGCCGATGCGCTCGGCCGCCTCCCGGACGAGCCGGCTCTTGCCCACCCCGGTGTCGCCCACCACCACGCCGAGGAAGGCGCGGTGGTGGCCGAGGGCCGCAGCCACCCCGGCATCGATCAGGCCCAGCTCGCGGGTGCGCCCGACCAGGGGCATCTGGTGGCGGTCCGGGCGCTGGCCCGGGGGCAGCAGGGCCCGCACCGCGGACCAGGCCTCGACCGGGGCGTCGCGGCCGCGGGCGGTGAGCAGGCCCCGGCGCTCCGAGGCGATGGCGTGGACGGTGAGGGTGTGGGTGGTGGGACCGAGCAGGACCTCACCGGGCCGGGCCGCGGTCTGCAGGCGGGACGCCGTGTTCACCACGTCGCCCATGGCGGTGATCACCCCGTCGGCCCGCATGGCGCCGACCAGCACCTCGCCGGTGTTGACCCCGATGCGCATCTGCACCTTGGGGCCCGGGCCGGCGGTGGCCCGCCCGGCCATGCTGGCCAGGGTGGCCTGCATGCGGAGGGCGGCCCGCACGGCCCGCTCGGCGTCGTCCTCGTGGGCCACGGGGGCTCCGAAGAGGGCCAGGATCCCGTCGCCCACGATCTTGTCGACGCGGCCGCCGAAGTCGGTGATGTCGCCCACCAGGCGCTCGAACCAGGAGTCGACGAGGCGCTTCACCCGCTCCGGGTCCATCGTCTCCGACAGCGTCGTGAACCCGACGATGTCGGCGAAGAGCACCGTGACGACGCGACGCTCGTCGTCGGGCGACGAGGTGGGCTGCCCGCACGACGGGCAGAACCGGGCCCCGGCGGGGATCTCACCGCGGCACTGGGAGCAGATCACCCGTCCGAGGCTACTGAGGTGGCCGTCCCGCGGACGGCTCCGATCCCCGGATCGGTGGCGGTGTGACCGACGCCGCCCGGGACCGCGGGGCCGGCGGGAACCCGTCTCCCGGGCCTCACCCGGTTGGGTAGGGTCGCCCTCCGGTCGGCGCCGGCCCCTGGCCACGGAGGTCCCCATGTCCAACCCTGCACCCGCGACCGCCCAGAAGGTGGTGGCGCGGGCCGAGAAGGCCAGCAAGTACTACGGCCGCGGCGACACCGCGGTGTGGGCCCTGGCCGAGGTCGACGTGGCCATCGAGGGGGGCCGCTACACCGCGGTCATGGGCCCCTCCGGGTCGGGCAAGTCGACCCTCATGCACTGCCTGGCCGGGCTCGACTCGCTCAGCTCGGGTCGGGTCCTGATCGGCGACACCGACCTGTCGACCCTGTCGGACAAGGAGCTCACCCTCCTGCGCCGCACCCGCGTCGGCTTCATCTTCCAGGCCTTCAACCTCATCCCCACCCTCACCGCGGAGGAGAACATCACCCTGCCCACCGCGCTCGGCGGCGGGGGCACCGACCGGGACTGGTTCGACCAGGTGGTCGAGACCGTCGGGCTGGGTGACCGCCTCTCGCACCGCCCCAGCGAGCTCTCCGGCGGCCAGCAGCAGCGCGTGGCCGTGGCCCGGGCCCTGGCCCAGCGGCCCGACATCGTCTTCGCCGACGAGCCCACCGGCAACCTCGACTCCCGGGCCAGCGCCGAGATCCTCGGCTTCATGCAGGCCGCCGTGCGCGACGTCGGCCAGACCATCGTCATGGTCACCCACGAGCCGTCGGCCGCGGCCTACGCCGACCGGGTGCTGTTCCTCGCCGACGGCCGCATCGTCGACGAGATGGAGGGCCCCACCGAGGAGAGGGTCCTCGACAAGCTCAAGTCCCTCGGGGACTGACGTGCTCAGGGTCGCCCTCAAGAACCTGGCGGGCCACAAGCTCCGCACCGTCTTCACCGCCATCGCCATCGCCCTCGGCGTCGGGTTCATGGCGGGCACGTTCGTGCTCACCGACACCATCTCGCAGTCCTTCGACGAGCTCTTCTCCGAGGCCGGTCAGGGCATCGATGCGGTGATCCAGGGCCAGGCCCCGTTCGAGACCGGCTCGATCGACAGCGCCGAGCAGCGCCCCGACATCGACCCCGCCGTCACCGACCTGGTGCGGGGCGTCGACGGCGTGGCCGCGGCCGAGCCCAACGTGGCCGGCCTGGCCTTCGTGCTCGACGCCGACGATGAGCCGATCAACAAGGGCGGGGCACCTTCGTTCGGGTCCAACTGGACCGGGACCGGCGCCATCGACGTGTTCACCCTCACCTCCGGCGCCGCGCCCGAGGGCCCCACCGAGGCGGTCATCGACGAGGCCACCGCCGACGCCGCCGACCTCGCCGTCGGCGACCCCATCAACGTCCAGACCCTCTCGGGCACCGTCGAGCTGCAGGTGGCCGGCATCGCCAAGTTCGGCGAGAGCGGCAACCTGGGCGGCGCGTCGTTCGTGCTCATGGACACGCCCGACGCCATCGCCACCTTCACCACCAACGGCCGGATCCAGGGCGTGTCGGTGGTGGCCGACGAGGGCGTGAGCCAGGAGGAGCTGGTCGACCGCATCGAGCCGGTGCTGCCCGACGGCGTCGAGGTCATCACCGGCGACGCCAACACCCAGCAGAACCAGGACTCGGTCGAGCAGGGCATCGGCTTCTTCCGCACCTTCCTCACCGCCATCGGCGTGGTGTCGCTCGTCGCCGGCGCCTTCCTGATCTACAACACCTTCGGCATCATCATCGGCCAGCGCACCCGGGAGCTGGCCCTGCTGCGGGCCCTCGGCGCGTCCCGTCGCCAGGTGCTGGTCTCGGTCCTGGCCGAGTCCGCGGCCACGGGCCTGCTGGCCTCGGCCCTCGGCCTGCTGGGCGGCATCGGGCTGGCCGCGGTGATGATACGCGTGGTGTCGGCCATCGGCATCGAGCTGCCCAGCACGGTCCCCGTCGTGGCCGTGCGCACGATCGTCGTGTCGCTGCTGGTCGGCACCGTCATCACCGTGCTGTCGAGCATCGTGCCCGCGATCCGCGGCAGCCGGGTCGCGCCCATCGCTGCCCTCCGCGAGACCGCCGTCGAGGGCCCGTCGCGGTCCGTCGCCCGGCTGGTGATCGGCGCAGTGGTCGGCGGGCTCGGGGTGATCCTGCTGCTCAGCGGCATGAACGGCGGCGAGGTGGGCGTGGCCGCCTTCGGCATCGTCCTGCTCTTCGCCGGGGTGGTGATCCTCGGGCCCTTCATCGTCCCCGGCATCGTCGCCGTGGTGGGGGCGCCGTTCCGGCTGCTCGGCATCGCCGGCACCCTCGGGCGCGACAACGCCCGCCGCAACCCCAAGCGGTCGGCCGGCACCGCCTCGGCCCTGATGCTGGCGGTCACCATCATCACCTTCATCGCGGTGACCACGCTCTCGTTCACGGCGTCGTTCAACTCGGCCACCGACAAGTACCTCAAGGCCGACCTGGAGATCACCAGCGGCATCCAGCCCACCCTGGGACCGGCCCTGGTCAGCTCCCTGGCCGAGCAGCCCGAGGTGGGGGCGGTCACCGGCGTGCAGCGGGGCCAGATCGAGATCAACGGCGCGGTGCGCCCCGTCTACGGGGTCACCCCCACCGCGGTCGAGCAGGTGTACGACCTGCAGGGCGTCGAGGGCGACCTGGCCGGCATGACGCCCGACCAGGTGGCCATCGACCGCGACACGGCCCGCATCGCGGCCTGGGGCATCGGCAAGGAGCTCCCGGTGGTCATGCCCGACGGCACCGAGACGACGCTCACCGTCGCTGCCATCTACGAGGACGGCGGCATCGTCGCCCAGAACAGCGACGGCCACTACCTGGTCTCCAACGAGGTGTTCGAGCAGTACTTCGGCGCCGACTTCCAGACCCTCCAGCGCATCGACGTCACCGCCGCCGACGGCGTCGACACCGAGGCGCTCCGCACCGTGGTCGAGGCCCAGGCCGAGGACTACCCCACCGCCACGGTGCGCGACCGCGAGGAGATCAAGGACGAGTCCAACCGCCAGCTGATCACCGCCCTCGGCTTCCTGTTCGTGCTGCTGGGCCTGGCCCTGGTGATCGGCGCCCTCGGCGTCACCATCACCCTCGCCCTCTCGGTGTTCGAGCGGACCCGCGAGATCGGGCTGCTGCGGGCGGTGGGCTGCACCCGCTCCCAGATGGCTGCGTCGATCTGTGCCGAGTCCGTGGTGCTCACGATGCTCGGCACCCTGCTGGGACTGGTGATCGGCATCGTGGGCGCCGTCGCCGTCGTGCAGAGCCAGAGCGACATCATCGACACGCTCACCGTGTCCATCCCGGTGCCGTTCATCCTCGGCGTGGTGGTCATCGCCATCGGCATCGGCGTGGCCGCCTCGCTGGTCCCGGGTTGGCGGGCGGCGCGCATGGACGTCCTCGACGCCGTGACCGTCGAGTGAGCGCGGCGCCGGTCGACCCGTCGGGCCGGCGCCCGGGGCGGGGCTGATGGCCCTCGACCCCGCCGCCCTGCCCGAGGAGGTCGCGACCTTCCTGGCCGAGCGCCACCTGGCCACCCTCACCACCCTCCGCCCCGACGGCTCCCCCCACGTGGTGGCCGTCGGCTTCACCTGGGACGCCGAGGCCGGCCTGGCGCGGGTCATCTCCTTCGCTCCCAGCAAGAAGGCCCGCAACCTGGCGGCAGCCCCCGGCAGCCGGGCCGCGGTGAGCCAGGTCGACGGCGGGCGCTGGGTCACCCTGGAGGGGACCGCCGTGGTCACCGACGAGCCGGAGCGGGTGGCCGAGGCCGTGCGCCGCTACGCCGAGCGCTACCGCCAGCCCGGCGAGCGCGACGACCGGGTCGCCATCGAGATCACCGTCGACCGGGTGCTGGGCCGGGGCTGAGCGGCCGACGCCGTGCTCGCCGTCTACCCGGGGTCGTTCGACCCGCCCACCGTCGCCCACGTCGCCATCGCCCGGGCCGCCCTGGCCCACGTCGACGAGGTGCGCCTCGTGCTCTCCGAGGTGGCCCTGGGCAAGGAGGACCTGTCTGCCGACCGGGTGGGGGTCGACGTCCGCGCCTCGGTGCTGCGCCGCCTGGCCGACACCGAGCCGGGGTTGGACGTGGCCGTGACCGGCACCGGCCTGGTGGCCGCCATCGCGGCCGAGGCCGGCGCCGCCGCCGTCGTGGTCGGCTCGGACAAGTGGGCCCAGATCCTCGACCCGGCCTGGTACGGCGGGTCGGTCGCGGCGCGCGACGCGGCCCTGCGCCGTCTGCCCACCGTGCTCCTGGCCCCCCGCCCCGGCGGGCCGGCCCCGGCGCCGCCGCCCGCGGTCGGCCTCGAGGTCGTGACCCTGGAGCTCGACCCGGCCCACGGGCCGGTGTCGTCCACCCGGGCCCGGTCCGGCGAGGTCCACCTGATGAGCCCGGCGGCCCGCGACGCCGGCCACTGGGGCTGAGCACACCGTGCCGGGAGGCCGTGTCACACCCCCTCGGTAGGGTCCCCCCGTGTCCTCCCCCGCCATCGCGGCGTCCGGCCTGCGTCGCGCCTTCGGCGCCAACGAGGCCGTCGCCGGCATCGACCTGTCCGTGCCGCCCGGCGAGGTCTACGGCTTCCTCGGCCCCAACGGGGCGGGCAAGTCGACCACCATGCGGATGCTCTGCACCCTCCTCAGCCCGTCGGGGGGGTCGGCCACCGTCGCCGGGTTCGACGTGGCCGACAAGCCCGAGGAGGTGCGCCTCCGCATCGGCGTCGCCCTCCAGGAGGCCGCCCTCGACCCCAAGCAGACCGGGCGCGAGCTGCTGCGCCTCCAGGCCCGGCTCTACGGCCTCCGCCGCCGGGAGGTCGACCAGCGCCTGGGCCAGCTGGTCGAGATGGTCGACCTGGGCGATGCCCTCGACGACCGCATCGGCACCTACTCGGGCGGCATGAAGCGGCGCCTCGACCTGGCCGCCGCCCTGGTCCACAACCCCGAGGTGCTGTTCCTCGACGAGCCGACCACCGGCCTCGACCCGGTGAGCCGCAACCGGGTGTGGGAGGAGGTGCGCCGGCTCAACCGGGACCTGGGCGTCACCATCTTCCTCACCACCCAGTACCTGGAGGAGGCCGACGTGCTGGCCGACCGGGTCGGCATCATCGTCAAGGGCGAGCTGGCCGCCGAGGGCACGCCCGAGGAGCTCAAGCGCCGCATCGGCAGCGACGTCATCGTGGTGCGGGTCGAGGGCGACGCCGACGAGGCCCGCCGGGCGGTCGAGGGGGTCGACGGCGCCGCCTCGGTCGAGGTCCACGGCGACGAGGTCACCGTGGCCGCCGAGGACGGCTCGGCCCTCGTCAGCCCGGTGGCGGTCGCCCTCGACGGCTGCGCCGTCACCGTGCGCGACCTCACGCTGCGCACCCCCACGCTCGACGACGTGTTCCTCGAGCTCACCGGCGACCGCTTCCGGGCCGACGCCGCACCCGAGCCCACCCCGGAGGGGGCCGACCGATGACCGCCCCCGCCGTCCCCGTCCCCACCACCGACGTCCGGGCCCGCAAGGCCGGGTTCGTGGCCGACGTCGCCTCGGTCGCGGGCCGGGCCGTGCGCTCCATCCCCCGCGAGCCCGAGAGCGTGATCCCCGCCCTCATCGTCCCCCTGTTCTTCTTCGTGGTGAACACCGGCTCGCTCACCGACCTCACCAGCCAGGTCGAGGACCCGAGCTTCAGCTTCAAGGCCTTCCAGCTCCCGGTGGCCATCATCTTCGCCGTCACCGGCATCAGCCGGGCCTCCACCCTGGTGACCGACATCCAGGACGGCTACTTCGACCGCCTCACCCTCACGCCCATCCGCCGCCCGGCCCTGCTGCTGGGGCTGATGGTCGCCGACTTCGTGCTGGTGGTGGCCCTCGCCATCCCCGTGATCGCCCTCGGCTTCGCCGTCGGGGTCCGCTTCGGCACCGGCGTGCTGGGCGTCCTGGCCTTCATCCTCATCGCCGCCGCGTGGGGCCTGGTGTTCACCGGGTTCCCCTACGCCATCGCCCTGAAGACGGGGAACCCGGCCGCGGTGAACTCCAGCTTCATCCTCTTCTTCCCGTTCGCCTTCCTCACCACCGCCTTCGTGCCCGAGCAGTACCTCTCGGGCTGGCTGGCCACGGTGGCCGACTACAACCCGGTCACCTACGTGCTGGCCGCCCTGCGCTCGCTCACCACCGACGGGTGGCAGTGGGGCACCCTCGGCCAGGGCCTGCTGGCCATCGCCGCCGTCGGGCTGGTCAGCTTCAGCCTGGCCCTGGCCGCCTTCCGGGGTCGCATCCGCGCCGGCGCCTGAGCGCGCCGCCGCCGGCCCCGTGGTCGGCCTCAGCCCTCGGCGCCGGCGTCGCCCTCGTCGTCGGGCTCGTTGGACGCCGGGGTGAGGTCGCCCTCGCCCGAACCCAGGATCAGGCGCGCCCCGCGGTCCCAGGTGAGGTAGTTCCACGCCCAGTTGACGAACACCGACACCCGGTTGCGGAACCCCATCAGGTACACGAGGTGGAGGCCGAGCCACGACAGCCAGGCCAGGGTGCCGCTGAGGCGCAGGCCCATGGGCAGCTCGGCCACCGCCGAGCGCCGCCCGATGGTGGCCATCGAGCCCTTGTCCACGTAGTGGAACGGCTCGTGGGCGTCGCCCTCGCCCACGAGCTCGCGGGTGATGAGGTCGGCCACGTGGGCGCCGCCCTGCATGGCCACCTGGGCCACCCCCGGGAGGGACCCGCCCTCGCCGTCGTCGATGACGGCCATGTCGCCGATCACGAAGGCCTCGGGGTGGCCGGGCACGCGCAGGTCGGGCTCGACCGAGATCCGCCCGCCCTTGCCGGTGGGGACGCCGAGGGCCCCGGCCAGGCCGACGGCCTTCACGCCGGCCGCCCACACGAGGGTGTGGCAGGGGATCTCGTCGCCCCCCTCGAGGCGCACCCGGGTCGCGGTGACCTCGGCCACCGACGTGCCGGTGCGGACCTCCACCCCCCGCTTCAGGAGGGTGGTGCGGGCGTGGCGCTGCGACGACGGGTGGAAGGGCGGCAGCAGGCTGTCGACCATCTCCACCAGCACCACGTGGGCCCGCCGCACGTCGACCCGGCTGCCCCGGAAGTCGCGGTCGAGGACCTTGTCGATGAGCTCGGCCAGGGCGCCGGCCACCTCGACCCCGGTGGGCCCGCCCCCGACGACGACGAAGGTGAGGCCGCCGTCGTCGACCACCGACGGGTCGGAGTCGGCCGCCTCGAAGCGCCCGAGGATGTGGTTCCGGAGCCGGACCGCGTCGGGGAGGACGTAGAGCGGGAAGCCGTGCTCCTCCACCCCGGGCATGCCGAAGTCGTTCACGGTGGTGCCGGCCGCCACGACCAGGCGGTCGAACGGGATGGCCTCGCCCCGGGTGACGGCGACGGTGCCGGCCTCCCAGTCGACGCCGGTGACCGCGGCCCGGCGGAAGCGGACGTTGGCCTGGCGCTGGAAGATGCCCCGCACCGGGTAGGCCACGTCGGCCGGGTTCAGGCCCGAGGTGGCCACCTGGTACAGCAGCGGCTGGAAGGTGTGGAAGTTGTTGCGGTCGACCAGGGTGACGTCGACCGGTGCGTCCTCGAGGCGCTGGGCCACGGCCAGGCCGCCGAAGCCGGCGCCGACCACCACGACCCTTGTGCGTCCGTTCACAACCTTCACGGTACCGGGTGACGGGGCGTCGTGCTCGGAGGTCCCGGTCGGCGCTGGCAGGTGGGGCACCAGTAGGTGGAGCGGGCCTGGGCGCCGTGGTGGACCATGCGGATGGGTGTGCCGCAGCGGCGACAGCCCTGGCGCTGGCGCCCGTAGACCGCCACCGCACCCGGTCCCCCGTCGGTGGTCGTGCGCCGGTTGGTCGTGAGGTTGTGGCGCAGCAGCCGCGATGCCAGCTCGAGCAGCCGCCGGCGCAGCGCGGGGTCGACCGCCTCGACGGGGGTGAAGGGGTCGAGCCCGCAGCCGAAGCAGACCTCGCTCTTGTAGACGTTGCCGATCCCGGCCACCACCGTCTGGTCGAGCAGCACCTCGGCGATGGTGGTGCCCGGCTCGGGGACGGCCTCCATGCGGGCCAGGCCTTCGTCGATGTCGGCGTCCACCGCGCAGAGGTCGGGCCCGAGGTGGGCGACGGGGTCATCCGCCGGTGCCCAGCGGTCCGGCCCGTCCGTCGCGCCGGTAGGTGCGGACCACCGGCGCGCTGAAGCACACCGCCTCCCACGACGGCACGACCAGCCGGCAGCGCACCAGGTGGCGGGGCTTCCGCCACCGCTCCCCCGGCCGGTAGAGGTGCCAGGAGCCGGTCATGCGCATGTGGGTGTCGAGCGACAGCCCGCCCGCGAAGTGGACCAGCAGGTGCTTGCCCACGGCCTCGACGTCGGCCACCTCGGCGCCGGGCCGGGGTCGGTCGCCCTGGAGGCGGGGAGCCTCGAAGCGCTGCAGGGGCTGGCCGGCCAGGGCGGGGCGCAGGCGGGCCGCGGTGCGCCAGATGGTGTCGCCCTCGGGCATGGTCCGGAGGCTACGGCGCCGTGGCCGCCCCTCCCCTCGCCCGCCCGGGCGGCCTCATGGGCGGGGTCCGGGTGCCGATGTGGGGGTGGGCAACCCCCCGGAACTCGGTGGACGACCCCGCGGGCCTCCGGTAGACCACCCCGTGGGGCCGGCGCCGTCCGGCCCCAGGATCTCGCCGGTCACCGTCGGTGGCCCGGGCCCGCCCCCACCTCTCACAGCTGATGGGAGCCGACAGCCACGCGCTGAGGCCTCCAGACAGGAGAGGACGCGGGGTGCCGGCCCGGGCGGGATCGGCCCGGCGGGTGCGCCCGGCGCAGCGGGCGCTGGGGGGTGGGTGCAGCCGCTCGAGCCGGGTGCGGGGGTCGCCCCGGCGTCCGGGCGTCGGAGCAGGGTGTGGCCGGACGTGGGAGCGAGGGCCGGCCGGGCGTGGGGAGACTGGGGCCGGCCGGGCGTGGGGTGGCAGGCGTGGGGGGACGGGCGGGTCTCGGTCCGGCAGCCAGCGCGGCAGGCCGGCCGGATGTGGGGTGACAGATGTGGGTGACAGATGTGGGGTGACAGATGTGGGGTGACAGATGTGGGGTGACAGATGTGGGGTGACAGATGTGAGGCGACAGACGTGAGGCGACAGACGTGGGGTGGCCAGCGAACGGCGACGCGAGGGGGCGACGGACGTGGGGTCGCAGGCGAGGACCGACGCGTGAGGGCGACGAGGTGGGGCGACGGACGTGGGGTCGCAGGCGAGGACCGACGCGTGAGGGCGACGGCGGAGGGTGACGGCGCGCGTGGCCCGGCGGTCGTGACCCAGCGGTCGCGGCCCGGCGTCGGAGCCCGGCGGTCGCGGCCCGGCGGTCGCAGCCCGGCGGTCGCGGCCCTGCCGTGGGGTAGCCCCCGTGAGGCGCGGCGGGGTCGCGCAGCAGCCGGACTTGGCATCCGGGGCTCGCCGTCGGCGGCGCCCGTGAACCAGGAGACGACGCCGGGGCCGGGGATGGCCGGCAGCGAGTGGGTGCGCAGGGAGCAGCGGTGCGGAGCTGAACCCTGGACCGGCACGCAGGTGCACGGCGTCACGCCGGTGGGTAAGCCGTTGTCGTCACCGGTTGCCATCCTTCCCTTGCTTTTGGTGCTACTTCATGCTTTCTTGGACCATCGTGAAGCGGATCCTTGCACCGACCCTGGTCCTGGCCTTGGCGACGGGCGGGTCGGCCTGCACCGGCGACGACTCGTCGGACCCCCCGCCCACCACCACCTCGCCCAAGACGACCACCACCACCCCCAGCGACGAAGCCCAGCTCGAGCAGCTCGCCGACGACTGGTTCGACACTCGACGAGACGATCTACCTCGGAGGGTGAGGCCGAGAGTGCAGCCTCCGGACTTCACCTGACGGGCGACTATCTCGACGGATTTCAGGACCAGGTTGCGGACTTCCGCTCGTCCGGGAACGAGGTCAGGTGCGCCGACGCTCGCTCGGCACACGAGGTCGAGTCCGTCGAGGTCGACGGCGACGACAGGCAGATGGTCACCGAGTGCGTCGTCGATGCAGACAGCTCGTGGATCGACGTCCGGACGGGGCCAGGTCGATGACGACGTCGCATGCGCATCAGCGATACGAGACCTCGGCAGTCCGCACCGACGATCGAGTGGCGCTTCGCAGACGCGAGACGCTCTGTCCGAGTGGGAAGGAGCGACGTCAGTGCGACCGACTGCTCCGTCTCGCTGCGCGGTTGCCGCGACTGCGTCGGTCGTCCTGGCCTGCAGCCGGCTGCCGGCGCCGCCAGCGACGGGCTACGGCGACACGACCGCCGGACCCGACGGCACGATCGGTGCTGATGTGGTGTCGCCGGGGCGGCCGGGGGCGGGGTCGCCGCCGTCGGGTGGGGGCACGGGGTGGCGGCCACGACCCACGGGAGGCTCCGGGGGGAGCGGCGGGTCCGGCGATGCCGACGATGACGTGGCCCAGGGGCCCGTGCGCGACCCCAACCAGCCGACCGAGGACGGGCTGTGGTGGTGCGACTCGGACTTCGCCATCATCGGCTGCCGCGGCGGCGACGGTGCGACGCCGGTCCCGGTCGCCGGCGGCGGGGCCGTGCCCCTGCCCGACCCGGCCATCCTGGCCGAGGCCGCCCGCCAGGAGGTGCCTCTGCGGGTGCCTCGACCCCACACCTCGCCCGACGGCGTCCCGCAGGTCACCGGGCTCCGCACCTGGTACTGGATGGACGAGGCGCAGTGGACCCCGGCCACGGCCCGGGCCGAGCTCCCCGGCATCTGGGCCGAGGTCACGGCCAGGCCCACCAAGGCGGTCTGGACGCCGGGCGACGGGAGCGCACCGGTCACCTGCCGAGGTCCGTCCCGGCCCCACCCCGGCACCGCCGGCGCCACCACCGAGTGCGGCCACACCTACACCGGCGTGGGCAGCCCCACGGTGCGGGTCGCGGTGACCTACGAGGTCACGTGGCGGGCCTCCACCGGGGCCACCGGCACCCAAGACCCCATCGTGCTCACGACCAACCTCCCCCTCACCGTCGAGCAGCGCCAGGTCGTCACCGATTAGCCCCCGGCGCTGCCCGCCACCGTTCTGGTGCGCGATCCAGCCTGAAGCGGCGCATCCCTGGACCAGAACGGACCCACCGCCCCACCCCCACCGTTCTGGTGCGCGATCGGGCCTGAAGCGGCGCATCCCTGACCAGAACGGACCCACCGCCCCACCGCGCCGTTCTGGTGCGCGACCGGCCCGAAACGGCGCATCCTAGACCAGAACGGACCCACCGCCCCACCCCCACCGTTCTGGTGCGCGAGCCGGCCCCGAAACGGCGCAGTCCTAGACCAGAACGGGGACGGGGCGGTCCGGGCGGCAGGCGGCGTCGGGTCGGGGCGGGGGGCCTCAGGCGTCGACGGTGAGGGTGACCGGAGGCTGGTCCGGCAGGCCGTCGGCGGGCCAGGCCGCGAGGGCGTCGACCGCGGTGGCGTCGTCGAGGAGGTAGCCCTCCAGGAAGGCGACCGAGAGGGCGTCGATGGAGGGGAAGGCCTCATCGACGGGCAGGTAGTCGTCGGCGTCGCAGCCGTCGGAGCCGAGGGCCTTCAGGTTGTCGGGGATGGGCAGCTCGATCTCGTCGACGATGCCGATGAGGCCCCCCTTGTCGGCGCCGATGAGGCACAGGTCGCTGAACACCAGGTGCCCGGAGTCGGGGACCTCGGCCAGGTACCGGGGCGCCGACAGCTCGTCGTACACCTCGCGGGTCGCGTCGGGCTCGATGATGCCGTCGCGCTCGCCCAACATGATGAGGGCGGGCAGGTCGGGGGCGGCGGGCAGGGGCTCGTCGCCGCCGGAGCCCACCGAGTAGCTGGCGAAGGCGTCGATGCGCTCGTCGGTGGCGGCCATCCGGTAGGCGGCGCCGGCGCCGGCGGAGTGGCCGGTCACGGCGACGGTGTCGGGGTCGACCATGCCCGACAGCGGCGAGGACTCGTCCTCGCCGGCGGCCACGACCAGGTCGAGCGTCTCGGCCAGGACGTCGGGGTCCTCCCGGGGCTCGACGCCCTGGGCGGCTGTGCCCAGCAGACCGCTGAGCGAGCGCTCCACGTGGTCCGGGGCGGCGACGACGAAGCCCCACGAGGCCAGGTGCGTGGTGAGGTCGGCCGACTGCTCGGGGAAGCCGGCGAAGCCGTGGCTGAAGAGCACGATCGGGTAGGGACCGTCCGATGGGTCGGGCTCGGCGCCGGGGGCGGCCGGGATCGGGTACTGGACCCGGAAGTCGGCCGGGATCTTCGCCTGCAGGTCGGGGCTGAGGAGGCTGGCGATGTCGAAGGTCTCGACCGGCTCCTCGGTCCCGGCGCCGGCCACGGCCGGGTACCAGATCACCGCCCGTCGGCCGTCGGACAGCTCGATCTGCTGGGAGCCCACGCCGTAGGGACCCCGCTCGCTCCACTGCTCCAGGGCCTCCACGCCCGACGCCTCCCCGCCGTCGGTGCCGTCCGGCGCGGCCTCGCTGGTCGATGAGGACGCATCCCCGGCCGCGGTGGTCGTGGTGGCGTCGTCGCCGCCGTCGTCGGACGAGCACGCGCCGGCCACCAGAAGCACCAGGACGACGAGGAGGGCGGGCCACCGACGGGAGGGGGAGGAGGTCACGACCCCGCAAGGTAGGCCAGCCCGCCACTGGGCGCGGACCGGGGTCGCGCCGTGCCCCGACGCCGGGCACCGACCGCTCCGCCTCAGACCGGCCGGTGTGCCCTTGTGACCCGCGCGCGGCGGACCGCGTGGCGACGGGGCCGCGGGGCGCGCCGCGACGGTCTCGCGACTCGGGTGCGCGGCCGACCCACGGCGGCGCACCGGGCCGGACGAGGGCGCGGCGCCGTGGGCGGCGAGGTCGGCAGATCAGGTCGGCGGGCGAGGTCGGCCTGCGCCGACGTCCGCCGACGGACCCGACGAACCCTTGTTCGGCGGGGGCGCGTGTGGTTGGCTCGGTCCGGTGCCTGGTGCGAGCGCGGTGTGGACCTCGACCCGGGACCGGCGGGTGGCGGTGGGCGGTCGGCCCGTCCTCGCCCTCCACCCCGCCGACGGTCGGGTGCGCGTCCACCTGGTGGTGCCCGAGGCCCGCCGCGAGGCGGACCTGACCGCGGCCCCGTCGGCCGCTCTGGCCTGCCTCGACGACGCCGCCCGGCGGGGAGGGGGCGCCCCCGAGGAGGCCCGTTCCTCGCTGGCCGCGGCCCTCGCCGAGGCCGTCGCCGCCGCCGGGGCCTGGGCCCCGGCCGAGCCCGTCGCTCCCCTGGCCGCCCTGGGCGGGGCCGGCTTCCCGCTCCTGGGCGCGGCCTACGAGCGGGGCGCGGCGCCCGTGGCCCGGGTCCCGCCGTGGGCGGTGCCCGTCGTCGCTGCGCCCGACGGTCGCGGCGCGGCCCGGGCCGCCTTCGGCGACGGCGCCACCCGCCCGGTCGTCCGGGCCCTGGCCGCCACCCTCGCCGGCCCCGGCGACGGTGCCCCGGTGGGGCTGGCCGGGCTGGGCCTGGCCCTGGCAGGAGCCCAGATCCTCGACCCCGACCGTCTGGTCCGCGTGCTCGGGTCCGCCCCGGCCGACGGGTCCGTGCCCTCGGTCGACGACCTGGCCGCGTGTCGGGTCGTGGTGCGCGCCCTCGGGCCCCGGCGGGGCGAGCGGGTGCTGGTCGACGCAGCCGCCGAGGGGGGCCTGGGTCGGCTCGGCGACGTGGCCCGGGTGTGGCCCGACGTGGTGGACCGGTTCCCGGCCCGCCTGCCGAGCCGGCTGGCCGAGCTGCGCGACCTCTGCCGATCGCTGGTCGTGACCGACCCTGGTCCCCTGCCGCCCCCGCCCCGACGGCGGGCGACGCGCCCCGTCCGCCCCACCCCTCCCACGGCCGGCCGTGCGGCTCCGTCCCGGGGTCGCGCCCGGAGCCCTCAGCCGGGCCTGGTCGACCTGGGCGACGACCTGGTCAGCGGCGCGGCGGCGGTCCGGCGCCGACCGGTGGCGGCACCGGCGCCACCTCGGGGGGCCGACCACGGCGGACTGCGGGCCCCGGTGGTCGGCGCCCCGCTCCCCCCGACCACGGCGGTGCCGGCCAGCCTGCGCCTGGCCCGCCTCGACGGCTGCGAGGTGGAGGGCGTCCGGCTGTCGCGGCCCCGGACCTGCGGCGACCTCGAGCGGTGGGGCCGGATGCTGTCGAGCTGCGTGGGCAGCTTCGGCCCGGCCGCGGTGGCCGGGGCCAGCGAGCTGGTCGCCGTCCACCGAGGGCTGGAGCTGTGCGGGTGCCTGGAGCTCACGCCCGGGGGCACCGTCCGCCAGCTGCTGGGCCCGGCCAACCGGTCCCTCGATGCCGCCACCCGACGGGTGGTGCTGCGGCTCCTGGTCGATCCCGGGGGCATCGATCCCCGGGCGCCCGGCAACCGGGGCTGGTACCCGCCGGGCTGAGGGTCGTGGTCCTCCTCAGCCGCCGGCGGACGGCACGGCCGTCGGGGCGGTCATGGCGGCCAGCTGGGTCTCCAGGTCGGCCTGGCCCGGGAGGCGGGCGGGCGCCATCCCGGGGAGGTCGGCCAGCAGGTCGAGGGCCCGGCTGATGCTCCGCCGGGGCACGACCGGTCCGTGGGCGGAGGTGAGGACCTGGGGGTCCAGGGCGGCCACCCGACCGATGCTGGCGCTCCACCGCACGGGGTCGACGTCGGTCGCCCACGGGCTGAGGAGGCGGTGCCACAGCAGCGACCCCTCGACCTGCACGTCGGTGTCGAGCTGGCCCACCTCGTCGACCGGGTGGGGCACGGGGAGCCCGAAGCAGTCCGACGCCCAGTAGACGCCCGAGCGGGGGTCGAAGAGGCCCCGGGTGGTGGGCGCGTCGTAGGCCGGCGGGCGCACCGCCACCAGCTCCCGCCCGCCGGCGGCGAAGGACTCGCCGTCGTTGACCCAGCGGCACCGCCCCAGCGGCAGCGGACCGTGGGCGGCCATGCGTTGCACCAGGGCCCAGCTGGCCACCAGCGTGGCCCGGGGGCAGCGCTCCAGGGCCTCGTCCAGGTTGCCGAGGTGGTCCGCGTCGTCGTGGCTGAGGAAGATCCAGCGCACGTCGGCGGGGTCCACCAGGCCCTCGACCTGGCGCCACCAGCCGTCGCGCCCGGAGGCGGCGCCGGTGTCGACGAGGATCGGCTCGTCGCCGGTGATGACGAGGGAGTTGATGGCGACCCGGACGGGGCCGCCGCCGTCGGGCAGCGAGCGCACCAGGTGCACGTCGGGGGCGACGGTGAGGGGGGTGGGTGTGGTCATGGCGGGTTCCTCCTCCGGGTGGTCGGGCCCGGGCCGGTGCGGCCCGGGCCCGTCTCCGGGACGGTGGGTCAGGCCGAGCGGCGGGAGAGGGCCATGCCGGTGCTCACCACGGCCAGCCAGATGGGCAGGGTGAGGCCGACGAAGCCGGGCAGGCCGGTGAGCACGGCGAGGGCCACCGGGGGCAGGAGCAGCAGCACGCTCACGACGCCCATCCACCGGGGGAGGAGGGCGGGGCGGCGGAAGGCCAGGACGGCCACGGCGACGGCCGACACGGCCGCACCCCACCAGCCCAGCAGGCTGCCGAAGTCGAGCAGGACGAAGTTGGTGAAGATGTGCTGGCGCGAGACCACGCCCTCGTCGCTGCCACCCGGCAGGTAGATGGCCATGGCGCCCATGATCCCGGTGAAGATCACGTTGATCGTGGCGGTCGCGGCGAGGCCCTGACCGACGAGGCGGGCGGCCAGGTCGCGGGGCGCGTGGTCCTCGGCCCACCGGCGCCAGCCGGTCGCGGCCACGAACAGGCAGCCCACCGAGACCAGGCCCAGGAGGAACCCGACGCGGTAGGACCCGCTCTCGAGCTGGTCGATCACGCTGATGCCCCGGCGGGCCTGCTCCTCGGAGACGTCGGGGAGGGCGGCGAGCGACGAGGCGAAGCCGGCGACGGCGCCGGCCAGGCCGAACAGGGCCCAGCGGGAGCGTCCGCCGACGGCGCGCTCGGGGGCGGAGGCGGGAGCGGCGGTCTGGGGGGCGGGGACGGGACGGGTGGTGGTGGTCATGGTGGTCTCGCTTCGCTGAGGGGTCGGCATCTCCGACACCCGCAGCGTGCGACCCGCCGTGTGGAGGATCCTTGGAGCCTGCGTGGGCCGCGGCCCCGTGGGCGTGACCAGGGCCGATGCGGGGCTCGGCCGCGGCGGAGGGGCGGCCCATGCCGCAGCCGCCGGTGGAGCCCACCGCCGCCGGAGCGGCGGAGGACCGGCTCAGCCGGCGGGCGCGGGGAGCAGCGCGGCCTGGACGCCCAGGCGCTCGGACAGCGCGGCGGCCTCGGCCCGGAGGGCCACGGCGGCCTCCCGGTCCCCGGGCCCGTCGCGCCGCTCGCGGACCGCGGCCAGCTCGACCTGGGTGCGGACCAGCCAGGGCCGGAACCGGCACGCCGCGGCCCGCTCCCGGGCGTGCTCGAGCACCTCCACGGCCTCGTCGTCGCGGCCGAGCACCGCCAGCACCAGCCCGTGGTGGCGGGCGATGTGGCCGATGCACACCGCCCCCATGCCGGTCACCGCGACCCGGTCGGCGACGGGCCCGGTGAGGGGCGCGAGCCGCGCCGCCAGGTCGGCGTCGTCGAGGTTCCACGCCAGCTCGGCCAGCTGGCAGACCGTCGTGTACCAGGTGGAGCTCTGCGGGAGCGGGAGCTCGTCGCCCACGTAGGTCGCGCCGTAGGTGGCGCGGGCCGCGTCGACCAACCCGGCGCCGGCCTGGCAGGTGGCCAGCGCCACCCGCCACACCGCCATGGTGGGGAACTCGGCGACCATGGCCTCGACCACCGGGATCAGCTCGGCCAGGCGGCCGCGGTAGTTGGCCAGCATGTACTGCTGGCCGGCCCAGGCCTGGGTGGCGTTGCCGCCGTGGGCCGGCTCGCCCTGCTCCAGGCCCCGGGCCGACGCCACCTCGGCCTCGGCCAGCTCGCCGTGGAGGAGGGCGAAGGCGGCGTCGATGAAGTGGACGTACACGTCGAAGAGCGGTCGGGGGTCGCCGGCGGCCAGGCGGATGCGGACCGACTCCAGGGCCAGGCGCGACTCGTCGACCCGGTCGGCCTCGAGCAGGTCGACCACACCCAGGATGAGGGCCACCATCTCCAGCTCGCTCCAGCGCGCCTCGCGGGTGGCGTCGAGCAGGACGGGCCGGACCCGCTGTCGCTCGGCCAGGCCCTCGGGTCCGGCGTGGGCCAGGTGGCGGGCGAAGGCGGCCAGGGCCAGGACGTCGGGGCGGTCCTCCACCTCGGCGGCCAGGGCCCACGCCTCGGCCGCGATGGGCGCCTGGCGCTCCTGGTCGTCGGCGCCGGTGAGGGCGATCGACATCCACGACAGCAGGGCCGCCCGCTCGACGGGGTGGTCGACGGGCACCGCCGCCAGCGCCTCCTCGAGGTGGCGGACCAGACCCTCGTCGACGGCCCCGAAGGAGAAGCCCACCCCGCCCACGAGCAGCGCCTCCTCCTGGGCGGCGCGGGCCAGCAGCAGCCCGTCGCCCGCGGCCCGGGCCCGCCCCCGCACCCGGTCGACGGCCCGCCGGGCGACCTCCATCTCGGCCAGGTTCCGGCTGGTGGCGGCGAGCAGCAGGTCGGCCTCGGTGTCGAGGCCCTCGCACTCCTCGGGGGGCAGGGCGCGCAGGACGTCGGCGGCGCGCTGGGCCCACGTGCGGGCCTCGGAGTCGGCCGCCACCGCGGCGGCGGCGGTGCCCGCGGCCACCGCCGCCCGCGCCGCCCGCACCGGGGGGCAGACCCGCCCGGCGGCGAGGAGGTGCTGGGCCACCACCGCGGCTCGGTCGGGGGAGGCCGAGGGCGAGGCCTCGAGGGCCGAGGCCACGGCCAGGTGGATGCGGGCCTCCCGGTTGCGGGTCGAGCGGGCCACCAGGGCCTGCTGCACCAGGGCGTGGGGGAAGGTCACCGAGCCCAGGTCCTCGTCCTCGGCCAGCAGGCCGGCGGCCACCGCCCGGTCGACCACGTCGAGCAGGTCGTCGGGGTCGGTCCCGCTGACCTCGGCCAGGAGGTCGAGCTCGACCCGCAGGCCGATGACCGCGGCGGCGGTGAGCACCCGGGCGTCGTCCTCGTCCAGGCCGGCCAGGCGCGCGTCGAGCACGTCGCGGACGGTGGTGGGCAGGGAGCGGCCGTCGGCGTCGACGAGGTCGTCGCCGTGGTCGACCAGCGCCTCGAGGAAGAAGGGGTTGCCGGCGGTGCGGTCGCGGACGGCCTCGACCGCCGCAGGGTCGAGGTCGACCCCGCGGGTCCGCAGCAGGGCGCCCACGTCGGTCGCGGGCAGGCCCTCGACCTCGACGGTGGCCACGCGGTGGTCGCGGTGGAGGTCGGCCAGCAGGCGGTCGACCTCCTCGGTGGGCCGGCCCGCCGGCCGCCGCAGGGTGGCCAGCACCAGGAGGCGGCCGGTGCGGTGGTCGAGGAGGAGCCGTTCGAGCAGGGCGAGGGTGGAGGCGTCGGCCCACTGGAGGTCGTCCACCACGAGCAGCACGGGGGCGGCCGCGCTGACCTCGCCGGTCAGGTCGGCCAGGGCGCCGTAGAGGGCGAAGCGCTCGGCCCGCTCGGCCCGCTCCGCGGTGGGCACCGTGTCGTCGAGGACGAGGCCCAGCGCCGGGCGGGTGTCGATGAGGGTCCGGACCAGCTCGGGGTGCAGCACCCGGACCGCGGTGCGCACGGCCTCGGCGACGGGCTGGTACGCGATGAGGTTCTCCGCCGCGCACCGCCCCCACAGCACCGGCGCGCCCTGGGCGTGGACGCGGCGGGCCAGGGACTGGGCCAGGCGGGTCTTGCCCACCCCCGGCTCGCCGGCCAGCACCACCAGCCGGCGATCACCGTCGGCCACCAGGTCCCACTGGGCCTCCAGGGCGGCCAGCTCGGTGCCCCGGCCCACGAAGTCGGTCCGCTCCCGACGCTCGTCGACCGCGGGTGGGAGGGGGAGGATGCCGGTGGCCAGCACGCCTCGGGGGCGGGGCCCGCCCGGGGCGGCCTCGGCCCGCTCGGTGGGACTCGGTGACGGGGCCCGCGCCGCCGCCACCAGGAGGTCGGGGTCGTGGACCAGGACGGCGTCGGCCAGGCGCACCAGGTCGGGGCCCGGGTCGAGGCCGAGCTCGTCGGCCAGGTGGGAGCGGGTCCGCTCGTAGGCCCGCAGCGCCTCGGCCTGGCGGCCGCAGCGGTACAGGGCCAGGACGAGCTGGCCGGCGAAGCGTTCGCGCAGCGGGTGGGCCGCGGCCGCGGCCTCGAGGTCGGCGACCGCGGCGGCATGGCCGCCGGAGGCGAGGAGGGCGTCGAAGCGCTCCTCCATGGAGGCCAGGCGGAGCTCCTCGAGGCGGACGGCGTCGCCCTGGGCCCAGGGCTCGTCGGCGAAGTCGGCCACCGCGGGGCCGTGCCACAGCCCGAGGGCCTCGTCGACGACCGCCACCACCTCGGCGTCGCCCGCGGCCCCGAGGCTGCGCACCAGGCGCTCGAAGCGACCGGCGACCAGCACGTCGGGGTCGACGGCCAGCCGGTACGCGTCGCCGGCCCGCTCGATGACCTGGCCCTCGGGGCCCCGGAGGATGCGCCGCAGGTTCGAGACGTAGCTCTGGAGCGTGTTCGTCGCACTGGGCGGCGGGTCGCCCAGCCACAGGTCGTCGATGACCCGGCTGGCGGCCACCGCCTCGCCCCCGGCCAGGGCCAGGCGGGCCAGCACCGCCCGCTGGCGTCGCCCCCCCAGGGCCAGGTCCTCGTCGCCGCGCCGGGCGCGGACGGGACCCAGGACGGAGACCTGGAGCGGCTGCGCTGGGACCGTGGGCATGGGACCTCGAGGTGACCCTGTGCCCGGCCTCGGGCACCGTGGTGAGCGCGGGAGGATACCCGCGTCGCGCCCGGTCGTGGCGCAGGCTGTCGCCCCGTCCCGTCAGGGTGCGGCGGGGCCCTCCGGTGGCGGCCCGGACGGCACCGCAGGCCCATCCGACGGCGCGTGGGGGACCTCGTCCTCGGTCGGGGCCAGGCCCAGGCGACGGCGCTCCACCTCGAGGCTGCGGGGTGGGCTCGGGCCACGTCGGCCACCGTCCGGTCGCCGGCGTCGGCCCGTCGGCGGCTCAGGGCATCTCGGCCAGACGGAGTCGGGAGGCGAGGCGCTGCGGCCCGACCAGCACCAGCTCGCTGACGGCTCGGCCCACGCCCACGTACAGCAGGTCCTGGGCGACGTCGGCGGTGTCGGCGACCAGGACCACGGTGTCGAACTCCAGGCCCTTGACCCGGTGCACGTTCTCGCAGAGCCCGCCCCGGTCGCGGTGCTCCCACCGGGGCAGGGCGAGGGCCTCGGCCACCCTGGTGCGCATGGCGGTGGAGAAGGTGAGGACGGCGATGCCGTGCGGGTCGCGTCCCTCGGCCCGCAGCCGATCCCACTCCGCCCGGGCCCCGGCCACCGCGGCGTCGCCGTCCTCGGCCGCGGTCCAGCGGACGTCGACCGCCTCGGGCCCGACCACGGGCGAAGGGGCTCCGTCGAGGTGGCGCCGGAGGAGGCGGGCGATGCCCTGGGCGTTGCGGCAGTTGTTCACCAGCTCGCAGCGGGTCCACCCGTCGTCGGCCTCGGGCGGGGAGAAGCCCCTCAGGTAGAGCTCCTGGGCGGCGTCGGCGACCATCAGCATGCGGCGGGGCCCGTCGGGGTCGAGCAGCGACTCGAGCAGGGCCAGCCAGGCCGGGCTGAAGTCCTGGGCCTCGTCGACCACGACGGTGTCGAACCGCTCGGTGACCTGGTGCCAGTGGGTGACGATGTGACCGACCGCGGTGATGGTCCACCACTCGTGGTCGGCGTCGGGTGGGACGACGAGTGGGGGCATGCCCTCCAAGCCGAGCGCCAGGCGCAGGAAGGCACCGGACATGACCGCCTCGTCGTCGGGGAGCCGATCCCCGATGACCTCGGCGAGCGGGTCGTTGTAGCACGTGAGCAGCACCCGCTCGCCCCTGGCGTAGGCCCGCCGGGTCCACGCCACCGCCAGGGCGGTCTTGCCCGTCCCCGCCGAGCCCTGGGCCACGACCCGGCGGTTGGCGTCGAGCCGCTCGAGGGTGCGGGTCTGGTCCGCGCACAGCTCCTCCAACCGGGTGCGGGCCCGCTGCATGCGGCTGTGGGGGTCCCAGCGCAGCTCGGCGTCGGGACGGAGCGCAGCGACGATGGCCTCCACCTGGCGGGCATCGAGGGCGCGGTTGCGGGGCCGGCTGAACATGAGCTCCTCGATCGACGCCGCCACGTCGTCGAGCTCGGCCGCGGTGAGCACCTGCACGCGGTCGAGGTCGACCGGCAGCGTCCCCTCGACCGAGAGGGTGTTGGGGAACGCCACCGCGTACTCCACCTGCAGACGCGCCAGCGAGGGATCGGCTCGGCGGAGAACGTCGCGCAGGGCATACGCGTTCCCACTGGCCTGGTCGAACGGTTGGGGGTCGAGGACGCGCACGTCGTCGCGCCACATGCCGTCGCGGATCGTGACGCGGTGACCCTTCACCTCCAGGTCGGCCACCCCGAAGGACTGGTGGACCAGCACCACGTCGAGCTCGTGGTCACGCTGACGGGTGCGGATCCGCAGGTGCGGCAGGATGAGCCAACCGTCGGTGAGGCCGTCGCGAACAGGCCTCGACCACCCGTCGTTCGGCCTCGTTGGCCAGGGTGGAGAGCGGGAAGTCTCCGGGGACGAGCGTGCCCACGGCTAGTGCTCCTCCTGCCCGTCTCCCCGGTCACCAGGACCCATGCTGCCGACCTCCCCGTCGCCGCCGTCGGGGGCACCGTAGACGCCGGTCCCGGACGCGCGACCGGGCGCGATCCGGTCGCCGGGCGCGACGTCCCTGCCGTCCTGGTCGCGTGCCGGGGCCGGGTGGCGGAGGTGGCCGTACGGTGGCGCCATGGCAGCCCGGCGCGTCCTCGACCTGAGCCACCCCATCGCCGACGGCACGGTGACCTACCCGGGCCTCCCCGCCCCGGCCATCACCGACCACCTGAGCCGGGAGGGCTCCCGGGGCCGCTACGCCCCGGGGGTGGAGTTCCAGATCGGCCGCATCGACATGGTGGCCAACACCGGCACCTACCTCGACGTGCCCTTCCACCGCTTCGCCGACGGCCACGACCTGGCGGGACTGGACCCGTCCCGGGTGGTCGACGTGCCCGGGGTCCTGGTCGACGTCGGCGATGCCGTGGCCATCGGCGCCGACCTCCTGCCCGGGGGCGACCTCACCGGGATGGCCGTGCTCGTCCGCACCGGGTGGGACGCGCGGTGGGGCACCGCGTCCTACGGCGAGGCGGGCAACCCGCACCTGACCGAGGCGGGGGCCCGGGCCCTGGCCCGGGCGGGGGCCGCTGTGGTCGGGATCGACTCGGTGAACATCGACGCCATGGCCGACGGGGCGCGCCCGGCCCACACCGTCCTGCTCGAGGCCGGGATCCCGGTGGTCGAGCACCTGAGCGGGCTGGAGCGCCTGGCCGGGACGAGCTTCCGGTTCACGGCCCTGCCGCCGGCGATCGTCGGCATGGGCACCTTCCCCGTGCGCGCCGTCGCGGTGTGCGATCCGGGCTGACGGCAGGAGGCCCCCGCACCGCGGCGCCCGAGGCACGTCACCGCTGGTGCCGGCGGCCCCGCACTTCACCCGGACGGGTGTCGTGCCCTACCCTCGACAGGCACGCCAGCTGATCCGGGGGGACACCATGTGGCGAGGAGTACCTGTGCGCGGCACCGGACCGACACCGGTCCTGCGGCACCTGCCGAGGCCGGCCCCGCCGGACCGGCTCGACGCCGACGACCGTGCGGCGCGGGACCGACCGCCGGAGACCGACCGGCCGCGCTGAGCCGGGGCGACGGCCCGAGCCCCGGGGTCCCGACCATCGACGAGGACCGCCCCTGCCGCCGTGCAGGGGCGGGGCGGACCTCGTCGCCCTCGACGGGTCGTCGGGGGCGGACCCACGGATCCCCACGATCCACGGACCTCCCGCCGTGCTTCCCGCGGCCTCCGCCACCACACCGCCATCACCCCTTCGGGTGCACTCGCTCAGCGAGCGAGGGGCGGCCGGTGCTCGGCCCACGGGTGGGCCGACTCGATCTGCGACGCGACCCGGATCAGCACGTCCTCGCGCGCCGGGGCCGCCACCAGCTGCATGCCGATGGGGACACCGGCGGTGGTGCGGGCCAGGGGGAGCGAGATGGCCGGCTGGCCGGTCACGTTGTAGGCCGCGCAGAAGGCGACCATCGAGGTGGAGCGCAGGACGCCGGCCAGCGGCTCGTCGGGCGTGGACCCGAACTGGCCGAGGGTGGGCGGCACCTCGGGGATCGTGGGGGTGAGCAGGAGGTCGTAGCCGTCGACCTCCCACCACGCGATGATCGAGCGCGCCGCGGCGTGCAGCCCCTCCAGACCGGCCAGGTACTGGGCTGCGGTGACGGTGCGACCCATCTCGGCGATGGCCCACGTGCCCCGTTCGACGCCGTCCTCGGTCACCGTCTCCCCCACCATCTCGCCGATGCGGTCCAGCTCGCGGGCGGTCCACGCCCCGAAGCAGGTGAGGAAGTGGGCGACCAGCGAGCCGTCGGCGAGAGCCGGCGGCGAGGCCTGCTCGACGTGGTGGCCGAGGGCCTCGAGGGCGGCGGCGGTCCGGCCCACGGCGAGGGCGACCTCGGGCGCCGTCTCGGCCGAGCCGTCGGGCGGCTGGGACACCCACCCGATGCGCAGCGGGCCGGGCTCGGCCCCGACCTCCAGGGCGTAGGGCCGGGCCGGCGGCGGGGCCCAGTAGGGGTCGCCCACGCCCTTGCCGGCCACCGCGTCGAGGAGGGTGGCCGTGTCGCGCACCGAACGGGTGACGGCGAGGCGCCCGACCAGGCCGGCCCACGCCTCGCCCACCGCCGGGCCGACGGGCACCCGGCCCCGCGACGGCTTGAGCCCCACCAGGCCGCAGGCGCTGGCGGGGATGCGGATGGAGCCGCCGCCGTCACCGGCGTGGCCCATCGCGACGATCTCGGCCGCCACCGCGGCCGCGGACCCGCCGCTCGACCCCCCGGCGGTGCGGTCCAGGTCCCACGGGTTGTGCGTGGGGCCGGTGGCCTCGGGCTCGGTGGACGGGATCAACCCCAGCTCGGGGGTGTTGGTCTTGCCGATGACCACCAGCCCGGCGGCCCGGAACCGCTCCATGAGGGTGTCGTCGGCGGGGGCGACGTAGCCGTGGTCGCGCAGGACCTTGGTGCCCATGTGCAACGGCAGGCCGGCCGCGGTCCCGTCGAGGTCCTTGAGCACGAACGGCACCCCCCGGAACGGACCGTCGGGCAGATCACCGCCGGCCTCGTCCACCGCGTCGTCGTAGCGGGGGTGGATGATGGCGTTCAGCTCGTCGTTGACGGCCCGGGCCCGCTCCACCGCGGCGGTGACCAGCTCCTCGGGGCTGATCTCGCCGGAGCGGACCAGCTCGGCCTGGGCGGTCGCGTCGAGGGCGTGCACGTCGTCCATGGCGGCGACCCTAGGACCAGCCCGGAGGGGGTGCAGCACGTCGCTGCGGGGAGAGGTGGGGCGGTCAGGTCGGCGCGGGGTCCGCGTCGGCGTCCTCGTCGCGTCGGTGCAGGGCGGCGGCGGCCAGCACCCCGCCGAGCGCGCCGAACACGTGCCCGGTCCACGACACGCCGGGTCGGGGCAGCAGCCCCCACAGGATCCCCCCGTACACGAGCAGGAGGACGGCCCCTCCCGCCAGCCACAGCAGGTTGCGGGCGAACACGCCCCGGGTGACCAGGTAGGTGAGGTACCCGAACACCAGGCCGCTGGCCCCGATGTGGACCGTGCCGGGGGCGGCGAGCAGCCAGGTCCCCAGACCGCTCACCACCCCGACGATGACCGTCACCCGCACGAAGCGGCCGATCCCGCTGCTGGCGATGATCCCGCCCAGGATGAGGAACGGGAGGGTGTTGGCCAGGAGGTGGGGGAACCCGGAGTGGAGGAAGGGCGCCAACGGGATGCCGACCAGACCGTCGAGCTGACGGGGCTCGATGCCCCACGAGTCGAACGGCGTGCCGGGGACGAGGTCGATGACCTCGGCGACCCACATGGCCGCGACCAGGAGCCCGACGATCACGAAGGGACGGAGGATGTCCGAGGTCGGAGGGGTGGTCGGGCTCGACGAGTCCGACCGCGACGGCAGTCCCACGGCTCCATGCTCGCGCCGCGCCCGGGCCGACCGGCCCGGGGCGGACGTGGCAGGGTGCAGGCCCCGACGACAGGAGGCGACCGTGGCCGAGCAGCAGTGGTGGTGGGACCTGACCAGCGGCAGGGCGGTGACCAGCGCCGAGCGCCCGCGCGACGCCGAGGTGCTCGGGCCCTACCCGACCCGGGAGGCGGCCGAGGGCTGGCGCGACACCGTCGAGGCCCGCAACGAGGCCTGGAAGGAGGAGGACGAGCGCTGGGACCAGACCGGGCGCGACGAGGAGGAGTGAGCTCCCGTCCTGGTGCTGTGGGCGCCCGCGCTCAGCGGGACCGGAGGACCAGGCCCCGGTAGGAGTCGGTGAAGCCGGCCGCCCGCAACAGGTCGGCGGCAGGCGACTCGCGGACCGGCTCCCCGTCGACCTTGGTGATCTCCAGGGATCGTCGACGCCCGGAGCGCACCAACCCGGCCAGGCCGTCGGCCCAGCGACCGTCGCCCAGGCCCGCGGGGTCGTCGTCGGTCGGCGGCAGCGGCTCGGCGTCGGCGCCCCGGCCGGCCGCGCCCGGGAACAGGCCGACGCTGCGCCCACCCCGCTCGAGGTAGGCGAGAGGGCGGCCGTCGACCAGCACGACGTGGGCACCGGCGGCCCGGGCCGGCCGGCCGGCGGAGTCGGGCCAGGCCAGCGCCGCACCGTAGGGCTGGGCCGGGTCGGTGGCGGCCAGCACGAGCGGCGCCGGGTCCGGGTCGGGGGCGCCGTCGGGGTCGTCCCTCGTCGTCCCACGCATCGATGCCCGGGTAGGGGTCGTCGGCCGTCCAGCCCCGGTCCTCGGCCGGCACCGGGTCCCACCCGGCGGGGAGGTCGGTGCCCGGGCCGGGACCGCCCGCGGGGTCGGCGTCCTCCGGGCGTGGTGCGCGGACCGGCCGGCGCCGATCGGCCGGGGTCGCGCTCGGCCCGGAGCCGGTCGACGGCGCCGGGCAGCGCGAACTGGGCCGCCCCCAGGCCGGAGACGAAGTAGCCCCGGCGCACCGTGCCCTTGTCCTCCATGGCCCGCAGGACGGGGTACACGCCGGCGAAGCCCCCCTCGACGCCCTCGGCCAGCGCCGCCTCCCGGGTGAGCACCCCGTGGCGCTCCAGCAGCTGGCGGGCGCGGGCCAGGGCGGCCTCGCTGGCCGTGGGCACCGGCTCTCGGAGGGGGGCGACCAGCGACCAGCGACCGGCGGCGGCCGGAGGGCCCAGGCGGTTGAGCCGCCCGACCCGCGGGCGGCCGCCCCGACCCCGGCCCGACGAGGCGCTCCGCCCCGGACGCCCGGAGACGAAGGCCCGCAGCGGGGCGAGGGTGTCGTTGGTGACCTCGCCCGCCCACACCAGGTCCCAGAGGACGGCCAGCAGGGTGGCGTCGTCCCACTCCAGGTCGGCGTCGGCCACCGCCCGCTGGAGGTCGGGCCAGAACGACGCCCCGCGCGCCTGCCAGGTGCGTGCGGAGCACGTCGTGCACCGGGCCCTCGGGGGCCGCGACCTCGTCGAGCATCGGGCACCAGCAGGCCCAGCTCGTCGCGGAACACGAGCCGGACCCGCCCGTCGCCGGAGCCGATGGCACCGGCCCCGACCCAGACCACCTCGCCCGCGGCGGCCAGGGCGTCGAGGTCGGCCGGTCGGTACTGCTGCATGCGGGCCGGCAACACGTCGGACTCCAGCACCGAGGCGGGGACGGGGGCGCCCTGGAGGACGCCCAGGGCCTCGACCAGCCCGTCGACGCCGCGGCGAGGCAGGCCCACCCCCTGCCACCGGGGCAGGAAGCGGGCCAGGGCGTCGGCCTCGACCGGCTCGACCTCGCGGCGCAGGGCGGCCAGCGAGCGGCGCCGGATGCGGCGCAGCACCTCGTTGTCGCACCACTCCCGCTCGACGCCACCGGGCCGGAACTCGCCCTGGACGACCCGGCCCTCGGACGAGAGGTCGGCCAGCGCGGCCACCACCCGGGGCTCGTCGACCGCCAGGCGACGGGCCACGTCGCGGGCCAGGAAGGGTCCGTGGGTGCGGGCGTGGCGGGCGACCAGGTCGTGCAGGGGCCGGTCGACCGGGTCGGTGAAGGCGGAGGGGAGGCCGACGGGGACGGCGCAGCCGAGGGCGTCGCGGAGCCGGGCCGCGTCCTCGGCCGCGGCGACCTGCTCCTCCCCCGCCACCCCGACCCGGATGGCCCGTCGGGCCGACACCAGGTCGTCGACCCAGCCCTCGACCGTGGCCCGCACCGCCGCCTCGTCGCGCTCGGGTGGCGGCCACACCGGCTCCTCGGGCTCCGGCTCGGGGCCGGCGTCGGGCCACTCCTGCGAGGCGCCGTCGCCGCTCGGCGGCGCCTGGGATGGCGATTCGCTGTCGATTCGCTGGGGGCCCGACGGCGATTCGCTGTCGATTCGCTGGCCGACGGGCGGCGACGGCGGGCTGCCGTCCCGCTCCTGGTCAGAGGGCGATTCGCTGTCGATTCGCTGGCCGACGGGCGGCGGCGAGGAGGTGGCGTCGTCGCCCGCCTCCTCGGCCCGGGCCCTCGCGGCGCGCACGACCCGGCTGGCCTCGCCGCCGGGGTCGGACCGGCGGGCCAGCTCGTCGACGGTGAGGGGCCCGAGGGTGCGGACGACGTCGTGGAGCTCGTCGGCGTCGCGGGCCGGCACCCGCCCGTCGAGGTGCTGGAGCGAGCGCTCCACCTCGTCGAGCACCTCGGCGTCGAGCAGGTCGCGCAGCTCGTCGGCGCCCAGCAGCTCGGCCAGCAGGTCGCGGTCGAGGGCCAGGGCCGCGGCCCGCCGCTCGGCCAGCGGGGCGTCGCCCTCGTACATGTAGACCGCGATCCACCCGAACAGCAGCGACTGGGCGAACGGCGACGCCTTGGGGGTGTCGACGGGGACGGCCCGCACCCGGCGGGACCGGAGGTCGCCCAGCAGCTCGCGCAGGGCGGGGACGTCGAAGACGTCGGTGAGGATCTCGCGGGTGGTCTCGTAGAGGATCGGGAACCGGGGGTGGCGGGAGGCCACGGCCAGCAGGTCGGCGGCCCGCTGGCGCTGCTGCCACAGCGGGGTGCGCCGGTCGGGCCGGCGGCGGGGCAGGAGCAGGGCGCGGGCCGCGCACTCCCGGAACCGGGAGGCGAACAGGGCGGTGCCGGGGAGGTGGGTGACGATGGCCTCGTCGACGTCCTCGGGGTCGACCAGCAGCTCCTCGAGGGGGAGCTCGTCGTAGGCCTCGGGCAGGCGGATGACGATGCCGTCGTCGCTCCACATGAGCTCGACCGGCGCCCCCCACCGCTCGGCCAGGCGGGCCTGGAGGACCATGGCCCAGGGGGCGTGGACCCGGGCCCCGAACGGCGACAGCACGCACACCCGCCAGTCGCCGATCTCGTCCCGGAAGCGCTCGACCACGATGGTGCGGTCGTCGGGCACCGCCCCCTCGGCGGCCTGGTCGTCGATGTAGGCCAGCAGGTTGACCGCCGCCCGCTCGTCGAGGTGGTGGACGTCGCGCAGGCGGGCCAGGGCCGCGTCGTGGGGCATCTCCCGCAGGGTGCGGGTGGTCTCGCCCACCGCCCGGCCCAGCTCCAGCGGGCGGCCGGGCCCGTCGCCGTGCCAGAACGGCATCTTGCCCGGGCAGGCCCGGGGCCGGGGTGACCACCACCCGCTCGTGGGTGATGTCCTCGATGCGCCAGGTGGTGGCGCCGAGGAGGAAGGTCTCCCCCGGGCGGCTCTCGTAGACCATCTCCTCGTCGAGCTCGCCCACCCGGGTGCCGTCGGGGAGGAACACGCCGTAGAGGCCCCGGTCGGGGATGGTGCCGCCGCTGGTGACGGCCAGGCGCTGGGCGCCCTGGCGGCCCCGCACCACCCCGGCCACCCGGTCCCACACGATGCGGGGCCGCAGCTCGGCGAACTCCTCGGACGGGTAGCGCCCGGCCAGGAGGTCGAGCACCTCGGTGAGCACGCCGTCGGTGACCTCGGCGAAGGGGGCGGCCCGACGGATCACCGCGGGACAGCTCGGCCACCGTCCCACTCGTCGAGGGCGCACATGGCCACGATCTGCTGGGCCAGCACGTCGACCGGGTTCCGGGGGTAGCGCATGGCCTCGACCAGGCCGGCGTCCATGCGGGGCACCACGGTGGCCGCCTCCAGCAGGTCGGCCCGGTGCTTGGGGAAGACCTTGCCCCGGCTGGGCTCGCCCACCTGGTGGCCGGCCCGGCCGATGCGCTGGAGGCCCCGGCTCACCGCGCCCGGCGACTCGACCTGGACCACCAGGTCGACGGCCCCCATGTCGATGCCCAGCTCCAGCGACGAGGTGGCCACCAGGCCCTTCAGGCGACCGGCCTTGAGGTCGTCCTCGATGACCAGCCGCTGCTCGCGGGCCAGGGACCCGTGGTGCGCCTTCACCAGCTCGGGCACCGCGACCTCGCCGGCGGGCGGCTGCCCCATGGCCTCGGCGCCGGTGAAGGGGTCGGCCGGGTCCTCGCCCCGGGCCAGGGCGTCCTGCTCGGCCGCCAGCTCGTTGAGGCGGGTGGCCAGGCGCTCGGCCAGCCGGCGGGCGTTGACGAAGATCAGGGTGGAGCGGTGGGCCCGCACCAGCTCGAGCAGCTGCGGGGTGCATGGAGGGCCAGATGCTGCGACGGGCCGGGGCGGCCGCGGCGGGCCCGCTGGGCAGCTCCTCGGGGGTGACGGGCTGGCCCAGGTCGGCCATGTCGTCGACGGGGACGATGACCTCGACGTCGAGCTGCTTGCGGCTGCCGGCGTCGACGATGGTGACCGGCCGGGGCCGGCCGTCGTCGCCGTGGCCGCCCAGGAAGCGGGCGATCTCGTCCAGGGGCCGCTGGGTGGCCGACAGGCCGATGCGCTGCGGCGGCCGGTCGGTGACGGCCTCCAGCCGCTCGAGGGTGAGGGCCAGGTGGGAGCCCCGCTTGGTGGCGGCGACCGAGTGGATCTCGTCGATGATCACCGCCTCGACCCCGGCGAGGGTCTCGCGCACCCGCGAGGTGAGCATCAGGTAGAGCGACTCGGGGGTGGTGATGAGGATGTCGGGCGGGTGGCGCTGCTGTGTGCGGCGCTCGTCCTGGGGGGTGTCGCCGGTGCGCAGGGCGACGGTGGGCTCGGCCGCCGCCACCGCTGCGTGCTCGGCGCCGAGCCGCTCGGCCGCGAAGCGGATCCCCCGCAGCGGGCTGCGCAGGTTCTTGTCGACGTCGACGGCCAGGGCCCGCAGCGGCGACAGGTAGATGATGCGGGTGCCCTCGACGGGCTTGCCCGCCCTCGTCGACGGGGCGGGGCGGTGCTCATCAGCCGGTCGATGCCCCACAGGAAGGCGGCGAGGGTCTTGCCCGAGCCGGTGGGGGCCAGGATCAGGGTGTGGTCGCCGGCCGCGATGGCCGGCCAGCCCTGGGCCTGGGCGTCGGTGGGCGCGCCGAAGGAGGTGGTGAACCACTCCCGCACCGGCGCGCTGAACGGGGCGAGCGGGTCGTCGGGGGGAGCGGAGGACGGGGGTGGGGCGCCGATGGGCGCAGGCGTACGGCGGGGGTGTGACAGCCGGGCCGGGCCGATGGCCGGCACCAACGGTCCCGGGAGGCGACGTCGGAGGGTCAGCCCGGCTCCAGGGTCACCCAGAGCACGCCCTCCATGTTCGAGTGGATGTCGCACACGAACTGGTGGCGCCCGGCCTGGGCCGCGTCGTAGACCAGGGTCTGGGTGACCGGCCCGGCCTCGAGCTCGGTCTTCTCCTTGCCCGAGGGGCCGAAGACGTCGAGGTTGTGCTGGACCCCCTGGTCCCGGTTGTCGACGGTGAAGGTGATCTCGGTGCCCTGGGCCACCTCCAGGCACTCGGTGTCCCACGGAGGTTCTCGGCCACCAGGGTGACGGCGCCGCCCTCGATGCGGGTGCAGTCCGCGGGCGGGCCGGCGGCCTCGTCGTCACCGCCGCAGGCGCCCAGCAGGACCAGCCCCAGCAGGGCCAGCACGGCGACGGCACGGCGACGGGTGGGGCGGCGGGTCACGGCCGGGCACCGTAGCGACGGGCGGTGCCGCCGGCACCTCGGGGGCGGCAGGTCACGGGGGCGTCCACGCCCGTGCGGGTCGTCGCCGCCGGCCCGCTGGTCCCCGATCTCCCACCTCCTGGGCCCGGCGGGGGCCCGGTAGGCTCTGCCCGTGGCCACGTACAGCCCTCCTGAGTACCACCCTGCCTTCGAGGAGTACTGCGAGGCGATCTTCGAGCTCAACGAGGACGACGTCGACGTCATCCAGGCCCGCATCGCCGAGCGCCTCGAGGTGTCGCGCCCGGCCGTGTCGGAGATGATCCGCAAGCTCGAGACCGAGGGCCTGGTCGACATCGACGGGCGCATCACCCTCACCGTCGACGGCCTGCGCCTGGCCGAGTCCGTCGTGCGCCGCCACCGCCTGGCCGAGCGGTTCCTCACCGACGTGCTCGAGCTCTCCTGGGCCGAGGCCCACAAGGAGGCGGGCAAGTGGGAGCACGTCATCTCCACCAACGTGGAGGAGGCCATGGCCCGCCTGCTGGGCGAGCCCACCACCTGCCCCCACGGCAACCCCATCCCCGGCGCCGACTACACCGCCCCCGACGCCCAGCCCCTCCAGCGGCCTGCGCCGTGGGCACCGCCTTCACGGTGAGCCGGATCCCCGAGGAGCTCGAGTTCTCCCCCGGGATGCTCGAGTTCCTCGAGCAGGCCGACCTGCTCCCGGGCCGGTCCGGGCACCGTCACCGCGGCCTCCCCCGACGGCACCACCACCGTCGAGATCAACGGCGCCCACGTGGGCATCGGCTCCTTCGCCAGCGAGCGCATCCTCGTCACCAGCTGACCCGAGCACGGCGGCGCCGGGACCCGGGCGCCGCCCCGGAGCACACCTCCCATGCGCGCCTTCACCTGCGAGCCGCTGCTCGCACCTCCTCGACTTCCCCACCACGTCCTGCGGCCGCTGCGGCGCGCCGCTGGGCTTCGCCCTCCGGCGCGACGCCGATCGCTCGTCCTCGACAGCCCCGAGGCCGAGGGGTGGGTGCGCTGCCTCGAGCACCCCACCACCGGGCTGCAGCTGGCTGGTCCGCCCCGACGACGGCCCCCGCTGCGAGTCGTGCCGGCTCACCCGCACCGTGCCCGGCGACGACGACCCCGACGACACCGCCTTCCTCGTCGCAGGTGGAGGCGGCCAAGCGCCGCCTCGTGTACCAGCTCCACGACCTGGGCCTGCCGATCGTCGACCGGGCGCCAGGACACCGAGCACGGCCTGGCCTTCGACCTGCTGTCGACCCGGTACGGGCCGGTGACCATCGGCCACGCCGACGGCGTCATCACCATCGACCTGGCCGAGAGCGACGACGCCCACCGCGAGCTCATGCGGGCCCAGCTCGACGAGCCCTACCGCACGGTGCTGGGCCACCTGCGCCACGAGGTCGGCCACCACTACTGGGACGTGCTGGTCGACCGCAGCGGGCACCACGAGGTCGTTCCGGGCCCTGTTCGGCGACGAGCGGGCCTCGTACCAGGACGCCCTCGACCGCCACTACCGCGAGGGCGCCGCCCCCGGGTGGCACGACCGCTTCGTGAGCGCCTACGCCACCATGCACCCGTGGGAGGACTGGGCCGAGACCTTCGCCCACCTACCTCCACATCCGGGCCACCGCTGCAGACCGCCGATGCCTTCGGCCTGGGGCTGGCCGACCGGCACCTTGTCGGGGCCGGGACCGACCCGGCCACCGCCGCGCCGGTGCACGAGGGCGACCCCGACCAGGAGACCTTCTGGCCGATCGCGCGGGACTGGACGGCGCTGGCCCGGGTGCTCAACGCCGTGAACCGCTCGATGGGCCACGCCGACCTGTACCCGTTCGACCTCGGTCCCCGGGTGATCGCCAAGGTGGCCTACGTCCACGACCTGGTCCGCGGCGTCGTCCCCGCCGAGCCCGACGACCCCACCCCGGCCCCGGTGCCGGCGTCGGCCTGACCGGCGGACCCCTCGGCGGCCACCGGCGCCCGAGAGGCGTGGCAAGGTGCGGGGATGGCCAAGGAGGGGAACGGAAGGTACGCGGCGGACATCCGCTGGACCACCCACGGCGTGGCCCACGTCCGGGCCGAGACGTGGGGTGACCTCGGCTTCGGGCAGGGCTGGGCCTGCGCCCGCGACCACCTCCCCACCATCGCCGACCAGATCGTCAAGGTCCGCAGCGAACGGGCCCGCTTCCACGGCGCCGGCCCCGAGGGGGCCCACCTGGCCAGCGACCTCGGGTACCTCGCCCTGGGCGTGGTCGACCGGGCCGAGGCCTTCCGGGCCGCCCAGCCGCCGCGAGCTCCAGGAGCTGATCGCGGGCTACGCCGCCGGCCTCGACACCTGGCGAGCCGAGGCGGTGGCCACCGACGCCCTCCCACCCTGGTGCGCGGGCGCGGGGTGGATCCGGCCCATCTCCGAGCTCGACCTCTACGCCTACCTGGGCGACGTGGCCCTGATGGGCAGCGGCCGCAACCTGGTGGGCATCATCGGCCGGGCCGAGGCCCCCGGGCCCGACGGCCCCGCCCCGCCGGCCCCGCTCAGCGCCCTGGGCCGGGGCAACCAGCGAGGCCAGCAACGGCTGGGCCCTCGGGAGCGACGCCACCGCGTCGGGCCACGGCCTGGTCGTCGCCAACCCCCACTTCCCGTGGGGCGGCGAGGCCCGCTTCTGGGAGTGCCACCTCACCATCCCCGGCGAGCTCGACGTCTACGGCGTGTCCCTCCTCGGCAGCCCCGGCGTGCAGATGGGCTTCAACCGCGACGTGGCCTGGGCCCACACCTTCTCCAAGGGCCACCGCTTCACCCTGGCCCGCCTCGACCTGGTGCCGGGCCGACCCACCGCGTACCGCCACGGCGACGACGAGCGGGAGATGGCGCCCACCACCCACACCGTCGACGTCCTGGGCGACGACGGCGCGGTGACCTCGGTCGAGCGCACCCTCTGGCGCACCCACCACGGGCCCATGGTCAACCTGCCCCTGCTCGGGTGGGGCACCGAGACCGCCTTCACCTACCGCGACGCCAACCTCGACAACGCCGAGGTGGTGCAGCAGTTCCTGGCCATGGACCGGGCCACCTCCATCGACGACCTCCAGGCGTCGCTTCGCCCAGGTGAACGGGCCTGCCGTGGGTCAACACCCTCGCCGCCGACCGCACCGGGCGGGCCTGGTACATCGACGCCTCCGCCACCCCCGCCTCTCAGCACGGAGGCCCAGCAGCGGTTCCGCACCCGCGTGGCCGAGGACCCGGTCGCGGCCCTCCTGTTCGCCAACCGGGTGGCCCTGCTCGACGGCAGCGACCCGGGCGACGACTGGGTCGAGCTCCCCGGCGCCCGCAGCCCCGGCCTCGTGCCCTACGACGAGCTGCCCCAGGTCGAGCGGCGCGACTACGTCGCCAACGCCAACGACTCCCACTGGCTCTCCCACCCCGACGCCCCGCTCCTGGGGTACTCGCCGCTGCACGGCTTCGAGCGGGTCGCCCCAGAGCCTCCGGACCCGCCAGAACCACCGGGTGGCGGCACGGCTGGCGGCCGGGGGCGACGTCACCGTCGAGTCCGCCCTGGAGGCCGTGCTGGCCAACGACGCCTCAGCGCCGAGCTGCTCCGCGACGCGGTGCTCCGGCGCCTCGACGGTGCCGGGCCGGTCGAGCGTCGACGGCGAGCCCGTCGACCTGGCCCCGGTGGCCGCGGTGCTGCGGGCCTGGGACGGACGGGCCGACCTCGACTCGGTCGGCGCCGTCCTCTGGCGGGAGCTGGTCGCCGGGTTCCCCGAGGCCGGCGCTTCGCGACGGGACCAGCGCTCTTCGCCGTCCCCTTCGACCCCGACGACCCGGTGGCCACCCCGACGGGCCTGGCCCCGCCGCCGGGCGAGGGCCCCGACCCGGTGCTCGGCGCGGCCGCCCGGGCGGCGGTGGACCTGGCGCGGGCCGGCGTGGCCCTCGACGCGCCCCTGGGCGAGGTCCAGTGGGCCCAGCGCGGCGACGAGCGGGTGCCGGTGCACGGCGGCGGCGAGGGCGAGGGCGTGCTCAACATCCTCGCCCCCATCGGCGCCCTGGCCGGCACCGACCTGGAGCCGGGCCCGCCCCCGCTGGAGCTCCAGGGCGACCGCACGGCCCGCACCGGCCTGCGCGCCGGCGGCTACCGCTGCACCTACGGCACCAGCTTCCTCATGGCCGTCGAGCTGACCGACGACGGCCCGCGGGCCCGGGGCCTGCTGGCCTACGGCCAGTCCGGCGACCCCCGCTCGCCCCACCACGTCGACGGCACCCGGGCCTACGCAGCCAAGGCCCCCCGCCCGCTCCTGTTCACCGAGGAGGAGATCCGCGCCGATCCCGAGCTGGTGGAGCGCACCGTCACCGGCGGCTGACCCCGGCGCGTCCGACGCCCGGGAGCGCCGCTCTCAGTGGGCCCGGGCGCTGGGGTCGAAGCCGAAGGGGAGCTCGAGGCGGTGCGCGGCCAGCAGGTCGGTGTCGGCCAGCAGCTCGGCCGTGGGCCCGTCGGCCACGATGCGGCCCTCGTCGAGGATCACCGAGCGGGGGCAGAGCTCCAGGGCGTAGGGCAGGTCGTGGGTGACCACGAGGGTCGTGAGGGCCTGGGCCCGCAGCACGTCGGCCAGCTCGCGCCGGGCGGCGGGGTCGAGGTTGGCGGTGGGCTCGTCGAGCACCAGCACCTCGGGGTCCATGGCCAGCACGGTGGCCACCGCAGCCCGGCGGCGCTGGCCGAAGGACAGGTGGTGCGGGGCCCGGTCGCCCAGGTCGGGCAGCCCCACCGCCTCCAGGGCCCGGCCCACCCGGTCCTCGAGGTCGTGGTCGCGCACCCCGGCGTTGGCCGGACCGAAGGCCACGTCGTCGTGGACGGTGGGCATGAAGAGCTGGTCGTCGGGGTCCTGGAACACCAGGGCCACCCGGCGGCGCACCTCGGCCGCGGTGTCCCGGCCGACCACGGTCGTCCCGATGCGCACCTCTCCCGCGGCCGGCGCCAGGATGCCGTTGAGGTGCAGCACGAGGGTGGTCTTGCCCGCCCCGTTGGGGCCGAGCACGGCCAGGCGCTCGCCCTCGGCCACCTCCAGGTCGACGCCGCGGAGCGCGGGCCGGCCGTCGGGGTACGCGTGACCCGGACGTCGGTGAGGGTGACCGCGGCGGTCACAGCAGGTGGGCGGCGACGCAGGTGAGGACGGCGAGGGCCGGGACCACCGCGGCCGCGGCCCAGGACGCCACCGGGGCGTGGTGGTGGTGCACCTCGGGCATGGCGCCGGAGTAGCCCCGGGCCAGCATGGCCAGGTGCACCCGCTCGCCCCGCTCGTAGGAGCGGACGAACAGGGTGCCGGCGGTGGCGGCCGTGGCCCGCGCCTGCCACAGCCACCGGGGGTCGTCGCCCCGTGACACCCGGGCCACGCGCATGCGCCCGGCCTCGCCCACGACCACGTCGAGGTACCGGACCATGAACCCGGCGATGGCGACCAGGACCTTCGGTGCGTGCAGGCGCTCGCAACCCCGGAGCAGCTCGGTGACCGGCGTCGACGACGAGAGCAGCACGGCGACGAGCACGCCGAGGGTGCCCTTCACCGCGATGTTCCACCCGGCCCACAGCCCCTCCTGCGACAGCGACAGCCCGAGCACGTCGACGCGCGGGTCGGTGCCGACCACGGGCAGGAACAGGGCGAAGGCCAGGAACGGCGTCTCGATGCGCAGGCGCCGGAGCACGGACCCGAGCGGCAGCCGGGCCGACGCGGCGACGGCCACCAGCACCACGGCGTAGGCGCCGAAGGCCCAGAAGGCGTCGCGGGGCGTGGCCACGATGGCCAGCACGGTGGCGACCGCGGCCAGGACCTTGGCCTCGGCCGGCAGCCGGTGCAGGGCGCTGTCGCCCTCGTGGTGCAGGCCCGAGGGGTGGGCGTGGCCCCCGCTCACGGCCGCGTGCCGAGGTCGATCGGCCGGTGGCGGGCGTCAGGCATCGACCGGCTCGGTCGACGCGTCGGTGCCCGCGCCGCGTCGGCGTGGCCGTGGGCGTCGGTGGGAGGCGGTCGCGGCGGCCGGAGCGCCGGACGAGGAGGAAGAGCCCGCCGGCGGCGGCGAACACGACCACCACGCCGAGGAGTCCGGCCAGGCCGGTGCTGAGGGCGTCGTCGTCGACGCCGTCGACGCCGTAGTCGGCGGTGGGCCCGTCGGCCAGGGCGTGGTCCCGCGCGGCCTCGTCGATGCCCTGGTCCCGGGCGACCTTCTCCAGGCCGTCGGGCTGCGCTGCTGGCCCACGGGCTCACGAGGGCGGCGAGGGCCACGGCCACGGCCAGGCCGACGGCCACGAACACGCCGAGGCGCACGGGGCGCCTCACGTCGGGACCCCGGCGGCGGGCTCGGGGTCGGGCACCGGCAGGTCGAGGTCGCGGGCGCCCCACACCAGGTCGGGTCGGGAGGCCATCACCGCCCCGACGGTGAGCCCGGTGATCACGCCCTCGCCGATCCCGATGAGGACGTGCACCCCCACCATGCTGGTGGTGACGGTGGTGAGCGAGGCGCCGCCCTGGCCGCCCACGGCGTAGGCGGCGGAGAAGGCGAGGGAGGCGAGCACCACGCCCACGGCGGCGGCCAGGCCGGCCGAGAGCGACACGCCCACGCGGGTGCGGGGCGTGATCCGGCGCAGGACGAGGAAGACGGCGTAGCCCCCGAACGAGGTGATCAGGGCCATGTCGATCACGTTGAGGCCGAGCGCGGTGAGGCCGCCGTCGGCGAAGAGCACGGCCTGCACGACGAGCACGACGGTGACGCACAGCGCCCCCACGTAGGGGCCGAGCAGGACCGCGGCGAGCACGCCACCCAGGAGGTGGCCGCTGGTGCCGGTGGCCACCGGGAAGTTGAGCATCTGCACGGCGAACACGAAGGCCGAGGTCAGCCCGGCCAGCGGGACCTGGCGCTCGTCGAGGTCCCGGCCCGCCCTCCGGAGGCAGACGCCCGACGCCCGCGGCGGCGGCGACGCCCAGGGCCACCGAGGTGGGCCCGTCGATGAAGCCGTCGGGTGCGTGCACCCCTGCGAACCTACTGCAAGCGGTTCGCAGCTGCTAGACGGTTCGCACCCCCCATCGGGGAGGGCGGGCGTCACGGCCGGCGGCGGGCGCGGACGGCCACGTCGTCGGGCACCATGGGACGGCCATGCCTGCCCGCCCCGCCCCTGCGCACGACCACGTCCACAGCGACGAGGAGGTCGACGCCCGGATCGCCGCGACCCTCGAGCTGCTCCGGCGCGAGGGCGGGCGCATCACCACCGCCCGGCGGGCCGTCGTCACCAGCCTCTACGCAGGCGACGACCACCACGTGACGGCCGAGGACGTGGCCGCCGCCGTCCAGGCCGAGCACCCCGACGTCCACCTCTCCACCGTGTACCGGGCCCTGGAGGCACTGGAGGACCTCGACGTGGTGGCCCAGCGTCGACCTCGGGCCCGGCCCGGCCGTGTTCCACCTGGTCGACCACGCCCACCACCACCTGGTGTGCACCCGGTGCGGGGCCGTGGTCGAGGCCCCGGCCGACGTCGTCGAGCCCCTGGCCCGGGTGCTCGACGAGCGCTTCGGGTTCGCCGCCGCCCCCCACCGCCTCACCATCACCGGGCTCTGCCGCGACTGCCGCTGAGGCGGGCGGCCCTGCCCCACGGGCGTCGGTAGGGTCGCGGCCCATGCGCGCCCCGAGACCCCGCCCATGACCGACGAGGGCGTGACCTTCGGCGGCTGCCCGGTGTCCACCGCCCCGCTCGGGCTGGGGACGTGGGCCTGGGGCGACCGGGCCACGTGGGGCATGGGCGGCTACGACGCCGAGCTCACCGAGGAGCGCATCGCCGAGGCCTGGACCACCACCCTCGACGCCGGCATCGGCCTCATCGACACCGCCGAGGTCTACGGCGGGGGCGAGAGCGAGCGCATCATCGGCCGGCTGCTGGCCGCCGACCCCTCCCGCCGCGACGTCGCTGGTGCTGGCCACCAAGTTCATGCCCCTTCCGCAGAAGCTGGGCGTGAAGGGCGCGCTGCGCGACGCCCTGCGGGCCTCCTGCGAGCGCATGGGCGTCGACCACGTCGACCTCTACCAGCTGCACGGCCCGGTGAGCCTCCGCTCGGCGTCGGCCCTCGCCGAGGCCCTGGCCGCGGTGGTCGACGAGGGCCTCACCCAGGCCGTGGGGTGTCGAACTACTCGACGCGGGAGATGGAGCGCATCCACGTCGCCCTGGCCGACCACGGCGTGGCCCTCGCGTCCAACCAGGTGGAGATATCGCTGCTGCGGCGCCGGCCCGACACCGTCGGCCTCCTCGACGCCTGCCGCCGCCTGGGGGTCGTCCCCCTCGCCTACTCCCCCCTCGGCCAGGGCCGCCTGACCGGCAAGTACTCGGCGGCGGAGCCGCCCCCGGGCAGCCGCACCTTCTCCACCCACCCGATGGAGCAGGTCGACCGCATCGTGGCCGTCCTGCGCGCATCGGCGCCGCCCACGACGACCGCACCCCGGCCCAGGTCGCCCTGCGGTGGCTCATCGAGCACGGCGCGGTGCCCATCCCCGGCGCCAAGAACGCCGACCAGGCCGCCCAGAACGCCGGCGCCCTCGGCTGGTCGCTCACCGACGAGGAGCGCTCCGCGCCTCGACGCCGTGGCCCTGGAGGGCACCCGCACCCTCCGTCAGCGCGTCTGGCAGCACGGCTAGCACCGTCCCCCCGTCCGAGCCGCCGCACCCCCACGCCCGGTCAACCTGCGACGCTCCACCAGCAAGACCGCTGACCAGCGTCGCAAGGACGGGGGTCACGCCGAGGGCGGCAGCCTCGCGCTCGGCGGAGACGGCGCGGACGAAGGCCAGGAGGTCGGGGTCGACCTTGCTCGGGCGCGCCGGCGTCGAAGGGGGGCTGGGGGTCGTACTCGATGCCCAGCTGGATCGCCCGGGCCACGTCGTCGTCGTGGAGGTCGGCCACCAGGGTGAGGGCCAGGTCGATGCCGGCCGACACGCCCGCCGCGGTCCAGACCTTGCCCCGGTGGACCACCCGCTCGGCGGTGGGGGTCGCCCCGAAGCGAGGCGAGCGTGTCGTAGGCGCTCCAGTGGGTGGTGGCGTCGAGGCCGTCGAGGATCCCCGCCTTGGCCCAGCAGCAGGGCGCCGGTGCACACCGACGCGGTGAAGGTCGTGGTCGGGTGGACGGCGGCCAGCCAGTCGACCAGCGGGTCGCCGTCGCGGAGCAGGCGGCGGGTGCCGAACCCGCCCGGCACGACCACGCCGTCGGGGGCGGGGACGTCGTCGAGGGCCGTGGTGCCACCTCGAGGCGGACCAGGCCGGTGTCGTCGGCGACGATGCCGGGCTCGGCGGTGACCAGCACGACCTCCTCGTCGGGCAGCTGGCTGAGGACCTGGAACGGCCCGATCAGGTCGAGGACGGTGAGGCCCGGGGTAGACGGGCATGGCGATCTGCACGGTGGGTCTCCGGTGGTGGTGGGGTGGGCGTGGTGCTGGCGGTAGCGGTCGGGGGTGGTGCCGACCCGGCGGGCGAAGGCCCGGTGCAGGGTCTCGGGCCGGGCGAACCCGACGCGTGCGGGCCACCGCCGCGACGGTGAGGTCGGTGGTCTCCAGCAGGCGGCGGGCGGCCTCGACCCGGAGGGCCTCGACGTGGGCCGCCGGCGTGGCCCCGACCTGGTCGCGGAAGGCCCGGGCGAAGGTGCGGGGGCTCATGCCGGCCCGGGCCGCCAGGCGGGCCACGGCGAGGTCGTCGGCCAGGTGGTCCGGGCAGCCAGCCCTGCAGGGCGCGCAGCCGGGGGTCGCGGGCCGGCCTGGGCCCGCAGCTGGGCGCTGAACTGGGCCTGGCCGCCCGGGCGGCGGGCGAACACGACGAGCCAGCGGGCCACCTCGTGGGCCACGGCCGAGCCGTGGTCGGCCTCGACCAGGGCCAGGGCCAGGTCGATCCCGGCGGTGACCCCGGCCGAGGTCCACCGGTCGCGGTCGTGGACGTGGAGGCGGTCGGGCTCGACGTCGACTGCCGGGCGTGGCCGGCCAGGTGGTCGCACCAGGCCCAGTGGGTGGTGGCCCGGTAGCCGTCGAGCAGGCCGGCAGCGGCCAGCACCAGCGCCCCGGTGCAGACCGAGGTGGTGCGCTCGGCCGCCGCGGCCGAGCGTGCCCGGACGTCGGCGAGGAGCGGCGGCGTCGGCCGCCGCCGGGCGGGACCCGGCGCCGCCCACCACCATCACCGTGTGGACGGTGCCCGGCTCGGTCGGCGGCATCGGCCAGGGCCACGTCCGCGGCGATGCGCACCCCGCTGGTGCTGGCGACCGTCGCCCCACCGGGCGTGGCCACCACGCAGCCGGTAGCCCGGCCTCGCCGCCCAGGAGGGTGGTGGCGGTGGACAGCGACGTCGGACGGCCCGGCCAGGTCGAGCAGCTGGAGGCCCTCGTAGGCCACCAGCACGACGGTCCGACGCTCGTCCACGGGGCCATCGTCGCCCCGCCGCCCCCTGGCGGCAAGGACAACACTATGACGATCCCTGCCACCACCGGACCGCCCGCCGCCGTCCCCCTCGGTGAACCCAGCGACCGGGCGCGCGCGGCCCTGACGACGCGGATGGTCTCCGGTGCGGTGGGCGGTGGCGCGGCGGGGCGGTGCGGCGCACGGCGAGGCGGGGGGTGCTGGTACACAAGGGCGATGGCGGAGCGCAGCACCCACCGGGCCACCGTCGTGTCGGTCCGCCGGGAGACGGCCCGGATCTCCACCTTCCGCCTCGACCTGGGCGCGCCGCTGGGCCACCGGGCCGGCCAGCACGTGAAGGTGCGCGTCCCCGCGGTGGGGGCCAAGCGGTCCTACTCGGTGGCCAGCCCGCCGGGCCGCCGTCGCACCATCGACATCACCGTCGAGCGGCTGGAGGGCGGCGCGGTGTCCGGCGCGCTCCACGACCGGGTGCAGCGGGGCGACGTGCTGGAGGTGCGACGGCCCTCGGGGCTCGTTCACCTGGGACTGTGGCACCCCGGCCCTGCTGGTCGGGGGCGGCACCGGCCTGGTGCCGCTGGTGTCGATGCTGCGCCTGGCCCGGGAGACCGGCCAGCCCGGGCTGGTGCGCCTGGTGGCCTCGGTCCGCACCGCGGCCGACCTCCTCTTCCGCGACGAGATGGTCGGTCCCGGAGGTCGTCGGTGGTCCTGCACCCGCGCCGGGGCGTCCCTGCACCGGGAGCCCGGCCGCCTGCGGGCCGAGGACCTGCGGGCCGCGCCTGATCCCCGGCGCCACGGCCTACGTCTGCGGGCCCAAGGGGTTCGTGGCCCACGTGCGGGGCCTGCTCGACGCCCTGGGCTGCCCGCCCGCCGCCATCCGCACCGAGGCCTTCGGCCCGACCGTCTGACCGCGAGGTGAGCGGGCCCGGCGGGCGGCCCTAGGTTCCGGCCGTGGCCGACGTGGTGCTGGTGCTGGGCGCCGCGGCCACGTGGACGATGGTCGGTGTCATCTGGTTCGTCCAGGTGGTGCACTACCCGCTGCTGGGCACCATCGGCGCCGACCGCGCCCCCGAGGTCGGCGCCCGCCACCAGACGCTCACCTCCATCGTGGTGGGTCCGCCGATGGCGGTCGAGGGCGTCACCACCCTCGTCCTGCTGGTGTCGGTCCCCGCCGGCGTGGCGACGGCGCTGCCGTGGGTCGCGGCGGTGCTGCTGGCCGTCGCCCTGGGCGCCACCGTCACCCTCTCCGTGCCCCGCCACCGCCGCATGCTCGACGCCCCCGGCACCGAGGTGGGCGCCGGCCTGGTCGCCACCAACTGGGTCCGCACCGCGGCCTGGACCGGCAGAGGCGTCGTCCTCGCGGTGATGCTCCTCCAGGCCCTCGCCGCCTGACGACCGCCCGCCGGACCGGCCGACGATCAGGTGAGGGTGAAGCCCTCGTAGCCCTGGGCCGCGACGTGGGCGCACTGCTCGGCGTAGGGGGGAAGCCGGGCAGGGGCATGAACACCCGGGGCTTGCCGGGGACGTTGGCGCCCAGGTACCAGGAGCTGCAGGTGGGGAACAGGGTGATGCCGGCGACCGTGTTGACGTAGTCGACCCAGCTCCTCCTGGGCGTCGTGGTCGGCCTCGATGCGCTCGACGCCCTCGGCCCGGGCGTGGGCGAGGAGCGTCGGCTGATCCACTCCACGTGGTGCTCGATCGAGACCACCATGTTGGTGAGCACCGACGGGCTGCCCGGTCCCGGTGACGGTGAACAGGTTGGGGAAGCCCTCCATGGCCAGGCCCAGGTAGGTGTGGGGCCCGGCCTCCCACTCGTCGGACAGGCGCCGTCCGTCGCGGCCGGTGATGGCGATGCGGGCCAGGGCGCCGGTCATGGCGTCGAAGCCGGTGGCGAAGACGAGCACGTCGAGCTCGGTGGTGCCGGCGGTGGTGCGCACGCCCTCGGCGACGACGGCCTCGATGGGCGTCTCGGACACGTCGACCAGGTGCACGTTGGGCCGGTTGTAGGTGGCGAGGTAGCCGGTGTCGACGCACATCCGCTTGCACCCGATCACCTGGCGGGGGCTCAGGCGCTCGGCCACCTCCGGGTCGTCGACGACCTCGTGGATCTTGCCGCGGACGAAGTCGGCCGCGGTCTCGTTGGCGTCGGGGTCGATCAGCAGGTCGTTGAACGCGGCCAGGAAGGGCAGGCCGCCGGCCTCCCAGCGTCGCTCGTAGACCTCCCGGCGCTCGTCCTCGTCGGCGGCGAGGGCGCGAGCCGTCGTTCGGGGGGAAGCGGGCCCCGAAGGCGGTGCCCATCTGCCGGTTGGCCTTGCGCAGCTCGGCGTAGCCGTCCTTGATCGGCAGCCACCTCCTCGGGGTCGAGGGGGCCGTTGTGGGCGGGCACGGTGTAGGCCGGGCGTGCGCTGGAAGACGGTGAGCTCGGCGGCGTCGCGGGCCAGCACCGGCACGCGACTGCACGCCCGAGGACCCGGTGCCGATCACGCCCACCCGCCGCCCGGTGACGTCGACGCCCTCGGCGGGCCACCGCCCGGTGTGGAGCGTGGTGCCGGCGAAGTCGTCGGCGCCGGGGATGTCGGGCGTCATCGGCATCGACAGGCACCCGGTGGCCATGACCACGAACCGGGCCGTCGTACGGCGCGGTCGGCGGCGTCGGTGGTGACGGCCCAACGCCCGGCGTCGTCGTCCCAGTGGCCGCGGTGACGCGGGTGCCGAGGACGGATGTCGCGGCGGAGGTCGAAGCGGTCGGCCACGTGCTCGAGGTAGCGGAGGATCTCGGGCTGGGGGGCGTAGCGCTCGGACCACTCCCACTCCTGCTGGAGCTCCTCGTCGAAGGAGTAGGAGTACTCCACGCTCTCCACGTCGCAGCGGGCGCCCGGGTAGCGGTTCCACCACCAGGTGCCGCCCACGCCGTCGGCCGCCTCGACCACCACGGCGTCGAGGCCCAGGCCGCGGGCCCGGTGGAGCATGTAGAGCCCGGCGAAGCCGGCGCCCACCACCACCAGGTCGACGGAGCGGGGGGTCTCGGTCATCGGGGTCTCCTCTCGGCCCTCTCAGCCCTCGGCGCCCTCGGCCAGGACGACCCGGGCCAGGTCGACGGCCACCGACGGGCTGGCGAAGAAGTGCTGGGCGCCGGCGTGGAGGTCGCGGAAGCCCCGCTGCATCGGACCGTCCCGCAGAGCCGTGGTGCCGGCGAGCAGGTAGGCCTGGCGGGCGATGTCGGCCCCGGCCTGGTTGACGTGGCGCGACGCCTCCCGCAGCAGGGCCTGGCCCCGCATGCTCACCGCACCGGTGTCGGTGGCCTCGGCCACCGCCGCCGAGGCCACCTCCCGGACGAAGGCCCGACCCGCGTGCCAGCGGCCCTCCAGCTCGCCGATCTCGAACAGGGCCCGGTCGGACTCGGCCAGCGAGGAGGCTGCGCCCATGCGGGTGGTGCCGGCGGCCAGGGCCCCGAGCTCGTCGAGCACCCGCCGGGTGACGCCGAGGGCCCACCCGGCGTGGCCTGCGGCGGTGAGGGGGATGACCCCCAGGCGGTGCAGCGGCGTGCCCCGGTGGACCGTGGGGACGAAGAAGTCGAAGCTCTGCTCCCGGGGCACGCGGACGTCGCGCACCGCGTAGTCGTAGCTGGCGGTGGCCTGGAGGCCGAGGACGTCCCAGCCCCCCTCGACGTCGACCTCGTCGGCCGGGAAGCACGCGAACAGGTAGGCGGGGTCGGAGCCGTCGTCCGGGGTGGTCATCACCCCGGCGCCGGCCCAGGCGGCATGGGCCAGGCCGCTGCCGAAGCGGTAGTCGCCGCTCACCACCAGCTCGTCGCCCTCGACCGCGGCGGTGCCGTTGGGGGCGAACTGTCCGGCCATGAGGGGCACGCCGTCGGCGAAGACCCGCTCGGCCCCCTCGTCGGGCAGGTAGGCACCGAAGTAGGCGGCGGTGAGGTCCGAGGCGAAGAAGCACCACCCGGTCGAGCCGTCGGCCCGGGCCACCTCCTCGTACACGTCGAGGACGTCGAGCACGTCGAGGCCGAGGCCCCCGACCTCCTCGGGCACCATCAGCCCCGACAGGCCGGCGTCGTCGAGCAGGTCCATCGACTTCCGGGGGAGGGCCTCGCCCGGCGGCACCGCCGCGCCCAGCTCGTCGAGGGTGGCGAAGAGGTCACGGGCAGCGTCGAGCGGCGCGGTGGTGGTCACGGCCCGTCACCCTGCCACGACCGCGCCGCCCCCGCCCGCCACCACCACCGTCCACCCTCCCCCGAGGTGGCACGCGTCCGCTCCCGGGGACCGTGGCGCTCGCGTGCCCGATCGGGGACAGCGCCGAGGGGGCACGCGATCAGCGGCGGGACCCGTCGTGCTCGCGTGCCGGTCCGGCCGACGGGGTCGGGGTGCCAGACTCGAGAGGCCCGAGCGAGGAGGCCGCCGTGGACCGCCCCGAGGCCGTCGACTTCCACTTCGACATCATGTGCCCGTACGCCTACCAGACGTCGCTCTGGATCCGGGACGTGCGCGACCGCACCGGCCTGGAGGTGCGCTGGCGGTTCTTCTCCCTGGAGGAGATCAACCGGGTCGAGGGGAAGAAGCACCCGTGGGAGCGGGAGTGGTCCTACGGCTGGTCGATGATGCGCGTCGGGCGCCCGCCTCCGGCGCGACGACCCCGCCCTGCTCGACGAGTGGTACGCCCGGGCCGGCGCCGCCCTCCACGTCCAGGGGCGCAAGCCCCACCGGCCCGAGGTCGCCCGGGAGCTGCTGCGGGAGATGGGCCAGGACCCGGCCCTCGTCGACGAGGCCATCGCCGATCCCACCACGACCGACGAGGTGAAGGCCGAGCACGACGCGGTGGTGGGGGCGGCCGGCTGGGGCGTGCCCGTCCTCCGCTTCGACGACGGCCAGACGTTCTTCGGCCCCGTGGTGGTCGACCCGCCCACCGGCGACGCCGCCGTGCGGCTGTGGGACCTCGTCTGCGGGTGGCGCGAGTTCCCCCACCTCTACGAGCTCCAGCGCCCCAAGCAACAGGCCGACGTGGCCCTCATCGGCGAGCGCTTCCGTCCCTACCTCGAGGCCCGCGACTGGGTCACGATCCAGAACGACACCCCCTGAAGGAGCCCCGTGACCACGCTGCTGCCCCGCACCCCTCTGATCGACGCCCTGGCCGAGGAGGTCTCCGCCCTCGACGACCTGCTCTCCGAGCTCGTGGACGAGGAGTGGGAGGCCGAGAGCCCGTGCCCGGGGTGGGACGTGCAGGCCAACGTGGCCCACATCATCGGCACCGAGTCGATGCTGGCCGGCGTCGACGCCCCGCCCACCGAGGGCGACCTGTCGGCCCGCGAGCACGTCCGCAACGACATCGGCGGCTTCAACGAGGTCTGGGTCGCGGCCCTCGCCGACGACGCTCCCGCCGACGTGCTGGCCCGCTTCCGCGAGATCACGGCCCGCCGCCTCGACGACCTCCGGGCCATGGACCAGGAGGCGTGGGACGCCGAGGGGTTCACCCCCGCGGGCAAGGACTCCTACGGGCGCTTCATGCGCATCCGGGTCTTCGACTGCTGGATGCACGAGCAGGACATCCGCGACGCGACCAACCGCCCGGGCCACACCTGGGGCCCGGCGGTGAACCTGAGCCTGGACGAGGTGGCCGCCTCGCTCGGCTTCGTGGTGGGCAAGAAGGCCGCGGCACCGGACGGCGCGTCGGTCACCTTCGCCCTCGAGGGCGAGATCGACCGCCACATCCACGTGCTGGTCGACGGCCGAGCCGGCGTGGTCGACGAGCTCGACGGCCCGGCCACGGCCACGATCCACCTCGACGTCCACACCCTCAGCCGCCTCATCGGCGGCCGCGTCGAGCTGGCCGCCGTGTCCAACCGCATCACCCTCGACGGTGACCGCGACCTGGCCCAGCGCGTCGTCGACAACCTCGGCTACACGATCTGACCCACCCCCGACGCCCCGCCGGCGTCGCCCGCCGACGAACTGGTCAGGCTCCTCGGTGCCAGGGCACCCGGATCCCTGACCGGTTCGTGAGATGGGTCTGGCCCTTCGGCGAACTGGTAGGGGATCCCGGTGCCAGGGCACCGGGATCCCCTACCAGTTCGGGGGGGCCGGGTCGACGGTCGGGGGGGCCGGGGTCGACGGTCGGGGGGGCCGGGGTCGACGGTCGGGGGGGCCGGGGTCGACGGTCGGGGGGGCCGGGGCCGGTCGGGGCGGGGGGCCGGGCCGTCGTCTCAGCGGAGGAGGCCTTGGGCGCGGGCGGCGCGGGTGAGGTCGTCGCGGGCGGCAGGGTCGGCCACCGCGATGAGGGCGCGGGCCCGCTCGGCCAGGGGGCGGCCCCGCAGCTCGGCCACGCCGTGCTCGGTGACGACGTGGTCGACGGTGTTCTTCAGGGTGGTGACCACCGAGCCGGGCGACAGGGTGGGCACGATGCGGGACCGCCCGTCGCCGGTGGTCGACGGCGTCACGATGAACGCCTGGCCCTCCTCCGCGTACATGGCCCCCCGGGCGAAGTCGGCCTGGCCGCCGGAGGACGACCAGTAGCGCCCGCCGATCGTCTCCGAGGCGCACTGGCCCATGAGGTCGACCTCGGTGGTGGCGTTGACCGAGGCGAACCGGCGCATGCGGGCGATGACGCGGGGGTCGTTGACGAAGTCGACGCCCAGCACCTCCACGATGGTGTTGTCGTCGAGCCAGTCGTAGAGGCGGCGGGTGCCGAGGCAGAAGGTGGTGACCACCCGGTTGCGGCGCACCTCCTTCTCCACCCCGGTCACGACGCCGGCCTCCACCAGGTCGACCATGCCGTCGTGGAGCAGCTCGGTGTGGATGCCCAGGTCGCGGTGGTCGCGCGAAGGCGTCGAGCACGGCCGCCGAGATGCCGCCGATGCCGATCTGGATGGTGGCCCCGTCGGGGATGCGCTCGGCCACGAGCCCGGCGATGGCCCGGTCGCCGCGCCGTGGGCTCGGCCCGGGGCACCTCCACCAGCGGACGGTCGGACCGACACCACCCCGCGACCTGCGAGTGGTGGATGGCGTTGGCCCCACGGGTCCGGGGCATGTGCGGTGTGGCCTCGAGGAAGAAGGGCACCCGCCCGATGAGGCGGGCCACGTAGTCGGCGTTGGTGCCCAGGCTGAAGTACCCGTGGCGGTCGGGCTCGGACGCCGCGGCCAGCACCACCGGCGCGGTGGTGCCCCGCTCCAGCAGGAGGGGCACCTCCGAGAAGTGGTTGGGGACCAGGTCGATCGTCCCCTCCCAGTACGCCGGTCGGGTGACGTGGGAGAGGAAGTACGACACGTGGCGCAGCCGGTCGCCGAAGGCCCCGTGCAGGTAGGGCCGGTCGTGGAGGGCGTGCATCTGGTGGACGCGCACCTGTTGGAGGGCGTCGGCACCGGCCTCCAGGGCGTCGAGCACGGCGGTCGGCTCGCCGTTGGCCAGGGGCACGACCAGGTCGGCGCCCGGCCGGACCAGGTCGAGCACCGCCTCGGGCTCCACGGGGAGCAGCGTCGTCACCACGGCGTCACCTCCATCGGGCCAGGGTAGGGACCGTCGGTCCCTCCCCACCGGCCGTGGGACACTGCGACATGTTCACCCAAGAGATCAGCAGCTCGTGGTCGGCCGTCGGCCTGGTCGCGGCCTCGTCGGTCGCCATGCTCCTCGGGATCATCGCCCTCGTCCGCGTCTCCGGCCTCCGCAGCTTCTCCAAGATGTCGTCGTTCGACTTCGCGGTGACCGTCGCCTTCGGCTCCCTGCTGGCGGGCGTTGCCGTCTCCGGATCGTCGCTCGTCGACGGGCTGGTGGCGGCCGCGACGCTGCTCGCCCTCCAGGCCACCATCGCCGTCGCCCGGTCGCGGTCCGGCGCCGGCCGGGTGGTCGACAACCAGCCGCTGCTGCTCATGGCCGGCGACCGCATGCTGGAGGACAACATGCGCGCCGCACGGGTCACGGCCGACGACGTGCGGGCCAAGCTGCGGGCGGCCAACGTGCACGCCTACGACGAGGTGCTGGCGGTGGTGTTGGAGACGACCGGCGACATCTCGGTCCTGCACGGCGACGGTCCGCTCGACACCGACGTGCTCGTCGACGTGCGCGGCACCGACGCCCTGACGGCCCCCGGCTGACGAGGTCACCGTGTCCGCCGAGCCGAGGCGTGCGGCCGGCACCGTGCCCCCGGGACAGGCCCGGCGAGGCTCGTTTCACCTGAGGTGAGCCGGAGAGTCGGGGGGCGGTCGGCCGGTCGAGCCAACGGTCCGGAAGACAAGCGACGCGGCCGCTGGTGCACCGGCGGTCTCGTTGCGCGAGGGGGGGCGTCCGGGCCGCGTCGCCCCCTGGGTCCCGTAGCCTGCGCCGGTGGTCCCACCGGTCCCGCTCACGTTGGCTCGCCGGCGCCGCCTGGTCGAGGAGGTGGGAGAGCAGGGCCTGGTGCTCGACGGGTCCGAGGCCTGGCACGACCTGGCCGTCGAGGAGCTCGACCACGCGCTGCGCCCCCCGGTGCACGAACGTCGCGTCCCCAGCTACGGCGCCCTCGTCGCCCCCCGCACCGCGGCCTGGGCCTGGGAGGAGGTCACGGGCCTGTCGATCGAGCGACGGCCGATCCCCGCCGACCCCGCGGCGGCGCGGGCCTACGCCGACGGCCTGTCCAGCTGGCTGCTGCGGTGGGACGCCGAGCGGGCGGAGGGAGCGGTGTTCGACCGACCGGCGGGCTCCGAGCGCGACCTGGTGGTGCTGGCCCAGGCCCTCGGCGCGGTGATCGTCCAGCGCCACCCGTCGGGCACCGTCCGCGTGGTGGGGCCGGAGGGGGTGCACCGCTACGACGGGCTCGGGTGGCACCACGAGCCGATGGTGGCGACCTGGATCGATGCCATCGGAGGGGGCGTGGCCGACGGCGACCGCAGCGTGCTCACCCGCCTGCTCGAGTTCGCGGTCCACGACCTCGGGAGCCGGGGCATCGGGGCGATCCTCGTCCACGGCCCCGACCGCGACCTCCCCCGCAGCTTCGAGCGCCGCCTGCCGATCCCCCCGGCCCTCCGCATCACCCACCCACCCGACCTGGCCCCGCTCCGCCACGTGCTGGCCCAGGTCGACGGGGCCACCCTGTTCGCGGCCGACGGCACGCTGCGCGAGATCGGCGTCCGACTGGTGCCGTCCACGGAGGCCGAGACGGGGGTGCTGGGCTACCGGGGCATGCGCCACACCTCGGGCCGCCGCTACAGCTACGACGACCCGACCGCGACGGTCATCGTGGTCAGCGAGGACGGCCCCGTCACCGTCCTGCGGGGCGGCGCCCTGGTCGCGGCCTCCACCGGGACGGGCCCGGGCATCACCGACGTCGAGTAGCCAGGTCCTCTGCGCCCACCCGGACGGGTGGTCGCCGACCCCCCCTTGTGCAGCCCCCCCGCCATGTGGTTGGGTCGAGGTCGACGTTCAAACCACGAGGGTCACACCGTTCCACCCCGGCTGCTGCTGTCGGCCGGAGGAAGAAGGACCCATGGCCCCCCTCGTGGTCCCCCCTGCGACCGACGCTCGTGCGTCGGTCGGCGACGACCCGTCCGAGCACCTCACCCGGGAGCCGCTCCGGCCCTCGGCCGTCCGCTCTCGCCCCGATCCCACCCCCGAGGACCGGTCCATCGCAGAGGCGACGGCGCCCCACGAGGCCCGCCGACCGGACGGGACCGTCCTGCCCGGCGTCGACCCCGACCTCTGGCTCCTGCACGTGCAGCTGCAGCGCACCGGCGACCCCGCCGTCCTCGAGGCCCTGGTGTGCGAGTACCAGGCGTACGCCTCGTCCATCGCCGTCCACCACGTGTCGCCACGGGGACCCGCTGGAGGACATCGAGCAGGTCGCCATGGAGGCGCTCGTCGCCTCGCTCCGCCGCTTCGACGTCGAGCGCCGCCTGCCCTTCCCGGCCTTCGCCCGCCCCACCATCAGCGGGGCCATCAAGCGCCACTACCGCGACCGGGGCTGGAGCGTGCGCACCCCCCGCTCGGTCCACGACCTGGCCGGCGCCGCTCCGCGACGCCGAGGAGCGCCTCACCGCGGAGCAGGGCGGCACGCCCACCCGGGCCGAGGTGGCCGAGGCCGTCGGCGTGACCGAGGACGCCGTCCGGCGGGCCGACGTGGCCATCCACCACCGGGCCGCCACCTCCCTCGACCAGGCCGGCCCCGACGGGGGTCCGTCGCCGCTCGACGGCCTCGGCGGCGACGACCCCGAGCTCGACGCCACGCCCGACCGCCTCGACCTCCGCGACGCCCTGGGCCACCTCTCGGGTCGGGACCGGGACCTGCTGCAGCTCTACTACGTCGACGAGATGAGCCAGCGGGAGATCGGCGGCCGCTACGGCGTCAGCCAGATGCAGGTGTCGCGCTGGCTGTCCAGCTGCGTGGCGTCGGCTCCGCGGCCGGGTCGGGGCCGCGGTGTGACCGCCCTGCTCAGCATCGCCGTCGATCGGGCCGCGGTCCCGGTGCTCCACCTCGACGGAGTGCTCGACCGGCGCACCGCACTCCTGCTCGCGCGCCGAGGTCTCGGCCCTCCTTCTCGACGGGGCCCACGACCTGGTGATCGACTGCCGGCACCTCGAGGCCATCGACGCGGCCGGTCTCCGCGCCCTCCTGGACATGCGGCGACGGCTGCCACCCGCCGGGCAGCTGGTGGTGAGCGATGCCCGCCCCGAGGTCCGCCGTCTGCTCCACATCACGGCCCTCGACCGTTCCCTCCTCGTCCTGGACGAGGCCGTGCTGCCGACCTGGGCCGACGATGACCGAGCCGTGTCACCCGACGGTGTGCGGGAAGGGGGACGTCCATGTCCTCCCCCTCCTTCGCCGCCTCCCTCTTCACCGGTCGCCTCGAGGCGACATGGTCACCCCCTTCCCCACGCCGGACCCGGCCGAGGTCGAGCGGATCAAGGGACTGGTCGGCACGCCTCCGCGAGCTCACCGCCGACCTACGACCCGGCCCGGGCCGAGGAGGACCGCTGGGTCGGCGACGACCTGCTCCACGACCTGGGCGAGGCCGGGCTCATGGGCCTCTACGTCGACCCCGCCTACGGGGGCGCCGGGCTCTCCCAGACCGGCTACTGCCGGGTGTTCGAGGAGATCGGCCACGTCGACGCCACCCTCTCGGTGGTCCTGGGCGTGCACCAGTCCATCGGGATGAAGGGCATCCACCTCTTCGGCACCGACGAGCAGAAGGAGCGCTACCTCCCCGACCTGGCGGCGGGCCGGAAGCTGGCCGCCTTCGCCCTCACCGAGCCGGGCGCCGGCTCCGACGCCTACCACCTCGACTCGTGGGCCGAGCGCCAGTCCGACGGGTCGTGGGTCCTGAACGGCCACAAGCACTACATCGGCAACGGCTCCAAGGACGTCATCGTCACCTTCGCCCGCTGCGAGGAGGGCCACGTCGCCCTCATCCTCGACGGCGGCATGGACGGCCTGGAGGTGGGCGAGCGCCACGACACCATGGGGCTGCGGGCCAACGACCTGCGGCGCCTCACCTTCCGCGACGTCCGCGTGGCCCCCGAGAACGTGCTGGGCGAGCCCGGGCGCGGCTTCGAGGTGGCCGTCAACGTGCTCAACAACGGCCGCCTGTCGCTCGGGCACCGGATCGGTGGGGGCGGTCAAGCACCTCCTCGGCCTGGCCGTGGAGCACGTCACCGAGCGCCAGCAGTTCGGCATGCCCCTGGCCGACTTCGAGCTGGTGCAGGAGAAGCTGGGCTGGATGGTCTCCTACCTCTACGGGCTGGAGTCGCTCTGCTACCTCACCACCGGGATGGTCGACGGAGGGGTGGAGGACTACGCCATCGAGTCGGCCATGGCCAAGGTCGCGGGCACCGAGTTCCTCTGGTACGCCGCCAACCGGGTGTTCCAGCTGGCCGGAGGACGGGCCTACATGCGCGAGGAGCCCTTCGAGAAGATCCTGCGCGACATCCGCATCTTCCCCATCTTCGAGGGGGCCAACGACGTGCTGCGGGCCTTCATCGCCCTCACCGGCCTCAAGCCCCTGGCCTCCCAGCTGGAGGGCATGTCCGACCTCGACCTCACCCGCCCCCTGGGCACCCTCGGCACGGTCGCCGGGTACGTGCTCGACCGGGTGGACCGCCAGGTGCGCCCCGACCACCTCGCGGTCGACGACTCGCTGGAGGGTCTGGCCGACCCCCTCACCGACCAGGTGGCCCACCTGCGTGACGCGGCCGAGAGCGCGCTCCGCCACCACGGCGAGGGCATCAAGACCGCCCAGCGCTCGCAGAAGCGCCTGGCCGAGGCAGCCATGGACATCTACGCCCAGACGGCCACGCTGTCGCGGATGTCGGGCGTCATCGCCGAGCGCGGCCCCGAGCTGTCCTCGGCCGACCGCTACGTGGCCGAGACCTTCTGCACCCGGGCGGCCCGTCGGGTCGACCGCAACCTCGACCACCTCCACCACCCCGACGACGAGCGCCAGCACGCCATCGCCCGCGACGCCCTCGCCGCTGGCGGCTACCGCTACGAGGTCCTGCCCCTCTGAGGCTCTCGATGGGGTGACCCGAGGCTCCCCTCCCGGTGGACGGAAGACGGCCGGGTGGTCCGATGAGGGTCGCTCATGATCAGACCCTTGGCCTGACCGATCAGGTCTCGGTCGCGCAGTGCGGCCCTGAGGTCGCGGACCTCCTCCTCGAGGCCGACGCCATCTCCGCTGTGGTCCATGGCCCTGCGACGTGGTGTCCGGCCGTCCGGGCTGCGGGTTCAACCCGTGGTGACGGATCCCTCCAGGACGTCGGTCATCCTACCGAGCGGGTCCGTGTCGACCGGGCGGCAACGTCCGCTCACCTCCCTCATCGGGTCCGGTCCTCGGGATCGGCGCGCCCTTCGCGATCGAAGTTCTGGGCCACCTCCTCGATGATCCCGCCCTCCCGCGACTGCTCCTCGGTGATCACGGTCCCGAGAGGCTGGCCCCGTCCCCCCAGGCGGTCGAGCCGCAGGGGCGACGACTCCACCAGGAGGCGCTCGATGTCCTCGCTCCAGCGCTGCACGCGCAGCGTGACGCCGGCCTCTGCGGGCAAGGGGTCGAGCGGGTTCCTCACCGCCATGGCGGGGACGACGATCGAGGCGATGGCGCCTCCCATCACCCCGCCGGAGATCGCCCCGACCAGGATGCGGAGCCAGACACCCCAGGAGGCCGGGCCGACCACGACGGTGAGCACCACGCCCAGGACGGCGCCGACGACGACCATGGGGGGACCCAGCGCCAGGCTCGCCTTGACCGTCTCCTTGGGGTAGACGATGCCGGCCTGGGGCGAGACGAAGGCCTCGGTGGCCTCCTCCTGCACCTCGGCGGCCAGGGACGTGGTCTCGTCGGCCGGGTGGTCCACCCGGATCTCGTCGTCGCCCACGCCGAGACCTCGCAGGTCGTCGGCGACACGTCGGGCCAGCTCGGGCGACGGGTAGACAGCGAGGAGCGCGCGGGCCGGGACCTTGTCGAAGAGCATGCACCGCGACTACCGCGCCGCTCCCTCCCCAAACGCGATCGGGACACCGAGCCCGGGGGGTCAGTCCGGTCCGGTCCCTGCGGCCCGCCGCTCCGCGTCGGCGGCGATGCGCGCCGCCACGTCGTGGAGCTTGCGGTTCTCGCGTTGGGACGCCCGGCGCAGCAGGTCGAAGGCGGTGTCGGCCCCGCAGCGCTGCTCGGCCATGAGCAGTCCCTTGGCTCGCTCGATGACGCCCCGCGTCTCCAGGGCCTGGGAGAGACCGGCCGCCAGCCCGGCGCTGGAGGTGAAGAGGCGGGCGTTGCCCAGGGCGACGGCCGCCTGGCCGGCGAGGAGGCTGAGCAGGCGCACCGCGTGGTCGTCGAGCAGCCCGTCCGAGGAGTAGACGTTGAGGGCACCGAGGGCCTCGCCCCCGATGACCAGGGGCAGGGCGACCACCTCCCTGACGCCGTGGGCGTCACCCAGCACCTCCCACTGCTCGGGGCGGCCGCGGACCACCTCGCCGCCTTGGAGCGCCTCGATGCAGGGCCCCCACCCCGCCTTGCGCTGGCGCTCGTCGAGCACCTGGGCGAGGGGGCCGCTGCCGACCTGGCGCTCCACGTCGCGCCGTCCGACCAGGGAGATGCCCACCTCGCAGCCCGGCAGCGACCGGTGGGCCACCTCGACCAGGCCCTGGAGGGTGGCGGCGAGGGGGTCGGGCCCCTCGACCAGCTGCTGCACCTCCGACAGCCCCGTGAGCAGCTCGACCTCGTCGCTCAGCAGCTCCACCTCCTCCTCCAGCTTCACCCGGTCGGAGACGTCGCGGATGAGCCAGCGCAGGACGGTGGCCTCGGCATCGCGGGTCAGCGCCCGCGCCACCGTGACGCCGGCGACGAAGGGGCGCCCGTCGCCGGACCGCATGGGCAGGAGGCGCTCGCTCACGGCGCCGTCGCTGGGCCACGTCGGCCAGGTCGCGGCGGAAGGCCCGCCGGGCCTCGTCGTCGACGAAGCCCACCAGCAGCCGGCCGATGAGGGCGCGGCCCGAGACGCCGAGCAGCGTGGCGGCAGCCTGGTTGGCCTCCACCACCTTGCCCATCTCGTCGGTCTCGACGTAGCCGTCCGGGGCGAAGTCGAACAGCTCGGCGTAGCGCTGGCGCTCGGCGTCGATGGCGTCGGCCGACGCCGCGAGCTGCTCGCCCTGCACGGTGAGCTCCTCCTCGGCCACCCGCAGCTCCTCGAGCGACGCGCTCAGCTCCTGGAGGAGCTCGGTCACCTGGTCCGGGGCCAGGCCGTCGCCCGACAGCGCGGCATCGAGCAGGCCCTGCAGCCGGACGTGGGACCGACGCGACCTCGTCGCGCATCTGGCCGTCGGTCATCGCCGGATCGCCTGCTGGTCCCCCGACCGGACGGGACGTCCATCCGGACGATCACCCCGGCGGCGCGGGCCCGTCGGCCGCCAGGGGGGTCACCACGACGTCGCAGCGTGACCGGATGCGCCCCCGGCGGTTGACCGGCCTCCACCTCGCAGCGTCGGGCCGGCCCCCAGACCGCCCGCCTCGGCGCCGTCGCCGGCCGAGCGCTCGCGTCGGAGGGCGGGCCCGAGCGGGCGACGGGGAAGCCGATGTCGAGGCTCGAGGAAGGGCTGGCCGTGGACCTCGTCGGCCCGCAGGCCCCACAGCTCCTCGGCGTCGTCGTTCCAGACCTGGACGTCGAGGTCACTCGTCGAGCACGATCACCGCCGAGCCGAGCTGGCCAGGATGGACCCCAGGTAGGCGTTGACCCGGTCCCGCTCGCGCGGTGCTGTGCGGCAGCTCCTCGTTGATCGCCTCCAGCTCCTCGTTGGTCGACTGGAGCTCCTCGTTCATGGTCTCCAGCTCCTCGTTGCTGGAGTGCAGCTCCTCGTTGGTCGTCTCCAGCTCCTCGTTGGTCGACTGGAGCTCCTCGTTGGTGGTCTCCAGCTCCTCCACGGTGGACTGGAGCTCCTCCCACGCGGCCTGCAGCTCCCGCTGCGACCGGTCGAGCTCGGTCCGCAGCAGCTGGTACTGGCCCGTCGCGGTGAAGGTGATAGCCACCCCGGGCTGGGCGAGGTCGGGTCCGATGGGCTGGAGCCGGGCCTCGTACACGTCGGACGACCCCGTCGGGCCCCTGCCACTCGACGTCGTCGATGATCACCTGGCGGTGCTCGGTGACGACCTGCTCGATGAGCGACCGCAGCTCGACCGGACGGTAGGAGAGCTCGGCGTCCTTGAGGGGCTGGCCCAGCTGGCCGTGTGGTCAGGGCGAAGAGCGCGCGGGCCCGCCGGTTGGCCCGCGCCAGGCGTCCTCGGGGATCGACGACGAACCTGGGCGAGGGCACCCGACTCGAAGGCGGCCTCGAGCAGGGCACCGTCGGACCGCGTCGTCGGACGCGGGGTCGCGGCGACGGAGCGGGGAGGGCGACGGCCGACTGGCCCGCGCCGAGGGGTGTCCTTGACGAAGACGTGGTGGGTCAGGTCGTCCACCGAGAACAGGTCGGTGCGGGTGACCAGCGCCTCGGACCGGCCGAGGAAGAGGAAGCCGCCGTCGTCGAGGGCGAAGTGGAAGCTCTCGAGCACCTGGCGCTGCACGTCGGCGTTCAGGTACATCAGCGTGTTGCGACAGACCAGCAGGTCGATCCGGGAGATCGGCGGGTCCTGGACCAGGTCGTGGCGGCCGAAGACCACGCAGCGGCGCAGGTCCTTCCGGAACACCCGCTCGGTCCCGCTGGCCTCGAAGTACCGCTCGATCTGGTCCGGGGTGAAGGCCCCCTCCAGGGCGTCGGCCGGGTACCGGCCCAGCCGGGCCTGGCGGATGGCGTCCTCGTCGGCGTCGCTGCCGTAGATCTTGACCCGGGCCCGGAAGCTGGTCGTCGCCGAGGGCATCGCACAGCAGGACGGCGAGCGAGTAGGCCTCCTCGCCGGAGGCGCACCCGGCCGACCAGACGCGGATGGGCTCGTCGTCGGCCCGGTCGGCCAGGATCCGGGGGACGACGTCGGAGGCCAGGTGCTCCCAGGCCGGACCGTCCCGCAGGAACCCGGTGACGTTGATCAGCATCGTGTCGAACAGGGCGGCGTACCTCCTCGGGGTGGGCGTCGAGGAGGGCCCGGTAGTCCTCGTAGGACTCCGACGCCGACGTTCGTCATGCGCTTGTGGAAGCGGCGGGTGAGGCTGGCCCGCTTGTAGCCGGTGAAGTCGAAGCCGCGGTCGTCCCTGATGTGCTCGAGCAGGGCCTCGAAGGCCGGGTCCGGGGCGTCGGCGCTCACCCGGTGCCGCCGGCGCCGTCGCCGTCAGCCAGCGGGTCGGCGTCCGGGGGTGCCCCGAGGTGGCGGAGGGCGCCGCGCACGGTGGCGGCTCGGCGCCGGGCCGCGTCGGCCTCCGCGCCGTAGCGGCGGGCCCGGGGCTCGCGGTCGCGGGCCTCGGCCCGGGCCGCGAGCCGGTCCGCCAGGTCGGCCCTCTCCTCCAGGGCCGTCACCGCGGTCCACAGCGCCTTCTCCAGCCCGACGACCTGGGCGGCGGCGAGGCTGTCGGCCGAGTAGCCGTGACCGACGCGACAGCGGAAGGTCAGCAGCGCCGACCCCGCTCCTCCTCCCACAGGTTCCCTCCGCACCCGGGGCACGACAGGCCCGACGGGATCCGGTCGGCCCGGGGCCGCAGGTCGTCGGGCGCCGGCCCCGGCCCTCGCCGCCTCGGCGTCGCGCGGGGGCGGCGCGCTCGCGCCGCGGTGGGCCGGGGCGAGCGGGGTGGTGGGCAGAGAGGCGACGAGGCGCTCCAGGAGGGGGGCCACCTGGTGCAGGGGCACGACGTGGCCGGGATCAGCGTAGCGGACGGCGCTCCGGCCGGCATCCCGGGGAAGTCGGCGTCGTCGGGGTCCTGCACGACGCCGACCCCGCCGTGCTCGGCGATGGCGACGAGCCCGGCCGTGCCGTCGTCGAGCATCCCCGACAGGACCACCCCCACCACCCCGGCGCCCCGCGCCTCGGCCGCGCTGACGAAGAGCCGGTCGATGGAGGGTCGGGCCATGTTCTCCATCGGGCCGGGGTCGAGCCGCAGGTCACCGTCGTCCACCAGGAGGTGGTGGTCCGGCGGGGCGACGTAGACGACGCCCGGAGCGATGGCCTCGCCGTCGGTGGCGTGGTGGGCGGGCAGGCGGCCGGCCCGCTCCAGGATCTGGGGCAGCACGCTGTAGCCGTCCGACGCCACGTGGAGGACGACCAGCACGGCCGCACCCAGGTCGACCGGGAGCGCCCCCACGACCCGGGACAGGGCCCCCACGCCGCCGGCCGATGCGCCCATGACGATCAGGGGGACGCCGTCGGGCGACGCGCCCGCGGCCGCAGAGGGGGGTGTCACCGGCCCCGCCTCCCCGATGGGCACCAGGGTGAAACCGTCCCCCTCGACGACGGCACCGTCACCGCGCCTCGGCCCGGTCGTGGGAGCATCCCGTGGTGCCTCGTGCCGACGACCAGCTCCTCGTGCCCCCGGGCCACGTCGCCCTCATCGGGATGATGGGTGCGGGCAAGTCCACGGTGGGGGCGGCGCTGGCCGGCGCCCTGGGCACGGTCTTCGTCGACGTCGACGAGCGGATCGAGGCGGCCACCGGGCAGACGGTGCGGGACCTGTGGGAGGCACGTGGGGAGCAGGGCTACCGCCCGCTCGAGCGCCAGGCGGTCACCTCCGTGCTGCGGGAACGGGCACCGGTCGTGCTGGCGACGCCCGGAGGGGTGGCGGTCGACGACGACATGGCGCGCGCCGTGCGCACCGGTGCCTCCGCCGTCGTCTACCTGCGGGCCGCGGCGGCGACGCTGGTCGCCGCGGATCGGTGCCGGCGGCGGTCACCGGCCCCTCCTGGGGGACGACCCTGCGGCGGCGATCACCGGGCTCCTCGCGACACGGGGTCGACGCTACGAGGAGCTGGCCGACCACGTCGTCGACGTCGACGACCGGAGCACCGACGAGGTCGTCCGCGCCGTGCGGGCCGCCCTGGCCCGCTGAGCGCCGGCGACCTCCCCCTGGCGGATCAGGCCGTCCTCTGACCCTCGGTGGGGGCGACCCACCGGGCGCGCCGCCCCACGTCGCCGCGCAGGAGCGGGTCGTCCACGTCCCAGGCCGCGGCCCTGGCGTCGTCGACCTCGACCAGCCAGGTCCACGGGGACCAGCGCAGGGCGCGGCGGATCCCGCTCACGGCGCCGCCGTCGTGCGGTGCCCGTCGCGTCGCCCGGTCACCCCGTCCGGCCGTGCCACCCCGTCGGTGGGCGGCCCCTGACCGTTGCCACCGACCCGGCTGAGGGCCCACACCGCGGCCTCGGTGCGGTTCGACACGCCGATCTTCCGGTACAGCTTCCGGGTGTGGGTCTTGACCGAGTTGCGGCTCAGGTACAGCTGGTCGGCGATCTCGTCGGTGGAGAGGCCCTGGGCGATGAGGTGGAGGACCTCCAGCTCGCGAGAGGTCAGGCCCGTGACCTCCTCGGGATCCACCCCGGGCCCGGGGCGCGACGCCCGGTCGCGCTCGTGGCGCGCCTCGGCCAGCTGCCGCTCGAGGTCGGCGCACCGGCCCTCGAGCGCCTTGCACCGCGCACACTCGTGATCTTGCGACATGTCCCTTCCTCGTCCCGTCGGCGCCCGCCGAGCGGTCGTCACCCTGCCCGCGGACGGCCGGCCCATTCTTCACCTCTACGGGTGAAATTCGCGGGCGGGTGCCCGGCCGGGTCGAGCCGACGCCGCCGGCGTGCCACCGCGCTCACCCAGTGCGCCGCCGCCCGCGCCCCACACCGTGCAGCACGGCCAGGGCCGAGCCGGTGGCGGCGCCGGCAGCCGCACCGGCCGACGTGCGTCCTGTTGCTCCCACGGGGATCCTCCTCGGTCGATCGCTGCCGGCCCGCCGCCTGCGAGGTGCGTCCCCTCCCCGGTCCCCGCGGGGTGAACCGCCGTCCCGACGGCGTGGGCGCCCGACGTTTCAGGCGCACGGAAGCGGATAGTCGCGCCGACGCCCAGGCGATCGACCCCCTGCGAGGTGCCCGTGACCAAGCCGTGGAAGACCTGGCCGGTCGTGCGCCAGCTCACCGGCCCCGACCGATCCGGTCGGGGCGAGGCGGCGCAGTCGCAGACATCGGTGGAGCTCCGGCCCCGCACCTCCGAGGCCGACCGCGTCGGTGCAGTCGATCTGCCCCTACTGCGGCGTGGGCTGCGGCCAGACGGTGTACGTGAAGGACGAGCAGGTCGTGCAGATCGAGGGGGACCCGGACTCCCCCATCAGCCGGGGCCGGCTCTGCCCCAAGGGCTCGGCCACCCTGCAGCTCACCACCGGCCCGGCCCGGGAGCACACCGTGCTCCACCGCCGTCCCCACGCCACCGAGTGGGAGGAGCTCGACCTCGACACCGCCATGCGGATGGTGGCCCGGAAGGTGGTCGAGACCCGGCGCGACACCTGGACGCTGGGAGGCCGACGGGAAGCGGGTCCGCCGCACCATGGGCATCGCCAGCCTGGGCGGGGCGACGCTCGACAACGAGGAGAACTACCTCATCAAGAAGCTGCACACCGCCCTCGGCGTGGTGCAGGTCGAGAACCAGGCCCGGCTGTGCCACAGCTCCACCGTCGCCGGGCTGGGCACCTCGTTCGGGCGGGGTGGGGCCACCACCTTCATGCAGGACCTCCAGCACGCCGACTGCATCGTGATCGAGGGCTCCAACTTCGCCGAGGCCCACCCGGTGGGCTTCCAGTGGGTGATGGAGGCCAAGGCCCGGGGCGCGACGGTCATCCACGTCGACCCCCGCTACACCCGCACCAGCGCGCTGGCCGACATCCACCTCCCCATCCGCGCCGGCACCGACATCGCCTTCCTCGGCGGGCTGATCCACCACGTGCTGGAGAACGACCTCGACTTCCGCGAGTACGTGGTCGCCTACACCAACGCCTCCCACATCATCCAGGAGGGCTACGAGGACACCGAGGACCTCGACGGCGTGTTCAGCGGCCTGGAGCCCGACGACCGCACCTACGACACCGAGACCTGGCAGTACGAGGGGATGGAGGCCATGGCCGCCTCCGGCAGTCGGGAGCACGACTTCGAGGGCCGCACCCAGCAGCAGAGACGCAGCTCGGCCGGCGGCAGCGAGAGCCACGGCTCGGGCGGACCGCCCCTCACCGGCACGCCGGAGCGCGACGAGACCCTGCAGGACCCCCGGTGCGTCTTCCAGATCCTGAAGCGCCACTACGCCCGGTACACGCCGGAGATGGTGGAGGAGGTCTGCGGCATCCCCCGCGACCGGTTCCTCCGGGTCGCCGAGGTCGTCACCTCCAGCTCGGGCCGGGACCGCACGACCGAGCTCGTCTACGCAGTGGGCTGGACCCAGCACAGCGTGGGCTCGCAGTACATCCGCGCCGCGTCGATCCTCCAGCTCCTGCTGGGCAACATCGGCCGCCCGGGGGGCGGCATCCAGGCCCTGCGGGGCCACGCCAGCATCCAGGGCTCGACCGACATCCCCACGCTGTTCAACCTGCTGCCGGGCTACATCCCCATGCCCCACGCCCACCAGCACCTGACCCTCGACGACTTCGTCGCCGCCGACGCCGCGGCCAAGGGCTACTGGGGCCACATGCGCTCCTACGTGGTCAGCCTGCTCAAGGCGTGGTGGGGCGACAACGCCACCGAGGCCAACGACTTCTGCTTCGACTTCCTCCCCCGCATCGACGGCAGCCACGGCACCTACGACACCGTCATGAACATGCTCGACGGCACGTGCAGGGGCTACTTCCTCATGGGCGAGAACCCGGCGGTGGGCTCGGCCAACGCCCGCATGCAGCGCAAGGGGATGGCCGAGCTCGAGTGGCTGGTCGTGCGCGACTTCTCGCTCATCGAGAGCGCCACCTGGTGGAAGGACGGCCCCGAGGTCGAGAGCGGCGAGATGCGCACCGAGGACATCGCCACCGAGGTGTTCTTCTTCCCCGCCGCGGCCCACACCGAGAAGAGCGGGACCTTCACCAACACCAACCGCATGCTCCAGCGCCACGGCCAGGCGGTCGAGCCCGGAGGCGACGCCCGCAGCGACCTGTGGTTCACCTACCACCTGGGCCGGCTCATCCGCGAGGAGCTGGCCGGGTCCACCGCCGAGGAGGACCGGCCGATCCTCGAGCTCACGTGGGACTACCCCACCGAGGGACCGCTCGACGAGCCGTCGGCCGACGCCGTGCTGCGAGGAGGTCAACGGCTTCGGCCCCGACGGCGAGCACCTCTCCAGCTACGAGCAGCTGCAGCCCGACGGCTCGACCACGCTGCGGGTGCTGGATCTACTGCGGGGTCTACGCCGACGGCGTGAACCAGGCCGGGCGCAAGAAGCCGTGGACCGAGCAGGACTGGATCGCGGCCGAGTGGGCGTGGGCCTGGCCCGCCAACCGGCGCATCCTCTACAACCGGGCCTCGGCCGACCCCGACGGCCGCCCCTGGAGCGAGCGCAAGGCCCTGGTGTGGTGGGACGCCGAGGAGGGTCGCTGGACCGGCCACGACGTGCCCGACTTCCCGCCCACCGTGGCCCCGGACCACGAGGCACCGGACGACGCCACCGGCAAGGACGCCCTCTGGGGCACCGACCCCTTCATCATGCAGGCCGACGGCAAGGGCTGGCTGTTCGTGCCCTCCGGGCCTCACCGACGGGCCCCTCCCCACCCACTACGAGCCCCAGGACTCACCGGTGGCCAACCCGCTGCACCCCGGCCAGCAGCGCAACCCGGTGCGCCAGCTGTTCGACCACGCCGACAACCGCTACCACCCCAGCGGCTCGGAGCCGGGCGCCGACGTGTTCCCCTACGTGGTGACGACCTACCGCCTCACCGAGCACTTCACCGCCGGGGGCATGTCGCGGTGGTCGCCCTACCTGTCCGAGCTCCAGCCCGAGGCCTTCTGCGAGGTCTCTCCCGACCTCGCCGCCGAGCGCGACCTCACCCACGGCGGGTGGGCCACCGTCGTCACCGCCCGCAACGCCATCGAGGTGCGGGTGCTGGTGACCGACCGCATCCCGTCGCTCCGCTCCGGAGGTCGGACCGTCCACCAGATCGGCCTGCCCTACCACTGGGGACCGAACGGCTACTCGACGGGCGACGCGGCCAACGAGCTCACGTCGATGGCCCTCGACCCCAACGTCCACATCCAGGAGGTCAAGGCCTTGTCCGCCGACATCATCCCCGGCCGCCGCCCCCGCGGCCCGGCCCGCCAGGACCTCGTCGCCCGGTACCGCGAGCGGGCCGGCATCACCGCCGCCACCGGCGCGGGGCTGGGCTCGTGACCACCACCGGCGCCCGTCAGGGGGGCCTCGTCGACCCGGCCCCGCCCGACCCGCCCGAGCAGGGTCGGGTTCTTCACCGACACCTCGGTCTGCATCGGGTGCAAGGCCTGCGAGGTGGCGTGCAAGGAGTGGAACCAGATCCCCGAGGACGGCCTCGTGTTCACCGGGATGTCCTACGACAACACCCAGGGGCTGGGCGCCGACACCTGGCGCCACGTGGCCTTCATCGAGCAGCGCAAGCCCCTCGGTCGCCAGGAGGTCGGCCCGGTGCCGGTCGAGCTGTCACCGGGCCCGCCCACCTCGGACGGCGACGGCCCCCCCGACGCGGCGGGCGAGGCGAGCGGGCTGCGGTGGCTCATGTCGTCGGACGTCTGCAAGCACTGCACGCACGCCGCCTGCCTCGACGTCTGCCCCACCGGCGCCCTCTTCCGCACCGAGTACGAGACCGTGGTGGTGCAGGAGGACGTCTGCAACGGCTGCGGCTACTGCGTGCCGGCCTGCCCCTACGGCGTGATCGACCAGCGCAAGGACGACGGCCGGGTGTGGAAGTGCACCCTCTGCTACGACCGGCTGAAGGGCGACCAGGAGCCGGCCTGCGCCATGGCGTGTCCCACCGACTCCATCCAGTTCGGTCCCCTCGACGAGCTGCGCGCCCGGGCCACGGTGCGGGTCGACCAGCTCCACGAGCTCGGCGTGGCCGACGCCCGCCTCTACGGCGAGGACCCTGACGACGGCGTGGGCGGAGCCGGCGCCTTCTTCCTGCTCCTCGACGAGCCCGAGGTCTACGGGTTGCCGCCGGACCCCGTGGTCACCACCCGGGACCTGCCCGCCATGTGGCGCCAGGTGGGTCTGGCCGCCGCCGGCCTGGCCGCCGGCGTGGCCCTGAGCTTCCTGGGGCGGGGTCGATGAGCGAGCGCAGCGAGCGACCCAGATGGCACAGCTGTCTCCCCGAGGCCGGAGCGAGCGCAGCGAGCGAGGGCCTCGGGCGCTCGTCGGCGCCCCGCACACCGAAGGGCGTCCGCACCTCCCACCGATCCGGGGAGCGCCGATGAGCGACATCACCACCCACGGAGGCCGCGGGGAGCGGCCCGGGCGGTACGCGGCGGTGGGCGACCCGCCCCCCGCGGACCGGCGCTCCCGGAGGAAGGGGAAGGGCGAGCAGCTCATGGTCCCCGAGGCCACGCCTCGCTCGTACTACGGCATGCCGATCCTCAACGGGCCCACGTGGGAGGCCCGAGACATCGCCGGCTACCTCTTCCTCGGCGGCCTCGCCGGGGCCTCCTCCGCGGTCGCCGCCGGCGCCCAGGCCACCGGGCGACCGGGTCTCGCCCGCGGCCTGAAGCTCACCTCGGCCGGGGCCGCAGGCCTCTCCATCGCGGCCCTGGTCCACGACCTGGGCCGACCAGCCCGCTTCGTCAACATGCTGCGGGTGTTCAAGCCCACCTCCCCGATGAGCGTGGGGTCGTGGCTGCTGGCCGGCTTCGTGCCCGCGTCGCTCGGAGCCGCCGGCAGCGAGGTCACCGGCTGGCTGCCCGGCATCGGGACGGTGGCCACCGCCGGCGCCGCGGTGCTGGGCCCGGCCGTCGCGTCCTACACCGCCGCCCTCATCTCCGACACCGCGGTGCCGGCCTGGCACGAGCCCCACCGGGAGATGCCGCTGCTGTTCGTCTCGTCGGCGGCGGCTGCCGCGGCAGGCGCCGGCCTGGCACTGGCGCCAGTGGCCGAGCAGACGCCGGTGCGCCGGCTGGCCGTGGTCGCGGCGGTGACCGAGACGGCGGCGGCGCACCGGGTCGAGGGGGCCGCCGGGCGGGCCCGCGAGTCCTACTCCGAGGGCCGGGCCGGCACCTTGTCCAAGGTCGCCGAGGTCCTCACCGTGGCCGGCGGCCTGGGCGCCGCCGTGCTGGCGCGGCGCACCCGGGTGGCGGCCGTCCTCAGCGGCGCCGCCCTCCTCGCCGGCTCCGCCTGCCGGCGCTTCAGCGTCTTCTACGCGGGGGTGGCCTCCGCTGACGACCCCGCCCACGTCGTCGACGCCCAACGGGGCGACCGGGCCGACGCCGACTGACGGGCGGAGCTCCCAGTCCGCGGGTCCGGGAGCTCCGCGCCGGCGCCGGGTCTCAGGTCTGGGCCATCTGGTCCAGCATGTGGTCCATCACCTGGGTGTGCTCGTCCCGCGGGCTGAACAGGATGACCTCGGTGTCCTCGGCCGATCGGACGGTGTGGCCCGGAGGCCAGTGGAAGAGGTCGGACCCGGAGCAGGTCTCCTCGGACCCGTCGGAGTAGGTCACGACGAGGCGGCCCGAGATCACGTAGCCCCAGTGGGGCGCCTGGCAGAGGTCGTCCTGGAGCCCGTGGAGGAGGGGGGCGATGTCGGTGCCCGCGCCGAACGAGAAGTACTCGCCCCCGAGGGTGGCGAAGCCGGTGGCATCGCCGAAGTCGGGGAGCTGACGGGCGACCGCTCCAGGGACGTCGATCTTGACGGGGATCTCTTCCTTGGTGATGCGCATGGGACGCTTCCTCTCTGACGGTGGTCGAGGCCGAGCGGCTGTGCATCGACACGGAAGCCGTCGACCACCCATGAGGCGCGACGATCGCTGTCACAATGGGACAATGAGCTCCGGCTCGAGGAGAGCGCCGTGTCCGTGCACCGGGCGCGGCGGGCACACCCCGTCGTGACCCCCGAGCGCGATGTCCTGCAGGGGCCGACCGAGGCCGTCGCCGCCTCCCGCTGGGAGACGGCGATCGCACTCCTCGACGACGCCGGCGCGGCCGCCACCTCGGCCACCGGCCTGGAGCTGCGGGCCCGGGCCGAGTACGGGCGGGGCGACCCGGAGGCATCGGTCGCGGCGTGGGAGGAGCTCTACGCCCTCCACCTCGAGGCGGGTGCCGACGTCGAGGCGGCACGGGCGGCGGCGATGGTCGCCATGTACCTGATGATCGACACCGGTCTGATGGCCCCGATCCGCGGCTGGCTGCGGCGCGCCGAGCGGGCGATGGCTGGTCGCGACGAGACACCCGTCCACGCCGTCGTCGCCATGGTCCGGACCTACGAGCGCCTCTGGTGCGGCGACATGGAGGGGGCGGGCGCGGACGCCCAGCGGGCCATCGCGCTGGGCCGCCGCCACGGGGTCGTGCCCGCGGTCCTCATCGGGCGCGTGGCCTCCGCCCGCCTGCGCATCTTCGAGGGTGACACGGCCGGGGGGCTGGAGGAGCTCGACGACATCGTGGTGACGCTGCTGTCGGGGGATGTGGACCCGATGACATCGGGGATGGCCTACTGCGAGGTGATCTGCGCGGTGCAGGGCCTGGGGCTGTACGACCGGGCCGGGGAGTGGACCGACGCGATGGAGCACTGGCGTCGGGACGCCGCCTTCGGCGGGTTCCACGGTCGGTGCCGCGTCCACCGGGCCGAGATGCTCCGCCTGACCGGACCGTGCGATCGGGCCGAGGAGGAGGCCGTCGAGGCCTGCGAGGAGCTGCGTCCGTGGATGCGTCGCGAGTTCGGGTGGCCGCTCACCGAGCTCGGGAACATCCGGCTCCGACGAGGCGACCTGGAGGGCGCCGAGGAGGCCTACCTGGCGGCCCACGGGAGCTCGTGGAGCCCGCAGCCGGGGCTGGCCCTGCTGCGCATGGCGCAGGGCGATGCCGCCGCCGCGAGGGCGATGATCGACGAGGCCCTCGCCCACCCGTTCGACATGCCCTCCAAGGAACGACCGCCCCACGGTGGTCTGCGGCGCGCGCCGCTGCTCGATGCGCAGGTCGAGATCGCGGTGGCCGTCGGTGATCCCGACACCGCTCGGGTCGCCGCCGACGAGCTGACCGAGATCGCGGCCACCTTCTCCAGCCCGGCTCTCACCGCGTGCGCCGCGCTGGCCGAGGGGCGAGCGGCGCTCGCCGAGGGAGACGCCGAGACCGCGATCGGTCGCTGCGCGGCCGCCGCCGCGAGGTGGATCGATGTCGGCGCCCCCTTCGAGGCGGCCGTGGCCCGCATGGTCCTCGGCGAGGCTCGCGAGCGCAGCGGCGACCTCGAGGGGGCCCGCACGGAGCGGAGCGCGGCGCGGGCTGCCTTCGAGGAGTTCGGCGCTCTCAGCTGGGCCCGGCAGGCGGCGTCGACGGAGGGTCACCGCTCGACCGGACCGGCGGTTCCGGCACGGGCGGAGACCGGCACCTTCCGCTGCGAGGGCGACATCAGGACGATCGGCTTCGACGGCTCGACGGTGCTCCTCCACGACCTGCTGGGTCTGCGCTACCTCGAGCGGCTGCTGGCCGAGCCGGACCGGGAGCTCCACGTCCTCGACCTGGTCGCAGGGGAGCGCCGGCCGGCGGCCACGACCACGGCCACGACCACGGGTGGCGTCGATCCCGACCTCACGGTCTCGGACGGGGGCGACTCCGGTCTCCTCCTCGACGACCACGCCCGGGCCGCCTACCGGCGCCGGCTGGCCGACATCGACGAGGACATCGAGGACGCCACCGCCGCCAACGACCTCGGTCGGCTCGCCCTGGCCCAGCACGACCGGGAGTACCTGGTCAGGGAGCTGGCCCGGGCGGTCGGCCTCGATGGACGGCCCCGCGTCGCCGGGTCGGCGGCCGAGAGGGCGCGGACGAGCGTCGCCCGTTCGATCCGCTACGCGCTGGCGCGCCTGGCCGAGCACCACCCGGCCCTCGGCGACCACCTCCGGCATGCCGTCAGCACGGGCACCTACTGCGCCTACCGGCCCGATCCCCGCCTGCCCATCCGGTGGGAGACCTGACCGCAGACGACCCGACCGCACCTTCGTGCCCACGTCCCGGCGCCCCGACCGAGGCCCGGCTCGACCCGAGCGCGGTGAGAGCCACGAGGTCCGCCCGTCCTCGGGACGGGCACTCAGGTCGTGCCGGGGGTGAGGACCCGGGACCGATGGTCCCGCTCAGGGTCGGCCGTGCTGCTCCCGATCGGTCGCACTGCCCGGGATCGGGCGATCCGGGTGCGCCGGCGGCACCGCGTCGCGGTCGGTGCGCTCGGTGTGGTCGACGTCCACATCGGTCGGCTCCGGCCCGGGCCGCAGCGTCGAGACGGCCCATGCCGCCGCGCCCACCACGGCCAGGACGACGACCACGATCAGCACGTAGCTCATGGCCTGTGCCTGCCCCCGGCGACCGCTGCGAAACCAGCGGACGGGAGCGTCGTGGGCCCGTGACGTGGCGCCGACCGTCCGCCGGGACACCTCGCGGGGTGAAGGGCCGGGGAAAGGGGTTCGCGTGCCGAGGAACGGGCAGGTCCCCCGGTCTCGTCCCCCTCGGAGGCCCCTCATGACCAGCACCCTGTCCCGTTCGCTCAACGACCTCGGCCTGGCGGCGTGGTTCGGGGGCTCCCTGATGGGCGCGGTCGGGCTCAACGGGGCTGTCGCCCAGGCCCACGACCCCACCGAGCGCGTCCGGCTGGCCACCATCGGGTGGCACCGGTGGGCGCCGGTCTCGGCCCTCGCCATGGGCACCCACCTCACGGCTGGCGCCGTCCTGGCGGCCGACAACGCCGGTCGGGTGGTCGCCCAGTCCGGGGTGGGCCGCACCGCCGGCACCAAGACGATCCTCACCGGCGTGGCCGCGGCCAGCACGGCCTACGCAGGGCTCCTCAGCCGCGGCCTGCGCCGCAGGATCGCCGCCGAGGGGCCGACGGAGCCGTCGGAGGAGACCCCGCCGGAGGTGGCCCGGCGGCAGCGCCGCCTGCGCCGGGTCCAGTGGGTGACCCCCCTCGTCCTCGCCGGCGTGATCGTCACCGACGCCCGGCTGGGCGAGCAGCAACGCCCGACCCAGGTCGCCGCCGGTGTCCTCGCCCGGCTCCGCTCCCGTTGACCCCCCCTCGCTCCCCCTCCTGAACGGAACCCGCCGTGTCCCACACCTGTCGCACCGTCGACGCCTCGCCCGACGCCGTGTACGCCGTCCTGGCCGACGCTCCCCGCTACGCCGACTGGCTCGTCGGCGCGGCCCAGATCCGTGACCACGACGAGGAGTGGCCCGCACCCGGATCCCGCTTCCACCACACCGTCGGCGTGAGACCCTTCGTGCTGATGGACACGACGGCCGTCGAGGACGTGGAGCCGGGCCGCATGCTCCGCCTCCAGGTCCGGGCCCGACCGTTCATCGCCGCGGTGGTCACCTTCCACCTGGTGGGTGACGGTCGGCGGTGCACGATCTGCATGGAGGAGGAGCCCACCCTGCGCGCGGTGGGCAACCTGGTCCGGCCCCTGCTCGACCCCCTCACCCACGTGCGCAACCACCGGTCCCTGCGCCGGCTCGAGCGGGTCGTGGCCGCGGCCGCGGGCACGCCGGCGGCCGCGGTCTGACGTGGCCGCCGCACCGGATGCCGTCGTCGTCGGAGCCGGGCCCAACGGCCTGGTCGCGGCGAACATCCTCGTCGACCACGGCTGGGACGTGCTCGTGCTCGAGGAGCAGGCCCACCCGGGCGGTGCGGTCAGGAGCGCCGAGGCCCTCGAGCCCGGCTTCACCAACGACCGCTTCAGCGCGTTCTACCCGCTGGCCGCGGTGTCGCCCCACATCGCCGCGCTGGACCTCGAGCGCCACGGCCTCGAGTGGTGCCACGCCCCGACGGTCCTCGCCAACCCCACCCCCCGGGGCCCCACCGCCCTCCTCGCCCGCGACGCCGCCGTCACCGCCGAGGCCCTGGACCGGTTCGCACCCGGCGACGGCGAGGCGTGGCTCGCGCTCCAGGAGGAGTGGGACAGGATCGCCCCGACGCTGGTCGACGCCCTGCTGGCGCCGTTCCCCCCGGTCCGGCCGGCCGCCCGCCTGGTCGCCGGCCTGGGCCCACGCGGCACCGGGGAGCTGGTGCGTCGGGCGCTGCTGCCGGCCCAGCGGTTCGGCACCGAGCACTTCTCGGGCGAGGGTGGCCGCCTCCTGGTCGCCGGCTGTGCCCTCCACACCGACCTCACGCCCCAGGCGACGGCCGGCGGCCTGTTCGGCTGGCTGCTGGCGGCCATCGGGCAACGCCAGGGTTGGCCGGTGCCCCGGGGCGGCTCCAGCGGCCTGACCCAGGCGCTCGTCCGCCGCCTGGAGGCGGAGGGCGGGCGGTTGCGCACGGGCTGTCGGGTCGACCGCATCGAGGTGGGCGAGCAGGGCGCGGTCGCGGTCCACACCGAGCACGGCGAGCGCATCGGGGCCGGTCGGGCCGTGGTGGCCGACGTCGTGGCCCCGACCCTCTACCGTCGGCTGGTGGATCGCCACGCCGTGCCCGACCGGCTGCGGCACGACCTCGACCGCTACCAGCGGGGAGCGGCCACCTTCAAGGTGAACTGGACCATCGACGGCGCCATCCCGTGGACCGATCCCCAGGTCGAGGCGGCCGGCACCGTCCACATCACCCGCTCCGTCGACGAGCTGACGCTGAACGCGGCCCAGCTGGCGGTGGACCTCGTGCCCGATGCCCCCTACCTGCTGGTGGGCCAGATGTCGGTGGCCGATCCCAGCCGCTCCCCCGCCGGCCAGCAGTCGGTGTGGGCCTACACCAGCGTCCCCCAGGAGATCCGCGGCGACGCCGGCGACGAGCTCAGCGGGGTGACCGGTCCCGACGACGCCCGCCGCTTCGCCGATCGGATGCAGGACCGCATCGAGGCCTTCGCCCCCGGCTTCGCCTCCACCATCCGTCGGCGCGACATCCAGACGCCGACCGACCTGGAGGCCGACGACGCCAACCTGCTGGGGGGCGACAAGAACCTGGGCACCGCCCAGGTCCACCAACAGCTGGTCTTCCGCCCGACGCTCGGGCTGGCTCGGCCCGAGACGCCGATCCCCGCACTGTTCCTGGCGTCGGCCTCGGCCCACCCCGGAGGGGGTGTCCACGGGGCGTGCGGAGCCCATGCGGCCCGGGCCGCGCTCCTCGCCGACCGGCGCCGACGCATCGCGGGCCTCCTGCCCGGACGTCCGCGAGCTCGTCGCTGAGCGAGGGCCGGGGCGCCGGACGCTGGCCCCGGAACCCCCGATCCTCCCGGCGTCGGTTCAGGTGTCGGACTCGGGCGCATCGACGGCGTCGTCCTGCGGGTCGACGTCGGCCGCGAAGTCGGCTCCCGCGGGACGCGCCGCGCCCGTCTCGTCGTCGGGCGGCGGGTCGAGGAGGTCCTCGACGTCGTCGACGACCTCGTCGGCCGTGTCCTCGTGCTCCTCGCGTGGGGTGCTCATGGGCCACCTCTCCTCGGGTCCTGCCCCACTGCCCCCTCCCCGGCCGACGAACCGACCCACCGGGAGACGATCAGGACCCCCGAAGGGCTGGGCGACCCGTCGATGCGGACCCCTGGTCAGCCTCGCCCGTCACCGCGGACGAGGGACAAGCCGTCCTCCAGGGCCTCGACGCAGGTCTGCAGGCAGATCTCCTCGGGCGTCCCCACCAGTCGGTGGAGGGCGGTGCCGGTCCGGTCGCCGGCGACGGCACCGACCCAGACGATCCCTGGCGGGCAGCCCTCCTGGGGCTCGGGACCGCCCACCCCCGACACGGCCAGGCCGACATCCGCGGCGAGCAGGCGCGCCGCACCGGTCGCCATGTCCGCCACCGCCTCGGCTCGCACCACGTCGCCCGGGCGCACGCCGAGCACCTCGTGCTTCACCTCGGTGGCGTAGGCCACCACGCCCCCGCGGAACCAGGTGCTGGCGCCCTCGGCCCGGGCCAGGCGGCTGGCCAGCAGCCCCCCGGTGAGGGACTCGGCCACCGCGAGGCTGAGTCCCCGGGCGCGCAGCTCACCCGCCAGCTCCTCGGCCCGCGCGCCGGCCCGGGCGTCGAGATCCGCGCCGCCGCCCCCCGCCTCGCCCCGCAGGTCGGCGGAGGGGACGTCCTCGGTCGATCCGACGGTGCCCAGGTCCTCGGTCGCACCGGTCACGACGACCTCGCGACCACCACCAGTAGGTGTCTCGGGGACATCGCCTCGCCCGGTCGTCTCGTCGGGCACCGGGCCTACCTCACCCGACGGATCGCGGCCTCGATCTCCTCGACGGCCGTCGCCGGGTCCTCCACGGTGATCGTGGCCGCCGGGTGGCGGAGGATCCCGAGGGGATCGAGGGCCCGGACGGGACGCTGGAAGGAGACGCAGATCCCCTCCCGGGTGGTCGTGGCGAAGGTCACCCCCCGGTCGCGGAAGCTCAGGTGGGGCGGGCCCAGGACCTTGATCGCCTGGTAGGGACCGGTGACGGTGACGCCGTCGATGTTGGTGAGCTCGGTGGTGAGCGACCACGGGCCGAACCGCACGGTGAGGTCGGCCTCGCCGACCACGACGTCGGTCGTGCGGGGCAGGACGCCGAACGGCGCCCCTGCGGCGGAGGCGGGCCAGTCGAAGCGGAACGGGAGGTGGGTGGTCCGTGGGACGGCGCCGCGCGGGCGCGGCGGTGGACGCCGGGGCTTGTCCTGGTCGACGGGCGGGTGGTGGCCGGGGCGGTTGGCCTCGGGGATCGGGCCGAGGGGGTCGGACGACGGTGGCGTCGGGCGCGGGGACGGGCCGGGACGGGGCACGGGTGCCTCCTGGTCGGGAGGACAGGCCTCCCCGCACCGACGTCGGTCAAACCACCACGGTCGACCACCGTCGCCCCGGCGGGTGAACGTCCGTCGGAGCGGTCTGAGGTCGTCGACCGGGGATAGGGACCCGCCCATGCCGACGTCCGATCTGTCACCGACCCCCCGCCGGCCCCCCCGAGGCCGGGGCGTCGCACCGGACCGAGAGCTCGGCCAGCAGGTCGACGGTCGAGCCGGGCAGCGCGGTGCGTCCGTGCTCCCGGTGCAGGTCGGGGCGGGGGCGGCTGAGGAGCGTCGTGCCGGTGGCCACCTCGAGGCGCGCCCGCCCCGATGGTCGAGCGACGTCCTCGTGGGCGACGAAGAGGGTGGCGTCGTCGGCCCAGGACAGAACGGAGCGGTACACGGCCTCCCACATGGCGAGCAGGTGGGCGCGGGTCGGCGGGAAGCCCGAGAAGGTCGCCGGCTCCCGCCGGGCCATGGCCGCCACGCTGGTCACGACCTCGGAGGGGTGGCGGACCACCACCACGACCCGCACCGGCGGAAGCACCGGTCGCCAGGCCGGCAGCGTGTAGCTGAAGCGAGGGTCCTTGAGCACGAAGGGCGAGGGCGGCACCAGGGCGCCCGAGGCCCAGGCCGGCACCCGACGTGGGCCGCACCGGTCGGGCGAACGCGCCGACCCAACGCAGGGCACGCGGCGGCGCGGCCGTCGCGCCCCAGGTCTCGTCGGCCACGTCGTCGAGCACGGCGTCGTTCGCGGCGTTGACGTCCAGGTCCTCGTGGAAGCCGGTCGGGTTGGAGGGCGTCGGCGGGATCATGCGGGACCCGGGATGGTGCCCGGCCGCCACGAAGAGCCCGGCGACGAGCGAGGTCCCGCTGCGCGGCGCCCCGGTGACGATGACGTCCTGTGGTCCCACGACGGGGGCCCCTTCCCGTGCTGAGCATCGTCACGCTGGCCCGGGACCGCAACCGGATGCTGGACCGCCTCCTCGGGGGCTGTGAGCGGCAGTCCTGCGACCAGCTCGAGGTCGTCGTGGTGCGGGCCGGAGGGAGCGAGGACCCGGGAGAGGTGACCGATCGGCACCCGACCGTGGACGTGCGCACCACGGACGTGCCCGGGGCGGGGTCCGCCATCCCCTACGCCCCGGCGCGCAACCACGGCGCCGCGGTGGCGAGGGGGGACGTGCTGGCGTTCTGCGACGCCGACACCATCCCCTCGTCGGGCTTCGTGGCCGCCATGACCGCAGCCCTCGCCGACCACGACGCCCTCGCCGACCGGGGAGGTCCGCTACCTGCGTCCCGGTGCCGAGGACGCCGACGACGAGCGGCGGCTCCTCCGGTGCTCGGCTCCCCACCCCGACCGCGACCCGGTCCCGGCCTCCGGGGTGCGGCTGGGCGGTCGGGCCGAGCTGGTGTGGGGCCTGTGCATGGTCGTGCGCCGGGCCACCTTCGAGCGATCCGGGCGGGTTCGACGAGCGCTTCACGGGCTACGCCGGCGAGGACACCGACCTGGCCACGCGGCCTCGACCGGGCCGGCGTCCCCGTGGCCCTGGTGGGCGGGGCGACGGTGTTCCACCAGCACCACGACTGGTTCGACCCCCCGGTGCAGCAGCTGGAGGCGACCGTGGCCAACGCCAGGCAGTACCGCCGGACGTGGGGGCGGTGGCCGATGGAGGGGTGGCTCGCCGGCTTCGCAGCCATGGGGCTGGTCGACTGGGATCCGACCGGGGACCGCTGCACGGTCCTGAGGACCCCCACCCCCGCAGAGGTCGAGTCCTGTCGACGCACCGTCGGCGGCGCCCTTCCTCGACGCGCCCAGAGCGCCCGCGACGGGGGTCCCGGCGTGAAGGTGGCGATGATCGCCAGCGTCGCGCTTCTCCGCCGGGCCGCCCTTCGCCGGCGGGCTGGAGGCCCACTCCTGGCACCTGGCCGCCGGGTTGCAGGCGCGGGGCCACGACGTCACCCTGTTCGGCCCGGAGGCCCCGCCGGGATGCCGGGCGCGGGACCTCTCGGGACCGTGGCGGCCCTCGGCCGCGGCACGGCGGGACCTCTCGATGCTGGCCGACGACGTCGTCGCCGACCACCACGGCTACATCCAGGTCGTCAGCGCCCTCTCCCGCGACGACGGCTACGACGTCATCCACAACAACAGCGCCCACTACCTCCCGCTCGTCTCGGCACCGATCCTCGGCGCGCCCCTCGTCTCGACCCTGCACACCCCGCCCACCCCCTGGCTCGAGTCCGCCCTCGCCGTGGGCGGCTCGGAGGTCGGCCACCTGGTGTCGGTCAGCCACAGCAACGCCTCCCGCTGGCACGCGGCCCGACCCGTCGAGGTCATCCCCAACGGGGTCGACTGCGCCACCTGGCACCCCCGGCCGGGCCCGCGGTCCGGAGCGGTGTGGACCGGTCGCGTCGTCGCCGAGAAGGCCCCGCACCTCGCCATCGCCGCCGCCCGGCGGTGCGGCACCACCATCGACCTGGCCGGACCGGTCCACGACACCGCCTACTTCGAGACGCAGGTCCGCCCACAGCTCGGACCGGACCGTCCGCTACCACGGGCACCTGGACCAGAGCGCGTGCTGCCGAGCTGGTCGCCGGTGCCGCCGTCAGCCTGGTCACGCCGACCTGGCCGGAGCCCTTCGGCCTCGTCGTCGCCGAGTCCCTCGCCTGCGGGACACCCGTCGCCGGCTTCGCGAGCGGCGCCCTCCCCGAGCTGGTCGACGACGAGGTCGCCCGCCTCGTCCCGGAGGGCGACGTCGCCGCCCTGGCCGAGGCGGCGGTCGAGGCGGCCGCCCTCGACGCGCGGGCCTGTCGGCGCGTCGCCGAGGAGAGGTTCGGCCTCGATCGCATGATCGCCGACTACGAGCGCACACTGGTGGCGCAGGTCTCGTGACCACGATCGGCTTCTACGCCCACCACGTCGGTCGCGGGCACCTGGACCGGGTCGCTGCGGTCTGCGCCCACCTCACCGGCGTCCGCACCGCACGATCGCCAGCAGCCACCCCTCCGCCATGGAGCTGGCCGGGCCGTGCACGACGGTCCGGACCCTCCCCGACGACGCCCCCGGCGATCCCGTCGTCGACCGCACGGCCGGCGGACGGCTCCACCACGCCCCCCTGGGCCTCGACGTCGCCGGACCGCGGGTGCGGGCCCTGGTGGCGTGGGTGGAGGAGGAACGGCCGGACCTCGTGGTCGTCGACGTCTCGACCGAGGTGCTCCTCACGGTCCGCCTGATGGGCGTCCCGGTCGTCGCGGTCCGGCTCCACGGACACCGCCAGGACCCCGCCCACCGCCTGGCCTTCGACCTCGCCTGCTCGGTGGTCGCCCCCTTCCCCGCCGCCCTCGAGCACCCCGCGCACGCCAGCCGAGATGGTCGCCCGCACCTTCCACGCCGGCCTCGTCCACCCGCTCACCCCGCCGGGCCGGCATGCGACGCGGGCTCCGAGACCTCCCGGCCCTCCACGGGTGCTCGTGGCGTGGGGCGAGGGATCGCCGCCCCCGACCGCCGCCCAGCTCGACGCCGCGGCGCGCGCCACCGAGGGGTGGACGTGGAGCTTCGTCGGACCTCCCACGCCGGGCGGGAGGCCAGGTGTCGTGGAGCACCACGGGTGGGTGGACGACCTCCCGGGCCACGTCCGCCGCTCCGACGTGGTCGTGGGTCCGTGCGGCGACGGGCTGGTCGCTGCGGTCGCCGCCGGCGGCGGCCGCCTGGTCGCCCTCCCCCAGGCCCGGCCCTTCGTCGAGCAGCACCACAAGGCCGAGGCCCTGGCCCGGTGCGGAGCGGCGACGGTCCTCCCGCGGTGGCCGGAGCCGGCGCGGTGGCTGGAGGTCCTCACCGCGGCACGGGCGACCACGGCGCTCGACGACCCCCTGCTCGGAGCGGACGGAGCCCCTCGCCTGGCCGACCACCTCCGACGGCTGGCGGCGCCCCGCCACCCGGTGGACGCGCGCCGGGGGCCGGTCCCGTGCTGAACGTCGCCTCCGTCCCCGCCCGGCACGTGTACGCCCGCCACCTCGGCGTCCCGGGCGACGGCGTCCGCCGGATCGCCACACCGGACCACCTCTACTCGGCCACGGTGATGATGTCGTCCTCGTGGGTCGACGCCCACGCCGCGCGGTTCTCCTGCTTCCACACCCACTTCGGGTTCGGGGAGGTGAGCGCAGAGCAGCTGGTCCGGCTGGCGTCGGGCCCTGCGGCGCCACCGCCGTCCCCTGGTGCACACGGTGCACGACATCTGGAACCCGCACGTGGCCGACCAGCGCCACCACCTGGACCAGGTGGCCTTCCTGGTGCGCGAGGCCGACCGGGTGGTGACCCTCACCGACCGGGCGGCCGACGAGGTGGAGCGCCGCTGGGGCCGGCGCCCGCTGGTGGTCCCCCACCCCCCCGTGCTCTCCTCCTCGGACCCGCCGCGACGACGGTGCGATCCCCTCCGGGTGGGGCTGCACCTGAAGGACGGCCGTCCCGCACTGCACGGACGACGATTGGTGCGGGAGCTGGTCGATCGCCTCGCCGGCGATCCCGAGATCGTGCTGGAGGTCCGGGCCTACCCCTCGCTGCGGGAGCGGCGCCCCGCGCTGGCCACGACCCTGGACGAGGTGGCGGACCAGCCGTCGGTCGAGGTGCGGTGGGAGGGCTTCACGAGCGACGCCGACTTCGCCCGGACCATCCGGTCCCTCGACGTGGCGTTCCTGGGGTACCGCCACGGCACCCACTCGGGATGGGCCGAGGCCTGCCTCGACGTCGGCACCCGGGTGATCGCTCCCGCCCACACCTGCATCCCCGACCAGGACCCCTCCATCGTGGCCGTCGCCATGGACGGGGAGGTCGCGGTCGACGACGCCGTGGCCCACCTCCGCAGCTGGGTCGGCACCCCCCGCCCGGCGGTCGACCAGGTGGGACGGGCCCGTCGTCGCCGAGACGTGGCCCGGGCCCACGCCCAGCTCTACCAGGCCCTCGTCGATGGCTGAGCGCCGACGGGCGGGCACCACCTACCCGCCGCTGCGGTCCCTGGTGCTGTGCGCCTCGCCCCGCACCGGGAGCACCCTGCTGTGCGAGCTCCTCACGGGCACCGACGGGCTCGGCTACCCGAAGGAGCCGTTCGCCCCTGCGTCTGTCGCCGCGTGCAGCGCCGCGTGGGGGACGCCCGGGCCCGAGGAGGATCCCGCGGCCTACCTGCGCGCCGCCCTCCGCAACGGCACGTCGCCGGACGGCACGTTCAGCACCAAGATCATGTGGGACCACGTCGAGGGCCTGCGTCGGTGGGGGGGCTGTGCCCACGCCACCGACGTGCTCTCCCTCTTCCCCCACCCCCACGCCCTGGTCGTGTCGCGACGGGACAAGGTGGCGGCGGCGGTCTCGTGGGTCCGCGCCATGGAGACGGGCGCCTGGTCGCGGGCGGAGGGTGGGACCCGCCCCCGACCCCACGACGTCGACGTGGACCGGATCAGCGCCGCCCACCGGGCCCAGCACGCGGCCGAGGACGGGTGGCGCACACTGCTGGCCGCCCGGCCCGACGTCCCGGTCGCGGAGGTCTCCTACGAGGACGTGGCCACGGACCACGAGGGCGCGCTGGCGACCGCCGCCCACCTCCTCGGGCGCGAGGACCCCGGTCGGGTGGCACCGCCCACGCTGACGGTGCAACGCGACGACTGGACGGCGGAGGCGGCGGCGCGCTGGGGGGAGGTCACCGGCGGGTGCGCCGCGTGCGCCGTCGCGCGGATGGCGGACGCACCGGACTAGCCCACGACGGCTCGCGCGCGGCGAGGGCGGAGGCCGGCTCCGACCGGCTCCTCCCCCGTCGGAGCCCGGCCCGCCCCGCCCGCCCCCGCCCTGCGGTCACCGATGGCTCTGGCGACCGACACCGCCCGGCGTGACGCCCCAGGGATCGGGTAGTCGGGGGTCGCCCAGAGGGAAGGAGCGTGCACCGATGCTCGACAGACCTGTGACCAGACCTCGTGCCCGGCAGGCGCCTGCGGGCGCGACCCCGGCGCCGAGGACCGCGACCGGGCTCGGTCCGTCGTGACCGCCGGACGGACCACCAGCGGGATGGCGGCGGTCATCGCCGCCGGCATGGTCGCGGGTGCGGGCATCGCGGGCGCCGTCCTGCTCGCGGACGCCGCGGTGGAGCCGCCCGTCGCGGTGGCGGTGGGGAGCGCCCGGACCCTCCTCGGGGCCATGCTCGGCGCCACCGTGACGGCCGGCGCGTTCGCCTTCTGGATGCTGCCGCTGGCCGCCCAGCTAGCGGCATCCCGTGTGCCGACCCAGACCGTGGCCAGGCACCTCCACGACCACTTCCAACGACGCATCGTGGCGGCCACCGCCGGCGCCCTGACCCTGCAGGTCGTCGTGGTGTGGGCCCTGCCGGCGCCCGCCGAGTCCGACGCCCCGGTCCTCGCCACCGGGGTGGGGGCGTTGGTCGGCATCGTCGCGATCGCCTCCCTCCTCGTCGCCATCCGCCACGGGGAGCGGGCCACCCGGCAGGGCGTCCTGGTGACCAAGGCCGCCCGCGCGGTGGTGACCCGCATCGAGCAGGCCACCGCCACCGACGACGACCGGCACCACGCCGAGCACACCGATCCCCCGCACGACCGGCCCGGCCACGAGGTCGAGGTCCTCGCCCCGGAGACGGGGTGGCTGAACCCCTTGGACGAGGAGGCGCTCCTCCGCGCTGTCCCTGCGGGCAGCACGATCCGGATGGAGGTCGGGGTGGGCGCGTTCCTCGTGCGGGAGAGGACGACCGTCGCCACCCTGCTGGCGCCGCCCGACGCCGCGCTCGACGAGGACATCGCGGCGCGCCTCGCCCGCCACATCGAGGTCGGCGCGGAGCGCGCCGGCGAGCTCGACCTGGTGGGCTCGCTCTCGCAGTTCGTCGACATCGGCGTCCACGCCGCGTCCGGCTCGTCGGGGAGTCCGTCCACCGTCTACGAGACGATCTGGCACCTCGGCGCCATCCTGCACGAGCTCGTGCGCTACGACGCCCTGGTCCCCGACCGCCACGACGACCAGCAGCGCACGCTCATCCACCGGTCCGGACCGGGTCCCGCCCAGCTCGCCGAGCTGGCCGTGGACCGCCTCCGGCAGGCGACGGCCTCCGAGCCCGTGGTCGCCCTCGAGCTCGTCCGTGTGGCCGACGACGTGCGCCGCACGGCCGAGGAGGCGGGACGGCCAGAGATCGCAGAGGTCCTGGGAGACCAGTGCGAGCTGGTGGTCGAGCAGTGCCGGCACTCCGGGGCCCTCCCGTCGGACGTCGAGCGGGTGGCTGCGGCCTGGCACCACCGCCAGGCCTCCTCCACCGCCCGCCACGAGGAGTACCCCACCCCGCCGGGCTGACCGGGTCGGGTCGGCACCTGGCGGACCCGGCGGACAGGTTCGTGCCGGTCGGCACAACGCTGTCCAGCGGGTCAGTGGTTGCGGAGGGCGTCGATCAGCTCGGCCTTGGTCATGTGCGATCGGCCCTCGATGTCGAGCTCGCGGGCCCGCTGCTCGAGGTCGTCCTTGGTCCAGTCCTCGTAGGCGGGCGACGACCCACCCCGCTGACCCGCCGTCGAGCGGTCGGTGTTGGCGATGCGGGCCGCCTTCTCCTTGCTGGCGCCCTGCTCGCGCAGGGCCTCGTACTGCTCGTCGTCCTTGACGCTGGGACCGGGGTCCTTGCCTCCAGGCATGCTCGTCTCCTCCGGTGTCGGTGGTGGGCTACCCGCCCCGGTGCCCCCGCGCGCCGTTGCGCGGGGGCCCGGAGGCGGAACGGTGCCGGGTCCGACGACCCGGCGGGCCTACTGCTCGGAGCTCTCCTCGCCGGCGTGGCCCTGGGCCTTCTTGCGGTGCTGGGCCGCCTCGGCCTCCTTGGCCTCGGCCTTCTCCGACTCCCGCGACTTCTCCTGCTGGGCCCGTCCCTCGCGCTCCAGGTCGTCCTTGCCGGTGGCCTGGCCGGCGACCTCCTTGGCGGTGCCCTTGATCTTCTCGGTCAGGTTCTCGTCTGCCATGTCCTCCGCCTTCCCGGCCGTCGAGGATCTACACACACCTCCGCCCCTACGGGAGCAGCTGGGCGCCCCCGAGAGCGGAGAGGAGGGGTCCGGCCAGCAGACCGACGGCCAGCACGGCCAGGCCGGCGACGGCCACACCGCCGCCGGCCCAGCGCCCGAGGACCGGGGTGGGCTGGTCGGCAGGGTCGAACGCCGTCGGCGCGATCACCCGCAGGTAGTAGAAGAGCGACACCACGGTGTTGGCGACGGCCAGGGCGGCCAGCCAGGCGTACCCGCCGTCGATCGTGGCCGTGAAGAGCGTGAGCTTGCCCACGAAGCCGCCGAGGGGCGGGATGCCGACCAGGGAGAGCAGGGCGACGGCGAGGACCGCCGCCAGCCAGGGGTGGCCGGCGCCCAGGCCCCGGTAGTCGGCCAGGGCCGTCCGGCCCCTCAGCTCGGCGACCACGGCGAAGCCGGCGGTGGTGGCGGCCGCGTAGGCGGCGAGGAACACGACCAGCGCCGGGACGGCCAGCTCGGCCCGACCCACGACGACGACGGCCATCAGGGCGTAGCCGGCCTGGGACACCGACGACCAGCCGAGCAGGCGACGCAGGTCGTCCTGCCACAGGGCCAGGAGGTTGCCGACGGTCATGGTGACCGCGGCCAGGACGGCGACCATGGGGCGCCACCCGACCACGTCGTCGGGCAGGACCTGGAGGACCCGGGCCAGGGCCACCAGGGCGCCGACCTTGGGCACCACCGTGAGGAAGGCGGCCGAGGGGGCGGGGGCGGCCTGGGCCACGTCGGGGACCCAGACGTGGGTGGGCACGACGCCGACCTCGAAGCCCAGGCCCAAGGAGAGGCACACCACCACGGCGACGAGGGCGACCCGGTCGGCGCCGCTCCCGAGGGCGGCGGCGGTGTCAGCCAGGTTCGTCGTCCCGGTCAGCCCGTAGAGGACGGCCACCCCCACCAGGAGCACCGCGTTGGTGAGGGCGCCGACGAGGAAGTAGCGCATGCCCGCCTCCAACGCCGCCGGCGAGCCTCGGTGGTAGGCGGCGAGGGTGTAGCCGGTGACCGACACCAGGAGCATCCCGACCACCACCTCCATGGTGTCGGCGGCCCCGGCGAGCGCCATGGCCCCGGCCGCGGAGAAGAGCAGGACGGCCGGGTACTCGCCCCGTCGGGGGTCGGTGCGGAACCACTCGACGCTGAGCAGGAGGCAGACGAGGGTGGCACCGCAGATCACCAGCTCCGCCCCCTGGGTGGCGCCGTCGAGCGCCCACGCCCGGTCGAAGGAGAGCTGCTGGTCGGCGCCGATGGCGAGCGCCACGCTGCACCCGGCGGAGGCCACCACCGCGCCCGAGGCCAGGGGCAGGGTGATCCACTGGTGGCGGCGGGGGGCGAAGGACGCGACCAGCACGCACACCACCGCGCCCACGACCAGCGCCAGCTCGGGGGCGAGGTGCCCGACGTCCAACGCTCAGCGTCCCAGGCCGGTGACGATGGCCTCGCTCGTCGGGGTGATCAGGTCGAGGAGCCAGGCCGGCCACACGCCGATGACGACGACCAGGACGAGCAACGGCAGCAGCGCCAGCGCCTCGCGGCGGCCCAGGTCGGCCAGGTCCCGGAGGCGCACCGGCAGGTCCCCGAAGAAGAGCTTCTGGACCATCTGGAGGAAGAGGGCGGCGGTGACGAGCACGCCGAGGAGGGCGATGCCGGCCACCACCGGGTACACCGAGAACGTCCCCACGAACACCTGGACCTCGGCCACGAAGCCGGCCAGGCCCGGCAACCCGAGGCTGGCGAAGGCAGCCAGGGTCGTGGCCCCCGTGAGCCGGGGCGCCACGCCGGCCAGGCCCCCGTAGTGGTCGATGTCGTAGTCCTGGGTCCGGGTCCAGAACGAGCCCGCCAGGAGGAACAGCGACCCGGTGATGAGCCCGTGGGCCACCATCTCGACGGTCGCCCCGGTGAGGGCCAGGCGCCGACCCGCCTCCTCGCCGGACCCCAGGGCACCGGCGACGGCGATGCCCAGCACGGCGTAGCCCATGTGGTTGACCGACGTGTAGGCGATGCGCCGCTTGAGGTCCCCCTGGCCCAGGGCCACCAGGGCGCCGTAGAGGATGCTGAGCACGGCCAGCCCCACCAGGACCGGCGCCCACGTCTCGAAGGTGTCGCGCATCATGGACAGCGGGATCCGGATCATCCCGTAGGTGCCCATCTTGAGCAGGACCCCGGCGAGGATGGCCGAGGCCGGGCCCGGGGCGTCGACGTGGGCGGGCGGCAGCCACGTGTGGAACGGGACCAGCGGGGTCTTGACCGCCAACCCCACGAGCACGGCCAGCAGGGCCAGTCCTGCGGTCGCGCCGGCGACCGGCGAGGGGCTGCTCGGCGATCAGCACCCGCATGTCGAAGGTGAGGGGATCGGTCCGCAGGTAGAGGGCGAGGAAGCCGAGCAGCATCACCAGCGAGCCGGCCAGGGTGTAGAGGAAGAACTTGAGGGCGGCGGCGTGGGCGTCGCCGTGGCCCCACCGCCCGATCAGGAAGTACATCCCGACCAGGCTCAGGTCGAAGAACACGTAGAAGAGCAGCAGGTCCAGGCTGAGGAACACCCCGAGCGACACCGCCTCCAGGAACAGGAACCAGGCCCGGTACTGGCGGTGCCGTCCCTGGAGCTCGACGGGGTAGGCCACCGCGACGGTGAACAGCAGCGCCGACAGGAGGGCCAGGGCCAGGGAGATGCCGTCGACCCCGAGGCGCCAGCCCACGCCGAGGGTCGGGATCCAGTCCACCTCCTCGACCTGTTGGAAGAGGGCGTCGCTGGTGGTGTCGTAGCGAGCCCACGTGACGACGAGGAGGGCGAGGGGCACGGCGCTGGCGACCACGGCGACGATCCGCGTCACCGCCTCGCTCCAGGTGCGGGCCAGCACCAGGACGGCGGCCACGACGAGGGGGACGAGGATGGACGCGGTGAGCACGGTTCAGCTCCAGACGACGAGGACGACGACGAGCAGGGCGAGACCGACGGCGATCCCGGCGTAGTACTGGTGGGTCTGGCCGGACTGCAGGCGACGGCCCTCGCGACCGGCCCGGCCGGTGAGGTGGGCCAGGCCGTCGACCACGCCGTCGACCCGAGACCTCCGCGATCCGGTCGAGCACCTCCGCCGTCCAGGCGCCGAACCGGGCCGCGCCTCGCACCCCGGCGTCCACCACCCGGTCGTCGGCCCGGGCGAGGGCTCCGGCCAGGGCGGTGCCCAGGCCGGCGACACCCCGCACGCCGGCATCGACCACCCGGTCATCGAGGCGCGCCAGGACCCGGGCCAGGGCGAGGGTGGGGTCGACGATCAGGGCGCGGGACAGGCGATCGAGGTCGAACCACCGACCGGCCCGGGCCCACCACCGGCCCGGGGCCAGCGTCGCCAGGCGTCGACGCCGATCCAGGCCCACGGCCCCGGTGAGGGCGAGGGCCACGGCCGCGAGCGAGGCCGGCACCTCCCACGCCGCCCCGTCGGGCAGAGCTGCCGAGGTGACGGCCAGCACCCGCTCCTCGCCCCATGAGGTCCAGACCAACCCGAGCACCACACCTGCGGTGGCCAGGGCGCACATGGCGACGAGGGCCAGATCGAGGCCGTGGAGTGGTGCGTCGCCGGCGCGGTGGGTCGCCGGGCGCCACGTCCAGGGCCGGGTCGGGAGCGGACCCACCCCCGGATCGCCCCCGGGACCAGCGATCGTTCGCGTGGCCCCAGCAACGCGTCCGCTCTCCGGTTCGGATCGGCCGGGGGTGGGCGCGCTGCGCCCGTAGGCGAGGAGCTGGAACCGGGCCGCGTAGAGGGCGCTCAGTGCCCCCGCCCCGACCACCAGGAGACCGATCACCACCGACGCGTGGGCGCCCGCCGCCACCACCTGCTCCTTGGTCCAGGCCGCACCGAGGGGGGGCACGGCGGCCAGCGAGAGCGTCCCGACGGCGGTGAGCCCGGCCACGAGCGGCAGGCGCTGCCCCAGGCGCATCCGATCCAGGTCCTCGGTGCCGGAGGCCTCGATGGCGACGCCGGCCGAGGTGAACAGGAGGGCCTTGAACACCCCGTGGGCGACGAGGTGGGCGATGGCCACCGCCGGGTAGCCCGCCCCGACGGCCACGAACATGAGGCCGTAGTGGGCCGAGGTCGACGCCGCGAGCAGCTCCTTGGCGCGCGGGCTGGGCCAGGGCCACCACCCCTCCTGCCACCGCCGTCGTCAGCCCGACACCGATGGTGACGGGCGCGAACCACGCCACCGCGTCGAGGGTGGGCTGGAGCCGGGCCAGGAGGTAGGCGCCAGCGGCCACCATGGTGGCCGAGTGGAGGAGGGCGGAGGCCGGCGTGGGTCCGGCCATGGCGGCGAAGAGCCAGGGCGAGAACGGGAGCTGGGCCGACTTGGCCACCGCGGCGACCACCACGCCGGCGGCGACCACGGTCAAGAGACCGGTCTGGATGCCGGGCAGAGCCGCCATGTCGAACGTCCCGGTGGCGGCGTAGGCGGCACCGGCGGCGAGGAACAGGCCGAGGTCCCCGGCCCGGGTGGCCACGAAGGCCTGGCCGGCCCGGCCGGGGGCGTCGCCCCGCCACCGGTGGGCGATCAGGCCCCAGGACAGCACTCCGACCAGCTCCCACGCCACCAGCAGGCTGAGGAGGTCGGCGGCCACGAGGAGCAGCTCCATGGTGCCGACGAACGCGACCAGCAGGCCCACCATCCGCGCCCGGCCCCGGTCCTCCCCGTACCCGAGGGCGTAGGTGGCCACGGCCAGGCCGACGAAGGCCACCAGCACGATCGGCGCCCGGGCCAGGTCGACGACCTCGAACCGGAGGGTGATGCCGCTCCCCCAGCGGAGGGCGGCGGAGGGCTCGGCCGCGGCGGCGACCACGGCGGCTCCCAGGGTGGCGGCGAGCGAGGCCACCGTGCCCACGGCCAGGCCGAGACCGGGCCGGTCGCCCCGTGCCCACAGGGCCAGCCCCGCGACCACGGGCAGGCCCACCAGGATCACCAGCACGGTGCCTCCTCGGGCCGAGCGGTGCGACGGTCCGGGACCCTCCACCCCTCGTACTGACCAGTACCGGGTCGGGCGCGGGCGCGGTCAGCCACGGAGCGATCCGATCCCCTCGGTCATGTCCACCTGGCGGGCGCGGTAGACCGCGGCCACCAGGGCGAAGCCGATGGCCATCTCCACCGCCATCACGGCCATGGCCACGATCACCAGGACCTGGCCCTTCGGCCCACCGCCCCCCGCCTCGGCCCAGAACCCGGCGGCGGCGAGGATCACGCCGTTCACGACCAGCTCGATGCCCATCATCAGCATCACGAACGACTGCTGGGCCAGCGCCCCCCACACCCCGATGCCCACCAGGGCACCGGCCACCAGCAGCACGGTCACGAGGGTCACGAGGCCCCTCCCCCGTGGTCGTGGCCGTGGCCGCCGCCGTCGTCGTCGTCGACCAGGGCGTCCTCGGGACGGTGGTCGCCGCCAGGCTCGAGCGGCGGGGCGACCGAGCCCTCGTCAGCATCGCCGAAGCGGCCCCGGGCGGCGGACAGCACGACCGCGCAGACCATCGTCGCCAGCAGGGTCACGCCCGCGCTCTCGAACACCAGCATGGACGGCCCGAGCAGCTCGGCGCCCAGGTCGCGCACCGACCGCCCGGCGTCGACCACCGGCGCCTCGGGGAAGTCGGCCAGGAGGGCGACGGCCCAGATCCCCCCCGCCGCCACCACGCCGGCGACGGCGGCGAGCCGGGGCTGGTGGACCATCTCCATCGGGTTGAGCCCGGCCGGGTTCATCATGAACATGACCATGAACAGGGCCATGACGACCATCTCGAGGGTCATCATGAACATGAGGGCCGCGCCCAGGTACTCGGGCGGTGAGGAGGACGAGGATGGCCCCCACGTTCAGGAACGAGGCCAGCAGCAGGAACGAGGCCCGCACCATCGAGTCGGTGCGGAACACACGGAAGCCGCTGGCCACCGCGGCGACGGCGAACACGACGAAGGCGACGTCGATCACAGTGCGCCCACCCCGGCCACGAGCAGGTCGAGGAAGGCGAGGGGCAGCAGGACCCCCCACGCCAGGCGGACGAACCGCTGGGCGCCGAGGCGCACCAGCCCCACGTCCCCCGCCACCAGCACGGCCACCAGGGCCGCCGCCTTGAGGGCCATCCACAGCGGGCCGGGGAGCACCGGGCCGTGCCACCCCCCGAGGAACACCGCCGCCCCCGCCAGGGCGAAGACGACCACCATGGCGGCCCGGGCCCCGGCCCAGGCCAGGCGCTGGAGCCCGCTGTCCTCCACCGTCCCCCCGCCGGCCAGGTCGGCCGAGTCCACCACCGCCAGCGGGCCCGAGAAGGTGACGCCCCACGTCACCACCAGCCAGAGGGGCAGGCCCAGGGGCTGGCGGACCACGTTCCAGAGCCCGGCCTGGGACTCGACGATGGCGCCGATCGAGAGGGACTCGGCCGGCAGGGCGGCCGCGATGAGCACGAACATGCTGAGCAGCTCGTAGGACAGGGCCACCGCCACGAACCGGTAGGCACCCACCAGCGCCAGCGGCGAGTTCGGCGACCAGCCGTGGAGGAAGGCCACCACGATGACCAGGGCCTCGGCCGTGCCGAACACGACGATGCCGGTCCGCGGGTCGGCCACGACCAGCCCTGCGCCCAGGGGCACGACGGCCAGGGCGACCGCGGCCAGGCCCAGGTACGCGGCCGGTGCCAACACCCAGGTGGCCCGGTCGGGGCGCTCGGTCGTCACCACCTGCTGGCGGGCCAGGCTCCGGGCCTCACGCAGCGGATCCATGGCCGACCGCACCGCTCCCGGGAACCCGGCCGCCCACACGGCGATGACCCGTCGGAGGGCTGCGGCCGCCACCGCGCCGGCGCCCAGCACGCTCGCCACCAGCGCCACCGCCAGCGGCGGGGTCAGTGGCTCCACCCCGATCACGGCGCCGCCCCTTCCGGCAAGGGGACGAGGTCGAGGCTCGTCAGGGTGGCGATGGCTCCGCCCAGGGTCTGCCCCTCGAGGAGCGGGCCGAGGTCGCCGGGCGCCACGCCGCGGCGGGGACCCACCGCGTCGCCGAGCGAACCGTCGCCCAGGGCCTCGAGGCGGACGCGCCACCGATCGGCCGCATCGCCCCGGCCCTCGAGCGACCCCACTCCCCGTAGCGCCCAGAGCAGGCCGCTGCGGCGCACGGCGCGGGCCAGCCGACGGCCACGGTCGGCGACGTCAGACCCCCGGCCCCCCGCCACGGCGAGGGCGGCGGCCCGCGCCGCGAGGGCGTCGAGGCCGTGCACGTGCAGCCCGTGGGCCAGGAGCCGGAGGTGGTGGCGCGCCTCGTCGGGCCCGGGGTCCGGCGGTGCACCGGCCACGTCGACGGACTGGAGGACGTCGCCTTGGAGGACGACGTCGAGCACCAGGGGACCGGGCAGCGGGTCGAGGTAGGGACCGAGGCGCAGGTGCAGCCGGTCGAGGGCCAGGCCGTCGCGGTCATCGCCGGTCATGGCCATCGGGCGCCCGTAGGGGGTGCCACCCATCATCCCCTCGCCCCCCTGGCCGAAGGGTCCGACCCCCCGCCACTCGTGGGGGTCCTCGTCGGGGCGACGGTCGGGGTCGGACCCGACGGGATCCGCCGCCCGGTCAGCGTGCGCCCGCTGCACGGCCTCGACCAGGGCGTCGACCTCGTCGTCGCCCGGCACGGGGCGGGGCCGCCACGTCACCGTGGCCCGGGGGTGGGGCACCTGGTCGTGCACGAGGTCCGCCGCCCGGGCCTGGTCCGCCACCGCTCCCGCCTCCACCAGCACGGCGGCGTGACGGGGCGACGCGACGAGTCGGAGCTCGGGGCGGGCCCGGAGCTCCTGGACCGGCCCCCAGGCGTCGGCCCCTGCGGTCACGATGACCGGGACGGGCGGGCTCACTGCCATCGGAACACGCCCTCCCGGTGGCCGTAGACGATCCCCACCGAGAGGATCCCGAGGAACATGCCCATCTCCATGAGGGCCTTGCTCCCCTCCTCGACGTACACCACCGCCCAGGGGTACATGAACATCATCTCCATCTCGAAGGCGATGAAGAGCAGGGCCATCGGGTAGTAGCGGAGGTGGTAGCGGCTCCAGGCGTGGGTCTCGGGCTCGAAGCCCCCGAGGAACGGCACCCGCTGGGGGGCGGTGGACCGGTGGGCGCCGGTGCCGTGGGCCCGGGCCAGCACCACCAAGGCGGCGATCGTGGCCAGGGTGGCCACGCCGAGACCGGTCCCGAGGGCGCTCAGCACCGGGGCCCCCCGGGTGCGGGCCCCGGCCGCAACGCGTCGGTGCTGGCCACGGTGGCCTCCCTGGGGTCGACGGTCGTGCTCCTCCGCGTCACCCTATACCCCCCAGGGGTATGAGGACGCGGGCCGGCCAGGGGGCGTGCTCGCTCACCCGTCCTGCCCCACCCGCGACGAGGGGCAGCCCGACGCCGCCGGCTCGTCCCGGACTCGGGCATCGACCCAGGCCAGCGCGGTGGGGAGGGAGCGGTCGATGACCGTGCCGTGGTCGGCCCCGACCACCTCCTGCAGCTCCACCTGGCTCCCGGCCGCGCAGGCCTCACGGTGGTAGCGACGGCTCTGGTCGACCGGGACGATCGGGTCACCCGTCCCGTGGAGCACGAGCACCGGGCTCTGCGCCCGGTGCCGACCGACGACACCCTCCTCCAGGGCGTCGGCCCACTGCGGGTCCGCGGTCAGGGGCCCGGAGCGGAACTGGTCGTCGTCGACCCCCTCGAGCTCGTTGCCGAGCGTGGCGAGGCAGGCGTGGTCGACCACCGGGAGCAGGTCGACGGCCGCGCCGGTGAGCACGGCCGCCGGGTCGAGGTCGGGGTGGGCCGCGGCGTACCCGGCGACCACCAGCGCGGCCACGGCGTGGGCGTCGGCGAAGGACGTGTACGCCGCGAACCCGGCCACGTCGGTGACCGGGGCCTCGGCCACCACCCCCACCAGGCGGCGGTCGCCGAGCAGGCCGACCTGCTGCTCGGATGCAGCCAGGACGGCGTGGCCACCCTGCGAGTGACCCCACGCCACCACGTCGGCTCCGAGGTGCGCGCCAGGCACCGCCGCCGCCGCGGGGACGGCGGCGAGCACCGACCACGCCTCGGAGGGGGCGACCAGGTAGGGGTGGCGGCCCGGCGTGCCCAGGCCCTCGTCGTCGCTGATGACCACGGCATACCCGCGGCCGACCAGGGCACGCACCACCGTGCCGGCGGCCTCGGCCGGGTCGGTGGACGGGGCACACCGGTCGGCGATGCCCACCGACGGGTGGCCCCACGTCACGACCGGCCACCCGTCCCGCGGGGCCTCGCCCCGAGGTCGGAGGAGGAGGCCGGTGGAGCGGCGCTCGGCGTCGTCGGTGCTGCGGTAGGTGATGCGGTCGACCACGGCGTCGAGGTCCGACACCTCCAGCCGCTGGTGGCCGACCAGCACGACCGGGTCACCGGGACCGGCACCGGCCACCTGGGTCGAGGCGACGGCGTCGCCGCCCCCGTCGCCGACCCACCCGCACGCCGCCACGGCGAGGGCGGCGACGACCGCCAGGGCGGGCCCCGACGAGCGTCGCGCCGGACGGACCGACCGCGCCGGTTCACGTCGTGGAGGCGTCGTAGAGCCGGGCCGCGCCGGTGACCTCCACCAACACCAGCGCCACGACGACCGCCACCACCGCGGCCGGGAGGAGCTCGACACCGCCCGCCACCTCCACCGAGAGGGCCACCGCCGCCAGCGGCGCCCGGGCGAGGGCGGCGAGGGCGGCCGCCGCCCCCACGACCGCGAGGGCGCGCACGTGGGCGGGCGAGGCCGCCGTCGCCAGCTGGGCGACGAAGGCCCCCGATGCGGCCCCGACCACCACCGCCGGCGTGAACGCCCCGCCGGGCAGGCCGGAGCCGAGGGTGGCCGAGGTGGCCACCACCTTGGCGACCACGAGGCCGAGCAGGGCCAGCGCGGTGGCCCGGCGCCCCTCCAGCAGGCTCGCGGTGACGAGCTCACCGGACCCGGCGGCCGCGCCGAGGAGGAGCCCCAACCCGGCCACCACGACCGCACCGAGGGCGATCCGGGGCACGATCCCGAGGCGGGTCCGGGCCCGGAGGCGGTCGGTGCCGACGATGCCGTAGGTGAGGGCGACGGCCGCCGCCGTCGCGGCCACGCCCACCGGTGCGGCTGCGGCCAGGACGCCACCGGCATCGGCCGGCACCACGCCGTGGACCGCCAGCGGCGGCTCGCCTCCGAGCAGGCTCCACACCGCCCACCCCGACGTCGCCCCCAGGGCCACGGCGAGGAGCGATCGCAGGTCGCGGTCCGCCAGCAGGACCTCGACGACGAAGAGCGCGGCGACCACCGGGAGGTGGATCGAGGCCCCGATCCCGGCGGCCGCGCCCGCGGCGACCAGGCGGCGGCCGGCGGCGGCGTCGAGGCCGAGGCGGCGACCGGTCCGCTCCGCCACCGCCGCGCCGAGGAGCACGCTCGGGCCCTCCCGCCCGGCCGAGGACCCGGTGCCGATGGCCAGGGCCGCGGCGACGGCACGCCACCACGCGGAGCGCTCGGGCAGGCGCTTCGTGTCCGCCGACTCGGCCTCCATCACGAGGGGCACGCCCCGCTCGTCGGGCACCGTGCGGGTCTGCTCCAGGACCAGGGCGGCGACCACGGCACCCACCACGACCAGGACCGCGGCGAGGGGGTCGACACCGCCCACCAGCGCACCCGTCCCTCGGCCCGCCACCTGGCGCAGGGCCCGGATGACGATGTCGACGGCGAGGGCGGCCAGCCCCGCGACGGCCCCCACGGCGAGGGCGAGCACCACCTCGACCAGCCCCCGGCGGCGGGTCCGGACCCGGTCAGCCGCCAATGGTGCGCCGATCCGGGTCACCTGCGGCCGACCGGGAAGGACGGGGGGCGTGATCCCGACGACCGCGCCCGCCCGACGACCACCGGCCCGACGGTGGGCCGCCGGTCTCGCCGCCGGCGCCGCCGGCTCGCTGACCATGGTCGCCACCACCCGGCTCGAGGCTCTCCTGCGACGCCGGCCGTCGGGCCCGATCGACTACGAGGAGAGCCGCGTGGCGCTGGCCGCGGTGGAGGGCGTGACCGGGTGGCGGGTGCGGGGCACGGCGCCGCGCCACCTGGCCAACGGCACCCTCCGCGCTGGCCTACGGGTCGGTGCTCGGGGCGGGGCGGGTGCTGCTCGATCGGGCGCGGCCCGACGCCGGCGCGGCGCCGTGGCCATCCTCGCGACAGGGACCTGGGTGGTGGAGGTGGTCGGCCTGCGGCTGCTGGGTGCGGCCCCGCCGCCCTGGCGGTGGAACCGCCGGGTGCTCGTCACCAGCGCCACCCAGCACCTCGTGCACGCAGCGGTGGTCGACGCGGCCTACCGGCGCCTCCGGGCCGACGTCGCGACCGGACCGGAGGCCGCAGCCCCGGCGTCGGCCTGAGCCCCAGGCACCGACCTCACCCACGACGGGCCCGCACCTCCGCCGCCCGGTCGCGGACCGAGCGGAAGAAGCCGGCGACCGTGCTGGGCACGGTCCGCAGGAACTTCGGGTCGGTGACCCCACCGGCCTGGTCGTCGAAGATGCCGTGGGACCCGTGGTCGGTGTCGTCGTCGACCGGCGAGAACAGGTCGTCGGGCCGGTCGGCGTCGATGTCGATGTCGGTGAGCTGGCTGCTGCGACCGGTGCGGGCCAGGTAGTGGTCGCCGATGCCCGGCATCACCTGGGACATCTGCACCAGCAGCCAGTTCCAGGTGCCGAGGATCCGCTGCCGGGGCGGTGAGTCCAGGGCGGCGACGATCGCCTTGGCCGCGACCTCGGGCTGGTAGATCGGGGGGACGGGCATCGGGTGCGTCGGCGTCCGGGCCCGACACCACCCGAACTGGGTGGTGTTGACGGCCGGCAGGTGGACCTGGGCCACCCGCACACCGCTGCCCTCGGCCAGCAGCTCGGTGCGCAGGGACTCCATGAAGCCGCGCACCGCGAACTTGGACGCGCAGTACGCGCTCTGGAGCGGGATGCCCCGGTAGGCGAGGGCCGAGCCCACGCTCACGATGGTCCCCCGGTCGCGGGGGCGCATGCGGGCGAGGGCGGCCATGGACCCGTGGGCCTGGCCCAGGAAGGTCACCTCGATCGGCGCGCTTCAGCTCCTCGGGCCGGACCTCGACGACGGGGGCGAAGACCGTCGTCATGGCGTCGTTCACCCAGACGTCGATGGGCCCCAGCTCCTCGGTGACGCGGTCGGCGGCGGCGTCGACCTCCTCCCAGGAGGCCACGTCGGTGGGCACCGCCAGTGCCCGACCGCCGTGGGCCCGGACCTCGGCCGCGGCCGCCTCCAACCCGGCCTCGGCCGCGCGCCAGGAGGCCCACGTCCCAGCCCGCCGCGGCCAGGGCGTGGACGGTCGCCCGGCCCACCCCGCCGCTCGCTCCGGTCACCACCGCGACTCCTCTGCTCATCTGCACTCCTCGTGGGTTGCGTCCGCGGTCGCCTCTACCCGGTGCGGTTGTGGTGACGCAGCCACGTCGCGGTGGCGGGGGCCGGCTCCGGCGCGGACGGGTCACCGGACAGGCCCGCATCTGTGCATGGCTCGCGGGTCGCCGGGTAGGCGGCCCGTGCACACCACACGAGAGGAGACGCCCATGGCGGCCGTCACCCAGGACACCGTCACCACCAAGATCCCGGCGCGCATGGACCGCCTGCCGTGGTCACGCTGGCACTGGTACATCATCGCCTCGCTCGGCACGGTCTGGATCCTCGACGGGCTCGAGGTCACCATGAAGGGCTCCGTCGGGCCCGCCATCAAGGAGGACCTCGGCCTCTCCAGCGGGCAGATCGGCCAGGTGGCGTCGATCTACGTGGCCGGGGCCATCCTCGGCGCCCTCTTCTGGGGCTACCTGACCGACCGCACCGGGAGGAAGAAGCTGTTCCTCGTCACCCTGGCCGTCTACATGACCGGGGTCGTGCTGACCACCGTCTCCTGGGGGTTCTGGAGCTTCGGGCTCTTCCGGTTCATCACCGGGTTCGGCATCGGCGGCGAGTACGCCGCGGTGAACTCAGCCGTCGACGAGCTCATCCCGGCACGCGCCCGGGGCTGGGCCGACCTGGCCATCAACGGCAGCTACTGGTTCGGCGGGGCCATCGCCGCCGGCCTGGCCCTCCTCTACCTCAACCTCCTGCCCATCGGCTACGGGTGGCGGGCCGGCTTCGCCACCGGGGCGGTGCTGGCGGTCGGGATCCTGCTGCTGCGCCGCTCCGTCCCCGAGAGCCCCCGGTGGCTCATGACCCACGGCCAGGAGGACGAGGCCGAACGGATCGTGGACGACATCGAGCACCGGGTGGCCGACGACGAGCACGAGGACGTCTCCGACCTCGGCGACCCGCCGGACAGCGCCGCCATCGAGCTGCGCGAGCGTCGGTCGATCGGCTTCGTCGAGCTGGCCCGCACGATGTTCCGCATCTACCCGCGGCGGTCGACGGTGAGCCTGGCGCTGATGGGCACCCAGGCCTTCCTCTACAACGCCATCTTCTTCACCTACGGCCTGATCCTGACGACGTTCTTCGACGTGGGCACCGCGAGCGTGGGCATCTTCATGGTCCCGTTCGCCATCGGGAACCTCCTCGGCCCCCTGCTGCTCGGCCGCCTGTTCGACACCGTCGGGCGACGACCGATGATCAGCGGCTGCTACATCGGCGCCGGGGCCCTCACCATCGCCCTGGGCTACGCCTTCGCCAGCGGCTGGCTCAGCGCCGTCACCATGACCATCGGCTGGACGGTGATCTTCTTCTTCGCCTCGGCGGGGGCCAGTGCCGGCTACCTGACCGTGAGCGAGACCTTCCCGCTCGAGATCCGGGCCATGGCGATCGCCTTCTTCTACGCCATCGCCACCGCGCGCCGGCGGCATCGTCGGACCATGGCTCTTCGGCGACCTCATCGGCGCCGGCGAGAGCCGGGACACGGTGTTCATCGGCTACCTGATCGGCGCCGGCCTCATGATCCTCGGCGGCCTGGTGGAGCTGCTGTGGGGCGTCGCCGCCGAGCAGCAGGGCCTGGAGGACATCGCCAAGCCCCTCTCCGCCGCCGACGCCGAGGACGGCGACGAGGAGCGGGTCCCGACCGGACGAGCCCGCTCGGGCTCGACCCGGCCGACGCCGACTCCGTGCGCCGGTTCCAGGACGGCCACGACCTGCGCGACGACGGCGTCATCGGTGCGTCGACGCAGGGGGCGATGCGCGCCGAGCGACAGGCCGCCGACGAGCTCGACGACGGCGATGCGCTCCTGCTCGACCCGGCCGACGCCGACGACGTGGCCCGCTTCCAGCGCCGGTTCGGGCTCGTGCCCGACGGCGTGGTCGGACCCCAGACCAGGGGCGCACTCCGCCTCGCCCGCCGGGTCGTCGACCTCGATCCGGCCGACGCCGAGGAGGTGCGGGCGGTGCAGCGCGAGGCGGGCCTGGCCGACGACGGCGTCCTCGGCCCGGAGACCCAGGTGGCGCTCCGGGCGTTGCAGGCCGAGCGAGCGACCGACGCCGGCCTCGAGGGCCGGGTCGACCCCGCCGTCGACCCGGGCGACGCGGAGGACATCACCCGCTTCCAGCAGTCCGTGGGCCTGGACGACGACGCGGTGATCGGCCCCGTCACCCGGGGCGCCCTCGCCGCGGCGCGGGCGCACCGCCAGCGCCAAGGGGGTGTCGACATCACCGACGCCGACGCGGTCCGCCGCCTCCAGTCCGCTCTGGGGGTCGAGGCCGACGGCGTGGTCGGTCCCCGGACCCAGGCGGCCTTGGCCTCGACCCGCCCCGAGGCGGGGGTGGCGCCCGACGAGGCGGCCCCGTCCCCGGTCGTGGACCCGCTCGACGTCGAGCAGGTGCGCGCCTTCCAGTCCCACCACGGGCTGGAGCCGAGCGGCGACGTCGACGAGGAGACCCGCCAGGCCGTCCGCTACGAGGCCGACCACTTCCTCGGCGTCGATCCCAGCTCGGCCGCTTCGGTCGAGGACTTCCAGCGGCGCGTCGGCCTCGATCCCGACGGGGTGGTGGGACCGGCGACCCAGGGCGCCCTGCGGGCTCGTCGGGCCGACCTCGAGGCGTCGGAGGACGAGGAGAGGAGGCGCCGGTACGGGCGCTTCGCCGACCCGTCCTTCGACGAGGACGGGGCCGGCATCGATCCGGCCGACGCCTCCTCCATCCGTCGCTTCCAGTCCCGCCACGGGCTGACGACCGACGGCGTCATCGGGCCCCGGACCCAGGTCGCCCTGCGGGCCGTCGGCGCCGGCGCCCTCCACGCCCGGCCCGGGCCCGAACGCCACGTCCACGCCTACCGGCGTCGGTACATGGGCTCGGGGCTCATGTCCGCCACCACCGTCCCCAGCGTCGACACCGCGCTCGAGGGAGAGGTGGATGCCATCGTCGACGCCCTGGCGGACGGGCCCCGGTCGACCGACGAGCTGGCTGAGGCGCTGCGCGTCCGACGGTGGGGACCGGGCCGGTTCCGCCACGCCCTCGCCGTGGCCGAGGAGGAGGGCCGTCTGCGCCGGACCGGGCGCCACGAGGTGGCCCTGGCCGACGACGCCCTGGTCGGCTCCTAGATCGAGAAGGTCGAGCCCCGTCAGCCCGGAGCCGGGCGGCCCGACCGTCGGAGGCGGACGGCGTAGACCACGGCCGAGGCCAGGAAGAGGGCGGCGCTGACGGCGAGCCAGCGCCCCATGTACACGTCGGTGGTCATGCCCGTGGCGGCCTCGTAGCCGTCGGTGAGGCCGAGGATGAGCGGCGCCCACACCAGCAGGAGCAGCCCGCTCAGCAGCACCGGGAAGCGGATGTGGTTCAGGGCCAGGCGCCGGGGCTCGGGCACCGGCGGCCGGTGGTGCACGACGTCGACGAGGGACCGGTCGGCCAGGGCGTAGAGGGGGAACAGCACCAGGTCGTGGCCCACGACCGCGGCCAGGAACCACACCAGCACCTTGCGAGGCTCGTCGGGCACCAGCTGCACGGCCGCGTACCCGGCCAGCGCGAACGACGCGAGGAGGGCCAGCAGGTGCAGCGGCCCGGCGCCGTACCAGTCCCGGAGTCGGGCGAGCATCAGGGCCTGAAGGTCAGCCGGCTGACCCACTTGGTGTTGTGCACGCCGGGGTTGGCCGGGACGACGACCCGGGCCGGGAACCCGTGGTCGTCGGACAGGTCGACCCCGTTGACCTGCAGGGCGAGCAGGGCATCCTCCTCGGCGACCTGGTTGCCCCGCAGGGTGGTGGTGCCGAAGGTCGAGGTCTCGACCGACTCCACCAGGAGGGTGGAGGCATCCGCCACGCCGGCCATGCGGGCCAGGTCCCGCAGCGGCACCCCGCTCCAGGTCTGGCGGCCCGTGGACCACCCCTCCACACACGCGATGGCCAGGTCGGCGCGGCGCTGGGGCAGGGCCAGCAGGTCGTCTCGGCTGAGGGTCCGCTCGCCGTCGCCGCGCAGGGTGAGCCGCCACCCCGGACCGATCTGCTCGGGGGTGATGCCCCGTCCCTCGGCCGTCTTGTTGATGGGGAAGTCGTTGGGGCCGCCGGGCGTGGACCGCCCCCGGGGCGACAGGAGGGCGACGTCGCGCACCCACCCGCCCAGGTTCTGCCCGGCGGAGACGACGAGCAGGAGGGCGGAGCCCGAGCCGACCAGGCCCAGGGCCCCCCGGCGGGAGATGGTCGGGGCCCGGGGTGCGGGGGCGACGAGCCCCGTGTCGTCGGGCTCGTCGGCGGTGAACTGGTCGAGGCCCCGCCGCAGCTCGGGGCGCACGGGTCGCTGGCGCAGGGCCCGTCGGAGGGTGGGCAGCTTGAGGCCGACGTGGACGACGAAGGCACCGGTGAACACGTAGGCGCCGTAGAGGTGGGCGGCGTAGAACGACGACGGGAACACGTACCAGTACTGGATGTTCACCAGGCCGGTGACGATCTCGAAGACGACGCCGCCCACCAGGAGGGCCAGGCTGAGGCGCTCCAGGGCCTGGGCCGCGGAGCGCACCGGCGGCCAGGTGAACAGCTTGGGCATCACCGACCAGAGCTTGGCCAGCACCACCGGCACCAAGACGATGCCCAGGGTGACGTGGGTGCCCTGGTTCAACCGGTAGGCCCAGGAGGGGTCGGTGGGCCACGAGGGGAACAGGCCGGTGATCCCCGAGCCCGGGGTGAGGTCGTTCTGGCCCAGGTCCGGGTTGTAGGCGACGTAGGACAGCAGGCCCGTCAGGGCCAGCACCGGGATGCCCACCAGCAGCACCGAGCCCAGCACCGAGGTGAACCAGGGGCCCCGTAGGGGGCTGCGCCACCAGTCGGCGCGGAACGGTCCGGGAGGCCTCACGTGGCGAGCACCGGATCGGGGCGTCCCGGCCCGGGCCGGTGCAGTCTCACGACCCCCGGGTCGACCCGAGCCAGCGAGCCCCCAGGAGGATGGCGGCGATCCCCAGGGCGAAGGCGACGAGGCCCTCGGGCACCGGCCCGTAGTGACCGATGCCCCAGCCCCCCCGGTCCTCGGGCGGCTCGATCTCCCGCACGTAGGCGGCGACGTCGGCGGCCCGACGGTCGTCGATGGTGGCCCGGTCGTAGACCGGCATCTGCTGGGGGCCCAGCCGCATGGCCTCCACCACCTGGGTCGGGGTCGCCTCGGACAGATCCGGTGCGTACTGCCCGTAGGCCAGGGCACCGCCCTCCCCCACCGACTGGTGGCAGGAGGCGCAGTTCAGGCGGAACAGCTCGCCCCCTGACGGCGGCGTCGGCGCCGGCCACGTCGACCTCCGGGACGTCGGGACCCTCCAACGTCTGCCTGGCGTAGGCGACCAGCTGGTCGATCTCCTCCTGGTCGTACTGGGGGGTGACCCGTGCCGGCTGGTCGTCGGGGTCGTCGAGGGGCATGCGGCCCGTGGCGACCTCGAAGTCGACACCGCCGGCGCCGGCGTCGCGGATGTCGGGGCCGCGCGCGGAGCCCGCTGCCGTCGGCCCGGTGGCAGGTGGCGCAGTCCCGACGCCACAGGGAGGCACCAGCCACGGCGGCCTGCCCGTCCCCCTGCGCCTCGCCGGCACGGCGGTCGCGGGCGGGAGCCCGGCCGGCGGTGAGGCCGACCACCATGGCGATGAGCACCGGCACCAGGAGCGCGACCCGCCTCCCGGTGACGTGCCCTCGAGCCATGGCCGCCCCCTACCCACCCGGCCCCGGGTGACGCAGCCTCTGGGCCGTTTCGCCCCGGCCCACCCGGATAGAGGGGTCGCCGGTGCACCGCGTCCGTCGTCTGCTGGGGGTCGGGGCCGTCTCGGCGGCACTGGCCGGCTGCTCCGGGGGAGCGCGCGGGCTCGACGCGTCCGGGCCCGAGGCGGAGCGGATCCAGACCCTGACGGTGCTGATGACGGTGATCGCCACGGTGATCACCGTCGGGATCCTGGTGTGGCTGGTCCGCGGCCTCACCCGGCGCCGACGGGACGTGACCCCCCGCTGGTCCGAGCAGCGCCTGCTGGTCGCCGGCGGCGTGATCATGCCCCTCGTCGTCGTGACCGCGGTGTCGCTCGTGGCCGTCGGGGTCATCCAGGCCTCCGAGCGCACCGAGGCGGCGATGCGCATCGAGGTCGAGGGCCACCAGTACTGGTGGGAGGTCACCTACGCCGACGGCCAGGAGACGGCGAACGAGATCCACATCCCCGCCGGGGTGCCCGTCGAGCTGGTGCTCACCAGCGCCGACGTCAACCACAGCTTCTGGGTCCCGGCCCTGGCCGGCAAGCTCGACCTCATCCCCGGCTCGACCAACGAGAAGGTGATCGAGGCCGACGAGCCCGGCACCTACGAGGGGCTGTGCGCCGAGTACTGCGGCATCCAGCACGCCAACATGCGCTTCCTCGTGATCGCCCAGCCGCAGGACGAGTTCGACGCCTGGCTGGCCGACCAGGCCCGGCCGGCGGACGCCCCCGAGGGCGAGGCGGCATCGCGCGGCCAGGAGGTGTTCGACGCCCAGGCCTGCGCCGGGTGCCACACCGTCCGGGGCACCGTGGCCGATGGCGACGTGGGCCCGGACCTCACCCACGTGGCCAGCCGCTCGACCCTGGCCGGCCTCGCCATCGAGAACACCGAGGAGGGTCGCCGTCGCTTCGTCGACCACCCCCAGGACGTGAAGGAGGGCAACGTCATGCCCGACGTGCCCCTCACCGACGCCGAGGTCGACGCCGTCCTCGCCTACCTGGACGGCCTCCGGTGAGCCTGGCCGAGCGCGCCGCACCGCGGGTCGCGGCGCCCTTCGCCGCGCTCCAGCGCACGTGGGACGACCGACCCGGCATCCCCGGCGCCCTCGAGTCCGTCGACCACAAGCGCATCGGCAAGCGGTACCTCGTCACCGCCTTCACCTTCCTGCTGGTCGGCGGGGTGGAGGCCCTCCTCATGCGCCTGCAGCTGGCCGGCCCGGACGCCGACGTGGTCGGGCCCCAGGCCTACAACGAGCTCATGACCATGCACGGGACGACGATGATCTTCCTGTTCAACACCCCGGTGTTCGCCGGGTTCGGGAACTACGTGCTGCCCCTCCACGTGGGCACCCGCGACATGGCCTTCCCCCGGCTCAACGCCCTGAGCTACTGGATCTACCTGTCCGCCGGGCTCCTCCTGTACTCCAGCTTCCTCTTCGGCGACGTGCCCGAGGGCGGCTGGTTCGCCTACGTGCCCCTCAGCGGCGACCGGGCCTTCACCGGCGGGCTGGGCATGGACTTCTGGGCCGTGGGCATCGCCTTCCTGGGGGTGTCCACCACGGTCGGCGCCATCAACTTCCTGGTGACCGCCATCCGCATGCGCACCCCGGGCATGACCTGGCCGCGGGTGCCCGTGTTCGTGTGGGGGGTGATCGTCATGTCGCTGATGATCGTGTTCGCCCTGCCCGCCATCACCCTGGCCGGCGTCACCCTCGAGGCCGACCGCAACTTCGGCTTCAACTTCTTCGACCCCTCCGCCGGGGGTCAGCCGATCCTCTACCAGCACCTCTTCTGGATCTGGGGCCACCCCGAGGTCTACCTGCTGTTCATCCCGGCCACCGGCATCGTGTCGACGATCATCCCGGTGTTCTGCCGTCGGCGGCTGGTCGGCTACCCGCTGGTGGTGGCCTCGCTGGTGGCCACCGGGTTCATCAGCTTCGGGCTGTGGCTCCACCACATGTTCGCCACCGGCGTCCCCGCCCTCACCGCCGACTTCTTCTCGGTGGCCAGCGCCCTCATCGCCATCCCCACCGGCGTCCAGTTCTTCGCCTGGGTGAGCACCATCGCCACCGCGCCGGAGAAGCCCCGCCTGGAGCCGCCCATGCTCTTCGCCATCGGCTTCCTCGTCACCTTCCTGATCGGCGGGATGACCGGCGTGATGGTGGCCATGGTCCCGTTCGACTGGGCCGCGCACGACTCCTACTTCGTGGTCGCCCACTTCCACTACGTGCTCTTCGGCGGCACCGTGTTCCCGACCTTCGCCGGCCTGCACTTCTGGTTCCCGAAGATGACCGGCCGGATGCTCGACCGGCGCAAGGCGGTGTGGTCGTTCTGGCTGATCTTCGTGGGCTTCCACGTGACGTTCTTCCCGCAGCACATCCTCGGCCTGATGGGGATGCCGCGGCGCGTGTACACCTACACCGAGGGCTACGGCACCGCCTTCGACGTGATGAACCTCATCTCCTCGATCGGCGGCTTCGTGATCGCCGCCGGCATCGGCCTCATGACGTGGAACTTCCTGCGGTCCCGGCGCCGGGCGGGACCCCGGCGCCGGCCGACCCGTGGGGCGCCGACACCCTGGAGTGGTCGGTCCCCTCCCCCGTCCCCGCCTACAACTACGCCGCCTTCGCCGACGTGGAGAGCCACGCCCCGCTGTGGGACTGGGAGGAGGGCACGCCCCGCACCGCGGTGGCGGTGGTCGACGACGAGGACCTGACCCAGCCCCTGGGCGGGCACCACCGCACCATCGTCACCAGCGCCCTCGAGGCCGACGAGGTCGAGGTGGTCACCATGCCCAGCCCGGCGGCGTGGCCCTTCGCCCTCGCCCTCGGCACCCTCGTGCTCTGCATCGGGATCGTGGCGTCGAGCTGGATCATCGCCGGGGTCGGCGCCCTCGGCGTGGTCGTGGCCGGGGTCGTCTGGCAGCAGGGGATCGCCGAGCGATGACCGCCGCCGTCGTCGACGCGAGCCACCGCACCGTCGCCTCGCGCCCCACCGGCCGCTCGCTGGGCTGGTGGGGGATGGTGTGGACCATCGCCACCGAGGGACTGCTGTTCGGGCTCCTGCTGTTCAGCTACTTCTTCATCCGGGCCAACTCCCCCGCCTGGCCCCAGGGCGACATCTCCGAGCCCGAGCTCACCCTCACCGCCATCCGCACCGCCATCCTGCTGGGCAGCACCGTCCCCGCCCACGTCGCCCACCGGGCGGCCAAGAGGGGTGACCGCCGGGGGGTGGCCTGGGGCCTCGGCGTGGCCTGGCTGATGGGGGCGGTGTTCCTCGTCGGGCACTTCTACGACCTGCAGAAGGAGCTGGCCGAGTTCCGAGCCGACGACAACGCCTACGCCACCCTCTGGTACTCCATCACCAACCTCCACGCCCTCCACGTGGGGGTGGGCCTGCTGATCTTCGCCTTCCTCTGGCTCCGGACCGTCACGGGGATGGAGCCCCAGGGCGAACGGGTCGAGGTCGGCGTCCTCTACTGGCACTTCGTCGACGTCGTGTGGGTCTTCGTCTACAGCTCGCTCTACCTCTCGGTGGCCCTGTGAGCGCGGCCCCGACGTCACCCGACGACACGGACGTGGACCGGTGAGCGAGGCCACCGCGACACCCGAGGCCGGACCCGCCGCCGATCGCCCCCCGGCTCGACCGGTGGTCGGTGGCCCGCCTGGTGTGGGCCCTGTGGGTGGGTCCGGCGGTGTGGATGCTGCACCTGGCCGGGACCTCGGCCATGGTGCCGGCCGCCTGCGAGCACGGCATCTCGTGGTCGATCAACGTGGCCACCGTCGTCGACGGCCCTCGTGTGCGCCACCGGCATCCCGGCCGCCTGGGGCCTGCACCGCCGGGAGGGCGGGGTCGGCTTCGTCGCCTGGATCGCCCTCGTCGCCACGACCGCCTCGGTGGTGCTGATCCTGGCCGAGGGCGCCCCCAACCTGGTGCTCGGTCCCTGCCCGTGAACAGGCCGGTGGGTCCCGGGCGAGGTGTGGACCTCCTGGGCCCTCGACCCCGCCACCCTGCTGCTGGCCGGCCTGGCGGTGGCGGTCTACCTGCGGGGTCGGGTCCGGAGCCCCCACCCCGTCCCGCCCCGCCAGGTGGCGGCCTTCCTGGCCGGGGTGGCCGTCACCACCGTCGCCGTGGTCGGACCCCTCGACCCCCTCGGCGAAGGCTGGTGTCGGCCCACATGGCCCAGCACCTGCTCCTCGGCGTGCTCGGCCCGCTCCTCATCGTCGCCGGACGTCCCGTCCGGGTGGCCACCTGGGCGGTGGCCGCCCCGACCCGTCGCGAGCTGGTGCGCATGGCCCCCCGCCCGCTGCGGCGGGCCACGCGCCGGGCGGGTTCGGTGGTGTGGGTCGCAGCGGCCGTGCAGCTGGCCACCTGGGTGGCCTGGCACGTGCCCGTCCTCTACGACGCCGCCCTCCACCACGGCCTCGTCCACGTGGTCGAGCACGCCACGCTGGTCGCCTCGGGCCTCCTGCTCTGGTGGGCCCTCTCGGCCCGCACCCACCCCCTGCGCGCCGCGCTCGCCTCGTTCGGCCTGGGCCTGGGCCTGACCCTCCTCAGCGCCCTGCTCGTGCTCACCCCTGTCGTCCTCTACGACGCCCCCGCCACCGGCGCCGCCGCGTGGGGCACCACCCGGGTGGACGACCAGCACCTGGCCGGCCTCCTCATGTGGGTGCCCGGTGGTCTGCTCTACCTGGTGGTGGCGGTGTCGGGGTTCCTCACCTGGATGTCCGCCGGCTCGGCCCGCCCTGCGCCCCGCCCGGCCGGCACCGCCGCTGCTCGCTGAGGGTCGGTGCGCGCCCCGCATCGGCACCTGCGGGCGTTTGCCGGTCCCCGACGACGGGGAGACGCCCCGTGCGGGGCGCGGACAGTCCCGCCCCATCGCCACCGACAGGAGCAGCACCCATGGAGCTCAACCACGGAGACCTGACCATCACCGCCCCCGCCTTCGGGGCCGGGGAGCCCATCCCGGAGCGCCACAGCAACGCCGGCGACGACACGTCGCCCGAGCTGCGCTGGTCCGGCGTGCCCGACGGGGCGGTGGAGCTCGTGCTCGTCGTCCACGACCCCGACGCCCCCCTCGTCGACGGCTTCACGCACTGGGTCGCCACCGGCATCGACCCCGCGACCGACGGCCTGGCCGAGGGCGCCACCGCCGGCTTCACCCCCCACCCCAACGAGACCGGCCAGCCCGGCTACATGGGCCCGGCGCCGCCGCCCGACCACGGCGACCACCACTACTTCTTCCACCTGTTCGCGGTGGACGCACCGGTGGAGGGCGAGGGCCTGACGCCGACCGCCAGGTGCTCGACGCCATCGACGGCCACATCGTCGAGCAGGCCCGCACCGTCGGCACCTTCCGCGACGACGGCTGACGGTGGAACCCCCGGAGCTGCGGACATGGCTCGCGCCCGGCGCGACCCAGGGACGCACCGTCGGGAGGTGGAGATCCGTCAGGCGTCGGTCAGGGCGTCCAGGGCGTCCAGGGCGTCGGCGATGGTGGTGGTCGGCCCGGGCGCGCCGGCCCACGGGTCGTCCTTCTGGGCCAGGCGGCGGGCCAGGTTGGCGATGGTGATGCGCCGGGGGTGGAACGACGCGGCCAGGGCCTCGTCCCAGTCCAGGGGGACGGCCACCGGCGCCCCGGGCAGGGGGCGCAGCGTGTAGGGCGCGGCGGCATGGCTGGCGGGCCCGTTGCGGCCGACGTCGAGGAACAGCTGCCCGTCGCGCTTGGCCTTGCGCACCTCGGTCGTGAAGGGCCCCGCTGCGCTGACCACCTCGGCCACCCGGCGGGCGAAGCCCCGGGTCAGGTCGAAGTCCGGGTCGTCGTCGATCACCTCGACCACCAGGTGCAGCCCCCGGGACCCCGACGACTTCACCCGCGGCGCCAGGCCGAGGTCGTCGAGCACGGTCCGCAGCTCGCGGCGCCGCGCCCCGCACCGGGTCGAGGTCGTCGCTCGGCCGGGTCGAGGTCGAAGATCACCTCCACGGGCCGGTCCGGGGCCGCTGCCTCCGAGAGGAGGGTGTGGAACACCACCGTCCCCTGGTTGGCCAGGAAGACCAGCCCGGCGGCGTCGTCGACCACCGAGTAGGTGGTCGTGCCACCGTCGGCGGTGGTCAGGTCGACCCGCTCGATCCAGTCCGGGGTGTGGCCGGGCGTGTTCTTCTGGAAGAAGCCCTGCCCGCTCGATGCCGTCGGGGAAGCGCTGGAGCACCAGGGGGCGCCCGCCCACGTGGGGGAGCATCACCTCGGCGACGCGCTCGTAGTGGTCGAGCACGTCGCCCTTGGTCACCCCGTCGTCGGGGAAGAACACCTTGTCCAGGTTCGAGGTGTCGAGGGTGCGCCCGGCCACCTCCCGGGCGGTCGCCACCGGCGCTCACGGCGTGCTCCGGGGGACCTCGCGGACCACCTCGGCCGCGGCCTTGTCGTCGCGGAGCCCGAGGAAGCGGGGGTGGCGGAGCCGTCCGGTCCCGGTCCACTCGGTGAAGCCGACCTCGCACACCAGGTCCGGCGTCACCCAGTGCACGTCGGCCCCGTCGGGCGCGGCCGTGAACGGCGACGACGCCCGTCGGCGGCGACGCCAGGAGGCCCGACGAGGTGCTCCAGCAGGGCGTCGTCGAAGCCGGTGCCCACCCGCCCGGCGTAGCGCAGGGCCCCGGTCGTCGTCGTGGTAGCCCACGAGCAGGGCGCCCGAGGCCGGAGCGGCTGCCCTTGGGGTCGGTCCACCCGCCGATCACCACCTCCTGCTGGGCCACGCACTTGAGCTTGAGCCAGTCCCGGCCCCGTCCGGTGCGGTACCGGCTGTCGGCCCGCTTGGCGATGAGCCCCTCCCACCCCTTGCGGCACGCCTCGGCCAGGTAGGCCTCCCCGTCGTCGTTGCGGTGGGGGCAGAAGCGGAGGGGGTCGTCGAAGGCCAGGGCGTCGCGGAGCAGGGCCTTGCGCTCGCGGAGCGGGCGGTCGACGACGTCCTCGCCGTCGAGGTGCAGCAGGTCGAAGAGGTACAGCCGGACCGCCACCCCGGTGTCGACCGCCGCCTGCCCGGCGAGCCCCGAGCGCTGCTGCAGGCGGGAGAAGCTGGTGGTGCGCCCCGTCGAAGGCCACCACCTCGCCGTCGGCGACGAACCGCGGTCGCAGGGCTGGGCCGGCGAGCGCCTCCTCCAGCTCGGGGTAGCGGTCCGTCCGGTCCAGCTGGTTGCGGGTCACCAGCCGCACCCGGTCACCGTCGCGCACCACGACGAGGCGGATGCCGTCGAGCTTGCGCTCGAAGATCCAGTCCTCGCCGGTCGACGACCTCGTCGACCAGCGTGGCCAGCATGGGCGAGCGGAACGCGGGCCGGCTCACCGCTCGTCCTCGTCGGCGTCGGTCGCGGCGACGGCCGCAGCCACCTCGTCGACCGTGAGCCCGGTGAGCACCGACTCGGGCTGGGTCGAGGTGGGGTTGCGGCGGGCGTCGGCCCCCTCGCTCGCCGCCCTTGATCAGCAGCCACTGGTCCTGCTCGGGACGGAAGCGCTGCAGGGTCCAGCCACCCGACAGCTTCTGCCCGTCGATGCGGAAGCGCAGGTGCGCCTCGCTCGACGGCGGCGGCCACGGCGACCGGCTCGCCGTCCGTCGTCGGTGGTCAGGTTCTCCCAGGTGCCCACGTCCCACACGATGACCGACCCGCCGCCGTACTCGCCGGAGGGGATGGTGCCCTCGAAGTCGAGGTAGTCGACGGGGTGGTCCTCGGTGTGCACGGCCAGGCGCTTCTCCCGGGGATCGGTGGAGGGCCCCTTGGGCACCGCCCACGAGAGCAGCACGCCGTCGGACTCCAGGCGGAGGTCGTAGTGGTCGCTCGAGGCGTCGTGGTGCTGGAAGGCGTAGCGGGGCGGGCCGTCCGACGGCGGCACCTCGACGCCCGCGGGCTCGTCGGTGCGGGCGAAGTCGCGCTTGGCCCGGTAGCGGTCGAGACGGGGGCTCACGCCGGCCCGCTCCCGCTGGTGGCCGGCTCGAGGGCCTCGGCGCCGTCGTCGTCGCCTGCGCCCTCGTCGTCGTCGGGAGCACCCTCGTCGTCGGCGCCGTCGCCCTCGGCCGCGGTCAGGTCGTGGCACCACCGCCAGGTGACGAGGCCGAGGACCAGGGGCACGACGAAGACGAGGGCCCGCAGCACCCAGAAGGTGACCTGCACCGACCATCCGGCCTGGACCGCCAGCACGTCGGCGCCACCGGCGACGACGAGCACGGCCACGTAGCCGTAGCCGGCCACGCCGAGCGCGGTGCGGACCGGGCGATCGCGGGGGCGGTCGAGGAGGTGGTGCTCGTCGCGGTCGCCGGTCAGCCGCCGCTCGAGGAAGGGCCAGGCGTAGAGCACGCCGAAGAACAGGAGCGGGCATCACCACCCCGGGCCAGAAGAGCGGCGACACGGTGTGGCCGAAGGCGCGGATCTCCCACGCCGGGAAGAGGCGGAGGGCACCGTCGAGCCAGCCCACGTAGAAGTCGGGCTGGGCCGCGGTGGTGACCGCGGCGGGGTCGAAGGGCCCCCACAGCCACACCGGGTTGATCTGGACCAGCCCGCCCAGCAGGACGGTGACCCCCGAGACGAGGAGGAGGAACGAGATCGACTTGGCCGCGTAGGTGGGCCACAGGCGGGAGCCGACCACGTTGGTCTCGGTCCGTCCCTCGCCGGGGAACTGGGTGTGCTTCTGGCGCCACAGGATGGCCATGTGCACGCCGATCAGGGCGGCGATGGCGGCCGGGAGGATGAGCACGTGCATGACGAACATGCGCCGGACCGACGCGTCGGCCGGGAACTCCCCGCCGAAGAACCCGTAGGTCAGCCACGACCCGACGAGGGGGATCGACTCCCCGATGGCGTAGGCGATGGCCAGCCCGGTGCCCGAGAGCAGGTCGTCGAGCAGGGTGTAGCCGAAGAAGCCGTTGGCCATGACCAGGAGGAGCAGGGTCAGGCCGACCGATCCAGTTGATCTCGCGGGGCCGGCGGAAGGCGCCGGTGAAGAACACCCGGCCGAGGTGGATGGCCAGGGAGCCGACGAAGATCAGGGCGGCCCAGTGGTGGGTCTGGCGCATCACCAGCCCGAGGCGCACGTCGAAGCTGAGGTCGAGCACCGAGGCGTAGGCCCGCGACACCTCGACGCCCTGCAGGGGCGCGTAGGAACCCGTGTAGGTGGTCTCGGCCAGGCTGGGCTCGAAGAAGAAGATCAGGTAGATCCCTGTGACCACCAGCACGACGAAGCTGTAGAGCGCCACCTCGCCCAGGAGGAACGACCAGTGGTTGGGGAAGGCCTTGTGCAGCGTCTTGCGCACCCACGATGCACCCGCGAGGCGGTCGTCGAGGGCCCGCACGCCCTTCTGGACCCGGTGCCCGCTCACCCGTCCCGGCTCCAGAAGCTGGGGCCGATGGGCTCGTCGAAGTCGTCGGTCGCCCGCAGGTAGCCCTCGTCGTCGATGGCCACCGGGAGCTGGGGCAGGGAGCGGGCCGCGGGCCCGAAGGTGGGCTCGGCCCGCTGGGCCACGTCGAAGACCGACTGGTGGCACGGGCAGACCAGCTCGAGCGTCTCGGCCTGGAACAGCCCGACCGGGCACCCGGCGTGGGTGCAGACCTTGGAGAACACGGCGAAGCCGTCCGGCGCGCGGTCCTCCTGGCCCGGGGGCACGTCCATGGCCCCCTCCGGGATGCGCAGCACGAGGACCACGGAGTCGGCCGGCTTGCCCTGCCCCTCGGGGTAGGCGGTGACCGCCGCACCGAGGGCCAGGTCCTCGGCCCGCACGGGCTCGTCGGTGCCGGCGTCGACCAGCCGCAGGCCCCGGCGCCAGGATGTGTGCCGCAGCCTCGGCAGCGGGTCGGGTCCCAGGCCGCGGAGGGGCACGACGAGAGCAGCCACCAGGGCCGCCCCGGCCGCGCCGAACAGGCCCAGCACCGTCCGGCGTGCCGTCAGGGGGGCCAGGCCCTCCGACAGGCCCTCGGAGACGGCCTCGCGGTCGTCGTCGTCGGAGGTCATCTGCTCGCGCTCCTCGGTCTCCTCCTGGAACGGGAGGAGGCGGTGGGCGAAGGCGCCGATGCCCACGGCCAGGCCGAGCAGGGCCACGCCCAGGAGCAGGCCCTCCAGCTGCGGCTGACCTCCGGTGCCGTAGACGACGAGGAACCCGACGGCGCCGCCCAGGGCCACGACGAAGGCCAGGCCGATCGCCCGCTGGACGCCGGCCGTGCCCGCGCTCTGGTCAGGGTCGTCCCGAGCCACGGGGCCTCCCTTCCCAGGCGCTCCCGGGGCAATCGCCCCGTCGACCGTCCATCGAGCGGGTCACCGACGAGGTCCCGCCCGGCCGGCGACGACCTCGGCCAGGTGGACGGCCCGGCGGTCGCTCCCCTGGGCCACCTGGGTCTGGCACGAGAACCCGTCGGCGACCACGAGGGTGTCGGGGTCGGCGTCGCGGACGGCCGGCAGCAGGCCGTGCTCGGCGCACTCCATGGAGATGTCGTAGTGGTCGGCCTCGAAGCCCCAGGACCCGGCCAGCCCGCAGCACCCCCCCGAGGCCTCGGTGACCTCCAGTCCCATCCGCTCCAGCACCGTCCGGGCCGGGCCCGGCCCCCCGGTCGCCTTCTGGTGGCAGTGGGTCCAGAGGACCGCCTGCCCCTCCCGCCGCGGCAGCTCCGAGCGCGGGTCGGCCAGCAGCTCGGAGAGGTGGAAGGCGCCGTCGCGCAGGCGGGCGGCGTCGTCGTCGTGCGGGAGCACCTTGCCCAGCTCGTCGCGGAACGTGGCCAGGCAGCTCGGCTCCATCCCGACGACCGGGATGCCGGCCCGGACCTCGTCGCGCAGCACGTCGAGGCTGCGCTCCAGGTAGCGGCGGGCCGAGCCGAGGAACCCGTAGTCGTAGAGCGGCCGGCCGCAGCACACGTGGCCTCGGGGCATCTGGACCCGCCAGCCGCAGGCCTCCAGCGCCTCGACCGCGGCCTTCCCCACCTCCACGTGGAGGAAGTTGTTGAAGGTGTCGGGCCACAGCACCACGGGCCGCCCCTCGGTCCGGGCCGGTCGGGCCGCGAACCAGTCCTGCAGCGTCTCGGGCGCGACCTCCGGGGCGGGCCGGTGCACGGTGACCCCGGCCGCCCGCTTCAGCACCGACGCCAGGCCCGGGGCCTGCAGGGCCAGGTTGGCCAGGCGGGGCACGCGGGACGCCAGGCGCAGGTGCTTGTCGATGTAGCCGAAGGCGTAGGCGTGGCGGGGGCGGAGGCGGCGGGCCCAGTGGTGGTGCAGGAACTCGGCCTTGTAGGTCGGCATGTCCACGTTGACGGGGCACTCGTTGGTGCACCCCTTGCAGGACAGGCAGAGGTCGAGGGCGTCCTTCACCTCCTCGCTGCGCCAGCCGTCGGTGATGATCTCGCCCTCCAGCATCTCGAAGAGGAGCCGGGCCCGGCCCCGGGTCGAGTGGGCCTCCTCGCGGGTCGCCACGAAGCTGGGGCACATGACGTCGACTCCGTCGGGGGTGCGGCACTTGCCCACGCCGACGCACCGGAGGGCGGCGTGGGCGAAGTCGTCGCCGTCGCGCCCGAAGGTCATGGCGGTGCGGGGACGAGGCGGGTTGTAGTCGACCCCCAGGCGGAGGTCCTCGTCGAGCGGGCGGGCGTCGACGACCTTGCCCGGGTTCATCCGGCCCCGCGGGTCCCAGATGCGCTTGAACTCGCGGAAGGCCTCGACCAGCTCGTCGCCGTACATGCGGGGCAGGAGCTCGCCCCGCTGCTGGCCGTCGCCGTGCTCGCCCGACAGGGAGCCGCCGTAGGAGACGACCAGGTCGGCGGCCTCCTCCATGAAGCGCCGGTAGGTCGCCACCCCTCCCGGGGTGCGCAGGTCGAAGTCGATGCGGGAGTGGACGCAGCCGTCGGCCAGGTGGCCGTACATGGCGCCCACGTAGCCGTAGCGGTCGTAGAGCGCGCCGAGGTCCCGCAGGTAGGGCTCGATCACCTCGGGCGGGACGGCGGAGTCCTCCCACCCGGGCCAGTGCTCACCCGAGCTGTCGGGCGGGAAGGCGGTGGCCCCCAGGCCCGACTCCCGCACCTGCCACAGCCGGGCCTCCTGGGCGGGGTCGTCGAACACCGAGGTGCCGCAGGGGGCGTCGTCCTGCTCGCCCAGCTCCCGGGCCAGGGCCTCGGCCTCCGCCTCGGCCTCGGCGCGGGTCTCGGCGCCCAGCTCGACCAGCAGCCAGGCCCCGCCCTCGGGCAGCTGGCTCAGGTCGTCGGGGTGCATCCCGAGGGCGACCTCGTTGTGGTGGAGCCGGTGGTCGATGGCCTCGCAGGCGAGGGGCCGGTGGGCGGTGACCTGGGTGATGTGCCGGGCCGCGTGGAAGATGTCCTCGTAGCCCACCACCAGGAGGGCCCGGGCCGGGGGGTCGGGGACGAGCGTGAGGGTGGCCTGCAGCACGGTGACGCAGGTGCCCTCGGTCCCCACCAGGGCCCGGGCCACGTCGAAGCCCTTCTCGGGCAGCAGCTCGTCGAGGTTGTAGCCCGACACCCGACGGGGGATGTCGACGTAGCGCTCCCGGATCAGGTCGGCGTAGCGGTCCCGCAGGTCCCGCAGGGCGGCGTAGATCTCCCCCCGGCGCCCGCCCTCGGCGATGATCTGCTCGAGCTCCTCGGGGGAGGTGGGGCCCACCTCCATGCGCACGCCGTCGTAGGTCAGCACCTCGAGGCGCTCGACGTTGTCCGAGGTCCGCGACCCGGTCCCCGCCATGCGGGCCTGCACCGAGTGCACCCCGCAGGAGTTGTTGCCCACGTTGCCCCCGATGGTGCAGTACTCGTGGGTGGAGGGGTCGGGCCCGAAGACGAGACCGTGCTCGCCGGCCCGGTCGTTGACCACCTGGTTGACCGCACCCGGCTCGACGTGCGCCAGCCGGGCGTCGGCGTCGATGTCCAGGATGGCGTGGAGGTGCTTGGAGGAGTCGATGACCACGGCGTGGTTGACCGTCTCGCCCGACAGGCTCGTCCCGCAGCCGCGGTTGAGGATGGGGGCGTCGTGGGCGGCGCACACCCGGTGGGCCGCCACCACGTCGTCGACGGTGCGGGGCACCACCACCCCGATGGGAGGCTGGCGGAAGTTGGAGGCGTCGGTGGCGTAGAGGGCCCGGCTCTGGGCGTCGAAGCGGACCTCGCCCTCCACCGCGCCCGCGAGGTCGCTCCGGAGCGCCTCGGTGCGCTCGTCCCGGGGGTCCCAGCGCACGGCGTCGCCCGGGCCGGCGGCCACCACGGGGATCCGGCCGTCCACCACCTGCACGTCAGCCACGGCGGTCTCCTCTCCTCTGGCGACTGCTCATCACGTCACCTCGTAGGGCATGGCGTCGGACTCGCGGAGGGTGACGCCGAGGCCCGGGCGGTCGGGGTCGGGGGTCGCCACGCCGCCCTCGGGGGTCGTCACCCCGTCGAGCAGCTGGCCCTCGATGCGCACGTGGTCGTGGAACCACTCGACGTGGCGCACCGATGGCGTGGTGCACGCGGCCAGCACGCTCAGCTGCGGTGCGCAGTGGGTCGAGAGGTCGACGTGGTGGGCCGCGGCAGAGTGTCCACCGCGGCACGGAAGGCGGTGAGCCCCCCGATGCGGGTCAGGTCGACCTGGGGGACGTCGACGGCCTCGGCGTCGAGCAGGTCCTGCAGGGCCCAGGGGTCCCACGCGTACTCGCCGGCGGTGACCTCCATGCCCGCCGGCACCATGCTGCGCAGGCGGCGAAGCCCCGCCCGATCGTCGGAGGTGACGGGCTCCTCGAGCCAGCACACCTCGTGCTCCGCGTACTCCTCCGCCCGACGCCGGGCCTGGCCGGGGGTGAAGGCGCCGTTGGCGTCGACCATGAGCCCGACCCCGTCGCCGACCGCGGTCCGGGCCGCGGCCAGCCGCGCCGCGTCCTCCTGCGGGTGGCGGCCCACCTTGATCTTCACCCACCGCATGCCCTCGGCGGCCCAGGCCCCGACCTGCTCGGCCACCTCGTCCGGACCCATCGTGCAGAAGCCGCCGCTGCCGTAGACGGGGACCGAGTGGCGCGCCCGGCCCACCTCGTCGACCACGGACCGGCCGCGCTGCCGGGCCCGGAGGTCCCACAGGGCCAGGTCGATGGCCGAGAGGGCGCAGGCGACCAGGCCCTGGCGGCCGAGGTTGCGCACGGCGCGCAGCAGTGCGGTCCGGGCCCGTGGCGGGCTGGCGTCGTCCAGGCCGCAGGCGACCTCGGCGAGGGTGCCGTTCACCAACCCGGCCACGGCGGGGTCGGCGTAGGTCCAACCCAGGCCCTTGCACCCGCCCCCGGCCACCTGGACCGTGACCAGCGTCGTGCTGTCCCACCGCAGGGTGCCGTCGGACTCGGGTGCCTCGGTCGGGACGGTGAAGGCCCGGGCGCACAGCCGCTCCAGGGCGGTCGGGCCGGCGCCGCTCAGGGCAACAGCTCCTGGGCCTTCTCCTTGAACCCCTCCCGCACGATGGCGGCCGACTCGGGGTCGCCCTTGGCCAGGGCCTTGATCATGCTCTTCGCCTGCGCCCACTCGGTGTGGGGCGGGATGGGCGGGACCTCGGCGTCGACGTGGGCGTCGATCACGACGGGGCGGTCGGCGGCCAGGGCCCGCTCCCATGCCGGGCCGATGTGGTCCGGGGCCTCGATGGTGATCCCCTGCAACCCGACCGACTGGGCGAAGGCGGCGTAGTCGAAGGGGGGCAGGGTCTGGGTCGCCTCGAACTTGGGGATGCCGGTCATGGCCCGCATCTCCCAGGTGACCTGGTTGAGGTCCTCGTTGTTGAGCACCATCACGATGAGGCGGGGGTCGGCCCACTCCTTCCAGTACCGAGAGATGGTGATGAGCTCGTTGAGCCCGTTCATCTGCATCGCCCCGTCGCCGACGCAGGCGATGACGGGTCGGTCGGGGTGGCCGAACTTGGCGCCGATGGCGTAGGGCACGCCCGGGCCCCATGGTGGCGAGGGTGCCCGACAGCGAGCCCCGCATCCGGCCCCGGAACCTGAGGTCGCGGGCGTACCAGTTGGCCGCGGAGCCGGAGTCGGCGGTGATGATGGCGTCGTCGGGCAGGCGCGACGACAGCTCCCAGAAGACCCGCTGCGGGTTCACGGGGTCCGCGTCGACCATCGCCCGCCGCTCGACGGTCTCCCACCAGTCGGAGATGCCCTCCCTGAGGTCGTCCTGCCAGCTGCGGTCCTCGAGCACGTCGAGCCGGGGCAGCAGCCGGGCGAGGGTGTCGTGGGCGTCGCCGACGAGGTTGACCTCCATCGGGTACCGGATGCCGATCATCTTGGGATCGATGTCGATCTGCACCCCGCGGGCCTGACCGAAGGGCGGGAGGAACTGGCTGTAGGGGATGCTGGAGCCGACCATCAGGAAGGTGTCGGCCCCCATCATCATGTCGTAGCTGGGCTTGGAGCCGAGCAGGCCGATGGGCCCGGTGACCAGGGGGTGGTCGTCGGGGAGGACGTCCTTGCCCAGCAGGGCCTTGGCCACCGCCGCGCCCCGGCGGTCGGCCAGCTCGAGCACCAGGTCGGCTGCGCCCCGGGCGCCCTGGCCCACCAGGATCGCCAGCTTCTGGCCCGAGCCCAGGACCTCGGCGGCGCGGTCGATGTCCTCGTCGGACGGCACGACCTGCGGCCGTCCCGTGCCGAGCGACGACGGCACCTCCTTGAAGGCGTGCTCGGGGGCCGCCCACTCCTCCTCCTGGAGGTCGTTGGGCACGATCACGCAGGTGACCGTCCTCTCGGCCGATGGCGGTGCGGATGGCCCGATCGATGAGGAGCGGGAACTGCTGGGCCGCGCTCGCGGTGTGGACGTACTCGTGGGCCACGTCCTTGAACAGCGACTGGAGGTCCACCTCCTGCTGGTAGCTGCCGCCCAGTGCGGTGCGGGCCTGCTGACCCACGATGGCGACGACCGGCACGTGGTCGAGCTTGGCGTCGTAGAGCCCGTTCAACAGGTGGATGGCGCCGGGACCGGAGGTGGCCAGGCAGACCCCCACCCGACCGGTGAACTTGGCGTAGCCACACGCCTCGAACGCCGCCATCTCCTCGTGGCGGGCCTGGACGAAGCGCGGACGTGTTCCCGGCCCGCTCCAGGCCGGCGAGGATCCCGTTGATGCCGTCGCCCGGGTAGCCGAAGATCCGCTCGACCTCCCACTCCTGGAGACGGCTGATGATCTTGTCGCCGACGGTGGTGCTGGGCATGGGGCCTCCTCGTCGAGGGTGGTGCTGGTGGCGGCCGGCGCCTCCTTACCGATCCGGGCGCGCTCAATCGCGCCGAGGTCACGAACCCGCGCACACCTCGGCGTGGTACGCTGGCCACGTTGACCAGGGCGAGGTGGCTGAGGCCCTGGGGGAAGTTCCCTCGCATCTCGCCCGGCGCCGGGGGCGTACTGCTCGGACATCAGCCCCAGACCGTCCTGGGCCGCCAGCACCCCGTCGAGCTGGTCCTCGGCCTCGGCCAACCGCCCGGCGCGGAGGAGGGCCTCGGCCAGCCAGAAGGAGCAGGCCAGGAAGGCGCCCTCCTCGCTCCGCTCACCGCTGTAGCGCCAGACGAACGGCGCCCTCGGCCAGCTCGGCCCGCACGGCGGCGATGGTGCCCAGCATCCGCTCGTCGTCGCCGGCGAGGAAGCCGAGCCGCGAGGCCAGGAGGCACGAGGCGTCGAGGTCATCGGTGTCGGCGTGGAAGGTGAGGCGCGCCCTTCTCTGCGGACCAGCACCGCTCCTCGACGAAGCGCCGGACCTCGTGACTGCTCCCGTCGCCACCGGTCGGTCTCGCCCTCGAGCTGATCCGCCTCGGCCAGCCGGAGGGCCCGGTCGAGGGCCATCCAGCACCGCATCTTGGAGATCGTGTAGTGCCGGGTGGCCGGCAGCTCCCACATGCCGGCGTCCTCCTCGGACCAGATCTCACACACCCGGTCGGCCAGACCGGCCATCAGGCGCCCCGTGCCCTCGTCGAGGTCGTTGCCGCGGCGTACGTAGAGCCAGACCGCCTCGAACAGGTCGCCCCAGCTGCCCAGCTGGAGCTGGCCGGCGGCGGCGTTGCCCTCCTGGACCGGCTGGGACCCCCGGTACCCGGGCACGTCGACCTCGGTGACGTCCTGGGGGACCTGGCCGTCGGCCCGGTAGAACGGGGCCAGGTGCGGCGCGGTGCGGGCCGCCATCCGCAGGAGGGCGGTGATGGCGTGGTGGGCCTCCTCCACCAGCCCGATGCGCAGGAGGGCGTCGATGGTGAAGGAGGCGTCGCGGATCCAGCAGTAGCGGTAGTCGTAGTTCTTGGGCCCGCCCGGCCGCTCCGGCAGGGAGGTCGTCGGGGCCGCCATCACGGCGCCGTCGGGCTCGTGGATCAGCAGCCGCAGGGCGCGGGCGCTCTGGTGCACCTGGTCGCGCCACCGCCCCTCGTACTCGATGCCCTTCGACCAGTCCCGCCAGGTCTCGACGGTGCGGTCGATGCGGCTGGCGACCTCGGCCCGGTCGGGACGGGGCAGGGGCTCGCCGACCACCAGCACCAGGGTCAGGAGGGCCTCGTCGCCCGACACCATCGCCGTGCGGCCCCGGACCCCGCGATCGGTGTGCTCGGGATCCCCTGCGTCCCACGGCAGCAGGCCCAGGCGGAACCCCTCGGCCTCGGCCTGGAGCAGGTCGTGGTGGGACCGCAGCCCGGTGGGGGTCCGGCCCAGCAGCATGCTGGGCTCGACGGCCCAGGCGAGGTCGATGCGCCCGGACGTGCACCGGGCCCGACGGGCCAGCTCGACCCACGGCAGGCGGGCCCCGTCGTGGCGGGTGAAGCAGTCGGTGACGACCAGCTCCCCGGAGGTCGTGCGGAACCGGGTCTCGAGCACCATGGAGCCCGACCGGTAGCGGCGGTCGACCTCGACATCGCCCTCGGGGGCGAGGAGGAAGCGCCCTCCCTCGGCCGGGGCGAGGAGGGCGTCGAAGACCGCCGTGCGGGGATCCTCGGGCAAGGTCATCCAGTCGACGACGCCTGCTCGGTCCACCAGGGCCACGGCCCGACCGTCGCCGATCACGGCGTGGTCCCCGATCGGCGCGGCCCGGGCCACCCCGGGCTGGTCCTCCTGGCCCACGCCCCTCCCCTCCCCGGCGGGGACGAGCTCACGCAGGGCGTCGTTCAGTAGGGCGTGGGCGGCAGCCAGGAGGTGTCGATGCCGTCGGCGGCCATGACGTCGTAGACCCGGGCGGCCGTCGTCGCCGGTGAGGCGCTGCACGTACTCGATGCCGTCCAGGTGGTCGATCTCGTGCTGGCAGATCCGGGCCACCACCTCGTCGAGGGTCGCCTCGAGGACGTCGCCGTGGAGCGTCCGGGCCCGGACCTGGATGCGCCGGGGCCGCACCAGGCGGGCGTCGGTGTCCTCGACCTGGAGCGACAGGCACCCCTCGGGGTAGGTCCAGGTGCCCTCCGTCGCCCTGACCTCCGGGTCGACGAGGGTCTCGGGCAGGGCCCGCCTGTGGACCTGGACGAACAGGCGCAGGGACACGCCGACCTGGTTGGCGGCCAGGCCCACACCCGGCGCCCGGTGCATCACCTTGATCATGTGCTTGGCCAGGGCCTTGACGTCGCGGGTGACCTCACCCACGGGGCGGGTCGGGTGGTGGAGGGCCTCGGTCTCGACCGGCACCACGCCCTTGGCGGCGCGGGGCTCCTCGGCGTCGAAGGGCTGGACCTCGGCCATCGTCCAGGTCGCGCTGGCACCGGGCTCGACGACCACGGCCTCGCCGGGGGCCACCGGGGCGACGAGGTGCTCGGCCGCCTCCGGGTGGCCGGTCGAGAACCGGCGGCCGCAGCTGCACGTGCACAGGTCGGTGACCTTGCCGCCGTCGACGCCCCACCGGGTGATCCGGTGCAGCGGCAGGCACGGCCGGTCGTCGCCCCGCACCGGGCAGTCGGTGTGGGTCACGCGCCCGGCGTGCTCGACGTCCCTCCCTCGACCTCGGTCGCGACGGCGGGCCATCACCTCTCCTCTCGCGCTCCGCAGCGCCTCGACGTGGACGACGACGGTACCGGGGTCGGGTCGCGACCCGGCAGCCCCGCCGGCTCCTGGACCGCAGCGGTGACCGAGCAGGTGATCCGGCCGCGATCGTCGTCTAGGTGGCCGGCGACCGGGCAGGGCCTCCTCCCCGACCCGAGGAGGCCCCGTGCGCCCCACGCCCCGACCCCGACCGCCGAGAGGACCCGTCCCGTGCGCCTGATCCTGGTCCGTCACGGCGAGGCCCACGCCGGCTTCCACGGCCCCATCGCCGGTCCCTCCGGGTGCCGGGGGCTCACGCCGTTGGGTCGGGCCCAGGCCGAGGCCCTGGGCGCCCACCTGGCGTCGACCGGGCGGATCCAGGCGGACGTGCTGGTCGCGAGCGTGCTCCCCCGCGCCATCGAGACCGCAGGGCTCATCGCCCCGGGCCTCGGTCTGGAGGTCTCCGAGCACGACTGCGACCTCTGCGAGGTCCACACCGGCGAGGCCGACGGCGTCGACTGGTCCGAGTACAACGACCGCTTCGGGTCCTTCGACATGGAGGCCCAGCCCGACCGGGCCTTCGCACCCGGGGGCGAGAGCTGGAACGGCTTCCACCGGCGGGTGCACCGCACCCTCGACCGGCTGGCCGAGCAGCATGCCGACCGGACCGTGGTGGCCGTGTGCCACGCCGGGGTGATCATGGCCTCGATGCGGCTGCTCCTCGGCATCGCCCGCCCCGACATCAGCGCCCAGCTGCGCCCCACCAACACCGGGCTCACGGAGTGGGAGCACGAGGACGGGCGCTGGACGCTGCGGTCCTACAACGAGGCCGACCACCTGCGGGACCTCGATCCGGGCCGGGCCGGGGGCGGGGGCCCGCTGGACCGAGCTCCCGAGCAGCGGGAGCCCGTGGGCGACGACGACCTCTCCACCGAGGCGGCTCGCCGGGCCGCGGCCGCCGACGACCTGGGGGCGTGGGTGGACCGGTTCCTCCGCAGCCCCGGCAGCGACAACGCCGATCTGGCCGACCAGCTGGGCGAGCGGCCCCACTGGTGGGTCGGCCCGGTCCGGCTGCCCCTCGACGAGCTGAACCGCCTGGTCGGACCGCCCGGGGCCCCGGCCCTGGAGACCGTCGACGACGACGAGTGGCGCGACGACGTCGACGATCTGGCGGCACGCGTCGAGGCCGGCGAGGAGGCCCCGCCGGTCATCGTCTCCCACCGCGACGACCAGCTGGTGCTGGAGGACGGCAACCACCGCGTCGAGGCGCTGCGGCGGGCAGGTCGCGACGAGGCCTGGTCCATCGTCGGGTTCGAGGACGAGGCCGCCCGGGACCGCTTCCTCGCGCGCCGCGAGCGCGCCCCGGGCTGATCCCCGCCCCACCTCGCGGACCCGGATGCCGTTTGGACGGCCCGCCACCGGTCAGGGCCCCGACGACCCCGAAGGAGCAGGGATGCCACCTCCCCCGCGCACACCGAGGCCGACGAGCGCGCCTCGGTGGCCACCGACGACGACGAAGGACGAAGCCGGGTCGACGACGAGCGCGGCCGCGGCGCCGACCGCCCGCACGAGGTCCCCGCCCGGGGCTGGAAGGACATCGCCGTCCGCACGGGCCAGGAGGCGAAGTCCGACAACGTCGTCCTCATGGCGGCGGGGGTCGCCTTCTTCGCCCTGCTCGCCCTCGTCCCCGCCCTGCTCGCGATCGTGTCCGTCTACGGCCTGGTCGCGGACCCGGCGGAGGTCTCCTCGCAGATCGATGATGCCCTGGCCGCGGCCCCCACCGAGGTGCGCGACCTGGTGGACCAGCAGCTCACCTCGGTCACCGAGCAGTCGTCGGGGGGCCTGGGGCTGGGCCTCGTCGTCGGCCTCGTGCTGGCCCTCTGGTCGGCCTCGGGCGGCATGAAGCACCTCATGACCGCCATCAACGAGGCCTACGACGAGGAGGAGACGCGCGGCTTCGTGGCCCTGCGGGGCACGGCCCTGCTGCTCACCCTCGGTGCCATCGTGTTCGTCGTCCTCGCCGTGGGGGTGATCACCGTCGTCCCCACCCTGCTCGACGACACGGCCCTCGGGTCGGCGGCCAAGGTGGTCATGTCCCTCCTGCGGTGGCCGCTCCTCGGTCTCGGGCTCGTGGCCGGGCTCGCCGTGCTGTACCGCTACGGGCCCGACCGCGACGAGCCGCAGTGGACCTGGACGGCACCCGGGACGATCGTCGCCGTGGTGCTGTGGCTCATCGCCTCCATCGGGTTCTCGATCTACACCTCGAACTTCGCGCTCCTACGGCGAGACCTACGGCTCGTTGGGTGCCGTCGTGGTGCTCATGCTCTGGCTGATGATCTCGGCCGCCACCGTGATCATCGGCGCCGAGATCAACGCCGAGGCCGAGCACCAGACCCGCACCGACACCACCGAGGGCGAGCCCCGCCCCATGGGCACCCGCGACGCCGAGGTGGCCGACACCGTCGGTCGCTCCACCGACGACGGAGGCCGCTGATGGCCATCGCCATCGGGGTCGTGGTCGTCCTCGTCGTCGCCGTCGGCTCTGCGCTGCTGGCCCGGGTGGTCCAGCACCCGGAGCAGACCGCCACCCACGACGACGTCGAGACGGGGCCGGAGCAGGACCAGCGGTTCTACGAGGGCGTCGATCGCCCGGCCGGCCCCGACGCCGAGGACCCGGTCGGTCCGACCCGCCTCGACGAGGGCGACGTGCCCCCCGGGCCGGGACGCGACTGATCGGTCCGACCCCGGGGCGACGGTTCCCCCGGGCCCGCCGGACCCGAGGGCACGGGTGCCTCAGGTCCCCGTGCCCACCACCGGCGGATCGACGCCGGCCCGGACGGATCAGGGCCGGAAGACGACCTTGTGCACGCCCGGCTCCTTGGCCTGGAACCGGGCGTAGGCCTCGGGGGCCTCGTCCAGGGACAGGTGGTGGGTGGCGAAGTCGTCCACGCCGAGCGGATCGGCGTCGTCCTCCAGCAGCGGCACGATGGCGTCGGACCAGCGGCGGACGTTGGCCTGGCCCATCCGCACCGTGACCTGCTTGTCGAACATGGTCAGCAGAGGCAGGGGGTCGGCGGCACCGCCGTAGACGCCGCTGAGCGAGATGGTGCCGCCGCGACGGACCATGCCGATGGCGGCGTGGACCGCCGCCAAGCGATCCACCCCCGCAGTGGTCATGAGCTTCTGGGCCACGGCGTCGGGCAGCAGGGCGGTCGCCTTCTGGGCCGTCTCGGCCACCGCCGATCCGTGGGCCTCCATGCCGACGGCGTCGATCACGGCATCGGGCCCGCGCCCGTCGGTGAGCTCCCGGATGGTCTCCACGGCCTGGTCCTGGTCTTCCCACGGCACGGGGACCGCACCCCACGCGGCCGAGCGCCCGAGCCTGTCCGTCTCGGGGTCGACCACGAACACGTCCTGCACCCCCTGGTGGCGGGCGATGCGGGCGGCCATGGAGCCGATGGGCCCCTGGCCGAGGATGGCGATGCTGCCGCCGGGACCGGCGTCGGCGTAGGCCACCGCCTGCCATGCGGTGGGCAGGACGTCGGACAGGTAGACGAAGCGGTCGTCGTCGGGCCCGTCGGGGACCTTGATCGGCCCGTACTGGGCCTGGGGGACGCGCAGGTACTCGGCCTGGGCGCCGGCGACCTGGCCGTAGAGCTCGGTGTAGCCGAACAGGGCGGCCCCCATCCCCTTGTCGCGGACCTGGGTGGTCTCGCACTGGGTCTGCAGGCCCCTGTCACACATGAAGCAGTCGCCGCAGGCGATCTGGAAGGGGACCACGACCCGGTCGCCCGGCGCCAGGCCGGTGACCGCCGAGCCCACCTCCTCCACCACGCCCATGGGCTCGTGGCCCAGCACGTCGCCCTCGGCCATGAAGGCACCGAGGACCTCGTAGAGGTGGAGGTCGGACCCGCACAGCCCGCTCGACGTGATGCGGATGATGGCATCGGTGGGCTCCTGGATGGTCGGGTCGGGCACCTCCTCGACGCGCACGTCGCGGACGCCCTGCCAGGTCACCGCCTTCACGAGACGGACCCCTTGGCCTCCGTCTGCTCCTCGCAGCGCGTGAACAGCTCCTCGACCGTCTCGTGGTCGTCCTCGAGCAGGGTGATGGCATCGGGCATGGCGGGCTGCTCCCCTCCCCGCCGCGCGCTCAAACCGGGCCGGGTGAGGACCGCCCGGACGGGTGAGCACCCGCGGCTCAGTCCCCGGGTTGGCGTGCGGCGATCCGGACCCGGACCGGGCCCCGCCACGGGGCTGCCGGGTCCTGCTCCTCTCCGCCCTGGAGCACGAGCACGGCTCCCCGCTCGGCCAGCACCCGCACCTCCGTCCGGGCCCGCTCCAGCGACGACCTCCACCGCTCGCCGCCGACGGCACGGGCCGCGTCCGAGGGGCAGATCGTCGACGCCTCGCCGCGGTGGCGGGCGAGGGCCAGCACCGCCGCCCGCAGCCGAGCGTCGCGTTCGGCGCGGGTCGCGTCCTCCCACCACGGCCGCCCGCGCTCGCCGAGGGCCACCTTGGCGTCGTGCACGCGGGCTCGAGCGTGCGCCTCGGCATCCTCGTCACCGCCGCGGCGGGCCTTCCCGACCGCCCGGCGGGCGGCCATGAGCTCGTCGACCAGCTCCCTCCGGAGAGGCTCGGGGATCGCCGGATCCGTCGCCCGCCAGCGACGGCCGTCGACCACGACCCACCTGTCGTCGTCGGTCGTCTCGGGCTCCTCTGCAGTGCTCACCCCGGGCCGCTGCCCTCCCGGTCCCTCCGCACACCGGTCGGCAGATCGTCGCCGCCACGGCACCCTGTGGGCGTGACCCTCCTGCTGATCCTCGCCGGCGTCGCCGTGCTCGCCGTCGTGACCGTCGACCAGATGGCGACGATCCTCGCCACCGGCCGCACCTCCGGGTCCCTGGTCCCCAGGCTCACCGCACTGGTCTGGCGCGGTGCCCTCGCCACCCACCGCCGGTGGCCCTCGCACCGACGCCTGTCGATCGTGGGCATCGCCCTCCTGGTCGCTGCACCCGCCCTGTGGGCCACCGGCCTGTGGCTGGGCTGGACCCTGATCGTGGCATCCGACGCGGAGGCGGCGGTCGAGGCCGAGTCCGGCGCCTCGGCGTCGCTGTTGGCCCGGATCTACTTCGCCGGCTTCAACCTGTTCACCCTGGGACTGGGTGATGTCCGGCCGGGCAGCGACGGGTGGCGGCTGGTCGCGGTGCTGGCCTCGTTCATGGGCCTGGCGACCATCACCCTGGGGGTCAGCTACCTGGTGCCGGTGGTGAGCGCGGCCACCGAACGCCGGCACCTGGCCCGCTCGCTCCGCCAGCTGGGCCGCACGCCGCAGGAGCTGCTGACCCACGAGGACCTCTTCGTGGACGAGCTGATGGCGTCGCGCTCCACCATGGCCAAGGTGACCGAGCAGCACCTCACCCACCCCGTGCTGCGCTACTACCACGCCGTCGAGGACTCCCTGTCGCTGGCCGTGCGCACCGTGGCCGTCTGGGAGGCCCTCGAGGCCCTGGAGCGGCGTCGTCACGACCGCGGCGCGGACCCCGACCCTCGCGTGCCCCTGCTCCTGCGGACGGTGGCCGAGCTGGGGCGGGCCATGGCCGAGCGCGACGGGCTGCCCGACGACGAGCTCCGCCGCGTGCTGCTCGCCGCCGACGGCCACCCCGACCCGCATGACCCCCCGAGCCGGCGGACCCGGTTGGCGGGCGGGCCGCGGCGGGCAGCGTGGCGCCTGACGAGGAGGTCGAGGGTGGAGGACGCAGTGACCGGGCCCCCATCGAACGCCTCGCCGCCGGCGGCCTGGGACGTGAGGGTCGGGTGCCCCAAGCGGATGGTCTACGGCCCGTGCGGCGGGGTGCGCGACGACCTCACCTGCGAGGTCGCACCCGTGCCGTGCCCGTTCACCGCCGACCGCCGCCCGGTCCCCTGGCCGGCGGCCCTCGGCCACCCCCCGCCGCCGACCGCGCCGCTGCTCGACAGGGTCGCCGCCGGTCCCGTCATCGTCACCGACCTCCCGTCGCGGCCCTTCGACCGGGCCCTGCTGGTGGAGACCACCGAGGTGCTGGCCCCGTCCTGCGACGCCCTGCTGGTGGGCGAGCACCAGCACCGGCCGGACCTGCCCCCGACGCTGATGGCCGCGGTGGTGGCGGGGGCCGGCGGTCGCCCGATCGTCACCCTCAGCTGTCGGGACCGCAACCGGGTCGTCCTGGAGCAAGAGCTCGGCGGCCTGGCCACCGGCGACGTGGAGGCCGTGCTCTGCGTCACCGGTGACGGGCGGGCCCCGGGCATCCGCCCCGAGGTGACCCAGGTGTTCGACCTCGACGGCACCCGCCTCGCGGCGCTGGCCGCAGCCGAGGGTCTGACGGCGGTGGTGCCCGAGAGCCCCGGAGCCCCGCCACGCGGCCTGCGCCCGGCGCGCCTGGCCCAGAAGCAGGCCGCCGGTGCCCGGCTGGCGGTGCTCAACCACGTCGGCTCGGTGGGGGCGGTGCGGGACTTCGCCGCCGCCGCGGGAGCTGCCGGGGCCACGCTCCCGCTGCTCGCGGCCGTCGCGGTCTACACCGACCGGCGGTCGGCCGACGTGTTGACCCGCTTCCCTGGCCTGCACCTCGACCCGCAGGCCGTGGCGCGCGTGCTGGGAGCCGACGATCCCCTGGCCGCAGGCATCGACGCCGCGGTGGACGAGGCGCTCGCCCTCCTCGCCGTCGACGGCGTCGCCGGGGTCAACATCTCCGGCCTGGGCTCGGCCGAGGGCGAGCTGGCCGCCGCCAGGGTGAAGGCGACGGTGGGCCGTGAGCTGAGGGACCGACTCGGGTGAGCGACGGGGACGGTGCCCGCGAGGCCGCCTCGGAGGCCGAGTTCGACGTGATGGCGGACTGGACCGCCGACGCCGTGGCCGCCCTCGGCCCCGACCACGCGTTGCCCGCGGCCTGCCGGGGCAGTGGCAGCCCCGCCGCCCTCGAGTGGCTGGCGGCGCGGTGCGGCCTCGGCCCCGGTGTCCAGCTCCTGGACTGCGGGGCCGGCGCAGGAGGGGCGGCCGCCTTCGCTGCGGACCGCACCGGCGCGACCCCTCTGCTGGTCGAGCCCATGCCCGGCGGGTGCCGCGCCGCTCGTCGGATGTTCGGCCTCCCGGTCGCAGCGGGCACCGGCGATCGCCTGCCGATCCCCTCGGCCACGTTCGCCGCGGCCTGGAGCCTCGGCGTGCTCTCCACCACGCCCGCGTGGGAGGCCGTCCTGCACGAGCTGGGGCGCGTCCTGCGCGTCGACGGCTCCCTGGGCCTGCTGGTCCTGGTCCGCCAGACGCAGGACCTGCCCGACGCCCCGGCCGACCTCGACCCTCCGTCCCGCCCGGCCCTCGCCCGCGCCCTCGACGATGCCGGTCTGCGGATCTCCGAGGAGCGCGGCGCGGACGAGCTGCCGTCGGCCCCGGTCGGCTGGGAACGGCGGGCAGAGCGGGTGGGGCGGTGGGTGGCCGAGCGTCACCGCCACGATCCCCGCTGGCGCGAGGCGCAGGACAACGAGGACCGCATCGGCCGCCTCCTCTCCGACGGACGGCTCGCCACCCGGCTCCTCCACGTCCGGCCGACCTGAGCCGACGGCGGCCCGGCGCGACGCAGCCCGCACAGTCCCTTGCGGGACGGTGCGGACCGCGTCGGTCGCGATCAGGATGGGCCGGCGGTGCGGGGCTCGACCCTCCGTCTCACGACGGGTCGGAGGAGACCTCCTGGCGAGCCTGCTGGGCGTGGTCGCCCACCCGCTCGGCACTGCCCTGGGCCTCGCCCCTGACCTCCTCGGCCGCCTCGGTGGCGGCGGCCTTGGTCGCCTCCACCGCCTCCTGGGCCTCGCCCTTGGCCGTCTGCGGCGACCTCCTGGCCGATGGCCCTGGCCTCCGCCTGCAGCGGCTCGAGGGCCTGGTCGACCAGCTCGGCCTCCTCCTTGGTCGCCGGGGCCAGCGACCCGACCAGCACACCCACCCCGAAGGCCACGGCGCCGGCGGCGAGGGGGTTGCCCCGCGTGCCCTGCTCGATGCGGTCGGGGGCGTGGCTGACCCCGTCGCGCACCGTGGAGGCTGCGGACGAGGCCGCACCGGTGAGGCCGCCGGGGTCCGAGGACCTCGGCCCGCCGGCGGACCCCGGCGACCCCATGACCCGCTCCTTGGCGCGGGTCGTGCTCGCCCGCACCCGGGCCCAGCGGCGCTCGGCCACCCGCCCCGGGCTCACCCGGTCACCGATGGCGTCGACCGTGCCGGTCATCCGTTGGCGGGTGTCCTCGATGTCGTGTCTCAGCTCCGTCGTTCGCTCAGCCATTGCGCATCCTCCTTGAGGGTCTCGATGGTCTCTTCCGGCGCCGGGTCGATCGCCTGCGCCTCCTTCTTGCCCCGCAGCCCGAGGACCGCGGCGATGGCGCCGAGGGCCAGGGTCACCACCAGGAAGGCCACCCACTCGGGCAGGAAGGTGGCGAGCAGGAAGCCGAGGGTCAGCACCAGGGCGAAGCCGGCGTAGAGCGCGGCTGCGGCCGCGCCGCCGAACCGGGACCCGGCCCGACCCACCTTGCGACCCTCCTCCCTCAGCTCCTCCCGGGCCAGCTCGACCTCCTGGCGGAAGAGCGTCGAGAGCTCCTGGCTCATCTCGCCCAGCAGCTCGCCCAGCGAGCGCTCAGGCCGCAGCGGTCGGTCCGACATCATCGCCCCTGCCAGCCCGTGGCGGACCCTGCCGGCCCACCCGCCAGCGGAGCACCCGGGGGCGTCACGGCGGGGGCGGCGGCAGGTGGGACCGGTTCGCCGAGCGGGGCGTCGGCGGGCCACGGGTCCGAGGTGACCTGCCCCGGGACCGTGGCCCCACCGGCAGGGACAGGCGCAGCCGGTGCCGGACGGCCGTCGCCCACCGAGGCGGGGGAGGGAGGGGCAGCGGCGCCGCTGCTGGTCTCGCCGTCGTCGGAGCGCGCCTGTTGCCCGGCCCGGGCCATGCGGCCCACCAGGACCCCGGCGGCGGCCGCACCGGCCAGGAACACGACCGGCCGACGCCGGGCGAAGCGGCCCACCTCCTCGACCACGCCGTCGACCCCGAGCTCATCGGCCCGGTCCGCCAGGTGGCCGAGCTGGTCGCTGGCCCGCTCGGCCAGGTCGCGGGTGCGTCCGGCCTCGTCGGGCCGCCCCTCGCAGAGCGCCCGCAGCTCGTCGGAGGTCCCCCGAGCGGCTCCGGCCAGGTCGCCGAGACGCTGCTGGAGCTGGGTGCGGCAGCTCGCCGGTGGCGCCGTCGAGGACGTTGCGGGCCTGGTCGATGGCCTCGCCGCCCACGCTGGAGAGCTGCTGGGAGGCGGTGTCGGCGACCTGGCGGGCCTCGCCGCCAGCGGTGGCGGCGACCGCCTTCCCCTGCTCGGCGGCGGCGCCGGCTGTGGACTGGGACGGGTCGGTCGTGGATGGGGTCATGGGTGCTCCTCGTCGCGGGCAGGTGCCTCGTCGGTGGGCCACCCCTTCACCGCCGATGCCGTCCCCACACCCGGACCACCCCTATGGGGGACCCGCCGCGTCGTGACGATGGACCCGGTCGTGGTTTCCCGGACGTCCGACCGGGAAGCCCGCCGGCTCCCCCACCTGAGGAGCGAACCCATGCCCGACGGCGAGATCCGCGAGCCCGAGAACAGCACGGTCGACGACTGGTTCGGCCAGGACGTCGCCCGCGACGAGGAGGTGGCCGAGAAGGCGGCGGCCGAGAACGCCACCGAGGAGGAGGCCGAGGCCCAGTTCGCACGGGAGGCCGAGGGCAAGGAGACCCACGACCTGGGCTACCCCCGCCCCGACGACGCCGAGGACGGCGGTCCCTCCTGAGGGCGCGGCGCCCGGCCCACGGGCCGGGCGCCCGCTCGCGCGCCGGGATCAGCCCTCCTGCAGGGCCCGCCCGATGATGCTGAGGGCCAGGTCCTCGGCGAGGGACGCGGCGTCCTCGTAGACCTCCGCGGCGCCCTCGGCCACCAGCTCCGGTCCCCGCCACCCTCCGGTCAGCACGCCGATGACCGGGATGCCTGCCGCGCGCGCCGAGCGCACGTCCCAGCCGGTGTCGCCCACGGCCACGGCCCGCTCGGCCGGGACGCCGGCCCGCTCCAGGGCGGTGGCGAAGATGTCGGGCGAGGGCTTGGACTCCTCCACGTCGCCGGAGTCGGTGACGTCGCCCAGCCACTCGTCGACGTCGAGCAGCTCACGGGCCGGGGCGAGGGTCTCGGGCCGCGACGACGTCGCCAGCACCGGCCGGGCGCCGGCGTGGTGGATGGCGTGCACGAGGTCGCGGGCTCCCGGCAGGGGGCGGAGGTCGGGGGCCAGGGACTCGTACGCCTCCTGGTGGGCATCACCGGCGCCGTCGAGGTCGTGTCCGACCAGCTCGGGCACGAGCCGGTCCCCACCCATCCCGATCAGCGGGTGGATGCGGTGCATGGGCACGTCGTGGCCGAGGCGACGCAGGGCCCGGGCCCAGGCCACGGTGTGCAGCCAGGTGCTGTCGATGAGGGTGCCGTCGACGTCGAGCAGGACGACGACGGGTGGTGTGTCGGGCATGGGGACCTCCGGTCGGGGTCTGGGCACTCCCTCCTGGGTCGGCTGCGACACATCAGGTCGCGACCTCGCGGCGGTGCCACCGGTCGGGGGTCCCCTCAGCGCAGGCGGAGGTCGTGCACCAGCGGTGAGCCGGCCAGGGTCGAGATCCCGTCGTCGAGGTCGCGGGCGGTGCGGCCCGACACCGACGCCTCCACCACCACCGCCCCGTCGTGCTTCTCCACCCGCCAGCGGTCCACATCCACACCCTCGGTCCCCTCGACCGCCGTCCGCAGAGCGGTCACGTCGCCGGCCTCGCCCACCGCGACCCGGAGCCGCCGCCGGGCCCGGCCGGTCCGGCGCAGCAGCCAGTGCTGGGGGCCGCGCAGGGCGGCGAGGATCCCGACCATCAGGGCGGTGCCGACGACGGCGACACCGGGATCGCCGACGCCGGCGGCCAGCCCGACCGCGGCGGTGACCCACAGGGACGCTGCGGTGGTGAGGTTCCGGACCGCGCCACGCCGCCGGAAGATGAGGCCGGCGCCGAGGAACCCGATGCCCACCACCACCTGCGACGCCACCCGGGTGACGTCGGCCTGGAGGTTGGTGTCGGCACGGGGGGCGGCGATCTCGGAGAACCCGGTGGTGGAGATCACCCCGAAGACGGCGGCGCCGAGGGCCACGGTGGCGTGGGTCCGCAGCCCGGCCGGGTGGTCGCGCACCTCCCGCTCCATGCCGATGATCGCCCCGAGGACCATCGCGACGGCCATGCGCCCCACGACGTCCCACCCGAGGAACCACTGCATGCTCGCCCCCTCCCCCCGGAGGGTGAGGGCAAACCCGGTCCGCCCCCCACCGACGCAGGTCGCGGTCTGACCCCTCGCCGGGCTCCTGGTGGGCGCACGCCCCCGCCGGGCTGCCCCGGGGGCCGAGCCCGTCGGGCAGGCTGGGGCCGTGGTCGACGCGCCCGACGACGAGGTGGCCGCGGTCCTGGCGGCCGGGCCGGACGGCTTCGTCACCACCCGCACGGCGCACTCGCGTGCCCTGCGGGCCGACGGCCGCCGGGAGGAGGCGGCGGCCCTGGCGAAGGTGCGCAAGCCGCTCCGGGTGGTGTGGGACCTCCTGGGGGTCCAGCGGGCCGACCCGGACCTGGCCGAGCGGGCGGCGGCCGCGGCGACGACGCTGGAGCAGGCCCAGGTCGGACGGGGTGGCCGGGTGCGGCCCGCCATGGCCGCCCTGCGGGAGGTGCTCGACGAGGTGGCGGCGGCGGCCGACGGCTCCGCCGACGTGGCCCTCGCCGCCCGGCAGGTCCTGGGCGACCCCGATGCCCGGGCGGCGTGGACCGAGGGGCGGCTGCTCGCCGTGCCCGGAGACCGAGCCGACAGGCGGGGCCGACCAAGCAAGCACGGCGTGGCTGTCCGAGCGAAGCGAGGACGACTCGCAGCGACGACGGCCCCATCCGCTGATGCTCCCGGCACCGCTCCCGCCGGGCGGGGCGAGGGCGCCCCCTCTGCCCCGGCGGCGCGGCCGTCGGGCCCGACCCGACCGAGTGACGGGGCGCGCCGGACCGACGCCGGGGGCCGGCGCCGAGCCCGGGCCTCCGCCGACGCGCCGTCGGCGACCGCCGACGACGACGCCGAGGAGGCGGCCGCGGCCGAGCGGGGCGCGGCATGGAGGGAGGAGGCCGACCGGGAGGCCGCGGCGCGGGAGGCGGCCGCCCACAGCCGCCTGGAGGAGGCGACGACGGCCCGCGACGAGGCCGCCCGCGCACTGGCGTCTGCGGAGGAGGCGGAGCGGACGGCGGCGGCTGCCCTGGAGGAGGCTCGGGGCCGGCGCGACGGCGCCCGGGACGCCCGGGAGCGGGCCGCGTCCGCCCTGGCCCAGCAGGAGGAGGCGGTGGCGGCGGCGAAGGAGGAGACGGGCGAGCGCGCCTGATCCGACCCCTCCGATCTGCCTGCGTCGCGTCCGTTTCGGCGGGCGCCGTGCGGGCTAGCGCCCCCGCACACCGCAGAGAGGACGCACCCCGTGCGCACATCACCCCCCGCCCGGCCGCTCCCGGCCCCAAGGACACCGGTGGGCGCCCCCTCCCTCTCGGCTCCCCGCCCCGCCGACGGGCGGGGTCGACCATGAGCGGCAGCGACGACGACGGCTCCCGAGCTCCGGTCCGGGTCGTCGTCATCGACGACTACGAGGTCGTGGTGCAGGGCACCGCCGCGCTCTTGGCGCCGCACGGCGACAGGGTCCGGATCGTGGAGAGGACCGAGCACGGCACCCCTGCGGAGGACGTCGACGTCGCCCTCCTGGAGTGCTTCGCCCTCCTCGACGGCGAGGCTCGGATCCGCGAGGTCCGGGAGCACCCGCTGGTGGAGAAGGTGGCTGTCTACAGCTGGGGCAACAACGACGACCTCATCGACGGCAGCCTGGCCGCCGGGGCCGACGGCTTCCTGTCGAAGGGGCTCACGGGCGACGTCCTGGCCCGCTCCCTCGAGGCCATCCGGGCCGGCGAGAGGGTGGTGGCCACCCACGAGCTGGGACGAGGCGCCACCCAGGCCGACGAGCGTTCCGAGGACGCCAAGCGCTGGCCCGGCCGGGACTTCGGCCTCACCGAGCGGGAGAGCGAGGTCTTGGCCCTCATCACCCAGGGCCACTCGACCGCCGACATCGCCGCAGCTCTGTACCTCAGCGTCAACTCGATCAAGACCCACACCCGCAAGCTGTACCGGAAGCTCGACGTCACCAGCCGCACCCAGGCGGCCCTCTGGGGCATCGACCACGGCTTCCGCCCCGATCGGGACGCAGGAGCGGGCTGGCCGTGACGAGCCCGCCGCCTCGACCGCGGCGGTAGCCGGGACGGCGGGACCGACCCCGCCACCCACCGCGCCGCCGGGGAAGGGGTCAGCCGGCCACGAGGTGGGAGCGCAGGCGGTCGAGGGCGCTGCGGATCCAGCGCGACACCTGCATCTGGCTCACGTCGAAGCGCTCCGCGATCTCGGTCTGGGTGAGCTCCTCGAAGAAGTACAGCGAGAGCACCTGTCGACTCCGGTCGTCGAGGATGTGGATCGCTTCGGTGACCGCGGTGAGGTCCTCCATCAGGTCCAGGTCGCGGTCGATCACACCCACCTCGGTGGGGGCCGCGCCCTCGCGAGGCGGGGCGTCGAGCGAGGAGGTGCGCCGGGCGTGGGTGGCCGCGTCGACCTGGCGCAGGGTGGCGAGGTCGACGCCCATCTCGTCGGCGACCTCCTGGGGCCGGGGCGTGCGCCCCAGGCCGGCGGCCAGGCGGTCGGCCGCGTCGCGGGCCGGCACGGCCAGGTCCTGCAGGGACCGGGGGATCCGGATGGACCAGCCCTGGTCGCGGTAGTGGCGCTTGAGGGCGCCGAGGATGGTGGGGGTGGCGAAGCCGCAGAAGGGGATGCCCCGCTCGCAGTCGAAGCGCTGGAGAGCCATGACCAAGGCCTCCAGCGCGACCTGGCGGAGATCCTCGAGGGGCACGCCCTCGCGGTACAGGCGTCGGGCCAGCGAGGCGGCGTAGGCCCGGTACTCCTCGACCAGCGCGGCCAGGTCCTCGGGAGCGCGGGTGCGCTGGTAGCGGACGTGGAGGGCCCACACGTCGGCGTCGACGTCGTCGACGACGCCCTCGTCGCCTCCCCCCTTGGGCACCGGGGCGGTGCGGCGGGCGGTGGCGAGGTCGCAGCGGGCGGTCCGGGGGCGGCGGCGGGCGGGGACGGTGGTTGTCATCGGTACGCGGCCTACCCGGACACGTTCGGGTGAACACCCGAAAGATTCACCCTTCCGGGTGCTTGTCGCTCAGTCCGCCCGCTCCGTGGCGGTCTCCGCCACCCAGAGCGCACACCTGTGCCCGCCCAGCAGGGCCGCCACCGGGTGCGGCACCCCCCCGCCGACCTGCGACGAGGGGCCCACCACGGGCGCCCAGGTCCCCGACGGCAGGGTCACGGTCGCCCCGCCGAGGCGGGGGCGGACGGCCACCACCACCAGCACCTCGTCGTCGCCCCGGGTGAAGGCGCAGGTCGCCGGCCCGGCGTCGAGGGCGCGGTAGGCACCGGCGAAGGCCGTCGGGGCGCTCGGCCCGGAGGGCCAGCACCCGGCGCACGAGGTCGAGCTTGGCCGTGGCCTCGGTCGGCTCGGCCCCGGCGTCCAGGTCGGCCAGGGCCTCGCCGGCGGAGCTCCCAGTCGACCGGGCGGCGGTTGTCGGGGTCCACCAGGGACAGGTCCTCCAGCTCGTCGCCCTGGTACACGTCGGGCACGCCCGGGGCTGGTGAGCTTGAGCAGGGTCATGGCCCGGGCCACCTCGGCGCCCTCCGCCGCGACCTCGGCGGCGAAGGGCAGGAAGGCGTCGAGGAAGGGCCGCCGGTCGAGCAGGTCGGTGGCGAAGCCGATGACGGCCGCCTCCCGGGCCTCGTCGGGCTCGACCCAGCTGGTGGTCCGCTTGGCCTCGCGCAGGGCCTTGCGCAGGTACTCCTCGAGGCGCTCGGCGTCGATGGGCCAGGCCCCGACGAGGGTCTGGAGGACGAGGTAGCGCTCGGCGTCGTCGGGGCCGTCGTCGGTCACGAGGGGCGCGGTGAGCTCCATCCACCGCCGCACGTGGTCGGCCCACTCCTCCGCCCGTCCGGCGAGCGTGGTCAGGCGGGCCCGCACGTCGGCCGAGCGCTTGGTGTCGTGGGTCGAGGTCTCCAGCAGGTTCGCGGGGGTGGCGCCGGGCCCGCTCGGCGTTGGCCTGCGTGGAAGGCGTCGACGGCGAGCCCGAAGCGGGCCGGGTCGCCGCCGACCTCGTTGAGGGCGAGGAGCCGGAGGTACCGGTAGAAGGCGGTGTCCTCCACCCCCTTGGCCGTGACCGCCGGGGTGGTCTGCTGGAAGCGGGTGACGAAGGCGTCGTGGCCGGGCTCCTCCAGCAGCAGGACCCGGGCCAGGCGGCCGTCGATCCCGGCCGCCGCCACCGCCTCGCGGTCGGCGTCGGCCACCTCGCCCCGACCGGGCACGACGTAGGTGCGGTACACCGGCAGCGACGCGACCGCGGCGGTGAGGGCGTCGACGTCGGCCAGGTCGTCGAGCCCTGACGCCGCCGCCTCCCGGGCCAGGCGCTCGACCTCGGGGCGGAAGGTGGTGGCCGCCTGCTCGCGCTCGGCCTCGGCCGCCACCTCGGCGAAGGGCCGGGTGTCGCCGGAGACCTCGTGCCACAGCGCGGTGAGGGCCTCCTCGCCGGCGGGGTCGACGAACAGGGCGGTGACGTCGTTCAGGAACTCGTAGCCCACCGTCCCCGAGACCGGCCAGTCCCGCAGGGCCTCGCCGGTGTGGAGGATCTTCTCCACCCACACGTCGCCCGGGGCGGCCTCGGCCAGGCGGGCCAGGTAGCCGGCGGGGTCGGCCAGGCCGTCGGGGTGGTCGACCCGCACGCCGGCCACGGTGCCGTCGGCCAGCAGCTCGCGCACCTTGGCGTGGGTCGCGGTGAAGACCTCCTCGTCCTCCTGGCGGAGGGCGGCCAGGTCGTCGACGTCGAAGAACCGACGCCACCGCCCGGTCTCCGGGTCGAGGTCGAAGAACCGGGCCCGCTGGTCGGGATCGGTCCACCAGGGGTTCTCGTCGCCGGTGCCCATGTGGTTGGGGACGATGTCGAGCACCAGGCCCATGCCCCTCGGCGGCCAGGGCCCGCAGGGCCTCCTCACCGCCCAGCGCCTCGCTCACCCGGGTGGGGTCGACCTGGTCGTAGCCGTGGGTGGACCCGGTGCGGGCGGTGAGCACCGGCGACAGGTAGAGGTGGGAGATGCCGAGGTCGCGCAGGTAGGGCACCAGGGCGCGCAGGGCGACCAGGTCGAGGTCCGGGGTGAGCTGGACCCGGTAGGTGGCGACGAGGGGCGGCCCGGCCGGCCCGGGCCGCGTCAGCCACGGCGCTCGGGGGCCGACCCGGCGCAGGATGGTGACGGAGCGGGCCTCGGCGGTGACGGTGCCCCGGGTCGGCACGGTCCAGGCGCCGGGCTCGACCGTCGGGGTCGACGGTGGTCAGCTCGACCGCCCACGAGGTGCCGAAGCGCCGGGCCGGCAGCACGAAGTCGACGTCGTCGTGGTGGGCGTTGAACAGCAGCAGGAACGAGTCGTCGACGATCCGGCCGGCCCCGCTCGTCGCGGTAGGGGAACTGCTCGCCGTTGAGGAACAGGCCCACGGTGTGGCCGTCGGGCTGGTCCCAGTCGCGGGTGGTCATGCGCCGGCCGTCGGGGCGGAACCACCAGGCGTCGGGGAGCACGGCGCTGTCGCGGGTGTCGCCCTGGAGGAAGTGCCGGCGGCGGAACACCCGGTGGTCGCGGCGCAGCCGGATGAGGCGCCGGGTGAACTCGTACATCTCCCGGGCGTCGCTCGTCGAGGTCCCACGAGAACCAGGAGATCTCGTTGTCCTGGCACCAGGCGTTGTTGTTGCCGCCCTGGGTCCGGCACGACTCGTCGCCGCCCAGGAGCATGGGCACGCCCTGGCTCACCAGCAGGGTGGTCATCAGGTTGCGGCGCTGCCGGGCCCGCAGGGCCAGCACCTCGGGGTCGTCGGTCGGGCCCTCGACCCCGCAGTTCCACGACCGGTTGTCGTCGGTGCCGTCCTGGTTGTCCTCCAGGTTGTCCTCGTTGTGCTTGTGGTCGTGGCTGGTGAGGTCGGCCAGGGTGAACCCGTCGTGGGCGGTGATGAAGTTGATGGAGGCGACCGGCGAGCGGCCGTCGGACTCGTAGAGGTCGCTGGAGCCGGTGAGGCGGGAGGCGAAGTCGCTCACGCCGGACTCGCCCCGCCAGAAGTCCCGCATGGTGTCGCGGTACATGCCGTTCCACTCGGTCCACAGCACCGGGAAGTTGCCCACCTGGTAGCCGCCGGGGCCGACGTCCCACGGCTCGGCGATCAGCTTCACCTGGGAGAGCACCGGGTCCTGGTGGATCACGTCGAAGAAGGCCGACAGCCGGTCGACGTCGTAGAGCTCGCGGGCCAGGGCGCTGGCCAGGTCGAAGCGGAAGCCGTCGACGTGGCACTCGATCACCCAGTACCGCAGCGAGTCCATGATGAGCCGCAGCACGGTGGGGTTCACCGGGTTGAGCGAGTTCCCCGTCCCCGTGAAGTCCATGTAGTAGCGGGGGTCGTCGGGCACCAGCCGGTAGTACGAGGTGTTGTCGACCCCCTTGAACGAGAGCATCGGGCCCAGGTGGTTGCCCTCCGCGGTGTGGTTGTAGACGACGTCGAGGATGACCTCGATGCCGGCCCGGTGGAGGGCCTTGACCATGCCCTTGAACTCGCGGATCTGCTCGCCCTCGGAGCCCGTGGCGGCGTAGCCGGCGTGGGGCGCGAGGTAGCCGATGGAGCTGTAGCCCCAGTAGTTCGACAGGCCCTTCTCGTGGAGGAAGCTCTCGTCGATGCTGTGGTGGATGGGCAGCAGCTCCACCGCGGTGACGCCCAGGCCGGTGAGGTGGGCGATGGCCGCCTCCGAGGCCAGGCCGCCGTAGGTGCCCCGCAGGTCCTCCCGGACGTCGGGGTGCGTCTGGGTGAAGCCCTTGACGTGGGCCTCGTAGATCACCGTCTCGTTCCACGGGCGCCGGGGCCGGCGGTCGTCCTCCCAGTCGAAGGTGGGGTCGATCACCAGCGACTTGGGGATGGCGTCGGCGTCGTCCTCGTCGTCGGGCTCGAGGTCGGCGGTGTCGGTTCCGTCGGGGACGTAGGGCAGCACGTTGGCCGCGTCGGGGTCGACGCCGCCCTCGATGGCCTTGGCGTAGGGGTCGATCAGCAGCTTGGACGGGTTGAAGCGGAGGCCGTCCTCGGGCGTGTAGGGCCCGTGGACCCGGTAGCCGTAGCGGGTGCCCGGGCCGCAACCGGGCACGTAGCCGTGCCAGTGCAGGTTGGTGCGCTCGGCCAGCTCGAGGCGCTCCTCGGTGCCGTCGGGGGCGAACAGGCACAGCTCGACGCGCGTCGCGTTCTCGCTGAACAGCGAGAAGTTGACCCCCTCGCCGTCCCAGGTGGCGCCCAGGGGGAAGGGCGCACCGGGCCACACCTCGGTCATGCGGCTCAGCCTCGCGCAGCAGGGCCCCGCCCAGGGCGGGCAGGGTCAGCCGGCCGTCGAGCCAGCGCGACCGTCGGGTGGGTGGGCACCGCCACCTCCTGGGTGGGCGTCGTCGGCCACGGTGGCCTCGTCGGTCGCGGGACAGGTTGGCCACCACCTCGTAGGGGCCCCGGCGCATCCGCAGCCAGCGGGCGTCCTCGTCGAAGGTGACCTCGGCGTCGCCCGGCGGCAGGTCGCCCCGGGTGCGCAGCAGGGTGCGGTAGAGCGCGGCCAGGTGGGGGTCCTCCCGGCGGGTGAGCTTGGAGCGCTCGAAGGTGGCCGGGTCCTGGGGGTCGGGCACCTCCTCGCCCGAGAAGGCGGCGAAGGCGGCGAACTCGCGGCGCCGGCCCTGCCGGGTGGCCTCGGCGATGGCCGGGTCGATGTGGTCGGTGAAGAACTGGAAGGGCGCGTCCTCGCCGTACTCCTCGCCCTGGAACAGCATGGGCGTGAACGGCGAGAGCAGCGTGAGCAGGGCGGCGAGGGGGCGGGTCTCGGCCGGCGGCCGGTCGCCCAGGGCCCGGTTGCCCACCTGGTCGTGGTCCTGGGTGAACACCACGAACTGCTCCGGCGGGCGGTCGTCGGCCGGGGCGCCGAAGCGGCGGCGCCGCACGCCGGACCACTGGCCGTCGTGCACGAAGGGGCGGTGCAGGGCCTTGGCCAGGTCGGCCACGGTGCCGAAGTCGGCGTAGTAGCCGTCGGCGTCGCCGGTGAGCAGCACCCGCAGGGCGTGGTGGAGGTCGTCGGCCCACTGGGCGTCGCACCCCCAGCCGCCCTGCGCGGGCGGGCGGATCACCTTGGGGTCGTTGAGCCCGCTCTCGGCGATCACCAGCGCGCCGGGTCGGGTGCGGTGGGCCCGGTCGGCCACCGCGGCGACCAGGTGGGTGGCGCTGCGGTCGAACAGGGCGTGCACCGCGTCGAGGCGCAGGCCGTCGAGGTGCAGGGGTCCGAGCCACCAGCCCACGCTCTGGAGCACCCACTCCCGCACGGGGTCGGAGAGGGCGTCGTCGTAGTTGAGGGCCGCGCCCCACGGCGTGCTGTAGGTGTCGGTGAAGACGGGCCCGTAGGCGGTGACGGCGTCGGCACCGGTGGGCCCGAGGTGGTTGTGGACCACGTCGAGGACCACGGCCAGGCCCGGCGGCGTGGGCCGCGTCGACCAGCCGGGCCAGGCCGTGGGGCCCGCCGTAGGACGACTGGGCGGCGCCGAGGAACACGCCGTCGTAGCCCCAGCCCCGGGTCCCGGGGAACTCGGCCACGGGCATGAGCTCGATGGCGGTGATGCCCACGTCGGCCAGCTCGGCCAGGTGCGGGATGGCGCCGTCGAAGGTGCCCTCGGCGCTGAAGGTGCCGACGTGGAGCTCGTAGAGCACCAGCTCCTCGAGGGCGGGCGGCTCCCACCCGTCGTCGGTCCAGGCCATGTCGGCCGGGTCGACCACGCGCGACGGGCCCCGGAGGCCCTCGGGCTGCCAGCGGCTGTGGGGGTCGGGCCAGGCGGTGCCGTCGAGCACGAACCGGTAGTCGTCGCCGCCCTGCGGCCTCGGCCAGGGTCGCCTCCCACACGCCGTGGCCCACGGGCTGCAGCGGGTGGTCGCCGTCGGCCAGGCGCACCGCGACCTCGGCCGCGTCGGGCGCCCAGGCCCGGAACGTCGTCCCGCCCAGGTCCGGCGTCGCCCCCATGGGCCGCTCCCACGGGTACGGCTCGCTCACCCGCCCCCTCCCGGACCTTGTCCGGAAGTGGCCGCATGTGGCGCGGTTCCGTACAGAGCTGTGGCGGGTCACGCGGTGCCCTCGCGAACCTTGTCCGGAAGTGGCCGCATGTGGCGTGGTTCCGTACAGAGCTGGGGGGGTCACGCGGGGGCCTCGGCGGGGGTGAACCACAGCGACGGCCAGGGGCGGGAGGACGAGCTCGGCGGAGGCGGGCTGGCCGTGGGACGGCACGGCCTCGGCCTCGACACCGCCCAGGTTGCCGACGTTGGAGCCGCCGTAGACGCCGGCGTCGGTGTTGAGGACCTCGTCCCAGCGCCCGGCCGACGGGAAGCCGATGCGGTGCTCGTGGCGGGGCACCGGCGACAGGTTGGCCACGCACACCAGCGGCGGGGTGCCGTCGGCGCCGTGGCGGGCGAAGGCCACCACGTTGCGGTCGGCGTCGTCGGCCTCGATCCAGGAGAACCCGGCGGGGTCGAAGTCGACCTCCCACAGGGCCGGGTGTGCGCCGGTAGGTGTGGTTGAGGTCGCGGACCAGCGACTGCACGCCGCCGTGGGCCGGGTCCTCCAGCAGGTGCCAGTCGAGGCTGCGCGCCTCGCTCCACTCCCGCTCCTGGGCGATCTCGCCCCCCATGAAGAGGAGCTTCTTGCCCGGGTGGGCCCACATGTAGCCGTAGAGGGCCCGCAGGTTGGCGAAGCGCTGCCAGCGGTCGCCGGGCATCTTCTCCAGCAGCGACCGCTTGCCGTGCACCACCTCGTCGTGGCTGAGGGGCAGCACGAAGCTCTCGGTGAAGGCGTAGACGAGCGAGAAGGTGAGCTCGCCGTGGTGGTACTTGCGGTGCGCCGGCTCCCGGCTGAAGTAGCCGAGGGTGTCGTGCATCCAGCCCATGTTCCACTTGAACCCGAACCCCAGGCCGCCCTGGTCGGTGGGGCGCGACACGCCGGGCCAGGCGGTGGACTCCTCGGCCACCGACACGGTGCCGGGCTCCTCGGCGTGGACGACCCGGTTGAGCTCCTGGAGGAACGCCACCGCCTCGAGGTCCTCGCGCCCGCCGTGCTCGTTGGGCACCCACTCCCCGGGCTGGCGGGAGTAGTCGAGGTAGAGCATGGAGGCCACCGCATCGACGCGGAGGCCGTCGGCGTGCATGTCCTGGAGCCAGAACAGGGCGTTGGCCAGCAGGAAGCTGAGGACCTCGTGGCGCCCGTGGTTGAACACGAGCGTGCCCCAGTCGGGGTGCGAGCCCCGTCGGGGGTCGGCGTGCTCGTAGAGGGCGGAGCCGTCGAAGCGGGCCAGGGCCCACTCGTCGCGGGGGAAGTGGGCCGGCACCCAGTCGAGCAGCACGCCGATGCCGTGGGCGTGGAGGCGGTCGACGAGGGTCTGGAACGCCTCGGGCGTCCCCCACACCGAGGCAGGGGCGTAGAACGACGTGACCTGGTAGCCCCACGACCCGCTGAAGGGGTGCTGCATCACCGGCAGCAGCTCGACGTGGGTGAAGCCCATGTCGGTGACGTAGGCGGCCAGCTCGTCGGCCAGCTCGGCGTAGGACGAGCTGCTCGTCGGGGCGCGACGGGTCGCGCCGCCACGAGCCCACGTGCACCTCGTAGATGCTCATGGGCTCGGTCCACGGGTGGCCGGCCCGTCGGCGCTCGACCCAGCCCTCGTCGGACCACTCGTAGCCCGGCTGGTGGACGATCGAGGCGGTGGCCGGCGGGACCTCGGCCCGGCGGGCCAGGGGGTCGGCGTGCTGGGTGACCTCGCCGGACTGCGAGCGGATCGGCGAACTTGTAGGTGGCGCCGTCGCCCACGCCGGGGACGAACAGCTCCCACACGCCCGAGGACCCGAGGCTGCGCATCGGGTGGGCGTCGGGGTCCCAGCCGTCGAAGTCGCCGACCACGCTGACACCGGCCGCCTCCGGGGCCCACACCGAGAACGACGTGCCCCGCTCGCCGTCGACGGTGACGACGTGGGCGCCGAGGTGGTCGTGGAGGCGCAGGTGGCGACCCTCGCCCAGCAGGTGGAGGTCGAGCTCGCCGATGGTGGGGGTGATGCGCCCGGCTGCGGCCGGCTCCTCCACCGTCGGCGGCCTCGGCGGGCGTCTCCGGCTGGGGAGCCGTCCCCGCCTTCGGGGCCTTGCCCGCCTTGGGGGCCTTGGCCGCCTTCGAGGACTTGGCCTGCTTCGGGGCCTTGCCCGCCTTCGGGGCCTTGCCCGCCTTCGGGGCCTTGGCCTGGCTTCGGGGGTGTGGCGTCGGGTCGGTCGCGCGCGGGGGTCACGCCTCCACCTCCATCAGCCGGGCGATGCCGGCCACCGGGATGGCGGCCCACTCCGGGCGGTTGTCGATCTCGTAGCGCAGCTCGTAGACGGCCTTCTCCAGCTCGAAGAGGGCCAGCACCTGGGCCACCGCGGCGTCGCCCGCCGGCAGCAGGCCGGCGTCGACCGTCGCGTGGTAGCCGTCCAGGAAGGCGGCCCGGGCGTCGTCCTCCCAGCCCGTCGGGCACCTCGGCCCCACCCCGCTCGGCGGCGGAGGCGGCGTAGGCGAACGAGCGCAGCATCCCGGCCACGTCGCGCAGCGGCGAGCGCTTGCGCCGCCGCTCCAGCAAGGGCCGACTGGGCTCGCCCTCGAAGTCCAGCACCGTCCATCGTCCGCCTCCCTGCATCGTCTGGCCCAGGTGGAGGTCGCCGTGGTGGCGGATGACCTGGCCCACGGAGCCGCCCTGGGACATGCGCCGCAGCTGGTCGCGCAGCTCGTCGCCCCGTCCGGCGATGGGGGCGAAGACCTCGTGGTCGGGCAGGGCCGAGAAGACGTGCTCGATCTCCTCGTCGACGGTGGCCATGAACAGGGGCAGGGCCTCGTCGCCCGGGGTCTCGGGGGCGAAGTCCGGGTCGGTGACGTCCGAGCCCAGCACCGCGTGCATCTCCCCCACCACCGCGCCGAGGTCGCGCAGCCCCGGGGTGAGGCGGTCGGTGGCGCCCGAGCCCAGCTCGTCGAGGGCCAGGTCCCAGCCGTTGGTCGCGCCGGCGAGGAAGCCCTGGGCCACGCCGAGGGTGGCGTCGAGCAGGTCGCCGGAGAGCTCGTACCAGCCCAGCAGGTCGGGCACGTCGTCGAAGCCGTGGCCGGACAGGAACTGCAGCATCTCCAGCTCCGGGTTCTCCCCCGGCTCCAGGTGGCGGAAGACCTTGAGGACCACGGCGTCGTCGATGACCACCGAGGAGTTGGACTGCTCGGCGCCGAGCATGCGCACCGTCGGGCGGGTCGGCCAGGGCGGGGCCGCGCCGCGATCCAGTGGAAGGCCACCTCGCCGGCGACGTCGTCGATGCGGGTGCCGTCGGCCAGGAGGCGGGCCAGGGCCGCGCCGCGGGCCGGGTCGGCCAGGGCCTCGTAGCGTGAGGTCGTCGCCGTCGGCTCCGACCAGGAGCTGGAACAGCTCGTGGGTGCCGGCCGCGGCCTTGGCCTCGGCCACGACCAGCCCCAGCCCGGCGTCCTCGTCGAGGACCATGGCGTGGCGGACGTCGACGGTGACCTCGCGGGACTTGGCCGAGAACCAGCGCTGGGCGGTGACCCACTCGGTGAGGGCGTCGAGGTCGAGGGAGGCGAGGGCGGTGGCGATGCCGGTCATGGTCCCACCTCCGTGATCGGGTGGGGGGCGGTGGTGAGGGCGGCGTCGAAGCGGGAGTCGGGCTCGGCCTCCTCGGCCAGGCGGAACCAGAAGAAGCCCCGGGGTCCCGAGGGTGAGCAGGTAGGGCAGCTGGCCGATGCGGGGGAACCGGGTGCGGCCGAACATCTCCTCGGGCCAGCGGCCCTCGAAGGCCGACAGGTCGAGCTCGACGGCCTGGGCCGAGCGGGCCATGTTGTGCACGCAGAGCACGACGTCGTCCTCGTAGGTGCGCAGCACCGCGAAGATCTTGCCGTTGGAGGTGTGCAGCGGCTCGTAGGTGCCGAGGCCGAACACCGGGTGCTCCTTGCGCAGGGCCACGAAGCGCTGGACCCAGCGCAGCAGGCTGCTGGGGGTGCGCAGCTGGGCCTCCACGTTCACGGCCTGGAAGCCGTAGACGGGGTCCATCAGCGGCGGGGCGTAGAGGGCGGCGAAGTCGGCCCGGCTGAAGCCGCCGTTGCGGTCGCCGGTCCACTGCATCGGCGTGCGGACGCTGTCGCGGTCGCCCAGGTAGACGTTGTCGCCCATGGCGATCTCGTCGCCGTAGTAGAGGATCGGCGAGCCCGGCAGGGAGAAGAGGATGGCGTGCATCAGCTCCACGTCGGCCCGGGCCCCGTCGAGCAGCGGCGCCAGCCGGCGCCGGATGCCCACGTTGATCTTCATCCGCGGGTCCTTGGCGTACTCCGCGTACATGTAGTCCCGCTCGTCGTCGGTGACCATCTCCAGGGTGAGCTCGTCGTGGTTGCGGAGGAACAGGCCCCACTGGCAGTTCTCGGGGATGTCCGGGGTGCGGTCGAGGATCTCGAGCATGGGCGCCGAGTCCTCCCGCCGCAGGGCCATGAACATGCGGGGCATCACCGGGAAGTGGAACGCCATGTGGCACTCGTCGCCGTCGCCGAAGTAGGCGACCACGTCCTCGGGCCACTGGTTGGCCTCGGCCAGCAGCACCCGGTCCGGGTACTCGGCGTCGACCGTGGCCCGGATCCGCTTCAGGAACTCGTGGGTGCGGGGCAGGTTCTCGCAGTCGGTGCCCTCCTCCTCGTAGAGGTAGGGCACGGCGTCGAGGCGGAACCCGTCGAGGCCGAGGTCGAGCCAGAAGCGCAGGACGTCGAGCATCGCCTCCTGCACGTCGGGGTTCTCGTAGTTGAGGTCGGGCTGGTGGCTGAAGAAGCGGTGCCAGAAGTAGGCCCCGGCCTCCGGGTCCCAGGTCCAGTTGGACGTCTCGGTGTCGGTGAAGATGATCCGGGCGTCGGCGTAGCGGTCCGGCGTCGTCGGACCAGACGTACCAGTCCCGCTTGGGCGCTGTCGGGGTCCGAGCGGGACTCCTGGAACCACGGGTGCTCGCTGGAGGTGTGGTTCACGACCAGGTCGGTGATGACCCGGATGCCGCGCTCGTGGGCCGCGGCCAGGAACGCCTTGACGTCGTCGAGGGTGCCGTAGTCGGGGTGGACGCCGTAGTAGTCGGCGATGTCGTAGCCGCCGTCGCGCAGGGGCGACGGGTAGGTGGGCAGCAGCCAGATGCAGTCGACGCCCAGCCACTGGAGGTAGTCGAGCTTCTCGGTCAGGCCCCGGAAGTCGCCCGAGCCGTCGTTGTTGCCGTCGTAGAAGCCCCGGATGTGGATCTCGTAGAAGACGGCCGTCTTGAACCAGAGCGGGTTGGCCTCGAACCAGTGGGTGGCGGTGTCCCGGGCGGTCTGGTGCGAGGTCCTCGCTCATCGGGTCTCGACCCGGAGCACGTGGGCGGCGGCGTCGAAGGGCACCAGGCGCACGTAGTTGCGGCCCAGGCGCCAGGTCCACGTCTCGTCGGACAGCAGGTCGTGGGCGGAGAAGGACGGGGGCAGGCCCAGGTCGGCGGGGACCACGACCACCCCCTCCTGGGCGTGCTCGGGGTCGAGGGACACGGCGGTGATGACGGTGCTGCTCCCGTTCTGCTTGGCGTAGGCGAGGATGGCGGGGTTCTCGGTGTCGAGGAAGGTGAGCCCCTCGAGCACCTGGAGGGCGGGCTCGGAGCGGCGGATGGCGTTGAGGCGGCCGACGAGCGGGAGCAGCGGCCCGTCGAGGGCGCGCTCCTTGGCCTCGTACTTCTCGCTGTCGAGGTACTCCTCGGAGCCGGGGACCACCGGGGTGCGCTCGAAGTGCTCGTAGCCGGAGTAGATCCCGTAGCTGGGCGACAGCGTGGCGGCCAGGACCAGGCGGCTCACGAACGTCGGGGGACCGCCCTCGGCCAGCTCGGCGGTGAGGATGTCGGGCGTGTTCACGAAGAGGTTGGGCCGGAAGTAGTGCCGCTCCGGTCCGTGGGCCAGCTCGGTGAGGTACTCGGTGAGCTCCCAGGCCGCGTGCTTCCAGGTGAAGTAGGTGTAGCTCTGGTTGAAGCCGGCCTTGGCCAGGGTCGCGCATCATGGCCCGGTGGGTGAAGGCCTCGGCCAGGAACACCACGTCGGGGTGGTCGGCCCGCACCGTGCGGATGAGCCACTCCCAGAACGGCACCGGCTTGGTGTGGGGGTTGTCGACCCGGAACACCCGGACGCCGCGACCGACCCAGTGCAGGACGACGTCGCGCAGCGCCTCCCACAGGCCCTGCCAGTCGTCGCAGTCGAAGTTGACGTTGTAGATGTCCTGGTACTTCTTGGGCGGGTTCTCGGCGTACTTGAGCGTCCCGTCGGGCCGCCGGTTGAACCACTCGGGGTGCTCGGTGAGCCAGGGGTGGTCGGCCGAGCACTGGATGGCGAAGTCGAGGGCGATGTCGATGTCGAGGCGGCGGGCCTCGGCCACCATGGCGTCGAAGGCGGCATCGTCGCCCAGGTCGGGGTGCAGGGCGGTGTGGCCGCCCTCCACGCCCGCCGACGGCCCAGGGGCTGCCGGGGTCGTCGGGACCGGCCTCGGTGCTGTTGTTGCGACCCTTGCGGTTGGTGACCCCGATGGGGTGGATCGGCGGGAGGTAGACGACGTCGAAGCCCAGCTCGGCCAGGGCCGGGCAGCTGGGCCCGCACGCCGTCGAAGCCGCCCCAGGAGCGGGGGAACATCTCGTACCAGGACGCCGAACGCCCCGCGGACGGGGTCGACGTCGACCTCGACGACGGGGTCGAGGCGGGCCACGCGGGAGCGGTCGGGGTGGCGGTCGGCGGCGGCCACCACGTCGGCGCCGAGGGCGGCCGCGACCCGGGCCCGGTCGGGGCGCGGCGGCGTCGCCGGCGGTCGGCCGCCGCGGCCCGGAGCACGCCGGCGTCGTCGCGGGCGCGGGCCGCGGTCGGCCCGCTCGGCTGCGGCGGCCAGCAGCAGGGCGCCCTCGGACAGCTCGCCGCCCAGGTCGGCCTGCGCGGCCGCGACCTTGCGCTCCACCTCGACCCGCCAGGAGGCGAGGTCGTCGGCCCAGGCGTCGACGGTCCAGGCCCAGCGGCCGGGCCGGTCGACGGTGAAGGCACCCTCCCAGCGGACGCCCTTCACCTCGGCGTCGACGTGGCGCAGCGGTGAGCCGGCCGACCACTCGGCGTCGCCCGGACCCCTCCAGCGGACCACGGCCCGCAGGACCTCGTGGCCGTCGCGGAAGATGTCGGCGCCCACCTCCACGGTGCGCCCGACGGTGGCCTTGGACGGGTAGCGCCCGCAGTCGACCAGGGGGGTCGGGTGCTGGATCAGGATGCGCGCGGGCATGGTGGTGTTGGCTGGGTCCGGCACGTCCTCCACCCTGACGCCTTACCCGAGCGATCACCACCTATGCAGCCGCCTGATCTCGCCGACCGACCCGCTGACCTCGGCGTCCGTGCCACAGAACGGGGCCAGCGCTGGGCCTGCGGGCTTCGCCGGGGGCCGCTCGGCGGGGGTGCTGGCACATGTCACATCGGTGCCCGGGGGCCGCCTGGGCGACGGGGCCCGGCGGTTCGTGGACTGGTTGGCCGCCGCCGGGGCGTCGTGGTGGCAGGTCCTGCCCCTGGGCCCGCCCGACGAGCACGGGTCCCCCTACCGGTCGGCGTCGGCCTTCGCCGGCTGGCCCGGGCTGCTGGAGCGGCCCGACGCCCCGGTGTCGGTCGACGAGGAGGACGCCCTCCGGGCTCGGGCCGGGCCGCTGGCTGGCGGAGTGGGAGGCCCACGCCGGGGGCCGGGAGGCCGTGCGCGACCAGGTGCGCTTCGACCGGGAGTGGGGTGCGCTGCGGGCCCACGCCGCCGAGCGGGGCGTCCGGCTCATCGGCGACGTGCCCATCTACGTGGCCGCCGGCAGCGTCGACCACCGGGCCCACCCGGAGCTGTTCCGCGACGGCGTCGTCGCCGGCGTCCCGCCCGACGCCTTCAGCGCCACCGGCCAGCGTTGGGGCAACCCGCTCTACGACTGGCCCGCCCTCCGGCGCCGCCGGTACCGCTGGTGGGTCGACCGCCTGCGCCGCACCTTCGAGCTGGTCGACCTCACCCGCATCGACCACTTCCGGGGCTTCACCGCCTACTGGGAGGTGCCCGAGACCTCGCCCACCGCCATCGAGGGCCGGTGGGTGCGCGGCCCGGGTCGGGCCGTGTTCGACGCCGCCACGGCCGCGCTCGGGCCGCTGCCCGGTGATCGCCGAGGACCTGGGCGTCATCACCCCGCCGGTGGAGCGCCTCCGCGACGGCCTCGGGTTCCCCGGGCATGGTCGTGCTCCAGTTCGGCTTCGACGCCCCGCCCGGCGGGCCGCCGTCGCCGCACCACCCCTCGGCCCACCACCGTCCACCAGGTCTGCTACTCCGGCACCCACGACAACGACACCGCCCGGGGCTGGTGGGAGGCCGTGCCGTCCGTCGGTGCAGGCCGCGGTCGCTCGACGCCGCCCGACCGACGCCGACGTGGTCGAGCCCGAGCCGTGGTGGACGCTGGTGCGCCTGGCCCTGTCCTCCCCCGCCGAGCTGGCCGTGGTGCCGCTCCAGGACGTGCTCGGCCTCGGCTCCGAGGCCCGCATGAACCTCCCCGGCACCGCCGGCGCCTCCTGGCGCTGGCGGGCCGACGCCTCGGCCCTCACCCCGGCGGTCGCCGCCCGCCTGCGCGCCGCCGTGGAGTCCTCCGGCCGCCTCCACGCCCTGAGGCGGCCCACGGCTCGATGAGCCGAACCTGCGACGTGCGCCAGCGGTCTTGCCCGACCAGCGTCGCAGGTTGCCGGCCGCCCGACCGCCGGACAGGGTGGGCCAGGCCCACTCTGTCCATCCGGTCCGGCGCGTCCGTAGGCTCGAGCCGCATGACCACGAGCTACAAGGTCGAGACCGAGCCCGGCGACCCTCGCCGCCGCTGGTGAGCGAGGAGGCCGCCCACGACTGGGCCGGCGTGAACCGGACGGGCGAGCCTACCGCATCGCACGTGAGCGAGGACGGCGAGCCCGTGGGCGAGCCCGAGGAGTTCGCCCCCGGCCCAGCTGAGCCCACATCAGGTCCCTGTCCCTCGCTCCCCGAGGGCCTTCTCGAACCAGTGGTCGGCGTGGGGCTCGTCGTTGAACGGCGCCACCTCCACGTAGCCGGTCGAGCGGTAGAGGGCGAGGGCGGCGGTGAGCGCGCCGTTGGTGTCGAGTCGGATCGTCGACCGCCCGGCACCAGCCTGCTCCGTGGGACCAGAGGAGCGAAGTGGTACGGGATCCGGGTGCCAGGGCGCCGGGATCACTGACCGGTTCGGCGTCAGATCTCGGGGAGGTCCTGGGCGACGTCGACGAGGTCCCGGAGCGGGTCGCCGACCTCGGCCAGGCGGTCGAGGACGGTGCGGATGGTCCAGCGGTCCGGGGTCAGGTCGGGGTCGTCGAGCTCGTCCCACTCGATGGGGACCGACACCGGCGCCCCCGGCGCCGGGCGGGCGCTGAACGGGCCCACGAGGGTCTTGTTCACCGCGTTCTGGGTGAAGTCGAGGCGGGCCTTGCCGCCCCGCTCCCGCTTGGCCCAGGCCCAGCTCACCATCTCGGGCACGGTCTTGCCCGACGGCCCGGGAGATCGCCTCCACCCAGCCCCGGGTGTCCTCGAAGGTGTAGCCCCGGCGCCGACCGGCACCCAGATCTGGATGCCCCGCTTGCCGGTGACCTTGGCCCCGGCCCGCACCTCCAGGGCGTCGAGCACCACCTTGTGCAGCCGGGCCAGGACCACGATGTCGTCGAAGTCGGTGTCCGGCCCCGGGTCGAGGTCGATGTAGGCCCAGGCCGGCTCCCGCCACGACGTCGGTGCGGGAGTTCCAGGGGTTGAGCTCGACCGCCCCGTAGTTGGCCAACCAGGCCAGGGTGGCCGGGCTGTCGGGGACGATGTAGGTCTGGGCGGTGTCGTCGGGCCGGGCGTCGGGGTAGCGCCAGGTCGTGATCCAGTCCGGGGCGTGGCTGGGCACGGCCTTGTGCCAGAACCCGGGCTGGTCGACGCCGTTGGGGAACCGGTTGGAGTTCACCGCCCGCCCGGCCAGGTAGGGCAGCATCGCCGGGCGCGATGCAGGCGTGGTAGCGGATCAGGTCCCGCTTGGTCAGCGGGCTCGCCGTCGTCGCGCCCGGCGGGAACAGCACCTTGTCGAGGTTGGTCAGCTTCAGGGTCCGGCCCTGGAGGTCCCACTCCCCCTTGGCCCCCAGGGCGTCGAGGGCCTCCAGCTCGTCCTCGGTCGGGGCCTCCCACGTCGCGGCGCTGTCCCATCGCGGCGGACGGTACCCGACGCGGCGGCGGCGGTTGAGCGGCGGCCCGACGGGGTAGGCGGAGGGGACACACCACCGAGGAGGAAGCCGATGCCGGTCGCCTCCTTCGTCGTGGGCGCCGCGGACTGGACGCCGGTCGACCACAAGGTCGACGACGGCGACCGCAGCCGGCGGATGCTGCCCGTGGGCGACATCCACGCCCTCGACCCCGAGGACGCCGTCGCCCAGTGCACCGAGCGAGGCGATGGTCGCCCGACCCCGGTCAGCCGCTCCTTCACCCCCTGGGCGGCAGGGACCTGCGCCCGGTGCAGCGAGGCCGTCTCCCCGCGCGCGCCCGCACGGGGCGGGGCCTGACCGGACGGTCTACGGACGTGACCGGCTCAGCCGCGGTCCCAGCGGACCAGGTCGACCAGGCGGTCGATCACCTCGGCCAGGCCCGGCCACTCGCGCCGCAGGCGGGCGGCCTGGTCGGCATCGCCGACCCACACGTCGCGCAGGCGGGCCACCGCCCCCCACAGCCGCGCCTCGCGCACCTTGGCCGGGTCGGCCCGTCGTCCCATCCCGGCACCGTACCCGAGATGGGAACACATGTTCGCTCGGCCATCGATCGTCCAGCCTCTCCCGCTCGGGGCACGACGACGGCCGCCGGAGCCGTCGGGGCGGGCGTCACCCGCCGGCCTCAGGCCACGCCCGGTGTAGATCCACATGTAGGCCTCGTCCCGCAGCGGCACGCCCAGGTCGGCCAGGGCCGGGCCCCAGTCGCCGGTGACCGCCGGGTCGGAGTCCTCCATGCCGTGGTCGGCGACCAGCGAGGAAGGCGGTGTCGTCGAAGGCCCCGGCCCGCTCGACCGCGTCGAGCACCTGGCCCATGCGGGCGTCGGTGTCGCGGATCGAGGCCCGGGCGATGTCGGAGTAGGGCCCGCCGTGGTGGAAGGCGGCGTCGGTGAGGGAGAAGTTCACCCACGTGAACCGGGGCCGGGGGTAGCGGCGCGCCCTGGTAGCCGTCGCCCCAGACGCCGAGGGCGATCTCCATGCCGGTGTGGTCGATCCGCGACGACGGTGCGGTAGCTCTTCTCGGGCCGGACGAAGCGCTCGGTGGCGAAGGGCAGGTCGTCGGGGCCGGGCGGCCGGTCGGGCAGCTCGCCGGCCCGCAGGATGTGGAAGGTGCCGAAGTCGGCGCCGGCGTCGCAGGGCTCGTTGGCGGCCAGGGTGAAGGCGTCGGGCCAGGTCCGCCGGATGGCGTGGTGGAGCGTCTCCACCTCGGGTGACAGCGTGCTCCATGGCCCAGGGCCAGGTGGCCGGGGAGTTGGTGATCACCTGCTGGCCGCGCGGCCCGGTCGTACCAGGCGTTGTTGAGCACCCCGTGGTGGCCGGGGTGGGCGCCGGTGAGGATCGTCGTGTGGTTGGCCAGGGTCACGCTGGGCGCCGAGGCGAAGGCGCCGTGGCCCAGGCTGGTGCCCATCTCGATCAGGCGGGCGACGTTGGGCGCCTCGCCGGCCGCCACCGCGTCGTGGAGCACGTTGGGGTTGCACCCGTCGAACAGGAACCCGACGACGTGGCGCGGGCGGGCCGTCCCGCGGGTCGAGCAGGTCGGTGCGGACCTCGCCGTCCTGGCGGCGCAGCAGGGCGTCGGCGCGGCGCCGGCCGTTGAGGCCGACGCCCTCGGGGTGCGGGGCCACGCCCATGAGGGCGGCGACGGTGGGGGCGACGTCGACCAGCTTGGCCGAGTCGGCCACGATGCCCCGGCGGGCCACGCCCCTGCCGGCCAGGATGAACGGGGCCCGGGCCTGGACCACGCCCATGCGAGCCGTGCTCGCCCCGCTCGCCCGCCCTGGTCCTCCCAGTTGTGGGCCGCGGTGTGCTGGCAGATGACGTCGGGGGCGGCCGGCGCGTCGAACACCTGGGCCACCATCTCGTAGGCGTGGGGGTAGCTGGTGGTGGTGCGGTCCGGGTGGGGGTGGGCCCGCTCGTCCTCCAGGCCGGCGAAGCGGTCGGTGGCCTGGTCGGCCAGGGGGTTGCGGCCCTCGACCTCGGTGACGGTGAAGGCCCAGCCGTGGCCCTCGTCGGCGCGGGTGAAGCGGACCCGGCCGTCGACGGCCCGGGCCTCGTAGCCCGCCGGCGTCGGCGGTGACCACCAGGTCGACGATGGGCGCCAGGTCCGGGCTGGCACAGGGCGTCGACCACCGGGGGGCACCAGGTCGGGGTCGGGCGGGAGCGAGGCCGGGTTCCGCATGGACTGCGAACCTACGGCAGCCCCGGTGTCGGTGCGGTGGCCGTCGGGTGACGTCTCGGTCCCCGTCCGCCGGGCGGACGTCCACGTCCACCGCCCGCCCCGGGACCGATCGGCGCCGGGACCGAGGGCCGTCCCCGGGACGCGGAGGCGTCGTCCGCCCGCCGCACGAGGCGACCGAGGTCGACGTGCCCGAGTCCGCCGACGCCGTGGCGGAGCACCTCGCCACGGCCCGTCCGGGCTGACCCGGCGGGGGCCGCGGGGCGGCGGAGCGCAGCCCGAGGCCGCGCCCCGCCGGGGTCAGCCCGGGCGCCGGCCTGGAGGTCCTTCACGTCCTGGGTGCTGAGGGCACTGGCCGCCGATGCCCCAGTCACCGCTGTCGACCTCCTCGATGGTCACCCAGGTGACGCCGCGCATGGCCTCACCCTCGATGCCGACCATGGTCTCGGTCAGCTTCCCGATCATCTCCTTCTTCTCGTCCGGGCTGAACACGCCCTTGATCGAGCTTCACGTTCACGAACGGCATGGTGGATCTCCTGTGGTCGATGGCTTCGAGGTCCACCGTGCGCCCCCGGCCCTGTCGGTCCCCGCCGACCCGGCGGGACGTCGCGTCCACGGCGTCCTTGCAGCGGACTGCAAGGGCGGGCGCCAAGATGGGCGGAGTGGCGCTGACCGTGAGGATCCTCGGTCCGGTGGCCGTCGAGAGGCCGCCCGCCCCACCTCCGGCCGCCCAGCCCCACCCTGCGCCTCGTCGCTCGCCCTGCTGACCGCAGCGCGCGGCGAGGTGGTGTCGGCCGACCGCCTGTGCGCCGCCCTGTGGGGCGACCCACGACCCGACGCCGCGGTGGCCACCCTGCAGAGCCACATGTCCCGGGCCCGTCGACTGCTGGCTCCCGAAGGGACGATCGCCGCGCTCGACGGCGGCTACCGGCTCGACCTCCCCGACGGCGCGCTCGACGCCGACCGCTTCGCCCGCCTGACCCGCAGGGCCCGGGAGGACCCCGACCCGGTCCGGGCCGCCGCCCTCCACGGTCGAGGCCCTCGACCTCTGGCGGGGCCCGGCCTTCGGCGAGCTGGACGACGAGTGGCTGCGGGCCGAGGCCGCCCGCCTCGACGAGCTGCGCACCGCCACCACCGAGGACTGGATCGAGTGCCGGCTGGCCGCCGGACCCGACCCCGCCCTGATCGGCGACCTCGAGGGCCTGACGACGGCCAACCGGTTCCGCGAGCGGTTCGTGCGCCAGCTGGTGCTCGCCCTCCACCGCGACGGACGTCAGGCCGATGCCCTGCGGGCCGCCAGCGACTTCCGCGTGCTGCTGCGCGACGGCATGGGCCTCGACCCGTCGCCCGCCTTGGTGGACCTGGAGGCCCAGGTCCTGGCGGACGACCCGACGCTCCGACGCCCCGGACGAGCGGCCGACCGTGCCGGCCCGGTCGGCACCGGTCATCGACGACCCGACCCCGCTGGTGGGCCGAGACGAGGAGCTGGCCCGCATCGGCCGGGCCGTGGCCGACGACGCCCTGGTGACGCTGGTCGGCCCGGGCGGGGTGGGCAAGACACGCCTGGCGCGGCGGGTGGCTGCGGGGGCGTCGGGGCTCGGCGATGGGGTCGCGGTCGTGGAGCTGGCCGCGGTCACCGACCCGGCCGCCCTGCTCGACGCGGTGGCGACCGCGCTGGACGTCCAACCCCACCCGCAGCTCGCGATGGACGACGCGCTGGTGGCAGCCCTCTCCCGGCGGCACCAGCTGGTGGTCCTCGACAGCTGCGAGCACGTGCTGGACGACCTGGTGCCCCTGGTCGACCGCATCCGGCTGCAGTGCCCGCGCGTCCACGTGCTGGCCACGTCCCGCGAGGCCCTGGGCCTGCCGGGCGAGGTGGTCCTCACCGTCTCCCCGCTCACGACCGCACCACAGGAGGGGGCGGGACCGCAGGCCGTCGGCCGAGGTCCCGGCCGTGGCCCTCCTGGTCGCACGGGTCGGTGCCGCCGTGCCCGACTTCGCCCTCACCCCGACCAACCTGCCGGTCATCGTGGAGATCTGCCGTCGCCTCGACGGACTCCCGCTCGCCCTCGAGCTGGTGGCCGCCCGGTTCCGCTCGCTGTCGCCGGAGACCATCCTCGGCCGCCTCGACGGCCCCACGACGGTCCTCGACGCGAGCATGCGCTCGGCGGACCCCCGGCACCGGACGCTCCGGGACACCATCGCCTGGTCCTACGCCCACCTCGGACGGGCCGAGCAGCTGCTCTTCGCCCGGCTCTCGGCCTTCGCCGGGGCCTTCGACCTCGAGGCCGCGGCTGGCCGTGTGCGGAGCGCCCGCCGGAGGAGGGGGTGGGCCTCGACGTGGTGGAGGCGCTGTCGGGGCTGGTCGACCGCTCGATGGTCCAGGTGGTCTCCGACGGTGGCCGGTACCAGCTGCTCGAGACCCTCCGGGAGTTCGGGCGGGAGCGCCTCGACGAGGAGGGGGAGGCCGAGGCGGTGGCCGAGGCCCACCTCCGCTGGTCCACCGACCACGTGGAGCGGGCGAGCCAGGGCCTCGGGCGGGCCCGACGAGGAGGTCGTGGTCCCGGCGCCTCGAGGCCGACTTCGACGACCTCCGACGGGCCCACGGTCGTGCCGTGCGCACCGGGGACGTCGACGCCGCCCTCCGCCTCGTCGCCGGCCTGCGGGAGTTCGCCTTCCGCCACATCCGCTACGAGCTCACGACCTGGGCCGCGACCAGCCTCGAGCTGCCTGGCGCCACCACCCACCCGCAGTGGCCGGTGGTCGCGGCCGTCGTCAGCTACGGCCACTTCGTGCGGGGCGACCTGGACGCGAGCATCGACGTGGGGCTGAGGGTGGTCGGCGCGTCGGGCCCGATGTCCGACAGCAGCGGTCTGGCCGAGCGGGCCCTCGGCAACTCGCTCTTCTACCTGGGCCGCACCGAGGAGGCGCTCGGCTGGATGGACCGCATGGTGACCTCCGCCCGGACGGGGCTCGCCGGCCGCGCCTGGCCCACGCCGTCTACATGCGCTCGGTCGCCGAGACCAGCGTCGGCCGCACGGTCCAGGGAGCGATCCTCGCCGGGGAGGCCCAGGCCACGGCCCGGGTCAGCGGATCGCCCACCGCCCTCGCCCAGGCCAGCTACGCCCTGGGCCTGGCCCTGGAGGGCACCGATCCCGACGAGAGCCTCCGCCTCCTGCGCGACGCGGCGGGGCGCGCCCGCGTCCGCCGGCAACCGCTGGGTCGAGGCCTTCGCGGAGACGGAGGTGTGGTGGCTCGAGGCCCGCGAGCGGCGACCTGCGCACCGCGCTGACCGGCTCGGGCCGGGTGGTCGACACGTGGTACCGGGGCGGCGACTGGGCCAACCTCCGCTTGTCGCTCCGCCGGGTCTTCGGCCTGCTCGTCCGCCTCGGCGACCACCGCGCCGCGGCCGTGCTCCACGGTGCGCTCAGCCGGTCGGGGGCGACCACCGCCCTCCCCTTCGAGCCGAGCGATGCAGAGGACCTCGCCGAGCGCGGTGGACGAGGTCCGCGCCGCGCTGGGTGCCGCCGCGTTCGCGGCCTCGGTCGAGGTCGGCGCCGAGCTCTCCGATGCCGGCCTGGTGGCCTTCGTCCAGCAACGCATCGTCGCGCTCGGGGCCTGAGCCGGGTCGGCGGGCGGGTGCCCGGGCCCTCGGAGGTCCCGACCCTGCTGGCCGCCACCGCACCGCCCGGCGGTGGCGATAGGAAGGAGCGGTGGCACCGGGACCGTCACCGCACCGGGCGGGGGTGGGCGAGGCCGACGACGCCGTCGGCGGCGACCCTCGTGCCGGCGCGCCCGGACCCCGCCGGGCGCGCGGCTGGCACCGGCCGTGGGCGTCTCCCCGCACCCAGCGGCTGGTCCGGGCGACCCTCCGGGTGCTGGCCACCGTGGCCGTCTCCCTGGTCGGGGCCACGGTGGCCGTCGCCGTGTGGGGCGACACGCCGGCCCACATCGGCCCGTTCGACGGCACCTTCTCGTTGCGGCCGACCCTGCACGGGGGCACCGACGTCCAGCTGGCGCCGCTCGGGACCATCTCCCTCGACTCCCACGACGGCCCGGTGGGGCTCGACCTGCGCATCGACGAGCTGCGCGAGGACGAGGCCCGGCGCATCGCCGAGGACCCCGAGCTGCTGGCGTCGCTGGAGGACGACGTCGACGCCCAGGTCCGCCGGGCGGTGCAGGGGCTGGCGGTGCGCACCCTCGTGGTGGCCGGCCTGGGTGGCGCGGCGCTGACCGCCCTGCGCCGGTTCCGGCCCCGGGAGGTCGCCATCGGCGGGCTCACGTCGGCCCTGCTGCTGGCCGGCGGCATGGGCGTGGCCGCGGCGACCTGGCGCCCGGAGTCGGTGGCCGAGCCCCGCTACTCGGGCCTGCTGAGCCTGGCCCCCGAGGCGGTGGGCGACGCCCGGGACGTGGTGGCCCGCTTCGACGACTACAGCGCCCAGCTGGCCGCGCTGGTCGAGAACGTGGCCGTCCTCTACCAGGCGGGTGAGGGCGTCCGCTCGTTCCGGCCCGACAGCACCACCACCCGGGTCCTGCACGTGAGCGACCTGCACCTCAACCCCCAGGCCTTCACCCTCATCGACCAGATCGTCGACCAGTTCGGCATCGACGTCGTCGTCGACACCGGCGACATCAACGACTGGGGCACCAGCTTCGAGTCGCGCTTCGTCGACCAGGTGGGCGACGTCACCGTCCCCTACCTCTACGTCCGGGGCAACCACGACTCGCGGCTCACGGCCGCGGCGGTGGCCGACCAACCCGGAGCGGTGGTCCTGGAGGACAGCACCGCGACCGTCGGCGGCCTCCGCTTCTGGGGCGTCGGCGACCCGCGCTTCACACCCGACAAGAGCCGCGAGGGCAGCGGCGACGATGAGCACCAGGTGGCCGACGGCTTCGCCGCCACCGTGCGCGAGGACCTCGACGCCGTGACCGGTCCCCCCGTCGACGTGGTCCTCACCCACGACCCCCGCACCGCGGCGGACCTCGGTGGGGCGGTGCCGGTGGTCCTGGCGGGCCACACCCACCGCCAGGCCATCGAGCACCTGGGCGACGACACCCTCCTCCAGGTCGAGGGGTCCACCGGCGGGGCCGGGCTGCGCTCGCTCCAGCAGGACGAGCCGGTGCCGCTCACCCTCTCGGTGCTCTACTTCGACACCGAGGACCGGGTCCTCGAGGCCATCGACTCGATCGTGGTGGAGGGGGTCGACCGGCCCGACGTCCGCATCGACCGCGAGGTGATCCGCGACCCCCGCGACGAGGCGCCCCGCAGCAGCGGCAGCCCCGCGTCCGAGGGGGCCGGACCCGACGACGGGCCCGGCGGCTGACCGACCGGGCGCGACCTAGCGGGGGTTGGTGATGGCGCCGGTCTCGGCGCCCTGCACCAGCCGGGCGTACTTGGCCAGCACGCCCCGGGTGTAGCGGGGGGCCGGGTGCGACAGGCCCTGGCGGCGCCGGTCGAGCTCGGCCTCGTCGACCTGGAGGTCGAGGCGCAGCTCGTGGACGTCGATGAGGATCTGGTCGCCGTCGGCCACGAGGGCGATGGGCCCGCCGTCGACCGCCTCGGGGGCGACGTGGCCGATGCAGAACCCCCAGGTGCCGCCGCTGAAGCGGCCGTCGGTGATGAGGGCGCAGTCCGAGCCCCGGCCCGCGCCCTTGAGGGCACCGGTGATGGCCAGCATCTCGCGCATGCCGGGCCCGCCCTTGGGGCCCTCGTAGCGGATGACGAGCACCGTGCCGGGGGTGATGGAGCCCTCGAGGATGGCAGCCATGGCTGCGTCCTCGCCGTCGAACACCCGGGCCGCGCCCTCGAAGTGCATCTGCTCGTCGGACAGGCCGGCCACCTTCACCACCGAGCCCTGCGGGGCGAGGGTGCCGGTGAGGATGTTGAGGCCCGCCCTCGGGGTGGATGGGCGCCTCGACGGGGTGGACCACCACGCCGTCGGGGGCGGGCGGGTCGATGCTCGGCCAGGTTCTCGGCCACCGTCTTGCCGGTGACGGTGAGGGCGTCGCCGTGGAGGACGCCGGCGTCGAGCAGCATCTTCATCACGACCGGGACGCCGCCGACCGCGTCGAGGTCGCTCATGTGGAACTTGCCGCCGGGCTTCATGTCGGCCAGGTGGGGGACCTTGGCCGCGATGCGGTTGAAGTCGTCGAGGTGCAGGTCGACCTCGGCCTCGTTGGCGATGGCCAGCAGGTGGAGCACCGCGTTGGTCGAGCCGCCCAGGGCGGAGGTGACGGCGATGGCGTTCTCGAAGGCGTCGTGGGTCATCACCATGCGGGGGGTGATGCCGAGGCGCAGCATCTCGACCACCGCGGCACCGGCCCGACGGGCGTCGTCGTGGCGGCGGGCGTCGATGGCGGGGGGCGAGGCCGAGCCCGGCAGCGACATGCCGATGGCCTCGCCGATGCTGCTCATGGTGTTGGCCGTGAACATGCCCCCGCAGGCGCCCTCGCCGGGACAGGCGTGGCGCTCGACCTGGGACAGCTCCTCCTCGGTGATGGCCCCGCTGGCGTAGGCGCCCACGGCCTCGAACACGCTGGTGATGTCGAGGGCCCGACCGTCGTACTGACCCGGGAGGATGCTGCCGTTGTAGATGAGCACGCTCGGCAGGTCGAGCCGGGCCGAGGCCATGAGCATGGCCGGGATGCTCTTGTCGCAGCCGGCCAGGCCGACGAAGCCGTCGAGGCGCTCGGCGTGCATGACCGTCTCCACCGAGTCGGTGATGACCTCGCGGCTCACGAGCGAGGCCCGCATGCCCTCGTGGCCCATGCTGATGCCGTCGCTGACGGTGATGGTGCCGAACTCCATGGGCCAGCCGCCGGCCTCGCGCACCCCGGCCTTGCTCTGCTCGGCCAGCGCCTTGAGGGTCACGTTGCAGGGCGTGATCTCGTTCCACGACGAGGCGATGCCCACCTGGGGCTTGTCCCAGTCGTCGTCGCCCATGCCCACGGCGCGGAGCATCGCCCGGGCCGGGGCCTTCTGGATGCCGTCGGTGACGTCGCGGCTGCGGGGCTTGACGTCGACGGGGGTCTCGGGTGCTTCAGCCATGGGCCGAACCTACCGGCCCGCCCCCTGCCGCTCCCTGCCGGTTGCCCTGTCCCTGCGGCCCGGCAGGCACTAGACCGTCGGCACCGCACCGACCCCGGGGGACCCATGCCCGCCCACGCCGCACCCCACCAGATCGATGGACAGAGTGTGCCTGACCCACTCCGTCCCTCGCGCCGACGTCTGGTCGTCGGCGTGGTCGCGGCCCTGCTCGTCCTCGCCTCGTCGGGCTGTGCCCTCAGCCGCACCCCACCCGAGGGTGCCGCCCCCCTGCGCTACCGCGACCTCGTCTTCTCCTCGGTCGTCAAGACCGACGGCGTCACCTACGGCAGCGCGGTCGACCAGCGGGGCACCCGCAGGACCTGCTCCTCGACCTCTACCGGCCCCAGGGCGACACCCACACCCACCGCCCGGTGGTCATCTGGATCCACGGCGGCGGCTTCTCCCAGGGCAGCCGGACCTCGCCGAGATCGTGGAGGAGGCCACCACCTTCGCCCGCAAGGGCTACGTCACCGCCTCCATCGACTACCGCCTGGCCACCACCGGGTGCGTGGGCAACGTGACCGCCAGCTGCGTCCAGGGCATCGTCGACGCCCAGCACGACGCCCAGGCCGCGGTCCGGTTCCTCCGGGCCCACGCCGCCGACTACGGCATCGACCCCGGCCGCATCGCCGTCGGCGGCTCGTCGGCCGGGGCCATCACCGCCCTCAACGTCGGCTACAGCCCGAACGAGGTCGGCACCTCGGGCACGCCGGGCGTGTCCTCCCGCGTCCAGGCCGCCATCTCGCTCTCCGGCGCCCGGCTGATCACCCGCCCCGACCGCGGGGAGGCCCCGCCCTGCTGTTCCACGGCACCTCCGACGGCCTGGTCCCCTACCAGTGGGCCCAGGACACCGTGCGGGAGGCGAAGGGCCGGGCTGGTGGCCGAGCTCACCACCTGGCAGGGCGCCGGCCACGTGCCCTACGGCGCCCACCGCCAGGAGATCCTCGACCAGACCACCAACTTCCTGTGGTGGAACCTGGACCTGCCCCACGCCCCGACCAGCTGAGCGACGGCGCCGACGAGGTCGGTCGCGTCGCCGGTCCGGCGCGCACCCGCCCGTCGCCACCGACCGACGACTAGAACGGGGTCAGCCACCCCTGGGGGACCCATGCCACACCACGCCGCGCTGCGTCGCGCCCGCCCGCTCGTCCTCGGCCTGCTCGCCGTCGCCGCCCTGCTCCTCGCCGGCTGCGAGCTCCGCCTCACCCCACCGGCGGGGCCCGCACCCCTCCGCTACCGCGACCGGTGTTCCCCTCGGTGACCAAGACCGGGCCCGTCACCTACGGCAGCGCCGTCGACCAGCGAGGGACCACGCCAGGACCTCCTCCTCGACCTGTACCGGCCCGAGGGCGACACCCACGCCCACCGGCCCGCCGTCGTCTGGGTCCACGGCGGCGGCTTCTCGGCCGGCACCCGGAACTCGACCCGACATCGTCGAGGAGGCCACGGTGTTCGCCCGAAGGGCTACGTCACGGCGTCGATCGAGTACCGCCTGCCCGCCACCGGGTGCAGCGCCGGCAGCGTCACGACCAGCTGCCTCACCGCCATCCGCGACGCCAAGCACGACGCCCAGGCCGCGGTCCGGTTCCTCCGGGCCCACGCTGCCGACTACGGCATCGACCCCACCCGCATCGCCGTGGCCGGGTCAGTCGGCCGGGGCCATCACCGCCCTCAACGTCGGCTACAGCCCCGACGACGCCGGGCACCTCCGGCACCCCGGGCGTGTCGTCCACGGTGCAGCGCCGCCGTGTCCCTCTCGGGGTCGAGCATCCTCACCTCGCCGAACCGCCGGCGAGCCGCCGCGCTGCTCTTCCACGGCAGTGCCGACCAGGTCGTCCCCCTACGCGTGGGTCGAGAACACGGTGACCGTGGCCGAGCAGCGGGCCTGGTGATCGAGCTCGACCTGTGGGAGGGCGCCGGCCACGTGCCCTACGGCGAGCACCGCCAGCGAGATCCTCGACCAGACCACGAACTTCCTGTGGTGGAACCTGGACCTGCCCCACGCACCCACCAGGTGACCCGCCCGGTCACCCGGCGACCCGCACCACGACCTTGCCGGTGTTGGCCCCGGTGAACAGTGCGTTGAGCGCCTCGACCGCCGAGCCCAGGCCCTCGAAGGTGTGCTCGACGTGGCGGAGCGACCCGTCCTCGACCCAGGAGCGCAGCGTCTCGCGGATCTCCGGGAACCGGTCCCAGTGGTCGAGGGCGATGAAGCCCTGCATGGTGCCCCGCCGGTTGATGAGCTCCAGGTAGTTCGCCGGCCCGGGGGGCTTGTCGGTGCTCGTTGTAGACGGAGATGGCGCCGCACAGGGCCACCCGCCCGTTCTGGGCCAGGCGGCCGAGCACGGCGTCGAGCACCGGCCCGCCCACGTTGTCGAAGTAGACGTCGACCCGCTCGGGGCAGTGCTCCTCCAACGCCGCCCGCAGGTCGTCGCGACGGTGGTCGATGCAGGCGTCGAAGCCCAGCTCGTCCACCACGAACCGGCACTTCTCGGGCGTCCCGGCCACCCCCACCACCCGGCAGCCCCATGCGCTTGGCGATCTGGCCCACCAGGGACCCGGTGGCCCCCGCCGCGGCCGACACCACGACCGTCTCGCCGTCGCGCACCCGACCGACCTCGATGAGCCCCACGTAGGCGGCCAGCCCGGTGGCGCCGTACACCGACAGCATGGGGGCCAGCTCGGTGCCCGGCGGCAGCTTCGAGGTGAAGAAGTCGTCGCGGACGATGGCGTAGTCCTGCATGCCGGGCAGCGAGTAGGCGATGTCGCCCACCTCGAAGGCCGGGCTGCGGGTGGCGACGATGCGCCCGATGCCCGAGCAGCGCACCACCTCGCCGATCTCCACCGCCGGCAGGTAGCCCTCGCCCTCGTTGAGCCAGCTGCGCACGGTGGCGTCCATCCCCAGCAGCTCGGCCTGCATCAGGGCCTCGCCCTCGGCCAGCGCGGGGATGTCCTCGGTGACCATCTCCACGTCGTCGGGACGCAGCAGGCCGCTCAGGCCGGCGGCGGAGCACGATGCGGCGGTTGGGGCCCGTGGGGACGGTGGCGGGGTCGGTGGGCACGGCGGCTCCTCGGGGCGGCGACGGACGGGCCGAGTCTGGCCCACGCCGGACGGTGGCGTGTGGGGGCCGGTGCCCTCCGGGCAGGAGCCTGGCCACGCCGACCGGTGGGCCAGCCCCGGCGCGTCGTGGACCTCGCCGGCGGCGTGCCCGCCGGCGGCCGTCCCGACACGGGCGATCGGGGCCCGGCCCCGCTCCCACCCGGGGAGGCGCGGCCCGGTCGCACGTGCCAACCTCGGGGTCGCCCCTCCCCCACCAGAAGAGAGATGCCCGTGCCCGCTCCCGGCATGCACTCCGGCTCGGCCACCGACGCCGCCCTCGACCTGTCCATGTCCGAGCAGGCGGTGCCGCTGTACGAGGCCGTCGTCGCCTTCATCGCCGACGAGGTCGACCCCATCACCGAGGAGTTCTTCCGCCTCGGCGAGGGCCGGGCCGACCACTGGGGCTACGGCGAGGGCCAGCTCGAGCTGCTCGACGGGGTGAAGGCCAAGGCCAAGGCCAACGGCCTGTGGAACTTCTTCCTCCCCGACGCCGAGACCGGCGAGGGCCTCTCCAACCTCGACTACGCCTACATCGCGGCCGAGCTGGGCAAGAACCCGCTGGCCTCGGAGTGCCTCAACTGCAGCGCCCCCGACACCGGCAACATGGAGGTGCTGGAGCGGGTCGGCACCCCGGAGCAGAAGGAGCAGCTGGCTGAAGCCGCTGCTGGCCGGCGAGATCCGCTCCGCCTTCGCCATGACCGAGCCCGACGTGGCCAGCTCCGACGCCCGCAACATCGCCACCACCGCCGTGCTCGACGGCGACGAGTGGGTCATCAACGGCGAGAAGTACTACATCTCCGGCGCCGGCGACCCCCGCTGCAAGATCATGATCGTCATGGTCCGCACCAACCCCGACGGCCCGCCCCACCGCCAGCAGTCGCAGATCCTCGTGCCCATGGACACCCCCGGCGTCGAGATCCTCGGCCCCATGCACGTCTTCGGCGCCGACGACGCCCCCCACGGCCACATGCACCTGCGCTTCACCGACGTGCGGGTGCCGGCGTCCAACATGCTCCTGGGCGAGGGCCGGGGCTTCGAGATCTCCCAGCTGCGCCTCGGTCCGGGCCGGATCCACCACTGCATGCGCTCCATCGGCGCGGCCGAGCGGGCCCTCGAGCTCATGGTCCGCCGGGGCCTCAACCGCGAGGCCTTCGGCAAGCCCCTGGCCCGGCTGGGCAAGAACGTCGAGGTCATCGCCAAGGCCCGCATCGAGATCGAGGCCATGCGCCTCATGGTCCTGCGGGCGGCGCGGGCCATGGACCTCACCGGCAACGCCGAGGCCCGCATCTGGGTCAGCGCGGTGAAGGCCATGGTCCCCGAGCGGGTGTGCCAGATCATCGACGAGGCCATCCAGATCCACGGGGCCACCGGCATCTCGCAGTGGACGCCGCTGGCCGCCATGTACGCCGGGCAGCGCACCCTGCGCCTGGCCGACGGCCCCGACGAGGTCCACTGGCACGTCGTCGGCCGGGCCGAGCTCACCCGCTACGAGGACGACCACGAGCCGCTCGTCGGCCCCGACACCGGCCGCGAGGGCCGCTTCTCCGGCCCCAGCTGACCCGGACGCACGGCCCGGGCCTGGCCCAGGCACCCGGCGGATGGTCGCGACGGTTGCCGGGGCGGAACGCGTGCCACGGCGAGGGCCGTACCCGGTGCAGGGAGCGGTCGCGTGGTCCTACGCTGGCGGCCCCCACCTCGGAGGTGCGACGTGGAGCGCGACGACCTGGAACGCATCCTGATCGAGCACACCGATGCCTGGAACAGCCACGACCTCGACCGGTTGATGGCGATGTTCGTCGACGACTGCCTGTTCGAGGCGTCTGGCGGACCGGAACCCTGGGGCCGACGCTTCGAGGGGCGGGCGGCGGTTCGCGCCGCGTTCGCCGAGGTGCTCGACACCATGCCCGATGCGCGCTGGGGTGATGGCCGGCACTCCGTGCTCTCCGACCACGACGGGGTCTCAGAGTGGAGGCTGACCGCCACCCTCGCCGACGGGTCGATCCTCGACGTCCGCGGGTGCGACTTCCTCACGGTCCGAGACGACGGGATCGCGGCCAAGCGCTCCTTCCGGAAGCAGCGACCACCGGACTGAGCCCCTCCCGTCGATGCTCCCGAGGGACGGGTCGGATCCACCCGAAAACGTTGTGGGGCAAGGGTTTGCGGGCGGTCTCGCTGTCACACCCCCTGCGTACTGTGGGGGCATGGAGGCAGTGCTCGACCCGACGACAGGTGAGGCGATCGACGCCCTCGCCGTCGCGCTCGACACCCTCCAGACCGCCGGGGTCACACCCCACGACGCCGATGACGCCCGGCGGCTGATCTCCGAGCTGGAGACCCAGGCCCGGCGGCTCCGCAGCCTGCAGGTCGAGCTGCTCGGTGAGGTCGACCGCACCGGGGCCTGTGTCCTCGACGGGCACCGCTCGGCCAAGGTGATGGTCCGCCACGTCGCCAACCTCTCGAACGCAGAGGCGGCCCGGCGGGCCCGGTGCGCCAAGGCCCTCCGACGCCTGCCCACCGTCCGCGCCGCGTTCGCGGCAGGGCGCATCGGCGGCTGCCAGGTCGAGCGCATCGCCCGAGCCCACGCCAACCCCCGCGTCGCCGACACCCTCGAAGCCAACGAGGCCTCCTTCGCCACGGAGGCCGAGACCAACGAGTACCTGGCCTTCGACGCCATGGTCGACGACTGGGTGCGCGTCGTCGACCAGGACGGCACCCGCGACGACGACCAGTCGAGCCATCACAAGCGCGACGCCTCTCTCCTCCAAGGCTTCGACCGATCCTGGACGCTGGCTGGCCGCTGCGGATCACTCGCCGGCGCCGAGCTGGAGACCATCTTCACCGCGTTCTACGAGGCCGAGACCCTCGCCGACTGGGACACCGCCCGCACCCGCCATGGCGACACCGCCACCCCCGCCCACCTGCCCCGCACCGACGCCCAACGCCGGTTCGACGCGTTGGAGGAGATCTTCCACCAAGCCGCCACCGCGAGGGCCGACGCCCCCGGCGGCTCCCAGGTCGTCACCAACATCGTCATCGACCACCGCACCTTCGAACGTCTCGCCGCCCGCCTGGCCGGCCTCGACCCCACCCCGGTCGACGACGCCCTCTCCGTGTTCCCCACATCGTCGTATCGGTGCTCCACGCTGGACGGCCGTCCTGTCGAGGCCACCGCCGCGGTCGCCCGGGCCCTGGTCGGCCACGTGCGCCGGGTCGTCATCGGCGCCGACGGCGTCGTCGTCGACATGGGCCGCCGACGGCGCCTCTTCACCGGCGCCGCCGCCCTCGCCGTCAAGCTCGGATCCACCACCTGCTACTGGCCCGGCTGCCACACCCCCGTGACCCGCTGCCAGTGCGACCACCTGCGCCCCTGGTCCGCCCGGGCGGATGGATCCGGAGGAGGGTGTACCTGCCCCGGCAACGGGGGACCCGGCTGCGGGAGGCACAACCACCTCAAGGAGAAGGGCTACCGGGTGTGGCGCGACGCCACCGGGACCATCCACGTGCGCCGCCCCGACGGCACCGAGATCACCTGACCACCGCACCGCGCCGCGCCGACGGAGCCCGGTGGCGACCTGCTCGGCCGCCCGCCCTGCGGCGACGCCGCGAGCCGGTGCCACCGCCCCTCTCCGCCGACCTGCCGGACCCCGTTCGGAGGCGACGCTCCGCTCAGCCCGTCGACCCTGCATCGGCTCGGGCCGCCCCACCGATGCTCAGGTCACGGGTCGGAGACGCACCAGATGCTGCCGGCCGCGGCGGGGCCGCCGTCGGGGCCCGACACCTGCAGCTCCTCGTCGGTGAGCTCGACGGTGGCCACGTGGTCGAAGAAGCACTCCCCGGCCGCGCCGCCCAGGGGCTGGGCCAGCTCCTTGATGAAGTTGGTGGCCCCGGCGCAGGCCGCCTCGCCGTAGGCGTCCTGGTCCTCCAGGTAGGTGAGGCAGCTGCCCACGTGCCAGATGTTGTCGGTCGGGTCGTCGTCGTCGCAGGGGAAGAGCGAGGTGTCGCCCCTCGCCGGGCACCCGAAGTCGTCGCCGGGGATGGTGGCGCCCGAGGTGCTGGGCGGTCCGCTGTCGGTGGTGCCGGGGGTGGTCGTGGTGGACGACTCGGTGGTGGACGACTCGGTCGTGGGGGGCGGGTCGGTGGTCGGGGCCTCGGTCGTGACGGGCTCGCTGTCCTTCACGATCGCGGAGGCCTCGGGCGAGGAGCAGGCCGCGGCCCCGAGCAGCAGCGCTGCCAGCACCACGCCCCGGACCGACCAGCCGGCGGCGCCGACCGCCGGCCTCGCGCTCGTCGTCGTGTCGCGTCCGGTCATGGTCACCACCCTGGTCGGCTGGGCCGAGCGTAGACGGGCGGGGCGCGACATGGGGGGGGTCCCGCCGGGGCGGTGTCGGCCGTGCGGCTCAGCCGGTGGCGTCGAGGTCGGTGTCGTCCGACGGGGCGGTGGGGGCGGCCGACTCGTCGGGCTCCCCGGACAGCACGCCGGCGGCGTCGAGGGCCTCGGTGGTGAGGCGCCGGCCGAGGGCCCGCATCTCCTCGGCCCGGTGGAAGTCGAGGCTGCGGCAGGCGTCCTTGGGCACCGACACCAGGACGTCGGGCGGGTACCCGGCCAGGCGGTAGCGCACCAGCAGGGACTGCATGGCGTCGATCGACTGGCTCATCATGTCGAACTTGCCCAGGCCCGCCGGGAGGGGCCCGAAGACCTCCTCCACGAGGTCCTCGGGGACGCCGTCGTCGACCTCGGCCTCGTCGCCGTCGCCCCCGCCGAAGCGGGCCATGATGCTGCGCACGGCATCGCGGTCGAGGAGGTGGGAGGCGGTGGCGCGGAAGCGGTCGATCCACTCCTCGGCCGGTCGGGACTCCGCCGTCTCCTGCACGGCCGGGCCCTCCGGGTCGAGCCGGGAGTCACCCTCGAGCGACACGGCGACGGTGAGGTCGGCGCCCGAGGCCGAGGTGGGGGCGATGGGGACCGGGTTCATCAGCCCGCCGTCGGCGAGGAGGCGGCCGTTGAGCACCACGGGGGTGATGACGCCGGGGATGGCGATGGACGCCCGGATGGCAGCGTGCACCGGCCCCCGCTGGAACCACACCTCCTTGCCGGCGAGGAGGTCGGTGGCGACCGCGGTGAACGGGATCGGGAGGTCCTCGATCGACGCATCCTCGAGCAGCTCGCGGACCCGGGCCACGATCTTCTCGCCCCGTATGACGCCCGGGGCCGACAGCGAGGGGTCGAGCAGGCGCACCACGTCGCGCTGGCGCAGCCCGGTGACCCACTCGGTGTAGGCCGGCAGGCGGTCGGCGGCGCGCAGGGCGCCCACCAGGGATCCCATCGACGACCCGGCGATGGTGGTGATCTCGGCGCCCCGCTCCTCGAGGACCTCGATGGCGCCGATGTGGGCGTACCCCCGGGCCCCGCCGCTGCCCAGGGCCAGGGCGACGCGCGACGGGACCGGACATGGAGGGGAGGGTACGCAGTCGCCCCCGCCCCGCGACGGGCGGTCGACCGGCGGCCGAGGGCTCAGCCGGCCCGGCGCTCCTGGAGGTGGTCGACCAGCTCGCCCTCGGTGCCGAAGAGGCGCTCGCGCCACTCGGCCAGCAGGGCGGTGGCGTCGTGGTCGTCGGGGTGGAAGTCGGGCCGGTTGTAGTCGCGGATGCGACGGCGCACGGCCCTGGTGAGCCACGGCGACCGCCGCACCTCGGCCAGGCTCCGGCCCAGGCGACGCAGGTCGCGGGAGGCGGGGTCCATCACCAGCGACAGGGCGGTGAAGGCCACGCTGGTGCCGATGAAGCCGACGGTGATGAGGTCCATCACCCGGGCCCGCACCTTCGGGTCGCCGCACACCGCCTGGTAGACGTCGAAGGCGACGGCCTTGTGCTCGCTCTCCTCGATGGCGTGCCAGAGCAGGAGGTTGCGGACCTCGTCGCTGTCGCCGAAGGCGGCCCGGGCTGCTGGGTCCTCCAGCAGCACCTCGGCGAGGGTCGCGGTGTAGTGCTCGAGGGCGGCGGTGATGGCCAGCTGCACGTGGGGCGGCAGCACCTTCTCGTTGAACCGCAGCCGGGCACCGGTGGAGCGGTCGATGAGGCGGGTGGGGAATCCGAGGTCGGCCAGGCGCTCGTTGAAGGTGCGGTGCTCCCGGCCGTGGGTGGCCTCCTGGCCGATGAAGCCGGCCACCTCGCTCTTCAGCTCGGGGTCGTCGATCTCGTCTCGGTAGTGGCGGACCGATGCGGACGAAGAAGTCCTCGCCCTCGGGGAACAGGGCCGAGAGCACGGCCACGACGTGGCTCATCACCAGGTCGTCGCCCATGAAGTGGCGGCTGAGGCCCTCTGCCGGGTGGTCGAAGGAGATGCGCCGGGCCCTCACCGGCGGGCGGGCCGGGCGGTCCAGGGCGGGGTGGCGGTGCTCACGGGTGGCTCCTCGGTCGCCGTGCGTGCGGGCGCACCATCGCTGTAACCGACGGTAACATCCGGGCCGCCGGGATCACGCGCGAGTGGGGCATCGGTCACAGCGCCGGTCGAGGCCCGAGCGGGCTCAGCGGTCGCGGGCCTCCTTCTTGGCCCGGGTCAGCTCCACCCGCTGGGGGTGGTCCTTGTAGAAGGGGTCGAGCGGGAAGCAGCCCGACACCAGCCCGTTGCGGGGGGCGGTGGTGCAGTCGCTGAAGGTCCGGCACACCAGGCGGGTCTGCAGGGGTCGACCGGCGAGCACGTCGGCGGCCAGGTCCGGGTAGGACAGCACCATCCGGCCCAGGCCGACCAGGTCGGCGCCGCCGGAGGCCACCACGGCCTGGGCCACGTGGGGCAGCCACTGCTGCAGGTAGGACAGGCCGCCGCCGACGACGGCGAGCCCGGGGTGGCGGGCGGTGACCTCGGCGGTGGCGGCCACCTGGCGGGCCACGCCCACCAGCGGGTCCTCCGGCGGCTGGTAGCCGTCGGAGGGCGGGAAGTAGGCCGGGCGCTGGACGTGGGGGTTGTAGTACGGGCTGCCGGCGGTGGTGCTGACCAGGCCGATGCCCAGCTCCTCGACCACGTCGAGCAGGGCGTGGGTCTCGGCCAGGTCGATGCCCAGCCCGGTGCCGTCGCCGCCGAAGGCGAAGCGGTACGGGCGCCGTCGCCGTCGGGCTCGCCGACCCCGTCGGCGCCCGGCGGGGAAGGGCATGAGGTCGAACACCGAGAGGCGCACGGCGACGGCGAGGCCCGGGGCCCGGTCGCGGATGCCGGCGACCACCGAGCGCAGGAAGTGGGTGCGCCCGGCCAGGTCGCCGCCGTAGGGCCCCGGCCGGTCGTGGGCGCTCAGCAGCTCGTGGAGCAGGTAGCCGTGGCAGTGCTTCACGTCGACGAAGGCGAACCCGGCCTGCTGGGCCAGCACGGCGGCGGCCACGTAGGCCTCGACCAGCTCGTCGAGCTCGTCGTCGGAGAGCACGGCCGCGGCGTCGACGCCCACCCGCCCGTCGAGCACGGGGTGGGGGTAGGCGGTGCGGGGCGCCGGGCTCGCCCTCGGGCCGGCTCCACCGCCCGGAGTGGGTCAGCTGCAGCGCCGGCCACCTGGTCGGGGGCGAGCAGGCCGCGGAGCGCGGCCAGCGTCGTCGACGGTCGTCTCGTCCGAGCACCAGCTGGTGGGGGTTGGCCCGGCCGTCGGGGCGCACCGCGGTGGCCTCGCCCCACACCAGGCCGCAGCCGCTGGCGCCGAAGCGGCCCCACCGGCGGCGCACCAGGTCGGTGGGACGGCCGTCGGTGGTGCCGTCCCACCCCTCCATGGGCAGCACCGCGAAGCGGTTGGGCATCGGTGAGCGTGCCGGCGCGAGCCGTCGCGCACCTCGACCGGGGTGGAGAGGACCCCGTCGGGCTCGACCTCGTCGGCCACCGGCAGCTCGACCCCGAGCGCGTCGAGGTGGGCCCGCAGGTCGTCGAGGGTGTCCAGCTTCTTGACCTGGGTCAGCCGGGCGCTCACGCCAGCGCCTCCAGCCGCTCGAGGATGTCGGCCAGCACGGCCCGGTCGGCCTCGGGACGGCGGGGCACGCCCGGCGGGGTGACGTCGCTGCGTGGCCCAGCCCCGCAGCACGAAGGCCATGGCCGCGTCGTGGCGGTAGGCCGGGCACCGGGGCGCGGAAGGTGAACTGGCCCAGGTACTGCAGCAGGTCGTTGAGCTCGTGGAAGCCGGGATCGCCGTCGGCCCACATGCGGTCGCGGGCGGCGAAGGCCTCGGGGGCGAAGGTCGACAGGCCCAGCAGGTAGTCCGACCCGTACATCGACCATGTCGATGGCCAGGTCGTTGCCGGTGAGCACGTGGAAGTCGGGCCGCAGCTCGTCGCGGACGGCCAGGCGGTCCCACTCCAGCCTGCCGGCTGAGGGAGGAGTGCTTGGCCCCGATGCACTGGGGGATGCCGAGCAGCCCCCGGTAGGCGTCGAGGGACGGGATGCGGCCGTAGGGCACGAACATCGGTCCCAGCTCGAAGCCGATGAAGCGGTCGACCGTCGGCGCCGAGGGCACCGAGGGCCTCGACCCACCCGTCGTCGTCGAGGGCGTTGAGGCCGTGGGAGGGGAAGATCACCGGCGTCGCCGCCCCGCCGGGCCACCGCCTCGCACGCGGCGACGTAGGCGTCGAGGGCGAAGGGGTCGCCGGCGGCCGTCGGCCACGAAGGCGCCGGCCACGAAGTCGCCACCGGTGACCTCGGCGGCCAGGTCGAGCACCCGCTCGGCGTCGGCCGGGGCGAGGAGCTGGACGTAGCCGGTGTCCATGTTCACCGCCGGGGTGAGCCCGGCCGCCGCGGTGCGGGCCACGTGGGCCTCGACCGCCGGCCAGTCGATCGCGCCGTCGGCGGTGAAGGGCACGAGGACGGCCGACATGCCGGTGATCGTGCGCCCGGGCTGGATGCGTGCGTGCACCGTCGCGAACCTAGGTGATGCCCTGCAGGTGGTAGGCAGCGAGGGATGCCCCTCCCCGCCGCCGTCCGCCGGGTGGCACGGGTCGTCGGCGCCCTGGTGGTGGTGCTGGCTGCGGTCGGCTGCAGCGGGGACGGGTCGAGCAAGGAGTCCGAGCCCACGACCACCGCGTCGATGCCGCCGGGGCCCGACGGGGTCGACGCCGCCACGTGCGACGGCGCACCGTGCTCGCTGGCCGCTCGGTGCCCGCCGACCTGCGGGTCGGCTCCGCGGCCAAGCTGGATCGACGACGGCGACACCTGGCTCGACGACGTCCTCGAGCCCGGCACCGCACCGCTGCCCTTCGACGCCGACCTGGCGCCCAAGCCCATGTACGACGCCGTCCACGCCGCCCTGGCCGAGGGCCGCCCGTCCTGACACGTCGGGCGGGCCGCCCTGGCCGGGTCCCCGCCCCGCCGGACCCGACCTCGGCCTGCGCCGGTGTCGTCGGACGCGCCCGCCCAGGTGGACCTGGGTGACCACTACGCCCGGGTGCGGGAGCGGCTGAGCGCGCTGCTCGCCGACGAGGGTGAGTCGGCCGGCGACGTCGCCGTCCCCGCCTGCCCGGGTTGGACCGCCCACGACGTGGTCGCCCACCTGGTGGGCAACATCGAGGACGGCGCCGACGGACGCATCTCCGGTCCGCCGTCCGAGGCCCAGACCGCGGCGCAGGTGGCGCGCCACGCCGACGAGCCCCTGGGGGCGCTCCTCGCCCGCTGGGCCGAGCTGTCGCCCTTCATGGAGGACGTCCTGCGCCAGCGCCAGCTGTGGCCCGGCATGGTCGACGCCCTCACCCACGAGCACGACGTGCGGGCCGCGCTCGGGGCGCCCCGGCGCCCGCGACGTCGAGACCGTCGGCCTGGTGGCCGAGCGCCTGGTGACCCTGCTCGAGGTGCCGGTGGCCGTCCGCCTCCCGGAGGGGCGGGTGGTGCGGGCCGCGGTCGACGGCCCCGTCGCCGAGCTGCGGACCACGCCGTTCGAGGTGCTGCGCCTGCGCCTGGGCCGCCGGAGCCGGTCCCAGGTGGCGGCCATGGACTGGAGCGTCCCGCCCGGCGACGCGCTCGACGGGCTGTTCGTGTTCGGGCCCACGCCCGTCGCCCTCGACGAGCCCGGCTGACCTGGGGCCCCCGAGCGGGGCGGTGCCCCCGAGCGTTCCGTCAGGTCAGGTCAGGTCAGGTCAGGTCAGGTCAGGTCAGTCGACCGGGTCCTCCACGCCGAGGGCGACCATGAGCTCGTGGCGGGCCGGCTCGAAGTCCTCGTCGGTGACCTTGCCGGCGGCGTGGGCCTCGCTCAGCACGCGGAAGCGCTCCATGAGCTCCTCCTGGCTGGGGCCGTCCTCGGCCCCCGCGTCGCCTCCGGACTCGCGGTTGTGGCGGCGCTCGCGCTTGGCCGCCTGCTTCTCCTGGCGCTCCTTGTCGATGCGACGCTTCTCGGCCGACGGCCTGCTCTTGCCCGCCACGTCAGCGCCCGAGGGTGGGGGTGGTGGGGACGCGACGGTGGGGCATGGGGCACTCCTGGGCAGACATCACGGACCAGCAGATGCCGATCGACGTCCGTCCAGGGTAGGCGGTGGACCCCTCGGCTCCCCTGGCGACCCCGGCCCGGCCGCGGACGATCAGGCGTCGAGAGCGCGCATCCGGGCCACCAGCTCCTGCTCGTCGTAGGTCGCGGTCACCGTCTCGACGGTGCCGTCGGGCGCGATGAAGGCGAAGGAGGGCTGGGACAGGACGCCGTAGTCGGCCCAGATCGTGCCGTCGGCGTCGACCACGTGGGTCAGGTCGTCGGTGCCGGTCTCGGCCACGAAGTCCTCCATGGCCGGCACCTCGCCCCGTCCGGCCACGCCGACCAGCTGCACCTCGCCGTCGAGGGCCGCGGCCGCGGCCACCACGTCGGGGGCCTCACCCCGGCAGACCGTGCACCACGGGGCCCAGAACCACAGGACGGTGGGCTTCCCGGCGAAGGAGGCCGAGTCGAGCTCGCCGCCGCCCACCACCGAGGCCGTGAAGGGGGCGGCGACCTCGGGGTCGTCGCCCCCGCAGGCCGCGGTGGCCCCGAGCAGGACGGCCACCAGCAGGGCGGCGGCGATCCGGGTCCGGGTGGCGGTCATCGGCCCCAGCCTCCCACCCGGGCGCCACCCCGCGGCCGCGGCCCGACCGCGGTCACGGCCGGGCCGGGCGGGCGGGCCGGGCCCGCCGCCCGCCGGCCTCGAAGAAGAACTGGGCCGCGGCCATCTGGAGGGCCATGGACCACGAGGGGTAGGCGTGCACGGTCTGGGCCAGGCGGCCGGTGAACATGGAGGTGCGCAGGGCGAGGGCGGCCTCGTGGACCACGTCACCGCCCGTCGGACCCACGACGGTCGCACCCAGGAGGCGGCCGCCGCCGGCCCAGCCCAGGCCCCGACGGGGGCCGGCGACGAGCTTGACGAAGCCCTCGGTGCGCCCGGCCGTCACCGCTCGGTCGAGCTCGGTGAAGGGCAGCTCGGCCACCTTGGCGCCGAGGGGCGCGGCCTCGGCCTCGGTCAGCCCCACCCGGCCCACCTCGGGGTCGGTGAAGGTGGCCCAGGGCACCTGGGCGGCCACGAAGCGCTGGGGTCGGACCCGCGCCCGCACGCCACCGGTGGCGTTGGCCACCGCGACCATGGCCATGCGCCCGGCGGCGTGGGTGAGGGCCAGGCGGCCGGTGACGTCGCCGGCGGCCCAGATCCCCCGCACCGCGGTGGCCATGGTGTCGTCGGTGACCACCGCACCCCGGGCGTCGACCCGGACGCCGAGCTCCTCCAGGCCCAGCCCCGCCCCTTCGGGTCGCCGCCCCACCGCGACCAGCAGCCGCTCGGCCTCGACCGGGCGCCCGTCGTCGAGGGCGAGGCGGACCCCACCGGCGGTGGGCGAGGCCGCGGTGGCCGTCACGCCCGTGCGCACGACGACCCCGTCGGCGGTGAGGGCGGCGGCCACGACCGCGGAGGCGTCGGGTTCCTCGCCCGGCAGGACCCGTGCCTCGCTCTCCACGAGCGTCACCGCGACGCCGAGGCGGGCGCAGGCCTGGGCCAGCTCGCAGCCCACGGGCCCGGCACCGAGCACAGCCAGCGAGGCGGGCCGGTCGGCCACCGCGAACACGCTGTCGCTGGTGAGGATGTCGATGTCGGCCAGGCCGGGCAGCGGCGGCAGCAGCGGGGACGCACCCGTCGCCACCACGACGGCGCCGGCCCGGACGGTCGTGCCGTCGACCTCGACCCGATCGGGGGCGGTGACCCGCGCCCGTCCGTGCCGGACCTCGATGCCCTCGCGGGCCAGGGCCCGGTCGTCCTCGGTGGCCGCCACCGCGGCGACCGTGCGCCGCACCCGGACGTGGGCCTCGGCCCAGCCCTCGCCGGCCGCCGCTGCGCTCAGGAGGGTCTTGGACGGCACGCACCCGGTGAAGGTGCAGTCGCCGCCGAGCGGACCCTCCTGCACCAGCAGGGTGGCGGCGCCGCGCCGGTGGCCGTCGCGGGCCGCGGTGAGGCCGGCCGCGCCGCCGCCGACCACCACCAGGTCGTAGCGACGCGTCACCGGGCCGACCCTACCGAGGGCCGAGGACGCCGCCCGGCGGCGAGGCCGACCCGACCTGCGGCGCCCGCACCGGCCCCGCCGTTGACGCGGCCCAACCAGGTGCGTTAGGCATGGTGAACATGCTCGCTCCGTTCCTCGTCATGCTGCGCGAAGGCTTCGAGGCCGCGCTCGTCGTGGCCCTGGTCTTCGGCTACCTGAAGCGCATCGGCCGCCTCGACCTGGCCAAGCCCGTGTGGCTCGGCGTGGCCGGCGCCGTCGGCCTCTCGGTCCTCGCCGGGGTCGTGATCCGGGCCACCATCGGTGACCTCACCGGCGATGCCCGCCTCCGCTCCTTCGCCATCGTGTCGCTGCTGGCGGTCGTCGTCCTCACCTGGATGATCTTCTGGATGCGGCGCCAGTCGCGCCTGATCAAGGGCGAGCTCGAGGCCAAGGTCGACGCCGCCCTGGCCTCGGACAACGTGCGCGTGGCCCTCGTGGGCGTGGCCTTCGTGGCCGTGCTGCGCGAGGGCATCGAGGCCGCCCTGTTCCTCCTCGCCCTCTCGACCGAGGGCGACAACGCCTCGCTGGTGGCGGGGGCGCTGCTCGGCCTGGTCGCGGCGACGGTGCTGGCCCTGCTCGTCTACCAGGGGGGCCGCCGCCTGCCCATGCGGAGCTTCTTCCGGGTCACCGGCGTGATCCTCATCTTCTTCGCCGCCGGCCTGGCCGCCCGAGCCGTGCAGCTGTTCCAGGCCACCGGCGACCTGCGCTCGTTCAACCTCAACGGCGTCTACGACGTGCGCTCGGTGCAGTGGCTGACCACCGAGTCCGAGGTGGGCAAGTTCCTCTCCGCCATCCTCGGCTGGGACCCGCGGCCCTCGATCGAGCAGGTGGCGGTCTGGCTGCTCTACCTGGTGCCCGTGCTGTACCTCTTCCTGCGCAACCCCCGCTCGACGGCCGCGGGCCTGACCCCGCCGGCCGCCACCGAGCCCGCCGACGACCGGGCCCTCGCCCCCTCGGGCGCCACCGACGACTGAGGTCGGGCGGTCAGGCCGCCCGCAGGGCGGTGGCCACGTCGACGGCGAGGCCGGTCTCGGCCTCGGAGACCCGCCACAGCTCGTCGATCCGGCGCGACAGGTCGAAGCGGCGCAGCACGGGGCGGCGCACCGCCGGGCCCCGCGCCCCGAACAGGGGCACGTAGAGCTCGCCGCTGCGGGCCGCCGGGTCGGTCGCCGCCCGCAGCTGGGGCCGGGCCCCCTCCTCGGGCGACATGCCGGTGCGGGCCGCGGCGGCGTGGGAGGCAGTGCCCATCCACCCACCGCCGCCCTCCTCGACCGTGGTCGCCTGGAGGTCCGTGTCCGAGAGCCCCGGGTGGGCGAGGAGGCTGGCTGCGGTCGCGCCCGCCCGCTCCAGCTGCTGGTGCAGGCCCAGCCCGAAGTGGAAGTTGGCCATCTTGGCCTGGGCGTAGGACCGCCACGCCCCGTAGGCCCCGTCCAGGTGGGGGTTGGCCGGATCCAGCGGGCGGCCCATGAACCGGGCCGTGCTGGTGACGGTGACGACCCGCGCCGCGTCGGCCCGCAGCAGGGCCGGCAGCAGGGCCGAGGTGAGGGCCCAGTGCCCGAGGTGGTCGACGCCCAGCTGCATCTCGAAGCCGTCGGCCGTGCGGCGCTCGGGCATGGCCATCAGCCCGGCGTTGTTCACCAGCAGGTCGAGACGGTCGTGGGCGGCGGTGATCGCCTCGGCCGCGGCCGCCACCGAGGCCAGGTCGGCCAGGTCGAGGGGCACGATCGCCACCGAGGCCTCGGGGTGGCGACGGCGCACCGCGTCCTCGGCCGCGGCCGCCTTGTCCTGGTCGCGCGCCGCCATCACCACGTGGGCACCGGCTCCGGCCAGGGCGAGGGTGGTCTCCAGCCCGAGCCCGCCGTTGGCGCCGGTGACCACCGCGGTGCGTCCGGCGAGGTCGGGGATGTCGGCGGCGGTCCACGGCACGGTGGGCTCCTGTCGGCGGGGGGTGGGACCATCCTGGCCCGCCGCCGGTCCCGCTGCGACGAGCCCCTACCCGCCGGGCGCGGTGGTGGTCGCCCGCGGCCCGCCGTCGGGGGCGCTGGTGGTGGCGGACCGGGGGTCGCCCCCGGCCCCGAGGGCGACCCAGGCCTCGTCGACCTGGGCGGTGAGGTCCTCGAGGGGCAGCGCGCCGGCCACCCAGTCGGTGATGTCGGTCCACAGCAGGCCCGAGCCGATGCTCGGGGGCATGCGGTCCGAGGCGTCGAAGGCCAGCACCGGGCTGCCGGCCAGCAGGGCGGCCAGCTCGCGGTCGACACCGGTGCCGTAGTCCTCGGGGGTGAAGGTGGCCTTGGGGCTGAGGAACCCACCGGCCCGGGCCCACCCCTGACCGGCGTCGGGGCCGGCCAGGTAGGCCATCAGGCGCGCCACGCCGGGGCGGTCGTCCATCTGCACGGCCTGGTCGCCGCCGACCACCAGCGGTGCGGGCGGGCCGGGGTCGGTGCCCGGCAGCACGAACCAGTCCACGTCGCCCTCGGGCCCGACCGTGGTCCCGTCGGGCATCCAGCTGAGGGCGAAGGACGCCTGCTTGTACAGGGCGCACCCAGGTGGGTCGGCGAAGAGCCGGTCGTCACCGTCGGTGACGGGGACCTGGACCGCCGTCGAGCGCCCGCCGGCGAGGCGGCCCCGGGCCAGCACGAGGTCGTCGAAGCGGTCGTGGGCGGAGGTGACCTCGGGCGAGGCGAAGGGCAGGTCGCCCTCGGCCCACGCGTCGTAGGCGTCGAGCCCGCTCTCCCGCACGACCAGGTCCTCGACCCAGTCGGTCGCGGCCCACCCGGTGGAGGTCCCTGCCTCCATGGTGAAGCACCACGGGTCGAGCTCACCGTCGTCGGCCACCGCGGCGACCAGGTCCTCGAGCTCGTCGAGGGTCGAGGGCACCTCCCACCCCCGGTCGGCGAACACCGACGGCCGGTACCAGACCAGGCTCTTGATCGAGACCCGGAACGGGACGCCGTACTGCTGGGACCCGACCACGCCGAGGCGGGCCACCGCCTCGTCGTAGGTCGCGGCGAGGGCCTCCTGGGTGGCTGCGTCGAGGGGCACCAGGGCGCCCTCGGTGGCCAGCTCGCGCACCAGTCCGGGCTGGGAGACGATGGCGACGTCCGGTGGATCGTTGCCCTCACCCACCCGCTCCTCGAGGTCGGACACGAAGTCGGCGACACCCGTGTAGCGGACCTCGATCCCGGTGGCATCGGTGAACCCGGCCAGCGTGGCCACGAAGCGGTCGGCCTCCACGCCCCGGTAGGGCCCGAACACGTCGATGACCTCGTCTGCCGACGGACCGTCCGCGCCCCCGCCGCACCCGGCCCCGGTGGCCGCGAGCAGGGAGACGGCGACCAGAGCGGTCCCGAGCCGTCCCCTCACCGGGCGCTGACCACGAACTGCTGGTCCTGCTGGTAGAGGAGGCGGAGGTCGACGGGCCCGCCGAACCGCTCCCGGATCTCCTGGGCCAGGCGCCACGCCGGCTGCGGGTCGCCCGGGCTCGAGACCAGCAGCTCGACCACGGCCAGCTCGTCGTCGACGTTGGAGTCGAGCTGGCGGACCTCGGCCTGCTCGTCCCACTCCACCACCGACTCGGTCACGGCCCGCTCCAGGGCGGCGTCGCGCAGCGTCTCACGGGTGTGGAGGGTGAGGGGCACCGCCACCGCCACCACGGCCAGCAGGGTGACGGCCAGCCGCCGGCCCAGGCCCCGCCGCGGGTGGTCGTCGGGCCGGAAGCCGGCGAGCAGGAGCATGATCGATGCGGCGAACACGATGGCGGCCAGGTTGGTGAGGTACAGCAGCATGGCGTTGCGGGCGTCGGAGGGCAGACCGACGGCGGCGCAGATGCCGACGGTGGCCAGCGGCGGCACGAGGGCCACGGCGATGCCCACGCCGGGCAGGGCCGAGGTGACCGAGCGGCGGGGGGCGATGTAGCCGGCCGCGGCGCCGGCGGTGATGGCGATGCCGAGGTCCAGCAGGCCCGGGTAGGTGCGGGAGAGGACCTCCTGGGGCAGGTCGTTGGTCGACACCACCTCGGTGCCGGCCACGACGGTGGTGAGGTAGCCCACGGCCACGGCCAGCGCGGTGCCCAGCAGGATGATGAGCAGGGCCCGGACCAGGCGGACGTTGTGGGCCGTGACCGTCGCCGCCGCGGTGGCGGTGATCGGCGTCATGAGCGGGGCCACGAGCATGGCGCCGATGACCACCGCACCCGAGTCCGACAGGAGCCCGAACGAGGCGATGCCGGCGGAGAGGACGGTGAGCATGACGAACTTGCCGACGTAGGGCCACAGCTCGTCGCCGTCGGGGATGAGCTCGTCGACCGCACCGCGCGCCTCGGCCGTGGGGGGGGTGCGCAGCTGGCGACGGGTCCAGCCCAGCGCCGAGGCCAGCGGGGTCATGGGCCCGCCCTCGGCCGGTGCCGCCTCCACGTCTGCCTCGTCGCCCACGGGGATCCGAGCGTACCGGCGACGGAGGGCCCGCTGATCGACCCCCGTGGGACCGCCGTCCGGCGCGCTCGGTCGTGCGGGACCTCGCACGCCGCTCTCAGCCTCCTCCCAGGTGCGGGGACCACGGTGGTCACCGAGGACGGACGTCCTCGTCGACCCCAGGAGAGACCCACCCATGGAGACCACCCGCAAGAAGGCCGTCGCCGCCCTGGCCGGCACCCTCGCCGCCGGGGGCGTCGCCGGCGCCCTGCTGTTCACCCCGGTGGCCGGCAGCGCCCAGGACGCGCCGACCACCACGACCACCGCCGAGGCCACGGCCGACAGCAGCGACGGCCCCCGGCAGGACGCGCGGGAGGCGCACCGGGCCGAGCGCGAGGCCGACCAGGCCGCCCTCGCCGAGGTCCTGGGCATCACCCCCGAGGAGCTGCGCCAGGCCCGGGAGGACGGCCAGACGCTGGCCGAGATCGCCGAGGACGGCGGCGTCGACCGCCAGGCGGTGATCGACCACATCGTGGCCGCCCAGACCGAGAGGCTGGAGGAGCGCATCGCCGAGCTGCCCGACCACGTGGCGGCCCTCGTCGACGGCGAGGCGCCCGAGGGCGGGCCCGGCGGGTTCGACGGCCCCGGTCACCGTCACGGCCCGCCCGACGGGGGCGACGTCCCGCCCGACGACGGCGGCGCCACGACCACCACCGAGGGCTGAGCCCGCCGCTCGCCTCCCCCGACGGCTAGGGGGAGGCGGGCGGGGCGGGGTGGTCGGGGATCGGGAGGGGCCAGCGGGCGTCGAGGCGGGCCGACGCCACGAACGAGACGACCACGGCGATGATCACCAGCGGGGTCAGGGCCAACCCATCGGTCGCGAGCAGCAGCACCACCAGCAGAACCGAGACGAGCGGCAGCCGGAGCATGGCCACGGTCATGGCGCCGATCCCCATGGCGATGCCGGCGAGGGCGGGGAGGCCGGGGAGGTGGGAGAGGGCGAGGCCTCCGACGGCACCGATGAACATGCCGGGGAAGACGGGACCACCCCGGAAGCTGGTGAGGGCGGCGGCGTAGGCCAGCCCCTTGCACGCGACCAGGAGCACCAGCGCGCCGACCGTCCACCCCGCGGCCCCGCTGATCAGAGGGGCGATCTGGTCCTGTCCGGAGAAGAGGACGAACGCCGAGGAGCGGCCCGTCACCTCCACGAAGGTGAGCGAGCAGAGGCCGATGGCCACCCCGACGACGGGCATGAGCAGGACCATCCGGCGCTCGACGACGGGCTGGAGGACGAGGGCCAGGCGGGAGATGCCCCCACCGGCCAGCGACGCCAGGAGGCCGATGGCCACCGCCCACAGGAGCTGGGCGAGCGTCGGGCTGCCCACCGTGGGCAGGGCGGGCACCGCGAGGGAGAAGGTGCCGAACCCCGTCCAGCCGTCGAGCCCGATGAAGATGAGGGAACCGATGCCCGCGGCCACGAGTCCCGGCATGAGCACCACGCCCATCAGCGCCCCGCCGATCCCGCCGGCCTCCATGAGGAGGAAGGCGCCGGCGATCGGCGATCCGAGCAGGGTGGAGATGGCGGCGAAGCTCCCGGCCGCCCCGACGACGACGCTGGCCTGGGCGGGGGCGTCGCGCATCACCAACCGGACGGCCAGGACACCGAGACCGCTCCCGATGGCGATGAGGGGCGCCTCGGGCCCGAGCACCACGCCCAGGGCGAGGGTGGCGAAGGAGGCCGCGACGATGCCCGGCAGGTCGATCGGCGCCACCGGGCCCCCGGCGGAGAACCCCTCGGCCGGCCGGTGCCCGGCCGAGCCGGGCAGCAGCCGGATCGCCAGGCCGACGAGCAGCCCGCTGAGGGCGAGCAGCGGGATCGGCCACCACGCCGGCTGCCCGTCGAACCCGAGGTCGTCGGGCAGGGTGGTGAAGAGGTACTGCTGGACCTCGGCCACGCCCTGCAGGAAGCCGTAGGCGACGACGGCCACGGGGACGCCCAGCAGCGCGCCGAAGCCGAGCAGCACCAGGTAGGCGGGGCTGCGGAGCAGCTCCATGGCGTCGGGCGGCGGCGGGGTGTCGCTCACGACCGGGGCCCGACCCTCGGCCGGGCGGGCAGGGAGGCGGGCACGTCACCGACCGTACGGACGCAGCGACGGGCCCTCATCACCCACGCGGGGTGATGGGCGAGCGGCCGCGACCCGACGGCGGGCCGTCAGGCCAGCAGCTTGGCCTTGGCCGCGGCGAACTCCTCGTCGGAGAGGACGCCGGCGGCCTTCAGCTCGCCCAGCTTGGTGAGCTCGGCGGTGAGGTCGGTGCCGGCGGCCGGGGCCGCAGGGGCCTGGGCGCCCTGCACCTCCGCCAGCTGGGCCTGGAGCGAGGCCACCTCGGCCTGGGACTGGTAGGCCGCCTGCTGGGTGGCCTGCTGGTCGGCCTGCTGCTGGGCCGCGGCCTCGGCCTTGCCGGCCTGGCGGTTGCGGACACCGCCGGCCACGGCCGACGCAGTGCCTGCCACCACCGCCGTGCGGGCCATCGTGCCGATCAGGCCGGGTCGGCCCATCCGTCGGCCTCGCATCATGGGTCGCATCATGGGATCTGCTCCTCGTTCGTGGGTTCAGCCGAGCGCCGAGACGGCGTCCAGCACCTCGTCGACCACCGGCCCCGGCACGCGGAGCTGGCTCAGCAGCACGCCGCCCGAGCCGGCCACCGCATCGCGCAGGGGCAGGGCCCAGGTGTGCTCGAAGACCAGGACGGCCGCCGACGAGCCGGGCTCGATGTCGGCGGCCAGGGCCTCCACGTCCTCGTCGGAGACCAGGTCCTGGATCTCGTCGACCAGCTCGGCGAGGGCGGCGACCTCCGGGCCGACGCCCTCCTCCTCCAGCTCGACGACGGTGAGGCCACCGTCGTCGTCGCGGCTGACGAGCACGGCGTCGACGATCGAGATGATCCCGCGCTCCACCAGGTCGACGAGGCTGGGAACGATGTCGCCGTTGAAGCGGCTGCCCGGGAACCCGATGACAAGTACCTCGACTGGGCCCACGGGGCCTCCTCGCACGTCTGGGCCCCGAGGGGCCACCTCCTGGGGTGAGTGCTCCTCTCTAGCGCACCGGTGCACCGGGCGCACGGAGGGTGGTCGGGACCCTCATATCTCGACGGGGTAGGTGGCGATGATGGCCACCGACGCCACGAAGACCACGACGGCCAAGGCCAGCAGGACCAGTCCCGTGCGGGCGGTGCGCACCTTCGACGAGAGCGCGGCGAGGAGGATCACGGTGGCGAACAGCACCGACGTGATCGTGTAGTTGTCGCCGTCCTGGTTGGCCGTGCGGGCCTCCGACGAGCGCTGGTCCGCCTCCCGCTCCAGGCGGTCGGCCGTGACCGCCGGATCGACGACGTACTCCTCCATCTCGAAGGGCGTCCCCGGTGCGTCCGGGTCCTTCAGGGGCTCGAGGGCCTCCCAGGCGTCGACGGCCACCGCCAGCCGGTCCGGGAAGCGGTCGCGGAAGAACTCGGCCTCGGCGTCGTTGTCGGTGGCCACCGCGTCGACGTAGCTGGAGAACAGGTTGACGTCGACGGTCACCTGGCGGTTGGCCAGGTTGGACTGGCGCACCGACTCGGTGCGCGTCGCGCTGGCCTCGCTGAACCTGATGGACATCACGCCACCCCACTTGGACGCCTCGAACGCCGACCATGCGGTCATCACCGCGGTCAGCGCCATCAGCAGGACGGCGAAGAGCTCGAGGCGCGACAGCCGCTCCGTGTCGCGGTCGGCGGACGTCGGTCCGGCGGCCGACGACGCCGGCTCCTCCGCGTCGGTGGTCACGGGGTCCTCCTCGACCCCAGCGGGTCGGCACAGGGGCGCGGCCGCGCCCATCGGACGGAGCGGCCGGGCCCGGGGGGTGCCCCCGGGCCCGGTGCCGGTCCGGATCAGCGGCGGACGGGCCGCCGCAGGGTGTCAGTCCTCGGGGCTGAAGGCCTCGCGCAGCGCGGCCTCCTGGTCGTTGGACAGGTTGGTGTGGATGAGGTGGGCCTCGGTGCCCTCGAAGGCGTCCTTCACCTTGTCGAGGACGGCGTCGCTCGACATGACGAAGAGGGCGGAGGTGCCCGGCGTGACCTGGCTGCGGACCGAGTCGATGAAGTCGTCGTCGATGCCGGCGTCGGCCATCGAGCCGCTGAAGGCGCCGGCGGCGGCACCGACGGCGAGGCCCAGCAGCGGGATGAAGAAGATGAGGCCGAAGAGCCAGCCCCAGAAGGCACCACCGAGGGCGCCCGCCGCGACCAGGTTGTGGGCCTGGCGGGTCTTGGGCTTCTTCTTGCCCGGGTACCACTCGACGACGGCGGCGTCGTAGAGGTGGATGAGCTCCTGCTTCGAGAGCCCGACGAGCTTCTCCTCCGCCATCTGCGCCCCGCTGGGCTCGTCGAACTTCCAGACGGTCATGGTCGCCATGGGCGGGTCTCCTCGTCGTTGGGGTGGGTCAACCGCCGGCGAGCATAGGCGCACCGCGGAGGGTGGTCGCCCCGCCCCTGGGCCCGGGTGCCTCACCCTTCCGGGTGGCGACCATCGACACCCGGCCCACCGGCGAGCGGTACCGTTCCGCCGGGCGACGGGACCGGGGTCGGCTCGGCACCAGGACCCGGTGGTGCGACCATGCTGCTGATCCTCGCCGAGTCCTCGACGACCACCGCGGAGGAGTCGCTGCTGGCCATCGCCGTGGTGATCCTCCTCGGCCCGTTCATCGTCCAGAGGCTGCGCCTGCCGGGCCTGGTCGGCCTGGTGCTGGGCGGCACCGCCATCGGCCCCCAGGGCCTCGGCTGGATGGCCCCCGGCCAGCTCGACGGGCTGGGACAGATCGGGCTGCTCTACCTCATGTTCATGGCCGGGCTCGAGCTCGACCTGGGGCTCCTGCGCCGCTACCGGGGCGCCGCCGTCCGCTTCGGGCTGCTGACCTTCACCTTCCCCTTCGTGATCGGTGCGGTGGGGTCCGGGGTGGCCGGGTTCTCGCGCACCCAGGCCATCCTCTTCGGCTCCATCTGGGCGTCCCACACGCTGGTGGCCCTGCCCGAGGTGAAGCGGGCCGGGCTCAGCGCCAACCGGGCCGTGGCCATCAGCGTGTCGGCCACCGCCCTGACCGACACCCTCGCGCTCACCGTGCTGGCCGTGGTCACGTCGGGTGCGTCGGACTCCCCGGGGGGCAGTCCGATGGTGAAGCTGGGCGTCGGGCTGGTGGTGCTCGCCCTGTACACCCTCTGGCTGGTGCCCCTCGTCGGCTCCCGCGTGTTCCGGCTGGTGGCGCGCGACCGGACCGTGCGCTTCGTCTTCCTCCTCGGCGTGTTCTCGTCGGCCGCCCTCGTGGCCAGCGCCTTCGGCATCGAGGGCCTGGTGGGCGCGTTCCTGGCCGGGATGGGGGCCAACCGCCTCGTGCCCGCCGGGGGCCCGCTGATGGAGCGCACCGAGTTCGTGGGCTCGGCCCTGTTCATCCCCATGTTCCTCATCTACGTGGGCACCCAGCTCGACCCGGCCGCCCTCGGGTCGCCGGAGACGCTCGAGCTGGCGGCCGGCTACCTGGCCATCGTGATCGTGGGCAAGGTGCTGGCCGCGGCGGCCAGCGGCCGCATCGAGAGGCTGGGCTGGGTGGAGGTCGGGCTCATGAGCGGCCTGACCTTCGGCCAGGCCGCCGCCACCCTCGCCACCACCCTGGTGGGCCAGAGCGTGGGCCTGTTCGACCAGCAGGTCGTCAACGCCGTGCTCGTCACCGTGCTGGTCATCATCCTCATCAGCTCGGTCACCACCGCCGTGTTCGCCCGGCGCATCTCGCCCGAGGTCGAGGACGGGAGGCCCCTGGGCGCCACCGTGCTGCTGGCGGTCCCCGCCGGTGGCGCCACCGACGCCCTGGTCGGACTGGTCACCCGGCTGGCCGAGGCCCACGCCGGTCAGGTGGTGCCGGTGCGGGTCGTGTCCCAGGGCTGCTCGCCCGAGGAGCGCGCCGCCGCCCTGGACGACCTGGCCGCGGTGGTGGAGGAGGCCACCCGCCACGGCGCCGACGTCGAGGGCATCGTGCGCATCGACACGTCGGTCCCCGACGGGGTCATCAGCGCCGCGGCCGAGCACGACGCCAGCCTGATCGTGGTGCCGTGGGACCCCGTCGTCACCCGGACCGAGCGCATCTTCGGGCGCGACCTGGAGGAGGTGGGGCGCCGGTCGTCGGTGCCGGTGATCGCCGGGCACGTGCCCGACAACCCCGTGGAACGGGTGCTCATGCCCGTGGAGGGCCCCCTGCAGGCCGGAGGGGCGCGCCTCGACGCCCGCGTCTCGGTCGCCTTCCTCGAGGCCCTCTCCCACGCCGGCATCGGAGTCGAGGTGGTGACCGCGGAGGAGGGCATGGAGGACGCCCTGGGCATGGACGCGCACTCCCCGCTGCGGCCGGCGGTGGTCAGGGACCTGGCCGACGTGGTGGCCGAGACCTCCCCGGAGGAGCTGCTCCTGCTGCCGGCCGAGCAGGTCGGACGGGGGGCGTTGCGCACCGCCCACCTCGATGCCCGCCGGGCGGTGCTGATCATGGCCGGGGCCTACCGGCTCCAGACCACGGGTCGGCCCGCCGCCGCCGGTCTGGCGCAGGTGATCGGCTTCCAGCGCACCACCTCGGCCTGACCGGCACGGCGCGACGCGGCGTCGGCGGTCTGCAGCCCGACCCGACGCTCGCGGCCGCGGACGCCCTCTCCGGGTTGTCCGCCCTGGCACCCCACCTGGCGTCGGTGCACGCCTTCACCTGGGGCCCCACCGGCATCGACGACCGCCACCCGCTGGCCGACGGCGCCGACCTCTGGCCGGCCGCCCTGGCCGTGGCCGCGTCGGCCCCGGGACCCGGGCCCCGCCCGGTGCTGCTCGAGTGCGTCCGGGGCGATGACCCCGAGCAGGTGGTGGCCGATGCCGCGACCCTCCGGCGCTGGATCGACGAGGTCGACCCGCCTGGACCGGGCTGAGCGGGGCTCAGCCCTCGGGGATCTCCTCCCACCACTGGCACCACCACTCGCCGCCGACCAGGATGCGCAGCTTCTGGTGCCAGCAGTAGGAGATCTCCTTGGTGGGGTCGAGGTAGTACAGGCAGTTGTCGCACTTCTCGTCGCCGGACGGGTGCCCCTTGAGCACCGCGTTGGAGGAGAGGATCTGGAGCTCCATGGAGAGCTTCTCGTCGATCTCCTTGGGCTCGGGCGGCGGGATCTCGTAGTCGGACATCTGCGTGACCGTACCAACGGCGCGCCACGCCGCGTCGCACCGGGCGACGGCGGTCACGAGATGTCCGGCATGCCTGTCGCACCTGCCCGTGCGGGGAACATCTCGCTCGGGTGTGACGCGCGCCGCCCCCCCTGCACGGAGGTTCCGACACCCGTCCGAGGAGGCACCGTGAGACGACCCTTGACCACAGCCCTGGGAGCAGGCCTGGCCCTGCTGCTGGGCATCGCCGCACCCGCCGCGGCGCAGGCACCGGGGGCATCCCCCGGTCGCACCTTCACCGTGACCACGACGTCGGACACCACCGACGCCGACCCCGGCAACGGCCGCTGCGCCGACTCCGCCGGCCGCTGCTCGCTGCGGGCCGCGGTCATGGAGGCCGATGCCCTCACCGGCACGACCACCATCGCGCTCGCCCGGCGGGCGACCTACCCGCTGACCCTCACCGGGTCGGGCACCGACACGGCGGCGTCGGGCGACCTCGACATCACCCGCGACGTCACCATCGCCGGCAACCTGGTCGTCAACCAGACCCGGACCTACAGCAACAGCGCGGCACGGGCCGGTGGCAACATCGAGACCGTCGCCGGCACCGTCGACGTGGACGGCGGGCTCCTGTGGACCGGTGCGGCCGGGCCCATGCCCGGCAACGGCGGCGCCATCCACACCAGCGGCGCCGGCGACGTCGAGGTCCGCGGCGTCTCCGTGGCCGCCAACACCGCCACCAACGAGGGCGGCGGCCTCTGGAGCTCGGCGGTGGGCACCATGCGCGTCGAGGACAGCGACCTCGTCGGCAACAGCGCCGACGGCACCATGGCCGACAGCGGCGGCGGTGGCCTCTTCAACCAGGGCAACGCCGACGGCACCGGCGGCGGCACCCTGACCGTCACCGGCTCCACCGTCTGGGCCAACACCGCCACCAACGGCTCCGCGTCCGGCGGCGGCATCCTCAACGAGACGGGCACCCTGTCGGTCACCGACACGACCATCATCGGCAACTCGTCGGCCCGCGCCGGCGGCGGCATCGAGGTCGTGGGCGGCACGACGGGCCTGGCGGGCACCACCACGCTCTCCGGGGTCCGCCTCCTCGACAACGACACCGGCGCCATGCCCGGCAACGGTGGCGGGCTGCACCTCGGTGGGGCCGGCACGGTCACCATCGACGCCAGTCGGGTGGAGGACAGCTCCGCCGCCAACGGGGGCGGCGGCCTCTGGAACTCCCCCAGCGGCATCATGACCGTGACGGGCACGAGCATCGTCGGCAACACGGTGGGCGTGACCGGCAACGGCGCCAACGTCTTCCAGAAGGGCCCGGTCACCACCGGGGTCTTCACCGTCGATGGCCAGCTCATCGCCGAGGGCCCCAACCCCCTCGCCTTCCCCTAGGTCGGCCCGGCGGCGGGTCCCCGCCGCACCCTGGCCGTCGCCACCGCCCGGTCCCTCAGCGTCGAGGGGCCGGGCGGTGGCGCGCCCGGGCCCGGGCGCGCCAGGGGTCACCCCGCCAGGGCCACGCTGACGTCGACCAGACGGCACGTCTCGGTGCCCCGGTTGACCCACGCGTGGCGGACCCCGCCCACGACGATGGCCTCACCGGTCGCCACCTCCACCTCTCCCCCGTCGTGGAGGAACGTGCCCACGCCGGCGGCGACGTAGATGAGGTCGACCGAGCCCGTCTGGTGCCACATGGGCTCGGCCTCGCCGGTGGGGCCGAGGTCGATGACGCGGAACAGCGAGCCCGCCGGCATGAGGGCGAACCCGGCGGCGGTGGGGTCCTCCTCGCCGGGGGCCGGCAGCGGCACCACCTCGGAGCGCCAGAGGTCGGTGAGGGTCGTGCCCGGCACCGCCGGCAGCTCCATGGTCGCCGGCGCCGGGCCGTCCTGGCGCACGACCACGCCCCCCTCCCCGTCGGGCCCCACCACCACGCGTCGGATCCCGTGTGCCACGTCTCGACCTCCCGATCGGCGCCGGCCGTCGCTCGACCGTGCGGTCGAGCCAGGATGGCGCGCCGGCCGGGCCGCTGCCGTCGGCTACTCGCCCCGGGTGCCGTCGAGCAGCTCGCGGGTGGCGTCGGCGTGGCCGGCGTGGCGGGCGGTCTCGTTGAGCAGGTGCAGCAGCACCCAGCGCAGGTCGACGCCCTCCTCCCGTGCGCAGGGGGTGTCGAGGGGCGTGGCCCGGACGACCTCCTCGGTGGCCCGGGCCCGCTCCCGGTAGGCGGCCAGCGCGTCGGCGAGGGTGACCTCGGGGCCCGGCGCCAGCTCCTCCTCGTGCCGCTCCACCTCCCCACCCCGGAAGCCACCGTCGATCCAGCGCCACTCGACGTGGGTGAGGTGGACGACGACGCCCAGCAGCGGGAGGAGGGCGCCGTCGGGGTGCCAGCGGGCCTGGTCGTCGGTGAGGCCCTCGACGTCGCGCCGCACCGCGCCCCGCAGGTAGGCCAGCCAGGACAGCAGCAGCTCGCGCTCGTCGGTGGCGCCGCGGGGGAGCTGGGCCTGGGGCGCCGGCGGGCGGGGGTCGCCCCGGGTCACGCGGCGGCCGCCTCCCAGGTGAAGCCGGCGGCCGCGGCCACGAGGTGCTCGACCACGGCGGTGGTGGCGGGGCGGGTGCGCGCCGCCGGGCGGGTCAGGGCCCACAGCGAGCGGTGGACGTCGGGCACCACCACCGAGTGCAGCCCGTCGACGCCGTGCTGGAGGGCGAGGCCGGGCAGCAGGGCCACGGCCAGGCCGGCGGCGACGAGGCTGACGGTGGCCAGGTGGTCGTCGGTCTCGTGGGCGAACGCGGGCGACAGCCCGGCGGTGCCGAGCACGGTCCGCACCGCCTGCCCGCACGAGCTGCCGGCGGGCGAGGCGACCCACGGCCGGTCGGCGGCGTCGGCCAGGCGGTCCACCGGTGCGGCCGCGGGTGACACCAGCAGCAACGGCTCGCGCAGGAGCAGGGTGCGCTCGAGGTCGTCGAACAGGGAGTGGGGGGCGACGTCGTAGGACTGGTCGACGGCCACGTCGATGGTGCCGAGGCGCAGCTCGCGGAGCGTGTCGTCGAGGGGGTGGACCACGACCTCGGGCTCCAGGCCGGGGTGGGCGGCCCGGGCGCTGCGCAGGGCGACGGGGACGAGCGAGGCGGTGGCGCTGGCCAGGGCCCCGATGCGGATGCGACCCACCGGCTCGCCGTGGAGCTCGGCCACCGCGGCCTCGGCCCGCTCCAGGGCGGCCAGCACCTCGGCACCGTGCTCGACCAGGAGACGCCCGGCGTCGGTGAGGGCCACGTTGCGACCCCGGCGTTCCAGCACCGGCACGCCCACCTCCACCTCCAGGGCGGCCAGCTGCTGGGACACCGCGCTGGGGGTGTACCCGGTGGCCTCGGCCGCCGCCGTGATGGTGCCCCGGAGGGCGACCTCCCGCAGCGACCGCAGCTTGCGCACGTCGGAGATCATGTAGTCACGCTACATCGATGAGGTCGGACCGTGCTCCGTCGCTGGACGGTCGGCGGGCGGCGGCCACCGGCACCGGGCGCCCCTCGATCGCCGCCCACAGCCGCGCGGCCCGCGCCACCTGCTCGGGCGCGAGGGGCAGGTGGTGGCCCGCGGTGCGGACCGCCAGGACCCCGGCCAGCCGCAGCACCACGACCGCCGGCGCGTCCGGCCCGACGGCGCGGGGCACGGGGCGACCGGCGTCGACCGCGACCTCGCGCACCAGGCCGACGAGAGCGGTGACGGGGCGCATCGGCAACGTGGCCCCGGCCGGCTGACGGGCGACCAGGCCGGCCAGGCGGTCGAGCTGGTCGGCGACGGTGGGGGCCGGGGGATCGGGGATCGTCGTGGTCATGGGGCACCTCCGGGAGCTGGGTCCCAGCCTCGGACCCCGGGCCCGTCGCGTCTGGCGGGCATCGGACCTCGGGCTGGTGACCTCGTCGGTCCACCCATCGTCCGCCCCCCAACGCTCCAGGTCCATCACAGAGATCCACATCGACGATGCAGGTCTGCTTCACGATCGGCGGTGGCAGCTGCGCCGGGCGCGACGCGGCTGCGGGTGACGCACCGGGCCGGGTCGGATCCGAGACGCTCACGCATGCCGACGAGCGTCCGGACCATGGCCCGTCTCGGCCCTCCGTGGTCCTCTGGGCCCATGCCCTCCTCCTCCCCCGCTCTCGACACCCTGACCGTCGTCGCCGCCGTCGGCGCCGGCACCTCCGGAGGCGTGTTCCTCGCCTTCTCGACCTTCGTGATGGCCTCGCTCGACCAGCTGGCGCCGGTCGACAGCATCCGGGCCATGCAGGCCATCAACCTGAAGGCCCCCAACCCCGTGTTCATGACCGCCCTGCTCGGCACCGGCCTGCTGTGCGCCGGGCTGGGCGTGGCCGCCGCGGTGCGGTGGGGCCAGCCCGGCTCCCGCCTCCTGCTGGCCGGCGCCCTGGCCGACCTGGTGTGCGTGGGGGTGACCATCGCCGTCCACGTGCCCAGAAACGACGCCCTGGCCACCCTCGACCCGGCGCAGGTCGACGCGGCCCGGGAGTGGGCCCGCTACTCGGACCCGTGGACGGCGTGGAACCACGTCCGCACCGTCGCCGGGGTGGCCGGCGCCGCCCTGCTCACCCTGGCCGTGCGGGCCTCGGCCACGGCCTGACCGGTCAGCTGGTCGGGACGGGGGCACCGGGACGGGCCCGGGCGGCGGCCGCGTCCAGGCGGCGGTGCTGGTCCGGGCTGAGGCCGTGCTGGCGCTTGAAGGCGGTGCTCAGGGCGAACGGGCTCCCGTACCCCACCGCCCGGGCCACCGAGGTCACCGTGGCGTCGGGCTCCCGCAACAGGTCGGCGGCCAGGGTGAGGCGCCACTCGGTGAGGAAGGCGATGGGCGACTCGCCCACCACCTCCCGGAAGCGGCGGGCCAGCACGGCGCGCGAGGCCCCCACCTCCGACGCCAGGGAGGCCACCGTCCACGGGTGGGCCGGGTTGTTGTGGAGGAGGCCGACGGCCCGCCCCACCACCGGGTCGGCCTGGGCCCGCGCCCACGCCGGGGCATCGGAGCCCGGCCGGGCGAACCACTCCCGCAGCACCGCGATCACCAGCAGGTCGAGCAGGCGGTCGAGGACGGCCTCCTGACCCGGGTCGTCGCGAGCCGCCTCGGTGGCCAGCAGGCCCACCAGGGGAGAGTCCCAGTCGTCGGCCCGCACCACGAGGGCGGGCGGCAGGGCGTCGAGCAGGCGGCCGCTGACCGCGGTGGGCAGCTCGTAGGTGCCGGTGACCATGACCGTCGCGCCGTCGACGGCGTTGCCCCACGTGCGCACACCGAGGGCCATGGCGTCACCCAGGTCGTGGCCGCCGGGCGTGGTGCAGCGCTGGCCCGGGAGGATGCGGACCTGCGGCGCGGTGGTGGGTGCGTCGGCCACCACGTAGGGCTCGGGGCCGCTCACCACGGCCACGTCGCCGGGCGCCAGGGCCCGCGTCTCCTCGTCGGCGCGCACCACCACGGCCCCGCCCCGCACCACGGCGACGAGGGTGAGGGGCGAGCCGTCCTCGATCGACAGCGACCACGGCGGGTCCATCACCGAGCGCAGCACGAACGCGCCGCGCGCCCGGGGCCCGTCCAGCAGCCCCGCCAGCGCGTCCACGCCGCCACGGTACGCGCCGCCGCCACCGCAGGACCGCGGATCCCGAGGGCCCGGGCGCGCCGCTCAGGGTGAGGGCCACCCCGCCGCCGCGACCTCGACACCGACGGCGAGGAGCCGGCCCGCCGGTGGGTCGGCGGTGAAGGTCTCGGGCCCGCGCCACTCGGTGGCCGCCACCAGGAGGGTGCGCCGGCCGGGCCCGCCGAGGGCGCAGGAGAAGGCGCCCCGGTCGAGGTCCACCACCCGGAGCACCTCGCCGCCCTCGGCCACCCGGACGCAGCAGGCGTGGGGCACGTCCGCGTACCAGACGGCCCCCTCGGCGTCGGTGCAGATGCCGTCGGGCGTGCCCTCGCCGAGGTCCGCCCACACCCGCCGGTCCGACAGGCCGCCGTCGGCGTCGATGGTGAAGGCGGTGAGGCGCTGGGCGTGGGACTCGGCCACCACGAGGGTCGTCCCGTCCGGCGTGATGGCCATGCCGTTGGGGAAGTGGAGGTCGTCGGCCACCCGGCGCACGGCGCCGTCGGGGGTGACGAGCAGCGCCGTCCCCGGCGCCGGGGCCTCGCCGCCGAGCATGTCGTAGCCGATCTCGTCGACGTAGACCCGGCCCCGGCCGTCGACCACCATCTCGTTGCACCCGTGCGGGGCCAGGTCGCCCAGCTCGGCGTGGGTGGCCACGGTGCCGTCGGCCTCGACGCGCACGAGGCGGGGCTCGCCCCGGGGCACGAGGAGCGTGCGGCCGTCGGGGAGCCAGTCGACGGTCCACGGCACCACGTCGCCGAGGCCGCCGACCCGCTCCACGAGGCCTTCGCCGTCCACCGCGAGGAGCGCGCCTGCGCCCCAGTCGCACAGCCAGGCCCGCCCGGCGTGCCAGCGCACCGACTCGCCCATGGTGATCCCCTCGGCTCGGACCTCGACGTCAGCCACGGGTGCTCCTCTCCGACCGGCCGCACGGTGCGCACCACCGGAGCAGACGCCGGCGACCCCGTCGCGCTCATCGCGCGCCCGAGCGGGCGTCCACCGCGACCGCCGTGGGCCGCTCGGTCAGGAGCCGCCCTCGACGATCTCCCTCAGGCCGGCCAGGTTGGCCTCCATGCCCTCACGCCACTGGGCCAGGCGGCGGGAGACGATGCGGGACTCCTTGTCGGGCATGGCGTCGATGGCGATGCTGAGACCCGAGCGGGCCGGGCCCATGCGGGCGAACTGGCGGACGGTCACGGCCTCGCGGCCGGGGTCGACCTCGAAGCCCCACGTGGCCATCACGCCCTCGGGGCCGCCCACCTGCCACACCCAGCGGCGACCGGGCTCGACCTCGACGACCTCGCACTCGGTGGACCACTCCCCCAGGTCCGGGTTGGCGTTGTGGCCCCGGAACCGGGCACCCACCGCGACCTCCTCGGCCCCGTCGAGCCACTCCACCCGCTGGAGCTCGGTCGAGAAGCGGGCCGAGAGGGTGATGTCGCTGACCAGGCCCCAGATCGCCTCGGCGTCGCCCCGCACCCGCTCCTCGACCTGGACGGTGGGCTGGTCCCGGTAGCGCACGGCGCGCCCTCCTCGGTGTCGACCGACAGCCGGCCTGCGACGGTCGGACGGACCGTAGGGTGAGCCCCCCTGGGGGGCAAGCAGACCGGAGGTCCCGTGCACGTCGCAGCCATGGTCGACCCCCACCACCCGGGGGCGGGCAGCTTCGCCCGGGAGGCCGAGCGCATCGGTGTGGCCTCGCTGTGGGTCCCCGAGGTCTGGGGCTACGACGCCCTCACCGGCCTGGCCCACCTGGCGGCGCAGACCGAGACGATCGGGCTGGGCACCTTCGTGGTCCAGCTGGGGTCGCGCAGCCCGGCCCTGCTGGCCACCTCGGCCCTCAGCCTCCAGTCGCTCTCGGGTGGGCGCTTCCACCTCGGCGTGGGCGTGTCCGGCCCCCAGGTGATGGAGGGGTGGCACGGCGTGCGCTTCGCCCGGCCGGTGCAGGCCACCCGGGAGACGATCGAGATCATCCGCACCGTGAGCAGGGGCGACCGCCTGACCCACGACGGCGAGGTGTACCCCCTCCCCCTGCCCGACAGCGAGGGGCGGGCCCTGCGCCCCATGGTCGCCCCGGCGCACGTGCCCGTGTACGTGGCGGCCATGGGCCCGGCCAACCTGCGCCTCACCGGCGAGGTGGCCGACGGCTGGCTGGGCAACGCCTTCGTCCCCGAGGTGGCCGGCGTGTTCCTCGACCCGCTGCGGGAGGGCGCCGCCCGGACGGGACGGGAGCTGGCCGACCTCGACCTGGTGGCGCCGGTGGCGGTGGAGATCACGGCCGACGAGGCGGGCGCCGACGCCGCCGCCCGGCGCCACGCCGACGGCTACGCCTTCACCATCGGGGCCATGGGCAGCGGGGGCCGCAACTTCTACAACGACGCCTTCACCCGGCTCGGCTTCGGCGACGAGGTGGCCCACGTGGCCGCGCTGTGGCGCGACGGGCGACGCGACGAGGCGGCCGCCGCGGTGCCGATCGAGCTGGGCCGGGGCACCAACCTGCTCGGTCCGCCCGACGCGGTGGCCGAGCGCATCGCCCACCACCGGGCCGCCGGCATCACCACCCTGCTGGCCAAGCTCGACGGCGACCACGACCACCAGCTGGCCACCCTCGAGCACCTCGTCGCCCTCGCCGCCGACCCGACCTGAGGGCGGCCGGGCGGCCGACCACCCCGACGCCACCCGAACCGGTGTGTGATCCGGTTGCCAGGACCACCAGATCCCGCACCAGTGCCCGACGCCACCCGAACCGGTGTGTGATCCGGTTGCCAGGGCCACCAGATCCCGCGCCACCTCGCCGCGGGGCGCGGGCTCGAGGCTCGCTCGCCGGGGCGGGGCACCGGCCCGGCGGGCCCGGGCGCCTCCTACGGTGCTCGGAGGCCGACCGACGGAGGACCCCATGTGCATCGCCTGTGACCCCGGGAGCCTGGCGGTGGCCCGGGCCGGGACCGGCACGCTCCCGGGCCTCGACCGGCTCGACCGGCTCGCGCCCCTCGCCCACCGGGGTCGGCCGGCCCGCACCCACCGGGGTCGGCGGCGCGGCGACCGGGCCGACGTGGTCCTCACCGGGGGGCGGGTGCTGACCATGGCGGCCTCGGCGGGCCCACCGGCGCGGGCCGAGGCGGTGGCCGTGCGCGACGGGCGCATCGTGGCCGTGGGGACGAGCGAGGACGTGGGCGCCCACGTCGGGCCCGACACGCAGCTGGTCGACCTCGACGGACGGTGCCTGCTGCCCGGCCTCATCGACCCGCACATGCACTTCGTGTTCGTCCTCTTCGAGGACTGGGTCGACGTCAGCCCCATGGCCGCGCCCCGCAAGGCCGACGTCGACGCCGCCCTGCGCGCTGCGGTGGCGACGGCAGGCCCCGGCGAGTGGGTCCGCGCCCGCCAGTACGACCCCAGCCTGACGATCGACGGACCTGCTCCCAGCCTGGCCGAGCTCGACGCCCTGGCTCCCGACACCCCCGTGTTCGTGCTGGAGAGCAACGCCCACGTGGCCTACGCCAACAGCGAGGCCCTCCGCCGGGCCGGCATCACCCGTGACACGCCCGACCCGGCCACCGGCCGCTTCGACCGGGACGGAGCCGGCGACCTGACCGGTCGGCTGGAGGAGCCCCCGGCGTTCATGCCCTTCATGGCGGCCATGCCGATGGCCGACGGGGCCGAGATCCAGGCCCGCACGCGCCGTCTGCTCGACCACGCCGCCTCGGTGGGCGCGACCACGCTCCACGACTGCGGCATCGGCATGCTCACCGGGCCCGGCGACCTCGGCCTGCTCCGGGCCGTCATGGCCGACGACCCTCCGGTGCGGTACCGGGGGATGCTCGTCTCGACCGCCATGGACGCCTGGGAGGAGGCGGGGGTCCGCCCCGGCGACGGTGACGACCGGTTCCGGGTCGAGGGCGTCAAGGCCTGGTCCGACGGCTCCAACCAGGCCCGCACCGGCTTCCAGCGGGCGGACTACCTGGGAGGCGGCCGGGGCGCCCTCAACTACTCGGCCGAGGCGCTGGCCGAGGCGGTGGGCCGGGCCCACCGGGGCGGGTGGCAGGTCGGGGTGCACGCCAACGGCGACGCCGCCATCGACGTGACCCTCGACGCCTTCGCCGCCGCCCTGGCCGCCGACCCCCGAGCCGACCACCGCCACCGGGTCGAGCACTGCAGCGTGCTCCACCCGGACCAGATCGCCCGCATGGCCGAGATGGGGGTGTCGCCGTCGTTCCTCATCGGCCACGTCCGCTGGTGGGGCCGGGCCTTCCGCGACCGGATCCTCGGACCCGAGCGGACCGCCCTCTACGACCCGTGCGCCTCGGCCCTGGCCGGCGGGCTGCGCATCTCGCTCCACTCGGACTGGAACGTCACGCCCCTCGAGCCGCTCCGCTACGTGGCCGACGCCGCGGCCCGGGTGATGGACGAGGGCGGCGAGGTGCTGGGCCCCGACGAGCGCATCCCCGTGGAGGCCGCCCTGCGGGCCGTGACCGCCGACGCCGCCTGGCAGTGCCGGGTCGACCACCTCACCGGCTCCCTGGAGCCGGGCAAGGCCGCCGACCTGGCGATCCTGGAGGAGGACCCCACCGCCGTCGACCCGGCGCGCATCGGCGACATCACCGTGAGCGAGACCTGGCTCGACGGCGAGCGTCGCCACGGCCACTGACGTCCCGACCCTTCCGGGGTACGAACCTGTCGCCCCCCACGACGCCGATCCACCCCGGGACACCGGTGCCCCGTCCTCGAGCGGCAAGGTCGCCCCCACGACGCCGATCGCACCCCCGGCGCTCGGGGAGGGCCGGGGCGCGGACCGCGGCTACTCGAGGCGGCGGAAGCGGGCCACGCTCAGGGGCACGAAGATGGCCAGGAGGACGGCGGCCCAGACGAAGGTCTTGATCACGGGACCGGCGACGGGTCCGGCCACGGCCAGGCCCCGGGCCGCGTCGGCCGCCGCCGTCACCGGCGAGTTGCGGGCGATGGCCGCCAGCCAGCCGATGGAGTAGCTCTGCGTGGGCACGAACACGCTGGAGACGAACGAGAGCGGGAAGGCGAGCACGAACGAGGCCGACTGGGCCGACTCGGTGCCCCCGGCGACCATGGCGATGTTCACGAACAGCCACGACAGGGCGTAGCCGAACACGCCGACGATGGCGACGGCGGCCACCGCGGCCAGCGGGCCGTTGCCGAAGCGGAACCCCACGGCCATGCCCACCGCCACCATGAGCAGGATCACGGCCATGGAGCGCACCAGGTCGGCGATGGTGCGCCCGATGAGCACGCCCGAGCGGGCCATGGGCAGGGAGCGGAAGCGGTCGATGACGCCCTTCTCCAGGTCCTCGGCCAGGCCCACCGCGGTCTGGGTCATCCGGAAGATCGTCGACTGGATGAAGATCCCGGGCATCACGAAGGCCAGGTAGTCCGGGAAGCCGTCGGGCAGCGAGCCCCGGACGGCGCCGTCGAAGACGGTGCCGAAGAGCAGCACGAACATGACCGGCTGGATGGTGGAGAACACCAGCAGCCGGGGCAGGCGGGTGAAGTGGCGCAGGTTGCGCTTGCCGATGGTCCAGCCGTCGCGCAGGGCGGTGAGCCCGGGCCGCCGGGCCCGGCGCTCCACCAGGTGGTCCGACGCCAGGGCGGCGCCGGTGTCGGTCGGCTCCGCGGTGGCCGTCACGGGTGCACCTCCTCGGCCGGGGCCGGGTCGTCGGGGCCGACGCCGTCGACGCCCCGCGGCGCGTCGCCCGAGCCGTCGGCGTGGCCGGGGTCCTCGGCGTCGCGAGCGTCGCTTCGATCGGCGGGGCCGCGCCGGTCCTCGGCGGGGGCGCCGGTCAGCTGGAGGAAGACCTCGTCGAGCGAGGCCCGGCGCAGGCCGAGGTCGCGGACCGGGCACCGCGCCGTCCTCCAGGGCGGCGGCCACCTCGCGCACCGTGGCCAGGCCCCCACCGGCGTCGGTGGGCACCTCCAGGTCGACCTGGGCGCCGCGCACCGGGCGGGCGTCGAGGCCGGCGGCGGCCAGGTGCCCGCAGGCGGCGTCGATGTCGGCCCCCGGGCCGAGCAGCACCTCGACGGTGATGCCCCCGGCCGCGTCCTTCAGCTCGTCGCCGGTGCCGTCGGCGATGATGTGGCCGTGGTCGATGACCACGATGCGGTCGGCCAGCTGGTCGGCCTCCTCCAGGTACTGGGTGGTGAGCAGGATGGTGGTGTCGGCCTCGACCAGCTCGCGGATGACGTCCCACATCTGGTTGCGGGTGCGGGGGTCCAGGCCGGTCGTGGGCTCGTCGAGGAAGAGCAGACGGGGCGGGACGATGAGGCTGGAGGCCAGGTCGAGGCGCCGTCGCATGCCGCCCGAGTAGGTGCCGGCCCGGCGCTCGGCCGCGTCGAGGAGGTCGAAGCGCTCCAGCAGCTCGTCGGCCCGGCGGCGGGCCGAGCGGGGCGTGAGCTGGAGCAGCTCGGCGAACATGAGGAGGTTCTCCCGCCCGGTGAGCAGCTCGTCGACCGCGGCGTACTGGCCGGTGAGGGAGATGACCTCGCGGATGGCCGCCGCGTCGCGGGTGACGTCGAGGCCGAACACCCGGGCCGTGCCCGAGGTGGGCTGGAGCAGGGTGGTGAGCACCCGCACCAGGGTCGTCTTGCCCGCCCCGTTGGGCCCGAGCAGGCCGACCACGCCGCCCTGGTGCACCTCCAGGTCGACCCCGTCGAGGGCGCGGGTCGAGCCGTAGTGCTTGGCCAGGCCGGCGACCTCGATGGCGAGGTCGGGACCCTGCCCGTCACGGCGTGGGGTGTCAGGGCGCACCCGATCGAACGTACCGCCACGTCCCCCGCGTCCCACCCGGGTGCCACCCGCCGGCGGTCAGCGCACGCCGGGGCGGGGGGTGTGGTGGACACTGTGTGCCAGGCACAACCTGTCCAGGTGGACACTGTGTGCCTGGCACAACCTGTCCGTGGGTCCGTCGTCCGACCGCCTCCGCCTGGGTCACGGCGGACGTGAGGGCCGGCTCTGCCGCTGGGGGTCTGGGGGCGGAGCCCCCAGGAGGAGGGAGCCGGTGGAGCTTGCTCGTCGGCGACCTGGGTGCGAGCGCAGCGACCGCGACCAGCTCGTCGGGACGGAGGGAGCGCCAGCGACCGGGTGACGACGAAGCCTCAGATGACCTGGCCGATGTCGCGGATGTTGGACTTGGCCTGCTCCCAGACCTCGGCCACCTCGCCGCTGAACATGAGCTTGCTGGTGGTGAGGGCGAAGCCCTTCACCTGCTCGAGGGTCGTGCTGGGCGGCATCGACAGGGCGCGGGGGTCGGTGACGAAGTCGACCAGGGCGGGGCCGGGGTGCTCCAGGGCCCGGGTGACGGCGCCGGCGACGTCGCCGCCCGGCTCCACCCGCTCGCCGTGCACGCCGACGGCCGTCGCCAGCGCGCCGAAGTCCGGGTTGGTGACGTCGGTGCCCCACGGCTGGTAGCCGCTGACCATCATCTCGGCCCGGACCATGCCCAGGGTCGAGTTGTTGAACACCATGAGCTTCACCGGGATGTCGAGGCCGGCCGCGGTGAGCAGCTCGCCCATGAGCATGGTGAAGCCGCCGTCACCGCAGAGGGCGATGACCTGGCGGTCGGGGGCGCCGACCTTGGCCCCGATGGCCTGGGGCATGGCGTTGGCCATGGACCCGTGGCGGAAGGACGCGAGCATGCGCTGGCCGGGCCGCATGTGCACGTAGCGGGCGCCCCACACGTTGCACATGCCGGTGTCGACGGTGAACACGGCGTCGTCGGCGGCCAGGTCGCTGATGGTGGAGGCGACCATCTCCGGCCGCAGGCCCTCGCCGCTGCCCTCGTGGTGCACGTAGGTCGGCGAGGCGCTCGACCTCCTTCTGGTGGTGCTGGAGCACCTTGTCGAGGTAGCGGCGGTCGGAGCGCTCGGTGAGCTTGGGCAGCAGGGCCCGGAGCGTCACCCCGGTGTCGCCCAGCAGGCCGACGTCGACCGCCGCCCGCCGACCCGAGGCGCCGGGTGCTGTCGTCGACCTGGATGATCTTGGGCGACGCGGGCAGGAAGGGCCGGTAGGGGAAGTCGGTCCCCAGCAGGAGGAGGCAGTCGCAGCTGCCAAGGGCGCCGGCCGCGCCGCCCCAGCCCAGCAGGCCGGTCATGCCCACCGCCGTAGGGGTTGTCGGCCTCGAGCACGTCCTTGCCCCGGTAGGCGTAGCCCACCGGGGCCTTCAGCCGGCTCGACAGCGCCAGCACCTCGGTCGCGGGCGTGGCGGGTGCCCTCGCCGCCGAAGATCACGATCCGCTCGGCCCGCGTTGATGAGCTCGGCCGCCTCGTCGAGGGACTCCGTCCGCCGGGCGCAGTGCGGGGCGGTGGGTGTGCACCGGCTCGCGCTCGCCGTCGGGCACCTCCATGGCCGCGATGTCGCCGGGCAGGATGACCATGCCCACGCCCCGGTCGAGCACGGCGGACTGGAGGGCCAGCTCCGAGAGCCGGGGCAGCTGGGCGGGCGTGGAGATGGTCTCCACGAAGTGGCAGCAGCCCCGGAAGATGCCGGTGGGGTCGGTCTCCTGGAAGTACCCGGTGCCGATCTCGGTGCTGGGGATGTGGGTGGCGATGGCGAACACCGACGCCCCGTTGCGCTGGCAGTCGTAGAGCCCGTTGAGGAGGTGGACGCTCCCGGGCCCCGACGAGCCGAGCACCGCTGCGGGCCGGCCCGAGATCTGGGCGTCGGCGCCGGCGGCGAAGGCTCCGGCCTCCTCGTTGCGGACGTGGACGAAGCGGATGCCCGACTCGTGGCGACGGAGGGCGTCGACGATGGGGTTGGCCGAGTCGCCGACGATCCCGTACACGGACCGGATCCCGGCCTCGACCATCTGGTCGACGAGGACCTCCGCGACTGTCTGGTTCATGTCATGTCCTCGGGGTGGTGGTGGGGGCGGGTGGGTCCGGCGTCAGGCGGCGCCGACCGACGGCCGGAAGTCGTCGGCCGAGGCGCGGTCCCAGATGTCCTGGAAGCGCTCCGGCGCGGTGCCCTCGAGGAGCTGGCCCGGCGCGAACGGCTGGTGGATCTCGGTGAAGGACTTCACCTCGGTGGCGCTGATCCGCTGGAGCACGTGGTCGGGGCGCAGCTCGGCGGTGTGGTCGAGGCCCATGGCCGCCACCATCTCGGCCAGGGCGTGGACCGTGTGGCGGTGGAAGCCGTGGACCCGCTCGGCCTTGTCCGGCACCACGAGGGCCCGCTGGAGCTTGTCGTCCTGGGTGGTGACGCCGACCGGGCAGCGGTTGGTGTGGCAGCGCTGGGACTGGATGCAGCCCACCGCGAACATGAAGCCGCGGGCCGAGTTGCACCAGTCGGCGCCCAGGGCCATGGCCCGGGCCATGGCCGAGGCCGACACCAGCTTGCCGCTGGCCCCGATCTTCACCTGGTCCCGGAGGCCGGCGCCCACCATCATGTTCTGGACGACCATCAGGCCCTCGATGAGCGGGGCGCCCAGGGCGTCGGAGAACTCCAGCGGGGCGGCGCCGGTGCCGCCCTCGCCGCCGTCGACGACGATGAAGTCCGGCACCACGCCGGTCTCGACCATGGCCTTGACGATGGCGGCGATCTCGATCGGGTAGCCGATGCAGATCTTGAAGCCGACGGGCTTGCCGCCGGAGAGCTCCCGGAGCTGGGTGATGAAGCCCATCATCTCTCGGGGCGTGGAGAAGGCCTTGTGGTAGGTGGGCGAGAGCACGTCCTGGCCGGCGGGGACGAGGCGGGCCTCGGCGATCTCCTCGGTGACCTTGGCGCCGGGCAGGATGCCGCCGTGGCCCGGCTTGGCGCCCTGCGAGACCTTGATCTCGATCATCTTCACCTGCTCCAGCGCCGCCGTCTTCTGGAACAGCTCGGGGGAGAAGTCGCCGTCCGGGGTGCGGCAGCCGAAGTAGCCGGTGCCGACCTGCCAGATGAGGTCGCCGCCGTTCTCCCGGTGGTACTTGGAGAGGCCACCCTCGCCGGTGTCGTGGGCGAAGCCGCCCTTCTTGGCGCCCAGGTTCATGGCCCGCACCGCGGCGTGGCCGAGGGCCCCGAAGCTCATGGCCGAGATGTTGAGCACCGAGCTGGAGTAGGGCTGGGAGCACTGGGGTCCGCCCACCGTGATCCGCATGTTGCGCTCGGGCTCGTCGATCATCGGGTGCGGGGCGACCGAGTGGGTCATCCAGGTGTAGCCGGTGGTGTAGACGTCGAGCTCGGTGCCGAACGGCTTCTGGTCGGGCACGCCCTTGGCCCGCTCGTACATGAGGCTGCGGGTGTCGCGGTCGAAGGGCCGGCCGTCGGTGTCGTTCTCCACCAGGTACTGGTGGAGCTCGGGGCCCATGTCCTCGAAGACGAACCGCAGGTGCCCGATCGATGGGGTAGTTGCGCAGGATGCTGTGGCGGGTCTGGGTCAGGTCCCAGATGCCGAGCAGCACCAGCGGCACGAGGACGACCTCGAGCAGCAGGAACCACGGGCTGATGAGGGCCGAGGGGCAGGACGAGCGACGGCCAGCACGACCACGCGCCCAGAAGACCTTGGTGCGGGCGTTCTCGATCATGGGTGTGCTCCCTTCGGATCCGGGCGTCGTCCGCCGCGGCCGCGTCGTCGGTCTGGTCCTCGTCGCCCCAGTCGATGCGGGGCGCGTCGGGCGAGTCGATGACGGCGGGGCTCCGGCTGTGCGAGAAGGAGTCCCACGCCCAGGAGATGAAGGCGTCGATGCGGGCCCGGGTGGTGCTCATCAGCCAGGCGTGGACCCCGAGCCAGGCGCTGTAGGCGATGGTGCCGTGCAGCTCGTGGTGGTGGGCGCCGACCTCGGCGATGGCGGCCCGCCGGCCGATCATGGCCATGATGCCCTTGTCGTGGTAGCGGAAGGCGGGGGCCGACACGCCGGCGAGGTGGGCCAGGATGCTGGTGGCCGCGGCCCGGCCGGCCTGCATGGCCACCGAGCCCAGCTGCGGGTAGGCGCGTGCCGTCGGGGCCCTCCACGCCGGCCACGTCGCCGATGGCGTACACGCCGGGGAAGCCCGGCGACCGACAGGTCCTGGCCCGCGGTGATGCGACCGCCCCGGCCGCGCCCGACGCCGTCGGTGCCGTCGAGCGGGGGCACCGTCAGGCCGCCGGCCCAGACCACGCAGCGGGTGGGGATCTCGGAGCCGTCGCCGAGCACCACCTTGTCGGCGGTGACCTCGTCGACCGAGGTGCCCAGCTCCAGGCGGACGCCCTTGTGGGCCAGCACCTCGGCTGCGTAGTCGTGTGCCCTGTCGGCGAGAAGGGCCGCAGCACGGTGTCGCCGTGGTCGACCAGCACGATGCGGGCCCGGTCCACGTCGAGGTCGTGGTAGCGCTCGGGCATGACGTCGTTGACCAGGTCCGCCAGCGCGCCGGCGGTCTCCACGCCGGTCGGGCCCGCCGCCGACCACGACGAAGGTGAGGGCACCGCGGTCGACGCGGGAGGGCTCGAGGTCGGCGTCCTCGAAGAGCTGCAGGACCCGGTTGCGGAGCTTCTCGGCGTCGGTGGCGGTGTAGAGCGGCAGGGCGTGCTCCTCGGCCCCGGGCACCCCGAAGAAGGTGGCCCGGGCGCCGGTGGCCAGCACCAGGACGTCGCCGGCGAAGGTCTCCCCGCTCGACGGTGCGCGACCGTCGCGCCGACGGGGTCGACCGCGGTGACCTCGGCCTCCTTGACCGCCACCGAGGGGTGCTTGCGGAACAGGCCGCGGAGCGGCCGCATGATGTCGCTGGGCGCCAGCTGGGCCGTGGCCACCTGGTACAGCAGGGGCTGGAACTGGTGGTAGGTGTTCCTGTCGATCAGGGTCACCTCGACCCCGTGCTCGGCCAGGCCCTGGGCGCAGGCCACCCCGGCGAACCCGCCTCCGACGATCACCACCCTCTCGGTGGTCGGCGCGTCAGTCGAAGACATGGCCGTGGTCGTAGCGCTCGTCCTCGCCGGCGGCCGCCGTGAGGGCGGCGACGTTGTCCCGGGTGAAGAAGCCCTCGTAGCCGTGGCAGCGCTCGATGTACTCGGTGATGAGCACCGACTACGGCGAGGCCTTGGAGAAGATCTGCTTGAGGTTGGGCTCGTCCTTGCACTCGCCCACCACGTTGGCCAGGAAGGGCGTGCCCATCTCCTGAGAGCTGGCGGACGACGAAGTCGACGTTCTTCTCGTCGGCCACGTGGCCGTCGGTGACGGCGTAGGCCATGTGGTGCATCCGCCGGCCGAAGTTGCGGACGAAGTCCTCGGTGGGCATCGGGCAGGCCCTCGAAGGAGTTCACGAACGACGGCGTGTTGTTGGCGGTGAACACCCGGGCCGGGGACATCTTGTCGTCGGGCACGTCGGGGTGGCGGGTGACGTTGGTCGACGAGTTCATCTCGGTGATGTTGTAGGCCCCCCAGAAGTAGTACGGGACCATGGTGAGGTACTCGAGGATGGCGTCCTCGCGCTCGCCGGCGAGGATGCGGGTGGCCATGTGGTCGAGCCCCAGCACCAGGCCGGCGATGCCGTGCTCGGCCTGCAGCTCGGCCGCGGCGTCGATCGTTCCCCTGCTCCTCGGGGGAGAGGGTGAAGCGCTCGCCCAGCCCGAGGTCGTCGAGGTCGTCGAGGTCGACGTCGACGTAGCCGACCCGGTTGTAGGTGAAGTCCGAGAGGAAGGTGAAGGTGAGGTGCTCCCGGCAGTAGAGGTCGTTGGCCTGGTCGCCCTCGTAGACGAACCGGATGTTCTGGGGCTCCAGGCCTCGCGGACCGCGGCCACCGAGTCGGCGCGAGTAGACCTCGCCGATGTAGCGGGCGTTGGGCTTGGCCCGCGACAGCGGGTACAGCTCGTTCCAGCGGGTGACCTCGTCCTCGTAGGAGGGGCTCAGCGGCTCGAGTCACCACCAGGCGGGGGAAGTCGGGCTGGGACTGGAGCAGGAAGACCCGGTGGGTCTCGGTCAGCCGGGAGTCGATCACCCGGTAGGGCCCCATGGCCGCCAGCTCGGCCAGGTAGGCGACGGCGTCGCCGTGCTCGACCTGGATGACCACGCCGGCCATGCGCCCGACGATCTCGTCGAGGCCCGAGGCGGCGCGGCGCTCGTAGACCTTCGGGAGGTACTCCACGAAGAAGTCCGAGTTCTTCTTGTCCCCCTTCGGCGTGTAGGTGCTCGGTGTCGATCATGGGGCGGGGCTCCGGGGTCGGCGGGCGGGCGGTCGGGTGCCGACCGCATCCATCGGCCGGCGGGGGTGCGATGTTCAGTCGGCGGGCACGAAGGGGCGGTACTCGGCCTGCCATGTGGTGGCGTCGACCGCGGCGGTCGAGCTCGTCGGGCGAGGTCTCCGGGGCCAGCCCCTCGGCCTGGGCCTGGGCCGCCACGGCCACGGCGATGGCCCGGCTGACGCTCGCGGACCTCGGCCAGGGCGGGCAGCAGGCTGTCGCCGGTGTGCGTGGGCGGCGACGGCATCGGCCAGGGCCCGGGCCGCGGCCATGAACATGCCGTCGGACACCCGCCGGGCGCCCGAGGCCCGCACCCCGAGGCCGACGCCGGGGAAGATGTAGGAGTTGTTGCTCTGGGCGATGGTGTGGGTGACGCCGTCGACCGTGACCGGGTCGAACGGGCTGCCGGTGGCCACCAGGGCCCGGCCGTCGGACCAGGTGAGCACGTCCGTCGGCGGTGGCCTCGGCGCGGGAGGTCGGGTTCGACAGCGGGAAGACGACGGGCGCCTCGTCGGCCGCGGCCATGCGCCCGGACGACCTCCTCGGTGAAGATGCCCGGGCACGCCGGTGACGCCGATCAGCACCGACGGCGACGCGTTGGCGATCACGTCGAGCAGCGTGGTCTGCGACGGGTCGGCCCGGTCCCAGTCGGCCACCGCCGCAGGGTCCTGGGCCAACGGCACCTGGAAGGGCTCGAGGCCGTCCATGTCGGAGGTGAGCAGGCCGGGCCGGTCGACCATGTAGAAGCGGGCGCGGGCCTCGTCCTCGGACAGGCCGCCGGCCACCATGGCCCGCCACCAGCTGCCTCGGCGATGCCCGATCCGGCCGAGCCCGCACCCACCAGCACCACCCGCTGGTCGTGCGAGCTCGCGGCCCGGTCGGCGCATGGCCGAGAGCACCGAGGCCAGCGACCACCGTGGCCGTGCCCTGGATGTCGTCGTTGAAGGTGCAGAGCTGGTCGCGGTAGCGGCCCAGCAGCTTGTGGGCGTGGCGCTCGGCGAAGTCCTCCCACTGGAGCAGGACGTCGGGGAAGACCGTCTTGACGGCCTGGACGAAGCGCTCGACGAAGGCGTCGTAGTCGTCGCCGTCGACCCGCTCGTGGCGCCACCCGAGGTAGTCGGGGTCGTTGCGCCGCTCCTCGTTGTCGGTGCCGACGTCGAGGATGATCGGCAGCGTGCCCGCGGGGTCGATGCCGGCGCAGGCCGAGTAGAGCGAGAGCTTCCCGATGGGGATGCCCAGGCCGTCGGCGCCCTGGTCGCCGAGGCCCAGGATGCGCTCGCCGTCGGTGACCACGATGACCGCCACCTCGTCGTGGTCGCGCGGGACGCTGCGCGAGCATGTCCTCGAGCCGGTCGGCGTCCGGGTAGGAGAGGAACAGGCCCCGGGGGTGGCCCCGGTAGATGCGGCTGAACTTCTGGCAGGCCTCCCCCACCACCGGCGTGTAGACGATGGGCAGCAGGTCCTCGATGTCGTCGAGCAGCACGCGGAGGAAGAGGGTCTCGTCCTCGTCCTGCACCTCGCGCAGGAGCACGTGGCGACCGATGTCGGTGGTCTCCAGGCTGAGCTGCATGCGCACCCGGTCGGCGCGCTGCTCGAGGGTCTCGACGTGGGTCGGCAGCAGGCCGTGGAGGTCGAAGGCGTCGCGCTCCTCGGCCGTGAACGCGGTGCCCTTGTTGAGCACCGGCCGGGTGAGCAGGGCGCGACCCCGCTCGGAGACGGCGAGGGGTTCGGTGGGGGGCATGGCAGGCGCTCCGGTCGGTCGTAGGTCGAGCTCTGACCTCGGAGGGCACAGACCGGGTCGTGCACCCCGTCTCCCCCTCGGGGGTGATCCTAGGGTCGGCAGGGAGCCCGGGTTCGTGACCCCTGCGTGACCGGGGCGACCGCGCCGGAGGGCGCGTCCGCGCCTCCCACCCGGCCCCGCGCGCCGATCTGGTCGACCCGCCGCCACCGGGAGGACCTGCCGCGATGCCGTCACCGACCAGCGAACGCCACGCTCCCCCGAGCGTCGCCCGGCCCCCCGCCCGAGGGGAACGCCCGTGACCGGCACCCTCCTCGGGCTGGCGCCCGTGCTCGCGGTGGACCCGGTGCCGTGGGCCCGGTCGCAGATGGCGTTCACCCTCGCGTTCCACATCATCCTCGTGCCCCTGGGCGTGTCGTGGGCCCTGATGGCCCTGATCGCCAACTACCGGGCGATCCGCCACGACGACGCCGACGCCCTGCTCCTGGCCCAGCGCTGGTCGAAGTACATGGCCGTCACCTTCGCCGTGGGCGCGGTCACCGGCACGGTGCTCAGCTTCGAGTTCGGCCTGCTCTGGCCGCGGTTCATGGGCCAGTGGGGCGAGGCCTTCGGCGTCCCGTTCGCCTTCGAGGGGCTGTTCTTCTTCACCGAGGCGGTGTTCGTCTCGATCTACATCTACGGCTGGCGCCGGCTGAAGCCCTGGGCCCACTTCTGGACCGGCGTCCCCATCGTGATCGCCGGCATCATGGGCAGCGCCTCGGTGATCGCCGCCAACGCGTGGATGAACTCGCCGTCGGGGTTCACCCTCGACTCGGCCGGCGAGGTGGTCGAGGTCGACCCCGTGGCCGTGATCTTCAACGACGCCATGCCCCTCATGGCCGCCCACATGGTGGTGGCCGCCTACGTGGTCGGCGGCTTCCTCGTGGCCTCGGTCTACGCCGTCGGGATGCTGCGGGGCCGGCGGGACCGGTACCACCGGCTCGGGTTCCTCATCCCCTTCACCGTGGCCGCCATCGCCACGCCCATCCAGATGGGCGTGGGCGACTCCCTGGCCCGCTGGGTGGCCGAGAACCAGCCCACCAAGTTCGCCGCCATCGAGATGGTGCCGACCACGGGCGACGACGTGCCCGAGACCCTCCTCGGCCGGCTCGACGACGACGGCACCGTCAGCGGGGGCATCCCCATCCCGGGCATGGCCTCGATCCTCGTCGACCCCGGGACCGGCACCGCCACCGTGGTCGCAGGGCCTCGACGCCGTGCCGGCCGACGAGCGCCCGACGGTGAGCCAGGTCAACGTCGTCCACCTGGCGTGGGACGTCATGGTCGGCCTGGGCACGGCCCTGCTCCTGCTGTCGCTCTGGTTCGGGCTCACCTGGCTGGCGCCGGCGCGACATGCCCCAGAGCAAGCTCTTCCTGCGCGTCGCCGCGTCGGCCGGGCGTGCTGGCCATCGTCGCCATGGAGGCGGGCTGGGTGGTGAGCGAGGTCGGGCGCCAACCCTGGATCGTCTACGAGCTGATGCGGGTCGACGACGCGGCCACCGCCAACACCGGCGTGTGGATGACCTTCATCGGCGTGACCGTCCTCTACACGGGCCTGGCCGTGACCACCATCCTGGTGCTGCGGGGGATGAGCCGCCGCTTCCGGCGCCAGCACGACGCAGCCGAGCCACGACGACGCCTTCGACGAGACCGACGTCCCCTACGGCCCGTCCGAGGACCCGGGGGCCCACGCCCGGGCCGGGGTGGCGCCGGGCGGACCGCGGGCACCGCCGCCGAGGGCACCGGGGACGACCCGTGAGCACCGCCGCCGCGGTGGTGCTGTTCGTGGCCGTCACCGCCTACGCGGTGCTGGCCGGCGCCGACTTCGGGGCGGGCTTCTGGGACCTCGTGGCCGGCGGCCCCGAGCGGGGCGAGCGCCCGCGAGCGGTGATCGACCACTCCATCGGGCCGGTGTGGGAGGCCAACCACGTCTGGCTCATCTTCGTCTTCGTGGTCCTGTGGACGTGCTTCCCGGAGGCCTACGCGTCGATCACCCTCACGCTGTTCGTCCCGCTGGCCCTCGCCGCCCTCGGCATCGTCCTGCGAGGCTCGGGCTTCGCCTTCCGCAAGGTCGTGCTGCGCACCCGCGACCAGCGCAACTTCGGTGCCGCCTTCGCCGTGTCCTCGGTGCTGGTGCCCTACTGCATGGGCGCCATCGCCGGGTCCATCGCCTCGGGCCGGGTGCCCGCCGGCGGACGGGCGGGCGACACCTGGGGCAGCTGGGTGAACCCCACCTCCGTCCTCGGCGGGGTGCTGGCGGTGTGCGTGGTCGCCTACCTCGCCGCCGTGTACCTGGTGCGCGACGCCCGGCGTCTGGGCGACGAGGCGATGGTCGAGTACTTCCGGGTCCGGGCGGTGGGCGCCGCGGTGGTCACCGGTGTCGTCGCCGTCGTCGGCGTCTTCGTCCTGGCCGCCGACTCCGAGTACCTCTTCGACGGGCTGACCTCGCGGGCGCTGCCCCTCGTGGTGGTCTCCGCGGTGGCCGGCGTGGCCTCGCTCGTCCTGCTGCTGCGCCGCGCCGACCGGGGGGGCCGGGAGGCGGCCGCCGTGGCGGTGGCCTCGGTCGTCGTGGCCTGGGGCGTGGCCCAGTGGGACTTCATGCTCCCCGAGACGCTCACCATCGCCGAGGCGGCCGCCCCCGACGGCACCATCGGGGCCGTGCTGGTGGCCACGGGGCTGGCGGTGCTGTTCATCTTCCCGGCCCTGGTCCTCCTCTTCCGCCTCGACCAGCAGGGCCTGCTGCCCGAGGAGGGCGCGCCCTGACCGAGGTGGTCAGCGCAGGCGGACCCCCCAGGCGGTGGTGAGCCCCTCCCCCGGTGCCAGGACCCGCAGGTGGTCCCCGGTGCGGAAGGCGTCGGCCGGGCACGTCATGGGCTCGGCCGCGAGGCCGAGGCGGCGACGGTCGGGGGCGAGGGTGTCGCCGGTGAACACCTGGAGCACCGGGTGGTGGGCATCGGCCCAGAGCTCGGCCGTGCGGCCGTCGGGACCGGTGAGGCGGACCCACGCCCGGCCCTCGACGTCGCGGACCAGGTCGGTGAAGGCGTCGTCGAGGACGGCGGACCCCACCCGGGTGGGTCGGGCCCGGTCCTGGGAGGTGCTGGGACCCTCACCGGACGGGGCCGTCTTCGGGCGCGGCTGCCTCGCTTCGCTCGGATGGCCATGCCGTGCTCGCTTGGTCGGTCTCGCCTGGCGGCTCGGCCTCCGAGCACCGGCACCGTCCCGATGGGCAGGAGGCGCTCGGGGTCGACGGTGATGCGGGTGGCGGCGGCGAGGGCGAGGGTGCAGTCGTCGACCGTCGCGCCCACACCCGGCGACAGGTAGGGGTGGTGGCCGGCGCCGTAGGGCGCCGGGTCGGGCCCGACGTTGGTGGCCGTGGTCCGCACCTCCAGACCGTCGGGCCCGAGGGCGTAGGAGATCGCCAGGTCGAGGGCGAAGGGGTACCCGGGTCGGGGGGAGAGCGCGGTGGCCATGACCACCGACGAGTCGGTCCGCCGTCGGGGGGTCCAGGCCTGCCACCGCACCAGGCCGTGGATGGCGTTGCCCCGCTCGGGCTCGGTGAGGGGCAGCTGGTGGGTGCGCCCCCCGAAGGCGTAGCGGCCGTCGCCCAGTCGGTTCGGCCACGGCAGCAGGGGCGCCCCGTGGCCGCCGTCGCAGCGGGCATCGACCGGGTAGGGGTCGAGGACCGGTCGACCGTCGACGTCGTAGGTGCGGATCCCGCCGCCGACCTCCACCACCGTGGCCCTCTGGTCGCCGTGGACGAGCGGCACCTGCGTGCCCGAGGGCACCGTTGCGGTCACGAGGGGTCGTCGGCCAGGAAGGCGATGACCTCCGGGAGGGCCGTCGGGTCCTGGGCGACGAAGGCGTGCCCGCCCTCGTAGAGGCGCAGCTCGGCCCCCGGGATCTGTCCGGCGATGGCCTCGCCGTTGGCCGGAGGGGCGATGCCGTCGTGGCGGCCCGACGCCACCAGGGTCGGGCACGTGATCCGGGGCAGGCGGTCCCACACGTCCAGGTGCCGGCGGGCCTCCAGCTGCTCGCGCTCGCCCCGGCGCGCCTCGGCCGGGCGCTCCCGGCCGACGCGCCCCGCCATCATCGAGAGCAGGCGGCGGTCCGCCTCGTGGGTGTCCAGCCACCCGGGCGTGAAGCGGGTGTCGAGCAGCTGCGGGTAGGCCGCGGCCCTCTCGTCGTCGGTCAGCTCGGCCAGCTCGTGCAGCGGGTAGGACGCCCCGCCGGCCCCGCCCGACGAGGTGCAGAGCAGGGCCATCCGCTCGATGCGCTCGGGGGCGGTGACGGCCACCTCCTGGGCGACCATCCCGCCGAAGGAGATGCCGACGAGGCGACACGACGCCCAGCCGAGGTGGTCCATGAGCCCCAGGGCGTCGGCCGCGTAGTCGGCCATGGAGTACGGGCCGGGGGGCACCGAGGTGGCGCCCAGCCCCCGCTGGTCGTGGGCCACCACGTCGAAGGCATCGGCGAACGGGGCCCGCAGCAGCGCCGACTCCGCCAACGACGAGCCCGAGCCGCCGAGGAACAGCAGGCGAGGCCCCTCACCTCTCCGCTCGTAGGCGACCTCGATCCCGTTCACCGCAGCCGTGGGCACGGCGGCATGGTCCCACGGGTGCGCCCGCGCTGCGTCAGCCGCCGGGCGGTGGCTCCCCGCCGTCCCCGATGGGCTCGTCGTCGTGCTCCTCGATCCCGCTGGCGGCGACGTCGCAGTCGTCGAGGGTCACCTCGTCCACGGCGCGGTAGGCCGCCTCGACCTGCTCGGCCCCGTCCAGCGCGTCGAAGTCGACCCGGTCCTGGTCGAAGTCGACGGCGACGAGCTCCTCGCTCGCTGCGTCCAGGAAGTGCGAGAGCGTGAGGAGGTCGTCGTCGAGCACCTCGGGCCCGGCGAGGAGGAGGTCGTCGATGCCCGTCCGCAGGTCGCCCAGGGCGGCCTCGACCTCGGCCGGCGTCTCGGCCTCGCCCGAGGCGGTGCTGGCCGCGGCGCTCCGCCGGGCCGCGTCGCAGAACAGGTCGAGGTCGCCGACCTCGTCGGCCGCGGGTCGGCTGTCGACCACGGCCTGGTCCGCGGCGCCGTCCCCGCCGCCGCACCCGCCCGCGGCCATCGCCGCCACGAGGGCCACCGCCACCACGAGGTGCGGGGGCCGCCGCAGCCGGCCGGTCGTCGCTGGTGCACCACGCATGGTCTCGTCCTCCCTGGATGCCCCGGCGGGTCCGGGCGCCGACGGGTCGGGACGATCGGCCCCTCCCGGCCGCCGCACCGTACGGAGGGCACGGGTGCCCGGCGGGTGGCGGAGGGCCAGGACCGGTCTGGCCCAGAGTGCCCAGGTCACCGCCCGCACCCCGTCAGCCCTTGCCGCCGGGTCGGGCCGAGGTCAGCCGGCCCGGCCCGGTCCACGCCGGGCGACCGGTGGCCGGGGCCCCGGCGGCCGCCTGCTCCTCGGGGACGTCGGTGCGGTCGGAGACGACCCCGGCGTGGTGGCCCGAGGCCCGGGCCAGGGCGGACCCCGCGGCCGCCGCCGTCACCGCCCCGGCGCCGGGCACCTCCGCAGGGGGCGCGGGGTCCGGGCCGTCGGCCACCTCGCCCACGCCCTCGTGCACCAGCGGGGTGAAGCGGGGCGACGCCCCGCCGTGGCCGGGGCCCGGCGCGGTGCGGCGCGCCGGGGCCCCGGGTCCGTGGACCCCACCCACCGCGGTGGGCTCCACCGCTGCCCCGCCGCCCCGACCCCCGCAGGCCGGCGCCGCGGCCAGGACGACCAGCAGCACGAGCGTCGCCCCCCACCGCCGGCCCCGGTGGCTCGGGACCCCTCGCTCGGTCGTCTCGGTCATGCGCTCGGGACCTCCCCCGCACTCGTCGCCGACCCCGCACCCGACGACGTCGGGTCGGGCGGGGCGAGGGCGGTCATCGCGACCAGCAGGGCGACCAGCTCGTCCCCCGTGCGGAAGAGGACGCGGTGGCCGCTGGCCACCACCTCCAGCTCGCCGGCGAGCGCACCGGTCGGTGGACCGGTGCGCACCCTCAAGACGAACGACTCGACCACTGCGCCACCCCTCCTCGGCGTCTCACGGGGCGGACGGTACGGACCGACCGCACCTCGACCGGGCCGGCGGCGAGGCTCCGAGGACCATCTCCGGCCTGGCCCGGATGGGCCATGTGAGCACCACCCGGCCGTCCCGGTACGCTCTCGGGCCGGCGGACGGGGTCCCGAACCCCGCCCCGGGAGGCGCTCACGCCATGTCCGAGCAGTCCGCGGCCACCGCCCCGACCCTCGGCGACGCTGCCCTCGCGACGGCGGGCAGGGGCGCGGGAGGCGCGGTCGCGGTCGTCGGTCCCCCCTCGGCGGTGGCTCCCCTGCTGGAAGCGATCGGAGCGACCCTGGCGGCCCGGGGGGCCACCGTGGTGCGGGGCCGGGGCGTGGCTGCGGAGCGGACCCTCGCCCTCGCCGGGCTCCACGACCTGCTCGAACCGCTCCTCGCCCACGTCGACGCGCTGGTGCCCGCCCGGCGCCGGGCGCTCGACGCCGCCCTCGGCCGGGGCGACGGGTCCGACCGTCCCGACGCCCTGACCTGCGGGCTGGCCACCCGCGACCTGCTCCGGGCGGCGGGCGCGACGACGCCGGTGGGGCTGGTGGTCGAGCGGGCCGACCTCCTCGACGGGGCCAGCCTCGAGGTCCTCGCCTACGTCGCCCGCCGGGCCGAGGGGTCCGGCACCACCCTGGTGCTGGGGTGGGACGACGACGCCGGACCGCCGCCGGAGGCCGTCCCGGTGCTGGAGGTCGCCACCCCGCCACCGCCGTCGGCGCGGGCGGCGAGGGCCACCACCGCCATCCGCGCCGGCGACGGGGCACGGGCCCTGGAGCTCACCGAGGGGGCCGAGGACGCGCCCCGGGCGGAGCGGGCCCTGCTCCTCGCCCTCCGCGGCGGGGCCCTCGTGCTCACCGGCGACGCCACCGCCGGCAGCACCCTCCTGCACGCACCCGGGGGCCTGGTGCGGGCCGCCGCCCCGGACCCGGCCGCCCTCGACGCCCTGGCCGTGGTCGCCCTCGCCCTCGTCTGGGTCGAGGACTACGACGACGCCCGCGCCGTGGTCGACCGCATCCTCGCCGCCACCGAGGACGGCTCGTCGCCCGATGCCCGCGCCGGGGCCCTGGTGGTCACGGCGGTGATCGACTTCGGCCTGGGCGACTGGGACGCCTCGATCGCCGCCGCGGCGGAGGCGATGGGCGCGTCCTCGCCCGGGCCCCGCGGCTGGCGCCCGGCGGCGTGCGCCAGCGCGGCCCTGGTCGCCGCCTGCCGGGGCGACGACGAGGCCCGGGCCCTGGCCACCCGGGCCCTGGCCGAGGCCACCGCCCCCGGGGATCCGGCCCGCCAGACGGCGCGGGCGGCGCTGGCCGAGCTCCACCTCCTCGCCGGCCGCCCCCAGGAGGCGCTCGACGCGGTGGCGCCCCTGGCCGGCGGGCCGACCGGCCAGAACCCGGCCCCTGCCCTCTGGGAGGCGTGCCTGGTGGAGGCCCTCGCCGCCGTCGGGCGGGCCGAGGAGGCCCGCTCGGTGCTCGACGACCTCGAGCGCCGGGCCCACCGCGCCGGCCACGACCGCGGCATCAGCCTGGCCGCACGGGTGCGGGCCGGGCTGGGCGACGGCGCCGACGACGACGTCGATGCCGCCCTGGGTGACGCCCTGGCCCGGGTGAGCGATCCGCCCCTCCCCTGGCCCATGGCCCGGCTGCGCCTGGTCTGGGGGCGACGCCTGTTGGAGGGCGGTCGGCGGGTCGACGCCACGGTGCAGCTGCGGGCCGCGGAGCAGCTGTTCGCCAACCTCGCCGCGCCGGGCTGGCAGCAGCGCGCCGCCGACCTCCTGGCCCGCGCCACCGACGACGCGCCCCAGCACCCGGACCGCGGCACCACCAGGATCCACCTGCTCGGGCGCCTCGACGTCGAGGTCGACGGGGCCCCGCCCGCCCCCCTCCCGGTCGGGCGGGTGACCGCCGCGCTGGAGATCGTGGTGGCCGAGGGTGGGCGCATCCACGCCGACCAGGTCGTCGAGCACCTCTGGCCCGACGTCGCCCCCACGCTGGGTCGAGCCCGGCTGCGGAACCTCCTCAAGCGGACCCGGTCCCTCCTGGGCGAGGTGATCGTGCGCCAGGGCTCGGTGCTGGCGCTGGCCCCGGGGGTGAGCGTCGACGTGCTGGAGCTCCAGGGCGCGGGGCGCCGGGCGCTGGGCGCCGAGCGGCGGGACCCGGCCGAGGCGGACCGCCTCGCGCTGGCGGCCCTGCGCCACGACGACGGCGACTTCGCCCTCGACAACCTCTACGAACCGTGGGCGGCGGCGCCCCGGGAGGCGCTGAGGCGCCTCCGCCTGGACCTGCTCGACCTGCGGGCCCGGGTCGCGCTCGACCAGGGCCGCCCCGACGACGCCGAGGCCCTCGTGCACCGGGCCGTCGACCTCGACCCCCTCGACGAGGACCGCTGCCTCGACATGGCCGCCCGCCTGCTCGACGGGGGCCGCCGCTCCTCCGCGCGCGCCCTGCTGGACCGGGCCCGCGAGGCGTCGCGCCGGCTCGACCTGCCCCCGTCACCCGCGGCCGAGGCCCTCGAGGCCCGTCTGCGGGGCTGAGCGTCGGCGACCCCGTCAGGCCGGTCGGGCCAGGTGGGGAGCGGCCCGGCCCGCCACGAGGGGCAGGTCGAGGTAGCTGCGCAGCCCGGGCTCGGCCGCGCACGTGGCGGGGATGGCGCTGACGCAGTGGTTGGCGGTGGCCACGATGCCCGGGTTGCGCTCCAGCCCGGCGGCGATGGACTCCGGGTGCCAGCCGTGGAAGGTGACCAGGCTGCTGGGGTCGCCGCTGACCTCGACCTCGAAGCGCTCCCCGGCCGGTCCGAACGTCCACCCCGGGTCGAGGTCGTCCTCGCCCATGGACCAGTTGGTGCGCACCGTCACGACCGGCTCGCCGTCGACGGTGGCCTCCCACGTGAAGCGCTGGGCCGCCACCAGGCCGGGCTCGATGGGGCCGATGGGCGAGTCGATCGGGCCGGGTCGCCACCGCCACCTCGTGGTCGGTGCGCCGCTCGGCGTCGGCCCGGAACCCGAGGGCGTCGACGACCATGTCGATGGACTGGAGGAAGCCCGAGCCGAGGAAGCCGACCATCGGGCTCTGCGGCCGCCTCCTCGGGGGTGGCCCCGAACAGCATGATGTGGCGCACCACGTCGGGGGCGCCGTAGGTCCGGATGTCGGAGAACTCCTCGGCCCGCACGTGGGTCACCGAGCCGGACAGGGCCGACACCATGAGCGGGAAGCGCTCGGTGATCCCCCCGGGGTGGATGCCGGTGCCGTGCAGGGTGGCACCCCCGGCCCGCGCCGCCTCCTCGAGGGCGCCCACGTCGCGGGTGCCGGCGTAGAACCAGCCGAGGGGCGTGACCACGCTGGCGCCGGAGGCGAGGATCCGGGCGACCACGTCCTCGTCGGCCATGATCGGGCTGTAGAGCACGCAGTCGGCCCCGAGGGCGAGCAGGGCGTCGACGTCGTCGGTGGCGGCCACCCCGAGGGGGTCGATGCCGGCCAGCTCGCCGGCGTCGCGCCCGACCTTGCCCGGGTCGTGGACCCAGAGGCCCACCAGCTCGAGGTCGGGGTGGGCGACGATGCCGGCCACGGCCGCCCGCCCCACGCCGCCGCTGGCCCACTGGATCACCTTCAGTGCCATCGGTCGAGCCTCCCAGCCGACCCCCACCCCCGCAACCGGGTGGCGCCGGGTCCGGTCAGGGGCGGTACCGGTCGCAGGAGGCGGCGATGTGGGAGGCCCGGGCCACGTACCCGGCCGGGACCAGGTGCACGCCGTCGGTGGCCCGGTACCAGGGGTGGGCCGTCACCTCGGGGGTGAAGTCGATGAGGGCCAGGTTCGGGTGGCGGTCGAGCGCGGCGCGCAGCTCGTCGTTGAGCCCCAGCACCTTGGGCCACTCGACCAGGCTCCACACCACGGGCCACCCCCGCGCCGCGATCATGACGGCGTCGATGTCGCGCCGGAACGACGCTCGGTCGGTGCCGTCGTTGGTGCCGAGCCCGAGGTAGAGGACACCGGTCCGCCGGCCGCGGGTGGCTGCGTCGATGAGCGGGACCGCCTCGTCGGCCCGGCGGCCACCCTTCGCGTCGATCTCCGGGGCGAGCCCGCGGTCGCGCAGCCGGGCGGCCAGGCCCTGCTGCTCCGCGCCCACGAGCAGCGAGTCGCCGATGGCCACGACCACGTTCGTCTCGGGCGCGGGGTAGCACGCTCCCAGGCCCACCGTCGCCAGCGCAGCGACCAGCAGGAGGACGACCACCCGGCGGACCCCCACGGCCCGCCAGGGTACCGCCACCCGTGCGGGTGTCGCCAGGGGCACCCGCAGACGCCGGCGGCACCCGGGCGCGCCGGAGGGGCGATCGCGCGGCGGGGCCGCGTCGGTCGCCCCTCGTCGGCCCTCAGCGGGCCGCGGTGGCCTCCAGCTCCACGGCCATGCCGGGGATGGCCAGCCGGGAGACCCCGACCAGGCTGCTCGCCGGGCGGCAGCGGCCGGCGGCCAGGCGCCCGGCGAAGGTGGCGTAGGCGGCGAAGAAGGCGTCCACGTCCGTGGTGAAGACCGTGAGGCGCACCACGTCCGCGAGGGTCATGCCGGTGGCCCGCAGCACCTCCTCCACGTTGTCCATGGCCTGGTTGATCTGGGCGGCCAGGTCCCCCTCGCCCACCAGGGCACCGTCGGCGTCGACCGGTCCCTGGCCGGCCAGCTCGACGATCTGGTGCGGGGCGGTGACGATGACCGCCTGGCTGTAGCCGAGCTGCTCCTGCCAGGTCCACGGGTCGACATCGGTGCGGGTGGGGGTGGCGGTCTCGGTGGTGCTCATCGCTCAGACCTCCAGGCGACGCACGAGGGCGTCGTGGTCGGGGCCCGAGAGGACCGAGCCGGCCAGGCCCAGGACCTGGGCGAAGGCCTCGGGCGGCGCCGAGGCCCGCATCCCGCCGAGCATCTCGACCCGGTCGTCGCCGTTCATCGCCGGGAGCATCAGGGCCAGGCTCCGGCCCATCCACTCCGGGGAGATGGACCCGATGATGGCCTCGTGGATGCCGATGAGCACCTCGACGCCGACGGCCTGCTCGAGGGCCGGCATGACCACCCGCTCCTCCAGGTCCTGGTGGGCCAGGTAGGCGCTGGTGAACGAGGCCAGGTCGAGGTGGGCCCAGTGGAGCGCCTCGCGGTGGCCGGAGGCGGCCTCGGCCGCGCCCCGGGTGCGGTCGGCGACCGCAGCGATGCGGGCGTCGAGCACCACGTGGTCGGCGGCGATGGTCTCGGCCAGGTCGGGCCGGTGGACCTCCAGCACCGGGTCGATGGCGGTGTCCTCGTGGTGGGCGTGGAAGGTGAGCAGCTCGGCGGTGGCCTCCACGTGGTCGGCCAGGGCGGCCCGGGCGACGGCGTCGGCGGGGTCGGTGCGGCCGGCCGCCGTGGTGATGGCGAAGAGCTCGCCGCGGATGCCCTTGTGCACGTCGCGGTACAGGTCGAAGGCGACGAGCCGGGAGCGGTCGACCCCGTCGAGGTCGGTGGCGGGGCGGTCGATGGTGGTCATGGGAGGTCCTCTCGGTCGGCGGTCGAGGGGTTCGATCCGCTCTGGAGGCATCATCCGACGATCCGCCCGACCCCGTTCCTGAGACCGTCGTAAGATCACCCTCACAACTTCCTAAGCACCGGGGGGCCGGGTGTTCGAGTCGGATCTGGTCGCCTTCCTGGAGTCGGGCTGTGCCCTCATCGCCGCCACCGTCGGGCCCGACGGGGAGCCCCGGGCGTGCCGGGCCTGGGGCGTGGAGGTGCTCGACGCCGAGGCCGGTCGCGTCCGGGTGCTGCTCGGGGCCCACGACCCCCAGGTGCTGGCCCACGCCACCGGCGGCGGTCGGGTCGCGGTGACCGGCGCCAACGTGCTGTCGCTCCGATCGGCCCAGCTGAAGGGCCGGGTGGAGGCGGTCGCACCGGCCACGGCCGACGACCGGGCGAGGAGCCAGCGCTACTGCGACGCCTACCACCGCGACGTCGCGCTGGTCGACGACATCCCCCGCGAGCTGATGCAGCGGATGGTGCCGGTGGAGCTGGTGCGCTGCGACGTGCAGGTCGACGCCGTCTACGACCAGACCCCGGGGCCCGGGGCCGGTGCCGCCATCACCGGGGCCCCGACGTGAGCACCGTCCCGACCGACCCGGACGCAGCCCCGCCCGGCCAGGACCTGCCCCTCTCGGTGCTCGAGCGGTGCTTCACCGGCGTCATCCCCGCCGTCATCGCCACCGCCTCGGCCGACGGCGTCCCCAACGTCACCTACCTGTCGCAGCGCCCACCCCGTCGACGGGCAGCGCATCGCCCTCTCGAACCAGTTCCTCTCCAAGACGGCCCGCAACCTGGCCGAGAACCCGCGGGTCTCGCTGCTCATCGTCGACCCCACCACCCACGACGAGTACCGCCTGGGACTGGTCTACGAGCGGACCGAGCGCCGCGGCGCGCTGTTCGACCGGCTGTCGGCCGACGTCGACGCCATCGCCGCCATCACCGGCATGCAGGACGTCTTCCGCCTCCGGGCGGCCGACATCTACCGGGTCACGTCGCTCGACCAGGTCGAGTCCAACCCCCTCGCCCCGGCCCCGGTCGTCGCCGACCGGTCGGGTCCGAGCACCGTGGCCGTGGGGGAGATGTGTGCCCGCATCTCCCGGTGCCCGGACCTGGAGACCCTGGTGGCCACGCTGGTGGACGGCCTCGACCGGGTGCTCGGCTACCACCACGTGCACCTGCTGCTGGCCGCCGAGGACGGGCGCTCGCTCTACACCATGGCCAGTCGGGGCTTCGACGCCGAGAGCGTGGGCGCCGAGGTCGCGGTGGGCGACGGGGTGATCGGCATGGCCGCCGAGCGGGGTGTGCCCATGCGGGTGGGCAACCTCGGGCAGATGGCGAAGTACTCCCGCTCGGTGCAGCGGACGTGGGAGGAGCAGAGCGGCGAGGAGGCGGACGCGGACCGTGCCCATGCCCGGCCTGCCCCGCGCCCAGAGCCGGGTGGCGGTGCCCGCCCTGGCCCTGGGCCAGCTGGTCGGGGTGCTCTCGGCCGACAGCACCACCACCATCGCCTTCGGTCCCGACGACGAGGCCGCCCTGTCGGTGGTGGCGTCGCTGTTCGCCAACGCCTACGAGACGCTGCGCGCCGAGGAGCGGGCGGCCGACCCGGCGGCCCCGGCGACCGGGGGCGGCCACCGGGCCGCCCACCCGGGCGCCGCCGCGGTGCGGGTCCGGCACTTCGTGGCCGACGGCAGCACGTTCCTCGACGGCGAGTACCTCATCAAGGGCGTGGCCGGCCGGATCCTGTGGGCCCTGCTGGGCGAGTTCGACCGTGACGGCCGGGTCGACTTCACCAACAAGGAGCTGCGCCTGGACCCCACGCTCGACATGCCCGGGTTCAAGGACAACCTGGAGAGCCGGCTCATCCTCCTCAAGCGACGGCTGGAGGAGCGGGAGGCCCCGATCCGCATGGCCCGGACCGGGCGGGGCCGCTTCCGCCTCGACGTCGATCGACCGGTGCGCCTCGAGCCGGCGGGCTAGCCGCGCCACGGCGAGCCCGTCCCCCGGGTGGGCCGGGCCAGGTCAGCCGGGCAGGCCGCCCATGGCCTCGAGCTGGGCCCGCATCACCTCGTGGAGCCGGTTGACGGCCTGGAGGGGGCGGACCATGACCTTGAACTCCACGATGCGCCCCTCGTCGTCGACGCGGATCATGTCCACGCCGTTGACGTGGGTGCCCTCGACGGTGGTCTCGAACTCGAGCACCGCGTCGTGGGTGCCGAGGACCTCGCGCACGTAGCGGAACCCGCCCCCGCCCGAGCCGTCACCGGCCCCGGACCCGCCGAGGGTGCCGTAGGCGGCCATGAGGTACGTGGTGGTGACGTCCTTGCCCCGCTGCGGCGTGAACACGACGGGCGAGAGGAACACCACGTCGTCGGCGAGGAGGGCGTCGAGACCGGCGGCCACGTCGCCTCGGAGGAGCTCGTGCCAGCGGGCGACCGCGCCCACCACGGGCGCGTCGGCGGGGGGGTCGGTGGGCATGGGCCCATCCTGGCAGGGACCGGTGCGGCGGGCGAGGGCGACCCGGGACCTCGCGGCGCGGTCGCGACGGCAGGGACGACCCGGCATCCAGGGCCTCGCCGGCGAGGGTCCAGGGCCTAGCGTGACCGGCGTGGGTCGGACGAGCAGCGCGGGCGGGGCGCAGGCCCGGCCGGCGCGGTGACGGCCACCGCCGCGCCCCGGCACGACGCGGCCGAGGTCGAGCTCTTCGACCCACCGCCGGGTCGCCGCTCCTTCGCCGCCGGCGACCTGCTCCGACTGGTCAGCGGGCTCGTCCTGGTGGGCGCAGGGGCCCTGGTGGCCGAGGTCGCCCAGGCCACGATCGAGGGGGTCGAGGAGGACCTGGCCGGGGCCTTCGCCCGCCTCCCGGGCCAGGTCGAGGCGGCGGTGCTCACCATCGCCCAGGTGGTCACCAGCTTCGTCCCGCTGGTCACCCTCGTGGTGCTGCTGGTGCGGCGGCGCTGGCGGGTGGCACTGCTCCTCGTCCTGACCGGAGGGGTGGCCACCGTGGCCATGCTCCTGGCCGACGGCGTGGTCATCAACCGCGACCTGGCCCAGGCCTTCGCCGACCTGCGGGCCGAGAACGACGTCACCGCCGCCTACCCCACCTCGACGGTGATCGCCTCGACGGTGGCGGTCGTGACCGTCGCCGCGCCCTGGCTCAGCCGCCGCTGGCGCCAGACCCTCTGGTACGCGGTCGGGGTCCTGGTGGTGCTGCGGCTCATCGCGGTGGCCAACCCCGCCTTCGACCTGGTGCTGGCCATCGGGGTCGGCACCGTCGTCGGGTCCCTCGTCCTGGTCCTGTTCGGCTCCCCGAGCACCGAGCCCCAGCCGTCCGAGGTGCTGGCCGCGCTGCGCTCCGACGGGCTGTCGCCCCGACGCATCGACCGCCACGACCTCGGCGGCGGCGCCCTGCGCTACGACGTGCTCGATGGGGACGGCGACCGCTTCGACGTCCTCCTGCGCACGCCGACCGAGCGCGATGCCGACCTCCTCCCCCGCCTGTACCGACGACTGCGGTACCGCTCCTCCGAGGTGGGCAACCGCTACGCCACGCTCAAGCGCCGCATCGAGCACGAGGCGCTCATCCTGGTGCTCGCCCACCAGGCCCGGGTGCGGGCCCCGCGGGTCGTGCGCATCGGCACCACCGACCGGGGCTCGGCGTACCTGGTCACCGCGCCCGCCCCGACGGCCCCGGCCGGCCCCGAGGACCTGGCCCGTCCCGAGGTGCAGGAGGACCTGTGGACCCAGGTCGGGGCGCTCCACGACGCCGGCCTGGCCCATCGCCGCCTCGCCCTCGAGGCCCTGCGGGTCGACGACGCCGGCCACGTCTGGCTCGAGGACTTCGACGCGGCCCAGACGGCACCGGCGGTCACCGAGGTGGCCCGCGACGTCGCCGCCCTCCTGACCGAGTCCGCCCTCGTGGTGGGGCCCGACGAGGCGGTGGCCGCGGCCGTGGGCGTGCGGGGGACCGAGCGGGTCGCCTCCGCCCTGCGCATGCTCCAGCCCCTCGCCCTGCCCCCCCTGACCCGGGCGCGGGTCAAGGACCACGACGGCGACCTGCTGGAGTCGCTGCGCGGCGCGGTGAACGAGGCGACGGGCGAGCCCGACATCGAGCTCGAGCACCTGGAGCGCATCAAGCCCAAGACGGTGGCCATCACCGCCGTGTCGGCCCTGGCCTTCTACTCCCTGCTCCCCCAGCTGGCCGACTTCGACACGACCGCCCGGGCCTTCGGCAACGCCCAGCCCCTGTGGATCCTGGGGGCGGTCGCCGCCTCGGCGGTGACCTACCTGTTCGCCGCGGTGTCGTTCCAGGGTGCGGTCACCGACGACATCCCCTTCGCCCCCAACCTGCGGGCCCAGGTGGCCAGCTCCTTCGCCGGGCTGGTGGGCCCGGCCGGCGCCGGCGGGTTCGCCCTCAACGCCCGCTTCCTCCAGCGCCTGGGCGTGTCGACCACCGACGCCGGTGGGTCGGTGGCGGTCAACGCCGTCGCCGGCTTCGCCGTCCACCTGCTGTTCCTGACCGGGTTCGTGGTGTGGGCCGGCAGCACCGGCACCGGCGGCCTGTCCCTGCCCGACGGCCAGATCGTGCTGCTCGTGGTGGTGGTCCTGCTCGTCATCTTGGGCGTGCTGGTGGCGGTGCCCCCGGCCCGGCGGAAGCTGGTGGCACCGGCGGTGTCCACCCTCCGCGACGGCCTGGCCCAGATCGGCCGGACGTTCCAGAACCCGGGACGGGTGATCGCCCTCTTCGGCGGCTCGGCCGGCCTCACCCTCACCTACGTGGTCGCGGTGACCTGCTGCGTGGAGGCCTTCGGCGGGGGCATCTCGGTCCCCCAGATCGGGGCCGCCTACCTGGTGGCCGTGGCGGTGGCGACCATCGCCCCCACCCCCGGCGGCATCGGCGCCATCGAGTCGGCCATGATCGCCGGCTTCACCGCCTTCGGCCTGGCCGACGGCGTGGCCGTGTCGGCCACCCTCACCTTCCGCCTGGCCACCTTCTGGTTCCCCCTCCTGCCGGGCTGGCTCTCGCTGGGCTGGATGCAGCGCAACGACGAGCTCTGACCCCCACCCCGGAACCTCCGACGTCACGAGGTGCCAGGCACCTCGTGACGTCGGGGTCGCTGGCGGCGCCCGGTAGACCGGACCGGCAGCGGGCGTCGTCGAGACCGAGGAGAGAGCGCGTGGAGACCAAGCGGATCGGGGAGCTGGAGGTCTCGGCCGTCGGGCTGGGCTGCAACAACTTCGGGATGATGATCGACGCTCGACGGCACCCGGGCCGTGGTCGACGCAGCCCTGGACGCCGGCATCACCTACTTCGACACGGCCGAGAGCTACGGCGGCGGGCGGTCCGAGGAGATGCTGGGGCGGGCCCTGGGGTCCGCGGCGGGACGAGGTGCGTGATCGCCACCAAGTGGGGCCACACCAAGCAGCCTGGGCGACGGGCGAGCGGGGCGGTGACCCGGCGCCAGATCAGGCGAGCGCCTCGAGGCCAGCCTCACCAGGCTGGGCACCGACCACGTCGACCACTACCAGCTGCACCGCCCCGACCCCGACACCCCGCCGGAGGAGACGCTGGGCTGCCTGGCCGAGCTGCGGGCCGAGGGCAAGATCCGCGAGATCGGCTGCACCGCGTTCTCGCGCCGACGAGCTCGACGCCCACCACGCCGCGGCCGAGGCGGCCGGGGTGCCGCCCTGGGCGTCGGTGCAGAACCACTACAGCCTGCTCACCCGCGACCCCGAGACCGACGGTGTGTTCGCCGCCTGCGAGCGCCTGGGCACCGCCTTCGTCCCCTACTTCCCGCTGGAGTCGGGCCTGCTCACCGGCAAGTACCGGGCCAGGGCGAGGACCGCCCGGACGACGCCCGGCTGGCCCGCTGGGGCGACCGGTCCGCGACCTTCATCGACGACGACCGGCTCGCCGTCGTGGAGCGGCTGATCGCCTGGTGCGACGAGCGCGACCACACCCTGCTCGACCTGGCCATCAGCTGGCACACCTCCCACCCCCTGGTCGCCTCGGTGATCTCCGGCGCCACCAAGCCCGACCAGGTCCGGGCCAACGTGGCCGCGGCCGGCTGGGCCCTCACCGCCGAGGACCGGGCCGAGGTCGACCGGGTCATCGCCGGCTGACCCCGCCCGGACCCTCGCGGAGCAGCGTGCCTCAGTCGCGCCCGGCGCGAGCCAGGCACGCAGTTCCGGGTGGGGGGACGGGGGTGTGACCTCCAGCACACCGGCGGCGAGGTCTGGGAGGATCGGGGCTCCCGACGCCGACGGAGCCCCACCCCCCATGCCGATCCAGAGCATCGCCGACATCGTGCGGACCCACCGCGACGAGCGCCCCGACGCGGTGGCCATCGTGCACGGCGACCGAGGAGATCACCTGGCGGGACCTCGACGAGGCCAGCAGCCGCATCGCCCACGCCATGGTCGCGGCCGGCGTCGGCGCCGGTGACCGCATCGCCCGCATCGAGAAGAACGCGCCCGACTACTTCCTGCTCGCCTTCGCCGCGGCCAAGGTCGGCGCCGTCCTGGTCGACGTCAACTGGCGCCTGGCCGGGCCCGAGAAGCGCCAGATCGTCGACGACGCCGGGGCCAAGCTGCTCTTCCTGGGCGTCGACGCCGCCGGCGAGCGCGAGCTCATCGACCTCCGGCGCGCCCTCGGTCGACCGCCACGGTCGGCCTGGGCGACGGTGTCGACGGGGTGCCGGGCCTGGAGGAGTGGTCGGCCGACCAGCAGCACCGACGACCCGGGCCACGAGACGGCGATGGACGACGTCTGCCTCCAGCTCTACACCTCGGGCACCACGGGGCTGCCCAAGGGCGTGATGCTCTCCAACGCCAACCTCTTCTCCTTCATCGACGAGGTGCCCCGCCGCTGGGGCTTCACCCCCGAGTCGGTGTCCCACGTGGTCATGCCCACGTTCCACATCGCCGGGTCGGGCTGGGGGCTGCTCACCCTGGCCATGGGGTCGCGCATGGTGCTCGACCGCGACGTCGACCCGTCGCTCATCCTGCGGGAGATCGAGCAGCACCGGCATCACCCACGCCATCTACGTGCCCGCCGTGCTCGCCTTCCTCCAGATCGTGCCCGACGCCCACGACCACGACCTCAGCTCGATGGAGCTGGTCGCCTACGGCGCCGCACCCATCACCGAGGACGTGCTGCGGGGCGCCATGGCCCAGTTCGAGGGCACCCGCTTCGCCCAGGTCTACGGCCTCACCGAGACCACCGGCGCCGTCTTCGAGCTGGCCCCCGAGGACCACGACCCCGAGGGCCGGCCCGAGCTGCTGCGCTCGGCGGGCAAGCCCTACCCCTGGATCGAGATGCGCATCGTGGGGCGCCGAGGGCGAGGACGTGGCCGAGGGCGAGGTCGGCGAGATCTGGGTGCGGGGCGCCCAGGTCATGGTCGGCTACTGGAACCGGCCCGAGGAGACGGCCAAGGCGCTCGACGACGAGGGCTGGTTCCGCACCGGCGACGCCGGCTACGCCCGGGACGGCTTCCTGTTCCTCCACGACCGGGTGAAGGACATGATCGTCTCGGGCGGCGAGAACGTGTACCCGGCCGAGGTCGAGAACGCCATCATGGGCTGCCCCGGGGTCACCGACGTGGCCGTCATCGGCGTCCCCGACGACAAGTGGGGCGAGGCGGTGAAGGCCATCGTGGTGGCCGGCGACGGAGGGCGTGGCGCCCGAGGCCGTCATCGCCTACGCCCGGGAGCGGATCGCCGGCTACAAGGTCCCCAAGACCGTCGACTTCGCCGACGTCCTGCCCCGCAACCCCTCGGGCAAGCTGCTGAAGAAGGACCTGCGCGCCCCCTACTGGGAGGGCCAGGAGCGCCAGATCGGCTGACAAGGGCGGCGCACCGACCGCGCCCCGACCGCAGTCGCCCCCTCAGGCCCGGTCGCGGGTGCGCATCTCCACGCCGGTGAACTCGCCGGAGCGGCGCCACTCGTCGATGTAGGAGAAGAAGGCCAGCGGGCCCTCCGGGTAGGCCGCCATGTTGCGCAGGCCCCGCTCGCCGGTGGGCTGGCCCTCGTTGTTGTAGTAGCCGGGCGTGCAGTCGGGCTGGCCGCCGAAGCGCCGGCCCCCGCTCACCAGCTTCTCGACCCAGGCCTGCTCGGCCTCGGCCGTGGCCTCCACCTCGTCGACGTCGTGGTCGAGGGCGTGGCGGATCACCGCGGCGATGGTGGTGGCCGACTCGACCAGGTTGTGGGGGACGTTGGAGATGAGGTTGGCCCCCTGGGCCGGGCTGACGACGAAGGCGTTGGGGAAGCCGTGCACGTGGATGCCGTGCAGGCTCTCATCCCGTCCTCCCAGTGCTCGGAGAGGGTGAGGCCGTCGCGCCCGGTCAGGTCGAAGCCGGCCCGGCGGACGTGGTCGGTGCCGACCTCGAAGCCCGACGCGTAGATCAGGCAGTCGAGCTCGTGGTGGGTGCCGTCGACCCACACGCCGGTCTCGTCGATGCGCTCCACGCCCTGGCCGTCGGTGTCGACCAGGTGGGTGCCGGGCTCGTTGTAGGCGTCGAGGTACTGGTCGTGGAAGCAGGGCCGCTTGCACAGCTGGCGGTACCAGGGCTTGAGGGCCTCGGCCGTCGACGGGTCGGCCACGATGGCGTCGACGCGAGCCCGGATCTCGGCCATCTTCTCGTCGTCGCTGTCGTGGTAGGCCCGCAGGAACCCCTCCGGGGTGAAGTCCTCGTTCGGCCACCACCTTGTCCCGGATGCGCTGGGCGATGTCGGTCCAGCCGTCCTTCACCAGGTCCTCGTCGGCGAAGCCCCCCGTCTGCAGGGTGGTGAAGTTGGTGAGCCACTCCTGCTGCCAGCCCGGCTCGAGGGTCGTGAACCACTCGGGGTCGATGGGGTGGTTGTTCCGGACGTCGATCGACGACGGCGTGCGCTGGAACACGTAGAGCTCGCCGCACGCCTTGGCCAGGTGGGGGATGCACTGCACGGACGTGGCGCCGGTGCCGATGATGCCGACCCTCTTGTCGGCCAGGCGGTCCATGGGGGCGCCGGCCGGGTCGCCGCCGGTGTAGTCGTAGTCCCAGCGGCTGGTGTGGAAGCTGTGGCCGGCGAAGGTCTCGATGCCGGGGATGCCGGGGAGCTTGGGCTTGTGCAGCGGGCCGGTGCCGATGGCCACGAACCGGGCCCGCATCTCGTCGCCCCGGTTGGTGCGGATCACCCACCGGGAGGTCTCCTCCTCCCAGGTGACGTCGGTGACCTCGGTGGAGAGACAGGCGCCCGTCGTACAGGTCGAAGTGGGTGGCGATCCGCCGGCAGTGGTCGAGGATCTCGGGCGCGTGGGTGTACTTCTCGGTCGGCATGTGCCCGGTCTCCTCCAGCAGGGGGAGGTAGATGAACGCCGCGGTGTCGCACTGGGCGCCCGGGTAGCGGTTCCAGTACCAGGTGCCGCCGACGTCGCCGCCCTTCTCGATGATGCGGACGTCGTCGATGCCGGCCTGCTTGAGGCGGGCCCCGGTGACCAACCCGGCGAAGCCGCCGCCGATGAAGGCGACGGTGACCTCGTCGTGGAGGGGCTCGCGGGGCTCGGGCTCGACGTAGGGGTCCTCGGCGTACTCGGCGAACACGCCGGTGACCTCGAGGTACTGGTCGTTGCCGTCGGGGCGGAGGCGCTTGTCCCGCTCGGCCCGGTACTTGACCCGCAGGGCCTCCTCGTCGAGCGGCTCGCTCGGCGCCGCCGGGCGGGGGTCGTCGGTGGTCGTCATGGCGCTCGCAGGCTCCGTCGTCGTGGTGTGGTCGGACGCGCGGTCGATGTTCTCGCACGCTGCGTGCAGCATCCTACGCCGGTCCGCGCCACCCCGCCTACTGCGCGTCCTCCATCGCCGTGACCCGCCCGGCGAGGACCGCCTCGGCCACGCTGGCGACCTCCACGCCGTCGAAGGACTGGCTGCTGGCGACCAGCTCCACCACCACCACGGCAGAGCCGCTGCGGGCCGCGACCAGGTCGAGGCGGTGGGAGTTGTCGTTCCCTCCGAAGAACACGAAGTCGTCGAGCACGGAGGTGAGGGCCACGGCCTGGTCGCCGGACCCGGGCGCCGGGCCCTCGTCCACCTCGATGTCACCGACCGCGTCGGCCGTGACCGAGGGGGTGATGCAGGCGACGACGAGGTCGGGGTCGATCTCCTCCAGGGCCTCGCCGGCGGTGGTGTCGTCGTCGTAGACCATGACCGAGCTGCGGACGATCGCGCTCGTCACCGTCGGGCCGCCGGGCAGGTCACCGGCGAAGGTGGCCGACCCCTCCTCGGCCACCACGTCCTCCAGCGCGCCCGCCCCGACGGTGGTCAGCTGCTCGCACGCCGGCAGGTCGGCGTCGTCACCGGTGTCGTCGGCGGCGTCGGAGTCGTCGGCCTCCTCCCAGGTGAGCCCGGTGTCCTGCTCGAGGCCGGCCTGGTCGACCAGGCCGGCGTCGAGCACGGGCCGGGCGTCGGCCACCGCGCTCCCGCCGCCGTCGTCGCCACACGCCCCGCCCACCAGCGCGACCAGCGCCACCAGCACCACCAGCACCCGACCTCGCACGCAGACCTCCTGTCGTCGGTCCGCCCCGTCGGCGGACCCGCGGCGTCGACCGTACCGACGCGACCCGGTCGTCGGGCGGCGCGACGGCGGTGGCCCCTCCCCCACCGACGCTCAGGCGGGGCCGAGGGAGAACGACGGGTAGCCGCTCGCCGCCCCGGGGTGGGCCACGCTCGCGGTCGCGGCGGCGACGGCCGCGGCCACCGCGCCGGGCCACGCCCGCCCAGCAGCGAGGGCCGCGGCCAGCACCCCGACCAGGGCGTCGCCGGCACCGGTGCTGTCGACCACCGCGCCGACGGGCGGGCACGGCACATGGCCCCCGTCCCCGTCGGCGGCCCACACCGCACCGGCCGACCCGAGGGAGACGACGACCGCCGCCGGGCCCCCGGCCACCAGCGCGGCGGCGACGGCCCGCGCCGCCTCGGGCGTGGGGGGCGGGTCGGCCCGCAGCAGCTGGCCCGCCTCGACCTCGTTGACGACCAGCACGCACCCGGTGAGCAGTCCCGGGGGCAGGGCGACGAAGGGGGCCAGGTTGACCACGACCACCGCCCCGGCGGCCCGACCCGCCCCGACGGTGGTGACCATCGTGGCCAGGGGGACCTCGCCCTGGACGACCACCACCGCGGACGGGCCCAGGTGGGGTGCCACCGCGTCGACCCGCTCGGGCGTGGTGGCGGTGTTGGCCCCGGGGACCACGACGATCTGGTTCTCACCCGCGGCATCGACGGTGACCAGGGCGGTGCCGCTGGGCCCCGGGGCGGTGGCGACCAGGTCGGTGCCCACCCCCAGGGCCGCGAGCGCGTCGCGCAGGACGGGCCCGGCGGCGTCGTCGCCGACGGTGGCCAGCAGGTCGACGCGGGCACCGGCCCGGGCCGCGGCCGCGGCCTGGTTGGCCCCCTTGCCGCCCAGGCCCTCGGCCAGCGCGCCCCCGCCGACGGTCTCCCCCGCCGTCGGCAGGTGGTCGACCGTGGCCACCAGGTCGCGGTTCACCGACCCCACCACCAGGACGGTGGCGCCCGCATCGAGCACCCGGGTCAGACCGGGCGGTCGCCGACGATGGTGACTCGCTCCATCCGCCGGTAGGCGGGGAGGAAGTCGGTGGTGGCGGCGTGCTGCACGGCCCGGTTGTCCCACATGACGAAGGTGTCGGGCCGCCACCGCACCCGCATCTGGACGCTCGGGTCCATGATCGCCCGTTCCAGGTGGCGCAGGATCGCGTCGCTCTCCTCCGGCTCGACGTCGTCGACGTGGGCGGTGAAGCCGATGTTGGTGTAGATGCCCCGCGCCCCCGTCTCGGGGTGGGTGCGGATCACCGGGTGGTGCTGGGGCGGGTACTCCTCGCGCATGCGCTCCCGCTCCTCGGGCTTCACCCGGGCGCCGAAGACGCGGGTGTAGTCGTGGGTCGCGGTGAGGCCCTCGACGCGCTCCTTCCAGGCGTCGGACAGGCGCTCGTAGGCCGCGGTGGCATCGGCGAAGCAGGTGTCGCCGCCCACCGCCGGGACGTCGCGGCCCCGGAGGATCGAGCCCATCGACGGCTCGGCCCGCCAGGTGACGTCGGAGTGCCACCCGGCGGCCACGAAGGTCTTGCCCGTGTCGCCGCCGGCCTCCAGCAGGACGATCTCGGGGTGGCCCTCGATGCCCTCGGTGAAGGGGTGCACCTCGAGGTCGCCGAAGCGCCGGCCGAAGGCGACGTGCTCGTCGATCGACACGTGCTGGTCGCGCAGCACCAGCACCTTGTGCTCCATCCAGAGGGCGCGCAGCTCGGCCACGGTGGCGTCGTCGACGTGGGCGATGTCGAGCCCGGAGACCTCGGCCCCGAGGGTGCCGGTGACGGGGTCCACCTGCAGTGCGGTGAGGGTGCTCATGGGTGTGCCTCCGGTCCGGTCGCCGCCGTCGGCCATGGTGCCACGCGCCGTGCTCGTCGACCCGGGAGCGCGCGCCCCGTCCCCGGACCGGGACGTCGGGGCTGTGCCAGGATCGGCGCCGTGCTCCCCCGCCCCGGCCGCCCCGTCCGATGAGCGACGCCCGGGTCCGCCTCGAGGTCGACGGGGCCATCGCCACCATCACCAACGACAACCCGGCCAAGCACAACGCCTTCGACGACGCCATGGACGCCGAGCTCTGGGCCATCCTCGGCGAGCTCCGGGAGCGGCGCGACGTGCGGGCCGTCCTCTGGCGGGCCGAGGGGCGCAGCTGGTCGTCGGGCCGCGACGTCTCGGCCCTCGGCGGCGGCCAGGTGGACGTGTCCCACCACGAGCTCATGAGCCGGGGGCACCGGGGGATCCTCCAGGTGCTCGACATCGAGGCGCCGATCATCGTGGCCTTGAAGGGCTGGGTGATCGGCGGGTCGTTCCAGCGGGCCCTCGTCTGCGACGTCCGGGTGGCGGCCGAGGGCACCCGCATGCTGCTGCCGGAGGTGGGCCACGGCGTCATCCCCGACACCGGGGGCATGGGCCGGCTCTACCAGATGGCCGGCCACGGCCTGGTGAGCGACATGGTCCTGACCGGCCGGGTGCTGGAGGCCGACGAGGCCCTGGCCCACGGCGTCGTCAGCCGCGTCGTGGCGCCCGACGAGCTCGACGCGACCTGCCGGGAGATGGCCGAGAAGGTGGCCGCCGCCCCGGCGGTCACGGTGAAGGTGGCCCGGCGGGTGATCCGCCACCTGTCCGAGCCCACCCTCCGCTCGTCGATGGACGAGGAGCTCATCGGCCAGACCTTCGTCAACCGCTCCGACGACCTGGCCGAGAAGCGGGCGGCCGAGGCCGAGGGTCGCACCCCCCGCTACACGGGGAGCTGAGGTGGCCGGTCCCCCACCGGGCCTGCCCGAGCCTCCCCCCGAGGGCACCTCGGCCCTGCCCGCGGGCACCTACGAGCGCACGTGCGTGCTGGTGACCGGCGGCGGCACCGGCCTGGGCCGGGCCATCGCGGTGGAGTTCGCCCGCCTCGGTGCCGACGTGGTGATCGCCAGCCGGAAGCCGGAGCACCTGGAGGCGGGAGAGGCGGCCGTCGCCGAGGTCGGCGCCCGGGTCCTCGCCGTCGCCTGCGACATCCGCGACGCCGACGCGGTGGCCGCGGCCGTCGACGCCGCCACCGACGCCTTCGGGGTCCCCGGCGTCCTGGTGAACAACGCTGCGGCCAACTTCCCCTCCCCGGCCGAGGACCTGTCGCCCAACGCGTGGCGCACCGTCGTCGACATCACCCTCAACGGCACCTTCCTCTGCACCCGGGAGGTGGGCCGTCGCCACCTGGCGGCCGGCACCCCGGCGGCCGTCGTCAACGTGGGGGCCAGCTACGCCTGGACCGGTGGGCCCGGCTTCGCCCACAGCGCGGCGGCCAAGGCCGGCGTGAAGAACATGACCGAGAGCCTGGCGGTGGAGTGGGCCCCCTACGGGATCCGGGTCAACGGCCTGGTGCCCGGGCTCTTCCCGCACGAGGACATGACCGCCGACATCCGGGGCAACCTCGACCGCACCGCGCCCGACGACCGGGAGCGGGCCCAGCCCGCGCTCCGCACCGGACGGCGCCGCGAGCTCGGGTGGGCCGCCACCTGGCTGGCGTCGCCCTACGCCGCCTTCGTGTCCGGCCACACCCTCGTCGTCGACGGGGCCAGCTGGCAGCGCCGCTCGCTCACCAACCCGCCCGTCACCCCGGTGCGCGAGCAGATGGGCCGCCCGCCCTTCGGCGAGGCCTGACACCCCCGGGGTACCGTCGCCCCGTGCTCGGGGACCTGTCGTGATCCGGACGGTGGTGTGGGGCACCGGCAACGTGGGGCGCGCCGCCGTCCGCAGCGTGGACGCCCACCCCGACCTGGACCTCGTCGCGGTGCTGGTGGCCGACCCGGCCAAGGTCGGGCGCGACGCCGGTGACCTGGCACGCCTGGGCCGCAGCCTCGGCGTGGCCGCCACCGACGACGTGGGCGCGGTGCTGGCCGACGGGCCCGAGGCCCTCGTCTACGCGGTCTCGGGCGACGTCCGCCCCGACGCCGCCGCAGCCGACGTGGCCCGCGCCCTGCGCACCGGGGTGGTGGTGGTCACCCCGTCGCTGTACGCCATGTACGACCCCCGCTCGGCCCCACCCGCACTGCACGACCCGCTGGCGAAGGCGGCGGTCGACGGCGGCGGGGCCCTGTTCGTCTCCGGCATCGACCCCGGGTGGGGCAACGACGTCCTGCCGCTGCTCGTGACCGGGCTGGCCTCGACCATCACCGAGGTCCGGTGCCAGGAGGTCTTCGACTACACGTCCTACGACCAGCCCGACGCCGTGCGCGACCTGGTCGGCATGGGCCGGCCGATGGACGAGGTCCCGCCCATGGTGGCGCCCACCGTCCCGACCATGGTGTGGGGCGGGCAGGTCCGGCTCATGGCCCGGGCCCTCGGCGTGACCCTCGACGACGTGCGCGAGACCCTGGAGCGCCGTCCCCTCGACGCGACGATCACCAACGCCATGGGCTCCTTCCAGGCCGGCACCCAGGGGGCCCTGCGGTTCGAGGTCCAGGGCATCGTCGACGGCGAGGCGGTCATCGTCGTCGAGCACGTCACCCGCATCGACCCCGCGTGCGCGCCGGACTGGCCCCAACCGCCCGACGGGGCCGAGGGCGCCCACCGGGTCGTCGTCGAGGGCCGGCCCCGCATCGAGGTCACCGTGGAGGCCACCGACGAGGACGGACGGGCCGCCGGCGGCAACGCCACCGCGGTGGGCCGCCTGGTCAACGCCATCCCTTGGCTGCAGGCGGCCGGCCCCGGCATCTACGACGCCATCGACGTCCCGCTGCAGGCCGGGGCCGGGCGCATCGGGAGGAGAACACCGTGATCATCGACGTCCCCGAGGGGAAGCACCCCGTGCTGTACGTCTGGGGGGAGCTGGTGCCCGGCATCGGTCCCGCGGCCTCGGCCTTCGCCCAGAGCGTCTACTCCGACTCCACCCTGGGGCTGCGCGAGTTCGAGGCCGCCCGCCTGCGCATCGCCCAGGTCAACGGCTGCCTGTTCTGCCAGGACTGGCGCACCGAGCGCGACGGCGAGGTGGTGGAGGACGGCTTCGACCGGGCCGTCGCCGACTGGCGCACGACCGACGCCTTCGACGAGCGCACCCGCCTGGCCGCCGAGTACGCCGAGCGCTACGCCCTCGACCACCACGGCCTCGACGACGCCTTCTGGGACCGGATGCTGGGGGCGTACTCGCAGCGGGAGGTGGCCGAGCTCACCATGTGCCTCGGGTCGTGGCTCGCCTTCGGGCGCCTCAACCGGGTCTTCGGGCTCGACACCGCCTGCACCCTGCCCGGCCATGCGGGCTGACGGTGGACTGGCCCGAGGGGTTCCTGTGGGGCACCGGCGCGTCGTCGACCCAGTGCGAGGGCGCGGCTCCCACGTCGGACTGGTGGGACTGGGAGCGGGCCGGGCACGCCCCCCTCTCGGGTGAGGGCAACGGGTTCGCCACCCGCCACCGCGAGGACTTCTCCCTGCTGGCCGACCTCGGCCTGCGCCACCACCGCCTGTCGATCGAGTGGGCCCGCATCGAGCCCGAGCGGGGCCGTCACGACGACGGCGAGGTCGAGCGCTACCGGGCCGTCCTGCGCTCCGCCCTCGACGCCGGGATCGAGCCGTGGGTGTGCCTGCACCACTTCACCCTCCCCCGCTGGTTCGCCGACGCCGGCGGCTTCCTCGTCGAGGAGGGCCGCACCGACGCCTGGGCCCGCCACGTCGACTTCGTGGCCGAGGCGTTCGGCGACCTGGTGCGGGGCTGGCAGCCGGTCAACGAGACGAACTACTACGCCTTCGCCGCCTACATGGGCCGGGGGTGGCCACCGGGCCACCGCGACCTCGACGAGACGGCGGCGGTGGCCGAGGCCCTCCAGCTGGCCACGGCCGAGGCCGCGGTCCGGCTGCGGGCCACAGGCGCCCCGGTGTCGTCGATCTTCGGCCTGTCGGAGCTGGTGGTGCTCGACGACCACCCCCGGTCGGCCTCGCTCCACGCCCTGCTCGACGGCCACCAGTGGCAGGCCGGGCTCGGGCTCCACCGCGACGGCGTGCTCCGCGTGCCGGGGCGGGAGCCGGTCGACCGCCCCGACCTGGCCGGCTGCTTCGACCTGCTCGGCTTCTCCTACTACTCGGCCGTCGGCATCCGCGCGGGGCAGATGGTGGCGTACCCGGACGACGCCCCCCTCTCGCCCCTCGGCTACGGCATCTGGGCCGACGGCCTGGGCCTGGTGCTCGACCGCCTCCACCGCGACGTCCCGGGCACGCCCGTCGTCGTGGCCGAGTACGGCCTCGGCACCGACGACGACGACGCCCGCGCCGCCTACCTGGCCCGGGGCCTGGAGGTCACCCACGCCGCCATCGCCCGCGGCGTCGACGTGCGGGGCTTCTTCCACTGGACCGCGGTCGACAACTACGAGTGGCTCCACGGCTTCGACGTCTCCTTCGGCCTCATCGACGCCGACCGCGCCGTGCGCCCCAGCGCCCAGGTCCTGCGGGCCGAGGCCGCCCCCCGCTGAGCCGTGGTCCGGCTCTCGGGCCTCTGACCTGCCGTACTGTGGCCGCCATGCGGTCGGATGCACCGGGGCGACCCACCAGCCTGGCCGCCCTCCTCCTCACCGCCATCGCCACCGGGGCCTTCGCCGGACTGGTGGCCGCTGCGTTCATCTGGGTCGTCCAGGAGGGCATCGAGGTGCTCTGGACCGACCTCCCCGACCGGGTGGGTGTCGACCCCTTCGGCTCCTGGTGGGCCCTCGTGGTGCCGGTCGCCGGCGGTGCCCTCGTCGGCCTGGGCCAACGGGCGCTGGGCAACTACCCCCGTCCGCTGGAGGAGGCCATCGCCACCTGGCGGGCCGGCGGCCACATCGAGCCGGTGGTCGCACCCAAGACCGGGATCAACGCCCTCGTGGCCCTCGTCACCGGCGGGCCCGTCGGCTTCGAGGCCGCCCTCACCGGCCTGCTGGGCGGCACCGCCACGTGGATCGGCGCCCGGATCACGGCCGTGGGCCACCTCGTCCGCCAGTCCTGGGGCGCCGAGCGCATCGACGCCCTGCCCGGACCCGTGCAGAAGCTCCCGTACTGGCTGGCCGCGGTGGCGGGCCTGTTCGCGTTCCACTGGTGGCCCTTCGGCTCCGGCGACCTCGGCTTCCGCTTCGCCGACTTCCACGGCGACCTCGGCATCGGCGGGGGGCTCACCGCCGCCGTCTTCGGCGCCCTGGTCGTGCTGCCCGTGGCGTGGATGATCTCGGCCATCCGGCGGGCCGAGCACGCCACCCTCTTCGCCCGGTCCCCGATCCTGATCGGCATGGCCGGCGGCCTCGTGTTCGCGGTGGTCGCCCTGCCCCAGGAGCTGGTGCTGTTCTCGGGCCAGCAGGGCATCAAGGCCCTGCCCGACGCGACCAGCGGCGCCCTGCTCTACATCACCGTCGCCAAGTGGCTGGCCCTGCTCGTCGCCCTCCTGGCCGGCTGGCGGGGCGGACCGATCTTCCCCACCTACACCGCGGTGGCCGCGGCCGCGGTGCTCTTCGACCGCCTGCTGGTGAGCCACGTGCTCGACGTCGCGCCCGACGTGGTGATCGTCGCCGGGCTGGCCGCGGTGGGCGTCGTGTTCCTCCGGGGCAACGTGCCCATGGCCGCCGTGCTCACCCTCTACCCGGTCGACCTGTCCTACGCCGGCGTGGTGGTGGCCGGAGCCCTGGGCGCGGCGGTGGCCTTCACCCTCGTCCAGCACCGCGGGCTGCTCCCCGCCGACGCCCGGACGCCGGACCCGGCCCCCACCCCCTGACCACGACGGTGGACAGGGTGGACAGAGTGTGCCTGGAGGGCGAGCGGATTGGTCCACCGGCGTGAGTGGGCAACATCGCTGACGAGCGAGCCCGACCGAGCAAGCACGGCATGGCTGTCCGAGCGGAGCGAGGACGACTCGCAGCCAAGCCGGCCCTATCCGCTGAGGCTCCTGGCACACCCTGTCCACCGATTCAGCCGGGGGCGACGGTGACGGGGATGCCGTTCACCGCGGCGTTGCCGGAGAGGACGTCGACGAAGCCCCCCGGTGAGAGGACGTTGGTGTTGACCCCGGCGTGCTCGTTGGCGACCGACAGGCGGGTGCCGGCGCCGTCGTGGCCCCAGCCGTGGGGCAGCGACACCACCCCGGCCCGGATGCCGTCGGTCACCTCGACCGGCACCACCAGCGCGCCGGCCTCGGAGGCGACCTTCGCCGGTGCCCCGTCCTCCAGCCCCAGCCGCGAGGCGTCGTCGGGGTGGACCAGGAGGGTGCAGCGGTCCTTCCCCTTCACCAGCACCGGCACGTTGTGCATCCACGAGTTGTTGGAGCGCAGGTGCCGGCGGCTGATGAGCACCAGGTCGTCGACCGGTCGCTCGAGCCGTGCGGCCAGGCGGGGCACGTCGGCGGTGATGTAGGGCGGGGCCAGCACCACCTTGCCGGTGGGGGTCTGGAGCACCTCGGCCAGCCGGGAGACGTTGGGCCCGAGGTCGATGCCGTGGGGGGCGGCCTTGACCACCTCCAGGGTGAGGCCGCCGGGGTCCTCGCCGTAGCGGTCGCCGAAGGGCCCGGTCCGGAGGGTCAGGTCGAGGAGGCGCTCGGGGCCGCCGTGGTCGTAGCCCTCCCGGAGGGCCGGGCCGTCGAGGCCGTGGACCGAGGCCAGCACGTCGAAGAAGCCGTCGTCGATGGCGGCCACGTCGACCTCGCGGGCGTCCTCCCCCAGGCAGGCACCCGCCAGGCGGATGAGGATCTCCCACTCCTCGGGCCGACCGTCGGTGGGCGGGAAGATCGGCGGGCTGTAGTTGGCCCCGCTCCCGACGGCGAACTGCCAGATGAGGTCGTCGTGGTGGGCCTGCTCGAGGGCCGACAGCCCGGGGAGGATCACATCGGCGTGGCGGGTGGTCTCGTTGATCCAGTTGTCGACGCTGATCATGGCGTCCAGGCCGGGCAGGGCCTCGTCGAGCCGGTCGCCCTCGGGGGTCGACAGCACCGGGTTGCCGGCGACGGTGAACAGGGCCCGGATCTGGCCCTCGCCCGGGGTCGCGATCTCCTCGGCCAGGCACGACGCCGGCACGTGGCCCAGGACCTCGGGAGCGCCCCGCACCCGGCTCCGCCACCGCCCGAACGCAGGGACGCCCCCCTCCAGCCCGGGCATGGGCAGGATCGTCACCGGCCAGGCCGCAGCCCGGGGGAACATGAGCCCGCCGGGCACGTCGAGGTGGCCGGTCAGGGTGTTGACCACGTCGACCAGCCAGCTGGCCAGCGTGCCGAACTCCTGGTTGCACAGGCCGATGCGCCCGTAGAGCACACCTCGCTCCGCCTCGGCCAGCTGGTGGGCCAGGCGCCGGGTGCGCTCGGCGCTGATGCCGGTCGTGGGGGCGACCCGCTCCGGGGTCCAGTCGGTGACGAGGGCGCGGACGTCGTCGACCCCGTCGACCAGGTCGCCCACGATGCCGAGGTCGACCAGGTCGTCGGCGAAGAGGGTGTGCACCACCGCGAGCAGGAAGGCGGCGTCGGTGCCGGGGGTGATGGGCAGCCACTCGCTGGACCGCGCCGCGGTCCCGGTGCGACGGGGATCGATGACCACGACCTCGCCACCCCGCTCCTGGATCCCCGCGATCTCGCCCATGAGGTCAGGGCACGACAGCAGCGAGCCCTGCGAGGCGTGGGGGTTGGCGCCCATGACGATGAGCAGGTCGGTGCGGCGGACGTCGGGCACCGGGATCGACCACATGCCGCCGTACATCAGGTGGCTGCTGACGTTCTTGGGCCACTGGTCGACGGTGCCGGGCGAGTAGATCATGGGGATGCCCGACATCCCGATCAGGATCCCGATGTAGCGGCTGAGGCTGAGGGCGTGGGCCAGCGGGTTGCCCACGAAGGCGGTGACGGCCTCGATGCCGTGCTCGGCCACCACCGGCGCCAGCAGCTCGGAGCACCGGGCGAAGGCCTCGTCCCAGGTGGCGTCGCGGAACGAGCCGTCGGGCTGGCGGAGCTGCGGGACCCGCAGCCGGTCAGGGTCGTGGTGGAGGTGGCCGAGGGTGGTCCCCTTGGGGCACAGGTGGCCCTTCGACCACACGTCGTCGCGGTCGGCCCGGATGAGCTCGACCTGCTGGCCGCGCACGTGCACCTCGAGGCCGCACATGGCCTCGCACAGCGGACAGGTGCGGAGGTGGACCTGCCGCTCGCCCGGCGACGCAGGCTCGGCCGTGGTGGTCTCGGTGGCCGTCATCGACGCCCCTTCCTGGTGGCTGGCGCGCACGCTACCCAGGCGCGGGGACCGCTGCCGGGCCGACCTGACGGATCGTCAGGTGAGCGCGACGGCCGCCGTCTCCGGACCCTGCGGGCGCCGCGGTCGCGCCGTACAGTCCCGCGCATGTCGATCGCGATCACCGAGGACCACCTGGCGCTGGCCCACACGGCGGCGGACTTCCTGCGCAAGCACGACGCCCGCGGCGCCGCCCGCGCCCTGCTGGAGGCCGACGAGGAACCCCTCCCCTCGTTCTGGGACGACCTGTGCGCACTCGGGTGGCCCGGCCTGCACGTGCCCGAGGAGCACGGCGGCTCCGGCTACGGCGTGGCCGAGCTGGCCATCGTGGTCGAGGCCCTCGGCGCCGCCGTCGCCCCCGGGCCCTTCCTGCCCAGCGTGGTCGCCAGCGCGGTGCTGGTGGCCACCGGCGACGAGGCCACCCGGGGCCGCCTCCTGCCCGGCCTGGCCGCCGGCACCACCCTCGGTGGGGTCGGCCTGGCCGACGGCGTCGAGGTGCGCAGCGGCGCCGCCCACGGCGCCACCGTCGTCCTCGGCGGCGGTCCCGCCGACGTGGTGCTGGTGCCCGTCGGCGACGACGTCGCCGTCATCGACGCCACCGGTGACGGCGTGGCCCGGGAGGTCCCGCCCAACCTCGACCCCACCCGCCGCAGCGCCCGCCTGACCCTCGACGGGGCCCCGACCACCCTGCTGGCCGGCGCCGCCCAGGTCCTCGTCGACCTCACCCGCACCCTGGTGTCGGCCGAGGCCGTGGGCCTGGCCCGCGAGGCCACCGAGTCGGCCGCCGAGTACGCCAAGGAGCGGGTGCAGTTCGGCCGTCCCATCGCGACCTTCCAGGCCGTCAAGCACCACTGCGCCAACATGCTGGTGGCCGTCGAGCTGGGCACCGCCGCGGTGTGGGACGCGGCCCGGGCCGCGGCGGAGGGCGGTGACCAGCTGTCGCTGGCGGCCGCCACCGCCGCCACCCTCGCCGTGCCCGCGGCCGACCTCGACGCCCAGCTCAACATCCAGGTCCACGGCGGCATCGCCTACACCTTCGAGCACGACGCCCACATGCTCCTGCGCCGGGCGACCGCCCTCGCCACCCTCGTCGACCCGACCGCAGCGGCCGAGCAGATCACCGACCTCACCCGGCGGGGCGTCACCCGTCCCCCGTCGATCGACCTGCCTCCCGAGGCCGAGGAGTTCCGGGCCGAGGTCCGCACCTTCGCCGCCGGCCTCGCGGACCGCGACGCCACCGGCCGAGCGCGACGCCCTCATCGAGTCCGGCTACGTGATGCCCCACTGGCCCGCCCCCTGGGGGCGCGACGCCGGCGCCGTCGAGCAGCTGGTGGTCGAGCAGGAGCTGGCCCAGGCCGGCATCACCCGGCCCGGCTACGGCATCACCGGCTGGGTGATCCTGACCCTGATCCAGCACGCCACCCAGGACCAGGTCGACCGGTGGGTGCTGCCCGCCCTCCGCCAGGACGTGATCTGGTGCCAGCTCTTCAGCGAGCCCGATGCCGGCTCCGACGCGGCCGGCGTCACCACCCGGGCCACCCGCACCGACGGAGGGTGGCTCCTCAACGGCCAGAAGGTGTGGACCAGCGGCGCCCACGTGGCCGCCCACGGGCTGGCGACGGTCCGCACCGACCCCGACGTGCCCAAGCACCAGGGCATCACCACCATGGTCATCGACATGCACGCCGACGGCGTCGAGGTGCGCCCGCTCAAGATGCCCACAGGGGCGTCGGAGTTCAACGAGGTCTTCTTCGACGACGTCTTCGTCCCCGACGACGACGTCGTCGGACCGGTCGACGGCGGCTGGACGGTGGCCCGGGCCACGCTCGGCAACGAGAGCGTCAGCATCGGTGGCGGCCAGGGCGGCATGACCTACCCGGGCCAGGCCCTCGTCGCCCCCTACGACGCCCACCCCGAGCGCCTCTCGGGCGGGGCCGGCCGGGTCGGGCGCTACATCGCCAGCACCCACGCCACCGGCGTCATGAACCTGCGCAGCGCCCAGCGGGCGGTGGCCGGCGGCGGGCCCGGCCCGGAGGGCAACGTGGCCAAGCTGGTCCTCTCCGAGAACGGCCACGAGGCGGCCGCCATCCTGGCCGAGCTGGGCGGGCCCGACACCGCGTTCCTCGACGGGGCCGGCGCCGTCACCGGCCCGCTGGTGCTCATGCACCGGGCCATGTCGATCGCGGGGGGCACCTCGGAGATCAAGCGCAACCAGATCGGCGAGCGCATCCTCGGCCTGCCCCGCGACCCCCTCATCCGCTGAGCCCGGCACAGGCGGGACCGTACCGGCGGTAGGGTCAGCCGCTGCCAGGAGATCACAGGGCCGCACACCCCGCGGGCGGGACGGAGGCAGAGACGGTGGAGGACGTGAGCGCGGCATCCCCCGGGACCGTCGCGCCCCGGCCCCCGACCGCGGGAGGCGCGGCGCCGTGAGCGTTGCCTTCGACCCCGACGACCCGCTGGGCCCCCTGGCCGACCCGGCCACGGTGGCCCGGCTCCTGGGCGACGGGGTGGTGCTCTTCTCGGCGGTGACCAACGACGGGACCATCGCGTGGATGGGCGAGTCGAGCGAGCGGATCCTCGGGCGGCCGGCCCGGGATCTCATCGGCACCAACGCCCTCGACCTGGTCCACGTCGACGACCAGGACGTGCTGGCCTTCACCTTCGACGAGACGGCGCGCGACTCGCGCGACCGCATCCTCGCCGTGCTCCGCCTGGCCCACGCCGACGGGTCCTGGCCGGCCTTCGAGTTCGGCGGCATGGACCTCCGTGGCGCCGACGGGTCCGGGCTGTTCCTGTCGTGGGGCCGGCCCTACGCCTCGACCAGCCGCCTGCTCGACGTCCTCGGCTCGCTGCTCACCGCCGGCGACCTGGCCACCATCCTCGACCAGGTGGTCGGCTGGTGCGACGCCCTGGCGCCCGACTCGGCGTCGGTGGTGCTGCGTCGGGAGGACGACGGCACCTACCGGGCCGCGGCCTGGGCCGACCTGCCCCCCGCCCTCGGGGCCGAGCTCCGGGTGGGGGCCGACGCCGGCGGCCCCTGGCCGGCGAGCATCGAGGGGCGGCGGATCGCCGAGGCCGGCCGTCGCGACCTCGACGGGCCCCTCGACCGGGCGGCGGAGGAGGCAGGGGTCCACCAGGTCTGGACCACGCCCGTGCCCACCGCCCACGACGGCCCGCCCGATGCCGTGCTCGTCTGCTGGCGCCGGAGGCCCGGGCCCATCCTGGCCACGCACCGCCGCCACCTGGAGGAGACGGCCCGGCTGGTGCAGCTGGCCCTGCGCTGGTCCGACAGCCAGCACGACCTGCTCACCCGGGCCACCACCGACCCGCTCACCGGCGTGGGCAACCGGGCCGCCCTGGCCGAGCGGGTCGCCTCGGACCGGCCCGACCTCGCCGCCCTCCTGTTCTGCGACCTCGACGACTTCAAGGCGGTCAACGACCGCCACGGGCACCTCGTGGGCGACCGCATCCTCCGCGAGGTGGCGGCCCGGATGACCCGGGCCTGCGGACGCCGGGGCCGGGTGGTGCGCCTCGGCGGTGACGAGTTCGCGGTGTGGTGCGCGGGGCTGGCCCGGCGGGAGGACGCCGAGGCTCTGGCCGACGACGTCATCGCCGCCCTGTCGCCCCCCATCGACGTCGACGGCGCCCACCACCGGGTGGGCTGCAGCATCGGCCTCACCGTGATCGGCGGCGACGACCCCCGGGCCGGAGACCTCGACGCCCTGCTGCGGACCGCCGACGCGTCGCTCTACGAGGCCAAGCGCGCCGGCGGCGGCCGCTGGTCCACCTCCCCTGCGGGCTGAGCCCCCTCCCGGCCCGGCGAGGGACGGGACGGTAGGTTCCGGGCCGTGGGCAGGATCAGACGCAGCTGGGACATCCTCAAGGAGTCGGCCGTGGTGCTCAGGGCCGACAAGGAGCTGGTGTCGATCCCGCTCCTCGGCCTGGTGGTGACGCTCCTGGTCGTCGCTGCGTTCGGGGGCGCGGTCTGGTTCACCCTCACCGAGACGGTCGACACCGCCGGGACCACCAGCTACGAGCCGTCCGGCCTCAGCTACGCCGTCGGGGCGATCGGCTACCTCGCCGTCAGCATCGTGGCCACCTACTTCACCGCGGCCCTGGTGGCCGGGGCCCACCAGCGCCTCACCGGACACGACCCGTCCCTGGGCACCGCCTTCGGCGGGGCCAACCGCCGCCTGCCCCAGATCGTGGGCTGGGCGCTGCTGGCCGGCACCGTCGGGCTGGCCCTCCAGGTGATCGCCGACCGCGGCTTCATCGGTCGCATCGTGGCCAACGCCCTCTCCTTCGGGTGGCAGGTGCTCACCTTCCTCGCCGTGCCCGTCGTGGTGGTCGAGGGCCTCGGCCCCGGAGCCAGCCTCAAGCGCTGCACCGACCTGTTCCGCACGACCTGGGGCGAGAACCTCACCGCCCAGCTCGGCTTCGGCTTCGTCGGCTTCCTCGTCATGCTGCCCGGCATCGCCGTGGCCGTGCTCGTCGGCCTGGTCGTGCCCCTCGTCGGCATCGTCCTCGGCGCCATCTGGGTGGCGGCGGTGGCCCTCGTCATGTCCGCCCTCAACGGCATCTTCCGGGCCGCCCTGTACCAGTACGCCACCACCGGGTCGGTGCCCTCGGGCTTCTCCCCCGACGCCATCACCCGGGCCTTCGCCCCCAAGACCGGCGCCTTCGGGGGCCTGCGCTAGCCCCTGTGGCTCAGGCGCCGAGCAGCGCCAGGGCCTCCAGGTCGAGGGCGTGGCGGGCGTGGCGCGAGGCCATGGCCAGGAACATCTCGTCGCCCCGGTCGGTGCGCTCCACCAGCATGGAGGCGGCCACCGCCATCAGCAGCCCGGCGAAGGTGCCGCGGCGGTGGTCCTCCCAGCACCGCGCCCACGGGTAGTCGGCCACGCCGGCGGCGACGATCCCGTCGTGGTAGCGGTGGACGAGCTCCTCCTCCACCGCTCGACGGTCGTCGGGGAGGAGACCGGCCCCGACGAAGTAGGCCACGTCGCGCAGGGCCGGGCCGACCGAGCAGGTCTGCCAGTCGACCACGCCCACCACCGCGTCGGACGCGGTGTCGATCAGCAGGTTGTCGAGGCGGAAGTCGCCGTGGACCAGTGTCAGGGGGCCGCCGGTGGGGGTGAGGTAGGCATCGAGGTGGGCGAAGAAGGCCTCGCCCACCTCGGGCACGGCCGGGACCAGCTGGGTCCCGTAGCGGTCCTGGAACCCGGCCCACAGCGTCGGCAGCAGGGCGGCGAGGAACGCCCGCCCCGTCTCGTCGTCGGTGTGGAGCCAGTCGTGGCGGCGCAGGTCCTCGTCGCCCCACCGCGGGGCGTGGAGGGCGACCATGGCGTCGATCGCCGAGTGGGCGGTCGCCACCGAGCAGCCGGCCAGCTGGTCGCCCTGCTCGGCCGGGGCCAGGTCCTCGAGCAGGAGCACGAACGAGGCGGTGACGGGATCGATGTCGGCGTGGAACACCGTCGGGGTCGGCACCGGGAGGTCGTCGGCCAGCTGCTGGTAGAAGCGGACCTCCTTCTCGTAGGAGCGGAGGTTCACTGCGGTCGCCCGGCTGGTGGGGTCGGCCGCGGGCAGCTTGGCCACCAGGGCCGCCGGGGCCGTGGTGGGTCCGTCGTAGCGCAGGGCCAGGCGCAGGCTGTCGCACATCTGGCCCGTGCCCAGCGGGGCCATGTCGACCGCCGCCACCGAGGCGCCGGCGAGGTGCCCGCCGCTGGCCAGGACCTCGGTGAGCCAGGCCGGGGTGAGCGCCTCGGGCGTGTCGGCGATGCCGGCGGGGTGGGTGCCCCCGGTGCCAGGTGTGGTGGTGGTCACAGCGCCGAGCCTCGCGCGCCCGCCGGTCGCACGCCGCCGGGAGCGAGGCGATGGCCGCTCCCGGCGGCACCGGACGACCGGACGGGAGGACGCCCGGGAGGGGACGCGGATGCCGAGGGTCCGGGCGACGAGGGAGGGACCCCCTGCTGCAGGTGCGGGGCCGGTGGCCGATGGCCCGGGCCGGGCGATCACCGAGCGGAGGCGAGGACGGCGGCAGCAGGCGGGACCGGCAGTGGGTGGGATCGCCCCCCAGCAGGGGGCGGCGTCCCCTGGTTGCGCCGTCGGCCCCGACCGGGGTCTCCGAGCTCGCACGACCGGCCCGGCAGGTGGCGCCGAGGGGTGCCTCCCGGGTCTCCCGCGCGACGGGTGGGATCCACCCGAAAGCGTTGTGGCGCAACGGTCTGCGGGCGGTCTGGCTGTCACACCCCCTGCGTACTGTGGGGGCATGGAGGCAGTGCTCGACAGCCCGCAGACCGAGGCCCTCGGCCTCGTCGCCGCGGGCATCGACGCCCTCCAGACCGTCGGGGTCACCCCGGCTGGGGCCGAGGATGCCCGGCGTCTGATCTCCGAGCTGGAGACCCAGGCCCGGCGGCTCCGCAGCCTGCAGGTCGAGCTGGTGGCCGAGGTCGACCGCACCGGGGCCTGTGTGCTCGACGGGCACCGGTCGGCCAAGGTGATGGTCCGCCACGTGGCCAACCTCTCCGGCGCAGAGGCGGCCCGGCGGGCCCGGTGCGCCAAGGCCCTCCGTCGCCTGCCCACCGTCCGCGCCGCGTTCCGCGGCGGGGCGCATCGGCGGGTGCCAGGTGGAGCGCATCGCCCGGGCCCACGCCAACCCCCGCGTCGCCGACACCCTCGAAGCCAACGAGGCCTCCTTCGCGGCCGAGGCCGAGGCCAACGAGTACCTGGCCTTCGACCGCATGGTCGACGACTGGGTCCGCGTCGTCGACCAGGACGGCACCCGCGACGACGACCAGTCGAGCCACCACAACCGCGACGCCGCGCTGCTCCAAGGCTTCGACGGATCCTGGACGCTGGCTGGCCGGTGCGGGTCTCTGGCCGGGGCCGAGCTGGAGACCATCTTCACCGCGTTCTACGAGGCCGAGACCCTCGCCGACTGGGACAAGGCCCGAGCCGAGCACGGCGACGCCGCCACACCGGCGGACCTGCCCCGCACCGACGCCCAACGCCGCTTCGACGCCCTCGAGCGCATCTTCGGCCAGGCCGCCACCGCGAGGGCCGACGCCCCCGGTGGGTCGGTCGTCGTGACCAACATCGTCATCGACCACCGCACCTTCGAGCGCATGCTGGCCCGCCTCGCCGGGTTGGACCCCGCCCCCGTCGACGACGCGCTCTCCGTGTTCCCCACCACCGGGTACCGGTGCTCGACCATGGACGGCAGGCCCGTCGAGGCCACCGCCGCCGTGGCCCACGCCCTGGTCGGTCACGTGCGACGGGTCGTCGTCGGCGCCGACGGCGTCGTGGTCGACATGGGCCGCCGCCGGCGCCTGTTCACCGGCGCCGCCGCGTTGGCCGTCAAGCTCGGATCCACCACCTGCTACTGGCCCGGGTGCCACACGCCCGTGACCCGCTGCCACTGCGACCACCTCCGCCCCTGGTCCACCAGGGCCGACGGATCCGGCGGAGGGTGTACCTGCCCCCACGACGGGGGACCGGCCTGCCGGAGGCACAACCACCTCAAGGAACACGGCTACCGCGTCCACCGCGACGTCACCGGGACCATCCACGTCCACCGCCCCGACGGCACCGAGATCTCTTGACCGCCGCGGGCCGCCCCGGCAGGGGATCGGTCAGGGCGCGGTGTGGAGGCGGTGGGTGACGAGGCTGCCGTCGTCGTCATCGGGGGCGGCGTGGAGGACCACGTCGCCCCCGTCCTCGTGGGCCCAGACGGGGTTGGTGGTGAGGATGCGGCCCGACGCCACCGTCGTGGCCACGGGCAGCTCGTGGACCCACGTGGCGAGGTCCTCGTCCCACACCCCCAGGCCGCCGAGGGCCACCAGCCGGTCGCCGTCGGCCATGACACCGATGCCCGAGCACAGCAGGCGGTGGTCGTCGAGGCGCTGGCCGTCCTGGACGTCGATCCAGTGGCTGGGGTTGGGCCGGCGATCGAGGACCTCGCCCTCGGCGCGGAGGGTCAGGACGTGGCGGGAGCCCCAGGTCATGGCGGTGGTGGTGCCGTCGGGTCGGGGGGCGGCCAGGAAGCCGAGGTGGTCGTCCACCCGACCGACCTGCTCGGCCCCACCGGTGCGGAGGTCGACCCGGAACAGGGCGGTGGTGCTGTCGGGCACGTACTCGGCCACCGGCACCGTGATCGTTTCGCCGTCCAGATCGATGCCGCCGGGGTGGAAGCGGGGCCCGTCGACCAGGGTCACGTCCACCACCTGGGCCCCGTCGTCGTCGATGCCCAGCAGGTGGCCCGCCACGGCGTGGACATCGACGGTCGAGACCCACCACAGCCCCTGCGCCCGCACCAGGCCCTGCGGGTGGTGGACCGGACCCTGCACGGGGAGGACGGCACCGGCCTCGACCCAGGAGCCCCGGTCGGCCCGGAGCAGGGCGGCGGCGAGGGGCGACGGGTCCTCCACGGCGGCACCGTAGGCCGCCGCTCCCCGGTCACCGCGGTGCGGTCTCTGCGACGCGGCGGGACCCGGCCAGGACCCGCGGCCCGGGACCGAGGCCAAGGGGCGGGAGGGGCACGCGGCCCGGGCGGGGGGCGGGGCCGGAGAGGGCCGCGGCCCGGGCGGGCGCCGGGTGGGCCCCGGCCCGGCTCCTCCCCCACCCCCCACCGAACGATGGGTCGCCCCGCCGCCTCAGCGTCGACGGAGCAGCAGGACGCCGTCGAGGAGGGTCCCGTGCTGGCCGTCGGGCCCCTGCCCCTCGCGCTCGACGACCTCGCAGCGGACCACGTCCCAGGTCGCCGGGTCGAGGGCGAGCGCGTCGCGCTCCTCGTCGGGCTGGGGGAAGTGCCGGTCGGCGAAGTGGGCCGGCGCCCAGGCCGGCGGGGCGGCATGGCTGACCGCCAGCAGGGTGCCGCCGGGGGCCACCGCCTCGACGGCCCGCCGCAGCACGGCGATGCGGTCGAGGGCCACCGGCGACTGGAGGAACTGGGCCGAGACCAGGTCCCACGTGCCCTCGGGGAAGGTGCGTCCCAGCTCGTGGCGCTCGACCGCCACCCGGTCGCCGACCCCGGCCTCGTCCGCGTGCTGCTCGACCCGGGCCAGGGCGGTGGCCGAGATGTCGACCGCGGTGACGTCCCAGCCCTGGCGGGCCAGCCAGACCGCGTCGGCACCCTCGCCGCAGCCGAGGTCCAGGGCCTTGCCCGGCCTCAGCCCTGCGGCCTCGGCCTCCAGCGCGGCGGTGACCCGCCCGCTCCAGACCCGGTCGCTGTCGCGGTAGCGGGCCTCCCAGTGCGCCGTCGGGTCCTCCTCCTCCTCGTGCTCGTGCCCCGGTCCGTGCTCGTGCTCGTGTGCGTCCATCGTGCACCTCCTCGGCCGGCAGCATCTCGGGGCGGTGAGGGCGTGGCAACCCTCTTTGTCCATCCGGCACGACGGACGCGGCTCCGGCGGCTCCGGCCGAGGCTCAGCCCGCCATGCGGCCCGTCTCGTAGGCCCAGATGGCGATCTCCACCCGGTTCCGCGCCCCGATCTTGGCCATCAGGCTGCCCAGGTGGGTCTTGACCGTGCTCAGCGAGACGTGCAGCTCGGACGCGACCTCGGCGTTGGTGAAGCCCCGGGCCACGGTGAGCAGCACCTCCTCCTCCCGCTCGGTGAGCGGGTCCACCGGCTGGGGCGGCGGCCCGCCCGGTGCCGAGGTGAAGGCCTCCAGCAACCGGGCCGTGACACGGGGTGCGATGAGCGCATCGCCCTCGGCCGCGGCGTGGACGGCCTGGGCCAGCAGCTCGGGACCGGCGTCCTTGAGGAGGAAGCCGCGCGCCCCGGCCCGGAGGGCGTCGTGGACGTACTCGTCGAGGTCGAAGGTGGTGATCACCACCACGGCCAACGGGTCGGCCACGTCGGGCCCGGCCAGCCGGCGGGTGGCCTCGATGCCATCGATCCCGGGCATGCGCACGTCGAGCAGGCACACGTCGGGGCGGAGGCGCCGGGCCAGGTCCACCGCCTCCTGACCGTCGGTGGCCTCGCCCACCACCTCGATGCCGGGCTGGGCGTCGAGGATCATCCGGAGCCCGACCCGCACCAGGTCCTGGTCGTCGGCCACCAGCACGCGGATGCTCACCGGGCCGACCCTCCCACCGGCAGCACCGCGGTGACGGCCCAACCCCCGCCGGGGGCGGGGCCGGCGACGAAGGTGCCACCCAGCAGCTCGACCCGCTCGGCCATGCCCACCAGGCCGTAGCCGGGCTCGCGCCCGTCGCGGCCGGGGCGGCCGTCGTCGGCGACCTCGAGGCGCACGGCGTCGGTCGTGGCCGCCACCCGGACCTCCACCCGACTCGCGTCGCGGGCGTGGCGCCGGGCGTTGGTGACGGCCTCCTGGGCCAGGCGGTACAGGGCCGCATCGACCGGCCCGGTGAGGTGGGCGAGGTCGCCCGACAGGTCGACCTCCACGGCGAGCGGGCCGGAGGGGTCCGCCGCCAGGTCGGCGAGGGCGGCCACCCCCGGCGCCGGCGTCCGCTCGGCCTCGCCGGTGCGGAGGATGCCCACGACCTCGCGCATCTCGGACAGCGCCTGTGACGCCGCGCCCTCGATGACCTCCAGGACCTCCACCGCCCGCGCCGGGTCGGAGGCGGCCACCGCCCGGCCGGCCTGGGCCTGGATGGCGATGGCCGACACGTGGTGGGCCACGGTGTCGTGCAGCTCCCGGGCCAGCTCCTCCCGCTCCTGCATCCGCACCTGCTCGATGCCGCGGTGCCGGGCGGTGGCGCGGAAGCGGATGGACGCACCGAGCGCGCCGGGCAGCATGAGGAAGCCGGCCCCGATCACCAGGTCCACCGCAGTGCTGCCGTAGAGCGGCTCGCGCCCGAGGTGGCAGGCCAGCACGAAGGCCATGCCCAGCACCGCGGCCCGCCCCGAGGCCCACCGGCACAGCGAGTAGGGCAGGAGCAGGACCACCGAGGTGACGTCGAGGACGCCGGGGTCGAGGCCGGCCAGCTCGGGACCGAGCCCGGCGAGGGTCTGGGCCCCGAAGCCCAGCACCACGGCCGTGAGCGGGTGGGACCGCCGCCCCAGGACGGCCAGGACGCAGACCACGGCCAGGCCGATCGACCACGGCGGCCAGGGCACATCGGAGCGCAGGAGGCCCTCGGCCAAGGCCATGGGCACCAGGACGGCCACCAGCACCTGGTCCCACCAGGGTCGGTCGAGGGGTTCCGGGACGCGCGGCTCGTCCCACACCGATCGCAGCGCGCCCCTGACCACGGGGCTCAGCGTAGGGAAGCCGGGCAGGGTCGGGCATCGGCCGAAGGGCCGGACCGCCCTCGTCCGATCGGCCGGGTGCGGTCGGGCCGTCCGCCCGATGTGGCGGGCCCCGGTCGACCCGCACCATGGCGGCCATGACGACGACACAGCCCACCCTGCAGCTCCCCACCACCGGCGCGGTCGCCTCCCGCACCCGCCGGGCCACACCGTCCCTCGGCCGGCTCGGCGGCCTCGCCGCCCTCGTCGAGGCCGCCACCTACGTGGTCGGCTTCGTCGTGCTGGCCGCGTACCTGGCGCCGGCCGGCTACCTCGACGGCGCCGACGACCCCGGCGCCGCCCTGTCCTTCCTGCTCGAGCACCAGGCCGCGCTCTACGCCTGGCACGTCGTCATCTACCTGGTCGCAGGGGTTGCGCTGGTGGGCCTGGCCGTCGCCCTGGGGGACCGCCTGCGCCGGGCCGGGTCCGTCCTCGCCCCGGTCGCCACCGCCTTCGGGCTCCTCTGGTCCGGGCTCGTCCTGGCCGCCGGGATGGTCGCCCTGGTGGGCCAGCAGGTGGTGGTCGACCTCCATGCGACCGACCCGGCCCAGGCCGAGTCCACGTGGGTCGCGGTCCGAGCCGTGCAGGACGGCCTGGGGGGCGGCATCGAGCTCCTCGGCGCCGTCTGGATCCTGCTCGTCAGCGGGGCCGGGCGGCGCACGGGCGTGGTGGGACGAGGTCTGGGCCGTCTGGGCCTGGTCGTCGGCGTCGGCGGCCTGCTGACCGTGGTGCCCGCCCTCGAGCCGGTGGGGGCGGCAGTGTTCGGCCTCGGGTTCATCGCCTGGTTCGCCGGGGTCGGCCGCACCCTGCTCCGCGACGGGACCGCCGTCTGACCACCCCTCACCCCGACCCCTCCCGACGTGGGACGGGATCCCGTCGTCCGGGCGACGGGCTCCCGTCGCCTGCGCGTGCTGCTCGCCCGGGGCGGTCAGCCGCCGGGCGGGGCGGACGGGGCGGGCGGGCCGGCCAGGCGGGTGAGGAGGTTGCGGGTGATCTGCTCGACCTCGGGGTCGCGGCCCGACAGGCCGTGGGCCCAGTCGGTGCTGCCGGAGGTGACCACCACCCCGCCGGCGGGCGAGGTGTAGGTGCCGAGCACGGCGTGGCCGTGGGCGATGCGCTCCACGTCCTCGGGGGTGCGCCCGCCGCCGGGGATGCGCGCCGCGATGAACTCGACCTCGGACGGCTGGTCGGGGGGCGGGGGCCGGGTCGCGGTGTCGCGGGTGAAGTGGCACGCCGGCACGGTGCCCAGGATGGTGAAGTCCTCCGGCGTGCCGTCGGCGCCGGTGGGCACGGGCAGGCCGTCGACGTAGGTGAGCTCGCAGCCGTCGCACTCGTAGCCGACGGTGGTGCCGGACGCGCCGAGGAGGTCGCCGTAGCCGATGCCGGTGCCCTCGAAGAGCCAGTGGTCGGGACGGTGGACGGTGTAGCCGCCGGCGCCGCGGGTGGCCCGCTTGCCGATGCGGTGGTAGCCGCCCCGGACGAAGCTGACACCGGTCATCTGGTTCTCGGGTCGGCCCACCTCGCGGTCGGACCACATGGCGCTGAGCTCGCCGATGCGGTCGGTGCCGTAGACCGGGTCGTCCTTGAGCTGGCCCTTGTAGCCGACCATGGTCGCGGCCGGGCCCTCCGGCGTCGGGTCCTCCAGGCGGACCTGCCAGAAGGAGGTGTTGCCCGAGAGGAACGCGGCGTGGCCGCCCTCGGCGATGAAGCCCTCGACCGTGTCGCGCATGGGACCGGACCAGTACTCGTCGTGGCCGATCGACAGGTAGAGCGAGTACCCACCCTCGCTGGGGCCGGCCAGGAGCCGGGGGTGGTCCTCCAGGTCGGCGTTGGTGACGACGTCGACGGCGAAGCCCTCCCGCTCGGCCCACCGCAGGAAGGGCAGCTCCCAGTCGGGCCAGCCCGCGGAGCCGGCGTAGGGCGAGAGGTGGTTGAGCTGGAGGTAGCCGCGGTGGGCCGCCATCTCCGGGTCCGGGACCTGGAGGGTGGTCACCCGCCGACCGGCGCCGTCGGGCTTGTGCAGGTAGCCGGGCGACATCGGGCGCTGGAGCGACACCGAGGTGCCACCGGTGTAGAGGTTGCGGCCGCCGAAGTCGTTGTAGGCGTGCCACGTGTTGGTGGTGAGCGCCATCAGCATCGGCGCCGTCGGCTCCCCGACCCGGGGCCGGACGACGAAGAAGGCGTGGCTCCGACGGCGCTTGCCGTCGACGTCGATCTCCAGGACGACCTCGTAGTACCCGCTGCGCCACGAGGGGTCGACGTCGAGGGCCATGGCGACCGGCCAGTCGCAGCCCTCGCGGTCGGCGCCCTGGGGCGTGGGGTGGTCACCGGCGGGGACGGCGGGCTCGGAGGCCACCACCTCGCGGCGGAGCCCCACACGAGCCACCTCGACGGCCACCTCCCGTCCTCCGGCCGACGAGAGGTGGAGGGCGACCGTCCCCCCACCCACCACCGATTGCGGCCAGCAGTACCCCGTCACCGTCGCGAACGCCATGGGCCGGAACCTACCCGGGCGCGACGAGGCCCTCCCCGCGGCGGGCGGGGAGGGCCTCGGACCCGGGGCCGGGGGGAGTGGCCCCGGGCGGTCAGAGCTCCTGGCGCTGCTCGACCAGGTCGAGCACGTCGGAGAGCAGGGCGGCGTCGCCCTCGGTGTCGACGGCGGTGGCGGCGACGGTGGTGATCACCTGGTCGGTGCGGACGGCGATGATCGTGGCCGAGAGGTGGACCGAGGCGCCGCTGGTGTCGCTCAGGTCGAACTCGCCCTGCAGGGCCACCGCGTCGTCGCCGTAGAGGGGCACGTCGCCCACGGGGCTGAGGGAGCCCTCCACGGTGACGCCGTCGGCCGAGACGAGCTGCTCGGTGGCGCAGGCCGCGAACTCCTCGGAACCGATCTCGGCCAGCAGGTCCTCGGCGGTGGCCTCGTCGACCAGGTAGCCGGTCGAGGTGTCGAGGGTCAGGCCCCCGTCGCCGACGACCAGGGAGAAGCGGTCGGAGGGCTGCTTGGCCACCGAGTCGGTGGCGGGGTCGTAGGCGGTGCAGGTCTCGACCACCGAGCCCACCTCCTCGTCGGGCGGCTCCGAGGTCCAGCCCGCGGGCAGGTCCTCGAGGGTGAGGTTGATGCGCTCCACGCGGTCCTGGGCATCGTCCACCTCGGCGGGGTCGATGTCGCCGGGGCCGTCGGGGGTGACCGAGCCGGAGCCGTCGGGGTCGACCGAGTCGGGGTCGTCGCCCTGGTCGACGACGGGGGTGCTGGTCTCGGTGGGCTCGTCGACGGTGGTCGGCGGGGCGTCGGCCGGGGCGACCGTCGTCTGGGCGGGGTCGACGACGGCAGCCGACTCGTCGGAGCTGCCGCAGGCGGTGAAGGCCAGCACCAGGGCGGTGGCCGAGGCGGCGACGGTGACCGCCCGGCGGGCCCGACGGGGGCGGCGGGCGGCGGTGGTCGTGGTGGTCCGGGGGGCGGGGGTGGTGCGCATGGGATCTCTCCGTGGGTCGGGCCCTCGGGGAGGGCGTCGCTGTGTGGCCACAGCGTCCGCCTGCGCCCGTGGAGGCGCCTTGGACCCGGCGTGGAACCCGCTGCGCTCAGCGCCAGGGGCCGCGCACCTCGTAGGTCCGCCCGGGGTTGCGCTGGGAGGAGAAGTAGAGGCGGCCGCCGTCGGGGGAGAAGGCGGGCCCGGTGATCTCGCTCCCGTCCACCCCGGTCACCTGCACGACCGGCTCGGCCCTCTGGCCGCCGGTGACGGCCACGATCTGCATGTCACCGCCGTCCTCGGCCACGAACAGCACCCCGGCGCGGTCCAGGGTGATGTTGTCGACGCCGGTGAGCACGGGGGTGCTCGAGGTGTCGTCGTCGTAGAGGACGACCAGCCGGTTGCGGTTGGCGTCGTAGGCCCACACCCGGTCGTCGCCCTTGGTCGTGAAGTACAGCGCGCCCAGGTCGTCGACCACCGCCCCCTCGCCCCCGGCGAAGTGCTTGGCCGTGGCCACCTGCCGGCGGGTCGGCGTGGCGAACAGCGATGGCGTCGGGTCCGGCACGGGGGCCCACCCCACCTTCCCGCCCGCCTCGGTCATCACCTCGAGCCGCCCGGAGGACAGGTCGCCCCAGGTGGTGGGCCGGAACCGGTAGAGGCAGCCGTCGGGCTTGTCCTCGGTGAGGTAGACGACCTTGCCGAAGGGGTCGGCCGCCGCCGCCTCGTGGGTGAACACACCCATCTGCGGGCGGGCGACGGCGGGGCGGGCGCCGGTGGGGTCGCACTCCCAGACCCGGCCCAGGTCGAACTCCTCGCACGACAGCCAGGTGCCCCAGGGCATGGCCCCGCCGGCGCAGTTGCCGGTGGTGCCGGTGAGCACCTGGCGGGCGTCGACCAGCTGGCCGGTGGCCGAGAACCGGAGGGTGGACACGCCACCGACCAGGGGCGTCTCCGAGTTGGAGGCGTAGATCCAGCCGCCGTCGGACGTGGCGAAGCAGGCGCCACCGTCCGGGTTCGGGTGCCAGGTCAGCGCCGTGCCGGCGACGACCTCGCCGGAGGTGGCCACCACCCGCGAGGTGAACCCGGCGGGCAGGCGAAGGCCGTTGGCGTCGGGGTCCCGGAGCGGGCCGTAGGTCCGGGTCGTCGACAGCCGGAAGTCGTCGGGCACGGCCGGGTTGCAGGCCGCCAGGGCGCTGCCGCCCACGACGGCGATGCCGCTCGCGGCCATGGCCTTGAGGAAGTGCCTGCGATCCACGTTCGTCGTCCCCCCGGTGCGCGTCGGGCCCGAAGGTAGCGGGTGGGTCAGAGCGAGGGGACGAGGCCGGCGTCGAGGTGGTCGGCGGCGACGAGCCAGCGCAGGGCGTCGGCGATGGTCTCCTCCGTGGGCCGGTACGCCACCCCCAGGTCCTCGTGGAGACCGGAGTCGTCGGTGGGCACCATCGTGGTCATGAACTCGGTGGAGTCGCGGTTCACGGGCCAGTCGACGGGCCGGATGCGCCGCACCAGGTCGAGCCCGGCGCCCATCCCCCGCAGGGCCCGCCCCGACACGGGGAACCGGCGCAGGGTGTGGCCCGACACCGAGGACAGCAGCCCGGCGTAGGCGTCCCAGTCGAAGAAGCGCCCGCCGGCCATGTAGCGACGCGGCCCCCGGCCGGGCTCCAGCACGGCGACGAGGACCTGGGCCAGGTCGCGCACGTCGATGACCGTGAGTCCCCCGGACCGGCACACGGGCAGGCCGACCTTCAGCGACTCGGCCAGACCCTCCATGTTGGAGTCGAGCACGGGCTGGTCCGGGCCGGTCACCCCGCCCGGGTAGACGACCACGATCGGGGCGCCGGCGTCGGCCAGGCCGCGGGTGTAGTGCTCGGCGCCGACCTTGGACCGCCCGTAGCTCGACCGCGGCTGGGCCAGGGGCGAGTCGGGCGTGATCACCGGGCCGTGGGGCGGGATGAAGATGCCGACCGTGGACGTGTGGACGACGGGGTCGCACCCGGCGGCCACGGCCCGGCCCAGCACCGTGCGGGCGCCGTCGGTGTTCTTGGACTGGTCGCCGCCGGCGCTGCTCACGCTCACCACCGCGGCGGCGTGGATGCACGCGTCGCAGCCCTCCAGGGCCCGGTCGACGGCCGCGCCGTCGGTCATGTCACCGGCGACGACGTCGTCGGGGGCGACGAACCCCTCTCCGAGGACCCGGTCGACCTTGGCCGGCGTCCGGACCAGGAGGCGCACGTCGTGACCCGCGGCCCGCAGCGCCCGCACCGCGTGGGACCCGACGAAGCCGGTGGCGCCGGTGACCATCACCCGCACGGCGCACCACCCCGTGGGCGGTCGGGTGAACCGGCCCTCCCGACCTCGTCTCGCCCCTGTCCCCTCGGCATCGTCGCACGGTACCGCCGGTGGGACGGGCCGACGAGCACGAGGCCGTCCGCCGGCACTCCGGCGACACCACATGAGCGCCCAGGCCACCCCGCCGGCCTGCCGGCCTTCGTCCTGCGCCTCGTTGCATCCGACCGCGGCGCAGGGCGCGGCGAGGCGGCCGAGCCCGCCCTCGCCCCCGGCCCGGACCGGGGACCTTCGGCCCTGCCCACCAGGGCGGGATCGGCGCGACGGTGTCGACGAGGAGGTGTGAGGTGCGCGCAGATCCAGGCTCACCCCACGACCTCGCCGCCCTCGGGGGGCCGGACGGGCCGCGCTTCCCGTCCCGCCTGGCGCCGGCCGACAGCCTGATGTGGGAGATGGAGCGCGACCCCGTGCTCCGCTCCCCGATCCTCGTCCTCGCCCTGCTCGACGGGCAGCCGGACCCGGCCCGCCTGCACGCCGCGTTCGCCCGCGCCACCGCCCTGGTGCCCCGGCTGCACCAGACCGTCGACCGCGCCCCCCTCGGCGGCCACCGCTGGGTCGACGCGCCCGACGTCGACCTCTCCTCTCACCTCAGGCGCGTGCGCGCCCCCGACCCGGCCACGCTGCGCACCGTGCTCGACCTGGCCCAGTCGGTGCTCTCCGACGGCTTCGACCGGCAGCGACCGCTGTGGGAGGCCCACCTGGTCGAGGGCCTCGATGACGATCGGGCCGCGCTGCTGCTCAAGGTCCACCACAGCATCACCGACGGGGTCGGGGGCGTGGCCCTGGCCGGCGCGCTCTTCGACCCCTCGGCCGACCCGCCCCGAGCGGAGACGCGCCCCGCGCGGACGGGCGACGACACGTGGGCGCGCCGGGGTCGGGCCCTCATCGACGCGGCCACCCTCCCGTGGCGCGCCCTGCCCGGCGTGGTGCGGAGCGTCACCGACCCGCTCGGCGCGACCCGCGACGCAGCCCGGACGGCGGCCTCCCTGGGTCGGCTGCTGGCCCCCGCCCGCACCCCGCTCTCACCGCTGCTGCGGGGCCGGGGGCTCGTCCACCGCCTGGACGCGCTCGAGGTCCCGCTCGCCGAGCTGGCCGCCGCCGCCCACCTCGTCGACGGCACGATCAACGATGCGTTCCTCGCCGGCCTCGTCGGCGGCCTGCAGCGGTACCACGAGGCCCACGGCGCCCCGGTCCGCGCTCTGCGCGTGACCATGCCGGTCGACCTGCGCCGTGAGGACGACCCGCTCGGGGGGAACCACTTCGCGCCCCTGCGCCTCACCCTCCCGACCGACGTCGCCGACCCCCTCGAGCGGATCCGCGCCATCGGTGCGCTCGCCCACGAGGGACGGGACGACCCGTCGCTGCGGTGGACGGCCACGATGGCCCGGGGCCTGCTGGCCCTGCCCCCGCCGTTCGCGACGGTCGCCCTGGGCGGCATGTTCAAGGCGGTCGACCTCGACGCCGTGGACGTGCCCGGCGTGCCCGGCCCGGTCTGGCTGGCGGGCGTGCCGGTCGAGAGGATGTTCGCCTTCGCCCCGCCCACGGGGGCGGCGCTGAGCGCGACCCTCCTGTCCCACGGAGACCAGGCGACCATCGGGGTGCAGACCGACCGGCGCGCCGTCCCCGACCCCGACGTCCTCGGCCGGCACCTACGGGACGGCATCGAGGAGGTCCGGTCGGTCGGAGCCGGCCCCCGTCGCCGGGTCCGGGGCGCACGCTGATGGCCACCCGCCTCCACGCCCTCGACGACGCCTTCCTGGCCGCGGAGACGGCCCGGACGCCGACCCACGTCGGCTCGGTGTGCACCTTCGAGGCCGGGCCCCTGCGCGACGCCGGGCGGATCCGGCTGCGCGACCTGCAGGACTCGGTGGCGTCGCGACTGCACCTGGTGCCGCGCCTCCGCCAGGTCGTGGCGTCCCCGCCGTTCGGGGTCGCGCCGCCTCTGCTCGTCGACGACGCCGACTTCGACATCACCCACCACGTGCGGCTGGCCGCGGTGGCCGCGCCCGGGGACCAGGCCGCCTTGCAGGACCTGGCCGCAACCCTCCACACCGAGCGCCTCGACCGGTCGAGGCCGCTCTGGGAGCTCTGGTTCGTCGACGGCCTGGCCGACGGCCGGGTGGGCCTGGTGGAGAAGATCCACCACGCCATCGCCGACGGGGTGTCCGGGGTGGAGGTCGCCTCGGTGCTCCTCGACCTCGAACCGAGCCCCCCGACGACGCCCGCCCCCGGGTGGGAGCCGCTCGACGCGCCGGCGCCGGCCGCCCAGCTCCTCGCCGGGCTGGGGGACCGGGTGGTCGGGCCACTCGGACGGGTGGCAGGGGCGCTCTCCCAGGTGCGGCGACCTGGTGCCGCGCTGGCCTCGGTCGGGCGCGGCGTGCGGGGCCTGGGCGCGCTGCTCGACCCTCCCCTGCGAGCGCCGGCGACATCGCTCAACGCCCCCGTGGGCCCGCACCGTCAGCTGCTCGCCGTCCGGCGCGACCTGGCGGAGGTCCGGCGGGCTGCGCACCGTCGGGGCGCGACCGTCAACGACCTCGTCCTCACCGCCGTCGGCGGCGGTCTGCGGACCCTCCTGGACCACCGGGGCGAGCTCCCTGTCGACGCGGACCTCGCCCTCCACGTCCTGGTCCCGGTGTCCCTGCACCGGGGCGGCGACCTGGGCAACGTGGTCGGTGGCATCGTCGTGCGCCTCCCCGTCGGCGACGCCGACGTCGAGCACCGCCTCTCCGCCGTCCAGGGCGCGATGGCCGCCCACAAGGCGAGCGGTGAGGGGCGGCTCACCGCCGACCTCCTGGGAGCGGCCGACCTGTTCCCCACCTCCCTGGCCCACGTCGTCAGCCGCTCGGTCCACCGGCAGCCGCTCGTCAACGTCATCGTCACCAACGTGCCCGGCCCTGACGCCCCTCTCTACGCCCTCGGCGCCCGGATGCTCGACGCGGTGCCGATCGTCCCCCTCGGCGGCAACCTCACCGTGTCGATCGGGGTGCTCTCCTACGACGGTCGGCTCGTGGTGGGCCTCTTCGCGGACCCCGAGGCCTGCCCCGACCTGCGCACCCTGGCCGATGGCGTGGAGGAGGGCTTCGATGCCCTCGAGGCGCTCGCCGAGGTGGTCTGACGCCGGGCCGCACCGGCGAGGAGGGCTGCGGAGCGGGGTCAGCGGGCCGGGCCGGCCACGGACCCCTGGGGCATGGGGGTCGCCGGTCGGTCGTCCCAGCACCGGTCGACGAAGACCTGCACCTCCCTCAGCAGCCGACGGGGTCGCAGCCGCAGCTCGAGCGCCGTGCGGGCCGGGACGAGACGGCCCTCCGGCAGGAGCTCGGCCAGCTTGGCCGCATCGCTGAAGGGGTGGATGAGGTCCGCCCGGTGGCCGAGGACGAGGGCCGGGGCCCGGATGGCGCTCCGCTCGTGCACCGTCGGGGCCACGGGCCCGACGAGCACGCCGTGGAGGACCGCGGCGGTCACATCGGGGTCGGTGGTGACGAGGCCGAGGGTGGAGTCGAGCAGGTCGACCCCCGAGGGGACGGCACGCGCCAGCCATCCGGCCACCCGCAGGAAGGGCGCGGCGTAGTGGACCGAGAGCAGCAGCGGGGCGAAGGCCAGGGCGGCGGGGGGCACGGCCCACTCCAGCACGGGCATCTCCACCACCAGCCCCTGGACCCGTCCGGGGTGGCGGGCCGCGACGAAGAGCGAGGTGTTGGCCCCGAGCGAGGTGCCGACGAGGACGGCGGACTCGGCTCCGAGGTGGTCGAGCAGACCCACGACCTGCTCGGCGTAGACGTCGATGCGGTACTCCGACGCATGGGTGGGCCGGTCGCTGCGACCGTGGCCGAGGAGGTCGAGGGACACCACGCGACATCCCGCGTCGGCCAGCCGGCGCGCCGTCCCCCGGTTGGAGAGGGAGTCCAGGAGGAGGCCGTGGAGCATGACCACGAGTCGATCGCCCTCTCCGACCTCCTCGTAGGCCAGGGTGCGAGAGCCCCACGCGAAGGTGCTCGGTCGAGGAGCACCGACGGTGATCGCTCCGGTCGCAGCCAACGGGCACCTCCTGCTGTTCGTGCAACGGATGGTGGCCCGCTGCGCCCGATCCGGGAAGGGGCGAAGGTCCCGCCCCGCGCCGACGCGAGGGCACGGGAGGACCTTCGGCCCTCCTCTCGGCGGCGCGCGACGCCTGACCGTCTTCCTCGGCGTCAGGCCATCGGGAGCCCGGACCCGGAGGCGTGGTCGAAGTCGTCGTCGACGAGGACGACCCTCCGGCCGGCCCGGTCGAGGAGGGCGGCCGCGATGCTGGCGCGGAAGCCACTGGCGCAGTGGACCCACAGCTCGTCGTCGGGCAGCTCGTCCAGCCGGTCCAGGAGCTCGTCGAGGGGGACGTGGACCGAGCCCTCGACGTGGCCCGCCCCCCGCTCATCGGGACGGCGGACGTCGAGCACGACTCCGCCGTCGCGCCTCGCGACGTCGCCGAAGTCGGCCGCCCGGTAGGTGCGGCGGTCGTGGTCGGGCGCCCATGCCTCGGGCCCGGGGCCGGAGGCTGCACCTGTGGGCCGGTCGATGCCGATGCGGACCAGCTGCCGCTGGGCCTCGGCCACCTGCTGCGGGTCATCGCCGAGGAGGGTGATCGGCATGCCCCAGGGGAGCAGCCAGCCGAGGTAGGTGGAGAACGGGTCGGCCAGCTCGATGCCCACGGTGCCGGCCAGGTGGTCGGCGGCGAAGGCCCGGCGCTGGCGCAGGTCGACCACCCACTCGCCGCCGTGGATGCGCCGGGCCAGCTCGGCGGCGTCGACCGGCGCGGGCGGCGAGAGGTCGACGGGGCCGCCGCCGGCGAGGTTCAGCGGCCCCATCTGGGCGTAGTACCGGGGGTGCGCCGTGAGCCCCGAGACGAGGCGCTCGACGAAGGCCTCCTCGTCGTCGATGGTGAGGGCCAGGTTGATCCGGCGCTCCGTGGCCAGGGTGCCGTCGGACTCCCCCTCGCCCTTGGCCGAGGCGCAGAAGCTGCCGAAGCCGTGGGTCGGGTACACGCGGGTGGCGTCGGGGAGGATGGCGGCCAGCCGGCGGGCCGAGCGGTGCTGGGCGCGGGTGAGCCCGTCGGTGGCGGCGGCGGAGATGAGGTCGGTGCGCCCCACGGTGCCGTAGAGGAGCGACCCCCCGGTGAAGGCGACGGGCGGCTCGTCACCGTGGCGAACGACGAACGTGAGGTGGTGGGGGGTGTGGCCGGGGGTGTGGACCACCTCGACCTCCATCTCCCCCACCGCGACGCGGTCACCGTCGGCCACCGGGTGGTGGTCGAACCGCAGCGGCTCGGCCCTGGCGTGCAGGTAGGTCGCGCCGGCCAGCCGGGTGAGCACCAGGCCACCGCTCACGTAGTCGTTGTGCACGTGGGTCTCGGCCACATGGGTGAGGGTGACCCCGGCGGCCTCGACCGCGGCCTGCACCCGGTCGACGTCGCGCTGCGGATCCACGACGAGGGCGACGTCCCCGTCGTGGACGATGTAGCTGCGGTCGCCGAGCGACGGCGTCTCGATGGTGATGATCTCCATGGTGGGTGGGACAGGCGGTACCCGCCCGGGCTCCTCTCTAGCCATCCGAATGTCCGTACCTTTCAGCAACAATCCGCGCCGGTCGCCTGTTCCCGCCCCCGGTCCGGTTTCCCTGGGCGGTCAGGACCCGGCGGATGCCCCGTCGTCCTCAGACCTCGGGACGCTCGTCGGCCATCGCCCGCAGCTCGTTCTTCAGGATCTTGTCGAGCGTGCCGGTGGGGAAGGCCTCCACCGCGTAGACGGCCCGGGGCACCTTGAAGTCGGCCAGCTGGGCCTTGCACGCCTCGATCACCTGCGCCTCCAGGGTCGCATCGTCGGGGGCCCCGGGGCCGGTGACCACGAACGCCACCACGACCTCGTCGAGGAAGTCGTGGTGCTTGCCGACCACCGCGACCTGGGCCACGCCGGCGACGGTCCCGGCCACGTCCTCCACCTCGCGAGCCGAGACGTTCTCCCCGCCCACCTTGAGCAGGTCCTTGTCCCGCTCGCGGTAGAAGAGGTTGCCGCCCTCGCCCATGACGACGATGTCGCCGGTCTTGAACCACCCGTCCTCGAAGGCCTTGTCGTTGGCCTCGGGGTTGTCGAAGTACTCGAGGAAGAGCTGGATGCCCCGGGTGCCGCGCAGCCACAGCTCGCCGGGCACGCCCTCGGGGCAGGGCTCCCCCGTCTCCTGGTCGACCACGAGGGCCTCGTAGCCCGGCGTCGGGTGGCCCATCGAGCGCTCAGGCAGCCGCTGGGCGGGCTTGCCGTTGGTGGCGTGGATGACGGTCTCGGTCATGCCGTAGGCGGCGTAGACCTCGATGCCGCACATCTGGTCGAGCACCTCCATGATCAGGCCGAAGACGCCGATGCGGAGGGCCGTCTCGGGCTTGTCCTCCTGCATGAGGGTCGGGATCACGAAGGGCATCAGGGAGATGTGGGTGACGCCGTTGCGGGCCACCACGTCCCAGAAGCGGCTGGTGGACCACTTGGGCATGAGCACCGCGGTGGCCCCCACCCCGAGGATCGAGAACATCGACCAGCTCTGGGCGTTGACGTGGAACAGCGGGAGGTAGACGAGGTAGCGGTCGTCGGTGCCGAGGTCGATGTTGCGGGGTCCGACCCGGCTGGCCCACACCGCGTTGGCGTGGGTGTGCACCACCGCCTTGGGCTTGTTGGTGGTGCCCGAGGTGAACATGATCCCGAACGGCCGCAGCGGCTCGATGGACCGCCCCTCCCAGGAGCCGGCGTCGCCCTCGAGGGCGGTGAAGGGCAGCACGTCACCGGCCGGCGCGTCGTCGCCGATCACCGCGACCCACCGCAGCGCCTCGGTGGCGGTGGCCACGTGCTCGGTGAACTCGGGCTGGGTGATGGCGGCGACGCAGCGCGCCTTGTCGATGAACCAGCCCACCTCGGCCGGCGCCGAGCGGGTGTTGGTGGTGACCGCCACCGCGCCGACCGTCCCGCACGCCAGCCAGGCCAGCAGCATCTCGGGGCAGTTCTCGGCGTGGATGAGCACCTTGTCGCCGGGAACGATCCCGCGGTCGCGCAGGCCTGCGGCCAGGCCCTCGGTGGCGGTGCGCAGCTCGGCGTAGGTCCAGGTCCGGCCGTCGCCGTCGGCCGGCTCCCACACCAGGGCGGGGTGGTCCGGCTTGTGCGTCGCCCAGTGCCGGACGAGCCAGGGGACGTCCTGGCCGTGCATCTGCAGCTCGTCGATGACCGATGGGTCCACGGGTGCTCCTGTCTCTGGCCGGCCACCCCGACGGCGGGGCCACGGGCTCGGGGACCGGACCCTAGGGTCGCCGGTCCCCGTCTCGCTGGGGAGGGCGGAGCGGCGTCGCCGCCCTCCGAGCGGGTAGCGGGTCCGGGGCGCCACCCCCGGCGCGCCCACCGGAGGAGCCCACCGTGCACAGCGACCGATCACCCGCGGGCCCGGACTGGGTCGTCGCCGCCAACGCGTCCGCCGGTTCCGCCGACGACGCCCTCGGGCCGGTGCTGGTCCGCCTGGCCCAGGACGCCCCGGTCCAGGTGCGGTGGATGGATGCACCCGGCGACGTCGTCGCCGTGGCGCGCGAGCTCCCCTCGGCCCGCCTGGTGGTGGTCGGCGGCGACGGCACCATCAGCGCGACCATCGACGCCGCGATCGACGCCGGTCTGGGCGATCGACCCGTCGGCGTGCTCCCGGGGGGCACCGGGAACGACTTCGTCCGGGCCCTGGGCCTCCCGGTGGACCCGGCCGAGGCGGCCGACCGGCTGGTGGGCGGTCGGCCCCGACGGCTCTCCGCCCTCCGCGTCGGCGACCGCTGGGGCGTGAACGTGTGCCACGTCGGCCTCGGGGCCGCCGCGGCCCGCACCGCGTCGGGGCTGAAGGATCGCCTCGGGCCGGCGGCCTACCCCCTCGGCGCGGCCGTGGCCGGGCTGCGCCGGCCGGCCTGGGGCGCGACCGTGAGGGCCGACGACGTCACCGCTGCGGACGGCGACCTGCTGATGGCGGCGGTGGTGCTGGGACGCACAATCGGGGGCGGCACCGAGCTCGCCCCCGATGCCTCGATCACCGAGGCCCGAGCCGACCTGCTCCTCGCCACCGGCGCCGGGGCCAGGGACCGGGGTCGCCTCGGCGTGGCCCTGCTGCGCGACGACCCGTCCCGCACCTCCGGCGTGACCCGCCAGGACGCCCGGTCGGTCCGCATCACCTGCCCGGGCGGCATCCCGGTCAACCTCGACGGCGAGGACCTCGGCGACGTCGACGAGCTCAGCGTCGAGGTCGTGCCCGAGGCCTGGACGGTGCTGGCCCCGGCCTGAGCCTCAGAGCAGGTCGGACACCGCGGACGCGGCCGACTCGGCCGCCCGGCGCAGCACCCCCCGCTCGGCCCAGTCCTCGGGGTCGAGCTCCTCGGCCCGCTCCAGGTCGGCGTCGAAGTCGCGATCGAGCCGGGCGACGACCTCCTCGTCGAAGACGGCCATGACCACCTCGTCGTCCTCGGACACCGACCGCGTGTTGATGTTCGACGACCCCACCACGGCCACCCGCCCGTCGGCCGTCATGACCTTGGCGTGGAGCATCGACGGCTGGAACACCTGCACCGACACGCCTGCGTCGAGGAGGCGCCGGTAGTCCCTCTCGCCCGCCCACCGCACGATGTCCTTGTCCGAGTGCTCGCCGGGGACCAGGACCTCCACGGCCACGCCACGCTCGGCCGCCTCCACGATGTGCCCGAGCACGTCCTCGTCGGGTGTGAAGTAGGCCGTCGCGATGCGCACCCGACGCTCGGCCCCCGCCAGCATGAGGTGGAACGCGAGGCCTGTCGCGCTCGGCCCGGTGGCGTCGCCATCGGCGATCACCTGCAGCGCGGTGGTGCCCGCCGTCGCCAGCGGGTCGAGCCGGTCGACCTCGGGGTCGAGCAGCGAGCGGCCCGTCTCCGCCCAGTTCTGGAGGAAGGCGGCACGCAGACCGTCGACGCCCGGGCCCTCCACCCGGTAGTGCGTGTCGCGCCACTCGTCGGGGCCCCGGGCGTCACCGGTCCACTCGGCCGCGATGCCCACGCCGCCGGTGAAGCCCACCGTCCCGTCGCAGACCAGCACCTTGCGGTGGGTGCGGTGCACGGCATCGGACAGGTCGGCGTCCCCCCGGAGCGGGCGGAACCGCTCCACGTGGGTCCCGGCCTCGACCATGTGGTCGATGAGCGCCTCGTCCATGCGACGGGACCCCATGGCGTCGAGCAGGACGCGCACCCGGATCCCGTCGGCGGCCCGCTCGGCAAGGGCCTCGGCGAAGGTCTCGGCGATCTCGCCGGTCCAGTAGATGAAGGTGAGGAAGTCGATCGAGCGCTCCGCCCCGCGGATGGCATCGAGCATGGCGGGGAAGATCTCGTCCCCGTTGCGGAGCACCTCCACCCGGTTGCCGTCGGTGATCGGGACGCCGAGGGTGACCTCGAAGACGCGCCGGGGGTCCCAGCCGCCGGTGATGACCTCGTGCTCCTCGTCGCTCACGCCCGCGATGTTCGCGCGGCCACGAGGTCGGGCCGTCAGGTCGTCCTCAGGCCTCGTCGGTGACCGCGGCCACGTGGCCGGCCTGGCCCTCGAGCGGGGTCCGCCGGGGGACGACCATCATGGAGAAGTCGGCGAAGGCGACGATGTGGTCCTCCTCGTCGACGATCCGGCACTCGACCACGATGAGCTGGCGGCCCTCTCGCACCACGTCGGCCTTGGCCACCACCGCATCGGTGCGAGGGCGCCCGAGGTACCGGACGTGCATGTCCGAGGTGACCAGGGACTCCTTCTCGGGGTCGAAGCCGTGGACGCCGACCGCGGCCAGGGCACAGGCCAGGTCGACCATGGTGGCGATGGCGCCGCCGTGGAGGTTGCCGGTGAGGCCCAGGGCCTCGGGCCGCACCGGCATGCGCACCTCGGCGTGACCCTCCCCCGCGGTCGGCGCCCCGTACTCCAGGGCGAGCATCGAGTGCAGCGGGATGTGGTCGGCCACCGCGGCGTCGTGGGGGGTGTCGGTCATCGTCCGTCCTCGGTCGGGGTCAGCTGGAACACCTTGATCTCCCGCTCGGTGCGCTCGGCGTAGAGCCTGAAGTTGGGCCACACCGCGACCATGTCGTCCCACGCCCGGGCCCGCTCCTCGCCCTGCAGGCGCCGGGGTGTGACCGTCGTGGTCGTGCCCTTCACGGTGATGTCCGCAGTGGTCGCCGCCTCCAGGTTCACGACCCAGACCGGCGGCGAGGGCTGGCCGAAGTTCGACCCGGCGACGAGCCAGTGGCCGTCGCGGGGCACGGCCAGCAGCGGCGTCGAGCGGGCCAGGCCCGACCGCCGGCCGGCCACGGTGAGGGTGAGGTTGGGGAGGCCGGCGACGTCGAGGATCGACACCCGGCCGCCGGTGACCCGCTGGAGCCCCTTGTCGGTGGCGGTGATGGCGGGGAGCAGGCGGGGCATGAACCCGAGGGATCCGACCCTGACCGCGACGGGCGTGAGCAGCGACATCGGCGGCAAGGTACCGCGAGGCGGCGGCCCGGCGGCCGCCTCAGCCGAAGAGGAGCCCGTAGTCACCGCCGGTGCGCAGGTGGTGGCCCCCGTCGATGGGGAGGTTCACACCGGTGATCCACGAGGACTCCGGCCCGGCGAGGAAGCGCACCGCGGCGGCGATGTCCTCCACCGTCCCCACGCGGGAGACGGGCATGTTGGCCAGGTACTGGTCGAGCAGCGGGCCGCCGGCGGTGATGAACGACATCAGCTCGTCGTCGACGATGCCCGGCTGCACGCTGTTGACCCGGATGCCGTCGGCGCCCAGCTCGTCGGCCGCACTGCGACAGAGCATGTCGATGCCCGCCTTGGCCGCGCCGTAGGCCCACAGGAAGCGGTGGGGGAAGGCGCCCGCGCCCGACGACATGCCGATGATCGAGCCGCCCCCGGCGGCGCGCAGCGCCGGCACCGCGGCCTTGATGGTCAGCATGGTGCCGAGGAGGTTCACGTCGACGGTGGCCCGCAGGGCCTCGGCGTCGGCCTCGGCGAGGGGGCCCATGTGCAGCGAGCCGCCGGCGTTGGCGAACACGATGTCGAGGCCGCCGTCGGGACCGGCGGCGGCGGCCACCGCGGCGGTGATCTCCTCCTCGACGGTCACGTCGGCCACCACGTGGGTGATGGAGCCGCCGTCGCCCACCGACGGGCCGACGGCCTCGACCGCGGCGCGGAGCTTCTCCTCGGTGCGGCCGCAGATCGTGACCCGGGCGCCGTCGGCGGCCAGGCGGGTGGCGGCGCCGAGGCCGATGCCGCTGCCGCCACCGGTGACCAGCGCGGTGCGGCCGGTGATGCTGGTGGCCATCAGGAACCGGCCTCGGCGGTCGGGCGGTTGGTGGGGGTGGTCATGGCGAGGCCTCCGGGAGCGATGTCAGCGGTCGGCATCCTGCCCGAGCGGCGACCCCGTCCGCGGCCGAGCGGGGCGGCGGGGCCCGCGGGCCCGGGTAGACAGATGCGCGATGTTGTGTACCCTCCCACCTCGCGCCGGCGCGTGCCGGACGACGACAGGAGGGCCCGATGCGGAACCCCCACGCCGGCGAGCCGTTCACCACCTCCGACGAGGAGGTCGCCGCCGCCCTGGCGGACCTGAGCGTCCCCACGCTCATGCTGTCCCTGGTCCACATGTCCGGCGACCCCGAGCTGATCCGCGGGCGGCTGCGCCCGGCCGGGCTGCTCATCAACGAGGTCCAGGGCTTCATGTCCGAGGAGGACCAGGCCGAGGTGCGCGCCCTCGCCGTCGACGTGATCCGCGCCCACCGCGACCGCGGCTGCCCCGAGCCCGAACCGGTCTCGGCCGAGCTGCTGAAGGAGATGATGGACTGGCTCGTCGCCGAGGACGTGCCCGCCGAGTACGTGCCCATGGTGATGGAGGAGATGGAGCTCGACGGCGCCGACGCCCGCGCCGTCCCGGCCCCCGTCGACGACGAGGCGCGCGAGGCCTTCCCGGTGGTCGTCATCGGGTGCGGCGAGTCCGGGCTGCTGGCCGGCATCCGGCTGAAGGAGGCCGGCATCCCCTTCACCATCGTCGAGAAGAACGCCGGTGTGGGCGGCACCTGGTGGGAGAACTCCTACCCGGGGGCACGGGTCGACATCGCCAACCACTTCTACTGCTACAGCTTCGAGCCCAGCGACCACTGGACCGAGTTCTTCGCCCGCCAGCCCGAGCTCCAGGCCTACTTCGAGGGCGTGATGCACAAGCACGGCATCGCCCCCCACGTGCAGTGGGAGACCGAGGTCCTGGGCGCCGCGTGGGACGACGCCACGTCCACCTGGACGGTCCGCACCCGAGCCGCCGACGGCACCGAGGCCACCCTCGAGGCCCGCGCCGTCATCTCTGCGGTGGGCCAGCTCAACCGACCCAACCTCCCCGACATCCCGGGGCGGGACGACTTCGCCGGGCCCTGGTTCCACTCGGCCCGCTGGGACCACCACGTCGACCTGACCGGGAAGCGGGTCGCCCTGGTGGGCGCCGGGGCCAGCGGGTTCCAGATCGCCCCCACCATCGCGCCCGACGTGGGCCACCTCACCGTGTTCCAGCGCACCGCCCAGTGGATGTTCCCCAACCCGCACTACCACGAGGCGGTGGGGCCGGGGGTGCCGTGGGCCCTGCGCCACCTGCCCTTCTACGCCCGCTGGTACCGGTTCCTCCTGTTCTGGGCGGTGTGCGACAAGGGGCTGGAGGCGGCCCGCATCGACCCGGACTACCCCGACGACGACGGGCGGGCGGTCAGCGAGGTCAACGAGGTGACCCGCCAGCTGTTCACCGACTGGATCGTGAGCCAGTGCGACGGCGACGAGGACCTCATCGCCAAGGTCGTCCCCGACTACCCGCCCACGGGCAAGCGCACGCTGCAGGACGACGGGTCCTGGCTCCAGACCCTCACCCGCGACGACGTCGAGCTGGTCCGCACCGGCATCGACCACGTCGAGGCCGGTGCCGTGGTCACCGTCGACGGCGAGCGCCACGAGGCCGACGTCATCGTCTACGCCACCGGCTTCCAGGCCACCAAGGTGCTGTACCCGCTGGAGATCACCGGCCGCGACGGCGTCGACCTCCGCACCACGTGGGGCGAGCGCCCGGCGGCGCACCTGGGCATCACCGTGCCGGGGTTCCCCAACCTGTTCCTCATGTACGGACCGGGCACCAACCTGGTCCACGGCGGGAGCCTGATCTTCCACTCCGAGTGCCAGGTCCGCTACATCACCGGCTGCCTGGAGGCGCTGATCGACGGCGGGCACCGGGCCATGGAGCCCCGGCGGGAGGTCTACGAGGACTGGCACGCCCGCACCCAGGCCGAGATCCGCACCTACGTGTGGTCCCACCCCTCGATCGAGCACTCCTTCTTCAAGAACGCCGACGGCGAGATCCACGGGCTCAGCCCCTGGCGGCTGGTCGACTACTGGTCCTGGACCCGCGAGCCCGACCTGGCCGAGTTCGCCCTCACGTGAGCCCCGCCGGCTCGTCCTCCACCCCCACCGAGGTCAGCACCCGCGACCGGCTGCTCGACGCCGCCGAGCGGTGCCTGCGCCGCTCCGGCATCCGCCGCACCACGGTGAGCGAGGTGGCCCAGGAGGCGGGCGTGTCCCGGGCCTGGCTCTACCGGCACTTCCCCGACAAGGCCTCGCTGGTGGTGGCCGCGGTGGCCCGCACCGACGAACGCTTCTGGGCCGAGGCCCACGCCCGGGTCTCGGCCGCCGACGGCCTCGCCGCCCGGGTGGCCGCGGCGGTGCGCCTCGCCCGCGAGCAGCAGCCCACCGCCCTCGCCCTCCGGCTCCAGGACGACGAGCCCGCGGAGTTCGCGGCGATGGTCGGCACCGGCCTGGCCGAGATGGTCCCCGGCCTGGCCCGGTTCTGGCACCCCTACCTGGAGGAGGCGCGCGCCGCCGGCGAGGTGCGGGCCGACCTCGACGTGGCCCGTGCCGCGGAGTGGGTCGTCCGCATCGTGGTCTCCCTCGTCACCGTGCCCGGCGGCGCCGGGGACCCGGCCTCGACCTCGGCCTTCCTCGACGACTTCCTCATCGCCGGCCTCGGGCCGGGCGGGGCTCCGTGAGGATCCCCGCCGGGTCCTTGCCGAGCGAGGTCCCGGGCTGGGAGCCTGTGCGGCCATGAGGGAGGGGCGGTCGTGACCGGGCGGCGGTACGACGACGACGCGGTCGGCGCGCCGGTCGGGCCCGGGTCGCTGCTGTGGGCCACCGCCGGCGACCCACGCAGCCTGCTGCCCGGGAGCGCGGCCGGGATACTGCAGCTGATGCTCCCGGGCCTCGGGGCCGGCGTGACCGACCACTCCAACTTCTTCGACGACCCCTTCGACCGCATCAACCGGTCGATCCCGGTGATCTGGAGCGCCGTCTTCGCCCCCGACGAGGACGAGGGCGGGGCCCGCGGGCGCAGCATCCGAGACCTCCACCCCACCATCAAGGGCACCGACGACGTGGGTCGCCGCTACCACGCCCTCGATCCCGACGTGTTCTGGTGGGCCCACGCCACCTTCACGTGGGAGATGCTGCGGGCCCGGGAGCTGTACTGGCCGGTGCCGCTGCGGCGGCGCCAGCAGGAGCAGCTCTACGCCGAGTCGGTCACCTGGTACCGCCGCTACGGCCTGAGCGATCGACCGGTGCCGCCGACGCTGGAGGCCTTCCGGGCCCGGTTCGAGGAGATCTGCCGCGACGAGCTGGAGCTCACACCCGCCGCCCGGTGGGTGCTGGACCCCGGCTCCCACGGCGCCACCGGGCCCCCGCCGGTCCGCCTGCCCGGCCCCCTGGCCCCGCTCGGCGGCCTGGCGTCCCACCTGAACGGCGAGCTCCTGCGGGTCCTGGTGTTCGGGGCCATGCCCGACCCCGTGCGCCGACGGTTCGCCTTCCCCTGGTCGCACGCCGACCGGGCCACCTTCACCGGGGTGTGCGGCCTGCTGCGCACCCTCGACCCCGCCGTCCGCCGAGGGGCCCTCTCGGCCCTCTGGCCCGAGGGCACCCCCCACCTCGACGGCGACGGCCGCATCGTGGTCGCCGGGCCCGCCTCCCGGGCCGGCCGCGCCCCCGCCGGGGGGCCCGGCGGCGATCCCCGGCCCGCCACCGCCCCGGGCTGAGGGCGGCGCGCCCCGTCTACCGTGCGGGCCAGCCGTCGGCCCCGTGGAGGTCCCGTGATCAGTGACGAGCTGCGCCAGCGCCGCCTGGAGGTCCTCGACGAGCACTTCCGCTCCGAGGTGGACCACGACTGGGACGCCTGCCTGGCCACCTTCCGGGACGTGCCCCGCTACGAGATCGTGGCCACCGGCCAGGTCCACGAGGGCGCCGAGGACGTGGTCGCCTACCACCGCGCCCAGCGCACCGCCTTCCCGGACCAGCGCCACGAGAACGTGCGCATGCACGTCGCCGACGACACCGTCGTGTCCGAGTTCGACCTGCTGGGCACCAACACCGGCCCGTTCATGGGCGTGGAGCCGACGGGCCGGGCCTTCCGGGTCCCCGTGGTCGCGGTGTTCACCTTCGACGGCGACCGCATCACCAACGAGCGGGTGTACCTCGACGGGGCGAGCCTGCTGCGCCAGACCGGCCACGAGGACCTGCTGCCCCTCGCCGGCGTCGAGGGCTTCGCCGCCGCCCAGATGCGCTGAGGCCCGGCCCCTCGCCCCTCAACCCACCTCCAGGGTGCGGTGCATGCCGTGGGCGAAGTGGGGCTGGCTGTCGGAGGTGGCGGGGATGAAGCACACCACCTCGTAGGTGCCCTCGGTGAGCTCCAGCACCGTGTCGGCCGACTCGCCCGGCCCCACGAGGACACCGCCACCCTCGACGATGTGGTCGGCCCCGCCCCCGGGGCCGAGGTCGAACAGCTCCTGGAGGTCCAGGCCCTCGGGGTTCTGGAACACCTGGATCTCGTGCACCTCGTCGCCCTCGTTGGTCAGGGTCAGCGGGTACGAGCCGGCGGGCAGCGAATCGGGCACACCGGTCCAGTCGAACTCGGTGGCCACCACGTCGAGGCGCTCGGGCGGGGCCTCGGTGCTGGCGGTGGTGGGCGACCCCGCCTCGGCCCCGGGAGACGTCGTCCCCGCGGCCCCGGCGGTGGGCTCGTCGTCGCCGCAGGCGGCCACGCCGAGGGCCAGCGGGACGACGAGGAGGGCGGCGACGGCGCGCCGGCGACGGCGGAAGGGGGCGGGGATCGGGGTGGGACGGCGGTCGGACACGGTGGTGCTCCTGGGTCGGGCGACCCGGTGGTGGGCCACGTCTGCAGCGTCCTCCGGCACCGGGATCGGGAGAACCCACAGCACCCCCACATCGCACCCACATCGGGGGCCGGCACCCCTGCCCCGGGCCTTGGCTACCGTCACCGGGTGGCGCCGAGCGATCCCGGGGAGTTCGGACGGCGCCTCCGCCGCCTCCGGGAGGCCGCCGCCCTCAGCCAGGAGGAGCTGGCCGAGCGGGCCAACGTGACGGCCAAGGCGGTCGGGGCCCTGGAGCGGGGCGAGCGGCGCCGGCCCTACCCGACGACGGTGCGGGCCCTCTCCGAGGCGCTCAGCCTCGACGACGAGGCGGCCCGGGACCTGGCCGACGCCGTACGGGCCGCGACGCCGGCCGCCCCCGCCCCGCCCTCGGCCCCCTCCGCAGCCCCCGTCCCCAGCCCCCCCACCCCCATGCTGGGCCGAGCCGCGGAGCGGGCCCACCTCACCGCCCTGCTGGGCGACGAGGGGACCCGGATGGTCACCGTCACGGGCCCCGGCGGGGTGGGCAAGACCCGCCTGGCCCTCGATGTGGCCCGCCACCTCCAGGCCGAGGGGCGCGACGTCGTGGTCGTCGAGCTGGCGGCCGTGCGGCGGGTCGACCTGGTCGTGCCCACCATCGCCCGGGCCCTGGGACTGCGGGCCGGGGCCGACGACCTGGTGGGCGCCCTCGCCGTCCTCGTCGCCGACCGCACCCCCGTCCTGGTGCTCGACAACCTCGAGCACCTCCGCGACGCGGCCCCCGCCCTGGCCGAGCTCCTCGCCCGGTGCCCGGGCCTGGAGGTGCTGGCCACCAGCCGAGCCGCCCTGCGGATCCGCGCCGAGCACGAGGTGCCCCTCGGCCCGCTCCCGGTGCCCCCCGACGGGTCCGACGTCGCCACCGTCGCGTCGGCCGAGGCGGTCCGGGTGTTCACCGACCGGGCTCGCCGGCTGGTCCCCGGGTTCGAGGTGACCGCGGCCAACGCCGCCGCGGTGGGGGCGATCTGTCGACGCCTCGACGGCCTGCCCCTGGCCCTGGAGCTGGCCGCCGCCCACGTGCAGTACCTCGCGCCCGACCAGCTGCTGGACCGCCTGGGCCACGCGGTGGGGTCGGCCCGCCTGCGGGACCTGCCCGAGCGCCAGCAGACGATGCGGGCGACCCTCGACTGGAGCCACGCCCTGCTCACCGCGGACGAGCGCGACGTGCTGGGGGCGCTCACCGTGTTCGCCGGCGGCTTCGACCTCGAGGGGGCCGAGGTGGTCGCCGCTGCCCCCGGCCGCGACGTGCTGGTCGCCCTCCAGGGCCTGGTGGAGCAGTCGCTGGTGGTCCGCGACGACGGGCACGACGGCGCCCCGCCGCGCCTGCGGATCCTGGAGCCCGTGCGGGACCATGCCGCCCCGGCCGGGACCGAGGCGGCCGGGGCCCTGGCCGACCGCCACGCGGCCCACCTCGCCTCGCTGGGTGCCGCCGCCCGGGACCGGCTCCAGAGCCCGGACCTGCCCGAGTGGCTCGACCGCCTGCAGGCCGAGCACGCCAACCTGCGGGCCGCCCTCACCACCCTCGTGGACGGCGGCGACCTCGACGTCGCCGCCCACCTCGGCCGGGACACCTGGCTCTACTGGGCCCTCCGGGGTCACGCCGGCGAGGGCCTCACCTGGTGGCAGCGGGTCCTCGACGTCGACACCGGCGGCGACCTCGACGACGGTGGCACCGCCTCCGCCCACCTCGCCCTGGCCGGGTTGCGCCTGGCCACCGGGGACCTGCCGGGCGTCCGGGACCACGCCCGGGGCGCGGCAGCCGCCGCCGAGCGGGCCGAGCAGCCGACGGTCCGGGCCGAGGCCCTCCTCCTGGGGGCCATGGGGGCGACGTTCATGGCCGACGTCGACGCCGCCGGCGCCCAGCTGGGTGCGCTCCGGGGGCTCGGTCCCGTCGCCGACCGCCCCTACCCCCGGGCCCACGAGCACATCGTCCGGAGCCAGGTGGCCCTGGTGCGGGGCGACCTCGGTGCCGGCCACGCCGCCCTCTGCGAGGCCGAGGTCCTGGGCCGGGGCCCGGCCGGCCCGTTCACCCTCGCGACGGTCCTCAACATGCAGGCGACCGTCGCCCTGCTCGGCGGGGACGACGACGAGGCCCTCGTCCGGGCGGGCGAGGCGGCCCGGGTGGCGGCCGAGGTGGGGACGACCTGGACGCTCGTCTACACGCTCCCCGCCCTGGGGGTGCTGGCCACCCGCCGCGACCGTCCCGAGCTGGCCGCCGCCCTGTTCGGTGCCGGGGAGGCGATGGCCGAGGCGTCGCTGCTGTCGATCGCCTTCCGCCCCGATCTGGAGGCCGCCGCCCTGCACCTGGCCGAGGTGCGGCTCCGGCTGTCACCCGACGCCCTCGCCCGGGCGTGGGAGCGGGGCCGGGCCCTCGACGGCGACGGCGTGGTGGCCCTGCTCCCCGAGATCAGCGCCCCCGCACCGCGGTGATGCGGCGCCGGTAGTGGCCGGCGCCCCAGACGCGCATCAACACCCGGGCCGGGAGGGGCAGGGCCCGCAGCAGGGCGGTCCGCTCGGCCGGCGTGGCGTCCTCCAGGACGGCACCGAACATCAGGGGCAGCTCGGCCCGGGTCATCTTGGCCACGCCGGCCTCCCCCACCGCGGCCCACTCCTCGGCGGTGACGGTGCGGGCCACCAGCGGCAGGATCGAGGCCTCCTCCTCGTCGAGGTGGACCACCACCTCCCCGTGGAGCCGGTCCAGCAGGTCGGCCACCTCGGTGGCCACGGCGGGGCGGGCCTCGGCCTCCCAGCGGCCGACGGCGGGACCGAGGTCGCCCAGGACGACGTCCACTGCGGCGTGCTGGGCCTGCATGCGGCCGACCAGCTCGGCCGAGGGAGCGGCCCGCTCGAGCAGGAGCGGCCAGAGGAGGTCGTCCTCGCTGGTGTGGTGGAGGTGGAGGCCCGACAGGACGAGCCGGGTGTGGCCGGCGACGACCGCGGCCCGCTCGACGTCGCCGGGCGGGGTGGCCCGGACCAGGTCGGCGAGCCACGGCAGCTCACGGCGGAACACGCGGTGGACCACGACCATGTCGTGGACGTCGGTCGGTGCCGGGTGGGTGGTGGGTGTGGTGGTTGCCATGGCTCGTAGCGTCCTCCGGGCGCCGGTCGGGCGGAACCCACAGCACCCCCACACCTGCCCCACATCCGCGCCGGATCAGGGCACCGGGCCTCCGGGGGCGAGGTCGTGCAGCTCGGCCGCCGGGCGACGGTCGAACAGGGCGGCGACCGCGGCCTCCGCCGTGGCCCCCCCGGCCAGCACCTCACCGACCTGCTCGCAGATCGGCAGCTCGACACCGTGGCGCCGGCCGAGGTCCAGGACCGGCCGGCACGAGCGCACCCCCTCGGCCACCGCCGCCATGGACCCCAGGATGGCGTCGATGCCCTCGCCCCGGCCGAGGCGGGTCCCGACCTGGTTGTTGCGGCTGGAGCGGGAGTGGCACGTCACCATCAGGTCGCCGATGCCGGCGAGGCCCAGGAACGTCAGGGGGTCGGCGCCGAGGGCGATGCCCAGCCGGGTCATCTCCGCCAGCCCGCGGGTGACCACGGCCGCGAGGGCGTTCTCGCCCAGCTCGAGGCCGATGGCCATCCCGGCGGCGAGGGCGATGACGTTCTTGACCGCCCCGCCGACCTCGCAGCCGACCACGTCGGGGTTGGTGTAGGCGCGCAGCGTCGGCGACATGAGCGTGGACTGCACGGCGCGGGCGGCGGTGTGGTCGGCGAGGGCCACCACCGTCGCCGCCGGCAGGCCGTCGTGCACCTGGCCGGCGATGTTGGGCCCGCTGATCGCCCCGACCAGCTCGGGGCGGTGGCCGACCAGCACCTCGGCGACCACCTCGGTCATGCGCAGCCCGGAGCCCTCCTCGATGCCCTTGGCCAGGCTGAGGACCGGCGTCGTCGGGGCGATGGCGTGGCGCGCCCCGGCCAGCACCGATCGGAGGTGCTGGGCGGGGACGCCGAGCACCACGACGCGGGCACCCTCCAGGGCCTCGTCGAGCGACCCCGTCGCCCGGAGGGCAGGGTGGAGCGGGCGGTCCGGGAGGAACCGGTCGTTGCGGTGGTGGGCGGTGATCGACGCCACCACCTCGGCCTCCCGCGCCCAGAGGACCACCTCGGTCCGGGCGGCCAGCAGCGACGCGACCGTCGTCCCCCAGGCGCCGGCGCCGATGACGGCCGCCCGGTCGAGCGGGGCGGCGGTCACGGGGCGACCCCGTCGAGGACGAAGGTGGCGGTCTCCCCCCGCCGGACGGTGCGGGCCTCGCCGCCGACGACCACCCGGACCGCGTCGCGGCCGGCCTCGCCGACCAGCGCCACCGTGGCCCGGTCCCGTCGCACCTCGACGTGCACCGGGGTGCCGTGGAGCTGCAGCGGGAACGACACCGCACCCAGGGCGGGGGGCAGCCGGGGCGCCACGTGGAGGACGCCGTCGCACACCGAGACCCCGGCGTAGCGCCGGGTCACCAGGTCGAGCGTCCCGGCCATCACCCCGAGGTGGATCCCCTCCTTGGTGGTCCCGCCCTGGATGTCGCCCACGTCGCTCTCCAGGGCGACCAGGAACCCCTCCCACGAGCTCTCCAGGTCGAGGGGCGCGAACACGGCGGCGTGGGTGACGAAGCTGAGCGTCGAGCCGTGGGAGCTGCGCCGGTCGTAGTACTCGACGGTGCGGCGGGCGAGGTCCGGGTCCGGCGCGTGGCCGAGGCGACCCAGCACCTCGGCCAGCTCGTCGTGGGAGAGGAGGAAGAGCAGCATCGACGCGTCGGCCTGCTTCGAGAGCCGGTAGCGGTCGGGGAGATCGCCCTCGGCGCGGAGGATGCGGTCGAGCCGCTGGATGTTGCCGTAGCGGTCGCGGTAGGCGTCCCAGTCGAGCTCCTCGAGGTCCTCGTAGCCCTCGAACTGGCTGATGACCCCGTCGTGGAACGGCACGAACATGCGCCTGCTCATGTCGTCCCACCTGGCCAGCTCGTCGTCGGTGATGCCCAGCCGTTGGCGCAGCTCGCCGGCCCGACCGTCGGAGAGGAGGTCGAGCACCCTCCCGGCGGTGGCGCAGAGCCAGGCCACCATCACGTTGGTGTAGGCGTTGTTGCGCAGGCCCGGCTCGTCGCGGTCGATGTCGCGCTCGTGGAACTCGTCGGGGCCCATCACCCCGTGGATCTCGTAGCGCTCCCGGTCGGCGTCGAGGTGGGCCAGCGAGGCCCAGAACCGGGTGATCTCCAGGAGCATCTCCGCCCCGTGGTCGTCGAGGAAGGCGTGGTCGCCGGTGACCTGGACGTAGTGCCAGACGTTCCACGCCACGGAGATGCCCACGTGGCGCTGCCGGTGGCTCCGGTCGACGTCCCACCGGCCCGACAGCGGGTTCAGGTGCACCCGCTGGGTCTCCTCGGTGCCCTCGCTCCCGCTCTGCCACGGGTACATCGCCCCCCGGAGGCCCTCTGCCTCGGCCAGGGCCCGGGCCTCGGGCAGGCGCCGGGAGCGGTACATGAGCAGGCCTCGGGCCACGTCGGGCATCCGCAGGGTGAGGTACGGGATCACGAACAGCTCGTCCCAGAAGACGTGGCCGCGGTAGGCCTCGCCGTCGAGGCCCCGGGCCGGCACCCCGGCGTCGAGGTCGGCCGTGTGCCGTGAGCACACCTGGAGCACGTGCGAGGTGAGCAGTCGCAGCAGGAGCTGGAGCCGCGAGTCGGCCTCCACCCGGAGGTCGCAGGACTGCCACAGGCCCCGCCAGGCCGCCGCGTGGCGGTCCCACGCCGGTCCGAAGTCCAGGTAGCGACGGGCCGACCGGGCCGCCTTCTGGAGGGTGTCGCCCACGGCCGGGTCCCGGGAGGTGGAGAAGGCGACCATCTTCTCCACCCGCGTCGCCTCACCGACGCCGACGTCGAAGGCCAGCACCTGTTGGATGTAGTCGGGCACCTGGTGCACGCGGTACTGCACCGGCACCGGGCCGTCGTCGCGGAAGACGCGCTGTCCGGGCCGCCTCGCTGATGAAGAGGTCCGACTGGCGCGTGGCCGTCTTGAGGACGATGACCTCGTCGCCCCACGCCCGGGCCGAGACGGGCGACAGGTGGCGCCCCGCCAGCTGGCGGTACCGGGCGACGTTGCGGTTGGCCACCCGCCCGTCCACGGCGGAGACGACCTCGACCGAGCCCGACCAGTCCTCGGGCACCAGCGTCCACTCGATGCCGGCGTGGTGGATGTCGGCCATGCTCACGAAGCGACGGCTGGCCAGGCGGGTCGTGCGCCCGGCCCGGTCCCGGAACCGGAGCCAGCGGTGCACCGTGGCGTGCCGGAGATCGATCTCGTGGACGTGGTCGAGGAGCTCGACGTCGGACAGGCGCACCACGTCGCCGTCCTCGATGCGGAGCTTCAGCACCAGCCAGTTGGGCAGGTTGACCAGGTCCTCGTTGAGGACGGGCCGCCCGCCGAGGATCGCCGTCTCCCGGTCGTAGAAGCCGTGGACGTAGGTGCCGGGGTAGTGGACGTCGTCGGCGTCCTGCCACTCCGCCGTCCCCCGTGCGCACAGGTAGCCGTTGCCCGTCGAGGTCAGCGCTTCGCGCTGGCCCTCCTCGGCCGGGTCGAAGCCCCGGTAGGTGAACCGGGCCCCGTCCTCGTCGAAGGGGTCCTGGGTCGCCGACCCCCGGTCCGGAGGCGGCCGGTCGCCCGTCACCGGTGCGCTCCGAGTCGCGGACCCGTCCCGCGACCCCGCCGACGGGCCCGGGTACCGTCGGGGCCGTGCCCCACGCCGACGACCCGCTGGCCGCCCTCCGCGAGGACCCGGCGGCCACGGGCATCTTCACCGACTTCGACGGCACGCTGGCACCGATCGTGGACGACCCGGCAGCGGCCGCGCCCGTGCCCGGCGCCCCCGAGCTCCTGGACCGGCTGACCCGGCACTACGCCGTGGTGGCGGCGATCTCGGGCCGGCCCGTCTCGTTCCTCGCCGAGCGGCTCCCGCCCTCGGTCCTGGCCGTGGGCCTCTACGGCCTGGAGGTGCGGCGCGCCGGACGGATCGAGGTCGATCCCGACGCCGAGCGCTGGCGGTCGGTGGTGGCCGACGCCGCCACCCGGGCCGAGGCCGACGGACCGGCCGGGATGGCGGTGGAGCCCAAGGGCCTCTCGCTCACCCTGCACTACCGCCAGCACCCCGAGCTGGGGGACCGGGTGGCCGACCTGGCCCGGCGGATCGCCGAGGGCACCGGGCTGCTCGTGGGCGATGCCCGGCGGTCGGTCGAGCTGCACCCGCCGGTGGCCGCCGACAAGGGCACCGCGCTGCGCGACCTGGCGACCGGCCTGGGCGCGGCCTGCTTCCTCGGCGACGACCGTGGCGACCTGACCGCCTTCCGGGCCCTCGACGACCTGGCCGCCGACGGCCTGCGGGCGGTGAAGGTGGCGGTGGGCAGCGATGAGGCACCCGCCGAGCTGCTCGACGCGGCCGACGTCACCGTCGCCGGCCCGGCCGCGGCGGTGGAGCTGCTGCGCACCCTCCTCCCGGTGGGGGGCGCGGCCCCCTGAGCCCTGCGGGGGCCGTGGTCCCGTGGGGGCGGGCACGATCACACGGGGGCCCCGGAGGGCACCCGAAGGACCTCCTCCGCGCTCAGGAGGCCGATCACGACCCCCTCGGCCGTGACCGCGAGGAAGTGGGACTCGCCGTCACGGACGCGCTGCTGGGCCTGCTCGACACCGGCGTCGGCCTCGACGGACGAGAAGTGCGGCGTCATCACCGCGTCGGCCGGTGTGGCATCCACGTCGAGGCCCCTGGCCACCGCCTCGACCACGGAGTGCTCGGAGAGGACGCCGTCGACCCAGCGGGTCTGGCCGACCACCGCCGCCCCCCGCCCCGACCGCTCCAGCTGCTGCGCCGCCGCCCGGAGGGACGTCTCCCGCCCGATGACCACCGGGGGGCTCGTCACCAGGTCCCGGACCTGCTCGCCTGCCATGTCGCTGCCTCCTGTCGTCGGACCTGACCCGACCTTGGCGCAGCCCGGGGGTCCCGCCTAGGGCCTTCGGTCACAACCGGTCGGCACGGACCCCGTGACTCCCCAGGCCGACCCCGCGACCCTGGGATCAGCCGTGCGCGCCCGCCCCGGACGCCGGGTCCGCGACCAGGACCTCGTAGGTCACACGCCCCGGTGGGTCCCGGAACAGGGTCGCGAGGTCGCGCATCACCTCGAAGTACCAGTCGCGCTCGTCGATGGCGGCGGCGGCGTCCTCGGTGGCCCACAGGCTGACGAGCAGGCCCGCCCCCTCGGCGGTGCTCAGGACGTAGACGCCCCGGTAGCCCGGCTGCTCCTGCAGGGTGGGCAGAACCGCGGCGCGGAAGCGGTCGAGCGCCTCCTCGACGGTCGACACCTCGGTGTCGACGCGGACCTCGGTCACTCGTGCGTGCATCCGGCCACCTCATCCCCGAGCGTGGCAGCCCGGAGCCCCGCGCGACAGGGCCCTTCGACCCGAACCGGGGGGTGGGGTCCGCGGCCGTTCCGCACCGGCGACGTCGCGTGCCACGACCCGGAGGGCTACCGGCTGCTGGGACGGGCGTCGGTCGACATCATCAAGACGGGCGGGGAGAAGGTGTCGGCCCTCGAGGTGGAGGACGTGTTCCGCACCCACCCCGACGTGGCCGACCGCGCGGTGGTCGGGCCGGCCGACCCCGAGTGGGGCGAGCGGGTGGCCATCGCCCTGGTGCCGGCGGCGGGGACCGACCCCGACCCGGCCGCCCTGCGGGCCTGGGGCAAGGAGCGGCTGGCGCCGGCCAAGGTCCCGGCCCGCCACCTGCGCGTCGCGGGGCTCCCCCGCACCACCATGGGCAAGGTCACCAAGCCCGCCGTCGTGGACCTCTCCGCGCCACCACCCGCGTGGACGGCCCGCCGGCGTTCGTCAGGGCGGGTCAGGCCGCGTCGCGCTCGGGGACCAGGTGGGGGCGCAGGGCCGGGTCGCCGGCCAGCGCGTTGAACGTGCGCACGTCGTAGACCAGGGCGTCGAGGTCGGTGTGGGCGACCACGGTGGCGTTGCGGGTCCGGCGGTGGTCCAGGGTGGCCAGCTCGCCCACCACGTCGCCGGCACCGATGGTCACGACCGCGTCGGGGAGCAGGACGTGGGCCTCGCCGTCGAGCAGCAGGAAGGCCTGTCGGCCGCGCTCACCCTCGGCGCAGAGCACCCGGCCGGCCGCGACCCGCACGGGGGTGCCACGGCGCGCCAGGCGCTCGGCCGCAGAGGGGTCGAGGTCGAGGGCCTCGAGGTGGTCGGCGACAGGGTCGCGGGGGCGACGGAACATGTGTCCAGGGTGCCGGTCCTGGTCACGGAACCGAACGTCGGGCCCATGCGGATCTCCGATGGCGACGATCGGTCCCAGCGCGACGGCCCCGAGCCGCCTCAGCGGTCCGCGTGGACGTCGGCCTCACCGGTGCGGGCCCGCAGCCAGTCGATGGGGTCGCCGTCGTCGACCTGGCGACCGCCGTCGCGCAGCAGCATCCGCACCACCTGGCGGCGGAAGGCGGCGTAGGTGACCACGTGGGCGATGACGGCGCCGAGCACGAAGCTCTCGGGCGGGTCGCACAGGGCGTCGACCACGCGATCGTCCCAGGCCCCCCGGCGATCGACGTCGCGCACCAGGGCCAGCCAGCGCGCCGCCACGGGGTCGTGGCGTGCCGCCAACGCCTCGGCCGATGCGTGCTCGTCGCGGTCGGGGAGGTCGGTCCCCTCGATGGCGGCGGTCCACACCTCCTTGGTCCAGACGTGGTTCTCCAGCACCGCGGCGATCGACTCCTCGGGGCCGTGCCACGACAGCAGGGTGGTGCCGGGCAGGCGCAGCTCCCGGTACTCGTCGTCGGGCAGGCCGGCCGCCAGCTCGATCAGGTGGCGGGTGTCGTCGATGTCGTGGACGACGAGGTGGTCGGAGAGGGGGTTCACGGGCTGCTCCCGGGTGTGGACCCACAGCGAGGTCGGGGGGTGGAAGTGGATGCCGTTGGCGGCGGGGAGCCAGTGGCCCGCCCCCTCGGTGCTCGGGGGGTGGCCGAAGGCGCGGGCGAAGGCCCGGCGGAAGCCGTCGACGGAGGCGTACCCGGCGGCGAAGGCGGCGTCGGTGACCGAGGTCCCGCCGCGGATCTGCCAGGCCGCCCGCTCCAGCAGGACCCGCCGGCGCATGGCCACCGGTGGCTCACCGGTGGCCTGGGACAGGAGCCGGGAGAAGTGGAACGGCGACGAGGCAGCCGTGTCGGCCATGTCGTCGAGCGAGCGGCTGCGACCGTCGTCGGTGCCCTCGAGCACGGCGTCCAGCAGCTCTCGCAGCCGGTCGCGCCCCAGGTCACCCATGCCGCCAGTGTGCGCGCCGGGAGGACCGCTCCGCCCGACCGGTCTTGCGCTGCCAACAGGCCGCCCGCCGGCTGGAGGGCGGGGCAGTCCCCGAACCGAGGCCGTCGAGGAGGCGGGCCAGGCGCTGGGTGTCGGCTCGCGGGCCCGCGACGTCACCCGGCGGCCCCCACCTCGTCACCTGATCAGGTCTCCGTCGAGGGGCGGCCGGGCGACGCGCCACCGCCCGACCCGGCACCATGGACCCACCGGACCGAGGAGACCGACAGTGACCGACCCCGACCCCACCCATCGCCGCCCGCTGGTCCTCGCCCCCGGCGAGGGCCGCAGCTACGCCATGGGCGACCGCCTGTCGGCCGTCTTCAAGGCCGACGGGACCGAGACGGCGGGTCGGTACTCGATCTCGGAGTGGTGGCTCGAACCCCACACCCTCGGCCCCGGCACCCACCACCACCCCGAGGACGACGTCTTCTTCGTGCTCGAGGGGACCGTGACCTTCCTCGTGGGCGAGGAGCGGGTCGAGGCGCCGGCCGGGTCGTTCGTCATGGCCCCCGGCGGCACGCCCCACGACTTCCGGAACGGCACCGACGCCCGGGCGGGGTTCCTCAACGTGTCCGCCCCGGGCGACTTCGAGCAGGCCATGCCCGGGATCGCGGCCTGGTTCGCGTCCCGCTCCGACGCCGACGCGACCTGCTGAGGGCACCCCGCCCCCGGCCCTGAGCCGGCCGCCAGGTGGCGTCGTAGTGTCGTCCGGTCCTGTCCGACCGCCGACGCCGCCGACCGGCGGCCCCGACCCCCTGCAGGAGCCACCCGTGGACGCACCCGTTCCCACCGCTGCGGAGATCGTCGCCGGGCTCGACCGGGCCACCAAGGTCCGACTCCTGTCGGGGGCGGGCCGCTTCACCCTCGAGGGCCTCTCGCAGCACGACCTCCCCGGCGTCCCGGTCGCCGACGGACCGCACGGCCTCCGCCACCAACCCGGTGAGGGCGACCACCTGGGGGTGGGCGGTTCGCTCCCCTCCACCTGCTTCCCGACGGCGGTCACGCTGGGCTCGTCGTGGGACGTCGACCTGGTCGAGGAGGTCGGCGCCGCCCTCGGGGCGGAGGCGGCCGACCTGGGCGTCGCCGTGGTTCTCGGCCCGGGGCTCAACATCAAGCGCCACCCCGCCGGCGGCCGCTGCTTCGAGTACCTCTCCGAGGACCCGCTGCTCAGCGGGCGCCTGGCCGCAGCCATGGTGCGCGGCATCCAGTCCCGGGGGGTGGGTGCCTGCCTCAAGCACTTCGCGGTGAACAACCAGGAGTCGCACCGCCTCGTCGTCGACGCCGTCGTCGACGAGCGCACCCTGCGCGAGCTCTACCTCACGGGCTTCGAGATCGCCGTCCGGGAGGCCTCGCCGTGGACCGTGATGTGCTCCTACAACCTGGTCAACGGCACCTACGCCAGCGAGCACCACGAGCTGCTCCAGACGGTCCTGCGCGACGAGTGGGGCTTCGATGGCCTGGTGATGACCGACTGGGGCGCGGCCAACGACCGCATCGCCGGCGTCCGGGCCGGGCTGGACCTGGAGATGCCCGGCAGCCACGGCGCCTACGACGCCGACCTGCTGGCCGCCCTGGGCTCGGGAGAGCTGGCCGAGGCCGACCTCGACCGGTGCGCGACCCGGGTGGTGGAGCTCCTCCAGCGAGCCCGCCGCGACCGCCCGCCCTGCGACCGCGACGCCCACCACGCGCTCGGCCGCCGGGCCGCGGCGGCGGGGTCGGTGCTGCTGACCAACGACGGCGTCCTCCCCCTCGCCGCCGACCTCGGTCGGGTGGCGGTCGTGGGTGCCTTCGCCGAGCACCCCCGGTTCCAGGGTGCGGGCAGCTCCCAGGTCACCCCCACGCGGGTCGACCGGCTGCTCGACCTGGTGCGGGGCCGCGTGGCGCCCGGCACCGAGGTCGCCTACGCGCCGGGCTACGACCCCGCCAGCGGCGCCACCACGCCCGCGCTGGTGGCCGAGGCGCTGGGTGCCGCGTCCGGGGCCGACGCGGTCGTCGTCCACTGCGGCCTGCCCGCCCCCCTGGAGTCGGAGGGCTTCGACCGCACCACCCTCGACCTGCCCGAGGGGATGGTGACGCTCATCGAGGCCCTCGCGGCCCGGGGGGCACCCGTCGTCGTCGTGCTGAGCGGCGGTGGCGTGGTCCACCTGCCGTGGGCCGAACGCGTCGCCGCCGTGGTGGAGGGCTGGCTCGGGGGCCAGGCCGGCGCCGGCGGGCTGGTCGACGTGCTCTTCGGCGACGCCGACCCCGGCGGCCGCCTGGCCGAGAGCATCCCGGTGCACGTGGCCCAGCTCCCGGCCGACAACAGCTTCCCGGGCCAGCCTCGCCAGGTCGTCCACCGGGAGGGCCTCCTCGTCGGGTACCGGTTCCACGACACCCACGGCGTCCCCGCCCGCTTCCCCTTCGGCCACGGCCTCTCCTACACCTCCTTCGCCTGGGACGATGCCCACCTCGACGGCGACGGCCCCGACGTCCGGGTCACGGTCCGGGTCACCAACACCGGAGACCGAGCCGGCGGCGACGTGGTGCAGGTCTACGTCCGCGACCGCGAGGCCTCGGTGCTGCGACCGGACAAGGAGCTGAGGGGCTTCGCCAAGGTCCACCTCGCCCCCGGCGCCAGCGAGGACGTCACCATCGACCTGGATCGACGGGCCTTCGCCGTGTGGGACGTCGCCGCCCACGACTGGCTCGTCGAGGCCGGGGCCTACGAGGTCGTGGTGGCCCGGTCGTCGGCCGATCCCGTCGCCACCCTCGTCCACCACGTGGACTCCGCGGATCGGGTCACCCGGGTGCCGCGCCCGGCCGGACCGGTCATGACCGACGCCGAGCTGGAGCGGGTGCTGGGCCACCCCGTCCCGCCCGTCCCGGCGGCGCGGCCCTTCACCCGGAACTCCACCCTGGAGGAGATCGAGACCACCGCGGTCGGCCGGGTCGTGGGCGCCCAGATCGTCCGCATGGGCCTCCGGGAGGCCACCGAGGAGTTCCCCGACCCCGACGCCGCCACCCTCGAGATGATCCGCTGCGCCCTGCGGGAGGGCCCGGCCCGAGGCCTGGTCCTGATGGGCGGGGGCCGCATCTCCTTCGCCGCGCTCGACGCCTTCCTCGCCGCCCTGGACCAGGACTGGGCCGGGGCCGCGCGGGCCCTCCGCACCAGACGACGACGAGGGTGAGACCGGCCCCGGTCGGGCCCGTCTCGCACCTGCGCGTGGCGCGACAGCGCCCGGGCCGTGGCCCTCGACCTGGCCGACGGGTCGCACGCGGAGGTCGTCGCGCGCAGGTGGTCACTCGTAGGACCACTTGTGGGCCCACGGATCGCGGGTCGCGACCTGGAAGTCCCGGAGGAGGGCCGTCATCTCGGCCACGCGGTCGGCCTGGGCCGGGTCGGAGGCCCGGTCGTCCAGCTCGAGGGGGTCGGTCGCCAGGTCGTAGAGCTCGACGCGCGGCCGGTGCACGTAGGAGTCGACGGACCGCTCGCCGAGGGCCGCACCCTCCCGCAGCGTCGCCTGCCAGGTGGCCGAGGCGTGCAGGTCCGCAGCCGTCGGGTGGTCGAGCTTCCACGCGATGTTGTGGATCAGCTTCCAGCGCCGGCCCCTCACCACCCGCATCGGGTAGTAGCCGGTCACCTGGTGGAAGCTGTGCGACGCGAACACGTGGTCGCGACCCTCGGCGTCGGGGTCGTCGAGCAGCGGCACCAGGCTCTCGCCGAACATGCGCTCGGCCAGCTCGGGTGCTCCGGCCAGGTCGAGGACGGTCGGGGCCAGGTCGGCCCACGTGACCAGGGCTGAGGCCGTGGCCCCGGCCGTCGACCGGCGGGGGTCGCGGATGACGAGCGGGAGGGCCATCCCCGGCTCGTACAGCGTCGTCTTGGCCAGGGGGAAGGCGGCTCCGTTGTCGGACAGGTACAGGATCACCGTGTCGTCGAGCACCCCGGCGGCCTCGAGGTGCCCCACCAGCCGGCCGATGCCGCGGTCGAGGCGGGCGATCGCCTGGTAGTACTCGGCCAGCTCGGCCCGGACCTCGGGCAGGTCGGGCAGGAACGGCGGGACCACCACCTCGGCCGGGTCGAAGGCCTGCTCCACGTCACCGGGGAAGGGCTCGTCGGGGTTGCCGAAGGTGTCGGGCCGCAGCGGGTGGTCCTCCCGGAGCCGGTCGCGGTGGGGGTCGTGGGAGCACCAGTAGAGGAAGAAGGGCGCCCCCCCGGCGACGAAGTCGGCGCACCGGTCGGCGAACCACCGGTCGTCGCGGTGGCGGAGGATGTCCTCCTCGCTGCCCCACTCGGGCGGATCCATGTCGAACGGGAAGAGGCTCTCGGGCCGGTAGTGCTTCTTGCCCATCTGCCCGGTGCGGTAGCCGGCCCGGCGCATGAGCGCCGGCAGGGTGCGGACGTGCTCGGACATCGAGAAGTGGTGCGGCTCGTGGACGAGCCCGTAGGTGCGGTTGGTGTGGGCGTGCAGCCCGGTGAGGATCACCGACCGACTGGCCGAGCACGACGCCGTGGTGCAGAAGGCGTTGTCGAAGCGCACCCCCTCGGCCGCGAGCCGGTCGATGGTCGGCGTGGCGACCACCGGGTTGCCGTAGCACCCGACCGCCTCGCGCCCGTGGTCATCGGCCACCAGCACGACGATGTTGGGCCGCTCCGGTCCGTCGGTCGCCGTCACCGGCCCAGCGTGGCACAGCACCCGGAGAGGCAGGCCCGGGGGCCGGGCCCGTCGGGCTCAGCCGATGCGGAGGGTGACCAGCTCGAAGGCCCGGAGGTCGAGCTCCACGACCCCGTCGGTGACCGTCACGGGAGCCGCGTCGAGGGGCTCCTCGAGGAGGTCGACCCGCGACGCGGAGGTCGCCCCGTCGACGCGGAGGCGGACCCGCCGGCGGCCACCGAAGGCCTCGTGGAGCCGCACGACCGTGTCGCCGGCCCCGTCGTCCGCGGCCTTCACCGCAGCGACCACGACGCCGGGGGCCTCGGGCTCGACCAGCGAGTGCCGGGTCGGCAGCGACCGGTCGGAGGCGCCCACGGGCCGCACCCGCAGGGGGGCGTTGAAGGCGTGGGCCTCCTCGATCACCCCACCGGTGGTCGGCCCGCCGGCGTGGGGGTGCAGGGCGTAGGCGAAGGTGTGGCGGCCGCGGTCGGCGACCGGGTCGGGCCAGGTCGGGGCCCGCAGCAGCGAGATGCGCACGGTGCTGCCGAGGACGTCGTGGCCGTACTTGGCGTCGTTGAGCACCGCCACGCCGAAGCCCTCCTCGCTCACGTCGACCCACGTGTGGGCACAGGTCTCGAACCGGGCTGCGTCCCAGGTGGTGTTGCGGTGGGTGGGCCGCTCCACGTGGCCGTACTGGATCTCGTGGCGCGCCGTCGAGGCCTGCACGTCGAGCGGGAACGCGACCTTGAGGAGCCTGTGGTCCTCGTGCCAGTCGACGGTGCAGTGCACCTCGACCCGGCGGCTGCCCCGCGCCAGGCGCACCCGCTGCTCGATGCGCGACGCCCCGAACGACCGGACCACGCGCAGCGTGCCGCGGTCGTCGGTGCGCTCCTCGAGCACGACCTCGTCGGCGCCGGTCAGATCGACGGCGGTGGCGAGCGCGTCTCGGTCGATGTCCCAGGCGTCCCACTCCCGCGGGTGGTCCTCGAGCAGCTGGAGCAGGTTCCCCGCCGTCCCGGGGGCCAGCGCCTCCCGGCCCGTCGGGTGGTGGCGCACCGAGCGCAGCAGGCCGGTGTCGTCCCACTCGACGCGCAGGACCCCGTTGTCGAGCCAGCCCGCGCCGGCGTCGGGACCGGCCTCCACCGGCGGGCCCAGGGCGTCGACGGGCCGGTCGAGGTCGACGACCTCCCACCCGCATGCCGGGGCGCTGAGGCGGACGAGCCGGCCGTCGTGCTCGGCCAGCTCGTCGCGGGCGAACGCGAGCCCGTTGGCCACGAGGGCCGGGCGGGACGCGTCACCCGTGTCGACCCGCGCCGCCAGGGCGTCGAGGGCATCGGCGCAGAGCCGGTCGGTGAGGTCGCGGAGCCGCCGGTGGTCGGCCAGGGTGTCGTCGTAGACCCAGTGGATCGACGATCCCGGGATGATGTCGTGGAACTGGTGCAGCAGCAGCGTCTTCCAGGCCTCGTCGATCTCGTCGGCGGGGATCGAGAGCCCGGCGTGGCGCTGGGCCGCGAGGCTCCACAGCTCGGTGTCGAAGAGGGCCCGCTCGAGCGCCCGGTTGCCCTCCTTGACCGCGCCGTGGGTGGTGTAGGTGCCCCGGTGGAGCTCGAGGTACAGCTCGCCGACCCACACCGGCAGGTCGACGTCGACGGCCTCGGCCCGCAGCGCGGCGATGGCGTCGATCGCGCCGGTCGACTCGACCCGACCGAGCCCTTCCACGTCGGCCAGCAGTCGGAGGCGTTCGAGCATGTCGGCGTCGGGGCCGCCCCCGCCGTCGCCGTGGCCGTAGAGGTAGACGGAGCGGTCGAGGACGTCGCTCTGGGCGTAGGTGCGCCGGGCGTGCAGCAGGTTGGGGACCGAGAGGTCGCCGTTGTAGGTGTCGGCCGGCGGGAAGTGCGTGAACACGCGGGTGCCGTCGATGCCCTCCCACCAGAACGTGTGGTGCGGGAAGCGGTTGGTGTCGTTCCACGAGAGCTTCTGGGTGAGGAACCACTCGACGCCGGCCTGGGCGAGGATCTGGGGCAGCGCAGCGGAGTAGCCGAACACGTCGGGCAGCCAGAGGCCGTCGACCTCGACGCCGAAGGCCTCGCGCCAGAAGCGCTTGCCGTGCACCAGCTGGCGGGCCAGCGACTCGCCCGACGGGACGTTGCAGTCGGGTTCGACCCACATGGCCCCGACCACGTCGAACCGGCCGGCGGCGACGTGGCCCTCGATGCGCGCCCACAGGTCGGGCTGGTCCTCGCGGACCCAGGCCAGCTGCTGGGGCTGGGAGGCGGCGAAGCGGTAGCCGGGATCGCGCTCGAGGAACGTCGCCGCGGTGGAGAAGGTCCGCACCACCTTGCGTCGGGTCTCCCGGAGCGGCCAGAGCCAGGCGGTGTCGATGTGGGAGTTGCCGACGGCCAGGTGCACCGCGGTCCGGTCGCCGTCGCCCGGCGCCAGCACCGGGGCGAGCCAGGCGCGGGCCGCGGCCACCGACCCGGCACCCACCCCGTCGGTCTCGATGGCGGCGCAGGCCTCGTCGAGCGCGCGGCCCGCGGCGGCGGACCCCTCGCCGTCGATCCAGGCGCCGTACTCGCGCACCACCGTCCACTCGCGCACGAGCGCCTCGACGTCGCGGTCGACCACGGCCAGGTGGCAGCGGCGCAGCTCCCACCGGGGCTCACCGCCGGGGTCGGGTGCCAGCAGCGGGCCGGGGTCCCCCTGGAGGGCCGGGGGGTTCGCCGCGGCCTCGATGTGGAGGTCGATCGGCTCGCCCCCGACGGCAGGGTCGCCGACCAGCACCTCGCGGTGGTTGGGGCTGATGCCCTGGGTGGGGTGGCCGTCGACCCACACCTGGCCCTCGGCCCCGAAGCCGGGACCGCCGCCGTAGCCGAGGTGGACGAGCAGCGCGCAGGTGCGCCCGGCCCACGCACCCGGCACCGTGCCGGTGACGTGGAACCAGGTCGTGCCCCAGTCCGGACCCCACCGCTCGCCCTCGGAGAAGGGTGCGAACCGCCCGGCGACGGCCTGGTCGTGGGGCACCGGCTCGCCCGGCAGGTGGTGGGCGGTGATGGTGACCGGCGCCCGCTCCGGCCAGCGGGCCGGCTTCACGACCTCGGCCAGCACCTGGTCGATCCGCTCTCGGCGTCCGTCGTCGAGCCCACCCACGGCCGCCACCGTACCCAGGGGTCAACCCAGCTGGCCCAGCGCCAGGGCGACGACGACCCCGAGAGCGGTCGCCGCACCGACGAGGTAGCTCTCCTCCCTGAACGCCTTCGGGAAGACCTCGGTCGCCAGCGACGCCACCACCGCGCCTCCGGCGACGCAGCGGATGAGGGCCAGCACGGTGTCGGGCACCCCGGAGAGGAGCAGGTTGCCCGCCAGCGCGGCGGCCGAGAGGAGTGCCGCGGTCGCCGCCCAGAGACCGAAGACAACAGCCCGGGACCGGTCGCCGTCGGCCATCTCCTTGGCGCCGCCGGCGGCCTCTGGGAGGTTGGATAGCAGGATCGACCCGGCCAGCCCCGCCGCCGCCGCGGGGCCCACGCCGATCAGGGCCACGCCGAGGGCCAGGTTCTCGGGGATCCCGTCGAGGGTGATGGCGGCGAGGAGGCCCCCGCCGCTGTCGGACCCCCAGTGCTCGGCCACCAGCCGATCGAGGAGCACGAAGACCCCCGCGCCGGCCAGCACCGCGAGGGCCACGGCCCACATGGCCGTCCGCTCCGTCGCCGGCTCGAAGAGCTCGAGCACGGTGGACACCAGCAGCGAGCCCCCGGCGAGGGCGACCACGAAGCCCTCCACCGATGCGGGCAGGTCGCCGTAGATCCCCCACGCGGCACCGGCGACGAGGGCCCCCGACACCACGGCGATGACGAGGAACGTCAGCACTGCGACCCGGCCGGGCGTGCCGACCTCAGGGGTCTGGCCGCGTGGCGAACCGTGTCCGTGGTGACCTCCTCGTGCGAGCAGCTGGGACTTCCCGCGCGTCCCTCCGGCAAACCGGTCGGCCCCCGCGGCGACCGGCGCGTCGGACCCTCAGGGACGTTCGTCGGAGGCGATGACGCCGCCGGGGAGGGCCCCGGTGGCCGTGCCCTCGAGCTGCACCGGCACGCCGGCGACGATCGTCGCCCGGTAGCCGCCCTCGCCGCGACGGAGGCGGGCGCCACCGCCGGGGAGGTCGTGGACGAAGGTGTCCTGGTCGTAGTGGAGCTCGTCGAGGGCGAACACCACGAGGTCGGCGGCGGCGCCGGGGGCGATGGTCCCCCGCCCGGGGAAGCCGAAGACCTCTGCCTGGCGTCCGGTGAGCTCGTGCACCGCTGCCTCCAGGGTGAGGTCGCCGCGCTCGCGGACGTGCCGGGTGAGCAGCAACGTGGTGTCGCCCGAGGCGCAGAGCATCTGCACGTGGGCGCCGGCGTCGGACGAGCTGATGAGCACGTCGGGGTCGGTGAGGGTGCGGGCCATGCCGTCGACGTCGCCGTTGGCGACCCCGATGGCCACGATCCCCGGCCGGCACTCGTTGGCGACGACGAAGTCGGCCAGCACGTCGGAGGGGTGGCCGCCGCGCTCGGCCACCAGGTCACCGAGGGTCCGACCCCGCCAGGGGGCGTTGTCGTCGCCGACCACCTCGACGAAGCGGGCCTTGTCCAGGTTGCGGTGGGGGAACATGGCGCTCTCGGTGCGGTCCCACTCCGCCCGGGCCGCGGCGCGCCACGTCGGGTCGGTGAGCAGCGCCGCCTTCGCGTCCCGCCCGGGTGCGCCGATCACCCGGTGCCAACCCTCGGGCATCGACATGAACATCATCGAGGAGTCCCAGTTGACCCGGAAGTCCACCGTGCGGGGCGAGAGCTGCGGGTGCAGGCGCACCCCCTCGGCGGCGAGGCGGCGGGAGATGTCGATCCAGCTCTCGGTGAGCTCGGGCGCCTCGGCCACGTGCACGAAGCCGGTCCAGGTGAGGGCCACGTCGACCCGCCCGCAGCGCACCGCCAGGTCCTCGAGCTCGGCCTCGGCGGTGCCGCCCAGCAGGTTGGGGACCACCTCGACGATGCCCCTCCCCGCCCGCCCCAGGACGGCGAACAGCCCGTCGAGCTCGTCGCCCCCCGCAGCCCGCGACGGCACCGGACGACCGTGCCCGTCCACGTCGAGGTACGAGGTCGAGAGGCCCCAGGCCCCCGCATCCATGGCCTCCCGCAGCAGGCCGGCCATGGCGGAGGTCTCCTCCGCCGTCGCCTCACGGGTCCAGGCGTCGTCGCCCATCACCGCCAGCCGCAACGGGCTGTGGCCCACGAGGGGCGCCAGGTTGAGGCCGGCGCCCATGGCGTTCACCGCGTCGCGGTAGCCGGCGTAGTCGTCCCAGGTCCACGGGATCTCGTCGTCGAAGAGGTGGCGGGGGACGTCCTCGATGTAGGCGAACAGGTCGGCCACCTCCGAGCGGGTGGCCTCCGTGGTCGGGTACAGCGACAGGCTGCAGTTGCCCACCAGCATCGTGGTGACGCCGTGGAGGGACTCCGGGTCGAGCGTCGGGTCCCAGAACACCTGCGGGTCGGTGTGGCCGTGGGTGTCGATGAACCCGGGCGCCACCGTCGCGCCGGTGGCGTCCAGCTCCGGCTCACCGTCGTGGGTGAGGTCGGGACCGACCTCTGCGATGCGCCCGGCGCGCACCCGCACGTCGGCCCGGCGGGCCGGGGCGCCGGTGCCGTCGACGACCTCACCGCCGCGGATCAGCACGTCGGCGGCGGGGGTCGGTGTGGTGGTCATGGCGCGGGTCTCCCGTGGGGGCGGGGGCGGGGTGGGCCGAGCGGCGTCGGGCCCGACGGGTCGATGCCGCGAGCCGCAGGTCGGCGATCACCCTCGCACCCCGGACCGGGCTCCGCATGTCCGAGCACCGGGCTCGGGTTACCGTGCAGCCGGTGCCCGTGAAGCTCGAGAACGTCGGCATCGCCGTCCGCGACATCGAGGCCGCGATCGCCTTCTTCACCGACCTCGGGTTGACCGTCGTCGGCCGAGACACGGTCAGCGGGGAGTGGACCGAGACCGCGGTCGGCCTCGATGGCAACCACGCCGACGTCGCCATGCTCCAGACCCCGGACGGCAGCGGTCGCCTCGAGCTCTTCGAGTACATCCACCCCGACGCCATCGAGACCGAGCCCACCCGGCCCAACGAGATCGGCATGCACCGCGTCGCCTTCTCGGTCGACGACATCGACGAGGCGCTCGAGATCGCCGCCCGGCACGGCTGCCACCCACTGCGCGGCGTGGCGACCTACGAGGACGTCTACAAGCTCACCTACGTGCGCGGCCCCAGCGGCATCATCGTGATGCTCGCGGAGGCGCTGCAGGAGGGCTGACCGCGGGTCGGCCCGGGTCCACCTGCGTCCGCACCCGACCACCCACCGACGGCGGCGGCCACCACGAGGAGACCTGAACGTGCTCACCCAAGCGATCGGTGACCTGCTGCCCTCTGCGGTCGGCGTCGCCATCAGCCCCGTCCCCATCATCGCCGTCATCCTCATGCTCGGCACCCCGAGGGCCAGGTCCAACGGCCCCGCCTTCGCCGTCGGCTGGGTCACCGGGCTCGTCGTCGTGTCGGTGGTCGTGCTCGTCGTCGCGGGCGGCGCCGACGATGCGGACAGCGCCAGCGCCACGGGGGTCAGCTGGTTCCAGGTCGCGGTGGGCGTCTTGTTCCTGGTGATGGCGGCCGGCCAGTGGCGCAAGCGCCCCCGGGAGGGCGAGGAGCCCGAGATGCCCGGGTGGATGGCGATGATCGACACCTTCACGGCCGGGAGGTCCCTCGGGCTCGGTGCGCTGCTCTCGGGCCTCAACCCCAAGAACCTGGCCCTCACCGCCGCCGGCGCTGCGTCCATCGCCCAGGCCGGGTTGTCGGGCGGCGAGTCGACGGTCGCCGTCGCGGTGTTCGTGGTCATCGGGTCGCTCACCGTCGTCGGCCCCGTGCTCTTCTTCGTGGTCGCAACCGACGCCGCCACCAGGACCCTGGGCAGCATCAAGGAGGTCATGTCGGACCACAACGCCGTCATCATGATGGTCGTGCTCGTCGTCCTCGGGGCCAAGATCCTCGGCCAGGGCCTCGGCGCCCTCGGCAGCTGACGGGAGAGGCGCGGACCACCCCCGGTCCCGGGGGCGGGCTCCACCTCCGTGGCTCGACCACGGGCGAACCGCGGCGGCGGGCATCCCACCCGACGGGACCGCTCAGGGATCCTCGCAGGTCGTGGGGGGGTCGTGTCCGGCGAGACGACCCGAGGACCAGGCCCGGGCGTCGTCGGCCGACGCGGCCAGCACCTCGTCGTGGCCGCTGCCGGGGTAGGTCCGGTACTCCACCGGGACCCCCGCCGCGCAGAGCCCGTCGACCAGCTGCGAGATGAGGAGGAGGGGCAGCGACGCGTCGGCCTCGCCGTGCACCACCAGCAGTGGGCCGTGCGCCTCCCCGGCATCCGAGGCGCAGCAGTCCTCGAGGACGTCGCCGAGCAGGGTCGCGACCTCGGGCGCGGCGAGCATCTCCGATGCGTCGAGGTCGTCGAACCCGGGGACCGCCTCCTCCCAGCACCCGTGGGTGAGCAGGGGCTCCCGTGCCGCGGCGGTGGGCGTCAGGGCCACGGACGGGTCGAGGCGCGGGTCGAGCTCGGCTGCGGCCTCCAGCAGCAGCGCGCCGTAGCCCCGACCCTCGGGTACCTCGAACATCGCCGGGGCCACCGCGCCGAGCTGGGCCGACGGGGCGGCGACGACCGCTCCTGCGTACTCGAGCCCGGGCCGCGCCTCGTCGGCCCGCTGGTCGACGGCCAGGGCGGCCAGACCTCCCTCGGAGTGACCGACCACGAGCCACGAGGGCGTCAGGGGCCCCGCCTCGTCGAGGTCGTGGGCCGCGGCGACGGAGTCGATGGTGGCGAGCGCCAGCTCGTCGCTGACGTGGTAGCCGTGCACCCCGGGTGTGCCCAGGCCCTGGTAGTCGGTGGCGGCCACCACGAAGCCCTGGTCGAGCAGCCGTCGGCCCTCGGCCGCGTAGTCGTCGTAGAACAGGTTGCCGGTGGCGCTCGGGGCACACCGGTCGGCGATGCCGGTGGTCCCGTGGGCCCACGCCGCCACCGGCCGGCCCTCCGGTGGGCCCGGGCCCTCCGGCGCCAGCACCATCCCGCTGGTCACGGCGGGGGCGCCGGCAGCGGTGCTCGACCGGTAGAGGACCCGCCACCCCGCGGCTCCGGTCAGCGGGCCGGTCAGCTCGACCTCCTCGGACCGCAGCACGGTTCCCGGTGGGGCCGCCGCGACGGCGCCGGCGTCGAGCGAGCCGACGTCGTAGAAGACCGGGTCCGCGGTCGGCTCCGGGCTGGGGCCGTAGGGGCGGGGCGCCTCGGGGAGGGCCACCGGAGGCGCACCCCAGTCGCTCGGGTGCATGGCCGGCACCTCGTACCCCGGTCCCGTCGGGGGAGGTGCCACCGTGCTGTCGGGCGCTGCCGCGCCGTCAGCCTGCTCGTCGCTGCACGCACCGCCGACGGCCACCACCGAGACCGCGACCAGGGCGACGAGGCGGTGCAGGGTCGGGCGGGGCACGGGGCGACGGTATCGGGCGCACGGGTCCGAGGACCGCCGGCCCCCGGACACGACCGAGCGGGCGACGGGTCTTCGGGCGCGCCGCCCTCGGCCCCGCCGGCTGGCGTCCCACGACGCAGCCGCGTGGGCCACCCCGGGCGCCGGCGATGCGGCCGCTCAGCCGGAGCGACGCCTGCGCCACGCCCTCCACGCACCGGTCGACCAGAGGGCCCAGGCCACGAGCAGGGGCTGGAAGGGCAGGCGCAGCGCCCGCTTCAGGTCGCTGTCGAGGCCGAAGGCGTCGGTGCCCTCGACGAGCTGGGCCACGTTGCCCGGGAAGATCACCACGAAGAAGCCGGCGACGACCCAGCCGACGGCCGTGCGGCGACGCCGGGCGAGGATGAGCGCCAGCCCGAGGGACAGCTCGACCACCCCTGACGCCAGGACCACGGCGTCGGCGTCGACCGGGAACCAGTCCGGGACCTGGGCCTGGAACTCCTCGCGCTGGGCGGTGAGGTGCCCGGTGCCGGCGACGAGGAGGGCACCTCCGAGCGCCAGGCGGCCGAGGGTGCGGGTGCGGTCGTCGTCCACGTCGGGGCTCCTGGGTCGGGTGGGGCGTCGGGGCCGGCGGCCGTCGGTCGATGACCGGGGGGAGGACCGTGCCGATCGGAGCGTAGGGGGGTGGCGGCGCGCTCGGTGGACCGTCGACCCGGCACGCCTCAGGTCGTGCCCGGGGCCGCCCGGCCCGGCGAGGGCCGTCGGCGGCCCTTCGCCCTAGGATCTGGCCCCGATGACCGTCGAGGACCCGATGCTCACCGTGGGGCTGGGCTTCGTGCCCGACTCGGTCGCCGTGCCCGACCCGGACCACCCCGGTCTTCGTCGCGCCGGTCCGCGCACCGCCGCCCCGTACGCCCGCGACGCCGTCGAGCTGCACGAGTGCCGGGCGACGGACGCGTGCCGGGAGGGCAGCGAGCAGCCCGAGCTGCTCGAGCTCGGCTTCGACGCAGTCGACCTGTCCCCCCTGGACGACCTCCAGCAGGCGTGCGCCCGGGTGCGCGACGCCGGGCTCGTCACCGACGAGGACGCCAGCACCATCCGCGCGTCGCTGCAGGGCGCCGTCCTCCGCTGTGCCGGGGGCCGGGACGTCACCGTGCTGTTCCTCGCCGACGAGGGCTTCATCATGCGCAAGGCCGGTCCCAACGGGATGTCGGTCGTGGGTCCACGGTCGCAGGGGATGAACGGCCACGGCGGTGCCACCTCCGTCCACGCCGACCAGGACGTCTTCGGCACACCCCTCGCCCAGCTGATGGACGGGCGGGCCCCGTCGCTGTTCCGGCACGACTCTCCCGACGGGCACAACCACGACGCCGGGCTCATGCTCGTCAACCTGTGGATCCCGCTGCAGCAGATCACCCAGCCTCTGGTGCTCGGCGACGGGCGCAGCATCGACCGGCGCCGCCACCAGCTCCGCCTCGGCCTCCCGACCGGGACGTTCCTCGACCGCGAGGACGACATGGCCGTGAACGACATCTGGACCTTCCTCCACGACCCGGGCCAGCGCTGGCACCTGCGCTCCGCCATGGACCACCGCACCGCCTACCTGTTCAACACGCTGTCCACGCCGCACGGGGCGTGCACGCTGCCGGGGGAGGACGTCGCCGAGCTCTGCTACCTCGGCCTGGAGGCCGCCGAGGCCGCGGTGGCCCACGGCGATGCCGCCGCCCTGGTCGACGCAGTGGCGCCGATCCGCCAGCCGGCCACGGCGCCCGACGTGCCTCGATCGCTGGCCGATGCCATCGACGCCATGGCCGCCCTCGCCGACGAGGCCCACACCGATCCCGCCCAGGTGTGCGGCGACGGGGCCGAGGCGTGGCTCGACCGGTCGTCCCGCGCCCGTCGGAGCGTGGTCCGCATGTCTCTCGAGATGCGGGTCGTCGTCTCCCTCGACGGCTAGGGGCGACCCGCGACGGCACCCTGTTGCTCGCCGGGCTCGGGGCCGAGGTGCTGGGCACCGACGCCCTGGGCTGGGACCTGACCGGACCCGCACGACCGGAGGGTCGAGGTGGTGCGCTCAGCTGCGGTCTCCCGGCCGTGGCGAAGCGCTCTGACCCAGACCGTTGCGCGTCGGCCCGGAACCTGGTTACCTACAACCACATGGTTGTAGGTCTTCAGGAGCCCGAGCGGGCCGACCGGGTGTTCCACGCCCTGGCCGACGCCACGCGGCGCGACATCGTCGAGCGCACCCTGGAGGGCGAGCACTCGGTGTCCGCCCTGGCTCGCGGCTACCCGATGAGCTTCGCCGCCGTCCAGAAGCACGTCGCCGTGCTGCAGGAGGCCGGACTGGTGACCAAGCACCGCAGGGGACGAGAGCAGCTCGTCCGAGGCGACGTCGACACCGTCCACCGGGCGTCCCAGCTGCTGGACGCCCTCGAGTCGGTCTGGCGCAGCCGCGCCGACCGGATGAGCGAGATCCTCGCCGACCCCGATGGAGGCATCCCATGACCGTCACCGCCGTGCACAAGGACCCCGCCGCACTGACCATGACCATCGTCGTCGACCTCGACGCCACGGCCGAGCGGACGTGGCAGCTGTGGGCCGACCCGCGCCAGCTGGAGCGGTGGTGGGGCCCGCCCGGCTACCCGGCGACGTTCGCCGACCACGACCTCACGGTCGGCACCCGGACGACCTACTACATGACCAGCCCGGAGGGCGACCGGTACCACGGCTGGTGGGAGGTGCTGGCCGTCGACCCGCCACGACGGCTCGAGGTGGAGGACGGCTTCGCCGATGACGCCGGCGAACCGAACGACGACCTGCCCGTGGGCCGGATGGTGGTCACGCTCGAGGAGCGGGACAGGAAGACCGAGATGGTCATCACGTCACACTTCCCGACCCTCGAGGCCATGGAGCAGGTGCTCGCCATGGGCCAGGAGGAGGGGATGGTCCAGGCGATCGGCCAGATCGAGGGCATCCTGGCCGCCACCGGTCCCTCCTGACGGTCAGCCGGTGGGCCGGGCGCAGAGAGCTCCCCGGCGCCCTCTCCGGTCGCTCGGACGTGGCTCGGACAGCAAGCGGCCCGGCCCTTGCGGACCGGACCTGACCTGCACTTCTCGATGGCTGCGGGGGCACAGGTCGAACGGATCGCACCCCTTCGACCGTCGGAAGAGGCCACCTGGCCGATGTTCGCAGGCGAAGCGTTGCGTCTACTGGCGACATGACCAACACCACGATCCAACCGGCCGGCGTCCTCGAGGTGGAGGGCCTCTCGCAGGTCATCGTCTCGACCGGGCGCCGTCTCGTCCACATCTCGGGCCAGGCCCCGCTCGACCCGACCGGTGAGCTGATCGCACCCGGAGATCTGGCTGCCCAGGCCCGAGCCGTCTTCGAGGCCCTGGCTCGGTGCCTCGATGCCGCGGGAGCGACGATCCACGACCTCGTCAAGGTGAACCTCTTCGTCGTCGACTACCTCCCCGAGCACGTCGGCGTGCTGCTGGCCTCGTACGCGGAGGTGTTCGGAGACGAGGCACCGCTGTCGACCTCCACGCTGCTGGGCGTGTCGACGCTGTTCGTGCCCGGGCAGCTCTTCGAGGCCGACGCGGTGGCGGTCCTCGACTGATGGCAGGCTCGGGAGATGCAGCGGTGGCCGTCGACGTGACCGCCCGGTGACCGAGCCCCGCACCGTCGCCGCCTTGCCGAGAGGCGTCGTCACGTTCCTCCTGACCGACCTCGAAGGCTCATCGCACCTATGGGAGTCCCATCCCGAGGAGATGGCCGATGTCGTCCAGCGCCACTACGACCTGCTGCACAACGTGGTCCGCGCCCACCATGGGGCGCTGCCGCTCGAGCAGGGCGAGGGCGACAGTGTCGTCGCCGCGTTCGAGCGCGGCTCCGACGCGGTGGCCGCCGCGGTGACCGCACAGCGGGCGATCCTCGCAGAGTCTTGGCCGGTCGGGATCGAGATCCGGGTGCGGATGGCGCTCCACAGCGGCGAGGCGCGGCTGCGCGACCCGGAGAACTACGTGGGCGAGGCGATCATCCGCGCCGCACGAGTACGCGAGCTGGGCCATGGCGGTCAGGTGCTCGTGAGCCGGGCATGTGCCGAGGTGGTCGCCGACACCCTCCCCCCAGGGGTCGACTTCCGGGACCTGGGGCCGTACCGACTCAAGAACCTGGGCCGAGCCGAGGAGATCTTCCAGCTGTGCCACCCGGACCTCCCGGACGTGTTCGGTCCGCTCCGGGGTATCGACCAGGTGGCCAACAACCTGCCGACGCAGCTGACCCCGTTCATCGGCCGCGAGGCGGATCTCGCCCAGGTCCACGCCCTGGTCGAGGACTCGCGACTGCTCACGCTGACCGGGTCCGGCGGCTGCGGGAAGACACGCCTCGCCCTGCAGGTCGCTGCCGATCTCGTCGACGTCCATGCCGATGGCATCTGGTACGTCGAGCTGGCGCCGCTCGGTCAGACGAGCTCGGTCCTGGCATCGATCGCCGATGTCCTCCGGGTGCAGGCCTCCGCCGAGGTCGCGCTGCTCGACGCCGTGGTCCAGCGTCTCCGCGACCGACGCGCACTGCTGGTCATCGACAACTGCGAACACCTACTCGACGACGCGGCGGCGACGATCGATGCGCTCCTCCGGGGCAGCCCGTCGCTGCGCGTCCTGGCGACCAGCCGTCAACCGCTCAACCTGCCGGGCGAGGTCAGCTGGCGCGTGCCTTCGCTGGCGATCCCCGACCCATCGGAGACTGCGGTCCAGACCGTCGAGCAGTTCGGCGCCGTGCGTCTGTTCATCGACCGGGCCGTCCGCAGCCGCCCGAACTTCGCCGTCACCGCAGACAACGCACCCGCGATCGCGGCCATCTGCCACCACCTCGACGGGATCCCGCTCGCCATCGAGCTGGCCGCGGCGCGCGTGCGGTCCCTGTCGGTCGACCGCATCCTCGACGGGCTGCAGGACCGGTTCCGACTGCTCACGGGCGGAAGTCGTGCCGGACTCCCGCGGCACCAGACCCTGCGATCATCGGTCGAGTGGAGCCACCAGCTCCTTGCCGACGACGAGCGGGTCCTGCTGCGCCGCCTGTCCGGGTTCAGTGGCGGGTTCACGCTCGACGCCGCCGAGGCCATCGCCGGCTTCCCCCCGCTCGACGCGTACGGGATCCTCGACCACCTCGCCGCGCTCGTGGAACGGTCGCTCGTGATCCTCGACGACGAAGGCACCGTCGAGCGCTACCGGCTGCTCGAGACGATCAAGCAGTTCGCCCACGAACAACTCGTGGCCAGCGGTGAGGTCGGCGACGTGCTCGACCGGCACCTCGTCCACTTCGCCGGGGTCGTTGCCGTCGTCGCGCCGGATCTGCAGACGGGCAGGCAGGAACAGGCGCGAGCGGTGCTCGCCGCCGAGCACGAGAACCTCCGGACCGCGCTCGTCCACGCCGAGCAGGCGGCGGCGGTCGACCCGCTGAGCACCCTGGCCTTCGACCTCGTCCACTACTGGTTCCAGGCGGGTCATGCGGCGGTCGGGATCGAGTGGCTCGACCGAGCGGTCGCCAGGCTCGGGGCCGACGACCACCTGTGGCGCGGTCGCCTGTTGTGGGGACGCGCCCTGCTGAGCCTCTACTACGGCGACTGGCAGGCCGGCGCCCTCGCCGCCGAGGGCGCGGTCGCGTCGGCCACGGAGTGCGGCGACGATCTCGCGCTCGGTCGGGCGATGGACATCATCGCCGACTTCGGTCAGATGGCCGACCCGCTCGGTGAGATCCCGGTGCTCGAGCAGGCGCTGCGGCATGCGACAGCGGCCGGAGACAGTTGGTCGAGGTGCAACATCGCCCAGAAGATCGCCTGGTCGCTGCACTACGCCGACCGGTTCCACGAGGTCCCGGCCCGACTCGACCAGGCGCTCGCGCTCCTCGACGGCGACCCGAATCCGTTCTTCCTGGCCTGGCACCACATCGGTCACGGCACGGCCGCGGCGATGGCCGGACGTCCCGGCGCCGTCGAGCAGGCCCGTGTGGCGAAGGAGCACTCGGACCGATCGGGAGAACCACTGACCCGCGCCTGGTCCACCGGGCTCCTCGTGACCGCGCTCGTCGCGCGCGGCGAGTACGACGAGGCCGAGGGCGCCATCGAGCTCGCCCGGCAAGAGCTCGAGGCCGACGGCGCTGCCGAGTCGGCCATGCGACCGCTCGTGCTCGCCGACCTCCGACGGCGAACGGCCACGGGCGTCGATCTCCCCACCCGCGACGAGGTCCAGCGGATCCTCGACGACCTCGCCGCGGGCCAGGTCGTGTGGGGCGTCGCCCAGACGTTGCACCCCCTGCTCGACGCCCATCTCCAGCAGGATCCGGCCGCCACCGGCCCGCTGGTCGACGAGCTGCTCCAGGCTGCGCACCAGCTCGGATCGGAGTACCTGCAGGCGGTCTGTGCCATGGCCCGTGCCCATGCCCTCGCCGTCGCTGGCGATCCGGCGGCGGCCGCCGAGCAGGCGCTGCAGGCGCTCGGACTGCTCCAGGACCGCGACGTCGATCCGACCGTGTGCTCGGCCCTCGACCTGCTGGCCTGGGCGAACGCGCTCGGCGGCGACGCCGAGCGCGCCGGCCGTTGGTCCGGCGTCGCCGCCCGGACCCGTGCGTCGCTCGGTCTCGTGCCAACCGCGCTGCAGCGTGCCGTGATCACGGCGACCGACGGGGTGTCGTCGACGGCGGTCGACGAGGTCGCCAGGGGAGCTGCCTCGGTCCAGGACAGAGACCTCGCCGACGTCGTCGAGCTCGCCCTCCGCTCTCGAGGACGACGGCTCCGGCCCGACACGGGCTGGCCGAGCCTGTCCCCGACGGAGCTCGAGGTGGTGGCGTGTGTCGCCGAGGGACTCACCAACCCGCAGATCGCCGAGCGGCTGATCATGAGCCGGAGCACGGTGAAGACCCATCTCGGCCACATCTACGCCAAGGTGGGGATCAGCTCGCGCGCCGAGCTGGCGGTGCTCCACGCCGCGCACCGCTGATCAGGGTGGAACGGCGGGCCCGCAGGACTCAGGTCCAGGGCTCGGTCTCCTGATCGACGAGATCGGCCACCGCGCCCATGCGGGTTCGCGGGTCCATGCCGGGCCGGACCGTGTCGTCGAGCCACGCCCCGCCGGTGCTCGAGCGCACCTTGACGACGACCCCGACCGCTGACACGCTCCACTGAAAGTACCGTCCGGTACTTTCTTCGCCGCTGCCGCTGAGGAGCTCTCGTCCGGTGTCACCCAGCCCGTCCCCGACCCTGACGACACCGTGACGGTTGCGCTCACGACCACCGGCTCCACGTCGGCCCGGGCCGCCTCCCCCTTCCGTGCGGGCGCACCCAACATCGTGGTCGTCGTGCTGGATGACACCGGGTTCGCCCAGCTCGGCTGCTACGGCTCCGACATCGCGACGCCCGCGATCGACGGCCTCGCGAAGCAGGGGGTGCGCCTCACCAACTTCCACACCACCGCGGTGTGCTCGCCGACCCGCGCCTGCCTGCTGACCGGGCGCAACCACCACCGGGTCGGGGTGGGCATGTTGCCCGACCTGCCGATGAGCTTCCCGGGCTACACCTCGCGCATCCCACCGGAGGCCGGCACCCTCGCCGAGATCCTCCGCGCCGACGGCTACGCGACGTTCGCAGTGGGCAAGTGGCACCTCACGCCCCGCGACCAGCGTTCGCCCTCGGGCCCGTTCGAGAACTGGCCGCTCGGCAAGGGCTTCGAGCACTACTACGGGTTCCTCGGCGGCGACGCCAACCACTGGGCCCCCGAGCTGGTGCGGGACAACACCTACGTCGATCCGCCCCGCTCCCCCGACGAGGGCTACCACCTCAGCGAGGACCTGGCCGACGAGACCGTCGCTCGCATCCGGGAGCTCCGACGGGATCAGCCGGACCGCCCGTTCCTCGCCTGGCTGGCCCTCGGCGCCACCCACGCCCCCCACCACGTCACGCCCGAGTGGACCGAGCCCTACCGGGGCCGCTTCGACGCGGGCTGGGACATCTGGCGTCGGGCGGTCCTCGACCGCCAGATCGGCCTCGGCCTCGTCGGGGAGGACACCGCGCTGCCCTCACGGTCGGACCACGTGCCGGACTGGGAAGGGCTGGACCCCGACCGCCAGCGGCTGTACGCCCGGATGATGGAGATCTACGCCGGGTTCCTCACCCACGCCGACGCGCAGATCGGGCGGGTGCTCACCGCCCTCGACGACCTCGACGAACGCGAGAACACGATCGTCGTCGTGGTGTCGGACAACGGCGCGTCGGGCGAGGCCGGGCCCCACGGAACGGTGAGCGAGTTCCGCTTCGCCCAGGGGCGTGACGAGGACGTCGAGCTGAACCTCCGGCTGATCGACGAGCTGGGCGGGCCGCGCACCTACAACCACTACCCGTGGGGCTGGGCCGAGGCCGGCAACACCCCGGTCCGCCGGTTCAAGCGGTACACGTTCGAGGGCGGGGTGCGAGACCCGCTCATCATCTCCTGGCCGGCGGGGCTGGCCGCCGCCGGTGAGATCCGCCACCAGTACTGCCACGCCATCGACCTCCTGCCCACGTTGCTCGACCTCGTCGACGTCGAACCGCCCGACGCGATCCGCGGTGTCCCCCAGATGAGCCTGGACGGGGTCACCCTGCGACCGATGCTCGCACGCGCTGACGCCCCGGATCCCCGGACCAGCCAGTACTACGAGTGCTGGGGCAGCCGGGCCCTGTACGAGGACGGCTGGAAGGTCGTCACCGACCACGTCAACCAGCTCACCCATGCCGAACGCGACCTCATCGCCGGTAGCGACGACTTCGAGACCGATCACTGGCACCTCTTCGACACCCGCGCCGACATGGCCGAGAACCACGACGTCGGCGACCAGCACCCCGAGACCCGCGACCGTCTCGTGGCCCGGTGGTACGAGGAAGCCGAACGCAACGGTGTCCTGCCCCTCAGCGACGGGGTCGTGGATCGCCTCCAGCACCTGTTCCTGCCGTGGCCGACAGGTGCGTCACGGGTCGAGCTGCGCCCGGGCGAGCGAGTGTTCGAGGACAACACCCCGACGCTGGGCAACGGGTTCACGATCACCGCCCACCTCGGCGCGCCGCTGGATGTCGACGCGACCGGCGTGATCGCCGAACAGGGTGATCACAACGGCGGTTGGGTGTGGCACCTGAGAGACGGGCAGCTGACCTTCGCCTGCAGCTTCGTGAGCGAGTACCTCACCGAGCTGAGCCTCGACACCCCGGTCAGCGCCACCGCGCTGCAGGTGATCGGCCGACCGATCGAGGGCCGCATGGACCTCGTGTGCCTCGCCGACGGCACGGTGGTGGGGAGGGCACAGCTGCCGCACGAGTGGCCCGGCCTGTGGACCCCCAACTCCTCCGCCTCGCTCCTGGCCGGCGTGGGCCGGCCGTTGCCGGTCTACGACGGCTACGACCCGACCATCCCGTTCAGCGGGACCCTGGACCGCCTCGTGGTCTCGGCCGACGGCGGATCGACGTCCGCCGACGTGGCCCAGCAGGTCGAGACCGCGTTCCGGAACCAGTGACCACCCGACCGCGGGGTCCGATGCCGCCGAAGCGCCCGGACCGGATCGGTCCCCGGGACGGCGGCGGGGCCGACCATCCAACGCGTCGACCGACGACACGATGGCCGCCGTGCTGGTCGCGGCGCGCCGGCAGTTCGCGGCACGCGGCTACGCCGCCACGAGCAACCGGACCGTCGCCGACGACGCCCGTCTCGCCCACACCGCGATCTACAACCACTTCGGGTCCAAGGCGCGCCTCTTCCTCGCCGTGTTCCTGGACGTGCAGGACCTGCTCATCGAGGAGCTCGAACGGTCTGCCCGCGCCGCGCCGAACGAGCCGTCCATCCCGCGAGCCCTGCTCGATGCCGTCGAGGCGCTGCGCGCTGCAGATCCCAGCTACGTCGAGTTCCTCGCCTCGATGTACGTCGAGGTGCGCAGGCATGCTGAGCTCCGCGAGCTGTTCCAGGGCGGGGAGCCGTTCCCGATCATCGACCTGCTCCGTCGGTTCGCGATGGAGTCCGGGCCGAGCACCTCGACCGATGACGCCGAGGACTCGATGTGGTTGTGGATCGCCTTCGCCCTCGGGCTCGCCCAGCTGAGCGCCCTCGCCGACCCGACGACCTTCGCTGGCACCGTCGCCGCGCTCCGACGGCAGCTCGCATCGACGACCGTCAGCGCCGCACACCCGAGTGGAGAGGCCACCTCATGACCACGCCCGCCCCAGGCACCGTCTTTCCCTCGGAGCTCGAGGAGCTGACCCCGGCCATCCTCGGTGCCGCGCTGTCGGAGTGGCGACCAGGCGTCGCGGTCGACCGCGTCGACATCGTCGCCGCGAAGCGCTGCGGCGACGGCATTGCCTCAACTGCCGATCGCGTCGTGCTCGACGTGTCCTACGCCCGCGAGACCGGCACCGGCCTACCGCGACGGTTGATCCTCAAGACCATGCTCGCATCACCCCGCGCCCCCGAGGCGATGTACGAGAACGAGGTGCGGTTCTACCGCGAGCTCCGCCGCGATCTCGACATCGAGACCCCGACTGCCTTCGCCAGCAGCTTCGATCCGGCGACGGGCCGGTTCGGGCTCCTGCTCGAGGACCTCGAAGCCCGCGGCGCCCGGTTCCCCTCCGCGCTCGATCCGGTCAGCGTCGACGAGCTGCGATCGATCCTCGGCCACCTCGCCACCCTGCATGCCGAGTTCTGGGAGAGCCCCCGCTTCGGCCGCGACCTCGCCTGGGTGGCCACACCGACCAGCGGCGGCATGTTCGACGTGTTCGACCGGATCGGTCTCGAGCTGATCGAGGACCAGGTCGCCCGGAACCCGTTCAAGCAGGAGCTCATCGCACCGCTCGGTCGAAGCGTGGCGGACATGTGGGGCCTGCTGTGGAAGGTCCAAGCACAGCACACCGAGGCACCCACCACGCTGCTGCACGGTGATCCGCACGTCGGCAACACCTACTTGCTCCCCGACGCCTGCGGAGGCCTGCTGGACTGGCAGCTGATGATGCGCGGGAGCTGGGCCCATGACGTCACCTACCTGCTCGTCACCTCGCTCGACCCCGACATCCGCCGGGCTCGCCAGCGCGACCTCCTTGGTGAGTACCTCGACCGGTTGGCCGGGGCCGGGGTCACCGATGGCCCCTCGCCGGCCGACGCGTTCGAGCAGTACCGGGTGGCGGCGCTGTGGGGCCTGGTCATCGGATGGCTGATCTGCCCCCCGGAGAACTACGGCCCGGAGATCACAGCCGCCAACATCTCCCGGACCGTCGCCGCGGTCCATGACCTCGAGACCTTCGCCGCCATCGAGGAGCTGGACGTCAGTGGCTGACCGAGACGGCACCGTTCACGACGTCGGCCGCGTGGCCGACGTCCTGGCGATCCAGGACCTCGTCACCTCGTATGCCTACGCCGTCGACGACGGAGACTGGCAGCGATGGCAGGCGCTGTTCCTCCCCGACGCCCACATCGACTACACCTCGGCCGGCGGCATCGCCGGCAACCCCGCCGAGCTGGCCGCCTGGATGCCCGGGGCGCTGGCCATCTTCGAGCTCTGCCTGCACTCGACCTCCACCCACGAGATCAGGTTCACAGGCCCGGACACCGCCGAGGGGCGGGTCCACGTGCTCAACCGCAACGGCTTGCACTGGGAGGGAGCGAGCGAGATCGTCGACGTCAGCGCGGTGTATGACGACACCTATGCGCGAGACGGTCGCTGCTGGAGGTTCGCGAGCCGCGTCGAACACACCAGGTGCATCACGGGAGGCCGCTTCGCCCGCATGATCCGCGAGGCCGCCTCGACCGCGCCATCGACGCGCACGCCGCCCTTCGGCTGATCGAACCTGCCGCAACCCCTGACATCGGGGACCCGGGGGGTCCGCCGGCAACCAGCTCCCCTGGTAGAGACGACACGACACCGATCGGGAAGGCCTTCCACGAGGCGCGCCCCCGCCCGCGCGGGGAGGCGCCCCGCCCCCCCCCCCCCCCCGGCAAGGTTGATCGCTCCACGATCCATCGCAGTACGATCCTCCTGATGTCGGAGCCTTCATCCGTCCCGCGGTCGCTGGCGCGGGCCATGCCCTCCCGCATGGCGCTGCTCGTCGCCGCGGCCGGGGTGCTCGGCGGGGTGGTCGGCGCGGCCTACCTCGCCGCCCTGGAGATGGTCACGCACCTCCTGGGCCCGGAGCGGTGGCCGGTCGTGGCCCACCTCGTGGTGCTGGTCGGCGTCGGGGTCGCGGTGGCGGTGATCGTGCGCCTCCTCGGCGAGACACGGAACGTCGAGCTGCTGGTCGACGACATCCACGTCTTCGGCGGCAGCGACGACGTGCGATCCCTCCGGTCCCTGATCCCGGTGTCGCTGCTCTGCATCGGCTCCGGCGGGACCCTCGGCCCGGAGGCGCCCCTCGTCCAGGCCACCGGTGCCCTCGGGGGACGCATCGCCACCTCGCTCCGGCTCGACCGACGGCAGCTCCGCATCCTGACGATCACGGGGATGGCTGCGGGGTTCACCACGCTGTTCGGTGCGCCACTGGGAGCGGCGGTCTTCGCGCTCGAGATCCCGCACCGGCGGGGCTTGGAGCACGCCGACGCCCTCATCCCGGCCGCCGTGGGGGCCCTCACCGGCTACGGCGCGTACGTGCTCATCTCCCACAACGGGCTCGACCCGATCTTCGCCCTGCCCGAGGCCGCCGCCCTCCGGACCGTCGACCTGGCCTGGGCCGTGGCCGCCGGGGTGGCGTCCTCGGTGGTGGCCCTCCTGTTCGCGGGCGGGGTGCGCCTCCTCCGTCGCGCCGTCGACCCGATCCCCCGGTCGCTCCGACCGGCCTGCGGAGGACTGGCCCTGGGTCTGCTCGCGCTCTGGAGCCCCGACGTGCTCACCAACGGGGAGCTCGTGCTGCGGGAGACCAGCACCGGCGACCTGGCGATCGGCGCCCTGCTCGTCGCGGCCGGGGCCAAGCTCCTCGGCGCCATCGTGAGCGTGGCCGGCGAGTGGCGAGGGGGCTTCATCATCCCCTTGTTCTTCATCGGCGCCGCGCTCGGGACCGCAGCCCACGCCGCCGTACCCGAGACCAACCAGTGGGTGCTCGTCACCGCGATGATGGTCGGGTGCAACGTCGGCGTGACCAAGACCCCCATCGGCTCGGCCCTCGTCGTGACCGAGATGGCCGGCGCCCGCCTCCTGCCCACGGTGCTCATCGCCAGCCTCGTCGCCCTGGCCCTCACCTCACCGCTGCGCGTCATCGAGTCCCAACGACAGCGCCACGAGGCGGCTGAGAGGTGAGCGCGCCGAAGGACCCACCGGCCCTGACCGATGAGGACTACCAGGCCCTCGCCACGTTCCGCACCGACCTGCGCCGGTTCCTGCGGTTCTCCGAGGCCACCGCCCGGTCCATGGGCCTGACCCCGCAACAGCACCAGGCCCTCCTGGTGATCCGCGGCCACCCTGGGCCGGGCGCGCCCTCGGTCACCGATGTGGCCGAGGCCCTCCTCCTCAAGCGCCACTCCGCCACCGAGCTCCTCGCCCGCGCCGAGGAGGGCGGGCTCATCGTGCGCACCACCGACCCCGCCGACGGACGCCGCACCCTCTGCGCCCTGACCGGCGAGGGCCACGATCTCCTCGCCGAGCTCTCCGACCGCCACCGCACCGAGCTCCGCGGCCTGCGCGCCGCCCTCGAGACCCTGGGCAACCTCGAACCTCACCGCGTCGCGACCCGGCGCGACCACGCCCCCTGAGCCTGGCGCGATCGCCCGTCCTCCACCTCACCCCACGACTCGCACGGGTCTCGTGCTCGGCGATCACCGCCGGGTGCCGACCATCGCCCCTTCTTCCGACCGGGGGTGGAGGAGATCGGCCCCGGTCGGAGCGGTCTGCTCGGAGCGATGGGGCCGGCGGCGCGACGGCCCGTCCGCTCAGGAGTGCAGGGCCGGCTCGTCGGCCGTCGGCGACACGGGATCTGGCGGGTGGGGAGGTACCGTCACGACCGGGCAGGGGGCATGGGAGATGACCTGGCGGGCCACCGAGCGGGCCAACACCGACCCGAGCCCGGTCTCGGTGGGTGCCCCGATGACGAGGAGCTCCGCTCCCTCCGCGCGCGCGGACGAGGGCAGGCCCGGGGCGACCGTCTCGGAGGAAGGCCTCGACCCTCGCGCTCGGGTAGCGCCGGGCCGCGTCGTCGACGAGCGCGGTGAGCTGGGCCGACCGGTGGGCGGGCATCGATCGCGGGGTCGCCGAGGCGGACATGGGCGCGGTCCAGTTCTTGCTGGCGTAGGGGTCGATCCACACCATCACCGCCTCGACCACCGCGTCGCGCCGGTACGACTCCTCGATCGCCCAGTCGAGCGCCGCCGCGCTCTCGGGCCCCTCCACACCCACCACGATCCGCCGCGAGGCGGCCGTCGCGCGGCGTGCGCTGCCCCGATCCTCACCTTCCACGTCGGCACCTCGTCTGAGTTGTTCCAGTGACTACTCTAACTAAGGACGTGCCCTTCACCCTCCTCCGCAGCCTGCTCCGGACGCACCCGTACGGGTGGTCCTCGGGACACGTCGCGCCAGGGCCGTGGCACGATCACGCCACCGCACCAGTCGCGGAGCCAGCGGTCCGGTGAGCGCAGGCGCCCCTCTCGACCGCCGGGCCGCCTCCTGGGCAGGGGCCCTCGTGGTCGCCACCCTCGTCGTCGCCGTCGTGGGCAGTGGGAACCTGCGTTGGTTCGACGCAGCCCTGGTGGGCTACCTGTTCGGCACGCTGTTCGCGATCTTCGGGGTCACCTACCGGTACCTGGTCTGGTTGCGGCGTCCACCGACGGCGATGCTCAACCGACGGGGGTGGCAGGCCTTCCGCACCCGGGGCCGGCGCGGTGCCAACGCCGCCGCTCTGCCCGGCCTGGTCGCGTCCAACCTGCTGGCCCAGGGGTTCATCCGTCGGCGGTCGCGGGCCCGGTGGCTGGCGCACCAGCTGGTGTTCTGGGGGTGCATCCTCGCCGCGCTGGTCACCTTCCCCTTGGTGCTCGGCCTCCTCCACTTCGAGTCGTCCGGCGGCAACAGCACGCGAGTACGAGGCGTACGCCGGACCGATCGCCACCATGACGTTCGACAGCCGCAGCGTCGCTCGGCTGGATCATCTTCCACCTGCTCGACATCTCGGCCGTGCTCGTGCTCGCCGGCGTCTTCATCTTCCTGAGCCGTCGCCTCCGCGACCCCGGCGCCCTCGCCGTCGAGCGCTCCAACGACTTCCTGGCCTCTGGCCGGGCTTGTTCGCGGTGTCGGTGACCGGGCCTGGCCCTCACGGCGTCGAACCTGTGGATGGAGGGCCGCTTCTACGTCTTCCTCAACACCACCCACGCCCTGACCGTCACCCTCGGGCTCATGTACATCCCGTTCGGCAAGCTGTTCCACATCTTCCAGCGGCCCGCCAACCTCGGCGTCGCCTACTACAAGCGGGCGGGGGCGAGCGGACCCCAGCAGCGCTGCGCTCGCTGCGGGGAGCCGTTCGCGTCGGTCCTGCAGATGGACGACCTCAAGACCGTCCTGCCCCAGGTCGGCATGGACTACGACACCGGCGACGGCGGCAGCTACCAGGACCACTGCCCCACCTGTCGACGTCGCCTCGTCACCCTCGCCCAGTCCCAACGCGTCGGAGGTTTCGGCTGATGTCTCGCCCCCCTGTCACCGAGGAGGAGCTGGTCGCCCGGTACGGACCCCACCTCAACACCACACCGGCCGGAGGGTGGGAGGGCGACGGTGAGATCGACCGGTCGGTCAAGACGCACTGCTGCTTCTGCGGCCAGCAGTGCGGCATCATCCTCCAGGTCCGCGACGAGGAGGTCGTGGGGTTCGAGCCCTGGTACGACTTCCCCTTCAACGAGGGCAAGCTCTGCCCCAAGGGCGTGAAGCGCTACCTCCAGAACGCCCACCCCGACCGGCTGCTCGACCCGCTCGAGCGGGACCCGTCCGCACCCGGCGGGTTCCGCCCGCTCGACTGGGATCGGGCCCTCGACCGGGTCGCCTCGGAGATCCGACGCATCCAGGCCGAGCACGGCCCCGATGCCTTCGCCGTCCTCTCGGGGGTGTCGCTCTCGAACGAGAAGTCCTACCTCATGGGCAAGTTCGCCCGTCTCGGGGTCGGCACCGCGAACCTCGACTACAACGGACGCCTCTGCATGGTCTCGGCGGGCAAGGCCAACATGAAGGCGCTCGGCATCGACCGCGCCTCCAACCCGTGGAGCGACATCCCCCTCGCCGACGTGGTCTTCGTGGCCGGGTCGAACATCGCCGAGTGCTCCCCCATCACCACCAGCTACATCTGGCGGGCACGCGACCGCGGCGCCCGGCTGATCGTCGCCGACCCGCGGGTCACCCCCATCGCCCGCACCGCAGACGTGTTCCTGGGTCTGCGTCCGGGCACCGACTCGGCGCTCATGGGCAGCCATCCTCCACGTCCTCATCGAACGGGACTGGCTCGACCACGACTTCATCCGCGACCACACCGTCGGCTTCGAGCGACGCGGCCGCAGCGCGTGGCGGAGGCCGACCCGAGGTGGGGGGAGGAGGTGACCGGGGTGCCGGCCGCCCGGATCGAGGAGGCGGCCGAGATCTGGGGCACCGCGGCGACCGGCATGCTGCTGCACGCCCGGGGCATCGAGCACCAGTCCAAGGGCGTCGAGAACGTCCTGTCCTGCATCAACCTGGGCCTCGCCACCGGACGGTTCGGCAAGCCCGGGTGCGGCGTCACCACCATCACCGGCCAGGGCAACGGCCAGGGCGGTCGCGAGCAGGGCCACAAGTGCGATCAGCTCCCCGGGCAACCGCGACGTCACCAACCCCGAGCACCGCGCCCACACCGCAGAGGTCTGGGGGTGCGACGTCGACGAGATCCCGGGCAAGGGCCTCACCGCTCAGGAGATCATGGAGGCCATCCACCGCGGCGAGATCAAGGGCCTGCTGTCGATCTGCTTCAACCCGGCCGTGTCGCTGCCCGACACCGGGCTCACCGCCGAGGCCCTCGACCGCCTCGAGCACTACACGGCCATCGACTTCTTCCTCACCGAGTCCGCCGCCCACGCCGACATCGTGCTCCCCGGGTCGCTCCACGAGGAGGACGAGGGCACCTCCACCAGCGTCGAGGGCAGGGTCATCAAGCTCAACCCGGCCAAGGCGCCCCCGGGCAACGCCCGACGCGACTGGGAGATCATCTGCGACCTGGCCGACCGGCTCGGCCGGGGCCGCTACTTCCCCTTCACGTCGACCAGGGAGATCTTCGACGAGCTCCGCCTGGCGTCCTCCGGCGGCACGGCCGACTACCGGGGCATCACCTGGGAGCGCATCGAGGAGGAGATGGGGGTGTTCTGGCCGTGTCCCCACGAGGGCCACCCCGGGACCCCCCGCCTCTACGAGGGCGGCCGCTTCGCCTTCCCCGACGGGCGGGCCCGGTTCCACCCCGTCCCCTACCGCCCGCCGGCCGAGGTCGTCGACGACGAGTACCCCACCTGGCTCACCACCGGGCGGGTCATCAGCCAGTACCTCTCGGGCACCCAGACCCGCCGCATCGGCCCGCTGGTCGAGCAGTACCCCGAGCCGCTGTGCGAGATGCACCCCCGCCTCGCCGAGGCCCACGGCATCGCCGACGGCGACACCGTGCGCGTCACCTCCCGCCGAGGCTCCATGACCCTGCCCGCGAAGGTGGTGGCCACGATCCGGCCCGACACGGTGTTCATCCCCTACCACTGGGCGGGCAGCCAGGCCGCGAACCAGCTCACCAACCGGGCCCTCGACCCGGAGTCCAAGATCCCCGAGTACAAGGTCTCGGCGGTGCGGATCGAACGGGTGGCCGGCGCCTCCACCACACCCGTCGACATCCGCGACATGGACCTCCACGAGGACGGAGAGCACCCGATGACCAGCGTCCCCGTCTCCATCGGCCCCAAGCCGTCGCCGTCCTCGCTCGTGGTCGGCGACTTCGGCGACTCCATGTTCGTCATCGACCAGAGCCGCTGCATCGGCTGCCAGGCCTGCGTCCAGGCCTGCGCCGAGTGCGGCACCCACCGCGGCCGGTCGCTCATCCACCTCGACGAGATCGACCGTGGGCTGTCGACCCAGACCGCACCCATGGTCTGCATGCACTGCGAGGACCCGACCTGCGCCGAGGTGTGCCCGGCCGACGCCATCAAGCAGAACGAGGACGGGGTGGTGCAGTCGTCGCTGAAGCCCCGCTGCATCGGGTGCTCGAACTGCGTGCTCGCCTGCCCGTTCGGGGTGCCCAACTACGAGGCCGACATCGACCAGATGATGAAGTGCGACATGTGCTACGACCGCACCTCGGTCGGGCTCAAGCCCATGTGCGCCTCGGTCTGCCCCAGCGAGGCCCTCTGGTTCGGATCGCCCGACGAGTTCGCCGCCACCCGCACCGGGACCCTCGTCGACGAGTGGCGCTTCGGCAACCAGACGGTCACCACCAAGGTGCGGGCCGTGGCCCACGAGCCCGGTCCCGATCGACGTCATGGCCGGGGCGGGCAACCGCTCCTGGCAGGACGACCCCTTCGGTCTCGACGAGCTGGAGGAGCAGCCGTGACCGGGCGAGACATCGCGACGGCGCCGCCAGGTCGAGGTCACCACCGATGACGAGGCCGCCACCTGGCGTGCCGACTTCCCCCTCACCTCCGCCGGCGAGGACGAGGTGACCCGGCGCGAGTTCGTCCGCTACCTGGTCCTCGCCTCCGGGGGGTTCGCCGCCGGAAGCGTCGGCGTCGCCCTGTGGTCGTCACTCCGCTCGATCAACGAGGGCGAGCCGACGGCCGATCGTCGCCCTCGCAGCCGTCCCCGAGGGCACCGCCCACCTGTTCCGCTACCCCACCGACGCCGACCCCGCCATCCTCGTCCACCTCCCGGGCGGCGAGCTCCGAGCCTTCAGCCAGAAGTGCACCCACCTGGGCTGCGTCGTCTACTACAAGGACGGCAGCGAGGAGATGGAGTGCCCCTGCCACGAGGGCGTCTTCGACGCCGAGTCCGGCGACGTCCTGGCCGGGCCGCCCCAGCGCCCGCTCGGCCGCATCGACGTCGACCGTCCGGGGCGACACGGTCTGGGCCGTGGCCAACCTGGGCGAGAGCGACGAGCGATGACCGCTCCCCACGAGGGCCCCCGGCACCGTCGGTCCGCCCGCGAGGTGCCCGTCGCCGTCGGCGTCTTCGTGGTCGTGCTCCTGGCCCTCCAGATGTTCCTCCTGACCGTCGGGCTCGACGCCCTCCTCGCCGACGACGATGGTCTGACCTGGGTGACCGCCGGCTTCTCGGTGCTCCTGGCGGCCGGATCGGCCGCGTTCTACCGCTACCTGCGATGAGCGAACCGTCCCCTGACCCGGAGGGAGAGCGATGCCGCCCACCCCCGCTCGGGGCCGACCCGACCGGGACCCATCGGCGGCGACATGGCGACCATCGTCTACGGCCTGGCGGCCCGGGCGCGGCTCCCCTCCCTCGTCGAGCGCCACGACTCCACCCGGGTCCTGGGCCTGTTCGCCTTCGTCAACGGCGTCATCGCCATCGCCCTGCTCTCCGCGGTCGCCCTCGTCACCGGTGCGCCCTTCATCTTCCCGTCCCTCGGACCCACGGCCTTCCTCCTCTTCTACACACCGATGCAGCCGGCCTCGTCACCCCGCAACACCCTGATCGGCCACGGCATCGGCTGCGCCGCCGGCTACCTGGCCCTCCTGGTGTTCGGCCTCACCGCCACCGGACCGGCGCTGGTCGAGGGCGTGGGATGGACCCGGGTGGGGGCCGCAGCCCTCTCGCTCGGCCTCACCTCGGGGGTCATGGTCTGGGCCAAGGCCCCCCACCCGCCCGCCGGGGCGACCACGCTCATCGTCTCCCTCGGCATCCTCCGCGAGCCCATCGACCTGGTGATCCTCATGGTCGCCGTCGCCCTGATGGTCGTGCAGGCCTACGCGATCAACCACCTCGCCGGCATCGACTACCCCCGCTGGGCGCCTCGGCCGTCGACTTGAAGTCTTCTAGCATGTGCTAGAGAATACCTGAGACCACACCGGAGGCAGCTCGACGATGCACCCCCGAGAGCAGAGCAGCGATCCGTGAACAGCCCCGCACACCGACCCCCACCCGTCGGAGACCTCGACGACCCGGCCGAGATCGCCGAGATGGTGCGACGCTTCTACCAGGACGTGGCCCAGGACGACCTCCTGGGGCCGGTCTTCAACGAGGTGGCCGCCGTCGACTGGTCCGAGCACCTCCCCAAGCTCACCGCCTTCTGGTGTCGCGCTCTGCTCGGCATCGAGGGCTACTCGCGCAACCCCTTCCGCGCCCACGCACTGATCCACGCCCGGGCACCGTTCACCCAGGCCCACTTCGACCGGTGGCTCGAGCTGTTCCACGAGACGGTCGAGATGGGGTGGACAGGGCCCCGCGCCACCCGTGCGCTCGAGCTGGCCGACGACGTGGCCCGGGTGCACAGCCAACAGCTGATCGGGGTCAGGGTCCGTGCCTGACCCCGCTGTCGCCCGCCACGTGGCCCCGTCCGACCAGGGCGGGGACCCGGCCTGCTGGTCCGGCCTGGTGACCGACCAGCGCGACCGTCCCGACATCACCAGCCGCACGCACGTCAACGACCTGGTCATCGCCTTCTACCGCGAGATCATGTTCGACGACCTGCTCGGACCCGTGTTCGAGGAGGTCGCAGAGGTCGACTGGCCCGAGCACATCTTGAACCTCATCGACTACTGGTGCTGGATCCTCCACGGCACCAAGGGGTTCCGGGGCTCGGTCACCCGCACGCACCGCCACCTCCACGCCCTCGAGCCGATCGAGGCCGAGCACTGCGACCGGTGGATCACGCTCTGGCGCTCCTGCATCGACGAACGGTTCTCGGGTCCTCTCGCCGACAAGGCGGTGTCGCACGCCGAGACGCTGATGGCCGGGATGGCCAAGCACGTGTTCGGCTACTCCTGGAGCCCGCCGAGCCGCGCCTGAACCACCCGGGACGGCCCACCTGCTCGATCGGTGCGCGAGCGTCCAACTTGGTCAGCAGCCAGGGTCGGGACTCATCCGGCAGCCGGCGGCACCACGCTGTCAGGACGGTGGAAGGCGACGCAGAACCGGACGTCCTCGGACGGCTCGACCCGGTGGGCGACATCGGGGACGATGACCAGGTCGTCGCCGGCGTCGACGTCCACCACCCGACGATCGTCTCCCTCGAGCTCGACGAACCGGACCGACCCCTGCGCCACGTGCAGCACCGCCCACGTCCCGGCGCGGTGCGTCCCACCCAAGGCTGGGGGCATGGATGCGATGTCGAAGACAGGTGTCCGCCGCACCTCGCGCATCCCGTCGGGGAGGGACACGACGCCGCTCACCGGTCGCTCACCGCGACGATGCAGGTGACATGCCCGCCCCTCGGTTGCACCGGGTCCATGGCCATCGCGGCTGACGGAGGTGCCCACCAGGTCGATCGTCGCGACCTGTCACGTCGGGGGACGGGTGCAGGCTCGGGGTCCGCGGCCCGCCGAGGCCGTCGGTGGACTGCGACCATCACGCGACCAGGACCCCGACGGCCGACGCGGCGACGACCACGAGCCCGAGTGCGGTCTGCCGGAGACCCAGGACGACGGCTCGGGGGAGCGGGTCGCGTCCGAGGGCGCGCTGCACGACGACGACGACGACGACAGCGAGAGCACCGAGGAGCAACGAGGCGTCGACAGCGACCGCCGCCGCCGCAGACCCGAGCGCGACCAGGTCAGCGAGCGATGTGCGGCGTGGGTCCGCACCTCGACCGTGGAGACGCCCCACCTGGTCTCGCACCGTGACGATCGAAGTGAGGGCACGAGCGATGAGGACGAGCCACAGCGCGCCGGCGAGGCGAAGGTCCTCTCCTCCCACGAGCACGATGACAGCCACCACCCCCGTGATGCCGACCGCGCCCGCGAGCTCGGGCACGAGACGGCGGCTGCGGGATCGCATGTCGAACCACAGCTCGAGGACGACGAGGGGTACGACGCCGACCAGCGGCACCCACGCCCCTGCGGGAGCGACCAGGGCCAGGTAGGCCAACGAGACGGCGATGAGGGCCAGCTCGACCGCGAGCACCTGCCGAGCGAGCACGGTCCGAGGCAAGCAGCGTCTCCGTCGTGCGTCGACGAGCACCAGCTTGAGGGGAGTCCGAGCCAGGAAGGCCAGAACCGCCGCGACGCCGACGCTGAGACCAGCCGCGCTGGGCGCCACCACCAAGCCCAGGACGATCGGCTCGAGGGTCAGCCCCCACCCGCCGTGCTCCGCCGGCACGGCCACGGACCGCCAGTGCGGGCGAGCCTTCGGGGCTGGACCGTCGGTGCGCCCGGCCGGACGGGTCCGGGCGACGTCGACCATCAGTCGACCAACCCTGTCGACGGGCCGTCATGGGGTGCGTCGTGCGCAGCCTCACGGATGAGTCCGGCGACACCACCCATCATCCCGCCGAAGCCCAAGCCGCCCCAGAACGCGACGAAGCCGGCCAGGCCCAGAGAGGCCCCGACGCCGAGACCGCCGAGGAGACCACCGAGCAACATCCCGAAGAAGGAGACCACCGCCCCCACCACCATGCCGACGACCAGGGCACTCCCCACTCCCGGGCTCTCCTCCCACGACACCGCAACACCCGACGACGACATGGCTCGCTCCTTTTTCTAGTCTGAACTATTATTCGCGCACCGCATCTCCCCAGGTCCAGTCCGAACAGGCATCGCCCGGCTCAGATTGGTCTGACATGGAGTAGAATCTCTGCACGAGCACACACCTCATCCCCGAGACGACCCGCATGCCCACCCTCCAGGTCCAGGCTCGAGCACTGGGCGACCCCACGCGACACGAGATCTTCCGGTACCTCGACGACGCCGACCGCCCCGTCGACGTCGCAGAGCTGACCGACCACCTCGGCCTGAACCACAACGCCATCCGCCAGCACCTGGCGAAGCTGGTCGACGCCGAGCTCGTCCGCGAACGAACGGCACCCCCGACGGGCCGGGGCCGACCACGCCTCCAGTACACGGTCGACCCCGCGACAGACAGCCGGTGGGGCGTCACCGGCCCGTTCGAACGCCTCGCGCTCCTGCTGACCGAGCTCGTCCGCAGCGGCTCGACGCCCGTCGAGGTCGGACGTCGAGCCGGGCGGCGTCAACGACTGGGCGCGACCACCGACGCCTCACCCCTCGAGACCCTGGTCGATCAGATGGCCCGCCAGGGCTTCGCGCCCGACGTCAGCCGCTCGGACGACGACTTCGACCTCACGCTCCGGACGTGCCCCTTCGCCTCCGCTGCGTTGAGCGACCCCGACACCGTGTGCCAGCTCCACCTCGGCCTGGCCCAAGGGATCGCAGAGTCCGTCGGCGGCATCACCGTCGACGAGCTGGTCCCCAAGGACCCCCGTCGCGCTCGCTGCCGGCTCCGAGGCCAGCTGCGCTCCCCCTCCGAGGGATCGCCACCGGCCTGAGGCGTGCGCGGCCGCCCCGGCGACCGCGGTTCACCGCATCGACGGACGTATTCTTCTCACATATGGTGGAGGAATGGTGCCTGCCTCCCGACCGTGGGCGTCCGAGGATCGTCACCCGAGCCACGTCGACCTGCTGCACCACGCCGACGCCATCCTGGACGCCGCTCTGCGCCGAGACGAGGCAGACCTGCACCAGAGGCTCTGCCGGATCCGCACCGCGATCGCCGAGCACCTGCACCAGGAGGCGTCCCTCACCTCCTCCCTCCCTCCCGCCACCCGGACCGTCATCGGGGAAGGACAGCGCAGGTTGGTCCGACTCGTCGACGATCTGCTGGACAGCGGGGACACCCAGGGCACCTGTCCCTGCATCAACCGCGCCGCGGAGCTCCACCACGCGCTGGTGACCCAGGCCCGCCTGGAGACCCGCTCTCGGGGATGAGCATCGACAGGTGGTGCGACACCGAACCCATCCCACGTAGTGACATTCATCGATGCGTTGATAGGCTGGCTCTCACATCGATCACCGTCAATACACCCTAGTCGGAGGAACCCCGTGTCCCGTGTCCAGCTCGCCCTCAACGTCACCGACATCGACAAGGCCGTCGCCTTCTACTCGAAGCTCTTCGCCACCGAACCGCTCAAGCGCAAGCCCGGCTACGCGAACTTCGCGATCGCCGACCCGCCGCTGAAGCTCGTCCTGTTCGAAGGCCCCGAAGGCGCCACGCTGAACCACCTCGGCGTCGAGACCGACGACGCGTCCGAGGTCGAAGCCGCCGAGGCACGCCTGTCCGACACCGGGCTCGAGACCACCGGGATCGACGGCACGATCTGTTGCTACGCCACCAAGGTCGAGACCTGGGTGACCGACCCCGACGGCGCCAAGTGGGAGTGGTACGTCAAGACCGGCGACTCCGACCAGCTCACCAACCAGATCGTGGGCGAGGGCGAGACCGCCATGTGCTGCGTCCCCGACGCTGCCGCCGAGCCCGTCACCCTCGGCCGGGCCACGGCCTCGGCCGATCCGGGCTGCTGCTGAACACGGCGCGATGGCGCCTCCGGACGACCGGGGGCGCCATGGGAGCGTGAGGACCATGGGCCCTGGGCGTGACGCGACTGCGAGGACCTTGGGCCCTGGGCGTGACGCCACTGCGTCGTCATGCTGACCGCGTGGATGATTCAACCGACGTTGAACTGAAGGCCGCCCGATTCCGGGCGCTCGGTGACCCCACCCGCCTCCTCGTCATCGATGCGCTCGCCGAGGGCCCACGATGCGTGTGCGAGCTCCGAGACCACATCCACGTCGCCGGCCCACTCCTCTCCCACCACCTGCGCGTGCTCCGCGACGCCGGGATCGTCACAACCGCCCGCCGCGGCCGCTGGGTCGACTACGCGCTGGAACCCGGGACCCTCGACGAGCTCGTCGATCACCTCGCCCCCGCGACGGCGGGCTCGAGCCGATGACCACCACCGACCGCGACACCGATGCCGGATCGGTCACCGCGAAGCTGTCGACGCTCGACCGGTTCCTGCCGGTGTGGATCGGCCTGGCCATGGCCGCTGGCCTCTTGCTCGGTCGACTGATCCCCGACCTGAACACCACCCTCGAGCGCATCGAGGTCGACACGGTGTCGCTGCCGATCGCGATCGGGCTGTTGGCGATGATGTACCCGGTCCTGGCGAAGGTCCGGTACACGCGCATCGGCGACGAGCTGGCCGATCGCCGCACCCTCGGCCTGTCGCTCGTCCTCAACTGGGTGGTCGGCCCGCTGCTCATGTTCACCCTCGCCTGGGTGTTCCTCGCCGATCTGCCCGAGCTGCGCACCGGGCTGATCATCGTCGGCCTCGCCCGCTGCATCGCCATGGTCCTGATCTGGAACGACCTCGCCTGTGGCAGCCGCGAGCTGGCCGCCGGGCTCGTGGCCATCAACTCGGTGTTCCAGATCCTCATGTACTCGGTGCTCGGCTGGTTCTACCTCACCGTGCTCCCGGGCTGGTTGGGGCTCGACACCGCCGATCTCGACGTGTCGATGTGGGAGATCGCCAAGTCGGTCCTGATCTTCCTGGGCATCCCGCTGCTGGCGGGCTTCCTGACCCGCACCATCCTCGAGGCCCGCCGGGGCACCGACTGGTACGAGCACACCTTCCTTCCCCGGATCGGCCCGGTCGCCCTGTACGGGCTGTTGTTCACCATCGTGGTGCTCTTCGCGCTCCAGGGCGCCCAGATCACCAACAACCCCCTCGACGTGGTGCGCGTCGCCATCCCGCTGCTCGTCTACTTCGGGCTCATGTGGACCGGCTCGTTCGCGCTCGGCTACCGACTGCGGTTCCCCTACGACGACAACGCGTCGGTGGCGTTCACTGCGGCCGGCAACAACTTCGAGCTCGCCATCGCCGTGGCGATCGCGGTGTTCGGCGTCACCTCCGGCCAGGCCCTCGCCGGCACCATCGGCCCCCTCATCGAGGTCCCCGCCCTCGTCGCCCTCGTCTACGTGTCGCTGTGGGCGAGACGACGTCTCTACCCGACCGATGCCGCCTCGGTGTCGACCGACTTCTAGGAGCGCCGATGTCTTCGCCCATCGTCATCCTCGCCGGGGCCTGCACCCCGATCGGCAAGCTCTCCGGTTCGCTGTCGATGTTCTCCGCCGTCGAGCTCGGCGGCACGGCCATCGCCGCTGCCCTCGAACGGGCCGGGCTGGCGACGCCGAGATCGTCGTCGCCGGAGGCATGGGATCGATGACCGACGCCCCGCACCTTCTCCCCGGCGCCCGCGCCGGCTACCGCATCGGCGACGGAACCATTGTCGACTCGATGATGTACGACGGCCTCCACTGCGCGTTCGACCAGTGCGCCATGGGCGAAGGCGCCGAGCGCGACTCCCAGGCCCACGGCCTCGAGCGCGAGCACATGGACGCCATGGCCCTCGAATCGCACCGCCGCGCCGACGCCGCCCAGCAAGCGGGGCTGTTCGAGAACGAGATGGCACCCGTGACGGTGCCCCAGCGCAAGGGCGACGCGCTCGTGGTCGACGCCTCGCTGCTCCACCAGCCTTCGCGGCCTTCGCGGCCCACCAAGGCCGCCCTCGACCGCACCGGCCTCGCCGCCGACGACGTCGACCGGTTCGAGATCAACGAGGCCTTCGCGGCGGTGGGCGTCGCGTCCGCCGATGACCTCGGCGTGGGCATGGACGTCGTCGACGTCAACGGCGGCGCCATCGCGATCGGCCACCCCCTCGGCCTGTCCGGCAACCGCATCACCTTGCACCTCGCCCTCGAGCTCGCCCGGCGCGGTGGAGGCACAGGCGCCGCCGCGCTGTGCGGCCAGGGCGACGCCATCGTGATCCGCACCATGTCGTGATGAACACCGACGCACCCCCCGCCAGCGCTGTCGCCGGCTCGGTCCCACCAGCAGGAGTGACCGCGACGGCCACGGTCGACGCCAACGAGGCGGTCGCGTCGGTCGCGTACCGGCTCAGCGAGGTCGTGGCCATCTATCCGATCACCCCGGCCTCGGCGATGGGTGAGCATGCCGAGGAGTGGTCGGTTGCGGGCCGGGCGAACCTGTGGGGGTCGGTGCCCGACGTCGTCGAGATGCAGTCCGAGGGCGGCGCCGCCGGGGCGCTGCACGGGGCGTTGCAGGCCGGGGCGATGGCCACGACGTTCACCGCGTCGCAGGGCCTGTTGTTGATGATCCCGAACCTGTTCAAGATCGCCGGCGAGCTCACGGCGCTGTGCATGCACGTCGCGGCGCGCAGCGTCGCCACCCACGCCCTGTCGATCTTCGGGGACCACTCCGACGTGATGGCCGCCCGGGGCACCGGGTTCGCGCTGTTGGCATCGGGGTCCCCGCAAGAGGCCCAGGACCTGGCCGCCATCGCCCACGCCGCGACGCTGCGGTCACGGGTGCCGTTCCTGCACTTCTTCGACGGGTTCCGCACCTCGCACGAGATCCAGAAGATCACCACCATCGACGACACCGTCCTCCGGGCGCTCGTCGATGGTGGCGCCGTCGCCGCGCACCGGGCCCGGGCGTTGTCGCCCGACCATCCCGTCGTCCGCGGCACGGCGCAGAACCCCGACACGTTCTTCCAAGCCCGCGAGGCCGCCAACCCGTTCCACGACGCCTGCCCGAGCATCGTGGCCGACACCATGGACCGGTTCGCAGCGCTGACCGGGCGCCGCTACCGGATCTTCGACTACGTCGGGCACCACGAGGCCGAACGGGTCGTGGTGATGATGGGCTCGGGCGCCGAGTGCGCCCACGAGGTCGTCGACCACCTCGTGGCCCGAGGCGAGAAGGTCGGGCTCGTCAAGGTCCGCCTCTACCGGCCGTTCTCCATGGAGGCGTTCGTCGACGCGCTCCCGGCGACGGTGCGGTCGGTGGCGGTGCTCGACCGGACCAAGGAGCCAGGCGCGACCGGCGAGCCACTGTTGCTGGATGTGACCGCGTCGCTGGTCGATGCGCTCGGTCGGTCGGCGATCACGGCGCTGCCCCGGATCATCGGGGGCCGCTATGGGCTGTCGTCGAAGGAGCTCGACCCGCCGATGGTCAAGGCCGTCTTCGACGAGCTCGCCGCCGAATCCCCTCGGACCCGGTTCACCGTCGGCATCAACGACGACGTCACCCACCTGTCGCTGCCGGTCGACGAGACCTTCACGACCGAACCCGACGGGGTCCGCCGGGCCGTGTTCTTCGGGCTCGGCTCCGACGGCACCGTCTCGAGCAACAAGGCGTCGATCAAGATCATCGGCGAGACCACCGCGTTGCAGGGTCAGGGCTACTTCGAGCTGGACTCGAAGAAGTCCGGGGCGATGACCGTGTCGCACCTGCGGTTCGGGCCCGGCACGATCCGCTCGACCTACCGGATCGACCACGCCGAGCTTCGTCGCAGTGCACGACCCCGGGCTCCTCGACCGCCTCGACGTGCTCGACCGGGCCGCGCCCGGCGCCACCGTGCTGGTGAACCTGTCCGGAGGCGCCGAGGGGGCATGGGACCGGCTGCCCCGCCGGGTGCAGGACGCGCTCATCACCAAGGGCTGTCGCCTGTTCGTGATCGACGCGTTCGCGGTGGCCGACCGGTTCGGGCTGGGCCGGCGCATCAACACCATCATGCAGACGTGCTTCTTCGCGCTCGCTGACGTGCTCCCCGCCGAGACCGCCATCGACGAGATCAAGGCGTCGGTGCAGGCCATGTGGGGTCGGCGCGGGCCCGAGATCGTGCGCCGCAACGTCGACGCCATCGACGCTGCGCTCGCTGAGCTGCACGAGGTCGAGGTCCCGGCCACCGCGACCGCCGCGGTCGCGACCCGACCGACGGTGCCCGATGACGCCCCCGCCTTCGTGCAGCGCGTCACCCGGCTCATCCTCGAAGGCCACGGCGACCAGCTCCCGGTCAGCGCGTTCCCACCCGACGGCACCTGGCCCACGGGCACCAGTCGATTACGAGAGGCGGGCCATCGCCTTGGAGATCCCGATCTGGGAGCCCGACCTGTGCGTGCAGTGCAACCGCTGCTCGATGATCTGCCCCCACACCGCCATCGTCACCAAGGTGTTCGACCCCGCCCACGGCGACGGCGCACCGGCGTCGTTCCGCAGCGAACCCGAAGGGTTCACCCCCGAGCTCGAAGGCCTCTCCTACACCGTGCAGGTCGCCGCCGACGACTGCACCGGCTGTGGGCTCTGCGTCGAGGTCTGCCCCGCCAAGGACCGCACCCAACCCAAGCGCAAGGCCATCAACATGGCCCCGGCCGACGAGCACCGCGACCGCGAACGCGAGGCGTTCGACTTCCTCCGCCAGATCCCCGACCTGCCCCGCACCGCCATCCCCCGCCGCCCCCGCACCCTGGCCCTGCTGCCCGCCACCTTCGAGTTCTCCGGAGCCTGTGCCGGCTGCGGCGAGACCCCCTACATCCGGGCGCTCACCCAGCTCTTCGGTGACCGTCTCGTGATCGCCAACGCCACGGGCTGCTCGTCGATCTACGGCGCCAACCTCCCCACCACCCCCTACACCACCGGCCCCGACGGGCGGGGTCCGGCGTGGAACAACTCGCTGTTCGAGGACAACGCCGAGTTCGGGTTCGGCCTGCGCCTCGGCGTCGACGCCAGCACCCGGCGCGCCCACGCCTTGCTCGAGGCCCTCGCCCCGGACCTGCCGCCCGGACTCGTCGCCCAGCTCGCCATCCCGAGCGCGGGCGACGACGAGGCTCTGGAACGTCGCCGTGCGCTCGTTGCCGATCTCCGCGATCGGCTCGCCGCCATCGATGGTCCCGACGCGCGGACGCTCGCCGAGCTGGCCGACTCGTTGACGCCGCGGTCGGTGTGGGCGATCGGCGGAGACGGGTGGGCCTATGACATCGGCTACGGCGGTCTCGACCACGTCCTCGCGTCGAACCGCGACATCAACGTGTTGGTGCTCGACACCGAGGTGTACTCCAACACCGGCGGCCAACAGTCCAAGGCCACCCCGCTCGGCGCGGTCGCCAAGTTCGCGTCCGCCGGCAAGGAGACCCGCAAGAAGGACCTCGGCCTGCTGGCCATGAGCTACGGCCACGTCTACGTCGCGTCAGGTCGCGATGCAGGCCCGCAGCCGCCACACCCTCAAAGCCCTCGAAGAGGCTGAGAGCCACCCGGGGCCGTCCCTGGTCATCGCGCACAGCCCGTGCATCGCGCATGGCTATGACCTGGTGCACTCCCCGGCGCAGCAGGCCCGGGCCATCAACAGCGGCGCCTGGCCCCTCTACCGCTACGACCCCCGCCGCGTCACCGATGGTGAACCGCCGATGGTCATCGACGCCGACCCCACCTCGGTGCCGATGCGGGACTACATGGAACAAGAGGCCCGGTTCCGGATGGTCGAGCTGCGCGACCCCGACCGGTTCGCCCGACTGGTCCGCGCCGCCGAGGAGGGTGTCCGTGATCGCCACGCCCTCTACGAACAGCTCGCCCAGATCCGCTACCCCGGCCACGCTGACCCTGCGAGTCCCGACCAGGAGCCCCACGATGGCTGACCTCACCACCACCTGGCTCGGCCTCGAGCTGGCGAGCCCGTTCATCGTCGGCGCCTCCCCGCTCGCCGACGACCTCGACGCACTCCGGGACCTCGTCGCCTCCGGCGCCGGGGCGGTGGTGCTGCGCTCGGTGTTCGAAGAGCAGATCATCGCCGAACAGCTCGCGGTGCACCGCTTCATCGACAGCCGCGTCGACCACGACGCTGAAGCCCGCTCGTTCCTGCCCGACTCCGCCAGCCTTCCCGTCGGTGCCGAAGCGACCGTCGCCCACCTGCACCGGGTCCGCGCCGCGGTGGATGTCCCCGTGGTCGGGTCACTCAACGGGGTCACTCCCGGTGGGTGGACCGAGATCGCCCGCCAGCTCGTCGACGGCGGCGCCGATGCCATCGAGCTGAACCTCTACGACCTCGCCACCAGCCTCGACGAGACCAGTGCCGACATCGAGGACCGCCAGCTGCAAGTCGCCGCGTCGGTCGCCGCCGCGGTCGACCTCCCCGTCACCGTCAAGCTGTCGCCCTTCTACGGCGCGCTGCCCAACTTCGTCCGCCGACTCGAGCACGCCGGCGTCGCCGGAGTGGCGGTGTTCAACCGGTTCTACCAACCCGACATCGACCCCGACACCCTCGACCTCGACCGCCACCTGCACCTCTCCACCCCCGTCGAGCTCCCCCTCCGCCTCCACGCCCTCGCGCTGCTCCACGGGCGCGTCGGGGTATCCCTGGCAGTGACCGGAGGCGTCCACGACGCACGCGACGCCGCCAAAGCCATCCTCTGTGGCGCCGCCGGCGTCCAGGTCGTATCCGCCCTGCTCGAAGGCGGGCCCGGGCACCTGGCACGCATGCACCACGACCTCGCGGTGTGGCTCGACGAGATGGGCTACCGAACCGCCGCCGACCCGTGCGGGGCGATGGCCTTCGACAACGTCGCCGACCCCCACGCGTACGAGCGCGTCAACTACACCCGCCTCCTCGAGGGCTGGCGGCCACCACGAAGGGAGCACTGACATGGCCGACACCACACCCGACCTGTGGCAGGGCATCCCCCGCGACGAGATCCCGTGGCGATCCATCGTCGACCCCGACGACTGCGCGCGCAGAGCCCGCGCCGACGCCCAGGAGCTCGCATGGGGTGGCGGACGAGGCGGAACAGACCACCGGTTCGGAGCTTGCCGTGGGGAACCGGCGTGGGCAGCGCGGTGAGCGAACGGCCAAGGCACACGGCTCCCAGGATCAGCACTGCCGTTCCAGCCGGTCCCGTCCACCGGGCTGCGGTGGCGAGCCACGCCGGGAGCACCCAGGCATCACCCGGAGGCAGCAGCAGGATCGCGGCCAGCAGGGCGAGCTGGATCACGACGAAGCACCAGGCGATCGCCGTCTCCCGTGGCGTGTCGCCACCCCGAGCAGGCTCACCAGGGACGACTCATCGTTCCGGGGAGATGTGTGTGGACCCGGGGCGGTCGTGGACCGTTCGATGCGCAGGACCCGTGTTCTGGGCTGCGGCCACCCCGGCCGGACGTGTGCCGGCGCGCGGGGCTCGTTCCCTCGGCTCCCTCGGCAGCGCGCAGGATGCCAGCTCGGGGCGGCGCCGTTGGACGAGGTGGACGACGACGCCGACGCCCACCGCCACCATCCAGCCTGCGGTGTCGTCGGCGAAGATCGAGGACACGGCCATGCCCGCGATCGCTGCCGCAAGGAGCGTGCGCGACGCCGGACACATCATCATCGTGCGACGGTCACGAGCCGGCCGGGCGCCTTCACCGTTGGCCTTCCAGGACCGCGCCTCGGACGGCGGACATGTCGAGCGCTCGGGCGCGACCTGCGCACGGATGTCGTCGGCCTCCTCGGCGATGAAGTCCGGATCGAGCGGCTTGGCCGTTGACGACCTCGAGCGGCCAAGCCCGGACGAGCAGCTGCCCATCGGGTCGGCCGAGCTCTCGGCGCAGTTCGACGAGGTGGCGGAGGCCGACGTGGGTGAACGGGCAGGAGACGTCGGCGAACACCTCGATGGCGCTCATGTCCCGCTGGTCGAGCGTCGTCCAAGCCACGCGCGCTTGGGCCGACCGGTCTTGGCGGTTGCACCCCGGGCGGCGCAGGCGCACCGCTCGTTGGCGGGCACGCCGCCGAGCACCTGCTCGACGTGCTGGCCGCACCCGGCGTAGGTCGGACGATGACAGGTTGAGCACTCCACACGACGGCACATACCCCGCAGGGTATCACTGCATGTCGGAAGTACATACCCCAGGGGGTAGAGTGGACCTTGTCGACCGCTGGCGCTGCAAGGTGCCGCCAACTGAGAAGGGGCGATCGCCGTGGAACTGCCAGACGACACCATCGAGGACATCCGCAAGCGGCTCCACCGCGTGAGCGGCCAGCTCGCCGGCATCGAGCGGATGCTCGACGAAGGCCGGGAGTGCAAGGACGTGGTCACCCAGCTCAGCGCCGCCACGAAGGCGCTGGAGCAGACCGGCTTCAAGCTGGTGGCTGCCGGGCTCACCTACTGCATCACCAACCCCGAGGAGTCCGCAGCGTCGGGATACCCGCTCGACGTCGTCGAGAAGATGTTCATGAAGCTGGCCTGAGGGCCGGCCTGATCAGGTGAGGACGACCGCGCCGCCGGCAGCGATCTCGTAGAACTCGCCGACCGTGATGATGTCTTGCACCTGGTCGATGCGGTCGGGATGGCCGACAGCGGCCACCTTGATGTGCTCGAAGCGCTTCTCGTGGATCGCATCCAGTCCGAGGAACGTGGACAACAGGTTGGCGCGATGCCCTCGGCTCGGGCGCCGTTGGCCATGATCAGCGCCGGGTAGATCCCTTCGAGGGATCCCTGCGACACGATGATGGAGACCTTCTCGATGGTGTCAGCCATGGGGTGCTCCCTCTCTCAGGTGCAGCCGCGGATCCCGCGCTCGGAGATCGCATGGTTGTGGACCTCCTGCATACCCCCTAGGGTATATGAGATACCCGCAGGGGTACCCCGCTCAACGATGTGAGGCCCATCCGTGACCACCACCTCCACCACGCCCCCGGCTGCTCCCGACAGCGATTCTCCGACCGCGAGGGAGGCATGGTTCGCCCGGCTCGCACGGTTCTCCGCCCGCCGCCGCAAGACCGTGATGCTGGTGTGGCTCGTGGCGACCCTGCTGGCGGCGCCCCTGGCCCTCACCCTCACGGGCGCGTTGTCCGGTGCTGGGTGGGAGGCCCAAGGCTCGACCTCGGTGAAGGTCCGCAACGAGCTGCGGAAGGACTTCCCCGGGCTGGGAGCGGAGGCGGCGGTCGTCGTCTACCGCCAGGACACCCCCGTCGCGGCCGACCCTGCCGGCGTGAAGGCGCTCGTCGCCGACCTGCAGGGCGCACCCGGGGCGGCCGCGGTGGTCGACCCGTTGACCCGCCCGGCCGAAGCCGGTCTCGTCTCGCCGGACGCAACGACCGTGCTCATCCCCGTGCAGCTCGATGCCACGTCGGACGCGGACCTTCCCGTGGCGGCTGAGCACCTCATCGACCACGTCGACAACGCCGCGCTGCCCGACGGGGCCCGGGCCGAGGTGACCGGTGAGTGGGCGGTCTGGAGCGACTTCAACAAGAGCAACGAGGAGGCGCTGCACAAGGCGGAGCTCCTCTCGGGCATCCCCACGATCATCCTGCTGCTCGTCGCGTTCGGGTCCGCGGTCGCCGCCGGGCTGCCCCTCATGTTGGCGCTGGCGGGCATCGCGGTGGGGTTCGCAGCCATCCACCTCTTCGGCACCACGACGCCGGTCTCGGTGTGGTCGATGAACTTCTCGATGATGATCGGCCTCGCCGTCGGCATCGACTACAGCCTCTTCATCGTCTCCCGCTACCGGGAGGAACGAGAGGATGGGCTCGGCGCCGAAGACGCCATCGGCAACACGCTCAGCACCGCCGGCAAGGCCGTCTTCCTGTCCGCACTGGCCGTGGTCCTGTCCCTCGCTGCGGTGTTCGTGGTGCCCGTCATGGTGTTCCGCTCCATGGCCCTCGGCATGATCTTCGCCGTCGTCGCGGTGGCGTTCGCCTCGCTCACGTTGCTTCCGGCCGTCTTGGTCTCACTGGGTGACCGGGTCCTCGTGACCAAGGCCGAGGACGACCCCGACCGCGCCGCGGAGGGCCGGTGGGCCCGCTGGACAGGACACGCGCTCCGCCACCCGGGCCGGACGCTGTTCGCCGGCTTGGCGCTCCTGCTGCTGCTCGCCTCCCCTGCCGTCGGCATGCACCTGGGCATGCCAGGGGCTCGGGTCGTCGACGAAGGCCGGTCGAGCCGCGACGGCTACGACATGCTCGTCGAGTCGTTCGGTCCCGGCGCCGCTGCGCCGCTGTTCGTGACGGTGCCCGCTGACCAGGCTCAGCCGGTGGTGGACATCGCCTCCGCCGACGCCAACGTGGTCAACGCCCAGATCGCTGCCGAACCTGCAGCATCGGGCAACACGGTCGTCCGCATCGTCGGGGGCACCGCCGTCGACGACCAGGCCACCTCGGACATGGTCGGCCGACTTCGGTCCGAGATCGGCGACGCCGTGCCCACCGCCAACGTGGGCGGACCAGCTGCGCAGAACCACGACCTCACCGCCAGCCTCACGGGGAAGGCCCCTCTGGCCATCGGCCTCATCATGCTGGTGGCCTTCGTGCTGCTGCTCGTCGTCTTCCGCAGCCTCACCATCGCCCTGTCGTCGGTGCTGCTCAACCTGGTCAGCGTGGGCGCCAGCTTCGGCTTCGCCACCCTGGTCTTCCAGCACGGCTGGGGAGCGAACCTCATCGGCATCCAGCACCAGGGGTTCGTCGACGCCTGGGCGCCACTCTTCTTCTTCGCCCTGCTCTTCGGGCTCTCGATGGACTACCAGCTGTTCCTGCTGGCCGCGATCCGCGAGCGCTACGAAGCCACCGGCGACACCCAGCTCGCCATCCGCGAAGGCATCGCCAAGACCGGACGGCCCATCACCAATGCCGCCCTCATCATGATCGTCGTGTTCATCGCCTTCGGCGTCACCGGACCCATCCCGCCCACCGAGCTCGGCATCACCCTCGCCGTCGCCGTCCTCCTCGACGCCACCGTGGTCCGCATGATGCTCGTGCCGTCGATCATGGGCCTGCTCGGCGAGCGCAACTGGTGGCTGCCCCGCTGGCTCGACCGCATCCTCCCCACCATCCACTTCTCCCACTGAAGGATCTCACCGTGCAGTTCGTCCGGTTCATGGCCACGACCGCAGGACGAGCCGTCCGCGTGGTGATGGGCGTCGCGCTCATCACCACGGGGATCTGGCTCGCCAGCCCCGTCGGGTGGGCGCTGGCCGCGTTCGGCCTGCTCCCCCTGGTCACCGGCGCTGCCGACATCTGCCCCATCTGCCCGCTCCTGAGCCACGACAAGCGCACCGAAGCCGGCTGCACCAGCTCCACCTGCTCCTGACCCGTCCTCAGACTCGGCCCGTCGCGCCAGGTCCCGACGGCGGTGCTCCTGGACCGCCACCGTCGTCTGGATGGAGCTGGTGCCCGGTCGGCCTGCCGCCGGCCCAGGAGCCTTCGCCCGATGACCACGCCCATCACCGATGGTCGACGAGGTCGCCATCGTCATGCTCTTCGGCCTCTTCGGGTGGGCAGATCACCGCGCTCCACATCAGCTCGGGACTCGTCATCACCCTCGTGGCGGGAGCGATGGGTCGAGCCGTTCGTGTTCGAGACCAAGCTGCGCGGCAAGGTCGTCGACCCTCCCTGGGCCTGTCCTGGGACGACCCCTCACCATGGCCCGCGAGGAAGTCGTCTCCATCGTCGGCAAGGTGTGGCCCTACCTGCTCGTCGGCATCGCCCTCGGCGCGGCGATCCACGGATGGGCACCCGAGGACTGGTTCGCCGCCCGGACGGGTGGCCCGCGCGGGGTCCCGATCGCCGTCGGGCTGGGCGTGCCGCTCTACTCCAACGCCGCCGGGGTCCTGTCCTTCGTCGAAGATCCGGAGTGTAGGGATCGCTGCAGGAGAACCGCCCCGAGGAACCAGGAAGCCCTTCCCGAGTGACTCGGAAAGGGCCTCTGACCTGGGATTCTCGATGGTGGCGGGGGCAGGATTTGAACCTGCGACCTTCGGGTTATGAGAACGATCCTCAACGTGCCGTGTGGTCCCGCCTTGTCCCGTTTCGTACCTCTGGGCTGCGGTTTCGCGCATGCGCCGTACCGGTCCGTACCACTGCGGACCAGCCGATACCGGCCCGCAGTGTAGAAGAAGTGTAGAAGTCCACCGGGCTCGCTGCAGGTCGGCCCCTGACGGTTGATGGCGTCGTAGATTGCACCGGTGGCGCTCCCCTCAGCAGCGAGACGGTCGAAGAAGCCGACAACGCTCAGCTCGTTGACCCCAGGCGAGCGCAGGCAGGTGTTGGACGCGTTGGTTGGGCAGCATCCCGAGCTGGCGGTCGAAGCCGAGCGGCTCGCTGCCGAGCTGCTCTCGTCGGTGTCGATCGACGACATCGCCGCCCAGGTCGAGGTTGCACTGGTTGAGATCCCGCTGGACGCGCTCGGCTCACGCGCCGGACGGGTCCGGGGCCGTGGCTACGTCCACGAGGTCGACGCGGCGTGGGAGCTCGTCGAGGAAGTGATCGAGCCGTTCCGATCGGATGTCGAGCGCAGGGCGACGCTGGGATCCGCCGACGCCGCGACGATGTTGGCAGTCGGAATCGTCGCGGGCCTGTACCGGATGCGTGAGCCGGAGAGGGGCACCGTGTTGGCCTACGCCGGCGAGGACGTACCGTATGAGCTGGCCCGTGACGTCCTGGATCTCGCGACGAAGCTCGGCGTGGAGATCCCACCTCAGTCGGCCGACGGCCACTGGCCCGACTGGACCGACCTGCCGTGACCACACGCGGCTGATGAGCCCCGACCACCCTGGGGAAAGAGACTCCGCCAAGGGCCTCCAGCGAGAGGTCGAGGCGTTGCGGGTAGAGAACGCCCGCCTCCGCGGCCTGCTGGGGCTCGACGACCGACCCCGAGAGGGTCACGCCGAAGCGTGGGCACCGACGTTGCTCACCGAGCCGGCGACACAGCCCGTCGTGGACAACTCATCCCCACGGGAGGACAAGCTCGGCTGGTTCCGGTCGCTGTTCGGGGCTCGCTCTGATGTGTACGCCCATCGTTGGGAGAGCGCGTCGAGCGGCAAGTCCGGCTGGTCGCCGGCGACGAAGGGACGCTGGTCGAAGGGGCGCCCGCCGAGGGACCACCTCCCGTTGACCGACGAGGTGTTCGCCGCGCACCTGCGAGGCGAACAGACGGTTGGGATCTATCCGCTGCTACGAGGCGACACGTGCACCTTGTTGGCGTGTGATTTCGACAAGGGCACCTGGGCGCTCGACGCGCTCGCCTACCTCGACGCCTGCCACCGCAACGGGGTTCCCGCCGCGCTGGAGCGATCGCGGTCGGGCAACGGGGCTCACGTGTGGGTCTTCTTCACCGCTCCGGCACCCGCGTCGGCCGCCCGTGCAATGGGAGCGGCGCTGTTGCGCCAGGCGATGACCGCGCGGGCCGAACTGGACCTGTCGAGCTATGACCGGTTCTTCCCATCGCAGGACTTCCTGCCCAAGGCCGGGTTCGGGAACCTGATCGCCCTCCCGCTCCACGGTGACTGCGCCGCCCGGGGCACGACAGTGTTCCTCGACCCGACGACCATGGAGCCGTGGCCCGACCAGTGGGCGTTCTTGTCATCGGTCGCTCGCATGGCACCCGATGCGGTGGAGGCGCTCGCCGAGACGCTTCGCCCGGTCGACACCGGACCGGCACTCTCACTGGCCGACTTGGCCAAGGCCGGTGGCCCGCCGCCTCCGCCGGTGGTGCGGGCCCGACTCGGAGCCGAGCTGTCGATCGAACGGGCCGGTCTGCCGCCGGCGGTGGTCGCCGCGCTGAAGCACCTCGGGTCGATCGCCAACCCCGAGTTCTTCGAGAAGCAGCGCATGCGGTTCTCCACCTGGGACACCCCTCGCTACATCAGCGCCTACCGCGAGGACCTCGAATGGCTGCACCTGCCCCGGGGCCTGGCTGGCAAGGTCGAGGGCTTGTTCAACGATCTCGGCAGCACGCTCGAGATCATCGACGACCGGCCCGAGCCACCTCCGACGGACTTCGAGTTTCAGGGGAGGTTGCGACCCCAGCAGGTGACCGCGGTAGCGGACCTGGTCGATCACGAACTCGGCGTCCTCGTCGCACCGCCTGGTGCGGGCAAGACCGTCATGGCCTGCGCGGTCATCGCTCACCACCGGACGCCCACCCTTGTCGTGGTGGATCGCAAGGAGTTGGTCGACCAGTGGCGCTCGCGGCTGCACGACCACCTCGGCGTCGGCCCCACCGACGTCGGCCAGATCGGCGGGGGCCGCAACAAGCCGGCCGGGATCATCGACATCGCGATGATCCAGAGCCTCGCCCGGCGCGATGACCCGTCCCTGTTCGACCGCTACGGGTTGATCGTGGTCGACGAGTGCCACCACCTCCCCGCCGTGTCGTTCACCACCTGCATGCGCACAGCTTGGACCCGACGGTGGCTCGGGCTGACCGCCACCCCGTACCGGCGGGACAAGCTTGAAGCGCTCATCGCGTTCCAGTGCGGGCCCACCCGACACGAGATCACACCCGCCGCGGTCGAGGGCACCGAGCTCGTCCGCCGAGAGCTCGTCGTCCACCAGACCGACATCGAGGTGTCGGAGGAAGAGGCCGCGCACATCCAACAGGTCTTCCGCTCGATCAGCGAGGACCAGCAGCGCACCGACCAGATCTGCCGCGATGTCCACGACGCGTGCGCGTCCGGTCGGACCTGCCTCGTGCTCACCCAACGCACCGAGCACATCGACGCGATCGTCGCCGGGCTCGCCGCACTCGGCGACACCGCGCTCGTCCTCAAGGGCGGCCTCGGCAAGAAGGCGCGCGCCGCGGTGAGCGACGCCATCGCCGCCCGCGATCCCGAGGCGGGGATCGTGCTCGTTGCCACCGGCTCCTACCTCGGCGAGGGCTTCGACTGGCCCGAGCTCGACACCCTCTTCCTGGCCTTCCCGCTCGCGTTCAAAGGACGGGTCGTCCAGTACGTCGGGAGGCTGCTGCGCAGCCACGAAGGCAAGCACCACGTCGAGCTTCACGACTACGTCGACGGTCGCATCCCGGTCCTCGACCGCATGCACACCAAACGGCTCCCCGCCTACACCACGTTGGGCTTCGACGTCCCCAAGACCCGACGACGTCCGACACCACCGAAGACCGCTCCAAAAGCTGAGACCGATGCCTTCTGACGACGAGGGGTGGCTGGACCTCGACGAACCGGACCTCGACGACCTGATCGAGCGGATCACCGTCGACGCCTATGACGACGAGGGCTACTGGTCGTTCCGCCAGGCGTTCGAGGACCACATCCAGTTCCCCGTGACAGCTTCGGTCGTCGGTGCCGAGGTCACCGTGTCCGAGGTCGACTTCGACGGCGACGAACGCCGCGGCCTCACCGCAACGGTCCAACGCGACCACCGGACCTGGGCCGTGTCGCTCCTCGACATCGACGCGGGTCAGCAGCGGTTCGCCCGCCTCACCGACGCCTACCGCCGCTGGCTCGGCATCGACCAATAGTGGCGGGGGCGCTGCTGAGCAACCTGATGAGGAGGATCTAGCCAAAGGCCCCGCGAGACGCCAGGGCGGAGCGATCGGTGCCCTGGCCCGATCCCATGTCCCGCGTCACCACGCTCCGGAGGGGGTGTGACGACGAAGCTGGGATTGGCCCGACCCGCGCCGTCGATCGGCCTCCTCTCGGACGCATGACCGGTGTGGCCCTCCGCCGATCAGCCCGATCTGGCCGTGCGACGTCGGACCTCGTCAGCGAACGCAGGTGCCCCGGCCCGTTCGTGGGCTTCGAGGACTTGGGGGAGCGTTCTCGGAACCCGGCAATTGGCGGCTGCTTGTCGCGACAACTCGTCGACCACTGCGCCGGGCGCAAGGTCGAGCAGATCGAGAAGGAAGGTATCGGGGTGGATGACCTCGATCGCGTACGGGTCAGTGCTGTGGTCGGGGAAGTCGGTGGTGTTGAAGGTGACGATCGCTCCGGCGTTGGCCCTCACCGCCGCCGCGAGGACGTGGCGGTCCTTCGGGTCGCAGGTCAGCCCATCGATGAGCGACTGATAGCCAGTCACCTCGGCATCGGGGAACGCAGCTGTCATCTGACCGAGTAGATAGGCGACGGCGGACGGGTCAACCACCTCGATCAGGTTCCGGCGCAGCTCCTCGATGATGTCGGCTGACCACAGCGCCCGGTACAGACCTCGCTCGGTCAGCCGGAGCATGGTGTCGCGGAGGTGCGCCGGGTACAGGGCGCAGGTGTCGAGCACCACGGAGAACGTCATGAAGACTTACCGGGTGCGCTTGGGCGTGGCGGTCCGCTCGTAGAGGTCGGCTTCGTCGGCGATCTCGACCATCCGGTCGAGCGCGGCGCGCCGGTCAACCGATGCCCGCTCGCGATACGCAAGGACGTCTGCGAGGCGGACACGACGGTGGCGGCCGGGCTGTTCGAACGGGATCTCACCAGACTCGAGCAGCTTCACCACCGTGGGACGGCTGACCCCGAGCAGGTCGGCCGCCTCCTGGGTGGTGAGCCGTTGGTGAACGGGCGCGATCGTCACCGCTTGGCCCTGCGCCATCGCATCGACCACATCGCGCAACACCTCGAACACCTCCGGCGGCAGCACCAGATGCTCTCCGTTGGGGCCCGACAACGTCGTGGTCGGCTCCGCGCCGAACCCATCGAGCATCGCCACAAGGGCTCCCAACGGTTCAGCCGGCGGCAGGACGGTTCGTTCGATCGTGGGTGTCGACATGCCGGTTCTCCTTCTCGACTTTCCCAGAATGTATGGTCAATTCGAAAGATTCGCAACCCCTGCTGCGGCCGCGCACTCATTCTACCGAGCTGCTCGACGTCGCCTCTGAGCCGTTGACCTGCGGATTTGTGAGATGTGCCGTCCTGCTCGACATTCGTGTGCACCAGTTCTAACGATCGTTCTACCGGGTTCCGGACCGTCCGGATCCGGGAGAACAAGGAGAATCTGCCATGCAGGGACACGTTGCCCGCAAGCGAGACCGCTACTACGCCGTGATCTACGAAGGACTCGACCCCGTCACCGGCAAGGAGCGTCGCAGCTGGCATCCCGCCGGCACCGATCGCACCGAAGCCGAGGCGCTCGTGGCGCGGCTCGCTGCCGAGCGCGACGGCCGCAACGACGAGGTCCGGTCGCTCACCTTTGGTGCCTACCTCACACGCCAATGGCTCCCCGCCAAACGGCTCGAACTACGCGTCAGCACCCATCGCAGCTACGTCCACAAGACCGAGCGCCACATCCTGCCGACCCTCGGACGGAAGCGGCTCCGCCGGCTGCGCCCCGAGGACCTCGAAAGGCTCTACGACTCAATGCTGCACCCCACCGACGAGACCAGGCCCCTGGCCCCCAAGACCGTCTACGAGGTGCACCTGATCATCCGCGGCGCCCTCGACCACGCACTCCGTCGCAGGCTCGTGACCCGCAACGTCGCGCTGGCCGCGTCCGCGCCCAAGCTGCGGTCCATTCCCAAGATCGAGCAGAAGGCCTGGACCGCTACTGAACTGCAGGCGTTCCTGCGCGCCGCCGCTGGACACCGACTGTTCCCAGCCCTATGGCTATCCGCCAACACCGGCATCCGCTGCAACGAACTGCTCGGCCTGCGCTGGACCGACCTCGACATCGACCACGCCCGCCTGTCGATCAACCGCGGGCTCGTCGCCGTCGGCTACGAGCTCCACGAATCCCGCGGCAAGACCGACAACTCCCGCCGCTGTATCAATCTCGACCAGACCACGCTCGGGGTCCTCGCAGGCTGGCGGGCACTCCAAGCCTCCGAGTACACCGCCATCGGCATCGACGACCCCGGATGGATGTTCACCACCGCGACCGGCGAACCCGTACACCCTCACTCGATCAGTCAGACCTTCGACCGCATCGTGCGCCGCGCCCCGTGCCAGTCATCCGGCTGCACGACCTGCGCCACACCCATGGCAGCCTGCTCATCGCATCCGGCGTCAACGCCAAGGTCGTGTCCGAACGCCTCGGCCACGCCCAGTTCGTGTTCACCGTCGAGACCTACCAGCACACCTACCCCGGCATGGGCGCCGACGCCGCCCGAGTCTTCGAAGCACTCCTCACACCGGGCGCCACCGAAAACCCCGCGCTCCCCAAAGCCGGTTGAACACCCGGGAGAACACCACCCAAACCCGGTAGAACGCTCCGACAACGACGAAGGCCCAGGTCGCTGACCTGGACCTTCACGCACAAGTTGGTGGCGGGGGCAGCGATTTGAACCTGCGACCTTCGGGTTATGAGCGAGATGGTCAGGGTGTCAGCCCGTACCGTCCTGCACCTCGCTGTACCGCTGAGCTGGGGTTTCGCGGACTGGACCTACCGGACCGGCCCTGCCCGTGTGGTCCCGTACCGGGTGGCACTGTAGAAAGAACTGTAGAAGCCCTCAGGCCACCGTTCGGTCGAGCAGATGGCGGTTCTTGGCCACCGAGCCGGGCAGGATCGAGAAGTGGACCTGACCGTCGTCGTCGACGGCCACGACCCGCACCACGGCCTGGGCCTGGCTGTTGCCAGCGAGCAGCATCGCACCCACCTCGACTCGCTCAGGTGTGTGGGCATCAACGAGCGTTGACCAGCCGAGGCCGTCGTCATCCTGAGCGTTGAGGTCGGCTACGAGATCGAGATCATCCATCGGTCACCACCCTTCTGGTCAGTCCTCATGATACGGGTTCACCCAACTGCGATGCTCGCAGCGCCGCAGTTCCTCGATGCCTGTTTCGAGGTCGCCGAAGGCCACGGTGAAGTGCCTCGGGTTCCGCCCCGTGGGCTCCAGCCGGAACCCGGCGGTTCTGAGCACGCCAACGCGGACCAGCGTCAGGACCTCGAACCTGATCAGCGGAGCCTGCTGCGCGAGCTCGTCGACGGCGACATCAGGAGCCGCGAACACGGAGATGCCGTAGTCGCCGTAGATCGCGTGGTACCGAGTCGCATCAGCGCGCAGGATCTCCGGGTCAAGGTTCCCACCCCGGACCACCACGACATCGTCATCGTCGAGGCGGACGCCTGGCCGCAGGTGTCGCTGCTTCGCCATCGTCACTCCGCACGCTGATCGAACCCCAAAGCCCAGGTCAGCGACCTGGGCTTTCGTACCTACGATGGTGGCGGGGGCAGGATTTCAACCTGCGACCTTCGGGTTATGAAAGGCAAGTCGACGCCGGATCGGGATGGGTCATGCCGACGAGTCGACGTGCAGGGCGGTGCGGAGCGCCCTGATGGCGTCGCGTTCGTGGGCGGCGGCCGACCGGATCCTGGTGAACCCGAACGACGGGTGGACGTGACCGGGAAGGTGCCGGTGGGTGACGGGCACGCCGGCTCCCGAAAGAAGAGCGGCGTAGGCCCGACCATCGTCACGGAGGGGATCCGCCCCGCAGGTCGTGATCCAGGCGGGCGGGAGGCCGGAGGCGTCCGCGACGAGCAGCGGCGAGACGAGGGGGTCGAGTTGCTGGCCGGGTTCGGTGAGGTACGCGTCTCGGTACTCCGCCATGTCGTCGCGGTGCAGCAGGTAGCCCTCGGGGGTGGAGAGCATGGCCGGTTGGCCGAGACGAAGGTCGGTTACGGGGGCGTCGAGCCACTGGTAGTGGACAGGCGGGCCGCCCCGATCCTGGGTGAGGATGCAGAGGGCAGCGGCGAGGTTCGCGCCGGCGGACTCGCCTCCCACGGAGATGCGGTCGGTGTCGAGGCCGAACCGATCGCGCTCGTCGACGACCCATCTGAGGACGCGGTAGCAGTCCTCCAGGCCCGTCGGGAAGGCGTTCTCGGGGGCGAGTCGGTAGTCGATCGATACGACGACGCAGTTGGCGTGCTTCGCGATCTGGCGACAGCGCGGGTCCCGCTCGTCGAGAGTTCCGACGCACCAACCGCCTCCGTGGATGAAGAGGTGGACCGGTAGGGGTCCTGGGGCCGGTCGGTAGATGCGTACCAAGATGCGGCCGCCTGCCACCTCGACCATCCCGGTGGTCTCCTCCAGCAGCTTGGGCCCCGACGGCATGATCAGTCGTCCGAATCGTCGAGCTGCGGTCGCGGCATCTTCTCGTCGGCGCCGGAACGGGATGGAGCGGTCGACCTTGGCGGCCGGGCCCAGAAGGGTGACGACAGCCTTCACTGCCGGTTCGAGGTGGAGGCCCTCGGTCACGACAGGGCCGCCGGCCGAATACGGGTGATCTGCTTGCCTACGGGAGTCCGGGTCCTGCCGCTCGTCACCCACCGGCGTTCACCGCTTTGAGCACGAGGTCGGCCATGCCCTGATGCCCAGCAGCGGTCGGGTGGTAGGGCGCGCCCTCAGCTCCCAACTCGAGTCCGGTCATCCACGGGTCGTCGGAGCACGGCCCGTGATCGGCGCTGGCGGTGTAGGCGTCCACCAGGAGGACGTCGGTGTCGGCGACCGCGCTGCGGAAGGCAGCGTCGAGGCGCTTCCCGATGTCGCTCAAGTAGGCGGCTTCGTCGGAAGCGAACTCGAGTGCAGCGCAGCTGGCATCGTCGTCCGGGACCACCTGCGGATAGGTCACGAGGATGACCTCGGCCTCCGGCGAACGTTGCTCGATGGCGTCGAAGAGTGCGCCCAGACGGTTCGGCAGGTCGGCCACTGCTGCGTCGATCGTCGCCGTGTCGAGCGTTGGCACGCAGTCGGTCGGCTGTGAGCCGCAGAGGTAGCTGTTGAGGGCGTACTGGATGTCGTTGCCGCCGACGGTGAGGGTGACGAGCCTGGTATCGGCGTCGAGGGCATCGATCTGGGGCGGTTCGTCTCCCTGAGGCTGGTCGAGGACGTTTGCGGTGACGGCGCCACCGCAGCTGGCGTCGACGAGGTCGAGGTCCAGTTCCTGGGCGACGAGGTGCGGGTAGTTCTGGTCGGAGCGGCCGCACACCTCCGACTGGGTGGGGAGGCCGGCGCCGGCGGCGAAGGAGCTACCGAGCGAGACGTACCGGCTGCCTGGCTCGACGAGCGTCGCTGCGGACGTGGGGGCCGTCGACGGTGCGGTTGTGGTCTCCGCCGGGGCCTTCGTCGTTGGTGCAGAACCAACGCCGTCCGATTCGCTGCTGCACGCAGCTGCGACGGCCACGACGGTGATCGCGGCAAAGAGGATCCGCCAGATGCGAACCCTTGGGGCCGTCGTCCGGGCCGGATTGGTGGCGGTGGCGTTTCGGGTGGTCATGCCTGCTCCCAGGTCGGGTTTCCGCTGGCTGCGAGCCAGGATTGGAGTCGTTCGAGGTGGTGCTCGGCGTCGGGGGTGCCGAGGCGGTCGAAGGTTGCGTGTTCGGAGTCTTCGGAGATGTCGTGCCAGACGGGAACGCCTGCGGCGCGGAGGCGGTCGACGTAGGGCTCGCTGCTGCGGCGCAGCGAGTCCCGACCGCAGGTGAGGACGTAGGTGGGCGGGAGTCCGGTCGGATCGGTGAGCCCGGGCGAGACGTACGGGTCGCTCCAGGATGCGGGGCCTGCCCAGTTGGAGAACATGTCGGCGATCCACTCGTCGGCGGGCACCCTTGCGTCGCCGAGGCCTGCGGTCATCTCTGGCGTGGCTTCCGGGAGGTGGCCTTCGAGCACGGGGTAGGCGAGGTAGAGCGAGGCCGGGGCCTGCTGGCCTTCGTCGCGGAGGCGCAGCGCCACTCCAGCGGCGATGCAGGCGCCGGCACTGGCGCCACCGAGGTGCAGCTGGTCTGCGGTGACGCCGAGGCGGTCGTCGTGCTCGGTGGCCCAGGTCCAGGCGGCCATGGCGTCGTCGTGCGGAGCCGGGAAGTGGACGCCGTCGATGCACATGCGGTACTCGACGGAGAGGACGGTGATGCCGGCGGCGGCCAGTTCGATGGCGACCCAGTGGGCTTCTCGGGCGTCGAGCGATCCGAGGACGAAGGCGCCTCCGTGGATCCACACGAAGGCACTGGTGGCGGCCGGCGCGTCCTGCGGGGGCAGGTAGAGGCGGGCGCGAACGGTGCCGTCGTCGATGTCTTGGGTTCGGACTGCTCGGAGGTTGGGTCGCTCGTCGAGGAGGCGCTGCTGCCAGCGCGTCCCGTCGGGTGCGCCCCTAGCCGCTTCGACGAGGCGCAGCACATCCGGGAAAGGCGGGAGGTTCGTGCTCACCCCGCCGGTCACTGCGTCGAGCAGTCGTTCGCGGGCTGGGGCCGGGAGCGCCTTGGCGGCGCGGATGGCGTAGCCGATGGCTCCGAACAGCGGCCGACCTCGCTCGGGCGGGAGTCGGTGTTCGATGGGGGTTGCGGACATGGGTCCGGCCTTTCATGGGTGGCGTTCGGTTCCGAGGGTGGGGTGCCTTGCCGTCGGAGAACGGCCCCGGGCACCAGCGGGCCCCTGCGTCGACTGCCAGGACGAGGGGAGGGATCCGTGCTGCGTCTGCTGCCCCAGAGGACGGCGCGACACTGACCGTGACCGTGCGCTGCCGCCATCAGAGCGTCACGGTCGCTAGCTGTTGCACGAGGTCTTGCGCATAGGTCTCGACGGCGCTGACATGGTCCACCTGCTCCGGGTCCATCACCCACTGCACCTCGAGGCCGAGCAGGACGGCCACGACCTCGATCGCGACCTGGTCGACGTCGATGTCCCGCCGGAGCGACCCTCGTTCGATGTCGCCTCGCACCACATCGGCAACCAGCTGTCGTGCTCGCGCATACCGGTCGACGAAGAACCCGTGGAGGGGATCCGCTTCGTCCAGGTTCTCTGGGGCGAGTACGACGAACAGGCGGCCGGTCGCTCCTTGCGCCGCCATTGCCCGGAGGAGGTCGGGCAAGCGACTGATCGATGCGTCATCGGAGCGAAACGCCGCAGCGATTGCATCGCTCTCGACTCGTCCGCGTTCAGCGACGGCCTCTTGGAGCAGGCGGTCCTTTGTGCCGAAGTAGTACAGGAGGCCCTGGTGGCTCATGTTGACCCGCTCAGCGATGTCCGAGAGGCTCGTTCCTCGATACCCCCTGGCGACCAGTACCGATGCGGTCTCGGCGAGGATCTCCCGGCGCCGGGCTGCGCCTCGCGTCTGGCGTGTCCGTCCGTCAGCGTTGGCTTGGGTGACGCTCATCCCTTGACGGCCTTCGGATACCAGCGGCGAACGATGGTCGGCGGCCTGAACGGTCGCCAGCCATCGTCGGGCTCTGCAAGTCGATCGCCGATGGCCAGGAGGGCTGCGGCGTTGTGGCCGAGCCCGCAGTGCGCGCCGGTCACTTCGATGTTCTCGCTGTGCCGGTCGACCCGTTGGACGCAGGTGTGCCAGGCGACGATCCCGTCCGAGCGGGTGTAGATGGTGGTGGAGGGCACGGCCAGTGGTTCGCGGCTCGGGACGAACGTGACGCCGAAGCGGCACTGCTCAGCGTGGTAGTCGAGGTAGCGGGCGTACACGTTGCTGATCCGGGACTGACGTGGGTCCTCCATCCCGAACGGGCTGCCGAGGGTGATGACCTGGCGGATCGCGTCGGGTGCCGTGCGGCTCACTTCGCGTGCCATCACGCCGCCGAGGCTCCAGCCGATCAAGGTGACCTTCGTCCCGTGCATCTCGCTGAGCCGTTTGACGGACCACTCGATGCCGCTCACCACATCGTCGGTCGGCCCGATGTTGCGACCGAGCCGCCAGCGGTAGGCCGGGTAGCCGAGCGACCGCAGGTAGGTCCGCATCGGCACCGTGGTCCAGTCCTCGGCGAGAAAGCCAGGTACCACCAGGACCGGGTGGCCGTCGCCCTGCGGGGCAAGCCTCAGAAACGGTGAGAGCGCCACGAGTCGCGCCAGGTCCGCAGCGGCTCGAAGCGGTTCGGTGGTGAGCTCGACGAGACCCGGGGCCGCCGCCAGCGCAGCAGCCAACGGCTGCTCGCTGGCGGCGGAGGTTTCGACGTTCATCCCGATCACTGATCCATCTCGTGCCTGGCGGTCACGGGAGCTCTACTCGGACGGTCTGGCGGAGGTCGCGGGACGAGGCGCCGATGGAGAGCTCGGCGGTGCCGGGCATCACCCTCCAGTCGTGGGCGTCGGTGTCCCACCAGGCCAAGGATCGCTCATCGAGCCGCATGGTGACGGTTCCCTGCTCGCCGGGGTCGAGGTCGATGGGTGCGAAGCCCTTCAGCTCACGCACCGGTCGGCTTGCGGGCGCAGCTGGGCGTCCGAGGTAGAGCTGCACGACCTCACGCCCTTGCCGCGGACCGATGTTGGTGACGGGCACCGTGATGGTGATGTCGTAGCCGTCCTGCTCGACGGCTGCGTCGCCGTGGTCGAAGTCGGTGTAAGAGCGGCCGGCGCCGAATGGGAACAACGGGTCGACATCGTTGGTGTCGTGGTGGCGGTAGCCGACGAGCAGGCCTTCGCCGTAGGTGACCGTTCCGTCCTGGCCGGGGTACCAGTCGCCGTGGGTGGCGTTGTCTTCGATGCGGCGAGGGAAGGTCAGCGGGAGTCGACCTCCGGGGTCGCTCTCGCCGACGAGGATCGAGGCCAGGGCCGGGGCGCCTTCTTCGCCGGGGTACCAGGCGACGAGCAGCGCCCCGATGTCGTCGATCCATGGCATCTCGACGGGGGATCCGCCGTTCAGGACCACGACGGTGCGGGGGTTCACTGCGGCGATGTTGGCGACCAGCTGGTCCTGGTCACCGACGAGGCGAAGGTCGGATCGGTCGGTGCCCTCGGTCTCCCACTGGGAGGTGGAACCGACGACGACGATGGTCAGGTCGGCCTCGGCGGCGGCGGCCAGCGCCCGGTCCATCATGTCCGGGTCGTGGGGGCGGGCGAGTCCGATCTCGAAGCCGGCGATGGGTTCGCCGGTTGATTCGTACTCGATGCTGAGTTCGAGCTGTCGGCCGGCGGCGAGCTCGACCTCGGCGATGATCTGGTGGGTTCCGAGTCCGAAGAACGAGCCTCCCTTGGTGGCCGTTGCAGTGTCGAGCAGTGGTTCGCCATCGATGAGCAGCCGGGCGGTGCCGGTCGAGGTCAGGCCGAAGATCCAGGTGCCCGGCAGGTCTGCGGTGACGGTGCCGGTGGCCCGGCCGGTGTGGGTCCCGACGGGCACGCCGGGGACCGGGTCGCCAAGGGCGATCATGCGGCCGCCGTGGAGCGACTCCGACGCGACCGGGGCGGTGTCCCTCGGGCTGGCGAAGTAGTCGATGTGGAGGCCGGCGGGCATCAGGTGGTCGGTGAGCAGTGGCACCCCTCGGTCGATCGAGATGCCGGGTTCGTGGACGATCTCCGCTCCTGGAAGGCGAGTCCTCAGTTCGTCGAGCAGGTCGAGTTGGCGCCGTGGGACCACTCGCGAGCTGCCTCCTCCCCCGGTCTCGAGTCGCCGTGCGGACGGTCCGATCAGCGCGATGCGCTTGATCGATGGGATGATCGGGAGCACGTCCTCGTTCCGGAGCAGGACGGTCCCTGCGATGGCCAGCTCACGTGCGATGGGGCGGCGGCTGTCGTCTTCCGGGTCTTGGGGCTCTTCGGCCGGCGGAAGCTCGCCGTCGAGGCCGACTCGCTGGATGAGTCGCAGGATTCGTCGGGCGATCTCGTCCAGCAACGATTCGTCGATGGCACCGTTGCGCACTGCCGTGGCGAGGTCGGCTCCGAGGTGTTGGGCGGGCCCGGGCATCTCGACGTCGAGGCCGGCTTCGGCTGCTTCGACGCTGTGGGTGCCGAACCAGTCGGAGACGACGACGCCGTCGAACCCCCACTCGGTCCGCAGGATGTCGGTGAGAAGTGTCGTGTTCTCCCCGCAGTAAGCGCCCCGGAACCGGTTGTAGGCGGACATGATCGACCAGGCGCCGCCTCGGCGAACGGCGGCTTCGAAGGCCGGCAGGTGCAGTTCGCGCAGCGTCGGCTCGTCGACCTCGACGTTGATCGACATCCGATCGAGCTCCTGGTCGTTGAGCGCGAAGTGCTTCACGCAGCAGCCGACACCTGCGGCCTGCACGGCGCGCACGTAGGCGACGGCCAACTCGGCGCTCAGCACCGGGTCCTCGGAGAAGGACTCGAAGGTTCGTCCGCCGAGCGGCGTCCGGACGATGCCGACGGTGGGTCCGAGGAGCAGGTGGACACCTTTGGCTCTGGCCTCCTCGGCGAGCGCGGCGCCATAGCGGCCGACGAGCTCGACGTCCCAGGTGGCAGCGACGGCGATCCCACAGGGGAACGAGAGCGAACGCCGGGTTCCCATGTGCTGGCCCCGGACACCGGAAGGCCCGTCGGACATCTTGAGGCGACCGATGCCGTGCGGGGTCAGAGCCGGGAGGTGCCAGACGTCGTCACCGCCGGTGAGCGAAGCCTTCTCGTCGAGGGTCAGGTGGCCCAGCAGCGCATCGAGATCGGGGTGCTCGGGGGTGCTCAAGGGTTCGGTGGCGCTCATCGGTGCTTGCGTCAGGAGGCGCGGTCGCTGTCGAGCGACAGCCGGAGGAGCCAGAACCGGAGGAACTGCGCCAGGGAGTACCGCAGGTACAGGCCGAGCCCGATGAGCGACGTCGTCATGCCGGCGATGCCGAGCGATACGTCGGTGGACTGGTCGAGCGGGTTGTCCGTCGTCTGCGAGAGCACGACGGCGAGCCACCCCACGATGGCCCCTGCGACGAGCAGGACCATGCCGAGCTTGGCGAGGCTGCGGTTGCGGCTGCTGCTGTCGACGCGGACGTCGCCCAGCTGGGCGAGGAAGCGATCGGCTTTGGCGGCGGCGTCGTCACTGGTGGTGAGCGGGGTGTCGGTCATGGTTGTTCCTCGTCGGTCGAGCCGGACAGATAGGCGGAGTGGAGTTGATCGGCGATGCGGTCGGGTGCGCCTTCGAGCACGACCCGGCCTCCGGCCAGGACGGTGGCGGAGTTGGCGACGTCGAGCACGGTGCGCAGGAACTGCTCGACGACGACGATCGTGACGCCGGTCTCGGCGATCGCGGCGACGAGCTCGAAGAGCTGGGCGACCACGAGCGGCGCCAAGCCCATGGAGAGCTCATCGAGGAGCAGGATGGAGGGCTCGGTGGCGACGGCGCGGCCCATGGCCAACATCTGTTGTTCGCCGCCCGACATGCTCCCGGCCAGTTGGGTGCGTCGTTCCTTGAGGCGGGGAAATGCGGCGAACACGCGCTCTTCGATCTGTGCCCGGGAGAGCCCCAGGTTCGTGAGCAGCCACAGGTTCTCCGAGACGGTCAGGTTCGGGAAGACGCCTCGACCTTCGGGGACGAGGCAGAGACCACGGCGGGCCAAGTCGAGCGGATCAACGCCGGTCAGGGTCCGTCCACCGAAGATCAGGTCGCCGCTGGACACCTGGTGGATGCCGGCGAGCACGTTGAGCAGCGTGGTCTTGCCCGCACCGTTGGGGCCGAGCACGGCCCGGATCTCCCCGGTTTGCACCGCGAGATCGATGCCGTGCAGGACCTCGACCTCGTCGTGGGCGGCGCGTCCGGCGCGGAGTTCGAGCAGTGCGGTCACGGGGTGACCTCCGTGCCGAGATACGCGGCGCGGACCGTCGGGTCGGCCTGGATCTCACCTGGTGATCCGCTGGCCAGCAGGCGTCCGAAGTCCAAGACGTGGATGCGATCGCAGACCCCCATGACGAGGTCCATGTCGTGTTCGACGAGGAGGATGGCCCGGCCTTCGGCGGCGAGCTCGCGGAGGATCTGGGCGAACCGTCGGCTCTCCTCGTCGTCTTGGCCCGAGGCTGGTTCGTCGAGCAGCAGCACCTTCGGGTCACTGGCCAGGCACCGGGCCAGCTCCACGAGCCGGCCGCTTCCGGTGCTGAGCTGGTCGGCGCGCATCTCCGCCAGGCGCCCGAGGCCGAGGCGCTCGATCAGCTCGTCGGTGGCGGCAGTACGGCGCGTGCGGGGCAGAGCGATGGTGGCGGTGCGGATGTTCTCCCGGACGCTGAGCGATCCGAAGATCTCGAGGCGTTGGAAGGTGCGTCCCAGACCGAGCTTCGCCCGCTGGTGCACGGGGGCGGAGTCCAGACGTCCTCCGTCGAGCTGCACGTGCCCTCTGGTTGGGCGTTGGACGCCGCTGATGACGTTGAACAGCGTCGTCTTCCCGGCGCCGTTCGGTCCGATCAGGCCGGTCACGAGTCCCTGCGCGGCGTCGATCGACACGCTGTCGAGGGCACGGTGACCGCCGAAGTCGACGGTGATCTCGGTGGCCTCAAGCATCGGTCGTCCCTGCCGGTTCCAGGTCCGAGACGCCGAGCTCACGTTCCAGGACCCGCCGGTCCGTGTCGGTGACCGGAAGGGCGAGGCCCAACAGCTCCGGTGGGGCGCTGAGCCCGTCAGCCACGCGGTCCCTCTCAGCGAGGGTGTCCGTCGCCGAGACCACCCGGGCCAGCACCGGCATGGCGATCAGGGTGGCGATCAGAACCGCTACGAGCGGCCAGTTGCCGATCGTGTCGGTGACCGCCAGCACGTAGGCGGTGACCACGACGGCCAGCCCTCCTCCCAACACGGCCCGGGCCTGGCGGCGCCCGACAGGCTCGAAGTCCTGGCGGACCTTGGGCATGGCGCCGTTGGGCTCGTTGCCGAGGTTGACGCCGGCTGCACCGATGGCGATGTTCGACAGCTGGCTGATGCTCGGGAACAGGTTCGCCACGGTCGGCCCGCCGAGGAACACTCCTGCGGCGATCGCGCTACCGATGGACCCGACGCCGGCGATGACGACGGCGATGATCACGCTGAGGCCACTGAAGAACGAGAAGGGATCCTGGGCGGGTCGTTGGATGGCCGCACCGAAGACGGCCCCGCCGATGGCGGCCAGCGATCCGGAGAGGGCGAACACCGCAACGGTCGCCTGGCGTTGGTTGAACCCCAGGGTGGCGTAGGCGACCGGGCTGTCCCTGAGGGCGATGAGCCGCAGTCCGAGGTCGCTGCGTCGGACGGCGGTGACGACGACGGCGAGGACGGCGAAGACGAGCGCACCGAACACGAAGAAGGCGTGGTCGCTCTGGGTGTCGATGCCTGGGAGTCGGAATCGACGGATGGCCAGGGTCCCGCCCTCGAAGAGCCAGAGGTCGTATCCGAACACGGTGAAGGACGGCATGCGAAGGATCCAGCTGTCGACGATGACCGCGAACGCTGCTGTGGCCAGGGCCAGGTACAGACCCGACAGCCGGATGGCGGTCAAGGAGACGAGAGCACCGGCAAGCGCCCCGAGTACGCCCGCCCACACCAACCCTGCGGGGCTTCCTCCCGGGGTGAGGTGGTGCACGGCCATGGCACCGATCGCCGCGAACGCCAATGGGCAGACGGCGAGCCGCCCGGCGTAGCCGACGAGCGGCACGAGGGAGAGGCCGACGATGGCGAGGCCCCAGACCCGGGTCATGGTGTTCAGGTCCCCGGGCGAGAGCAGCGGAGCCACCGCGATCGTGGCCAAGACGGCGCCGCCGGCAAGGGCGGCGACGCCTGGCCAGCTCGGGCGGACGGAGACCTCGCGGATGCGGAGCTGGCGGCTGCCACGGAGCCGGTCCTGGGGCAGGAGCTGCAAGGCGATGAACAGGACAACGACGGGCAAGGCGTTGACGAGGCCGACGAGGTACTGGTTGCCGGGGAAGTCCTGACGGCTGCCGACGTAGCCCTGGCCGTAGGCGGAGGCCAGACCAAGGATGATCGCTCCGAGGAACGTCATCGGCAGGCTCTTGAGCTTGCCGATGACCGCTGCGGCGTAGGCGTTCACGATCAGGAGCACGAGGCTCGATGCCACGACGCTGCTGCCAGGGACGATGAGCACACCGGCGACCACTGCCAGGGTCGACCCGATCATCCACGCCACGGTTGCGGTGCGACCGACCGATGCGCCGACCAGGGTCATCAGTCCTCGGTCGTCGACCGACGCCCGCATCTCAACGCCGGCCCGGGTCCGGTAGAGCAGCCAGCGCAGCACGAGAGCGACCACCAATGCCGCCGCGATCACCGCGAGGTCGTCGTAGGGGATGCGCTGGCCGAAGATGGTGACCACGTCGCCGGGGAACATCTTGGGCACACGGCGCAGCTCCGCGGGGTCCCAGATCCAGTTGATCGTCGCCAACAGTCCCAGCATCAGAGCGAGGGTGACCACCATGCGGATCGCCTCGGAGGTTCCCTCGAGACGGTGCATGATGCCCCGCTCGACCCCAGCTCCGAACAAGGGTCCGATCACCAGGATGCAGAGGGCGGCTGCGAACGGCCACGGGAGACCCCAGCCGACGACCAGCTGCCAGTAGGCGAACCCACCCACGGCGACGATCGCCCCATGGGCCCAGTTGAAGATGCCGGTCGTGGTGTAGGTGAGCGTCAGTCCGCAGGCGACGATCGCGTAGAGGCCGCCGGTCACCAAACCCGTGATCGTGTAAGCGATGAAGTCCCTCACGGTCGCCTCAGCCTTCGAGGTTGATCACGTTGTCGGGATCGCAGTTGAAGATGCTGTCGGTCGGTTGGGTCAGGTCCTCCTCGTAGGCGAACCCGTTTGCGTCGACCGACATGACGGCGACGCACGGCGTGGCTGCTGTCGGGTTGGACAGATCGACGGGAGCCAGAATGCCTCCGGCGGTGTACTTGGTGTCCTTCGTTGCCTTCGAGATGACGCAATCGACGGTGAGGCCGTCACCGCATTCGGTCGCAGATTGCGCGAACAGCAGCCAGGCAGCCCATGCCGAGCTGTTGATCTCAGCATCAGGATCGACCTGCTTCTCAAGCTCGATCATCTTCTGCACGGTGGGGTTCTGGTCGGCAAGCTCCAAGGGGAACGTCGGCATCCCCAGGTAGAACGGGACGTCCAGGCCGGTTGCCTTCAGGGACTCGATGGTGGCGGGGCTGTAGAGGTTCGCGGCGCCGGTCATGACCGCCGGCTCGTAGCCCACGTCGACCATGGCCTGGAAGAGGTTGGTGTTGTCCGCCGGCGAGGGGACCAGGTTGTCCACCTTGTCGACGAGCGGCTCGACGTAGGTGCGGTACTCGTCGACGGTCAGTGGCAGCTTCTGGAACGAGACCACGTTGCCGAGGCCGGACTGGTCGATGCCGTCGCGGGTCGCTTCGTAGGGGAGCAGCAGCGATTCCACGTCAATGGCGAGCATGCCGGTCTTCTCAAACTCGTCTGCGTACTCGTCCTGCAGCAGACGGTAGAGACCGACGTTGCTCTCCTCTGGCGACACCCGGAGGGGGAGCGCTTGGAGCTCGGCTCGGTTGGCGACCGGTGAGGCGGCATAGGCCGGGATCGACCCGAGCTCGCAGCCGACGCGGGGGTCCACAGTGGGCGCGTCGAACGGGGTACCGCCTCCGACCAGCATGAAGTCGCTCTGGCAGGCATCCACGACGGTGGCTGCGGCTTGGGTGATCTGACCATCACGGTTGACGATCTCGATCTGGCGGCCGTTGATTCCGCCAGCGTCGTTGCACCAGTCCGCGAACGCCTCGGCGATGGTGAGGTACACCTCGCCTAGGCCGGGCTGCAGCGTGTTCGTCGCGTCGTTCTGCACCCCGATCTCGATGGTGGAGTCAGTCACCCCTCGGGCATCGGAGGACTCCGGCTCGCCCGGTCCGCAGACGTTCTCGAGCGTCCCGAACGAGCCCACGGCCTCCTGCGATGTCTGGGCCGGTTCCGTCGAGCCGCTGCTCGAAGCGGTCGGAGCTGGGTCCGCGTGCCCGCAAGCGCCCAAGGCCAGCGCCAACGTGGCGACAACTGCGAGACGCTTCGTGGCGCTCCGAGCGCGATTGGACGTCGAGAAATAGGCCCTCATGAGTCCCCTTCCGTGACAGCCCCCTGCGAACCGTCTAAGACAGATTCTAGTAGCTAGTAGAATTCCTGTCAACGGGTTTCCCGGTGGGGAACGAGCGTGTCCACTCGAACAGGCGCACAGCTGGGCCCACTCATGCAGCAGCGCCGGCGAGATGGCAGAACGCGAGTTGACCGCCCGCAAGGTGGGAGGCGACCTCAGGCCGCCGTCTGGGATCTCTCGGCCGCCAGCCCCAGCGACACCCGTCCCCGACCATCACCTGCGGCGGAAGCGACGGCTGACTGCCAGGGGAAGGTTCAGGTCGAGGCGGGAGGAACCGGCCGGAGACGCTCCAAGAGGCCCTCGACGTAGGCCGTGACGTCGGCGACGTAGTCCCCGGCCCCGGGGTCCATCAACCACTGGAGCTCCAGCCCGATCAGGGTTGCCTGGACCTCTCGGGCGATCTGGGCGAGGTCGACGTCGCCCCGGATGAGCCCCCGCTGCACGTCATTGGCAAGGGCCCGCTGTGTCAGACGCCGAGCCCGATCAAAGCGCTGCACGAAGAAGTCGTGAAGGGGTTCGCCCCGGTCGAGGCTCTCGGTCGCCAGCACGAGGTACAGGCGGACGAGCTCTGCGGTGGCGGCGTTGCTACGAGCTATCTCCGGTAGGCGGGCCACGGTGACCAGCGCCTCGTCCGCCGAGCCGTAGAGCTCTGCGACCTCAACCCGTTGACGTTCCTCCACGACCGCCCGCAGCAGCCCGTCCTTGTCACCGAAGTAGTAGAGGAGCCCGGGCGCCGTCATCCCCACCCGATCCGCAAGATCGTTGATCGAAGCCCCACGGAACCCCTTCGCAGCGAAGAGGTGGATGGCTTCGGCCACGATCTGGGCGCGTCGCTCCTCACCCCGCGGCTGCCTGGTGCGGGCGTCCGCCGCTGCAGTCCGCTTCGCCGCAGGCTTCTTGCCGGTTGATCGGGATGCCACAGCTGCCTTGCTCGAGACGGGATCGGCTTGCGCCAGTGACGATACTTCGGCTCGAGTCCCACCCTCGCCGGTCGCCCTGGCGTGATCGGCGACAGATCGTGGGCCGTGCCGGGCCCGACCGAGGACCGTCGACCCCACCCCGTGACCTTCGGGCTGGTCACTCGAAGGTCCGGGCTTTGAGGCGACCTTGCGCTGCGAACCCGCAGGTCAGGGACCCACCCGGATCGTGCCAAAGCGCTGAAGAGTCGCCGGACTGTAGAAAAAACTGTAGAAGCGACCCCGCAAAGCAGAAGACCCCACTCCGAGAAGTGGGGCCTGACCTGCGTTTTCGAT
>CAVSLD010000001.1:0-450159 GCA_963728655.1 uncultured Iamiaceae bacterium | reverse complement strand
CAGATCGGCTCGGATCTCACCACTCCCTGGGCGTTTCGGCCAGATGACGTCTTCTCCGCAGCTGCTCCTCTCCCTCTACGGACTTCACGCAACGCTGACTACACTTGCCAAACGCAAAGTCCATCGTTGGCCCTTCGCTCGGCAGCACTGTCTTAGATCCTCCGATCGCTTCTGAAATCGCTTTAGCCCCCGCAAAATCAGATCCGAAAGATCGTCCGGCTCCATCGAGATGTCTCATGTCGGGCCCCTCCAAACTCCGATCAATAGTGAAGTGCCGCTCGATGATCGCTAGGCACCTAGGCCGAGGGCGCCAAACGCCACGTGGTTGGAGGTAGTGTGGATCTGAGGAGACCAATGACAGCCCGAGGGAAGTGAGCACCCGCATCTCCTGCAACGCCCCTAGACGGACCTCATGGGGCTGCGTCGGATAGGCACTCGTGCAGTGAAGCAGAGCAACGTGATCCACCCGTTGGGATACCAGGTCATACATCGATCGAATCTGGGAAATCGAATGCATGCCGGTCGAGATGATCATTGGCTTGTCATAAGCCGCCACGTGTCGGAGGAGCGGAGCATTGCTCATCTCACCCGACCCGATCTTGAAGGCTGACACCCCCGAACCGCGCCAGCCGGTCCGCAGCCTCTCTGGAGAACGGCGTTGCCAAGAACATGAGACCGCACCTATCCGCCTCCACTCTTACTACCCGCTCCTCGTCCTCTGTCAAGGAGCAGTCCGAGATGATGTCCCAGATCGACCGATCGGCATTCGCAGGAACGACACCATTCGGAATCATCTCTGCGTGCGGAATGTGCGTCGGGATTTTCACCACCTCGGCACCCGCCTCGGCAGCCGACCGGACCATTGCGCAGGCCAAGTCGACATCTCCGCCGTGATTGATGCCAATCTCTGGGACTACTAACGGCGGATGAGAGCAGCCGACTCGTCGGTCCTCAAGCACGATTTCGGATTCCTCTACCATATGGTCCATCCCCCATCGACGACCAGGTTGTGCCCAGTAACGTACCGAGAAAGGTCGCTCGCCAAGTAGAGATAGGCGCCTACATAGTCCATCTCTGTCGCCATCCTATTGAGGGGCGTCCGCCTAGCGTACTCATTCACGAACGACTGGGGCTGACCACGTTCTACCCCCCCAGGTGTCACTGCGTTGACGCGAATCTCTGGTGCGAGCGTGCCAGAGAGCCATCGCATTAGTTGGAGTACGCCCGCCTTTGTCACGGAGTATGACGCAGCATTACCAAGTGAAGTGTTCTTGTAGATTTCCCAGTTTGGCGCGACTATTCCATATGTTGAAGCCGTGAATATCATAGAGGCGCTCGAGGACCTACGCATGATCGGTGCACATTCACGAGCCAGTATGAAATCCGCTTATGAGGCCAACGTCGAAACCTCGTCGGAATACATCGATCTGCTGTTCGGGAAACGGCACGCTCCAGCCCTCAAGGCTTGTTGCGTTGACGAGCGCTGCTAGGTGAATCAAGATATCAATACCACCGCAGAGACTCGCTACCTGTCGCGCAACGTCAGCAGCCTGGGACTCATCCTCCAGGTCGACGTCGAGCATCGTCACCCGGTCTGTAGCCAACGCATCCGAATCGCGCTCAAGTAGTTGATCAAGATCCTTGTCAACGACGACCACGGTCGCCCCTTGTTCAGCGAGACCGGCGACTACGGCGCTACCGATATGCCCAGCACCACCCGCTACTATCGCAACTCGACCATCTAGCCGGGAGAGACGGTGGAACGACCCCTGAGACTCTCCATACCGCTGTGTCATCCGCTCAGATCCTAGCTATTCCAACCGATCCGCGAGCAAACGCGGTACCGGAGGTCGTCGATTGTGTCGATATCAACAGCCGTGCTTGAACTCACCTCGACTGCGACGACGTTCCCGTCGTAGATCGACGAGGCCGTGAGCACGAACGCTGGATCTACAACGAAGGCGACAGTAGCCACGTCGTACACCTCGGGCGCATCTTGTCGCCGATGGATGCGCCGATCTGGCTCGAGAACAAGTCGTGCTCGGCCCGCATCTGACACGATCACCATGTTGAACCATGGATTCCGCCTTGCCGACGAGACTGTGATGACAACGTCAACACCCGGTTCCCGTGAAGCAGTCAAACACCTGGAGAGATCCGCCACGTTGCGGAGTGGGGCGGTGCATGGCACGACGAGCAAGCGCGACGGAAGGTCACCTGTCTCCTGTAACCACAGAAGGAGGTGTCGCCACGCATCCCACTCACGTGCATCAGGGCCAGAGAGATTCTTGGGCCGCAGCCAAGGCACCTCCGCTCCCGCAGCTCGGGCGACATCAGCCATGGCCTCGCCGTCTGTCGAGACGACAACTCTCTCGACCTCGGGGCAGCTTGCCGCGTGAGCGATTGCTCGCTCTAAAAGGCTCTGTCCACCGACAACCCTCATGTTCTTTCCCGGAACGCCAACGGAGCCCTTCCTTGCAAATATGCCGGCTGTCACAGTCAATTGCTCGTTCTCCTGTGAGTGAGTTGCACCCACGTCGCTTGCACGTCCGACATTTGCGCTGCCTCAATGACCTCGATGACGGATAATGACTGCTTGAGCGTGCAGGCGACATCGTGAACCGATGGGCTAGCTCTGTTGCTTGCAGTGACACTTGCGAGCATGCTGACCTCGTTCCGATCTCGGTCGTCGGACTCGATCCACTCCTCGCTCGTGCCGAATGCCGTACTGTAACTCGCTCGCCGGGATAAGACATCGGCCGCGGCCGATCGTGTGGGTCCGTCAATGCGCCAGGCGCGAACGGGAGAGGGCGCAGCCATGCTCAAACATATTGTACCCCGGGCCCCATTGATGTGGCGCAGTTGAAGCTTGGCAGCCGTATCTATAGTGGTCTCGATGTCAAGTCCCCCGTGCGACAAATCGCAATTCAAGGAGGCAATCGCACCGAACCACCAGATTGCGAGGTCGATTTCATGGCTTAGTTCCAAAAGAGCACCGCCACCGAGGTCTGCTCTTACGCTGACGGTTGACCCAAGGTCTACGCCAGGTCTCCATTCTGCTACATGTTGTGAAACCTCGAGGTTGTAGTTGATCTTGCTCTGATCTTCCGTCGAGAAGTGCTCAAGGATGGTTCGCGCAAACCGGTTAAACCGCAAATGATACCCCACCGCTATGCGAGGTCGTAGGTCGCCAACCGCCGACTCGAGGCGTCGGGCCTCAGACAGTGACGTTGCAACTGGCTTCTCGATCAGCATCTTTCGAACTCGAACAAGGAGCAGTAACGCGTGCTCCACGTGACAGCTCGCTGGACTCGCGACAATCGCCAAGGAGGGCTTGTGCCTCAGCGCCAAGGCGATGGATGGGGTAAAGAAGACTCCGGGTCCGGCCAGGTCTCCAATTGGTTGATCACTGTTCGCCCGCCGTACTACGATGATTGTGAACTCGGGATTGTGGTCACGGAGGGCTCGGACATGGCGGCGTCCTGCACTTCCGGAGCCCACGACTACGGCAACCGGTCGACTCAGCATCGGCGACGAGATCCTTGCAGCCAGTTTGAAGCGATCACCAGGTTGCTGCAACGGCTCGGATAGCGCATCGGATGAGTCGAGTTCGATGCGCAGGCGTACTCACACACTGACAACTTTTCCTATTTCTTGGGAGAGGCGCTGGACGAGGTCCTGGTCGATGGGTCCGAGCACTGCGGCGCTCAGCATACGCCGCTGCAGTCGGCGCCTTTCAGGTGATCGCAGGTCCTCCTGAACCGCCGCTACAAGATCTCGTAGCGAAGAGACCTCCGGTACAGCTCCCGACGCTCGGATGGGTGCCCAGTGCTCCTGGCTGTAGAAGTCAGTCAAGAGCCGCGACGCCCCGACCCGCCTGTGGGATGAAGGAGGGTGCCACGGTCGGGCGATCTACGGCGGCTGCGTCGAGAGCCATCGAAGAGCAAATGGAGACGTGGACCGAGCAATGAACAAGCGTTGACATCTGCATGCGAATGTCGTGGCTGGTTGGCCAAGCGCGCGCCCCCTCCCCTGGTACGGCCCACGCTGTGTCGACCTGCACCCCAGGCCTGAGCACCCCAGTCCAACGGGTCGGATCGTCGTTGGGATGAATCCGCACGAGGACGGTGGGGGCCTCGCTGCCGAGTGTCAGTCTCAGCGAGTCAGCGAAGGCTGCAACAAGGTGAGGCTCGCCCGGGGTCAACTCGGACGGCCCGGCGCCGTAGAGAAGGACGGAGCCCGTCTGAGGCAGACCTAGAATGCGTCTCCAGTCTGGATCGGGAATTATGAACTCCGACCGGCGGTGCAACGTGTATTGCACAGCACCAAGCACCGCTGTCCTGTTGATGACTTGCGGGCCGAACGCGTGTACGAGCTCCTGTCGGTTGTGCTCGTTCCACACGATGTACCTGTCGCAGCTCGGACTCACACGCCGGCGTGTCGTGAGGTTGTCGAAGGAAATGAACGAAATGGCCGTGCCGACCTTCCTCGACGTAGCGGCCGCGAGCAGAAGAGAATCCTGATCGTGATATGGGGTGAGCGATAGCACAACATCGGCGTCAACCCGATCGAGCCACGTTGCAAATGATGCTCGATTTGTTTCGCTCTCTTGGCTTTCTGCTACTGCCTGCTCCAGCGACTCAACGCTCGTTCCGAAGGTGGCCTGAACGTCAAATATGAGTTCACGACACTTCATGATAGTTCGCTGAGCGAGCGGCGCCATTCGGCGTCTTCGACGTGCTGCAATGGCCGAAGTTGGACTTCGAAGACGCTTGGCGTGCGCTACCTCCAACTTCCTGAGCCGAAGTCGATGCCGATGGCTAATGAAGGCCTCTGGTAGGTGTTGAACGCTTGCGCCGGTGTGTTCCAACATCGTAGCCAACCGGGGGTCAGCCCATCCCAGAGCCACGGTCACTCGGTACTGCCGAGAGAGCCGTTCAAGTAGACCCGTCGGGACCAGATATCGCACGCTCAGCCCATATGTCACCGGGATAACCAGATGCGGTCGATCGCTGGCAAGGTCATCGCTTCTTGCTGAGCGGGCCACCTTCGCACACTACTTCCTATGGCTGCTCGCGAACCTCCCCGAGCCCCGTGTCCAAGGGGCGATGGTCACTTTGGACCCTCCGCCCCCTAGTGTCCTGCTTCCGTCGGCTTGGCGTCTCGCTCCCTCGGTCGGCTTTGCTAGGAGAGCCATGATCCTCGACCAGTTCCGCCTCGACGAGAAGGTCGGCATCGTCACCGGTGCCGGCAAGGGCATCGGCCGGGCCACCGCCCTGGCCCTGGCCGAGGCCGGCGCCGACGTGGTCGTCGCGGCCCGCACCGAGGCCGACATCGAGGACGTGGCCGGCCAGATCCGGGCCATGGGCCGGCGGGCCCTCGTCGTGCCCACCGACGTCATGGACGACGACGCCCTCGACCGCCTGGTCGACACCACCGTCGCCGAGATGGGCCACCTCGACCTGCTCGTCAACAACGCCGGCGGCACCCCGCCCCGGGCCGCGGTCGACACCAGCCGGCGCTTCATGGAGAAGGCCCTGTCGTTCAACGCCATCAGCCCGTTCCTGCTGTCGGTGCGCGCCGCCCAGGCCATGGTCGACACGGTGGGCAGCGGCGCGATCCTCAACGTGTCGTCGCGCTCCAGCCAGCAGATCGTCCCCGGCTTCACCGCCTACGGCACGGCCAAGCTGGCCCTCAACAAGATCACCGTCAGCCTGGCCGCCGAGTGGGCGCCCCGGGTGCGGGTCAACGCCCTGTCGGTCGGGGCGGTGGCCACCCAGGCCCTCGAGGTGGTGATGCTCGACGAGGGCATGCGCCGCACCCTCGAGGAGGGCACCCCCATGGGGCGGCCCGGCGAGCCCGAGGACATCGCCGCCGCCGCCCTGTTCCTGCTGTCGCCCGCGGCCCGGTGGGTGACCGGCAAGGTGCTGGAGGTCGACGGCGGCAACGAGACGCCGGCCATCACCCTGCCCATGCCGCCCCTGGAGCCGTCCACCCCCGACGCCGCGACCGACGCCTGAGCCGGACCCGGGCCGGGGCGCCCGACGTGGCGACGAGGGCTACAGCGGCAGGTCGCCGGTGGCCGCTGCGGGTGGTGCCGTGGTCCTTGTAGGCCGCGATGGTGCGCTGGGCGATGCGCATCTGGTGGACCTCGTCGGCGCCGTCGGCGAAGCGGGCCCAGCGGGCGTGCTGGTACATGTGCGCCAGCGGCGTGTCGGTGGAGTAGCCGAGCGCGCCGTGGACCTGGATCGACCGGTCGATGACCCGGCCCAGCATGTTGGCCACGAAGTGCTTGGCCATCGACACCTCGCTCTTGAAGTCGAGCGCCGTGCGTCGATCCGGTACGCGGCGTGCAGCACCATCAGCTTGGCCTGGTACAGCTCCATGGTGGAGTCGGCGATCATCCACTGGATGCCCTGCTTCTCGGCCAGCAGCGAGCCGTGGGCGTACCGGTTGAGCGACCGGTCCACCATCATGTCGAGCGCCGTCTCGGCCTGGGCGATCCAGCGCATGCAGTGCGCCAGGCGGGCCGGCCCGAGCCGGTACTGGCCGAGCAGGTGGCCCTGGCCCCGGCCGCCGAGCATCTGGTCGCTCGTGGCACCCGCAGGTCCTCGATGACGGATCTCGGAGTGGCCGGTGCCGCCGTGCATCGTCTCGACCTCGCGCACCTCGGTTCCAGCCCTCCGACGGGATGTCGACGAGGAAGGCGCGTGTTGGCCGCCTGGGGGAGGTCGGGGTCGTCCTCGGTGCGGGCGATGAGGATGGCGAAGCTGGGCCCGGCGGGCGTTGGAGATGAACCACTTGTGGCCGTTGATCACCCACTCGTCGCCGTCCTGGTAGGCGTGGGTCCGGATGAGGGTCGGGTCCGAGCCGGCCACCTCGGGCTCGGTCATGGCGAAGCAGCTCATGGCCGTGCCCTCGCACAGCGGTCGCAGGTACTTCTCCTTCTGCTCGTCGGTGGCCCAGTGCAGGAGCGTGTGCATGTTGCCCTCGTCGGGGGCCTGGCAGTTGAGGGCGAACGGGCCGCAGCTAGGCCTTGGCCGCCTCGGCCTGCACCATGGCCAGCTCGACGTGGCCGAGCCCCATGCCGCCCCACTCCTCGGGCATGTGGGGCAGCCACAGGCCGGCCTCCTGGGCCTGCACCCGCATGTCGAAGAGGATCTTGATGTACTCGTCGCGCTCGTCGACCTCGGTCGGGTCGCCGATGCGCGCCTCGGCCGGCTTCACCACCTCGTCGATGAACGCCCGGACCCGCAGGCGGATCTCCTCGAGCTCGGGGTCGAGGGTGAAGTCGATGGCCATGGGGTGCTCCTCGGGAAGGTGGCGGGCGCCCGCCTGTCTAATGCGCATGCATCAGTTGTCAAGGCGAGTGCATGGCTCGGGACCGGGGGCCGGGCTACCGTCGGCCCGTGGCCGCCACCCGCCCCGCCCCCGCCGGAGACGGCACGCGCGAGCGCCTGGTGGCGGCGGCTGCCGGCCTCTTCGCCGAGCGGGGCGTCGACGCCGTCAGCCTCCGGGAGATCACCCGGGCCGCGGGCGCCCGCAACGCCACCGCCCTCCAGTACCACTTCGGCGACCGGGCCGGGCTGGTGCGCGCCGTGCTCGCCCCCCACCACCGCGACGTGGAGGCGGGCCGCCACGCCCTGCTCGACCGCGCTCGACGACGGCGACCCCGACCTCCCCGCCCTGGCCGGGGCCCTGGTGCGACCCCCGGCGGCCAAGCTGGCCGACCCCGACGGCGCCGCCTACCTCCAGGTCGTGGCCGACCTCCTCGACCGCCCTCGGCCCCACATCTCCCCCGCCGCCCTGGAGGACCCCTCCGACAGCATGTTCCGGTGGCGGGCCCGGGTGGCGCCGCTCATGGCCCCCGAGGCCGTCCGCCTCCACCGTCGCTTCGCCGCCTACCGGCTGATGGCCGGTCACCTGGCCCAGCGGGCCCGCTCCGGGCCCCACACCGACGATCGCCTCTTCACCAGCGACCTCGTCGACATGGTGGCCGCCCTCCTGGCCGCACCCCCCTCCGACGCCACCCGCCGCCTGGCCCGATCCCGCCGCCCCCCGCCTGGTTGACCGCCGGGGGTGCCGTCCCTGCATCGCCCGCCGGGCCAGGCCCGCTCCCGTCCTGGGTGCTGAGCGCGCCCGAACCGGCACGACTGGCACTCAGAAGGCACCAGCAGGTCACCCCCGACCGTTCTGAGTGCTGAGAACGCCCGAACCGGCACCTCTGACACTCAGAACCGCCCGCCGCCACCGCGCCCGACCGTTCTGAGTGCTGAGCGCGCCCGAACCGGCCCGTCTGACACTCAGAACCGCCCGCCGCCACCGCGCCCGACCGTTCTGAGTGCTGCGCGCGCCCGAAAGGGCGCATCTGGCACTCAGAACCGCCCCCCGCCCTCTCCCCACGGGTCTGGATCCTGCGCGCGCCCGAACGGGCGCACCTCACGCTCAGGGCCGTCGTCGGGGTCGCGCCAGACGAGCGCGGGCGACGCGCCACCCACGGTGCCGTCGCGGTCGGGGTGCGGCGCGTCGCTGACGGTCGCAGGCGTCGCCCGGGGTGGTGGGGTGCCAGGCTGTCGGGATGGCCCCGGCCCCTGGTGCGACCGAGACCGGACCCACGGTGGCGACCATGGTGCCCTCGGCCACGGACCTGGTGGCGGCCCTCGGGGCGGCCGACCGGATCGTCGGCATCAGCCACGAGTGCGACCACCCCGCCGTGGCCGGCCGGCCCGTGCTCGACCCGCTCGGCCCTGGCGTCGGCCCCCGAGCCGGGCCGGGCCGCGGCCGACCCCGCCGCCCTCGACCGCGACGTGGCCGCTGCCCGCGCCGCCGACGACCCGCTCTACCTCACCGACCGCGAGGCCCTCCACCGCCTCGCCCCGGACGTGGTGGTGGCCCAGGACGTGTGCGACGTCTGCGCCGTCACCGGCGACCAGGTCGCGTGCGACGTGCCCCCGGGCACCGAGGTGGTGCGCCTCGGCGCCGTCGACCTGGACGGCCTGGCCGCAGACCTCCGCGCCGTGGGCCGGGCCCTCGGCGGCGACGGTCCCGAGCGGGCCGAGGCCGAGGTCGCCGCCCTCACCGCCGCCCTGGACGAGGTGCGGGCCGCGGTGGCCGGACGGCCCCGGCCTCGGGTCGCTGCTGCTCGAGTGGGGCGACCCGCCCTTCGTGGCCGGCCACTGGGTGCCCGAGCTGCTCGATGCCGCGGGCGGCCGCGATGCCCTGGGCGTCCCGGGCGCGCCGTCCCGGCGGGTCACGTGGGACGAGGTGGCCGCCGCCGACCCCGACGTGGTCGTGTTCCTGCCCTGCGGCTACCACCTCGACGACGCCGTGCAGGAGGGGCGGGCCCTGCGCGCCGGGCCCGAGGTCGCCGCCCTGCGGGCCGTCCGCGAGGGCCGGGTGTGGGCCACCGACGCCACCCGCCTGTTCTCCCGCTGCACCCCGGTCGCCGCCGCCGCCACCCGCACCCTGGCCGCCATCCTCCACCCCGAGGTCCTCGGCACCCCCGCCCCGGCCGACGCCGTCCCCCTCGAGGCGACCCCGTGAGCGCCCCGGCCCCCACCCGGACCGGCACGCAGGACCGTCACCCCGACGACGACACCCCGCGCCAGGACGCCACGACCAGCCCCACCGCCACCCGAACCGGTACGCAGGACCGTCGCCCCGACGACGGCGAGCCGCGCCAGTTCGCCGCGATCGGGCCCACCCCGACCCGAACCGGTACGCAGGACCGTCGCCCCGACGACGGCGAGCCGCGCCAGTTCGCCACGATCGGGCCCGGCCCCTCCCGAACCGGTACGGGAAACCGTCGCCCCCACGACGACGAGCCGCGCCAGTTCGCCACGACCAGCCCCACCCCGACCCGAACCGGTAGGCGAATCCGTCGCCCCCACGACGGCGAGCCGCGCCAGTTCGCCGCGATCGGGCCCACCCCGACCCGAACCGGTACGCAGGACCGTCGCCCCGACGACGACGACGAGCCGCGCCAGTTCGCCGCGATCGGGCCCGCCCCCTCCCGGCCTGGGACGGGGGGCCGGGCCCCGAGCCCGGCGACGGCGTCGTGACCTCGACCCGACCGGACGGCGCGACCGTCCCGGGCCCGGCGCCCACGACGGGCGCGCCCCACCTGCCGGGCGAGCCGGCCGAGGAGGCGGAGCAGCCGGAGGCCGAGGCCCCGACCGGCCGCGGCGCCGACGGGCGGCCGGCGCGGCCCGACCCGACCCACCCGAGCCGGCGGGCCGGTCGGCGCCTGGCCCGGCGGGTGCAGGTGTGGGTGGCGCTGACCACCGCGCTCACCAACCTCCTGGGCGCCGCCGCTGTGTTCGTGTTCATCGTGTGGGTGCTGCCCGAGCAGCCCATCGAGGACGAGGGCCGGGTCGTCCTCGTCAACGCGGTGATGACCGCCCTGTGGGTCCCCGCTGGCGGTGGCCGTCGGGCACGCTGTGGGGCCTGCGCACGCTGCGCCCGGCCCGACGCTGGCTCATCGAGGAGCGGGCCCCGAGCGAGGCCGAGGAGCTGGCCGTGCTGCGGGGCCCGCTGCGCCTGTTCCGCCTCCAGATGGTCCTGTGGCTCGGCTCGGCCGCCGTGTTCAGCCTCGGCAACGGCCTGGCCGAGCCCCGTCTCATCGCCCGGGTGCTGTTCGCGGTGGTGCTGGGCGGGCTCACCACCAGCGCCGTCTCCTACCTCACGACCGAGCGGCTCATGCGCCCGCTCGCGGCCCGGGCCCTGGCCGAGGGCGAGTCGACCGACCCCGCCTCCCGGGCGTGACCGCCCGCCAGGTGCTCACCTGGGGCCTCGGCACCGGGGTCCCGGTGCTGGGCCTCGTCGTCAGCGGCATCTTCGGCCTGGCTCGACGACGACTCCAGCCGCATGTCGCTGGCCATCACCATGATCGCCCTGGGCGGCACCACGCTCGTCGTCGGCTTCTGGACGACGCTCCTCGCGCTCGCGGGCCGTGGCCGACCCGATCCGCTCGGTGCGCCGGGGCCTGGGCGAGGTGAGCGACGGCGACTTCGACGTGGCCATCCCCGTCTACGACGGCAGCGAGGTCGGCCTGCTCCAGGACGGCTTCAACCGCATGGTCGACGGGCTGCGCGAGCGCGAGCGGATCCGGGACCTGTTCGGCCGCCAGGTCGGCGCCGACGTCGCCCGCGACGCCCTGGCCGGCGACGTCCAGCTCGGCGGTGAGGTGCGCGACGTGGCCGTGCTCTTCGCCGACATCGTGGGCTCGACCCGGCTGGCCACGGAGATCCCGCCGGCCGAGGTGGTCGAGGTCCTCAACCGCTTCTTCGCCGTGGTGGTGGCGACCGTCGACGACCACGGCGGCTGGATCAACAAGTTCCAGGGCGACGCCGCCCTCGCCGTGTTCGGCGCGCCCGGCGACCGGGCCGACCCGGCGGGCAGCGCCCTGGCCGCGGCCCGGGCCCTGGCCCGGCGGCTGGAGGCCGAGGTCCCCGACTGCCAGGCCGGCATCGGCGTGGCCTTCGGGCCCGGCCGTGGCCGGCAACGTCGGCGCCGAGGAGCGCTTCGAGTACACGGTGATCGGTGACCCGGTGAACGCCGCCTCCCGCCTCACCGAGCTGGCCAAGGACGTCCCCGGCCGGGTCCTGGCCTCGGGCGGGGCGGTGGCGGCGGCCGACGAGGCCGAGGCCGCCGGTGGGAGGCCGCCGGCGAGGTCACCCTCCGGGGCCGCACCCGCCCCACCGCCCTCCACCGCCCCCGCTGAGCTCCGAGGACCCGAGCACGCCGCGGGTGTCCGTCGCGCCCGGCACGAACCAGGCACGCAGCTCCCGGCGGGTTCGACCCTGCCCAGAGCAGGCGCGAGGCCCCGTCGCGCCGAGCGCGAGCCAGGCACGCAGTTCCGGGTTGGGATCGGTGGGGGCGGGGAGCGCTCCGGCTCGCCGACACCGGAGGACCCGATGGCCCGCTACGTGACCACCCAGCCGACGGGCTGGACCCCCGACACCGCCTACGCCTGGATGTCCGACCTGCGCCACCTGGCGGTGTGGGACCCCAGCATCACCTCGGTCGAGCAGGTCGAGGGCGACGGGCCCGGCGTGGGCGCCGAGTACGACGTGACCCTCAAGGCCGCCGGCGGCGAGCGGACCATGCGCTACCGCATCGAGGAGATGGACCAGGGCGCCCGCACCCTCCTGGCCAAGAGCGACACGCCCGGTGCTGACCTCCTTCGACCGCATCTCGGTCGACGACGCCACCGGGCGGCGGGGCCGAGGTCACCTACGACGCCGACCTGGTGCTGAAGGGCCCGCTGAAGCTGGGCGACCCGATGCTGAAGGCGACCTTCGGGAAGATGGGCGACAAGGCCGCCGCCGGGCTCCGCCGCCGAGCTGGCCCGGGAGACGCCGCCGGTCGGGTGACCCGGACGGTCCGACCGGGCGTGACCGGATCGGGGAACAACGGCGGCCCCCAGGTGTTTGCACGCGCAAGTACCTAGGAGGCCCCCATGCCCGCCACGACCGTCGACGACCTCACCACCCTCGACCGGATCCCCGCCGCCGAGCGCCCGCGCTCCCGGCCCGTCCGGTCCGTCACCACCGCCCCCCGGGGCTTCGAGGGCGAGGGCTTCCCCGTCCGCCGGGCCTTCGCCGGCGTCGACGTGGCCGACCTCGACCCCTTCGTCCACATGGACCAGATGGGCGAGGTGGAGTACGCCCCGGGCGAGCCCAAGGGCACCTCGTGGCACCCGCACCGGGGCTTCGAGACCGTCACCTACATGATCGACGGGATCATGGAGCACCAGGACTCCGAGGGCGGCGGCGGCGTGATCACCAACGGCGACACCCAGTGGATGACCGCCGGGTCCGGGCTGCTCCACATCGAGCGCCCTCCCGAGGCGCTGGTGGCCAGCGGCGGCCTGTTCCACGGCATCCAGCTGTGGGTGAACCTCCCGAGCGCCCAGAAGATGACGACGCCCCGCTACCAGGACCTGCGCTCCACCGAGGTCGCCCTGGCCGCCTCGCCCGACGCCGGCGCGCTGGTCCGGGTCATCGCCGGCGAGGTCGCCGGGCTCCGGGGCCCGGGCTCGACCCACACCCCGATGGCCATGGTCCACGCCACCGTCGCCCCCGGCGCCGAGCTGGTGCTGCCCTGGCCCGAGCAGTTCAACGCCCTGGCCTACGTGCTGGCCGGCGACGGCGAGGTCGGCCCCGACCGCCGACCGGTCACCGCGGGCCAGACCGTGGTCTTCGGCCCCGGCGAGTCGGTCGCCGTCTCCGCCGCCGCCACCCAGGACAGCCGGACCGACGCCCTCGAGGTCCTCTTCCTCGGCGGCCGCCCGATCCGCGAGCCCGTCGCCATGATGGGCCCGTTCGTGATGAACACCCGGGCCGAGCTGCTCCAGGCGGTGGAGGACTTCCAGGCCGGCCGCCTGGGCCGGGCCCACTGACCTGCCGGACAGGTTGTGCCAGGAGGCTCAGCGGATTGGTCGGTAGTGGGTCTGGCGGTGGTCGATGAGCTTGGCGGTGATGAGCAGGGCGGTGGCGAGGCAGAGGGCGGCGTGGCGGTGCTCGATGCGTCAGTCGGTGTTGCGTCGGAGCTGGCCGAAGTTGGTGAGCCAGGAGTGGGTGCGTTCGACGACCCAGCGGCGTCCGAACCCGACCAGCGGGGTGCGTCCTTCGCCGCGCTGGTTGCGGGCGACGACGTCGACGGCGGCGATGTCGTAGCCGGCGAGGCGCTCGCGCAGTGACTTGTAGCCGAAGCCTCGATCGAGGTGCAGGGTGCCGATGGGTCGGCCGGTGGGGCCGGTGGTGATGATGTCGAGGGTGGGTCTGAGCATGCGGTAGTCGTTGCGGTTGCCGCTGTCGAGCGTCCAGCCCAACAAGATGCCGTCGGCGTCGACTGCGCTGCACCACTTCCAGGCCAGGCGACCCACAACCTGTCCGGGCTCACCCTTCGGGGCGGACCTGGCGGACGAGGGTCGTGGGGGCGACGGCGCAGTAGGCGTCGGTGACGATGCCGGCGACCTCGTCCCAGTCCGGGTCGACGTCGAGGCGGACCCCCAGCCAGCCCCGGTGGCCGACGTAGGGCGGGACGAAGAAGCGCTCGGGCTCGGTGTCGACCAGGTCGGCCTGGACGCCCGGCGGCGCCGCGCACCAGAAGCCGAGGACCCCGTCGCCGTGGTGGTCGTCGACGAACATCACGAAGGTCTTCTTGCCCCGGACGAACCAGGCCGGGGAGCCGTGGCTGAGACGCTCCTCCACCTCGGGCAGGGCCGCGCACGCCTCGCGCAGCCGGCCGAGGGTCTCGCCGTCGGGGTCGAAGGAGCCGGGCACGGCCCGAGTCTGGCTGCTCCGGCTCGGCGGTGCCCGGTGGCCCACGGTCGACAGCCCCCTGACGGAGCCGCGCCACCGGGGGAGCGCCGGCGGCGCCGAGCCGGCGCGTCGCCCCTGGTCAGGGTGACCGGGAGGTCTCAAGGCGGCTCCACGTGGGCTCCAACCGCGGCGCGGTCCACTGACGCCGTCCCCGAGGGGCCGCAGGGTGCGGCCCCGGGCGGGGACGGGGAGGGATCCGATGCACCAGCACCTGCGCCTGCGGCTCCTCCTCGTGCTGGCCCTCGCCGTCCCCGTGGTGGCCGTCGGGTCCACCTCGGTCGGCGCCGCCCTCGCCCCGGCGGTCGCCGCCTCGGGCCCGACCGGGTCCGCCCCGGCCCCACCGGACGGGCCCGACCTGGGCCCCGTCACCGCTCCCGGGACGGCGGCCTCCCCCGCCCCGCCGACCGGCGGCCCCGCGGTGCGTCGCCCGCTCGTCCTCGGGACGTCGGCACCCGCCGCGACCGGCCCCCGCACCACGCCCACCGCGACGGGCGCGATGGTCGGCCCCGCCCTCCTGTCCCGGGTGGCCGGCGCCCAGGGCCGCTCGAGGCGAACCCCCACACGCCAGGTGGACGTCGTCGTCGCCACCACCACCCGTCCGGCGCGACGGATCGCAGTGCGCACGGCCGCGGCCGCCCTCGTCGGACAGGACATGTCTCGCGTCGGTGCCGGGGCCATGGGCGCGCTCGTCGGCGGGGGCATGGGGGCGACTCCCGGGGTCGGCGAGTCCGCCGCCGTCACCGTCGTCGCCGCCCGGGGCGGCGGGGCGGTCGCCGCCCCCACCCGCCCGGGTCATCGCGCTGCGGTCGACCGGCCCCTCGGGGTGGCCGAGGTCGTGGGGCGGAGCCGGCCCGCCCCGCGGGTCGGGGCCCGGCCCCTGGTCGCCGGGTCGGCGCCGGCGGGCGCCGCTCAGGTCAGGGGCGCCGCCGGGTCGGCGCCGCTGCGCGCCGCTCAGGTCAGGGGCGCCACCGGTCCCGCCACCTCGTCGGCCGGGACCCGGGCCGCGGCCCACCAGCAGAGGGGCACGGCCACCAGGGCCACCCCGCCCAGCACGACGATCGGCACCCCGTCGCCCACCTCGGCCACGGCCACGCCGATCAGGGCGATCACCGCGGTGGCGGTGACGTTGGCCGACACCAGCTGCCAGCCGCTCACCCGGCCCGCCGCGGCCCGACCCACCCTGTCGACGGTGGTCGACAGCACCGTCGGGAAGACCACCCCCTGCAGGGCACCGACGACGACGAGGACCGCCATCGCGGCGAGCGGGGGCAGGACCGCGACCAGCAGGTACCCCGCCAGCACGGCCACCGGGGCGCGGGTGAGGATCGCCGCCGCGCGCGCCCGGCTCCGGCCCAGCAGCAGCCGGCCCACCGTGACCCCGCCCCAGAAGCCCGACACCGCGAAGGCCGCGGCCGAGGCGCTCGTGCCCCGGCCGTCCTCGAACCAGGTGGCCATCCAGTTCCCCGTCCCCGCCTCGAGGGCCACCGCGGCGCCGGCCAGGGCCAGCGACAACGCCACGCCCCGCACGTCGAGGGTGCCGGCCCGCTCGGCCCGGGGTGGCGGGCGGTCGGCCATGCCCGCCGGCCACACCACGCCGGGACGGGCGGCCGCCACGGCCGCGACCGCGGCGACGAGACCCGCCACCACGAAGCCGGCGGTCCACCCGGCCAGGGCCACCACCGCGGGCCCCACCGTCGCCCCCACGCCGTAGCTGCCGTACATCAACCCCGAGCGGCGGACGTCGCGGATCTCGGTCTGGTACCGGCTGCCGAGGGAGTCGAGGACCCCGCTGGCCAGGCCGACCACGCCCACGCCCACGACCAGGACCGGGAAGGCCCGGGTCAGGCCGAGGCCCACCTCCACCGCGGCCAGGGCCAGGCAGACCGCCACGGTCGCGGCCCGCACCGACACCCGGGCCAGCAGGGTGACCGCCGACGCCGAGGTGGCCAGGCGGCCCACGCCGTACACCGCGGCGAGCGTGCCCAGGGCGGCGGCCGACTGCCCGAAGGCCCCGCGCTCCTGGGGCCACCCCGCGGGGTACACGCCGAGGGGCATGGCGAAGGCGAGGAACACCAGGCACTGCGCCGGCAACGGCGACCGGCCCTGCTCGTCGTCCGGTGCAGCCATGGCCGATCGACACTACGGGCGCCGCCCCCGACACCGCCGTGACATCCGACCGCGGCGTCGTCCCCCCAGGCGCACACCGACGGACTAGGGAGGCGTTCCGGGCCGGGCGTACCTTTGTGGGCATGAGCGACGAGACCGGGACCGAGCGCGAGGCCCACCGCCTCCACGACGCCGACGGGGAGCCGACCACCGATCGGCCGTGGATCATCCGCACCTACTCGGGGCACTCCAGCCCCCGGGCGTCCAACGAGCTGTACCGGTCGAACCTGGCCGCGGGCCAGACCGGCCTGTCGATCGCCTTCGACCTCCCGACCCAGTGCGGCTACGACTCCGACGACCCCATCGCCCGGCCCGAGGTGGGCAAGGTCGGCGTGCCCATCACCAGCCTCGACGACATGCACGTGCTGTTCGACGAGATCCCCATCGAGAAGATGAACACCTCGATGACGATCAACGGCACGGCCATGTGGCTGCTGGCCCTCTACGTGGCCCTGGCCCGCGAGCGCGGCGTCGACATCTCCGAGCTCACCGGCACCACCCAGAACGACCTCATCAAGGAGTACCTGGCCCGGGGGACCTACATCTTCCCGCCGGCCGAGAGCCTCCGGATCATCGCCGAGATGTACGAGTTCTGCCTGGAGGAGATCCCCCGCTGGAACGCCTCCAACATCTGCTCGTACCACCTCCAGGAGGCGGCGGCCACGCCCACCCAGGAGCTGGCCTTCGCCCTGGCCAACGCCATCAGCCTCCTCGACCTGATCAAGGAGCGGGGCCACTTCACCGACGACCAGTTCGAGCGGGCCGTCGGGCGGATCAGCTTCTTCGTCAACGCCGGCATCCGGTTCGTCGAGGAGATGTGCAAGATGCGCGCCTTCGGCGAGCTGTGGGACGAGTACTGCCGGGAGCGCTTCGGCGTCACCGACCCCAAGTACCGCCGCTTCCGCTACGGCGTGCAGGTCAACTCGCTGGGCCTCACCGAGTCCCAGCCCGAGAACAACGCGTGGCGCATCCTCATCGAGGCCCTCGGCGTCACCCTCAGCCGCGACGCCCGGGCCCGGGCCGTGCAGCTGCCGGCCTGGAACGAGGCCCTGTCGCTGCCCCGCCCGTGGGACCAGCAGTGGTCGCTGCGGCTCCAGCAGATCCTCGCCTACGAGACCGACCTGCTCGAGTACCCGGACCTCTTCGAGGGGTCGGTCGTGGTCGAGTCCAAGGTGGCCGAGCTCAAGCGCGACGCCAAGGCCGAGATCGAGACCATCCTCGGCATGGGCGGCGTCATCCCCGCCATCGAGTCGGGCTACATGAAGGGCGCCCTGGTGCGCTCCATGAGCGAGCGCATGACCGCCATCAACAGCGGCGAGCAGGTCGTGGTCGGCGTCAACCGCTGGACCGAGGGCCTGCCCTCGCCGCTCCTCCAGGGCGACGACGGCGGCGTGTTCACCCTCGACGAGGCGGCCATCAAGGAGGCCATCGGCAGCCTGGAGGACGTCCGCGCCCGGCGCGACCAGGCCCGCGTCGACGCCGCCCTGGATGCCCTCAGGGCCGCGGCCCGCGACGGCAGCAACATGATGGAGCCCTCCATCGAGTGCGCCCTCGCCCGGGTCACGACCGGCGAGTGGGCCGGCGCCCTCCGCGAGGTCTTCGGCGAGTACCGCCCCTCCACCGGCGTCGAGGGCCAGCGCCTGGGCCTGGCCGGCGACCGCGTCGAGGCCCTGCGGACCCGGGTCCAGGCCCTGGCCGACACCCTCGGCCACCGGCCCAAGATCCTGGTCGGCAAGCCCGGCCTCGACGGCCACTCCAACGGCGCCGAGGTCATCGCCGTGTCGGCCCGCCACGTCGGCTTCGACGTCGTCTACTCCGGCATCCGCCTCAGCCCCGACGACATCGTGCAGTCGGCGGTGGAGGAGGGCGTCGACCTCATCGGCGCCTCGGTGCTCTCGGGCAGCCACGTGGAGCTGGCCCGGCAGATCGTCGACGGCCTCCGGGCCCACGGCGCGGAGGACACCCACGTGGTGGTGGGCGGCATCATCCCGCCCGGCGACGTCGACAAGCTCGAGGGCCTCGGCGTCGAGCGGGTCTACACGCCGGCCGACTACGAGCTCATCGACATCATGGAGTCGATCGTCGACGTCATCGAGGCCACCCCCGCCACCGGCGCCGCCTGACCGGCCGTCCAGCCCGCCCGGCCCGCCCGGGCCGCCACCGTTCTGGTCCAGGACGAGGCCCTCCAGGGCCGATCCCTAGACCAGAACGGCCAGGCCCGCCCGACGCCACCGTTCTGGTCTGGGAAGAGGCCCTCCAGGGCCGATCCCTAGACCAGAACGGCGGCGGGGCGGTTCGGTGGGGGGACGGGGAGGGCCTACCGTCGGCGGGGTGAGCGGGGCGCCCACCACCGACGACGAGCTGGCGGACCTGGCCGAGCGGGCGCGCACCCTCGACAAGGTCGCCGTCTCCCGGCTGATCGGGGTGTTCGAGGACGCCCGGCCGGCCGCCGCGGCCACCCGGGCCCGGGTGCTCGACCTGCTCGACGCCGCGGCAGGGCCCGACGACGCGCCTGCATGGTCATCGGCATCACCGGGACGCCCGGGTCGGGCAAGTCGTCGCTGCTGGCCCGGCTCACCGTCGACATGCTCGGGGCCGACCCCGACCTCACCCTCGCGGTGCTGGCCATCGACCCGTCCAGCCCCATCTCCGGGGGCGCCCTGCTGGGCGACCGCACCCGGATGCGCGCCCCGCGCGACGACCGCCGCCTCTTCTTCCGCAGCCAGGCCTCGGCCACCGAGCTGGGCGGGCTGTCGCCCTCGAGCTTCCAGGTGTGCCGCCTGCTCACCCGCCTGTTCCGCTGCGTGATGGTCGAGACGGTGGGCATCGGCCAGAGCGAGGCCGACATCCGCCACCTGGCCGACAAGGTGTACCTCGTGCTCCAGCCCCTCGGCGGCGACGAGGTGCAGTTCCTGAAGGCCGGGATCATCGAGGTGCCCGACGCCTTCGTGCTCAACAAGAGCGACGAGCCGACGGCCGACCAGAGCTACCACCACCTCAGGGCCAGCCTGGGCCTGGCCCGCCCCTTCGAGGAGCACCCGCCGGAGATCCACCGCACCAGCGCCCGCACCGGCGCCGGCATGGACGAGCTGGCCGCCGCCCTGCTCGGGGTGGTGGCCGACGGGAGGCCCCGCACCCACGCCCAGCGCGAGCCCCACTTCCTCGAGCGGTGGGTGGAGGACGAGTGGGGCCGCCAGGGCCGACGCCACCTGGTCGACGCCTGCGGCGGGGCCGAGGCCCTGCTGGCCGAGGCCGGCGGCTTCGACCCGGCCCAGCTGGCCCTCGACGCCAGCATCCGCCGCGCCCTCGCCGCCGGCCTGAGACCCGTCCCCGGACCCTCTTCCCACACGGAAGACGGGTGGGGGACCCCGTCCCGGACGGCGCCGCGAGCCGGAGGCGGGCCCGTACCGTCTCGCCGTGCTCACCCGACGACGGACCGCCCGACCCCTCACCGCCGCCCTCCTCGCCGTCCTCGCGCTCGTCGCCGGGGCGTGCGGGGCCGACCTCGAGCCGACGGCCACGGTGACCTCCACCGAACCGTCCCTGTCCCCCGACGGCGGAGGCACCGAGCCCTCCGACGACGGGTCTCCCACCGACGACCAGGGCCCGACCGGCCTCGGCTCCGAGGTCGACCCCTGCCGCGCTGTTCACGGCCGACGACGCCGCCGAGCTGCTCGGCGAGGAGGTGGTCCCCTCGACCCAGGACGACGACGAGTGCTGGTGGACGACGCCCGACGACCTGAAGGGAGCGCGGGTGATCCGCGACTGGGCGGACGTGGACGAGTGGACCCGCGCCTACGAGGACGAGGAGCCGGTGCCCGAGCTCGAGGTCGAGGCGCACTTCGATCCGATCTTCGGGACGACCGAGGTCCTGGTCGACGGCATCGTCTACCTCGTCGGCGTCGAGCTGCGGGGTGACGGCGACGTCCGCGAGGCCTCCCTGTCCCTCGCCCAGCTGGTGGTCGACCGCGTCTAGGGGGCTCACGCGAGCCCTCCGGGTCGGGCCGTGGACAGGGTGTGCCTGGCACGACCTGTCCACGCACCTGCCACGCGACCTGTCCACGCGACCTGTCCACCGTGGACAGGGTGTGCGGTGCTAGCCGGTGAAGCGGGCGATGGTCGTGACGGGCACGGCCGGGGCGGACGGGCTCGGCGTCCCGGGGGTGCCTGCTCCGGGGGCGCCGGCGTCGCCGGGGGCTGCCTCCCGGGCGCACGGGGCCAGGGCGCCGAGGGTGGGGACGGTGAGGTCCGGCGCCGGCGGCCGCTGCCGTCGGGCTCGGCCGGGCCGCACCGCGACCACCATGACGAACGGCTGGCGGGGCGGGGGCTCGCCCTCGCACCAGCCCGGTGGGCTGCCCCGAGGGCGGTGTTGCCCTCGACCACCGGTGCCCACCTCGCCGTGCACCCACGGTAGGGGTCGGGGTTGCCGACGATGGTCGAGACGTTGCCCGGCAGGGTGGTCGCCGGCCACGGGGGGCCCAGCACCTCGGTGCGGTGGGGCGTGCCGATGATCACGGCGTGGCGGTCGGGCCGCGTGCGCCGGTGAAGGAGTTGGCCTCGACCGCGGCGCCGTCGTCCTCGACCCGGACGCCGTAGGTGACGTCGTCGAAGGTGTTGCCCGCGCACCACGTTGTCCTCGGCGTGGTCGAGCACGACCCGCCGGGCGGGCTCGTCGACGTAGGCCGGGTCCGTGCACTCCATGGGCAAGGTGTTCTCGCCCATGCGGGAGCCGACCCACACCCCGTTGACGCCCGCCGACGAACCTGTTGCCCTCGATCAGGTTGCCGTCCGACGTGGTCGCGGCGCTCGAAGTAGCGGGGTCGCGGTCGGGGTACTCGCCGCAGTTCTTGTAGAGGAAGATGCCGCCGGCCGAGTTGCCGGTGAAGATGTTGCCGACGATCGTGTTCTCGTAGGAGCCGTCGATCGAGAGGCCCTCGCGGCCGATGCCCCAGAACCAGAGGTCGATGCCGCCGAAGGTGAACGTGGCTGGCCGTCCGGGGCCGTTCTCGATGTAGCCGTTGTCGACGATCAGGTTGCCCTCGACGATCGGTTCTCCCTGGACCCGGTCTCCGAGGTAGATGCCGCTGGCCCCGGCGCCGCTGACCTCGCTGCGCCGGATGGTGACGTCGCTGACGTAGCCGTCGACGTAGACCCCGACGCCCCGGGAGCCCGGTGACGACGGTGCGACTCGATCCACGATGATCGGTGGTCGGGTGGGCGAACTCGTCGCCGTCGTCGGCCAGGGTCGCGGAACCCGTCGCGGGTGACCCGGATGCCGTTGAGGAAGCCCTCGACCCGGCAGTCGCGCACGGTGACGTCGTGCATGGCCGACCTCGACCGGGGTGCGGATCACGATGCCCCGCCCCGCCGGCGCCTGATGCGCGCGCGCGACGGTGGCGCCCTGGCAGTCGAGGGTGACGTCCGACGCGGTGATGTCGAAGCCGCGCGGTGTAGGTGCAGGTCGGGTCGAGGACGAGCCGACACCGTGACCTCGACCCGCGCTGCGGCCCGGTCACAGCCCACCACCACGGGGTCGGCCGCGCCGGCCGGGGGCGCGGAGGTGACGAGCGCCGCGAGGACCAGGACGGCCCCGCCCACCAGGGCAGCAGTCGCCCGGCGGCGGGCGGGGCCGGGGTCGGACGGCAGGGGACGGGCGGCGGGCGACGTCACGGCCGGCGAACCTACCCGTCCGACGGGTGACGCCCGGCGAGCGGTGCCGGGGTGCGGCGCGTGCCCCTGGGGCACGTCACGAGGTGCCTGGCACCTCGTGACGTCCCTCGTGGCCATGGAGCGGTGTGACCTCGGGTGGGAGGCGGGGGTCGAAGACCCGATGCCCTCCACCCCGCCCCACCCGTTCCGCTTCGGCGTGCAGTGCTCGTCGCCCCAGGCGGTGACCCGCACGTCGTGGGCCGCCCTGGCCCGGCGGCTGGAGGCCGTGGGGGTCCACCGCCTGACGGTGTCGGACCACCTCGACGACCAGCTGGCGCCGGTCGCCGCCCTCATGGCCGCAGCCGACGCCACCACCACCCTGCGCATCGGGGCCCTGGTGCTGTGCAACGACTACCGCCACCCCGTGGTGATGGCCAAGGAGGCGGCCACCCTCGACGTCCTCTCCGACGGCCGCTTCGAGCTGGGCCTGGGTGCGGGCTGGATGACCAGCGACTACCTCCACGCCGGCATCCCGTTCGACCCCGCCCCCGAGCGCATCGCCCGGCTGGAGGAGGCCGTGACCCTCGTGCGGGCCCTGTTCTCGGGCGAGCCGGTCGCCTTCGCCGGGGACCACTACCGGGTCGACGGCCTCGCCGGCAGCCCCACGCCGGTGCAGTCGCCCCTGCCCCTGCTCGTCGGCGGCGGGGGACGCAAGGTGCTGGAGCTGGCCGGGCGCCACGCCGACATCGTCGGGCTCAACCCCCGCCTGCCGGGCGGGGTGATCGACGCCTCCGTGGGCCCCGACGCCACCGCGTCGGCGACCGAGCGGAAGCTGGGGTGGATCCGGGCCGCCGCCGGGGAGCGGTTCGCGTCCCTCGAGCTCCAGACCCGCATCCACCTGGTCGCCGTCACCGACGACCGCCAGGGCATGGCCGACGCCCTGGCCGAGGGGTTCGGCCTGTCCCCCGCCGAGGCCCTGGCCTCGCCCCACGCCCTGTGCGGCACCGTCGAGCAGATCGCCGACGACCTGGTCGAGCGGCGCGAGCGCTTCGGCATCAGCGGCATCGGCCTGTCGCTGGCCGACCTCGACGCCATGGAGCCGGTGATCGCCCGCCTCGCCGGCACCTGAGGTCCCGTGACCCTGCGGTGCCCTCGCGCGGTGGCCGCCATGCGGACACCTCGCGAGCTGGCGCCTGACGGGGTCTCAGATCCATCGCCTCGGGCATTGGCGGAGGGTCCACCCATCGGTGGATAGGATCACCGGATCCCGTGTCGAGACGCCACCGCGAGGTGCCGCTGCCTCTGACCCAGGCCCCGCACCCCCGGACGGCCCGCCACGGCGCGACCCACGCGACCTGCACCCCCGGAGGGACCCCCGTGACCGAGAAGGCCGACTTCACCGACGAGTACAACGCGGCGGACCCCCGCGCCTACTACGCCAACCTGGGCTCGCTCGCCTACCAGGTGCCCGAGCACGGGGCCGCCGTGTTCCGCCACCTGGCCGAGGTTCTCGACGTCGAGGAGCGACCGCCGACCGTCCTCGACGTGTGCTGCTCCTACGGCATCAACGCCGCCCTCATGAACCACGACCTCTCCTTCGACGACCTCCGTCGCCACTACACCTCACCCGAGGTCCGGGCCATGTCCCGGGACGAGCTCATCGCCGCCGACCGGGCCCTCCTGGCCGAGCACCGCCGCGACGACGCCCACCGCATCGTCGGGCTCGACATCTCCGAGGCCGCCGTCGGCTATGCCGTCGACGTGGGCCTGCTCGACGGCGGCATCGTCGCCGACCTCGAGTCCGAGGAGGCCGCCGCCTCCGTCACCGAGACGCTCGGCCAGGCCGACCTGGTCACCGTCACCGGCGGCATCGGCTACGTCAACGGGCGGACCTTCGACCAGATCGTGTCGGCGTCGGAGGGCCAGCCCCCGTGGGTCGCGGCGCTCACCCTCCGCTGGATCGGCTTCGACGACGTGGCCCAGACCCTCGAGGACCAGGGGCTGGTCGCCGAGCGGGTCGACGGCTACGCCGTGCGCCAGCGCCGCTTCGCCGACGCGAGCGAGCGCGACCACGTGTTCTCCGCCCTGGACGAGAAGGGCCTCGAGCCCACCGCGCTGGAAGAGGACGGCTGGCACTGCGCCGAGCTGTTCGTGGCCCGCCCCGCCGACGCCATCGACGGCACGCCGGTCGCCGAGCTCATGGCCGGCGCCATCGTCGACGAGTAGGCCGGCCGGCCGGGCCCTCGGTCAGGAGGTGCCGGTGCCGGCCAGGGCGAAGAAGTCGCGCAGGGAGTCCTCGTCCTTCTCGCCGGAGGCCCGGGCCACCACCGTGCCGTCGGCGTCGACGGCCACCAGGAAGGGGAAGCCGCTCTCGCCGTAGGCAGCCGCGGCCGTGGGGAGACGGTCGGCCGCCTCGACCTCGGAGTCGACCATCACCGGGCCGGGCCAGCCCTCGTCGGCCAGCCACGGCCCCGGCGGGTAGTTGGGGCGCTCGGGGCTGCTGGCGGTGGCCACCGCGGCGAGGGCCACGCCGTCGACGGTGCCGTCGGCGTCGGCCACGTCGACCAGCCGGGGCACCTCGGCCTGGCAGTGCGGGCACCAGTGGGCCAGGAAGGCGATCACCATGGGCCCCTCGGTGGAGGGGTCGATGGTGACGGGGTCGCCGGAGGGATCGATGCCGGTGAGCGTCGGGCGCCGTCATGCCCACGGCCGGGTCGGGGTCGGCCCCGGTGAACTCGGGGAGGGCCTCGCCGTCGACGGTGACCGCACCGAAGGCGACGTCGCCGTCGACGCCGGCCGCGGCCGGTGCGTCGCCCCCGCCGCTCGAGGCCGTCTCGTCGTCGCCCCCGCTGGTGAGGGCGACGACCACCACGGCGATGATCAGGACCACGACGAGCCCACCTGCGGCGAGCGCGAACACCGGCACGCGGGGCCCGGTGCGGGCGGCCTCGACCCGGCTCAGCGGGCGTCCGGCGGTGGGCTTCTTCTGGGACATCAGACCTCCTGGAGGCGACCGGCGTCGGTCGCGGCGGGTGCGGGGGACGGCGCCGCCGGCCCGCGGTCGAGCGCGAGGGCGGTGAGGACGAGGGCGAAGGCGACGGTGGCCATGCGGGGGATGGTCCAGAACCCGAGGGCCTCCACCCAGCGCAGCGAGCACGGGTTGGCGGGGTCGCAGCTGCTGCCCTCGAGGGTGGGGCGGATCTCCACCGCGACGTGCCAGAGGTTGACGGCCAGGCCGATGCCGGCCAGGACGAGCCCGGAGATCCGGGCGCTGGCGTCGCGTCGCAGGCAGCCCACGCCGAGCACCACGACCAGCGGGTACATGGCGATGCGCTGGAACCAGCACAGGCGACAGGGCGGGAAGTCGGCGACCTCGGACAGGTAGAGGCTGCCTGCGGTGGCCACGGTGGCGACCAGCCAGGCGAGCGGCATCCCCTGGCCCGCCATCCGGTCCCGCAGCGCCCCACGGGTCGACGGCAGGGCGGCGCCGACCAGCAGGACGGCGACGAGGACCGAGCCGGCGATGGCCAGGACGGCGAAGACGGTGGCGACCTGGTCGGGCGTCACGGGCGGGGCGCGGGCGGGGTCGTCACGGGGTGCAGGTCGGCCGCCGCCCCGTCGGGGTTCCCGGCACGGGAGCGGCCCGGGGCCGGGCGGAGGGGGCGACGCATCCCCGGAAACCTACGGGCTGGCGGGGCCGGCCCAGGGGGCGGGGCCGGGCCGGCGGGAGGTCGTCCACACTGGGGCCGTGCCCGTCGCCCCCACCGGACTGCCCGTGGAGGGCTGCGTCGACGAGGTGCGGACCGCGCTGGCCGGCCCTGGGGTCGCGGTGCTGCAAGCCCCCCCGGGGGCGGGCAAGACGACGGTCGTGCCGCTGCGCCTGCTCGACGAGCCCTGGCTGGGCGGCCGCCGCATCGTCGTGCTCGAGCCCCGACGGCTGGCCGCCCGGGCCGCGGCCCGGCGCATGGCGTCGCTGCTGGGCGAGGACGTGGGCGGGACCGCCGGCTACCGCACCCGCGACGAGTCCGAGGTCTCGGGCCGGACCCGCATCGAGGTGGTGACCGAGGGGATCCTGGTCCGGCGCCTCCAGGGCGACCCGTCGCTGGAGGGCGTGGGGCTGGTCGTCCTCGACGAGGTCCACGAGCGCAGCATCCACTCCGACCTGGCCCTCGCCCTGCTCGTCGACGCCCGCAGCGCCCTGTGCCCGGACCTGCGGGTGCTGGCCATGTCGGCCACCCTCGAGGCGGACCGCCTGGCGCCGGTGCTGGGCGGTGACGCCACCCCCGCCCCGGTGGTCACGAGCGAGGGCCGGGCCCACCCGGTCGCCCTGCGGTGGGAGCCAGGCGGCGATCGCGAGCGCCTCGACGCCCAGGTGACCCGGGTGGTGGTCGACGTGGTGCGGGGCGAGGCCGGCGACGTGCTCGTGTTCCTCCCCGGCGCGGCCGACATCCGCCGGGTCGCGGGCGCCCTGGGCGGCGGGGCCCTCCCGGCCGGGGTCGACGTGCGCCCGCTGTTCGGGGCCCTGCCGGTGGCCGAGCAGGACCTCGCCCTCGCCCCCTCCCCGGCGGGGCGGCGCCGGGTGGTGCTGGCGACCGACATCGCCGAGACCAGCCTCACCGTGGCCGGCGTGCGGGTGGTGGTCGACGCGGGCCGGGCCCGCGTGCCCCGCCTCGACCCCCGCACGGGGCTCACCCGCCTGCACACCGTCACCGCGTCGCGGGCGTCGGCCGACCAGCGGGCGGGCCGGGCCGGGCGCACCGAGGCGGGGGTGGCCGTCCGGCTCTGGAGCGAGGCGAGCCACGCCACCCGCCCGGCCTTCGCCACCCCCGAGATCGCCCAGGTCGACCTGGCCGCCCTCGCCCTCGACCTGGCCCTGTGGGGCGCCGGGGTCGACGAGCTCCGGTTCCTCGACCCGCCCCCCGCCCCGGCCCTGGCCGAGGCCCGCCAGCTGCTGGCCGAGCTGGGTGCCCTGGACGCCGACGGTCGGCCCACCGCCGCCGGCCGGGCCGTCGCCCGCCTGCCGCTGCACCCGCGGCTGGCCCGGATGGTGGTCGACGGGGTCCGCCGGCGGCGGGGCTGGGAGGCCTGCCTGCTGGCCGCCGCCCTGGAGGAGCGCGACGTGCTGCGGGGGCGCCCGGGCGAGGTGCCGGTCGACGCGGCCGAGCGTCTCCGGGTGCTGGCCGACCGCCGGGCCTCGCACCCCCGGGCCGACGAGCGGGCCGTCCGCTCCGCCGGCCGCCGGGCCCGCCAGATCGCCCGGCGGGCCGACGTCCGACCCGTCGACCGGGTCGACCCCACGGCCTGCGGCCCCCTGCTCGGCCTGGCCTACCCCGACCGCCTGGCCCAGTCCCGTCCCGGCGACCGCGTCCGGCTGCGCAACGGCACCGGTGCCGCCCTGCCCGCCACCGACCCCCTGGCCGCCGAGGCCTGGCTGGCGGTGGCCGAGGTCGACACCGCACCCGTCCGGCCCGGTCGGCCCGGCACCCCGGGCGCGGCGGCCGACCAGGGACAGGTCCGCATCGCCGCCGCCCTCGACGAGGCCGACGTGGTGGAGCTCGGCGGCGCGGCCGTCGTGACCACCTCCGCGGTGGTGTGGGACGACGAGCGCGACGACCTGCGGGCCCGTACCGAGCGCCGACTGGGGGCCCTGGTGCTGGCGGCCCACGACACCAGGGTGGCCCCCGGGCCCGGGACGGTGGCCGCCCTGGTCGACCACGTCGCGACCCGGGGCCTGGACGTCCTGGGCTGGACCGACGCTGCCCGCAGCCTCCAGCAGCGGGCCGTCTTCGCCCGTCGGGCCCGTCCTGACGAGGGCTGGCCCGACGTGTCCGACGACGGCCTGGCCGGAGACCTCGACGGGTGGCTGGCGCCCCGCCTCGGCGCAGCCCGGGGCCGGCGCGACCTGGAGCGGGTCGACGTGCTCGACGCCCTGCGCGGCCTGCTGGCGTGGCCCTGGCTGGGCCGGTTGGACGACGTCGCCCCCCGCACCGTGTCCCTGCCCTCGGGGCGGGAGCTCCGGGTCGACTACGCCGGGGAGGCCCCCGCGGTCCACGTCCGGGTCCAGGACCTCTACGGCACCACGACCCACCCGACCGTCGACGAGGGCCGGACGCCGCTGGTGCTGCACCTGCTCAGCCCGGCGGGCCGCGACGTGCAGGTCACCGCCGACCTGCCCGGGTTCTGGTCCGGGTCGTGGCGAGAGGTCCGCAAGGACATGGCCGGCCGCTATCCCAAGCACCCCTGGCCCGACGACCCGGCCACCGCGAGCCCACCCCCGCTCCGCCGCGGCGGCCGCCCCCGCCATCGTTGAACGAGGGTGTGATCCCCGGCGCTGGCGGGGGAGCTCGAGGGGCCAGAGGCTCCGCCGGAGCCCCCTCGACCAGGGATCGGTCCAGCTTGCTGGTCGATCCCTGCGACGACCGCGCGGCCGCAGGCCGCACGACCAGCTCGAGAGAACCGAGCGAAGCGGGTGACCTCGAAGGGCTCTCAGTCCTCGGCGAAGTACTCGTGGGTGCCGGTGGCCTCGACCGCCTCGGCCAGGCGCTTCAGGGCCAGCACGTAGGCAGCGGTGCGGAGGTCGGTGCCGGCCTCCTCGGCCTGGTCGAGGACGTTGGCCGTCTCCCGGCGCATGGTCTCCTCCAGGCCGTCGTTCACGCGCTCCAGCGACCACGCCAGCCCGCCCCGGTTCTGCACCCACTCGAAGTAGCTGACCGTCACGCCCCCGGCGTTGGCCAGGATGTCGGGCAGCACGTCGAGCTCCCGCTCGCGCAGGATCTCGTCGGCCCGGCTGGTGGTGGGGCCGTTGGCCACCTCGACCACGAGGCCGGCCCGGATGTCCCCGGCGTTGTCGGCGGTGATGACCCCCTCCAGGGCGGCGGGGATCAGCACGTCGACGTCGAGCTCGAGGAGCTGGTCGTTGGAGATCTCGGTGGCGTCGACCGCCTCGCACACCGAGCCGTCGCAGTACACCGCCTTGAGCTGGCGGCTCTCGTTCTTCTGCTGCATCAGGCTGGGCACGTCGAAGCCGTCGTCGCTCTGGATGCCGCCCTTGGAGTCGCTGACGGCCACGACCGTGTAGCCGTCGGCGTGGAGCAGGCGGGCCACGTGCTGGCCGGCGTTGCCGAACCCCTGCACGGCCACCGTCTTCTCCGTCGGGTCCCAGCCGTGGCGCTCCTCGTAGACCTTGACGGCGTGGTAGGCGCCCCGCCCGGTGGCCTCCGAGCGTCCGAGGCTGCCGCCCAGGGCGAGGGGCTTGCCCGTGATCACCGCAGGGGTGCGCTGGCGGCGGGCCTTGGAGTACTCGTCCATCATCCAGCCCATCACCATCTCGTTGGTGTAGACGTCGGGCGCGGGGATGTCGGTGTCGGGCCCGATGAAGTCCCCCAGGGCGCTGACCAGGCTGCGGCTGAGGCGCTCCAGCTCCATCCGCGACAGCTCCTTGGGGTTGACGATGACCCCGCCCTTGCCCCCGCCGAAGGGGATGTCGACCACCGCGCACTTGAGGGTCATCCACAGGGCGAGGGCCTTGACCTCGCTGATGCTGACGTCGGGGTGGTAGCGGATGCCGCCCTTGGCCGGGCCCCGGGTGTCGTCGTGGCGGACCCGGTAGGCGTCGAAGGTCCGGAGGCTCCCGTCGTCCATGCGCACCGGCACCGCCACCTGCAGGATCGCCTTGGGGTGGCGCAGGCGCTCGGTGACCTCGGGGACGATGTCGCCCGCCTCGGCGGCCCGGTCGAGCTTGCGGAGGGCGTCGACGAACACGTCGCCGTGGTCGCCGCCGTCCTGGTCGTCGTGGGTGTCGTCGCTCACGGGACTCCTCGTGGTCGGGTGCGGGAGGCGCCCTGCCCTCCGCCCGCGGCCGGAACCACGTCCGGCCGGCGTCAGTGTGCACCGCCGGGGGCGCCCGTGCCTCCGGTCACGTCGGGGGTGCCCACCCCGTCGTGCCCGACCACCCCGTCCTGGCCGCCCTCCCCTCGTGACCGTCCTCCCTGGGCAGGCGGCCGCACCGCTCGCCCCGTGCCCGGGGTCCGATCGACGGACCGACGGGGCGAGGCCGGTGGGTCAGCCGGGGTGGCTGGGCGGCGCGTCGTCGTAGGTCGTGGGCTGGATCACCACGAGCACGGCGTCGAGGGGGCGCTTGTGGTCGTTGCGGTAGGCGTGGGGCCGGTCGCCGTCGAAGAGGACGGCCCCGCCGGCACGCACCGGGTACTCGGTGCCGTCGACGTCGAGGGTCAGGGTGCCGGAGAGGACAGCCATCATCTCGCGGGTGCCCTCCAGGTGACCCTCGGACTCGTGGCTGTCGCCCGGCGCGAGGGTCCACCGCCACAGCTCCACGTGCTCGCGCCGGTCCGCTCCCACCAGCAGGTCGCCGACCGAGCCCTCCTCGCCGTCCCACAGGCGCACGACCTCGTCGGGGCCCACGACCCGCACCGACGCGGTGTCGCTGAGCTCGACGATCTGGGCCAGGGTCACCCCGTAGGCGTCGGCCAGCCGGCACAGGGTGCCGATGCTGGGGTTGGTCCGGGCCTGCTCGATCTGGACGAGCATCCCCTTGCTCACGCCCGAGCGCCCGGCCAGGTGGTCGAGCGACCACTGCCGCTCGGTCCGCAGCTTGCGGGCGTTCCGGGCGATGGCGGCCGCCACCTCGTCGGCATCGGGCACCCACCCACGCTACCCAGGCCGCCCCGTGCCCCTCACGACGGGGGCCCGGCGCATCGCCGGGTGGCACCGGTCACCGGGTTGACCAGGCTGGTGCAGTGCACTGGTACACCGTACACTGCACCGGCCAGTGCAGCAGAGTGACCGGAGGAGGTCTGCAGGTGTCGGTCGTGCTCGCCCTCGGGGCCGCAGTCGTGTTCGGGTCCTCGGACTTCCTCGGCGGCCTGGCCGCCCGGCGCCGGGCCGTCCTGTCGGTCGCCCTGGGAGCCCAGGCCTCGGGCCTGCTGGTCCTCGCCGTGGCCCTGCCGCTGCTGGGGCCGGCCACCGTCGCCCCCCGGGACCTCCTGCTGGGGGGCCTGGGCGGGGTGTTCGGCGGCACCGGCCTGGTGCTGCTGTTCCGCACCCTCGCCCGCGGCCCCATGAGCGTGGTCGCCCCGGTGGCCGCCCTGGCCGCCTCGACCGTGCCCGTCGGCGCCGGCCTGCTGCTGGGCGAGCGCCCCGGCCTGCCCGCCCTGGCCGGCATCGTCGTGGCCCTCGCCGCGGTGGTGCTGATCACCCGGGAGGGTCCGCCCGAGGCCGTCCCCGACGCCCTCGACGCCGCGGCCGCCCCCAGAAGGGCCACCGCGCGGGTGGCCCTCACCGCCCTGCTGGCCGGCTCGCTCTTCGGCCTGTTCTTCGTGTGCCTGCACGGCACCGGGCCCGACTCCGGGCTGTACCCGCTGCTGGCCGCCCGCCTGGCGTCGGTCCCGCTGCTCGCCGCCCTCGTCGCCGGCCGGGGCGAGAGCGTCCGCACCGCCCTGGTGGGCCGGGGGGCCGCCGTCGCCCTGGGCAGCGGCGTGCTCGACATGACCGCCAACGTCCTCTACCTGGTGGCCCTGCGCCACGGCCTGCTGGCGGTGGTGTCGGCCACGACCGGCCTGTACCCCGCGGCCACGGTGGTCCTGGCCCAGACCGTGCTCGACGAGCGCATGCGCCGCACCCAGGTCGCGGGCCTGGCCATCGCCGGCCTCGCCGCCGCCCTGGTGGCCGTCTAGGCCGACCGCACCTCCCGGTCCGCCCCTGGCCGGGGCCCCGATCACGGACCACGCCGACCGGCCGTCGTACATTGGGCGGTGCCCATGGCCGCTCCTCCTGCACCCTCGTGGCGGCCGCCACCCGTCGTGCTCAAGGTCACCGCCTGGGCCGGGTGCCTGCTGGTCGTGGGGGCGGCCGGGTGGCTCGTGCTCCACGTGCTGAGCCTCCTGACCCTGGTCCTGTTCCCGCTCATCGTCACCACCTTCCTCACCCGGGTCCTCGCCCCGCCGTCGCAGTGGCTCCGCCGCCGGGGCTGGCGTCCGGCCCCCGCCGCGGCGGCGTCGGTCGTCGGGTTCCTGCTCCTCATCGGGGCGGCCGGCGCGGCGGTGGCGCCCGCCATGATCAGCGAGTTCCGCGGCCTGGGCGACGCCATCAGCCAGGGCACGGTCGACGTCGAGGACTGGCTGGTCGAGGACAGCGGCTTCGACATCACCCGCAAGGACATCGCGGATGCCAAGGACGACGCCCGGGACCGGGCCGGCCGCCTCCTGCGCAACAACGAGGACCAGATCCTCTCCAGCGCCCGCCTGGTGCTCACCGCCCTCGCCGGACTGGCGCTGTCGCTCCTGCTCACCTTCTTCGCCCTGAAGGACGGCCCCGAGACCCTCGAGGCCGCCCACCGGCGCGTGCCCGAGCACCGACGGCGGGAGGTCGGCGTCGTGGCCGAGGCCGCCTGGTCCGGCCTGGGCGGCTACCTGCGGGGCGCGGCCCTGCTGGGCGTGGTCGAGGCCCTGATCATCGGCGGCACGCTGGCGATCCTGGGCGACGGCCTCGTCCTGCCGGTGATGCTGCTCACCTTCCTGGCCGCCTTCGTCCCCCTGGTCGGGGCGGTGGGGGCCGGCATCGTGGCCGTGCTGGTGGCCCTGGCCTCCGGGGGTCTGGCCGACGCGGTCATCGTCGGCGTGGTGGCCCTGCTCGTGCAGCAGTTCGACAACGACCTGCTGGCGCCGTGGATCTACGGCAAGGCCCTGGAGCTGCACCCGGTGGTGATCCTCCTCGCCATCACCACCGGCACCGCCGCCTTCGGCGTGGTGGGGACGTTCCTGGCCGTGCCCCTGACCGCGGTGGTCCTCACCTCGGTCAAGGCCCTGCGCGAGGAGCGGGCCGCGAGCGACAGCGACGACGACGGCGGCGAGGCGGCGGCGGTCGGGCCCGGCGACGCGGCACCGCCCGGGCCGGCCCCGGAGGGCGCGTGACCCACCCGCGGTGGAACCACAACATCGAGTACTACGACGTGCTCCTGCGGGCCGTGCCCGACGGGTGCCGTCGGGCCATCGACGTGGGCTGCGGCGACGGGCTGCTCACCCGGGCGCTGGCCGAGCGGGGCATCCAGGTGGTGGCCCTCGACGTCGACGACCACAGCGTGGCCTCCACCCGGGCCGAGGTGGCGGGCCTGGCCGGGGTCGAGGTCGTGCAGGGCGACGTGATGGACCCGGACCTCGACCTGGGCACCTTCGACGCCGTGCTGTCGGTCGCGACCCTGCACCACCTGCCTCTCGAGGAGGGCCTGCGTCGGCTCTCGGAGCTGGTGGGCCCCGGCGGCGTGCTGGGGATCGTGGGCATCGCCACCAGCCGCTCCCTGTGGGACCTGGTGCACGACGCCGCGGGCGCGGTGGTCGGACGGGTTCGGCGGGCGCGTCGGGGGTGGTGGGAGGTGACCGCCCCCACCGTGCGCCCCGACCGCAGCTACAGCCGCATCCTGCGGGTGGCCACCCTCCTGCTCCCGGGCTGCCGGTACCGCCGCCACCTCCTGTTCCGCTACTCCCTCGTCTGGACCCGCCCCGGCTGACGTGGTCCCACCCCCACGAAGCTGCGGACGTGGCTCGCGCCCGGCGCGACGCAGGGACGCAGGTCCGGGGGGCTTCAGGGGAGGGCGGCGCGGCGGGCGATGAGGAAGCGGCGCTCGGCCGCACGGCCGGGGCCTCAGGCCTCGGGTTCGGGCTCGGACTGGAAGGGACGGACCTCGACCGCGCCCTGGCAGGCCACCGAGCCCTTGCGGGCCCACTCCAGGGCGACGTCGAGGTCGGCCGCCTCGACCACCCAGAAGCCGCCGAGGAACTCCTTGGTCTCGGCGAAGGGGCCGTCGGTGAGCAGCACCTCGTCGCCCTGGTGGGCGTGGACGGTGGTGGCGGTGTCGGGCATCTCCAGCCCGCCGGCGAACACCCACGCGCCCTCGGCCTGCAGCTCGGTGTTGAAGGCGTCGACCGCCTCGAACATGGCCTGCTGCACCTCGGGGCCCACCTGGAAGGCGGGGTCGTCGGGGCCCTGGTGGTGGACGGAGAGCATGTACTGGGTCATCGGTGTTCCTCCTGGGTGGTCGGACCGGCCCGGTGCCGGTCTCCGGGATGTCCACGAACGACGGGCCGCCGATTCGACAGCGAGCGCGAGATTCTTCCCGAAAGATCCGACAGCCGATCCCGCAGGGGGTAGAGCAGGGGGCGTGGACGACGAGGAGACCGGCGGCGAGAGCATGCGGACGGTGGTCATCGCCCTGGTCGCCAACGCCGGGATCGCGGTGGCCAAGGGGGTGGCCGCGGCCATCACCGGGTCCTCGGCGATGTTCGCCGAGACGGTGCACTCGGTGGCCGACACCGGCAACGAGGTCCTCCTCCTCGTCTCCCACCGGCGGGGGCGCAACCGGGCCGAGCCGGGCCGCATCAGCCGCGGTCGGGAGGCCTACTTCTGGGCCCTGCTGGCCGCCATCGGCGTCTTCGTCGTGGGCTCGGTCATCGCCATCTTCCAGGGCATCCACGAGCTGCTCGACCCGGAGCCGGCGACCGCGTTCGCGGTGGCCTACGTCGTGCTCGGCATCGCCCTGGTGCTGGAGGGCATCTCCTTCACCCAGGCCGCCCGCCAGCTCCGGGCCGAGGCGGCCGACCTCGATCGCCGGCTGCTCGAGCACGTCAACCTCACGTCGGACCCCACCACCCGGGCCGTGTTCGCCGAGGACGCGGCCGCCCTGGTCGGCAACGTGCTGGCGATCATCGGCGTGGCCCTCCACCAGCGCCTCGACTCCGTGGTCCCCGACGGCCTGGCCTCCATCGGCATCGGCCTGGTGCTGGCCGGCGTCGCCTGGTTCCTGGTCGAGCGCAACCGCGACTTCCTCGTGGGCGAGGAGGTCTCCCCCGAGGGCAAGCAGTGGGTGACCGACGCACTGATGGGGTGGCCCGGCGTCGTCGACGTCCGCGACCTGGTGATGACCTTCACCGGCCCCGACGAGGTCTGGGTCGTGGCCCGCATCGACGTCGACGACGCCCTCACCGCAGCCGACGTCGAGCGCATGGTCGTCGGCATCGAGGAGGACCTGGTGGGCAGGGAACCGGCCGTCAGCCGGGTCGACGTCGTCCCCGTCGGCCAGGCGTCGCGGACCGCCCGCTCCTGACCGGACCCCGCTCCGGCGGACGGGCCCGGGACGGGCTGACCGACCGGGGTGTCGCAGGGGGGTGGGAGGATGGGTCGATGTCGCCCACCGCCACCTCCACCGCCGCCGACCGGGCCGGGCGCGCCCAGGAGCTGCTGGAGGCGCTGGCCGGCCCCGACGCCGTGCTGCGGCCCGACCAGCTCACCGCCATCGAGGTGGCCGCGGGCGACGGCGGCCGGGCCCTGGTGGTCCAGCGCACCGGGTTCGGCAAGTCGGCGATCTACTTCATCGCCACCAAGCTGCGGCGCGAGGCGGGCCACGGGCCCACCCTGGTGGTGTCGCCCCTGCTGGCCCTCATGCGCGACCAGGTGGCCGCGGCCGAGCGCCTCGGCGTGCGCTCGGCCACCATCAACTCCACCAACCTCGACGACTGGGACGCCATCGAGGAGCAGGTGGCGGCGGGCCAGCTCGACCTGCTCTGCATCAGCCCCGAGCGGCTCAACAACCCCGGCTTCGTCCGTCGGGTGCTGCCCCGCCTGTCGGCCGGGCTGGGCCTGTTGGTGGTCGACGAGGCCCACTGCATCAGCGACTGGGGCCACGACTTCCGCCCCGACTACCGGCGCATCCGCGACGCCATCGCCGGGCTCTCCCCCGAGACGCCCGTCCTGGCCACCACGGCCACCGCCAACGAGCGGGTCTGCACCGACGTGGCCGAGCAGCTGGGCGCCCGGGTCACCGTGCTGCGGGGCACCCTCGACCGCGAGTCGCTCCACCTCGGCGTGGCCGCCCTGCCCACCATGGCCCACCGCCTGGCCTGGCTGGCCCAGCGCATCCCCACCATCGAGGGCACCGGCATCGTCTACTGCCTGACGGTGGCCCAGACCGACCTGGTGGCCGAGCACCTGCGGGCCGAGGGCATCGACGCGGTCGCCTACTCCTCGGCCACCGACCCCGACGACCGGCTGCGGCTGGAGGACGACTTCAAGGCCAACCGGGTCAAGGCCCTCGTGGCCACCTCGGCGCTCGGCATGGGTGTCGACAAGCCCGACGTCACCTTCGTGTTCCACGTCGGCGCCCCGCCCTCGCCCATCGCCTACTACCAGCAGGTCGGCCGGGCCGGGCGCTCGGTGCCCCGAGCCGACGCCTGGCTGCTCCCCGGCGAGGAGGACCGGGCCATCTGGTCGTGGTTCGCCGCCGTGGGCCTTCCGCCCGAGGACCTGTGCCGCCGGGTGCTCGACGCCATCGGCGGCGAGGGCGGTGAGCCCGTGGGGGTGGTCGACCTGGAGCGCACCGTCGACCTGCGCCGGGGCCGGCTGGAGACCCTGCTGAAGGTGCTCGACGTGGACGGCGCGGTGGCCAAGGAGGGGCGGGGCTGGGTGCTCACCGACCGGGAGTGGACCTACGACCGCGAGCGGGTGCAGCGGGTCGAGGCGGCCCGCCGCGACGAGGCCGACGCCATGGTCACCTACGCCGGGGGCGGCTCCTGCCTCATGCAGTTCCTCCGGCGCAGCCTCGACGACCCCGACGCCGACCTCGGTCCCTGCGGGCGCTGCATGGTGTGCACCGGCGAGGGCGACCCGGTCGAGCTCGACCCCGCCTTCGTGCGCCGGGCGGTGGAGCACCTGCGCGGCGTCGACGTGGCCATCCCTCCCCGCAAGCAGTGGGCCCGGGGCCTGTCCGAGCCCAAGGGGAACATCAAGGCCGACGTCCGGGCCGAGGAGGGCCGGGCCCTGGCCCGGGTCGACGACGCCGGCTGGTGGCCGGTGGTCGCCACGGCCCTGGCCGCCGGCGCGCCCGACGACGAGCTGGTCGACGGCATCGCCGCCACCCTGAAGCGCTGGCCGTGGGAGGCCCGCCCCACGTGGGTCACCTGGGTGCCCTCGGAGGCCCACGGCCCGCTGCTGGAGGCCACCGCCGAGCGGCTCGGCGCGCTGGGGAAGCTGCCGGTCCACCCCGTGCTCACCCGGGTCCGACCCGGACCCCCGCAGAGCGCGCCAGCAGAACTCGGCCCACCGCCTGGGCAACGTCTGGGGCGCCTTCGCCGTCGACCGCGCCGCCCTCCCCGACCCCACCGTCCGGCGGGGCCCCGTCCTCGTCCTCGACGACACCTGGGACTCGGGCTGGACGATGACGGTGGTCGCCCACCTGCTCCGCCCGGCCGGCACCGGCCCCGTCCTCCCCTTGGCCCTGGCCCGGCGCTGAGCCGGGGCCGCGCCGGAGCTCCTCACCTCCAGAGGTGAAGACCTCCTTTCCTTGGTTCGTTCCAGTCTCGACGGGGCAGGGTCCTCCCCGTGCCCACCGTGACCCCTGATCCCGCCGACGTCCTGCGCGACGCCGGCCTCCGGGTCACCGCCGCCCGCCTGGCCACGCTGCGGGCCCTGGCCGACACGCCGCACGCCGCAGCCGACGCCATCGCCGGCGCCGTGCGCGAGCGACCTCGGCACCGTCTCCACCCAGGCCGTCTACGACGTCCTCCGTGCCCTCACCACCGTCGGCCTGGTGCGCCGCATCGAGCCGGCCGGCAGCGCCGCCCTCTACGAGACCCGCACCGGCGACAACCACCACCACCTCGTGTGCCGCACCTGCGGCGCCGTGGCCGACGTCGACTGCGCCGTCGGCGAGGTCCCCTGCCTCGAACCCTCGCAGACCCAGGGCTACGAGGTCGACGAGGCCGAGGTCGTCTACTGGGGCACCTGCCCCGCGTGCCGAGCCGCCGCCCGACCACCCCCGCCACCGAACCGCCCCCCACCCCCAGGAGCACACCGTGACCGACGCCAAGCCCACCACCACCGATGCCGGCATCCCGGTCGAGAGCGACGAGCACAGCCTCACCGTCGGTGCCGGCGGTCCGATCCTGCTCCAGGACCACTACCTCATCGAGCAGATGGCCCAGTTCAACCGGGAGCGCATCCCGGAGCGCCAGCCCCACGCCAAGGGCAGCGGCGCCTTCGGCCACTTCGAGGTGACCGACGACGTCAGCCAGTACACCAAGGCCGCCGTCTTCCAGCCCGGCACCACGACCGACACCCTCATCCGCTTCTCCACCGTGGCCGGCGAGCGGGGCAGCCCCGACACCTGGCGCGACCCCCGCGGCTTCTCGCTGAAGATGTACACGAGCGAGGGCAACTACGACATGGTCGGCAACAACACGCCGGTCTTCTTCGTCAAGGACCCGATGAAGTTCCAGCACTTCATCCGCTCGCAGAAGCGCCGGGCCGACAACGGCCTGCGCGACCACGACATGCAGTGGGACTTCTGGACCCTCTCCCCCGAGTCCGCCCACCAGGTCACCTGGCTCATGGGCGACCGCGGCATCCCCCGCACCTGGCGCCACATGAACGGCTACAGCTCCCACACCTACATGTGGGTCAACGCCGAGGGCGACAAGTTCTGGGTCAAGTACCACTTCAAGACCGACCAGGGCATCGAGACCTTCACCCAGCACGAGGCCGACCAGATGGCCTCCATCGACACCGACTACCACCGCCGCGACCTCTACGAGCACATCGCCGACGGCGAGTTCCCGTCCTGGACCCTCAAGGTGCAGGTCATGCCGTTCGAGGACGCCAAGGACTACCGGTTCAACCCCTTCGACCTCACCAAGGTGTGGCCCCACGGCGACTACCCGCTGATCGACGTGGGCCGTCTCACCCTCGACCGGAACCCCACCGACTTCCACACCGAGATCGAGCAGGCCGCCTTCCAGCCCAACAACCTGGTGCCCGGCATCGGGCCCAGCCCGGACCGCATGCTGCTGGGCCGGCTCTTCGCCTACGCCGACGCCCACCGCGCCCGGCTGGGCATGAACTACATCCAGATCCCGGTGAACGCGCCCCAGGCGCCCGTCCACAGCTACAGCAAGGACGGCGCCATGCGGGTGCAGAACGTGTCGGACCCGGTCTACGCGCCCAACTCCTACGGCGGCCCGGCGGCCGACACCGCCCGCTACGGCGAGCCCGCCGGCTGGGAGAGCGACGGCGAGATGGTCCGGGCCTCCTACGTCGACCACGCCGAGGACGACGACTGGGGCCAGGCCGGCACCATGGTCCGCGAGGTCCTCGACGACGACGCTCGCGAGCGCCTGGTCGACAACATCGTCGGCCACCTGCTCAACGGCGTGTCCGAGCCCGTCCTGGAGCGGGCCTTCACCTACTGGCGCAACGTCGACAAGGACCTGGGCGACCGGGTCGCCGACGGCGTGCGGTCCAAGGCCGACGAGACCGACCCCAAGGCCGCCGACCAGGACAACCCCGCCCGCAAGGGAGCCAAGGCCAAGGCCTGACGCTCCCCCCACCCTGGCCCGCCTCCCGCACAGGCGAGGCCACAGGCACCGCCCCGGGTCACCCCTCCCCCCGCCCCGGGGCGGTGTCGCGCCCGGCGTCGGCCCGCCCCCTCCCCCGGACCCGGCGAACCAGGGCTCGGCCGAACCTTGGACGCCTGCTCGCGCCAGGCAACGACACCCGTCCAAGGTCCGCAGGGCTCGGCCCCGCGAGCCCTACGGACGGTACGGGAGGGTGGAGGTGCGCAGGGGCTGCTGCAGATCCGCGGTGAGGGCTCGGGCCACGGCGACGGTGCGGGCGCCGTCGGAGGTCGGACCGACGAACTGGACGGTGCGGGTGCTGCGGAGCATGGCGGCTCGACCGAGACCCGGGTCGGTGTTGGGGATGCCGCCGGACAGGATCGGTCCGGCCGCACCGAAGAACGAGTCGTCGCCCCAGCACTGGGTCTCGGGCGGGTGGGTCTGGTCGCGCTGGAACCAGGTCTCGGTGAGCCCCGTCGCCGTGGTGGTGAAGGCCGAGCGGGTGTACACCGCGCCCTGGGGACCGCTGACGATCTCCCACGTCGCCGGGCTGGAGGCGACCCGGTCGGCGGCGCCGTCGATGGTCACGCCGCCGGTGGTCGTCGAGCTCCGGTAGACCATGCCGCGGGCGGCGCCGCTCCAGTCGACGAAGTCCATGATCTGGGGGATCTCGTGGACCCGCAGGTCGGTGACGATGGACTCCCGATCCCGGTACATCTTGTGGGTGCGCTGGGTGCGGGGCCCGCTGTTGGCCCCGACGTAGGACCGGATGGCCCGCACCGGTCCGTCGATGTTGGCCACGAAGGCACCCTCGGCGTCGGCGAAGGTCTGGTTGCTGCGTCCGCAGGTGGACACCGCGAACTGGTCCTTCAGGCCGTCGAGGACGTCGACCCCGGTGGACGAGCCGGCGTGGACCCGCCAGTCGTCCTCGATCCAGCGGTCCGAGAAGCCGATCTCGTAGAGGGCGGTGCGGACCCGCGACGTCTCGGGGTTGGGGCCCTCGGACCGCTGGTAGGTCCCCTTGTAGGAGCCGCTGGTGAGGACGAAGTCGTAGTCCACGTAGTCGACCCCGGCCGACGGGTCGAGGGAGCCGTCGCTCACGAACAGGAACACCCAGGCCAGCTGGCCCGCGCCCTGCGGGTCGCTCACCTCCACCCGCACGCCGCTGCCGGGGACCACGCCGGCGGGCTCGCTCTCGTCGCCGCCCCGGGGCAGGCCGCCGGCGTCGGAGGCCATGAACACGAGCTCGTCGTCGGCATCGAAGGAGGGGTCGCCGTCGGCCCCCACGAACGTGGTGGGGTCGGCGTACTGCAGCGCGGTCGGCCCGCCCGACCCGCTCCCGTAGACCGAGCCCCCGGTTCCCGGCGTGCCGTTGGCTGCGGGCGCGGTGCCGAAGGGGACCACCTTGCGCTGGTCGACCTGCACCGGCAGCTGGGTCCAGTGGGGGACGTCACCGGCGTAGGTGTGGCGGAAGGCCACGATGCGCCCGGGTGCGGCGCCCCGCAGGCCGGCCAGGTCGGCCCCGGTGAGCACCACCGGCTGGCCCGGGCGCGACACTGTGGAGCGGTCGGGATCGCACCCGGCCAGGCCCAGCACGAGCAGCGCTGCCATCGCGACCGCCGCTGCTCGCCTCATCGCCGTCCTCCGGTTGGTGGGCCACCGACGGTAGTGCCCCCGCCCCACCGGCCCGCTGCGTCGGCCCCCCTGCGAACCGGTGAACGCCCAGGTCGCCAGGACGACCCCTACGCGCACCACTTCGAGACCACCCCCCGAACCGGTGCACGCCCAGGTCGCCAGGACGACCCCTTCGCGCACCACTTCGGGATCCCGCCCCCGGTGGCGGCGCCGCCGGGTCCGGCCCCCGGTCCCTCAGCCCACGTCGCGACGGGCGAAGCCGACCATCCCGGCGCCCAGCAGGACGACGGCCAGGGCGCCCAGCACGAGGAGGGGCACCACGTCGAGGGCGACGGCGGGGACGCCGGGCACGTGGGCGAAGGGGGAGAGGTCACGCACCCACTGGGGCAGGTCGAGACCGTCGGCCAGCACCCCCACGAACACGCTGAGGGCGAGCAGGGCCCAGACCAGGGCCGTGGCGCGGGGGGCGAGGCCGTAGAGCGCCACGGCCACGCCCACGACCAGGGCCACCGCGGGCACGAACGCCAGCGCGGCGACGGCGACGCGGACGACCTGGCCGGCGTCGCCCACCGCGAGGGCGTAGGACGTCCCCGTGCCGAGGCCGCCGGCGACCAGCACGACCACGGTGCCGCCCAGGGCGACGAGCACCTGGCTGCCCAGCCACCGGGGTCGCGACGCCCCGCCGGCCAGCACCCACTCGGCCCGGCCGGCGCCCTCCTCGGACCGGGCCCGCAGCGTGGCCTGGAGGGCGAACCCGGTGGCCACCAGGGCGATGTAGACGAGGACGGAGGCCAGGAAGACCTCGGCCAGGGAGGCCCCGCCGAGGGTGGCGAGGTAGGCCCGGATGGCCTCGTTCTCCCCCACCAGCTCGTCGGCGCTGGCCGCCACCGAGCCGAAGGCCAGGCCGCCGACGGCCACGCCGCCGGCCCAGGCCAGCAGCCCGGCCCGCTGGAGCCGCCAGGCGAGGCCCAGCGGCCGGTCGAGGGAGGGTGCCGCCCGGGGCGGACCGGGGCGGGGCTGCACCAGCCCGGCGCCGACGTCGCGCCGAGCCTCCAGCCGCAGGGCGGCACCCACCAGGGCGACGGTCGCGGCCAGGCACAGGGCCAGGGGCCACCACCGGTCGCCGGCGAAGGGCCGGGTGGCCTGCACCCAGCCGAACGGCGAGAGCCACGACAGGGTGCCGCTGCCCACGTCGCCGAGGGCCCGGAGGATGAAGGCGGCGGCGATCACGGCCGAGGCCATGCCGGTGGCGGTGCGGGTGTGCTCGGTCACCTGGGCGGCGACGAGGGCGACGGCGGCGAACACGATCCCGAGGGCGGCGAAGTCGACGGCCAGCAGCAGCGACCCGGCCACGGGCAGACCCAGACCCAGGAGCACCAGGGCGAAGCCGATGCCGACCAGCAGGCTGGACGCCACGCTCACGGCGAGCGCCGACGCGCTGTGGGCGTGGCGACCGACGACGGTGGCCCGTACCAGCTCGGTGCGGCCCGCCTCCTCCTCGGCCCGGGTGCGGCGCACGACGGCGAACACGGCCATGAGGGCCACGGCGATGCTGAACTGCCAGATCTCCCAGGCGATGCGCCCGCCGAAGGTGTCGAGGCCCACGGCCGGTCCGCTGAGGGCGATGAGCGAGGAGCTGCCCTCGACCGTGGTGGCGTACTGGGCCAGGGCGGCTTCATCGGCGTAGGCCCCGAAGATGCTGGCCCCGCTGACGCCGACCATGGCGGTGAGGGCCACGACCCACACCGCCACCTTCACCCGGTCCAGGCGCAGCGCCAGACGCGACAGCGCCGCGGTCCCGGCCGTCGCCTCGCCCTCGTGTCCACGCGACGGCGCCCCCACCCCCGCCTCGTCGACCCGGGCCGTGCTCACGGGGAGGCCGTCGGCACCGGCCCGTCGCCGACGGGCTGGCCCTCGGCGCCGACGGACTCTCCGTAGTGGCGGAGGAACAGCTCCTCGAGGGTGGGCGGGTGGCTGGTGAGCGACCGGATCCCGAGCTCGCCCAGCTGGGCGACCGCTGCGCCCAGGTGCACGGTGTCGACGTCGAAGCGGGCCCGGTGGCCGTCGACCACCAGGTCGTGCACGCCGGCGAGGCGGTCGAGGTCCGTCGGCGGCGTGTCCGTCTCGACGTCGAGCGCCGTGCGGGTGAGGTGGCGGAGCTCGTCGAGGGTGCCGCTCTCCACGGTGCGGCCGTGGCGGATGATGCTGACCCGGTCCCCCAGGGCCTCGACCTCGGCCAGGATGTGGCTCGACAGCAGGACCGTGCGCCCGTCGTCGCGGGCCTCGCGGATGCAGTCCTGGAACTGGGACTCCATGAGCGGGTCGAGCCCCGACGTGGGCTCGTCGAGGACGAGCAGCTCCACGTCGCTGGCCAGGGCGGCGACCAGGGCCACCTTCTGGCGGTTGCCCTTGGAGTAGGTGCGGGCCCGCTTGGTGGGGTCGAGGGCGAAGCGCTCGAGCATGGCGGCCCGCCGCGCCTCGTCGAGGCCGCCCCGGAGGCGGCCGAGGAGGTCGATGACCTCGCCGCCGGTCAGGTTGGGCCAGAGGTCGACGTCGCCGGGGACGTAGGCCAGGCGCCGGTGCAGCTCGACGGCCTCGCGCCACGGGTCGCCGCCGAGGAGGCGGACCCGACCGGCGTCGGCCCGCAGCAGCCCCAGCAGCACCCGGATGGTGGTCGACTTGCCCGACCCGTTGGGCCCGAGGAAGCCGTGCACCTCGCCGGGCGCCACCTCCAGGTCGAGCCCGTCCAGGGCACGGGTCGCCCCGAAGTCCTTGACCAGACCCTCGACCTCGATCACCGGTGCCACGTCACCCGAGGGTACGGGCCTCCCTGTCGAGGTGCCGGGCCATGGGCCAGTGCGGGCCGATGCCCTCGATCTCGTAGCCCTCGCCCTCCACCGCGAAGCCGTGGCGCTCGTAGAACGACCGGGCGGCCACGCGGGCGTCGCACCACACCAGCCGCCCGCCCTCGCCGGCCACGTGGTCGACCGCAGCGCGCAGCACGGCGGCGCCGACGCCCTGGCCCCGCAGGCCGTCCGCCGTGGCCATGGCCCGCAGCCGCCAGGTCTCGGTCCGGCGGGGCGCCCACGGGCAGGGGGCGGGGAACACGGTGGCCGTGCCCAGCGGGTCGCTGTCGGGGCCGGCGACCGGTCGGGCTGCGAAGGTCGCGGTGCGGGGGTCGTCGTCCTGCTCGTAGCGCAGGGCATCGAGGCCGGAGCCGGCCCGCAGCACCCGGGCCCGCAGGGCCTCGACCACGGCGGCGTCGACGCGGGAGACGATGACGGCGGGGGGAGGCGACATCGACGCCACCCTAGGGACGGGCGCGGCACGGCCCCGCCCGGCTGCGTCGGGCCGCCCACCCTGGCTACGGTCACCCCGCCGACCACCAGGGAGACCAGCGTGACCGAGATCCACGGAACCTGCGACGAGGCCTTCGCCCCCGTCCGCGACACCTTCGCCGCCGCCTTCGACCGGGGCGAGGAGCAGGGCGCCTCGGTGGTGGTGACCGTCGACGGCCAGCCGGTGGTGGACCTGTGGGCCGGGGTCGCCACCGACGACGGCGCGCCGTGGGAGCGCGACACCATCGTCAACGTCTGGTCGACCACCAAGACCATGGCTGCGCTGTGCGTGCTGATGCTCGCCGACCGCGGCGAGGTCGACCTCCACGCACCCGTCGCCACCTACTGGCCCGAGTTCGCGGCCGGCGGCAAGGAGGCCGTGACCGTCGCCCAGGTCATGAGCCACACCGCCGGGCTGTCGGGCTTCGAGCCGGCCATCACCCCCGAGGACCTCTACGACTGGGACGGCGTGGTGAAGGGCCTCGCCGCCCAGGAGCCCTGGTGGGCGCCGGGCACGAGGTCGGGCTACCACGCCATCACCCAGGGGTACCTCCAGGGCGAGATCGTGCGGCAGGTCACCGGCCGGTCCATCGGCACGTTCTTCCGCGAGGAGGTGGCCGAGCCCCTCGGCGCCGACTTCCACATCGGCCTGCCCGCCTCCGAGGACGGTCGGGTGGCCGACCTGGTGCCGCCGCCGGGCGGGGGCATGGAGGCGCTGGCCGGCGCCGACAGCGACTCGATCGCGGTGCGCACCTTCCTCAGCTGCCCGCTCGACACCACCGAGACCCGCACCCGGGAGTGGCGGGGCGCCGAGATCCCTGCGGCCGGCGGCACGTCCAACGCCCGGGGCGTGGCCCGGGTCCACTCCGCCCTGGCCTGCGGGGGCGAGGTCGACGGCGTGCGCCTGCTGTCCGAGGCCGGCGTGGAGCGCATCCTGGAGGAGCAGAGCGAGACCGACGACCTCGTGCTCGGGCTCAAGGTCCGCTTCGGCATGGGCTTCGGGCTGATGAACGAGTCGATCCCGCTGAGCCAGAGCCCCCGGTCGTTCTTCTGGGGCGGCTACGGCGGCTCGCTCGCCCTCACCGACCTCGACCGACGCATGACCGTCACCTACGTGATGAACAAGATGAGCACCGGCCTGGCCGGCGACCTCCGCGGCGCCTCCCTGGTGTTCGCCGCCTACGGCGCCCTGGGCTAGCTGTCGTGGCCACGCGCGCCTCGAGCCCGAACCTTGGACGGCTGTCGTTGCCGGGCGCGATCAGGCGTCCAAGGTTCGATCGGTGCGATCCGCTGATCAGGCGTCGTCGGCGAGGGCGGCGGCGAGGGCCCGGCGGCCCAGCGCGCCGTAGGCGGGTCGGTCCTGCGAGCTGAGCAGGTACGCGCAGCCGAGGTGGACGGCCCAGGCCCGGGCCCGGGCCCAGGTGGCGTCGTCGCCCTCGCGACCCGCGGCGGCGCGTAGGAGGGGGCGGTCCTGGGCGGGGAGGAGGGACCAGGCCACGGCCAGGTCGGTGGCGGGGTCGCCGGCGGTGATGTCGCCGAAGTCGATCACGCCGGTGAGCCGGCCGTGGTCGACGACGAGGTTGCCGGGGTGGAGGTCGCCGTGGATCCACACCGGTGGTCCGGGCCAGGGCTCGGTGGCGACCAGCCCGTCCCAGAGGGCGAGCAGCGCCGTGGCGTCGACCTCGTCGCCCAGGCGGGCCAGCCGCTCCCGGACGACCGGGTCGCAGGTCGCCAGGGGCACGCCCCGATGGGGGTTCGCCGGCGCATCGTCGGGGGCGGGACGGTGGAGCGCGGCCACGAAGGCGCCGAGCACCGTGGCCGTCGACCGGTCGGTCGGCGCCGCGTCGAGCGCACTGGCCCCCGGCATCCACCGGCAGATGCTCCACGGCCACGGGTAGCCCGGGCCCGGAGCGCCGGTGCGCACCGGGGCGGGCACCGGGAGGGGCAGGGTGGCGGCCAGGCCCGGGAGCCAGCGCTGCTCGTGTTCGACCAGGGCCACCCCCGCCCCGCGCCGGGGCAGGCGCACGACCAGGTCGTCGCCCAGCCGGAGGATGGCGTTGTCCCAGCCGGCCCCCACCGGGCGCAGGGGGAGGGCGGCGAGGTCCGGGTGCTGGTCGGCCAGCAGGGCGCGGACCAGGTCCGCGGTGACGTCGACCTCGGCGGCCGGGCTGGGCTCGAGGGGCACGGAGCCATCGTCGCAGCCCGTCCTCCGCCGGGCGATCGGAATATCACAAGTAAACACTTGTTAAAGGAGCCACACGACCAAGGAGCACGGACCATGAGCACCGCACTGATCACCGGGGCGTCCGAGGGCCTGGGGCGGGCGCTCGCCCTGTCGCTCGCCGCCGACGGCTGGGACCTCGTCATCGACGCCCGGCACGCCGGGCCCCTCGACCACGGTGGCCGATGCGGCCCGCCGGACCGGAGGCACCGTCCACGCCCTGCCCGGCGACGTGGCCGACCCCGCCCACCGCGAGGCCCTCGTGGCCGCGGCGGAGGCCACCGGGTCGCTCGACCTGCTGGTGGCCAACGCCGGGACCCTCGGCCCCAGCCCCCTGCCGTCGGTCGCCGAGCTCTCCCTGGCCGACCTCGACCGCACCCTCCGGGTCAACACCGTCGCCCAGGTGGGCCTCGTGCAGCGGGCCCTGCCCGCCCTGCGGGCGGCCGCGGGCACGGTCGTGGTGGTGACCTCCGACGCCGCCGTCGAGGGCTACGAGGGCTGGGCGGCCTACGGCGCCTCGAAGGCCGCTCTGGAGCAGGTCGCCCACGTCCTCGGCGCCGAGGAGCCGACGGTCCGCGTCCACCGCTTCGACCCGGGCGACATGCGGACCCGGATGCACCAGGAGGCCTTCCCGGGGGAGGACATCTCCGACCGGCCCGAGCCCGAGTCGGTCGTCCCCGCCCTGCGGCGCCTCGTCGCCGACCGCCGCCCGTCGGGCCGCTACCGGGCCTCCGAGCTGCTGGAGGTGGCGCCATGACCCCCACCGCCACCGCCGAGGGCCCGGTCCGCGCCGCCTCGGGCCGGCTGGCCTTCGACCTCTCGCCCGACCTGGAGGCCACCGAGCCGCCCGAGGCCCGCGGCGTCCCCCGCGACGCCGTGCGGCTGATGGTGGCCCGGGGCGACGAACGCCTCGTCCACTCCACCTTCGCCCTCCTGCCCACGTTCCTCGACCCCGGCGACCTGGTGGTGGTCAACACGTCGGGCACCCGACCGGGCGCGGTCGACGGCTGCACCGACGACGGGCGCGCCGTCGTCGTCCACCTCTCGACGCAGCTCGACGACGGGCGGTGGGTGGTGGAGCCCCGGCGTCCGACGGGCGGCACGACCGAGCGGTGGGACGGCGCACCGCCCGGGCCGGAGCTGAGCCTGGCCGGCGGGGCGGCGCTGCGGCTGGAGGAGCCCTTCGGCGGGGCGGGGCGCCTGTGGGTCGCGACCCTCACCACGCCCGTCGAGTGGCGGAGCTGGCTGGCCACCCACGGCCGGGCCATCCGCTACGGCTACGTCGAGCGCCAGTGGCCGCTCGCCGCCTACCAGAGCGTGTACGTCACCGAGACGGGATCGGCCGAGATGCCCAGCGCGGGGCGGCCCTTCACCACCGAGATCATCACCCGGCTGGTGGCCAAGGGCGTCGGGGTGGCCCCGGTGCTGCTGCACACCGGCGTGGCGTCGCTCGAGGCCGACGAGCTCCCCTACCCCGAGCGGGTGCGGGTCGACGCCGGGACCGCCGACGCCGTGAACCGGACCCGGGCCGCCGGCGGCCGGGTCGTGGCCGTGGGCACCACGGTCGTCCGCTCGCTGGAGGCGGCCGGCGACGACCACGGCGTGGTGCACCCCCACGACGGCTGGACCGACCTGGTCATCACCCCCGAGCGGGGTGTGCGGGTGGTCGACGGCCTGCTCACCGGGTGGCACGAGCCCGAGGCGTCGCACCTGCTGATGCTCGAGGCCATCGCCGGACCCGAGCTGCTGCGCCGGTCCTACGCCGCCGCCATCGACGAGGGCTACCTCTGGCACGAGTTCGGCGACACCCACCTGCTCCTGCCCTGACCCTGCCCTCGGCGGACCAGCGCCAGACGGGTCGCCCCGGCGGCGGTCACGGTCGCCGGTTCGGGGGGTCGGCCCACGCCGGGCAGGGGCGCGACCGCGCGAGCGACGGGCCGGCGTCGTCAGTCGGGGGGCGTGACGGCGAAGGCCTGGAGGTCCGCCAGGTCGACCCACTCGAGGGTGGCGACGTGGGTGGCCTCGAGCACCACGGGTGGGGCCGCGCCCGCCTCGAGCGCCTCCTGCCAACGGGGGGCGCACAGGCACCACTGGTCGCCCGGGGTCAGCCCGGCGAAGCCGTGCTGGGGCACAGGGGTGGACAGGTCGTTGCCCCGGGACGCCGAGAACTCCAGGAACTCGGCCGTGACCCGGGCGCAGACCGTGTGGACGCCGGCGTCGTCGCCACCGGTGTTGCAGCAGCCGTCCCGGTAGAAGCCGGTCAGCGGGTCGGTGCTGCACGACTGGAGCTCGGTGCCGAGGACGTTGCGGGCCATCCCCCCATGGCACCACGCGTGCGCCGGCCCCGGCGACTCGGCGGGTCGCGCGCGGACCCTCCCGGGCCCCTCCACCCGCCCCACCGGTGCTGACGCACCTCGCCGATCCCCCCAGGGGCGCGCCCGAACACCGGTGCACTCCCGGTCCCGACGACCACGGGGCTCGTCGGCCTCGGTCCCGCGAACCGCTCCCTCGGGTGGCCGACGGGCTTGCGACCGGTCGCCCGGGCGCGCCGGCGGCGGGGTCAGTGGTCGACGACGGCGACGGCGGGGTCGCCGACGCGGAGGGTCCCGCCCTCGACCACCTGGGCGTTCCAGCCGCCGTGGCCCCGCAGGGCGTTCCAGGCCCCCTCGCCCAGCGCCTCCTCCATGCGCGAGCAGGGGTCGCACGGCCCGGCCAGGGCGAGGAGCACGGCACCGATGCGCAGGTGGCGACCGCGCAGGGCGGTGAGGTTGATCCCCTCCACCACGACGTTGCGGCGCAGCACCGACGGCTCGACCTCGTCACGACCCGTGAGGGCGGCGATCACCGGCAGGTGCTCGGCCTGGATCAGCGTGACCTGGCGGGTGCCGGGCCCGCCCGGCCGGGGCGTCCAGTGGTCGCCCCGCAACCCCTCGCCCACCACCGCGACGGCCTCCTCGACCGCCCGCACGGCCTCCCGGCGCGCCGTCCGCAGCCCGATCCAGGTGACCTGCCCGTCCCGGGGGAAGGCGTCGCGCATCTGCCCCAGCGGGGAGTCGGGAGACGGCACGGCCATCCCCCGACGCTACGACGGCCCCGCGGGCGCCCCGCACGCCACCGTCGCACGGCGCGGGCCAGGAGCGTGAGCGGATGGGGCCGTGGTCGCTGCGGGGGCCCTTCGCTGCGCTCGGATGGCCAGGCCGGGCCAGCGGCCGGGCCAGGCCAGGCCGGTCGGCCGCGTCCATCCGGTCGGCCTCGGCTCCCGGCTCGGGACGCAGCTCTCGGGTCAGGGGACGGCGATGGCCCGACCGGTGCCGTGCTCGCCGCGGTCCATGGTCGCCAGGGCGTCGGGGACGTCGTCGAGGCCGATGGTGCGGGCGTGGACGGTGATGTGGCCGGCCTGGGCCAGGGCCACGACCTCCTCCAGCTCGCGCGCCTCGCCCGCGTAGGAGGTGTGGAGCCGGGTCTCCCACGGCAGCGACAGCAGGTTGAACCCGAAGGTGCCCAGCTTGGTGCCGATGAGGACCACCCGCCCGACGGGGCCGACGGCGGCGGCCGCCAGGGCGAGGGTGGCGTCGTCCCCGACCAGGTCGAGCACGAGCGAGGCGCCGGCGGGGCGCAGGCCCCGGACCTGGCCGGCCACGTCGTCGTCGGGGTGGATCGCCAGGTCGGCGCCGATCTCGAGGGCGAAGGCCCGGCGCCCGTCGTCGGGCTCGACCACCACCACCCGGGCCGGGCTGACCGCCTTCAGGATCTGGATGGCCATGTGGCCCACCCCGCCGGCGCCGATGACGACGGCGACCGAGGCGCCGTCGAGCTCGTCGCGGGCGTTCCGGATGGCGTGGTACGGCGTGAGGGCGGCGTCGTCGAGGGGACCGGCGGTGACGGGGTCGAGGTCACCGAGGGGGACGACGTAGCGGGCCGCGGGCACGAGGATGTGGGAGGCCATCCCGCCGTCGGCGCCCAGGCCCCCGCCGGCCACGGGGGTGACCTCGGGGCACAGCCGCTCGTGGCCCCGTCGACACGTGGTGCAGGTGCCGCACCCCCACTCGGAGTGGACCACCACGGGCAGCCCTTCGTCGAGGCCCGCCACCCCCGGCCCGGTCGCGGCCACGTGACCCGCGGTCTCGTGGCCGAGGGTGAAGGGACGGCCCTCGCCGTAGAAGTCGGGGGCCGCGCCGATGACGACGTCGGAGTGGCACACGCCGGCCCCGGCCACCGCGACCACGACCTGGCCCGGCCCCGGCTCGGGCACGGGGACGTCGGTGACCTCGATGCCACCACCGGGGATGGTCCGGACCGCCTTCACCGGACGCGCCCGGAGACGTCGGAGGTGGTCAGGTCACAGGTACTGGACACCCGTCCAGGTTGCCAGGCCCGGCTCCCGTCCGCTCGCACGAGACCGACGCCGCCACCCTGCGCCCCCATCCGTTCTGGACCAGGAAGGGGCCGCACCGGGCTCATCCCTCGACCAGAAGGTCTGTCGAGCAACCCGCCATCCGTTCTGGTCCAGGACGCGGCCGCACCGGGCCCATCCCTCGACCAGAACGGCTTCGCGTGGGACAGCCTCCGGTCGAGGCCCGGGTGCTCGCGTCGGTGCGCCGCACGTGGACGGTGAGGACGGGGGCCCGGGGCTCCCGTCGTGGTCGGAGGGGTCGGACCCACCCGGGGGCGGCGGCGACGGGGGGCGGGCCCGGTGTGAGAGGTTGACGGGCCGTCGACGGAGGAGGACACATGGGACCACTGGCCGGGGTGAAGGTGGTGGAGGTCGGCGGGCTGGGCCCGGGACCCTTCGCCGGGATGCTGCTGGCCGACCTGGGCGCCGAGGTGGTGGTGGCGCACCGCCAGGGCCAGGCCCCCGGCGGGTTCGGGCCCCTCGACCGGGGCAAGCGCTTCGTGGGCGTCGACCTCAAGGACCCGGCCGGGCTCGACGTCCTCCTCCGCCTGGCCGACGGGGCCGACGTCCTCATCGAGCCGTTCCGGCCCGGCGTCGCCGCCCGTCTCGGTCTCGGGCCCGACGTGGTGTGCGGCCGCAACCCGGGCCTCGTCTACGTCCACCTCACCGGCTACGGCCAGGACGGTCCGCTGGCCGCGGCCGCCGGCCACGACATCGACTACCTGGCCGTGTCGGGCACCCTCGACCCCCTGGGTCGGGCCGGGGGTCCGCCCACGCCGCCCATCAACGTGCTGGGCGACTTCGCCGGGGGCGGGTCCTTCGCCGTGATCGGCGTCCTGGCCGCCCTGCACGAGCGCACCCAGAGCGGGCGGGGCCAGGTGATCGACGCGGCCATGGTCGACGGCGCCGCCGTGCTGCTGGCCCCGTTCTTCACCGGGCGCATCGGCGGCGGGTGGGGCCCGCGGGGCACCAACCTGCTCGACGGGGCGGCGCCGTTCTACGACTCGTACCGCTGCGCCGACGATGCCTGGCTCGCCGTCGGCGCGCTGGAGCCCCAGTTCTACGCCGCCCTGCTCACCGGCCTGGGCCTCGACGAGGAGGACCCCGCGTCCCAGCACGACCAGGAGCGGTGGCCGGCCCTGCGGGAGCGCATCGCCGGCGTGGTGGCCACGCGCACCCGCGACGAGTGGGTCGAGGCCTTCGCCGGCCTCGACGCCTGCGTGGCACCGGTCCTCACCCCGGCCGAGGCCGCGGCCCACCCCCACGCCGTGGCCCGGGGCTCCTTCCGCGCCGACGCCGCCGGCACACCCGAGCCGGTCCCTGCGCCCCGCTTCTCCCGCACGCCGGCCGAGGTCGCCTCGCCCGAGGCCGGCCCGGCCGCCGCCCTGGAGATCTTCGGCGTCGCCGCCGACGAGGCCGCCGCCCTGGTCGAGGCCGGCACCGTCACCTGAGCGCGCCCGGCGGGGTCACCCGCATCCGGTCGGTGCCGGCGCTGCGTCAGCCCGCCTCGTCGGTCTTCCGGTCCTTGGTGCGGAAGTCGCCCGAAGGCGGCCACATCCGTACCAAGAACGGCCCCGCCCCATCGCTCGACACTTCTCGGTACGGAAGTCGCCGGAAGGTGGCCACCTCTGTACCGCGAACAGCGTTGGACGCACCGTGCCTCGCGCGCCGAGCGGTCGTCCTGCGGTTCCTGCGCGGCTCCGGAGGAGCTGGTGCGAGACGGGCGAGACCGGTGCCGCAGACCGTCCCCGACCGTCGACGGGGACAGACCCCGGCGGTGGCTGGTGCGGCCCGCGGGTGAGGTCAGAGGCGGGGGTCGCCGGTGACGTCGGTGAGCCACCAGAGATCCGCGCTGAAGAGGCGCTCCTTCCACCACTCGGGGGCGGCGTCGAGGAGGGTGCCGTAGTTCCAGTAGTCCTTCCAGAGCACCACCCGGTCGCCCTCCACCCGGTGGACCGAGGAGAACGGCAGGACGACCTCCTCCCCGGTGCCCCAGATCCAGCGCTCGGCGTGCTCGACCATGACCACGTCGCCGGTGCAGGCCACCCGGCCCTCGATGTGCTCGTGGCCGGCGAGGGGCTCGAGGCCCAGCTGGAGGCGTCCGACGATCGCCTCGGGTCCGACGGCGGCGGTGGAGGGGCCGGTGGGGACGTCGAGGTAGATGGCGTCGTCGCCCAGGTGGGAGGCGATGCGGTCCCAGTCGTGGGCGTAGACGGCGTCCCAGAGGGCGGCGGTGACGGCGGTGGGGTCGGGCGTGCTCACGGCGGGCTCCGGGGTCGAGGGGCCGCCAGGGTGCCACGCTGGACACCTGTCTGCCTGAGATCAGGAGAGGCTGCGATCGCAGCCGCAGCCTCAGTCGTCGTAGCGGAGGGCGATGGCGGCCTCGGGGCCGATGGCCTGGAAGGCCACGCTCTCCTGCAGCTCCAGGGTGACGCTCTCGGCGTCGTGGGCCCGGTAGGCGATGGAGGTGTCCTGGCCGACGGTGAGCTCGAAGTCGCCGCCCCGCTGGCTGAGCACCACGGCGCCGTCGACGGCGGGCGCCCAGATGACCGGGCCGCCCAGGATCAGGTGGAGGTGCTGCAGGATCGGGTAGCCGCCCCGCTCGGTGGTCTCGATGACGCCCGTGTAGCAGCGGGGGCCGAGGGCGATGGCGTAGGGCCCGCCCACGCCGGCGCCCTTGAGGGTGGCGACGGCCTTGGCCACGTGGTTCGGGTACTGGTCGAACTGCTCGGTGAGGGTCACCGGGTCGTGCGGCGACGCCTCACCGATGCCGGTGAAGCCGGCCGCCCCGTAGCCGGAGAAGACGAGGCTGTCCTCGGCCATGGCCAGGTCGCGGCAGGCGTCGTCGAGCGGGTCGAGGTCGAGGTCCGACGCACCCCGGTCGACGGCCTCCAGCTCGGAGCGGGCCACCGAGAAGCTGCGGCGCAGCTCGATCAGCGGCAGCACCTGGCGCTGGGCGGTGGTGACGTTGGCGAAGGGCGAGTCGGTGCGGGTCTCGGCCCGGCCCAGGCTCACCGCGGCGTGGCCCCAGCCGCAGGGCCCGACGAAGTCGACCAGCTTGCGGGCGGCGAGGAAGTGGGTGAGGCGCTCGGTGGCCTCCTGGTCGATCTCGGCCCAGGCGGACTCGGAGATGGGGGCCAGGTCGCGGAGGAGGTGGTTCACGGGTTGCTCCAGTTCGGGGCGGGTCAGAGGGAGTAGTCGTCGCGGCGCAGGCTGCCGATGCCGAGGCTGCCGTCGGGGGCGGAGGGCGAGGGGATGGGGACGTCGCCGTCGCCACCGCCGTCCTCGTCGCCCATGGCCTCGTCCTCGGCGTCGAGGATCGAGCCGGAGGCGAAGAGGTAGGTGCGGAGCTGCTGGTCGAAGACGGGGTCGCGGCGGCGCAGCCACTCGATCGTCATGGCCGCGTGCTCCTTCTCCTCGTCGCGGTTGTGGGCGAGGACGGCGGCCAGGTCGGGGTCGTCGGTGGCCTGGACGCGCTGGTCGTACCAATCGACGGCCTCGAGCTCCTCCATGATGGAGGCGATCGCCCGGTGGCGATCCATGGTGTCGGCGCCGAGCTTGTCGATCGGCTCGTGGTAGCCCTCGCTGGTCATCGGCGCGGCACCTCTCCTTCGGTCAGCGACAGGACGTGGTCAGGGAGTCTCCCCGCGCGTCGCCGCGACGGCAACACGGAGGACGGGTGGGCGGGCACGGGTCAGCTCCGGCCCAGGCGGTCGGACGACTCGAGGTTCTGGAGGCGGACCTCGCCCCGAGCCACCAGGCGGTCGGTGTCGTCGTGCAGCTCGACCAGCCACAGCTGCTGGAGCCGGCCCCGGTGGATGGGCGTGGCCCGGACGGTGACGGTGCCGTGCGCACCGCCCGCAGGAAGTCGGTGTGGTTGGCGACGCCGACGACGCTGCCCCCGGTGCCCTTGGAGCGCAGCCAGGTGCCGGCGCCCACGCTGGCGGCCGTCTCCACCGCGGTGGCCCAGACCCCGCCGTGGACGATGCCGTAGGGCTGGTGGAGGTGGGGCTCGATCGGGAGGCGGAGGACCACCTCGTCGGGGGTCACCGTGAGGTACTCGATGCCCACGACCTGGTCGAACCCGCTCGTCGGCATGCCGGCGGTCGGGAGGTCGGGGGTGTCGGTCTCGGCCACGGGGGTCCTCCGTCGGTGGCTGCGGCCCGGGGCCGCGCTCGTGGGCCCGAGGGTAGCGAGGGTGCCCGCCGGTGCCGCCCGACGCGAGCACGATCAGGGTGTGCAAGAAGGACTGAAAGGGCATGATGTGCGCGTGCTCGGACGCGTCACCCTCTCTCGCCCCCAAGCGATCGCCGTCCTCGGCACCCTCGAGGCGGCATGGTTGGCGTTGGGCGCCACCGACGCCCTCACGCTCCTCCTCGAGCTCGAGGAGTCCATCGCCATCCTCACCGCTCGCCTCTTTCCTGACCTCTAGGAGGGTCGATGACCGCCGCCAGGACCGAGGACGTGCGAGTCGCCGAGGCCGGGCTGATCCTCGGCGTGAGCGCTCGCGAGGTGCTCCGGCTCATCGACGAAGGCGAGCTCTCCGCCCACCGCCACCCGAATGGCCACCTGTGCCTGAGCACCGCCGATCTCCGGGCCTACCGGGCTCATCACCCCTGACCCTCAGCGAGGGCGGACCGACCGACCGGCTCGGCCTCGAGCGCCGGGCCGAGGTGTGCAAGCCTCGACCCATGGCGGAGATCGCTCCCATCCCTGCGCCGACGCCGGCGGTCGACGAGGTGGCCGGCCTGGCCCGTCTGGCCGGGGCCGTGGTCGACCAGCTGACCATCCCCGTGCGCGACACCCACCGGGCCGTCGCCGACCGGGTGTTCCGCGCCGTCGGGCCGGTGGCCACCCCCGTCCGACTGGTCCACGACACCGTCGCGGGCGCCGTGTACGCCTCGGTCCGGGGCGGCAGCCGCCTGATCGGCGCCGGGGCGGGCACGGCCCTCGCCGCGGTCAACGGGTGGCGTCCTCGGCGTTCGGTCTCGGCGACCCCGCTCGGCGCCACCGGCCTGGCCTTCGCCAGCGGCCTGCTGGGCGACTGGCTGGAGGGCCGGGCCGACGACCTCATCGTGTCCACCACCCTCACCCACCACGGCCGGCCCGTCGACGTGTCCGACGGTGGCGTCGGCGGGGTCGCCGCTCCCACCGACCGCGTGGTGGTGTTCGTCCACGGCCTGGCCGAGACCACCGGGTCGTGGGCCTGGTACTCGACCGACGACGACGGTGCCCACGTCCCGACCTACGGCGAGCGCCTGGCCGAGGTCGGGTGGACGCCGCTGGAGGTGGGCTACAACACCGGCCGCCCCGTGGCCGACAGCGGCGACGACCTGGCCGCTCTCCTCGACGAGGTCGTGTCGAGCTGGCCGGTGCCCGTGGCCGAGGTGGCCCTCGTCGGCCACTCCATGGGTGGCCTGGTCGTCTCGGCCGCCGCCCACCGGGGTCTGGCCGAGGACCACGCCTGGGTGCCGCAGACCTCCCACGTCGTCACTCTGGGCACGCCCCACACCGGCTCGTGGCTGGCCAAGGGCGCGGCCGGGGCGGTGCGGGTGCTCGACGTGCTGCCCGAGACCCGGGGCCTGGGCGGGATCATCGACCTGCGCAGCGCCGGCATCCGGGACCTGACCCACGGCTGGCGTCCCGAGCCCGACCCCGAGGCCCCCGATGACGAGATCCAGGAGCTGGCCGCCCTCCTCCCCGGCGCCAAGCACGCCTACGTGGCCGCCACCCTCGGGGCCACCGAGGGCCACACCCTCAGCCGGCTGCTGGGTGACGGGTTGGTCCACATGACCAGCTCCACCGCCCCGAGCGGCGCCGGCGGCCCCAACATCGCCGTCCGCCACCACCCCGGCGTCGGCCACATCCGCCTCGTCCACCACCCCGCCGTCGCCGACGACCTCGTGACTGGCTGGAGCCCCGGCTCGGCCGGTGACCTCGCCCTGCGGATGGCTCAAGCAGATGGTGGGTCACCAAGCACATGGTCCAAGTCGGTTGCGAGAGTTGACCGCTCGATGAGGCCCACCGACTCCCTCTCGCAGACCTCGCGTGATAGTGAGTCAGCCGTCGTGACGGCAAGCACGGGCACCACCATCAGACCGAAGGCGTCTTCGAGGCGATACCGATACTCAAGGACCTGACCAAGTCCGAGTCTGAACTGTTGCGACTTGTTGGACGACTTGGCGCTCTTCACCTCGCAGACGAACACCCGCCCGTCAGGCAGCCGCCAAACTAGGTCGTACTGCGGTTCTCCGAGACCGGGACTCTGCGGCTCGAGGCTGCGCGAACGAAGCGCTGCTGCGATCTCGTTCTGCAGATCGCTGTGCTCGCGAGTCGCCTTGTCGAGGTTCGCCCAGTCTGCGACGAGCTCACGGGGTGGCGCGTCCACGTGAGCACTGGCCGTCCGGTAGCTCACGCCCACGTTCTCCGCACGATGGGCATCGGAGGAGCCTGCGCGGCGTCCATCCTTCGTCATGGTCACGGCCGCGAGGACTCGCTCAAGCCCTTCGGCGGTGATTGTGTTCCCCGTCGAAAAGCACGACGAGCCCCACTTGAGACCTGCGTGCTCAACGATCGCCCCCGCAAGATGCGGCTTCGATAGTCCACGATCGAGCGGCAGCTCGAGCCTTGCCACCACCGCTTCGAAGACGGCCTTCTTCTCCTTGCTCCCAGGACCCAGCGGGATCATCGCAATGTCGAGCTGATCGCACAGATTCGCGAACGACATCTTCCTTCTGCCGACTCATCTCATCTCCCGTCATCGACCACGTTTCGGATGAGGACCCTCAGCGAACGAGCTCGACCGATGCGCCCCGAAGGCGACGCCGAGACTATGGCCAGGAAGGGACAGCGGGCCGGCAAGTCGATGCCCCTATCCAGTCCGACCCAACCCCAGGTCGAGGGTCTCCTCCAGGAGAAGCTCAGCCATGCGCGCCACCACGCCTACGTTCACGGCGTTGCCGAGCTGCTTGTAGATGGCTTTGTCGGGCTCGCCGGACCTCTCAAAGCCGTCGAAGGGGATGCGCTGAAGCTTCGCCGCCTCTCGCGGGGTGAGGCGGCGCCAGTCGGTGCCGGTGATCTTTGGGCCCAGGACGCTGGTCTGGGTAATCGCCACCAGGGCCGGGAGGTAGGTCGGCGGCTTCACGCGGACACCCGACGGGCGCATGTGGGCGACGAGGCCCTCGAGGTCGCGATCGACGTAGCCGGGTTGTGCCTTCCTCGCCTGCCACTCGAACTTGCGGCGGGAAGGGACGAAGTCGGCCACCCGGATGCCCTCGGGCCCCCAGCGGTCCCGCTGCCAGGCGTCCAGGAAGTCTCGGTGCTCGAGGTAGAAGGCGCTGTTCTTGTGGAGGAAGTCGGCCTTCCACGGGGTGCCCAGCGGGACCTCCGGTACGGCGTGAAGGCGTCGACCCAGATCGGGAAGCCGGGGAGCGTGTCGACCTCGATCCCTCGGACGAACGCCTGCCACGCCTCGAGCCAGGTCCGCTCGATGGGCGGAGGCCGTAGACCGACAGGTCGACCTCGTCGTCGAGGATCTCCGAGATGTCCCACCGGTCGGGGTCCCAGCCGGGCGACGGTTCGCGACGAGCGAGGGGTTCCACGTCCAGTCGTGCGCGAGCCGCCGTCGGAGCCCTCTGGGCGAGGATGAACACGCGGTCCCTGACCTGTGGGGCACCGCCGAGCTCGGGATCGAGCAGGTGGGGGCGACATCACTACCGGCTCGCTGGACACGCTGTAGCCAGCGCCGCGAAGCGACTCCACGATGGTCTGCCACGTGTCCTCGTGCCGTGGGCCAGCGAGGTTCCGGACGTTCTCGAGGATGACGTACCGGGCTGGCGGGCCAGGACGATCGTCATGATGTCGTGGAAGAGCGTGCCGCGGGTCTTGTCGGCACCCCTTGCTGAAAGCCGGACTTCGAGAAGGGCTGGCACGGGAAGCCAGCGCACAGCACGTCATGCGCAGGGACCCGCTCGCGGACGGCGTCGGCATCCAGCTCGGGTGCATCGGGCCGAGGCTCCGTGCGGGTCAGCGGCGGATGTCGGCGCGCACCTCATCCGCGGCCATCTCGGGGAAGGACGCGCGGTAGACACGGCGGCAGTCCTCATCCAGCTCGACCGCGAGGACGCACTCGCCACCGAGCCCCGCCAGGGCGTGGTGGAAGCCGCCCACCCCGGCGAAGAGGTCGACGAAGCGGAACGAGGGCGGGGAACCTGCGTTCGAGCTGGGCATCGGGGTCGCGCTTACCAGCTCAGGCAGGCCTGTCCACGGAGCCCGGTCGGGCGCAGGCAGCACCATCTGGCCCATCGTCTGTCGACCTCCCACAGCTGCTCCTCCTCGTCCGCGCGACGCTCGGTCTCGGAGGCGAGAGGGCCTCGATCCGGGTCGGTGCCCGTCCAACACGAGGCTACGGGTGGGGTGTGTCAGCGAGCCGCCCTGCCGCTTGCACCGCAGTCGCTCGGGGGTGGCCGAACTCGGCCAGGGCCGCGACGACCAGCGCCGCGGCCTCGTCCGGGTCGACGTGCTCCCAGAGGCGGAGCACCGACCAGCCATCGGCCCGCAGCGCGCGCGTGACCCACTCGTCCCTCTCCACGTTCGCCGCCAGCTTGGGCTCCCAGTAGCCCAGGTTCGACTTCGGCATGTGGAAGTGGTCCGGGCAGACGTGCCAGAAGCAGCCATCGACGTAGACGGCGAGGCGCACCTTGGTGAAGACGACATCAGCGCGACTGCGCACCTCGCCCGCCCGGATGAGCATGTCCTTGCGGAAACGCAGGCCGAGGGCGTGCAAGGCACTCCGCAGCGCGACCTCGCACTTGGTGTCGGTCCGCCGGTTGGCCTTCCCGATCGCCGTCGCCTCCGCAGTCGAGGGCTCCGGGTAGGGGACGATTCGTCCCCGGCCGAGGTTCACCGTGCGCGCCACCAGCGTCAGTCTGGCGACCACATCGACCGGTGGTGTCGCATGCCGTCCATCGATGCTCTTTGGCTCATGGCGGAGTCCCTGTCGACATTCGCAGGTTCGCCTCTTCGTTGCGTGCGCGGACACCCGGAGCGAAGCGATCGTCGTCGTTCTCAGCGAGCAGTCCCGCCCCCCAAAGACTCGATCTGCGGCTTGACCCCTCGCAGTTCGGTCAGGTTGCTCGGACACGGGTCGACCAGCGCGCCGGGACACGGCTGCCGCTCAGGGTACGAGCCAGGCCGACCACCGACGCCCAACGAGATGCCGGCGGGACAGGTGCAGCGAGTCCGGAGATGTGCAGTTCGCCGACGGGCGCGTCCGGTGGGGACTCGATGCCCAAGACGAGGTACGACTCGCCGCTCTCAGCGGTCCCAGCGTCCATCACACGACCGCTTGCTGTCGGGTGCTTCCAGTCGAGACGGACCTCGTCCCAGTAGGGCTGGCAGCGAAGTCGCTGTGGACACCACCTGCATAGTTCAGCGGTAGGGGCTGCCTGAGACGCGAAGGAGTCTCTGGAGCTGGAGCGAGCGTTGAACGCGGAGGGGACTGCCGCGCGTGGGGGTGACATCTGATCTGTGGTGCCGAGGGGCGCCGCTGGAAGGATGTCCGCCATGCCCAAGCCCTATCCCCGTGAGTTCCGCGAGGACGTGATCCGGGTGGCCCGGAGCCGCGAGCCCGACGTGGGCCTCAAGGACATCGCGGCCGACTTCGGGATCTCGGAGTCGTGTCTGAACAACTGGCTCAAGAGCGCGGATGTCGAGGACGGCATCAAGCCGGGCACGACCGCCGCGGAGAACGAGGACCTCAAGGCGGCCAAGCGTCGGATCCGCCTGCTCGAACAGGAGAACGAGGTCCTGCGCCGCGCTGCGGCCTATCTGTCCCAGGCGAACCTGCCGGGAAAATGATGTTCCCGCTCGTCCGTGAGCTGGCCGATGACGGGGTCCCCGTCACGGTGACGTGCCGGGTCCTCAAGCTGTGCCGCCCCCAGTACTACCGCTGGCTCAAGACGTCGATCACCGACGACCAGCTCGACGAGGCCTGGCTGGCGAACGCCATCTTCGACGCCCATCGTCGACGACCCCGAGTTCGGGTACCGGTTCCTCGCCGATGAGGTCCGCCAGGCCGGCTTCGAGACCTGTCGGACCGGGTCGTGTGGCGGATCTGTCGCGACAACGGCTGGTGGTCCCGGTTCGGCAAGCCCAAGCGGTCCAAGGCCTCCAAGCCCGGCACCCCGGCCCATGACGACCTGGTGCGCCGCTGCTTCACCGCGGCGACCCCCAACGCCCTGTGGGTCACCGACATCACCGAGCACCCCACCGGCGAGGGGAAGCTCTACCTCTGCGCCATCAAGGACCTGTGGTCCAACCGGATCGTCGGATGGGCCATCGACTCCCGCATGAAGGCCCGCCTCGTCGTCGCCGCGATCGAGATGGCCGTCGCCCGCCGCCACGGCGAGGTCGCCGGCTGCATCGTCCACTCCGACCGCGGCAGCCAGTTCCGCGCCCGGAAGGTGCACCGGGCCCTCGCCCGCCACGGCCTGGTCGGATCCATGGGCCAAGTCGGTGCCGCCGGCGACAACGCCGCCATGGAATCGTTCTTCGCCCTGCTCCAACGCAACGTGTTGGACCGCCAGCGCTGGGCCACCCGCGACGAGCTGCGCATCGCCATGGTCACCTGGATCGAGCGCACCTACCACCAGCGCCGCCGCCAAGCCCGCCCTCGGCCGGTTGACCCCCATCGAGTACGAGACCACCATGACCCCACAGACGGCCAACGCCGCCTGAACCCACCTGTCACCTCAACGCTGCGGCAGTCCCGAGACCGCAGCCGAGACCTCTGCGAGCGCCGCTTCGGCTTCCTCTGGGTCGAGGCCCATTCGTCGCTGTGCACCCGACGCGTCCTCGATCGCTATCTCGTCGGGCCATCGGCCTTGAGTGCGCTGCACGAGGACTGCGTAGAGGAGGAGCTGGCGCCGCTGTTCGACGGACGGGTCGCCCTGTGGAGACCGGACTTGAGATCGACTACGCGGCAGGTGTCGGGTGTCCGGTCGATGCGGTCGAGCGCGGCCCCACAAGCCGGATTCCGGGTCCTCGATCGTGAGCTCGATGCCGGTGCCCGGGGTGCGGCCAGATCCGCTGGGCTCTTGGGCAAGGAGACGCTGGGCACGGCGGATGGTCCGCGCCCTGGTGAGCTGGTAGCCAGGCCACTCCGCGGGTGACGGGGGTTGGGCCGGGGCCCATGCCTCCTCGAGCTGCCGCTGGTACCTCCCCACGAGGTCATCCCAAGCCTGCTCGAGCTGCATGCGATGACCATCGTCGGCCCACGGCCATCGCGATCGCTTGTAGGCCTGTTCGGTGAGCTCGTGAGCGGTGTTTCCGAGAGCCGTGGAGGGTGTAGGACGCGACAGGTCGGCGAGGCGGGGATCTCGTTCGAAGGCGACTCGCAACTGACAGCCCAGCAGGCGGTTGGCCAGCGAGGGTGAGATGCGCTCGATGGCTCGCGGTCGAGGATCGGCCTCAGGTGCCGTCACCCATCAGCTCCTTGAGGATGCGGGGCTGGATGCGGTCGAGGACGAAGAGGTCTGAGACGACCACCTTCTGCACGCCGAGATCAGAGCGAAGGATGTCGTAGGACTCTGCCTGCTCGGCGTTGAGGCGCTGCTCGTCGTGGAACCACAGCGGGTGTCCCAGGAGGACGGCGGTCCTTCGGTCGTCCCGCACGATCGCCTGGAGGCCGCCAGCGTCGGCGATGTGGCAAGGCGCTGGCTCGGCGTAGGCACGCACGAAGGTGTCGGCGAGGTGGTGCGACCGCGGTAGCCAGCGGTGGGTCGGTAGGGGAAGACCAGCGGCGAGCGCAGCGACGTCGAGGCCCAGCCGCCAGTCCAAGGCACCGTGCAGCTGTCGGTTGTCCCAGCTCCGGAGGCAATCGGGGCAGGACTCGGTGCAGTCCCGATGCTCGACCGCTTCGTATGCGGTGACGAGATCGTCGAGTATCCCCTCCAGCACCTCCTTGAGCCGATCGGAACGGCTCAGCTCGGGTGCGTAGCCGGCGCCGTTCTCGAGCCTGTCGGCGAGGAAGATTCGACGTGTCTCGATGTCGTTGATGAGCACCGGCTGCAGTCCGGCGTAGAGCTCGTCCGGTTGGAGGTCGAGTGCGACGCGACACCCGCGCAGCATCTCGGAGAACGACCAGAGCGCAGCAAGGCCGGCAGGCACATCCCTGGACACCGGGATGACGCCGCCGTGGAGGTCGACGGTGTCCAGGGTGAGCGTCACAACGTCGGTAGGTCGGACCTCTCCGATCGCAGTGTCGGGCAGGGGGCTCGAGCCATCGAGCTTGAAGTCGACCGGCTTCTCGTAGATTGATTCGTCGGTGCACACCACCGTGCCGTCGGTCAGCTTCCGCAGCGGGAAGAGCCGCCCGTTCCCGTCGTTTATGCGAAGAACCCGGACAGGGTCTGCCCATCGCTCGATGGTCATCGCTCCGACCGCCTCGAGCTCACCGGTGTTCGGAGGCACTGCGAGGTGCGGAAACCCGCTGAAGCCCGATCCCTCGGCGAGGTCGTCGTAGTTGCGGGCCCGGAAGTAGGTGCGGAAGCCGAGCGGCTGATGAAGCGGGAGGTCTCCGAGGGGGCCCGCGCACACCGGGCACGCCGACTCCGTCATGTGCTCCCGCAGGTCCGTCGCACCACACACCTCGCTATCGCCGCAGCTCCACCTTTGGACCGATGGGGTCGACGGCCACGGCCTTCTGGCCGCGCAGCTCATATGCGGCGAAGCCGACAGAGGTGTGGATCTGTCCCTCCCTAGTGATCTCCGCACCGGGCGTGAAGGCTGAGATCGCCTGGTCGAGCGGTCGGTCGCTGAGGGAGTGGTTGTTGAGATCCTCGCGAGATCGGATGCCTGGCTTGTAGAGGGTGCGGCTGCGCGTCGGGAACCCAAACATCGGGAGGATGCCGGCGTTGGCGAGCAGCTCGCTCAGCTCGGCCTGCTGGTAGTACGGACTTGTCGACGGCCTTCTGGATCTCCTTGGCGAGGTCCTGTCGGATCCAGGCGACGAGGTCGTCGACGTCCTCGGCGTGGAGGCCGGTGTTCGGGCGAGCCGTTCGACCACCGGTGGCACCTCGTCGGCGTGGTCAGAAAGCCTTCGACCTCGGTCCGACGCTTCGCCCACTCGCTCGGTGCGGCCGAAGATCCCGTGGATGGAGTCGCTTCGTGCGCCCGGGGGGGTGTCTGGAGAGACGCCGGAACGTACGGCGGAGCAGCTCGGCGCTGGCGACCCGCCTGAGGATGCGTTCGCGTCGAGTGTCCAGGAAGGGCTGCGGCGGCGTGTCGCCCGTCATCCGCGCGGTGTTCTCGAAGTAGTAGTCGTCGTGGCTTCGGTCCCGGACGAGCGTGAGCGCGTAGGAGTATGCCTGGCCCTGGCGGCCCGCACGACCGACGCGCTGCTGGTAGTTGAACCGCTGCGGGGGGACGTTCGCCATCATCACCGACCGCAGCGATCCGATGTCGACGCCGACCTCCATCGTGGTGGTCACGCTGAGCACGTCGAGCCGTCGCCGAGGGGTTCTCGCGCGGCGCAGGGAGGAACGCGCCCTTGAACAGGCGCTGCGCTGCCGTTGCACGCGCGAGCGGCTTGGTCTGACCGGTCAGCTCCGCGACGCTTAGCCGCCGGGGCTCCTGGTACGCCAGCCACGTGTAGTAGTCGCCATGCTCGTCGCGGTCGACGCGGCTCGCTCGGTAGTTCGCGCGATGGCAGCCGGTCGCGGAGCACACGCCGCGCTGACGCGTGCAGATGTGACGCTGCCGCATTCGTCGCACACCCACCGGCAGTCGCGTCGTCGGCGGTCACGATGCGCAGAGGTGACGTCGCACGGCCGTTGGCAGCAGCACCACGTGTGGGCGACGGTGGCGTCAGGTCGTCGAGAGACGGATCGATGAGGATGCTCGTCGTCGCACCGACCCGCGGCGACGACCTTGAGGTAGTCCTTCACGGCTTTGGGCATGGTGTCGCTCTCGTACCGGATAGGCGGCTCCGTCGTAGCGCGCGGTTCCCCAGGATCCGGATGACGGAGCGGAGACCTGCCTCGCCTCGCTCGGCGAGCGGCCAAGTCGACGAGGCCGGCGCTGGACGGCGTCCATGTATCCGAGGCCGATGATTCGATGTCGCGACCTGCCCGGTCGAAGACGGCGTCGGCTGACCTTGGCTGGGAGTTCGGCGACCTGGTTGGCGCCGGCTCGGCGGCGATCGCGCCGCGACTGGATCCACGCTGCCGGCGTCGGGCGGATCCCACGCCCGGTACCAGGGGTGCTCGGTGCCCTCGATCAGGCGGTTCGTCGCGTCGGGGCCGGCCGGGTTGACGCCGATCGCGACGAGCTCCTGGCTCATCTGGTGCAGCAGCGTCGACCAGGCGACCTGTGTTCGCTGGCCGCCCTGCTCGGCCTCGAACGCCGCGATGAGACTCGTCTCCTCGTCGTGGCGGCCCGAAGCGACTCCCTCAGGAACGCCTGCATCAGCGCCGGGTCTGACCATGAGCCGCGTCGTAGACGAGCCTCGCTCCTCCGCGTGTGAGCGCTCGCCAGGTCGGCGGACCCGCGTCGCAGGATGTCGACCGGGTCGATATCGGCCTCCAGACGTGCGCGGATCAGCTGGCGGACGAGGTCTCGGAAGTGGTTGAGCTCGGTGCCCGGCCGCCGTCCGCGCGGCGTCGTCTCGGCTGTCGGTGAAGACGATCGTGCGGGAGGACTCGACGTTCGCCCATGGATCGGTGAAGCGAGTCATCAGCAGCTGGGTGGACTGGGCGAGACCGGAGGTGTGCGCACGGATCGGGCTGCGGACCGTCGCCCCTGTAGTACTTGTCCGGTCTCGATCCGCCCGATGTTCTGTCGCACCGCGGGCACTGGACGGGCAGCGCGGGGACCCGTCAGCTCGCGGTCGTCGGGCACGCCGCCGACGGACCATGCCGTGGCCCTTGGCCGGTCGCAGGCTCGAGCGAACCAAGCAGGGGTCGCACGTCGACGGTTGGAAGCCGAGCTTCAGCCGTTGCCGCGATCGGCGCTTGGTCCACTTCCACCGTCGCGCCGTCTTCGTGACACCTGGGCGGTACCAGCGGTACTCGCCGTGGGTGCGCTTGAAGACGGGCTCCGCCCGCTCGGCGGGGACCTGCACCGGAGCGCGGTCGAGGAAGGTCACCTGGCGTCGTGCTTGTCGGCGACGAAGCCGCCGAGGCTGATGTCGCCGCACTCGAAGCAGTAGAGCAGCTCGAGGACACGGCCGCCGCAGGCGCACGTCGACGCGGGGATCGGGAAGAGCCGCCCGATGCCGAGCGGTCCGTCGCGCGACGACTCTGGTCGCAGGGGGTTGGAGCATGCCCACATGCCCACGGAGCGTCCGGACGAACATGTGGGCGCGCAGCGGGATCGGATCCGTGACCCGGCGTCGACTGCCGATCGCGTCGAGCACTGCCTCGAGCGCCGCTGCCGTCGTCGGGCTCGTCGAAGAGCCGGCGGCGATGGTCGGCGAGCGCGTGGTGGCGCAGTCGGTCCTCGCTCGTCCGTCGCAGGCGCGCGCTGACGGCCGCTCGTCGACCGACGAGCGTCCATGCGCGCTGCTGATCATCCGCGCTGTCGACGGCTCGCAGGACCGCTCGCGCTTGAGAGGGAGCGGGCTGCCACGAGCGCCGGGCTGGCCTGGCGTGACGGAGAACGACGTCCGGTCGACGCCGAAGAACTGCTCGAGGTAGTCCAGGCCGGCGCGTCTCGTTGAGCGACGCGCTGGTCCCGAGGCACCGAAGCTGTGGCGAGTCCGGGTCGAGCCCGAGCGGCTCGAGCAGGTTCCGGACGATCATGGCCACTTCGGTGCCCTGCGTTCCACGGTAGAGGTGGAGCTCGTCGACGACGAGCGAGAAGACGTTGTCTGGAGTCGCTCGTCGAGCCACTCCCGTGTCGCCTCGAACATGGGATCCTCGAGGTCGCGCATGAGCATCACGTTGAACATCGAGTAGTTGGTGACCAGGATGTCCGGCGGGGCGGTGACCATGTCCCAGCGTGACAGCATCTCGCCCTGCGGGGGTCCGGGAACTGGGCCAGTCGATGTCCTCGTCATCGCGTCCTTGAGCGATTCGTACTCCGTCGGCCGCGATCCCGAGCTCTCCCGGGCGACCTCTGCTTGACACGGGTCGGTGACCTTCGATGGCAGGTCTCGGCGTTCCCGGGTGTGGCTCGCCGGTGTACCTGCCGAACTAGAGCCGGTCGGCCACCCGTTGATCGCTGGCGTGGCCCGGAGCGCCGCCGCAGGCGGGTGATCTGGTCCTCGACGAGCGCGTTCGTCGGGTACAGGACGAGTGCGCGGACGGCGGCTGGCCGGTTGGCTCGCCGGTCCGGCTGTTCCGCCACGAGTCCCTGGACGTCGCGTCCCACCATCGGTGGATGGGCCCGTCTGCCGGCCCAGTAGCGACCTCCTGCCACGAGCCGGGCAATGACTGGCAGGAGGAAGGACTCGGTCTTGCCGGACCCGGTACCGGAGGTGACGACGACGTTGCGCTCCGGCGACGATGCCGGCCTGCAGCGACTGTTGCAGCGCTGTCGGCCTGGTGGGCCCGGAGCCGAATGGGCTCACCGGCCGTCCTGATACTCACCGAAGAGCGCCTCGCCGACGAGTCTCGACCGACATCGCCATCGATCCCGTCCGAGTGCGTCGAGCCTCGAGTGAGGCTCGTCGGTTGGCGTCGTAGGGGAGGACAGGCTCGAGCGAGGACGTCGGTGAAGAGGAGGTCGGTCTCGATGTGAGGAGCGCTCGTCGCTCGTCCATCAGCTGCTCGAGAGCGCAGCCAGTACGCCGTGTCGATGTACCGGAGGTACGTGTCGCGGATCTCGCGATACACGTTCATGGGTTGGGTCTGGTGCACAGGACTTCCAGGGGTCTCAGGTCGACAGGAGGGTGGAGGGGGTGCCGGCGGCCAGGTCCGCCGGAACATCGCGATAGATGAGGATGTGGTCCTTCTCGCCTTCGATCGGAGCGGCACCCGAGGCCAGCACCGCGGCTCGGCCGTACAGACCCGGCAGGTCCGCACCGAGTGGGACATAGAGCGACCGGCCGGCAGCGTCGTATCCGATCAGGCTCTCGCCGGTCACCAGGTTCGCTGCGTACTTGACGATTCGGGCGTCACCGACGGTCGCTCGCATCGCCTCGACATCGGAGGGCCGCCTCAGGAAGTAGGTGCGGTTGAACCCGGTCATGCGATAGGCGCCGGGGCGAGACGCAGTGGTCGCCATGATGAACCGTGCCGTGGTCTCTTCCCAACGTTCGATCGCCTTCGGGTGCGGCATCGCTGTCGACTCCAGCCCGGCGAGCGCAGCGGACAACGGGGGGAGCGAGGCCGCGAGCGCTCTGGCCCCGTCGGGGACGTACCGTGCCCAGCGCCCGTCCACGGTCTTGATCATCGCGGCGACCTCATGCAGCTCCACGGGTTGCCGTCCGCTGGACAAGAACAGCACATGGGCGCGCATCTTGTCCTCGGAGAGCGTGCCCCCGCTCGGCAACGAGGTCTTCGAGGTCGACCAGGAGGCTCTCGCTGCGGAACCCGGTCAGGACCGCGTCACCGCCTGGGAGGCCGACGAGGGTGGGATCGACCACCTCGAAGGCGTCGACATGGAGGGACTGTCGGTGACGGCGGAGCTCGACGTGACCCAGAACCTCCAGCCGACGTGCGAACGAGTCGCCGAACAGGGAGCTGGCATCCATCTGGCTGGCGACACGTTCGAGCTGGGCGGCGCTTCCCGCGCCGAGGTGGCAGACGGCATCGAAGACTGAGGTCCCAGTCGATCCCTTCGGACTGCCGCACTGTATCGAGCCGTGCCACATCGATGATGGGCGCAACGGTCCGCGACGACTTCGCCTTGCCCTTCTTCCGCGGGCGCACCGGATAACGCTTGACGAGTCCACAGGTCCTACGAGACGCCTTCGAGCGTCGTGAGCCCAGACCTCATGGTCTCCACGTGGATGACGTGAGCGCCGGTGGCGAAGCAGTCCCCGGGGGCCCCGCCTGGCCGACGATCTGCGGCAGACCTGCGCCCTTCGCCGGCGCAGATCGGCGCGCCGAGCGCCAGAGCGGCGCCACGTCGCCCAGCGCGTCCCGATCCTCTGGAGCCTCTTTGGAGGGGAAGCCCTGGAAGGCTGCTCCGGCAGAGCTTCGACCAGCGAGGAGCCCGAACCCGGGGGAGGCCGGATCATGGGCAAGTGGTTCTTCCTCGTGGAGACCGAGTCGCACAGCCGGGTTGTCTGCCGAGCGGAGCCTGAGCATCCGAGTCTGTGCACCTGCGTCGGTCGAACGGTGATCTCGTAGTCGCCGTCTCCGTAGACCTTCCTCGGCGAGGTCCCAGATGAGCACCGGATCCTCCGTCTCGAAGTTCCTGTCGTGTGGCGTTGGTTGGACCAGTGACCGCACACAGGTGATCGAGGCCGCCACCCCGTTCTCATGCGTCACGACCCGGAAGCGGGGGGCCGCTTGCTCGACCACTTGCGGATGTTCCCGGGAATCGCGCATGCCGACCTCGAGGACGACCTGCGAGGTTGCGAGCGGCTGGAGGACGCTCGCTCCAAGCGTGTCTTGGAGAGGCGAGCTCTTGGGGGATCGACAAGGATCTGCACCCCGTCGTACAGGCACCAGCCAACGGGCAGGCCGGGGATCTCCGTCGTTGAGCGGAATCCGGGTCGGGCCACGCGTGCGAGGAGCTGGTCGAGAGGACCCACGAGCTCGGAGTGGGCCAGGAGCACGGCCTCCTCACCCAGCTGCACCCGCTCGGTCTCGACGAACGCTGAGAGCATCGGGTCGTGGGTGAACGGGACGAGCCGGCGCGGCCTCCGACGAAACGGCCGTGTCGCACCGTTCGCGCTGGATCTCCACCCGGCCGGCCAACGCAGACCCGATGTCGAGGCCGCTGTCAGCGGCGGGCGTGAGCCAGCCCGACGCCGCGGGCACGAGGTCCATCGCTGCGATCGCGGTTCCGTCTGGATCAAGGAGATGTCCGATCGTCTCGTCCTGGCCGCTCCCCGCAGGAACCAGCAGGGTCAGATCGAGGCGTCTGCTCGGGAAGCTGCGCACCAGCGCACGCATCCGCAAGCTTCGACGTTCAGCGAAGACGCAGGATCCGCCGTCGACTCGTCTGGCCCATCCCACGCCTCGAGAACCTGGCATGCCACGCCTGCGATCCGGTCACGGGCCTCGCCGTCTTCCCACGCCCGTTGAAGGGTCCTGGTCGCGGGACAGGGGAGGCGGGACAGCCACTCATCGAGGAGACGTTCCATCACCTCGACCGGCACCGATCCGTGGGGGGCCAGGCCCGCCGACGCCGAACATCGCGCTCAGCCGCTCACGATCGGTCCTTCGCACCAATGCCTGCGACATCGGCAGGCCTACATGTACGTGTCCCACCGGGGCCGCGGTGGGGAGGCCCCGGTTGCCCTCCAGACGCTCAAGCCACTCGTTGAGTGCAGCCCAGAGCATGTTGGACACGACATCGTCACCGCGCCTGCGACGGTAGGCGTCGATCAGTTCCTGCTTCTGGTGCTCGCCAAGGTCCATCAACCGTGCGAGACGGTCGTAGTAGTTGTGAGCGGCAATCCCATCGCTGTCGTGCATCGCTTCGGCGGCACGACTCAGGCACGCAAGGATCGTCAGGACAGGCGGTGGATCGACCATAGGCCCGTCCCACCAGCGTCGAGCCGTTGCAGGTGCCGCTCAAGAAGCGCAGCGGGTCCTCGACCGAACACCAGGGTCTCACGGAACGCTGTCGCCATCGCCCCGGGCGCATCAGCTGCGTCCGTTCTGCGATGGTCCGGATCTGCTCAAGCACGTCATCTTCGACGTCTAGGTAGACATAGGTGCCTGCCTGCTCCGACGTGTACAGCACCTCGGCGACCGCTGCGTTCCAGGCGTCGAAGCGTGCCCACGTGTCAGCCGATCCCACCTGCAGCCCTCCCAAGCCCTCAACCGTGCTCGCTTGCCCGGCCCGGGCCATGCTCTCACACGGTTGTGACAGCGAACACGGGGCAAGCAAGCTTCGAGTTCCCCCGATGATCGGAGCGTGAGCGGGAGTCGTACCTCCCTGTGATCGCGGGCATCCTTCGCCGCCGCCGTGGCCTGAACCACGCTCGAAGCGGGATCGACCCGGTGCGACCGGGGTCACGCGGCCGTAGCGTCGAGGGCATGACGCGCCTCGGCTACCAGATCCCCAACTTCACCTACCCCGGCGTCGGTCCGGCCGACCTGTTCGAGGTGGTGGCCCGCCAGGCCCGGGAGGCCGACAGCCTCCGGCTTCGACACCGTGATGGTGATGGACCACTTCTACCAGCTGCCCATGCTCGGCCCGCCCGAGCTCGAGATGATGGAGTGCTACACGCTGCTCTCGGCGCTGGCCCAGCACACCGAGACGGCCCGCCTGTCGGCCCTGGTCACCGGCAACACGTACCGGAACCCGGCGGTGCTGGCCAAGACCGTCACCACCCTCGACGTCGTGTCCGGGGGCCGGGCCCAGCTGGGCATCGGCGCCGGCTGGTTCGAGCTCGAGCACGACAGCTTCGGCATCGAGTTCGGCACCTTCACCGACCGCTTCGAGAAGCTGGAGGAGGCCCTGCAGATCATCAAGGGCATGTTCGCCGGCGAGAAGCCCAGCCTCGACGGCAAGTGGTACCAGGTCTCCGACGCCCTCAACTCGCCGGCGCCGGTCGGCAAGATCCCGATCATGATCGGCGGCGGCGGCGAGAAGAAGACGCTGCGCCTGGTCGCCCAGTACGCCGACGAGAGCAACCTCATCTGCGGTGCCGACGAGATCCCCCGCAAGCTCGACGCCCTCGCCGGCCACTGCGACGACCTCGGGCCGCGACCGCTCCGAGATCACCGTCTCCTACCAGGGCCGGGCCTGCGTCGCCCCCACCCACGACCAGGCGGTCAGCCGAGCTCGACGCGTTCCTCGGCCAGCCGGGGCCTCGACCTCACCTCCATGTCCGAGGAGGAGGTCGACGGCGTTCCGCGCCGATGGTCCCCCACGGCGACCCCGACGAGGTCGGCGAGGTCTTCTCCGAGCACCTCACCACCGGCATCGACGGCTTCACGGTCAGCGCCATGGCCAACGGCCACGTCGAGGGTCGGGTCGCGCTGCTGGGCGAGACCCTGACCAAGGTGGTCAGCTAGCGGGCCGCCTCCGCTTCGGCCGGCGGAGGGGCGTGGGCGTCGACCTCGCCGTCCGGGCGGACGTGGGGGAGGTCCCGGGTGAACGCCAGCGAGACCAGCGCCAGGAAGGCGGCGGCCAGCAGCCCGGCCTTGAGCGCGCCGATCTGGGCCTGCTCGTAGTCGTCGACGATCGCCGCGGTGGTGGCCTCGTCGATCCCGGCATCGCCGACCGCGACCTCGACCTGCGATGAGTCCACGAAGTCGACACCGTTGGCCGTCGCCTCACCGATCTGGGCGGCGATGGCGGGGTCGATCCGCTCGTCCTGCTCCACGTTGGAGATGAAGGCACCGGTCAGCCCGGCCAGCACCAGCGCGCCGATGAGCGCCACCCCGAGCGAGGAGCCGAGCTGCTGGCCGGTGTACTGGAGCCCTCCGGCCTCACCGCGCCCGGACGCGTCGACCGACGACTGCACCACGTTGCCGAGCTGGGACACCATGAGCCCCATCCCCACGCCGAGCAGGGCCATGGCCCAGGCGAAGCTCGACTCGTCCAGAGCCGGCTCGACCGTGCCCAGCAGCACCAGGACGGCCAGGCCGGTGAGCACCAGCCCGGCCCGCACGATCGAGCGCACCGGGAACCGGGTCGTCAACCGGGAGCCCACGGCCGAGGCGACGAACATGGCGACCGACACCGGGAGCATCTTGACGCCCGTCTCGAGGGCGTCGAGGCCCTGCACCAGCTGCAGGTAGAGGGGCACGGTGAAGAACACGCCCATGAGGATGAGGTTCTGGCTGAACAGGCCGATGAGCCCCGAGCGCAGCGGCGGGATCCGCAGCAGCCCCATGTGGACCAGCGGGTCGGCGCCGATCGTCCTCCCGCCGTCGCTGCCACTGGACGAAGCCCCACAGCAAGGCCGCGCCGCCGGCGATCACGAACAGGGTGAGGGCGAACCCGAAGGGCTCGACCGGTGAGTCCTTCGGACGGACCCAGCCCCAGGTGCTGGACTGCAGCGTGCCCAGCACCACCAGGCCGAGACCGGCGGCGGAGAGCACCGTCCCCACCCCGTCGAGGCGCAGCCGGCCCTCGACCGGCGCATCCCCGATCAGGTGGGTCATGGCCAGGATGAACAGCACGAGCACGACCTCGCCCACGAACACCACCCGCCAGCTCAGCTCGGTGGTGGCCCACCCGCCGAGGATGGGGCCGATGGCGATGCCGGCCCCGGCGACGCCGCCGATGACGGCGTAGGCGGCCTTGCGCTCGTCGCCCTCGAAGTTGCCGGCGATCAGGGCGGCCATGGCCGGCAGGACCATCGCGGCGCCGATGCCCTCGAGCACCGACCACCCGAGCGTGAGCACGACGACGTTGGGGGCGACCGCCGTCGTCGCCGAGCCGACCCCGTAGATGACCAGCCCGACGGTGAAGGTGCGCCGCCGGCCGAGGATGTCGCCCAGCTTCCCCCCGGTCAGCATGAACATGGCCATCACCAGGCAGTACAGGGTGATCACGGCCTGGATGGTGGTGACCGTGGTGTCGAAGTCGTCGACCAGGGTGCTGATCGACACGTTCATCACCGACTGGTCGAGCACCATCACGAACTGGGCGGTGGCCAGGGCGACCAGCGGCAGCCAACGCTTCATGGGCCCGGCCTCCGGTCGGTGAGGTGCACGTGCCGGGTCGGTCGACCACCCGGGAGGTGCAAGGCGTGACAGTACCGCGCCCTGTCGTCGCGAGGGCCGTGGGCTGCGTGTGCTCCTCCGAGGAGCCCCGGTGGGAGACTGAGCCCATCACCACCCCCGACCCCCTCCCCGCCCTCGGCTGGTCGCCCACCTGGGCCGACCGGGCCGAGGACGCGGCGGCCCGCAACGAGCGCCCCGGCGCCGAGCCCGGCCGGGTCATCCGCCACGACGGCGTGGCCGTCCTCGTCGCCACCCGCGACGGCACCGTGGCCCGCCCGGTGCTGGCCACCGTCGACCCCCAGCCGGTGGTGGGCGACTGGGTGCTGACCACCGACGAGACCGTCGTCGCCGTCCTCGAGCGCAGCTCGCTGCTGCGCCGGCGCGACACCCGCCGCGACACCGAGCAGCACCTCGTGGCCAACGTCGACACCGTCATCATCGTGTGTGGCCTCGACCGTCCCGTGCGCGACGGACGCATCCAGCGGGCCACCGCCGTCGCCTGGGACGCCGACGCCGAGCCCGTCGTGGTGCTCACCAAGGCCGACCTGGTCGACGACGCCGAGGAGACGGCCGACGCGGTCCGGGGCGCCAACCCCGGCGTCGAGGTCCTCGTCACCTCCAGCAAGGACGAGGACGGCCTCCAGGCCGTGCGCGACCTGGGCATCGGCAAGAGCGTGGTGATGCTGGGCGAGTCCGGCGCCGGGAAGTCGAGCCTCACCAACGCCCTCTCCGACGGCGACGTGGCCGTGGTCGGCGCCGTGCGCGAGGGCGACGCCAAGGGCCGCCACACCACCACGTCGCGCGAGCTGCACGTCCTGCCCTCGGGCGGCGTGCTCATCGACACCCCCGGCGTGCGGTCGCTCGGGCTCTGGACCGACGCCGAGTCCGTCGTCGCCACCTTCGACGACATCGAGTCCCTGGCCGAGGGCTGTCGCTTCAACGACTGTGCCCACGACGCCGAGCCCGGCTGCGCGGTGCAGGCAGCCATCGAGGCCGGCGACATCCACCCGGCCCGGCTGGAGGCGTGGCATGCCTTCCACGCCGAGGTGGCCGACGCCGACCGCCGGGCCGACGAGAAGGCCTGGCGCACCCCCGAGGCCCCGCCCGAGAGCAAGCGCCGCCGCAAGCGCGGCCGCGGCCGCTGACGACCTCGCGCCGCCGGCCCCCCCGAGCTGCGGATCTCAGCCGCGCCCGGCGCGAGCCAGGGACGCAGCTCCGGGAGGGGTGGGGACGATCCCGCAAGGACGGTCGGGTCCTCACCCGGCCGGTGCAGGGAGGATGGGCCCATGGTCACCTTCGAGGAGCTCGCGCGCGTCGCACCCGACATCGCCGGTCCCGTCCGGGCCCGCCTGGAGGCCACGGGCATCGGGCTGGTCGCCACCGTGCGTCGGGACGGCTCGCCTCGCATCAGCCCGTTCGAGGTCAGCATCATCGGGGGATCGCTGTACGTCGGATCCATGCCCGGGGCGGTCAAGGCCCGCGACCTCGACCGGGACCCCCGCGCCGCCCTGCTGACGCCGATCACGGACAAGGACGACCTCGCCGGTGAGGGCAAGCTCTTCCTCCGTGCCCGGCGCCTCGACGACCCCGACGAGCGCGCCGCGGTCACCTCCGGGCTGGTGGAGGGCACCGAGATGTCGTCCGACGACGTGGGGTCCTCGCCGTTCTACGAGCTGCGCATCACCGGGGCGGCGTGGCAGCACGTCGACGGCGACTGCTGGGACACCCTGTCGTGGACCGAGGCCGGCGGGTTCCGCCACCGGCGGCGGGAGGGCCCCGAGGGCGACCCCGTGGAGGTCTGAGGAGGCGTCGTCCGCCTCGACCGCCCGGGCGGCGAGGCCGTCATGACCGGGCCCTCGCCCGCGACGCCTCTCGGTCCCCGGGTGCGGGCGGCCGATCGGCGTCCCCCTCCCGGCGCTGACGACGCCCACCGGGGCCGACCCGCCGTCGGGGGCGGACGACCCCGGCACCGCCACACGCCGAGGACCTGGTGACGGCGCCGTCGGCCGCCGGCCCAGGGGCCGACCGGCACCCCTTCCTCACCGGGCCCCACCCGGCCGCCTTCGCCCACCGGGGCGGGGCGGCCGAGCGGCCGGAGAACACCATGGCCGCCTTCGCCCACGCCGTGGACCTCGGCTACCGGCACCTGGAGCTCGACGTGCGGGCCACGGCCGACGACGAGGTCGTGGTGGTCCACGACGCCTCCCTCGACCGCACCACCACCGGTGCCGGGAAGGTGCGGGCCCACACCCTGGCCCAGCTCGACCGCGTGCGGGTCGACGGGACCGAGCCCATCCCCCGCCTGGCCGAGGTCCTGGCCGCCTGGCCCGACGTGCGGGTGAACATCGACCCCAAGGACGACGCCGTGGTCGGTCCGCTGGTCGACCTGCTCGGCCGCGGCGACGTCCTCGACCGGGTGTGCATCATGTCCTTCTCCGACCGTCGCCTGGCCCGGATCCGCCGGGCCCTCGGGCCCGGCCTCTGCACCGCCCTGGGCCCCGCCGCCATGGCTCGCCTGCGCCTGGCCGCCAGCGGGGTGCCCACCCGTCGCCTCACCGGCCAGGTCGCCCAGGTGCCCATCGGCCTGGGACGGGTCCCGCTGCTCGACGCCGCGGTGGTCAGCACCGCGCACCGCCTCGGGCTGCCGGTGCAGGTGTGGGTGGTCGACGACCCCGACGAGATGGCGCGGCTGCTGGACCTCGGCGTGGACGGGCTGATGACCGATCACCCCACCGTCCTGCGCGACCTGCTGCGCCGCCGCCACGCATGGCCCGCCGACGACGACAGCGGGTGACCCGACCCGGGTGCGCCACCCCCGTGGACAGAGGGGACAAGGTGTGCCTGGCACACTCTGTCCACCCCTTCCCCGGAGGACGACCATGGCCAGCCTGGAGCGCGACGGCGACGTGTGGATCCTCGACCTGGGCGACGGCGACAACCGCTTCGACCCGACCACGGTGACCGAGGTGGGCGCCGCCCTCGACGAGGTGGCGGCCTCCGCCGCGCCGGGCGCCCTCGTCACCACCGCGTCCGGGAAGATCTGGTCCAACGGCCTCGACCTCGACGTCCTGGCCGCCGCCGGCGACGGGTTCGTCGACTACGTGCAGTCGGTCCAGGCCCTCCTCGCCCGGCTGCTGCGCCTGCCGGTGCCGACGGTCGCGGCCATCCAGGGCCACGCCTTCGCGGCCGGCGCCATGTGCGCCCTGGCCCACGACGTGCGGGTGATGCGGGCCGACCGCGGCTACCTGTGCCTGCCCGAGGTCGACCTGGGCATGCCCTTCAGCGACGGCATGGCCGCGCTCATCTCCTCGTCGCTCCCCCAACCCGTCCTGCACCGGATGGCCGTGCTGGGCGAGCGGATCCCGGGCCCCGAGGCCGTGGCCCTGGGCGCGGCCGACGCGGCGGTGGCCCTCGACGACGTGCGCGACGAGGCCCTCGGCCGGGCCCGGGCCCTGTCCGGCAAGCCCGGGGCGACCCTGGTCACGCTGCGCCGCACCTTCTACGGGCGGGCCATCGAGCTGCTCGACCCCGAGGGCTGAGCGGGGCGAGCGCTCCGCGCCGGTCGCCGTCCTCCGGGCATCGCCCCGAGCGCGACGCGGGGCGAGCGCCTCGCGACGACAACCCGCGCCCCGGCGCCCGGGAGGGCCTCACCCGCGGGACGGGCCGGACGCCAGCGCCGTCAGACGTCGTCCTCCAGCTCGACGACCGCGGCCGGGTCGGTGTCCCACGACGGCTTGCGCAGCTTGTAGATGAGCTGCGGCGGCAGGGCGAGGATGATCACGCCGGCGGCCACGATGGCGGCGTAGGTGCCCGACGACAGGGTGGAGTAGCCCGCCGGCGGCGTGAGGCCGAGGACGATGGCCGAGATGGCCGCGAGCAGGCCGACCACGGCGATGACGGGCAGGCCCTTGATGCGGATGGGGCGGGGCACGTCGGGCTGGGTGCGCCGGAGGCGGATGGCCGCGGCGAACATGCAGACGTACATGAGCATGTAGAGGCTGATGGACACGTCCTGCAGGAGGGCGAAGGCGGCCGAGGTGTTGGGCAGCACCACGAACACGAACGAGAGCACCGAGACGATCGCCCCCTGGAGCAGCAGGAGCGAGATCTGCACGTCGTTGCGGTTGGTGCGCTGCAACCGGGGCGGGAGGTAGCCGGCCCGGCCCACCAGCCACATCGAGCGGCTGGGTCCGCCGATCCAGGCGATCGAGGCGGCCAGGGCGCCCAGCACCAGCAGCCCGGACAGGACGTAGGACAGGCCCGGCACCCCGAAGCCGTCGGCGTAGACGAGGTAGGCCTGCGAGGCGCCGGAGGTCAGCTCCAGGGTGGCGTCGGGGACGGCCACGGAGATGGCCAGCGACCCCAGCAGGTAGGTGGTGAACACCGTGGCCGCGGCGAGCAGGACGGCCTTCAGGTAGTTGCGGGGCGGGCCCTTCATCCGGGCGATGTGGACGGCGTTGACCTCCAGGCCGGCGAAGGCCACGAAGGTCCCCACCACCAGGGCGATGCTCGACAGTCCGGTGAACGGCGGGGCCACGTCCGACAGTGAGAAGGCGATCTGGCTCGGCTTGGAGTCCACCAGCCAGGCGAACATGAAGAAGATCAGGAACAGGGCCGGGACGATCGTCCCCAGGGCCAGGCCCAGGTTGCTGATGCCGGTGGACGACTGCATCCCCCGCGACACCACCCACGTGGCCAGCCAGAAGACGACGAGCACGACGGTGCCCATGTAGGCGCCGTTGGTGGCCAGGTCGGGACGGCCCATGGCGTTGGCCAGCGAGGCGGCCCCGAACGACAGCAGCGACGGGTACAGCGTCACGCTGTTCATGAACACGAACCAGGTGGCCTGGAAGCCGGTGCGGTCGCCGAACGCCGAGCGCACCCACACGAAGATCCCACCCTCGTGGCTGGTGGCCAGCTCGGCCGACACCAGCCCCACGGGGATCAGGAAGAGGAGGGCCGGGACCAGGTAGACGGTGATGGCGCCGAGCCCGAAGCTGGCCGAGTCCGACAGCTGGGCGATGCTGCCCACGCTGGCGACCATGAGCATGGCCAGGGCGGGCCAGGCCACACCGCCGCCGGCGGACCGTGCCTCGGGCGCGGGGGCGGTCGTCGACGGCTGCGGTGCGGTGGGCGAGGCGATGGCGTCGTCTCCGGGGCGCTCAGGAGCCGGTGTCGAGGGGCTGGAGGTCCGCCACGGTCTGCTCGAAGGGGGCCAGCTGGTCGGGGCAGTAGGTCCGCACCACCAGGCGGGCGTAGAGGACGGCGTCGGGGGTGACCACCTTGCGCCGGCCCTGGGCCAGGTTCCCTCGGAGGATGACGTCGGCCGAGCTGGCCCGTCCGTCCTCGAAGGCCCGGCACACGGCGGGGGCGTCGGGGCCGTAGAGCGCCTCGGCCACCTCCACGGTGAGGCGGGGCGCGATGCCGGCGTCCTGGGTGGCGGCCACCAGCTCCTCGGCCCGCTGGCGCTGGCGGGCCTCCTCGGCCTCGCTGGTCGACGCGCACCCCGCCACCACCACCGCCACCACCAGGAGCACCGCCACCAGGGCTCGCGTCCCGATGTGTCGATGACGGAGCACGGCTCCCCTGTTCCGCTCGATGTCGACGTCGGGCCACGACTCGCGGCGTGCGCGGGCAGCCCTGCGGGCGGCAGTCTAGGTCTCGGGTGGAGCGTGGCCCGGGACCAGCAGGCGGGGTCCGACACCCGGCCCGTCGGTCGAGGGCCAGCGGGCGCCTGGGTAGCCTCGGGCCGTGGACGGCGTGAGCACGGGTCTGTGGTGCATGGCCCCGGTCCGGCGCCCGGAAGCGCAGCCTCGGCGAGCGGTCAGCGCCCTCGTGGCGGGGCCGCCCCGATGAGGGGTCGCACCGGCGAGGGGTTGGCCCAGGTGCTGGCGGTGGCGGCCGAGCAGCGCGGTGGACGGGTCGCCGACTACATCCCGGAGCTGGCGACCGCCGACCCCGACGCGCTCGGCCATCGCGGTCGTGAGCACCCTCGGGCACCGCTACCAGGCCGGCGACGCCGAGGTGGCCTTCACCATCCAGTCCATCTCCAAGCCGTTCGTCTACGCCCTCGTCGTCGAGGACCTCGGGCTGGAGGCGGTGGCGGCCAACGTCGGCTTCGAGCCCAGCGGCGAGCCGTTCAACGCCATCAGCCTCGAGCCCGTCACCGGACGACCGGCCAACCCGATGATCAACGCCGGCGCCATCGTCACCAGTGCCATGGTCCCCGGCCCCGACACCGTGGCGCGGAACGAGCGGGTGCGGCGGACGCTGTCGGCCTTCGCCGGACGGTCCCTGGAGGTCGACGAGGCGGTGTGCGCGTCCGAGACCCTCACCGGGCACCGCAACCGCGCGCTGGCCCACCTCACCCTCGCCGCCGGCCGGTTGGCCACGTCGGCCGACGAGGCGGTGGAGGTCTACTTCCGCCAGTGCTCGCTCCTCGTGACGACCGCCGACCTGGCCGTGATGGCGGCGACCCTGGCCAACGGCGGGACCAACCCCGTGACCGGCGCGCAGGTCGTGGGCGAGGAGGTGGCCCGCCACACCCTGTCGCTGATGGCCAGCTGCGGGATGTACGACTCCTCCGGCGAGTGGATGCTCCGCGTGGGCCTCCCGGCGAAGAGCGGCGTGGGCGGCGGGGTCGTGGCCGTCGGACCCGGCGAGTTCGGCGTCGGGGTGTTCAGCCCGCCGCTCGACGAGCGGGGCAACAGCGTCCGTGGGGTCGCCGCGCTCACCGAGGTGTCGCGGGCGTTCGACCTCCACCTGCTGGAGCACCCCACCGCACCGGCCCCGCCCATCGACACCGCCGAGGAGGGCGACCGGCACGTGGTGCGGGTGCGCGGCGAGCTCGACTTCGTGACCGTCGAGCAGCTGGTCAGCCACCTCGAGGCCCACCACGAACGGGCGCCCACGGGGAGCATCCGGGTCGACCTCGACGACGTCACCCGGGTCCGGCCAGTCGGCTGGTCCCTCCTGGCCCTCACCGTGGCCGACCTCGAGGCCCACGGGTGGGCGGTCGACCTGCACGACCCCCACAGCGTGCTCGCGGGCCTCGTCGATCGGTGACGTCCCGGCCCCCCACCTGACCGCCGAGGGGTCGGCGGGACGCACGTCCCGGGTCGCACGTCCGCGGCCGCAGTCCGCTCAGGACGGCGACGGGGGGAGGCGGGGGGGCGCCCCATCGGCGGGGCGAGGCACTGCCGGGAGCCGACCACCCGGCGAGAGAGGGACATCGGTGAGGGGCTGAGGGACGACCGCTCCACCCTCAGCCACCGCCGCGCGGTCCTGCGGAACGTCGCGCCCGCCCGCCAGGCCCCCCACGACCGGTCCCGCAGACGGCACCGCCGACGGGTGGCCGGCGACGACGCTGCGGTGGCGGTCGCGGGCCACCTCGCTCATGGCCGCCTCGGCCCGTGCGGTGAGGTCGAGAGGACGGTCCGAGGGGTGGCTGGCGGCCACGCCGACCCGGGGGCCGAGCTGCACCGTGCCGCCCGCCGCGGCCAGCGGACGCAGGAGGGCGGCGGTGATGCGGTGGGCGGCATCCGCCGCCTCGTACTCGGAGGTGGGGGCAGGCAGGAGGACGGCCAGCTCGTCGCCGCCCAGCCGGGCCACCAGGTCGTCGGGGCGCACCGCGGCCCGGACCCGACCGACGGCCGCGACCAGCACGGACTCGGCCAGGCGGGGGTCCAGGGCGCTGGTGGCCTCCGACAGCCCGCCCAGGTCGATGGCCAGCAGGTGGCAGCGGCGGGGACCCTTCAGCTCGCGGGCGAGGCGGGCCACCAGGTGGGCGCGGTTGGCCGCGCCGGTGGCGGACTCGTCGTCGAGGCGGCGGCGGGCCTCGGCCTCACCCCGGCGCCGGGCGGTCACGTCGCGGGCCATGAGGTAGACGACGCCCTCGCCCCGGTCGGGTTGGATGTCGATCTCCAGCCAGACCGGGTGGCCGTCGGCGTGGACGGCGGGAAGCTCCACCAGCCCGGGGTCGAGACGACGGAACGAGTCGCCCCCGGGTCCGCCGGTGGCGTCATCGGTCGTCGCGTCGCCGGCGAGGAGGTCGGCCCCGGGCCGACCGACCAGCTCGTCGGGGGTGCGGCCGAGGATGGTGGTGCTGGCCCGGTTCACCGACCGGATGCGCCCGGTGCGCAGGTCGATGCTGGCGATGAGGTCGCTGGACGCGGCGATGACCGTCTCGGCCAGGCGCCGCTCTCGCCGGATGGCCCCGACCGTCGAGCCCATCAGGACGCCGACCAGGGCCACCACGCCCATGCGGAACACCGTCGGCCCGGCGGCCAGGGGCTCGTCGACCCGCAGCTGCACGGCGATGGTCCAGACCCCGGTGACGGCGGCGGCGCCCAGGCCCCCGGCCAGTCCGCCGGCGCGACCCCAGCGCACCGCGGCCTCGGCAGCCAGGACCACCGGCAGCAGCCCCACCGGGTGGCCCGGCTGGGCGCTCATGGTGGCCAGCAGGGCCACGACCACGACGCTGTCGCCGGCCATGCCCAGCGCGCCGGCCCGGCGCAGGACGGTCAGGCCCCGGTCACGGGCGAGGGCCACCTGGCTGGCCGCGCACACGAGCGCGAGGAGCACGACCGGCCCCCATCGCACCACCGGGGTGGTCGAGGCGGGGTCGAGCACGGCCTGGGCCACGGTGACCGCCAGGGCCCAGGCGCGACAGCGCTGGATGCCCCGCTCGACCCGCCGTCGGGCCCGCTGGTCGGCGTCGGTCCGCCGTCGGGCCAGCTCCCGTCCCCTCTCCGCCGTGCTCTGCGCCATGGGCGCACCATCGGCAGGGAGGGCCGCCGATCCATGGGCCGTCCGACCCACAGGAGGCCGCGACGCCAGGCGTCACATGGTGGAGGGCATCTCCGTCTGGCGCCGGACCAGCGGCTCGAAGTGCGCGAGCGGGTAGGTCTCGGCGTCGGGGTCGAAGGCCACCTGGTCCCACTCGTCGGCGAACTGCTCGGCCAGCGTCGTACCAGGACTCGCCGCGGTGCTGGTCGCGCAGGTCCGGGCTCTTGCCGAAGTGCTCGTAGTAGTGGCGGCCCTGGAAGTCCTGGTGGAAGAGGATGGCGTGGTACACGTCGTCGGACACGTAGGGCTTGATCATCTCGGCCGCGATGGCCGGGTGGTTGAACACGCTGACGACCTTGCCGATGTCGTGGCACAGGGCGGCGAAGACCATGTCGTCGTCGGCCCCCGCCTTCTCGGCCAGGGTGGCGGTCTGGCAGGCGTGGGTGAGCTGGTCGGTGGCGAAGCCGTCGGTGATGTCGGCCAGCTGGCGCAGCATGGTGAGGAGCTGCTCGGCCACCCGCGGCTGGTTCTGGATCGTCTCCCTGCCGATGACGGCCCACTGCTCGGCGGTCGACTCGTCCATGCGGGTGAAGGTGTCGGGCTCGGTCGTGGTCATCGCAGGCCTCCAGCGGGGCGGGTCGGACGGCGCCGACGGGCGCCGGTCTCGCCGCCGAGCCTACGGCGGCCGGTGCCCGAGGTCACCCCGGCCGCCGCGACCCGGACCCCGCCCCAGGGCCGACGGGTCGGGAGGACGCCCGCGCTACTCGGCGTCGGGGGCTGGGGCGTCGGCGGTGGCGGTGGCGGTGGCGGTGGCGGTGGCGGCGAGGACGAGACGCATCATCTCCCTCGCCACCATGGGGGCGGCGTTCTGGTTCTGGCCGGTGACGAGGTTGCCGTCGACCACCCAGTGGTTGGCCAGGGGGTCGCGGAACCGGGACGCGCTCTCGAAGCGGGCCCCGGCCCGGCGCAGCTCGGTCTCGGGGTGCTGGGGGGTGGAGTCGATGCCCAGCTCGTGGACCTGCTTGTCGGTCACCGCCGAGATGCGCCGGCCCCTCACCAGGGGCTCGCCCTCGGCGTCGGTGGCGCCGACCATGCCCAGGGGGCCGTGGCAGACGCCGCCCAGGACCTTGCCCAGCTCGTTGGCCCGGGTGACCTGGCGGGCCAGGTCGTCGGAGGTGCCGAAGTCGAACGCCGCGCCCCAGCCGCCGGCCAGGTACACGATGTCGTAGTCGGCCACGTCGAGCTGGCCCACGGCCCAGGACTGGGTGACCTTGTCGCGGAGCTCGTCGTCGGCCAGGAAGCGGTCGTCGAACCCGCTGCGCAGCACGGGCTTGAGCGACAAGGGGTCGACGGGGACCAGGCCGCCCTGCGGGCTGGCGATGTCGACGCTCATCCCGGCGTCGGTGAACAGGTAGTAGGGCGCGGTCATCTCGCTGGCGAACAGCCCGGTGGGCTTGCCGATGTCGAGCCAGGCGTGGTTGGTGCACACGATGAGGGCGCGGCGCAGCATCAGGTTGATCCCCGGGTCGGCGTCGGGGTCGGCCGGGTGCATGCCGAGCCGCTGGGCGAGCTTGCGCAGCAGCCGGGCCGGTGGGGGCGGGGTCTGCGCCGGCGGGACCGCCGGGTGACGGTCGGCGTAGGGCCAGGGCTGGTTGCGCTCGGGCACGGCGCGGGTCCGCTCGGCCTTGAGCAGCCCGACCAGGTGGTCGCGGACGGCGCCGAGGTCGGGGTCGGTCCAGCGGTTGGTGGCCTCGGCCGGGTCGCCGGTGAGGTCGTAGAGCTCCCACTGGTCGTCGAGGGGCGCGGTCCGGTAGGTCGGGCCCGCGGGCCCGTCGGAGGCCAGGTGTCGGACCCCGGGCTCGGTCCAGGTGGACGGGTCGTCGAAGGTGCGGACCAGCTTCCACAGGTGACCGTCGCCGCCCGCGGCGTCGGCCCCCTCGACCCGGCCCACCAGGCCCTCGAAGCTGGAGGCCACGTGGGCCGGCACCCGGATCCGCAGCGGGGCCGGGGGCGGGTTGTCGCGGCCGAGGCGGCGGGCCACGCCGGAGGCCGAGGTGTCGCCCTCCAGCACGTTGTCGCGGGTCATCAGGTAGACGGCGCGCTGGCGGTCGGGGGTCACGGCGCCGTCGACGACGGGCATGAGGTCGCGGCCGGGCAGGTCGTGGACCTCGGTGAAGCCCTCGGCCAGACGGGCACCCACCTGGGCCTGGTCGATGCCGGCCGCCCCGAGGAGGGTCGGGATGATGTCGACGTGGGAGGTCGGCATGTCGTCGACCACCCGGGGGGCGGTCGCGTCGGGCCCGGTGCGGACCACGGTGAAGGGCACCCGGGTGGCCTCGTCGTAGAGGTTGAACCACTTCTGGTGCAGGCCGCCGTGCGCGCCGAGGAGCTCGCCGTGGTCGGAGGTGCGCACCAGCACGGCGTGGTCCGAGCCGCCCTCGGTGACGGCCCGGCGGACGCGGTCGATCGGGGTGTCGACCTCGGCGTGGAGGCGGAGGTAGAGGTCGCGGTACTCCTGGGCGCCGTTGGCGTAGACCCGCTCGATGAACGGGGCCGGGCCGTAGGCCGTGGGGTAGGCGGCGCGGTAGGCGACCTGGGCCGCGGGCTTGTCGGAGAGGTCCTCGTCGGCGGTGGGGGCCGGGGCCACGTGGGGCGGGTCGAGCGGTGAGGCCGAGATGGGGCTCTTCCGCTGCCAGGCCGGGAACAGCACGATGTCGTGGGGGTTCACGAAGCTGGCCACGAGCAGGAAGGGCCGCAGGGCCTCGGCGTCGCCCTCGCGCCGCCGGCGGTAGCGGTCCTCCAGCCAGGCGCAGACGCGGTCGGCGATGAGGGGGTCGCGGCGGAGACCGGCGTTGGCCAGCGGCGCGCCGTGGGGCTCAGGGCCGACCCAGCCGGAGAAGCCGAAGGGGTCGAGCGGGTCGGCGTCGAGGTAGGCCTGCACCGCGTCGGGGAGGACGGTCCCGTCGCGGTCGTTGGTGGCCAGGGGCCCGCCCGTCTCGGGGTCGGTGAGGTCGGCGTGGCTGATGTGCCACTTGCCGTCGTAGTGGGTGTCGTAGCCGGCGGCCCGGAACCAGTGTCCGAGGGTGGGCACCTCGCCCTCGCGCATCCAGCGCATGCGGGAGTCGTCGGCCAGCTTCCCCAGGCCGTCGGTCTGGGTGACGCCGTGGACGTCGGGGTACTGCCCGGTGAAGATCGTGGGACGGCTGGGCACGCACGCCAACGACCCGGTGTAGTGGCGCTCGAAGCGGACGCCGTGGTCGTCGAACCAGCGCCGTCCGGTGAGGGTCGCGTCGCGCCAGGCCCGCAGGTCGTCGGACTCGTAGGGCGGGATGGCCCGCTCCTCGTCGGTCATGACGATGATGACGTCGGGGCGATCAGGCATGGGGATCTCCTTCGAGGGTGCGGGCCAGGCCGGAGAGCATCGAGTCCGACTCCTTGGCCATGCGCCGTCCGACCAGGCGGGCGACGAGCTTCTGGGGCGGGCGGGGGCCGCAGTCGACGGTGGACGTGAGGGTCACGGCGGTGGACCCGGCACCGTCGGGGACGAGGCGCCAGGCGTTGCGGGCACCCTTCACGACCGGCGGCAGGCCCTCGATGTCGTAGGCCAGGGCGTCGGGCTCGTCGCTGGTGACGATGCGCTCCAGCAGGGTGGAGCGCCCGACCTGGACCCGCCGCTCGGCGCCGACGGCGGCACCGTCGGGACCGGAGCGCAACAGGGACGAGTGGTCGACCCGGGGCGCCCACGAGGCGATGGCCCCGAAGTCGGCCAGGGCGTCCCACACCTCCTGGGGCGGTCGGGCGATGGTGCGGGAGCGGACGACGTCGGTCATGCCGACACCTCCTGGCGGTCGCGGGCGGCGGGCATCCAGCGGGGCCCGGCGGTCTCGTCGATGCGGGCGACCAGGCGGTCACCCACAGGCTCGACGAGGGCGAGGAAGGCGTCCGTGCCCTCGACGCCGAGGTGGCGCCAGGCCGCGGTGCACAGGTCGTCGAGGCGGTCCTCCAGCTCCTGGCGGTAGGCCAGCCCGGTCTCGTCGACCCGCCCGTCGGTGGCCAGGCCGCGGGCCTCGAGGCGGGCCAGGGCGGCGGCGAGGGCGGCGTCGTCCATGCCCCGGCTCCGGGGCAGCCAGTGGTCCGGGTAGTGGCGCCAGGCCCCGTCGAGCACGCCGGCCACGTCGCCGTCGAGGCCCTCGGCGGCCTGGATGGCCCAGTGGGTGTCGCCCCGCCACTCGCGGATGCAGCTCACCGCCAGCCACGCCGACAGCAGCGGGTCGTCGGGCCGGGGCCACTCCCGCAGCGAGGCGAAGAGCACCCGACCGGCGGCGGGGAGGGAGTCGGCCGCGTCCCAGAGGTCGGGAGCGAGCGCGGCGAGGCCCTCGCAGACCTCGGGCACGTAGGTGCGCAACCCGGCGACCACGCCCTCGTCGCGGGCGCCGGCGGCCGCCGCGAACGTGGTGTGGGCGCGGCACAGGTCGAGGCTCACGGCCACGAAGTCGGGGTGGATGGACCCGAAGGCCGCGGCCACCGCGGCGTTGCCGCCGGCCCCCAGCGAGGCCCCCCGGGTGGCGATGTAGTAGCCGACGCCGTCGGGCACGCCGAGGGCGGCGTAGCGCTCGATGGCCACCGGGTCCCAGTAGATCCAGCCCACCAGGCGGTGCGAGGCGAGGGCCGCACGTCGGCTGAGGTCGCGCCAGGCGGCGGCGTCGAGGTCGGCGCTGGTCACGAGGTGGACCGGACGAGGTCGACGATCACCTGGGCCAGCTCGGGACCCCTGTCCTCCTGGAGGAAGTGGCCGCCGCCGGCGATGGTGGGGTGGTCGAGGCCCTGGGCCCCGGCGACCTTGGCCTTGAACGGGGCGTCGCCGCCCTTGGTGATGGGGTCGCCGTCGCTGAAGGCGACCAGGAAGGGCCGCTCGAAGGACGACAGGACCTCCCACGCCGCCTGGTTGGCGGCGCTGGCCGGGTCGTCGGTGCTGGTCGGCACGAGGGCGGGCATGATCCGGGCCCCGGCCTTGGAGGAGTCGTCGGGGAACGGGGCGTCGTAGCCGGCGACCACCTCGGGGGCCAGGTCCGTGGTGCAGCCGCCGTTGATGATGGCGCCGACGGGGAAGTCCTCGGTCGTCTGCGAGAACTCCTGCCAGGCCTTGAACGCCTCGCTGGGGGCGCCGGCACCGGTGGGCAGGCCGGTGTTGCCCACCACCACGCGGGCGTAGCGGTCCGGGTCGGCGGCGACGAGGCGCAGGCCGATGAGCCCGCCCCAGTCCTGGCCGAAGAAGGTGATGTCGCGCAGGTCGAGGCGGTCGAACAGGGCCTGGCGCATCCACTCGACGTGGCGGGCGTAGGTGTGGTCGGACTGCTCGGTCGGCTTGTCGCTGCGGCCGAAGCCGACGAGGTCCGGGGCGACGACCCGCATCCCGGCGGCGACGAGCACCGGCACCATGTGGCGGTAGAGGAACGACCAGGTGGGCTCTCCGTGCATGAGCAGCACGACGGGGCCGTCGGCCGGGCCCTCGTCGAGGTGGTGGACCCGCAGCGTGCCCCCCTCCCCGTCGTCGACCTCCACGTAGTGGGGGGCGAACGGGAAGTCGGGCAGGTCGTTGAAGCGCTCGTCGGGGGTGCGGACGGTCTGCATCGGGGTCTCCTCGGTGCGGGCCGGCGGTCAGGCGCCGGCGGGGTAGGGACGGTTGTCGGCCGGGCGGGGCCGGGGGGCGGGGTCGGGGACGGCGGTGGCCTGGTCGACGTGGTCGGCGAGGTGGGGGAGGATCCCGGCCGCGTCGAGGACCTCGTCGAGGGCAGGGGTGCGGGCCTCGACGTAGCGGGCGAGCAGCACGCCCCGGGCCTCGGTGACGAAGTCGGTGGCGGCGATGTCGGCCTCCGCGCCGCTCTCGAAGCGCACCGTGGCCCGCCCCGTGACGGTGGCCTCGGCCACCCACGGCAGGTAGTGGCGGCCCGCCTGGCGGAGCACCTCGACGAGGGTGTCGGACACGCCGGGGGCCCAGTCGCCGAAGGCCTGGTCCTCGGGCTCGGTCAGCCGGAAGGTGTGGCGGGCGACCTCGGGGCCGGCCTCCTCGACCCAGGCCCAGCACAGGGGGTCGTTCACGAAGTGGGCGGCGTTGCCGCCGTAGACGGCGAAGTCGGCCAGCGACGGGCGGGCACCGAACAGGTACCCGTCGACCTCGAGGTGGGCCGACAGCGCCGCGAACCACGGCTTGAGGCAGTCGTCGACCCAGGCATCGATGTTCTCGGGGGTCGCGCCGAGGCGGGCGAGCGAGCCGGTCATGGCCCCGGTGACCACCTCGCGCACCTGCCCCACGGGCAGCGGGATCTCGTGGGCCGCGTCGCGGGCCAGGTCCCAGCTGCCGTGGTCGGTGTTCTCGGGGTACAGCCACCGGGTGCCGACCGCAGGCCGGTAGAACCACTCGTCGTTGACGTCGTCGAGCAGCAGGGCCAGGAACCGCAGGGTCGGGTCGTCGGGCAGCACCGAGCGCGAGGGGTGGTGGTGCTCCCAGTGCAGGATCAGCGAGGTCGAGTCCCACATCACCTCGCCGTCGCCGTCGATCACCGCAGGGATGCCGCCGGGCCACCCCGCAGCCCGCGCCTGCTCGGACGGGGCCACGCCCCGCCGGAGGTGCCAGGGCAGGCCCTTGAAGTCGAGGTAGCCGGTGACCTTCCGGGTGAAGAACGACTGCTGGGCGCCGTAGACCGTCAGGGGTCGGGGGACGAGGGGTGGGTCGATCACGAGGCCGGGGGGTGGACGTCGACCCGGTGGAGGTCGTCGCCCAGCTCGACGGCGCCGTCGAAGTGGGCGGCGGCGCGCTCGCGCCAGTCGTCGCCCCCGCCGGGTGGGAAGGCGGGCACGTAGTGGGTGAGCACCAGCGTCTCCATGCCTGCCCGCTGGGCGGTCTGGGCCGCCTCCTCGGGCGAGGAGTGGTAGTCGAGGGTGTCCTTCATGCGCTGGAGCGGGACGGTCTCGATGATGTCCTTGCGGATGGCCGTGTGGACGAGGGCCTGGGCCCCGGTGCACAGGGCGTCGAGGCCGGCGCAGGGGACGGTGTCGCCCGCGGCCACCACCGAGGCGCCGGCGTGGTCGAAGCGGTAGCCGATGCTGGGCTCGACGGGCCGGTGGTCGGTGGGGGCGCAGCGGACGGTCACGCCGCCGCCGAGGTCGACCGGGCCCTCGGTGACCTCCAGGACCTCGACGGGGGGAGGGAAGTCGAGATCGGCGTGGTGCGCCATGCGGTAGCCGATGTCGGGGCCGAGCGAGGCCAGAAGGTGATCCACCACCTGGCGCGTCCCGACGGGCCCGACGATGGTGAGCGGGCTGGGCTCGAAGGTGAACACCCAGCGGCTGGTGATGAGGTCGTTGAGGTCGGTGATGTGGTCGCTGTGGAGGTGGGTGAGCAGCACTGCCCGCAGGGCCGCGGGCCCGGTGCCGGCCGCGGCCAGGCGCATGAGCACGCCCCGCCCGGCGTCGACCAGGTACTGCTCGTCACCGCCGGTGATCAGGGTGGCGGGACCGGCGCGGTGGGGGTCGGGCAGCGGGCTGCCGGTGCCCAGGAGGGTGATGCTCAGCACGCGGTCGGTCCTCAGGCGGACGGCCGGGCTCACTGGCGGGCCATCTCGGAGCCGGCCTCGGCCGCGGCGGCGTCGGCGGGGCGGACCGTGACCAGCTGGATCACCACGTCGTGGAGCGTCCCGGTGAAGGCGAACGGGGCCTCGTAGCGCGGCGACACGGCCGAGCCGTGATCCCGGCCGATGCTGGAGCCGACCGAGGAGATCATCCGCATGTAGAGGGCGGTCTCGGCCGTGCCCGCGTCGGTGCCGTCGACCACCACGGTGACGGTGCCGGCCATGCCCTCGCCCCGACGGAACCGCACGGCCACGGTGACGTCGCCCTCGGGGACGGCGACGTCGGAGGTGACGACGGTGTGGGTGTCGAACGCGTTGTAGTCGACCACCAGGTGGTCGTCCTGCACGAACACGGAGATGCCCGAGTTCTCGGTGCCGGTGGCCCAGAGCACGCCCTCGTCGCCGGTGGTCCGGGTGAGGCGGGCGGTGAGGTCGAAGCTGCGCCCCCCGATGGCCGCCGAGGCCTGGGCCGGGATGGCCGACATCGGGGGCCGGTAGGTGTAGCGCCGGTCAGCCGGGTGGGGCGAGTGGTCGCGGAAGCGGGCGCCGAACAGCTCGACCAGGCGGTCGTCGAGGGGCAGGACGCCGTGGCGCTCGGCCTCGGACCACCAGAGCTCGACCAGGTGGGCGAGGCGCTCGGGTTCGGCCTCGGCCTGGTCGTGGCACTCCGACGGGTCGGTGGGCAGGTGGTAGAGCTCCCAGGCCTCGGCGTCGTGGTCGGCCCCGGGCTGGTGCTTCTGCACCGCCTTCCACTCCCCCGCCACCAGGGCCCGGCTGCCCAGCATCTCGAAGTACTGCAGCGTGTTGGTGGCCGGGGCGTCGGGGTCGGCCAGCACCGACGCGAACGACGTCCCGGTGACGGGCAGCTGCGCGAGCCCGTCGAACGTCTCGGGCGGGGTGACGCCGACCAGCTCGTAGATGGTGGGCACCACGTCGGCCACGTTGGCGAACTGGGTGCGCGTGGTGCCCCGCTGCTCGGGGGCGGTGCCCCCCGGCCAGTGCCAGATGAAGGGGACGTGGACGCCGCCCTCGTGGGTGTTCTGCTTGTACCAGCGGAACGGGGCGTTGCCGCACTGGGCCCAGCCCCACGGGTAGTTGGTGTGGCTGTGGGGGCCGCCGATGTCGTCGATGCGCTCGATGGCCTCGTCGGGGGTCTCGAGGATGCCGTTGAAGAACTTCATCTCGTGCATGACGCCGAAGGGCCCGCCCTCCTGGGACGCGCCGTTGTCGGCCATGACCACGAGGATCGTGTCGTCGAGGACGTCGAGGGCGCGCAGGCCCTCGACCAGCCGGCCGATCTGGTCGTCGGTGTGGTCGAGGAAGGCGGCGAAGGCCTCCTGGAGGCGGGCGGCCAGGCGCTGCTGGGCCTCGGGCAGCTCGTCCCAGGGCTCGACGCCCGGGTTGCGGGGGGCCAGCTCGGTGCCCTCGGGGATCACACCCAGCTCCTGCTGGCGGCGGTGCCAGCGCTCGCGCACCACGTCCCAGCCCTCGTCGAAGGCGCCCCGGTACCGCTCCAGGTACTCGGCCGGCGCCTGGTGGGGGGCGTGGGTGGCACCGAAGGGGAGGTAGGCGAAGAACGGTCGGTCGGGCCGCACGCCCCGGCTGTCGGAGATCATGCCGAGGAGCTGGTCGACCAGGTCCTCGCTCAGGTGGTAGCCGTCCTCGGGCCCGGCGGGTGGGTCGATCGGGTGGTTGTCGCAGACCAGGTCGGGGTGGAACTGGTCGGTCTCGCCCTCGAGGAAGCCGTAGAAGCGGTCGAAGCCACGGGCCAGCGGCCAGTGCTCGAAGGGCCCGGCGGCCGAGCACTGCTCCATCGGGGCCAGGTGCCACTTGCCGGCGCAGAAGGTGGCGTAGCCCTCGTCGCGCAGCACCTCGGCCACGGTGGCGGCGTGACGGGAGATGTGTCCGAGCATGTTGGGGAAGCCGGTGCGGAAGTTCGACACCGCCCGCATCCCCACCGCGTGCTGCGAGCGGCCCGTGAGCAGGGAGGCGCGGGTGGGTGAGCACAGGGGGGTGACGTGGAAGTTGGTGAGCTGGATGCCGTCGGCGGCCAGCGCGTCGATGTGGGGCGTGGCGATGTCGGAGCCGTAGCAGCCCAGCTGGGCGAAGCCGAGGTCGTCGAGCAGGACCACGACCACGTTCGGGGCGCCGTCGCCCGGGTGGGGGGCCTCGTCGAACCAGGCCTCGGACTCGGCCACGGTGCGACCGATCCGACCCTCGAACCTCTCCGCTCTCGTCATGGACTGCTCCGTGGTGTGCGACCGGACCATCTCACCCTGCGGGTGTGTCCGATGTCAACGGGTTGTGACACTCATGCTCTCACAAGTTCGCGAGCCACGCTCGTCGGCGGGAGACCACCGGTGGTCGACGGTCAGGCCGGTGCGTCGCCGAACTCACCGCGGGCGGGCAGCACGCCGGCGGCGAGGGCCTCACCCCGCTCCTTGAGGGCGGGGACGTACATGTCGTGGGTGAGCTGCACGAAGCGCTCGGCCCGGATGGCGTCGACGACCATCTCGGCCACGTCGGAGGGGTCGATGCCCTGGGCGGTGACGTCGGCCAGCATGTCGCTCACGAAGGCTCGGTCGTCGGTGGTCTCGGTGGCCAGCTCGGGCGGGCGGTGGCGCTCGGAGCCGGTGGCGATGTTCGTGTCGACCATGCCCGGGCACAGGGCGGTGACCCGCAGTGGCGAGCCGATGGCCTCGAGGTCCGACGCCAGGGCCTCGGTGGCGGCGAAGGCGGCGAACTTCGAGATGCTGTAGGGCCCGGCGTAGGGGGTGCCGAGCAGGCCGGCGGCCGACACCGTGTTGACGATGTGGCCCTCGGTGCCCTGGGCGATCATCCGGGGCACGAAGGCCCGGATGCCGTGGAGGATCCCCCACAGGTTGGGGCCCAGGACGAACTGGAGGTCGGCCGCCGGCCGCTCCCAGAGGAAGCCGCCCACGAACACGCCGGCGTTGTTGCACAGCACGTCGACCTGGCCCATCTCCTCGAACACCCGGTCGGCCAGGGCGTCGACCTCGGACTCCGACGAGACGTCGGTGAGCTGGGTCAGCACCGCGTCGACCACGCCGCCGGACTCGACGATGAAGCGCTGGGTCTCCTCCAGCGGCCCGGCATCGATGTCGGCCAGGGCGACCTTCATGCCCTCGGCCGCGAAGCGCACGGCCATGGCCCGGCCCATGCCGCTGCCGGCTCCGGTGACGACGGCGACCTTGCTGGCCAGCTCCTGCACGGGTTCCTCCTGGGGGTGGTGGGGCGGCCCATGGTGCCCGCTCGGGCCTCACCGCGCTTGTGCGAGCACGGTTCCCACAAGTCGCGGTCTGGGTAGGGTGGCCCCATGGTCGACGCCGCTGCCGCGCCCCCCACGGTCGACGGGCGCCGGGCCCGTCGTGCCCGCAACCGGGGCGCCGTGGTCGATGCCGTCTTCGCCCTGATCGAGGAGGACGAGGCCACCCCCTCGGTCGAGGCCATCGCCCGGCGCGCCGGGGTGTCGGTGTCGTCGATCTTCCGGTACTTCGAGAACCTCGACGACCTCCACCAGCAGACGATCGAGCACCACTTCGCCCGGGTCGCACCCCTCTTCGACGTGCCCGGGCTGGGCGAGGGCGAGCGGACCGAGCGCATCGCCCGGTGGGTCGACGCCCGCCTCGACCTCTACGAGGCCATCGCCCCGGTGGCCCGCGTGGCCCGCGCCCGCGCCCTGGACGCCCCCGCCATCGCCCGCAGCCTGGCCGCGGCGCGCGCCCAGATGGCGGGCCAGGCCCGCACCCACCTGGCGCCCGAGCTGGCCACCCGCACCCCGGCCCGGGCCGACGACCTCGTCGGCCTGGTCGACACCCTGACCTCGTTCGAGGCGTGGGACCTGCTGGTGGCGGTCCACGGCCGCACCCGGGCCCAGATCCGCCGGGCCTGGACCACCGCCCTCGACGCCCTCACCGCCTGACGTCGTCGGCGCCCTTCCCGAAGTGGTCAGGGATCCCGGCGCCCTGGCGCCGCCAGGACTGACCAGCTCGACCCCCTTCCCGAAGTGGTCAGGGATCCCGGCGCCCTGGCACCGCCAGGGCTGACCAGTTCGGGGGGGTCGGTGCGGGGCCGGGCGCGGGCGCTCTGGTCAGGTCGCCAGGTGGTGTTGGAGGAAGCGGCCGACGCGCTCGAGGCTCTGGTCGGCCTCGGGGACGAGGTCGGGCGGGAAGGCCTGGAAGACGTGGAGCATCTCGGGCCAGACCTCGAGGTCGACCTGGCCGCCGGCGGCCCGGATCCGCTCGGCGGTGACCCGGCTGTCGTCGAGGAGGACCTCGCCGTCACCCACCTCCAGCAGCACCGGCGGCAGGCCCGAGAGGTCGCCCAGCATCGGCGACGCCAGCGGGTCCGACGGGTCGGCCCCGCCCAGGTACATCTCGGCCGACTCGGTGAGGCCCTCGCGGCTGAGCAGCGGGTCGGCGTCGGACCGGGTCTCGTAGGTCTCGCCGCTCTGGGTCAGGTCGGCCCACGGCGACAGGGCCACCCCGCACGCGGGCTGGGTGCCGCCCTGGTCGCGGAGCGCCAGCAGCACGGCCAGGGTGAGGCCCCCGCCGGCGGAGTCACCGGCGACGGCGATGGGTCCGGCCCCGCCCTCGTCCAGCTCGCGGAAGGCGGCGACGGCGTCGTCGAGCCCGGCGGGGAAGGGGTCCTCGGGGCCGAGGCGGTAGTCGAGGGCGTGCACGGTGGTCTTGGCCGCGAGGGCCAAGCGGGCCACCACCCCCCGGTGGCTGACCAGAGAGCCCGAGACGTAGGCGCCGCCGTGGAGGTAGAGGACGGTGCCGGGGCCGGGGTCGCCGGGCGTGGTGCGACTGGCCGGTCGGCCGCCGAGGGCCAGGTCCTCGACCACCACCCCGGTCGGCGCGGGCATCACCTCGCCGAGGGAGTCGAGCCAGGCCCGGCGCTCCTCCAGCGAGGGCGCCTCGGCCCCGACGCTGGAGAGGATCAGGTCGCGGACGGTGGCGATGCCGGGGTGGCTCATCGGGTCTCCAGGGGGCGGCGGGGGGGTGCAGGGCCCTCATCATGGCCCAGGCCGGGGTGACGGTGGACACCTGTCCAGGGCTGCGGCACACTCGCGCGACCGACCCCGGAGGACCCCATGGCCGCGCTCCCGGACCCGTCCACATGACCGCCCCGACCACCCTCGCCCTGGGCGACCCGTCCACCTTCGACGACGGGGTGCCCCACGAGGCCCTGGCCGAGATGCGCCGCACCACGCCCGTCGCCTGGCAGGACATGCCCGACGGCCAGCCCGGCTTCCACGCCGTGCTGGCCCACGCTGATGTGGTGAAGGTGGCCCGCGAGCCGGTGCTGTTCTCGGCCTCGGAGGGCGGCGTGGTGCTCGAGGACCTCGACCCCGCGAACCTCGAGATGATGCGGAACATGCTCCTGGCCATGGACCCGCCCCGGCACGTCACCTACCGGCGCCCGTTGGCGGAGACGTTCCGGGTGAAGGTCATCGCCGGGCTGGAGGACCAGATCCGCGGCATCGTGCGCTCGATCCTCGACGAGGCAGCCGAGGCCGGCGACGTCGACTTCGTCCATCAGGTCGCCGCCCACCTCCCCACCCAGGTGATGGGCCGGCTCATGGGCCTGCCGGAGGAGGACTGGGACCTGCTCCACTCCCTGGCCGAGCGCCAGACCGCGGGCCAGGACCCGGAGGTGGTGGGCGACGAGCCCGACCACAGCGCGTCGATCGACATGGCCATGTACGCCATCGGCTTCGCCGCCGACCGTCGCACCCAGCCCCCGAAGGAGGACCTGACCACCTTGATCCTGGACGGGGACTTCGGCGGCGAGGCCATGACCGACGTGGACTTCGGCTCCTTCTTCGTCCAGCTCGTCACCGCCGGCAACGACACGACCCGCACCATGCTCTCCTCGGGCCTGCTGGCCCTGCTCCGGCACCCCGACCAGCTGGCCGAGCTGCGGGCCGACCCGTCGCTCACCGCCGGGGCGGTGGAGGAGATCCTGCGCTGGGCCAACCCGCTGCACTACTTCCGCCGCACCGCGACCGCCGACACCGAGCTGCACGGCGTGCCCATCGCGGCCGGCGAGAAGGTGGCGATGTACTACACGTCGGCCAACCGCGACGACGACGTGTTCGCCGACGCCCAGGCCTTCGACATCCATCGCGACCCCAACCCGCACCTCAGCTTCGGCATCGCCGAGCACTTCTGCCTGGGGGTGCACCTGGCCCGCCTGGAGGGCCGGGTGTTCTTCGAGGAGCTGCTGGCCACGGTCGACCAGGTCGAGCTCACCGGCGACCCGGTGCGCCTGCGCTCCAACCTCAACAACGGCTACAAGCGCCTCCCCGTCCGCCTCACCCGCGCCTGACGCCGAGACGTCACGAGGTGCCTGGCACCTCGTGACGTCAGGCCGGGGCGGCGGTCTTCTCCGACACCGAGGGGGCGACCAGGGGCCAGGGACGCTCGCGCTCGACGGCGAGGGCGACGTCGAAGAGCAGGTCGTCGCGGTGGTGGCGGGCCAGCACCTGCATCCCCACCGGCAGGCCGTCGACGGTGCCCGCCGGGATCGACACGGCCGGGTTGCCGTAGATGTTGGAGATGATCGTCAGCGCGCCCATGTTCACCATGTCGGGGAACTTGGCGCTGAAGTAGTCGAGCAGGTTGCTGGGCAGCTTGGGGGCGAAGGAGCTGGCCACCCGGGTGCCCAGCAGGGCACCGCGGAACACGCCCCGGGCGATCGGGTTCGACTTGGCCCAGTCGATGAGGTCGTCCTCGGCGTTGCTGGTGGTCGACTCGGCGGGGAAGGCCGGGCCCGGGTTGGTGGCCGCGATGATCAGGTCGACCTCGCCGAAGGCCTGGGCCATGGCCGCGTTGGCCTCCAGGCGGAGGGCCTCGGCGACCGCCGCGGTCTGGAGGTTGTAGAGGGCCTGGGAGAGGTAGACGCCGATGGACACCTCGTCGGTGAGCAGCGGGGCGCACCGGGGCCACTCGTCGCCCAGCTCGGCGAGGAGGGTCGAGAGGTTGCCCATCATCCACTGGGCGGCCAGGTTCGGCGTGTGGAGGTCGAGGTCGACCTCCTTCATGCCGTGGTCGGCGATGAGCAGGGCGGCCTGCTCGCGCACCTGCTCGTCGACGCCGGCCTCGAGGGTCACGCCGCCGAGGTTCGGGATGACGGCGACCCTCAGACCGGTCAGGTCGTTCTTGCCGAGGTCGGCTTCCCAGCGGCCGGGCGAGGGGATGCTGCTCGGGTCATAGGGGTCGAGGCCGGCGGTGACGTCGTAGAAGCGGGCCGCGTCGCGCACCGATCGGGACAGGTTGCCCAGCACGACCGTGGCCGGACGGGACATGGCGTGGGGGCCGCGGGTGATGCGCCCGAAGGTGCCCTTCATGCCCAGCAGGCCGGTGTAGCCGGCGGGGATGCGGATCGAGCCGCCGCCGTCGCCACCGGTGGCCAGGCTGACCAGCCCGCCCATGACCGAGGCGGCGGCGCCGCCGGAGGAGCCGCCGACCGTGCGGCCGTGGCGCCACGGGTTGTGGGCCACGCCGTTGAGCTTGGTGACGCTCACGTTGAGCCCGCCGAACTCGCTGGCGGTGGTGAGCCCGACGGGGACGGCGCCACCGTCGTCGAGCAGGCGGGCCACGTTGTGGGCGGTGTGGTCGGCGATGCGGTCCTTGAACACCAACGAGGCGCCCGTGTCGGGCCAGCCCTCGACCGGCTCGAGCTCCTTGATGCCGGTGGGCACGCCGCCGAAGGGCAGCGACAGGTCGGCGTCGGCGGCCGCCGTCCGGGCCCGCTCGGGGTCGAGGAACGAGAAGCAGTTGAGGTCGGACGCCTCGATGGCGGCCAGGGTGGCGTCGAGCTCCTCGACCGGGCTGCGCTCACCCGCCCGGAACGCGTCGACGAGCGAGCAGGCATCGCCCTGCCACGGTGTGTCGGTCATGTCTTCCCCCATCGCGGTGTCGGGGCGCCCGATGCACCCCTCCCCCCATCATCGCTCGCGCGCCGAGGGGCAGGGCCATCCGTCGCGTGTGGCACGCGGCACGTCGGCCGACCGGCTCCGGGACCGGCTTCACCGCGACCCCGCAGGTGAGCCATGATGACGGCGAGCTCGGCGCGGGCCGGGCCACCGTTTCCAGGGGGGACCCGCATGACGAACCGCTCGCGACCCGGCGTGCACCGCACCGCCGTCCTCGGCATCGCCGCCGTGCTGCTGGTCCTCGTGGCCGGCGCGTGCCAGCCCGCCCGGGAGGCCCGCAAGGACCGGCCCGTCCTCCTCGTGCACGGCTGGAGCGCGACGGGTGGCACCAGCTGCAGCAGCACCTTCGACCGCACCATCAGCCAGCTCCGCGGCGAGGGCTTCACCGGCCCCTTCGTGAAGGTCGGCTTCTACACCGGCGACACCGGGTGCTCGATGAGCCTCCGGTCGTGGGGCAGCTTCGAGAACGGCTCGTCGTGGAAGGACCTGTCCAAGGCCTTCTCCAAGTACGTCTCGGCGACCTACACGTCGAAGGGCATCCCCGTCGACGTCATCGGCTACTCGATGGGCGGCAACATCGTGCGGGGCGCGGTCTACGGCGCGTCCATCGGCGAGTCCGGGTTCTCCGCCCCCATCCAGGTCGAGGACGCCGTCACCCTCGGCGCCCCCCACGCCGGGGCGGCGTGGTACTCGACCGCCTGCCTCTGGGGGCAGTGCAGCACGCTCAAGCCGGGGGCCTCGGACATCCAGTGGCTCAACCGCAACCTGGACCCGCAGGGTGCGGGGGGCACGGAGTGGACCGTGGTGGGCTCCGACGGCGACGCGGTGACGCCGCTCGCGTCGGCCCTCTACATGGGCCTCGCGCCGGAGCGGCGGATCGCCCTCTCCGGCGTGCCCCACACGGGCTCGGACAACTACCTCGGCCGCACCGGCGTCGTCCACGACGCCGGCGTCTCCCTGGCCGAGCCGGGCAAGTAGGCCGTCCCCGGGGCGCCGCCGGCCCGCTCAGGGCCGGTGGCCGAAGCCGTACCCGCTGCGGACCAGGGGCAGGTCGGCCATCGTGGCCACGCCCGGCGGGGCCGCGACGACGTCCGGGATGGCGTTCACCGCGGCCATGGCGGTGGCGATGCTGGCCGCTCGCACGTGCTCGGTGAGGGGCTCGTCCCGGGTGAAGCTGGCCAGGCCCAGGAAGTGGGTGCGGAACGACGGGTCGCCCTCGACGGTGAGCGTCCAGCCGTCCTGCGGACGGGGCCAGTCCGGCGGGTACTCGCCGCCGACGGTCCACAGCGTCTCGATCTCGACCATGGTCGTGCCCTGCCGCCGGCCCTGCCAGTGCCAGCGCTGCCCGGCCACAGTGCCCGCCTCGAGGGTGACGCCGAAGACGTCGTGGTCCTCCGCCGCGGTCACCAGCTCCACGTCGGTGGTGACCTCGTCGATGCCGGCGCCGAGGGCGTCGGCCACCAGGGCCACGACCTCCTTGAAGATGCCGCTGTTGAAGCGGAGGAAGTCGCTGGCGTCCTCGGACACCTCGTCGACGGGACGGCCGAAGCGCATGTTGTCGAAGGTGATGTGGGTGCTCTCGTAGAACGACCAGTCGGCCCGTTCCTGCAGCGTGATGCGCTCGATGCTCCGGCTCATCCCCGAGAGGGCGAGCGGCAGCACCCCGCTCAGGACACCGGGGTTGAGCCCGGTGCCGTGGACCGTGGAGCCGCCGGCCGTGCAGGCGTCCTCGAGGCGCGCCAGGTCCTCGGGCGGCAGGGACGGCGGGTGGAACAGGAACGCGGTGGTGACCACCGACGCGCCGGAGGCGAGGATGCGACAGACCTCGTCGAGCGACGCGATCCGGGGCATGTAGGAAACGCAGTCGGCGTCGAGGGCGAGCAGGGCGTCGACGTCCTGGGTCGCGGCCACCCCGATCGGGTCACGGCCGGCGAGGGTGCCCAGGTCGGCACCGTCCTTGGCGTCCGACGACACCCACCCGCCGACCAGCTCCACGTCGGGCCGGTCCAGGATCGCCCGGATGGCCTCCACCCCCTGGTTGCCGGTGGCCCACTGGACGATGCGCAGGGTCATGGGCCCGATCCTCGCACCCGGTGGCGGGTCAGGCGGGAGGACCGAGGGCGGTGAGCGGGACGGTGGGCACGTGGATCCACCCCTCGACCCGGGCCACCTCGGCGTGGGCGGGATCGGGCGCGGTGGTGGAGCCGGCCCGGGCCGCGACCACGGTGAGGCAGCAGAGCAGGGCGTCGAGGACGTGGTCCGAGGCGGTGCTGCGCTCGGCGACGGGGCCGAGGTCGAGCCAGGGCAGGGCCTCGGCCAGGTGGGCGAGGATGCCGGCCCGCACCTCGGCCGCACCGGCGGCGGCCGCGGCGCCGGAGCGCTTGTACCCCGCGGCCTCGATGCCCCACGCCCGCAGCGACGCGGCCGGGTAGGTCTCGACCAGCCGCCCACTGCCGTCGCGGGGCTCGGGTGCGCCCCACACCTCGGTGGCCCAGCGGTGCTGGAGGAGGGCCCCGCGCATCGCGGGCGAGCCGATCCGGTCGGCCGACACCGACAGCGGCCGCCCCTGCCCGGCCGCCACCACCACGTGGTCGGTGACCCGGTGGGTGAGCGGCCCCCGGTCGACGCCCCCCGGCCAGGGCCCGAACGCCTCGTGGGCGGTCACCGCGGCCACGAAGGCCCGGGGCCAGCCCAGGGGCGCGTCGATGCCGAGCACGTCGACCTCTCCGGCCAGGGCGACCAGTCCGTCGTCGTCGGCCGGGCCGGCGGGCTCCGTGGCCACCCACCGGCGGCCCGCCGGCGCCAGCACCACGCACCCGGTGGTCCGGGGCTGGGCGGCCAGGTCGAGCCCCAGGATCCGCACCGCGCCACCGTAGGTCCGGCCCGGGGCGCCCGGCCCACCCCTCCCCCGAAGTGGCGCGTGGATCGGTCGCCCCCACGACGGCAGGGCACACCACTTCGTCAGCCCGTGCGTACCGGTGCGCGGATCCGTCGCCAGGGCGACCGGAGTGCGCACCACTTCGGGGAGCGGACCCGGTGCGGAGCCGGGTGTGGTCAGGCGCCGGGGTCGTCGGCCGGCTCGGCGGCCGAGAGGCCGGCGCGGCTGGCGGCCAGGACCTCGTTCTCCTCGTAGATGGCGATGACGATGGCCTGGGCGTCGTCCTCGAGGGTGTGGCGGGCCCGCAGGAGCAGGAAGAGCCCGGCGATCACCGGCGGGAAGACGATGTAGAACGCCGCCACCAGCGAGCCGGTGAGCGACGACAGCCCGCCCACGATGAGCGGGGCCGCGGCCTGGCCGAACACGGCCGTGGCCAGGGCCATGGCCGAGGCGCCCACGCCCCGGGAGTCCGGGGGCACCACGTCGAGCATGGCCGCCCGCAGGCCGGGAGCGGCACCGGCCGCGGCGGTGACGCCGAGGAACTGGAGGGCGAGGCGCAGGGGCACGGCGTCGACGGCGAAGGAGGCCATGAAGAGCAGGGCGCAGATGACCGCCGACCACACCACGATCACGATGCGGCCGCCCTTCCACCGCCCGTGGAAGCGGTCCGAGAAGGCACCCCCGGCGAAGGTGCCGATGATCCCGCCCAGGCCGAGGAGGCCGCCGGTGAACAGGGTGGCCCGGGTGACCGACATCCCCGAGTAGCGCTGGTGGTAGATCGCCAGCCAGGTGCTGATGCCCGACACCGTGAAGAGCAGGGCGGCCACGCCCACCAGCACGTAGCGCATGGTGCGGATGCCGAAGATGAGCTTGAGCTGGCCCACCAGCTCGGTCCAGGCCAGCCGGGCGAACTGGCGGAAGGACAGCCCCTCGGCGCCCGAGGCCCGCTCCACCTCGACGGCGCGGGGCGGCAGGGCCACGATCTCCTCCCAGGTCATCGTCTCGGGCAGCTCGGCCTCGCCTCGGCGGGGCTCGCGGAGCCGGAAGACGGCCAGGGCCACGAGGGCGCCGGGGATGCCGACGAGGGCGAAGGCCCAGCGCCAGCCCAGGGCCTCGCCCACCCCGCCGCCGACGGCGAGGCCGATGCCGCCGCCCAGGAAGAAGCTGACCTGCTGGAAGGAGAACACCCGGGCCCGCATGCGCGACGGGTAGGAGTCGCCCAGGTACGAGGTCGAGGCCGGGTCGTCGACGGCCTGGCCGATGCCCATGGCGGCCCGGGCGACGAGCAGGTTGACGTAGTTGATCGCCGTGGCCGAGAGCAGGATGAGCCCGCTCCAGCTGAGCAGCGTCCAGCCGATCACCCGGTTGCGGCGGTAGTGGTCGGCCACCCAGCCGGCCGGGATGGTCGCGACGGCGCCGACGAAGATGAAGACCGCGGGGATGAACCCGAGCTGGGTGTCGCTCAGCCCCCACTCGTCCTCGAGGATGGGCAGCACGCCGCGGGCCACCGAGACGTCGATCTGGTCGACCAGGCCCACCAGGGCCATGGCCACCAGCGGCCAGAGCGGGAAGCGCCGGCCCTCGGGCGCCGCGCCCTCGGCGACCACCTCCGGCGCGGGCGACGGCGCGAGGGGTGGGTCGCCGCGGTCGGGCACCGCGGCCGGGGCGGGGGTCGGCTCCACCTCGCTGTCCTGGTCGGTCACGTCCGGGCCCCCTCGACGGAGCGGGACACTACCGGCGCCCGCCGGTTCGCACACGACCCGTGCAAGAAGGTGCGGGCGCCGACGGGCGCGCAGTGGGCCGGCGCGGCCCGACCCGCATAGGTTCCGGGAGGTGACCGTGCCCCTGCCGCTGCACCCCGACGCGCCGGCCTGGTTCCGCCGGGCGCTGGCCGTCCCCGTCACCGACGAGGTGGTCGAGGTCCAGGGGTGCCCGATCCACTACCTGGCGTGGGGTGAGCGCGGCCGGCCGGGGCTGGTGTTCGTGCACGGCGGCGGCGCCCACGCCCACTGGTGGACCCACGTGGCCGCCTCCTTCGCAGCCGAGCTGCGGGTGGTGGCCATCGACCTCTCGGGCCACGGCGACAGCGGCCACCGCGAGGTCTACGAGTTCGAGCAGTGGACCGACGAGGTCATGGCCGTCACCGAGGACGCCGGCATCGTCGGCCTGCCCGTCGTGGTGGGCCACAGCATGGGCGGCTTCGTCACCATCGCCACCGCGGCCATGCACCCCGACCGGGTGTCGGGCGTGATCATCTGCGACTCGCCGGTCACCGAGCCCGACCCCGAGGTGGCGTCGTACCGGCTCAAGCAGGCCTTCGGCGGCGCCCCCCGCACCTACGAGACGGTCGACGACGCCCTGGCCCGCTTCCGCACCGTCCCGGCCCAGGAGCACTACCTCCCCTACGTCATGGACCACGTGGCCCGGCGGTCCCTGGAGCCCCACGACGGCGGCTACCGCTGGAAGTTCGACCGGGAGGTGTTCGCCCAGTTCGCGGGCGGGTCCATCCGGGCCGTCGCCCTGCCGCACCTGCGCCGCATCGTGGCCCGCTTCGCCCTGCTGCGCTCGGAGAACGGGCTCGTCACCCGCGACATCGGTGACTTCATGAACGAGGAGCTGGGGTCGGTCGCCACCGTGGCCGAGATCCCCGAGGCCGGCCACCACCCGATGCTGGACGAGCCGCTCATCCTCCTCACCGCCCTGCGCACGTTGCTGGCCGACTGGGAGCACTCCGAGCCCCACCGCCGCCGCCGCTGACCCGGCGCGGGCGCGTCAGGTCGGGGCGTCGGCGCTGCGCCGGGCGGTGGTGCCCGCCATGTCGCCCTCGTCGCGCCAGCGCTCGAGGTGGGCGGCGTAGTGCATGAGGTTGCCGGGGTGGACCACGTTGCGGGCCGCGGCCATGGTCCGGGCGCCCTCGCTGTTGCCGTAGCTCGGCGTGCACGTGGCCGAGTAGCGACCGAAGCCCTTGGCCGCGTCCCACAGGGTGGCCAGCCAGGCGTCCTCGGCCTCGACCGTGGCCTCCAGCGACGTGATCCCCTCCTCGGCACAGGTGGCGATGAGCCAGGCCACGTGCTTGGTCGACTCCGAGAGGTAGTGGGAGAAGTTCAGGCCGAAGCCGGCCTGGATGAAGTGCACCACCAGCAGGTTGGGGAAGCCGTTGGTGAGGACCCCGTGGAGGGTGTGGGCGCCGTCGGCCCAGCGCTCGCTGAGGCGGACGCCGTCGCGGCCCACGGGGTCGAAGCCCATGCGGCTCACCAGCCCGGTGGTGACCTCGAATCCCGAGGCGAAGATCAGGAGGTCGAGGTCGTACTCCTCGCCGTCGACGACGGGCCCGGACGCGACGACCTCCTGCACGCCCCGGCCGTCGGTGTCGACCAGGTGCACGTTGGGCTCGTTGAAGGCGGCGAGGTAGTCGTCGTGGAAGCAGATGCGCTTGCAGTGCTTGCCGTACCAGGGCTTCATGCGCTCAGCCGTGTCGGGGTCGTCGATGACCTCGTCGATGCGACGTCGCAGCGACTCCATGGTCTCGAAGTCGGAGCGCTCGAGGGCGGCTGCGTCCTCGGGGGTCGCCGCCTCGGTCTGGGTGTCCTCCCACAGGACCTCGGTCCAGCCGTCGCCCACCATGTCCTCGGCCGGCTTCTCACCGGTGACGGCGGCGGTGAAGTTGCGCATGCGCTCCTCCTGCCAGCCCGGCGGGAGGCTCCGGAACCACTCCTCGTCGGTGTCGCCGTTGTCGCGGACGCCCACTGCGGAGGGGGTGCGCTGGAAGACGTAGACCTCCTTGGCGGCCCGGGCCAGCTGGGGCACCAGCTGGATGGAGGTGGCACCGGTGCCGATGATCCCGACCCGCTTGTCGGCCAGGCGATCCATGGGCTCGGTGGGGCTGCCGCCGGTGTAGCCGTAGTCCCAGCGGGCGGTGTGGAACGAGCGGCCCGCGAAGTCGGCGATGCCCCGGATGGCCGGCAGCTTGGCCCGGTGCAGGATCCCGCCGGCGGTGACGAGGAACCGGGCCCGCAAGGTGTCGCCGCGGGTGGTGGTGACGACCCAGCGCTCGGCGTCGTCGTCCCACGTGGCGTCGACCACCTCGGTCTGGAACAGGGCGTGCGGGTACAGGTCGAAGTGGCGGCCGATGCGCTGGCAGTGCTCGAAGATCTCGGTGGCGCTGGCGTACCGCTGCGTGGGCATGTAGCCGGTCTCCTCGAGGAACGGCATGTAGATGTAGGACTCGACGTCGCACATGCAGCCCGGGTACCGGTTCCAGTACCAGGTGCCGCCGAAGTCGCCCGCCTTCTCCACGATGCGGAAGTCGGTGACGCCCTGGCGTTGCAGGTTGACCGCCAGCATCATCCCGGCGAAGCCGCCCCCGACGACCAGGGCCTCGACCTCCTCGGTCACCGGGTCGCGGGTGAAGCCGGGCTCCACCCACGGGTCGCGGTCGAGCTCCTCGTCGTCGGCCAGCTGGCTGTACTGGGCCAGGCCGTCGGCCCGGAGCCGCTTCTCGCGCTCGCGCTGGTAGCGCTCGCGGGCCTCGGCGACCGGATCGTTGCCCTGCGATGGGTCCATGGGACGGCAATTGCAGCACCTCGGACCGTGATCTGACGAACCGTCAGATCGCGGTGGGCGGCCCCACCCGGGACACCCCGGGCGCCAGGGGCCGAGGTTGTGCCCCGCCCGTAGCCTGGACCCCATGGACGACCCCGTGCTCCAGACCGTGGACCTGGGCCCCCAGTGGCCCACCGTCGACCCCTTCCTCTTCTGCGCCCACCACGACGACGCCTACCCCGCCGGCAACGACGCCCTGGGCCCCGACGCGCCCCTCGACGGCCGCGACATCGGCATGGACTTCGAGGGCCGCGACGGCTGGCGGATGTACCACGGGACCGAGGTCCCCGGCTTCCCGCCCCACCCCCACCGCGGCTTCGAGACCGTCACCTACGTGCGCAAGGGCCTCATCGACCACGCCGACTCGCTGGGCGCCGCGGCCCGCTTCGGGCGGGGCGACGTGCAGTGGCTCACCGCCGGCGGCGGCATCCAGCACAGCGAGATGTTCCCGCTGCTCGACCGGGACGGGCCCAACCCGCTCGAGCTGTTCCAGATCTGGCTCAACCTGCCGGCCGCCGACAAGCTGGTCGACGCCCACTTCACCATGTTCTGGGACGAGGACGTGCCCCGCCTGCGCCGTCGACGGCGGCGAGGTCACCGTCATCGCCGGGGCCCTGCCCGGCGCGGCCACCCCGCCGGCGCCGCCCCCGGCCTCCTGGGCCGGCCGGGCCGAGGCCGACGTGGCCATCTGGCACCTCCGCCTCGACGCCGGAGGCTCGTGGTCGATGCCGGCCGCGGCTGGTCCCGACACCGTGCGCACCCTCTACGTCTTCGACGGCACCGACCTGCACGTCGACGGCCACGCCGAGGTCCTCGGCGCGACACCGGTGCGGTGGTGCGGGCCGACGTCCCGATCGAGGTCCGCAGCGACGCCGGCGTCGAGGTCCTGGTGCTCCAGGGCCGGCCCATCGGCGAGCCCGTGGCCCGCTACGGGCCCTTCGTGATGACGACCAGGGCCGAGGTCCAGCAGGCCTTCGACGACTACCAGGCCACCCGGTTCGGGGGCTGGCCGTGGGCCGACGACGACCCCGTGCACCCCCGCGAGCAGGTGCGCTTCGCCCGCCACGCCGACGGCCGGGTGGAGGAGCGCCCCCTCGACGGCCACCCGCCCGAGGACGTCGAGGTCGAGACGGCGGCGACCTCGGGGTGAGCCCCCGCCGGGGCCGGTGAGCCCGGCCGACGACGTCGCCGCCCGGCTCCGGGCCGAGCGCGGCGCGACCGAGGCCCAGGTCGCCTCGCTGACCCGCGACCTGGCCGACATCGTCGACGCCGCCGACCTGGTGGCCACCGACGACGAGCACGACCCCGAGGGCCACACCATCGCGTGGGAGCGCCAGCAGGTGGCCGCCCTCCTCGACGCGGCCCGGGCCCACCGCGACGCCCTCGACGCCGCCCTGGCCCGGGTCGATGCCGGCACCTACGGGCGCTGCCGCGGCGTGCGGCCGGCCCATCGGGTCCGAGCGCCTGGCCGCGCTGCCGGCCACCGCCACCTGCGTGGTCTGCGCGCCCTGACCCGCCCGCCGGTCCTGAGGTCCCTCGGCGCCGTCCCTGCGACCGGATCCTGTCCCAGGACCCGTGACGTCGGGGTGGATCAGCCGGGGAGGTGGCGCTCCATGCCGATCTCCAGGCGGCCGTCGCGACCGCGCACCTCGGCGCAGCCGGTGCGGGTGAAGCCGTGGCGCGCGTAGAGCCGCTCCGCCGCGTCGTTGCCCTCGGTGACGCAGAGGCGCACCCGGTCCAGGCCCCGATCCCCGGCCCAGGCCAGCAGGTGCCCCAGCAGGCCATCGCCCACGCCCGACCGGCGGGCGACCGGGTCGACCCAGAGGCCGAAGAGGTCGGCCCGGCCGGGTGCGGCGGGATCAGGGACACCGGTGACGATCCCCACCGGGGTCCCGTCGTCGTCCACGGCGACGAAGGTGGCCGCGCCCGGGGTCGCCAGGCGGCCATCCCAGTCGGCGTCGGTGTAGGCGGCCTCCCGTGCGAGGGTCGAGCCGAACGCCGAGGGCGCATCGGCCAGGGCGCGGAGGCGCACGGTGCGCAGGAGGTCGCGATCGGCCGGGCCCAGGCGGCGGAGCTGCATGGCTCCATGGTCACCTGCGGGCCGAGCGACGGCCGCACGACTTCGACGGCGTCGGCGGCACGGGACGGCGGCCACCCGCGCTCGACCGCGCATCCGGGGCACCGCCGGACCCGGCCGGTCCCCGCCGGCACCCGTCGTCGGGGACCCCCGCCTACGCTCCGGCCATGGGCGCGGCCGACTCCAGCACCACGCCGCCCCGGAGGGCCCACCGGCCCGCCCTGCGCGACCGCGTCCTGGCCGGCCTCGCCCGGTTCCTGGTCCGCTGCTTCTACCGCTCGATCGAGGTCGAGGGGCCGCTCCCCCGCTCGGGTCGGGTGATCCTGGCCGCCAGCCACCTCAACGGGTTCGTCGACCCGGTGGTGATGACGGCCCGCCTCGGCGTCCTCCCTCGCTTCCTGGCCAAGGCCACCCTGTGGGACGTCAAGGTGGCCCGCCCCCTCCTCTCCTTCGCCCGGCTCATCCCGGTGTACCGCCGGGTCGACGCCGGCGACGGGAAGGTCGACAACAGCGCCACCTTCTCCGCCGCCGTCGACGCCCTCGCCGGCGACCACCTGGTGGCGATCTTCCCCGAGGGCACCACCCACGACGACCCCGCCATCCGCGAGCTGCACACCGGCGTGGCCCGCATCGCCCTCCAGGCCCTGGCCTCCGGGCTGCCCGACGTCACCATCATCCCGGTCGGCATCACCTACGAGGACAAGGTGGCCGTGCGGGGCCGGGCCCTGGTGTCGTTCGGCCCGCCGCTCCGCCTCCACGCCGACGTGGACGCCCCCGCGGGCGACGACCACGCCGAGGTGCGGGCCCTCACCCAGCGCCTCACCGACGCCCTGCGGGGCGTGACCCCCCCGTTCGACTCGCTCGACGACGCCCTCGGGCTCCAGGCCGCGGCGGAGACCACGCTGCGCACCGACGCCCGCCCGGTGCCGGTGGCCGCCACCCTCGACCTGTCCCGACGCCTGGTGGCCGCGGGACCGGAGGAGATCGACGAGGTCGTCACCACCGCGGCCCGCTACCAGGTGCTGCTCGACCACGTCCGGCTCACCGACGAGGAGCTGGTGGGCGACACCGGTCTCCGCCACCTGACCCGCCGCCTGGTCGGCCTGGCCCTCCTCGTCGTGCTCCTCGCCCCGTTCGCAGCCGCTGGACTGCTGGTCAACCTGCTGCCGGCCACGCTCGTGCTGGTGGCCGGCCTGGTGCCGCGGGCGCCGGTCTCGAAGGGGACGATCCGCTTCCTGGTGGCCATGATCGCCTTCCCGCTCACCTGGCTCGGGATCGCCGTCTGGGACGGCGGCGACGGCTGGCTGGCCGGGGCCACCCGCGGCGTGACGTTCCCGGCCGAGCCGCTCATGCACGCCGCCTTCTCCGACCGCGAGGGCGTCACCGCCGGCATCATCGTGTTCCTCGCCGCCCCCCTCTTCGGCGCGGCCACCCTCGTCCTGGTCGACCGCATCCGGGCCCTGCTCAAGGGCCTGCTGGTCTGGCGCACCACCATCGATCGGCGGGGCCAGCTGCCCGCGGTGCGGGCGCGTCGGGCCGAGCTGGTGGCGGTCACCTCGGCGGCGGCGGCGGGGACCCGGCGACCGGCCGGTGCCCCGCAGCCGCTCGTCGCACCCACCGCCGAGGCCGCGGTCGCGCCCACGCCGGAGCCGTCGTGAGCCGACGGTCGGCGGCGCCGCGCCCGGCGCCGTCCCACCCGGCGGGGACGGCGGCGAGGTGAGCGCCCGCCTGCTGGCCACCTCGGACTGCGAGACCTGCCGCGACGGCTGGGTGAGCCAGCCGGTGAACACGATCTCGAGCCTGGCCTACGTGGTCACCGGCGCCCTGCTGGCCCGGGATGCGCGGGCCCTGCCGCCCGCCGAGCGCACCGCCACGGTGGCCCTGGCCGGTGCCGTCGCCGCCGCCGGCGTGGGCAGCGTGCTCTACCACGGTCCCGGGGGCCGGGCGAGCCGCTGGGCCCACGACGCCTCGCTGGTCGCCGCGTCCGGCCTCCTGGCCCAGCGCGACCTGGCCGCGGTGGCCGACCGCCCGCCGCCCGGCCCCGTCGCCCTCGCCGCCGTGCCCGTCGCCGCCACCCTGGCCTGCACGCCGCGGACCTCCGCCGCCGCCCAGGCCGTCACCGGGGCGATGGCGGTGGGTGCGGCCGTCGCCCGGCGGGTCCAGGAGGCCGACGCCGCGCCGCCGTCGGCGCCCCGGGCCCACTCCGCCCTCGGCGCCACCTGGCTCCTGGGCGCGGCCGCGCACGTCCTGGGCCGCAGCGGCGGCCCGCTGTGTCGCCCCGACTCCCCCGTCCAGGCCCACGCCGCCTGGCACGTCCTCTCCGCCGTCGGCCTCTGGCTCGGCGGCCGCTCCACCCCGAGGCCCCGCCCGTGACCGGTCGCACCAGCTCCCATCCGCGTCGCCTGCGCGCCGCGGCGGCCGTCGTCGTGGCCCTCGTCCTGGTCGGCGTCGGGTGCGGAGACGACGACGAGCCGGCCTCGCCGACCACGACGACGGCGCCGACGGACGCGGCGACGTCGACCACCGCCCCGACCGGTCCCGGCGGCGCCGACGTCCTGCCCACCGGGCTGGACGACCCGCTCTACCCGGACCTGGGGGCGCCCGGCATCGACGTGCAGCACTACGACGTCGACCTCACCATCGACGAGGAGCTGGCGGCGTCGGGCACGGTGACGCTGACCATCGAGGCCACCGAGGACCTGGTCCAGGTGCCGATCGACGCCCGCTCGCTGGTCGTCGAGGCCGTCACGCTCGACGGCGAGGACGTGGCCTTCACCCAGGAGGAGCCCGAGCTCCTGGTCCGACCCGACGCCCCCCTCGTGGCGGGCACGACGTTCGACCTGGCCGTCACCTACGCCGACGACCCCGAGATCCACCCCGAGGCCGACCGGCTGGGGCCGGGCTGGATCATCGCCGAGGACGGGTCCTACAGCTACACGGTCAACGAACCGGAGGCGACCCGCGACTGGCTGCCGTCGCTCGACCACCCGTCGGACAAGGCCACCTGGCGGTTCTCCCTCACCCCGCCCGAGGGCGCCGTCGCCATCGCCAACGGCGTGCCCACCGAGCGCCCCGACGAGGGCGACGACGGCCCCTGGGTGTGGGAGGTCGACCAGCCCATGGCCACCTACCTGGCCCAGGTGCTGGTGGGTGACTGGGAGGTGCTGGAGCGCCCGACCGACGGCGACGTGCGCCGCATCGACGCCCTCCTCACCGACGAGGTCGACGCCCACGAGGCCCTCGTCGACTCCGTCGACGCCCAGCTGGCCTTCCTCGAGTCGGTGTTCGGCCCCTACCCCTTCCCCGCGTACGGGGTGGCGGTGGTCGACCAGGACCTGGGCCTGGCCATCGAGCAGCAGACCCGCTCGCTCTTCTCGGCCGACGCGGCCAGCCCCGACGTGGGGGTCCACGAGCTGGGCCACCAGTGGTTCGGCGACTCGGTGACCCCGGCGCGCTGGTCCGACGTGTGGCTGGCCGAGAGCTTCGCCACCTACGCCGAGTGGCTGTGGGCCGAGGACCAGGGCGGCCCCACCGCCCGGGAGCAGGCCACCGACGCCCTCGCGCAACGGCGGGAGGACGGCGGTCCCCCGACCGACGACCCCACCGTCGAGACGCTCTTCGGCTTCAACGTCTACGAGGGCGGCGCCGCGGTGGTGGAGGCCCTGCGCCTGGAGATCGGCGACGATGCCTTCTTCACCCTCCTGCGGCGGTGGCAGGCCGACTTCGCCGGCACCAGCGCCACCACCGAGGACTTCACCGCCCTGGCCTCGGAGGTCGCGGGGCGCGACCTGGACGGCTTCTTCGCCGACTGGCTGTCGGCCGCCGAGCTCCCCGACGAGCTGCCCGCCTGACCCTCTGACCGCCGGGGAGGACAGAGTGTGCCTGGAGGGCGAGCGGATTGGTCCACCGGCGTGAGTGGGCAACATGGCTGACGAGCGAGCCCGACCGAGCAAGCACGGCATGGCTGTCCGAGCGGAGCGAGGACGACTCGCAGCCAAGCCGGCCCTATCCGCTGAGGCTCCTGGCACACTCTGTCGCACGTCCTCGCGCGTGCGCGGGTCAGCCGGGGCGCAGGGCGACCGGGGTGCCGCGGTCGGCGAAGGCGAAGTCGGCCCCGGTGGAGAACCGGGTGAGGGCCACCTCGTCGGCCTCCGGGGCGGGGTCGTCGTCGGCCACCACCTCGAGGGTCAGGGCGTCGGGCCCGTCGTCGACCACCGTGGCCCGGAGGTGGGGGTCGACGCCCCGCAGGAGGGCGTCGAGGGGCGCCAGGTGCTCGGCGTCGAGCAGTGCGGGCCAGGCCCCGTCGACGTGGGCGGCGTCGGTCCGGCCCAGGCGGAGCAGCACGCGCTCGTCGTCGTCCACCGTGGCGTCCACGTAGGCGGCGGGCAGCAGGGCCGGGTGCAGGGCCAGGACGGCGGCGGCGCCGTCGAGGCCGGAGGGGAGGTCGAGGGCGGCCCGCAGGCGCTCGGAGGTGAGCCCGGCGACCCCCGCCAGCTGCTTGCGGCCGATGGCCCGGACCTCCTCGGGGTCGTCGAGCCGGGCCTCGAGGGCCATCAGGTAGGACAGGACCAGGAGGTGGCCCTGGAGGCACACCTCCTCGGCCACGCGGACCAGGGCCGAGTGCGACATGTCGGAGAAGCGCAGGTCCGAGAGCAGCGGTCCGGAGTAGTCGCCCACCCCGTCCTCGTCGGGGTCGATGGCGGTGAGCTCCACGGCGGCGGCGCGGGTGGTGGCGACCCGTCCGGTGATGGCGGGGAGCTCCAGGGCCTCGTGCTCGGGGGCGATGGTGACCGTCCACGCGCAGTGCGGGTGACGGTCGGCCGGGGTCCGAGGCGGGCGGTGGACGGGGCGGACCTGGGCCCGGGGGTCGGTGGCCACCGCGGTGGCGTCGAAGGTGGGGTCCTCGATGTCATGGCACATGGCCACCACGTAGTCGTCGCCCATGGGCTCGACGTCCATCAGCGCGCCGCAGTGGTCGAGCCAGAACTCGCCGTGGTCGCGGTCGTGCAGCCGGTAGCGGAAGTCCATGAACTGGGGCGGCGCCCCGACGTCGAGCTGCATGCCCTTGAAGATGGTCTCGACCCCGCCGCCCGCGAACCCGAGCGCCGCCTGCATCCGGGCCGTGTAGACGGGGCTGGCGCCCATCCACTCCTCGATGGCCACGTCGCGCATGCCGTCGCGCCCGAAGGCGGCGATGGCGTGGGGCATGCCGGCCCGGTCGATGAGGTGCCCGGCCAGCAGCAGCTCGGGCACGAGCGTGGCCAGCTGCTCGCGGCGCAGGTCGGGCAGGGCGGTGGCAGAACTGGACACGTGTCTGATCATAGGTCCGGGTCGTCCCGCGCCGCTCGGTCGCCGGACCCGGACCGAGCGTGTGGGCGAAGCGGTCAGCCCTTTCGGTGCCAGGGCACCGGGGATCCTGACCAGTTCGAGATGAGGAGCGAAGCGGTCAGCCCTGGCGGTGCCAGGGCACCGGGGGTCCTGACCAGTTCGAGATGAGGAGCGAAGCGGTCAGGTGCGGTCAGGTGCGGTCGCGGTGGGGGTCGAGCAGGTCGGAGCCGAAGGTGAAGGTGCGCTGCCAGGCCGCCAGCACGGCCTCGTCGCCGTCCCGGGTCACGGGCCCGAGGGGCGGACGGCTGTTGACGACCATGGCCAGGTCGCTGGCCGACGCCGTGAGGGTCAGGTCGGCGGGGCCCTCGGTGCGGGCCGAGGTGACGCCCTCGGGGGCGAGGGTGACGAGCCAGCGGTCGTCGGTGTCGGTGGCCCGCAGGGCCAGCCGCTCGCCGTCGACGCCCCGGGCCCGGGGGTCGCCGGCCCGCTGCCACTGGTCGACGATGAAGAGCACCTCGTCGATGCCGTCGGCCGCGAGGGTGGCCTCGACAGCTGACGCCGGTCCGCCGGCCAGCTCGGCGTCGACCCGGTGCACCGCCAGCTCGTGGGCCGAGCGACGGGCGACGAACGCAGCCCGGTGGTCGGCGGCGTCGAGCGACCAGGTCCAGACGGGCGCGTCGGGGTCGGTGGCCTCCAGCTCCGCGTGCAGGAGCGCGACCCGGTCGGCGACCCAGGCCGCCACCGCATCCGGGGGGCCGTCGGGAGCGGCCTGGTCGTCGGGTCGGGGGCGGCCCGTGCCCTCGCAGAGCACGTGGGTCCAGAGGTCGCAGAACAGCACGACGTGGACGGCCAGGTCGCGGGGCTGCCACTCGGGGCAGGTGGGCACCGTCGCCCGGGCCGGCGCCCGGCCCACCGCCCCGGCCAAGGCCGCGCCCTCGCGGGCGACGGCGGCCACGTGGTCGGCGGGCTCCACGCCGGGAGCGTAGGCCCACCTCTGGGAGGGCTGCCCGACCCGACCCCGGCCCGCCCCGTCCGACGCGGTGCCCGGAGGGTCCGCCTACCCGAGGACCCGCGGACCCGCGGACCCGGGGACCCGCGGACCCGAGGACCGGCCACCCGCGGACCCGACGACCCGGGCACCCGGGGACCCGAGGACCCCGCCCCGCGACCGGCACCCGGGGACCCGACGACCCGCGGACCCGCGGACCCGCGGACCCGACGACCGGCCACGCCCTGTCCCCTGCGCACCGGTCGGCCCTGCCGGCGCCCGGGCGACGGATGGCCGTACCGGTTCGGTGGGCGGAGCGGCGTGGTCGACCTCGCAGGGGCCAGGACGGCCGGATCCCCCACCACGACGAGGGGGTCGGGTCTCGTCGGGGGAGCGCCGGGGCCCGCCGTCGTCGGAGGTCCCTGCGGGTGGTGCGGGGAAGGCGGCGGGGGCCCGGGGTGTTGTGCCCTGCGATGGCCTCCGACCCCCACCCGACCGACGGCGACACCCCTCCCGGCCCCGACGGCCCCGACGGCGCGAGCGAGCCGGAGGTGGTCGTGTACTGGCGGCCCGGCTGCGGGTTCTGCATGCGTCTGCGCCACGGGCTGGCCCGGGCCGGGGTGCCGACCCGCGAGGTCGACATCTGGGAGGACCCCGACGGCGCGGCGGTGGTGCGGGGCGCCGCCGGAGGCAACGAGACGGTGCCCACCGTCGCCGTCGGGGGCCAGCTCCTGGTGAACCCCCGGGCCGCGGTGGTGGCGGCCCTGGCCGAGGAGGCCGGGGTCCCGGTCACGCCCCCCGGGGGCGGCGGCCTGCTCGACCGCCTGCGCGGCCGCTGAGGCCGGCGACGGACCGGGCCCGCCGGTGAGCGGGCCTGACCGCTGGGAGGGCTACGTCGCCCGGTTCCACGACGACCGGCCCGGCATCACCGAGGACCTGCTCGGGCGCACCGACGACGACGGCATCGACCCCTACGCCTGGTGCGTGGAGCCGCTCGAGGGTCGACCCGGACCGGTCCTCGACCTGGCCGCCGGCAGCGGGCCGATCGCCGCGGCCCTCGCCCGGGGCGCCCCAGGTGCGGGCGTCGACCCGCACCCCGTGGACGACCGCGCCGGTCGGGGGGCGATGCCGCGACGGGGCCCGGGGTCGGGCTGGATCGGCGTGGACACCTCGACCGGTGAGCTGGACCGGGCCCGTCGCGCCCGGCGGGGACCGCTGGTGCGGGGCTCGGCCACCGCCGTGCCGGTGCCCGACGGGGCGGTGGCGGCGGTCGCCTGCGCCATGGGCCTCCAGGTGGTCGACCCGCTGGAGGGCGCCCTGGTCGAGCTCGGACGGATCCTCGCCCCCGGCGGTCGGGCCGTGCTGCTCCTGCCCGCGGCCTGGCCCCTCGGGGCCCGGGACGTCTGGACCTACGCCCGGCTCCAGGTCGCCCTCCGGGCCACCATCCGCTACCCCAACGGCCCTGCCCTCTCTCGTCGTCGCCTGCCCGGGCGGGTACGGCCCCACGGCCTCGAGGTCCGCCGCGACGAGGCCCGGGCCTTCTCGCTCAGCGTCGACGACGAGGCCGCCACCCTGCTGGTGCGGTCGCTCTACCTCCCGGGCACCGACGCCGACCGTCGGGCCGCGGCCGTGGCCGTGGTCGCGGCCCGGGCCGGGCCGCGTCTGGCGATCCCGCTGCGCCGGGTGGTGCTGGACCGGACCTGACCCGACCCGAGCTCCCGGGGCGGGACCGGTCGCCGCTGCCTAGGGTCGCCGGGCACCCCACCCCTCGGAGGCCCCCGTGAAGTTCGGGATGATCTTTGCCAACACCATGCAGTTCGCCGGCCGCGACGGCCTGGTGACCCTCGCCCAGGGCGCCGAGGCGGCCGGCTTCGAGTCCCTGTGGACCGTCGAGCACGTGATCTACCCCGACGGCTACGGCAGCTCGTACCCCTACGACGACTCCGGGAAGATGGCCATGGCGGCCGACACCGACCTTCCCGACCCGCTCATCTGGCTCACCTGGGTGGCGGCGGTGACCGAGCGCATCCACCTGGGCACCGGCATCCTGATCCTCCCCCAGCGCAACCCCGTGGTGCTGGCCAAGGAGCTCTCGACGCTCGACTCGCTCTCGGGCGGGCGCATGGAGCTGGGCATCGGCGTGGGCTGGTTGGAGGAGGAGTTCGACGCCCTGGGCGTGCCCTTCGCGGGCCGGGGCGCCCGCACCGACGAGTACGTCGAGGTCATGCGGGCCCTGTGGGACGACGACCACGCCTCCTACGAGGGCGACCACATCCGCTTCTCCGGCGCCAGCGTGAACCCCAAGCCCACCCGGGGCAGGGTGCCGATCCACGTCGGCGGCCACAGCCGGAAGGCAGCCGAGCGGGCCGGGCGGCTGGGCGACGGCTTCTTCCCGGGCAAGGGGGACCTGGCCGAGCTCATCGACATCGCCCGCCAGACGGCGACCGACTGCGGCCGCGACCCCGAGGCCATCGAGGTCACCGCGGGCGACGCCGGCATCTTCGGCGACGATCCCGTCGGCGCCGTGCAGGAGCTGCGGGACAAGGGCGTCGACCGCGTGGTGGTGCCGTCGTTCGTCTACCTGCGCGACACCGTCGACGCCCTGGCCGCCTTCGGCGAGAAGGTCATCGCCCCGAGCGCCGACATCTGAGCGCCGACCCCGCACCGGCGCGCCGGGGCCGTCGTAGGCTCGGCCCGGTGAGCGGCCCGGTGCGCAGCGAGGACCTGAGCGCCGAGCCCGAGGCCCCCGCCGGCGGCGACCCCGTCGAGGTCACCCCCAGCCGCGAGGCCCACATCGGCGAGCTGCACGTCCGCCGGGCGCTCCCCCACCGGGCCCGACGCACCGTCGGCGCCTGGTGCTTCGTCGACCACATGGGTCCCACCGACGACGGCCTCGACATCGGGCCCCACCCCCACATCGGCCTGCAGACCGTCACGTGGCTGCTGTCGGGCGAGGTCGTCCACACCGACAGCCTGGGCAGCGAGGCCCCGATCCGCCCGGGCCAGCTCAACCTGATGACCGCGGGCCACGGCATCGCCCACGCCGAGGAGGGCCGCCACGGCCCCTACCACGGCGCCCAGCTGTGGGTCGCCCAGCCCGAGGCCACCCGCCACGGTCCGCCCGCCTTCGAGCACCATGCCACCCTGCCCGGCGTCGACCTGGGCGCGGCCCAGGCCACCGTGTTGGTGGGCACCTTCGCCGACGCCACCTCGCCGGCCCGGGCCGACACCCCACTGGTCGGCGTCGAGCTCGACCTGCGCACCGGCACCACCGTGGTCGGCCTGGACCCGACCTTCGAGCACGCGGTGGTGGTGCTGGAGGGACGAGCCACCGTCGCCGGCGCCGAGGTCGCACCCGGCCACCTGGCCCACCTGGGCCTCGGGCGCGACGAGCTGGCCCTGGTGACCGGCGAGCGCACCCGCCTGCTGCTGCTGGGCGGCGCCCCGTTCGAGGCCGTGCCCCTCATGTGGTGGAACTACGTGGCCCGCACCCCCGAGGAGGTGCAGCAGGCCCACGACGACTGGGAGGCGGGCTCGGACCGCTTCGGCACGGTCCCCTCGCGCCTGCCCCGGGTCCCCAGCCAGCCCCCGATCGGCCTCCGCCGCCCCCCGGGCTGACCGACCAGCAGCCCGGCCCCCCGACGCCGCAGGGGCGGCGCGGGGCGCGGGCGCGGGGCGGTCGTAGCGTGGGCGACATGTGCCGCAACATCACCACCCTGCGAGGCCTCGAGCCGCCGGCGACGGCCGAGGAGGTCGACGCCGCCGCCCTCCAGTACGTCCGGAAGGTGAGCGGCGTGCGGGCGCCGTCGGCCGCCACCCAGGAGGCCTTCGACGAGGCCGTGCGGGCCGTGGCCGAGGCGACGTCGGCCCTGCTGGGCGACCTGCCGCCCCGCAAGCAGCCGCCGCCGACGGTGCCGCCGCTGCGCCGGCCCGAGGTGCGGGCCCGCATGGCGAACGCCCGGGGCCGGGCCCAGTAGGCCGGCGCCGCTCAGAGGGCGATGAGCACGGCCGGCACCAGGCACAGCGCGGCGGCGAAGCCGGCCAGGCGGACGTTGCTGGCCAGGATGCGCCGGGCCACGCCGAGCAGCACCCGCCGCAGCAGCGGGTACGCCGTCACCAGCAGGAACAGCGTCCAGATCGTGACCACCAGGGTCACGGCCACCACCACCCGCACGCCGTCCTGGTTGCCCAGCAGGATCGCGGCCACGAGGGTGTCGGCCAGGGTCGTGATGTTGGCCCCCGCGATGTAGGGGAGCGTGTTGGCCCGGCGCAGGTGGCCCTTGGCGACGAGCGGCACCAGCAGGGTGAGCGACACCGAGACCGACAGCGTGAGCAGGGTGACCAGGCAGCCCACCGCGAACATGGGCCACACCCGCCCGTACCAGCCCTCGTCGCCGTCGCGCAGGCGGTCGGGGTGGACCTGGGGCAGCACCCGGTCGATGCACGAGAAGCCCAGGAGGAGCAGGCCCAGACCGATGGGGAAGAGGGTCCAGCCCGGTGCGACCCGGTCGATGAGGTCGACCAGGCCGCCGAAGGCCGAGTCGGTGAGCGAGGTGAGCCGGGGCGACGTGCCGATGTCGACGCCGTCGAAGGTCCCCCGCGACAGCAGGACGTAGCCCACCGCGGCGCCGGGCACGTAGACGACCATCGTCATCAGGAGGGAGAGGACGCCGATCGACACCGGCGCCCTCCGCTGGCCCTGGCCCTCGTGGCGCAGGGCGTAGACCACGCCGACCACCAGCACGACGAAGGCTGCGCCGAGCCGGGAGCCGGTGAGCATGGTGAAGGCCTCGGCCCGGTCGATGGCGCCGCCGTCGAGCAGGGTGAGGGCCGAGGCCGCCACCGGCGAGCCCGACAGCACCAGGCAGGAGCCCAGCCAGCCCAGCCCCAGGGTGCTGAGGGCGTTGTCGGTGAAGATCGAGCCCTGGAGGGTGGGGATGAGGGCGGTGGCGCCCTCCTTCATCAGGCCCAGGGCGGTGACGAACAGGGCGAGGCCGGCCACCCCGTACGCGACTCGGACCGGCAGCGGGCGCGGGGCCTGCTCGCCGCCCGGGACGACGATGTCCTCGTCGGGCAGCTCCCGGCCGGCGACGTGGGCGGTGACCCGCTCCTCCGCCGGCGGGGTGCGGTGGGGCCGACGGTGCGGGTCGTCGGCCGGTCCGGGCTGGAGGCCGACGGGCGCGGCCAGGGTCGTGTCGGGTCGCGGCGTCCCCCCGTCCTCCATGCCCATCATGTCTACCAGACAAGTAGGAATGGAAGGAAGGCCGGGGTGCGGCGCACCGTCGGGCCCTGCCCCCGGCTCAGCCCCCGCCGACGCTCGCCGGCTCGACCGCGACCGGCGTGCCCATCCCGTACCGCGCCCGCACGCCGCTGGCCACGCACGATCCCCCGTTGTCGCCGGAGCCCTCGCCCAGGGCACCGTCGAGGAGCGGGGAGGCGGCGCTGAAGAGGCCCCACGGGCTCTCGCAGCCAGGGACGACCCAGGCGTGGCTCATCCAGCCCTTGCTGCCGTTGGCCTTCACCCCGCCCATCGCTGCGCACTCCTCCTCGGTGGTGGTGCTGTCGCCGATGACGCCGCCGGCGCCGGTGCACAGCCCGACGTGGCGGTGGTAGTGGTCGTTGTCGCCGGTGAAGCCCTGCGTCGGCTCGGCGTCGCCCTCCTGGATGACGTAGTAGCTCAGCCCCACCACGTGGGCGTCGGGGCCGTCGCCGTCGTAGAGGATCATCTCGGGCTCGTCCACCGCGAACTCGCCGTCGACCAGGCCGAAGTTCATGTAGTGGGCGGCGATGCCGGGCACGTACCCGGTGACCCGCACCCACCCGGCGGCCGACGCGTCGGCCGCCGTCGGGTAGGCCAGGGCGGTGTCGCGGGCCAGCTCGACCTCCTCGGACAGCCGGGCGCACTGGGCGGGGTCGGTGAGCGCCGTCCAGGGCTGGGGCCCGGCGTGGCCGCCGTGGCCGCCGGCATCGTCGGGGGCGGCGGCGGTGTGGTCGTGGCCCCCGCCGATGGCACCGCTGTCGCGGGCCCACCACCGCCAGGCGTCGTAGTCGGCCTCGGAGGCGTCGCCCAGGCCGATCACCAGGGCGGCGGCAGCTCCCTCCCCCTCCGACGACATCGAGGTCAGCCCCACCAGGTGGTCGAGCCCGGGCGACCCCCGCCCCTGGGTGGGATCGGGCTCGACCGCCGTGGTCGTGGTGGTGGCGCCGTCGGCGGCGGCGCCGTGGTCGTGGCCGCCCGTCCCGGCGGACATGTCCATGGTCCCGCCCTGGTAGGTGTCGATGGCGAAGTAGTCCGCCTCGTCCCAGTAGGCGCCGATGTTGAGGTCCGTGTCGCAGCGGGCCGCGTCGACGTCGGCCATGAAGGCGGCATGGGCGTCGACCTCGGCGGTGCCGTGGTCGTGGCCGCCGGCGGCGTCGTGGTCGTGGCCCCCGTGCTCGGCTGCGTCGGACGAGGTGAGCACGGTGGTGGCCAGGCCGAGGGCGGCCACCGCCAGCAGGGCCGGGGCCAGGCGCCCGACCGCCAGGCGGGCGGGGGCCAGCAGGATGCGGGCGGCGACGACGATGGCGACGGCCTGGAGGGCGACCGCGGTGCCGTCGACGACGGAGACGTCCTCGACCACGCCGGCGTGCTCCCCGACGGGCAGGCCGACGGTGCGGCTCCACAGCCAGAGCCCGGTCACCGCCAGGTTGCCGACGATGGTGGCCCGGTACACGGTGCGCCCGGCCCGGTCGGCGAGGACCAGCCCGGCGACCACCAGCTGGAACCAGCCCACCACGGCGAAGCCGAGCGGGTCGAGGAGATCACCCCCGGCGTGGCTCGGCACCATCGCCAGGTGGATCACCCCCGCGGCGGCGGAGCAGCCGGCCACCACCCAGCCGAGGTGGGTGCGTCCCACGTCGGGCGAGCGGTGGTCCGGAGGGGCGGAGGCGACGTCGGTCATGGCTGCTCCTCGTGGCGTGCGCCGTCCGACACACGCCCGGCATTCTGCACCCTTCCTGCGAGAAGGGGAAGGGGCAGGTCGGTCAGCGCACGGGGATGCCGACGCGGCCCCCGAGGTCGGCCGCCGCGGCCGTCCAGTCCGGGTGCTCGGTCACCTCGACCGCACCATCCCCGTCCGCCGGGCCGGGCCCGGCCCAGGACCACTCCCGCACCGCGGCGCCGCCGTCGTGGTGGACGAAGGCGTCGACGGACACGGGGTCGCGCCGGAAGGCGGCGCACGGACCGGGCGGCACGCCGGTGTGGGTGGCCGAGACGGCGCAGAGGGCGGCCACGTCGCCGGGGTCGCAGACCGGGGCGAGGGTCCGGTATCGCAGGGGCGCGGCCCAACGCCCCTGGGCCACCTCGTAGGTCCAGCGCCCGCCCGGCTCGTCGCCCCGACGGGCCCGCGCCCGCGGTGCGCTCCCTCCACCGCGGGTGCGCCGGGGCCGGGCAGGAGGGCGGCGAAGTACGGGTCGCACACCACCGGCCCGGCATCGTCGTCGGTCAGCACCACCGAGTGGAGGTCGACCGCGGGGGCGCGCTCGTCGATCCGCCGGAGGGCGACCACCTCGGCCGGGTGGTCGGCTCCGTCGAGGAGGGCGGCCATGACCGTCGACAGGGCCCAGCACGACCACGAGGGCGTGGGCCGGCATTGCTCTCGGTCGGCGAGGATCCGGGTGACCACGGCACCGGGATCGGCGCCCGGCGGCACCTCGCCGGCGGCCACGGCAGCCCGCTTGGCCGTGGTCCCCGACGGCACCTGGTCGGCCAGCGCGCCGAGCAGGGCGCGCGCACCGGTGCCCGGGTCCCACCCCAGGAGGGCCCCCATCTCCTGCGCGGCGCCCGGGTCGATCCGCCACGTCCGGTCCGTCGGGGTCACCGCCCCAGTCTGGTGCCGGGAGCTCCCGCGGAGGGGACCGTCGTCGCCGCGAGTCGTCCTCGCTTCTCCTCGGAGACCGCTGCCGTGCTTGCTCGGTCGGGCTCGCACCTGAGCGTCGCCGCACCTCGACCGTGGTGGTGCCCCTCCGCTCGCCCTCCGGTCAGCAGGGGTCGGCACCGTCGGCGCGGGAGCGGTGGAGGATGGCGCTCCCCGGTCGCACGGTGAGGGCCTCGGCGCCCTCATCGACCTCGGCGGTGCCGTCGACCAGCAGGCTGTGGTCGGGGTGGGCGGCATCGGCGGGCCAGAACACGGTGACCTCGGGCCGGGCCGCCACGTTGGCCGCGGTCCGGCGACCGGCGCCCACCACGAGGGCGCCGTCGACCCACGCGGCCGCCACCGAGACGATGCGGGCGCGGGTCTCGCCCTGGCTCACCAGGTACGCGGCCGGGCCCCGGTCGGCCACGACCTCGGCCAGGTCGGCCAGGGCCACCTCGACGCTCATCGCGGCACCACACCCCCATCGTCGCGCCGGCGCGGACCCACCGCCGCCCCCCGCGAGCGCGAGGGGTCGGCCGCCGGCCCCGGCACACTCGGAGCGACCACCACCGAGGAGGACTCCCGTGGACCACGTGAAGCTGGGCGGCACCGGGCTCGACGTCTCCCCCATCTGCCTGGGCACCATGAGCTACGGGGTGCCGTCGCGCGGGGCCCACCCGTGGAGCCTCGACGAGGACGCGGCCCGCCCGTTCATCCGCCAGGCCCTCGAGGCCGGCATCACCTTCTTCGACACCGCCGACGTCTACTCCGACGGCACCAGCGAGGAGATCGTGGGCCGGGCCCTGGGCGACATGGCCCGCCGCGAGGAGATCGTGGTGGCCACCAAGGTGAACGGCCGCATGCGGCCCGGGGCCAACGGCGCCGGCCTGTCGCGCAAGGCCATCCTCACCGCCATCGACGCCAGCCTCGCCCGCCTGGGCATGGACCACGTCGACCTCTACCAGATCCACCGCTGGGACCCGACGGTGCCGATCGAGGAGACCATGGAGGCCCTCCACGACGTGGTGAAGGCGGGCAAGGCCCTCCACATCGGGGCCTCGTCGATGGACGCCTGGCAGCTGGCCAAGGCCCAGCACACCGCCGAGCGCCACGGGTGGACCCGCTTCTCCACCATGCAGGACCACTACAACCTGCTCTACCGCGAGGAGGAGCGCGAGATGCTGCCGCTGTGCCTCGACCAGGGCATGGGCGTCATCCCCTGGAGCCCCCTGGCCCGGGGCCGGCTGGCCCGCCCGTGGGGCGAGACGACCGACCGGTCGGAGAACGACGGCTTCGGGGGGATGCTCTACCAGGAGGGCGACCAGGTCATCGTCGAGCGGGTGGCCCAGGTGGCCCAGGCCCGAGGCGTGGCCATGGCCCAGGTCGCCCTGGCGTGGGTGTCGTCGCACCCGGCGGTGTCGGCCCCGATCGTGGGGGCCACCAAGCCCTCGCACCTCGACGACGCCATCGCCTCGCTGGAGATCACCCTCAGCCCCGAGGAGATCGCCACCCTGGAGGAGCCCTACACGGCCCGCGCCGTGTCGGGTCACCAACGGGCCAAGACCCCCCGCTGACCGAGGGCGGCAGACAGGCACACCTGGCACCGGTGGGCGTACCGGTGGTAGCCCGGAGCGGTCCCCGAGCAGGTCGCCCGGGGACAGGGCACGACAGGAGAGCGCGTGAGGCACTTCGACGGCAGGGTCGCGGCGATCACCGGGGCGGCGTCGGGCATGGGCCGCACCCTCGCCCTGGAGATGGTCCGCCGGGGGGCGGACGTGGCCCTCTCCGACGTCGACGACGAGGGCCTGGCCGAGACGGCCCGGATGGCCGAGCGGTCCGGGCGCACGGTGACGACGGCGCACCTCGACGTGGCCGACCGGGACGCGTTCGGGGCCTGGGCCGAGGCCGTCGTGGCCGACCACGGCGGGGCCAACCTGATCTTCAACAACGCCGGCGTGGCCCTCGGTGCGCCGGTCGAGACCATGGCCTACGAGGACCTCGAGTGGCTCATGGGCATCAACTTCTGGGGGGTCGTCCACGGCACCAAGGCCTTCCTCCCCCACCTCAAGGCCGCCGGCGAGGGCCACGTGGTCAACATCTCCAGCATCTTCGGGCTGGCCGGGATCCCGTCGCAGTCGGCCTACAACGCGGCCAAGTTCGCGGTACGGGGGTTCACCGAGGCCCTGCGCATCGAGCTCGACATCGAGCGCTGCGGGGTGTCGGCCACCTCGATCCACCCGGGCGGCATCAAGACCAACATCGCCCGCAACGCGCGCATGGGCGTGGGCATGGAGGACCTCGGCGACACCGACCCCGAGCAGGCCCGGCGGGACTTCGAGAAGATGTTCATCACCAGCGCCGAGAAGGCGGCCGCGGAGATCGTCCGGGCCGTGCAGCTCGACAAGCGGCGGGCGCTGATCGGCCCCGACGCCAAGGCCTTCGACCTGCTGGTGCGGGCCTCGCCCACCCTGGCCCAGCGGATCATCGCCCGGGGCGGGGCCCGCGCCCTGTAGCGGCGACGGGGCGGCGCGCCCTGCGCCGAGCCCCTGCGCTCAGGGCCGGCGGAGCACCACCAGGGCCACGTCGTCCTTCCAGCCGTCGTCGGGCCGCATGCCGTCGAGGAGCACGTCGCACAGGGCGTCCGGGGCGGAGCCGGGGGCCCGCTCGGAGGCGAGGAGCCGGAGCCGGTCGAGGCCGTCCTCCAGGTCGACGCCGGTGGCCTCGTAGAGACCGTCGGTGAAGGCGATGACGGTGTCGCCGGGGCCGAGGGCGACCTCTCCCGGCTCGGCGTTGGCCGGCGCGGCCAGACCGATGTTCACCGGCGGGCGCCGGCCTCCCTCGAGGTAGCGTGCGCTGCCGTCGGCGGTCACCAGCAGGGGGGGCGGGTGCCCAGCGCTGACGAAGGTGAGCGCGGCGGTGGCCGCGTCCCACGACAGGAAGGCGACGGTGGCGAAGCGGTCGAAGTCGCTCTCCAGCATGAGCCCGTCGAGCTCGGCCAGGGCGTCGAGGGGGTGGGCCTGGCGCAGGGCCAGCAGGTGCAGCGAGTGGCGCACCTGGGCCATGACGGCCACGGCACCCACGTCGTGGCCGCACACGTCGCCGATGATGAAGCTGGTCTCGGCGGCGCCTTGGCGGATGACGTCGTACCAGTCGCCGCCGATGTCGGCCGCGTCGTTGCTGGCGTCGAAGCGCACCGCGGTGGTGAGGCCCGGCACGTCGGGCAGGACCCGTGGCAGCAAGGACCGCTGGATGACGTCGACGACCTCGTGCTCGCGGGCGCGGGCCCGCTGGAGGTCGGCCCGGGCCAGCTCGGCCTCGATCCAGGCCTGCTCGGCCTCGGCCCGCACCCGCCGCTCGGCCTGGAGGGCCTGGCGCAGGTGGACCTGGTCGGTGGCGGCCTGGGCCAGCACCCGCAGGGCCTCGATCTGGGCCACGCTCCAGTCCCGGGGCACGGTGTCGACCACGCAGAACGAACCGAGGACCTGGCCCGAGGCGTCGCGCACGGGGAAGCCGGCCCAGGCCACCACGCCCATGGCGTCGATGGACGGGTTGCCGATGGTGCGGGGGTCGGTGCGGGCGTCGGTCACCAGCAACGGGGCGTCGGTGGCCACCACGTACTTGCAGAACGAGCCGTCGACGGTGCCGCTGCGGTCGGTGCCGTCGGGCAGGCCGGTGGCGCCGGCGTACCAGCAGCGGACCTCGTCGAGGACGGTGAAGAACGCGAGCGGCGTCTCCAGCAGGCCGGCCGCGGCGCGGGTCAGGTCGTCGAAGGCGGTCTCCCCGGCGGAGCCGGCCAGGCCGGTGTCGGCCACGGCCCGGAGGCGATCCGGCTCGTGGATCTCCAGAGGCACGCCCGACGTCATGGGCCGCACCCTAGGACGGGTCCCCGGGCCAGGCCCGAGCGCCCGGAGACTTCACCCGCGCGGGTGACGATCTGGACGCGGTGTGCACCGGAGGCCGTGCGCCGGACCGGCTCGCAGTAGGTTCGGCGGACGCCGCACTCCGCCGACACCCCGGGGCCACCATGACCCTCACCGTCTCCGTCGACACCATCCGCAAGGACCTCGCCCTGATCGCCCTCGACGGCAGCGTCGACACGGCCAGCGCACCCCAGGTCAAGGCGGCCATCGAGCCCTTCCTACCGCTCGACGGCGCCATCGTCGTGCTCGACCTCGACGCCCTGTCGTTCATCGACTCGGCCGGCCTCGGCGTGCTCATCGGCGCCCAGCGCCGGCTGCGCGAGCGGGGCAGCGAGCTGCGCCTCACCCGCGTGCCGTCGCACGTGCAGAAGCTCCTGCACATCACCGCCCTCGACCAGGCCCTCCCGATCCACCACTCCGAGGAGACCGACGAGGAGGAGTAGGCGCCGCCGCGCTCAGCCCAGCAGGCCGCGCGCGTAGGCGGCCTGGCCGGCGTGCTGCAGGCTGTCGTCGGCCACGCTGACCAGCCGCACGCCGAGGGTGACGGGCGGGTCCCACCGCTCGTCGACCACCCGGTCGAGGTCGTCGGGGCCGAGGGTGCGGAGGTAGGCGTCGGTCCGGGCCGCCACCGCGGCCAGGTACCCGGTGCAGGCGTCGGGGCCGTCGGGGCGGACGGCGGCGACCTCGTCGGCGTCGTGGCCGTACCCGGTGTTGCCCGGGTCGGGGTCGAGGCCGAAGCGCCCGGGCCAGTCGCCGGTGATCCAGAGCTGGTCCTCGTCGAGCAGCTCGCCGACGTGGTGGTCCTGGACGCGGGCCAGGTGCCAGGCCAGCCAGCCCACCGTGTTGCGCCCGGGCCCCGGCGGGGTGGCCAGGGCCTCGGCGTCGAGGCCGTCGAGGGCCTGGTCCACCAGCGGGGGGATGCGGTCGTAGGCCTCGATCAGCAGGTCGCTCACGTCCACGGTGTCGTCGCCTCCTCGGCGTCGGGTGCGATCCCACCCTGCCCCCGCCGACGGTGGCCACGCACCCCGGGGCCGCTCGGCGGGCGTCGACCCGGGCCCAGGAGACAAGATGGGCCCCTGCGAGCGAAAGGGCCCCGTTGGACCTCACCGTGGGCGCCATCCCGTTCTACTTCGGGAGCATGGGCGCCGAGCACCTCTACCTGAAGCGTCGGGCCGTGCGCACCGGCGCGCCGGCCCCGACCGACTACGAGCGCCGCGACACCCTCGCCAGCCTGTCGATGGGTGTGGGGAGCCTGGTCGTCCCGCTCGTCCTCGACCGGGTGCTCTCGCCGCTCACCCCCGGCCGGGGACGGCTGGGGAAGGCCCTGGTGGCCACCGCCCTGGGCGCGGCCGCGGTCACCACGGTCGCCGACGTGGTCATCCGGCGTGACCGCGCCGAGACCGAGGCCGAGGCCCTCGCGCCCGAGGAGCCGGCGGCGCCGGCCCTCCCGCGACGGGAGCGGCGCCGCCGGGCGGCGGCGCTGGCCCGCCGGGCGGTCTCGTCGGCCGCGGTCACCAGCGTGGCCGCGGGGGTCACCGCCGGGGCCACCACGTGGGCGTCGCGCACGGCCATCAAGCGCCTGTGGGCCGCACGCCCAGGTGGCCGCGACCTCGGCACCGGGGTGCTGGCCACGGCCGGCGCGGTGCTGGCCTGGGACGCCATCTACTACTGGAACCACCGGCTCATGCACGAGAGCCGGCTCATGTGGGCGATCCACGTGGTCCACCACTCGAGCGAGCGCTACAACCTCTCCACCGCCCTGCGCCAGCCGGTGGCCGACGCCTTCGGCATGTTCGTGCCCATCGGGGCCATGGCCCTGCTCGGCTTCCGGCCCGAGCTGATCGAGACGGCCCGGGGCGTGAACCTGCTCTACCAGTTCTGGATCCACACCGATGCCATCCCGAAGCTGGGTCCGCTGGAGGAGGTGCTCAACACGCCGTCGCACCACCGGGTCCACCACGGCAGCAACCAGCAGTACCTCGACCGCAACCACGGCAGCATCCTCATCATCTGGGACCGCCTGTTCGGCACCTTCGCCCGCGAGGAGGAGCCCGTCCGCTACGGCCTCACCAAGAACATCGAGACGTACAACCCCCTGCGCATCGCCACCCACGAGCACGCCGACATCCTCCGCGACGTGGCCCACGCCGAGGACTGGTCCGACCGCCTGGGCTTCGTCTTCCGGGGCCCGGGCTGGGCCTACGCCCGCCACGCCGAGCGCCACGAGGCCCAGCCCCTCGCCGGTGTCTCCTGACGACCGTCCCCACGGCCCCCGTCGGGCTCAGCGCTCCAGGGGCCACGAGCGGGCGGCGGTGGCGAGGGCGTCGATGAGGGCGCGGGTCGGCGGGCTGAGGCCGTCGGGGCCGGGACGGGGCGAGCGGGGGGACCGACCCCGCACCCGGGGCGGCAGCTCCAGCTGCACGCCGCCGCCCCGGGGCCGGTTCACGGGGTTGTCGGCGTGCAGGCCCCGCAGGCCGGCCGGGATGTCGTCGAGGTCGGTCACGACCTCGTAGCCCTCGAGGGCGGGGCGCAGGTGGCCGGCGACGTGCCCGGCCAGCGCTCGGTTGGACCCGCCGGCCAGGAGGGACGTCCAGCGGCCGCGGCGGCCGTAGCCGTGCACCGTGACGACCACCTCCACGTGGTCGAGGAAGCTGGCCAGGGCCTCCGACGACGCCGGCGCGAACCGGGTGGAGGGCAGGTGGACGTCGAGGTTGCGGGGGTGCAGCACGCCGTAGTACGACGCGCCGGCGGCCTCGGCGGCGGCCGCTGCGACCACGTCGGTCACCGCCTCCAGGTGCCCGCCGTGGAACGCCATGAACCCGAAGCGCGACCGCAGCGCCACGTCCTCCACCACGCCGGGCGAGGCCAGCAGGGCGGCGACGGGGTCGGGCGCCTCGAGGATCCGCCGCTCCTCCGCTCCCACCCTCGCAGCCTGGCACGACGTCGGCCCGGCACCCCGGTCGGAGGGCCTCGCGATGACGTGGACAGAGTGTGCCTGGCACACCGTGTCCGCCTAGGAGGTCTGGCGGAGCTGGTCGAGCACGACCGGGTCGATGCGCCCGTCGTGCCAGCGCTCCTCCAGGTTCTCCCGGCCCATCCAGTCGTAGAGGTCGCGCCACACGTCGCCGGACGCGTCGCCGGACGCGGCCAGGAGGGTCCGGACCTCGTCCTCCAGGCCCGGGTCGGGCACCAGCAGCTCGTCGGCCGGGGTCTCGCCGAAGTACAGGTCGTGGAGGTCGAGCATCCGGAGGAGATCGCCGATGGGCTCGGGCGAGTCGTCGCTGCGCAGGTCGACGGCGACGTCGGACAGCCCGCCGTAGCCCGCGCCCGCCCGGACCACCAGCACGGCGGCGGCCTGCTTGCCCCGCGGGTCGCCGCCGGCCTCCTGGCCCCGCTGCAGCGCCTCGACCAGCCGTCGGGCGAGGGGGGACGACGACGCCGACGCCTGCCAGGAGGCGACCATCGCCTCCACCACCTCGGGTCCGGCGAGCATGTTGCCCTGGACGGCGAAGGAACCCGCGGGCGAGCGCTCGGCGCGGCCCCCGGCCCAGGCCTGGCACCGCGCCCCGGTGAAGGTGGCCGCGTCACCGTTCGCGTCGACCACCCCGGCCTGGCGCTCGTCGGCCTTCGCGTCGTCGGCGAAGAACCGGGCCAGGAGCTCCTCCGCACCCACCCCGCGACGGAGCAGGTCGAGGCCCTCGGTCCGCAGCGCCAGGTTGCCGTAGGCCTGGGTGGCCAGGGCGCCGGCCCCGGCCGCGGCGGCGGGGACGTAGGCGCCGGCGGCCAGGAACTTGCTGGCCACCGCCACCCCCCACGTGGTGGTGCCGGGATCGGCCCCGACGATGGAGAAGGTCATGGGGCCAGTGTCGCGTGGCGCGACGGGACCGGCCCCCGGCGGCCGGGTGCGCGCCACCCCGTCGCGTCGGGCCCGGCCGGGGCCGGGCGGGGCCGGTCGGGCACGGGTACCGTCCGGCGCCGTGACCCTCCCCTGCGCCCGCCGATGACCGCCAGCCGCGACGCCTTCGCCGACCTGCTGGCCACCCTGCAGGAGGTGGGCGACCGCTTCGCCGGCGAGGAGTGGGGCCTCACCGACCCCACCGACCAGGCCGAGGGGCTGCGGGTGGTGCTGCACCACCTGGGCATCGGCATCGAGACCCAGCTCGAGCAGGACCCCGCCCACCCCACCTTCCGTGCCATCGTCACCCCGTGGCGCAAGGCGCTGGGCGACAACGCCGATGCCCAGTACCACGACGCCCCCGTCCACCCGGCCGGCACCTACCGGGTGCGGGGTCGCACCGGCGGCGCCGTGTACGTCTCGTTCACGCTGGAGGCGTCGGCCGAGGAGGGCGCCTTCCCGTCGGGAACCGTCGGGGTCCTCAACGACACCGACTTCGACGTGGCCACCGACGGCTCGTTCGAGATCACCGTCGGCGGCCCTCCCCGGGACCGGGGCTGGCTGGCCCTCCCCGACGACGCGTCCCGCATCACCGTGCGCCACTACTGGGAGCAGGTCGAGCCGCCGGCCACGCCGCCGGCCCCCGACCTGGGCCTCACCATCGAGCTGGTCGACGGTGACGTCCCCGAGCGGCCGGCCGCCCCGACCGACGCGACGGTGGCCGCCTCGCTCCGGCGCATGGCCACCTACGTGCGCAGCCGCACCCTGGAGACCATCCCCCGCCCCGGCGAGCGGGAACCGGCGCCCTTCGTGTCCCAGGTGCCCCACGAGTTCCCGCCCCCGGTGCCCCCAGGCGACCACGCCCTGGCCGCGGCCGACGCGGCCTACTCCATGGCGCCCTACCTGCTCGGCCCGGACCAGGCCCTGGTGATCCGGGCCCGGTGGCCCGAGTGCCGCTGCGCCAGCGTGTCGCTGTGGACCCGCCAGATGCAGACCTTCGACTACCTGCGGGGCCAGGTGAGCCTCAACCGGGCCCAGGCCGAGGTGGGCCCCGACGGCGACCTGGAGGTGGTGATCGCCCACCGCGACCCGGGCCGGCCCAACTGGCTCACCACCGAGGGCCGCCCCTTCGGCATCGTGTTCTGGCGCTTCATGCTGCCCGAGGGCCCCATCGCCACCCCGACCGCCGTGGTCGTCGAGCTCCCCACCTGACACGTCCCGAGGCGCCAGGAGCTTCAGCGGATGGGACCGTCGTTGCCACGAGTCGTCCTCGCTCCGCTCGGAGACCGATGCCGTGCTTGCTCGGTCGGGCCCGCTCCTCGGCGATGGCGGCCACCCACGCCCCTGGAGCCATCCGCTCGCCCTCCAGGCACCTCGTGACGCTCCACCCGGTCGGGTGCGCCCGGGGGCCGGACCGATGAGCGGGGGTGGCGACCGGCGTCTCCCCGGCACCGACCCAGGAGGAGCCCCGTGCCCGACGACGACATCGCCACCCGCACCCGGACCGTCGCCGACGGACTGACCCGGACCGTCGAGGCCGTGGCCGACGACGCCTGGGACCGCCCCGCCCCGTGCGACGGGTGGGTGGCCCGCGACGTGGTCGACCACCTCGTCGGGTGGATGTCCGGCTTCTTCCTCCAGGCCTGGGTCGGGGAGGTGCCGCCCCTGCCGCCGGTCGCCACCGACCCCGTCGGCGCCTGGACGGGCCTGCGCGACGCGCTGCTGGCCGCCCTCGCCGACCCGGCCGTGGCCGACCAGGCCCGCGACACGCCCATGGGCCAGGTCACCCTCACCGAGGCCTTCGCCATGGCCGGGCTGCCCGACCTGCTGATCCACACCTGGGACCTGGCCCGGGCCACCGGCCTGGACGAGACGCTCGACCGCGACGAGGTCCGCCGCCTGGCCGAGGGCCTCGACGCGATGGACCCCGCCGTCGACGCGGCCATGCGCGACAGCGGCCAGTTCGGGCCGCGCGTCGAGGTCGGTCCCGACGCCGACGACCAGACCCGGGTCCTCGCCTTCATGGGCCGCACGCCCTGACCAGACCCCCGCCCACCGGCCCACCTCGTCCGGGCCGGAGGGGGCCCGTGGGGTCGGTCGGTCAGGCCTCGACGGTGACGTCGAACTGGGTCATGTACTCGCCCAGCTCGGCCCGCAGGACGTCGGGGTCGAAGCCCCAGTCCTCGGCCGTGTAGCGGTGGGCGCCGTGCTTGCCGCGGGGCTTGTCCCGCAGGTAGGCGGCCACCGCGTCGCGGTGCTCCGGCGCCATGTCCCGTCCGATCCCGGCGTAGGCCCCGGCGATGGCGTCGGCCGGGGCGGTCATGAGGTCGGTGAAGCGGAGGTCCCCGAAGCGGTCGGGCAGGGAGCCGTCGAGACGGCGACGGCCGACCGTGGTGAGGGCGTCGCCGAAGACGGCACCGATCAGCGGGGCGATGGCGTCGAGGTCGACGTGCGTCGGTGCGCAGCCACTGGATCATGGCCACCGTGCTCACCGTGGAGGGCATGGTCTTGGCCGGGTCGCGGTGGGTCATGATGATGCAGGCATCGGGGTAGGCGGCGAAGAGGTCGTCGAGCATGGTGAGGTACCCGGGCGTCTTCAGCAGCCACCGCTTGGGCTCGCGGCCCCGCTGCACGGTCTGGAGCACGGCCCGGTGGAAGGCCAGGTCGGCGGCCACGTCGGGCGCCCAGGAGCCGAGGTCGGCCAGCAGCATGGGCCAGTGGCTGCCGGCGAAGGAGGGCACGCCGATGGTGATGCACTCGACCGGCAGGTCGGCCCGCAGCTCGTGGATGGAGGCGAACTCGGGCTGGACGTCGGCCCACAGCTCCTGCTCGGCCTCGGTCATGGCCGTGACCTCCTCGGGGGTGGTGCCGGCGGGAGGCGCGGGGTGGAGGACGTCGGTGGCGACGGGGGTGCGCAGCCCCGGGTCGAGGCCGAGCAGCTCGAAGAGGATGGTCGTGCCGGAGCGGGCCGGGCCGGTGACCACGATGGGGGCGTCGATCACCTCCTCCGCGATGCCGGGGTCGCGGCGCCGGGCGTCGGCCAGGAGGAACCGGGTGCGCAGGGAGCGGAGCAGCTCCTCGCGGGTGAGCATCCGCCCGACCACGTGGAGGTCGCTGCCGTTGACCCCGTCGACGAGGGCCCGCAGGCGCCCCTCCCAGTCGCCGTCGCCCAGGTCGCCGGGGTCGTCGACGCCGGTCGAGGTCCGGGCGTGGTCGATGAGGTGGTCGGCGACCAGCGGCACCATCCGCAGGGCCCCACCCGCGGCCGGGCCCATGGCGTTGAGGCGCCGGACCCAGTCGGGCCGGACGTAGCGCTGCTCCATCGCGGTGATGCCCACGCCGGTGATCTACCAGAGCCCCCGTCCCCCCGCCCGCCGCCCCGACCGGGTGGTCGGGCTGGCCGAACGTTGTCCGGAAGACGCCACATGCGGCGTGGTTCCGTCCAAGGTCAGCCGGGCGGGTGGTCGGGCTGGCCGAACGTTGTCCGGAAGACGCCACATGTGGCGTGGTTCCGTCCAAGGTCAGCCGGGCGGGGGTGACGGGGCGGTGGCAGGCTCGGGCCATGCACACCTGGGAGCGCTGGCGCGCCGCGGCCGACCACATCGACGTCGGGGGCCACGCGGTGGCCACCTACGACCTGGGCGACCCCGAGGGCACGCCGCTCACGTTCCTGCACGGCTACCCGTCGTCGTCGCTCGACCTGGCGCCGGTGCTCGACCACCTGGGCGACGGCTGGCGCGCCCTGACCCTCGACCTGCCGGGGTTCGGGGCGTCGGCCAGCACGCCGGGTGAGCCACCGACCGTCGCCGGGGCAGCCGACGCGGTCGAGGCCCTGTGGGCCGACCGGGGCGTGACCTCCACCGTGCTCGTGGTCCACGACTACGGCGCGACCGTGGGCCAGGAGCTGGTGGCCCGTCGCACCGACGGCACCCTGCCGGTGACCCTCACCGCCGTGCTGTGGATGAACGGCGGGCTCTACCCGGACCTGCACCGCCCGACCTTCGGCCAGCAGATGCTGCTCGACCCCGACCACGGCGCCGAGATCGCGGCCGCCATCACCCGGGACACCTTCGTCGACGCCATCGTCGACACGTGGGGCACCCGGGTGCCGGCCGACCGCGAGGCCCTGGCCGAGATGCACGCCGCGCTGGCCGACGGCGGGGGCGACGTCCTCATGCACGAGCTCCTGAGCTACATCCCGCAGCGGGTGCAGTTCGCCGAGCGGTGGGCGGCCGCGCTGACGACCGACCTGCCCACCACCTACGTGTGGGGCGACGTCGACCCGGTGTCGGGCGCCCACATGATCGAGGGCGTGGGGGCACGGGCCGGCGGCACGCCCCGCATCGTCCGCCTCGCCGACGTCGGCCACTGGCCGCCGCTGGAGGCCCCCGACGTGGTGGCCGCCGAGATCCGTGCCCTCGACCCCGGCTGACCCACCCCCCCGACCGCCGCCCCGCTGCCGCCGCCCCCTGCAATCGGCAGCAGCCAGGGTCGCCAGGCGACCCTCATCACTGCCGTTTCGGGGGGTTGGCGGGGGTGCGTCCGTAGCGTGGGGTGGTGCGTGCCCTCGCCCTCGTCATCGCCGTGGTGGCGGCCGCGGGCGCGGTGGCCGGGTGCGGTCGGGAGCCGGCGTTCGAGGACCGGACGGCGAAGGTGACCGTCGACGGCGAGACCACCACCTACGCGGTCGACGGATGCCTGCTCGACGGCCAGACGGCCTACGTGGTGGGCCGCTCCGACGACGGTGACGTCCTCCAGGCCGTCGTGGGCGTCGAGGCCGACGGGGAGACCGGCGTGCCCGCCTCGACGGGGCTGACCGTGACCGAAGGCGACGCTCCGGTCACCGCCTTCGGCGACGAGGCCTGGTCCCGCCGGGGCGAGAGGGGAGCGGCGCCCGGCTCCATCGACTCGGCTCGCATCGAGGGCGCCCGCATCCAGGCCTCCGGGGAGGCCCAGCCGGTGGCGATCGACGGCAGCCCGACCTCGGCCGACCCAGTCCCCGTCACCTTCGACGCCCGCTGCGACGCACCCGACACCGAGGGCTGACCGGACCGGACCGCCGGCGCCACGGCCCCGACCCTCCCGGCCGCCGTGCTCCCCGAACCGGTCGGCGGGCGCCGGCGCCACGGTCGGTGTGCGGGGCCCACCCCCTCGCCACCGTCGGGCGTCGATGGGCGCGGGGCCCGCCCCCTCGCCACCGTCAGGCGTCGATGCCCAGGGTGCCGAGGCGCTGGGCGGAGGAGACCAGGTCGGCCACGGCCTCGGGCCCCTCGGGCGGGTCGACCAGCACGTGGCGGGCCTCCACGGTGGCCGACGCGAACTGCTCGTGCAGCTGACGGGTGGCGGGCTCGTCGGTGAAGCCGTGGCCGTGGCGCGTGGCCACCCGCGCCAGGCAGCGGTGGACCGACGGCAGGAGCACCACGTAGTCGAGGTGGGCGAGCCCGGTGGCGGCCAGGAAGGTGGGGAGGAACCAGGGCCCGACGACACCGTCGAACACGGTGGAGAACCCACCCCGGGCGAAGCGGCCGGCGGCCGCGGCCGAGGCCTCGGTGACGACGGTGTTCTGGGCGTGGGACTCGGGGAGCCAGGGCACGACCGCCCCCCGGGCCAGGAAGGCGAAGAGGGCGTCGCCCTCGACCAGGGCGCTGGGCCCGGACCGGTCGGCCAGGACCCGGGCGACGGTCGACTTCCCGGCTCCAGGCGGTCCGGTCACCACCAGGAGCGACCCACCGGGCCCGACGGTCGCCCGCGCCATCGCCTCAGGCGAAGGTGAACAGGCAGACCTGGGTGGCGTAGGCCAGCAGGCGAGGCGGGTCGTCGAGGTCGGGGCCCATGTCCCAGAGGGCCATGTCGGCCGAGGCGTAGCCGTCGCCCGCGTGGCGGGCGGTGGAGCGGCCCAGCACCCAGGGCGAGCGCCAGTCGTCGTCGAGCAGGTGCAGGGTGAGGTCGACGCTCGGCGCGAACCACATCTCGTCGGAGGGCCCGACCCTCTCGCCGACCGCGCCGGGCATGATGTCGGCCAGCACGACCAGGCCGAGGGGGTCGAGGGTGCCGTCGGGTCGCACCGGCGTCTCGTCGAAGCGGAACCACTGGCACCGCTCGGCCCGGGTGCGCGGCGAGGTCGCGTCCCACGGGGGGAGCCCCACGGCCAGGCGCTCCTCGACCCGACCGGTCCAGAAGGGCATCGGTTCCCACCCCTCGATGTCCGGCGGGGGCATGTCGCGGAACGAGGGGCACGCGTCGGGCCGCGGCACGTCGGGGGGCGGCGGGGCGAGGTCGGTGAACGTGAACCCCCGGCGCGACGCCCCGAACGTCGCCGTGGTCAGGTGGCCCCGGGCCGCGCCGGGGTTCCGGAGCTCGCCCCGGACCTGCGACATGGTGCGCCCCCGCCGCAGGACCTCGGCCTCCACCTCCACCGGCCCCGACGCGACCTGGGCCGCGAACGTGGTGTGGAAGGTGCGCAGCCGCTGGGTGGGCTCGTCGAGCTCGGCGGCCAGGGCCCGCAGGGCGACGGCGGCGACGATGCCGCCCTGGGGGACCGGGCGCAGGTCCCAACCGGGGTCGAGGTCGGCCGCCCACCGGCCCCGCTCGACGGCGCGCACCGTCGTGGTCTCCTCGAACGGCGTGCCCACGTCCGAGAGGCTCGCCCCCTGCCCGCACCTGGTCAACCGATTTGCCCCGCTCACACCCTCGCCCGGTGAACTGGTCAGGGATCCCGGTGCCGGAGCACCGCCAGGGCTGACCACTTCGTGCCTGGTGGTGAACTGGTCAGGGATCCCGGTGCCAGAGCACCGCCAGGGCTGACCACTTCGTGTCGGTGGGTGGGCGCAGACGGGGAGGGCGAGGGTGGCGACGTCGCCGTCGGACACGGTGCCGGTGACCTCGGGGGCCTGGCGGGCGCCGCCGTCGTCGCTGAAGACCATGTCGCGGTCGAGCGAGGGGCGGGCCAGGTCGGCCACGCGGGGAGGGGCTCAGCCCTCGGCCACGACGTGGGCGGCCCGGCGGGCCTGGTGGGCGAAGAGGTCGTCGTAGCCGGTGATCACGCCGTGGAGGTGGCCGAAGAGCTCGAAGCTGATGCCGCCGAAGAGCTGGGTCCAGGCCAGCAGGGCCCGGGCCACGACCTCGTCGGGGAGGTCGAGGGCGACCTCGTCGCGGAGACGGGCCAGGTCGGCGTGCAGCGTGCGGGACATGGGACGGGCGGCGCCGACCGCCACCTCGCCGTCGGCCACCCCGTCGGCCACCACGCCGAGGGCGGCCACCGCCGGGCGGGCCGCCGGGGGGACGGTGTCGGGCGGCGCCTGGTAGCCGGGGACGGGGCTGCCGTAGGCCAGGGCGTACTCGTGGGGGTGCTCGAGGGCCCACCGCCGGACCGACGCCGCCACCCGCACCCACCGCGCCTCGAAGCCACCCCGGCGGTCCGACGCGGCCTCCTCGGTGGCTGCGCCGAGGGCGTCGTAGGCGTCGACGAGCAGGAGGGTGAGGAGGTCGTCGCGGCTGGCCACGTAGCGGTAGACCGCGGAGGACACCATGCCCAGGTCCCGGGCCACGGCCCGCAGCGAGAGGTCGGCCGCCCCCACCTCGGCCAGCTGCCGACGGCCCGAGGCCTTGATCTCGTCGGTGAGCTCGATGCGGGCCCGGGCCCGGGCGGTCATGGGGGCACTGTCCACCCCGCCATCGTGGCCCTCTTCGAGAGCACCCGCAACCTTCGAGAGCACTGCTCTTGACAAGTTCCGTCGGACGGCGCAAGATCACCTCATCGAAACGAGAGCACCGCTCTCCCCACACGACGAGGAGCCCCGATGACCGCCACCACCGTCCCGCCCACCACGCCGAGCCCCCGCTACCTCGCCCCGGACTGGTTCAGCCGCCACATCATGAACCCCGCCATCCGCCGCCTCGTCCGCATGGGCGTGGGCGCCTGGGGGGCACGGGAGCTGCGAGTGGTGGGTCGCCGCTCCGGCGAGGTCCGCACCAACGTGGTCAACATCCTCGAGCTCGACGGCGAGCGCTACCTCGTCGCCCCCCGGGGTGTCACCCAGTGGGTCCGCAACGTGCGGGCCGCCGGGGGCGGCGAGCTCCGGATCGGTCGCCGGACCGAGGCCTTCACCGTGGTCGAGGTCCCCGACGACGAGCACAAGGTCGAGGTCCTGCGGGCCTACTTGGCCCGCTGGCGGTGGGAGGTCGGGCAGTTCTTCGACGGCGTCGACGCCGAGGCGCCCGAGGCCGACCTGGCCCGCATCGCCCCCGGCTACCCGGTCTTCGCCCTGGCCCCGGCGGCCTGAGACGGGCCGGTCCCCCACCCCTCGGCCCGTCGGCCGCTCAGGCCTCCAGGTGCCGCAGGGCGGAGCGGGCGGCGCCGGCGCCGCACATCCCGTGCACGCCCCCGCCGGGCGGGGTGGCGGCCGAGCACAGGAACACGCCCGGGATGCCCGTGGCGTAGGGGTCGACGGCGACCCGGGGCCGGAACACGACCTGGAGGGGGTCGTTGGCCCCCGTGGCGATGTCGCCACCGGCGAAGTTGGGGTTGTCGGCCGCGACCTGGGCCGGGCGCCGCGTGTGGATCCCGACGATGCGGTCCCGCACCCCGGGGGCGAAGCGCTCCAGCTGGCCCACGACGGCATCGGTGGCGTCGCCGTCCCACCCGTGGGGCACGTGGGCGTAGGCCCACACCGGGTGGACGTCGCCTGCGGCGCGGGAGGGGTCGGCCACGGACTGCTGGGCGACCAGCACGAAGGGCCGCTCGGGCATGCGGCCCCGGTGCACCGCCCACTCCGTCGCCGTCACCTCCTCGAGGGTGCCGCCCAGGTGCACGGTGCCGGCCCGGCGAGCGGCCCCGGCGGTCCAGGGCACGCCCCCCTCGACGGCCAGGTCGACCTTGAAGGCACCCGGGCCGCGCCGGTACCGCTGGTAGGCCCGGCGCACGCGAAGGGGGAGGGCAGCACCGGCGATGGCGGCGAAGGGCCCGGGGGCGACGTCGAACAGCGCGGTGCGGGCGGGCGGCAGGTCGGCCAGCGAGCGCACCGTCACCCCCGTCTCGATGGTGCCGCCCCGCGACCGCAGCAGCGAGGCCAGGGCGTCGGTGATGCGGGCCGAGCCACCCTCGGCCACCGGCCAGCCCACGTGGTGGCACGAGGCGGTGAGCATGAGCCCGATGGCGGCGGTGGTCGGTCGGGTGAGCGGGTGGATGGCGTGGGCCGCCACCCCCCCGAACAGCCCCCGGGCCTCGTCGGTGTGCCACTGCCGGGCCAGCAGGGTGGCGGGCTGCAGGGCCCGGGTGCCGAACCCGGCCAGCAGCAACGGGTGGCGGGGGACGTGGAGGATCGGCCGCATGAGGTCCTCCGCCGCCGCACCGAAGCGGCGGGCCAGGGGGCCGAAGGTGCGTCGCCAGGCGGCACCGTCGGCGCCCAGTCCGGCCACGGTGTCGTCGACGGAGCGCACCAGCACCCCGGCCCGGCCGCCGTCGAGGGGGTGGACCAGGTCGACCTCGGGCCAGCGCCACGCGAGCCCGTGGTCCTCCAGCGGCAGCGAGGCCAGGAAGGGCGACGCCACCCCGAAGGGGTGCACCGCGGAGCAGACGTCGTGGAGCACCCCCGGCACCGTCAGCTCCTCGGTCCGGGTGCCCCCGCCGATGGTGGCCGCCCCCTCGAGGACCGTGACCGAGCGCCCGGCCCGGGCCAGGGCGACGGCGGCGGCCAGGCCGTTGGGCCCGGACCCCACCACCACCGCGTCGATCACGTGTGCCTCCCGGGCCGACCAGGCGACCGCCGACCGGGGCCGAGGCTACCGGCGGGTCCCGGCGACCTCCCCGGACCGGATGCCGAGGTGGGAGGTGGATCCGTCGCCCGGGCGACGGATCCGGGTCCCACGTGCCGGGGGTCAGGCCGCGGCGGCCTCGTCGGCCGACACCTGGTCGCCGCCCTCGTCGGTGGCGGCGGGGGTGAGGGCCAGGTCGAGGACCTGGGCCACGTCATCGACCAGGTGGACGGTCACCGCCTCCCGGACGGCCTCGGGCACGTCGTCGAGGTCGGGGGCGTTGCGGGCCGGGAGGATCACCTCGGTGAGCCCGGCCCGGTGGGCGGCCAGCACCTTCTGCTTGACCCCGCCGATGGGGAGCACCCGACCCGAGAGGGTGACCTCGCCGGTCATGGCCACCTCGCCTCGCACCGGGCGACCGGTGAGCAGCGAGGCCAGGGCGGTGGTCATGGCGATGCCGGCCGACGGGCCGTCCTTGGGCACGGCGCCGGCGGGGAAGTGGACGTGGAAGCGCCGGGCCAGGGCCTCGGCGTCGACACCCACGCGGTCCCGGTGGCTGCGGACCCAGGAGAGGGCGATCTGGGCCGACTCCTTCATGACGTCGCCCAGCTGGCCGGTGACCTGGAGCGAGGCCTCGCCGTCCATGGCGGTGGCCTCGACGAAGAGCACGTCGCCGCCCGCACCGGTGACGGCGAGGCCGGTGGCCACGCCGGGCACCGCGGTGCGGTCGGCGACCTCCTCGTCGGTGAAGCGGGGCCGGCCCAGCAGGTCGACCAGGTCGCCCTCGTCCACCGTCACGGGCGTCTCGGCCCCCTCGGCGATGCGGACGGTGACCTTGCGCAGCACCCGACCCAGGCGCCGCTCCAGCTCGCGCACCCCCGCCTCGCGGGTGTGGCCGGAGACGACGGCGCGCAGGGCCGCGTCGGTGACGGTGACCTCGTCGGTGCCGAGGGCGTGGGCCGCCCGCTGGCGGGGCACCAGGTGGTCACGGGCGATGGTGACCTTCTCGTCCTCGGTGTAGCCGTCCAGGCTGATCAGCTCGAGGCGGTCGAGCAGCGGGCCCGGGATGGTGTCGAGGACGTTGGCGGTGGCCAGGAAGAGCACGTCGGAGAGGTCGAGGTCGACCTCCAGGTAGTGGTCCCGGAAGGTGTGGTTCTGAGCCGGGTCGAGGACCTCGAGCAGGGCTGCGGAGGGGTCACCCCGCCAGTCGGAGCCGACCTTGTCGACCTCGTCGAGCAGGATCACGGGGTTCATGGTCCCGGCCTCGGCGATGGCCTTGGCGATGCGGCCGGCCTGGGCCCCGACGTAGGTGCGGCGGTGGCCCCGGATCTCGGCCTCGTCGCGCACGCCGCCCAGCGAGACCCGGACGAAGCTGCGCCCGAGGGATCGGGCGACGGACTCGCCGAGGGAGGTCTTGCCCACCCCGGGCGGTCCGACCAGGGCGAGGATGGCCCCGGGACGGCGGCGGGGCGTGCCGGGGTCCTCGACGTCGCGCTCGGCCCGCAGCTTGCGGACCGCCAGCATCTCGACGATGCGGTCCTTGACCTCGTCGAGGCCGGTGTGGTCGGCGTCGAGGGTGGCGCGGGCGGCGACGACGTCGAGGACGTCGTCGGTGCGCTCGGTCCAGGGCAGGCCCAGCACGGTGTCGAGCCAGCCCTCGACCCAGCCCCGCTCCATGCTCTGCTCGGGCATGCGCTCGAAGCGGCCCAGCTCCTTGCGGAGCGCGGCGACCACGTCGTCGGCCACGCCCGCCGCCTCCAGGGCATCGATGCGCTCGCGGTAGGAGTCGACGGCCTCACCGGCGTCGGCGTCGTCGCCCAGCTCCTTGCGGATGGCCTCCATCTGGCGGCGCAGCAACATCTCCCGCTGCTGGTCGTCGATGCCCTCGCGGACGTCGGTGGAGATCTGCTCGGCCAGCTCGGCCTCGGCCAGGGCCTCCTTGGCCCAGCCCAGCACCAGGGCGACCCGGGCCTCGACCTCGACGGTCTCGAGCAGCTCGACCTTGCGCTCGTCACCCAGGTCGGGCCACCAGCCGGCCAGGTCGGCCAGCGCCCCGGGGTCGTCGGCGTCGATGCCGGAGAGGGCGGCGGCCAGGCCCCGCCCCCCGACCTTCTCGATGAGGGCGCGCAGGGTGGCGCGCAGCTCGGCGCCCAGGCGGAGGGCCTCCTCGGTCGGCTCGCCGGGGTCGACGGGCTCGGCCGCCACCCACAGGCCCGGGGTGGGCCCGACCACACCGGCGTTGACGCGCGCCCGACCGGTGGCCCGGACCACGAGGGCCACGGTGCCGCCGGGGAGGGTGCCGGAGGACTCGATGCGCGCCAGCGCGCCGACCCGGGCCAGGTCCCCGCCCGTGCGGGGCACGAGGAGCAGCTCGCCGTCGTCGGCCGCCTCGAAGGCCCGGCGGGCCTCGTCGGACTCGAGGGCGATGGTGACCACCATGGGGGGCAGCACGACGCCCTCGGGCAGGGGCAGCACCGGCAGGGTGCGGGGTTCGGTGGAGCTGGGCACGGTCGCCTCCCGTAGTGACTTGCGATGTGCAAGCAACAACCTAGGGCGCACCCCCGGGATTCCCACCGGGTCGTGATCGCCCCGTGGCCCCCGCCACACCCCCTCCCGTGCGGGCCGTGGCGGTCCACCAGCCCCCGGCGCCCTGCGCCGGGCCCGGCGGTCACCGACCTCCAGGGGCTCCGGAGCGGCCTGCGGGCCCCGGGCTCGCTGCTCGTGGCGACCGCCCGGGCCGCCGACGGGGTGGGCCGGACGTGGTGCCCGCGGTCCGCCCGGCGCCGCCCCGCCACCCCCGTCGCGGCCTGGCGCAGGCCCGGGTCACGCCAGGTCGCCGCGGACGGCCACGGTGCCGTCGGGGGTGGTGACCTCGAAGCGGGCCACGTCGGCCCGCAGGACGGCGCCGTTGTTCCGGCAGCCCATGAGCGCCCCGGTGCCGACGAAGCCGCCGGCCCCGACGGGCTGGCCGGAGCGGTCGACGAAGGTCATGGCGTAGGGCGTGCCCGGCGTCAGCCCGTCGACGTCGAGGAGGACCTCCATGCCCCACGTGTGGTCGATGAGGCGGGCCTCGGCGGTGACGCCCTCGGACGTGGTGAGGGTGCCGACGGCCTCCATGGGCGGGGCGTCGGGCCCGTCGTCGCCGACGAGGAGGATCGCCCCGGTGACCCCGGCGGCGACGCCACCGGCGGCCGCCGCACCCATCCACAGCAGGCGTCGGCGCGAGGCGTCAGCCGGCGCACCGGCCGAGGCCTCGCGGCCGGTACGGGCGCCGGCAGCCAGGTCGGCCACGCGAGCGGCCCGCGCCGGGTCGAGCGGCGGCACCGGCCCGTCGAGGGCGCGCCCCAGCGCGTCGAGGAGCTCGTCGTCGGACGCGGGGTCGGGAGGACCGGTGCGATCGTCGTCGCTCACGGGTGGAGGGCGGAGGGCGCGGTCGTGGGGCTCACGGCGGCGGACCTCCTCGGTGCTGGGGACAGGGTGTCCGGTGTCGTGGTGTCGTCCCCCCATGGCGGGACCGTCCACGGTGTCACACTGACCCCATCCGTCGGACCCCGGGCACCGAACGACGGGGAGCCCCACCGCCGGGGACACCACGCCACGAAGGTGAGCCATGACCACCCTGCACGACTTCTCGGCCGACTCCATCACCGGGGACGAGGTCGACCTCTCCGCCTACGAGGGCCAGGCCGTCCTCGTGGTCAACACCGCGTCGAGGTGCGGGTTCACGCCCCAGTACGAGGGCCTCGAGGAGCTCTACGAGACCTACGCCGACCAGGGCCTGGTGGTCCTCGGGTTCCCGTGCGACCAGTTCCAGCACCAGGAGCCCGGCGACGAGGCCGAGATCCAGGAGTTCTGCCAGCTCAACTACGGCGTGACGTTCCCCATGTTCTCCAAGATCGAGGTGAACGGCGACGGTGCCCACCCGCTCTACACCTGGCTGCGGAGCGAGAAGGGCGGAGTGCTCGGGTCCAAGATCAAGTGGAACTTCACCAAGTTCCTGGTGGGCAAGGACGGCAAGGTGATCAAGCGCTACGCCTCCACCACCAAGCCCGAGAAGATCAAGGGTGACATCGAGAAGGCCCTGGCCTAGATCGGTCCCCGCACGCCGGGGCAGGCTGGGGCCGTGTACGAGGAGCATGCCTCCCGCCTGGCCGGGGTCGTGGTGTGGACGTCGGTCGCCAGCGGCGCCCAGCGCGTGCTCCCCGACGGGTGCATGGACCTCCTCTGGTTGGGCGACCGGGCCGTGGTCGCCGGTCCCGACGAGGTGGCCCACGTGTCGGAGGTGCCTCGCGGCACCGCCTGCACCGGGCTGCGGTTCGCCCCCGGCCTCCTCCCCCACCTCCTGGGGGCGCCCGCCGCGGCGGTGACCGGCCGACGGGTCCCGTTGGAGGACCTGTGGGGGACCGACGCCGTCGACCGCGTGGGCCACGCCGTCGCCGCCGGGGCGGACCCGGCCGACGCGCTGGAGGCGGAGGTGGCGGTCCGGCGACGGGCCGGCGACGGGCCCGACCCGCTCGTGGCCGAGGTCGCCATCCGCCTCGAGGCCGGTGACCCCGTGGCCGCGGTGGCCGACCGCGTCGGCCTCAGCGCCCGCCAGCTCCACCGCCGGGCGCTGGCCTCGTTCGGCTACGGGCCCAAGGTGCTGGGCCGCGTGCTGCGCCTGGGCCGGGCCCTCGACCTGGCCCGCACCGGGGTGCCACCGGCGACGGTGGCCGCGACCACCGGCTACGCCGACCAGCCCCACCTGGCCCGCGAGGTGCGGGCCCTGGCCGGCGTCCCGCTGGGCGAGGTGCTCGGCGCTCAGCCCGCGGCGGGCAGCGCGGGCGTAGAGGTCGACGGCCCCGCCGTCGGGGTCGGCCACGCTGGCGTAGCGCTGGCCCCACGGCGCGTCCCAGGGGTCGAGGGTGCTGCGGTGCCCGGCGGCCACGACCGCGGCGTGGGTGGCGTCGACCTCGGCCGGGTCCGCGCAGCGGAAGGCCAGGGCGGCCCGGGGGTCGCCGGACGACGGGGACCAGTCGGGGTGGAACGACCGGATCGTGTCCTCGGTGTCGACCATGAGCCGCACCCCACCGCCGAGGTCGACCTCGGCGTGGGGCGCGGCGTCGGCCTCGGCCGGGATGTCCAGCCCGAGGAGGCGGTAGAAGGCGAGGGTGGCGGCCATGTCGGAGGCGACCAGGCCGATGGCGTCACAGGTGGGGGGCATGCGGCGCACGGTACGCCCGTCCCCGGGAGCGGTCTTGGACGGATCGGACACGGCCCGGGTCGACCGGCCTCGACCTCAGCCGTCGTCGAGGTCGGTGAGGGCGTCCTGCACGCCGCGGTGGAACGTGGGGTAGGCGTAGATCATGGTGCGGAGGGTGGCGAGGGGGACCTCGGCGTGGACGGCGAGGGCCAGGAGCCCCAGCACCTCGCCCCCGCAGGGGCCGACCGAGGTGGCCCCGACCAGCACGCCCCGGTCGGTGTCGGCCACCAGCTTGATGAACCCGGCGTTGCCCACCCCGTGCAGCCACCCGCGGGCCGTGGTGGGCACCTCGGTGGACCCGACGGCCACCGCCAGCCCCGCATCGCGGGCGGCCGCCTCGGTCATCCCGACCGACCCGACCTCGGGGTCGGTGAAGGTCACCCGGGGCAGGGCCTTGTAGTCGGCCGGGGGGTGGTCCTGCCCGAGGATGTCGGCCACCGCGATGCCGGCCTGGTGCACGGCCACGTGGGTGAAGGCGCCCTCGCCGGTGACGTCGCCCACCGCCCACACGCCGTCGGCCACCCGCATGTGGGCGTCGACGGGGACCGAGCGCCCGTGGGGGTCGACGCCGACCACGTCGGCCCCCACCGCCCCGGGGTCGACCCGGCGCCCGGTGGCCACCAGCAGGCGGTCGGCCGCGACCACCCGGCCGTCGGCCAGGGTGACGCGGATGCCGTCGGCGTCGTGGTCGACCCGCTCGGCGCCCACCCCTGTGACGCAGGTGATCCCGTCGGCCGCGAAGGCCTCGGCCAGCACCGTCCCGGCCTCGGGCTCCTCGTTGGGCACCACGTGGTCGGCCGCCTCCACGACGGTGACCTCGCTGCCGAAGCGGGCGAACACCTGGGCCAGCTCGGCGCCCACGGCGCCCGCCCCCAGCACGATGAGGCGCTCCGGCACCTCGGTGGTCTCGATGGCCTCGTGGTTGGTCCAGTGGGGGGCGTCGGCCAGCCCGTCGATGGGCGGGACCGACGCCGACGAGCCCGTGGCCAGCACCACCGCCCGGGTCGCCGCGAACACCTGGCCGTCGACCTCGACGCGGTCGGGGGCCACCATCCGACCCCGACCCCGCACGAAGCGGCCGCCCTTGTCCTCGAAGCGCTCCACCGCCACGGTGTCGTCCCAGTCGTCGGTGGCCTCCTCGCGGATGCGGGCCGCGACGGGCGCCCAGTCGGGGGTGACGGTGGCCTCGCCGGCCATGCCCGGCACCCGCCGGGCCTCGGCCAGCAGGTCGGCGGCCCGGACCATCATCTTGGAGGGGATGCAGCCCCAGTAGGGGCACTCGCCGCCGACCAGGCCGGCATCGATCCCGACCACCGACAGGCCGGCCTCGGCCAGGGAGCCGGCCACGTCCTCGCCACCAGGACCGAGCCCCAGGACGACGACGTCGACGGTGTCGGTGGCGGGCGGGCTGGCGTCGGTCGTGGGGGCCACGGTGCTCTCCTCGGCTCGGGGTGCAGATGCTCCCACGCCGCCGTCCCGCCGGCCCGGGGCACCCCTAGGGTGCGGCGGTGCCCCCCGCCCCCCTGCCCCGGACCACCTCCTCCCCCTGCCGTCGAGCCCGGGTCGCGGCGGTCGTGGCCGCCGCCCTGCTGCTGGTGGCGGGGTGCAGCGGGGACGACGACGACACCACCGCAGGCACCACCACCACGGCCGCGCCGACCACCGAGGCCGGCACCACCACGACCACCGCCCCGGCCCCGCCGCCGCCGGCCGAGCCGGGCACCTACGCGGTCGGGTCGGTCGAGGACACCGTCGTCGACGACACCCGCACCACCCCCGCCCAGGGGGCCCAGGAGGAGCTGCCGGAGCGGACCCTGCCGGTGCTCGTCCTCTACCCCGCCGAGGGCGACCCCGGCGACGGCGAGGCCACCGCCGACGCCCCGGCCGAGCCGGGGCCCTGGCCCCTGGTCGTGTTCTCCCACGGGCTGGGCGGCACCGGCCCGGCCTACGCCGCCACCCTGCGGGTGTGGGCGTCGGCCGGCTACGTGGTGGTCGCCCCGACCTACCCCCTCTCCGCCGCCGGCTCCCCGGCCGGGCCGCAGGCCCCGGACCTGGCGAACCAGCCCGACGACGTGTCGGTCCTGATCGACTGGGCCCTCGACCGTCCTGACGGCGACCCGCTGGCCGGGACCGTCGACCCCGAGCGCGTCGGCATCTCCGGGCACTCCCTGGGCGGGTTCACCTCGCTCGGCGCCGGCTACAACCCGTGCTGCCGTGACGAGCGCATCGACGCGGTGGCCGAGTGGGCCGGGTCCTACGTCCCGGGGCTGGGCGGACCGGACGACCCCGAGGGAGGACCGGCGGTCGAGGACGGCCCGCCCCTGCTCATCGTCCACGGCGACGCCGACGGCACCGTCCCCTACGACCGGGCCGCGGCGGTGGCCGAGGAGGTCGGCCCACCGTGGTGGCTGGTCACCCTCGTCGGCGGTGAGCACATCCCGCCCTACGTCACCGGGCTGGCCGACCCGACCTCGACGGTGGCCACCCTCGCCACGCTCGACTTCTTCGACGCCTTCCTCAAGGACGACCCCGCCGGGATCAGCACCCTGGAGGAGGTCGTGGCCGAGGCCGGCCCCGGCGTGGCCACCCTGGAGACCGACGAGGGCTGAGGGCCGGCCGGGCCGACCCGACCCCGGCGGGAGGGGGCGGCCCCGCCCTACGGTGCGGCCCCGTGACCACGACGACGGAGAACCCCGCGGCCGCCCTCGACGTGGAGGTCGAGCCGGGCGAGGTCGGCCTCGACGCCGAGCGCCTCGCCCGCATCGACCAGCACTTCGCCCGCTACGTCGACGACGGGCGGCTGGCGGGGTGGCTCTTCGCCCTGACCCGCCACGGTCGCCTGGCCCACGTGGCCCGGGCCGGCCACCGCGACGCCGAGGCGGGCCTGCCGGTCACCGACGACACGATCTTCCGCATCTACTCGATGACCAAGCCGGTCACCTCGGTGGCGGCGATGATGCTCTACGAGGAGGGCCGCTTCGCCCTGAAGGACCCGGTGTGCCGGTGGATCCCGTGCTTCGAGGACCTCCACGTCTACCGGTCCGGCTCCGGCACCGGGATCGAGACCGAGCCGGCCGTCGAGCCGGTCCGGGTCTGGCACCTGCTCACCCACACCGCAGGGCTCACCTACGGCTTCCACCGGGCCGACCCGGTCGACGCCCTCTACCGGGACCACGGCTACGACTTCGGCTGGCCCGCGGGCGTCGACCTGGCCCAGGCGTGCGAGACGTGGACGTCGCTCCCCCTGCTGTACCAACCGGGCTCCGAGTGGGTGTACTCGGTGGCCACCGACGTGCTGGGCCACCTGGTCGAGGTGATCTCCGGCCAGAGCCTCGACACGTTCCTGGCCGAGCGCATCCTCGAGCCCCTCGGCATGGTCGACACCCGGTTCGGCCTCCCCGAGGACCAGCGCCACCGGCTGGCCGGGCTCTACGTCCCGGGGAAGGACGGGCGGGCCACCCGCTTCGACGAGATCGGCCCGGTGGCCAAGGGCACCCCCAGCTTCCTCTCCGGCGGTGGGGGCCTGGTGTCGACCGCCGCGGACTACCTGCGCTTCGCCGACGTGCTGCGGCGGGGCGGCGAGGCCGACGGGGTCCGCCTCCTCTCGGATCGCACCGTGCGGTACATGACCCAGAACCACCTGCCCGGCGGCGTGGACCTCGAGCAGTACGGGCGCCCGCTCTTCGCGGAGACGACCTACGACGGCGTGGGCTTCGGCCTCGGCGTCGCCGTCACCCGGGATCCCGTCGCCAACAAGGTCCTGGGCTCACCCGGCACCTACACGTGGGGAGGGGCGGCCAGCACCTCGTTCTGGGTCGACCCCGTCGAGGACGTCACCGCGGTGTTCCTCACCCAGCTGCTGCCGTCGAGCACCCACCCGATCCGCAGCGACCTGTCCCAGCTCGTGTCCCAGGCGTTGGTCGGATGACCACCAGGGCCGGCGGTCCCCGGCGGCGCCAGGTCTCGGCGCGGGGCGGGCCCGCCGTCCCCGCCTGGTGGCGCGACGCCAAGCTGGGGATCTTCGTGCACTGGACGCCGGCGTCGGTGCCCGGCTGGGCGCCGGTCGACGTCGAGATCGGCGACCTCATGGCGTCGGGCGCGCCCCACCCCATGGCCTCGGCGCCCTACACGGAGTGGTACCAGAACTCCCTGCGGTTCCCCGACAGCCCCGTCTCGGCCCACCACCGCGAGGTCCACCCCGGCCGCGACTACGCCTCCTTCGCGGACGACTTCCGCGCCGGCCTGGAGACCTGGGACCCCACCGACTGGGCCCGCCGCTTCCGCGCCACCGGGGCCCGCTACGTCGTGCTCGTCACCAAGCACCACGACGGCTTCTGCCTGTGGCCCTCCGAGGTCCGCAACCCGCACGTCGACGGCTGGACCACGGGCCGCGACGTGGTGGGCGAGCTGGCCGAGGCCGTGCGGGGTGAGGGCCTGCGCTTCGGCGTCTACTACTCCGGCGGCCTGGACTGGACCTTCGAGGACCACCCCATCGGCCAGTTCAGCGACCTGCTGGCCGCCCTGCCCGGTGGCGACTACCCCGCCTACGCGGATGCCCAGGTGCGCGAGCTCATCGCCCGCTACCGGCCCGACGTGCTGTGGGGCGACATCATGTGGCCAGGTGACGTGCGCCACCTCCGCGACCTGGTCCTGCACTACCGGCGGGCGGTGCCCGACGGCGTGGTCAACGACCGCTTCCTGCCCCGTTCCCGGGCCTGGCCCGCGGTGACCTCGGCCCCGGCGCGCCGGGCCATCGACCTCAGCGCCAGGCGCAGCGCGGCCCGGCACCGGGGGATCGTGCCGCCCCGGCCACCGATCTACGACGTGCGCAGCCCGGAGTACACGGTCCGGCCCGACATCGACCACGAGGCGTGGGAGTGCGTCCGGGGCCTGGACAAGAGCTTCGGGTTCAACCGGGCGTCGGACGAGGACCACTTCCTCCCGCGCGACGAGCTGGTGTGGTCGTTCCTCGACATCGTGGCCAAGGGCGGCAACCTGCTGGTCAACGTGGGCCCCCGGGGCACCGACGCCCAGATCCCCGACCCCCAGCTCCGCCGCCTCGACTGGCTGGCCGACGCGGTGGGCCCCGACTCGCCCGGCGTCGCCGGCACCCGGCCCTGGGTCGAGGCCGGCACCACCACCGCCGACGGCCACGAGGTCCGCCTCGCCACCGACGCCGGGGCGGTGGTCGTGGCCGTGCGCGGCGCGGGACCCGACGGCGAGCTCACCGTCGACCGCCTGCGGGCCGGGCCCGCCGCCACCGTCGAGGCCCTCGGAGGGGGCACGGCCTCGGTCGCCGACGGCCCGGACGGGCTCCGCCTGCGCTGGCAGGGCGGCGCCGACGGCCCCGCGGCCAGGTTCCGGGTCCACGGTGCGGTCGCGGCCGAGCGCCCCGCACCGCTCTCCTAACCTCCCCGCCGATGCACCACCGGCGGCCCCCCACCTCCCACCCGAGCGTCCCGGCGGCCCGACCGTGACCACCGCGGCGGAGCTGTCCGCCCGGCTCACGGCCTGGACCGTCGCCACCCTGGAGGCGGCCGAGGGCCACCACCTGCCGGGCTGGCGCCTGCCCCGCGCCTTCGCCGGCCACGAGGTGGGCGCCGACGTGCGGGCCGACGTCTGCTTCACCCTCACCCACCTGGCCGAGGCGGGCGTGAACGACGTGGCGGGCGAGGCGATCGACGACGTGCTGGTGCGCCTGCTGGGCGAGGTCGACGGCGCCTCGACCCACACCTTCTTCTCCTACCGCATCGCCGAGACGCTCCTGCGGGCCGGGCCCTTCGCCGGCAACCCGCTGGTGGCCGACCTCGACGACGCCCAGCGGGCCGAGCTGGAGGTCGCGGTCGACAGCGCCGACTGGCTGGAGCTGCTCGACGCCGGCGTGCTGCCCCGCAACTACGCCGCCGTGCTGTCGCGCTGCGAGCAGGGCCGCCTCGACCTCGGCCTCACCGACGACACCAGCCGCCTCGACGCGCTCACCGCCCGGGTGGCCGAGGTGCTGGGCGAGAACCCGCGGCGGGCGCTCGACGACTCCAACGACCGGGTCGGCCGCTACGACATCTACACCGCCGACGTCTGGCTCTTCTGCCAGCCCCTGGCCCCGCGCATCGGCCCGGTCTGGGAGGACGGCCTGCGCCGGGCCCTCGACCTGGTGGCCACCGTCGGCGCCCGGGACGGCTCGGCCGTGGCCTGGGGCCGCTCGGTCGGCGACCTGGCCGCCGCCCTCACCCTCGAGCTGGGCGCCCTCGCGGTGGCCGACGGCCACGACCCCGACCGGGCCGCGCTGTGGCTGCGCCGGGCGGCCGACGCGGCCGACACGGTGATGGCCGGCTTCGACCCCGACGGGGTCAGCACCGCCCACCGCCACCGCAACCAGGACGGCTACCGGGGCCCGGCCCGGCGCCTCCAGCTCACCTTCGACCTGCTGGGGAAGGTGGCCTGGGCCGCCGGCGCCCTGCAGAGGGCCGACCCCGACCTGGTCGCCGCCCCCGTCGCCGACGCCTACCCGGACGGGGAGCACTGGGTCCCCTTCGAGGACGCCCGCCCGGCCGGGGCCTGGGCCCACCGCAGCCCGGGGGTCGACGTGGTGGTGCCCTTCGTGGGCATCACCCGCAGCCACTACCTCCCGGCCCTGTTCCAGCCGGGCACGTGGGAGGTGCCCATCGACCGCGACCTCCCGACGTGGACGCCCTTGGTCACCGCTGGGCTGAGCCGGTACACGGCCGGCGGGCTGCCCACGTCGGTCGAGCACGGGCCCCGCTCGCTCACCGCCACCTGGGACGGCTACCCCGTCTCGGGCCGGGGCCTCGACGGTGACGACCCCGGGCCCCCGCTGGAGGGCACCCGGACCGCCCGGCTCACCGTCGAGGGCCGCACCGTGGTGCTCGACGACCACCTCGCCTTCGCCCGGGCCCCCCGCACCGTCAGCCTCGCGATCCCCGAGGTGGCCGAGCGACCCCTGCGGGTCGAGTGGCAGTGCGCCACCGGCCACGCCACCACCGCCGTCACCGTCGACGGCCTGTCCGAGTGGCGCACGGCGACCACGGAGATCGCCCGGGTCCACCAGATCGACCTCGACCCCGGGACCGAGCTCTCCTACCGGGCCCGGGTCACGCCCCTGCTCCGGGTCGCGTCGACCGAGCCCGACCACCACTACAGCCGGGCCCTGTACGGGCCCATGGCCGACCGGGCCGTGGTGGGGCCCCCGCCGGTGGGCTGGCGGGCGACGGGCGGCCCGGCCCGCTTCCGGGCCTGCGACCTGCTGCACCTGCACTGGCCCGAGTGGCTGGCCTTCGACGACCTGGCCGCCCACCAGGCGATCATCGCCGAGCTGGCCGACCACGACGTGCCGGTGGTGTGGACGGCCCACAACCTGACCCCCCACGAGAAGGACGCCGACGCCTTCGACCCCATCTACGCGGCGTGGGCCGCGGCCGCGGGCGGGGTCATCCACCACAGCGCCTGGGGCGAGGCCCGCATGCGGGAGCGCTACGCCTTCTCCCCCGACTGCCTCCACGAGGTGATCCCCCACGGCCACTTCGGCGGGCTGTGGGCCGAGGCCGGCCTGCCCGACCGGGCCGAGGCCGAACGGCGCCTGGGCCTGGGACCCGCCCCCCTGCGCATCGGCGTCGTGGGCGCACCCCGGGCCGAGAAGCTGGTCCAGGAGGTGCTCGACGGCGTGGCCGCCAGCGGGCGCGACGACGTGGAGCTGGTGTGCTGGTCGCTGGGCGAGGGCGACGTCGTGCCCGACGACCCCCGGATCTCGGTCGCCCGGCCCTACAGGATGGTGGACCCGGCCGCCTACGCGACCCGACTGGCCACCTGCGACGTGCTCGCCCTCGTGTTCGACCCCGACGGCGAGATGCTGGCCACCGGGGCGGGGGCCGACGCGGTGGGCCTGGGCCTGCCCGTGCTCCGCAGCGACTGGGGCTACCTGGTCGAGGCCCTCGGCGACGCCGGGATCCCCGCCGGCCACACCGCGACCTCCGTCGCCGAGGCCGTCGACGGCCTCACCCCCGCCGTCCTGGCCTCGGCCCGGGAGGCGGCCCTGGTCCGGCGCGAGGCCCTGGCGTGGGACCGCCTGGCCCCCCGCACCGCGGACCTCTTCGAGGCCGTCGTCCTCGCCCGCCACCGCTGACCGCCCTGCCGCCGCCGGCGGGGACAGGATGTGGCAGGCACACCCTGTCCACCCCGGTCAGGCGCCGACGAGGTCGATGCGGCCGCGGAGGGCCTGGCCCGGGCGGGTCTGGAGCAGCCAGAGGAGCGCGACGCCGGCCAGGTCGAGGACGTGGTGGGCCTCGGTCGCGGCCACGGCCTGGCCCCGCACCACGTCGACCACCGCGGTGACGAGCAGCGACCCCGCGAGGGCGGCGGCGAACGGGAGCAGCCCGGTGGCGAGGCGGGGTCGCCACGCCGCGCTCAGCAACCCGACGCCGAGGGCCAGCTCGAAGCCACCCATCTCCCGGGCCACGTGCACCGGGGCGTCGAGGTCCGTGCCCAGGAAGAGGGCGGGCAGGGCGAGGAGGAGCTGGGTGAGGCCCACCGCCAGCAGGGCGTAGCGCACGCCCTGGCGGACCGGGCGGGGGCGCGACGACAGGGGGACGGCGGCGAGCAGGGCCTCGGTGCGGTCGGGCTGGGACGCGGCGGGCCGGACGCGCACCTGGCGGTGCAGGACCGAGGCCGTGTCGGCCCACGCCCGGCAGTCGGCACAGCCCTCGAGGTGGGCGTCGAGGCCGGGGCCGGTGACGCCGGCGGGCAGGTCCTCGTGGTCGAGGCGGGCCGAGGCCGCCTCGCGGAAGTCGTCACAGCGCATGGGGTGGAGGTCGTCGCCCCCGCCCCTGCGGTTCCCGGTCGGGTGGACACCGACGACCCCCGCCGACCACCCTGGCCCGTCGTGGACCACCTCACCGAGCTGGCGCTGGCCGCCCGCGACGGCGACGAGCCCAGCCTGGCTGGTTTCGTGCGGGCCTCGCAGGCCGACGTCCACCGCCTGGCGGCCCACCTCGTCGACGCCCAGTCGGCCGACGACGTGACCCAGGAGGTCTACCTGCGGGCCATCCCGGCCCTCGCCCGCTACCGCGCCGAGGCCCCGGCCCGGGCCTGGCTCCTGTCGATCACCCGCCGGACCTGCGCCGACGTCATCCGCCGGCGGGGCCGGGGCCGGCGGCTGTGGCACCGGCTGGTGGAGCAGCCCGACCCCGCCGACCAGGAGGGGCACCCGGCGGTGGGCGAGGGCACCGCCCTGGCCGAGCTGCTCGACGGCCTGGACCCCGACCGGCGCGAGGCCTTCGTGCTGACCCAGGTCGTCGGCCTGCCCTACGCCGAGGCCGCCGAGGTGTGCGGGGTCCCGGTGGGCACCATCCGCTCCCGGGTCTCCCGGGCCCGCGACGACCTGGTGCAGGCCGTGCGCGACGCCGAGGGCGACACCGGGGTCGCGGCGGCCGACGACCTCTGACGCCCTCCGGCAGCGACCCTCGACCGAGGCGTCACGTGGTGCCTGGCACCACGTGACCACCGGCGGCTAGCCGCCGTCGAGGTCGATGCGGTCGACGTGGGGCCAGTAGACGTCGCCGTCCGAGCGCCGCTCGGGGCTCTCCACCCAGGTGGCGTCGAGCTCCTCGGCGTCGGAGAAGGCCTCCTGGACCCGGCCCGCGTAGCAGGCGCCCCCGGCCTGGGACTCGGTGTCGAGGACGGGCTCGACGTCCCACCCGTCGTCACCCAGCACGGCCACCTGCAGCGTCCCGCACGACGTGGGCAGGGCCGAGACCCGCCATCGCTCCCGCCCGTCCACCTCGACGCGGCCCAGGCCCATCTCGGCGAAGGCCAGGTCGACGGGCGGCGCGTCGAGTGCCTCACCGATCCGTGCCTGCTCGGTGTCGACGGCATGGAGGCGACAGGTGGTGGAGCCACCCTCACCGCACACCAGGGTGACGAGGCCGTCGTCGGTCCCCACCAGGGCCGTGGGGAGGGGCCGGCCGTCGTCCTCCAGGAGCCGCAGGAGGGGGTGGAACTCCAGGTCGTCCGGGTCGGCCACGGCCAGGCCGGTTCCGAGGGTCTCGAGGTCCAGGACGCCGTCGCCGGTCCGCCGCACCCAGCGGAAGAGCATCCACACCTGGTCGTCGTGCACGGCCAGGTCGACCGGCCAGTAGACGGTGCCGTCGACCGCAGGTGGGGGGAGCAGGTCGCGCACCTGGCCGTCGGCGCCGGTCAGGTAGCGGATCTGGTCCGAGCAGATGCCCTCGCCGGCGGGGATGATGGCGGCCGACTGGTTGAGCAGGCCGGTGGTGGTGCGGACGTCGCCGTCCACCGTGCCGAGGTAGGTGTCGCCGAAGGCGAACAGCGCGCTGCCGTCGGGGAGCCGGGTGGAGGCGGCCAGGTCGTGGCCGGCCACGCCCTGGTCGTTGTCCCGTCCCAGGTCGCAGAGCCGCTCGTGGGGCGGGAGGACGTCCTCGGTCTGCGGGGTCGGCGCGGTCGCGTCGGTGGTCGCGGATCCGCCGGGCTCGTCGGAGCCGCCCCACCCGCAGGCCGGGGCGGCCAGCGCCAGGACCATCGCCAGAGCCGCCGGGATGCGCACGCCACGCCACGCCACGGACCAGTGCTAGCCGACCCGGACCCTGCCGCGACCGCACCCCGGCCTCCCGTACGCTCCGCCCGTGGCCGACGCAGCCGAGGAGCAGGCCCGGCGCCTGGTCGCGGCCATGACGCCCGAGGAGCGCCTGGCCTGCCTCGACGGTGATGCGCCCTTCTGGGCCGGCATCGAGCACCTGGGTCGGGGCGGCTACCACCGCGCCCCGTTCCGCTCGGGTCGCATCGACCGCCTCGGGTTGCCCGGCATCGCCTTCGCCGACGGCCCGCGGGGCGTGGTGGTCGACCGGGCCACCTGCTTCCCGGTCAGCATGGCCCGCGGAGCCACCTGGGACGTCGAGCTCGAGGAGCGCATCGGCGAGGCCATCGGGCGCGAGCTGCGGGCCGTCGGGGCCGACCTCTTCGGTGGCGTGTGCGTCAACCTGCTCCGGCACCCGGCGTGGGGCCGAGCCCAGGAGACCTACGGCGAGGACCCGCACCACGTGGGCGAGATGGGCGCCGCCCTCACCCGCGGCGTGCAGCGCCACGCCATGGCCTGCGTCAAGCACCTGGCGTGCAACTCGATGGAGGAGGCGCGCTTCAGCGTCGACGTGGCCGTCGACGAGGTCGCCCTCCACGAGGTGTTCCTGCCCCACTTCCGACGCGTCGTCGACGAGGGGGTGGCGTGCGTGATGAGCGCCTACAACGCGGTCGACGGAGAGTGGTGCGGGGAGAGCCGGCTGCTGCTCACCGACGTGCTGCGCGACGAGTGGGGCTTCACCGGCTTCACCATCAGCGACTTCATCTTCGGCCTCCGCGACGCGGCGGCGTCGCTGCGGGCCGGGCTCGACGTGGAGATGCCGTTCCGGATGATCCGCGCCCGCGCCCTGCCCGGTGCGCTGGCCGACGGCACCGCGTCGTGGGCCGACGTCGACCGGGCCGCCGGGCGGGTGGTCGCCACCCGCCTGCGCTTCGCACCGGTCCTCGACCGGCCCCGCCCGGGCCGGGAGGCGCTGGCCCACCCCGCCCACCGGGCACTGGCCCGCGAGGCGGCCCGGCGCTCGGTGGTGCTGCTGCGCAACGAGCCCGTGGACGGCACCCCGGTCCTGCCCCTCGACGTCGGCGCCCTGCGGTCGGTCGCGGTGGTGGGCGACCTGGCCGCGGCGGTGAACCTGGGCGACGCCGGGTCCTCCGACGTCTGGCCGCCCGAGGCGACGACGATCCTGGCCGGCCTGCGCACCGCGCTCCCCGGCGCCGAGGTGGACCACGTCGGCGACGACGACCCGACCGCCGCGGCCCGGGCCGCGGCGAAGGCCGACGTGGCCGTCGTGGTCGTGGGCTGCACCGCAGCCGACGAGGGCGAGTTCATCGGCGACACCGGCCACCTCTCCCACCTCCTCCCGCCGCCCGACGACCCCGCCGCGGCGGAGGCCCACCGGGCCGAGGTGGCCGCGGGCGACGCCATCGAGACGCCCGCCCACGTGGCGGCGCGGGGCCGCGGCGGCGGCTTCGGCACCGGCGGCGACCGGCGCTCGCTGCGCCTCGACCCCGGCCACGTGGCCCTGGTGCGCGCCGTGGCCGCCGCCGCGCCCCGCACCGTGGTGGTCCTGGTCGGCGGCAGCGCGCTGCTGGCCTCCGAGTGGGAGGAGGAGGTCCCGGCCGTGGTCCAGGCCTGGTACGGCGGCATGGAGGCGGGCGGCGGGCTGGCCGACGTGCTGACCGGCGTGGTCGACGCCTCCGGCCGGCTGCCCTTCACCGTCCCTGTCGGCGAGGCCGACCTGCCCCCCTTCGACGCCCACGCCACCGAGGCGACCTACGACGCCGAGCACGGCTGGTGGCGGGCCGAGGGGCGGGGGCTCGCGCCGGCCCACCCCTTCGGCTGGGGCCTGAGCTACACGACGTGGGCGGTGGACACCGTCGACGTGGCGGTGGAGGAGGGGTCGGCGCTGCGGGTCCGGGCCACCGTGCGCAACACCGGCGACCGGGCCGGCTCCGACGTCGTCCAGGTCTACGCCCGGCGCGACGGGGCGCCCCGGCGGCGGCTGGTGGGCTTCGCGCGCGTCGAGGTCGAGGCAGGTGACGCCGTCCCGGTGGAGGTCACGGTCAGGCGGCAGGACCTGGAGGAGCGCGACACCACGGCCCACGCCATGGTCGTGCGCCCCGGCGCCCGGCAGGTCACGGTGGCCCGCCACGCCGCCGACCCGGGCACCACCGTCACCGTCACCCTCCCGGCGCCCTGAGCGTCACGAGGTGCCTGGCACCTCGTGACGTCGTCGCGGCGGCCGTAGCGTCGGAGGGGTGCGTGGGATCCTCTCGACCGACGAGTACCAGCTCACCATGGCCCAGCTGTACTTCCGGGCCGGCCTGGCCGACCGGCGCGTCCGCTTCGAGCACTTCTACCGCACCAACCCCGACTACGGCACCCACCAGGCCGGCTACGGCGTGGCCGCCGGGCTGGCCGCGCTGACCCGCTGGATGGGCACGACGCGGGCCACGGCCGACGACGTCGAGGTCCTGCGGGGCCACCGCGGCAACGCCGGCCAGCAGCTCTTCGGCGACGACTTCCTCGACTGGTTCGCCACCGTCGGCTTCGACGGCCTCGACCTCACCGCCGTGCCCGAGGGGCGGGTGGTGCACCCCAACACCCCCATCACCGTGGTCGAGGGTCCGCTGGCCGCGGCCCAGCTGCTGGAGACACCGCTGCTCAACGCCCTCAACTTCCCGACGCTGGTCGCCACCAAGGCCAGCCGCGTGGCCGAGGCGGCCCGGGGCCGGCCGGTGCTCGAGTTCGGCATGCGCCGGGCCGCCGGGGCGGGGGCCGACGCCGCGTCGCGCGCCGCGCTGGTGGGCGGGGCGTCGTCCACGTCGAACGCGGCGGTCGGCTACGCCACCGGCATCACGCCCAGCGGCACCCACGCCCACTCGATGGTGCAGCTGTTCCTCGCCCTGGGCCACGACGAGGGCGACGCCTTCGCGGCCTACGCGGACGCCTACCCCGACGACTGCCTCCTGCTGGTCGACACCGTCGACACGCTCGGCTCCGGCGTGCCCCACGCCATCGCCACCTTCGAGGACCTCCGACGCAGGGGCCACGAGCCGGTGGGCATCCGCCTCGACTCGGGCGACCTGGCCCACCTCGCCGTGCGCTCGGCCCGGATGCTCGACGACGCCGGGTTCCCCGCCACCACGATCGTCCTCTCCAGCAGCCTCGACGAGCTGGCCATCTGGCAGATCCTCACCCAGATCGCCACCGAGGCCCCCCGGGCCGGGCTCGACGCCGACGCGGTGGTCGACCGGCTGGTGTTCGGCGTCGGGTCCCGGCTGGCCACCAGCCACGGGGCACCCAGCCTGGACGGCGTCTACAAGCTGGTGGCGGTCGACGACGGCGGCGCCTGGGCGCCGGCCATCAAGCGCTCCGACACGCCCGAGAAGGTGCTCAACCCCGGGGCCAAGGGCCTGTGGCGCATCTACGACACCGAGGGCACGGCCACCGCCGACGTCCTCGCCACCGCCGACGAGCACCTCGCACCCGGGACCGAGCTGCACCTCCGCCACCACGGTCGCTCGGACATGACCCGCACCGTCGCGGCCGACGGGTGGTCCGAGGCCGAGGCGCTGCTGGAGCCCGTCGTGCGGGCCGGCGCGGTGGTGGCCGACGGGGGCCAGGACGCCCTCGACGACGTGGAGGCGGCCCGAGCCCGGCGTCGAGACGACGTGGACCGCCTCGACCCCGGCGTGCGCCGGCTCGTCAACCCGCACGTGTACCACGTGTCGATCACCGACGACCTGGCCGCCCTCAAGGCCGAGCTGCTCCAGGCCCTCTGACCCAAGACCACCCGAGCCGACGGGGAGGGCCCGGACAGGATGTGCCTGGCACAACCTGTCCGGGCTCGTCGACGCCGCCCGGGACCCCTACTCGCCGCCGGGTGGCCCGAACCGCGGGGCCCGCCGCTCGGTGAGGCTGGCCAGCCCCTCCCGGGCGTCGGGGCCGGCGAAGCCCATCATCTCGTAGGCCAGGCTGGCGTCGAAGGTGGCCGTCTGGGCCCGGTACCAGTGGTTGAGGGTGTGCTTGGTCAGCCGGAGGGCCCCCTGGGCCCCCTCGGCCAGCTGGGTGGCCACCGCCAGGGCGCGGTCCTGGACCTCGTCGTCGTCGACGCACAGCGACACCAGCCCGATGCGCTCGGCCTCCTCACCGGAGAGCGGGTCGCAGGTGAGCAGCAGGTACTTGGCCTTGGCCATGCCGCACAGCAGCGGCCAGCAGATGGCGGCGTGGTCCCCGGCGGCCACGCCCAGGCGGGTGTGGCCGTCGATGATCGTGGCCGAGCGGCCGACCACCGACACGTCGGCCAGCAGTCCGACCGCCAGCCCGGCCCCGACCGCAGGGCCGTGGATCGCCGACACGATGGGCTTGGAGCAGGCGATGACGTTGAGCACCAGGTCCCGCGCCTCGCGCAGCACCCGGGCCCGGGCGGCCTCGTCCTCGACCATCTCCCTCAGCAGGTCGAAGCTGCCGCCGGCCGAGAAGCCCTTGCCGGCGCCGCGGAGGAGGGTGACGTGGACGTCCGGGTCGCGGTCGATGGCCGGCCACACGTCGGCCAGCTGCTGGTGCACGGCCGGCGACACCGCGTTGAGCCCCGGCGCGTCGAGGGTGATGCGCAGCACGGCGGGGGCGGGGCGGTCGAAGGCGAGGTCGGGGAACGCGGCGTACGGGTCGGGCACGGGGGCCTCCTGGTCGGGTGGCCCCAGGCTGGCGCGCGCGACGGGGCGGCGACGACCGGTCATCGACGACCCGGGGGCACCGACCTCCCCGTCCGACGGGGGCCCGGTCAGCGGAGGCGAGCCAGGGCGTCCTCGACGGCGGCGGCGTAGCCCCCGCCGAACTTGACGGCGTGCACCACCAGCGGTGCCATCTGGTGCAGCGGCACCCGCTCCTCCCAGCCGTCGGCCAGGGGCGCGACCTCGGCGTAGGCGGCGAAGGCCCGGGGCCCGAAGCCGCCGAAGAGCCGCATCATGGCCAGGTCCCACTCGCGGTGCCCGCCGAACGCGGCCGGGTCGATGAGCCAGCTGTGCCCCTCGCGGTCGACCAGTCGGTTGCCGGCCCACAGGTCGCCGTGGAGCCGGGCCGGCGGCTCGTCCGGGCCGACCAGGCGGTCGATCCCGTCGGCGACCGACCGCAGCTCGGCCACCGCCCGGTCCGACAGGGCGCCCTCGGCCTCGGCCAGGTCGGCCAGCGGTCGCAACCGGCGCTCGGCGAGGAAGGTGGCCCACGAGGGCGCCGGGTCGTTGGGCAGCGCGCGGGACCCCGTGGTCCGGCGGTCCTCCCGCCCGAAGGACGGAGCGCCGGCGGCGTGGAGGGCGGCCAGACCCCGACCCAGCTCCTCCTCGGTCGTGGGCTGGGAGGCGCCCTCGTCGATCCACCCCAGGGCCAGCAGCGGCGGGTCGTCGGCGACGGCCAGCACCTCGGGGACGGGCAGCGCACCTGCGTCTCGCAGCCAGGACAGCCCGGCCGCCTCGGTGGTGAAGAAGCCCGGCGGCGCCCGGCGGTGGGTCTTGGCGAACACGACCCGTCCGTCGGCCAGCTCCACCCGGGACGAGGCGGCGACGTCGCCGCCGCCCACCGGTCGGGTGCCCACGACGCCCACCCCCAGCAGCGCGGCGAGGGCCTCGGTCACGTCGGCGTCCACACCCTGAGGCTACGGGCGGGCGTCCGACGGAGGGACGGGTGGTGCGGCGCCGTCTGCTGGTCAGTCGAGGGGCAGGAGGTCGGGCAGGTCGCCGTCGGCGTCGAGGGGCAGGGGGCCGGGCGGGCCGAGGACCGTGAGGTCGGGACGGTCCCCGGCCTCGTCGAGCAGGGCCCGCGAGGCCCACACCCGGTCGAGGTGCAGGGTGTCGCGGACCCACAGGACCCGGGCCTGCGCCGGCTCCCGCAGCCCGATGAGGGGCAGGGCGGTGGCCAGCACCTCGGCGTCGGTGGCGCGGGCGACGGGCACCATGGCCGCGGCCACGTCGCCGGCGGTGAGGGCGTTGGTGCGGGTGACCTCCCAGTCGGTGGCGTCGAGGACCCGCGAGCGGCAGAGCTCGGCCAGGCCGATGCCGAGGGCGTTGCCGTGGGTCGCCTCGGTGAGGCCCCGCACGGCGATGACCCGCACCCGCACCTCGGCCGGGGTGGACGGCCGGCGGTGGTCGTGGAGGGCGTCCTTGCGGCCCACCACGTTGGTGTCGAGCCCGGCGCCGCTGATGTCCTTGCCGATGCGGTCGACCAGCAGCACGTCGACCTCGGCGAAGGGCAGGCGCGGCATCCACGCGCGGGCCCGGGCCAGCAGGGGTGCCTCGTCGTCGAGCAGGTGGTCGGCCCGCACCGGGGCGACCAGGGCGGTGCGGTCGTCGTGGCCCTCGACCAGGGCGACGCCGCCGAGGAGGGGCGTGCGGGCGACGAGGGCGGGCACCACGTCGGCCAGCACCGCGTCCCACCCGTGCTCGGTGACGGCCCGGTGGTGGGTGGCCGCGCCCCGGTGCTTGCCCAGCCCGATCACCAGCATCTTGGCGATGCCGCTCTCGACCGCCCCGGTGAACATGGTGTGGGGCTTCACCCGGTTGACCACGAGGAGGTGGTCGGCCTCGTGGGCGGCGCGGTCGGTGAGCAGGGGGATGCCGAGGGCGGAGCGACCCAGGTCGACGACGTCCATGGAGGCCCGCACCTCGCAGCCCAGCGCCTCGGGGGTCATGCCGTAGCCGGTGAGGACGGCCTCTTGGCCCTCGGCGGTGGCCCCGCCGTGGCTGCCCATGGCAGGCACGAGGAACGGCGTCGCCCCCAGGGCCCGCACCCGGTCGACCACGGCCCGCAGGGCGCACGACGACGTCCGCGATGCCCCGGCTCCCGCCGGTGAGGGCGACGGTGTCGCCGGGCCGGACCGCGGCGAGGTCGAGGGCGTCGAGGGCGGCGCCCACCGCGCCGCCACGTCGTCGACGACCGGGCTCTCCCGGTGGACGGCGACCAGCGCGCCCTCGGGGAGGTGGCGTCGCTCACCGGCGGCCTCCGGCCCGGCCGCCGCGCCGCGCCGGGCGACCCCGCGCCGTGCCGGCGGTGCCGTCGACCGCGCCCGTGGCCCTCGGGACCGGCGGCGACGTCGAGGCTCACGGGGCGGACGGTAGCGACCGGCGGGCCCGCCGGTCCCGGCCGCCCGGGGTGACGGGGTTCACACCGGGCCGGGGTGGGAACACGGGTGCCATGGCTCCCCACGACGCGCGCCCCTCCGCCCCCCGATCGCACCGGCCCCGACGCTCGCTGCGCCTGGTGGTGGCCGTCGCCGTCGCCGCGGTGCTGTCCCTGCTGGCCCCGTCGGCCGCCGGCGCGGCGACGGCCCGACCCCACGCCACCACCTACACGGGCGCCATCGCCTACAACGCCTTCCACTGGGGCGAGGCCCCACCCGGGGCCAACGACTGGGCCTGCGACCCGACCGCGGCCCACCCCCGCCCCGTGGTCCTCCTCCACGGCACCTACGGCAACATGACCAACGCCTGGCAGCGCCTCTCGCCCGACCTGGCCAACCAGGGGTACTGCGTGTTCGCCTTCGACTACGGCGCCAGCGCCTCGCCCTACCCGATCCGCGGTGCGGGCGACATCCCTGCGGCGGCGGTCGAGGTCGACGCCTTCGTCGACCGGGTCCTGGCCGCCACCGGCGCACCCGAGGTCGACATCGTCGGCCACAGCCAGGGCGGCGGCATCCTCCCCCGGTGGTACCTGAGGTTCCTGGGCGGCGCAGCCGAGGTCCACACCCTGGTCGGCATCGCCCCCAGCAACCACGGCACCACCCTGTTCGGCCTCGGCACCCTGGCCCGGGCCTTCGGCCTCACCGCCGGCATCGGTGCGCTGACCCCCGCGGCCGAGCAGCAGATCATCGGCTCGTCCACCAACGCCACCCTCGACGCCGGGGGCGACACCGTGCCGGGCGTCGACTACACGACCATCGTGAGCCGCGACGACGAGGTCGTCACGCCCTACACCAACCAGTTCCTGTCGGGCCCGACGGTCACCAACCACGTCCTCCAGGACGGGTGCCGCATCGACCGCTCCGAGCACCTGGGCGTGGTCTACGACCCCCGGGCCATCGCCCTGGTCGACAACGCCCTCGACCCGGCCCACCCCCGCCCGGTGCCCTGCACCCTCCAGCTCGTCCCCTGATCCCCCTCCCCGTCCTCCCTGCGGCCACATCCTGACCGCATCACCGGCCATGCTGGGGGGCCATGACCAACGACCCCACCGGGCGGGTGCTCCAGCTCCTCTCGCTGCTCCAGACCCACCGGTCCTGGTCGGGCGGGGAGCTGGCCGACCGCCTCGAGGTCAGCGCCCGCACCCTCCGCCGCGACATCGACCGGCTCCGCACCCTGGGCTACGAGGTCGAGGCGGCGCCGGGCATCGCCGGCGGCTACAAGCTGGCCGCCGGCGCCCACATGCCGCCCCTCCTGCTCGACGACGAGGAGGCCGTGGCCATCGCGGTGGGCCTGCGGGCCGCGGCCGGGGCGTCGGTGGCCGGCATCGAGGACACCTCCCTGCGGGCCATGGCCAAGCTCGAGCAGGTGCTGCCCGACCACCTGCGGCGCCGGGTGAGCGCGGTGCACGACAACGTCAGCCAGCTGCGCTGGCGGGGCGAGGGCCCGATGGTCGACGCCGACGCCCTCGCCGTGCTGGCCCAGGGGTGCCGGGACCACGAGCAGGTCCGGTTCGACTACCGACGACGCGACGGCGAGGACTCGCGGCGCCTGGCGGAACCCCACCAGCTGGTCTCGGCCGGGCGCCGCTGGTACCTGGCCGCGTGGGACGTGCGGCGCGACGGCTGGCGGACCTTCCGCGTCGACCGCCTGGCCGACGCCCGCCTGGCCGGCGCCCGCTTCTCACCCCGCCCCATCCCCGGGGGCGACGCGGCCACCTACGTGGCCGACTCGCTCGGCGCCCTTCCCCTCCCCCACACCGCGACCCTGCTGGCCGAGGGCGCGGTCGACGACGTCCGGTCCGCCCTGCGGTGGGCCGATGCCCAGGTGGATCCGGTCGACGCCGGCCACAGCCGGGTGCGGCTCAAGGCCGAGGGCCCGGAGTGGCTCGACACGCTGGTCGCCATGGTGGCGACCTGCTTCCCGATCGTGGTGGAGGGCCCCGACGAGCTGGCGCCCCGCCTGGCCCTGCTGGCCGAGCGGCTGCGCGCCGGGGTGGCCGTCTCGGTCTGAGGCCGCCGCTCAGACGTCGAGCACCACGACGGGCGGGTCGGTGAGGCCGTGCTGCTCGGCGCACAGGCCCCGGTAGACCTCGAGGATGAGCTGGGCGTCGATCACCATCTCGACGTTGCCGTCGGCCCCCAGGTTGAGGTTGGCGCCGTGGATCGTGAACCAGACGTCGGTCGGCTCGGTGTTGTCCTCGGGCACGGTGAGGGTGTGGATCGAGCCGGCCGGCTCGTAGAGGTAGGACCCTGCGGTGCTGGCCGACTCCGGGGTCTCGGCGTAGTACCAGCGACCGGACTGGGTGAAGGCGTAGACGTGGCCGGTGTGCTTGTGGGTCTGGACCACGGTGCCGGGGTCGAAGCGGTTGCGGATCACCCACACGCCGTTGGCCAGGTCGACCTGGAGCACCTGGAGCTGGCCCTCGGCCCCGAGGTCGACGAAGGGGAGTTCGTCCTCGCCCCGGTGGATCGTCTGGGGTGCGTCCATGACTGCGGCCATCGCCTGCTCCTCGCGTCGCTTCGGCCGACCAACCTAGGTCGGGCCGCCGGCGGGCGCCCGGCGCCGAGGTGGTCGGGCCGGCGGTCCCGGCGGCCGCCAGGCGGGCGACTCAGGGGTCGGGCAGGAGCGGGGTGAGGGACTCGACGTAGTCGACCAGGCGGCTGCCCAGCTCGACGGCGACGTCGTCGGCGCCGAGGTCGGGCTCCAGCCACACGTCGGAGAGCCGCCGCCAGTGCGGTGCCCCGAGGAAGGGGCCGGCGGTGGCCTCGGTGCCCAGGCGGGGCCGCCAGCGGTCCTCGACCGCCAGGAGGCTGGCCAGCGCGGCCTCGTTCTCGGCCTCGTCGCGGTGCTCGGCGTGGAAGCCGACCTCGAGGGCCACGCCCGCCTTCCCGTCGACGTGCTGGCGGCCCAGCACCTGGGCCTCGTAGTGGAGGCGGGTGGGCTGGGCCGGACCGGTCCACAGCTTGATGCCGTACCGGCGGACCCGGGCGTGGACGCCGTCGACGTGGGGTCCGCCGAGGGCCCGCACCACGTCGTGCACCTGGGCGAAGAGGTCGTCGTCCACCGCCCCATCATCCCGGGTGCGGACCGGGGCCGCACCCGTCAGGCCGGCGCGGCGACCGGCTGCGGCGGCGGGGGCCCGACGTACCGGGCGCTGGGGCGGATGATGCGGTTGTCGGTGGCCTGCTCGAGCACGTTGGCGCACCAGCCGATGACCCGGCTCACCGAGAAGGTGGGGGTGAACAGCGACGGCGGCAGGCCGGCCGCCTCCATCACCACGCCGGCGTAGTACTCCACGTTGGCGTAGAGCTCTCGGCCCGGCTTGAGCTCGGCCAGGCTGGCGACGATCAGGCGCTCGACGGCGACGGCCATGTCGGCCCGGTCGCCGCCGAGGCGCTGGGCCACGTCGCGCAGCAGCACCGAGCGGGGGTCGTCGGTGCGGTAGACGGCGTGGCCGAAGCCCATGATCCGCTCGCCACGTTCGACCGCCCCCCGGATGAAGGCCTCGGCCCGGTCGGGGGTGCCGATGGCATCGAGTAGGTCGAGGGCCCGGCTGGGGGCACCGCCGTGGAGCGGGCCCGAGAGCGCACCCAGGGCCCCCACGACGGCCGCGCCCAGGTCGGCACCGGTGGAGGCGATCACCCGGGCGGTGAAGGTGGAGGCGTTGAAGCCGTGGTCGACGGTGAGCACCAGGTACTGCTCGACGGCCCGCGCCGCCTCCGGGCTGGGGTCGACGCCGTGGACCATCCACAGGTAGTTGGCCGCGTGGCCCAGGTCGGCCCGGGGGGCGACGGGCTCGAGGCCCTGGCCCAGCCGGTGGAGGGCGGCCACCACCGTCGGGGTGACCGCGGCCAGGCGGAGGCCGTCGGCCCGCAGGGCGACGGCATCGATGTCGTAGGTGGGCCCGAAGCGCTCGGCCGCGGCCACTGCGGAGAGGACGGTGCGCAGGCCGTCGAGCGGACCGGTGCCCGGCGCCCGGGCGGCCACGTCGCGGACCACGGCGTCGAGCCCCTCGGGCAGGGCCCGGGCGGCGGCGACCTCGGCCGCGAAGGCGGTGCGGGCCCCGCCCTCGGGCAGTGCCCCGTCGAACAGCAGGGCCCACACGTCCTCCAACGACCGCTTCTCGGCCAGCTCCACGCCGGAGTGCTGGCGGTAGTGGAAGAACCCCTCCTGGCCCCGCACGTCGCCCACCTCGGTCTCGGTCACGACCACGCCGTGCAGTCCACGCGGGACATCTGGGACGACCGCTCGATCTCCTCGGCCGGCGCCTCGGAGACCACCAACCGTCCCGTCCGCCCCTGGTGCCTCCTCCGTCGGCACCGGGCCGCTCGGGCCCCCGTCTCGGCTGGCGCCTCGACCTCCCGGCCCGGTGGAGACCCCGGTCCACACCTCGCCGGCGGGGCGGAGGCTGGCGATGCGCATGAGGTCGCGCATGGAGACGATGCCCACGAGCTCGTCGCCGTCGACCACCGGCAGGTGGCGGTAGCCGTGGTCGGAGAGGCGGCCCAGGGCCTCGTCGATCGGCGTGTCGGGTGCCGCCAGGTCGGGGGCGGCGGTCATCCACCGCGCCACCGGGTCCGCCTCCGGGTCGGCGTGGGCCTCGGCCGCCCGCACCACGTCGCGCTCGGTGAGGATCCCCACCGGCGGCCCTGCGTCGCCGACCACCACCACCGACCCCACCCCGGCCACGACCATGGCCCGGGCCGCGGCGCCCAGGGAGTCGTCGGCCCGGGTCGACACCACCGGGCTGCTCATGAGGTCGGCCACGGTCCGGGTCTGGGGCCGCTCCTGCACTGTCGTCTCGTCCATGCCGTCGACCTTGACACCATCGTCCATGTTGATCAATCTTGAGCCGTGATCAACACCACCCGCGCCGGGCGCCGGTGAGCGGCGCCGATCGTCTCACCACGGCCGAGGCGGCCGACCGTCTGGGGGTGAAGCCCGAGACGCTCTACGCCTACGTCAGCCGGGGTCTCATCGACCGTCGCCGCACGCCCGGCGGGCCCAGCACCTTCGCCGCCCGCGACGTGGAGCGGCTGGTGCGGGCCGGGCGCCGCACCCGCGCCCTCCCGGCGCTCGTGTTCCCGTCGTCGCTCACGCTCATCGCCGAGGGGCGCTACGCCTACCGCGGCGTCGATGCGGTAGGTGCCGCCGCCACCCACCGCTTCGAGGAGGTGGCCGAGTGGCTGTGGCAGGGGTCGTGGCCCTCGGAGGTGCGCTGGCCCTTCGACGCCTCCGCCCTCGACGACGTGCTGGCCGCCCAGGCCGCGGCCAGCGTGGAGTGCCTCCCGCTCGACCGCTACCGCATCATCGCCGCCGTCGCCGCGGCCGCCGACCCGGTGCGCCACCGCACCGAGCCCGACGTCGTCGTGCCCGCGGCCCGGCGTCTGCTGCGCCTGCTGGTCCACGGCCTGCCCCGGGCCGACGGGCGCGAGGCCCGACGCGTCGAGCCCGCCCGCTCCATGGCCGAGGTGCTCTGGACCCGGCTGACCACCCTGCCCCGCACCCCGGCCCGGGTCGACGTGCTCGACGCCGCCCTGGTCCTGCTGGCCGACCACGAGCTCCCCAGCTCCACCCTCGCGGTGCGCACCGCGGCCATGGTCCGGGCCGACGTCTACGAGGTGGTGGGGACCGGGCTCAGCGTGTGCGGCGGCCTGCGCCACGGCGGGGCGTCGATCGGGGTCGAGGCCCTGCTCCACGAGGCCGCTCGGGTCGGCGCCGAGCGCACCCTGGCCGACCGCCTCGACCGGGGCGAGCGCATCCCGGGCTTCGGCCACCCCCTCTACCCCGACGGCGACCCCCGCGCGCCGGCCCTGCTCGACCGCCTCGACGCCCTCGACGCGGCGCCCGGGCGGGCCGCGCTGGCGCGCGCCGTCCTCGACGGCGCCCGGGACCGCACCGGCCTGCACCCCAACGTCGATGCCGCCCTGGGGGCGGTGTCCTACGTGGCCGCCATGGTGCCCGGGGCGGGCGAGGCCACCTTCGCCCTGGCCCGCACCGCGGGGTGGGTGGCCCACGCCTTGGAGCAGTACGACAGCCCCACCTTCATGCGCACCCGCGTCGACTACGTCGGCCCACCCGTCGAGGCGGTCGACCCGCGGCGGTGACCGAGCGCAGGGGTGCCGTCCGCCCCCCTCGCTTCTCGGTACCGGCGACCGGGAGACCCCCGCACTCCCGTACCGAGAACCGCCGAGGCCGCCGCCGCACCCGTTCTCGGTACCGGTCACCGGGAGACCCCCGTCCTCATGTACCGAGGACGGACGACGCCGAGGCACCCAGCAGCGGGCTCCTTCGGAGCCTCTCGTCTGCGTCGCGCTCGCCACGGGCAGCCGTGGGACGGCCGATCAGGCCAGGGCGGGCTCCTCGTCGCGGACGGCCGGGGCCGCGGGTCGGGAGGGCCCCGGGGCGGGGTTGGTGAAGCGCATGACGTCGTCGACGACGTCGCTGCGACGCATGGCCCGGTGGTCCTTCAGGTAGCTCTGGTACACCTTCCACGGGAAGCGCGAGCCCTGCTTGGGCATGCGGCCCGCCGCCCGGGTGACGTAGCCCGAGGTGAGCGGCAGCAGCGGCTCGTGGGTGACCGAGGGGTCGTCGTTGCGGGGGGTGCACTGGCGCAGGCCCCGCTCGTGCATGTGGGTCAGCAGGCGGGTGACGTACTCGCAGGTGAGCTCGCACTTCAGGGTCCAGCTGGCGTTGGTGTAGCCGATGGCCAGGGCCATGTTGGGCACACCTTCGAGCATCATCCCCTTGTAGGCCATGCGCTCGGAGGGCTCGACGGCCTCTCCGTCGACGGAGACCTCCATGCCGCCGAGGAACAGCACCTCGAGGCCCGTGGCCGACACGATGACGTCGGCGGGCAGCTCCTCGCCGGAGTCGAGGCGGATGCCGTGGGGGGTGATGGCGTCGATGGTGTCGGTGACCACCGACGCCGAGCCGTCGCGGAGGACCCGGAACAGGTCGCCGTCGGGCACCGCGCACACCCGCTGGTCCCACGGGTCGTAGCGGGGCGTGAAGTGGGTGTCGACGTCGTAGCCGTCGGGCAGCTGGCGCTCGGTCATGCGCCGCAGCACCTTGCGGACGAGGTCGGGCCGGCGCTTGCTCAGGTTGTAGGAGGCCTGGGTGGTGAGGGCCTTGAACCAGCGCACCACAGGGGCCGACCACCGGGCCGGCAACACCCGGCGCAGGACCTGCACCACGGGGTCCTTCGCCGGCAGGGTGGCGATGTAGGTGGGCGACCGCTGGAGCATGGTGACGTGCTCGGCGGTGCGGGCGAGGGAGGGGATGAGGGTGACGGCGGTGGCCCCGCTGCCGATGACGACGATGCGCTTCCCGGCGGTGTCGAGGTCCTCCGGCCAGTGCTGGGGGTGGACGAAGTCGCCCTCGAAGTCCTCCCGGCCCCGGAGCTCGGGCTGGTAGCCGTGGTCGTAGCGGTAGTAGCCGGTGCAGGAGAAGAGGAACCCGCAGGTGAGCGTGGAGCGCTCGCCGCTGTCGGTGTGCTCGACGGTGACGGTCCAGCGCGCGTCCTCGGTCGACCACTCGGCGGCGACGATCCGCTGGTGGAAGCGGATGCGCTGGTCGATGCCGTCCTCGGCCGCGGTGTCGCGGATGTACTGGAGGATGTCGGCGCCGTCGGCGATGGTCTTGGCCCCGTCCCAGGGGCGGAACCCGTAGCCCAGGGTGAACATGTCCGAGTCCGAGCGGATGCCCGGGTACCGGAAGAGGTCCCAGGTGCCGCCGATGGCGCCGCGGGCCTCGACGATGGCGTAGGACGCCCAGGGCAGCTCGGCCTGCACGTGGTGGGCGGCGCCGATGCCGGAGAGGCCGGCACCGACGATGAGGACGTCGAGGTGCTCGGGGGTGGTGTCGGCCACGGTCACGCGGCCGACCGGGTGGCCAGCTTGTCGTTGAGGGTGCCCTCCTCGCCGAAGAGGCGCGCCCGCCAGGTGGCGACCAGCTCGGTGGTGTCGCGGTCGTCGGGGTGGAAGCCCTTGCGGTCGTACTCGCGGAGGGTGTCCCACAGCTCGCGGGACATGAGCGGCGACGCCTTGAAGCGCTTCCAGCTCTTCCGCAGGCGGCCCGGCTTGTAGGTCTCCGCGTCGCCGAGCAGGGAGATGACGACCTGCACGGCGAGGCCGACGATGAAGCTGGCCCGGATCGTCTTCATGCTCCAGATGCGCATGCGCTCGGTGCCGCCCACGGCCCGGTAGACGTCGAAGGCCACCGCCTTGTGCTCGGACTCCTCGAGGGCGTGCCAGACGAACAGGTTGCGCACCTCGGGGTCGCCGAAGAGGTCGCGGGTCTCGCCCCCCTCGTCGAGGAGCATCTCGGCGAGGGTGGCGGTGAAGTGCTCGAGGGCGGCGGTGGTGGCCAGGTTCGCCTTGGCCGGGGCGATGCGCTCGCGGAGGGCCAGGCCCTTCTGGGTCAGCCGCTCGAAGCGCTTGACCGGGTAGCCCAGCTCGGCGAAGCGGTCGTTGAGCATCCGGTGCTCGCGGCCGTGGACCGCCTCCTGGCCGATGAAGCCGGCGACGTCGCGCTTGAGGTCCCTGTCGGTGACGTCGTCGCGGAACTGGCGGACGGAGCGGACGAAGTAGTCCTCGCCGTCGGGGAACACGGCCGAGAGCGATGCGCCCACGTGGCTCAGGATCAGGTCGCCGTCGGCCGCGAAGTGCTTGGGCAGGTCCTGCAGCGACTCCTCGAAGGAGATGCGCCGGGTGGGGACCGGACGGTCGGTGGGGGCAGGTGCGGGGCTCATCGGTTACCGACGGTACAGGAAATGAGAGAAAGGCTCAAGTCCTCATCTCTGTGGTACTGTTCACACCCATGAGCACCACGGCCACGGCTCTGACCAAGGGCGAGGTCACCCGGGCCCGCATCCTCGAGGCCGCCATCGCCCGCTTCGGCCGCGACGGCTTCCGGGCCACCTCGGTGGCCGACATCGCCCGCGACGCGGAGGTCGCCGGGTCCGCCCCCTACGCCTACTTCGACGACAAGCAGGCCCTCTTCCTCGAGGCCATCGACCACGACGCGGCGTCGATCCTCCACGCCGGGCTGGCCGCCTCGGTCGACGGGGGCGACCTGCTCGACTGGCACGGGACGCTGTTCTTCAACCTCATCGAGGCCGTCGACGACCACCCCCTCGCCGGGCGCCTGCTGGCCGGCCGGGAGCCCGAGGTCACCCGCCGGGTCCTCGAGAGCGGGGCACTCTCCGAGCTGCGCACCACCTACGCCGACCGCCTCCGTGCCGCCCAGGCCACCGGCGAGGTGCGGGCCGACGTCGATGCGGTGGTGATGGCCGACGGCATCGTCACCCTGCTGCTGTCGCTGCTCATGTCGGTGGTGCAGCTCGGCCCCGAGGTGGCCGACCCCTACCGCGACGACGTCGTCGCCGTGTTCCGCGCCGCCCTCGCCCCGCCCCCGGCCTGAGCCGGGGTCAGGGCCCCTCGCGCGGGCTCGGCGAGCACGACGGAGGAGTCGACCGACGCCTTGGCCCGGTAGAGCGCGTCGTCCGCGCGTTGCAGCAGCGAGCCAGGCCGCTCGTCACCCCGACCTACGGCCACGCCCATGCTGGCACCGACGGTGAGCTCGCCGCCCATCAGCCACGGCGCGGTCAGGGCGTCGTGCAGTCGGTGCGCGACCGCGACCGCCTGGGCCGGCCCGGAGATCGGGTCGAGGACGACGACGAACTCGTCGCCACCGATGCGTAGGGCCACATCGCCGGATCGGCTTGCACCGCGGATGCGATCCGCCACCTCCACCAGGAGCGCATCACCGACTGCGTGCCCGTGGAGGTCGTTGACCTCCTTGAAGCGATCGAGGTCGATGAAGCACAGGCCGACGGCGGTGTCGTCTCGCACGGTGCGATCCAGCGCCTCCTCCAGGCGAGGTTCGAGGACGCTGCGGTTCGGCAGGTCGGTCAACGGGTCGTGTCGGGCGAGGTGGGCCAACCGGGCACTCAGCCGCTCCCGCTCGGTGGTGTCCCGACAGGTCAAGACCACACCCCCCACGCTGGGCTCGTGGAGCAGATCGACGCCGACGCACTCGACGTGGCGGTATTCGTCATCGCGAGCTCGCACTCGGACCGTGAACGGCTCGTCACCACCGACCCCTCCCACCAGGCGTCGCAGCTGCTCCGTCGCACGGGACCGGTCATCCGGGTGCACGAGGGTGAGGACACCGCCAGGCGGGCACCAGGTCGCGTCGTACCCCAGGAGACGGCCCGCTGAGGGGCTCGCGTAGCGCACCTGACCGCGGGCATCGAGGACGGTGACGATGTCGTTTGCATTCTGGATGAGGTGGCGGAAGCGGGCGAGGTCTCGCAGCATCCGCCGCTCCTCCGTCACGTCGGTGAAGGCGATGAGCACGGCGCCCTCGCCATCCGCCTCGGGCACGCAGGAGACCCGCAGCAGGACCCCTTCGCCGTCCTTGCGTCGCCACCCGACGATCTCCCCGGAGACCGCCTCCCCTGCCAGCACGCGGGCAAAGACCCGTCGGTCGGGCGGGACCGGCTGCCAATCCTCGTCATAGGTGTCCCAGTCGCCCGCGCGCCACTTCTCCGTGAGCTCGGCTGCGCTGTAGCCAACGAGACGGGTGGCGGCGGGGTTGGCCCGACGGACGACGCCGTCGACGCCGATGAGGACCACGCCCTGCTCGAGGGCGTCGAGCGACGTTCGTGCCAGCCGTTCGCTGACGGCCAAGGCCGACTCGAGCACGCGCTTCTCCGTGACGTCGATGAAGACCACGACGGCCCTGCGCTCATCGTCGGGGCCAGCCGTCGGCTCGGCGCTCACCTGGAGCCACACCTGGCTCCCGTCGGGTCGACGGACACCCATCACCCGATCCCGGACGGCGACGCCCGTGCGCAAGCACTCCATGGCCGGGTGGGAGTCGCCCGGCCACGGCGTCCCGTCCGGGTGCACTGCCTCCCAGCGCGGGTCAGTCGACGTCCGTCGGGCCAGCTCCTCACCGGGCAGCCCGAGGAGGCGCTCGGCCGCCGGGTTCCAGTCCACGATGCGTCCGCCGGGTGCCTGCAGCAGCAGGCCGAACCCCAGGCTCTCGACGATGGCGTCGCGGGTGCGGCGCATCTGGTCGAGCCGGGCGGTGACGACGGCGGTCTGCTCTCCTCGCAGCTCCTCTTCGACCAGCACAGCCATGTCGATCAGGCCCCGGTGGTGCTCAGCGTCGAGCCCAGGACGGCGGGGGGCCAGGACCCAGAGCACGCCGACTGGTCGCGCGCCCGGGTCATGGACGACCTGGCCCACCAGGGCGCTGGTGCGGGCACCGTCCAGGCCGAGGGCGGCGTGGGTCGCGCCGTCGGTGCTCGGCTCGGGGTGCTCGGGGTCCTCATGCAGGAGTGCATCGGTGCGGGCCCGCAACTGTTCCCGAAGGGTCGCAGGAACATCCTCAGTCGCGACCCACCGGCGATCGTCGCCATGCACGAGGTCGAGCACCGACAGCGACGCACCGGTCGACCGTGCCGCCACGCGGACGAGGCGAAGGAGCCGCTCGTCTGCACACCGGTGCGCAGGCGATGCGGGAGTGCTCAGCCCGCGGGGTGCCCTCGTCGGCACGATCGCTGTCATCCCCTCCCTGTCGGCGGCGTCGTGACGACACTGAGCCCGGTCCGGGCTCACCGTCCAGCCCCGTTCCCTTCCGTCAGAGCTCGCGACGCGCTCGTAGGATCGGCGCCGATGCCGCCGTCCGCCACCGAGACCCGGCGCAAGCTGCTCGATGCCGCCACCCGGGCCTTCGCCGACCACGGGGTGGCCGAGGCCTCCCTCCTCGACATCACGCGGCAGGCGGGTCAGCGCAACCGGGCCGCGCTGCACTACCACTTCGGGTCGCGCGAGGGGGTGCTGTGCGCGGTGCTGGAGCGCCACGTCGACCTCCTGCACGAGCGGGAGGGCGAGCTCCTGACCGTCGCCCGCGCCGCGCCCGACGACGCCGTCCGCCCCGTGGTCGAGGCCATCGTCCGACCCGCGGTGGAGCTGGCCGCCACGGGCTGGCGGGGCCGGTGCTGCCTCGTGATCCTGTCCCAGCTGGTGGAGGAGGACCAGGACGCACTGGCGCCGGAGGTGCGCGACGTGCTCTCGCGCACCGGCGGCTACGAGGTGTACGCCCTGCTGGCCGAGCGCATGGCGCCGGTGGGCGAGGCCGTGCGCACCGAGCGGTTCTCGCTGGTGACCTCGTTCATCCTGCGAGCGGTGGCCGACCGGGCCCGGGCCGAGGAGCGCACCGCCAGGGGGCGACGTCAGCTCCCCCTCGAGGCCTTCACCGAGGAGCTGGTGACCCTCGTGACGGCCATGGTGTCGGCCCCGACCGGCGTCGACCGGCCTGCGTCGTGAGCGTCGCCCCGGACCCTGGGTCGGACCGCCCCGATCCCCGACCCCAGGTGGCGGCGGTGCACGGGCCCGGCGACCTCGGCGCCGTGGCCGCGGCCATCGCCGACGACGGGTGCGGCCTGGTGGCCGACGTGCTGTCGCCCGCCGAGGTGGCGAGCGCGACCGCGGCGCTCGACGAGGTGTTCGCGTCGGAGGCCGACGTGGCCGGCGAGCGGGGCTGGCTCACCGGCGCCTACCGGGTCGCCTACGCCCTGCCGGCCAAGCACGCCGCCTTCCTCGCCCTCTGCACCCACCCGGGCCTCCTGTCCCTGGCCGATGCCGTGCTCGGCGCCGACTGCGTGGTCGCCGGGTTCAACGGACAGACCATGGTCCCGGGCGGGGCGGGCCAGCGCCTCCACCGCGACCACCCGGTGCCGACGCCCGGCACCACCCTCTACCTGCACCTGGTGTGCGCCCTGGACGCCTTCACCGTCGCCAACGGGGCGACCCGCGCCGCGCCCGGCAGCCACCGGGACCCGACCCTCGGTGCGGAGGAGCCCGAGGCCGCGACCGTCGCCCTCGAGGCCCCCGCTGGCGGCGTCGTGGCCATCGACGCCACCGTGCTCCACGCCGCCGGCGCCAACACCACGGCGGCGCCCCGGCGGGCCCTCCACGTCTTCTTCGCCCGACCCTGGGTCCAGCCCCACTGGGACCTGGCCGGCTCGCTCCCCGCGGATGTGGCCGCCGGCCTCACCGAGGCCCAACGCCACCGCCTCGGCCTCACCACCGGGCCCCGCCGCTTCGACCTCTCGACCCGCCGCATCGTCCGCCCCTCCTGAGCGACCTCCCGCGCCCCGTCAGCGGAAGGCGGCCGTGGCGGTGGCCCCGGCACGGGGGCCGACCCCGGCGCCCTCACCGCGGTGGGCGCCGAGGCCCGACCCGTCGACGGCGAGGGCGGTGCGCAGGATGCCGACGGCCCGGCAGACCTCGAGCGGCCGGGGCTGGGCGACGGTGAAGCCCCGCCCCACGTAGGCGGCCAGGCGGTCCCACTCGCCCAGCGCGGCCCGCACGGCGCGGGGGGTGGCGGGCCACACCTCGTCGGGGTGGGCGAGGGCCGGCGCCGAGGTCACCGCGACCGTGGGGTGGTGACGGCCCAGGGTCGCCCGGCACCGCCGGGCCGCGAGGGGCCAGGACACCGCCGTGATGCGCCGGAGCCGGACGTGGACCTCGAGGCCCCGCACCCCGAAGGTCACGTTCTCCCCGGTGTTGCGGGCCTCGCGCTCGCGGACGACGCGCTCGGCCGGCACACCTCGGGCGACGAGGTCGTCGGCGAAGACGTCGGCCTCGCACCGATCGCCGTCGAGCAGCCCCCCGCCCGACACCATCACCAGCGGGGCCACGCCCTCGGACCAGAGCTCGGCGGCCCGGGCCGGCACCCGGCGGTCGCGGCTGCCGAAGCAGAGGAGGGCGTCGCTCGAGGTCGGCGGGTCCTGCACCACCAGGTGGCGCCAGAGCACCCCGAAGGCGGCCTCGACGTCCGCCCGCCCGGCCCCGAGGGCCCGCGGCCCGACGTCTGCTCGCTCGGTCACGGCGGCGCGCCCCCTCCTCGATCCGGTGCCGGGAGGGTAGTGGTGACCCGACGTCCTCGCCCGTCCGGGTGACCCGTGGACATGATCACCCCTCTTCACTACGGTCGTCGGTCGGGGAGCGACAGCGAGGAGGGCAGCGGTGAGGGCAGTGCGGGTCGTGCGCCACGGGGCACCGAGCGAGGCGATCGAGGTGAGCGAGGTGCCCGACCCCGAGCCCGGCCCCGGCGAGGTCCGGGTCGCGGTGGCGGCCGCCTCGCTCAACTTCGGCGACATCGCCCGCTGCCGGGGTGGCGTGGCCGCGGTCATGGCCGAGCCCCCCTTCACCCTGGGCATGGACGTGGCCGGCGTGGTCGACGCCGCCGGCGAGGGCGCCGAGGACTGGGTCGGCCGCCGGGTGGTGGGCATGGCCAACCAGTCCCTCGGGGGCATGGCCGACCGGGCCCTCTGCGGCACGGTGTTCGACGCCCCGCCCGAGCTCGACGACGTCGAGGCCGCGGCCTTCACCCTGCCGTTCCACCTGGGGTGGCTGGCCCTGCACGAGCGGGCCGGGCTCCAGGCCGGCGAGACCGTGCTGGTGCGCTCGGGGGCCAGCGCCGTCGGCACCGCCGCAGTGCAGCTGGCGGTGGCCGCCGGCGCCCACGTGGTCGCCACCGCAGGCGGGGCGGAGAAGGGCGAGGTGTGCCGTGCCCTCGGCGCGGAGCGGGTCGTCGACCACGCCACCGAGGACGTCTTCGACGCGGTGATGGACCACACCGACGGCCGCGGCGCGGAGGTGATCTTCGACCCCATCGGCGGGGACCAGACCGAGGCCATGTGGACCTGCGCGGCGCCCGGCGGCCGCTACCTCCCGGTCGGCTTCAACGACGACCCCGAGTCCGGCCTCACCGGCCGACCGCTGCGCAAGGTGTCCCTGGCCAACGTCTCGGTGGTCGGCGTGATCCTCGCCTACCTCGACGCCCCCCTCGACTTCCGCCGCTTCGGCATCAACCCCTTCGGCCCCGACGTCGGGCGCCGGGTCCACGACGAGCTCCTCGCGCTGGTGGCGGCGGGGACGATCCGCCCCACCATCGGTCGGCGCATCGGCCTGGCCGAGGTCGCCGGCGCCCTCGAGGACCACGCCGCCCGGCGCACGTCGGGCCGGACCGTGGTCGACCTGGCCCTGGCCCCCTGAGGAGCACCGTGGACCCGCTCGACCCGGAGGTGCTGCTCACCCAGGCGACCGAGGCCACCGGCCTCGACGACCTCGGCCCCGACGGCGCGCACGAGGGCCTGGCCGTCTACGCCACCTCGCTGCGGGAGGAGGCGGCCCTGAGCGAGCTGGGCACCGTGGCCCTGGCCTCGACCCTGGTCGCCGCCCTGTCCAACCGGCTCGCGCGTCGTGGGCTGGCACCGCGAGCACCCCGAGGTGGCCGACGAGGACATCAACGCCCCGCTCGTCGTCATCGGGATGTTCCGGGCCGGCACCACCTTCCTGTCGACCCTGCTCGACCAGGACCCCGGCAACCGGAGCCTGCTGCGCTGGGAGTCGCTCGACAGCGTCCCGCCGTCGACCCCGGCCGACCACCGGCGAGGGCCCCCGGGTCGACGAGGCCCGGGTGGCGGGCGACATGCTCGAGGCCCTCAACCCGGCCATGCGGGCCATCCACCATGAGGACGCCGACGGGCCCACCGAGTGCGTGGCGGTGATGAGCCAGGACATCCGGAGCCTGTCGTGGGAGGCCATCGCCAACGTGGGCACCTACGGCGCCTGGCTGCGCGCCGCCGACATGACCGCTCGACCTACGCCTACCACCGCCAGGTGCTCCAGGTGCTCCAGAGCGGGGGCGTCCGGGGCCGCTGGACGCTCAAGAGCCCCCACCACGCCCTGGCCCTCGACGCCCTGACCGCGGTCTACCCCGACGCCCGGCTGGTGATGCTCCACCGCGACCCGGTGGTGCTGGCCGCCTCGGTGTGCAGCCTCGTCTCCACCCTCACGAGCACGTTCTCCGACGCCGACCACACCGCCTACATCGCCGAGCACTGGACCCAGATGCTGGAGGACTGCGTGACCCGCACCGATGCCTTCCGCAAGGCCCACCCCGAGCACCCGATCATCGACGTGCGCTACGCCGACCTGGTGGCCGACCCGCTGGCCACCGTCGCATCGCTCTACGCCGCAGCGGGCGACGAGCTGTCGAGCCCGGCCCGCGAGGCCATGGCCGCCCTGGTGGCCGAGCGGCCCAAGGGCGCCCTGGGCACCCACGGCTACGACCTCGCCTCCCACGGCCTCGACGAGGGCGCGCTCCGCGAGCGCTTCGCCGGCTACGTCGCGCGCCACGCCATCCCCCCCGAGCCCCTCCCGGCCTGACCCCTCGTACTGGTGAAGCCTGCCCGTCGCCGGCGACGGGCAGGCTTCACCGGTACGGGGTCGGTCCCGCAGCCGCGGAGGCCCTGGGCCTGTGGGCATGGGTGACGAACAGGGCGCTGAGGGCGTGCGGGGGCGTGCCCGCCTCCATCGACCGCAGGACGGTGGCCCGCCCGGCGTCGAGCTGGAGGGCCACGTCGCCGCGGCGGACGAGGCACCCCGGCCCGGCCCGGCCGGGGGTGGGGCACGCCGGTGCCGGTGAGGATCACCTCGGTGGTCACGGCGCGCCCCCGCCGGCGGCCGGGGCCACGGGGTGGTGGCCCCAGGCGCTGATGCGGTCGTAGCGGCGGTCGTCGGTCCAGGGCTCGGTGATGGTGCGGGCGCCGTGGCCCACCTCCACCTGGAAGCCGGCCGGGCTGGCCACGTAGAAGGAGAACATCTCGTCGTTGTCGTGGCGGCCCAGGCCGTTGGGCAGGGGCAGCCCGGCGGCCACGGCCCGGTCGTAGGCCCGGCCCACGTCGTCGCGCTCGTTGGTCTCCACCATGAGGTGGTGGAGGGCCTGGGGCAGCGCGAACGGGGCCCGGGCCAGGGCGAGGGTGTGGTGGCGGGCGTTGCAGTGGAGGAAGTGGACCTCCAGCTCGATGCCCGGCGCCACCTCGGTCTCGAGCCAGTCGGAGCGGGCCATGCCCAGGCCCTCGGTGGCGAAGCGGACCGACTCCTCGAAGGCGGTGGTGGCCACCACGGCGTGGCCCATGCCCACCCCGGCGGTGAGGAACCCGCCCGGCACCAGCGGCGTGGCCGCCGGCTCGGGCTCGCGGGCCAGGCCCGTCACGACCTCGACGGTGGAGCCCCACGGCGCCTCGACCGCGGCCAGGTGCTCGACGCGGCGGGCGGCGCAGACGGCCTCGTCGCCCTCGGTGGCGGGGTAGCCGGCGGCGGCCAGGCGGGCGACGGTGGCGTCGAAGGCGTCGGCGTCGACGGCCTCGAAGCCCAGGGTGGTGAGGTCGTCGCGCGGGCCCTCGGCGACGAGCACCCGGTGCACGGCGGCGTCGTCGGTCCAGGTGGCCTCGCCGGCGGTGGTCTCGGGCCCGGGGGCGAGGCCCACCACGTCGGTGAGGAAGGCCCCGAGCGCCCGGGGTCGGCCACCTCCACGCGGACGTAGCCCAGCTCGATCGGTGCGTGCTCACGATGGCTCGCCTCCGGCGACGACGGTGCTGCGGATGGTGCCGATGCCCTCGATCCAGCTCTCCAGGACCTCGCCCGCGACGAGGAAGCGGGGCGGCGTGCGGCCGATGCCGACGCCGGCCGGGGTGCCGGTGAAGATGAGGTCGCCCGGCAGCAGCGGGCAGACGGCGGACAGCTCGGCGATCAGGCGGGGGATGCCGAACACCAGGCCCGAGGTGCGGTCGTCCTGCACGTCTCGCCGTCGAGCGAGCACCCCAGCGCGAGGTCCTCGGGGTCGTCGAGCTCGTCGGGGGTGACCAGCCAGGGCCCGGTGGGCCCGTAGGACCGGTAGGACTTGCCGAGCGAGAACTGGGCCGCCGGCGGCGAACTGCACGTGGCGGTCCGAGACGTCCTGGCCGACCGTGAGCCCGGCCACGTGGTCCCAGGCGTCGGCCTCGGCCACCCGGTCGGCCTCCCGGCCGATCACGACGACCAGCTCGACCTCCCAGTCGACCATGGCGCCCGAGAGCTCGACGGGGGCGAAGGGCCCGGTGAGGCTGGACGGGTACTTGGTGAAGACGGCGGGGATGGCGGGCAGGTCCATGCCCGACTCCTCGGCGTGACTGGCGTAGTTGAGCCCGATGGCGAACACCTGGCGGGGCGTGGGCGACGGGGCGCCGAGGGCGGCCTCGTCGAGGGGCACCACCTCGCCGGTGGCGTCGGCGGCCCAGGTGACGAGGTCGTCCCAGGCGTCGTAGGCCGAGGCCGGGTCGGGGCCGAAGCGGCCGTCGGAGGCGGCGTGGACGTCGATGACGCCCCCGTCGACGACGAGGGCCAGCCGGCCGTCGTGGTTGGCGATCTTCATGCAGGGTCTCCGTCGGGGGTCGGTGGGGTGCGCGGGTCGGCTAGGGCGGCCGCGGCCCGGGACGGCGTCCCGACCGGCGTCAGTCGTGGTCGAAGCGGGAGCGGAGGGCGTCGGCTGCGGCAGGGGCCATGAGCGACAGGTCGGGCACGTTCTCCATCAGCTCGATGCGGGTGCCGTCGGGATCGGTGACGTACAGCAGCCTGGTCGGCGGCGTCCCGTCCCCCGGGTCGAGCACCGACAGGGTCTGGTCGTGGACCGCCCCACCGGCGGCGCGCACCGCGTCGGACAGCTCGTCGATGGCGTCCACCCGGAACGACAGGTGGGTGAACCCCAGCCCGGTCATGGGCTTGCGCTCCCCCGACCCGGTCACGGGGACGTCGACCCACTGCAGCAGCTCGATGCGCAGGTCGTCGCGGAGGAGCATGGCTGAGCGGAAGGTCCCCGACTGCTCCATGGTGGCGGCCACCTCGTCGTCGGTGAGGTCGAGGGCGTAGAGCGGGGTGAAGCCGAGCACGTCGACGTAGAACCGGCGGGACCGCTCGATGTCGGTCACGCAGATCCCGATGTGGGAGAAGCCCTGCAGGGCCACGGTGCCTCCGGGGCGTTCGGGGTGGGGTGGGCCGCCCGAGCCTGGCACGGACCGGCCCGGGGCACCGTCGGCGCTCCCCGGGGCGGCACCCGACGATTGACCGCCCGGTCAAGTTAGGGTCGGGGCGTGGACCCGACCCCGCCCCCCGTGCGCCCGCACAAGCAGGAGAAGGAGGACGCCTCGGAGGAGATCACCGAGGTCGCGCCGGGCATCCGCCGGCTCCAGCTGCCCATCGACTTCACCGGGCTGGGCCACGTGAACTGCTACGCCATGGAGGACGACCGGGGCGTGACCCTGGTCGACCCCGGCCTCCCCGGCGAGGCGTCGTGGAACGCCCTGCTGGCCCGCCTGGCCGCGGCCGAGGTGCCCCTCGCCCGCGTCCACACCGTGGTCGTCACCCACTCCCACCCCGACCACTTCGGCAACGCCGGGCTGCTGGCCCAGGAGACCGGCGCCGACATCGTGGCCTTCGAGCGCTTCCGCACCTTCTTCGACCAGATGGAGGCCGACGAGAGCGAGCTGGAGGTGCGCGACTCGGTGGCCGAGGAGGACGCCCCGCCCGGTGCGGCCTGGCGCCGCCCGACGCCCTGGGGCGGCGAGCCCATGGGTCCCCCGCCGGAGCGGCTGAAGGAGATGCGGGCCCGGGCCGGGGAGTTCTTCCGCTGGATGAAGGTCCCCCACCCGAGCATCCGCGTCGCCGACCGGGCCCGCCTCACCCTCGGCGGGCGCGACTGGCTGGGCGTCTTCACCCCGGGCCACACCGACGACCACCTGTGCCTGTTCTCCGAGGAGGACGGCGTCCTGCTGGCCGGCGACCAGGTGCTCCCCACCATCACGCCCCACATCTCCGGGATGCTCCCCGACGACTCTCTCGGTCGCTACGTCGACTCCCTCGACGACCTGGTCGGCTTGCCCGGCGTGGCGGTGGTGCTCCCCGCCCACGGCCACCCGTTCACCGACCTGGGCCGGCGGGTGGAGGAGATCAAGGTGCACCACGTCGAGCGCCTGGCCGAGCTCCAGGCCATCGGCGACGACCTGGGCTGGGCCAGCGTGACCGACTACTCCCGCCGCCTGTTCGCCGAGCGCTCCTGGGGTGCCATGGCCGAGGACGAGACCTACGCCCACCTCGAGCACCTGCGGATGCAGGGCCGGGCCCAGCAGCGCGAGGAGTCCGGCGTCCTGCTCTACCAGCTCTGACCGGCGGTCAGCCGTCCCGGTCGGCCGGGGCGTTGGCCACCTCGAGGAGGACGTCCGCGTGGCAGGGGCCGTCGAGGGGGCACCAGCAGGCCAGGTCGCGCCCGGCCAGGGCCACCCGGATCTCCTCTCGGGTCGGGTAGGCGGCGTCGGCCCGGCGCCCCTCCACCAGGTCGCGGAAGGCGGCGACGGTCACGGCCCGCAGCTCGGCCTGGTCGGCCCCGGGGTGGTCGACGGCGGCGCCGTCCAGGGTGAAGGGGTTGCCCCACCGCGAGGGGCGGGCCACGACCACGGTCCCCTGCGGCTTGCGCCACCCCCGGGTCCGCCGGAGCCGGGTGCGCCGGGGCGCGCTCACGAGCGGGCGGCACCGGCTCGACGAAGCAGGGCGGGCGCGTCCACGCCACAGGGTGCCCGAGCCCCCGCCCGCGGGGCCAGACGCCGCCGACCATCCTCGGGACCGCGATCGAGGACCGCCATGCTGGTCCGATGTGCTTCAGCGCCGAGGCGAGCTTCGCGGGCGCGGCGGTCATCACCGCCGCGGGCGTCGGTGCCCTGGCGTTGGTCGAGGACAGGCGGGAGGTGCCCTTCGCCGCCCTCCCGCTCCTCTTCGGGATCCACCAGGCCCTCGAGGGCCTCACCTGGCTGGCCCTGGACGGGCGCGACGCCGCCCCCCTCACCGGGTTCGGGGTGCACTCGTGGGTGCTCTACGCCTGGGCCCTGCTGCCCATCTACGTGCCCTGGGCGGTGTGGCTGATCGAGCGCGACCCGCGCCGACGACGCTGGATGGCCGGGCTCATGGCGGTCGGCGGCGTGCTGGCCGGGTTCATGTTCGTGCAGTCGATCCAACCGGAGATCAGCGTCCGGGTGGTGGCCGACAACCTCGACTACCGCCTCGGCCTCGGCTTCTCGGCGGTCTACCTCGCAGTGCCCTACGTCGCCGCCACCTGCCTCACGCCCGCCCTCAGCACCCACCGCTGGGTGCGGGCCTTCGGCATCGCCAACTTCCTGGCCATGGGCACCGCGGCGCTCATCGAGGCCAAGGACTACTCCTCGATCTGGTGCACCCTGGCTGCGTTCCTGAGCCTGATGATCCTGGGCCACTACGTGGCTCGGCGCCGCTCGGCCGGCAGTCGCTCGCCCTCGGGCGGGGCGCAGGTCCTCGGGGCCTGAGCGGCCGACGGCGGTGTCTCGCAGGGTCGCGGTGCACGAGGGGGCGCCGGTGGTCCAGGCTGACGGACCGCACCACGACACCCCGGGGGACCCCACGATGACGGCAGCGACGACGACCGGCCTGCCGACGAGCGCGCGGCGCGGGCGGCGACGGAGCGGGTTCCGAGTGGCCGGCGTGCTGGCCGTGGCCCTGGTGCTGGCCGCGTCGGCCTGCTCCGACGACGGCGGGTCGAGCGACGCCGCGACCACCACGGCGGCCCCGTCGACGGACGGGGAGGCGACCACCACGGCGGCCGAGGCCGCGCCGGCGGGGCCGGCCGCCGACGTGTCGGAGGAGCTCACCGGCGGCGACGGGCCCTTCCTCGCCGCCGGCGCGCCCGACGACCTCGAGGCCCTCGGCTACCAGGAGCAGGAGTACGTGGCCGCCGGGACGGCGACGTCCTACGCGGCCGAGGGCGAGCTGGGCGGCGACGGACGGTGGAGCTTCGTCGACGACGGCGAGGCCGACTACCGCACCCGCATCCTGGTGCGCACCCCGGAGGACCCGGCCGCCTTCAGCGGCACCGTCGTCTTCGAGTGGCTCAACGTCAGCTCCGGGGCCGATGCCGAGCCGGAGTGGACGAACCTCCAGGAGGAGCTGGCCCGAGCTGGCGACGCCTGGGTCGGCGTGTCGGCGCAGCAGATCGGGGTGGAGGGCGGGCCGGTGGCGGTCTCGGTCGACGACATCCCCGGCGCCGACTTCGCCGGCAAGGGCCTCAAGGCCATCGACCCCGAGCGCTACGGCGACCTCGCCCACCCCGGCGACGGCTTCTCCTTCGACATCTTCACCCAGGTGGCCCGGGCCATCGGCGCCGGCGAGGCGCTCGACGGCCTGGAGCCCGAGCGGCTGGTCGCCGCCGGCCAGTCGCAGTCCGCCTTCGCCCTGGTCACCTACTACGACGGGGTGCAGCCCCTGACCGAGACCTTCGACGGCTTCTACGTCCACAGCCGGGGCGGGACGCCGCTGCCGCTGGTGGGGCCGGGCGAGGCGGCCGACATCGCCGCCGCCCTCGGGGGCGAGGCGACGGTGTTCCGCGACGACATCGACGCGCCGGTGATGGACCTGCAGACCGAGGGCGACGTGACCTCGCTCATCGGCTCCTACGCGGCCCGCCAGGACGACTCCGACACCTTCCGGCTCTGGGAGGTGGCGGGCACGGCCCACGCGGATCTCCACACCATCGGCGAGGCCGCCGAGTTCATCGACTGCGGCGTGGCCATCAACGACGGCCCCCTCCACGTGGTGGCCAAGGCCGCCTACCGGGCCCTGGCGGACTGGATGGACAGCGGCGAGCCTCCGCCCGAAGCGCCCCGGTTGGAGGTGACCGAGGGCGACGCCCCGGAGATCACCCGTGACGACGACGGCATCGCGGTGGGCGGCATCCGCACCCCACCGGTCGACGTGCCGGTGGCCGCCCTCACGGGCGAGCCCGGACCTGATCCGTCGACCATCTGCCTGCTGCTGGGCTCCACGATCCCGTTCACGGAGGTGCAGCTGGAGGGCCTGTACCCGTCACCGGAGGGCTATGAGCAGCAGTACGACGAGGCCACCGACGCGACCATCGAGGCCGGGTGGGCCCTGGAGGACGACCGCGACGCCCTGGAGGCCTACGCCGACCCCTCCGGCATTCCCGGCTGAACGGGTCCTCGCCGCCCCGGCGACGGGGCGGCGAGGAGAGGGCTACAGCTGGAGGGACTTGACCTGGAGGTACTCCTCCAGGCCGTACATGCCCAGCTCGCGTCCGTTGCCGGAGAGCTTGTAGCCGCCGAAGGGGGCCAGCGGGTTGTAGCTGCCGCCGTTGACGTCGACCTGGCCGGTGCGCAGCCGGCGGGCCACGGCCCGGGCCCGCTCGTCGTCGGCGCCCCACACGCCGCCGGCCAGGCCGTACTGCGTGTCGTTGGCGATGCGCACGGCGTCGTCGGTGTCGTCGTAGGCGAGGATCGAGAGCACCGGGCCGAAGATCTCCTCCTGGGCGATGGTCATGGACGGGTCGACGTCGGCGAAGACGGTGGGCTTGACGAAGTAGCCGGTGGGCAGGTCGTCGGGGGCCTCGTCGCCGCCGGTGACGAGGGTGGCGCCCTCCTCGATGCCCTTGCGGATGTAGCCCCGCACGCGGTCGCGCTGGACATCGGAGATCAGCGGGCCGAGGCGGGCGCCGCTGGTGGCGGCGTCGCCCAGGGTCCAGGTGGACTCGACCTCGTCGCGCACGATGTCGACGATCTCGTCCTTCTTGTCACGGGGGACGACCATGCGGGTGAGGGCGCTGCAGGTCTGGCCCGAGTTGAGGTAGCAGGCGCCCACGCCCTTGCGGACGGCCTTCTCCAGGGCCTCGCCCTCGAGGTCGTCGAGGATGACGTTGGCCGACTTGCCGCCCAGCTCCAACGCCACCCGCTTGACCGTGCCGGCGGCCAGCTCGGAGACCCGCTGGCCCGAGCGGGTGGAGCCGGTGAAGCTCACCATGTCGACGTCGGGGTGGGCCGCGATGGCCTCGCCCACGACCGGACCCACCCCGGTGACCAGGTTGAACACGCCGGCGGGCAGGCCCAGGCCGTCGATGATCTCGGCCAGGACGAAGGCGCTGAGCGGGGCGACCTCGCTCGGCTTGAGCACGACCGTGCAGCCCGCGGCCAGGGCGGGGGCGACCTTGCAGACGACCTGGTGCAGTGGGTAGTTCCACGGGGTGATGGCGCCCACCACGCCGACGGGCTCCTTCACCACCAGGCTGTTGCCCACCTCGGCCTCCCACTCGACCTGGTCGACCAGGTCGGCGTAGGTGCCGGAGATGACGATGGGCAGGCCGGCCTGGATGCGCTGGGCCATGGCCAGGGGCATGCCGACCTCGCCGCAGATGACCTCGGCGATCTCCTCGCTGCGGGCCTGGAGGCCCTCGGAGAGGGCGCGGAGGACCTTGCTGCGCTCGGCCGGGGCGGTGGCGGCCCACCCGTCGAAGGCGGCGCGGGCGGCGGCGACGGCCCGGTCGACGTCGTCGGCGGTGCCCTCGGGGATGGAGCCCATCACCTCCTCGGTGGAGGCGTTCACCACCTCGAGCGTGCCGGTGCCGGTGGAGGGGACCCACTGGCCGTCGATGTAGAGGGAGTCCTGGGTGCGCATGTGACCAAGGCTACGGCCGCGATCCCCGATCCGCAGGGGGCCCGGCCGGGCACGCAGGGGCTGCCTGCGCCCTCGGCGACAGGGTTGTCAGCGGGGCGACGCGCGGGGAGCGGCGTCCTCGCCGTCGGCCGGGCGCATCGCCCCCAGCGCATCCCGGAGGAGGGGGACGACCTCGGTGCCCAGGCGGGCGATCTGGTCGCGGGCGGCGCCGGGGGTGACGCCGTCGACGTGGATGCGCAGGTTGACCACGTCGGCCGCGGACTCGGTGACGGCGGCGACCAGGTCGGCGACGAGCTCGGCGGGGTCGTCGCGGCAGAGGAAGCCGTTGTCGCGCCAGTGCTGCTGGGCCGCCGCCGGCGTGTAGCCCCGGTACACCTCGAGCTGGCGGTCGAAGGCCTCGGTGGGCGGGTCGCCCAGCCACACCCGGCGGATGAGGACCTTGGGCCCCGCTCCCCCGGCGGCGTCGTGGGCGGCCGACAGCTGGCCCAGGCGGGCGGGGTCGCTGGCCCCGTCGTAGAGGACCCCGGCCCCGGCCTCGGCCGCCCGCCGTGCCGCAGCCGGGCTCATGGCCGTGCCGATGACGGTGACGGGCCGGTCGGCGCAGGCCCGCAGGGCCCGGTCGCCGGCCAGGTCGCCCAGGTCGTCGCCCCGCAGCAGGGCCGCCAGGCGGGGCAGCCCCTCGCGGTAGCGGTCGAGGCGGTCGTCGAAGGCGACGTCCATGACCGCGAAGTCGAGGGGCAGGGCCCCGGGGGCGACGCCGACGGCCACCCGGCCCGGGAAGCGCGCCGCCAGCCAGGCCACCTCCTCGGCCACCAGGGCCACCGGCCGCAGGGGCAGCAGGAGGGGGCACGGCGCGCACCAGCCCGAGGCCATCTCGGTGAGCAGCCAGCCGGCCAGCTGGAGGGGGTTGGGCGAGTAGCCGGCGAAGCCGCCGTGGTGCTCGCTGGTCATCACCCCGTCGAAGCCGACCTCGGCGGCGAGGGCGGCCTGGGCCGCCATCTCGGCCACGATCGCCCCTGCGTCGTCGAGGTCGTTGTGCGGGTAGAGCCGCATGGAGACGGCGCCCGCCTCCGGAACCGGCACGACGGGATCTTGGCCCACCGCGAGGGGTCGTGTGCCGTGGTCCGCCCATCGCCCGTGCCCCTCGGCACCGGGTGGGCTGGAGAACGGTGCGCTCACGCGGCCCGGAAGCAGGACCGGAACCGGGACAGGCGCCGGTGCATGGTGGGGCCACGAAGGGCCACCAGCTGGTCTGCGACGAGCTCGACGTCGAGGTCCGGACGGGCGAGGGCGATCTTCTCGAGGTCGACCCAGTCCTGGGCCCGCCCGAACGACAGCTTGAAGACGCAGAGGTCCTCCGCCGACAGGAAGGGCAGGATGTCGTCGCCGCGCCCGAAGGGATGGCGCACGACCCGCGTGGCGACGGAGCGGTACCGCTCGTGCAGGTCGCAGAAGACGTCGATCGGGAACGGGTGGGCCGTGCTCCGGAGGCGGTGCCCTGCGATCGGCGGGTCCTGCGCGGTCGGCTCCGGGGCGGCGTAGCCGAGGGGCGCCAACGCCCGCTCGACCCGCCCGACCTCGGCGACCGGCACGAACGCGTTGACGTCGATGTCCACCGTGCCGCGGGGCTCGGCGACGTAGGCGAGCGCGAGGGCGCCGCCGAACGCATGGCCGATCGAGGCCTCGTCCAGGCGGTCGTGGACGGCGACGATGAGGTCGACCAGATCGGTCATCGTGAGCGGACGATCGCGTCGGACACCTCGAGCACGGCCACCAGCGCCCGGCGCCTCTCCTCCTCGGTCATCGGCGGCGGGGGCTCCGCCGGCTCGACGTCGGTGTGCCGGCCCAGGGGAACGGCGTCATCGCCGGCGACGGCGGCCACCTCGTAGCCACACGAGCGGACCAGCAGGGCGAAGGTCGGCGCGCTCGGGATCCGTCGCCCCGTCTCGATGGCGGACACGTTCGGCTGGTCGATCCCGCTGGCCGCGGCCAGGTCGGCCTGGGTCATGCCCCGGCCCTCCCGCAACCGCCGCACCAGGGCCCCGACCATGCCCTCAGCATATCGAGGTCGATATGCAGACGTGGCGGGCGTGGGACCGATCTGCCGCCACGGCGAGGGTCTCGGCGCCAGCTCCTCGCCCTCCGGCCCGATCCCGCCATGCTGTGGTGTCCTCCGCGGGGCGAGCTCATCCGAGCAGGCGAGCGAGGGCCTCGCAGACCCGCAACGCTCCTGGCCGGTGCGCCATGTCGGCCTCGGCCAGGCGTGCGACCAGCTCGTCGACCGTGAACAGCCCGCGGTCGAGCCCATCGGCCAGGACGAGGTCGAGCTCGCCAGGCGTGACCTCGGGCGCGATGTCGATGACCGTGCGGACCGCGGTCGTGCAGGGGATGCCTCGGACGGTGGTGCGGTCGTGGAGGGGGAGGTCGTCGTGGTGGACGATGACCTCCTGGCCGTCGATCACCAGGTGCTCGGTCCAGCAGCCGTTGCCGTCCCGATGCGGCCGACCGAGCCGTCGCCCGTTCACGCCGAGACCGCCAGGTCGAGCCCGTCGACGACCCGCCGAGCCCCGCCCGGTGCGCGAGACCGAGCGACCTCCTCGGCACGAGCCGGCAGGTGGGCGAAGGCGGCGAGGGCGTGCAGCGGAGCCAGGGACGCCCCGTCGACGACCCCCGGCTGCGCGGCGGAGACCGCGGTGCTCACCAGGGCCGGGAGCCGCACGCACGCCGGGTCGAGGGCGAGCAGGCGGCGCACGTGGAGGACGAGCCACGCGCTGCGCTCGGCAGGGCCCGCCCCCAGCCAGCCCTCCTCGATGCTCCGCCACTCGCGTCGGATGACCTCGGCCTGGATCTCGATGAGCCGCCCGAAGCCGTTGAGCGGCGACGACGGCGATGCGTGGCCCATGGCCGCCCCGATCTGGCGCACCGTCGGGAACTGGAGCCCTCGACACCACAGCGTGGCTGCCGTCCCCAGCAGACGGTCGCGCCTCGGGGTCGGGGCGATGGCGGGGCTGCGCAGTGCGAGCCGGGCCGCGTCGATCGAGGTGGAAGGGGTGGTGGCGACGGAGCCGTCGCCAGCGGGGCGAGCCATGGGCTGCCTCCTCGTGTCGTCTGCTTCGCGGTCTCAGGGAGACGAGGGCCACAGGCCAGGCGGAAGCGAGAGCTTCGAGGTGAGGCGGTCTACCCAGGCACCACGAGGAAGATGCGCAGCCTCGTCGGCCCAGAGGAGGTCGGTCACGACGCCGCGACCATGACCTCAGCGCGCTTGCAGGGACTCGAACCCCGAACCTTCTGATCCGTAGTCAGATGCTCTATCCAATTGAGCTACAAGCGCAGGGGGCGCACCCTACCCGTCGCCCGCCCTGCCCCTCCAGCCCGTTGCTCAGCCCGGGGGTCGGGGACGGGGGCCCCACTGGCGGTCGTGCTGGCGCTGCTCGGCGGCCTGGCGCTTGAACCAGGCCAGCGTGAGGATGATCCCGCCGAAGAACACGATGAAGCCGAGCACGGCGAGGGCGCCCCGGGCGCTGCCGGACGCGGCGGCCGCGGCCACGCCGAGGACGGCGGGGATGAGCAGCACGCAGGCGAGCAGCACCCCGCCCACGCGCACCGGCATGCTGAGGGACCGCTCCTCGGAGGACATGGGCGCACACTAGGGAACCGGGGGTGTGACGTCCGCCCGTGACCCATCCCACCAGCCGACGTGTTGTGGTCAGGTGGTGCGGCCTGCCTACCGTAGAGGCAGCCGTGACGACCACGACTCCCACATCTGCCGCAGGCCCCTCGGGTGCCACCGGTCTCTCCTTCCGGAGCCCGACGGCAGCCGACGGCCCTGCGATGTGGGACCTGGCCCGGGCCTCCGGCCTGGACGAGAACTCGCCCTACGCCTACGTGATGTGGGGCGAGTACCACGCCGGGACGAGCGTGGTCGCCGTCGACGACGACGGCGACCTGGTCGGTCTCGTCATGGGCTTCCGCGTCCCTGCCTCCCCCGAGACGGTCTTCGTCTGGCAGGTCGCCACGTCGGAGGCCCGCCGCGGCGAGGGCATCGCAGCCCGCCTGCTCGACGTGCTCGTGGAGCGGACCGACGCGTCCGCCGTCGAGGCCACCGTGACACCGGGGAACGGCCCGTCGGCCGCCCTGTTCCGCGGCCTGGGTTCGCGACACGGGAACCGGGTAGACGAGTCACCGCTGTTCGCCGAGGACCTGTTCCCCGGTGACCACGAGGCCGAGGTCCGGTTCCGGATCCCGGTGGGGACGCCCTGACCTGACTCGACGGTCTGTCGGCATGCCTCCCCGGGCGCGCCGACGGGCACGAGCACAAGCGGGCCCGCGACGCCACGTCGCGACCGGTCCGGACCCGGGGGAACCGAGACCACCAGACACCAGAGGACTGATCACACATGGAGACCTTCGAACGCCTCGAATCCGAGGTGCGTGGCTACTGCCGATCCTGGCCGGCCGTGTTCGCCTCCGCCGAGGGCTGCGAGCTCATCGGCGAGGACGGCCGCCGCTACCTGGACTTCTTCGCCGGTGCCGGTGCCCTGAACTACGGCCACAACCACCCCGCCCTCATGGGCCCCCTCGCCGAGCACATCGCCGGCAAGGGCATCATCCACGGCCTCGACATGGCCACCACCACCAAGCGCGACTTCCTCCACCGCTTCGAGGACGTCGTCCTCACGCCTCGGGGCCTCGAGTACAAGATCCAGTTCCCCGGGCCGACCGGCACCAACGCCGTCGAGTCCGCCCTCAAGCTGGCCCGCAAGGTCACCGGCCGCGAGCGCATCGTCGGGTTCACCAACGCCTTCCACGGCATGACCCTCGGCAGCCTCGCCGTCACCGGCAACAGCATGAAGCGCAAGGGTGCTGGTGTCCCCCTGCACATGGCCGACTCCATGCCCTACGAGGGGTTCATGGACGACGACACCGACACCCTCGGCTACTTCGAGGCCATGCTCGCCGACGACGGCAGCGGCATGGACAAGCCCGCCGCGGTGATCCTCGAGACCACCCAGGCCGAGGGCGGCATCAACGTCGCCACCAGCGAGTGGCTGCGCGGCCTCCAGGCCCTGTGCCGCCGCCACGACATCCTCCTCATCATCGACGACATCCAGGTGGGCTGCGGCCGCACCGGGCCGTTCTTCAGCTGGGAGCAGATGGGCCTCGACCCCGACATCGTCTGCCTGTCGAAGTCCCTCTCCGGCTCGGGGCTCCCGTTCGCGCTCGTGCTCATGAAGCCCGAGCACGACGTGTGGGAGCCGGGCGAGCACAACGGCACCTTCCGCGGCAACAACGCCGCCTTCGTCACCGCCACCGCCGCGCTCGAGACCTTCTGGACCGACGACGCCTTCTCCAAGGAGACCGCCCGCAAGGCCGAGAAGGTCACGGCCGGGCTGAAGGAGATCGCGACCGACCACCCCGGCCTGGTCGACGACCTGCGCGGCGTCGGTCTCATCCAGGGCTTCGGCACCACCGCCCCCGAGGTGGCCGACTCCATCACCAGCGAGGCCTTCGACCGCGGCCTCATCATCGAGACCGCGGGCCCGGCCGACGAGGTGGTGAAGCTCCTGCCGCCGCTGATCGTCAGCGACGAGCAGATCGACACGGCCATGGCCATCATCTCCGAGTCGGCCCAGGCGACCGTCGACCGGCTGGGTGACGAGCTGCGCAGCACGGAGGTCACGTCGTGAAGGTCCGCACCCTGGACGACATCGTCGGCACCGAGCGCGACGTGAAGGCCGAGACCTGGAGCTCGCGGCGGCTGCTGCTGGCCGACGACCGCGTCGGCTTCTCGCTCCACGACACCCTCATCGGCGCCGGCACCGAGACCACCATGTGGTACCGGAACCACATCGAGGCCGTGTACTGCATCGAGGGTGAGGGCACCCTCACCGACACCGCCACCGGCGAGGTCCACGAGATCGGGCCGGGCACGGTGTACCTGCTCGACGAGCACGACCACCACGTGCTCCGGGCCCGCTCCCAGATGCGCATGGTCTGCGTGTTCAACCCGCCCTGCACCGGGGCCGAGACCCACGACGAGGACGGCGTCTACCCACTGATCGAGCTGGACGACGCCCCGGAGGGAGCGCCGGCATGACGACGACGATGAGCACCCCGCCCCGGGTCGACGCCTACCCCACCCGCGGCGTCGAGGCGGCCACCATCACGCCCCGCCTGGACCCCGTGGTCCACGGCGACCTCCGCGGCCCGCTCGAACCCGAGCACATCCGCACCTTCGAGGACACCGGCGTGCTGGTGATCCCCAACCTCCTGTCGAACAAGCTGGTCGAGGCCCTCGACGCCGAGGTGCAGGGCCTGGCCGCCGACGACGACGTCCGCTCCCGCGAGCAGGCCATCCTCGAGCCCGGCGGCGGCGCCCTGCGCTCGCTGTTCGAGGTCCACACGCTCGACGGGCTCCTGGGGGCCTTCACCCGGGACCACCAGCTGACCCGCATCGCCCGCCAGCTGCTCGGCTCCGACGTCTACATCCACCAGAGCCGCATCAACCTGAAGCCCGGGTTCCGGGGCAAGGAGTTCTACTGGCACTCCGACTTCGAGACCTGGCACGCGGAGGACGGCATGCCCCGCATGCGGGCCGTCAGCGCCTCGGTGCTGCTCACGCCCAACAACCCGTGGAACGGCCCGCTGCTCACCATCTCCGGGTCGCACAAGTGGTTCACGTCGTGTGTGGGTGAGACCCCGCCCGACCACCACCGCCACTCGCTGCGCAAGCAGGAGATCGGCGTCCCCGACGACGACTCCCTCGTCGAGCTGGCCCGGCGGGGCCAGATCCAGCAGGCCCTCGGGCCCGCAGGCACCGTCGTGTTCTTCGAGTGCAACGTGATGCACGGCTCCAACGGCAACATCAGCCCGGACCCCCGGCGCAACGTGTTCCTCGTCTACAACAGCGTGGACAACGCGCTGGAGGCGCCCTTCGCGGCGCCCGCTCCGCGCCCGGAGCACATCGCCAGCCGCACCTTCGACCCGGTCTGACCCACCGCCGCCCGGCGCGCCCCGCCGGCGGCGACCACACTGGGGCCCCAGGATGTCCTCGGTGCCCCGACCCACGCCCCGCCCCGCTGTGCGCCCCGCGGGGCATCGGCGCCCCCGGGCCGCGGTGGCCGCCGTCGCCCTGGTGGGCGCGCTGACGGCGTGCAGCCCCCCGACCGACGCCCCCACCGCGGAGGGGCCGGCGACCACCGCTCCGGGCAGCACCGCACCGTCCCCCACGGCGCCCTCCGGGTCCTGCCCGTCGGGCGCGGCCTCGACCCGCACCGTCGCCTACCGCGACCCGGTGCCACCCGGCGTCGACCCGGACCTGGTCTCGCTCGACCTCACCGTGCCGGCGCGCCCGGACCCGTGCCGCCCGGTCCCTGTTCTGGTCTACGTGCACGGTGGCGGCTTCGCCGTCGGCGACAAGGGCAACCAGGTGGCCGACAAGGTGCGTCTGGCCCATCGCGAGGGCTGGGCCTTCGCCAGCGTCAACTACCGCCTCTCCCCCGACCCGCCGTCATCGGACCCCGGCCGGGTGCAGCACCCCACCCACGTCGAGGACGTGGCCGCGGCGGTGGCCTGGCTGGCCGACGAGGGGGCCGCCCTCGGCGTCGACCCCGACCGCATCGTGCTCATGGGCCACTCGGCCGGCGCCTTCCTGGTGACCCTGGCCGGCGTCGACCCGTCCTACCTGGGCGCCGCCGGCGTGGAGCCCGGCCAGGTGCCGTGCGTGGTCTCCCTCGACACCCGCTACGACCCGCGCACCGAGGCCGCGGCGGGGGGCCTGACCGAGGTCATGTACCGCAACGCCCTGGGCGACGACCCGACCCGGTGGGACGCGGCGTCGCCGCTCCGGCTGGTGCGCCCCAAGCAGGGCACACCGGACATGTTCCTCGTCACCCGGGGCGAGGTCGCCCGCCGCACCGCCACCGACGAGATGGCGGCCGCGCTGCGGGCCTTCCGCATCCCCGTCGAGGTGCTCGACGCCCGACCCCTCGACCACGCCGGGGTGAACGCGGCGGTGGGACAGCCGGGCGACACCATCGTCACCCCGGCGCTGCTCGGGTTCCTGCGGGACTGCGTGGCCACCGACCGGCCCCAGGGCAAGGGCTGAGATGAGCCCGGGACGCCGACTCAGGCCGGGACGGGCACCCGCTCGGCGGTGGGACGGGCCCCGGACTCGACCCAGCGTGCGGCCAGGCGACGCCCGGCCCGACCGATGCGCTCGATGCGGCGCAGCAGGCGGGTGCGGGCCTCGTCGGCCTCCGGGGTCAGGCCCTCCAGGCCCTCGAGGCCCCAGTGGCGCAGGACCACGGGCACGAGGATCTGGTCGTGGTGGATCTCCAGGTCGTAGATGCCGGCCTTGGCGATGGCCATGGCGTGGGCCTCGAAGTCGACGATGCCGGTGCCGGGCATCTCGAAGTCGGTCACCTGGCGCTCGATGGCCTCGACGGCGGCCGACGGATCGATCTCGAGGGCGGCGCTGACGAGGTCGCGGTAGAGCAGGTGGTGCAGGTTCTCGTCGGCCGCGACCCGGGCCATGACCTCGTAGCCGGCCCGGTCGTCGAGCAGCTTGCCGGTGGCGCGGTGGGCGATGCGGGTGGCCAGCTCCTGGAGGGCGACGTAGACGAGGGCGTCGAGGGGGGTGGCGGGCTCGGGCACCACCCCGTGGGAGACCTGGTGCATGCGGGCCCGCTCGAGGGCGACGGGGTCCACCAGGCCGGCGACGGTGAGGTAGTCGCGGATGACGATGGAGTGGCGGCCCTCCTCGGCGGTCCACCGCCGGGACCAGGTGCCCCAGGCGTCGCCGGCGCCGAAGACCCCGTCGATGGTGGCGAAGTAGTACGGCAGGTTGTCCTCGGTCAGCAGGTTCACGAACAGCGAGGAGCGCACGGCGTCGGGCAGCGGGTGGGCCTCGCCGTCCCAGGTGGCGGCAGCGGTGCCGGCGTCGCCCCGCTCCCACGGCACCAGCTCGTGGGGGAACCACTCCTTGCTGGTGGCCAGGTGGCGGTCCACGAGCCCCTCGAGGGTGGGCGTGAGGTCGCGGACGAGGGTGGCGGGGGGAAGCACGACCCCACCCTACCTACCGGTCGGTAGGGAGTCGACCGACCCGTCGGTGGCCGGCGCGGTCATCGGTCACGCCGGCACCGGCGCGCCGGGCCGAGCCGGGCCGAGCTGCGCCGGGCCGAGCTGCGCCCCGCCCTGCGCCGGTCAGGCGCCGCGGCAGCTCCACGGGCTCCAGCTGTTGCCGGCCAGCTTGTAGATCCGGTAGGCGACGTCGGCGTTGGCCTCGGCGTCGAACATCTCGTCCCAGGTGTAGCCCCAGCCCTTCACCGTCTTCTCCCAGGTCACCTTGTTGATCTGGAACAGGCCGTAGTCGCCGCTGCGACTCACCGCGTCGGGCTGCATGCGGGACTCGCAGGTGGCGACCCGGATGGCCTTCTCCTGGACCGAGGCCGGGAAGGTCGTGCGGATGGCCTGCTCGGAGATCACCTCGGGCGTGCAGGCGGTGGCCCCGAGCAGCAGGGCGGCGGCGAGGACGGCGGCCAGCGCCACGGTCACGCCACGGCGCCGGGTGGGTCGCGGGGCTGTCATGGGATGTCCATCGGTCCGTCACGTCCGCTCGTGAGCACCGGGCGTGCGGGCGGACGCGACCGGGGCGGCGCCAGTGGCGCCGCCCCGGGTCGAGGATCTCTGCTGGGGGCCCGGCGTCAGGCGCCGCGGCAGCCCCACGGGCTCCAGCTGTTGCCGGCCACCTTGAAGATGTGCAGCGCCACCTTCGAGTTGATGTAGGCGTCGGTCATCTGGTTCCAGCTGTAGCCCATGTCGTTGACCGTCCGCTCCCAGGCGGCCCGGTTGATCTGGAACAGGCCCCAGTTGCCGCCGCCGGGGCTGACCGCGTCGGGCTGGAGGCGGGACTCGCAGTCGGCCACCCGGATGGCCTTGGCCTCGGCCCAGTCCGGGAACCACTTCTGGATGGCGTCCCTCGACACGTCCTCGGGGGTGCAGGCGGTGGCACCGAGGGCCAGGCCGGCAACGAGGAGGAGGGGGAGGAGGAGGCGCTTCACGAGGTGTCTGTCCTTGGTCGAGGGTCCGCATCTCGCCCGGCCCGGAGGCGGCGGGGAGGTGCCCGGCGAGCGGCGATGCTCGAGGAAGGGGGAGGGCACCCCGGTGGCGGCTGAGGCGCCAACATATGACGAAGCCGTTACGAAAGGCAAGAACTGATGACGTGAAGGCCGTCACATCGCCACGAGACCGCGATCTCTGCGGAGCCGGGGGCCGGCGATCGACGGTGTCAGGGCTCGGTGCGGAGGGCGACGCGGAGGCCCTCGGTGGGCACCTGCTCCCACGTGACCTCGAGGGCCCGCTCCTGCACCTGCTGCGAGCCGTCGGCCGCGGTGGTCGACGCCATGCGGTCGGCCAGGCCGAGCGGGAGGTCGAGGTCCTCGACCAGCTGGCGCAGCCAGCTCAGCGCGTCGGTCGTCATGACGGGCACCCGGACCTCGAGGGTCCGCGAGGTGGCCTCGATGCGCACGTCGGAGTCGTCGGCTCGGACCAGCTCGGCCCGGGCCCGCAGGTCGGGCGGGGGCGGGTCGGCGTCGTCGGACCCGACGAGGGCGGCGATGCCGACGCACCCGCCGAGGAGGGTCAGGGCCAGCACGTAGCCGAGCAGGAGCCGGGGGTTGAACGAGCGCACCACGCCCATGGCCCCGCCGGCCACGGCCCGCTCCAGCGACGTCTGCTCCTCGTGTCCCACCGCTCGTCCTCCCGACGGGCCGGGGCCGAGGGTACCGGGACCCCGGCGACGACGAGGGCCGGGCCCCCGGAGGGACCCGGCCCGGTCGGCGGAGAGGGTGGGATTTGAACCCACGGTGGGTGTGACCCCACACCTCCTTAGCAGGGAGGCCCGATCGGCCTGACTCCGGCACCTCTCCTCGCGGCCCGATGGTACAGGTCCGCCCGCCCGGGCCCGGGGGCGATCCCCCGCCGGGGCGTCGCGGCCGTCCCGCGCGACCGGCCGCGGCGGCCCCGGGGACGGCCGGTACCGTCGTCGGGTGGCCGGACCCGACCAGCGCGACGCCGCCCCGGAGGGCCCTGCGGCGCGCCCGTGACGGCCCGGCCGCGGGCCCTGCTCCTGGGAGCCGTCCTGGCCGCCGGCGTGGTGGCCGTCTCCACCGGTGCCCTGTTCACCCGGGCCGCCTACGACGCCGCCGGCACCGGGACCCTCGGGGGCGGGCTGCTGCTGGCGCTGTCACGCATGGGCGTCACCTGCGCCCTGGCCAGCACCAGCTGGCTGCGGCCGGGGCGTCGGCGGGGGCCGCTGCCCCCGGGCACCCGGCGCCGCACCGTCGTGGGCGGGCTCCTCCTCGGCGTGCACTTCGCCACCTGGCTGCCGTCGCTGGCCTTCACCTCCATCGCCGCCAGCGTCACCCTCGTGACCACGGTGCCGGTGTGGGTGGCGCTGCTCCTGTGGCTGCGGGGCGAGCGGCCCTCGGCCCGGACCATGGCCGGCATCGCCGTCGCCGTGGGCGGCGGCGCCCTGGTGGCGCTGGGCGACGGTGGCGGCTCCGACCCCGGCAGCAACCCCCTGCTGGGCGACGCCCTCGCCCTGGTGGCCGCCCTCACCTTCGCCGCCCACCTGCTCCTCGGGCGCTCGGTGCAGCAGCGGGGCCTCGGCCTCTGGGCGTGGACGTCGATCGTCACCGGCGTCGGGTTCCTCACCGTGCTGCCCCTCGGCCTGCTCGTGGCGCCGGGTGACGGCCCCTACCCGATGGGGTTCTGGGTCGCGGCGGTGGGCCTGGCCCTCGTGCCCCAGATGGTGGGCCACTCGTCGTTCACCTGGTCGGTGCGGTGGCTGAGCCCCACCCTCGTGTCGGTGGCCATCCTCCTCGAACCGGTGCTGTCGAGCGTGGGCGGCGTGGTGCTCTTCGACGAGGTCCCCGGTCCCCTGGTCGTCGTCGGCGGCGTGGTCCTCGTCGCCGGCGTGGCCCTCACCACCCTGTCCGAGCGGGGCCGGGCGCCGAGCCCGGTCGACGAGGCCCTCGTCCCGACCTGACCAGGGCCCCCGTCGCAGGCCCGTAGCGTGGAGGACCCGGTCGTCGACGGAGAGGAGGAGGCCGTGGCCGTCTGGTTCAGCTCGGACCTCCACCTCGGGCACCGCAACATCAGCCGCTACTGCGGCCGCCCCTTCCCCGACACCGACGCCGGCGTCGACGAGATGGACGAGGCCCTCGTGGCCCGCTGGAACGAGGTCGTCGCGCCCGACGACGTGGTGTGGGTGCTGGGCGACGTGGCCATGGGCCTCCTCGAGCGCTCCCTCCCCCACGTCGCCCGCCTCACCGGCACCAAGCACCTCGTCGCCGGCAACCACGACCGCTGCTGGCCGGGCCACCCCGACCGTGACCGGGCCGAGCGGTGGCGTGACCGCTACCACGAGGTCGGCTTCGCCACCATCGACGACGCCGCCGAGCTCGAGGTCGACGGCCGCACCGTGCGCCTCAGTCACTTCCCCCACCGTGGCGACAGCCACGACGAGGACCGCTTCGAGGCGCACCGCCCCGCCGACGACGGCACCTGGCTGCTGCACGGCCACGTGCACGACACGTGGCGCCAGCACGGCCGCCAGATCAACGTGGGCGTCGACGCCTGGGCCGGACGACCGGTCGCCGCCGACGCCATCGTCGGGCTGCTCGACGCCGGCCCCCGCGACCTGGCCCCGCTGCCGTGGGACACCCCGTGAGGGCCCCGTCCCGCCCCGTCGCCCGCGTCCGTCAGCGGCGGACGGCCACCAGGTCGCTGATCCGGCGGCCCGCCTCCAGCCCGGTGCGCTCGTAGGGGGTGGGGGGCCGGGCCGGAGCGGGGCCCTCCACGAGGGTGAACGAGGGCGAGGCGGCCAGCAGGGCCCGCACCGCGTCGGCGTAGTCGTCCCAGTCGGTCGCCAGGTGGAGGGTGCCGCCACGGGGCAGGACCGCAGCCACCTGGACGACGAAGGCCTCGTCCACCAGGCGCCGGTGGTGGTGGCGGCGCTTGGGCCACGGGTCCGGGAACAGCAACCGGACGTGGTCGAGGTCGAAGGGCTCGGCCCGGTCCAGCACCTCGCGCCCGTCGACGTCGGCCACCCGCACGTTGGCCAACCCCGAGGAGCCCACCGCGGCGAGGGCGGCCACCAGGCTGGGCCGGTGCAGGTCGACCGCGAGCACGTCGTGGTCGGGGTGGTCCCGGGCCCACGCCACGGTGGCGTCGCCGCTCCCCGAGCCCACGTCGAGCAGGCGGGGCGCCCGGCGCCCGAAGGCGGTGTCGAGCTGGTCGGCGAGGGGCCGGTCGTCGAGCACGACACCGAGGCCGGGCCCGAGGGTCGCGAGGGCCTGGCGCTTGGCCTCGGTCATCCGGCCCCGCCGCTTGGTGGTCGCCACCCGACGGTGGGACGGGTCCGGGGCGTCACGGGGCGGCGGCGCGGCCATGGCCCCAGCCTCGCAGAGCGGCGGGCCGGGCCGGCGGCCCGCTCCGAGCTCAGCAGGGGTGCCCGGCGGAGCCCAGGACCTCGGCCCACTGGGTCACGACGAGCATGTGGCCGATCCCCGAGGTGGTGTGGGTGGTGCTGTCGACCATGGCGTCGGCCCACCACCGCAGGTGGCTCGGGGTGATGAAGTCGTCCTCGCTGGAGAAGAGGTGGGCCGGGGCGCCGATGGAGGTCGGGTCGTAGCCCCAGTCGGCGACCTGGTCGGCGACGATGTCGGCGGCGATGCCCACGGGCCCCTGGCGCAGGGCCTCGGCGTGCATGCGCAGGACCCGGGCCCGCACCGCGGGGTCGACCAGCAGGGCGGCGTCGGCCTCCCCGGTGTTGGAGGCCAGGGCCACCTCGGGGTCCTCGCCCAGGAACCGGGAGAGGATGGCGGTGAGCGAGGCGGTCGCGGTGCCCGGGTCGGCGCGCAGGGGGTCGAGCATGGCCTGGTGCTCGGGCGGGATCCACGAGTCGTCGGCCGGCGACGGCGTGCCGACGAGGGCGAGGGCGCGGACCCGGTCCGGGTGGCGGGCGGCGACGCCGGCGGCGACCCGCCCCCCGGCGGACCACCCCACCACCGCGGCGTCGTCCACGGCCAGCTCGTCGAGGGTCGCGGCCACGTCGTCGGCGCCGGCTGCGAGGGACGGCACGGTGCCCTCGGGCCATGGCGACGAGGCGCCGTAGCCGGGGCGGTCCACGGTGACGAGGCGGACCCCGGCGGCGGCGGTGACGTCGGGGTCGGGGTCGAAGCACCGGGAGCCGGGCGAGGAGTGGAGCAGCACGACGACGGGCGCGTCGTCGGGGCCGGTGACGTCGACCGCGACGGTGCGGCCGTCGGGCCGGTCGAGGAGGCGGGTGGGGGCAGGTGCGTCGGTCATGGGGCTACCGTGCGCCTCTCCTGGTGACACCGTCCTGTCACCGTCTACCGGACACCCGTGAACCGCACCGACCGCCTCTACGCCCTCGCCGAGGAGCTGCGCGCCGCCGGGCCCCGTGGCCGCACCGGCGCCCAGCTGGCCGAGCGGTTCGAGGTGGCCACCCGGACCGTCAAGCGCGACGTCACCGCCCTCCAGGAGGCCGGCGTGCCGGTGTGGGCCACGGCGGGGCCCGGTGGCGGCTACGTCCTCGACCCCGCCGCCACCCTGCCCCCGCTCACCTTCTCGGCCCGGGAGGCCACCGCCCTCGCGGTGGCCCTCGCCGTGGCGCGCGACCTGCCCTTCGCCCCCGACGGGCGGACCGCGCTCGACCAAGCTCCTGGGGGCCATGCGGCCCGAGGACCGCGAGGCGGCCGCCGCCCTGGGCGGGCGGATCCACTACCGGGCCGAGGCCGGCACCGACGCCCGCGGCGCGCCCCGGCGGCCCGACCGGCCGCGGCGCCGCCCGGATCGTCGACGAGGCGATCCGCGACCAGGTCGTCGTGGTGCTCGACTACACCGACGCCGGAGGCAAGAGCACCGAGCGGCGTCCTGTCGAGCCCCTCACCTACGCCCTCACCCGGGACCACTGGTACCTGCTCGGGTGGTGCCGCCGACGACGGGGCGGGCGCTGGTTCCGCCTCGACCGCATCGACCGGGCGGTGCTGACCACCGAGCGGGTCGCGCCCCGCGACCTGGAGGACGTGTTCGGGCCCCTGCCCGAGGGCGTGGGGACGGTCGTCGTCGACCCGGGGTGAGCCGGCGCGCCGCGGCCGGGGGTCTGGTAGGACCGGCGCACCCGCCGCCGACACCAGGAGCCCGCGATGAGCCACAGCCGCGACGAGGTCGAGGCCGCCGTCCTCGCCTACCTCGCCACCCGCGCCCGCATCGATGCCGGGCAGGGGACGTGGGCCGACCTGGCCGCCCACTTCACCGACGACGCCGTGTTCATCGATCCGGCGTGGGGGCGCTGCGAGGGGCTGGAGGAGATGCGGGCCACGGTGTTCGGCGAGGCCATGGAGGGCCTCGAGGGCTGGACCTTCCCCACCGACTTCCACCTGATCGACGGCGACACCGTGGTGGTGAAGTGGCGCCAGGTCATCCCCGGCACCGACGGCCGGGACCACGAGCAGTCCGGCATCTCGACGCTCCTCTACGCCGGCGACGGGCGGTTCCGCTACGAGGAGGACCTGCTCAACATGGCCCACGTGATGGAGGACATCGCGGCCAGTGGCTACCAGCCCCCGGAGGGCAAGGGCTGGCCCGTCCCCCCGTCCGACGTCGACCGGGACTTCTCCGTCCCCGGTGGCCGCTGAGCGCTCTCCAGACGCCGCCGCGGTCGCTCGTCAGGCGCCCGTACCGACGACCTCGTGGAGGGCGAGGCCGTGGTCGGCGGCGATCATCTCGGCCGCCTTCTCCCCGATCATGATGCACGCCGCGTTGGTGTTGCCGCTCACCACGTTGGGCATCACGCTGGCGTCGGCCACCCGCAGGTGCTCGACGCCGAGCACCCGGAGGCGCTCGTCGACCACGCTCCCCATCCGACAGGTGCTGGTCGGGTGGTACACGGTGAAGGAGTAGTGCCGGGCCATGTCCTCGAGCAGGGCGTCGGTGGGCTCGTCGCCCTCGGTGTGGCCGTGGGCCTCGGCCAGCTTCTTCGGCACGAGCAACGGGCCCAGCCGGTCGCCGGGCCAGTGGGCGGCGACGTCGAGGGCCCGGCGCAGCACGGCCAGCATCACCCGCATGTCGTGGGGGTCGCCGTAGTAGTTCATGCGGATGTCGGGATCGGCGGTGGGATCGGCGCTGGCCAGCACCACCTCGCCCTCGCTGTGGGGCTGGACCGGGTTGGCCAGCACGATGACGGACTCGGCGTCGGGGCCCAGGCGCTCGGCCGGGTCGTCGAAGTACTCGGTCGGGTCGACCCGCAGCACCGCCTCCCAGATCTGGGGGTTGTAGCCGCAGACGAACACCGCGAGCTGGGCATCGTGGGTGTGATCGTCGCCCAGGCCGGTGGAGTACCAGGCCGAGGCGTCGTAGAGCGACGACGACGCCAGGCCGTTGCCGGTCGTGGCCCACTCGCCGACCTGGCGCTCGGCCTCGGCCTTGAGGGCGGCGAGGGGCTCGGGCAGGTCGGCATCGTCGGCCGGGTCGGCGGGGAGGGGCCCGGCCGGCGCCCGCAGGGCGTCGGGCCCGAAGGCGACGCCGAGGGCGCCCATGGACACGCCGCCGCCGGGGGCGGGGAAGAACAGCCCGACCTGGAGGTGGTCCTTCAGGTGCTTGCCCACGTCGGGGGCGTCGAGGCGGCAGGTGACGCCGACGTCCTCCAGCTCGGCCCGGGGCCCGATGCCCGACAACATCAGGATCTGCGGCGAGCCGAACGCACCGCCGGACAGCACCACCTCGCGCGCGGCGGTGGCGGTGCCGGTGGTGCCGTCGGCGCGGAGGTAGGTGACGCCTCGCGCCACCAGGCCGCCGTCGGCGTCGTCGAGGACGAGACCGGTGACCTGGGCGTGGGTGATGACGGTGAGGTTGGGCCGCTCCGCGACCTCGCCCTCCAGGAAGGCGTGGTAGGTGCTGGAGCGCTTGCCGTCGCGGGTCGTGGTCTGCAGGAGGGAGGCCACGCCCTCGGGCCGGGTGCGGTCGCGGCCGTTGTAGTCACCGTCGGGGATGCCGGCGGCCACCGCCGCCTCGACGAACTCGCGGGCCCCGGTGATGACCGGCGAGCGGACCGACACGCCCAGCGGGCCCTCGGTGCTGTGGGCGTCGGTGTCGACCACGATGTCGCCGCTGGGCGCCAGGCCCTCGCTCTTCTTGAAGTAGGGCAGGACCTCGTCGTGGCTCCAGCCCGTCGCGCCCTGCTCGGCCCAGGCGTCGAAGTCGCCGGGGTGGCCGCGCACGTAGGCCATGTAGTTGAGGCCGGAGGAGCCGCCCAGCATCTTCCCCCGGGGCACCATCATCCGCCCGCCGGTGAGGCCCTTCCCGGTCCCGCCGGGGTCGGCGGTGTACATCCAGTCGACCTCGGGGTCGACCTGCAGCGAGGCGCACGCTGCCGGCATCAGCTCCTCGGGAGGGGGCGGGCCGCCGGCCTCGACCAGGGCGACCTGACACGTCGGGTCCTCGCTCAGCCGGGCGGCCACGACCGCACCGGCCGAGCCTCCACCCACCACCACCACGTCGAAGGTCTCGTCGGCCACGTCGGATCCCCTTGCCTGCGCCCCGTCCGGGGTGCTCGGCCTCGGTTCTACCGCCCGCCCCGCGCCTCTGCCGGGCGGCGGCCGCCGCCCGGTGTCGCTACATGCCCTATCGGCGCTTGTGGCAGGGGTGCAGCTCGTCGTGGATCGCCGTGCCACCGGAGATGCAGGGCATCATCCCTGCGAACACGTCGGGCTCGAAGGTCATGTCGTCGAGGACCCACACGTGGAGCATGTAGTAGTTCGAGAAGTCGACGTTGATGCCGCCGACCGAGGAGCAGGCGGCGTCGCTCATGTTGAACCCGACCATCGCCGCGTCGGTCGTCCGGTGGCAGATGAGCGGGTGGTGGTGCCACCAGTCGTTGCCCCCGGGGAAGCCCTCCGGCGGCAGCCCGGTGTCGGTCCGGACGTAGTAGTCGAACCCCACGAGCCGGGCCGACGGTCCGTTGCCGTCGTACTGGAGGACCTCGGGCCGGGTCGGGTCGAACCGGTCGTCGAGGCCGACGTCGTCGAGGATGGGGTCGTCGGGGTCGAAGTCCGGGCTGTTCAGCATCTGGGGCGTGATCCCGCCCCGGACGTGGTGCGTCCCCATGCCGGGGACGTAGCCCGTGACCTTCCGGAACCCGGCGGCCTCGGCGGCGCCCGCCGTCGGCCACTGCTCGGCGTAGGCCTTGGCTGCGTCGATCTGGGACGAGAAGGCGAGGCAGGCGTCCCAGGACAGCGGCTGCTTGTGCTGGCCGGCGTACCAGTCGACGGTGCCCGAGGCGGGTCCGTCGGTGACGGGGATCTCCTCGGTCGGGTTGCACCACCAGGGGACGGCGCCGCCCTCGTCGCGGATCACCTGGGCGCGGTCGTGGTAGGTGCACGACGCCGCCGCCACCGCCACGATCGCCAGCACGCCGATCAGCCTCAGCTTGGTCACGTCTCCGTCCCCTCGGGTCGCGTGCCTCGACGGTACCGCGACACCTCCCGGCGCGCCGGGGGCCTCGCCCCCGCGGCGTCGCCGAGCGCATCGAGCAGCTGCGGGCCGCCGGCATCGCCCTCCCGCCACCCGTAGAGCGAGAGCCCGTGGCGCCACGCGGCCACGTGCAGGCGGTGCCCGCCGGCCACGTAGGTGGGCATGGCTAGGCCATGGTCACCCTCGTGTCGGGCACCGCGTCGAGGACGAGGCCGTGGACGCGGTCGAACAGGGCGCGGGCGTCCGGGGCGAGGACGTCGATGTAGGCCTGCGCGCCCTCGTCGACGGGCCCCGGCGCGGGGAGGTGGTGCTCAGCCACCGGCGCTCTCCGCCCGGACGTGGGCGACCAGGGCGTTGGCGTGGCCGTGACCCAGGCCGTGCTCGGTCTTGAGCCAGGCGACCGTGGCCATGTGCGCCTCGGGCTCCCGCTCCCGGACGACCTCGAGCCACTCGTCCACCGGGCGACCGTAGGTGCGCTCGATGGAGGGGAAGTACGACGCCGGGCCCTTCGCCGTCGGTGCCGCAGGTGGATCGGTGGCCATGTCGGCTCCTCCGGGGTGGGCGGAGCCGGACGCGGCCCGCACCTCGATGACGACGGCACGCGCCCGGACTCATCGGCGGTCGCGGCGACGAGGCGCACGCCACCGGGGCGCCCCGCAGGGCGCAGGCGTACCGTGGCGGCGTGCAGCTCACGCCTCGCTACGACGACCCCGGCCTGCTCCGGCTCGACCTCGACCTGGGTGACCTGGCGGGGGCCTCGGCCCGGCAGCGCCGGCGGCTGGCCGACCTGCTGGCCACCCTCGACGACGCGCAGTGGGCCGCCCCGAGCCGGTGCGACGGCTGGACGGCGCGCGACGTCGTGGACCACCTCACCACCGCCACCGGCTTCTGGGCCCTGTCGATCGGCGCCGGGCTGGCCGGGCAGCCGACCCGCATCATGGCGACCTTCGACCCGGTGGCCACCCCTGCGGCGATGGTCGACCGGACCAAGGGCGGTGAGGAGGTGCTCGCCGGCCTGCTCGCGGCGAGCGAGGCGCTCGACGCCGCCCTCGCCCTCGTGGACGACTGGTCCGTGCTGGCCGAGGCGCCGCCGGGTGACGTGCCGCTCGACGCGCTGGTCGCCCACGCCCTCTGGGACGCGTGGGTCCACGAGCGCGACATCGCCCTGCCCCTCGGCCTGGCGGCACCGGTCGAGGCCGACGAGGTGCGGCCCGCCCTCGTCTACTGCGCCGCCCTGGCCCCCACCTTCGCGGTCACCCAGGGCGATGCGGGTCGAGGGGCGCTGGTCGTCGACGCCACCGACCCGGACGCCCGGTTCGTGGTCGAGGTCGCCGACGGGGTCCGGGTGCACGACGGCCCCGCCCCCGACGGGGCCGTCCGCCTCGGCGGCGCCGCCGTGCCGCTGCTCGAGGCCCTGAGCTACCGCGCCCCGCTCGACCACGACGTGCCCGAGGACGGCCGCTGGCTGGTGGCCGGGCTGGGCCGGGTGTTCGACCAGGCCTGACCGCGCGCCGGCCGTCGGTCCGTCAGGTCGACCAGATCGTGGTGGCCAGGCCGATCCCGGCCACGAGGGCCCGCACCGCGGCCTCGCCGTCGGGGTGCAGCACCAGCAGCAGGCCCCGACCAGGAGGGGCACCGACGGCGGCGGCCAGGTCGGCGAGCGGCACCCACCGGCACCCCGGGGGCTCGTCGGGGGCTCCCAGCTCGGGGTAGGTGTCGGCCACGGCCACCCGCCCGGCGTCCGGGTCGAGGGCCCACAGCACCACGAAGTGGCCCACGTCCCAGCCCGACGCCGGGTCGAGGATGCCGGTGCGCGCGTTGGCGACGACCCCCACGGCGACGTCGGCCCCGGCGATGCCCGCCAGCAGGGCCATGAGCGCCTCGGCGGTGGCCCCGGTCCCCGCGACGGGCACGACCGTCACCGCGCCCTCGGTGGCCGCGACCACACCCCGTGCCAGCCCGACGGCGTCGGTGCCGCTCGCCCCGGGGTCCGCGGCCACGGGCAGGTCGTCCCAGCCGGTGCGGTGGGGGGTCGCGCCCCGGGGGCGGTGGCCGGCGACCTCCTCGGGCCAGACGGAGGTGCCCGCCGCCCGGGCCAGCACCTCGAGGGAGGGGACCTCGGACGGGTCGAGCACGGCATGGAGCGCGGCGCGAGCGGCGAAGGGCCCGCACAGCTGGTCGGGCTGGGGCAGGGCGGCGGCCTGGGCGGCCAGGACGGCGCCGGCGCCGGGCAGGCTCAGTACTGCCATCGCAACGAGGCCACGACCTCGTCGACGTCCTTGCCCCCGGCCCAGGCCGCATCAGCGTCGCGGCAGGCCACGAAGGCGCCGAGGAGCTCGGGGCCCAGGACGTCGCGCACGAGGTCGCTGCCCAGCAGGTGGGACCGCTGCTCCTCGTGGGTGGTGGACAGGGCAGAGATGCCGAGCTCCTGGCGGCGGGCGTCGTCCCAGGTGCCCACGTCCTCCTGGATCGGGTCCGGGACCGGCGCCCCGTCGGCCACCCCGGCCAGGCCGGCGGCGATGACCACGGCCACCGCGAGGTAGGGGTTGGCCGACGCGTCGCTGGCCTTGAGCTCGACGTTGGTGGTCTCGGGCCCCATGAGGGCCGACGCCGGGACCAGGCGGAGCGCGGCCTCGCGGTTCTCGACGCCCCAGAACCCGTAGGCGCCGGCCCAGAACCCGGGCCGGCGGCGCAGCAGCGAGCCGGTGCTGGGGGCGGTGACGGCCACGATGCCGGGCAGCTCGCGCAGGAGACCGCCCAGGTAGCCCCGGCCGACGTCGGAGAGGCCGTGGGGCCCGTCGCCGGTGAGGGCGTTGCGCCCGTCGCGGGTCAGCGAGGTGTGCAGGTGCCAGCCGTTGCCCGCACCGGCCGCGGTGGTGACCGGGGCGAGGCTGGCCCGCAGGCCGTGGGCCCGGGCCGCGGAGTGGATGGTCTGGCGCACCAGCACCTGGGTGTCGCACAGGGCCACAGGGTCCTGGGCCGCGAGGGCCACCTCGACCTGGGCCTCGCCGTACTCGGCGTGGAGCTGGCCGATGCGCACGCCGTTGGCGTCGAGGTCGACGAAGAGCTGGCGGACCGCCTCGTCGACGTCGCGCAGGGCGTTGGCCGAGTAGGCCGGGCCCCGGTGGGCCGGGGCGTACTCGTCGCCCTCCCGGGACAGCACCACCTCGACCTCCTGGCCGACCAGGACCTCGAAGCCGGCGTCGGCCGCTGCTGCCACCTGGCGCTCCAGCACCGAGCGCGGGTCGTAGGGCCAGGGCGAGCCGTCGGCCGCCACCTGGCGACCGGCGGCCCACGCCTGGCCGGGCTGGCCGGCGAGGGCGCGCACCGAGTCGGGGCCGTCGACCACCGCCAGCAGGCGCACGTCTCCGCTGGGTGTGGCCAGGCCCTCGTGGGCGAAGGTGATGCCGTCGTGGGAGTCGAACACCGCGAAGGCGCTGGTGACGCCCACGCCCCGCCGGGTCGCGTCGGGCAGGGCGTCGAGCGGGACCATCCGCGTGCGGACGATGCCGTTGTTGTCGACCCAGCCGATGCTCACGCCCACCACCTGCTGGGCCCGCAGCCGCCCCACCAGGTCCCCGAGCTCGTGATCGTCCATGGGCGGACGCTACCGGCGGCCCGGGCGGTGCGGCCGGCGTCCTCCTGCGCCGAGCGGGCCGCCACGACCCGTCATGCCGTGCGGTGGTGGATCCACCAGTCGCAGGCGACGGCCAGCACTGCGGCGAGGACGAGGAAGGCCACCGACTCCGCCACCTGGAGCGGCCAGAAGTGCCCGGCGGGGTGCACCCGGACGATGTCGTGGACGCCCAGGCGCTCGGCGCAGGAGGCCCACTCGGCTCCGGTGCTGGCGCGGGTGAGACCACACCGGCCGGCGAGGGTGGCATCGAGGCGGTCCGGGGCGATCACGTGTCCGACGCCGTCCACGGTCGTGCGGGCCAGGACCCATCCGCCCTCCCCGGCGGGCCCACCGGCAGGCTGGCCGACGACGTCGGAGGGCTGCGTCCTCGTGATCGGGCTCAGCAGGTGCGGCCGCACGGCGAGCTGGAAGGCGAACCGGACGACGAAGAACCCGGCGGCGGTGGCGGCCATGGCCGGCAGGGTGCGGCGCAGCACGGCGCCCGCGAGGGTCCCGAGCACGAGCGCGAAGAGGGCGTAGCTGACCGGCGCGATGCCGCGCTGGCCGAAGTCGGCGGTGCCGATGCGGTTGCCCAGTGCGTCGAACGGGGCGGACCACCAGGTGAGGACCAGGCTGAACAGCCCGGTCAGCACCACGGCAGCCACCGCCGCGACCGCGACCTTGGTGACCAGCCACCGGCGTCGGGTCGTGCTCTGGGTCCAGGCCAGGCGATGGGTGCCGGCCTCCAGCTCGTGGGCGACGAGCGGTGCCCCCCAGAACGCCCCGACGAGGACCGGGACCCCCACCAGCGCGGTGCCGAGGAGCCGCAGCGAGTCGTCGAAGGTGGAGAGGCGGTCGGTGCCGGCGACCGCGGCCACGTGGCCGCGGGTGGCGAGGAGCACGCCGACCACCGCTGCGGTCGCGACGGTCGCCACCACCAGGCTGGCGCGCAGCTGTCGCCAGGCGAGCCAGGTCACCGGGACACGGCCGTGAGGCGCGCCACGGGCGTGACGGGCGGGGGGCTCGCCATGTAGGCCAGGACGAGGTCCTCCAGCCCGATCGGCGACACCGCCCAGGCGGGGTCGAGGACCGGCTCGGTCGTCCGCACGACCGCGGACGTCTGGCGGGGGGTGTGGTCGGCCTGCACGACCTGGGTGCTCGCGGGAAGGGAGGCGAGGGTCCGCCGCGGCCCCGTGAGCACCTTGTGCTCGGCGAGGAGCCGGTCGACGTGGCCCTCGACCCGCACCCTGCCGTCGACCAGGACGATGAGGTGGTCGCAGACCCGCTCGATGTCGGAGAGGAGGTGGGAGGAGAGGACGACGGTCGGACGGTGGTCGGCGACGAGGGCCATGAGGTCCCCGAGCACGTCGCGGCGCGCGAGGGGGTCGAGGCTGGCGACGGGCTCGTCGAGCACGAGGAGGTCGGGCTCCTTGGCCATGGCGAGGGACAGCGCCAGCTGGGCCCGCTGGCCCCCCGAGAGGCGGCCGGCCCGTTGCCGGGGGTCGAGGCCGAGGCCGTCGATGCGGCGCCGGGCTCGAACCTCGTCCCACGTCGGGTTGAGCTCCCGTCCCAGCCGGAGGTGCTCACCGACGGTGAGCGACGGGTACACGGGTGCGTCCTGGGCGACGAAGCCGACGCGGGCCAGCACGTCGGCGTCGACCGCCGGCGCATGGCCCCACAGTGCCATCGTCCCCTCGGTGGGGTGCTCCAGGCCGACGGCGAGGTGCAGGGCTGTGGTCTTGCCCGCGCCGTTGGCCCCCACCAGACCGGTGACGCTGCCCTCGGGCACGACGAAGGAGCAGTGCTGCAGGGCCCACCGCCGCCCGTAGCGCCGGCCGAGGTCGGTGGCCACGACCGCCGCGGTCACGCGACGTCCTCTCCGACCGATGCCCGGAAGGTGGCCTCGAAGAGGGCGACGATGCTCTCGTCGTCGAGACCCGCCTGCCGGGCCCGCACCAGCCATCGACCCAGCTCCTCACCCAGGTCCTCGTGGGCGGCCAGGGACGGGCCGGCGAGCGACCTCGTGACGAAGGTGCCCATCCCCGGCCGACCGACGACCAGGCCCTCGTGCTCCAGCTCGCGGTAGGCCTTGAGGACCGTGTTGGGGTTGATGGCGACCTGGGCCACGACCTCCTTGACCGTCGGCAGCTGGTCGCCTTCGCGCAGGATCCCGAGGCGGAGGGCCTGGCGCACCTGGTCGACCACCTGGCGGTAGAGGGCCACCCCGGACCCGGCGTCGATCCTGAGGTCGATCACCCAAACACCCAATCATCTATGTTCATAGGTGAAGGCTGGCATCACCCGGCGCGCTGGTCAAGCCGGCATCCCGGGGCCCCGGACCCGTCGCCCCGTGCGCCCGAGAGCGCTGGCGGCCGGGCCCGGCGGGTCACTCGCCGCGTCCGATGAGCGGGAGGATCGCCTCGACCGCGTCCCGGGCCGCGGGTCGCGCCCGCCGGAGCACCCGCGGCAGGCCGTCGGAGAACCCCCGCTCGTCGGGGGTCATGCGGGCGACCTGCTCGACGGTGTCGGCCGCCCAGAGGGTGGCCACGTCGGCCGCGCGCCCGACGGTCAGCGTCCGGTGCCCACCGGTGTGGCGGTCCTGGACGGTGACGGGCCCGGTCAGGTCGATGGTGTCGCGCCGGATCGTGCACCACGTCCAGGCCACCTCCTCCGCCTCGGCGCCGATGACCTCGCGGACCTCGTCGCGCTCGGCGGGGTGCTCGGGCTGGAAGTACTCGGTGCCGTAGGCGGAGTGGAACAGCCCGGCGTCGGCCATGGCCGGTCGCTCGCCCCAGTCCAGGAGGAGGCGCCGGGTGCCCAGGAGGTGGGACAGGAAGGGCACGTGGGAGTCGTGCTCGAGGCGGTCGAAGCCGAGCCGGCGGAGCAGCGCGAGCCGTGGGCCCGTCGGTGGGGCGACGTCGGCGGGCACAGGCGCAGGCTACGACCGCCCCGGCCCCCGGCGTCGGGTCGGTCGCGCCGTCAGGACGGCGGGCGGGCTGCGGGCTGGAAGAGCTCGACCACGTTGCCCGAGGGGTCGAGGAGGAGGACCTGCATGCCCCCGGGCCCCGCCAGCACCTCGTTGCGGAACGGCACCCCTGCGGCGCGCAGGCGGGCGACCTCGGCGTCGATGTCGTCGACGAGGAGGTGGATGCGGTTCCAGCCGCCCGGGCCCGGCGTCTCGCCGTCGGCCATGGGCCGTCCGGCCGAGCTGGCGGGACCACTGAGCAGCAGGCGGAGGTGGCCACGGGCCACGTCGGCGAAGGCGGGGGCGAAGTCGTTGAGGACCTCGAAGCCCAGGTGGGCCGTGTAGAAGGCGACCGACTCCTCGACGTCGGTCACCAGGTAGCGGACGCTCACCACCTCGTCGGGGTCGGGCATGGCTCCTCCTCCTGTCAGGCCGCGGCGGCCCGGTCGGCGATCAGGGCGAGCAGGAACCCGATGCGGGCCTCCAGCTCGGTCGCGGTCCGCCGGAACCGCGCCTCGGCGTCGGCCGCGGCGCCCTCGGTGGGGTTGGGGAGGCTCCAGTGGACGGCCTCGGGGTGCGAGGGCAGCTCGGGGCACACCTCCCGCACCCGGTCGCACAGGGTGACGACCCAGTCGAAGTGCTCGTCGGCCACGTCGTCGAGGTGGGTCGGCTCGTGGTCCGCGATGTCGACGCCGTGGTCGTCGCGCAGCACCCGGACGGCCTCGGGGTGGACCGCCTTCGGGTGGCTGCCGGCGCTGCGGGCCTCGACCGCACCGGCCGAGCGCACCCGGGCCAGGGCCTCGGCCATCGGCGACCGGGCGCTGTTGCCCGTGCACAGGAACAGGACGCGTGCCCCGGTCGGGACCTCCGGCGGCGGTGGTGGGGCCAGGCGGAGGCCGGGATGGAGGCCCGCGCCGGTGTCCGCCAGCACGGCGCCGACCTGCGCCAGGTCGACCGAGTAGTAGGCGTCACGGCCGTCGGCCGAGCTGCGTCGAGACCTGACCAGGCCGGCGTCCCGCAGCGTGGCCAGGTGGTACGAGACCAGGTTCTGGGGCCCGTCGACCAGGCTCGTGAGCTCGTGGACCGTGCGGTCGCTCCGGCCCAGCGCACCGAGCAGCCGCCAGCGCAACGGGTGCCCCATCGCCTGCAGCACGGCCGTCGCCGCGGGGACGACGGCTCCGTCTCGGTGATCCTCCACCGCGCCAGAGTACATCAGCCCTGTTCGATGCATCAAGGATGATGGATGGACCTCTCCCCGCCGCTGGAGGGGTCGCCGCAGCCCACCGGGATCGGACGAGGTCGCTACCGTGGCGTCATGAGCGGTCCCGAGCTGCCCGGTGGGGTGGTGCACGAGCTGCCCGACGACCTCGGCCACGGGCTGACCAGCAGCCCGACGGCGCTGGAGGCGTGGCACGACATCACCCCCCTGGCCCGCAACGAGTTCATCTGCTGGGTCGAGGACGCCAAGCAGCAGGCCACCCGCGAGCGGCGCATCCGCCGCACGCGCGAGGAGCTGGAGGACGGCATGCGCCGACCCTGCTGCTGGCCCGGGTGCGCGCACCGCGAGCGCACCGGCAAGCCCTAGGGCGGCGGGGGTCGTCCTCGCGGACCCGGGCCTTCTCCTCGGACTCGACCACGACGAAGACGCGCGCCTGCTGCGGGTCGTCTCGCTCGCACGTGGTGGCCGAGCGGAGGAGGCCCGTCCCGGGCTGCTCGGCGGCGTCGAGACCGTCCGTGCCGCCGGCGAGCTCGCGCTCGAGGCCCTCGCCGAGCCGCAGGGAGATCAGCTGGGCCCCCTGGTCAGGCGCTCACCTGGTTGGTGACCTCGGCGGTGCGCTCCTGGGGAGGGGGCGGCGGGTCCTCCAGGGCGCCGATGACCTGGCGCAGCTCCTGCTGGAACGCATCGTTCTGCTCCTTGCGCTCCCAGAGGGCGACCACGAGGAAGCCGCCCGAGGTGGGCCCCGCGAAGTGGTGGATCTGGCCCTCGGGCAACGAACCGTCCGAGGGGTGTGCTGTCCCGATGATGGCGTCGTACTGCTCCTGGGTGCCACCTTCGAAGAAGTGGGTGATGAGGTAGGTCATGGTGGGCTCGTCTCTGCTCGTTCGTCGGTCAGGGGCGGGGTCGACGACTACTCGGCGACGAAGATCTGGATCGTGGAGGCGTCGACGCCGTCGTGCGCCTCGGCCTCGGCGGCCTCGGGCTCGGCGAGCGCCCTCTGGAACGTCTCGAGGTCCGGTGTGTCGATGAGGACGGCGCACGTCGTGGTGGCACCAGCCGGATCACGGAACGCCGTGACCTGGATGCCGCGCGCCCCGAAGAACTCGCCTCGCTTGGGTGAGCCGAACCAGTGCGGGACGTCGGCGACGTCGTGGGTGGCGATGAGCTGCATGGATGGGCTCCTCGTGGTCTCGTTGTCGGTGGAGGTTGCATCGTGCGACCGGGGCCGCGTCACCTGCGCCTCACCTGCGCGCTCCCCCCAGGGAGCGACCCTCGCTCGCAGCCCCACGGCCCGCGCCGCCCGTCGTCGACCGGGTCGGGGGGCGAGGTCGCGATCAGCCACCGACGAGGTGGGCCGTGAGGTGGTCCGCGACGGCGCGGGAGTCCTCGGCCGCGCCGTGGATGTAGCTGGAGGCCCTCGTGCGGAGCAGCGGGAGACCGACGGCGTAGACGCCCGGGGCGTCCGGCAGGGCACCGCCGTGGTGGCGGAGTCGGCCCCGGCGGTCGACGACGGGGAGCTCGAGCCACGGGTAGCAGGGCCGGAAGCCCGTGGCCCAGAGGACGGTGCTGATGTCGCCGGTCGTGAGGTCCACCGCCAGCTCCGGGCGGTCCGGCACCGGGGTCCGCTCCGGTCGGGTCGGGGGCGGGAGGTCGCCATCGACGCCGGCGGACACGGCCCAGGCGTCGGCCAGGGCGAGGAACCGGGCCATCTTGAGGTCGGCGAGGGCGCAGACGTTCCGCAGCGAGCCGGACGTCCGGGCGATGCCGTCCCTGATGGTGGTCAGGCGGCCCACCAGCCGGACGCCATCGGAGACGAGCGAGGCCAGGTCGACCGGCGCGGCGGAGCCGACGAGCTGGGGCGAGGGCAGCCGTCGGACCCGGCCCGGGTCGTCGACCTCGTCCCACCGCTCGGCCAGCACGCCGGTGGCGTGCAGCCACCAGAACACGTCGCGCCCGCGGTGGCGACGGGGCAGGCGCACGTGCTCGCCGACGGCGAGGGTGACCGGCCGGCCGGAGCGGCGGAGCTCGCGGGCCAGCTGCACCCCGGTGGCGGAGGCACCCACCACGAGCACGCCCCCGTCGGGCAGCGAGGCCGGCCCCCGGTAGTCGAAGGCGGTGCGCTGGGCGACGCCGGCCGGCACCGCGGCGGACACGCCGGGGACCACGGGGACCGTCGCCGGTCCGGTGGCGACGACGACGGCCCGGGCGTGCCAGGTGCCGCCGTCGGTGCGGACCTCGTAGCCGGGGCCGGCGGTCCGCACGCACCGCACCGCCGTCCCTGGGTGGACCGGCGCGCCGATCCGCGCCGCGTAGCGGCCGACGAGGTCGGCCACCTGGGGCGCGGCGAGGTACCCGTCAGGGTCGGGCTGGTCGGCCGGCTGCCCGGGCAGCCCGAGCATCCAGCTCGGCGTGAGCAGGCGCAGCCCGGGCCAGCGCTGGGTCCGCCAGGCGTCACCGACCTGGCCCCGTTCGAGCACGACGTGGTCGACCCCCCGCTCGGTGAGCCGTCGGCTCACGGCCAGACCGGCGTGGCCGGCCCCGATGACCACCGCCGTCGTGCGCATCTCGTCAGGCCAGCTCGACCCGCACGTCGGTCGGGTTCGTCACCACGTCGAACACGGCCGAGCGGCGCTGGGACTGGGCCAGCACCGCCTCGAGGTCCTCGCGGGTGGCGTCGGCGTCGATCGCGAACCGGGCCGAGAGCCGGTCGAAGCCGTTGCGGACGTCGGGGTCCCCGCCGAGGATGCCGAGCACGTTCATCTCGCCGTCGACGGTCGCGGTGACCGACCGCAGCTGGATCCCGCGGTGCTGGGCGACCGAGGCGACACCGGCGGTGAGGCAGCCGGCCAGGGCGACGAGGACGAGCTCGACGGGTGTGGCGCCGTTGTCGGCCGAGGCGAAGCACTCGGGGTGGTCCACGTCGAAGGTGTAGGTGCTGGTGTGGCGCTGCTCGGCGCCGAGGCCGGTGAAGCCGTCGACGACGGAGCGGCTGTGGGTCCCGTGCTGCCACGTGCAGGTCGCGGTCCAGACGAACTCCGCGGCGGTGGGGGCCTCGGCCAGGGCGTCGCGGGCGCCGAGGAGGGCGGCGACGTCGACGCCGTTGTCGATGGGTCGGTCGGTGGTGGGGGTGGGCGTGGTGGTGCTCATGGGTGCTCCTGTCGGGAGGGGGTCTGTCGGTGGGCTCGGGGAGGTGCGTCGGGGCCGAGGACGACGGGGAGGGTGGCGAGGCCCCGCAGCACCAGGCCGTCGCCGTGGGACCAGGCCAGCTCGTCGCGGGGCACGGCCAGTCGGAGGCCCGGGAAGCGGGTCGCGAGTCGCCCGAAGGCCACCTCGGCCTCGAGGCGGGCGAGGGGCGCGCCGAGGCAGTGGTGGGGGCCGTGGCCGAAGGCCAGGTGCCGGACGGGGCGCCGGGCCAGGTCGAGCCGGTCGGGAGCGTCGACGAACGACGGGTCGCGGTTGGCGGCGCCCAGGCTCACCAGCACCTGGTGCCCGGCCGGCATGCACACGCCGTCCAGCGTCACCGCCTCGGTCGCCACCCGGAAGGTGGCGTGGGGGACGGCGGCGGTGAACCGGAGGAGCTCCTCGACGGCACCGGTGGCCAGCAGCTCGGGACGGTCCCGCAGCAGGCGCCACTGGTCCGGGTGGTCGAGCAGGGCGACCACGCCGTTGCCGATGAGGCTGCTGGTCGTGTCGTGGCCGGCGACCACGAGCTGGAACAACGAGGAGAGCGCCTCGGTCTCCGACGCCCGGCCTCGGCGCACGGCGTCCACCAGGACCGAGACGACGTCGCCGTCGGCATCGGGTTCGGCCTCGGCCACCAACGCCTGCAGGGTCCCGGTGACCACGTCGGATGCCGCCACCGCCTCCGGCGGGGGAGGCCACGGCCAGGGCTGCAGGAGGGTGGCGAACGCCTCCTGGAGGGCGTCGCGGTGCGCGCCGCGCACGCCGAGGAGCTCGCCGATCACGGCGAAGGGCAGGGCGTGGGCGAAGCCGGCGCGCAGGTCGACCACGGTGTCGGGCCCCTCCGCCGCCAGGTCGTCGAGCAGGTCGTCGGCGTGGCGCTCGAGCGCCGGCCGCAGGGCTGCGACCCGTGACGGTCGGAACGCAGCCGCGACCAGCTCGCGCACCCGACGGTGGTCATCGCCATCCATCGCCAGCATGTGCCGGGCGAACCGCGGCCCGGGCAGCCCCTCCGAGGCCACGTCGGGATCCTCGTCGAGGGCGGCGACCATGTCCTTGGACAGGCGGCCGTCGGCCAGCGCCCGGCGGGCTGCGTCGTGGCCCAGCACGACCCAGGCGGCGGCGCCGTCCGGGAGCCGGACGTGCTGCACGGGGCAGCGCCGCCGGGCGGCGGCGAAGGTCGGGAACGGGTCGTCCCGCACGGCGTCGCCCCATGCCCCCCACGGCACGGCGGTCATGGCGACTGGGGCCGGAACCCCGTGCACAGCAGGGCGACGTCGGACAGGCGGCCGTCGGGTCCGGCATCGGCGTAGACCTGCTGCTCGACGAGCAGGTCGCCCGGTCCGACCCGGGGGTGGGTCACGCTCAGGCGCCAGCGCAGGTGCAGACGCCCGCCCACGTCGCCGACGACGGCCTCGACCAGGTCCCACCGCTCCGCACCGCCGAACCAGGTCTCGAAGGTCGCTCGCACCGCGTCGCGGTCGTGCAGGTCGAGCACCCGGCCCGGCAGCAGGGCGCGGAAGCGCACGTCGTCGGTCAGCGTGGCGACCACGGCGTCGAAGTCGCGGGCGCCGAGGCCGTCGACGAACCGGCCGGCGACGGCCAGGCTCGGCGACTCCTCGGCCGGGGGGATGGTCACGGACGGGGTGGTGGAGGTCATGGACCCCGTTGTACGACGGTCCCCACGGCGGCGGATCGGTCACCTGACCGACGTTTCTGCCCGACCTCGCTCCGTCAGTCGTCGACGATGCCCTCGACCAGGCCGTGGCGCATGGCGAAGAGGGCGGCCTCGGTGCGGCTCGACACCCCGAGCTTCACGTACACGTGCTCGAGGTGCGACGTCACCGTCCGCCGCGAGATCCCGAGGGCCTCGGCGATCTCGGGGTTCGATCGGCCCCGGGCCAGCTCCACCACCACCCCGAGCTCGCGCGGGGTGAGGCCGCCGGGCAGGCCGGCGCGCCGACGGACCCGGCGACCCGCGGCCACGAGCACCGCGCTGGCCGCGTCGCCGTCGATGCGACCGGCCGCCACCTCGGCCCGCAGCACCCGTTCGGCCTCGGCGGCCTCGACGGCGGGACGGTGGGGCCGGGGCCGGCCCAGCGCCTCGTACACGTCGGCCGCGGCGAGGAGCCGGGCGCTGATCGGGAGCGCGTCGGCCGCGAGGCCCTTGGGGTAGCCGGAGCCGTCGAGGCGCTCGTGGTGCAGCGCCGCGCACTGGCCGATGCGCCGCAGCGAGGGCGAGCGGGCCAGCATCCGCTCGGTCAGGTAGGGGTGGGTCCGCGCCCGCTCGCGCTGGCCGAACGACCAGCGCCCGGGCTCGGTCCAGACGGTGCTCGAGACGCCGATCACCCCCACGTCGTGCACCCACCCGGCCCGGCGGATGGTGGTCACCTCCGGGCGCGGCAGCCCGAGGAACGACGCGGCGCCACCGGCGAGGGCGGCCACGGCGCGGCTGTGACCCGTGCGGGTGGGGTCCTTCAGGTCGGCGAAGTCGCCGAAGGCGGCCAGGGCGTCCTCGAAGAGCCCCTCGTCCATGGGCGCCCCGAGCGTCGGGTCGAGCGCGATCACCTCCTCCCACGCCGAGAGGTCGCCGAGGTCGGCGAGGATCTCGCGGGCGTGGTCGCAGAAGGTGTCGACCAGTGCGGGGTCGAACTGCGTGCCCCGGCGCTCACGGGCCACGGCGACGGCCGCGTCCGGTCCGCCGAGGGCGTCGAAGGCCTCGACGTTGTCGGCGAGGTGGACGAGGCGGGTCGCCACGGCGACGTCGTCGTGGCCCACGCGGCCGGGGGTGCCCTTGCCGTCCCACCTCTCGAAGGCCTGCAGCAGCGGCCGACGCACCGCATCGCCCAGCCCGAGCCGGTCGGCCAGGTCGCCGGCGGCCACGCAGTGGTCCTCCATCACCGCCTGCACCGACCGTCCCCCCGAGGCCAGGAACCGTCCGACCAGACCGACCCGCCGCACCGCCGGCCCTCCCCGCCCGAGGTGGCGGGCCATGAAGATCCCCATCGCCATCGGGGTCAGGTCGCCCTCATGGGTGTCGGCGAAGAGCTCCCCCTCGTCACCGAACAGGGCGACGAGGTCGCTGGTGTCGGTGGCGCAGCCCACCCACGTGAGCAGGGACGTGTAGTACGTGCTGACCCGGGTCTCGGGCGCCACCCCGGCGGCATCCGCCAGGCGCATGGCGATCACCGTCTGGCGCAGTGCCCGCTCGACCGGGCGACCCATCCCCAGGTCCGACGCGATCGACAGCGTCGACACGAGCTCCGCCAGGCTCGGGATCGTCGGGGGAGGATCCACCCCGACATCCTCCCCCATCCGCTCGCCGAGGTCATCGGCGCGCCGGCCGACGGCGCACCGGGACGTCGGCCGGCTCAGCGAAGGGCAGCACGGCGCGCACCGTCGAACCGGAACGGTCGGTCGAGACCTGCAACGTCCCCCCGACCTCGGCCGCCCGCTCGCGCATCGAGGCCAGGCCCACACCCGGGACCCACGTCTCCCCTGCGGTCCCGGCGTCGCGGACGCAGACCTGGAGGAGGTCGGCGTCGCGCCCGATCCGCACCCAGGCCCGATCGGTCCCGCTGTGACGGGCTGCGTTGGTCACCGCCTCGGTGGCGATGCGGTAGGCGGCCACCTCGACCGCGGCCGGGAGCGACGGGAGATCGTCGGCGTCCACCGTGACCTGCACCGGGGTCCCTGCGGCCGAGCGGACCGAGGCCACCTGCTGGCGGAGGGCGGGGACGAGGCCCAGCTCGTCCAGCGCGGGAGGGCGCATGCCGTAGACGAGGCGACGGATCTCGCCGACGGCGGTGGCCGCATCGGCGCGCAGCCCGGCGAGGAGGGCATCGGCCCCCTCTGGGTCGCCGTCGATCGAGTTCCGGGCCGCGTCGGCGGTGAGGGCGATGCCCGACAGGGTCGGTCCCAGCCCGTCGTGGAGGTCGCGCCGAAGCCGCCGCCGCTCCTCCTCGATGGCCGCGATGGCCGTGCCCCGGGAGGCCTTGAGCTCCTCGGTCAGGGCGCTGGACCGCAACGTCTGGGCCAGCAGGGGGCCCACGATCTGGAGCACCTGGGCGTCCCCGGCCGGGAGGGTCAGGTCCCCAGGGCGCAGGCCGACCACCAGCTCCCCCGCCGAGCTGCCGCCGAGCGACAGGGGGAACCGGCGCACGTCGGTGACCGCGGTGCCGGAGCGGGCCAGCTCCACCCCGTCGGCCGAGACGCTGGCGTAGGGGAGCACCAGGGCCTCCCGGATGGCGCGCAGGGCCAGCACGGGGTCGTCGCCGATGCGGTCGGCCACGGCCGTCGCCGCGGTCAGCGGGTCGGGCCGGTCGCCGAAGAGCAGCTCGTCGACCAGGCCTCGCAGCACCACCCGGAGGGGGTGGACGCCCAGCGCCAGCGCCCCCCCGATCAGCGCGAAGGTGACCTCCGAGGGCTCGTCCCACCCGACCATGCCGGCCCCCCCCAGGACGCCGAGGAAGGCCGACACGTAGGTCAGCCCGACCACCCCGACCACCACCACCTCCACCACCAGCGACCGCACGTCGGCGACGTCGGGCCGCCGCACGCCGACCACCATGGCCGGGCCCACTGCGGCGACGGGCAGGAGCCCCACGGCGACGCCGGGCGCGCCGAGCACCATCCCGAGGATGCCCAGGAGCAGCCCGGTGGTGCCGGTGGCGAGGGCCAGCCACAGGATGGCCTGGCGATCCGCCTCGGCGCCGGTGTCGGCCACCCACCAGCTGTGCCCGATGAGGGCGAGCAGGGTGACGACACCGAGGGTCAGGGTCTCCTCGTTCAGCGCGGTGGCCGCCTCGAGCACCCCGGCGCCGGCGACGACCACCCAGGCACAGAGGTCGACGGCGTGGGTGAGGCTGGCCCGGGGGTAGGCGAGCACCGCCATGGCGATCGGGAGACCGAGGGCCCCTGCGACCACGACGTCGGACGCGTGGTCCGCCCCGGCGGCGCGCAGGGCCAGGGCGACGAGGATGCCCACGGCACCGACGACGAGCAGCCGTCCGCTGGTCCGGCTCCTCGTGCGGGCCAGGACCACACCGCTGGTCCCCAGGGAGATCGTCGGCACCACCGCCGCCAGCCCGACGGCCAGGTCGCTCACGGCGAGGAGCCCAGGCCGTGCTCGCGGGCCCGCACGATGGCCTCGCCCCGTCCTGCCACCTGGAGCTTGGCGAAGATGGCGGTGAGGTGGTTGCTGACCGTCTTGGGCGACAGGAAGAGCTCGGACGCGATGTCGGCCGTGCGGCGGCCCTGGGCCAGCAGGTCGAGGACCAGGCGCTCCCGGTCGGTCAGCTCCGGGAACGGGTACTCGGCGGAGACCGGCCGGGGCGGGTCGGCGAAGTAGCCGAGGATGCGGGCCGCCACCCGTGGCCCGAGGATCGCCTCGCCCGCGACCACGGCCTGCACGCCGCGCACGATGTCGGTCTGCTCGGACTCCTTGAGCAGGTACCCCTGGGCCCCGGCCTGCATGGCGGTGAAGACGGTCGCGTCGTCGTCGTACATGGTGAGCACCAGCACGCGGCACTCGGGCGCCCGCTCGCGGATGCGCCGAGTGGCCTCGATGCCGTCCATGCCGGGCATGCGGATGTCCATGAGCACCACGTCGGGGCGGTGCTCCAGGGCGGCGCGCACGGCCTCGTCGCCGTCGGCCGCCTCGCCCACCACCTCGAGGCCGGCGGTGGTGCGCAGCACGGCCACCAGGCCGCCCCGGACCACGGGGTGGTCGTCGGCGACCACGATGCGGATCGGCGCCTCGGTCATGCCCCCATCATCGCTCCGTCGCGGACCGGCGACCCGGGAGGAACTTCCTGATCCGCTTCCCAGGAAGGGGAAGGACGTCGGGTGCTTCCCCTCTGGTCGGGGGAACGCCGACCACGGGACGCTGCGGCGGTACCTCGAAGGGAGCCACCATGTCCACCATGTCCATCACCGCCGAGGCCGGCACCACCCCCTCCACGGGGGTGCGCACCGGCCTCGTCATCTCCGCCGTCCTCGGCCTGGCCAACATCCCGTTCCTCTTCCCCTGGGTCGACTGGGGCGAGGAGGCCCCGCCCCTCGGGCTGCTGCTCGTCAACGCCGCCATCGGCATGGTGTCGGTGGTCTGCGTGGTGCTGGCCTGGAACACCGGCAACCGCAAGGCCCTCCGCCTCAACGCCGCCGCCCTGATCCTCAACGCCCTCATGGTGCTGCCCGGGCTCTTCGCCGAGGCCCCGCCGTTCATCCGGGCCACCAGCGCCGTGATGGTGGTCGCCACCGTCGCTGCCGTCGTGCTCACCCTGCGGCGCGGCGATGCCGCACCGGTCCCGGCCATCACCGACTAGTCCGACCTCGCGACCGGACGCGGGGGCGCCGGCGCGACGGCGCCCCCTCCGTCGCGCCGGCCCAGCCGAGCAGGGCTCCTCTCCGGTGGCTACGTTCGGTGCTGGACGGTCGGGTGCAGTGGAGGATCTTCCGTGTCTCACCGGATCTCGGGTGACCAGGTGGCGGACCTGCTGGGCGTGTTGATCCGCAACCGCTGCGTGAGCCGGTTCGAGGGCATCTCGTCGGTCGGGAACGAGTCGGTCAACGCGTCCACCCTGCGCAGCGTCGTGGAGGGGCCCGGCGTCGACGTCGACTGGCACGAGGCGATCGACGGTCGCGCCTCGCTGGTCGCTCGCATCGCCGGGTCCGACCCGACCGCGCCGTCCCTCGCCCTCCTCGGCCACACCGACGTCGTCCCGGCCGACGAGGCCGACGGTTGGACGCGGGATCCCTTCGGCGGCGAGGTCGTCGACGGGGAGGTGTGGGGCCGGGGTGCGGTCGACATGCTGAACCAGACCGCAGCGATGGCCCTCACCGTCCGCCGCCTCGCCGACGAGGGGTTCCGACCCCGGGGCGACCTCGTGTTCTGGGCGGTCCCGGACGAGGAGAACGGTGGCTACCAGGGTGCGAAGCAGGTGATCGAGAGCGATCACGACCTGGTCCGCACCGACTACGCACTGACCGAGGTCGGCGGCGCCGCCCGGCGGACACCGGACGCGCTCCTCGTGGACGCCTCCGTCAGCGACAAGGGCATGGGCGGCGTGTACCTCGCCTTCCAGGGCCGGCAATCCCACGCCTCGCTCCCCCACGGAGCCGACAACCCGCTCCTGAAGGCCGCCGAGGCCGTCCGCCGCCTCGACGAGTGGCGGCCCCAGGTCCGCATCTCCGACCCGTGGCGCCACTGGGTCGAGGCGCAGGGCTTCGACGCCGACCTCGCCGCCGCCCTGGTGGATCCGGCCCGCCTCGACGAGGTCCTCGACCTGCTCCCTGCGGGGACGGCGGCCCACGCCCACGCCTGCACGCGCTGCACGGCCGTCCCGACCACCCTGCAGGGCGGGGACAAGCTCAACACGATCCCGCAGACGGTCGAGCTGGCCGTCAACTTCCGCCCGGCGCTGGGTGATTCCGCCGAGGCGATGGCCCAGGAGGTCCGCGACCTCCTGTCCGACCTCGTCGCTGACGACGGCATCTTCATCATCCACGAGGACGCGACCGCGTCGCCGGTCGACACCCCGCTCTGGGACGTCCTGGCATCGGTGACGGACCGAGCGCACCGGGGCGCCACGCTGGTCCCGGCCATGCTCGCGGCGTGGACCGACGCGAGCTGGCTGCGCCCTGCCGGCACGACGACCTACGGCTTCGGGCTGCTCAGCGAGTCGCTGTCGCCCGCCGAGTACTGGGCGCGGTTCCACGGGGTGGACGAGCGGATCGACGTCGAGTCCCTCGACCTCTCGGTCGTCGGGTGGTACGAGGTCGCCAAGCAGTTCCTCGGCTGACGCGGGGGCGAGGTCGACACGCGCACCCGAGGTCGCGGGTACGTCCCTCGATCGCGTCGTGCGCGAGCTCGCTCGCGTCTCCCGTGGACCCGTGACCGAGGGGGGAGACCCTCGAGGCAGGAGGCCGTGGTGGAGCGGAGCGGGGGGGATTCGAACCCCCGGGCCCGTGAGGGCCGGTCGCTTTCAAGGCGACTGCAATCGTCCACTCTGCCACCGCTCCGCCGGGCACCGTAGTGCTCGCCAGTGGCGGGTCACCGGGGGGATCAGGAGGCGGCGACGGCCTCGGGGGGCGTCTCCGGGCGGGAGCCGAGGGCCCGCCACAGGGCGGGGTAGGAGGCGTACTCGAGGCCCTCGGGAACCCAGCCGCTGGCCCGCAGCTCGCGGTGCATCTGGGGCAGGTGCTTCCAGGGCACGCCCATGTCGACGTGGTGGGAGAGGTGCCAGCCGATGTTGTAGGGCACGAGGAAGAAGCGGGCCGGCAGGTGCTGGCGCACCGAGTGGGTGGTGAGGCGGCGGTCCTTGGAGCGCTCCATGCCCCCGTGCTCGGCGATGGCCCGGAGGCGGTTGATGACCCGCCACTCCGTCATCCACGGGACGAACCAGAGCAGGTAGAGCCAGGGCCGACCGAAGGCGGTGGCGATGGCGAGGAAGGCGGCCTGGAAGTAGAGGATGCGCCGGGCGTGGTGGCCGAAGTCCTTCATCCGGGCGCCCCGGAGGATGCTGCGCAGGTTCTTCCAGCCGCTCTTGCCCAGGGCGTCGCGGGTGAGCTTGCGCCGCAGCGACGCCCGGCTCACCGGGTAGCCCACGTAGAGGTTCATGTCCGGCTCCTTCGGGCCGAACTCGTCCTTGTGGTGGGCCATGTGGCCCCGCCGGTAGAGGTCGGTGGAGATGAAGCCGGGGTAGCCCACGACCCAGCGCCCGACCCAGTCGTTGACCCGCTTGTCGGGGAACAGCAGCCGGTGGGCGGCCTCGTGGGAGAGGGCGGCGAAGGCGGCGTGGGTGCGGCCCATCCACACGAAGGCGAGGACGTACACCAGCGGGTTGCGGGTCCAGGCCGCGGCCACGATGGGCACGATGGCCTGGGCCCACACGCTGACGACGGCCGCCACGTTGCGGGCCACGGGGATGCGGCGCAGCTCGGCGCGGATCTCGGGGACGGCCTTGCCCGACTCGAGCAGGCGATCGGTGGGCAGCACGTCGGGCAGCACGTCGGCGGACGGCAGCATCGTCGTGCGGGTGAGGGTGGCGGCCACGACCCGTACCTTACAATCCCGCTCCACGTGTCGCCACCTCGTAACACCGACAGGGACGCCGGTAGGCTCCCCCGGTGCCCGGCCCCGAGGACCGTCCCCGTCCCGCCCGCCTGCCGTGGCGCGTCGCCGCGGTGCTGGTGTGCCGCGAGTGCGACGGAGCCAAGGGGTTCGGGCCCAAGAAGGTGCGCACGGCCCTGAAGGCCGGCGCCAAGGGGCTGCCCAAGCGGTCGGTCCGGGTGCTGTCGGTGTCCTGCCTCGACGCCTGCCCGAGGGACGGGGTCACGGTGGCCGTGACCGGCCCCTCGACGCGCGCCGTCGTGGTGCGGACCCCCTCGCAGTGCGAGGCGCTGGTCGGCGAGCTCACTGCCGACCTCCGGGCTGCGTCGTGACCCGAACCGAGCGGTCCGGTGCGGCCGGTGGTCGGCATCCGGTGGGGCGCACGCCCCCGGGCCGAGGCGCCGCCGTGACCGAACCCGAGGGCCCGTGGCGGCCGGAGGAGGAGCCGGTCCTGCCGGCCCGGTCGGTGGTGGCCTCGACCCTGCTGGGCGTGCGCCCGCCCCGGCTGCCGACCAGCATCCTCGTGCGCTCCTGTGGCCTGTTCGGGATCCGCCCCGGCACGGCCCGGGTGGCCATCTCCCGCATGGCCGGTGCCGGCGAGCTGGTGGCTGACGACGACGGCTACGCCCTGGGCCCCGACCTGCGGGCCCGTCAGGCGCGCCAGGACCTCAGCCGCCTCGGCGCCACCCGTGCCTGGGACCCCGACCACGACGGTTGGGACGCCTTCGTCGTCACGGGCGAGGCCCGCCCCGCGGCCGACCGCACCGCCCTCCGTCGGGCCGCCCGGGCCCTCCGCCTGGCCGAGCTCCGCGAGGGCGTGTGGCTGCGCCCGGCCAACCTCGACCCGGCCGACCAGCCCGAGGCCCTCGCCGTCGCCCGGGCCCAGTGCCGACGGATGCGCACCCACCCCGAGGGCGACGGTGCCGTCCTCGCGGCCGAGCTCTGGGACCTCGATGCCTGGGCCGCCCGGGCGATGCGCCTGGTGGCCGCCCTGGCGACGTCCCAGCCCGACCTGGAGGCGGGCGACCTCGACGCCCTCCCCCACGGCTTCGTCCTCTCCGCCGCCGCCTTGCGCCACCTGCAGTCCGACCCGCTGCTCCCCGACGAGCTGCTCCCCGCCCCGTGGCCCGGCACCGCCCTGCGGCGCACGTGGGAGGACTGGAACCGGGCCTTCCTCGCCGTCTGGGCCGACTGGTACCGCGCCGAGCGCACCGCCGACGCCGGCTGAGCCGTGGGCCCCGCACCGCTCTCGGTGCCCACGACCGGGGAGGACGGCGCACCCCTGTACCGAGAACCGACGACGCCCACCCCCGTCGCCGTTCTCGGTACCCAGGACCGGGACGACCAGGCACTCCCGTACCGAGGACGGGCTGGGGGGTCGCCGTCGCACGGCCGTAGCCTCCGCCGATGGAGGATGCGCTCGAGGTGACCCTGCCCGGCGCGCCCGTCGACACCCGCTCCCCCCTCCGGCGGCTGCTCGCCTACAGCCGGGGCCACCGCCGGACGCTCATCGCGGCCACGACCTTCGCGGTGCTCAACAAGGTCGCCGACGTCATGCCCGAGCTGCTCATCGGCGCCGCGGTCGACGTGGTGGTCAACCAGGGCGACTCGATCGTGGGTCGGGTGCTCGGCATCGAGAGCCGCACCGGCCAGCTCACCGCCCTGGCGGTGATCAACGTGGTCGTCTGGCTGGTCGAGTCGGGCACCGAGCTGGTGGCCCTCCGGCTGTGGCGCAACCTGGCCCAGACCATCGAGCACGAGGCCCGCATGGACGCCTACCGCCACGTGCAGGACCTGGAGATGGCCTGGTTCGAGGACCAGTCGACCGGCGGCCTCCTGTCGATCCTCAACGACGACGTCAACCAGCTCGAGCGCTTCCTCGACATCGGCGCCATCGAGCTCATCCGGGTGGCGGTCAACGTCGTCTTCGTCGGCATCGTGTTCTTCGTCGTCTCGCCGGTGCTGGGGGTGGTGGCCTTCCTGCCCATCCCCCTCATCATCTGGGGGTCGGTGCTCTACCAGCGCCGCCTGGAGCCGCTCTACACCAAGGTCCGGGCCGCGGCCGGCGACCTCGGCACCCTGCTGGCCAACAACCTGTCCGGCATCACCACCATCCGGGCCTTCACCGCCGAGGAGCGCGAGGTGCGCCGGGTCGAGGCGGCCAGCCAGGGCTACCGGGAGGCCAACGGGGAGGCCATCCGCCTGTCGTCGGCCTTCATCCCGATCATCCGCCTGGCCATCCTGGCCGCCTTCACCGTGACCCTCCTGGTCGGGGGTCGGGCCGCCCTCGCAGGCACCCTCGAGGTGGGCGTCTTCTCGGTGCTCGTGTACATGACCCAGCGCCTGCTGTGGCCGCTGACCCGCCTGGGCGAGACCTTCGACCTCTACCAGCGGGCCATGGCCTCCACCCGCCGCATCCTCGACCTCCTCGCCATCGAGCCCGCCATCACCTCGGGCGCCACCGCGCTGGCCGAGCCGGTGCGGGGCGAGGTCCGCTTCGACGGCGTGACCTTCGCCTACGCCGACGGCGGCCCGGTGCTGGTCGGCCTGGACCTCGACGTCCCCCCGGGCGAGACCCACGCCATCGTCGGCGCCACCGGCGCGGGCAAGTCGACGGTGGTGAAGCTTCTGCTCCGCCTCTACGAACCCACCACCGGTGCGGTGCGGATCGACGGCACGGACCTCCGCGACCTCACCTTCTCCTCGCTGCGAGGTGTCACCGGCTACGTGGGCCAGGACGTGTTCCTGTTCCAGGGCACAGTGCGGGAGAACATCGCCTACGGCCGGCCCGACGCGGAGGAGGTCTCGGTCGAGGAGGCGGCCCGCCTGGCCGAGGCCCACGACTTCGTCCTGGGGCTCCCCCAGGGCTACGACACGATCGTCGGGGAACGGGGCCAGAAGCTCTCCGGCGGCCAGCGCCAACGCCTGTCCATCGCCCGGGCCATCCTCCGCGACCCCCGCATCCTGGTGCTCGACGAGGCCACCTCGGCGGTCGACAACGACACCGAGGCCGCCATCCAGCGGTCCCTCGAGGCCGTCGGCCGCGACCGCACCGTGCTGGTCATCGCCCACCGGCTCTCGACGGTGCGCCACGCCGACCGCATCCACGTCCTGGAGCGGGGTCGGGTGGTCGAGTCCGGCACCCACGACGAGCTCCTCGCCGACGGCGGCCTCTACGCCGCCCTCTGGCGGGTCCAGACCGGCGAGGCCGCCACCCCCGTCGACTGACGATCGACTCGAACCTTGGACGCCTGTTCGCGCCAGGCAGCGACACCCGTCCGAAGTTCGGGGGAGCAAGGGAGGCACCGGGGACGGGGCGTGCCAGCATGGGCGTCATGGCCGACGACGACCGCTTCTACTTCCGCCAGCTGCTCGCCGGGATGGACGTGGCCGAGGACGACGTCATCGCCCAGCAGATGGTGAACTTCGTGTACCTCATCGGCGACCGGGAGACCGGGGAGGCCGTGGCCGTCGACCTGGCCTACGACATCCCCGGGGTGCTCGACGTCCTCGCCGCCGACGACATGCGCCTGGTCGGCACCCTCGCCACCCACTACCACCCCGACCACGTGGGCGGCAGCCTGGCCGGCCACCCCATCGCCGGGCTGGCCGAGCTGCTCGAGGTCGCCGAGGTGCCGGTGCACGTGCAGGCCGACGAGGTCGAGTGGGTCACCAAGGCCACCGGCATCGGCGCCGAGCACCTCGTCGCCCACGACAGCGGCGACACCGTGACCGTGGGCGAGATCCCGATCACCCTGATCCACACGCCGGGCCACACCCCTGGGAGCCAGTGCTTCCTGGTCGAGGGGCGCCTGGTCGCGGGCGACACCCTCTTCCTCGACGGCTGCGGGCGCACCGACCTGCCCGGCAGCGACCCCGAGCAGATGTACCTGTCGCTCACCCAGCGGCTCAGCCAGGTGCCCGACGACGTGGTGCTGCACCCCGGCCACCTGTACTCCGAGAAGCCCAAGGCCCCCATGGGCGAGGTCCGCCAGCGCAACGTCGTCTTCCGCCCCGAGACCCAGGAGCAGTGGATGATGATGTTCGCCCGCTGAGGGCGACAGCATCGTCCCCACCCCGAGGAGCACCGTGACCGAGCCCATCGCCCCCGCCCGCACCGTCGACGTCGCCTGCGACGGAGGCACCATGCCCATGGCCACCTGGCTGCCCGGCGGCGGCACCGGCCCCGCCCTGGTGCTGGTCCAGGAGATCTTCGGCGTGGGCGAGTGGATCCACGCGGTGGCCACCGAGCTGGCCCAGGCCGGCTACGTCGTCGGCGCGCCCGACCTGTACTGGCGCATCGAACCGGGCTTCGCGGCCGACCACGACGACGAGGGCCTGGGGAAGGCCTACGAGGTCTCCAGCCGCCTCGACCTGCCCGGCGCGGTGGCCGACACCGTCGACGCCCTCGGGGCCCTCGACGCCCAGGACGAGGTGGCCGGCTACCCCGGGGTCATCGGGTACTGCCTGGGCGGCACCATCGCCTGGATGGCCGCCGCGGTCGGCAACCCGGCGGTGTGCGTGTCGTACTACGGGTCCGGGGTGGCCGACGCCCTCGACGAGCGCGAGGCCATCCACTGCCCGACCCTGCTGCACTTCGGCGGCGACGACCCCTTCATCGGGCCCGAGGCGCCGAGCCAGGTGGCCGCCGCGCTGGCCGGCATGGACCGCTTCGAGGTCCACATCCACGACGGCGCCGGCCACGCCTTCGAGAACGACCGGGCCGCCCAGTTCCACGACCCCGACGCCGCCGCCCGCTCCCGGTCCCTCACCCTCGACTTCCTCGCCCGCCACCACACCGGCGGCTGATCAGCGCCGGACAGGTTGTGCCTGGCACAACCTGTCCGCCTCAGGTGAGGACGGGGGCGGGACGGATGGGCCGAGCCTCCTGGCCGACGGTCTCGACCACCGTCGGGGTGGCCGGGGCGGGCGCGGCCGGGCGGGTGCACCAGCGCTCCGTGCGGGAGAGCCCGCCCACCTCCTCGAAGCCGAGGACGAGGCGGGCGACGAGGTCGGTGCCGGCGTCGAGCTCGACCCACGACACCACGTGGGCGCGGGCGAAGGCACCGGGCAGGGGCCCGCGGCCGGGGCGCGGGTGCAGGACGGCGCCCCCGCACCCGCTGTTGGCGTAGACGACCCCGTCGACGATGCCCAGCTCGGGCAGGTGGGTGTGGCCGGTGATGTAGGCGTCGACGCCGGACGCGGCGAGGGCGGCGGCGCGCCCCGGGCGGCGGCGTTGCCCGGCTCGACCAGGCCCGAGACGTCGAGCTGCACCTCGCGCAGGCAGCGCCGGGCGAGGCCCCCCCAGAACGCCGCTCCCCCCACGACGGCGACCCCCACCGCCGCAGCGAGCGCCAGCGCGACGACCGCAGCAGGACCGGTGGGCGCACCGGCCCGGGCGGCCAGGGCCAGGAGCAGGGCGGCCAGGGCGGGGACCGCGGCGACGGCCAGGGCCGGCGCCAGGCGGCGGTACGCCAGGCGAGAGCCGAGCAGGGCGGGCACGTCGAGGGGGTCGGCCACCAGCTCGAGGCCGCCGGCCCACCCGTCGGGGGCGGTCCCCCCCAGCAGGGGCAGCAGCTCCTGGGCCACGTGGTGGCCCAGGGGCGTCTCGGCCGGGTCACGGGGGTCGACGAAGGCGTTGGTGGGGTCGACCTGGTGGCCGTGCTCGACCCGCACCCGCCGCGTCCCCGCCCCCACGACCAGGTCCAGGTCGGCGACGAGGGCGACGGTGGCCCCGAGACGGCGGCGCACCGTCGCCGCCGCGGGGCGGTGCCAGGCCAGGGCGCCGTCGTGGTTGCCCGGGAGCACGACCACCGACCGGTCGGGGCGGGCGGCCCACCGGGCCAGGGCGTCGGTGAGGGCGGGGTGGGCGTCGAGGGCCGGGCCCGGGTCGAGCTGGGCACCGACGAGCAGCTCGAAGCAGTCCCCCGCCAGCACCACCACACCGGGGCACGACGTGGCCTCGAGGGCGGCGGCGAGGGCCTCGGAGGCCGTCGTCGACGCCGGGCCGGGGCGCGCGGCCAGGTGGAGGTCGCTGGCGACGAGCACGCGGCCCCCGGGCTGCACCCGGAGGTGGGCCACGTCGGCCACGTCGGGCACGCCGCGACCCACGGCGTCGTCCGGATCCGGCGCGACGACGCGCGGTCCCCTCTTCCCCCTGTCCCCCATCCGCGGATCGTACCCCGGGCGGCGGCCGGCCGCCCAGGGGTCAGGCGTCACGCCTCAGGCGAAGCGGTCCCCGAGGAGGTCGAGCACGGGCGGCCAGGCCGGGCCGTCGGGGTCGATCATCACGAAGTGGTCGGCTCCGTCGACGGCCTCGAGGCGGACCTCGTCGCCGGCGTCGTCGGCCCGGGCCGCGTAGGTCTCGGACTGGGTGAGGGGCACGATGTCGTCGTCGGTGCCGTGGACCAGGAGCTGGTGGACCGAGGAGCCGAGGGGCAGGCGCTCGATGGGCGAGGCGTACAGGTAGTCGTCGCCCGCCGCCCCGGTGGGCTGACCGCCCATGAGGTCCGCCGCCGCCCCCTGGCCCAGCCCGTCGATGGCCGCCGCCGCCAGGTTGGTCACGCCGGCCTGGGACACCACCGCCACCGGCCGCACCGCGGGGTCGGCCCCCGGGACCTCGGCCGGGAGCCCGGCACGGGCCGCGGACCACAGGGCCAGGGTCCCGCCTGCGGAGTGGCCCACCACCGCGACGCGGTCCGCGTCCAGGCCTCGCTCCTCGGCCAGGGCGGCCACGTGGTCGATGCCGGCGGCGGCGTCGGTGAAGGTGGTGGGCCAGCCGCCGCCCTCGCCGATGGGCCGGTAGTCGATGTTCCAGGCCGCCCAGCCCTGGGCCACCACCGACGCGGCCAGGGCGTCCATGAGCGAGCGGTCGTACCGGGCCCGCCAGAAGCCGCCGTGGACGAGCACGACCACCGGCACCGGCTCGCGCCCCGCCCCGGCCGGCAGGCTCAGGCCGCCGCGCTGGAGCTCGGCGTCGTCGCCGTAGGCGATCACCTCGACCCCGGGCGCCTCGTCCGCGCCGTCACCCGCATCGCCGCCGGCGGCCTCGTCGCCGGAGCCCGAGCAGCCCACCACGGTCAGGACCGCAGCGGCCCCCATCCCGCCCAGCACGGCGCGACGCGAGACCTCGCCGGGCCGCGGGCCGGCGCTCACTCCTCGTCCACCAGCCCGCCCACCTCGACCTCGTCGCCGTGGAGGTGGAACGGCACCGAGGTCACCACGGTGTTGGGGCGGGTGCGGAGCCGGGAGCGCAGGATCAGCGCGCTCTGGTTGTGCAGCACCTGCTCGTACCAGTGGTCGAGGACGAACTCGGGCAGCACGACGGTGAGGAAGTCGTCGTCGACCTCCTCGTCGTACTCGTCGACGAAGCGCATGATCGGCCGCGACAGCTCCCGGTAGGGCGAGTAGAGCGTGCGCAGCTCGACGGGGATCTCGAAGTCCTCCCAGTCGGCGGTGATGGCCTCCTGCTGCTCGGCGTTGGCCACCACGGTCACGGCCAGGAGGCGGTCGGGGCGCAGCGACCGGGCGTAGGCGATGGCCTCCATGGAGCCCTTGGTGACCCGGCCGACCAGGACCACGACGGTGTGGGTGCGACGCCGGGCCCGGTAGCCGGGCTTCACCGTGAGGGCCCGGTCCATCCGGGCGTAGTGGCGGTGGATGGCCCGGAACAGCACGACGATGGCGGGGATGACCACGGCCGGGATCCAGGCGCCGAGGGTGAACTTGGAGACCACGACCACCATCAGCACGACCGTGGTGGCCACACAGCCGACCGCGTTCACCGCCAGCTTGCGACGCCAGAACGGCTCGCGCAGGCGGAGGTGGTGGCGGATCATGCCGGCCTGGCTGAGGCTGAACCCGGTGAACACCCCCACCGCGTAGAGCGGGATGAGGGCGCTGACCTCGGCCCGGAAGACGACGATCAGGACACCGGCCATGGCGGCCAGGAAGATGATGCCGTTGGAGAAGGCCAGGCGATCGCCGCGGGTGGCCAGCTGGCGGGGCAGGTAGCCGTCCTTGGCGATGATCGAGCTCAGCTGGGGGAACCCGGCGTAGGCGGTGTTGGCGGCCAGGATCAAGATGGCGAAGGTCGCGACCTGGAACACGTAGTAGATCGGCGTCTCACCGAAGACGACCTTGCCCATCTGCGACAGCACCGTCTCGCCACCCTCGTCCACCACCGGCCGCAGGTGGTTGGCGAGGACGCTGATGCCGAGGAACCCCCCGGCCAGGATCAGGCCCATGTAGGTGAGGGTGGAGTTGGCGTTCTTGGACTCGGGCGACCGGAACGTGGGCACACCGTTGGAGATGGCCTCGATGCCCGAGAGCACCACCGCGCCGGAGGAGAAGGCCCGCAGCAGCACGAAGATGGCGGCGCTGGAGGTGAGGGCGTGCTCGCGGGCGAACTCGCCGGCCAGCTCGGGCCCCGTCTCGATGGGCCCGAGGTCGAAGGCGAAGACCCGGGTGAGGCCGATGACCAGCAGTGACGCCAGGAGGACCACGTAGAGGTAGGTGGGGACGGCGAAGACCTTCCCCGCCTCCTTGAGGCCGCGCAGGTTGGCCAGGGTCATGAGGACCACGAAGCCGAGGCACAGGGCGATGCGCGTCGGCTCCGGCCGCAGCGAGGGCACCGCCGAGGCGATGGCCAGCACGCCGGAGGACACCGAGACGGCCACCGTCAGCGTGTAGTCGACCAGGAGGGACGCCCCCGCCACCAGGCCCGCTCCCTGGCTGATGTTCTCCTTGGAGACGACGTAGGCGCCGCCGCCGTTGGGGTAGGCGACGATGGTCTGGCGATAGCTCAGCAGCACCACCAGCAGCAGCAGGGCGGCGGCCACCGCGATGGGCACCAGGTACCGGTGGGTCTGCGGGAAGGTCACCGCCATGAGGAGGACGAGGAGGATCTCCTCGGTGGCGTAGGCGGTGGAGGAGATGGCGTCGGACGCGTAGACGGCGAGGCCCACGGGCTTCGACACCCGCTGGTGCTCCTCCTCGCTGGATGCGAGGGGCCGGCCCACCACCAGCCGCTTGAACACCGACGCCACTGATCACCTCTCCTCGACCGGGGGCGGCCCCGGGTCGAGGGCGCAGCCTAGGTCGGCAGGTCAGCGTCCTCGTCGGGCGACCCGATCACCTCCACCTGACCGCCGTGGAGGTGGAAGGGGACCGACGTCACGACCGTGTTGGGGCGGGTCCGCAGTCGCGACCGGAGGATCAGCGCGCTCTGGTTGTGGAGCAGCTGCTCGTACCAGTGGTCGAGGACGAACTCGGGCAGCACGACCGTGACGTAGTCGTCCTCGACCTCCTCGTCGTACTCGTCGACGAAGCGCAGGATCGGCCGCGACAGCTCCCGGAACGGTGAGTAGAGCGTGCGCAGCTCGACCTGCACGCCGTGGCGCTCCCAGTCGGCGATGATCGCCTCCTGCTGGTCGCGCGACGCCACCACCGTCACCGCCAGCAGCCGGTCGGGGCGCATGGACCGGGCGTAGCCGATGGCCTCGAGCGAGCCCTTGGTGACCCGCCCCACGAGGACCACCACGGTGTGGGTGCGGCGGCGCACCGTGTACCCGTCGGGGACGGCCAGGGCCCGGTCGACCCGGGCGTAGTGGCGGTGGATGGCCCGGAACAGGACCACGATCATGGGGATCACCACGGCCGGGATCCACGCCCCACTGGTGAACTTGGAGACCACGACCACCACCAGCACCACGCCGGTGGCGATGCAGCCGATCACGTTGATCACCAGCCCCCGCTGCCAGTGGGGTGCCTTCAGCCGCAGGTGGTGGCGGACCATGCCGGCCTGGCTGAGGGTGAAGCCGGTGAACACACCCACCGCGTAGAGGGGGATGAGCAGGGTGACCTGGGCCTTGAAGGCGACGATGAGCAGGCCGGCCATCCCCGCGAGGATCAGGACGCCGTTGGAGAAGACCAGCCGGTCACCCCGGCTGGCCAGCTGGCGGGGCAGGAAGCCGTCCTGGGCGATGATCGAGCTGAGGCGGGGGAAGTCGGCGTAGGCCGTGTTGGCCGCCAGGACCAGGATGGCGAAGGTGCCGAACTGGAGCCCGTAGAAGAGGATCGACCCGTCGCCGAAGATGGCCGAGGCCAGCTGGGCCAGGAGGGTCTGGCCCTCCTCGTCGGCGACGGGCTTGTAGTGGTGGGCGAGGGTGGAGATGCCGAGGAACCCGGTGGCCAGGATGCCGGCCATCATGAACAGTGTCCGGGAGGCGTTGCGGGACTCCGGCTTCTTGAAGGCCGGCACGCCGTTGGAGATGGCCTCCACACCGGAGAGGACCACGGCACCGGACGAGAACGCCTTCAAGATGATGAAGAGGGCGGCGGTGGACGCCAGCTGGTTCTCCTCGGCGAAGCCGGCGACGGCCGAGCGGGTCTCGGGCGTGTCGATGGGGGTGACGGTGCCGAACAGCACGTGGTACATCCCGGCCGCCAGCAGGGCGAAGAGCAGGACCACGTAGAGGTAGGTGGGCACCGCGAAGATCCGGCCCGACTCCTTCAGGCCCCGCAGGTTCCCGACGGTGAGCAGGGCCAGGAAGACCAGGGCCAGGACCACCCGGACCTCGGCCTTGTCGTTGAAGCCGAACGCCGACCCGATGGCCAGCACCCCCGCCGAGATCGACACCGCCACGGTGAGCGTGTAGTCGACCAGCAGGGCGGCCCCGGCCACCAGCCCCGTGCCCTGGCTGATGTTCTCCCGGCTGACCACGTAGGCCCCGCCCCCGCTGGGGTAGGCGTGGATCGTCTGGCTGTAGCTGATGGCCACGATGGCCAGCAGGATGCAGGCGGCGATGGCGATGGGCACCAGGTAGGTGTGCGAGGCCGGGAACACCACCGCGGCCATCAGGATGACCAGCATCTCCTGGGTCGCATAGGCGGTGGAGGAGATGGCGTCGGAGGCGAACACCGCCAGCGCGGTGGGCTTGCCCAACCGCTGGTGCTCCTCCTCGCTGGATGCGAGGGGCTTGCCGACCAGGAGCCGCTTGAACAGGGAGGCCATCGGGCACCGTCCCGGGGGATCGCGGCCGGGGGTGCCCGGACCGCCGGGGAGCCTACGACCAGCAGGGCCTCCGACCGCCAACCCGGAGACACCTGTCACGGCGGGCGAGCGCAGGTGGACGCACCGTGCGGGCCCGGCCCTATGCTCCGCTCTCGCTGCTGGACCGACCGGCCCGGCTGATGGAGGTCGACCGAGGTGCACGTCGTCGTCGTGGGGTGCGGACGGGTCGGGGCCGGCCTGGCCGGGGCCATCGAGGGCCTGGGCCACACCGTCGCCGTGGTCGACCGCAGGCCCACCGCCTTCGGCCGGCTGCCCGAGGGGTTCTCGGGCTCGACCGTGGTGGGCGTCGGCTTCGACCGCGACCGCCTGCGGGCCGCCGGGGTCGAGCAGGCCGGGGCCGTCGCCGCCGTCACCAGCGGCGACAACTCCAACATCCTCATCGCCCGGGTGGCCCGGGAGACCTTCGGCATCGAGCGGGTCGTGGCCCGGATCTACGACCCCCGCCGGGCCGCCATCTACGAACGCCTGGGCATCCCCACCATCGCCACCGTCCAGTGGACCACCGAGCGGGTCCTGCAGCGGGTCCTGCCCGAGCGCCCCGCGGTCGAGTGGATCGATCCCAGCGCCAAGGTCGTGCTCATCGAGCGGGACGTGCCCCCGGCCTGGGCCGGCACGCCGGCCCACGGCCTCGACGCCCCCCCGGCGTCACGGGTCGTGAGCGTGACCCGTCTGGGCGTGGCCCAGGTGCCCGACCGCGAGCTGCTGCTCCAGGACGGTGACACGGTGCACGTGGCCGTGGCCGGCGACGCGGTCGAGGCCTTCGACCAGCGCCTGGCCGGCGAGCCCGACGTGGGGGCGCCGTCGTGATCCACACCGTGGCCCTCGACCACCTCCCCCCGATCGCCGGGCCGGCCCCGATCCGAGAGGACCACCAGCCATGAGGATCGTCATCGCCGGCGGCGGCAACGTCGGCACCTTCATCGCCAACGACCTGGTGCAGGCCGGCCACGACGTCACCATCGTGGAGGTCGACCGCGAGCGGAGCCAGACGGCCCAGGCCGTCGACGAGGCCCCCGGCGTGCGCTGGGTGGTGGCCGACGCCTGCGAGGTCTCCGAGTTCGCCAAGGCCGACGTCGACCGGGCCGACGTGGTGGCCGCCGTCACCGGCGACGACGAGGACAACCTGGTGATCTCGCTGCTGGCCAAGCAGGAGTTCGCCGTGCCGCGCGTGGTGGCCCGGGTCAACAACCCCCGCAACGAGTGGATGTTCACCGAGGCCTGGGGCGTCGACGTGTCGGTCTCGACCCCGCACCTGCTCACCGCCCTGGTCGAGGAGGCCGTCTCGGTCGGCACCCTCGTGCGGCTGCTGTCCTTCGAGGGGGGCCGGGCCCGACTGTCCGAGGCGACCCTCACCGACGCCTCCCCCTCCGTCGGCCAGGACCTCATCGCCCTCCCGCTCCCCCGCGACTGCACCGTGGTGGCCGTCCTGCGCGACTCCCACGTCATCGTCCCCCGGGGCGACACCGTCCTGCGCAGCGGCGACGAGGTGCTGGTGCTCACCGACCCCTGAGGTCGAAGACGAGGTGGTCACCGTCCTCCTGGGTGCCGACCGGGCCACCGACGACGCCGGGGCCCCCGCGGGGGCCGAGGCCGCCGCCGGCCCGCTCGACGCCCCGCCGGCCTGACCGTCCCCCGCCGCAGCGGCGGCGGGGTGAACCCCGGGCAAGGCGGGGCCCGCCTGGTCAGCGGTGCAGCGTGTAGGCCGGGTTGATCAGCAGGAGCCGGCCCCGCTCGCGGCGAGCCACGCCCTCGACCAGGACCGGGCGGCCCGGGTCGAGGCCGCCGATGCGCTTGCGGCCGGTGAACACGGCCACGGCCCGGCCGGTGCCGTCGTCCACGGTGACCTCGAGCGACGGCGCCCCGGCGCGGGGCACCACCTGGAGGGCGGCGACCTCGCCGTGGAGGCGCACCCGGCCGCGTCCGCGGACCTCGCCGATGGCCGAGCACGAGTCGTCCTCGAACCGGGCCTGGAGGGCCTCGGCGTGGAGGTCCTCGTTGGACTTGGTCAGGCGGCTGCGCAGGGACTTGAGCACGCCGACAGCATGCCCCGTGCGGCGACCGCCGCACACCACCGGTGGGCCGGCGCAGGCCTGGGTAGCCTGACGCCGCCGGCGGCGCCCGCCCACCCGGTGCCCTCGTCCCCTCCCCCACGGAAGGAGCCCCGATGGGCTTCCTCGACAAGCTGAAGCGCAACGCCGGCGACCTCGCCGACAAGGCGACCGACGCGGTGGCCGACAACGCCGACAAGGTCGACGACGGCATCGACAAGGTCGCCGGCGCGGTCGACGAGAAGACCGGCCGCAAGCACACCGACAAGATCGACAAGGCCACCGGTGCGGCCAAGGGGCTGGTCGACAAGGCCGAGGCCCAGGCGGCCGAGGAGAAGGCGAAGAAGCCCACGCCGCCCACGGTCGACCCGGACGCGTGACCGTCAGCGCCGCCTGACGCTCAGCTCAGGGGATCACCTCGACCGGGGTCCCCGCCTCGGCCAGGTCGAGCACCCGGCGGATGCCCTCGTTGGTGAGGCGCACGCACCCGTGGCTGGCCGGGGTGCCGATGAGCGCGGGGTTCTGCGTGCCGTGCATGGCCACCTGGCCGTTGCCGCCCCCGAAGCTCTGGTACACCTCGGAGAACCCGGTGAAGCTCACCTGGCCGTCGCCGTAGGACCGGTTCCCCGACAGGCGCACGCGCCCGTCCACGAAGAAGGTGCCGATCGGCGTGGGCGACGACGCCTTGCCCGTCGCCACCGGGAAGCGGGCCAGCACCTCCTCGCCGTGGTACACGGTGAGGCGCCGGGCGCCCCTCTCGATGACGATGTGGTTGGGCACGCGGCGCAGGGTGACGTCGGACTCCCGGATCCAGGCCATGGCCGAGTTGGGCCGGGACATGAGCTGGGCCAGCAGCCAGCCGGGCCGGCGCCCCCGGACCAGGAACACCTGGCCGAGGCCCTCGGGCGTGGGGCTGGCCAGGGCCCGTCCGCTGGGCACGCGCACCCCCGGCTCGGAGTGGAGGGGCACCGACGGGCCCCGGGCGTCGGCCACGATCCAGCTGGTGGCCCACGGCCGGGGCAGGGGCGAGGCCAGCATCAGACCGTCCTCGACCGCCGGCGGGGCCGGTGCGGTGGTGGTGGTCGTCGTCGTGGAGGTGGTCGTCGTGGTCGTCGGCCAGGAGCCGATGAGGCTGGTGTCGGGCCTGTCCACCGTCGCCGGGCCCACCTCGGGCGCCGGACCGATGCGGGCCTGGGTCTCCACCGGGCCCCGGCGGGCGGCGAGCAGGGCGCCCACGGCCAGCACCGCCAGCACCAGCGAGGCCAGCACCGCCACCCGGCGGTTGCGGCCGGGCGCGGCCGGGGTGCGGTCGGCGGCCCCCTCGGATCCGCTGCGCTCGACTGCCGGCACCGAGGTCCAGGCTAGGCCCGGCCCGGGCGGCCGTGCCGGGCGGGCGGCGGGACGACCGCCCTCCGAGGCAGGCCCCGGTCAGCCACCACCGCCGGGGGCGAGCAGGCCCCCGGGGACCCACGGCCGCCGCGGCAGGACGCTGCGGTCGAAGGCGGCGAGGGCCGGGCCCAGGGGGTCGGTGCCGCCGGGGGCGGGCAGGCCCAGCGAGGTGAGCAGCCGGTCGCGCACGTCGGCCGGACCGAGGCCGGCCGGGGCCAGGTCGGCGAGGGTCACGGCCCCGTGGCGCTTGGCCAGGCGGGCCCCGTCGGACCCGACCACCAGCGGGACGTGCAGGTAGCGGGGGACGGGTAGTCCCAGCAGGCGGGCCAGGTGGGCCTGGCGGGGGGTGGACGCCAGCAGGTCGTCGCCCCGCACCACCTCCTCCACACCCTGGGCCGCGTCGTCGACCACCACGACGAGGTTGTAGGCGGGCAGCCCGTCGTTGCGGCGCAGCACGACGTCGTCGACCGCACCCGCGACCTTCCCGGCGAGGGCGTCGACGGCGACGGCCCGGGCCCCGCCGGACCGCAGGCGCAGCGCCGGCGGCCGCCCCTCCGCCTCGCGGGCCGCCCGCTGGGCCGCGGTCAGGTCCCGGCACGTGCCCGGGTAGGCACCCTCGGGTCCGGCGCCGTGGGGGGCGCGGGTGGCCTCGCGCACCTCACGCCGGGTGCAGTAGCAGGGGTAGGTGAGCCCGGTGTCGTCGAGTCGGGCCAGGGCGTCCTCGTAGAGGTCGCGCCGCTCGGACTGGCGCACCAGCGGCCCGTCCCAGTCGACGCCGACGGCCCGGAGGTCGGCGAGCTGGCCCTCCTCGTGCTCGGCCCGGGACGCGGGGTCGAGGTCCTCGCTGCGCAGCAGGAACGTCGAGCCGTCGGACCGGGCCGCCAGCCACGCCACCAGGGCGGTGCGGAGGTTGCCCACGTGCAGCGGCCCCGTGGGGCTGGGGGCGAAGCGTCCGACCGGCACGGCGCGCAGGGTGGCACACCGCCGGACGCTCCGGCACGACGCGGCTGCACCCCTCCGGGCATCCTGGGGGCGTGACCACCGGCGAGGTGGCGGCCCCGAGTCGCCAGGAGCGCAGGCGCCGCATCCTCCGGCGCGACGGCGACGCCTGCGTGTGGTGCGGCCGGCGCATCGACGTGGGGCTGGTCGCGGCCACGACCGAGCACCTGGTGCCCAAGGTCAAGGGTGGGCCGTCGTGGATCGAGAACGAGGTGGCGGCCTGCGCCCGCTGCAACCGGGCCCGGGGCCACACCACCCCCGCCGAGTGGCTCGAGGAGTGCCGCCGGCGCGGGTGGGAGCCCGACGGGATCGCCGTGCTGCGGGGGCTGGAGCGCCTGGAGGGAGCGATCCACCGGCGGGGCGGCCAGCGCCGGGCCCGGCCCTACCTGCGCAGCCAGCTCCGGCGCGTGCGGCGCCTGGTGGACGCCTGACGGGGGCGGTCCGGGTCAGAGGTGGTCGCCGGCGATCCAGCTGCCGTGGAGCCCGAAGGGGACCCGCTGGGGGGGCCGGCCCGGTGCGGCCTCCGGGTCCGGGTGACGGGCGACCCTGGCCCACATCGGCGGCGACCGCCACCGGTTCAGTCGCGGGCCATGGACTCGAAGCGGGTGAGGTGGCCGAGGAACGAGAGGTGGGCCACGCCGGTGGGCCCGTTGCGCTGCTTGGCCACGATGACCTCGGCCAGGCCTGCGTTCTCCGGTGTGGGCTCGTAGACCTCCTCCCGGTACAGGAACATCACGACGTCCGCATCCTGCTCGAGACTCCCGCTCTCCCTCAGGTCCGACAGCATGGGGCGCTTGTCGGCGCGCTGCTCGAGGCTGCGGTTGAGCTGGGCCAGGGCCACCACCGGGCACTCGAGCTCACGGGCCAGGAGCTTCAGGCCACGGGAGATCTCGGCCACCTCGACCTGGCGGCTCTCGGCCGAGTTCCGGCCGGTCATCAGCTGGATGTAGTCGACGACCACCATCCCGAGGCTGCCGATCTCGCTGCGCAGGCGCCGGGCCTTGGAGCGGATCTCCATGATCGAGACGTTGGGGTTGTCGTCGATCCAGATCTTGGCGTCGCCCAGCCGGCCCATGGAGGCGGCGATGGCGTTCCAGTCCGGGTCCGACAGCCGGCCGTTGCGGATCTTGGTGGAGTCGACCCGGGCATCGGCGCACAGGATGCGCTGGACCAGCTCGACCTTGCTCATCTCCAGCGAGAACAGGAGGATCGAGTGGTCGCCCCGCAGGGCCGCGTTGGCCGCCATCCCGAGGGCCAGGGCGGTCTTGCCCATGGCGGGGCGGGCGCCCACCACCACGAGGGCGCCGGGCTGGAGCCCGGCGGTCATCTCGTCGAGGTCGTGGTAGCCGGTCGGGGTGCCGGTGATCTCCGAGCCCCGGTCGTGGAGCTCTTCGATGCGGGTGAGGGTGTCGCCCAACAGGTCGGTGAGGCGGGCGGTGCTGCCCTCGCCCTCGTGGCGGGCGATGTCGAACACCAGCGACTCGGCCTGGTCGACCACCTTGCGCACGTCCTCGGGGAGGCCGTAGGCCGACTCGGAGATGGAGCCGGCGGCGCCGATGAGGCGACGCAGCAGCGAGTGGTCGCGCACGATGCGGGCGTAGTGGGCGGCGTTGGCCGTGCCCGGGGCGTCGGCCTGGAGGTCGACCAGGGCGGCGGTGCCGCCGGCCCCGTCGAGCAGGTCGCGCCGACGCAGCTCGTCGGCCACGGTGATGGGGTCGGCCACCTCGCCCTTGGCGGTGAGGACGCTGACGGCCTCGTAGATGTGGGCGTGGGCCGGTCGGTAGAAGACATCCGCTCCGGGGATGACCTCGGCCGCGGCGGCCACCGCGTCGCGGGACAGGAGGAGGGCGCCCAGCAGGGCCCGCTCGGCGTCGATGTTGTGGGGCGGCACCCGACCGCCGCCGCGGGACGGGCTGCGGGGGCGGTCGTCGTACTCGGGTGGGGGTTCGTCGTCGAACACCGGAGCATCGGTCATCGTCGCCGCACGTCTTCCTCGCTTCGCTCGGGCAGCCACGCCGTGCTTGCTTGGTCGGCCTCGCCTGTCGGCTCGGCCTCCACCCAACCCCACGCGGCCTGTGGAGCGATAGCCCCCACTTCCTGTGGACGGGCGGTGGACAACTCGCCGGACCTGGGGACGACGACCAGCACCGGACCGGTGCCCGGGCGCGCCGCGGCCGCCCCCCGGAGGGGGCGGACCCCGGTCCGGCACCTGCGGGCGCCGGACCGGTGCGGCACTAGGCCCCCACGACCTCGAAGCGGACGGGGAACTCGACGCTGGGGTGGAGCCGGGCCGTGGCCTGGAACTCCCCGGTCTCCTTGATGGGCTCGTCGAGCACCAGCTTGCGGCGGTCGATGACCACGCCGGTCTGCTCCTCGATGGCGGCGGCCACCTCGGCCGGGCCCACCGAGCCGAACAGCCGGCCCTCGGTGCCGGACTTGGCGGTGACGGTGATGGTGGCCGGGACGAGCGTCTTGGCCACCTCCTCCGCAGCCGCCCGGTCGACGGCGTCGGCGTTGGCCCGGCGCCGACGCATGCCGGCGGCCTGGTCCTCGGCGCCTGGGGTGGCCTTGACGGCCTGGCCCGAGGGCAGCAGCAGGTTGCGGGCGTGGCCGTCGGCCACCTCCACCACCTCGCCCTTGGTGCCGACGCCCTCGACGTCGGCGTGGAGCACGACGCGCATCAGGCCTCGACCTCCTCGGTGGCGGTGGTCTCGGCCGGGGCCTCACCCTCCTCGTCACCGGACCCGGCCGTGGGCGGCGGGGCCGACGGGCGGGGCATGGGGCCGTCGGGGCGCAGGCCCCGGTCGCCGCGGTCGCCGCGGTCGCGGCCGCCGCCGCGCTGCTGGGTGACCCGGTTGGCGTAGGGCAGCAGGGCCATCTCGCGGGCGTTCTTGATGGCCATGGCCACGTCGGACTGCTGCTGGGCGCTGTTGCCGGTGACGCGCCGGGCGCGGATCTTGGCCCGGTCGGACATGAAGCGCTTGAGCAGGTTCACGTCCTTGTAGTCGACGTACTCCACCTTCTCGGTGTTGAGGACGCTGATCTTCTTCTTGCTGCGCCGGGCGTTGTCCTTGTTCTTGCCCCGCTTGGGCTTGGCTCCTGCCATCAGAACGGCTCCTCATCCATGTCGTTGCCACCGGCGCCGCCGGTCGCGGCCGGGGCGGGCGCTCCGCCTCGGCTCCCCTCGTTGCGGCCGCCGTAGCTGCCGCCACCGCCGCCACCGCTGTAGCCACCGCCACCGCCACCGCCGCCCTCGCCGCCGCTGCGCTCGTTGCGGGTGATCTGGGCCGTGGCCCAGCGCAGGCTGGGGGCGATCTCGTCGGCGACCACCTCGACCTTGGAGCGCTTGTCGCCCTGGTCGGTCTCCCACGAGCGCTGCTCGAGGCGACCCGAGACCACCACGCGGTTGCCGCGGCCGAGGGTCTCGGACACGTTCTCGGCCATCTGGGCCCAGCACTTGACGTCGAAGAAGCTGACCTGCTCCTCCCACTCGTTGGTCTGGCGGTTCTGCCAGCGCCGGTTCACGGCGAGGCCGAAGGTCGCCACCGCCTGGCCGCTCGGGGTGAAGCGGAGCTCGGGGTCACGGGTCAGGTTGCCCGTGAGGGTCACGTTGTTGTCGTTTGCCATCGGATCGTCCTCCGGTCAGGCCCCGGCCTCGGCCGGGGCGGCCCCACCGATGAGGCCGCGGCGGGCGGCCTCCTTGTCGGGGAGGCGGATGAGCTTGTGGCGGACGACCTCGTCCGCGAGCCGGAGGGTGTTCTCCAGGCGGTCGAGGGAGCCCGGCTCGGCCAGGACCTCGAGCACCACGTAGAACCCCACGTTCTTGTGGTCGATCTCGTAGGCGAAGCGGCGCTGCCCCCACTTGTCGGTGGACGCGGTGAGGCCGCCGACCTCCTCGATCTGGGCGTGGATGCGGTTGATCCCGCCCTGGACGGTTGATTCGTCGAGGTCACCGTCGAAGATGACCATCAGCTCGTACGCTCGCATCGCGAGTCAGCACCTCCCTGTGGACCCGGGGCTACCGGGGCCCCGGGCGGTCCGGGGCAGGGTCGATTGGACCGTGCGACCGTAGTGGACGCAGGGGTCCGAGGGCGAGGTGGGCCCCGGTGGGGGGTGCGGTCCGGCCATGCGACGAGTGTCCCAGGGGGGTGTGACAGCGAGCCGGCGGGCCGACCCGACGGGGCCACGGCGGCTGGCGATGGCGCCTCCCGCCCTGGATCACCTGCGAGGAGGCCCCCCAGCTCCAGGTGCGCGGCATCGACCAGCCGCTCGCCCTGGGCCGCCTGCGGATCGCCACCCCCGCGGCCGGCTCCCGGCGCGACCCGTGTGCGGGCTGGTGCTCCCGGCGCACCACATGGTCTCGTCCGTCGACGGCGAGCAGCTCTGCTCGGTGGCCTGCGCCACCTCCACCCGACGCCTGTCCGTCCCCGCCTGAGCGGTCCTACGTCGACCCGGCGGGGGCGCAGGCGCCGCCGACCTCGAGGCGGGCCGACGAGCCCGGCTCCAGGCCCAGGGGCGCGAGGCCGCCCTGGGTGACCTCCAGGGTCGTCCGGTAGGGGCCCGACGGCGGGTACGTGGGGCAGGTCTCGCTGGCGGGCGGGCACGGCTCCATGTCGCGGGTGTCGACGGTGGTGCCGTCGGCGCCCAGGTAGGCGATCGACAGGGGCAGGACGGTGCCCTTCATGTAGAAGCCGCCGTCGCGGTCGGAGTCGAAGGTGAAGAGCATCCCGTCGTAGCCACCCAGGTCCGGGTCGGTGACCTCCATCAGGCCCCGGGCCCGCTGGGCCTCGGTCTCGGCCAAGAGGACGCACAGCACGATCGGCTCACCGTCGGGGCCGTCGACGATGCGGACCTCGACCTCGCCGAAGCCGGGCAGCTGGGTGCGGCCGGGGGCGAAGGGCCCGTCCACCGGTGGCAGCGACCCCGTCGAGGGGGCGGCCGAGGTGGCCCGGGCGGAGGCGGTGGTCGTGGTGGCGCCGCCCGTGGCGTCGCCGGCCGTCCCGCACGCGGCCACCACGACCGCGCAGGTGACGAGGGCGACGAGGGCGCGCACGGGCGCCATCATGGTCGACCGCACCCGGGGCGCCGGGCGCGGTCGGCGGCGGGCGTCAGGCCTGCGCGGCGCCGTAGAGGCCGAGGGTCTCGGCCACCTCGGCCGAGAGGTGGTACGACTCCTCGGGCCCGGGGAAGGCCCCGGTGCGGACGTCGGCCGCGAAGCGGCCCAGGGCGTCGGTGGAGTCGGCCCCGATGGCCGCGTACCGGCGCACGAACTTGGGGGCCATGCGGTCCTCGATGCCCAGGACGTCGTGGTACACGAGCACCTGGCCGTCGCAGTGGGGCCCGGCGCCGATGCCGACGGTGGGCACGTCGATGGCGTCGGTGACCATGCGGGCGACCTCGTCGGGGATGCCCTCGAGCACCACCGCGAAGGCGCCGGCGTGGGCCAGGGCCTTGGCCGCCGACACCAGCTGCACCGCGGCCTCGCTGGTCCGGCCCTGGACCTTGAAGCCGCCCATGGCCTTGACCGACTGGGGGGTGAGCCCGATGTGGCCCATCACGGGGATCTCGGCGTCGACGATGGCCTCGACCATGGGCAGGCGCTTGCGCCCGCCCTCGAGCTTCACCGCACCGGCCCCGGCGCGCACGAGGGCGGCCGCGTTGCGGACCGTCTCGGCCCGGTCGACGTGGTAGCTCATCCACGGCAGGTCGCCGACCACGAGGGCGGAGGGCTTGGCCCGCGCCACCGCTGCGGTGTGGTGGGCCATGTCGTCGACGGTCACCTGGAGGGTGTCGTCGTAGCCCAGCACCACCATGGCCAGGCTGTCGCCCACCAGGATCATGTCGACCCCGGCAGCATCGGCCAACCGGGCGCCGGGGGCGTCGTAGGCGGTCACCATGACCAGCGGGTCGGCCCCGTCGCGGACCTTGTGGTCGCGGACCTGCGGGGCGGTCACGGGTCGACGACGAGCGTCGGGGGCGGTGGGGCCCATGGGGCTACCTCCTTCTCCGTCCAGCGCCTGGTGGCTGCCAGCGGTGCCCTCAGGGTACCGGGGCCCGCGCGCCGCCGCCCAACCGGGGCGGTGCCGGCTGTCCGACCCCCGTGGGCGGTGCCGACCGGGTCGCGCCCTACCCTGGCGGCCGTGGAGAGCGGCACCTGCGACAGCTGCGGCGACCTGGACCGCGACGACCTCGTCACCGTCCAGCGCCTGTACGTCACCCCTGGCGCGGCCGGTGAGGAGCCCGACGTGCGCACCGGCGACATCGAGCGCTGGTGCGCGGCGTGCCGCACCCACTACCCGCACCAGCTCATCACCGACGGCTGAGCCGGACCCGGTCGGGGCCACCGGGCGGTGCCCGGGCGCGCGCCGACGCCGGGCGCGCGGGAGGGCTAGGTCCCGGCGCCGGAGAGGACGTCGTCGGCGGTGCCGTAGATCCCGTCGGGCCCGGGCTGGGTGCCCCCGTCGTCGTCCGCGGTGCCGGGGATGCCGTCGGGCCCGGCGTCGCCCGAGGCCCCACCTCCCGCCGCGGTGGTCGGCGTGGTGCCGGTGCCGTCGGTGGTGCCGGTCCCCGTGCCGGGCACCTCGGGGCCGGCGCCGGCGGGGTCACCCGAGGGCAGACCGGTGGCCCCGCCGGTCGACAGCTTGCCCAGGACGGGGTCCAGCTCGCGGCCCTCGGAGAGGTCGCCGGGATCGACGAAGTCCTCGGGGGGCACGTCCTCGAGGGCGCGCGCCATGAACGTCGACCAGATCTGGCTGGGCAGGGTGCCGCCCTGGACCAGGCCGCCGCGCACGTCGTCCATGGGGCGGTTGTCGACGTAGCCCATCCACGCCGCCGCGGTGAGCCGGGGCGTGTAGCCCACGAACCAGGCGTCGCGGTTCTCCTGGGTGGTCCCCGTCTTGCCCGCCGCCGGGCGCCCGATGGAGGCCGCCTTCCCGGTGCCGTCCTCGATCACCTGCTGGAGGGCGTAGGTGACCCCGGCCGCCTCGTCGGTGGAGAGCACGGTGGTGCGCTCCGGGCCGAAGTCCTCGACCAGGGTGCCGTCGGCCCGCTCGACCCGGGTGATGACCCGGGGGGTCACGTGGGTGCCGAGGTTGGCGAAGGTCGAGTAGGCGCTGGCCATGTCGAGGACCGAAACGTTGGCCGTGCCCAGGACCAGCGAGGGGTTGATGGCGTCGCCCAGGTCGGCCTCCACGCCGAGGGCGTTGGCCATGGCCGCCACGTTCTCGGGCCCGAGGTCGAGCATCAGCTGGGCGTAGGCGGTGTTGGACGAGTTCTTGGTCGCGTCGACCAGGGTGCCGGTGCCGCCGCAGCAGCCGCCCCGCACGTTCCAGTCGTCGCCGTTGTCCGCGCCGGGGAACGTCTTGGACGACGGCGTGGGGATGAGCGACTCCAGGGAGATGCCCTCGTGGGCGGCCTCGGCCAGGGCGAAGGGCTTGAAGGTCGACCCCGCCTGGCGCCCGTCGCCGCCGCCGCCCCGCACGGCCAGGTTGAGGGGGTCCTCGGCGTAGTCGCGCCCGCCCATCATGGCCTTGACCTCGCCGTTCTCGTCCACCGCGACGAGGGACCCGGCGGGGTCGCCGGGCTGGTCCAGCACCTCGGTGACGGCCTGGTAGGCGTCCTGCTGCAGGTCGCGGTCGAGGGTGGTGTAGATGCGCAGGCCCCCGCCGAACACGGCGTCGCTGCCGTAGCGGGCGGTGGCCTCGGCCCGCACGTACTCCAGGAAGTAGTCGGCCCCGAAGATGGAGGCGCTGGGGTCGACGTCGACGCCGTTGCTCGGCGTCCACAGGGCCAGGTCGTGGTACACGTCGAAGGGCCAGGCGTCGGACAGGTCGTGCTCGGCCTGGGTGATCATGTCCTCCTCGAGCATGGCGTCGAGCACGGTGCGGCGCCGGCGCTTGGCCTCCTCGGGGAACCGGTAGGGCTCGGCCCGCTGCGGGGAGCGGATGAGCCCGGCCAGGAGGGCCGCCTCGGGCAGGGAGATCTCGCTGACGTCCTTGTTGAAGTAGGCCCGGCTGGCGGCGCCGATGCCGTAGGAGCCGCGGCCGAAGTAGATGGTGTTCAGGTAGTTCTCCAGGATCTGCTCCTTGGAGAGCTCCTGCTCGAGCTTGACCGCCATCACCGCCTCGCGGATCTTGCGGGTGAGGGTGCGCTCGTTGGTGAGGTAGACGTTCTTCACGTACTGCTGGGTGATGGTGGAGCCGCCCTGCTGGGAGGCCGAGCTGCCCCGGATGTCGGACAGCGCGGCCCGGGCGATGCCCACGGGGTCGACGCCGCCGTGCTCGAAGAAGTCGCGGTCCTCGGCGGCCACGACGGCGTTGATGGCGACCTGGGGCACCTCGTCGAGGGTGACGTTGACGCGGTCCTCCTCGCCGTGGAGCGACGCCGCCGCCGTCTCCTCGTTGCAGTCGCCCGGCGCCACCTCCGAGGTGCAGATGAAGGTGGTCTGGTCCTCCGGGGGCGGGGCGGTGGGCAGCTCGATGCGCGACACCACGAACCCGGCGCCGGCCACGCCGGTGACCATGACCAGGCCCACCAGGTAGAAGAGCCGCCGCCAGCGCCACAGCAGGTTGCGCCGCTTGACCCCGCCGGAGCGGGTGGTCTTCAGGTTGTGGGCGGGGATCGGACGGGTGCGCATGGGGAGCTCGCGGGGCGGGGCCGTCGGCGCGCGGGGGCCTGACGGTCGGAGGCCGCGACGGGGGGAGACGCTACCGGAGGCCGGGGGCCGTCCACCCGTCGGGGGGCGGCGGCGTGGCGCCGCGACCGCGGTGCGGAGGGACCCCGGGCGGCGCGCTCAGGTGGCGGTGCGACGGGCGGCGTCGCCCCGCCCCAGGGCCCAGGTGCGGGCCAGGTGGTTCCACCCGCACTCGGGGCAGACCTCGACCATGTAGCAGGTGTAGCTGCCGGCCCGGCGGTCGAACCCGGCCAGCTCCGAGCGCTTGGTGATGCAGCGCCCGTGGGCCGGGAGCCGGGGGCCGAACACGTAGCTCACGAGCACGAGCTTGTGCTCCTCGCAGATCGGGCAGTCGGTGCCGGTCACGTCGCCCACCTCGCGGGCGGCCCGGAGCAGCTCCGGGTGGGCGTCGCAGACGTCGGTGCGGGCCAGGCGGCCGCGCCGGTGCTCGGCGATCAGGTGGCGCCGGGCCAGGCGGTAGTCGATCTCACCGGACCGGGCGCCCCGCATCTCGTCGGGGCGGAAGGGCACGTCGGGAAGGCTAGCGGCGGTCCCCGGAGGCGTGCGGGAGCGGGAGCGGCGCGGTCCGGCGCGCCGATCCGCGCCCCCCGCCGGGCCCGTCGCGAGACTCGGGACCATGTCCGACGCCCCCTCCCCCGCGGCGTGGTCGCGCTACACCGCCGCCGCCCCCGACGGCCAGGGCCGCCCCACCGACGTCGCCACCTACGGCCCCGGCATCCCCGACGAGGCCGAGCTCCGCCTGCTCGGGAACCTGGAGGGCAAGCGGGTGCTCGACCTCGGGTGCGGGGCCGGCAACGCCTCGGTCGCCTTCGCCCGGGCGGGGGCCAAGGTCATCGCCGTCGACCCGTCGGCCGACCAGCTGGAGCTGGCCCGCCAGGCGGCGGAGGAGGCCGACGTCCGCCTCGAGCTCCAGCAGGCCGGCCCGGCCGAGCTGGCCTTCGTGCGGGCCGACGGCATCGACGTCGTCTACTCCGCCTACGCCCTGGCCGAGGTGGTCGACCTCGACCGCGTCTTCCGCCAGGTCCACCGGGTGCTCAAGCAGGAGTGCCCGCTCGTCTTCTCCCTGCCTCACCCGGTGTTCACCATGTTCGTGGCCGGTCCCAAGGCCCTGGAGGCACCCACCGACTCCCCGCCGGTGGTCCGCCGTCGCTACCACGACGACACGCCCTACGTGGTCGACCGGGGCGGCGACAGGGTCACCGACGTGCCCCGCACCACCGGGGCCCTCGTCACCTCGCTCAACCGGGCCAACTTCCGGGTCGACCACCTGCTGGAGCCGCCCGCCCGCCGCGAGGACGTCGACGACGGACGGTGGGTCGAGCCCATGGCCTGGGTCCCGCCCACCCTGGTGGTGCGGGCCCGCAAGCAGGGCATCTGACCCGGCCCCCCGACCCGGCGCCGCTCAGGGCCGATCACCCGGTGAGGCGGTGGCGTGGAGCCGCACCGGCGGGAGGTGCTCGCCCACCAGCGTGCGCACCCACCAGTCGCCGGTCTCGCGCCGCTCGGCCGGGGTGGTGAAGCGGTACTCGTAGACCCGGGCCCGCACCCAGGTCGGGGGGACGCCCCCGAACGGGTCGCCGTCGAGCAGGCCGAGGACGGCGGGGTCGGCCCGGAGCAGGGCCTCCACGAAGGGACGGAACCACGGCTCGCGCCGACCGGGCGAGAGGGCCGCGAACCACATCAGCCAGTCGAGGCGGAGGTGGTACGGCGCCACCTGGCGGGGACGGCGCGCGGGGTCGCCGGGCTTGCCCTTGAAGGCGTACTCCCGCCAGGTGGCGGTGGCCAGGCCGTCGTCGACGGTGCCCTCGACCACCACCTCGTGGCGGACCCGGGTGATGGAGCCGAAGGCGCCGTAGCTGTTCACCAGGCGCAGCGGGTCGTGGCTGGTGTTCATCCGCTGGCGCCGGGTCAGCAGGTTGCGGGCGGGACCGATGCTGAGCACGCCCACCACCACGAGCAGGAGCCCGACGACGACCCGGTGCCAGACCGGCCCGGCCGGGAGCGGGTCCGGCGCGCCGAGCGGCACGAGGGTGGCCAGCAGCGGTCCGACGACGGGCAGGCACAGGGCGATGGTGAGGACGTTCAGCCACGAGAAGTTGCCGCTGAGCAGCAGCCAGCCCTGGGTCACGGCCATGAGCAGGGCGGCCACGCCGGCCACCGGCTGGGGGGCGAGGAGCAGGACGGGCAGCACCAGCTGGGCGCCGTGGTTCGCGGCCACCTCCACCTTGTGCAGCGGTGCGGGCAGGTGGTGGAACCACCAGCTGAACGGGCCCGGGAGGGGCTGGGTCTCGTGGTGGTACCGGAGACAGGTGAGGTCGCGCCAGCACGGGTCGCCCCGCAGCTTGATCAGCCCCGCGCCCAGCTCGACGCGGAACAGGAGCCAGCGCAGGAGGAACAGCACCACCACCGGCGGGGCCACGTCGGACGGTCCGAGGAACACGGCCAGGAAGCCGGCCTCGCACAGCAGCGTCTCCCAGCCGAAGGCGTACCAGCGCTGGCCCACGTCCACGAGGGACAGGTAGAGGGCCCACGGCACCAGCCACAGGGCCATGCCCGCACCGGTGGGCGCGACGTCGGCCGCACCGACCAGCAGGGCGGTCGAGACGACCACCCCGACCCAGGAGGCACCGACCAGGGCCCGGTCCGAGGGCCACCGGTGGAACAGGCTGGGCGCCCGCCGGAAGGGCACGGCCTGCACGAAGCGCGCGACCGGCAGCAGGCCCCGCTCCCCCAGCAGGGGCCGCACCTGGTTGACCGCGACCACGAAGGCGACGAGGTACACCGCGGCGAGGGCGCGCAGGAACAGCCAGCGCCCGAGCCAGTCACCGGCAGGGTCGGTCCACCTCACGGTCCCCGATCCTCCCCCGCCCTCAGCGCGGCGACACCGACAGGGTGGAGCCAGGATGTCCCCCCGCCAGGCACACCCTGTCCACCCCGTCCGGGCGGTCAGAGGGTGGCGGGCAGCACGGCCTCGACGAGGGCGGGGCCCGGCACGGCGAGGGCCCGCTCCAGGGCGGCGGTGAAGCCCTCGGCGTCGGTGGCTCGCTCGGCGGGGACGCCCATGCCCTGGGCCAGGGCGCAGAAGTCGAGGTCGGGCCGGCTGATGTCGAGCATCGACAGGGCGGTGGGGCCGGGGTCCTCGGCTCCGACGCGGGCCAGCTCCAGGTTGAGGATGGCGTAGGACCCGTTGTTCAAGATGATGGTGGTGACGTCGAGGCCCTCGCGGGCCTGGGTCCACAGGGCCTGGAGCGTGTACATGGCCGAGCCGTCGGCCTCCAGGCACACCACCTTGCGGTCGGGCGCGGCCACCGCCGCCCCGGTGGCCAGCGGCAGGCCCAGGCCGATCGACCCGCCGGTGAGGGTGAGCCAGTCGTGGCGGGGGCAGCCGGCGGTGGCGCCGGCCACGAACAGGCCGCCGGTGTTGCCCTCGTCGGCCACGATCGCCCCCTCGGGGAGCAGGTGGCCCAGGGCCTCGGCCATGGTCTGGGCGGTGAGGTCGCCGGTGGGCGCCGCGGGGCGGGCGGCCTCGGCGCGGGCCACGTCGGCCGGGGCGTCCATGGCGTCGGCCAGGGCCTCGAGGGCGGCGACGGGGTCGACGCCGGGACCGCCCAGCTCGTGGACCTCACAGCCGTCGGGGGTCAGCACGCTGGCCTTGTCCGGGTAGGCGAAGAACGACACCGGCGCCTTGGCGTCGACCACCACGAGGTGGGTGACGCCGTCCATCTGCATCTGGGCGAACTCGGCCAGGTAGGCCAGCCGCTCCATGGCCGGCAGCCCGGCGCCGCGGGCCATCCGGGCCGGGAACGTCTCGCACATCACCGTGGCCCCGGCGGCCTCGGCCACCCGGGTGGCCGCCACCAGGCCGGCCTCGTCGGCCACGACCCGCCCGCCCACGAGGAGCATGGCCTCGTCGTCGCCGGCCAGGAGCTCGGCCAGGGCGTCGATCGAGGTGGCGTCGGGGGCCACCACCTCGGGGGCGGAGGCGGGCTCGGCCGGGCCTCTGGCCTCGGACCACGACACGTCGGCCGGGAGGATGAGCGTGGCCACCTGCCCGGGCGGGCCCATGGCGGCCCGCACCGCCTCGGCCGCGTCGCCGGCCACGTCCTCGCTGGAGCCCGAGGTGCGGACCCAGCCCGACACCGCGCCGGCGATGGCCTCGATGTCGCTCTCCAGCGGGGCGTCGAGCGGCTTGTGGGGCAGGGCGTGGTCGCCGACCACGTTCACCACCGGGGTGTGGCCCCGGCGGGCGTTGTGGAGGTTGGCCCAGCCGTTGCCCAACCCCGGGCCGAGGTGCAGCAGCGTCGCCGCCGGCTTGCCCGCCACGCGCGCGTAGCCGTCGGCCGCACCGGTGACCACGCCCTCGAACAGGCCGAGGATGCCACGCATCTCGGGCACGTCGTCGAGGGCGGCCACGAAGTGCATCTCCGAGGTGCCGGGGTTGGTGAAGCACACGTCGACCCCGCAGGAGACGAGGGTGCGGATGAGCGCGTGGGCGCCGTTCATGGGTCCTCCAGGACGGGGGCGGGGGTGGGCACGGGGACGCCGCTCAGTCGAGCAGGGTGCCGGGGTTGAGGGTCCCGTGGGGGTCGAAGGCGGCCTTGATGCGGCGCATGAGCGCCACCTTGGCGGGGTCGGTGAGCTCGAGGAAGAGGTGCTGCTTCTCGGTGCCGATGCCGTGCTCGCCGCTGATGGCCCCGCCTGCGTCCATGCCCGCCCGGAACACGTCGCGGAGCACCTCCCGGCGCACGTCGGGGTCGGCCTGGAACACCGACAGGTGGACGTTGCCGTCGCCGGCGTGGCCACACCCGGCGATCCACGAGCCCGAGCCGCTGGCGATCTCGCTCACCCGGGCCAGGTAGGACGGGATGGCGGCCCGGGGCACCACCACGTCGACGATGTCGTCGGCGCCGTTGGCCTTGGCCACCCAGAACGCCTTCTCCCGGGCGTCGATGAGGGCGGCGCCGGCCGTGGTCGGCAGCACGTAGACGTCCATGGCCCCGGCGGTGGCCATCATCTCGGCCACCAGGGCCACGTCCTCCTCGACGCGCTCGGCGGTGCGGGCCTCGACCACCACCACCAGGTAGGCCAGCGCCGTCTCCTTGACCTCCTCGGGGATGCCCAGGTCGAGGTCGACGTAGGCGGTGGCCGCGCCCATGGTGATCATGTCGATGTACTCGACGATCATGGGGCCCACCCCGCTGCGCACGACCTCGGGCACCACCGCGGTGACCTCGTCGAGGGTGGCGAAGGGGGCCAGGACGGTGGAGGCGTGCTCCAGCCGCGGGTGGAGGCGGACCGTGACCTCGGTGACCAGGCCGAGGGTGCCCTCGGAGCCGATGACCAGCTGGGTCAGGTCGTAGCCGGAGGTGGCCTTCACCACCTTCCCGCCGGTGCGCAGCACCTCGCCCGAGGCCAGGACCAGCTCCAGACCCAGGACCTGGTTGCGGGTGACGCCGTACTTCACGGCCCGCATGCCACCCGCGTTGGTGGCCACGTTGCCGCCCAGGCTGCCGCTGCTCTCACCCGGGAACACCGGGTAGACGAGCCCGTGGGGCGCCAGGGCCTCGTTGAGCTGGGCCAGGGTCACGCCGGGCTGGACCACGGCCATGTGGTTGTCGACGTCGATCTCGAGGATCTCGGCCATGGCGTCGAAGGCCACGACCAGGCCGCCCTCGACCGGCACCGCGGCGCCGGAGAGGCCCGTGCCCGAGCCCCGGGCGGTGACCGGCACCCGGGCCTGGTCGGCCAGGCGCAGCACCTCGGCCACCTCGGCGGTGGCGCGAGGGCGGACGACGGCCCGCGGCGTGACCGGCGTGGCGGTGAGGGCCTCGTCGTGGGTGTCGTCGTCGGCGATGGCGTCGCCGGTCGCGACCTGGCCCTCGCCCACCACCTCCGCCAGGGCGGCCAGGAGGCCGTCGTCGGTGCCCGGTCGGGTGGTGGCGGTGTCGGCCATCGCGGCGTCCCCTGTCTCGCGGCTCGGCGGCCGCCCGATCATGGCACGGCCCCTCCGCCCCCACCGGCGCCGGCCGGCGGGCTCGGGTCGACCTTGGACGCTTGGACGCGCCATGCAACGACACCCGTCCAAGGTTCGGCGGGCTCAGGGCTGCTGGTCGGCCCACCAGGCGTCGAGGCGGCGGCCGGCCTCGTCGGGGCCGAGGGGGCCCTCCTCCAGGCGCAGGTCGAGCAGGAAGGCGAGGGCCTTCCCGACCGCGGGGCCGGGGGCGATGCCGAGGCGGTCCATCACCGCCTGGCCGTCGAGGTCGGGGCGCAGGGCCCTGACCTCCTCCTCGGCCTGCAGCACGGCGATGCGCTCCTCCAGCTCGTCCATGCGGTTGGAGAGGGTCTGGGCCTTGCGCCTGTTGCGGGTGGTGCAGTCGCAGCGGGTGAGCTCGATCAGCTCGTCGAGGAGGTCGCCGGCGTCGCGCACGAAGCGGCGCACCGCCGAGTCGGTCCAGCCCAGCCGGTAGGTGTGGAACCGGAGGTGGAGGTTCACGAGCGAGGTGACGGCCTCGGTGTCCTCCTTGGAGTAGCGCAGCGCCTGCATCCGCTCGCGGGTCATGCGGGCCCCGACCACCTCGTGGTGGTGGAAGCTGACGCCCTTGCCCTTGGCGAAGGAGCGGGTCTTGGGCTTGCCCACGTCGTGGAACAGGGCGGCCAGGCGGGTGATGCGGTTGGCCTCGCCGTCGACGCGGGCCCGGACGTTGCCCACCACCGCGATGGTGTGGGCCAGCACGTCCTTGTGCCGGTGGATCGGGTCCATCTCCAGGCGCATGGCCGGCAGCTCGGGGAGGAACTGCTCGGCCAGGCCGGTCTCGACGAGGAACCACAGGCCGGCGGCGGGGTCGTCGACCACGATCAGCTTGTCGAGCTCGTCGCGGACGCGCTCGGCCGAGACGATCTCCAGTCGCCCGGCCATGGCCGTCACCGCTGCGACCAGGTCGTCGTCGGGCACCAGGCCGTGGCCGGCGATGAAGCGGGCGGCCCGCATCATGCGCAGCGGGTCGTCGGAGAAGGACTCCTCGGGCGCCAGCGGGGTGCGGAGGCGCGCGTCGTGGAGGTCGGCGATGCCACCGAAGGGGTCGACCAGGCGGGGCTCGGGCAGCTCCAGGGCCATGGCGTTGACGGTGAAGTCGCGCCGGGCCAGGTCGGCCTCGACCGCGTCGGCGAAGGACACCTCGGGCTTGCGGCTGTCGGCCGTGTAGGCCTCCGCCCGGTGGGTGGTGATCTCGTACTCGCGCCCGGCGATGGTGCAGCTGATCGTGCCGAAGCGGGCCCCGGTGTCCCACACCGCGTCGGCCAGAGGGCGGACCACAGCCTGGATCTGGTCGGGCCGGGCGTCGGTGGTGAGGTCGATGTCGCCGTCGGGGCTCAGCTCCCGGCCCTCGAAGTGGTCCCGGACGATGCCGCCCACCAGGTAGATCCGGTGGCCGGCGGCGACGAACGCGTCGGCGAGGGGTCGCACCTCGTCGAGGGTCGCCTGGAAGTGCTCCGGGATCACCCGCTCACGCTAGTGGGACCCCACCTCCGGGTCCCCGCCCGATCTCGGAACCGGCGCGACCCCGACCGTCGTCACCACACCGTCGGCGGACCGTCACGGGACCGTCAGGCGTGTTCACGCCGGCGAAACCCGCTGGTGACGGGCGGGGCGCATGCTCCGGTGGTCACCCGGCGCGCCCGGCGCCGCACCCGAGGGGAGGAGGACAGGTGGACGCCATCATCTGGGAGGGCAGTGGGTCGCCGTGGCGGGGCGCCACGTGGGGCGGGCCGGTGGCCGCCCGGATGACGGCGCTCGGGTTCCGCACCCGGACGGTGCCGTGGGGCACGCCGGGCCTGGTCCACCGGGGCCGGCCCGACGTGGTCCACGTCTTCACCGGGGGCATGGAGCCGGTGTCGTCGGGGACCCGGGAGATGGCCGACCGCATGGCCGCGGTGACCGCGGCGGTGGTCGCCGCCGGCGACGAGGAGTGCTCGGTGCTGGGCATCTGCCTCGGCGCCCAGATGATCGCAGCGGCGGCGTCGGGCCACGAGCCGGTGGCCAGCGCGGGCGGGGGCGAGGCCGGGGCCACGAGGGTGCGCTCCCACCACGACGCCGCGCCCGACCTGGTGGTGGGCACAGCCCACACCCACGAGGTGCCCCGTCGCTTCCTCGCCGGTGCCGGCGTGGAGCACCTGTGGGCAAACGACGTCACCACGGTCCAGGGCTTCCGCCTGGGCGGGCGGGTCGTGGGCGTGCAGTTCCACCCCGAGCTCTCGGGGCCCGAGGCGGGCCGGGCGGCCCGCGCCTTCCGCCGGGCCCTGGGCGCCCCGTCGGCCCTCGACGACACCGCCACGGTCGACCCCCTGGTCGCCACGGGCGCGGTCCTCGCCCTCGCCGGGGTCGGCGAGCGACGCCGCGCCGGCGCCGCCCCCGAGGTGGCCTGAGCCCGACGGCCGTGCCGGTGTCGATCGTGGTCGCCCCGGCGACCGGATCCGACACCGGTTCGGGACGGGCGCGGGTCAGTAGGCGGCGGCCATCCCGGCGTGCTGCATGGCGATGCGCAGGTCCTCGGGCCGGGTCGCGGCGGACACCGCGTCGCGGACGCTGATGACCATGTCCTGGTAGAGGCCGAGCAGGGCCTGGTCGAAGGTCTGCATGCCGGAGTACTCGCCCTCCCGCATCAGGTCCTCGATGGTGATCTCGTCGGCCCCGGCGGAGATGGCCTCGCGCACCTTCTGGGTGCCGACCAGCACCTCGACCGCCGGCACCCGGCCCCGGCCGTCGACGCGGTCGAGGAGGCGCTGGGTGACGACGCCGCGGAGCACCTGGGCGATGGAGTAGCGGGCCTGGCGCTGCAGGTGGGGCGGGTAGAAGTCCACCAGACGGGTCACCGTCTCGGCCGCGGTCAGGGCCGGCATCGACACCACCACGAGGCGCCCGGAGAGGGCCTCGGACACCACCGCCTCGGCGGTGGCCGCCTCGGTGATGTCGCTGACGAAGATCACGTCCGCGTTCTGGCGGCCCACCCGGCGCAGGGCATCGTTGACCGACCGGAAGTCGCTGCCCAGCTCGCGCTGGCTGACGAGCGACTGCTTGTCCGACAGCAGGACCTCGATGGGGTCCTCGAGGGTGACGATGTGGCGGGCCCGCGAGGCGTTCACGTGGTCGAGCAGGGCGGCGACGGTGGTGGTCTTGCCCGACGCCGCGGGGCCGGCGACGACGATCAGGCCGGCCTCCTCCGAGGCCAGCTTCTCGACGACCGCGGGCAGGTTGAGGTCCGCGATGGCGGGGGCGCCGGGCACGACCCGTCGGACGGCCAGGCTCAGCGAACCCCGCTGGCGGAACACGTTGACCCGGAACCGACCCACGCCGGGCACGCCGTGGGCGACGTCGACCTCACCCCGCTCGAGGAGCTCCTCGGCCTTCTGCACCGGCAGCAGCTCGGTGAGGATCGCCTCGATCTCGGCCGGGCCCATGGGGTCCAGCTCGGTGGGCTGGAGGTGGCCGTCGACGCGCAGGTGCGGCGCCGAGCCGACCTTGACGATCAGGTCCGAGCCCCGCCGCTCGGCGAGGTGGTGCAGGAGCTGGGCCAGGTCCGTCATCGGGGTGTCTCCGTCGGGGGTCGTCGGGACCCGCGGCCGGCGCCGGCGGATCACCTCCCTCGTCGGCCGGCCCGGGCCGGACATGAGCGCGCCGCCCCCTGTCGGGGTGCGGCCGCCGCGTCAGCCCCGGGCCTGCTCGTGGCGCTGGCGGGCGGCCGCGACCACCTCGGCCCCCGGGCCGCCGGCGGTGGGGCCCTCGGGCCGGTGCTCGACGTCGAGGAGACGGCCCAGCACCGCTCCGGTGGAGTGGGCCAGGCCCCCCAGGTCGTAGCCCCCCTCCAGGAACAGGAGGCGCCGCCCCGCCGGCGCCAGGGCCAGCAGGTCGCCGGTGATGTCGGCGAAGTCGGCGGCGGTGAGCCCCAGGCCGGTCAGCGGATCGGCGCGGTGGGCGTCGAAGCCGGCCGACACCAGCAGCCACGTGGCCCCGTGGGCCTCGGCCGCCGGGCCGATGAGCTCGGCCACCGCCTCCCGGTAGACGTCGCCGGTGGCCCCGGCGGGGAGCGGGACGTTGATGGTCGTGCCCCGCCCCTCCCCCGCGCCCACGTCGGACAGGGCACCGGTGCCCGGGTACAGCGGCCACTCGTGGAGGGAGGCGAACAGCACCCGGGGGTCGTCGTAGAAGATCTCCTCGGTGCCGTTGCCGTGGTGGGCGTCGTAGTCGACGATCACCACCCGCTCCCCCGCGTCGGCCAGGGCCGCGGCCACCACCGCGATGTTGTTGAGCAGGCAGAACCCCATGGCCCGGCGGCTGGTGGCGTGGTGGCCGGGGGGCCGCACCGCGCAGAAGCCGGCGTCGCCCTCGCCTGCCCGCAGCCGGTCGACCAGCTCCAGGCCCGCCCCCGCGGCCAGGCGGGCCGCCTCCATCGAGTGCGGGCCCATGGCCGTGTCGGCGTCGATCGACCCGCCGCCCGCCGCGCCGAAGCGGTCGAGGGCCTCGACCAGGTCGGCGCCGTGGACCCGCACCAGGTCCTCGTCGGCCGCCTCCCGCGGCGCGCAGCGGAGGATCGCCTCCTCCAGGCCGGCGTCGACGATGCCCTGCTCGACCGCCTGGAGGCGCGACGGGCGCTCGGGGTGGCCTCGCCCGGCGTCGTGCTCGGCGAAGCGCGGGTCCGACGCGACGAGAAGCGTCACGGCTGGTGCCGGCAGGGGTCCGAGGTGCGTCCCACGCCCCGGACGCTAGGGCGGTCCGGGCCGGGGGCCGACATCCCCTCGGTGCCGTGGGGGGACCCCCGTGCCCCGAGGCCGTCCTCGTAGGCTCGCGCCTGCCGTGGACCACGCCCGCCCCCACCTCCCCCACCGGCCCCGTCCGGTCGGCTCCGGGGGCCCGGCGCGGGTGGGCGGACGGGCCCTGCGCACCACGGCGTGGCGGGGGCGCGACGACGTGGCCCTGGTGGTGCCCCGCCCGTCGGTGGCCCCCCCGACGCGGGCCGAGGTGACCGAGCTGGTCGAGGCCGCCACCGGATCCGGCATCCGGCGCCTGGTGACCGGTGCCCTGGCCGAGGTCGAGCAGACCCCTTTCCTGGCCGCCGGCTTCACCGTGCACGACCGCCTCCACCTGCTCCGCCACGACCTGGTCGACCTGCCCGACCCCCCGATGGTGACGCCCCGTCTGCAGCGCGCCCGCCGCGGCGACCACGCCGCCGCCCTCGCCGTCGACGCCCACGCCTTCGAGCCGTTCTGGCGACTCGACCAGGCCGGCCTCGACGACGCCCTCGACGCCACCACCTCGGCCCGCTTCCGCGTCGCGGTCACCCCCGAGGTGGTCGGCTACGCCGTCACCGGCCGGGCCGGGGACCGGGGCTACCTCCAGCGCCTGGCGGTGGAACCGGCCCACCGAGGACAGGGGGTGGGCGCCGCCCTCGTGCTCGACGGCCTCCGGTGGCTCCGTCGCCGACGCGCGGGATCGGCGGTGGTCAACACCCAGGTCGGCAACGAGGGCGCCTACGCGCTGTACCAGCGCCTCGGCTTCGTGCCCCAGCCCGCCGGGCTCACCGTCCTCACCCTCGCCCTCGACGCCGCCACCGACCCACGTCCGGCATGAGGGCGCGGGTCCTCCGGGCGGCCCTGGTGGTCGTGGTGGCCGGCCTGGCCCTCGTCGTCGCGCCGGGCGCGGCCCGGGCCCAGGACCCCGACGCCGACCCCGCGCCGGAGGTCGCCATCCGGGCCCTCTCCGCCCCCACCTGGGTGGGACCCGACGCGGTGTGGGTCCTCGACCTGGCCGTCGAGGGGGCCCCGGCCGGGGCCGAGGTCGAGGGGTCGCTCCGCGAGCGCATCGAGAGCCGCGACGGGCTCAACGCCACCGTCTTCGGGGTCCTCGAGGGCGACCGCCTGGCCACCATCCCCGGCGTCGAGCTCGACCCGGCCGCGGCCGCGCCGGGCGGGGGGGTGGCGACCCGTCTCACCCTGTCGCTGGGCCAGGCCGAGGGCAGCGCCCCCGGCGTGCGCTTCCTCCCCTACGACCTCGACCCCGGCGTGTACCCGATCGAGGTCGAGGTCACCGACGACGGGGGCGAGACGGTGGCCCGCCAGGTCCTCTACCTGACCCGGGTGGCGGTGGGCGACGAGCGCGACGCGGACGACCCACCGCTGCTCGTGGCGCCGGTCCTCACCGTCGGCGGCCCGCCGTCGATCGGCCCCGACGAGCAGATCCAGCTCGACGACCCCACCATCGCCCAGGTCACCGACGTGGCCGCCGGCCTGGCCGTCACCGACGACCTCCCGGCCACCCTGGTGCCCCGGCCCGAGACGGTGGAGGCCCTCGCCCGCGAGCCGGACGGGTCCGAGGGGGCCGAGGCCCTCACCGACCTCACCGCCGCGGCCGACCCCCGCCAGGTGGTCGACGGGCCCTACGTCGACGTGCCCGTCGACGCGTGGGTGGCGCGGGGCATGGAGGCCGAGCTGACCCGCCAGCGGGAGCGGGGCAACAGCGTCCTCACCAAGGCGCTGAGCCGCATCGACAGCAGCACCTGGCTCGCCCGCGAGGGCCTCACCGCCGAGACCGCGGCCGAGCTGTGGTCGGTCGGCGTCCGCAGCGTGGTCCTCGGTCCCGACACCACCGCGCGGGGCGATGACGACGCCGGGCCCGGACCGGTGACGGTGGCGGCCGGGCCCAGCCGCACGCTCGAGGCGCTGGCCGCCGACGCCGGGCTGTCGGCCGCCCTCGAGCGCTCGGTGCTGGCCGGCGGGCCCCGCGACCCGGTCCTCGACGACAACGGCCTGGCCGCCGAGCTGGCCGTCATCGCCGAGCAGGGCGACGGCCCGACCGGGGTGGTCCTGCTGCCGCCCGAGGGCTGGCCGCCCGACGCCGCCGCGGTCGGGCGCCTGGGCGCCGTGCTCCAGGACCCCCTCAGCCCCGTGCGGGCGGTCACCACCGCCGACCTCCTCGACGCCGTCCCCTCGCGGGGCGCGGCCGTGCTCGTCCCCGGTCCGCTGCCCGAGCTGGGCGACTACCCGGAGCGCCTGGGCCTGGCCCGGGCCCGGCTCGACTCCTACACGAGCCTCGTCGGCGCCGAGGACGCCGAGGTCGGGGCCCTGGGCCAGCGCCTCCTCCTCTCCGGCGCCCGCACCCTCTCGCCCGACGTGCAGCGGGGCTACGTCGACACCGTCCTGGCCACCCTCGACACCCGTCTGGGGCAGGTGCAGGCCCCCGACGAGCAGACCATCACCCTCACCGCCAACGACGCCGACATCCCCCTCACCCTCCGCAACGACCTCGACGTGCCCGTGCAGGTGCTGATCGAGCTCGAGTCCGACACCCAGAACGTGGAGTTCCGGGGCGAGGGCGACCGCATCGTGCGCACCCTCGAACCCGGCGACCAGGAGATCCGGATCCCCATCCACACCCGGGTGCCGGGCGACTCCCCCATCGACATCACCGTCCGCACCCCCGACGGGACCGTCGCCCTCGACCAGGTCGAGTACACCGTCCGCTCGACGGTCATCTCCAACGTGGGCTTCGTGCTGTCGGCCGGTGCTGCCGCGTTCCTCCTGGTGTGGTGGGCGCGGCACTGGACCCGGGCCCGTCGCGACCGACGGGCCGCGGCCGCGGCCGCCGAGGCTCCCGCGCCCGGGACGTAACCTCCACCCCTCGTGCCGGGTCCGATGTCGGATCACGTCCGCGTCGACCCCTCGGAGGAAACCAGATGGCCGGTGTCCGCATCGTCACCGACAGCTCGTGCGACCTGCCCGCCCCGGTCACCGACGACCTGGACGTCGCGGTGGTGCCCCTGTCGATCCGCTTCGGCGAGGAGGAGCTCACCGACCGGGTCGAGCTGTCGGCCGACGACTTCTACCGCCGCATGGCCGAGTACGAGGGGCTGCCGGAGACGGCGGCGCCCTCCCCGGGGGCGTTCGAGTCCGCCTTTCGTGCCCAGGCCGAGGCCGGTGCCGACGCGGTGGTGTGCATCAACCTGTCGGCCGCCCTCTCGGCCACCATGGCCTCGGCCGAGAACGGGGCCCGGGCCCTCGACGGCGAGGTCGACGTGCGGGTCATCGACTCCACCTCCATCACCACCGGGCTCGGCACGCTCGTGACCATCGCGGCCGAGGCGGCCCGCGACGGGGCCTCGGTCGACGAGGTCGTCGCCCTGGTCGAGGGCACCCGGGGTCGCATCTCCGTCTTCGGCGGGCTCGACACGCTCGAGAACCTCAAGAAGGGCGGGCGCATCGGGGGGGCCCAGGCCATGCTCGGCACCCTCCTCTCGATCAAGCCCGTCATCGACATCAGCACCGGCGTGGTGGAGGAGTCGGGCAAGGTCCGCACCCGCAAGAAGCAGATGCTGTTCCTGCGCGACAAGCTGCGCGAGGCGGGCGACGTCGAGCACCTCATGGTGTGCGACGGCGGGGCCCCCGACGCCCAGGAGTTCGCCGACCTGATCGCCGAGGACGGCCACGAGTTCGGGCGCGGCACCATCGGCGCCGTCATCGGCGCCCATGGGGGGCCGCGCATGGTGGGCCTCACCTGGGTCGACCCTGCGTAGGGGGGTCCCGGCCCCCCGCCCGACGACGCCGGGCCGCGGGCGGCGCACCCTAGGGTCACGGCGTGGGCCCCCCGCCTCCTGACGCCGGCGCGGCCGGCACCCTGCGACGCGGCAGCGTGATCGCCGGTCGGTACCGCCTGGAGCACCCCCTCGCCACGGGGGGCATGGCCCGCGTCTGGACCGCCACCGACGAGGTCCTGGGCCGGCCGGTGGCGGTCAAGCTGCTGCTCGAGCACTTCCTGGCCGACGCCTCGTTCGTCCGCCGCTTCCGGGCCGAGGCCCTGGCCGCGGCGCGCCTGACCCACCCCTCGGTGGTGGCCGTCTACGACACCTGCTCCACCGACGGCGTCGAGGCCATCGTGATGGAGCTGGTCGACGGCACCACATTGCGGGCCCACATGGACGTGCACGGCCCCCTCCCGGTCGAGGAGGCGTGCCGCATCGCGGGGCGGGTCTCCGACGCCCTGTCGGTGGCCCACCGCGCCCACATCGTCCACCGCGACATCAAGCCCGCCAACGTGCTGCTCTCCACCTCCGGGCGGGTCGTCGTCACCGACTTCGGCATCGCCAAGGCCTCCGAGGTGGGCGACCTGACCACCGACCGCCAGATGCTGGGCACGGCCAAGTACCTGGCGCCCGAGCAGGTGGAGGGGGCGCCGGTCGACGGGCGCTCGGACCTCTACGCCCTCGGCGTCGTCCTCTACGAGATGCTCTGCGGCCGGGTCCCCTTCCTGGCCGACACCGAGGCCGCCACCGCCCTGGCCCGCCTCCACCAGGACCCGCCACCGCCCCGCACCCACCGACCCGACCTCCCGGTCGAGCTGGAGGAGGTCGTGCTGCGCCTCCTGGCCCGCGACCCCGACGACCGCTGGCCCGACGCCACCACCCTCACCCGCACCCTCGGCGCCCTCGCCACCGGGCGGCCCGCCCCGGCGCCGCCCGCGGCCCGGCCGGTGGTCACGCCCGCGGCGCCGCGCCCGGCGCCGGACGCGGCCCGGCCGCAGGCCTCCTCGCCCCGTCCCTCGCCCGCCCCGCCGGCGGCACCGGTGCGCCCCGGACCCCCGCCCACCGACGTGGCGCCCTCCGCCCCCGGCCGTCGGCGCTCGCCCGCCCCGATCCTGCTCGTGGCCCTCTTCGCCCTGGCTGCCCTCGTCCTGGGTGCGCTGGCCTGGCGCCTCCTCGGGCCGGGGGGCACCGACGACGTCCGGCCCTCCGCCACCGCCTTCGACCCCTTCGGCACCGACGGTGAGCACGACGACCGCGCCCCCCTGGCCACCGACGGCGACCCCGCCACGTCCTGGGACACCGAGAGCTACAGCGACCCGGTGGTGGCCTCGGCCAAGGCCGGCGGCGACGGCGTCGGCCTCCTCCTCGACCTGGGGCGGTCCCGCCCGGCCGAGGCCCTGGCCCTCACCAGCCCCACCGAGGGGTGGGCGGCGCGGGTGTACGTGCTGGCCGATGCCCCCGCCCCCGACGTGGCCACCTGGGGCGACGCCGCGGCCGAGGGCGACGACCTCCCGGCCGACGCCGCCTTCGACCTGGGCGGCGCCGACGGCCGCTACGTCCTGCTCTGGATCACCCGCACCGCCGACGACGGTCAGGTCGAGGTCACCGACGCCACCGTCGAGGTGGGCACGTGAGCGAGCGGACGAGACGACACGGGCCCTCTGACCGCGGAGCGAGCGGCGCGGGTGGAGCCGTCAGCGCCCATCGGTGCCCGACGACGGGACCCCGGGGGCGTGCAGCCGACGACAGGGCGCCGCACCGATGAGCGAGCGCACCGGCGAGGAGCACCGCTGGGGACCCGACCCGGACCCCGACGCCGAGCTGGTCGCCGCGGCCCAGGCCGGTGACCGCCGCGCCCTCGACGACCTGCTCCGCCGCCACGAGCAGCGCCTCCACGCCGTGTGCCGGCGCATCACCGGCGATGACGCCGACGCCCTCGACGCCCTCCAGGACGCCATGGTCGCCATCGTGCGGGGCCTGCCCCGCTTCGACGGGCGGTCGCGGGCGTCGACCTGGATGTACCGGGTCACCACCAACTGCTGCCTCGACGAGCTCCGCCGCCAGCGCCGCCGCCCCACCGACCCGCTCCCCGAGGTCGAGCCCGCCCCCCTCGGGGGGGCACCCGACATCGACGAGACGGTCGCCGACCGCACCGACATCGACGCCGCCCTGGCCCGGCTGCCCCCGGAGTTCCGGGCCCCGGTCGTGCTCCGCGACCTGGTCGGCCACGACTACGCCGAGATCGCCGCCATCCTCGACCTGCCCCCCGGCACCGTCCGCTCCCGCATCGCCCGGGGCCGCCGGGCCCTGGCCCGCACGCTCGGGAACCAGACCCCCACCGACGACCGTCCAAGCCTGCGCCCATGACCCCTCCCGACCCCCCCGACGACCTCGGCCTCGACGCCGAGCCCGACGCCGACGAGCTGGCCGTGCACGCCGTCCTCGACGGCGAGGCCTCCGCCGACGAGCGGCGCCGCGTGGCCCGAGACCCGCGCCTGCGCGCCCGCCTCGAGGAGCTGCGGGCCACCGCTGCGGCGGTGGGCACCGCGCCCGCGCCGCCTCCCGACGACGTGTTCGCCGACCTCCGGGCCACCGCCCTGGCCGCGGCCGACGACGGGGACGCCGACGAGCTGCGCCCGGACGCGACGACGGTGCCCGTCACCGGCCCCGGCCCGGACGACGACGAGCCGGGCGTCGACGGCGACGACGCCCCCACGGTCGTGCGCCCTCGCGCCCCGCCGCGCCCGACGCCGCCTCCCCCCGCTGCCGGCGGTGGCGGCGGTGGTGATCGTCCTGCTCGTCGTCGGCGTGGGGCTGATCGCCACCGGGCGGGGCGACGGTGGCGACCAGAGCGCGGAGGCCAGCCGGGCCGAGGAGAGCAGTGCCCAGGACGATGCCAGCGCGGCCGAGGCCGCCCCCGAGGCCGGGGCCAGCGGCGGGGCCGACGCCGGGGCCGCCACCGCGCCGGTGCCGGGCACACCCGCCTTCGCCTCCGACGACGACCTGCGCCTGGTGCTCCAGGAGATCGACCCGGCCACCCTCGCCGCCCTGCTCCCGGCGGGCTCGGCGCCCGACGCGGCCACGCCCGACGCCGACAGCGCCGCCGCGGGGAGCGCGGAGGAGGCGCGCTGTGCCAGCGTCCTGCAGGCCTCCGACGCCGCCATCGGCGAGGTCGAGGCCGCCGCCCTCGTGGACGTGGACGGCACGCCGGTCGTGGTCCTGTCGACCCCGGTCGCGGCCACCGAGTCGGCGCCGGCCTCCACCCGCCTCACCGTGCTCGAGGCAGCCAGCTGCGTCCCCCGCTTCGCCGTGCAGCGCGACCCCTGACGGGCCCGCCCGGCCCCGCCCCGGACGCCCCGCCACCCGTCACCGCTAGGCTCGCCCCCGTGCCCACCGATCCGTCGCCCTCCACCCCGGCCGCGGCCCACCCCGAGGGCTCGGGCGGCTCGGACTGGCCGGCCCAGGCCACCGAGACCATCGTCGGCCTGGTCGACACCGTCCGGGAGAAGACCACCGGCCCGGCCACCACCGTCGGCCCGTGGCGCGGTCTACGGCCTGCTCATCGCCATCGTCGGCACCGCCGCACTGGTGCTGTTCCTGGTCCTGTTCGTCCGGGGCCTCGACATCCTGGCCCAGGTGGTGCTGGACGCCATCGGCATCGAGAAGGCGGGCCGGGCCACCTGGATCGCCCACACCCTCACCGGCCTGCTCTTCCTGGTCCCCGGTGTGATGCTCATGCGCAAGGGCGCCCGCCAGAGCGCCGCCCACTGAGGCAGGAATACCCCCGGGGGGTTCCCGGTTCCCCGATGCGGACCGTCGCTCCCCACCCCGGGTCCCGGTGACGGACCCCCCACCCCTGGAGCCCCCGTGTCAGACGACATCCGCAAGCTGATCATCGTCGGGTCCGGCCCCGCCGGCCTCACCGCCGCCATCTACGCCGCCCGGGCCAGCCTCGACCCCCTCGTCATCGAGGGCGAGCCGTCGTCGACCACCGACCAGCCCGGTGGGGCCCTCATGACCACCACCGAGGTCGAGAACTTCCCCGGCTTCCCCGACGGGATCATGGGCCCCGACCTCATGCTGCGGTTCAAGGAGCAGGCCCAGCGCTTCGGCACCGAGGTGAAGATGGAGAAGGTCAGTCGCATCGACCTCTCCGCCCGTCCGTTCCGCCTGTGGGTCGGCGACCCCGACGCGGCCGAGCCCACCTACCGGGCCGAGGCCGTGATCATCTCCACCGGCGCCCGTCCGGTGATGCTGGAGCTGCCCGGCGAGCAGGAGCTGGTGGGCCACGGCGTGTCGACCTGCGCCACCTGCGACGGCTTCTTCTTCCGCGACCACGACATCGCCGTGGTCGGCGGGGGCGACTCGGCCCTGGAGGAGGCCCTCTTCCTCACCAAGTTCGCCCGGTCGGTCACCGTGGTCCACCGTCGCGACGAGCTCCGGGCGTCGAAGATCATGCAGGACCGGGCCCTGGCCAACGAGAAGATCTCCTTCGCCTGGAACAGCGTCGTCGACGGCATCGAGGGCGAGGGCAGCCTCTCCCACGTCCGCCTCCGCGACGTGCAGACCGACGAGACCCGCGACCTGCCCGTCACCGGCCTCTTCGTCGCCATCGGCCACCGGCCCAACACCGACATCTTCAAGGGCCAGGTCGCCATGGACGACGGCGGCTACATCCTCACCGACAGCGGTTCCCGCACCGACGTCGAGGGCGTGTTCGCCTGCGGCGACGTGCAGGACACCGTCTACCGCCAGGCCATCACCGCCGCCGGCTCCGGCTGCATGGCCGCCATCGACGCCGAGCGCTGGCTCGAGGCCCAGCACGGCTGATCGCGGAAGGGTCCGGGCCCTTCCGGTGTTCCCCCACCTGCAGGCCGATCCTCGGCCCCCAGTCCCACAGCAAGGAGACAACCATGGCCAACGGTGTCGAGACCCTCAGCACCACCAGCTTCGACGAGACGGTGGCGTCGTCGGACCTCCCCGTCCTCGTCGACTTCTGGGCGGAGTGGTGCGGGCCGTGCAAGGCCATCGCCCCCATCCTCGAGGAGATCGCCGACGAGCACGGTGACCGCGTGCGGATCGCCAAGCTCAACGTCGACGACAACCCCGACATCGCCCGCCGCTTCGACGTGATGAGCATCCCCACGCTCATCCTCTTCAAGGAGGGCACCCCCGAGGCCCGCCTGGTCGGCGCCAAGGGCAAGGGCCAGCTGGTCGAGGAGATCAGCGCCCACCTGTAGTCACCGAGCGAGGGCGGGCCGGTCCCACCGGCCCGCCCTCGTCGCGCCCGGGCGCCGTCGGGGTGACCCCCACCACCCGGCCGGGTCGGGCCACCGGGTCCCCCACTAGCCTGCGACGGTGTCCGACGGTCCTCCCCCCCGGCCCGCGGCGCCCGGCACCGGCGATCCGGTGACGGGGCTGCCGCTGCGCCCGCCGGCCTCCGGTGCGGCCGTGGCCGACCTCCAGGACCGGCTCCGCGCCGTCGGCGTCGACCTCGACGACGACGGCACCTACGGCGCCGCCACCGAGGATGCGGTGCGGCGCTTCCAGCAGAGCCGGGGCATCCGGGTCGACGGCGTCTGCGGGCGCGAGACCTGGTCCGCCCTGGTCGAGGCCGGGTGGCGGCTGGGCGACCGGCTCCTCTACGAGCGCACCCCCATGCTGCGGGGCGACGACGTCACCGACCTGCAGGTCCGCCTGGGCGGTCTCGGGTTCCTCGACGACCGCGTCGACGGCATCCTGGGTCCCCGCTCCCGCCGGGCCCTGCAGGACTTCCAGCGCAACTGTGGTCTCACGGTCGACGGCATCTGTGGCCCGGAGACCATCGCCGAGCTGGTCCGCCTCGACGCCCGCACCCCCACCACGGTCAAGGCCGGCGTGGTGGAGCGGGCCCGCCTGCGGGCCACGCCGCGCCAGCTGGCCGGGCGCCGTGTCGTCATCGGCGACCTCGGCGGCGTGGGGGCCCTGGCGGTGGCCGCCGAGCGGGCCCTCCAGGCCGCGGGCGCCACCGTGGTGATCACCAGCCACCCCGACGGGTCGGCCCAGGCCCAGGAGGCCAACGCCCTCGAGGCCGACCTCTACCTCGGGCTCCGGGCCCACGACGAGTCCCGCTGCGCGTTCTACGCCACCGCGGCGTTCCACTCCGAGGGCGGCCACCGCCTGGCCACCCTGCTGGCCGAGGGACTCGGTGGAGCGACCGCCCTCGACACCGACGTCGCCGTCACCGGCATGCGCCTCCCGGTGCTCCGCGAGACCCGCATGCCGGCGGTGGTGTGCGAGCTGGCCCCTCCACGCCGCGTGGTCGAGCGCAACCCGGTGCTCGCCGCCCTCGTGCGCGACACCGTCGGCGCCTGGATCGCCGACCCCCTCCCGGCCTCGCCCTGACCGATCGGGTCGGTCGCGCGTGGTGGGGACCTCCGTCGAGATCGCCGCCTGACGCCCTGGAGGCCCGGCCCCCGGGTGATCAGGGCCGCGGCGAGGTCCGACGGCCCAGGGCGCCCGCTGGGGCCCTCTGGCGTGATCGGCCGCGCCCGGCCCACGAGGGCGATGGGTCGCGCCCGCGGTTCGCTGACGTTTCGTCAAAGACGGCAGACCCCGGCCCCGGGCCGTCTCCACCCTCCCGGGTGACGGTTCCGGACTGAACCACCGGTGCGGAGCGCCCGCGGCGCGGTCCCTCAGGGAGCAGTCGAGGCTCACCGTCATCCACCGGTTTGTCCACAGCCTGTGGCAAACGCGCACCCCGAGGTTCAGGGCGAGTCCGATGTGACCAGGGCCACCCTCGGTCGAGGGTCGGGAGATGGCGGCTCGACCCGCACCGCAGGGGTCGAGGGACCCACGCGGGTCAGTGGTGGGCGGTGGGGTCGGTGATCAACCGGTAGATCCGCTCGAGGTCCTCGATGGTGGCGAAGTCGATCACGACCCGCCCCCGCTTGGCGCCCATCGAGACCAGGACGCGGGTGTCGAGGCGGTCCGACAGCAGGCCCTCGAGCTCGAGGATGCCGGGCGGGCGCGTCTGGCCGGGCTCGGGGGCGGGCCCCGATGCACGGGCCGGCGGCGTGTCGCCGGCCTGGCGCTCGCGCACCGCCTCCTCCACGTCGCGGACGGTGAGGGACTCCTCCACGGCCTTGCGGGCCAGGGCCTCCTGGAAGGCCCGGTCGGGGCTGCCCAGCAGGCCGCGGGCGTGGCCGGCGGTGAGCTGGCCGTCGCGGACCATGCGCTGCACCGACGGCGGGAGCTGGAACAGGCGCAGGATGTTGGCCACCGCGGAGCGGGACCGCCCCACCCGCCGGGCCACCTCCTCCTGGGTCAGCCCGAAGTCCTCGACCAGCTGCTGGTACGCGCCCGCCTCCTCCAGGGGGTTGAGGTCCTGGCGGTGCAGGTTCTCGACCACGGCCTGCTCGAGCGAGGTGCTGTCGTCGATGGCCCGGACCACGGCCGGGATGCGGTCGAGACCGGCCCGGCGGGCGGCACGCCAGCGGCGCTCGCCGGCGATGAGCTCGAAGCGCCCGTCGACCGGGCGCACCAGCACGGGCTGGAGCACGCCCAGCTCGCGGATGCTGGCCGCCAGGGCGGCGAGGGAGTCCTCGTCGAACTGGCTGCGGGGCTGGTGCGGGTTGGGCTCGATGTCGGCGACCAGCAGGTCGGTCAGCCCCGGACCGACGGGAGCGGCCTCCTCGGCCACGGGTTCCTCGGTCGAGCCGGGGATGAGGGCGTCGAGGCCCCGTCCCAGTCCGCTACGCCGGGCCATGGCTGACCTCCTTGGCCAGCTCGCGGTAGGCGATGGCCCCCCGGGAACCGGGATCGAACGCGATGATCGGCTGGCCGTAGGACGGCGCCTCCGAGAGTCGCACGGTGCGGGGGATCACCTGCCGGCAGACCTTGTCGCCGAAGTGCTCCCGGACCTCCTGGCCGACCTGGTCGCTGAGCTTGGTCCGGGCGTCGTACATGACCAGGACGATGGTGGAGACCTGGAGCTCCCGGTTCAGGTTCTTCTTGACCAGGTTCACGTTGCGGATGAGCTGGCCCAGGCCCTCCAGGGCGTAGTACTCGCACTGGATGGGCACGAGCACCTCGCGGGCCGCAGCCATGGCGTTCACCGTCAGCAGGCCCAGCGAGGGGGGGCAGTCGATCAGGACGTAGTCGAAGTCGTCGCGCACCTGGTCGATCGCGTTGCGCAGCCGCATCTCCCTGCTGAAGGCCGGCACCAGCTCGATCTCGGCCCCGGCCAGGTCGAGCGCGGAGGGGGCGACCAGGAGGTTGCGGATGGCGGTGCCCTCCACGCAGTCCTCGAGGGGCGCGTCGTGCAGGATGACGTCGTACATCGACGTCTCCAGCTCGCGGACGTTGATGCCCAGCCCCGTGCTGGCGTTGCCCTGGGGGTCCAGGTCGACCACCAGCACCCGGTAGCCGAGGTCGGCCAGGCAGGCCCCGAGGTTCACCGCCGTGGTGGTCTTGCCCACCCCGCCCTTCTGGTTGGCGATGGCGATGACCCGGGGGAGCCCGTCCCGGGGCAGCTCGTCGGCCGCCACCTCCTCGACCGGTGCCGGAGGCGGCTCGGGAGGGGCCGGCTCGTCGATGACCGCCTGGGCCTCGGAGATCTCCTCGGCCCTCAGCTGGTCGAAGATCGCCCGGCCCGGATCCGCGACGTCGGGATCCTCAGAGGTCGCGGTCACCGGCACATCCTCGCGGCACAACCCTCAACATGCAAGCATCCCGTCCCCGCTGTTCCACGTGGAACGCACCGGGGGGGCACCGGTCGACGGCCACCCGACGCCAGGTGTCTGCGGACGCCGCGGCCCCGAGGGAGCGGCACGGGGCCCTCCGCGCTCTGCCCCAGGCCCGTCCCGCCGGCGGGCGCGATCGGCGCCGGGCTCGCGACGGAGCCTCCGGCCCCGGCGCAGGGGGGCGGCCCATCGGCGCGCCGTCCGGTCGCCGCGGGCGGCGGCGAGACCCGTCGCGGTCACCTCGGACCTGTGTCGCCGAGGCGGCCGAGGTCGTGGGAGGCGAGGTGCGAGGGGGGTCGACGTGGTCCGCAGGGACGGGCCGCGGGACCGCCGCCGCCGGCGTGGTCCCGACCCGGCGGTGCACCTGCAGGCCCGCGCCCTGCCGCCGACGCGCCGGTCCCCCCCTCTCCGGCGCACGGGACGTGGGCGCGCTCTGCCGCCCACCCGTCCGCACCCGCCGCCGACGCGCCGGTTCCCTCAGATGGGCGGCGGACGTGGGGCACGCGACGCCGCCCACCCGTCCGCACGGCCCGACCTCCGGGCGCCCGGGCGGCCGCCGGGGAGGGGCCCGGGTGCGACCCGCCCGGAGGTCGCACCTCGGAGGGGCACCGCTCCGCCCACCCCCGACGGCAGCGGGCGCGCTGGCGCCGGGCCGTCCTGGGCGGCATACCCGGCCCCGCACCACCGGGGCCGCGGCGGCGTGCGGTGCCCCCTCGGATCGGGGCACGGGTGCGACCATGCGGTCGGACCGTACGATCGAGCTCTCGGTGCGGACGAGGGCCCACCTGGTCGGCGGTCGGCCCCGGTCCCCGCCGTCACCGCTCCCCTGCGGGCGGCGTCGCTCCGAGCCCTCCGGGGCTGCAGCCCGGCCGCGCCGCGGGAGCGGGCGTTCCACGTGGAACAGTGCGCATCCCTGCGCCCTCCGGTCATGACCGTCCCGTTCGGCCCGCACACCCCCTCCCGCGGTTGCCCCGCGGCCATGCGCAGGTCCCGGGCGACCCCTTCGTCGCCGAGCGCCGGAGACACGTCGAAGGCCATGGATCGGGCGATGCCGTCCTCCCCCCGGTGGGGCCCGGTGCCCGCTCGCGGGGCCCCGCACCGTCGGGACCCTCCGCCTGGGCGATCGGGGGCCGCCCCCCGTCCGCCGCACCTCACCGGGCGGCCCTCGAGGGTTCCACGTGGAACACCACCGCCGATCAGGCCCCCCGGTGGGGCCGGCTCAGGGCCAGGGGTCGTGCCCGACGGCGCCGCCGTCTGCGACGTGGCCGGTCCAGGCGTGTCCGTCGAAGTAGCGCAGCTGGTGGCGACCGTGGGGGTCAGCGGCCCACTGGGCCGGTGGCGCCTCTGCCGGCGGGGGGTCGCCGGGCGCCGACCCCGAGGCCTGCGCAGGGACCTGGAGCACCACGGTCGCCGCCGCATCCGGGCGATCCGGCGGGTCGAGGACCGGTCGCCCCGGCGTGCTCGCGACCCGAGGCGGAGGTGCGCCCGGCAAGACGAGGGGGCCGGCGCCCGACGCAGCGTCGGGGGCGACCCCGGCGGGCGCACCGCTCCCCGCTCCGGGGGTCGGGGGATCGTCGGGCCCCGCGCGCCGCCCGGGCGCCGGGGTGCTGTCGACCCAGGTCCGGCCGCCGCAGGCCACGTGGACCGTCCACCCCGTCCCGTCCCAGTACCGCTGCTCGGCCCGGCCGGTCGGGTCGGGCGCCCAGGCCCCCGCGGAGGCAGGTCGCTCCCGCACCACAGGGAGGTGGGGGCCGAGGAGGCGGGACACGATGGGGTCCCCCGGCCCACCCTCCCACGGGAAGCGATACGTCTGGAGGTCCGCCCACACCTGGCGCAGCGACCCGTCGACGACGAAGCGCGCCTCGCTGCTCGTGGGCCCGGGCCGACCCGTGGAGGATCCGGGTCGCGACGGTGTCGTGGCCGCCCAGCGTCGTGTGCAGGACGTGCAGGGCGACCTGGGGTGCTCGGTCTGGATCCTCGACCTCCGTGGCGTCGGTGGTCGTCAGCAGGAGGCCTCGGGGACGGTCGTAGCTGACCCCGACCTCCCGGATCTGGGTGAGGCGCAGGTGGCCGACCAGGTGACGGTGGGTGCGTCCCACCTCCTGCCCGGGCACGGTGACGACCTCGAGCGGTCCTGGCTCGGCCGGCGCCCACATGGGGTACGAGATGATCACCCGCCGGTCCGTGATCCAGAGCCGGCCCTTCTTGTCGACCTGGAACACCACCCGGGGTGACCGTCCCTCCCAGCGCAGCACCTGCACCCCGGCGATGGCGCCGCGGTGCACGACCTCCTCCCCCGCCTCCAGGGCGACGTTGATGCCGGACCACCCGGCGACCGTCGTCGGGTACAGCCCGCTGCTGTCCGCCCCCTCGTCCACCACGCCCACGACGTTCCAGGCCACCGGATCCCCCCTCTCTCCTCGCCGCATCATGGCCCGCCGGAGGGGTGACGGCGAGGGCCGATCGGCGGGGACCCCACCCCGAGCCCGTGCCTCCCGGAGCACACCGGTGTTCCACGTGGAACGCCCCGGAGGACCGGCCGAGCGCTCGCCCGAGCTCGCGTCGGCAGGGTGGGGTGACCACCGGCCACACGCTCCGGGTCGGGCCGCGTCGCCGGCGCCGACACGTGAGGGTCCGGAGACGGCCCGACCGCGTGCGACCGATCGGATCCCGCCACAGGTCGCTCCTGTCCCTGGACCGGCGGGGCGTGGGCTGAGGGATGCGACGCGCAGTCGCCGATCCGGGCTGGGCGCCGGGCCCGCGGGGGGAGACCCACGGACACCGAGGGGCGACGGAACGGGGGAGAACGGCCGGTGGGGCGGCGGGCCCCGACGCGTGGGTCGGCCCGAGAAAGGAGCAGGCACCGTCGGCCACGGTGGGGGAGCCGACCTCCGAACCCGACCCTCGGCCGGGTCGGTCCTCCCCGCCTTGCGGTGACCCGACCCCGACCGGGGGGCCGTGGACCCCGTGCCAGGGGAGTCGCCCCCGACGACCCGTGGCCGCGGCAGCCAGGCGCAGGGTGCGGCGGCGGCGGGCGCCCGCCCGCCGTGCGGGCCCCTCACCGGGCTCCCCGGAGGTCGGGCCCCAGCCCGTGGACCGGGAGCCCGGGAGGCGACGGAGCCTCGTGGCGGGCGGGGGGTGCGCCGTCTCGCTCCGCGCCCGGCCGCTGCCCCGTCCCGCCCCCCGGGTCGCGGGGCGCCGGTGGGCCCTGCGTCGCGATGGGTCGGGCGCCCGCCGCAGCCGGCCCACGGGTCCCCTCGGCGCCCGTGTCCGCCTCGCTCACGGCCCCGGCCCGGGTGGTCGGTCCGGGCTCGGCCCGCACGGGTTCCCCGGACCAGGCTCCGCCGACGGGCCGGGCGCGTCGCCGCGGTGGCGGCTGGACCCTCGAGGAGCCCGGGACGAGGGGAGGGGCGGCGGAGAGGGGGTCGGTCCCTCCACAGGCCGTCGACCGGCGCCCGACCCAGGGTGCCCACCGCGTGGAGGAGCATCGGTGGTCGGTCCCCGTGCGCCCAGGACCGACGAGCCCGCACCGGCTGGGCGGACCCGTCCCGTGGGTGGGGCGCCGCCTCGATCGGGCGAGTGCCGGCGCTCGGTCCCGGGGCGAGGGATGCGGTCGAGGTCACCACGCACGGGGAGCGAGCTCGCAGCCCCACCAGGGTCGACCGCACACGGCCGTGGCGAGACAGCCCGCGGGGCGCCCGTCGGTCGTGGGCCCGGACACCGATGCCAGGGTGGTGCCGGCTGCGGATCGGGGTCGAGGGTCTCGCCGGGGGAGGGGCACCGACCCGGGGGCGCCGGCGCGCCTCGTGCGGCGGCCGCAGGAGTCCCTGCCGGTCACGGCCAGGGCCGACATCCCCTCGGCGCAGCCCAGGGCCCGACGCGCCAGGGTCTGGTCCGGCTGCGGCTCGTGTGGCGTCGCCGACGGACGAGCCGGGCCCGAGGGCGTGCGCCCGAACCCGGGCGAGGCACCCGGTGGGCGACCTCACGGCTCGCCGCGGCGCGGGACCCGGGGCTCGGACCGGCATCCGAGGGCCCCGGCACCGGGTGAGGCGCCGGCGGCGCGGAGCGGTCCCGAGACCCGTGGCGCGGGCGACGGGCTCCGGCCCGGCGTTCCACGTGGAACAGGCGAGGTGGCGAACGGGTGTTCGACGTCGAGGCGTCCTGCGCGAGGGTCGGCCGAGGCCCGTCGGCACGGCCCCGCCGTGACCTGCGCAGACCGACACCTCCGCGTCGCGGGGAGGACCCGCAGGTCAGGGCCCCGCAGCGACGTGGACGGCCGCGCCGCGCCCTCCGCCGCGCCACGGGGGGCCGGAGCGGGCGCGGGCCGTGCCACCGCATGGCAGCAGCCCGAGGGGCCCGGAGGCCGAGCCGAGGGGCGACGCCGACCGGCCAGCACGGCATGGCCATCCGAGCGGGCGAGGAGAGCCCGCCGGGCCGACGGCCCTCTCCGCCAACGCCCTCGGCCGGGTGGCGGCCGCCGAAGGCGCCGAGGGCGGACAGGGCCGACCCGACGCCCCCTCAGCCGGAGGGTGGGCGCCCCACGGTCGCCGCAGGGCTCAGAAGAGGGGACGGCGGGCGGGCACGCCCGGCCGTCGGGGGTGGGCCGGGGGGCAGGGCGCGACCTGGCGCAGGCGGGTGAACCAGGACCCGTCGAGGTGCCACGACCCCTCGAGCTCGAGGCCCAGCCGGCCGAGCGCGCCGGGGTCCCACCGGCCCTCGGAGCCCTCGGGCGGCTCGCTGACCACCAGGGCCCCACCCACCGCGAGCAGGGGCGCCGCGCACTCGGCCACCACCGCCGGGGGCCCGAAGCTGCGGGCCACCACCGCGTCGTGGGCGGCCCGCAGGGCCGGGTCGCGGCCGGCCTCCTCGGCCCGGGCCCAGTGCACGTCCACCCGCCCACCGAGGCCGAGGTCGGCCACGCACAGCTCGAGGTAGGTGCACCGGCGCTGGCTGGCGTCGAGGAGCACGACGGCGGCGGCGGGCCAGCACTCCGCCGCCAGGACCAGGCCGGGGACGCCGCCGCCGCTGCCCAGGTCCACGACCCGGACGGGGACCGCGCCGAGGGCGGCGGCGAAGCCCCGGCTGTGGGCCCGCTGGGTGACCGCAGGGTCGGGGCCCAGGACGCCTCGGGCCTGCTGCTGGGCCAGCACCTGGTCGAGGGTTGCGCTCATCGGCGCTCCGTCACCAGGCGCGAGGCGCCCGGACGCGGCACCGCCCGCCCCTCGGAGGAGGGACGGGCGGCAGCGGCGGTCGGGGACCGGCGGTGGCGATCAGTCCTCGGGGGACACCACGACACGGCGGCGGGGCTCCTCGCCCTGGGAGCTGGTGCGCACGCCGTCGACGGCGTTGATGGCGTCGTGGACGACCTTGCGGTCGGGCGGCGACATGGGCTCGAGGGACCGGGGCTCCCCGGACGCGGCCACCTGCTCGGCGATCTGGGTCGCGAAGCGCTCCAGCGCCTCCCGCCGCCGCTCGCGGTAGCCGCCGATGTCGATGCGGACCCGGCCCTCCTGGCCGTCGGGGGCCTGGCGGAAGACCACGGTGCGGGCCAGCTCGTGGACGGCCTGGAGGGTGTTGCCCCGGGGGCCGATCAGCAGGCCGAGGTCGTCGCCGTTGACCCGGACCTCCCGCGTCTCGTCGTCGATCTCCACCACCTCGACCTCGGCGTCGGCCCCGAAGGCCTCCACCAGGCCGGTGACGAAGCCCTCCACGCAGGCGACCTGCTCGTCGAGGGTCATGGTCTGGGTCTCCACGGGATCTCCTCCTCGGGGTGCGGACGACCCCGTGTCATCGGTCTCGGCCTGGTCACGGCCGGAGCGGGATCCCCCGCCCCCACCCGACCGTCGACCGTCGCCGTTGGTCGAGGCCGACGCCTTGCGGTCGCCGCCACGGGACCCGCCACCGCGGGAGCCCTTGGTCCCGCCCCGCTTGCGCTCGCGGCGCTCCTGCTTGGGGGGCTGGGGGCGCGGCTTGACCCGCGCCCGGACCCGGGCCTTGCCCTTGGTCCGCCCGAAGAGCCCCGGGCGGGGCTCCTCGAGCACCTCGATCTCGGCATCGGACTCGTCGATGCCCAGGTCGTCGAGGACGCGATCCTTCGCTTCCTCGACGGTGTTGGCTGCGTTCTCGACCCATTCCACGTCGGCTAGTTCCTCTTCCTCTTCTTCTTGGAGCGGTTCTGGTTGCTGGGGCCGGCGGGACGGGCAGGCGCGCGACGTGTCGGGGCCTTGCGGTCCGGCGCCTTGGCGGCGCCGCCGGTCGACCCCCCGCCCTTGCCGGCGGGCGCGGTCTTGGTGCCGCCGCCCTTGGACGATCCGCCCTTGGCGGAACCCCCCTTGGCCTGGCCTCCCTTGGTCCCCGAGCCCTTCGACCCGGAGCCCTTGGACCCGGAGCCCTTCGACCCCGAGCCCTTGGCGCCCGAGCCCTTGGACCCGTTGGACCCGGACCCGTTGCCCTTGGCGGCGTCGTCGCCCTTGGCCGGGAGCTGGATGAGCCCGCCCAGCAGCCCCTTGCTGCCGGTGGGCACGGTCTCGGCCCGCGAGGGGGACGACCCGCCGTCGCCCCCGCCGGCCTTGTCCTTGTCGCTGTACATGGTGCGGGTGATGAACGCCTGCTGGGCGATGCGGAACGAGTTCGACACCAGGAAGTACAAGACGATGCCGGCCGGCAGGGTGAGCGAGATCACCGGCAGGAAGAACGGCATGATCTTCATCAGCATCTGCTGCTGGGGGTTCACCTGCGGCTGGTTGCCGGCGTTGCGGGCCTGGATCTGGCGCTGCTGGTACCAGGCGGTGAGGCCGATCAGGGCCACCAGCACCAGGTAGGGGAGGGCGGCGACGATGCCGTCGGTGAGGCGCCCGGTGACGCTGTCGGCCAGGTCGAGGCCGAAGGAGTTCATCTCCCGCGCGCCGTCGAGGGCCTGGTACAGCGCGGTGTCGTGGGACAGGTAGCCGGGGTCGAAGGTGCCGAAGCCCCGGTACAGGCCCCCACCGCTGGGGTCGCGGGCGAAGAGGCCGGCGGCCCGGCCCATGTCCTCGCCGAAGCCGGGCAGCTTCACCAGGCCCAGCAGCACCCGGTAGAGCACGATGAACACGGGCATCTGCACGATGAGCGGGAGGCAACCGCCCAGGGGGTTGATGTTGTGCTCCTTGTAGAACGCCATCATCTCTTCGTTGAGCTTCTGGCGGTCGTCCTTGTACTTCGCCTGCAGCTTGCGCAGCTCGGGCTGGAGCTGCTGCATGGCGATCATCGACCGGGTGCTCTTCAACGTCAGCGGGGTGACCACGATCATCACCGCCAGGGTGAGCAGCATGATCGCCCCGCCGAAGGAGTTGGTGAGGTCGTAGCAGTAGGCGAGGACGCTGGCGATGGCGTCGAACAGGAAGTCCATCAGGCGATCCGATCAGCAGGACGGGCGTCGGGGACAGGGTCCCACCCCTTGCCGCCGAAGGGTCGGCAGCGGCCCAGGCGACGCAGCGCGAGCCACGAGCCGCGGGCCGCACCGTGGCGCTCGACGGCCTCGGCCGCGTAGGCCGAGCAGGACGGGTGGAAGCGGCAGGGCGAGGGCCGCCCGGCCCGGGCGCCCTGGTAGGTGCGCACGAGCCACAGCAGGGCGCGGGCGGCCGGGCCCGGGGGGGCGGGAGGGAGCGGGGCGGTCATGCGCCGGCGGCCCGGTCGAGGGCGCGGCGCAGGTCGGCGCGCACGGTGGGGAAGGGGGCGGTGGCCACGGGGGTGCCGGCGGAGATGACCACGGCACCGGCCGGGAGGCCGTCGGCCGCGGCCAGCTCGGCCAGGGCGGCGCGGAGGCGGCGGCGGATGCGGTTGCGCACCACGGCGGTGCCGGCGTGGCGCCCGACCGCGTAGGCCACCAGGCACCGGTCCGCGTCGGGCGTGCCCGCGTGGCGGACGCTCACCGGACCGGACCGGCCCCGACGCCCCTGGTCGCGGACGGTGCGGAGGGTGCGGTGATCACGAAGCGGCGCGATCAGGCGGACAGACGGGCGCGACCCTTGTGGCGGCGGTTCCGCACCACGGCGCGACCGGCGCGGGTCGACATGCGCTTGCGGAAGCCGTGGCGCTTGGAGCGACGGCGGACGTTGGGCTGGTAGGTGCGCTTCACTGCTCTCCTCTGCGGTCACCGCGGCTCCCTCACCCCGGACCCGCCGGAGGCGGGCGCCGTTCGGTCCGGTCCCGGCACGGGGCGGGTGCCCCGGGCCGACCGGGCCAGGGCGGGCGCGGCCACCCCATGAGCACACGGGGCCGAGGACAAAGGTAGGGTGCGTCGACGGCGCCGAGCAACACGGCTCCCTCGGGCACCCGGGCCTTGCACCCGTCTGCGACGACGGTGGTACGGTCCCTCCCCTTGCCGCCGGGCGCAGCCAGGCCCGGCTCGCGGTCACGACGACCCGCCCCCGAGGGGGCGGTCTCCCCGTCGTTGTCCACAGAATGTGGATTCCCGTGTGGACAAGGAGAAAGTGAGGGACACCCGAGTCGTGGGCGACGCTGACCTGCTGTGGGGCACCTGCTGTGACCTGCTGCGCGACCAGGTGACCGACGGGGTGTGGAAGTCGACCTTCCAGGGCATCCACCCCGTCGCGGTCGACAGCGACCGCCTGGTGCTGGCCGTGCCCAGCGGGGTCGTGGCCGACCGCATCCACGGCGCCTACCGGTCGCTCGTGGCCGACGCCCTGGTGGAGGCCCACGGCGAGCCCCTCGACCTGGTCGTCGAGGTCCACGCCTCGCCCGAGGTCGACCTGCCGCCCCCGGGGGTCGAGGACCTCCCGGACCCCGAGCCGGCGGTGGCCGACGAGCCCCTGCCGGCCCCAGGGGGGCGCGGCGGTCGGGGCGACGGCCCCGCCCTGCCCGGCTCGGTGGACGCCCTCTACACCTTCGAGGACTTCGTCATCGGCCAGTCCAACCGGTTCTCCTTCGCCGCCGCCCAGGCCGTGGCCGAGACCCCGGGACGGGCCTACAACCCCCTGTTCATCTACGGCGACGCCGGGCTGGGCAAGACCCACCTGCTGCAGTCGATCCGGGCCTACGTGGGCGAGAACTACCCGGGCAAGGTCGTCCGGTACGTCTCCACCGAGAGCTTCCTCAACGACTTCATCGAGTGCATCCGGCTCAAGACCATGGCGGACTTCAAGCGCCGCTACCGCGAGCTCGACGTGCTGCTGGTCGACGACATCCAGTTCATCGAGGGGGCGGAGCGCTTCCAGGAGGAGTTCTTCCACACCTTCAACGAGCTCCACGCCCGTCGCAGCCAGATCGTCCTCACCTCGGACCGCTCGCCCGACGCCATCGCCACCCTGGAGCACCGCCTGCGCAGCCGCTTCAAGATGGGCCTGATCACCGACATCCAGCCCCCGGACGTCGAGACCCGCATGGCCATCCTCCGCAAGAAGGCGGAGCGGGCCCCCATCCCCGTGCCCGACGACGTCCTGGCCTTCATCGCCACCAACATCACCGACAACATCCGCGAGCTCGAGGGCGCCCTCACCCGCGTGTCGGCCTACGCCAACCTCTACCAGCGCGACCTCGGCGTCAGCCTGGCCGAGCAGGTGCTCTCCGACATCCTGGGCGACAGCCAGAGCCGCACGGTGAGCCCGGCCATGATCCTGGAGAAGGTCTCCCAGCGCTACGGCTTCACCGTCGAGGAGATCACCGGCAAGAGCCGGCGCCGCCCGCTGGTCACCGCCCGCCAGGTGGCCATGTACGTGATCCGCGAGCTCACCGACCTCAGCTACCCGGCCATCGCCCGGGACTTCGGCAACCGCGACCACACCACGGTGATGCACGCGGTGAGCAAGATCGAGGCCCTCATGGCCGAGCGGAAGGCGATCTTCCACCAGGTCCAGGCCATCGTCCAGGAGCTCAAGAAGGGCCAGGCCTGACGTGGTCGCCGGCCCCGTCGAGGTCCCGCGACCTGTGGACGGGCCGTGGACGACCGTGTGGGCGTGGGCCGACCGAGCGGTGGACGAGGCCGTGGACGACACGGCCGGTCGGTGGACGCCGGTGCGCCCATCCGCGCCGACCCGGCTCGCGCTGTGGAACGCTGGGGATGCCTGTGGACGCGTGGCACCTGCGCTGACCAGGGGCGATGCGAGTTGTCCCGTCGTCCACAGCCCCCACTACCCCTACGACCTGATCGACATCCGCGGTGTGGGAGGGTGCACCCCCACCCTCCGGGCCCCCCGGGTGTCCACATCGACTGCCCTGCGCAGAGAAGGAGAGCCACGACGGTGAAGTTCCGGTGTGAGCGTGACGAGCTGGTCGAGGCCCTGGGCACCGCGGGCCGGGCGGTGGCCAACCGCGGAGGCGCGCTGCCCGTGCTCTCCGGTGTGCGCCTCGAGCTGGAGGGCGATGTGCTGCGCCTCACCGGCAGCGACCTCGACCTCACCATCTCGGTGCGGGCCGAGGTGGCTGGCGAGGGCGACGGCGTGGCCGTGATGCCGGCCAAGATCGCCTCCGACGTGGTCCGCTCCCTCGACCCCGGGCGGGTGGAGATCTCCGTCGACGGCGACGAGGCCCAGATCACCTCCGGTCGCTTCTCGTCGTCGATCCGGCTCCTGCCCGCCGACGAGTTCCCCCGCCTGGCCACCCCGGCCGACGACGCCGTCACCCTCGACGCGTCCGACCTGGCCTCGGCGCTCTCGCAGGTCGTGCCCGCGGCCAGCTCCGACGACGCCCGCCCCATCCTCACCGGGGTGCTCATGGCCGCCGAGGGCGGGGGCCTGCGCCTGGTGGCCACCGACTCGTACCGCCTGGCCGTCCGCGACCTCGAGGGCAAGGCCGTGCTGGAGGAGGGCCAGAGCGTGCTGGTCCCGTCGCGGGCCCTGCGGGAGCTGGTCCGGGCCCTGGGCGAGGGCGAGGTCACCCTGCGCCTGGGGGAGCGGGAGGCCACCTTCGAGGTCGGCACCACCCGCGTCACCACCCGGCTCATCGAGGGCGAGTTCCCCAACTACCGGGGCCTCATCCCGTCGAGCTACCCGAACCGCATGGTCGTCTCCCGCGAGGCCCTGGGCGACGCGGTGCGCCGGGTCCGGCTCATGGCGCGCGAGGCCACCCCGGTGCGGCTGACCATGAGCAGCGCCGGCCTCGAGCTCGACGCCGTCACCCAGGACGTGGGCCAGGCCAGCGAGGCCGTCGACGCGACCTTCGAGGGGACCGAGCTGACCGTGGGGTTCAACCCCGAGTACCTCCTCGACGGCATCGAGGTGGCACCCGGCGACGAGGTCACCCTGGAGACCACCGACGCCAACAAGCCGGCGGTGCTGCGGGCCTCGGAGCGGGGCGACTTCCTGTACCTCCTGATGCCGGTGCGCATCTGACGCGCTCCCCGGGCCGGCTCCCGCGCCGGCCCCGTCGCTGATGCACCTCACCCACGTCTGGCTCACCGACTTCCGCGGCTACGCCGAGGCCGAGGTCGACCTCGACCCGGGCCTCACCGCCGTGGTGGGCGCCAACGGGCAGGGCAAGAGCAACCTGCTCGAGGCCATCGGCTGGCTGGGTGGCCTGCGCTCGTTCCGGGGCGCACCCACCGAGGCCCTGGTGCGGGTGGGGGCCGAGCGGGCCTTCGTCCGGGGCGAGGGCGAGCGCGACGGGCGGGCCCTGCTGGTCGAGTGCGAGATCGCACCGGGGGGCCGCAGCCGCATGCTGGTCAACCGCCAGCCCGTGCGTCGGGCCCGCGACGGCCTGGAGTTCCTCCGCGCCGTGGTGTTCTCGCCCGACGACCTGGAGCTGGTCAAGGGCGGGCCGGGGGAGCGGCGCCGGTACCTCGACGACCTGCTGGTGGCGCTCGACCCGCGCCTCGACGCCACCCGCGCGGACCTCGACCGGATCCTGCGCCAGCGCTCGGCCCTGCTCAAGCAGTCCGGCGGCCGGCTGACCCCCGAGGTGGAGGCGACCCTCGACGTGTGGGACGCCCGCCTGGCGGCCACCGGCGAGGCCCTGGCCGACGCCCGTGCCGCCCTGGTCGACGACCTCGGGCCCGCGGTGGCCACCGCCTACCGCGACCTGGCCGGCGGCGACGACGTGGGGCTGCGCTACGCGCCGCCCTGGCGCGAGGCCGGGCTGGTGGCCGCGCTGGCCGAGGTCCGTCGGGACGAGCTGCGCCGGGGTGTGAGCCTGGTGGGGCCGCACCGCGACGAGCTCGACGTCACCCTCCAGGGCCTGCCGGCCCGGACCCACGCGTCCCAGGGCGAGCAGCGCAGCATCGCCCTGGCCCTCCGCCTGGCCGGCGCCCGCCTGGTGGCCGCCGCCCTCGACACCCCGCCGCTGCTGCTGCTCGACGACGTGTTCTCCGAGCTCGACCCGGACCGGTCGGCCGCCCTGCTCGGCCACCTCCCCCCGGGCCAGACCATCGTGACCACGGCCGCGGGGCTGCCCGCCGACGCCGTCCCCGGTCGGGTGCTGCGGGTGGCCGACGGCCGGGTCACCCCGGTCGACGGCACCGGCGTCGGACCACCCGGCGCCTGACCCGCGGCGGCCTGTCGGGTGCCGGGCCGATCCGCGAGGATGGGGCGGTGCCCGCCGCCCGCCGCCCCCCGCGCGGCGCGCCGGGCGCCCCGACGCCGCTGGGCGAGACCCTCGACCGGGTCCTGGCCGGGCTGGGCGCCCCGCCCGCGTCCTCGTTGGAGGTGGTCGAGCGGGCCTGGCCCGACCTGGTCGGCCCGGTGGCCGCCGAGGCCCTGCGCCCGGTCGCGATCCGCGACGGGTGCCTGGTCGTGGCGGCCGCCGACCCGGTGTGGACGGGGCAGGCCCGCTGGCTCGAGGGGACCGTGGTCGAGGGCCTCGCCCCCCTGCTGGGCGACGGCGTGGTGACCTCCCTCACCGCCCGTCGCGCGGCGCGCTGAGCGCGGCGGTCACGAGGGCTCCGGAGAGCCCCCCGGAGGGGCCTCAGGTGCACCTCGTCGTCGCACCCCCCTGGTAGGCTGGTCCCCATCGTGATCACCTGTCTCCGCAAGGGTCCCGACGCTGTCGGCACCCTGGTCGGAGGGGGTCACCGCCGGCCCGTCCCGGCTCCGCTCGTGAGCAGCACGCTCCCCTCCCCTCACTGAGAGGTCGCGCCCGTGTCGCAGACCACAGCCACCTACACCGCCAGCTCGATGACCATCCTCGAGGGCCTCGCGCACGTGCGCAAGCGCCCGGGCATGTACATCGGCGGCACCGGCCTGTCCGGGCTGCACCACCTCGTGTGGGAGGTGGTCGACAACTCCGTCGACGAGGCCATGGCCGGCCACTGCGACCGCATCGACGTCACCCTCCTGGCCGACGGTGCCTGCCGGGTCGTCGACAACGGCCGCGGCATCCCCACCGACGTCCACCCCGAGTTCAAGCTCACCGGTGTCGAGATCGCCCTCACCAAGCTGGGCGGCGGCGGCAAGTTCGGCGGCGACGGCTACAAGGTGTCCGGCGGCCTCCACGGCGTGGGCGTCTCGGTCGTCAACGCGCTCTCCACCCGGGTGGTGGTCCAGGTCGACCGGGGCGGGAAGCGCCACGAGATCGAGTTCGCCGAGGGCGGGGCCAAGAAGACCTCGCTCACCGTGGTGGGCGACGCCCCCCGGGGCCGCACCGGCACCACCGTCACCTTCTGGCCCGACGAGGGCGTGTTCGAGTCCACCGAGTTCTCGGCCCGCACGATGCTCGAGCGCTTCCAGATGATGGCCTTCCTCAACAAGGCCCTGGAGATCCGCTTCAAGGACGAGCGCGAGGGCCACGACCCCGAGCCGGTCACCTACCGCTACGCCAACGGCATCATCGACTTCGTCAAGCACGTCAACGCCAGCAAGAACCCGCTGTTCTCCAAGGTCGGGTTCTTCGACCAGGTCGAGGACGACCACGAGGTCGAGCTGGCGTTCCAGTGGAACGACGGCTACCAGACCGACGGCCTGCACAGCTTCGCCAACGGCATCGCCACCATCGAGGGCGGCACCCACGAGGAGGGCTTCCGCGCCGCCCTCACCACCGTGATCAACAAGTACGCACGGAGCAAGGGCCTGCTCAAGGAGAAGGACGCCAACCTGGCCGGCGAGGACGTCCGCGAGGGCCTCACCGGCATCATCTCGGTCCGCCTGCGCGAGCCCCAGTTCGAGGGCCAGACCAAGGCCAAGCTGGGCAACCCCGAGATCAAGTCGCTCGTGCAGCGGGCCACCAACGAGCAGCTCACGTGGTGGCTCGAGGAGCACCCCACCGAGGGCAACAAGATCGTCAAGAAGGCCCTCAACGCCCAGCGGGCCCGGGCCGCGGCCCGCCAGGCCCGCGACGCGACCCGGCGCAAGTCCGCCCTCGACGGCGCGGGCATGCCCGACAAGCTGCGCGACTGCTCCAGCCGCAACCGCGACGAGTGCGAGCTGTTCATCGTCGAGGGCGACTCCGCCGGCGGCTCGGCCACGAGCGCCCGTGACCCCCGCACCCAGGCGATCCTCCCCATCCGGGGCAAGATCCTCAACGTCGAGCGGGCCCAGATCGACCGCATGCTGAAGAACAACGAGGTCCAGGCGCTCATCGCCGCCATCGGGGCCAACTTCGGCGAGGAGTTCGACATCACCAAGTCGCGCTACGACCGGGTGATCCTGCTCTGCGACGCCGACGTCGACGGCAGCCACATCCGCACCCTGCTGCTCACCTTCTTCTTCCGCCACATGAAGGAGCTGGTCGAGCAGAACCACGTCTACATCGCCCAGCCCCCGCTGTACTCCACGGTGGTGGGCAAGGAGAAGGTGTACCTGAAGGACGACGCGGCCAAGTCCCGCTTCCTGGCCGAGAACCCCACCCACAAGAAGGAGTTCGCCCGGCTGAAGGGCCTGGGCGAGATGGACTGGCAGGAGCTCAAGGCCACCACCATGGACTCGGCCAGCCGCACCCTGCTCCAGGTGAACGTCGAGCAGGCCGCCGGTGCCGACCACGCCATCGCCACGCTGATGGGCGACGACGTCGCCGCCCGCAAGGACTTCATCCAGAAGAACGCCAAGGACGTCCGCTTCATCGACATCTAGGCCGGCCCGCACCGCCGAGCCCAGACCCCGCGAGGACCATGTCTGACACCACCCCCCCACCCGACGAGAACGACGACGGCCAGGACCCGAGCCGCACCGCGCACGGCCTGATCGAGCCCATCGAGATCGACCAGGAGATGGAGACGTCGTTCCTCGACTACTCCATGTCGGTCATCGTCTCGCGGGCCCTGCCCGACGTGCGCGACGGGCTCAAGCCCGTCCACCGCCGGATCCTGTGGGGCATGTACGACGTCGGGGCCCGCCCCGACCGCCCCTTCATGAAGTGCGCCCGCGTCACCGGCGAGGTGATGGGCAAGTACCACCCCCACGGCGACGGCGCGATCTACGACGCGCTGGTGCGCATGGCCCAGCCCCACTCCCTGCGCCACCCGCTGGTCCAGGGCCACGGCAACTTCGGCTCGCCCGACGACGGTCCCGCCGCGGCCCGCTACACCGAGTGCCGCCTGGCCCCGCTGGCGCTGCAGATGCTGGCCGGCATCGACGAGGAGACCGTCGACTTCGACGAGAACTACTCCGGCGAGTTCGACGAGCCGTCGGTGCTGCCCAGCCGGTTCCCCAACCTGCTGGTCAACGGCAGCCAGGGCATCGCGGTGGGCATGGCCACCAACATCCCGCCCCACAACCTGGGCGAGGTCATCGACGCCACCACGCACCTCATCGACAACCCCGACTGCACCGTCGACGAGCTCATCAAGCCCAGATCGTCAAGGGCCCCGACTTCCCCACCGGCGGCCAGATCCTCGGCCGCCAGGGCATCATCGACGCCCAGCGCACCGGCCGCGGCTCCATCCGCATGCGGGCCGTGGCCGAGATCGAGGAGGGGGGCCGGGGCGGCGACCGCATCGTCGTCACCGAGCTGCCCTACCAGGTCGGTCCCCGCACCGTGCTGGCCAAGATCAGCGAGCTGGTCGCCAGCAAGGAGATCGAGGGCATCTCCGACGCCAACGACGAGTCCTCCGGCGGCGACACCCGCATCGTCATCACCGTCAAGCGCGACGCGCCGGCGCTGATCATCCTCAACAACCTCTACAAGCGGACGCCGCTGCAGACCTCCTTCGGCGTCAACACCGTGGCCCTGGTCGACGGGGTGCCTCGCACCCTCAACCTGCGCGACGCCCTGGGCCACTACCTCGACCACCAGATCGAGGTCATCACCCGGCGCTCGGAGTACCGCCTGCGCAAGGCCCGCGACCGGGCCCACATCGTCGAGGGCCTGCTGCACGCCCTCGACCTCATCGACCAGATCATCGACACCATCCGCGCCTCCGACGACAAGGCCGCGGCCCACGTCGCGCTGGAGGCCGAGCCCTTCTCCTTCAGCGAGGTGCAGGCCGAGTACATCCTCACCATGCAGCTCCACCGGCTCACCCGCCTGGGCCGCTCCGAGCTGGAGGCCGAGATGGCCGAGCTGCGGGAGACCATCGCCGGGCTGGAGGCCATCCTGGGCGATCGGGCGGTGCTGCTCGAGGTCATCCGCACCGAGCTCACCGAGATCAAGGACAAGTACGCCAACGAGCGCGTGTCGGAGATCACCTTCGACCCGGGCGAGATGGACCTCGAGGACCTCATCGACGACGAGGACCTCATCGTCACCATGTCGGCCAAGGGCTACGTCAAGACGGTGCCCGGCGACACCTTCCGCAGCCAGGGCCGGGGGGGCCGGGGCGTGGCCGGGGCCAAGCTCCGCGACGAGGACTACATCGCCCACATCGTCACCACCACGGCCCACGCCTACCTGCTGTTCTTCTCCAACCGGGGCCGGGTGTACCGGCTCAAGGCCCACGAGATCCCCATGAAGGACCGCACGGCGCGGGGCACCGCCATCGTCAACCTCCTGCCCCTGCAGCCCGACGAGCGCATCCAGGCGATCATCGACACCCGCGACTACGAGTCGAACCAGTACCTGTTCTTCGCCACCCGGAAGGGCCAGGTCAAGAAGACCCGCTTCACCGAGTACGACTCCTCGCTGCGGGCCGGGCTCATCGCCATCAACCTGCGCGACGACGACGAGCTGGTGCGGGTCATCCCCTGCAACGAGGGCGACGACATCTTCATGGTCAGCGGGTCGGGGATGACCATCCGGTTCTCCCAGGACGACGTGCGCCCGATGGGCCGCTCCACCGCCGGGGTCCGGGGCATGAAGATGAAGCCCGAGGACGAGGTCGTGAGCTGCGACGTGGCCCGCGACGACACCGCCATCCTCATCGTCACCGACGCCGGCTACGGCAAGCGCACCCAGCTGGACCGGTTCAACCAGCAGGGCCGGGGCGGCCAGGGCGTGCGGGGCATCAAGCTCACGGCCAAGAAGGGCCGGGTCATCTCCGCCTTCATGGTCGCCCTCGACGACGAGATCTTCGCCATCGCCTCCGACGGTGTGGTCACCCGCATGGAGGTGCGGGGCATCTCGTCGCAGGGCCGCGACGCCACCGGCGTGCGGGTGATGAACGTCGAGGGCGATCGCACCGTCGCCGCCGTGGCCCTGGTGCTCAGCGCCGACGACGACTGATCGGGCCGGGGCCGTCGGCCCCGGCCCCCACCGGTCGGATCGCCCTGCGGGGCCGACAGCCACCCTGCCCGGAGGTCCCCCGTGACCGCGCTCGTCCGTCCGCCCACCCGCCCCACCGCCCCCCGCCCCGACCGGGGCCAGGCCACGCCCCTGGTCGCGCTGGCCGTGCTGCTGGCCGCCGCGGTGGTGCTCGCCCTCGTGGCCGCCGGGGGGCGGACCGTCGACGCCGCCCGGGCCCGCACCGCGGCCGACGCCGCCGCCCTGGCGGGGGCGGCCGACGGCCCTGCTGCGGCCCACCGCCTGGCCCGGGCCAACGGCGGCGAGGTGGTGGCCCTCGCGGTCGAGGGCGGCGACGTGGTCGTCGAGGTGGAGGTGGGGCAGGCGTCGGCCTCGGCCCGGGCCCGGCGCGACGGCACGTGGTGCGGCGCCGAGGCCCGTGCGGCGGCGGCGATCTCGTACACTCGGCCCCCGTGTCCGTCGAATCCGGGCTAGGCGCCCCCGTGGAGAAGCGGACAGGCGCGGAGGAGCGCCCGTCGGCGTCGACCAGCCGCGAGCCGTTGATCACCCGGGCCCGTCCCGGCCGGGCCACGCGGGAGCGGACCGCGCGCCCGGACCGCAGCGACGCCCTGGCCGACGCGGTCAGCACGCCCGCCTTCCGGGGCCGGCGGGGTCGCCCCCGCCGCCAGGGTCGCCGCGTGCGCCGCGTCATCCGCCGCATCGAGCTCTGGTCGGTGCTCAAGATCAGCCTGGTGTTCAACGCGGTGATGCTGGGCATCGCCCTCGGCACCGTGGCCCTCCTCTGGGGCCTGGCCAACACCACCGGCCTGGTCGAGGACCTCGAGGGCTTCCTGCGCGACTCGGGCTTCGAGGACTTCCGCTTCCAGGGTGACCGCATGTTTCGCCAGGTCGCCTTCATCGGGGCGGTCGGCGCCCTGGCCTTCAGCGTGTTCACCGTGCTCGCCACCGCCCTGATCAACCTGATCAGCGAGCTCACCGGCGGCATCCGCGTGGTGATCATCGAGGAGATCGTCGACCGGCGCGAGCCCCGCACCCCGCCCCCGGCGATGGACGTGCCCGTGGCGCCCGAGCGCGACCGGGGCCCGTCCCCGTTCCCCGAGGTCGATCCCCCCCGCCCCCGCGGGCCCGCCGCGGGCTCGCGCCCGGCGCCGCCCACCGGGCCCCCCGCCACGTGGCCCGGTCGGGGCCCGGCCGTCGACCCCGAGGGCACCTCCGGGCCCGGCGCCGGCGACGACGCCCCCTGAGCCCGACCCCTCCCGGCCGCGCCGATCGCAGGTGGCGACCGTCCGGAGGCGACGGGTACAGTCCTGCGCCCCGGGGCTATAGCTCAGTCGGTTAGAGCGCACCCCTGATAAGGGTGAGGTCGCTGGTTCGATTCCAGCTAGCCCCACGCAAGCCGCTGTCGCACCCGACGGACCTCGGCGGACCCGGCGGTCCACCGGGCGTCGGGTCGCAGCGGTCCGGGACCGACCAACCGGGCCGGTCCGCCCACGCAGGGAGCCCCCGTGACCCTTCTCCGCCGAGCGCTCGTCGCCCTGGGACTGGCCGGCCTGGTGGCCGCCTTCGTGCGCCTGCGCGGGTCGGGCGGCACGCCGCCCGCAGACCGGCGGCTGGCGCGAGCTCTCCGGGCCCGACCTCCGCTGATGCGGATCGCCGTCTGCGGGCTGGGTGCCGTCGGCGCCCGGGCCGCCCGCCAGCTGGCGTCGACGTCCGACGTCGACCAGGTCGTCCTCCGCGACCCCCGCCAGGACCGCCTCCGGGAGGTCGCCGCCTCCCTGGGCGACGTGGCCGTGGCCGACCCGCCCTCGGTCACCGGACCCCCCGAGGCCGACGCCGTCGTGCTCGCCCTCCCGCCCCGCGAGCACGCCGCGGCCGCCGCCGAGCTGGTGGCGCGGGGGACTCCCGTGGTGTCCACCTCCGACGCCGTGGGCGACGTCGAGGCCCTGCTCGACCTCGGCCCCCAGGCCGAGGCGCGGGGGATCAACGTCGTGGTCGGAGCCGCCTTCGCGCCGGGGCTGACCTGCCTGCTGACCCGCCACGCGGCCGACGCCTTCGACGACGTGGGCGAGGTGCACGTGGCCCGCCTCGGCACCGGGGGACCGGCCTGCGCCCACCAGCACCACCGGGCCCTGCGGGGCCTCGCGGTGGACTGGCGCGACGGCGGCTGGCAGCGGCGGCGGGCCGGGTCGGGCCGCGAGCTGTGCTGGTTCCCCGATCCCGTCGGTGCCGCCGACTGCTACCGGGCCCGCCTGCCCGACGCCGTGCTCCTGGTCAACGCCCTGGGCGAGATCGAGCGGGTGACGGCCCGGATGGCGGCCACCCGGCGCGACCGCCTCACCTCCCGCTGGCCCATGCTCCGCCGCCCCCACCCCGAGGGCACCGTCGGCGCGGTGCGCACCGAGGTGCGGGGTCGGCGCGACGGTGCCTGGGAGACCCTGGTCTACGGCGCCTACGACCGCCCCGGGGTGGCCGCCGGTGCGGTGGCTGCGGTGGCCGCCACCGCCCTCGTCCGCGGTGATCTGGGCATCGCCCCGGGGGCCTCGGGGCTGGCGGCCAGCACCGCGGCCCGCGACCTGCTGGCCGAGCTGGCCCGGCGGGGCGTGAAGGCTGCCGCCTTCACCGGCTGAGGCCCCGGGTCCGCGCTCCCCGGGGCCGGCGGCCCTAGGGTCCGTCGGCGACGACGGGCGGCCGCGGCGCGCCCAGGATGGGCCGTCTGACCCTTGTGGGTGGTCGTAGCGCCACATAGGGTGGTCCTGCGCCTGGCCACCAGGCAGGACACGTGGGTCATCCGGCCCATTTCCCTCGGACCGGCTCATCAGGGTGGTCGGGGGGCCGACGGAGGGTGCGGGATGAGACACCAAGTCATGGGAGGGGCAATGCCCGCCAAGTCTGAGACCGAGGTCCACCGCCTGATCGAGGAGAACCTTCCCCTCGTGCGGCACGTCGTGTTCCAGGTGGCGGTGCACTTCCCGCGCCACGTGGACCGCGACGAGCTGGCCACCGCCGGGGCCCTCGGCCTCGTCGAGGCCGCCCGACGCTACGACGAGTCGCGGGGCGTGCCCTTCGATCGCTTCGCGGCCCAGCGCATCCGGGGGGCCATCCTCGACGCCGTCCGGGCCGCCGACTGGGCCCCCCGCTCGGTCCGCACCCTCGCCCGCAAGCTCGAGCAGGTGGAGCAGCGCCTGGCCACCCAGCTGGGCCGGGTGCCCACCGCGGACGAGAAGGCCGACGCCCTGGGCATGGAGCCCGACGAGCTGCGTCGGCTCCAGGACCGCATGTTCCGCTCCGTCGTCCTGGCCCTCGAGTACGAGGTGGCCGACGAGGAGGAGGAGCTGACCCTGGTCGACGTCCTCGCCGACGACCACACCAAGGAGCCCTCCGAGGAGCTGGAGTCCCGCGAGCTGCACGCCTACCTCCGCGACGCCGTCCACCTCCTGCCCGAGCGCCACCGCCTGGTCATCGTGGGCTACTTCCTCGAGGGCCGGAAGTCCCAGGAGCTGGCCCAGCTCCTCGGGGTCACCGAGTCCCGGATCTCCCAGCTGCGCTCGGAGGCCCTCAACATGCTCCGCGACGGCATCGAGGCCCAGTACGAGCCGGCCTCCGCCGAGGAGCCCACCGGCCGGGTCGGCCGCCGCAAGGCCGGCTACGCCACTGCCATCGCCGGCGCCAGCGACTGGCCCGACCGCCTCACGGCCGTGGCGCTGCACTAGGTCTTCGAGGTCACTCGCTCCGCTCCGTTCCCTCGAGCTGAGCGGGCTCGCTGCGCTCGCACGAAGGATCCCGGCGGTCGGGGCTCGTCCCTCGCCAGCGCCTCGCCTCTGCGGGGGGAGACCCCCCGCACCCCCCAGCGGCTGCGCCGGGCCCCACGCCTTCGAGGGTGCTCGCCTCGTCGACGTCGGCGGCTCGCTGATCTCGCGAGACTGCGTCGCTGGCTCGCGCCTGGCGCGACCCAGGTCCGCAGCTCCGGCGGGTGCGGAGACCCGTCTGGAGCTGCGGTGCCGCAGTCGCGCCGTCCGCGAGCTGTGTCCGCATCTCCGGGTGTCCGCAGGCCCGCCTGGCGTGTGACCCGCCGGATCGCTCGGGCGGTGTGGCGCGCTAGCGGAGGAAGGCGAGGAGGGCGGGCATGCGGAGGCGGCTGGTCGAGGTCAGGACCTCCCCGAGGATGCGCTCCACGGCCAGGGGGTCGAGGTCGGCGGCGGCGATGGCGGAGGGGTCCTCGACGTCGGCCCCGGGCTGGCTCAGGCCGCCGACGCCGGCGCCCACGGGCTGGGCCTCGGGGGCGAAGCGACCGGTGCGGGCGAGGGTCGCCAGTCCGTCCCGGCAGGTCTGGGCGATCCGGTGGCTGTGGACCTCGATCTCGGCCACGACGGCGCAGAGCCCGTCGTGGTGGTCCCGGAGCATGCCGGCCCACGGGGACGGGGCGGCGGCGGCCACCTCCCGCAGCGAGGGCGCCCCGTCGCAGCCCTCCAGGCGCAGGGTCCCGACCGCGGCGGCCCGCACCAGGTCGGCCTCCCGGGCCCGGTGCCGGGCCAGCTGCACGTCGTGCACGGCCCAGTCGAGGAAGCGGACCTCGGCCGCGTCGAGCATCAGCCCGAGGCCCACGAAGCGGAACCGCAGCCGTTCCAGGAGGTCCCGTTCCCGCTGCAGCACCTCGACCAGGTCATCCACCCGTCTGCTCCTCCCCACTCCTCGTCGACAGGCCCTTCCATCGGCCTCCCCGCAGCAGGGTTGAGCACTCTGTGTGGTCGAGCCGTGCGTCATCCCGCCGGCGACGCCTCCGGGGGCGGGTCGTCGGGGACCGGCGGCGCCAGCGCCCCCGAGCGGACGGCCACGATGGCGGCCCCCACGGCCCCGCCCAGGGCGACGGCGGTGGCGGCCCGGTCGGCGGCCGCCGGCAGCGACGTGGGCAGCACCGCGCTCCAGAGCACGGCCAGCCGCAGGGCGGCCCAGCCCCCCGCCGCGGCGGCACCGGCCAGGACGGCGACGGCCCGCAGCACCCGACCCCGCTGCATGACGGCCAGCACCCCGGCCACCACGGCGACGGCGGGCAGGATCACGATCAGGGGCGAGGTGGCGGCGCCCGGGGGGTCGGCCGCCCGCTGGGCGAACCCGGCGGTGACCCCGGCGATGCCGGCCACGAGGACGGCGATGCCGCCCGTCGTGATGGGGTCGAGGGCCCGGGCGGCCAGCACCACGAGGGCGGCGAGGATCGCGGCGCCCACGAGCCAGGGGAGGGGGCTGGGGCTCCCCAGCAGCCGGTACCGGCCGGCGACGACCACGTCGGTGCCGTCGGCGGTCATGGGGACCTCCCAGGACACGCCCCCGGGCGTGGTGGCCTGGGCGGGCGTGCCCTGGCCCATGTAGTGGATGCGGTGGTCGTGCCAGGCCCAGCGCCCGTCGGTCGCGACCGTCGCCCACACCGGCTCGGCGTCCTCGTCGAAGGAGCGGTCGAGGTCGGTGCCGCTTCGGCTCTGGTTGAGGAAGGTGGCGGCGGATGCCTGGTTCTCCTGCACGGTCCCGTCGTCGAGCACCCGGACGTAGGGCTCGCCGGAGTAGCCCGGCACCTCGAGGGTGTGGCCCTCCTCCACCGTGACCTGGAGGAAGCCGTCGCCGCCGACCACCTCGACGCCGACACCGGGGGCCGGAGGCTCGACCGAGGTCACCTCCGAGCGGTAGTCGGTGGGTCCGGGCGGGTCGGCGGCCGCGGGCAGGGCGGGCAGGACGACCAGCACGGCCCCGACGAGCAGGGCGGTCAGCAGGCGTCGGGGACGGGGCGCGGCCACGGCGCCCATGGTGGCAGGACCGACCCCTCCCCCCGGGATCGGGGACGCCGCCGACGGATCAGGCGCGGGCGGCGCGGGCCGCCCCGCCGAGGGTCTCCAGCAGGGCGTCGTGGACCCGGCCGTTGGAGGCCAGGCCGCTGCCCGCCCCCGGGTCGCCGTCGGCGCCGTCGAGGGAGCTGAAGCGGCCCCCGGCCTCGGCCAGGATGACCGGCATCGGGGCCAGGTCGTAGAGCTCGGCCCTCGGGTCCACCATGGCGTCGATGCGCCCGGTGGCCACCAGCACGTAGCCGTAGCCGTCGCCCCAGGTGCGGATCGAGGCACCGGAGGCCTGGACGGCGAGGATCGCCTCGTCGGACCACGGCCCGAGGCCGCTGGTGCTCACGTAGGCGGTGGCCAGGTCCGTGCCGGTGCTGACCTGGGCGGGCTGGTCGTTGCACCAGCACCCCCGGCCCCGTCCCGGCCCACACCGTCTCCCCGAGGGCGGGGATGTTGATGACGCCGACGGCGATGCCGTGCTCGTCCTCGACGGCCAGCAGGTTGCTGTAGAGGGGGACGCCGTGGGTGAAGGCCTTGGTGCCGTCGATGGGGTCGAGGATCCACCGCCGCCCGCTGGTGCCGGGCGTCTCGGGCTCCTCCTCGCCCAGCACGCCGTCGTCGGGGTGGCGCTGGCGCCAGCTCGGCCCGGATCAGGCGCTCGGCCTCGCGGTCGGCCTGGGTGACGGGCGTGCCGTCGCCCTTGCGGTCGACCGCCAGGGCGTCGTCACGGAACCAGCGCAGCGTCGCCTCGCCCGCCATGCGGGTGAGGGCCACCGCCTCGGTGACGAGGGCGGGGTCGGCGGGTGGGGCGGGGACGGAGCCGGACATGGCGGCATCCTCGCGCGGGCCCCGTGGCGCTCCCCACCCCGTGAGGTGGTGCGGGGATCAGCCGCCGGAGACGTAGACGACGAAGGCGTACTCGTCGCTGATGCGCAGCAGGGCGATCATGTCCTCGACCCGGCTGGACCCGCTGGAGAGCGCGGCCCACCCAGGTGAAGATCTCCTCGGCGGTGGGCATGCGGTGCATCATGGAGCCGTAGGTGGCGACCACGTGCATCGATCCACCGCTGCCGGGACCGGTTCTCCGGCGAGTCGCTGAACTGCACCATGACGGTGCCCCGGGAGCGCCCGCCGTCGAGCTTCTCGGTCCAGAAGCTCTTGCCCGCCGGGTCGGCCGAGCGGCCCAGCACGTTCTGGTAGATCCGCTCGACGAACTGGGCGTTGGTGAGGGTGCCGTAGCGGTTGGTGAACTCGGGGGAGCGGGCGAAGGCGTCGGCGATGGCCGTGAGCGGGTACCCACCCCGGCGGCGGCCGGTCCAGTACGCGAAGCCGTCGTAGTCGGGCCGGCGCAGGAAGAACGCCTCGTACAGCCGGGCCACGGCGTGGGTCTTGTCGTCGCACTCGTCGGACTCGGCGAAGTACGCCATCATCCACTGCGGCGACTTGGCCCCGGAGCTGAGCAGGTCCCCCCAGTAGCTGAGGTTGGCGGCGCTGGCCGTGCGGCCCAGCAGGTCGCTGGTACTGGCGTCGGATCAGCGTGTCGGCGTCGCCCCACGGCTTGAAGGTCTCGGGCGGGACCTGCGGCCCCTCGCGGGCCGCGCTCGGCCGCGTCGAGGGAGTACTTGGCGTTGACCGCGGCGGCGTTGTACCACTTGGCGTTGGGCATCCGGATCTCGAAGTGGCAGTGCGAGCCGGAGCCCTCGGCGTTGCCGCTGTCGCCCACGTAGGCGATGTGCTGGCCCTTCTTGACCCGGTACGCCCTGGCCGATGCCGGGCCCGAAGGCCTGGTCGTAGCGGTTGGCGCCGTCGTCGGTGCCGGGCGTGTCGTTGTTGATGTGGAGGTAGCAGTAGTACCAGCCGTCGTCGCCCTTGAGGTAGAGCGAGTTGCCGCCGGAGCCGTAGCGCAGCTCGATGACGACGCCGTCCGACGCAGGCCAGCAGCTTCTGCATCTTGCCGGCCATGAGGTCCTGGCCCTCGTGGCGACGGCCGCCGCCTCGGGGGGCGAGGTAGGTGTCGCTCCAGCTGCACCCGGCCCACGATCGGGAACATCATCGGGCGGACGTGGACCTCCGAGGCGGGCCGGGGCGGCAGGAAGCCGTAGTCCTTGGCCTGGGGGCCGTCGACGGTCCCCTCCATCGAGTCCGGGCCGGGCGGCGGCGGGGTGGTGGTCGTGGTGGTGCCCGGTGCCGTGGTGGGGGGGGCCTCGGTGGTGGTTGGTGGTCGAGCTGCTGGTGCTCGACGGCGATGGGGTGGTGTCGTCGGAGCTGGCCGTCTCCGCGCCGGCGGGCACCGCCCGCAGGACGAGGGCGCCGGCTCCGACGCCGGCGCCGAGCAGCACCCGACGGCGGGAGAGCGGGGGCCGGGGCTCGTCGGCGGCGGGCTCGTCGTGGACGGGGCCGCCGCAGCAGGGATCGATGTGCATCGTCTCGTGCCTTGTGGTCTCGAGGTGGAGGAGGGGGGGTCGCCTGACGCCACCGCCTCGTCGTGCCCGGGTCGGAGGTGGCGGGTGCGGCGCCGGATGTGTTGCGGTCATGTTACGGGTCGGTGGTCGCGTTGGGAAGTCCTGCGGCGGCTCCCGGAGACCCGTGCGGCAACGAGTCTCACCGGTTCTCGATCGGCCGCGCTCCAGTAGGGTTGAGGATCCATGACGACGGCGCCCACGACCCCCGCCACCGCGCCGGAGCTCGACCTCGAGGTCGAGCGGCGCCTGGGCACCGAGGGCCAGCGCTACACGGCCAACCGGCGCGCCGTCATCCGCATCCTCGACCGAGGCCGTCGCCCGCTCACCACGGCCGAGGTCGTCGGCCGAGGGCGAGGCGCTGCCCCAGAGCTCGGTGTACCGCAACCTCAGCGTCCTCGAGGCGGCCGGTGCGGTGCGCCGCATCGCCGGGGGTGACGAGTTCGCCCGCTACGAGCTGGCCGAGGACCTCGCCGGTCACCACCACCACCTGATCTGCACCGACTGCGGAGCGGTCGCCGACTTCACCGTCCCGCCACCGGTCGAGCAGGACCTGGAGGCCGCCCTGCGCGCACGCCGCAGCGGCCGCCGGGTTCACCGCCGACCGACCACCGCCTCGACCTCGTCGGTCGCTGCGCCGACTGCACCTAGTGGCCCCCGCCGACGACGGCGAGGCCGTCGGCCGAGGCGGCCCGCCGTCGCACCTTCGCCATCATCAGCCACCCCGACGCGGGCAAGACCACCCTCACCGAGAAGTTCCTCCTCTACGGCGGGGCCCTCACCACCGGGGCCGGCGCGGTGAAGGCCCGCGAGGGCCGGCGGGCGGTCACGTCGGACTGGATGGAGATGGAGCGCCAGCGGGGCATCTCCATCACCAGCACGGTCCTCCAGTTCCCCTACCGCGACCACGTGGTCAACCTGCTCGACACCCCGGGCCACCGCGACTTCTCCGAGGACACCTACCGGGTGCTGGCCGCGGCCGACGCCGCGGTGATGGTGCTCGACGCGGCCAAGGGCATCGAGCCCCAGACGCTCAAGCTGTTCGAGGTCTGCCGCGAGCGCGGCCTGCCCCTGCTCACCTTCATCAACAAGTGGGACCGGCCCGGCCGCGACCCCCTCGAGGTCATCGACGAGGTCGAGCAGCGCATCGGCGTCGTCCCCACCCCGCTCACCTGGCCGGTCGGCCTGGCCGGCGACTTCCGGGGCGTGGTCGACCGGCGCACCGGTCGCTACGTGCGCTTCACCCGGGTGGCCCGCGGCGCCACCGAGGCCCCCGAGGAGGTCCTCGACGCGTCGGCGGCCGAGGCGGCCGAGGGCGAGGCCTGGACCCGCGCCGCCGACGAGCTCGCCCTGCTCGACGAGGTCGGGCGCCGAGCCACGACGACGAGCTGTTCCGCGCCGGGGAGACCTCGCCCACCTTCTTCGGCTCGGCCCTCACCAACTTCGGGGTCCGCCTGCTGCTCGACGCCCTGGTCGACCTGGCCCCCTCGCCCACGCCCCGCCTCGACGAGGCCGGCAAGGAGCGCCCGCTCGACGCCCCGTTCTCCGGGCTGGTGTTCAAGGTGCAGTCCAACATGGACCGGGCCCACCGCGACCGCATCGCCTACCTGCGGGTGTGCTCGGGGCGCTTCGAGCGGGGGATGGTCGTCACCCACGCCCGCACCCACAAGCCCTTCGCCACCAAGTACGCCCACTCGGTGTTCGGCCAGGAGCGCGAGACCATCGAGGTGGCCTGGCCCGGCGACGTCGTCGGCCTGGTCAACGCCACCGAGGTCCGGGTGGGCGACACGCTCTACCTCGACGAGCACGTCGCCTACCCCGAGATCCCCAGCTTCGCCCCCGAGCAGTTCTCGGTGGTCCGGGTCCGCGACACCGGCAAGGCCAAGCAGTTCCGCAAGGGCGTCACCCAGCTCGACGAGGAGGGCGTGGTCCAGGTGCTGCGCGACCTCGACCTGGGCGACCAGGCGCCGGTGCTGGCCGCCGTCGGCCCCATGCAGTTCGAGGTCGCCGTCCACCGCCTGGAGACCGAGTTCGGCGCCCCGGTCGAGCTCAGCCCCACCGGCTACACCGTCGCCCGGGTCACCGACGAGGCCAGCACCGCACCGCTGCGCAGCATGCGCGGCGTCACCGTGCTGGAGCGGGCCGACGGCACCCGCCTGGCCCTCTTCGAGAGCCGGTTCTGGCTCGACCGCGTGGTCAGCGAGCAGCCCGACCTCACCCTCGACCCCCTCGTCGGCAACGCGATGGTGGGCTAGGGCGGCCTCGGGTGTGGGGGGTGGGGGAGGGGCGGGGGACTCGACGGCGTCGAGGCGGGCGGTCACCTGCTCGAGGGCGTCGGTGATGCGGTCGACCGAGTCGCGGAGGTCCTCGGTGGTCACCACGTCGGCCAGGGCGATGCGCACCGAGGCCAGCTCGCGGGCCAGGTACTCGGTGTCGGCCTGGGTCCGCTGGTTCACCTCTCGGTCGATCTCGGCCTGGCGGCGGTCCCGGTCGTCCTGGCGGTTCTGGGCCAGCAGGATGAGCGGGGCGGCGTAGGCGGCCTGGGTGGAGAAGGCCAGGTTCAGCAGGATGAACGGGTACGGGTCCCAGCGCAGCGCCACCGCGAAGGACGTTGATGATGATCCAGACGACGACCACGACGGTCTGGCCGACGAGGAAGCGGCCGGTGCCGAGGAACCGGGCGATGCCCTCGGAAAGCCGGCCGAAGGCGTCGGGGTCGTAGATCCCGCTCCACTCCAGGCGGCGGCGCGGGCGCGACAGGTCGGGGCTGCGCCGGGCCACGTCAGGTCCCGTCCCCGGTCAGGTGGGGTCGGCGCCGGCGGCGCCAGCCCGGGGGCAGCACGTGGTCGAGCACGTCGTCGACGGTGACCGCGCCCGACCAGGCGGTGGGCCGCGTCGCACACGGGCACGGCCAGGGCGTCGTAGGCGGCCAGGCGCTCGGCCACGTCGCGGAGGGGCAGGTCGGGCGGCACCGGCTCGGGGTCGTCGTGGGCGCAGTCCTCCAGCCGGGTGGCCGGCGGTTCCCGCAGGAGCCGCTGGAACGGCACGCTGCCGATGAAGCGACCGGTCGGCGTGGACGTCGGCGGCTGGACCACGAACACCTGGGCGGCCAGCTCCATGGGCCGGTCGGGCTCGCGGACGGTGGCCAGGGCCTCGGCCACGGTGGCCGCCGCCGCGCAGCACGATGGGCTCCGGGGTCATCAGCCCGCCGGCGGTGTCCTCGGCGTAGGACAGCAGCCGGCGCAGCGGGGTGGAGTCCTCCGGCGGCATGGCCGCCAGCAGGCGCTGGCGCTCGGCCTCGGTCATCTCGCCCGAGCAGGTCGGCGGCGTCGTCGGGCTCCATCTCCTCGAGCACGTGGGCCGCGCGCTCCAGGTCGAGGCCGTCGATGAGGCGGACCTGCTCGTCCTCGGGCAGCTCCTCGAGCAGGTCGGCCAGGCGGTCGTCCTCCATCAGCTCGGCCAGCCGTCGGCGCTTGGCCGGCGGGAGGGCCCGGATGCGCTCGGCCACGTCGGACTGGTGCATGCCGCGCAGCTCGGCCACCTCGGCGTACTCCGGCCCGGTGTCGAAGCGGGCGGCCACGTCGCCCCACTCCACGACCTCGTGTGCGGCGGCGGCGCAGCGGGCCCCGGCCGCCGAGGGCGACGGCCACCACGAACCAGAACCCGGTGCGGGCCGACTCCTCGATGGCCACGTCGACGATGAAGTCGTCGCCCACCTTGGTGCCGTGGATGTCGCCCACGACCAGCTTCTCGCCCGCGCGCTGGCGGAAGGGCTGCACGTCGATGGTCCCGGACCGGAGGCGCACGCCCGACGCCTCGATGGACGCCCAGCCGGGCCTCGTTCACGAAGATCCGGCGGCGCTCGACGGTGGCCACCAGCCCGAGCACCCGGGCCGGCTCGGTGCCGGCGGGCACCACGACGACGTCGTCGACGCGGCCGAGGGGGTGGCCGTCGGCGTCGAGCAGCGGCAGGCGCGCCACGCGGGAGACGAAGATCGGACCGGGCACGCGGGCACGCTACCGCCCGGTCCCGTCCGGTCCTCGCTGCCCATCCGACGCCGGTCGCGGCGCCTGTCAGCGGGAGTCGTTGCTGTCGGAGTCGTGGTCCTCGTGGGAGCGTGGTGTCGAAGCCGCCGTGCTCGAGGTTGCGCATCAGCAGCTCGAAGAAGGCATCCGGCGCCAGGGGCGGCGAGAACCAGTAGCCCTGGCCGAGGTCGCAGCCGATGCCCTTGAGGGCGGAGAGCTGGTTGGGGTGCTCGATGCCCTCGGCGGTGGTGTGGACGCCCAGGCGCCCGCCCAGGGCCACGATGGCCTCGAGCACGGGGGTGGGCTCGGTCGCCGGTGATGCCGCCGACGAAGCTGCGGTCGACCTTCAAGATGTCGACGGGCAGGTCGTCGACGTAGCGCAGCGACGAGTAGCCCGACGCCGAAGTCGTCGAGCGCGATCTGCACGCCCAGGTCCTTCAGGGCGGTCAGGCGGCTGCGGTCGGTCTCCATGTGGTCGATGATCACCGTCTCGGTGATCTCCAGGGTGAGCGTCGACGGGTCGAGGGCGAACTGGTTCGACCACGTCGCGCACCGACGTCGCACGATGCTCGCCCTGCTCGAGCTGGCGCACCGAGAGGTTGACGCTCATCGACGAGGGCGGCGTCGGGGGGCAGGGTGAGCTGCCAGGTGCGCAGCTGCTGGCACGCCTCCTCCAGCACCCACTGGCCCAGCTGGACGATGAGCCCGGTCTCCTCGGCGATGCCGATGAAGGCGTCCGGGCGCCAGGCGGCCCCGCCGGGGGTGGTCCCAGCGCACCAGGGCCTCGGCGCCGGTGATGCGCCCGGTCTGGAGCGAGACGACGGGCTGGTACATGAGGGCCAGCTGGCCGGAGGTGATGGCCCGGGCCAGGTCGGCCTTGAGCTCGAGGCGCTCGAAGGCGCTGACGTGCATGGCCTCCTCGAAGAGCTCGACGCGGTCCTTGCCCCGCTCCTTGGCCAGGTACATGGCCATGTCGGCGTTGCGCAGGACCACCTCGGCGGTGGTGCCCTCGTCGCCCACCGCGGCGATGCCGATGGAGGCGGTGACCACGATCTCCCACCCGTTGATGTCGAACGGCGTGCGCAGGTCGTGGAGGAGGCGCAGGGCCACGCCCACCGGCCCGAGGTCGTCGCCGGTGGGGCCGGACGAAGACGGCGAACTCGTCGCCCCCGAGGCGGGCCGGGGTGGCCTCGGGGGGCAGGCCCGCCTCGAGGCGGGCGGCCACCGCCACCAGCAGCTCGTCGCCGACGGCGTGGCCCAGGCTGTCGTTGACGGTCTTGAAGTCGTCGAGGTCGATGAACAGCACGCAGGCGTTGGCTCTCGCCGTCGGAGCGTGCTGCTCTCGACCAGCTGGGTGAAGTGGGTGCGGTTGGCCAGGCCGGTGAGGGCGTCGTGGTGGGCCTGGTGGCGCAGGGTCGACTCGAGCTGCTTGCGCACCGTGATGTCGCGGGCGTTGAGCACGATGCCGTGGATGGCGGGGTCGTGGCGCAGGTCGCTGACGGTCACGTCGAGGGTGCGCCGGGTGCCGTCGAGGGCGACGGCGGTGAGCTCGATGCTCTGGGTGCGGCCGTGGGCCCGCCGGTGTCGCGCAGGGCGTCGAGGAGCGTGGTCTGGGCCTCGGCCCGCTGGTCGTTGGCGATGATGGCCGAGGCCGGGCGTGTCGAGCAGCTGCTCGGGCCGGTAGCCGAGCAGCTCGGTGACGGCGGGCGAGACGTAGGTGAAGCGACCCCAGTCGTCGATGACCGCGACCACGTCGCTGACGTTCTGGACGAGGGCGCGGAAGCGGGCCTCGCTGCGGAAGAGCCGCAGCTCGGCGTCCTTGCGGTCGCTGATCTCCCGGCAGTTGAGCACCACGCCCTCGATCTCGGGGTCGTCGTGGAGGTCGCGGGCGGCCAGCTCGAACCACCGGGGCGTGCCGTCGACGTGGCGGAGGCGGACCTCGACGGGCCGGCCGAAGGCGCCGGCCTCGGCGTCGGCCGAGCAGGTCGCCCATCAGGCCCCGTGTCCTCCGAGTGGGGCAGCTGCGAGGACCGACTCGCCCATGAGCGAGGTCTCGTCGCGCCCGAGCAGGCGGCGGCTGGCGGCGCTGACGAAGGAGATCTCGCCGTCGGCCCGCACCACCACGACCAGGTCCGAGGAGTTCTCCACCAGGGCCCGGAACCGGCGCTCGCTGCGGCCCCGCTGGAGGGCCTCGGACAGCGCCGCGCTCTCCAGGGCCAGGCCGGTGGTGGTGGCCAGGGCGTCGATGGCGTGGCGCACGACGAGGGGGAGCGGCTCGCGGGTGGTGACCACCAGGACCTCGCCGTCGGTGCGGCGGCTGCTGAGGGCCACGACGTAGGACCACACCTCCTCCTCGGCGTGGACGGCCACGTCGAGCGGGGCGCCGTGGCGCTCGGTGGTCCGGGCCGGGTCGCTGCCGTCGCCCGGCAGCCCCCCGGTGTCGGCGCGGGTCAGGCGACGGTCCTGGGCCTCCCGCGCCCGCCACCCCGTGGAGGCGGTGACGGCGAGGTGGTCGCCGTCGGTGGTGAGGACCGAGACGCGGGTGGAGCCGCCAGGGCCCCCGATGAGGCGGACCGACGCGGCCAGCGTGGCCTGGAGCATGGCCGGGCGGTCGGGGGCGACGGCCAGGTCGGCGTTGGCCTGGCGCAGGGCCTGCTCCTGGGCCGTGGCCCGCTCCTGGCGGCGCACCAGGTGCACCAGGCGGGCCAGCACCAGCATCGAGAGCAGGATCGAGCTGGCCGCCGCCACCTGGAGGGTCGGCTCCCGGTCCAGCGCGACCTCGAGGGCGACGATCAACGGGTTGATCAGCAGGGCGCCGACCAGCAGGGCGATCCGCTTCTTGGTGAGGGCCACGTCGAGGCGGGCCGGGGCCTCGGTGATGCGGGGCAGGTCGGGGTGGAGGGCCGCTGCCCCGAACAGGACGAAGATGAACGGCGACACCAGGCTGGCCGCCGAGCTCTCCTTGCCGTCGACCGCCCCGATGGTGACCAGCACGTCCTGGGCGAAGATGAGGATGATCGATCCGGCGAGCAGCCGGTAGCAGATCGTGCGCGACCCGGGCCCGACCGCCAGGCGGGTGATCATGGCCAGCAGGATCGTGGTCAGCACCGCGTAGCCGGCGTTGAGGGTGCGGTCGGCCACCGGGATGCTGGGGTCGGTGATGTGGGGCCACAGCAGGGTGGTCCACACGACCGTGGCCACCCCGACCGCCACGATCGAGCCGTCGATGATGGCGGCGCGGTCCCGGTCCGGCGAGCGCAGGTGGCCGAGCAGGACGCTGCCGATGATCAGCAGGAGGTAGCCCAGCACCACCACGAGGTCGGCGGGGGACGGGAAGGGCCGGTCGATGCCGGCGACGCTGGCGTGGAGCGATCGGATGATGCCGCCGGAGAGGAAGGCGATGGCCGCGCCCACGAACATCATCCACGCCCGCCGGGAGGCGCCCGAGCTGGCCCGGACCGTCCAGAGGCCGATCACGACCGACGACCAGCCCACCAGCTGGATCACCGCGGCGACGGCGAGCTCCGAGCCGCTGAGCGCGGCGAGGAGCGACAGCGCGGTGCCTCCGAGGAGGAAGGCGCGCCATCGGTGTCGTCGCATGGCCCTCCTCATCGGCCGCCGCCCGAGCGACAGTAGGGGTCGCCGTCGTCGCGCCCAGGGATCTCAGGCCCTCTGCGCCGGATCCGGCGCCCGAGCGGGACGCGGAGTGACGCGGTAGTCTCTCTCCGTCCAGAGAAGGGGGTCCCGGTGACGGTCGTGTCCGAGCACGCACGGAGCGACGCCCCGCCGCGCGGGAGCCTGCGCCGCAACCTGGAGATCACCTGGGTCGTCGGCGTGGTGCTGTTCACCCTGGCCCGCTTCGGCGCGGCCTGGAGCGCCCTCGGCGACATCGACCGCTGGGCCGTCTGGGTCTTCGGGTTCGTCGACATCATCACTGCCGTCCCGTACGCGCTCGGCACCGCTCGGCTGGTCACCAGCCTGGTCGATCGTCGCCCCCAGAGCGCAGCCCGGTGGGGCCTGATCGCCGGGGTGTCGTTCCTGGCGCCCTACCTGTGGCTGGGCTGGGCCGGGCGCGACGGCGACTTCCCCACCGTGGTGTACGTCGTGATCGCCCTCTGCGTGGTCTGCTTCGGCGCCAACGCGGTGATGGGGGTGCGCCGGAAGGTGCGCGAGGGCAAGGCCGCGGCCGAGGCGCCGGTCACCGTCCCGCCCCGCTCCGCCCTGCCCTAGGGCGGTCCTACCGGGTCGTGGCCCCGGGCTCGCTGACCGACGGGCTGTGCACCGAGGAGGGCATCGACCAGGCCGCGGCCTCGTCCTCGGTCATGGCCTCGAGCGTCCAGTCCCAGAAGTCCGGGTTGCTGGAGGCCATGTCCCGGTAGTGCGCGCCGGCGAGGGGCAGACCGGCCGGCACCGGCTCGCCGCCCATGTACTCGCGGCCCTCGCCGATGACGGTGAAGGGCAGGTGGTAGGTGTCGACGAACACGTCGAGCAGCCACTCGTCGATGAGGGCGACCACCGCCGCGGCCCCCTGGTGGAGGGCGTCGAGCCAGCCGGCGCGGTAGAGGTGCTCGATGACGCCGGTGCTGCGCACGTCGGTGCGCACCGTCAGCGACGACAGCTCGCAGACCGGGTCGGGGTCGCGGAAGTCGGTGCGGGTGAACTGGCCGACGGGCAGCTCGTCGTACGGGCCGAAGATGGTGCGGACCACCCCGATGGGCTCGTCGTCGTCGTCGAAGACGGCGTGGAAGCGGGAGCGGTCGTCCCACCGGGCCAGCTCCTCGACCCGCTTGCGGGGGGACTCGGCGCAGTAGCCGACCTGGCGGTAGATGTCGTAGACGAAGGCCTCGAGCTGCACCCAGCGGTCGCCGCCGGTGACCCGCTCGAGCCGGTGCTCGGGCAGCAGCGGCGCCGGGCGCCCGCTCGGCACCCGGTGGACGGGCGGCGCGACCGAGTCGCGGAGGTCGATGACCTCGGGGTCGTGTCCGGAGGTGGTGTCGGACTTCCCGCTCTCGGTCACTGACGATCGCTCCTGGAGACGGTGGGTGGCCTGCCCGTGGCCCGACGCGACGGTAGGGATCCGGGGCCGTCCGAGCGCGGATGGTCCCCCGGCGCACCGCTCCTCTCCGCGACCGTCTCGACCACTCCCGGCGCGCGCCGCGGGGCGACGGCGCGGCGCACGACCCCCACCGCCCCGGCACCCCCTCAGGTGGTGGAGGGCAGGGCGAGGGCCTCGGCCGGCGTGGGCACGCCGAACAGGTGGCCCTGGGCGTGGGTGCATCCCAGCTGGGCCAGCACCTCCATCTGGGCCTGCTCCTCGATGCCCTCGGCGATCACGTCGAGGCCCAGGGCCCGCCCGACGGCGACGACCGCCTCGACCACGGCCCGGCCCCCGGGCTCGCGGAGGCGACGGCCGATGGAGGGGTCGATCTTGAGGAAGTGCACCGGGAGGGAGCGGAGGTGGGCCAGCGAGGTGCTGCCGGTGCCGAAGTCGTCGATGCCGAGCCGGACGCCCAGGGCGGCCAGGGTGCGGAGCCGGTCGAGGGCGGCCCCGTCGGCCAGCAGCAGGGCCGGCTCGGGGACCTCGAGGTGGATGCGGTCGGCCCGCGGTGAGGTGGCGGTGAGGGCGGCGCTGACCCGCTCGAGGAGCGAGTCGCTGTCGAGCTCGGCCCCGCTCAGGTTGAGGAACACGCTGAGCGGGCCGATGCCGGCGTCGTCCCACTCCGTGCATCTGGCTCGAGCACCTGGTCGAGGACCCACCCGGCCAGGTCGACGAGCAGCTCGGGGTCGGTCACGCCGTCGAGGACCCGGCCCGGGGGGATGGTGCCCGAGATGGGGTCCTGCACCCGCAGCAGGGCCTCGGTGCCCATGGCCCGCCCGGTGCGCAGGTCGATCACGGGCTGGTGGTGCAGGCAGCAGGCTGTCGGTGTCGAGGGCCAGGCGGAGGGCGCCGGGGCGGAGGCGGCGCTCGGTGCCCGCCGGCTGGCCACGGTGATCTCGTGGCGGTCGCGCCCGGAGCGACTTGGCCCGGTACATGGCCAGGTCGGCGTCGCGGAGCAGGGCGTCGGCGGTGGTGTGCTCGGCGCCGGCCAGGACGACGCCGACCGAGGCGGTGACGGTGAGGGTGTGGGGCCTCGACGCTGACGGGCTCGGCGATGGCGGCCCGCACCTTGTGGCGCCAGGGCGTCGGCGCCGGCCTCGTCGGCCGACCCGGGTGGCGAGGATCACGAACTCGTCGCCGCCCAGGCGCACGACGGTGTCGTCGCCGCGGACGACGTGGCGGAGGCGCCGGGCCACCTCCACGAGCAGCTCGTCGCCCACCTCGTGGCCGTGGGTGTCGTTGGTCCACTTGAAGTGGTCGAGGTCGATGAACATGAGGGCGACCGGCGACTGGTGGCGCTGGGCGACGGCCCGCTCGAGGCGGTCGCGGAGGAGCAGCCGGTTGCCCAGGCCGGTCAGCGGGTCGTGCAGCGTCTGGTGGAGCAGCTTCTCCTCGGTGTCGCGCTGGGCGGTGATGTCGTTGACCTGGGCGATGGCGAAGGGGCTGGCGTGGTCGGCCGAGGTGACGGCCGACACGGCCAGCTCGACCACGCCCTCGGACCCGTCGCGCCGGCGCAGCCGGCACTCGACCCGCGCCCGCCCGCCGACGGCGATCTCGGTGAGCACGCCGTCGAGGAGGTGGTGGTCCTCGGGCGGGGCCAGGTCGGCCAGGCGCACGGGGTCGGCGTCGACCGCGCCCAGGTCGAGCAGGGCCCGCAGCTCGGAGTTGGCCTCGCGGACGGTGCCGTCCTGCTCGATGACGGCCATCGGGGTGGGGGCGTGGATGAAGGCGGAGCGCAGGGCGTCGACGGTGTCGCGGTCCTGGGTCTCGGCCCGCACGCCGGTCGGTGACGTCGTGGACCTCGACGTCGGCCTCCGGGTCTCGCCCCGCGGCCCGCACCGCGTCGACCTGGATCCGCGCCCGCCACGGTGGCCGTGCGCCGGGGCGAGGGCCCGGGCGTCTGCGGTACGGGCTCGGTGGCCGCGCCGGCGCCGGCGCCGGGGTCGTCGTCGGCCGGTGCGGGGGCGGGCAGGACCGACAGCACCCGCACCTCGTGCTCGAAGCCGCCCAGGTCGCCGTGCAGGACGGCCTGGAGCAGGGCCTCGAGGGCCAGCCGGTCGTCGGGGTCGACCAGCGCGGCCAGGGGCGTGCCCACCACCGCCTCGGGCTCGGCCGCACCATCCGGGCGAGGGCCGGGTTGGCGGCGGACGATCGTGCCGTCGGCGTCGACCCGGGCCCGGCCCGCCGGGGCCTGGTGGAAGGCGGCCGTGGCCCGGTGGGCGGCGCGGGCCAGGTCGCCGGCCCGGGCGTGCAGCTCGGTGACCAGCAGCAGGCGTCCGTGGTCGGTGGGCGGCGGGTCGGCGATGGAGGTGGGGTCCGGGGCGAGGTCGAGGCCGGTGACGTGACCCACCGCTCCGGGCCCCCGTCGCCGGGTCGGAGGCAGACGCCGTCGGCCGACTCGGCCGACCCGGCGGACCACGGCCAGCACCCGGCCCTGGTCCTCCTCGGCCACCGCGCTCAGGCCATCCCGTCGGCCACGAGGAGCCGGGCCGGCACGCCCGTCAGCTCGGCCAGGGCGGGGGTCACCGACGAGGTGGTCGCCGTCGGGGTCGAGGGTGCAGGCGGCGAGGCCCCGGCAGGGTGGCGCGCCGGCCGTCGGGCAGCACCGCGACGAGGTCGTCGCCGGGGTGGGCGTCGGGCGCTCGCCCGCGCCGCGGACCAGGACCTCGACGTGGGCCGGGTCGCCCCGCACCGTGAGCAGGGCGTGGCCCCCGGCGGCCAGGGGCAGGGCCACCTGGGCGTCGACGGGTCGGGAGAGGTCGCCCACCAGGGCCAGGACCGGCGGCTGGGCCGCCGGCGGCAGGTGGGCCAGGCCGACGACGGGGTCGTCGTCGTCCTCGGGCGGCACCGGCGAGCGTGTGGGCACGGCACACGACCCAGCGGCCGTCCCACAGGCCCGCCGCGACTGCTCATCGGGTCGCCCTCGCTGCTGTCATGCTGGCCCTTCCCCACCGTCTCCGAGGCTACGGCGCGCCGCCCGACGCTCCAGGGGATCGGACGGGGGCGGAGGGGGCGACGGCACGGGAGTGGTGTGGTGGCAGGTGCAGGTGGAGACCCCGACGACGAGCCCCCTTCCCGGTCTGCCCATCCTGCCACAGACCAACACCCTGCGTGCTCGACGGTACGCCTTCCACCTCTCTCCGTGGTCGGTCTGGGCGCACGCCCGCACCGTCGGGTCGGTGGTCCCCGAGCGCTTCGCGACGGAGGGCTTCGTCCACCTCACCCTGGGCCTCGACCAGCTCCTGGTGCCGGCCAACGCCTACTACCGCGGCGATCCCCGCCCCCACGTGGCCCTCACCGTCGACCTCGCGGCCGTCACCGACGAGGTCCGCTTCGACGCCGACCCCCCGATCTACCCCCACCTGTACGGTCCGCTGCCCGTCGCCGCGGTCACCGAGGTGCGGGCCGCCCGACGCGACCCCGACGGCACCTTCACCGGCTGGGACCCCCCGATCGCGCCCTGAGGCACGGGCCCGCCGGGTGCCGGAGGGCAGCGGTGGCGCCGGTCCGGTGTGGCAGGGTCGTGCCGTGTCCGAGACCTCGCCACCGGCGCTCGTGGTGCGCACCGACCGCCGGGCCGTCGATCGCCTGTTCCGCCGGGTCGTCGCCGTGCAGGGGACCGCCCTCGTGGTCCTCGTCGGGTGCCTGGCCGTCGTGGTCGCCCTCACCGACCTGGCCGCCCTGGCGGTCCCGTTCGGCCTGGTGCTGCTGCTGACGGTCCTGCAGATCGCGATCCAGAGCTACACCTGGGGAGCACGGGCCGCGGTCGACGCACCCCTCGTCGTGTCGGCCGAGGGCCTGGTGTTCACGACGGCCCGCGGCGTGGTGCGCCTGGCGTGGCCGGTGGTGGCGTCGCTGTCGGAGCGGCGCGTGCTGGGCCGGCCCATCCTGCGCGTCCACGTCGTCGCCGACCTCACGCCGGACGGGCCCGGCGTGGAGAGCGACCTGAGCGCCACGCAGTGGTCCCGCCTGGTGCGCCAGGGGATCCCCCTCGGCAGCGTCGGCATCACGCCCGGGCTCGACGTGGTCGAGCAGGCCGTGGCCCACTTCTCCGGCGGCCGCCTCCTCGTCCCCGGCCACTGGGGTCCGCCGACCTGAGGTCGGGCCGGGGGCCGGCGTCGCTCACCCCTCGTCGATCAGCCGGTCGAGCACCTCGGCCACGAGGTGCACCATCCCCAGGGCGTCGAGGTCCGGCTCGGTCGTGGGGTCGTCGAGGACCCGCCGCAGGCGGGCCACCGCCGGGCGCCGACCCAGCTTGGTCGCGACCAGCACGACCTCGCGGGCCATGGCCCAGCCCTCGTGGAGGTCGTCGACCTCCTGCAGCTCGTCGAGGTGGGCCCGCAGCAGGCGCAGCGCGGTGGCCCGGTCGCCCCGTCGGAGCGCGGCCTCGGCGCGGATCGGCGTGGCGCGCGACGCCGTCCGGGCCGGGACCTCGACCGTCAGGACCTCGTCGAAGAGGCGACCGGCCTCGTCCCGGCGGCCCTGGCGCCGGGCCGAGTAGCCGAGCATGGCCAGGACCCAGCCGAGGAAGGTGGGCGGGCCCTCGACCCGCAGCCGCGCCAGCAGCGGCGCCATCAGCGCGTCGTGCTCGGCGTCGCGGCCCATGCTGAGCAGGGCCCGCCCCGAGCCGATGTCGAAGAGCACGGCGGCGTGGTCCTCGCCCTGCTGCCGAAGCAGCTCGGCACACGGCGGGCACCAGCGCAGCAGGGCGACCTGGTCCTGGTCCACGAAGGCCCGGGCGTGGTGCACGAGGGGGTGGTCGGGCTCGCCGTGGCGCGCGACGAGGGCCCGGTACCGGGCCCGGTCCCCGGTGCGCATCGCCCGGCGGGACGCCCACACCAGACAGGAGACCACCACGTCGTCGGCATCGGGTGGGGCCAGGTCGAGGATGCGCTCGGCCCAGTCGGCCACCTCGTTGCGGCTGCGCAGGAAGACCTCGTGGCCGATGGGGTGCACCAGGTCGTGGGCCCCGGCGGCGTCGCCCCGGGCGCAGGCCCGGTCGACCGCGGCGCGCAGGTTCGGCCACAGCTCGGTGAGGCGGTCGACGGCGGCGACCTCCCCCCACCCGGCCAGGTCGCGACCCACGGCGCCGGTCGCCCCCGTCGCCCAGGCGAGGTGGCGCGCCTCGGTGGCGTCGGTCTCCCCGGCTGCGGCGAGGTGCTCGGCCGCGTGCTGGCGGAGCACCTCCAGCAGGCGGTAGCGCCGGCCCCCGGCGGTGGCCGTGGCCACGACCATCGACCGGTCGACCAGCCCGGCGAGGGCCACGTCCACGGTGGCGGGGTCGAGGTCCGCGTCGCCGGCCACCTCCTCGGCGGCCTCCAGGTCGAAGGGCCCGGCGAAGGTCGAGAGGCGCCGCAGCACCACCCGCTCCTCGTCGTCGAGGAGGTCGTGGGACCAGTCGATGGTGGCGCGCAGCGTGCGGTGCCGGTCCTCGGTGCCCCGGCCGCCGGCCAGCAGGGTCAGGTGGTCGTCGAGCCGAGCCACGAGGTCGGACGGGGCGAGGGCGGAGGTGCGGGCCGCGGCCAGCTCGATGGCCAGCGGGAGGCCGTCGAGGTGCCGGCAGATCTCCTCCACCTCCGACCGGCATGACCCCAGGTCGAGCTGGGCGCCCGCGGCCCGGGCCCGGGCCGCGAACAGAGCGACGGCGTCGGCGGGGGCGAGCGGCGCCACCGGGACGACCCGCTCGTCGACCAGGCCGAGGCGCTCGCGGGAGGTGGCGAGGACGGTCGTGGCGGGGCTGCGCTCGACGACGGCGCGGGCGAGGGCGGCGGCGCCGTCCAGCACGTGCTCGCAGCTGTCCAGGACCAGCAGGGCCGGTCGGTCGGCGAGGGTGGCGACGACGGCGTCGGTCAGGGTCCGCCCGGCCGCCTCCGGGGCACCCACCGCCGCAGCCACCGCCCGCGCCACCTCGGACCCGGTGGCCACCTCGGACAGGGGCACGAGCCACGCCGTCACCTCCTCGCGGCGGCCCGCCACCGCGAGGGCGAGGGTGGTCTTGCCGATCCCGCCGGGGCCCACCAGGGTCACGACCGGTGCGGTCTCCAGCTCCGCAGCCACGCGGTCGGCGTCGTCGTCCCGGCCGACCGGCGCCGGGATCCGGCGGGGCAGGTTGCCCGCGACCCCGGTCTGCGGGGTGCGGTCCGCCGGCGGGTGCGGCGCGCCGCCCGACGTCGTGGTCGGGGTCGGGATCGTCGGCCGCGCCGGGCGCGCCGGGGCCGCGGTCGGAACGTCGAGGGCGGGGTCCTGGGCCAGGACCGCGGCCTCCAGGGCCCGGAGCCGGGGGCCGGGCTCGACCCCGAGGTCGTCGACCAGGCGGTCGCGGGCCGTGGCGTAGGCGGCGAGGGCGTCGGCCTGTCGTCCGCTGCGGTAGAGCGCGGTCATCAGGAGGGCCCAGAGGCCCTCGCGGTAGGGGTGGGCGGTGGTGAGGTCGGTCAGGCGGGCCACCGCCGCGCCGGGGTCATCGTCCACCTCGCGACCCAGGTCGAGCTCCACCGCCCCGAGCCACCGCTCGGCCAGCCCGTCGACGGTGGCGGTGAGGCCCGGCGCGTCGAGACCCGCGGCCGGGGGGCCGGTCCAGGTGGCGAGGGCGTCGCCCACCCGGCCCTCGTCGAGGAGCCCGAGGAAGCGCACCGCGTCGACCGCGTCGGGCGCCACGTCGAGCCGGTAGGCGCCCCCCACCCGCACCACGACGTCGGGGCCGAGGGCCCGCCGCAGCCGGCCCACGTAGGTCTGGAGGGTCTTCTCCGCGGTGCGGGGCGGGTCCTCGCCCCAGACCAGGGTGACCAGGCGCTCGACGGGCACGGCCCGGCCCGGGGCGAGGGCCAGGGCCACGAGGAGGGCCTGGCACTTGGTCGGGCCGACGTCGACCGCCTCGCCGTCCCCGGAGGTGGCCCCCACGCCGCCCAGCACCCGGATGTGCACCACTGTCGCCCCTTCGTCCCTTCCGGATCGCAGTCTCGCGGACCCGCTCGACCCGGGCTCGACCGGGGCTCGACCGGCGGGGTCGAGCGTGGTCCCCATGACCACTGACACCCACCACCCCACACCGGTGGCCACGCTCGAGCGGGACCCCCGCCCGGGCCGGCCCCCGGCCTCTCCCACCCCCGACGGCACAGTCGCTCGCGCCTCCCGCGACCCCCAGCGCCTGGCCCGCCTCGCCGGCCTGCTCTACCTGGGCATCTTCGTGGCCGGCCTGTTCAGCGAGGCCGTGGTCCGAGGGGGCCTCGTCCACGCCGACGACGCCACCGGCACCCTGGCCGACATCGCCGGGTCGCCCGGGCTCTACCGGGCCGGGATCGTCGCCGACCTGGTGATGGTCGTCTGCGACGTGGCCCTGGCCGTCGTCCTCTTCCGGCTCTTCGCCCCCGTCAGCCGCCTGGCGTCGATGGCGGCCAGCGCCTTCCGCCTGGTCCAGTCGGCGATCCTCGGCACCGTCCTGGTGAGCGCGGTGCTCGTCGTCCAGCTGGTGGAGGGTGACGGCATCCTGGCCGGGGCGTCGCCCGCGGCCCGGGACGACATGGCGCTCCAGGCCCTCGAGCTGCACCGGATCGGCTACCTGGTCGCCCTGGTGCCCTTCGCGGTGAGCCTGGGCGTCTTCGCCTGGCTCGTGCTGCGGTCCCGCTACCTGCCCCGTGCCATCGGCTGGCTGCTGGCCGCCGGAGCCGCCGGCTACCTCGCCGACACGGGCATGGCCCTCGTCGACGGCGGCTACGACGGGTCCCTGTCGCCGATCGTGCTGGCCCCTGCGGTCGTGGCCGAGCTGGCCACGCTGCTCTGGCTGCTCGTCAGGGGCGTCGACGTCGAGGGAGGTGCGGCCCGATGAAGGCGATCACCCAGCGCAGCTACGGCTCGACCGACGTGCTCGAGCTGTCCGACATCGACGAGCCCGACGTCGGCCCCGACGCTGTCCTCGTGCAGGTGGCGGCGGCCGGACTGGACCGGGGGGTGGTCCACCTGATGGAGGGCCTGCCCTACGTGATCCGGACCATGGGCTTCGGGTTCCGGCGGCCCAAGCACCCGGTCCCGGGCCAGGACCTGGCCGGACGGGTGGTGGCCGTGGGGCGCGACGTCACCCGGTTCACCGTCGGTGACGAGGTGCTCGGCACCGCCGACGGCACGTGGGCCGAGGTGGCGGTGACGACCGAGGACCGCCTCGTGCACCGCCCGTCGAACCTCGACGCCGTCCAGGCCGCGGCGGTGGCCACCTCCGGGGTCACCGCTCTACAGGCCGTGCGCGCCAAGGGCGGCGTGCAGCCGGGCGACCGGGTGCTCGTGCTCGGCGCCAGCGGCGGGGTCGGCACCTACGCCGTCCAGGTCGCCGCCGCCTCCGGGGCGGAGGTGACCGGGGTGTGCAGCCCGGGCAAGGCCGACTTCGTCCGGGCCCTCGGTGCCACCGACGTCATCGACCACACCCGGGAGGCCATCGACGCCTCGGGCCGGCGGTGGGACGTGGTCATCGACGGTGCCGGCGGCAACTCCGTCCGCCGCCTGCGCCGGGTGTTGACCCCGACGGGCACGCTGGTGCTCCTCGGGGGCGAGCACGGCGGCCGGGTCACCGGCGGCACGGGCCGGTGGCTGCGGGCCCTCGCCCTGTCGCCGTTCGTGGGCCAGACGTTGACCGTGCTCAGCTCCAAGGTCACCGCGGACGACCTCCAGGTCCTGGCCGAGCTCATCGAGGCCGGCGACGTCCTGCCCGCCGTCGACCGCACCTTCCCGCTGGCCGACGCCGCCCGGTCCATCGACCACATGGTCGCCGGCCGGGTGCGGGGCAAGGTCGTGATCGTCCCCTGAGCGGCGCCACCCCCCAACGGACCGCGGACAGGTTGTGCCCGGCACGACCTGGCCGCCGTCGTCGTGGGTGGGGTCAGCCCGGCCGCGGGCCGAGGAGGTCCCAGCGGTTGCCGGCCACGTCGCGGAAGACGGCGACGGTGCCGTAGGGACGGGCGTCGGGTGCGGTGACGAACTCGACCCCGGCCGCGACCATCCGGGCGTGGGTCGCCTCGAAGTCCTCGACGCGGAGGAAGAAGCCGACCCGGCCCGCCGCCTGGTCCCCCACGGCCGCCTGCTGGTGGTCGCCGTCGGCCCGGGCGAGCAGCAGCCCGGCCTGACCCCCGGGGGGCCGGACGACGACCCAGCGCTTGGGGCGGCCGTCGTTCGTCTCCGAGGGGGAGTCCTCGACCAGGTCGAACCCGAGCGCCTCGGTGAAGAAGGCGATGGCCGGGTCGTACTCGTCGACGATGATCGTCGTCAGCTCGAGGTGCACCCGGGCACGGTACGCCGGGGTCCTCGGAGGCCGCGCTGGGTACAGTTCCCCTCTCCGGGGACGTAGCTCAGCTGGCTAGAGCACCTGCTTTGCAAGCAGGGGGTCGTGGGTTCGAGTCCCATCGTCTCCACCGGGGTCGGCCGCGGCGGGCGGCGGGCGCCGCCGTCCGGCGACGGTCAGGCCGTGCCGGTGAGGGTGACGAGCACGCCGGCCTGGCGTTGGGACTCGTACCACGCACCGCCGGGGTAGGGCTCGGCGTCGACGTGTCGGCCCCGGGCCATGTCGTCGGCCCAGTCGGCGGTGAGGCGCTTGAGCACGGCCTCGTTGGTCGGCTTGGGCGTGCCGCACACGAGGGTGCAGAGCCCGTCGGTGGAATCGGCCTCGGCGTCGCAGTGGCACCCGCTGGGCAGCCGGACACCGACGACGCCGGGCCGGGAGGCGACGAGGGCCGCGGTCCCGCTGCCCGACGCGTTGCACGCCCCCGCGGGGGACGAGACGGTGAGGATGCTGGTGCCCCGCAGCGCCGGCAGGGCTCCGGCCATGGCGGCGTCGCCGGTCTCCACCGGGTCGAGGAGGACGACGCCCCGCACCCGCCGGCGCACGGCGTCGCGGGGGTCGGTCACCAGGCGAGAGGCGGCCGCCGTCGCCAGGGCGCCCCCTGCCGAGTGCCCGGCGAGCACCACCCCCGAGGGCAGCGCGGCCGGCGGGAGCCCGGCGGCCGACCGGGCTCGGTCGGCGCTGGCCTGGAGGTCGTCGGGTCCCTGCCCGTCGAGCAGGTCGGCGACCGCGGCGCGGGTGGCGGCCTCGTTGATCGAGCAGGCACCGAAGCTGGCCAGGTCGGGCGCGACCACCACCAACCCCCGGGCCGACACGGAGCGGGCCAGGTCGTCGAGGCGGGCGGCGGAGCGGCCGAAGCCGTGCTGCAGGAACACGACACCGGTCGGCGTCGTGGCCGGGAACGTCCACCGGGCGCCGACGGTCGTGCCACCGCCGCAGGGGAGGCGCACCGTCGCGGTCTGGACGGTGACGGCGGCGGTGGTGCGACAGGCCCCCAGGAGCGTCGCGACGGCGAGGACGACGAGCACGGCCAGCGCTCGGTGCGGACGACGACCCATGGTGTGACCCCCCGGCGCGTCGGACGGTGCGCCGAGGAGAGTCAACCACGCCGATGCCGGGTCCGGCTGCGGCCGGGCCGAGGGGCCGGCAGCCCGCAGCGGACGTCGAGGTGTCGGGCGGCCCGGTCGACGGCCTCGGGGCCGAACCCGAGCACTGCACGAACGATCGGACCCGTCCCGCGCACCTCCTGACCGGCTCGCCTCCCATCGGCCCACTGCCCCTCACCGCCGGCGCCGCAGCTGCCCCGGCGCCGACCGTGCGCTCCGGCCGACGCGTCGCCCGCTGGACGCTGACCGCGGTGGCCTTCCCCCGGACGGGGAGGGCGGCGCCACGACGTCGTCCGGGTCGCGAGCGTGACCCGGCCGGCGATCGGCCACGACGGGGTCCGCCGGGCGAGACGGCGGCGGGAGGATCACGGCGTGCAGGTGGTCAGGCCCGGGCCACGACCACGGCCAGGTCCTGGTGCGACCACGCGACCTCGGCGCGCAGCCCGACGTCGGCCAACCACCGCAGCTGGTCGGCGAGTGGGCTGGGGCGGTCGACGCCGTCCTCCAGTGGGATGACGGCGTCGGAGGGGTCGTCGGGCACGACCACGTCGGCCAGCACGAACCGCCCCCCGGGCGCGAGGGCGTCGGCGATCCGTCGGAACAGGTCGGACTTCTCGCCCGGGTCGAGGTGGTGCACCGCCAGCGCGCTGATCACCGCCGCGAACGGCCCCTCGGGCAGGGGATCCTGGAGCCGGGTCACCCGCAGGTCGGCCTCGGGCAGCTGCTCCCGCGCCAGGGCCACCATCGCCGCGCTCTCGTCCACGCCCACCAGGTGGACGCCCGGCGCGTGGGCGAGCAGGGCCCGGCTGGTCTCGCCGGTGCCCACGCCGAGGTCGAGGACCCGGTCGCCGGGTGCGGCGCCGGCCGCCCGGGCGGCCCGTCCCACCCGGTCCTGGAGGGCGCGGTAGGCGGGCACCTCGGCCTCGACCGCCGCGACGTAGGTCCGGGGGTCGAGGTGGAACTGACCCCCGTCCGCAGCGTCGCCCACCACCCGAGGATGCCCCCTCGGCGCGAGCTCCGCTAGAGCTCGCGGCCGCCCTGGTGGGCGGCGATGATGCGGGCCGCGTCGGCCCACGTCGTGGGGCCGTAGGTGCGGGCCGGGGGGAGGCCGGCCCGGATCTGCTCGATCTCCGTGGCGCTCACCGCGCAGGTGCTCGTCGGGCACCTCGATGTCGTAGAGCGCAGCCGAGGTGAGGCCGAACACCTTGCGCCGGAGGGCGTCGGTCATCTCCGGGTAGCCGTGGCGCTCCTGCAGCTCGGGGGAGATCTGGAAGGTGCGGAAGGCCTGGATCTGGTCCTGGGGGGTGCCGAACCAGATCGAGTCGGTGCCCCACACCACCCGGTCCTCGCCCACGTGGGTCAGCAGCTTGCCCAGCACGTGGGCTGCGGCGGTGGGGTCGCGCATCAGGAACCACCAGGTGCCGCCCAGCTCGGCGTAGACGTTCTCGTCCGGCCCGATCCCGTTGTCCTGGCAGCGAGCGGATCAGGCGGTCGACGCCCTGGGGGTCCGGGTCGTCGGGGTCGTAGGGGCCCATCGCCGCCCTGCCGCCGGGCTCGAAGCCGGAGTGGTAGACGACGAAGGAGATGTCGGGGTTGCGGGCCGCGGCCGGGCCGATGTCGACCGGCGAGGCCAGCTCCGGCGACGACCCCACGATCGACGAGATGCCCTTGTGGGTGCAGATGATGGGCGGGCCCACCTCCCGCACGTGGTCGATGAAGCGCTGGCCGATCTGCGGGCGCGACGGGTCGTGGTCGTCGAAGTAGAAGTGATCGTCGACCGGGGTCATCGTGTAGATCTTCCAGGCCGCCACGGGTACCGGTCCCGCAGGTCGGTCATGGCCGCGAGGGCCGGCTCCAGCGGCCCCCGGTGCGGGTAGGCGCCGCCGTGCACCAGCACCCGGCCGTCGCAGCCCAGCCGGGTGGCCACGTCGACGGCGTGGGCCATGTCGTCGGGGCCGAGGGCGTCGGACGACCAGGCGCGGGCAGGGCCGAGAGGATCGACATGGTGGTGTCGGAGCGGACGTAGACCTCGCGGAAGTAGGCGTCGACGGTGAAGCAGGCCCGCGGGTCGCCGTCGGCCGCCCCCTCCGGGCACGCGGCCTGGGGGAAGGTCGAGGTCCACTCGCGTGCCGGGCAGGCCCAGGTCCTGGTTCGACGTAGTGGGTCTGCACGTCGAAGATGAACTCGTCGCCGCCCAGCTCCTCCAGGGCCCGGTCGCGGTCGAGGGTCGACTCGGTGGAGACGTCGAAGGTGCCGCCCGGCTCCTCGCCCCGGCTCTGGGCCTCCTCCTTCGAGCACGCCGCCAGCATGAGGAACGTGGCCGCCGCGCCGGTGGCCCCGGTGAGGAAGCGGCGACGGGAGATGCCCAGGCGGCGGGCGTTGTCGTCGGCCAGGCGGTGGGTGCGGCGGATGGCCTCGGCCACCGTCGGGCTGTGGGGGAGGGGGTGGAACTCGCCGTTGGAGACCGGCCCCAGCTTCACCGGCAGCGTCTCGTCGTCGTGCGCCACGGGACCTCCGACCGTCGGCCGCCTTCCTGCACCCATCATGCACCTTCCCGCGTGCCCCCGCCCGTGGACCGCCACCCCCTGTTCCTGCGACGTTGGTCGGGCACCACCGCTGACGAGCGCCGCAGGTCCTTCCGGGGGGGGGGTCAGCGCCGGGGCGGGACGGTGGCGGAGTAGACGGGGAGGTCGAGCATGGTCTTCACGCCGGGGTCGGCCGCCACCACGTGGGGGATGGCGTTGACCACGTGCATGGCCGTGGCCAGGCAGCCGGCGTGGTTGTGGTCGCCCCGGTCCGACGACAGGCCCAGCTCGACCTTCAGGTGGGGCTCGCCCTCCACGAGGATCCGGTAGCCGGCGCCCTGGGGCCAGTCGGGGGCGTCGGTGTCGCGCAGCCGGGTGACGTGCTCGACGACGATGCGCTCCTCGCCGCCGGCGATGCCGACGATCTCGAAGCGCATGCCCGAGATCGTGCCCGCCTCGACCGTGCCCGAGGCGATCTCGATGTCCTCCGGGGCGGTGATCACCTCGTGGCGCTCGACGATCTCGTCGAGGGTGAGCCCGATGGCCGCGGCCACCAGCTCCAGCACCGGGCCCCACGCCAGGGTGGTCGAGCCCTGGGCCAGCAGCAGCGAGTGGCTGGGGTCGGGCTTCCCGAACCCCATGATCTCGAACATGGTGAAGGGGTTGTCCCAGGTGGCGTAGTTGACGATCTCCATCATCCGCACCGTGCGCACCTCCTTGCACAGGGCGAGGGCGTGGACGGTGATGCCCGAGTTGCCGAAGCCGGGGTCGATGCCGGAGGTGTAGAAGGTGCTCCCGCCCTCCTGGCAGGCGGCCTCGAGGCGGTCGTAGATGCCCTCGCCCGCGGCCTTCGGGTAGAGCAGCGGCACGAACGACGTGTTCACCACGTCCTTGCCCGCGGCCAGCATCCGGCACAGGTCGTCGACCACGCCGTCGGGGCGGATGTCGGAGCTGGCGGTGTAGCAGATGACCTGGGCGTCGGAGGCGAGCAGGGCGTCGGCGTCCTGGGTCGCGCTCACGCCGAGGGCGGGGCCGCCGCAGAGGTCGCCCGCGTCGCGCCCGGCCTTCTCGTCGGAGTGCACCCACAGCCCGGCCAGCTCGAGGTCGGGGTGGGCGGCGATGGCGGGGGCGGCGTGGATGCCCACGGTGCCGGTCGCCCACTGGATCACGCGGATGGCCATGGTGGGGGGTCCTCTCGTCGTCCTCGTCACCCGGGTCCGCCGGGTAGAACACGTTCTACTTCCTGGGCGGCGGCACCGCTCGCAGGACCTGGGCCAGACTGCGCCGATGGCCCATCCCCGACGCCTCCGGTTCGCGACCGAGATCCACGAGCCCTTCCCCGGGATGACCTGGCTGGACACCGCCCGCGAGGTCGAGCAGCTGGGCTACTCGACGGTCTTCGTGCCCGACCACCTCGACGAGGGCCCCGGGCCCATCGCCGCCCTGGCCGGGTTCGCCGCGGTGACCACCACCCTCAACGTCGGCGCGCTCGTCTTCGACTGCGACTTCCGCCACCCGGCGGTCCTGGCCCGCGAGCTGGCCACGGTCGACGCCATGTCCGAGGGCCGCCTCGAGGTCGGCCTCGGCGCGGGGTGGAAGAAGCTCGACTACGACCGCTCCGGCATCCCCATGGAGCGGGCCGGCGATCCGGGTCAGCCGCCTGATCGAGCACGCGGCCGTGCTGCGGGGCCTCTGGGGCGAGGGCCCGTTCTCCTTCGCCGGCGAGCACTACACCATCACCGACATGGACGGCACGCCGGCCCCCCACCGCCCGGGCGGTCCGCCCATCCTCGTGGGTGGCGGGGCGCCCCGGCTGCTGCGGTGGGCCGGCTCCACCGCCGACATCGTCGGCGTCAACGCCTCGATCCACTCGGGCGAGATCGACCAGGACGCGGCCGACGACGCCATGGCCGAGCGCATCGACGAGAAGGTCGGCTGGGTGCGGGAGGGAGCGGGCGACCGCTTCGACGACCTCGAGATCAACGCCTGGCTGGCCGCGGCCGAGATCAGCGAGGACCCGTCGCTGCCCGGGGTCATGGCCGAGCTGTTCGGCACCGACGAGGCCTCGTTCCGGGCCAGCCCCCTCGCCCTCGTCGGCGCCCCGGGTGAGGTGGCCGAGGCCCTCCAGGCCCGGCGCGAGCGCTGGGGCTACTCGTACCACGTGATCCCGGGCGACAAGGCCCACGACTTCGCGCCCACGGTGGCCGCCCTCACCGGCACCTGAGCCCCGGGGGCCCCGCCGCCCTCGCCACCATCCTCCCGGCGAGCTGGTCAGCCCTGGCGGTGCCGGGGCACCGGGGATCCTGACCGGTTCCCCCGCCCCCTCGAGCTGGTCAGCCCTGGCGGTGCCAGAGCACCGAGGATCCTGACTTGTTCCCCCGCCCCCTCGAGCTGGTCAGCCCTGGCGGTGCCGGGGCACCGGGGATCCTGACCAGTTCGCTGGAGGGGGAACCGGTCGGGCGGGAGGCCTCAGCTCGCGCCGTCGCCGTTGGGGGACGAGCCGGCGTCGAGCGTGCCCGCGTCGGTCGCGTCGGCCTCGTCGCCGACCGCGAGTGCGTCGTCGCCGGACCGGCCGTTGCCACCGCCTCCGTCGGCGTGGCCGGCCGCGGACAGGTTCCGCATGAGCAGGGCGCCGAGGCCGGAGATGACCCCGCCGCCGCCGTCGCCGCTCACCTGGATGTCGGGGACGATCTTCACCTGGCCGTTGCCCACCTCGCGGAGGGCGGCGACCAGCGCCGTCTGGTCCGAGCCGATGGCCTGGCGCTGGGCGTCGAAGCCCTTGGCCCGGGCCAGGCCGAGGGCCTGCTCGGCGTCGGCCTCGGCGGTGCCGAGGTCGCGGGTCCGGGTGGCCTCGGCCGCACCGGTGACGGTGATGACCGACGCCTCGCCCTCGGCCCGGGCGCGGGCCGCCTCGGCGCGCGAGGTCTCGATGTCGATCGACACGTTGGCCTGGGCCAGCTCGCCCTGCATGTCGGCCACGCCGCGCTGCTGCTCCAGGCTGACGCGGGCCTCCTGGGCCTCGCGCTGCTGGGCGAAGGTCGACCGCTCCTGGGCCGCGATCTCTCGGCTGGTCAGCACCTGCACCAGGTCGGCGGGGAACACGACGTCCTGGATGTAGACGCCGCGGGTCTCCACCTCGTAGCGCGACAGGTACTGCTGGATGTAGCCCTCGGCCGCGTGCTGGACCTCGTCGCGCTTCTCGATGAACTCGGTGGCGCCGAGGGTCTGCAGCTTGTTGCGGAAGTAGTTGCCCACCGCCGACTGCAGGACCTCGTTGACCAGGTTCTGCATGGTGCCGACCATGCTGATGACCTTCGGCGCCCGGGTGTCGGGCACGTGGATCTGCACCTGCAGGTCGATGCTGAAGGTGAAGGCCTCCTTGCTCTTGGCGTCGATCGGCGCCAGGCGCTCGTCGAGGCTGTGGGCGTCGCTGGTGGCGTGGCTCCAGTTGAGGGTCAGGATCGACGTGGGGACGATCTCGGCCTCGTAGATGCGCGGGTTCAGCGTGTACTTGCCCGTGCGCAGCGGTTCGGACCAGATGCCCTGGTGGCCCGGCTTCACGATGGAGCCGAACTTGAACTCCTCGCCGGAGGTGTCCTCGGTGGGCAGGCCCACGTAGGACTTGATGACGGCCACCTCGCCCTGGCGCACCACCAGCATCTCCCGCAGCTCGACGTTCACGAGCAGCGGGTTGAGGAGGTACGAGCCGTAGAGGAGGGGGTCGTGCTGGAGGCCGATGCAGCCGCCGTTCTCCAGGAAGGCCTGGTAGTCCTGGTAGTTGTCGTGCAGGTCGTTCTTCGACCGCAGCACGGCCTGGATGATCTGCACCGGCGACCCGTCGCCCGCGCTCTCCATGGCGGTCACGTCGGTGAAGCCGCCGATGCGGCTGGCGATGTCGCCCGAGGCCGGGCCCTCCAGGGTGGTGACCACCCCGACCAGGTCGCGGTCGCTCTGGGGCGTGATGTGGGTGACCCGCAGGCCCGAGGCCTCGATCTGGCCCACGGCCGACAGGGTGGAGTCCGACAGGGCCTTGCCGAACACGCGGTCGCTGGTGATGACCACGAAGCCGATGGGGTGGATCGGCGCGGTGGTGCCCGGCGGGAGGACGGGACGCTGCACGCCCCGCTGCCCGCCACCGTCGAGGAAGGCGGTGAGGTCGGCGAAGCTGCCGAACTCGGGACGGTACGACGCCGACTTGGCGCCGGTCGGGAGGGCCTCGCCGACCTGGGCGATGACCAGGCCGATGTGGTCCGGTGGCACCTGGACCCACGGGAAGCGCTGCACCCGGAAGACGGGCCACAGCTTGAACCGCAGGCCGGGCATGAGGAGGTCGGCCTGGTAGCCGGCCTCGCCCCGGCGGGCGACGAGCTGGTCGTCGCCCAGCTTGGTGCCGATCCGCTTGGTGACGAGCCCCACCTCGGCCGGGCCGATCTGGTGGAAGCTGCGCAGGAAGAAGATGACGATGAGGCCCACCACCACCAGGACGGTGATGAGGGCGATCCCGAGGGACTCCATGGCGGGTGATCCGCCTCTCTCTCCGGGGGGTTGCGGCCCGGAGGACCGTGTTCCGCGTCGTCGGACGTGTGCCGCGGATCAGCTCGGGGCTCGGAAGACGTCCTCGTCGCCGAATGTGGCGAACCCCAGGAGGAGCGTACCCACGCGGACGTCGCCGTCGACGTCGAGATCCACCCGTCCGCCGGGATAGGTCGCGGCCTCGAAGCGCTCCTCGCCGTCCTCGTGCACGAGGGCACCGACGCGCACCACGACGTGGCCGGCCAGGCGCTCGGCCCGCCACCTGTCCTCGTCGTAGTCCGCCGTCACGAACAGGCCCCGCCCGGGGTTGAACAGGTCCTCGAGGACCTGGAGCCGGCCCCGCTCCTCGGTGGTCCGCAGCACCAGCAGCCGGGCGCACACCTGCGACGCCGGGCCCCGGGCCATGCCGGCGTGGACGTCCTCGGCGCGGAACAGGCCCAGGGCCAGCTCGTGGCCGGGGGGCAGGTCGTCGGTGGCCAGGCGCCGCGCCGCCCGGGCGGCGAGGGCCACGGCGTGGGCCTCGGTCGACCGGGCCGCCCGGGCCCGACGGGCGGCCCGCTCGGTGGCGAGGTGGGTCCGCACCTCCTCGTCGCCGAAGGCGGCCTCGACCACCTCCCACTGACGCTCGTCGGGCAGGCGGGCGAAGGCCTCCAGGGCGATGCGGGCTCGCTCCCGCTGGGGCACCGCGTCGAGGGCGGCCACGAGGGCACCGCCGCCGGCCCCCGCCTCGGCGGCCAGCGCGTCGACCTCGTCGCGCAGCTCGCGGGCCAGGCCCAGGTACGGGCGCAGCGACTCGAGCTCGGCGGCCAGGCGGTCCCGCTCGGCGCGGTCGTCGCGGGCTCGGGCCATGGGGGGTCCCTTCGCGGTCCGACGCCACGGTGGCGCCGCCCCGGTCAACCTACGGGCCCGGCCCCGACGCCACGCCGCGACGCACACCCCGGCCGAAGTGGTCAGCCCTGGCGGTGCTGGGGCACCGGGGATCCTGACCGGTTCGAGGGGCATGGCGTGGTGGTCAGCCCTGGCGGTGCTGGGGCACCGGGGATCCTGACCGGTTCGAGGGGCGTGGCGAAGTGGTCAGCCCTGGCGGTGCTGGGGCACCGGGGATCCTGACCGGTTCGGGCGGGCGGTGACGGTGGGACGCGGCGGCGCCGACGGGGTCAGCGGTACTCGGGGTTGGGGAGGTCGAAGCGCTCGCCGTCGTCCCAGCGGTCCCGGCGGTTGCCCCGGGCCGGGACGCCGCCGCCGGCCCGCAGCACGCTGGCCAGGTTGAGCAGGTTCCAGGTCATGAAGGTGGTGTTGCGGCGGGTGAACTCGTTCTCCCGGCCGCCGGAGCCCTCGTCGAGGTACGAGGGGCCCGGGCCGGCCTCGCCGATCCAGCCCGCGTCGGCCTGGGGCGGGATGGTGTAGCCGATGTGCTGGAGGGCGTAGAGCACGCTCATGGCCACGTGCTTGATGCCGTCCTCGTTGCCGGTGACCAGGCAGCCGCCCGACCCGCCCGTAGTACGCCGACTGGCCCCACGTCGTTGCGGTCGGCCGACGAGGCGTAGAGGCGCTCGACCACCTGGGTGCAGATCGAGGACTTCTCGCCCAGCCAGATGGGGCTGCACACCACCAGGATGTCGGCGGCCATCACCTTCTCCTGGATGGCGGGCCACTCGTCGGCGTCCCAGCCGTGCTCGGTCATGTCCGGGTAGACGCCGCTGGCCACGTCGTGGTCGACCACCCGCACGAGGTCCACGTCCACCCCGTTGGCGCGCATGATCTCCATCGACAGGGCGGCCAGGCCCTCGGTGTGGGAGACCTCGGGCGAGCGCTTCAGCGTGCAGCTGAGGTACAGGGCCCGGAGGCCGGCGACGTCGGGGGCGGCGGGGGTGTCGGGCATGGGAGCGCTCCGCGGGGGTGGGTGACGTGGGGTCGGCGGCACGGTACCGGCGCCCTCGGGCGCCCGCCCGCGCTGCGGCGCCGACGTCACCGTCCTGTGAGGTCCGCCCCGCCCGGCCGGGCGGTCGCCCGCCTCAGAAGGCCGAGTACCCGCCGTCGAGCAGGAGCGTGTCGGCGGTGTGGAACGCGCTGGCCGGGCTGGCCAGGTAGACGGCCACGGCGCCGAAGTCGTCGGGCTGGCCCCAGCGGCCGACGGGCATGCGGGGCAGCACCCGGTCGCGGAAGCGGTCCCACGTGAGCACGCCCTCGGCCATGGGCGTCATCGTCCACCCGGGGAGCACGGCGTTGGCCCGCACCTGGTGGGGCGCCAGCTCGATGGCGATGGAGCGGACCATGGAGATGAGGGCGCCCTTGGAGGCGGAGTAGGACTGGCCCCGCGGCTGGCCGTGGAGGGCGGCCAGGCTGGCGATGGCGATCAGGCTGCCGCCGTCGCCCTGGGCGACCATGGGCCGGGCGCCCTCCCGGAGGGTGAGGAACGCCCCCTCGAGGTTGGTGCGCTGGACCCGGCGGAACTCCTCCAGCGAGGTCTCGAGGAACCGGGTGCCGCCCCCGCCCACGCCCGCGTTGGCGATGCAGGTGTCGACCCGGCCCAGCTCCTCGACCGTGCGGGCCATGGCCCCCACCACCGCGTCCTCGTCGGTCACGTCGACCGAGATGCCGAGGGTGCGCACCCCGACGGCGGCCAGCTCCTCGGCCGCCGTCGCGACGGGCTCGGGACGTCGGCCCCAGAGGCACACGGCGCTGCCCGCCGCGGCGAGGGCGCGGGCCATGGCCAAGCCGATGCCGGAGCCGCCGCCGGTGACGACGGCGACCTGGCCGGAGAGGTCGAAGGGGGTGGTGTCGGCGGCCATGGGGTCCTCCGCCGCTCAGGCGTAGAAGGCCTCGATCTCGTCGGCGAAGCGGGCTGTGGATGCCCCGGCGCTTGAGCTTGGAGGTGGGGGTGAGCATGTCGGAGTCCGGCAGCCACTCGTCGCCCAGCACCTTCACCTTCTTCACCTTCTCGGCGTTGTTGAAGCCGGCCATGGCCGTCGACCAGGCCGGACTCCACCTCGGCCACCACGTCGGGGTGCTCGGCCAGCTCGGCCATGGAGAGGTCGCCCAGCCCGTGGCGGGCTCGGCCCACGCGCGTGGCCTCGTCGGGGTCGAGGACGACCAGGGCGGCGACGAAGGGCCGCGGTCGCCGACGGCGCAGGCCTGGCCGACCAGCGGGATGGACTTGAGCTCGGCCTCCAGGTTGGCGGGGCTGATGTTCTTGCCCCCGGCGGTGATGATCAGCTCCTTCTTGCGGTCGACGACGCTGGAAGTAGCCGTCTTCGTCGACCTCGCCGATGTCGCCGGAGTGCAGCCAGCCGTCGTCGTCGAGGGCCTCGGCCGTCTTCTCGGGCTGCGTCGAGGTAGCCCTGGAAGACCAGCCCGCCCCGGCAGATGATCTCGCCGTCGTCGGCGAGGGCCACCTCCAGGCCCGGCACGCCGGGGCCGACCGAGCCGGGCTTGATGCGGTAGGGCGCCCAGCACATGGGACCGGTGTTCTCGCTCATGCCGTAGATCTCCGACATGGGCACGCCGATGGCCCGGTACCAGGTGAGCAGGTCGGCGGGGATGGGGGCGGCGCCGCTGATGGCCACCTCGAGCTGGTCGAGGCCGAGCATCTCGCGCACGCCCGGAGAAGGCGACCGAGTCGAGGAAGGCGTAGGTCTCCTCCTCCTCGGCGGTGGCCTCGCCCCAGGCCTGCTTGAGGGCGATGGGCCCGCCGGCGGCGACGGCCTCGCGCGAACTGGCGGACCCTTCTCCTCGTCGGCGTCGAGGGCGGCCATCACCTTGGTGTGGATCTTCTCCCACACCCGGGGGACGCCGAACATGATCTCGGGGCTGCACCTCGCGGGCGTAGTCGGCGATCTGGCCCGGGTCGGGGCAGCAGGTGACCTCGTAGCCCATGGTGAGCAGGGAGTAGTGGGAGGTGACCCGCTCGGCGATGTGGGCCATCGGGAGGTACGACACCAGCCGCTTGCCGGTCATGTCGTCCATGCCGAACGCCTGGCGCAGCGACTCGGCCGTCCAGGTCACGTTGTGGTGGGTGAGCATCACGCCCTTGGGCGGGCCGGTGGTGCCCGACGTGTAGATGATGGTGAGCAGGTCCTCGGGCTCGGCGATGGCCGCCGCCTCGGCCAGGTCGACCGGGTCGTGGGCGACCAGCTGGTCCCAGGTGACGTCGGGGTCGGTGCCCGTCGGGGTGGACCACGCCGAGGGTCCTCGAGGGCGGGCAGGGCGGCGCGGTCGAAGCGCTCGAAGAAGCCGGCGTCCTCGACCATGCCGAAGGTGGCCCCGCAGTGGCCGACCAGGTAGCTGACCTGGTCGGCGGAGGAGGAGTTGTAGATCGACACCGCGGTGGCCCCGCAGAGCATGGCGGCCAGGTCGAGCACGTGGAACTGGGGCACGTTGCGGACCATCAGCACGACCCGGTCGCCCCGGCCCACCCCGGCGGCGGCCATCCCGGCCGCGGCGCGGCAGGCCAGGTCGGCCAGCTCGGAGAAGGTCCACTCGCCCCAGCCCTCGCCCTCCCGCCACCGCAGGGCGACCCGATCGCCGATGCGGGCCACGGTCTCGGCGAACAGGCTGGGCACGGTCTGGCCCTCGACGATGGCGTCGAGGTCGGCACTGGTGGGCATGGGGGAGTCTCCTCGTCGTGCTGGCCCGGATGGGGCCCCATGGCCTAGCAGACCCGGTGCGGGCTCGGCGGGCCGGGGCAGGGTTGCGGTCCCGCCCGTCCGGCGGCAGCAGACTCTTGACCGAGCGGTCTAGTGCCGCCCCGGCGCGGGCCAGCAGGCCCCGGCCCGCACGCCCCGGTCGACCGGACCGGACCCCACCCCGAGGTGACCCCACATGCCCACCGCAGTGATCGTCGACGCCGTCCGGACCCCCGGCGGCAAGCGCAACGGCAAGCTCTCCGGCTGGCACCCGGCCGACCTCCTCGCCGAGGTCCTCAAGGCCACCGCCGAGCGCAACGGCTCGACCCCGCCCTGGTCGAGGACGTCATCACCGGCTGCGTCATGCAGGTCGGCAACCAGAGCCTCAACGTGGGCCGCAACGCGGTGCTCGCCGCCGGCTGGCCCGAGACCGTGCCCGCCACCACCGTCGACCGCCAGTGCGGCTCCTCCCAGCAGGCCGTCCACTTCGCCGCCCAGGGCGTGATGGCCGGGGCCTACGACGTGGTCGTCGCCGCCGGCGTCGAGGTCATGTCCACCACCCCCATGGGCGCCTCGGTCACCCCCGGCAGCTTCCCCTTCGGCCCCGAGGCCTTCGCCCGCTACGCCGACTCCGAGCACTTCGGGTTCAAGGGCCTCATCCCCCAGGGCGTGTCGGCCGAGGTCATCGCCGACCGCTGGGACATCAGCCGCGACGACCTCGACGCCTTCGGCCTCCGCAGCCAGCAGAACGCCGCCCGCGCCCGCGACGAGGGCCGCTTCGACAACGAGATCGTCGCGGTGGCGGCCAAGCCCCGCGACAAGGAGACCGGCGAGCTCATCGAGACCGACGAGATCGTCACCGCCGACGAGGGCATCCGCGACTCCTCCATGGAGAGCCTGGCCAAGCTCAAGCCCGCCTTCGTGCCCGAGGAGCAGGGCGGCAAGGTCACCGCGGCCAACAGCTCGCAGATCACCGACGGCGCCTCCGCCGTGCTCATCATGAGCGAGGAGAAGGCCGCCGAGCTGGGCCTCACCCCGCGGGCCAAGTTCCACACCTTCGCCCTGGCCGGCGTCGACCCGGTGACCATGCTCACCGGCCCCATCCCCTCCACCCAGAAGGCGCTGGAGCAGCTCCGGCCTGTCCATCGACGACATCGACCTGTTCGAGGTCAACGAGGCCTTCGCCTCGGTCGTGCTGGCCTGGCAGAAGGAGCTGGGCGCCGACCCCGACAAGGTGAACGTCAACGGCGGCGCCATCGCCCTGGGCCACCCCCTCGGCGCCTCCGGCGCCAAGCTGATGGCCACCCTGCTCAACGAGCTGGAGCGCACCGGCGCCCGCTACGGCCTCCAGACCATGTGCGAGGGCGGCGGCCTGGCCAACGCCACCATCATCGAGAGGGTGTGAGGGCTCCGAACGGGTCCTCCGTCTCGGGTGGGCCGATCGGCGCCGCCGGTTCGGTGCTCGCCCTGGCTCCGCTCGCTGGCGCTCGCTCCGCTGCTGCGCTCCGCTTCCGGCGCCCCCGATCGGCGTCCTGAGCCTCACCCGTCCACCTCACCGGGGTGGAGCGCCGTCGGTGGGCGGGGTCGCCTCGTCGGGCGCGCCCGTCTCCCTGGCACCTGGGGCCTGCTGGGAGGAGCCGCACTGGCGCTTCCGCCTGAGGGCCGGGGTGGGGAGGTCGGCTCCTAGGCTGATCGCACCATGTGGTACGTGCGGCTCGCCCTCGCCCTCGCCTTCGCCCTGATCCTCGTGCGGGTCGGGGTGGCGCTGCTGGCGGGGTTCACCCGGCCGACGCCGGAGCCGCCGCCGGCGGGGGAGCTGCGGAAGGTGAAGCTCGTCTACCGGTGCTCGGTGTGCGGCACCGAGGTCCGCATGACCGCGGCGGTGGACGAGGATCCCGAGCCGCCCCGCCACTGCATGGACGAGATGGACCTGCTGGCACCCACTGACATCTGAGCGCCGCCGCGCCGGCGGGCACGACGTCACAGGGTTGTCCCCAGGTGTGGACAACCCTGGGGAGGGTCACACCCGTGTAACTCCCCCGTCACCGGGGAGACGGCCGTGGGCCACTGCTCCGAGCGGTGCGTCATCTGGACGTCACGTGGCGTTCCGCCCCAGGTCAGCGGAGGTGCGGGGGCCCCGCAGGATCCGCGAACCGGGAGGGGTCGGCCCTCAGCGGTACTGGGTGGCGGCGAGGATGCCGCCGAGGATGCACGCCAGGCCCACGCCGAGGGCCAGGGGACGGCCCTCCCACAGCACGTAGGTGAGGAAGATCACCACCATGCCGATGCCCAGCAGGCCGAACATGATGACCGGCACCCACGCCGGGCTCTCCAGCTGGGAGCGGGGGATCGGGGCCGTGTAGCGGCTGGACTCGGTGGCCGCGTCGGCCGCCTTCTTGGGGTTGCCGCTGCGGGCGGCCGCGGTGGTGCGAGCCGCCTTGGCGTCGACCGCGGCGCCCGTGCGCTTGGACGGGCGGGGCACCTTCTTGGCGCCGGCCGCGGCCTCGCGCCGGGCCTTGGTGCCGGTGGGGTCGGAGGCGCTGGCCGTGCCCATGGCCTCGGCCGCCTTGCGGCGGCGGCGGGCCTTGGTGCCGGTGGGGTCGTCGGCGGTGGCCGTGGCCGGGGACGCGGCGTCCATGCGGGCCTTGGTCGCGGCTCGCCGGGCCGTCGACGTCGGCCTTGGGGTCGACGGCGCCGGGCCTTCTTGGCGGCCGCGGTGGCTCGCCGTCGGTCGGTCGGCGGCGTCGGTGTCGTCGTCGGAGCCCGCTCGGGATCCGCCCGGTGTCGTCGTCAGAGGTCGGGTCGGCCATGGGCCGAGGATAGGGGATCGGCCCGGCCGCCCCCCGTCAGCCCCGCCGTCGCGGCCGCGTCGAACACCGGCGACGGGGCGGACCCGCGACGCGCGCGGCCTATCCTCGCGGGCCCATGGCCCCGCGGATCCTCGTCGTCGACAACTACGACTCGTTCGTCTACAACCTCGTGCAGTACCTCGGGGAGCTGGGTGCGCCGCCCCGAGGTGGTGCGCAACGACGAGGTCGGCGCGGCCGAGGCCCTCGCCCGAGGCGTCGACGGCATCCTCATCTCGCCGGGACCCGGCACCCCCGCCGACGCCGGGATCTCCAACGAGCTGGTCCGGCCGCTGTGCCGAGCGAGCGGGTGCCCCGTCCTCGGCGTCTGCCTCGGGCTCCAGTGCATCGGCGAGGTGTTCGGCGGCGCGGTCGTGCGGGCCCCGCAGGTGATGCACGGCAAGACCTCGCTGGTCTCCCACTCCGGCCAGGGGGTGTTCGCCGGCCTGCCCGACCCGCTGGAGGTCGACCCGCTACCACTCGCTGGTGGTGGACCGGGCCAGCGTGCCGGCCGTCCTCGAGGTCACCGCCGAGAGCGACGACGGCCTGGTGATGGGCCTCCGCCACCGCGACGCACCGATCGAGGGCGTGCAGTTCCACCCCGAGTCGATCCTGTCGGTCGGCGGCCACGACCTGCTGCGCACCTTCCTGGCCTCCACCGCCTGAGGCCTGAGCCGGCCAGGCCACTCTGTCCGCTGCCCGTCAGGCCGGGCAGGGGCTTGTGGCGGGCCCACCTCCACCACTGCGACGTGCTGCGCCCGACGCCGATCTTCTTCACGAAGCCCCGCTTGGCCAGGTCGTCGGCGATGCGCAGCGACGAGTACTGGAGGCCGAGGAACGTGTCGACCCCGGCGAAGTAGCCGCCCAGGGTCATGGTGCCCATGGCGTAGGCCGTGCCCACCCCGCTCTGGGTGCCCCGGATCTCGAAGTGGCGCTCGACGTCGAGGCGGCCGAGGGGGTTGAGCTGGGCGCCGCTGTGGTCGAGGAGGTCGGCGAAGAGCCGGTGCTCCCGGATGTCCGCCTCCAGCCCGGTGGCGTCGATGATGAAGTGGGCCGGCACCTCGAGCATGCTGCCGTCCTTGGCGTCGACCCGGGTGACGATGGTGCCGTCGTCGCCGGGCACCACGGTGTCGACGGTGCCGATGTAGGTGCGGTACCAGCCCTCGCTGCCGGCCCCGGGCCAGCTGCTCCTTCCAGTCCTTGCGGGCCGGCGTCGTGGTGCCGGCCAGGCGCTTGTAGAACTCGGCCCGCTGGCTCGCCCTCGAGCTTCTCGAACTTGCGCTTGTTGGCGCCGCCCCAGGCCGACTTGGGCCAGTTGAAGCCCTGGTAGATCCAGCCGTTGCGGGCCACCCGGCGCTCGAAGATCGACCGGCCGAAGCTCTCGGTGCGGTAGGTGCGGAACAGGTGGAGGATCTGGGTCTGGAGGCCGTAGTTGTCGCGGTCCTCGATCAGGCGCTGGAGCACGCGGGAGGCGACGATGCCGTTGCCCCGGATCAGCACCAGGCCGGGCCGGCGCCGCAGCTCCTCGTAGACGTGCTCGTGGGGCTCGTAGGAGTTCACGACCCGCACGTAGTCGTCGTACTTGGTCCGGTACTCCTGGAGGTCGGGCAGGAACGCCACGCCCGGGTAGCCCACGCAGAGGTGGACGTAGGTGGACCGGAAGGCCACCCGCTTGGTGGGGGTCGTGCCCGCGGGCGGGGTGAGGATCGTGAAGTAGCCGCCGCCGTAGCGGCGCCGGGTCATCCGGACCTGGCCCTGGGAGACCATGTTCCAGTACCCGATGCGGGCCGCCTCGCTGCTCCATCGACTCGAAGACCTGCCCCGCCTTCGGGGTCCAGTAGTCGTTGAGGATGGGCTCGGTGAGGACGTTCCACACCGGAGCGAACGTCTTCTCGTTCCACATCTCGCGGAAGGCGTAGGAGGGGAAGCCCCAGATGTTGTCGGGCATCGACTGCGAGTCGGACCGCAGCCGCTCGCCCGCGGGGGATCTGCGACATGCGGGTGAGGTACTCGTAGGTCTGCCACGGCACGTCGAGGTTGGTGAGCACCCGCATCTGGTCCGCGGGCATCCCGGCGATGCGGAGGAAGTCGGCCAGGATGAAGCTGCCGATGCCGCCGCCGACCGACACCAGGGGGACGTCGTAGACCGGGATGCCGGCGTCGGCCAGCATCTGGTCGGTCCAGATGTCGGTGGCGATGAGGGCGTCGTTGAGGTCTCCCGGCTCGCCCTGGCCCGGTGGGGTCGGGCGCCTCGGACAGGGCCGAGCTGTTGATGCTGATGGTGGAGCCGTGGTCGGTCACGACCGGACCCCCTCGTCGGTGTGCTGCGAGCTGTGGTGCGTGGCCATGGACCCTCCCGGGAGATGCGTGTCCGTGCGCCGCCCGGCAGGGCCGGGGCGGGGCGAGGTTAGACGGGTGACGAGGCCGGGGTCTCACGACACCGCGGCCTCGGTGAAGGTGGCGTCGAAGCGCTTGCACCAGACCGCCACGGTGGTGACCGAGGCCGGGTCGACCTCGGAGGGCAGCTCGTAGTTCTGGGCGCCGATGTTGCCCTTCAGCGCACCCAGGTCGACGCGCTCGTCGCCGACGTAGACCACGGCGTGGAGGTCGGGGCCGTTGTCGGTGGAGAAGTCGTCCTCGAAGCGCACGAAGGTCTGGCTGCCGTCGGTGAGCAGCGTTGGCCGTGCCCTCCCCCGGGTGGTCGACGCCGGCGAAGGCGCCGGTGGAGACGGTGGTGACGGCGGGGGCGTCGGCCGGGGCGGTGGGGGCGGGGGTCGCCGGGCTCGTCGGCTGCCTCCTCGGGGGCGGCCTCGGCCCCGGCGGTGGCTCCCGAGTCGAAGGTGGGCCCGGCCTCGGACACCTCGTCGTCGGTGAACAGCGTCTGGATGCCGAACACCCCGAAGGCGAGCACGGCGAGCACGGCGACCACGACGACGGCACCGCCCACGATCCAGGGGGTGCGGCTGCGGCGCGGCGGGGCGAGGCCCGTGGGCGGCTGCGAGGGGGCTCCGGGGGGGAGGGTGGTGGGCACGGTGGGCTCCGGGACGGCGGCGGGTGGAGGTGAGGGTACGGACGGCCGGGGCGGCGGGGTAGGGGGGCGAGCCCCCGGGGAGGGCCACCCGCCGCCGGGTCAGTCGACCGGGGCCGGCACCTCTCCCGGTTCGTCCGGGGTCGGGACCTTCTTGATGGCGGCGTCGAAGAGGGGACCGGTCATGGCCGTGGTCACCAGGGCGACGACCACGCCACCCAGCTGGAGCAGCGGGCTGATGGCCCCGGCCTGGACGGCCACGAGGGCGGCCACCAGGACGAGCAGGCCCCGGCAGTTCATGAGCACGCCGATGACCGTGCCCTCGGCCCACGACAGCCCCCCCAGGCGGGCGAAGATCGCGCCGCCGACCAGCTTGCCGACCACGGCGGCGACGAGCAGGGCGACGATGCCGGGCAGGGCGGCGACCGAGAGCTTGGTGAAGTCGGTGGCCAGGCCGCTGAAGGCGAGGAAGATGGGCAGCAGCACGATGGCCGTGAGGTCGCCGATCTTGCCGGACATCTCCCGCCAGATCTGCTTGCGGGGCTCGGGGATGACGAGGCCGGCCATGAAGCCGCCGACGATGACGTTCACGCCGATGCGGTCGGCCGCGTAGCCCGAGGCGATGGCCAGGCCGATGAAGATGGCGAACATGTCGGGGGTGATCTTCCCGGCCTTCTCGTAGACCTTGCCCAGCGGTGCCAGCACCCGCTTCACCACCAGCATCATGAAGGCGATGTAGAGCGCCGTGATCACCCACACCTTGGCGATGTCGACCAGGTCCTTCTCCTTGGCCACCCCGTCGGCGGTGGCGATGAGCAGGAACATCAGCACCGTCACGGCCCCGGCGGCAGCGATGCCGATGGCCCCCATGGGGCTGGTGGTCAGGCCCTTCTCCTGGAGGATGCGGGCCATGACCGGGAAGGCCGCTGACCGACAGCATGGCGCCGACGAACAGGGTGAAGCCGAGCCGGTTGGGCGCCGCCGGGCCACCGAAGTCGGGGACGAAGTCGGACTTCCACAGCACCGGGCTGATGACGAAGGCCAGCACCACCGGCAGCGCGACGGCGCCCACGGCGACGAGCCCGATGCCCTTCTCCTTGCCCTTGAGCGACCGGGCGTTGACCTCGATGCCGACCAGGAACATGAAGAAGATCAGGGCGATCTGACCCAGGATCCCGAGGGTGCCCCGGGCCTGGGCCGGGAACAGGCACGACGACACGCTGGGCACGAAGGGACTGCCGTCGGGGAGGGTGGCCGGGTTGGTGAGGTCGCAGTGCAGGAACTCGGGCGGGTTGGACAGCGTGAAGAGGGTGGGGCCGAGCAGGGAGGGGCCCAGGAGGATGCCGGCGATGATCTCGCCCACCACCGCGGGCTGGCCGACCTTCCGGGCCACCGCGCCGCACAGGCGGGCCGCGATCAGGATCAGCACCACGTCGAGCAGCACGAAGGCCACGACGAAGCTCGGTTGCACGCCGCTGGGCGTGAACGGCTGGGGCGGCATCTGGGCGAGCGTTCCGGCGGCGACCACGACGGTGCCCTCCTCCTGTGACCGTCGGACCCCCCGACGGCGGTCGAACAGTAGACCCGGCCGGGTGACGACGGGAGGGGTCGCCGGGGGGGAGGTGTCCCCGGCTCGGGGGAGGGCTCAGGTGGTGGGTGTGGACGGGCTCGTGGGCGTCGAGGTGGTCGTCGTGGTGGTGGTCGTCGTGGTCGTCGTGGTGGTCGGCGGCGACGTGGTCGGGGCCGCCGTGGTGGTCGGGGCCTCGGTGGTGGGGGGCGAGGTCGACGGAGGCGACGTGGACGGCGGCGAGGTGCTGGGCGGTGCGGTGGTGGGCGGGGGCCCGCTCGAGATGATCAGCTGGATCGGCGTGTCGACGGGCAGCTCCACGGTGACCTCGTCGGTGCTGCCCGACGGGCTCTGGCGGACCACGTCGCCCTCGGGGACGAGGGGGTCGTCGCGCTCGTCGCTGCGGATGTCCTGGAAGCCGGCGGCGCGCAGCAGCGCCTCGGCGTCGGCCTGGGGCAGGCCCGACACGTCGGGCAGCTCGACCTGCTCGGCCGCGGCCGGACCGGTGGAGATGACCAGGGTGACGGTGCTGCCCTCCTCGGCGCTGTCGCCGGCGCCGGGGTCCTGGCTGATGACCTCGTCGGCGGGCACCGTCGCGCTGGGCTGGCGGGTGGTCTTGTCGACCTCGAACCCGGCGTCGACGAGGATCAGCTCGGCCGCCCCGACGGGCTGGCCGGTGACGTCGGGGACCTCGATGCCGGACTCGCCCTTGCCGATGCCCAGCACCGAGGCGAAGGCGAACAGCAGCCCGCCGAGGAGGGCGAGGGCGACCACCAGCAGGAGCACGAACCAGCCGGTGCGCGACCGGCGGGCCTCGGGGTAGGCGGGTTCCTCCTCGGCCGCGTCGCCCGGCGGCGTTCCCGGCGGCGCCGGGGGCCGGCTGCCGGTGCGGGCCGCGGCCCCGGCGGCGCCGGTGCCCACGCCGGCGATGGCCGCACCCACCGCGGTGGCGTCGCCCGCCGCCCCCCGGGCCGGGCCCGCGGCCCGGACCCGCTGGCCCTCGGCGAAGCGGCGCAGGTCGGCCCGCAGGGCGTCGGCGTCGCGGTAGCGGTCGTCGGGCGACTTCGACAGCAGCTTCATGGTGATGGCCTCGTAGGCCGCCGGCACCTCGGGGTGCTGGGTGCGCAGGGTCTCGGGCTGCTCCTGCACGTGCTTGTAGGCGACGGCGATCGGGCTGTCGGCCACGAAGGGGGGCTTCCCGTGGGCCATCTCGTACATGACGATGCCCAGCGAGTAGAGGTCGCTGCGGCCGCTCACGTCGTGGCCCTGGGCCTGCTCGGGGGAGAAGTAGGTGGCGGTGCCCATGACCGACCCGGTCTGGGTCAGGTTCTCCTCGGCCGAGGCCGTCATGGCCCGGGCGATGCCGAAGTCGGCCACCTTCACGTGCCCGGCGTTGGTGATCATGATGTTGCCGGGCTTGATGTCGCGGTGGACGACGCCGTTCTGGTGGGCGAAGCCGAGGGCGGCGGCCACGTCGGCCACGATCCCGGCCGCCGTCTTGGCCGGGGGGGTGCCCTGGGTCCGGAGGATCTCCGACAGGCTGCGGCCGTCGATGAACTCCATGACGATGTAGTAGGTCCCCGACTCCTGGCCCCAGTCGTAGACACCGACGATGTTGGGGTGGTTCAGGTTGGCCGCGGCCTGCGCCTCCCGGCGGAACCGGGCCACGAAGGACGGGTCGCTGGCGAACTCCGGGAACAGCACCTTGACCGCCACCGGCCGGGCCAGCAGCAGGTCCTTGGCCAGGAAGACGTCGGCCATCCCCCCGCGGCGATGCGGCGCTGGACCTCGTAGCGGCCGTTGTAGGTGGGGGTGTCGTCACTCATGGGGCAGCGGGGGTGGTGTGGTGGTGCGGGGTCGGGACCGGACGGGCCCCGGCCGCGCCCGGGTGCGCGGGTCGGGGGCCCGGCGCCCCCCGCACCCGCTGCCCCACGGCACGGTGGCCCACACTACGGGCTGCCCCGACGTCGCCGGAGGTCATCCGCCGCCCCGGGCCGCCAGCACGGCCTCCATGACGGCCTTGGCGATGGGGGCGGCCACCCGGCCACCGGTCTGCTCGCTGGCGCCGGGCTGGGCCTGGACCAGCACCGCCACCGCGACCTCGGGCGGCTGGCCGGGCGGACCGGCGAAGCCGAGGATCCAGGCGTGGGACTGCGGCGGGTCGGTGCCGAGCTGGGCGGTGCCGGTCTTGCCGCCGACCTCCATGCCCGGGATCTGCAGGCCCTCGGCGGTGCCGCCGGGCGACGCGACCGCGACCATGCCCCGCCGCACGACGTCGGCCGTCTCCGCGGTGGTGGCCCGCATCCACTCCGAGGCCTGGAAGGTGCTCACCGTCTCGCCGTCCTCGTCGGTCACGTGATCCATCACGTGGGGCGTGGGCACCGACCCGCCGTTGGCGACGCCCGCGGTGACCAGCGCCATCTGCAACGGGGAGGCGCTGACGTCGCCCTGGCCGATGGAGGCCCGGGCCAGCGGGCCGTTGCCCTGGTCGTCGGGGAACTCGGTGGGGAAGGTGCTGGCCGCCGGCGCGGGCAGGTCGACGGGCGGCTCGGCGTTGAACCCGTAGGCCTCGGCGCCGGCGACCATCCGCTCGGGCCCCAGGTCGACGCCCATCTGGGCGAAGGCCCAGTTGCACGACACCCGCAGGATCTCGAACAGGGTGCCGCCGCACGACGAGCCGCCGAAGTTCTTGAGGTCCTGGTCGGTGAAGTCGACGTCGAAGCCGGTCTGGACGGGGTAGGCGGGCTGCTGCTCGGTGACGGTGCCGTCCTCCACCGCGGTGGAGGCGGTGACCACCTTGAAGGTCGAGCCCGGGAAGAAGATGTCCTGGTAGGCCCGGAACAGCAGTGGGTTCTCGGGATCGTCGTCGAGCACCTGCTTGATGTCGGTCGCGGTGGTGTCGTTGGTCGACAGGGGACCGGGGTCGTAGGAGGGGAACGACACCATGGCGTCGATGGCCCCGGTGCGGGGGTCGAGGGCCACGACCGAGCCCTCCCGGTCGCCCAGCATCTCGGTGGCGACCTGCTGCACGTCCTTGCGCAGCGTCAGGTGGACGTTGCCCACGTTCTCGCGGTCGACGAAGAGGTCCGACAGGCTCCCGAACCGGAGCTCGGGGGTGGTGCCGGCCAGCTCGTTGCCGTAGGAGCGCTCCACCCCGGTGGCCCCGAGGATGGCGCTGTAGTAGCCGGTGATGGGCCCGAAGAGGGAGCCCTCGGGGTAGATCCGCTGGTACTTGAACTGGTTGCGCTGCTCGACCGAGAAGGCCAGCACCGAGCCGTCGGCGGCGATGATCTGGCCCCGGGGCCGGGCGAACTGCCGGGTCTGCTCTCGGGTGTTGTCGGGCCGCTCGTTCAGGCGCTCGGCGCCGAAGAACTGGATGTAGTTCACCTGGGCGAAGAGGAGCCCGAAGCAGACGATCAGGGCGATGCCCAGCTTCTTGATCTGGCGGTCCATGCCCATCAGCCGACCCCGGCGGGCGCGCCGACGCGGCGGGCCTTGCGCTGGCGGCGCTGGTGGGCGTCGTCGGACAGGCGCACGAGCAGGGCCAGCAGCACGTAGTTGGCGACCACCGAGGTGCCGCCGTAGGAGACGAAGGGCAGGGCCACGCCGGTGAGGGGGAGCAGGCGGGTCACGCCGCCCAGGATGATGAGGGCCTGGACGCCGACGAGGGTGGTGAGGCCGGTGGCCAGCAGCTTCTCGAAGGCCCCCTCCTGGCTGGCCGCGATGCGGAGCCCCGTGCCGACGAGGAGGACGAAGCCCACGATGATGGCGGCGCTGCCCAGCAGGCCGAGCTCCTCACCGATGACGGCGAAGATGAAGTCGTTCTGGGGCTCGGGCAGGCGCCCGTCACCGCTGAGTCCGAGGCCCAGGCCCTGGCCGCCCACCCCGCCGTCGGCCAGGGCGTACCAGCCCTGGATGATCTGGTACCCCTTGACCTGCGGATCGGCCCAGGGGTTGATCCAGTTGGTGACCCGGTCCTGCACGTGGCTGAAGAGCGTCCACGACACGAAGGCGGCCACGGCGAACGACACCGCCCCGACCAGCAGGTAGCCGGCCCGGCCGGTGGCGACCCACAGCAGGACGATGAACAGGGCGAAGAAGAGCAGGGCGGTCCCGAGGTCGCGCTCGGCGGTGATGACCACCACGGCGATGCCCCAGGCCAGCAGGACCGGCCCGAGGTGCTTGGGGTCTGGGAGGATGGGCCGGCGCTTGGGCCACGACGCCAGCGCCAGCAGCTCGCGCTTCTCCACCAGGTACGCCGCGAAGAAGAGGGCCAGGAAGAGCTTGGCGAACTCGCCGGGCTGGAACTGGGCCGGCCCCAGGCGGATCCAGATGCGGGCCCCGTTGATGGTCTGGCCCAGCACCGGGACGAGGGGCACCATGATCAGCCCGACGCCGACGAACAGGGCGATGTAGCGGTAGCGCTCCAGGTCGCGGGGGCGGCGCACCACCACGAGGGTGACCACGAAGGCCACCAGCCCCACGAAGATCCACCCGGCCTGCTTGGCCGCCAGGTCGTCGCGCAGCCGGGCGATGAACACGTAGCCGATGCCGTTGAGGAGCACGGCGAGGGGCAGGAGGGTGCCGTCGGCCCCGGGCGCCAGCTTGCGGATGGCGATGTGGGCGCCGGCGAAGAGCACCAGCACCAGCACGAGGAACGGGCCGATGTTGGCCGGCACCGACGCGGTGCGGCCCAGCGTGGCCACGACGTACGCGCCGGCGACGACGGCCCCGGCCAGCAGCAGCATGACCAGCTCGCCGTTGCGGCGGAGGCGCTCGATCACGGTGCCGTGGCGCGCCGCGGTGGCGAGGAGTCGGGGGCCCGGGGTCCCAGGGTCGCGGTCGGCGCGCCGGAGGCGGCCGTCACGGGCCCTCGGTGGTCGTGGGCACGGTGGTGCGGGCGCCGGGCCTGGTGGTGGTGGTCGACGAGGACGGCTCGGTGGTCGTGGTGGGCGGCGGCTGGTCCTCGGTGGCGCGCTGGTCGGCGTCGGTCTTCCAGGTGTTCACCCGGGTGCGGGCGTCCTGGAGGGAGTCGAACTCGGGCTCGGCCGCCAGCTCCTCGCGCTGGGCCGCGGTGAGCTCGTCGACCGGGAGCCCGGAGGTCTCCTCGGCGCTGGGGTCGAAGATGAGGAAGCCACCGGGCTGGCCCCGGAAGATCTGCACCTCGCCGGCCTGCTCGGTGACGTAGTAGGTGCGGCCCGCGTACCAGGAGCCGGCCAGGTAGGCCCCGCCCAGCAGCACGGCCAGCACGACCACCACGCCCACCGCGGTGAAGGCCCAGTGGCGGCCGCCGGCGTGGTCGAGGTCCTCGAACACGTCGCCGGTGCTGCGTCCGAACGGCAGGTCCTCGGGCGCGGGGTCGGCCCCGCGGTCCTCCTCGGACGGGAACTCGCCCCCGGACGCGCCGGCCGCCACCGGGGCCGCGAAGGCGACGTCGTCGGAGTCGCCCGCGCGCGGCGGCCGAGCCCGGGTCGGTGTCGGGCTCGGTGGGGGGTGGGGGGGCGGCGGGCAGGCCGGCCGGGGGGGTTGGGTCGCCGTCGCCGGCGCCCACGAGGCCGTCGGCGATGGCGGGGTCGCCCTGGGTGGCCGGTGTCTCCACCGTGGCCGCGGTGGGGGAGGCGCCGTCGACCACCTCGCCGGTCGTGGGGTCCACGGTGGGGTCCTCGCCTGCCTCGGCCCGAGCCGCCGCGGCCGACGCGGCCGCGACCGCAGCCGCCTCCGCAGCGCGGGCGGCGCGCCCTCCGTCGTCGGTGACGTCGACCACGACGCAGGTGATGTTGTCGCGACCCCCGCCCTCGTTGGCCTGGCGCACCAGCTCGTCGGCCGCCGCGCCCGGGTCCTCGAAGGTGCGCAGGACCTCGACGATGGCGGGCCGGTCGACCTCGTTGAACAGGCCGTCGCTGCAGAGCAGGAAGCGATCGCCCACGAAGGGCAGCACGGAGTCGGTGTCGACCTGGACGGCCTCGTCGATCCCCAGGGCCCGGGTGAGGATGTTCCGCTGCGGGTGGACCGCGGCCTCCTCCTCGCTCAGCTGGCCGCCCCGGCGCAGGTCCTCGACCAGGCTGTGGTCCTGGCTGAGCTGCACCAGCTCCTCGTCGCGGAGCAGGTAGACGCGGGAGTCGCCCACGTTGACCCAGGCGATCTCCTCCTCGTCGGCGTCCGGGTTCACCAGGGCGATGGCCACCAGCGTGGTGCCCATGCCCCGGAGCTCGTCGCTGTCGGCGGCGCGGGAGAAGATGCGCCGGTTGGCCTCCTTCACCGCCTCGACGAGGGAGTCGACGGTCGGCTCGGTGATGACCGCCTCGAGGGTCTCCACCGCGATGGCCGAGGCCACCTCGCCGCCCTGGTGGCCGCCCATGCCGTCGGCCACGGCGAACACCGACGTGCTCTCGACCACCAGCTTGGAGTCCTGGTTGTTGGACCGGATCTGGCCCACGTCGCTGGCCGCTCCGGCCCGGAAGGTGGTCACGGTCGCCCTCGGGTGCCGGCGTCGGCGGGGCGATCCCCAGGGGGACGGGCGGTGGTGGTCATCCGAGCTCCATGACGGTGTGGCCGATCTGGACGAGGTCGCCGCGGCGGACCGCGGTGGCCGCCGTGACCTTCGCCCGGTTGACGAAGGTGCCGTTGGTCGATCCCAGGTCCTCGACCCACGTCTGGCCGTCGCGGCTGTAGATGCGGGCGTGGATCTGCGAGGCGAAGGTGTCGTCGGGGATGGCCACGTGGCAGCCCGATGCCCGCCCCACCGTCATCTCCGCCACGAGGGGGATCACCCGGCCGCGCTGGTCCTCCGGCTCCACCACGGTGAGCTGGGTGGGCACCTTGCGGCCCTTGCGGCGGGACCTGCCCCCGCCTGCGGCCGGCGGCGGCGCGCCCCCGCCCCCCGGTCCGCTCGAGGGCGGGGGGCGGGTTGATCTCCAGCCACACGGCCCGCAGGACGCGGAAGAAGAACAGGTAGAGCAGCGCCAGGACGCAGAACTTGAGGATGGTCAGCAGCTGCTCGGACATGACGCTGCGGAGGTTACCGGTCACCCCCGGGGCGGGAAGGTCCGCGGCGATGGGGGTGCGCTCCCCGGTCCCGACCGGCGGCGGGCCCGAGCCAGTCCCTCAGCTGGCCTCGAACCAGATGTGGGTGTTGCCGAAGCTGATCTCGTTGCCGTCCTCGAGGGGGTGGATCGACACGCGGGCGCCGTTGACCCGCGACCCGTTGGTCGACCCGAGGTCGACCAGGACCCACCCCGCCCCCGCGGGCCGGATCTCGGCGTGGTTGCGGCTGACGTTGGGGTCCGACAGCACGATGGTGGACTCGGCCCGGCGCCCGATGGTGATGACGTCCTCGCCCAGGGGGATGCGGTCGCCGGTGGGCAGCACCAGCGACCCGGCGCCGGCCCCGCCGTGGCCCTCGCGGAGCCGGGCCGCCACCTGGCAGGTGCCGGTGCGCACCGCCCCCGCCTCCAGGGTGACGGCGACGGGCCCGAGGAAGGAGTAGCCCTCCGAGCGGGCGTGCTCGCGGGCGGCGTCGGACAGCTCGCGGGTGAGGCTGTCGGCGATCTCGTCGAAGCTGGCCCGGTCTTCCTCGCTCAGCACCACGGTGAAGTCGTTGGGCACCACGGTGCGGCCCCGGACGTCGATCGACCGGCCGATGTCCATCTCGCGGGTGAGCCGCCGCCCGATCTCGACGGGCCGCAGCCCGGAGCGGAACACCCGGGAGAACGTCCCCTCGACGGCCTGCTCCAGCCGCCGCTCGAAGCCCCCGAGGCTCATCGGGGGCGGCGCGCGCGGAGGCGGCGGCGGTGGGTCGTCGGCGCGGTCGTCCCGGTGAGCACGGCCCGACGATACCTGCGGACCCGGCGCCCACGGCGTCCACCGGCGGCGATGATGGCCCGGTGCACCCCTGGGCCCCGCCCCCTCCCGCGCCGGTCCCGCCGCGCGCCGGCGAGGCGGCCGCGCCGGTGGCCGAGTCCGAGCGCCGGCCCATGGTCGACTCCCTCCGGGCGGTCGCCCTGCTGGGCGTGGTGGTGGTCAACGTGGCCGCCTACCGGCGGGGCGTGGGCCCGGACCTGGCCGCCGCCGGGGGACGGGTCGGCGGTCAGGTCGACCCGTTCACGGTGACGCTGGCCGCTCTGGCCGAGGGGCGCTTCTACCCGCTCTTCTCGTTCCTCTTCGGCTGGGGCTTCGCCGTGCAGGACGCCCGCAGCCGGGTCCGGGGGCGCTCGGTCGCCGGGCCCTGGCTGCGACGCTGCGGCGTGCTGCTCGTGCTGGGCGCGGCCCACGCCCTGCTGCTCTTCGACGGCGACATCCTCACCACCTACGCGGTGCTCGGGGCGGCCCTGCTGCTCGTCCGCCCGCTGCGGCCGGGGTGGCTGGCCGCCATGGGTGCCGCCCTCGTGGTCCTCCAGGGGCTCTTCACCACCGGGCTGGTCGCCCTGGCCACCGCCGTCTCGGACCCCGAGGGGCTGGGGGTGGCCCGGCTGCGGGCCGACACCCTGGCCGACCTGGCCGCCGACGCCCGGGTCTACGGCGGCGGCAGCTTCGGGGACGTGGTCGCCCTGCGGGCCGAGGGGCTGGCCCTGTCGTACCCCCTGGGCCTGGTCACGGTGGGCGGCACCGTGGCCGGGATGATGTGCCTGGGCATGGCCGCGGCCCGCGTCGGCTGGGTCGACCCCCGGTGCTGGCCGGGCTGGCTGCACCGCGCGATCGTGCCCCTGTGGGCCGTGGGCCTGGCCCTGTCGGTGCCGGCGGCGTGGCTGGTGGGCGACGCCGCCCTGGGCACCCTCGACGTCGGCCGGGCCGCGCTGGGCTGGGCCCTGTACTCCCTGTTGGGACCGGCCATGGCCCTGGCCTGGGCCGGCGCCCTCCTCCGGGCCGGTCAGGTGCCGGCGCTGCGAGGGGTGCTGGACCTCCTGGCCCCGGCCGGGCGCATGACCCTCACCCTCTACCTGTCGCAGTCACTGCTGCTGTCCCTCGCCTTCAACGGCTACGGGCTCGACCTGGGCGACCGCCTCGGCATCGGTGCCGCCGTCGCCCTGGCGGCGGGGCTGTGGCTGGTCCAGGTGGTGCTGGCCACGCTGTGGCTGCGGGCCTTCACCATGGGCCCGCTGGAGGCGGTGGCCCGGGCCGTCGCCTACCTGCGCTGGCCTCGCGTCCGGCGCCGGCCCGACCCATCTCCCTTGGCACCCGTCCGGGGTGGTGGCTAACGTCGGCCGCTCCACTCGGGCGAGTGGCGGAATTGGCAGACGCGCAGGATTCAGGTTCCTGTGGGGTAACACCCGTGGGGGTTCAAGTCCCCCCTCGCCCACTCGACTCGACATCTGTCGGTCCCTGGCCCCGCCGGACCCGGTCGCCCCTTCGATCGCTCGTCGGTCGGACCAGCAGGTGGCGACGGCCGTCCCGAGTGCCGACACCCGCAGCGGGTAGTGGTTCGTCGTACCACCGCCGCAGCAGGGAGATCGTCACATGTCCGACGAGGAGACCCACGAGGTCAAGAGCTCGACCAAGACCATCGGCGAGACGGTGAAGCTGGCCGTCTCGGTGCTGATCCTGGTCGTCCTGATCCTCTTCGGGGTGGCCAACTCCGACGAGGTGCGGGTCGACCTGGTGGTCACCGACGCCGACCTGCCGCTGATCGTCGTCATCCTCGGCTCGGCCGTGGCCGGGGCCCTCATCGCCGCCCTCCTGCGCCGCCGTCGGTCCTGAGCCCACGCCGACGGAGCGGCCCGGCCCGACCTCCGGGCCCACCACCTCAGGGTTCGTGTCGACCACGTCACCTGCCTCGACGGCCTCGTCACCTCCCTCGACGACCTCGGGCCGTCCCGGGTCGACCGGGGGCGCATGGCCGTGTCGCGCGGTGCGTCCCGGGAAGAGGGGCCGGCGTGCGCGCCCGATCCGACCCGTCCACGCGGGGGACCCGTGTGCCTCTCCCCTGAGGCCGACCTGGTCGTCGGGGCCGCGGTGGTCGTCGTCGGCATCGATGCCCTACGGCAGGTGCGGTCCCCTCGGGACCTGCCCCTCGCCGCGCTGCCGCTGATCCTCGGCGTCCACCTCCTCGTGGAGGTGCCGGTGTGGCTCGGGCTGCGGGGCGAGCTGCCGGTCGGGGTGGAGCAGGTGGCCGAGTGGCTCTACCTCGTCATCGCCCTGGCGGTGGTGCCCGCCATCGTGCCTGCGGCCGTGGCCCGATCCGAGCCCGGGGAGGGCCGGGCCCGGCTCCGGCCCTTCGTCGTCCTCGGGGCGGTGGTCGCGGCCTGGCTGCTGCTCGCGGTCGTCCGGGGCCAGACCGTGGCCCGCCTGCGGCACCTGCACATCGCCTACTTCGTCGATGCCCCGCTGGCCGAGGTGGCGGCGGTGGCCTACGTCGTCGCCACGTGCGGCCCGGCCCTGCTGTCGCGCCGACCGGCGGTCCGCGCCTTCGGCGTGGTGAACCTGGTGGCCGTCCTGGTGCTGTCCTGGCTCGTGCTCGACGGGGTCGTCTCGCTGTGGTGCGCCTGGGCCGCCGTCACCAGCGTGGTCGTCGACGTCTACCTGCGGAGGGCCCGTCCGGTCGCCTCCCCCCGGGTCGAGGCCCGCGCCTGAACCGCGAGGGTCGCGGCCTCCGCTCCTCCGGTGGATCATCATCGGGCGGTGGAGTCCCTCGACCTCGACCTGGCCATCGTGGCCCTGCTGGTCGTCGGGTTCGGGCTGGTGTCGGCCCGCGCCGCCCGGAGCCTGGTGTCGGGGCCCATGGCCTTCGTCGCCTTCGGGATCCTCATCGGGGGCGAGGGCCTCGACCTGCTCGGCGTCGAGGTCGACGCCGCCATCCTCGAGGTGCTGGCCGAGGTGACCCTGGCCCTCGTCCTCTTCACCGACGCGACCCGCATCGACCTGCGCGAGGCGCGCAAGGACGCGCAGCTCCCCGGCCGGCTGCTCGGCATCGGCATGCCCCTGACCATCGCCGCCGGCCTCGGGGCCGGGCTCCTCCTGCTCACCGACCTGTCGGTGTGGGAGGCGGCCCTCCTGGCCTCGATCCTCGCCCCGACCGACGCCGCCCTGGGCCAGGCGGTCGTGACGGACCGGTCGATCCCGGTCCGCATCCGCCAGGCCCTCAACGTGGAGAGCGGGCTCAACGACGGGATCGCCGCCCCCGTCGTCACCGTCTGCCTGGCCCTCGCCGCGGTGGAGATCGACAGCGGCAGCGCCGGCACCTGGGTGCGGTTCGGGCTGGAGCAGATCGGGTTCGGCCTGCTCGTCGGCGTCACCACCGGCGTCCTCGGCGGCTGGCTCCTCCGGACCTGCGGGGCCAGGGGGTGGGTCACCGGCACGTTCCGCCAGCTCTCGACCATGGCCCTCGCCCTCGTGGCCTTCGGCTTCTCCGGCGCGGTGGGCGGCAACGGCTTCATCGCCGCCTTCACCGCCGGGCTGGCCTTCGGGTGCCGTGGCCCGGGGCCTGACCGACGAGGTCGAGGACTTCGCCGAGGACGAGGGCCAGCTGCTCACCCTGCTCACCTTCCTCTTCTTCGGCGCCTCCCTGGCCGGGCCCGCCCTCGGCGACATCAGCTGGCGGATCGTCGCCTACTCGGTCCTCAGCCTCACCCTGGTGCGGGCCGTCCCGGTGGCCCTGAGCCAGCTGGGCTCGGGCCTGCGTCGGGAGACGACGGCCCTGCTGGCCTGGTTCGGGCCGCGGGGCCTGGCGTCGATCGCCTTCGTGCTCATGACGCTGGGGGAGGCCGACCTGACCGGGGCCGAGACCATCCGCCTCACCGTCACCTGCACGGTCCTGCTCAGCGTCGTCGCCCACGGGGTGACGGCCCGGCCGTGGGCCCGCGCCTACGGCCGCCGCATGGCGGCGGCGTCCGAGACCGACGACGACATGCCCGAGCACCAGCCCAGCCCGGACCTCCCCACCCGGACCGCGCGGGCGTCACGAGGTGCCAGGCACCTCGTGACGCCCCCCGATCCCGCGGTCGTGACCCGGCTGGCCGCGGCCGGGTGCATCGCCCCCGAGGAGGAGGCCGCCGCCCTGCTGGCACCGGGGCCCGACGCCGCCACCCTGGAGGGCTGGCTCCGACGGCGCGAGGACGGCGAGCCGATGGCCTGGCTTGTGGGGACGACGACCTTCTGCGGACGGTCCCTCCGCGTCGCGCCCGGCACCTACGTCCCCCGAGCCCAGACCGAGGACCTGGCCCGCCGGGCCGCCGCCACCTGCCGCCCGACGGGGGCGAGCCATCGACCTCTGCACCGGCACCGGCGCGGTGGCGGCCCACCTGCGGGCCGAGGCGCCCACGGCCACCGTGGTCGGGACCGACGTGGACCCCACCGCCGTGGCCTGTGCCCGCCGCAACGGCGTCCCGGGCGTCGTCGCCGACCTGGCCGCACCGCTGGCCGGTGACGGGACCTGGGACCTGGTCACCGCGGTGTGCCCCTACGTGCCGACCGATGGGCTGGCCTTCCTGCCCCGGGACGTCCAGCGCCACGAGCCCCGCCGGGCCCTCGACGGCGGTGACGACGGCCTGGCCCTCGCCCGTCGGGTCGTCGCCGGCGCGGCGCGCCTGCTGCGCCCCGGTGGATGGCTGCTCCTCGAGCTCGGCGGCGACCAGGACGGCCTGCTCGCGCCCGACCTCGCCACCGCCGGCTTCGCCGAGGTCGACCCCTGGCACGACACCGACGGCGACCTCCGCGGCGTCGCGGCGAAGCGCCGCTGAGCGGCGTCCGGGCTACCCGTCGAGATCCGCGGCCCGGGCGAAGATCGCCCGCGCCTCGGGCCGCCAGGTCTGGGCGGCGCCGTCGACGTCGTCCCACCCGTCGGTCTCGGCCAGGGCCCACTCGGCCCACCCCCGGATGAGGTCGTGGTGGTCGACGATGAGGCGGAAGGCGAGGGCGTTGACGTGGAGGCGCCCCGGGAACTCGCCCCCGTCGCCCTCCACCTGGGCCCGGGCCATCTCGGCCAGGCGCCCCCGGGCCTCCGCGGCCTGGTCGCGGACCGCCGCCAGCGTGGTCCGCAGGGCCTCCAGGTCGCCCTGGTCCGCGAAGAGGGTCCGCAGCACGCCCTCGAACTCCAGCGTCGGGGCGGCGGGCTCGGTCGCCAACCAGTCTCGCAGCGCCTCCCGGCCGGCAGGGGTGATGGCATAGGTGGTCTTGGGCCGTCGGCCCTGGGCCCCCCTCTCGGCGGTGGCGTAGCCCGCGTCCACCAGCCGCTTGGGCTCGTCGTAGATCCTGCGCTCGGCCCGGGGCCACACGTAGCCGAGGGTGCGGGTCATCTGCTGGGCCAGCTCGTAGGACGTCCAGTCCCGCAGGGCCAGCAGGGCGAGGATCGAGTAGGAGGTCGTGGTCAGGCGCACGGCGATCCGATCATGACGTTGACATGGTGCTGTTGTCAGCATAGAACGACCCGTCAGCGTTGCTGACAACAGCACCATCGACCCCCGGAGGGACCCATGGACGCCACCGCCGCCGCCGACGCCCGAGGACCACGTGGTCGTCGTCGTCGCCCACCCCGACGACGAGTCCTTCGGCTGCGGCTCGCTCATCGCCCGGGCCGCGGCCGCCGGGGCGCGGGTCACCGTCGTGTGCGGCACCCGCGGCGAGGTCGGCGAGCGCGAGCCCGACCCCGACACGGCCCACCTCGACCTGGGGCAGGTGCGCGAGGCCGAGCTCCGAGCCGCAGCGGAGGTCCTCGGCGTCGAGGCCGTCGAGCTGCTGGGCCACGCCGACTCCGGCTTCGACGGCCCCCTGCCCGAGGGGGCCCTGGCCGCCACCTCGGTCGAGGCCCTGGCCGCGGAGGTGGACGGCGTGCTCGAGCGCCTGGGGCCGACGCAGGTCATCGTCCTCGACGGCGGCGACGGGCACCGCGACCACGTCCACGTGCGGCGGGCCGTCGAGCTCGCGCTCCGGGAGCGGCCCGACGTCGCCCTGCTCCAGTCGTGCCTGGCCAACAGCCTCATGCGCCGGTGGGTGGCCGAGGTGCAGGAGGTGCGACCCGACACCGCCTACCTCGACATCGACGTCGACGCCCTCGGACGCCCCGACCACGAGCTGGTGGCCATCGACACCAGCGCGCAGCTCGCCACCAGAGAGCGGGCCATGGCCTGCCACCGCTCGCAGCGCTCGCCCTACGACGACCTCTCGCCCGAGCTGCGCCGGGCGTTCCTGAGCACCGACCACGTCGTCGGCTGATCCGCCGGCCGCGAGGCCGGAGCGGTGCCGCCCTGCGGCGCACCGAGCACCCCCGACGGGATTCGAACCCGCGTTGCCGGCTTGAAAGGCCGGTGTCCTGGGCCGCTGGACGACGGGGGCCGGGGCCGCCCAGGGGCGGCGCGGCGACGGTAGCCGCGCCGCGGCGTCGACCACCTCGCGGCGGTCGGCGATCAGTCCTCGCCCGGACTCCAGGGCCCGCACGGCGTGGAACACCAGGGCGCTGAGCAGGTCGTAGAGCTGCCAGGCGGCCAGCAGGCGCTGCGGCCTGCTCCACCTCGGCGGGGTCCTCGCTGGCCTGGAGGACGGCCTGCGGCCTCGGCCACGTCGCGGTCCTCGCCGTCGGTGCCCTCCACCCCGAGCCGCTCGGCCAGGACCAGGCGCAGGGCGTTCACGCCCTGCATCCAGGCCACGAGGCTGCTCCTCGTCCATGGGCTCGTCGGGCGGCCTGGCTCGAGGGCGGCCAGGGCGGCGCGGCGGGAGTCGCGGAGGGCCTCGCCCTGCTCGATCTGCCAGGCCGCCTCGGCCAGCACGTCGTCGTCGTGGGCCGGGGGGAACAGGCGGCGCAGGCCCGGCGTCGGCCGACTGGTCGTCGAGGAGGGGGTCGAGCTGGCCGGCCAGGGTGCCGAGCAGGTCGATGGTCTCGGCGTCGAGGCGCAGCACGTAGGCGCCGTCGCGGCGCCGCTTGACGACCGCAGCCACCTCAGTCCCCGCCCGGGGCGGGGTGACGGGGGCGGTCACGCCTGCTTCTCCATGGTCGCCCACAGGCCGTGCTCGTGGAGGCGGAACACGTCGAGCTCGGCCTTCTCTCGGGGGCCGGTCGACACGATGGCCCGGCCCTCGTTGTGGACCTGGAGCATGAGGTGGTTGGCCTTGGCCTTGGAGAACCCGAACAGCTTGCGGAACACCCACGCCACGTACTGCATCAGGTTCACCGGGTCGTCCCACACGATCACCTGCCAGGGCCGGTCGAGCTCGGTGTCCTCGTCGGGCTCGGGATCGAGCACCTCGAGCGGTGCGGTCTCCGTGGTCGACATGGTGCCCATCCTCCCAGGAGAACGTGGCTGCGACCGGCTACGTGGCCGGCTGGGGAGATCGCCGGCTCGCCGTCGGACTCGACGGTCACGCCGGAGGCGACGGCGGGGAGCGGCTCGGACAGGGCCAGCAGCACCCGCAGCACCGCCGCCCACATCAGCATGGCGCCGAGGACGTGCAGCCCCACGAGGAGCTCGGGCACGCCGGTGAGGTACTGGAGGTAGCCCAGCCCGCCCTGCAGGACGATGACCGCCAGCAGGGCCGAGCCCCGCTCCATGGCCACGTCGCCCACCATCTCCCGACGCATGCGCAGCACCAGGGCGATGACCACGGCCGAGGAAGACCCAGGTCAGGCCGCTGTGGACCATGGCCACCGAGCGCACCGCGAACGACAGGCGCTCGGCGTCGGCGTCGCCGGCGTGGGGGCCGGCCCCGGTCACGAGCGTCCCGGCCAGCATCACCAGCGGCGCCCACACCACGGCGAGGCGGGCCAGGCGCAGCCCGACCGGCCCCACCAGCGGGGTGGTGGGCTCGGGCCGCCCGTCGGGGCCGTCGGGGCGGCTGGCCCGGTGGTGCAGGACCACGGCGTCGGCCGACCAGCAGGGCGGAGAGCAGGAAGTGGCCCTGGACCACGATCGGGTGGACGTGGAGCTTCACGACCAGGGCGCCGAGCAGGATCTGGGCCACCACGCCGGCGACCAGGCCCCAGGACAGCAGGACAGGTCCGCCGACGCGGCCCCTCCCGGCGCAGGGAGCCGAGCACGGCCAGGGCCACCGCCACCGACACCACGCCGGTGATGAGTCGGTTGCCGAACTCGACCCAGGCGTTGTAGGACGACTCGCCGTGGGGCACCAGCTCGCCCGGCTCGCAGCCGGGCCACGTCGAGCACCCCAGCCCCGAGCCGGTGAGGCGCACGGCGGCGCCGGTGACGACGATGGCCACCAGCGACCACAGGGCGACCGAGGGTGATCCGCCGGTAGGCGGACGGGCGACAGGACGGGCGCCCGGTCGAGCACGGCTCACGCGCGCCGAGGCTACGGCCGGGCCCGGTCACCCGGGCCAGGCGGGCGACGTTCCTTGACGGGTGTCGTCGCAGGCGCGCACAGCGTCCAAGGTCCGGTGGGTGGAGGTGGGACGGGCTGCTCCCCTTTGGCCCCCTCGCGGATGCGGTCGTAGTGTCGCCGCCGTGACCTCGCCGACCACGGGTGCCGCCACCCCCGTCCGCCCGGCGTCCGGTCGCAGCGCCCTCCTCCGTCGCTTCGGGGGTGGCGGCCCGACGGGTCCGATCGCCGCCGTCGCCGAGCGCCCGGCCCCCCTCGCCGGCGAGGCCGACCCGGGCCGCGGCGCGGCCCCGCTCCAAGGCCTCGCGCCTACCTCGCGCTCACCAAGCCCCGCATCATCGAGCTCCTGCTCGTCACCACCGTCCCCATGCAGGTGGTGGCGGCGCGGGGCCTGCCCTCGGGCTGGCTCGTGCTCTGGACGGTGCTGGGCGGAGCCCTCGCCGCCGGCGGCGCCAACGCCATCAACATGGTGGTCGACCGCGACATCGACCGGCTGATGAAGCGGACCCAGCGACCGGCCCCTCGTCACCGGCGAGATCACGCCCCCGGGCCGCGCTCACCTTCGCCATCGCCCTCGAGGTGGCCGCCTTCGCCCTGCTGTGGGGCGCGGTCAACCTGCTCTCGGCCGTGCTGGCCGTCTCCGCCACCCTCTTCTACGTCTTCGTCTACACGCTCTGGCTGAAGCGGACCTCGAAGCAGAACATCGTGATCGGCGGCGCCGCCGGCGCCGCCCCGGTGCTCATCGGCTGGACCTCGGTCACCGGCAGCCTGGCCTGGGCGCCGGTCGTGGCTCTTCGCCGTCATCTTCCTGTGGACCCCGCCCCACTTCTGGTGCCTGGCCGTCCGCTACCGCGACGACTACGCCGCGGCCGACGTGCCCATGCTCCCGGTGGTGTCCAGCATGCGGGCCGTGACCCTCCGGATCGTCGGCTACACCGCGGTGCTCTGGGCCACCACCCTGGTGTTCGCGCCGGTCGCCGACATGGGCACGCTCTACCTGGTCGCCGCCGTGGTCCTCGGCGGGGCTCTACCTGGCCCTCACCATCGACCTGGCCCGCGACCCCGACCCGGCCAAGGCCATGCGCCTGTTCCACTGGTCCATCACCTACGTCACCCTGCTGTTCGGGGCCATGGCCCTCGACCAGCTGCTGGCCGGCGCCTCGTGAGGGTCGCCCCGCCGGTCCCAGAGGCGTGGCCGGTCGGTCCGCAGGGCCCCGCGCCGTCCCCCCGCCACGATTTCCCGGGCCCCGAGAGGGCGTGTGTAAGGTCCGAGCCGACAGGAATCGCCTTCCCACCGGGCGACACCCCGACCCGCTCGTGGGGGGCGTCGCTGACGAGGTCCACGCGTCGATGACAGCAACCCAAGCCCCCCCGGCAGCGCCCGCGCCCGAGGCGACGGCCACCCCGCACCGCCGCCCCGGCCACCGGCCTGGCCGGGATCCTCGGGTCCACCGACCACAAGGTCGTCGGCCGCCTCTACCTCGGCGCCGCCCTCGCTCTTCGGCATCGGCACCGCCGTCACCGGCCTGCTCGGCGGCCTCCAGCTGGTCGACGAGCTCGCTCCTCGACGCCGACGTGGCCCCGCAGGTCTTCACCTTCCACCTCACCTCGGTCACCCTCCTCGCCGTGGCCCCCGCCCTCCTGGGCCTGGCCATGGTGGTCGTGCCCCTCCAGGTCGGCGCCCGGGCCATCGCCTTCCCCCGGGCCGCGGCCGCCTCCTTCTGGGGCTTCCTCGATGGGCGGCGGGCTCACCGTCGCCGCCTACGCCATCAACGGCGGCCCGGGCGGCGGGCGGGCCGACGGCGTCGACCTGTGGACCGCGGCCTGGGCGCTGGTCGCCGCCTCCCTGCGTCCTCGGTGCCGTGTGCGTGGCCACCACCGCTCCTCGCCGTGCGCACCCGGGGCATGGACCTCGACCGGGTCCCCATGTTCTCGTGGTCGATGCTCTGCACCGCGGTGGTGTGGATCCTCACCCTGCCGGTGCTGATCGCCGTGCTGGTCGTCATGTACGTCGACCACCGCTTCGCCCAGGTGCTCTTCGCCCCGGGCGCCGTCGGCCACCTTCGCCCGGGTCTCGTGGGTGTCGGCCCAGCCCCAGGTGTACGCCTTCGCCGTCCCGGTCCTGGGCATCGCCCTCGACGTGGCCGCCACCGCCAGCCGGGTCCCGGCTGGCCAACCGCGCCGTCGCCCGGGTCGCCGTCGGGCGCCTTCGCCGTCCTCGGCATCGGGGCCTTCGCCCTGCCCGGCCATCTCGCCCGAGGCCGCCGACCAGCCCGTCACCAAGTTCATGGCCCTGGCTGGCCCCGCTCCCGGTCCTCGCCGTGCTGGGCCTGGTCGGCACCACCCTGAAGGCAGGTCGCCCCAAGCCCACCAGCGGCCTGGTCGGCGGCGTGCTCGCCCTGCTCGTCCTGCTGCTCGCCACCGTCCTCGGCGCGCTCACCCCCTTCCAGGGCTGGCTCGAGCTGGCCGGCACCCAGTGGGAGACGGCCCAGTCGCAGCTCACGCTCGTCGCCGTCGTGATCGCCGGCGTGGCCGGCCTCTACCACTGGTCGACCAAGGTCTTCGGCCGGGTCGCCAGCGAGGGCGCCGGGCGCACCGCCCCCCTCGTCCTGGCCCTCGGCGGCCTGCTCCTCGCCGTCCCGCAGTGCCTCTCGGGCCTGCTCGGCGACGGCGACGAGGCCGTCACCGGCATCGACGGGCTGAACGTGGTCGCCCTCGTCGGCGCCGTGGTCGTCGTCCTCGGCGGCCTCCTGGCCCTCGTCCGGCCTGGTCGGGCGGCGCCCGGCCGACGTGCCCGCCGACCCCTGGGGCGGCCAGTCCCTCGAGTGGGCCACCGCCTCCCCGCCCGCCTTCGCCAACTTCGACGGCGACGTGCCCGCGGTGACCTCCGCCGAGCCGCTGCTCGCGGCCCCCGCCGACGACGAGGAGGCCTCCGCCTGATGTCCGCCGCCACCGCCGTGTCCGAGGAGGCCTTCGACCTCGTCCCCGACGTGGCCGAGCCCGTGCACGTCCGGCCCCGGGTGCTGCTCATGGGCACCGCCCTCGCCGCCGGCGCCATCATCGTCACCTTCGCCGCCCTGCTCGGCCTCTACCTCGCCACCCGCCACGCCGTGCTCACCGGGCCGGCGGTCGACGGTGAGGCGCCGGTCTGGTTCGCCGACGGCAACCCGATCCCGCTGACCCCGGCCAACATGGCCTTCGGCACCATGCTGCTGTCCTGCGTGTCGATGCTGTGGGCCGTCGACGCGGTGGGGCGCAACGACCGGCGCAACGCCTTCTTCGCCCTGGCGATGACGCTCCTCTTCGGCGGGGCGGTCATCAACGCCACCTCGTTCCTCTACACCCAGTCGGCGATCCCCCTGGCGGGCGAGACCACCCCGGCCGGGATGCTCTTCTACGTGGTCACCGGTGCCCACCTGGCCCTGCTCGTCGGGGCCATGGTGTTCGCCAGCCTGATGACCTTCCGCACCCTCGGCGGCGAGTACGCCGGCCGGGACCGCGACGGCATCACCGCCGCCAGCATGATCTGGTACCTGACCGCGGCCATCCACGGCGTCATCTGGTACGCCGTGTACGTGACCAAGTAGCGAGGTCGATCCGTGTTCACCACCGGTTCCAAGTGGTTCTTCGCCATCGCCGTCGCCGCCGTGCTCGGGGCCCTCGTCTACGGCGGCGCCACCAACCCCAGTGACGTCGGCATGGACACCTTCACCGGCGTCCTGACCCTCGGCTACAAGGGCGGCGTCGGCGACCAGTTCGGCTACGCGGTCCTGATGGGCATCGCCGGCGCCAGCCTGTTCATGGGCGCCACCACCGCCGCCTTCCGCGACGCATCGGTCGAGGCCGAGGCCCAGCTGCTCGACCGCGAGACGGTGCCCGAGGTCGTGGCCCCCGCCCACGGCAGCTACTGGCCCGTGATCGGAGCCTTCGGGGCGGCCTGCGTGGTGGTCGGCCTGGTCACCACCCAGCTGCTCACCATCCTCGGCATCGTGGTGGCCCTGGCCGCCACCTTCGAGTGGGCCATCTCGGCCTGGGCCGAGAAGGCCACCGGCGACGCGCGGGTCAACCAGTCCATCCGCCGCCGGGTGATGATGCCGATCGAGGTGCCGGTGCTGGGCGCCCTCGGCATCGCCGTGTTCGTCCTGTCGGTGTCGCGGATGCTGCTGGCCCTGCCCCAGCTCGGCGTCTACCTGCTCTTCGGCCTGGTGCCCCTGGCCGTCCTGGTCATCGCCTTCGTCCTCTCCTCCCGGGCCACCATCAACCGGTCGGTCGTCGCCGGCCTGTGCGTGGTCGGGGCCCTCGCCATCCTCGCCGGCGGCGTCGTCAGCGCCGCCGTCGGTCCCCGCGACATCGAGGAGCACGAGTCCGAGGAGCACGAGGGCGCACCCCTCCCGACGCCCGACGCCCCCGTCACCGTCACCCGCCCCGGGACCCCCCGATGAGCCCGGCCGCCACCCCCACCCCCCGCACTGGAGCCTGCATGTCCGTCCTCCGTCGGGTCCGCACCGTCGCCCCTGCCGTGGCCGCGACGCTGCTGATCGCCGCCTGCGCCTCCGACGCCCCCCAGGACACCCTGAAGCCGAAGGGCACCTACTCCCAGACCATCGCCAACCTGATCAACCCCGTGTTCGGGGTGGCCGGCGTGGTGTTCGTGGTCGTGCTGGGTGGGGCGCTGTTCATCGCCCTCAAGTTCCGGGTCCGCGACGACAGCCACTTCGACGACATGCCGGCCCAGATCCACGGCAACAACACCCTGGAGATCGGCTGGACCATCATCCCCGCCCTCATCCTCCTGGGCATCGGCGTGTTCAGCGTCATCGCCATCTTCGAGCTCAACGAGACGCCCCCGCAGGACTCCGTGAAGGTCCAGGTCGTCGGCCAGCAGTGGTGGTGGGAGTACCGCTACGACCTCAACGACGACGGCGTCTACGACGAGATCGTCACCGCCAACGACCTGGTCATCCCCGCAGGGGAGAAGGTGGCCCTGGAGGTCACCGCCCGCGACGTCATCCACTCCTTCTGGGCGCCGGCGCTCAACGGCAAGCGCGACGCGGTGCCCAACCGTCGTCACCCGTGGAACCTCCAGGCCGACGAGCCCGGGGAGTACATCGGGCAGTGCACCGAGTTCTGCGGGCTCTCCCACGCCGAGATGCGCATCAAGGTCATCGCCCTGCCCCGGGACCAGTACGACGACTGGGTCGAGGGCCAGACCACCACGGCCCCGACCTACGCCGAGGACGACACCTCCCAGGAGGCCCAGGGCTACCGGGTCTTCACCGGCCAGCTGTGCGCCAGCTGCCACCTGATCGAGGGCGTCAACGACGACAACTTCGACGACGACGCGGTGGGCGAGTTCCACCGCGACATCAACGGCGGGCCCGGCACCATCGTCGACCCGGAGCTGCAGGCCAGCCTGCACGCGCCCAACCTCACCCACCTGATGAGCCGCACCACCTTCGCCGGCGCCAAGTTCGACCTCCGGCGCGACACCGAGGCGTGCGACGCGCTCGGCGTCGACTGGGCCGACACCCAGGAGGGCGTCGACCAGTGCCTCGACCGCGGCGCACTGGAGGCCTGGCTGCGCAACCCGCCCGCCGAGAAGGCGATGGACGCCGAGGGCACCCCCCGCGCGCGGCATGCCCAACCTGAACCTGTCCGAGGAACAGATCGACCAGCTGGTCGCCTACCTCACGACGCTCAAGTAGGTCGGAGACACCCATGACGACCACCACCGGACCACTCGCACTCCCCTCGGGGGACGACAAGGGCCACAGCCCGCTCGGCGTCTTCGCCCGGCCGTCGGCCACCAAGGGCTGGCGCAGCTGGGTCAGCACCGTCGACCACAAGCGCATCGGCATCATGTACGGCGCCGCGTCGCTGTTCTTCCTGCTGATCGGCGGCGTCGAGGCCCTGCTGATCCGCATCCAGCTGGCCACGCCCAACGGCACCGTGCTGTCGGCCGACGCCTACAACCAGGTGTACACGATGCACGGGACGACCATGATCTTCCTGGTCGTGATGCCCCTCGGCGCGGCGTTCATGAACTACCTGATCCCGCTGCAGATCGGGGCCCGCGACGTCGCCTTCCCCCGGCTCAACGCGCTCAGCTTCTGGACCTTCCTCGGCGGCGGCATCCTGCTCAACTCGTCGTGGCTCCTGGGCGGCGGCGCCGACGGTGGCTGGTTCAACTACGCCCCCAACAACGGCGTCATCTACTCGCCGTCGCACGGCATCGACTTCTGGAACATGGGCCTGATCATCACGGGCATCGCCTCGCTGGTCGGCGCCATCAACCTGATCGTCACCTGCCTCAACCTGCGGGCGCCGGGCATGACGCTCTTCCGCATGCCGGTGTTCACCTGGATGAGCCTGGTGACCCAGTTCCTGCTGCTCTTCGCCATCCCGGTGCTCACCGCGGCGCAGTTCCTGCTCCTGTTCGACCGGCTCTTCGGGGCCCGCTTCTTCGACGTGGACGCCGGCGCCGACCCGCTGCTCTGGGAGCACCTGTTCTGGATCTTCGGCCACCCGGAGGTCTACATCATGATCCTCCCGGCCTTCGGCGTGATCTCCGAGATCATCCCCACCTTCAGCCGCAAGCCCCTGTTCGGCTACCCGTTCATGGTCTTCTCGGGCATCGCCATCGGCTTCATGGGCTGGGGTGTGTGGGCCCACCACATGTTCGCCTCCGGCATCGGGCCGCTGTCGGTGGCCGCCTTCTCGATCTCCACCATGTTCATCGCCGTGCCCACCGGCGTGAAGATCTTCAACTGGCTGGCCACCATGTGGGGCGGTCGGCTCAAGCTCGACGCCCCGCTGCTGTACTCGATCGGCCTGGTCACGATGTTCACCATCGGCGGCCTGTCCGGCGTCACCCACGCGGTGGCCGCGTCGGACACCCAGCAGACCGACACGTACTACATCGTCGCCCACTTCCACTACGTGCTCTTCGGCGGCGCCCTCTTCGGCTTCGTGGGCGGCTGGTACTTCTGGTGGCCCAAGGTGTTCGGCTACGCCCTCAACGACCGGGTCGGCAAGATCAACTTCTGGATCCTGCTGGTCGGGTTCAACCTCACCTTCGGACCCATGCACATCCTGGGCCTGCAGGGCATGCCCCGCCGCACCTACACCTACCGGGACGGCTACGGCTTCAACCTCTGGAACTTCGTGAGCACGGTCGGCGCCTTCATCATCGCCGTGTCGTTCCTCATCTTCTTCTGGAACATCGTCCGCTCCTACCGGGCATCGAAGAAGGCCGGGATCAAGATGGTCGCCGACCCGTGGGACGCCCGCTCCCTCGAGTGGACCATCCAGAGCCCCACGCCGGCCCACAACTTCGACGTCACCCCCACCGTGCACCGCCTCGACGACTTCTGGCACCGCAAGTACCGGGAGAACGCCGAGGGCAAGCTGGTGCGCATCGCCACCTCCGAGGAGCTGGTGCAGCCCGGCAACCCCGAGGGCGTCCACCTGCCCTCGCCGTCGTACTGGCCGCTGGTCATCTCGGCCGGCCTGCCCTTCGTGGGCTGGGGCCTGATCTTCAACCTGTGGCTGTGCGCGGTGGGCGGCCTGCTGATCCTGGCCGGCATCTACGGCTGGATCCTCGAGCCGGCCTCCGAGCCGCACGCGGAGCACGGACCCGACGACCACACCGCCGGTGAGCCCACCGACGAGGGCGGCGACGCCGCCCAGCCCGAGGAGGCTGCGCTCGTTGACTGAGACCTACACCACCGAGGGGGAGCTGGCCGACGCCAGGACCCTCGAGCAGGAGGCCGAGCGCTTCCAGGCCGAGCGCGACGTCCACCTGGGCGCGTACCACGAGGGCGAGGACCACGACCACACCCTCACCAACACCGGCATGTCGAACGACAAGCTGGCGATGTGGGTGTTCCTGGGCTCGGAGTGCCTGCTCTTCGGCGGGCTCATCTCCACCTTCCTGCTCTACAAGCACAACAACCTGGCCGGCGGCCCCACCCCGCACGACCTCTACGACATCGAGCTCACCTCGATCTCGTCGTTCGTGCTGCTGATGTCGTCGCTCACCATGGTCCTCGGCGTCTCGGCCATCCAGCGGGGCGAGGAGGCGCGCATGCGCCTCTGGCTCATCACCACCGCGGTGCTGGGCGCCACCTTCATCTCCGGCCAGGTCTACGAGTTCCAGGTCTTCGTCAAGGAGGGCATGGGCTTCACCACCAACGCCTCGTCCTCGGCCTTCTTCGCCCTCACCGGCTTCCACGGCGTCCACGTCACCATCGGCATCGTGATGCTGCTCTCGGCGGTGGTGCTGTCGGCCGCGGGGCGGGTGCCCCGGGCCCGGGCCGAGTCGATCGAGATCGTGGGCCTGTACTGGCACTTCGTCGACGTGGTGTGGGTGCTGATCTTCACCATCGTCTACCTGATCCCCTGAGAGGTCGCAGAGCATGACCGACGTCGCGCACGAGACCACGACCCCCGCGGCCGACGACCACGTCGACGGCGAGGTCCACCACGAGCACGCCAGCGACGTGCTCTACATCAAGGTGGCGGCCCTGCTGGCCGTGTTCACCGCGGCCGAGGTCTCCTGGCCCTACATCGTCGACGACGGCCCGGTCCTCATGTGGCCGCTGCTGGTGATGATGGCCATCAAGTTCGTCGTCATCGCGGCGTACTTCATGCACCTGAAGTTCGACTCCAAGATCCTGACCCGCATCTTCTACACCGGCCTCTTCCTCGCGATGGGCGTCTACCTCATCACCCTCACCACCTTCCGCATCTTCGGGAACTGAGCGAAGCACCGGCCCGTGTCCCTCCCCGCCCTGCTCGCCGTCGACGCCCCGGACGTCTGGCGCTACCAGATCCACCCCGAGGTCTGGCTGCTGGTGGGGAGCCTGGTGGCGCTCTACGTCTACGCCGTGCGGGTCGTCGGCCCCAAGGTGGTCCCCGAGGGCGAGCCGGTCGTCACCCGGCGCCAGCGGGCCGCCGCCATCACCGCCATCGTCTTGCTCTGGGTGGCCTCGGACTGGCCCATGCACGACATCGCCGAGGACTACCTCTACGTCGTGCACATGGTGCAGCACACGCTGCTGACCCTCGTGGTGCCGCCCCTGGCCCTGCTGGCCACGCCCCGGTGGCTGGCCGACCTGGTGCTGGGCCAGGGTCGGGCCCGCCGCATCGTCCGCATCGCCTCCCTGCCGGTGGTGGCCGGCATCGCCTACAACGCCTCGATCATGGCCGGCCACTGGCCCGCCCTGGTGAACGCCTCGGTCGAGATCGGGCCCCTGCACTACACGGTGCACCTCGTGCTGGTGACCACCGCCCTGATGATGTGGATGCCGGTGTGCGGTCCCATCTCGGAGTGGCGGATGACCCCGCCGGCCCAGATGGTCTACCTGTTCCTGATGTCGATCGTGCCCACGGTGCCCGGCGGCTGGCTCACCTTCGCCGACAACGCCGTGTACTCGGCCTACGACATCCCCCAGCGGGCCTTCGGCATCAGCGTCATCGACGACCAGCAGGCCGCCGGGGTGTTCATGAAGATCGTCGCCGGCGGCGAGCTCTGGGTGATCATCACCGCCATGTTCTTCGTGTGGGCCTTCCGCCACCAGCGCGAGGAGGAGGCGCGGGACCACGCCGACCGCGAGCGGTCGCGGGTCCCCGTCCCGGCCGCCACCGCGCCCGGCGGCCGCCGACGACCCCCTCACCTACGAGTCGGTCGCCCAGGCCTTCGCCGAGTCGGACCCGGCCCCCGAGCCGCCGACCACCGACCCGCCGCGCTGACGCCCGGGTGACCGCCACCGCCCCGGCCCCGTCGCGGGCCGCGACCCCGAGCCGCCGCATCGCCGCCCAGCTGCGGATGGAGCTCCTCCTCACCCTCCGCCGGGGCGAGTCGGTGCTGCTCACCTTCCTCATCCCGGTGCTGATCCTGGTGTTCTTCACCCTGGTCGACGTGCTGCCCACCGGCACCCAGGACCCCGTCGACTTCCTGCTGCCGGGGGTCCTGGCCCTGGCGGTGATCTCCTCGGCCATGACCGGCCCCGCCATCGCCACCGGCTTCGAGCGCTCGACCGGCGTGCTCAAGCGCCTGGGCCTCACGCCGCTCAGCCGGCGCGACCTCCTGCTGGCCAAGCTGGGGTCGATCCTCGTCGTCGAGGTGCTCCAGGTCGTCGTGCTGCTGGCCGTGGGCCTGGTGCTGGGCTGGACGCCGAGCCTCGGGCTGGTGGTCGCGGCCCTGGGCATGGTCGTGGCCACGGTCGGCTTCGCCGGCCTGGGCATGGTGATGGCCGGGACCCTGCCCGCCCTCACCACCCTCGCCCTGGCCAACGCCGTCTACCTGGTGCTGCTCTTCCTCGGCGGCGTGGTCGTGCCCATCGACGACCTGCCGACCGCGCTGCGGGTGGTGGCCCGGGCCCTGCCGTCGGGCGCGCTGTCCGACATCACCCACGGCGCGCTCGGAGCACACCGGGATCCCGGGCGTGTGCTGGCTGGTGCTGGTGGCGTGGGGCGTGGCCGCCCCGCTGGTGGCGGCCCGCCTGTTCCGCTGGGAGTGAGCCCGTCCAGAGGCTGAGCGGTCAGCCCGCCGAGCGGTGGCGGCCGCGGCGAGGCGGGGGCGCGTCGACCCGGACCACAGGGGTCTCGCCGGTGATGGCGGTGAGCCGCAGGAACACGTCCTCGAGCGACTGGCGCCCGGCCCGCAGGTCGGCGAGGGGCATGTCGTGGGCGGCCAGCCAGCTGGTCAGGGCGTTGATGTTCGACGGCGTGGCCTCGGCGGCCACCACGTACTCGCCGGGCGCGACCTCGTGCACGGCGACCAGGAGGGTCTTGCCCAGGGCTGCGGTGTCGAGGCCGGGTGGGGCGCCGAAGCGGATCTCGTGGCTGCCCGCGGCCCGCATGAGCTCGGCCGGCGACCCGCTGGCCACCACCCGGCCCCGGTCGATGATGACCACGCAGTCGGCCACCTTCTCGGCCTCGTCGAGGTCGTGGGTGGTGATCAGCACGGCCAGCCCGGCGGTGCGCAGGTCGGCGATGAGCTGGCGCACCAGCAGCCGACCGGACGGGTCGATGCCGGCGGTGGGCTCGTCGAGCAGGACCACGGAGGGCCGCCCGACCAGGGCCAGGGCGAGCGAGAGGCGCTGCTGCTCGCCGCCGGAGAGGGTGCGCCACTCGGCCGACGCCCGGTGGGTCAGCCCGACGCGGTCGAGCACCTCGGTCGGCGCGGCGGCGTCGTCGTGGAAGGCGGCGACCAGCTCGAGCATCTCGCGGGGCCGGGCGCCGGGGTAGACGCCGCCCTGCTGGGGCATGGCGCCGAGGTGGGGCATGAGCTCGGCGTGCTGGGCGTGGGGGTCGAGGCCGAGCACCCGGACCTGGCCCTCCGACGGCACCAGGAGTCCCTCGATGGTCTCGACGGTGGTGGTCTTGCCGGCGCCGTTGGGCCCGAGGAGGGCGACCACCTCGCCCCGCTCCACCTGGAACGACACGCCGTCCACGGCGGCCTCCGGCCCCCGGTGCACGACGAGGTCGTCCACCTCCACCGCTGCCATGGGGCGACGCTACCGCCGGGGTCCCGTGCCCCGGAACGTCGACACACCCTGCCACGAACCCCGACCACGGCCCTTGCCAGCTCGCCCCCCTTCCGGAAGTGGTCGGCTCTGGCGGTGCCAGGGCGCCGGGATCCCTGACCGGTTCGGGTCTCTTCCGGAAGTGGTCGGCTCTGGCGGTGCCAGGGCGCCGGGATCCCTGACCGGTTCGCAGGGTGGGGCGGGCGGGGAACGGCCGGGGGAGGCCCGGACGGGGGCCACTAGCGTGCGGCCGTGCTCGACATCCGCCGCATCCGCAGCGACCTGGACGGGGTCACCGAGGCCCTCGCCACCAAGGGCGTGGCCCCCGAGGAGGTCCGGGCCGTGCACGACCTCGACGTGCGGAGCCGGGAGCTGGCCACCGAGCGCGACGAGGTGCGGCGTCGGGTGAAGGCCCTGTCGGCCGACGTCGGGCGGCTGCACCGAGAGGGCAAGGCCGACGAGGCCGAGGAGCTGCGCCTCGAGAGCCGACGCCTGGGCGAGGAGGAGGCCCGGCTGGCGGCCGAGGCCGACGCGGTGGCGGCCGAGGTGCGCGACCTCCTGCTCGGCATCCCCAACGACCCCCACCCCGACACGCCCGTGGGCGCCGACGAGCGCGACAACCCGGTGCTGCGGGTCAGCGGGCGGGGTGCCGACCGCTTCGCCGAGCACCAGCGGGTGCCCCACTGGGAGACGGGGACCGCCCTCGGGATCCTCGACGTCGAGCGGGCGGTGAAGATCTCCGGCGCCATGTTCACCATGCTGCGGGGTGCCGGGGCCACCCTCTCGCGGGCCCTGTGCCAGCTGGCCCTCGACCGCAACGCCGACGCCTTCGAGGAGATCCGCCCGCCCAGCCTGGTCACCACGGCCACGCTCACCGCGTCGGGCCAGCTGCCCAAGTTCGCCGACGACGCCTACGCCATCGAGCGCGACGACCTCTGGTGCATCCCCACCGCCGAGGTGCCCCTCACCTCGCTGGCCGCGGGCGAGGTGCTGGCCGAGGCCGACCTGCCGGTGCGGATGATGGCGTACTCGCCCTGCTACCGACGGGAGGCGGGCTCGGCCGGCCGCGACACCCGCGGCCTGCTGCGCACCCACGAGTTCGACAAGGTCGAGATCCTGGCCTACGCCACCGCCGCCCAGGCTCCCGACCTGCTCCAGGAGATGGTCGGCCGGGTCGAGGACCTCGTCGACGTGCTCGGCCTCACCCACCGCACCATCGAGATCTGCACCGGCGACCAGGGTCAGAGCCACCACCGCAGCTTCGACGTCGAGGTCTACGCGCCGGGCTGCGACCAGTGGCTCGAGGTCTCGTCGGTGTCGTGGTTCTCGGACTACCAGGCCCGCCGGGCCCAGATCCGCTACCGCCCGGAGGCGGGCAAGGGCAACGAGCTGGTCCACACCCTCAACGGGTCGGCCCTCGCCGTGCCCCGCGTCTGGGCCGCCCTGGTCGAGACCCACCGCCAGGAGGACGGCCGCGTGGCCGTGCCCGAGCCCCTGCGGCCCTACATGCGCGGGATCGACGTCATCGGCCCGCCGGCCTGATGCCGGGGACCGTCACCCACCTCGACCGGGTCGACGCCGCCCCCGACGGCCGGCCCCCGGACCCCTACGCCTCGGCCGACCACCCCATGCGGCGCCTGACCGAGCAGGTCGCCACCGACCCCGCCTCGTGGCGCGACGCGCAGCGCCGCGAGGTGGCCGGGTTCTTCGACGAGCTGGCCCCCGAGTGGCACACCCGCGCCGGCCCCGGGCGCGACGCCCCGCTGCGCGACGCCTTCGGCCGGGGCGTGCCCGATGGCGTGGTCGGGGCCGCGGCCGAGGTGGGGTCGGGCATCGGTCTCACCTCGCCCACCGTCGCCGCGCGGTTCGGTCCGGTCCTGGCCGTGGAGGTCTCGGCCGAGATGCTGCGCCGCTCACCGGTCGGTCCCGCCCACCGCGTGCTGGCCGACGGCGCCCGCCTGCCCGTGCCCGCCGGGGCCCTGGCCGCGGTCGTGCTCATGAACGCCTTCCTCTTCGGCCCCGAGTGCGCCCGGGTGCTCGCGCCCGACGGCGTGGTGGTGTGGGTCAACAGCCGGGGCCCGTCGACGCCCATCCACCTGCCGGCCGAGGCCGTGGTCGACGCCCTGCCCGGGGCGTGGACGGGCATCGCCAGCAAGTGCGGCAGCGCGACCTGGTGCGTGGCCCGCCGGGCCGACGGCACCTGACGCGGCGCGACCTCCCTAGCGGGCGCGCCGGCGGGCCACCTCGTGGAGGTGCTCGGCGGTGAGCACGCCCAGCAGGACCTCGTCGCCGTCGACCACCGCGACCCAGCCGGCGTCGTCGAGCAGCAGGGCGGCGAAGGCGTCCTTCAGCGTGTGGTCCTCGCCGACCCGCGCGTCGAGGGCCACCGTGGCGTCGCCCACGGTGCGCCCGGTGGCGGCGTCGCCCTCGGTGGCCGAGCGCCGCAGCACGCCGACCAGGCGCTGGCCGTCGACCACCGGGGCGTGGACCCAGCCCACCTCGTCGAGGCGGCGCCGGGCGTCGGCCAGGGGCAGGGAGACGTCGAGGGTGACCACCGGCGCCTCCAGGTCGGTGCGCTCGAGGGCCATGACGTCGAGGCGCTTGAGGCCCCGGTCGGCGCCCACGAAGTCGGCCACGAAGTCCGACCCCGGGTCCGACAGGATCTCGTTCGGCGTGCCGTAGCGAGCCAGCTCGCCGCCCACGTCCATGACCGCGATGCGGTCGCCGAGGGTGACGGCCTCGTCGATGTCGTGGGTGACGAAGACGATGGTCTTGCGCACCGTGTCCTGGAGCCGGAGGAACTCGCGCTGGAGCCGGTCCCGGCTGATGGGGTCGATGGCCCCGAAGGGCTCGTCCATGAGCAGGACCGGCGGGTCGGCGGCCAGGGCCCGGGCCACGCCCACCCGCTGGCGCTGCCCGCCCGAGAGCTGGTGGGGGTAGCGCTCGCGGTAGTCGGCCGGCGGCAGGCCCACGAGCTCCAGCAGCTCGTCGGTGCGGGCCCCCACCTTGGCCTTGTCCCACCCCAGCAGCAGGGGGACGGTCGCCACGTTGGCCGCCACCGTCTGGTGGGGGAACAGCCCGACCTGCTGGATGACGTAGCCGATGCGGCGCCGGAGGGAGACCGGGTCGACGTGGGTGACGTCGTCGCCGTCGAGGAAGATGCGCCCGCCGGTGGGCTCGATGAGCCGGTTGACCATGCGCATGGTGGTCGTCTTGCCGCACCCCGAGGGGCCCACGAGGATGCAGATGTCGCCCTCGGGGACCTCGAGGGACAGCTCCCGCACCGCGACCTGGCCGTTGTCGTAGCGCTTGGTGACCTTGTCGAGGGTGATCATGACCTGACCTCGGTGCGACGGTGCCCGCCGGGCAGGAGCCCGGACGGGTGATCGTCCCGGGGTCCGTTGGCATCGGTGTGCGGGGAGGCTACCGTCACCGGCGATACCACCAGACCCAGCGATCGCACCGTGGCGGTCGATCGGACGGACGACCCGGGGCGCGCGAGGCGCGGGAGGGCACCGTGGAGCACCAGCAGCGCACGACGCCCGGCGACCCGTCCCGTCCCCTCGGCGCCGGCCGGTCGACGGTGTGCTGATGGCAGGAGGGACGCTGCTGGGCCGGGTCACCGAGCGCTGGTGGTGGGGCGAGTGGGTGGGCCGCTCGGCCAACCGCGAGCTCATCGTCACCGCCACCCGGGAGCACATCATCCTCACCGTGGCAGCGGTGGTCATCGGCCTGGTGCTGGCCGTGCCCGCCGCCATCGTGGTGCTCCGCCACCCTGCGCTGAAGGGCTGGGTGCTGGGCACCTCGGGGGTGCTCTACACGATCCCGTCGCTCGCCCTCTACGCCATGCTCGTGCCCTACACGGGCCTGTCGCGCACCACCGCCCTGGTGCCGCTGGTGCTCTACACGCTGCTGATCCTGGTGCGGAACACCCTCACCGGCCTGGAGCAGGTGCCGGCCGACGTCCGCGACGCGGCCGACGGCATGGGCCTCAGCCCCCGCCAGCGCCTCTGGAAGGTCGAGATCCCCCTCGCCCTGCCGTCGATCATGGCCGGCATCCGCATCGCCGCGGTGAGCACCATCGGCCTGGTCACCATCGCCGCCCTGGTGGGCCTGGGCGGGTTGGGCCAGCTCATCCTCATCGGCCTCAACCGGCCCATCCGCACCGCCGTCACCGTCGGCATCGCCCTGTCGATCATCCTGGCCGTGGGGGCCGACGTGGCCCTGGCCGCCCTGGGCCGCAGGCTCACGCCGTGGTCGGTGCGCCGCACCCGCAGCGGGCGCCGGGTGCTGGTCGAGGACCCCGAGGCCGAGGACGAGGAGCTGGCCACCCTCCCCGACGGGGCGGTGGGCGCATGACGGCGCGGCGGGGGGTGCGCTGATGGGCCAGATCGTCGACCTGGTCAACTGGTTGCGCGACGCGGCCATGTGGCGCGGCTCGAGCGGGGCCACGGCCCGGATCATCGAGCACGTGCAGATCTCCGCGGTGGCGGTCGTGGCCGCCGTGGTCATCGCCGTGCCCCCCGCCCTGTGGCTGGGCCACAAGCGGCGCTTCGGCCTGCTCGCCATCAACGTGTCCAACGTCGGTCGGGCCATCCCGTCCTTCGCCGTGCTCGTCCTCGGCACCCAGATCCTGGGCCTGCTGGAGAAGCCGATCATCGGCTCGGTCAGCGTGTTCATCGCCCTGGTCCTGCTGGCCGTGCCCCCGATCGTCACCAACACCTACGTGGGCATGGCCGAGGTGCCCGACGAGGTGCGCGACGCGGCACGGGGCATGGGCCTCTCGGAGGGCCAGCTCGTCCGCCGGGTCGAGGTCCCCCTCGCCATCCCGCTGATCATGGCCGGCATCCGCACCTCGGCCGTGCAGGTCGTGGCCACCGCCACCATCGCCGCCGTCCTCGGCTTCGGCGGCCTCGGCCGCTTCATCATCGACGGCTACGCCACCCGCTCCTCCGGGGGCTACACCGACGTCCTGGCCGGCGCCGTCCTCGTCGCCGGCCTGGCCCTCGTCACCGAGGGCATCCTCGGCCTGGCCCAGCGGGCCCTCACGCCCAAGGGCCTGCGCATCGCCCGCCGCCAGCAGGGCACCGCCGGTCGACGAGGACGAGCCCGCCCGCGACGAGACCCCGGCCCAGGTGCCGGCGGCCGCCTGATCTCCCCACCCCCAACGAAAGGCACCACCCGTGACATCCACCACCCGCCGCCGCATCGCCGGCGTGCTCCTGCTGCCGCTGCTGGCCCTGGCCATCGCCGGCTGCTCCGACAGCGACAGCGACGACGATGCGACCAGCACCGGTGACTCGGGGGGTGACAGCAGCGCGGTCGAGTTCGAGTTCCGCGCCCTCGACGCCGGCGGTCCCAACACCAAGGCCGCCCTCGAGAGCGGCGACATCGACATCGCCCTCCTGTTCTCCTCCGACGGCGCCATCGCCGCCAACGACTGGGTCGCGCTGGAGGACGACCAGGGCCTGCAGCCGGCCGACAACTTCGTCCCGGCCATCCGCACCGAGGCGACCAACGACGACATCGACGCCGTGCTCAACGCGGTCAGCGCCGCGCTGACCGTGGAGGACGTGCAGGACCTCGTGGCCCAGGTGTCCATCGACGGCGAGAACCCCGAGGACGTGGCCTCCACCTGGCTGGAGGAGAACGACCTCCCCGGCGACCTCACCGCCGAGGGCTCGATCAACGTGGGCAGCTCCAACTTCGCCGAGTCGAACATCGCGGCCCAGCTCTACGGCCAGGCCCTCGAGGGGGCCGGCGTCGACGTCACCTACACGCCCGACATCGGCGCCCGCGACGTCTACTTCTCGGCCCTGGAGAACGGCGAGATCGACCTGGTCCCGGAGTTCACCGGCACCCTCCTCAGCTTCCTCGACCCCGAGGCCACGCCGTCCAACGACGTCGACGAGGTGCTCGACGCCCTGCGGCCCCTCGCCGAGGAGAAGGGGATCACCATCCTCGACCCGGCCGAGGCCGACAGCGTCAACACCTTCGTGGTGACCCAGGAGACCGCCGACCAGTTCGGCCTGGCCACCGTGTCGGACCTGGCCGGGGTGGACGAGTCGCTCACCCTGGGCGGCCCGCCCGAGTGCCCGGAGCGGCCCTTCTGCCTCCCGGGCCTGGAGGACACCTACGGGCTGAGCTTCGCCTCCTAGGACACCCACGCCACGACCGCGTCGTCGACCCCGCCCGGCCCCGGCCGGGCGGGGTCCCGGTGCTCCGCAGCGACGGGCGGCGGGGCGGGCGGCCATGATCGGGGGGTGACCGACGACCCCGACGCGCACACCCCCCTGGACCTCTCCGCGGTCCGCGAGCAGTACCAGAGCGAGGGCATCGCCCGGGTCGACATGTTCCCCGACCCGCTCGACCACTTCCGGGCCTGGTACGCCGAGTGGGCCGCCACGGAGCCCTTCGACCCCGCCGCGGTGGCGCTGGCCACGGCCACCCCCGACGGCCGCCCGTCGGTGCGCTTCGTGCTGGTCCGCCGGGTCGACCACGGCTTCTGCTTCTTCACCGACACCACCAGCCGCAAGGGCGACGAGCTGACCGCCAACCCGCAGGCCGCCCTGTGCTTCGGGTGGATCGCCCTCAGCCGCCAGGTGCGCGCCGTCGGCTCGGTCGAGCGCCTCACCGAGGCCGAGGTCGACGACTACTGGGAGCACCGGCCCCGGGGCAGCCGGATCTCGGCGGTGGCCTCGGCCCAGAGCCGTCCCGTCGCCGACCGGGCCGCGCTGGAGGCCCGCCGCGACGAGGTGGCCGACGCGGCCGGGCCGGAGGGACCCATCGAGCGACCCCAGGGGTGGGGCGGCTACCGCCTCGTGCCCGACGAGGTCGAGGTGTGGCAGGGCCGGGCCGACCGCCTCCACGACCGCTTCCTCTACACCCGGGCCGGCGACGCCTGGGCGCTGCAGCGGCTCATGCCCTGAGGCTTCGACGTCACTCGCTGCGCTCCGTTCCCTCGAGCTGAGCGGGCGGCCTGCGGCCGCGCCGAACCACCCCGGCGGTCGGGGGCTCGTCCCTCGCCCCCTCGTCGCCTCTGCGGGGGAGACCCCCGCACCCCCAGCGGCTGCGCCGGGCCGCACGTCGACGGCGACGCCGGTCTGGTGGTGCCGGGCTCGTCGTGACCCGGTCGAGGGGGCCAGGTCTCCCGCGACCGGCGGTCACGAGGTGCCTGGCACCACCTGACACCGCGACCGCGCGTGGTGCCGAGGGTGTCCGGTCAGTGGCGGTTGCTGTTGGTCCGGAGGACGACGACGAGGGCGACGACCGACACGAAGAGGGCGAGGGCGAGGCCGACCTCGACGCCTCCGGCGGACTGGACGGCGGAGGAGATGTCGGCCGACCAGCCCGTGACGCGGTCGACGATCGGGTCGGACCCACCCCGGTCGCGCAGGCGCAGCTCGGTGTAGCCGTACCAGACCAGGTAGATGCCGGTGACGAGCAGCAGGCCCCCGGCGATGCGCCCGGCGTAGGCCGATGCCCGTCGGGCGTGGGCCGCCAGCTGGCCTCGGGCCAGGGCCACCGAGATCGACAGGGCCACCAGCACGAGGGTGAAGCCGGCGGCGAAGCCGAGCAGCTGGGTGAGCCCGGTGACCCAGCTCTGGCCGAAGGTCGAGCTGACGTAGGCCAGGAAGATGCCGAGGGCGCACGACACCGACACCACCGCGTAGGACATGCCGTACACGACCATGGTGGCCACGCCCCGGCCCTTGCCCCCCCGGTCGAGGCGGGGCACCGGCAGCTTGATGTCGCGCCCGAGGAGCAGGGCCAGGCCCACCCCGGCCAGGACCAGGCCCACGACCGGGGTGATCCACGGCGTGACCTCCTCGACCTGGGCCGAGGCCGCGGTGGCGAGGGCCCCGAGCACGCCGAACACGGCCACGAAGCCGACCGACACCGACAGGGCGACCACCACGGCGCGGGCCACGGCCGCACCGGTGGAGCGGTCGTCCTCGCCGCCGGAGATGAACCACCCCAGGTAGGCCGGCAGCATGGGCAGGGCGCAGGGGTTCACCGTCGCCACCATGCCGGCGGTGAAGGCCAGGCCCAGGCGGGGGTCGGCCATCAGCCGCACGCCTCGCTGGTGCCGCCCAGGAGCGACTGGCCGACCTTCTCGCACAGGCGGTCGGCCGACACCTTGCGCTGGATCGTGTCCACCACCGTGCCGTCCGGGAGGATCAGCACGGTGGTCGGGAAGTTGGTGACGCCCAACGCTCGCGTGAGCTCGCCGTCGACGTCGCGCACCAGGTCGTAGGTGACGCCGGTGCGGTCGGCCAGGGCCTGGGCCGCCTCCGGCTCGTCCTGGATGTTGACGCCGAGGAACGTCACGTCCTCGCCCACCGCCTGGTGGACCTCCTCGAGGTCGGGCATCTCGTCCACGCAGGGCTGGCACCACGAGCCCCAGAAGTTCACGACCAGGGGCTGGCCCGCGTAGTCCCCGAGGGAGGTCGCCGACCCGTCGAAGCGGGTGAGGGCGACGTCCGGGGCCTGCTCGGCCGGGGTCAGCTCGCCCAGGGCGAGGCTGTCGCCGTCGTCGTCACCTCCGTCGGAGGTGAACCGGCTGACCAGCAGGCCGGCGGCCAGGGCCGCGACCAGGGCGACCAGGGCGCAGACCAGCAGGGTCCGCCCGTCGAGGGCCCGGCGGGGTCGGGGCGCACCGTCCTCGTCGCGGTCCTCGTCCTCGGCCGCGTCGTCCTCCTCGGCGTCATGGGTGGTCGCGGCGTCGTCGTGGGCCTCGGCTCCCTCGCCGTCGTCTCCGTCGACCGGGTCGCCATCGGTGGCGGCGTCGGGGTCCGGGGCGGCGAGGGGCTCGTCGTCGGGACCCTCGTCCGGGGCACGGCGGGGCATGGGGCGAGGTTACGGGTCGACCCCCCGCCCCAGCCATGCGGGGCGGGGGTCAGGGCGCCTCAGGGGCCGGGCAGCAGCAGGGCGGCCACGTCGTCGGCCCGTCGGCGGGCCAGGGCCGCCAGGGCGTCGCCCTCGACGAGGGTCGACTCCACCATCAGGGCGAAGAGCGTGCCGGCGACGGCGCGGGCCGCCAGGTCGGGGTCGACGGTGATCTCGGGCACCACCCGCACCAGGGCCTGGCCCAGGGCGTCCTCGATGGTGCGGCGCAGCTCGTCGCCCACCTGGCGGGCGGTGGGCTCGCCGTGGAGGGCCTCGCTGAGCAGCAGGCGCCAGATGGGTGCCTCGGCGAGGGCGCCCTCCCACATGGCCTGGACCAGGGTCACCAGGCGCTCGGTGGGCGCCATGCGGAGGTCGGGGACGGGCAGGTGCTGGAGCTGGGCGTCGTAGCGGCGCTCGTCGATGACGGCGCGCAGCAGTGCCTCCTTGGACGGGAAGTAGTGGTAGAGCGCGGCCACGTTGAGGTCGCAGGCCGCGGCCAGGGCGCGCATGCTCGTGCCCGAAGCCCCCTTCTCGGCCATGAGGGCGAGGGTGACGTCGAGGATGTGCTCGCGCTGGCCACCGCGGGCCGGCGCCGGCTCGGACGCGACCGGGGGCACGGTGGTGCTCACGGCCGGGCCCCACCGGGGGAGGGGGCGGTCACGACGCCACCGGGTCGGTGACCGGTGTGAACACCGCGGGCAGCCGCTCGATGCCGAGCACGAGCGTGGAGCGGTTGCGGTGCACCTTGTCGGGGTCCGCCGCCCGGATGTCGCCCAGGCGGGACAGCAGCTGCTCGAACACGACCTTCACCTCCAGACGGGCCAGGTTGGCACCCAGGCAGTAGTGCGTGCCCGCCCCGAAGGCGAGGTGGCCGTTGGGCGAGCGGTCGACCACGAAGTCGTCGGGCCGGTCGAACACCCGGTCGTCCCGGTTGGCCGACTGGTACAGCATCAAGATGCGGTCGCCGACCTCGATCCGCTGGCCGTGCATCTCGTGGGCCGTGGTGCAGGTGCGCATGAAGGTCATCACCGGTGTGGTCCAGCGGATGATCTCGTCGACGGCGAGGTCCATCAGCCCGGGGTCGTCGAGGAGGCGCCGGCGCTGGTCGGGGAAGCGGCTGAGGGCGATCAGGCCCCCGGAGATGGCGTTGCGGGTCGTCTCGTTGCCGGCGACCAGCAGCAGGGTGAGGAACATGAGCAGCTCGTCGTCCTGGAGGGCGCCCTCGCCGTAGAGGTCGAGGTCGCCCGACTTGAGCTCCTTCTCCAGGTCGCCGCCGTCGAAGGCCCGGGTGAGGATGCCGATGATGTCGTCGGTCGCCTGGGCGCGGCGCTGGGGGATGAGCTCCATGCAGACCTCGGCGAACTCGCCGAAGGCGGTGGCCGCGGCGTGCAGCTCGGGGGCGTCGCCCTCGTGGCCGTCGCCCGCCATCATGGCGTCGGACCAGCGGTACATGCGGTCCCGAGTCTCGGGGTCGAGGCCCATCATCTCCGAGATGATGATGAGCGGGACGTGGGCCGCCATCTCCTCCACGAAGTCGATCTCGCCCCGGGCCTGGACCTCGTCGATGATGCTGTCGGCCAGCTCGCGGATGTGGGGGGTGAGCTCGCGCACCCGCCGCGGGGTGAAGCCCCGGTTGATGAGCCGGCGTTGACGGGTGTGCTCCGGGTCGTCGAGGGCGATGAGGGACATGTCGGCGGCGACCTTGGGGCGCACGCCCTGGGCCGCGGACCACAGGTCCGACCGGCGCGACACCTCGAAGACGTCGGCGTGGCGGCTGACCACCCACAGGTCGTTGGCCTCGTCGCGGTGGAGGGGGTCCTCGTCGCGCAGCCACCGGTACGTGGACCACGGGTCGTCGTAGAGCTCCGGGTCGAGGATGTCGAGGGGCGGCGCGGTGGAGGGCATGGGTCCACCCTCGCGCCTGAACGAACGTTTGATCAAGGTGAACGTTCGTTCAGTTGGGCTGCTCGCGACTGTTTGGGGGGTGCACGCTCGGGGTATCGCCCCATGGTCCGGCGGACGTCGAGCCGGTGCCCTCCCCCTGGTCACCGGCCCGCGTGCTGGCGGGAACCCTCGACGCCCACCACGGTCTCCGTGGTGGGCGTCTTGTCGTCCGGGCCGTCGGGACCGGCCCCGGGGTCGGGCGGGCTCAGCTGCGGACGAGGCGGGCCACCGCTGCGGTGGCCTCGGCCACGATGCGGTCGACCTCCTCGGGGTCGCCGTCGCGGGCCGCGTCGGCCACGCAGTGGCGGACGTGCTGGTCCAGCAGGCCCAGGGCCACGCTGGTGAGTGCGGACTCGACCGCGCTGATCTGGGTGAGCACGTCGATGCAGTAGGTGTCGTCGTCCACCATGCGCTGGAGGCCGCGGACCTGGCCCTCGATGCGACGCAGTCGCCGGGAGTAGTCCTCCTTGTCCATGGAGTAGCCCGGCATCGCGCCTCCTGCCGTCGGGGGACTGCCAGGGTACCCCCGGGGGGTACGTGCGCGGTGCCCGGAGCGTCAGCGGAGAGGGACGTCGTCGACGCGAGTCGTCCTCGCTCCGCTCGGACAGCCATGCCGTGCCTGCCCGGTCGGGCTCGCTCCACGGCGATGGCGGCCACCCACGTCCCCGGAGCAATCCGCTCGCCCTCCTGTCAGGGGCCGTGGTGGACCCGTCCGGTCCAGCCCCGCCCGTCCCACCAGCGGTGGCCGCCGGTGCCCCACGGATCCGGGTACCAGCCCGCCCCCCGGGTGGCCACCGGCGCCGGCGCGGGGCGAGGGCGACCCGAGCGGGTGCCCAGCACCACCGCGGCCACGACCACCGCCGCCCCCGCCAGCAGCCACACGAGGAGGCCGAGGCCGGGGCCGGCGCCGCCGACCACGTCGCCGCCGGCGGGCGTGCCGCCGTCGAAGCTCTCGTCGAGGATGCCGGCCCGGGCCCAGCGGGGCGTGTAGCCGGTGTCGGGCACCACCCGGTGGGGCTCGGCCGCGAAGGCGGCGGTGTCGACGCCGTCGAGCAGCGGGGCCAGGTCGGCCGGGACCGGGTCGGAGGCGTCGTCGCTGACCCACCAGACCGCGTCCTGGGCCAGGGCGGTGGGGGCGTCCTGGGCGGCCACGGTGCGCAGCACGGACGGGAGGGGTTCCTCGGCCGGGCCCACGGGCCGGAGCGGGGTGGCCTCGAGGGGGGCGCCGTCGTCGGCCTCGGTGCAGTACACGACGAGGGTGTGGCTGCTCTGCCCGGGTGGGGCGGTGACCTCGGGTGTGCCGCCGGCGGCGGCCACCGCCGCGAGGGTGGGATCGCCGGCCGGGCCGCCCACGGCCACGGTCTGGTCGGCCGCCTCGTCGGTGGCCAGCAGGGTGCCGAAGGGGACGGCCACGGTGGCCGCCGCCCCGGTGGTGTTGGTCACCTCGACGGTGACCTGCATGGCCTCGGCCCCGTCGAAGTCGGTGGACGCGGCGGCCGTCAGCCCCTCCACGTCGCCGTCGAGCACGGGCCCGAGCGCAGCGGGCGCAGCGGGCGCACCGGGCGCCTCCTGGGCGCCCGCGGCCACCGGTGCGGCCACCAGGGCCAGGGCGGCGGCGGCGGCGGCCAGCAGCAGGCGGGGCGAGGGGCGGGGTCGGCGGGCCATCGGGGGCCTCCGGGTGCGGTGGGGGACGCCCCGACCGTACCCCTGCCCCCCGACCGGGGTCGGGCGGGGGACCGGGGAGGGCTCCCCGTCGGCCGGCGCCGTCCGGCCGGGGCGGTGAGGTCGTGGAGCGTGGTGCCGTCGACCGTCGTCGGGGTGGAGGTGGCCTCCACCAGGCCTCTGGCACCTCGTGACGCTGCGCCGGTCGCGCCGGGGTCGTCGCCCTAGGGTGCGCCCGTCCCGCCCCGCCGCCCCGGAGGTCCCGTCGTGCCCCGACCGTCGCGCTCCGCCCTCGCCGCCCTGGCCGCCGCCGGCGCGGTGGGGGCGGCGGTGGCCTGGCGCCAGCGCCGGGAGGCGGCCCCGGCGGTGGCCGCCCCGGTCGTGGGGGGTCGCACCGCCCTGGCCCGCAACGCCCGGCTGGGCGCGGTGGGCGCCCGCTCGTCGGCCCGCTACGCCGCCCACCGGGCCCGGCGCACCTTCGCCGACGCCGAGCGGCGCGAGGCCCTCGACACCGAGTTCCAGATGCGCACCGCCGAGGAGGTGGCCGCCACCCTCGGCGACATGAAGGGTGCCCTGATGAAGCTGGGGCAGATGGCGTCGTACCTCGACCAGGGCCTGCCCGAGCCGGTGCGCGACGCCCTGGCCCAGCTGCGCGCCGATGCCCCGCCCATGGCCCCCGAGCTGGCCGCCGAGGTGGTCGCGGCCGAGCTGGGCGGGCCGCCCGAGGAGGTGTTCGCGGCGTGGGACCCGGTGCCCATCGCGGCGGCGTCGATCGGCCAGGTGCACCGCGCCCTCACCCACGACGACCGGGCCGTCGCCGTCAAGGTGCAGTACCCGGGTGTGGCCGCCGCCATCGAGTCCGACCTCGCCAGCGCGGGCGTGCTCTTCAGCGGCATGGGCACCGCGTTCAAGGGCCTCGACCCCGGTCCGCTGGTGACCGAGCTGCGGGAGCGGCTGCTGGAGGAGCTCGACTACGAGCTCGAGGCCTGCAACCAGGCCCTCTTCGCCGACTTCTACCGGGGGCACCCCTTCATCCACGTGCCCGACGTGGTGCCCGCCCTGTCCACCGCCCGCGTCCTCACCTCCGAGCTGGCCGTGGGCGAGCCCTTCGAGGCGGTGGTGGCCGCCGACCAGGCCACCCGCGACCGGGCCGCCGAGATCATCTACCGCTTCGTCTTCCGCAGCCTCTACCGGCTGCAGGCCTTCAACGGCGACCCCCACCCGGGCAACTACCTCTTCGGGGCCGACGGCCGGGTGACGTTCCTCGACTTCGGCCTGGTGAAGCGCTTCACCGACGCCGAGCTGGCCGACTTCTCCGAGATGGTCCAGGCGATGGCGGTGGACCGTGACGCGGCGTGGTTCCGTCGGGTCATCGAGCGGGTGGGCCTCCTGCCCGAGGGCCACCCGGCCAGCGACGAGGAGCTGATGGAGTACTTCGGCCACTTCTACGAGCTGGTCGACGCCGAGGGGCCCTCCACCGTCACCAGCGCCTACGCCAGCGAGTCGGTCCGGCGGATCTTCGACCCGACCGGGCCCTACGCCGAGATCCAGAAGGCGGCCAACCTCCCGCCCGCCTTCGTGATCATCCAGCGGATCAACCTGGGCCTCTACGCCATCATGGGCGAGCTCGAGGCCACCGCCGACTGGCGGGGCATCTGCGAGGAGCTGTGGCCCTTCGTCGACGGCCCGCCCCGCACCGAGCTGGGCGCCCAGGAGGCGGCCTGGGCCGCCGGGAGGGCCGCCTCCCACGCCGCCTCCCGGACCTGAGTCCCCTCCGGCAGGACGGGCCGACCCGCCGTACGCTGCGGGGGTGGGCCGCCTCGACAAGCTCGACCTGACGGCGCGCCTGGGGCGCGACGAGTACGAGGAGCGTCTGGCCGCGGCCCAGGAGCGGTTGGTGCAGCTGCGCCTGACCCTCGGCGGGCAGATGGGCGGCGAGCTCGGTCCCGGCCTGCTGCTGATCGTCGAGGGCAAGGACGCCTCGGGCAAGGGCGGGGCCATCCGACGGGTCGTCGAGCGCCTCGACCCCCGCCACTACCGGGTCGACTCCTTCGCCGCCCCCACCCACGACGAGAAGCGCCACAACTTCCTGTGGCGCTTCGCCCACCGCGTGCCCGGCCAGGGCGGCATGGTCGTGTTCGACCGCAGCTGGTACGGGCGGGTGCTGGTGGAGCGGGTGGAGGGCTTCGCCACCGAGCGGCAGTGGCAGCGCGCCTACGACGAGATCGTCCGCCACGAGGAGATGCTGGCCCGCGAGGAGCTCATCATCGTGAAGTTCTGGCTCCACATCTCCGACGACGAGCAGGCGGCGCGCTTCGAGGACCGCGAGAGCAACCCCCTCAAGCGGTGGAAGCTCACCGAGGAGGACTGGCGCAACCGGGAGAAGGCCGACGAGTACGTCGAGGCGGCCGAGGAGGTGTTCGCCCGCACCGACCACGGCCTGGCCCCGTGGGTGGTGGTGGCCGGCGAGCAGAAGCGGTGGGCCCGCGTGGCGGTGATCGAGCACGTGATCGTCCACGTGGAGGACGGCATGCGGCGGTGGGGGATGGACGTCCCCGAGCCCCTCGGGGGCTGAGCCCGCCGGGCGCCGGGGCGGGTCAGCCCTGGCCGAAGACGAGGAGGAGCTCGAAGGAGCCCTCGTCGGCCACGCTGGCCACGAACGGTGGGGTCCGCACCTCGATGTCGAAGTCCGAGAGCACGACCGGGGCGGGGTCGGTGGTGGCGATGCGGATGGTGTCGCCCACCACCTCGGCGTCGATCGACAGGGTGACCTCCTGGGTCACGCCGTGGAGGGTCAGGTCGCCGGTGGCCTCGGTGGTCGTGGTGAACCCGTCGGCCGGCTCCTCGCCCAGGTCGATGGGCTGGGTGAGGGTGAAGGAGGCGTCGGGGAACTCGCTGGTCTGGAGGCCGTTGTCGCGCATGGCCCCCGCCCGGTTCCCCACGCTGCCGGTGGGCGGGTCGTCGGTGAACTCGAGGGCGGTGAGGTCGACGGTGACGTCGGCCGCGGTGACCTGGGTGCCGTCGACGGCGAGCGACCCCTCGACCTCGGGGCTGCGGCCCACGGCGGTGTGGGAGATGGCGCCGGCGAACTCCTCGTCGATGCGGAACCCGGCGGTGGTGTCGCCGCCGGTCTGCACGGTCCACTCGCCGTCGAACGTGTCGGGGGCGTCCCCCGCCGGCTCGGTGCTGGCCTGGTCGCCGCCGGAGTCGAGGCTCAGCTCCTCGGGGGCGTCGTCTCGGATGACGAACCAGTACACCCCCGCTCCCAGCAGCACCACCACGACCAGGACCGCACCGACCAGCTTCTTGCCCATCGGTCAAGTGTGGCCGACGGCCACCGTCGTCGCGGGTCGCCTCACCGGTCAGCTCCGCCGGCGGGCCGCGGTGGGCAGCTCGAACCGGGCGAAGGTGCGCACCAGGACGGCCAGCACCAGGCCGGGGAGGACGATCCACAGCGGCCGGAGGACCCACCAGGTGGGGGTGGCCTCGGAGGGGAGGGTGAGACCGAGGGCCAGGGCTGCGCCGATGACGGCCACCAGGGCGGTCATGTGCCAGGCGAACACCGTCATGGCCACCGCGTTGACCGCCACCACGACCCGCCACGGCCCCCGGCGGGCCAGCAGCCGCTCGGCTGCGGGGCGGACGAGGAGCACGAGCCCGGACTGCAGCACCGCCAGGGCGGCGATGCAGGCCGTGGTGGGGAACATGTTGCTGACCGCCTCGCCCCGCACCGCCACCATCGACGACGGGTAGGGCCCGACCGTGGTGAGCAGGGCCAGGGCCCCGGCGCCGAGGGCGACGAGGCCCGCGTGGGCCCGGCGGGACCAGGCCACGAGCGTGCCGTCGCGCCACAGGTAGCCCAGCTGGTGGGCGAAGACCCACACCAGGGCGGTGGTGACCAGGCCCCACGCCGCGGTGCCGGTGGCGAAGCGGAGGGTGTCGGCCGTGGCGATGCCGCCGCCCAGCAGGGAGAGCGTGGCCCACGGCGCCCGGCGGTGGGCCCGGATGGTGAGGGGGGCCAGCAGCACCACCGCGGCGTAGGTGCCGAGGAACCACAGGGGCACGAACACGACCTGGCCCCAGGCCAGCACCGAGGGGGCACCGAGCACGACCCGGGCCAGGGTGTCGCCCACTGCCCACGCCGCCACGTAGACCCCGATCGGCTTCCCCAGGCGGATCAGGCGCCCCCGGGCGAAGCCCGACCAGGTGGCCCGGCCCCTCCGCTCGAGGCCCTGGAAGGAGGCCAGGTCCGCGAAGCCGCCGACCACGAAGAAGGCGGGCATCACCTGGAGGACCCAGGTGGCCAGCCAGGCACCGGGGAGGGTGTCGATGGGGTTGGGCATGGTGAGCGCGCCGTGGCCGTCGACGTGGGTGATCGAGAAGGTCCAGTGCCACAGGACCACCACGGCGATGGCCAGGGCCCGCACCGCGTCGACGGTGCGGTCCCGGCTGGTGGGCGTAGCGTCGACCAGCCCGTCGACGGTGAGGCCCTCCGGCGGTGTGGTCGGGGCCGTGGCCGCCGGGACGGTGGTGGGGGCGGCCGGGTCGACGTCGGGGACGTCCCGGTCGGTGGTCGGTGCTGGTGCAGCGGTCATGGCTCCGACGATGCCCGTGGCCGCCGACGCCGCTCGTCGGGGCGACCCCCCAGATCCCCCTGGGGACCCCCCCGGGTCCCCGTCACCGATCCCTCCGGCCGGCCCACCACCCCCGAAGTGGTCCGTGCTGGCGTCGTCGAGGCGACGAGATCGCGCGCCGGTCCGGGGTCCGCGCCGAAGTGGTCAGCCCTGGCGGTGCCAGGGCGCCGAGATCCCTGACCAGTTCGTGGGGTGGGCCCCCGGCGGAGGGGGCGGGGGGCCGGGTCGCTCTAGTGGCGGGGGTCGGGGGCCAGGCGGCGCCGGCGGGCGCCGGAGGGGCCCACGTCGGCCACGTGCACCAGGGCGTCGCCCTGGCTGACCTGGGGGTTGCGGGTCACGCCGATGACGATGCCCTCGAAGGGGGCCCGCACCGTGCCCCGGCTCTGGCCGTGGGCGTCGGCGATGGCACCCAGCTCGTCGCCCGCCGCGACCCGCGCCCCGAGTGCGGTGGTGAGGCGGAACAGGCCGCTGCGGCGGGCCCGCACCCAGGAGCTGGCGTCGACCAGGCGGGTGGCCGGCGTCGCCTCGGCCGGGGCCGTGCGCATGCCCAGGTGGGCCAGCACCCGCAGCACCCCGGCCACGCCTGCGTCGATGGCGAACTCGTCGAAGCGGTGGGCCTCGCCCGCCTCGTAGAGCAGGATCGGGATGTCCCGCTTCACGCAGGCGGCCCGCAGCGACCCGTCCCGCAGGGCCGCGTGCATGGTGATGGGGGCGGCGAAGGCCTCGGCCAGGCCCATCGTCGTGGGGTCGTCGGTGGCGCAGCGGACCTGGGGCAGGTTGCTGCGGTGGTGGGAGCCGGTGTGGAGGTCGACGCCCACGTCGGCCCGGTCGACCACCTCGGTCATGAACAGGTGGGCCAGGCGCGACGCCAGCGAGCCCCGGCGTGACCCGGGGAACGAGCGGTTCAGGTCCCGGCGGTCCGGCAGGTACCGGGACCCGGTGATGAAACCGAACACGTTGACCACGGGGGCGGCGATGACGGTGCCGGCCAGGTTCGCGGCTCGCAGCTCGCGCAGCACCAGCCGGATGATCTCGACGCCGTTGAGCTCGTCGCCGTGGATGGCCCCCGACAGCCACACCGTCGGGCCCGGCCGGCTGCCGTGGACCACCGACAGCGGCAGCGAGAACGAGCTGCCCGTCGGCAGGGTGGCGACCGGCAGCTCGAGGCCGGCCTTGCGGCCGGGGAGGACCTCCTGGCCGCCGATGCTGAGCGGGGCCCGCCGGGGCGCGGCCACGGGCGGGGGGTCAGGCCTTCCGGGTGCGCCGGGGGCGGCGCAGGGGCTGGTTCTTCTCGACGTACTCGATGACCTTGCTGGCCACGTCGACGCCGGTGGCGCCCTCGATGCCCTCCAGGCCGGGTGACGAGTTGACCTCCATCACCACCGGGCCGTGGTTGGAGCGCAGCAGGTCGACGCCGGCCACGCCGAGGCCCATGAGCTTGGCCGCCCGGACCGCGGTGGAGCGCTCCTCGGGCGTCAGCTTGATCTTCTCGGCGCTGCCGCCCTGGTGGATGTTGGAGCGGAACTCGCCCGGCGCCCCCTGGCGCTTCATGGCCGCCACCGCCCGGCCGCCGATGACGATGACCCGGATGTCGGCGCCCTTGGCCTCCTTGATGAACTCCTGCACGAGGATGTTGGCGTCGAGCTGGCGGAACGCGCCGATGACCGACTCGGCCGCCTTCTTGGTCTCGGCCAGCACCACGCCCATGCCCTGGGTGCCCTCCAGCAGCTTCACCACCACCGGCGCCCCGCCCACGGTGTCGAGCAGGCCGTCGATGTCCTTGGTGGAGTGGGCGAAGCCGGTGACCGGGAGGCCGATGCCCTCCTGGGCGAGGATCTGCAGGCACCGGAGCTTGTCCCGGCTGCGGTTGATGGCCTGGCTCTCGTTGGCCGCGAAGGTGTGCATCACCTCGAACTGGCGCACCACGGCCGAGCCGTAGAACGTGTGGGTGGCGCCGATGCGGGGGATCACGGCGTCGACCTCGTCGAGCTCGCCGCCCTGGTAGATGATCGCCGGCCGGTGCGCGGTGATGTTCATGTAGCAGCGCAGGTAGTCGATGACGCGCACGCTGTGCCCCCGTGCCTCGCCCGCCTCCTTGAGGCGCCGGGTCGAGTACAGGCTGCTGTTGCGGGAGAGGATGAGGATCTTCACGGGCGTTCGACCCTACCGGCCGGGCCCGGCGCCGCTCCGGGCCGACCGGTCAGGAACGACCGGCCCGGGTCGACCAGCACCCGGCGCCGGAGGGCGGAGCGGCCCAGCAGCATCCGGAAGCCCATGGCGTCGCGCCGGGTGAGGGTGATGTCGATCGGCACGAGGGCGTCGCCCAGGGCGAGGGTGGTGGTGATCACGGGCCGCTCCTCGACCTGCCCGTTGGAGGAGCGGACCTTGCGCCACCCGGTCAGGGCGGCGGTGGCGACCACCTCGGTCCGGGCGTCGCGCTGTGCGGGGTGGACCCCGAAGCGCAGCGTCGGGCGGCCCTCGGCGTCGGTCCCCACCTCCTCGATGTCCCAGGCGTGCAGCGACGAGGTGGCCGCGCCGGTGTCGACCTTGGCCTTGATGGCCTCCACGCCCAGGTCGGGCAGGCCGACCCACTCCCGCCAGCCGACGGTGGGCCGGGGGCGGCGCCGCCGGCGCGAGGGGGCGGGGTCGACCCGATCGGCCCGGTCCCGGGGACCCGGGCTCACGTCGGCGACGAGGGCGGGTCGGGCGACGAGGGGCCTGGCGAGGGCGGGGCCGCCCCGGGATCGACAGGCGCGGTTCGGTCGGGCGATCCGGGTCGGTCGGGCGGCCCGGCGGGGTCCGACTGCCCCCAGGGCGACGTGGTGTCGCCCCCGGGCGCGGTGGTCGGGCCCGACCCGGGGGTGGGCAGCGGCACCGGCGGGGCGGCCTGCACGGCCGCCCGCCAGGCCCGGCGGCGCCGGGGACGGACCACGAGGACCTCGACCGCGAAGGCGGCCAGGCCGAGGAGCGTGCCGGCCAGCACCAGCACCCCGGCGGGCACGGCCCGATCGGCCACCCGCTCCTGGCACGGGTGCTCCCGGGCGGCCTGGGCCGTCTCCTCGTCGAGGGTCAGGGGCTGGCCGTCGGGGCCGAGGATGCGGTCCTGGGCGTCGGGCACCACATCGAGGCGTCCCTCGAGCAGGTACCCCGTCGGCGTCCCGCAGTCCTGCACCCCGGGGGTGCGGACCGGGATCGAGACCAGCACGACCGCCACCGCGAAGCAGACGAGGGCGACGACGGCCGCGCCCAGCGAGATCCGCCCCTCCGGGGTGGGCGGCAGCTCGGCCGGGCCGACCGCGGACCCGGCCGGGCGGTCGACGACGGTGGGAGGCGCGGCGTCCACGGCGGACGAGCCTCGCACATGCGCTGCGGGGGTCGGGGCCCGGGCGAGGGGGTCGGGGCCGGCTCCGGTGGGAGGGGGTTCCCGGAGCCGGCCCCTGTCCGACGAGCCGACCCCGACGCGGCGCTCGTGGTGTCGCGGCGGGTGGGATGAGACGGCCCGTGGGCTGCACCTCCATCGGCGCCCGGCCCGACGATGTGAGCCCGGCCGCGACGCGATGTCCGGCCTCCGGGAGGCCGCCCGTAGCCTCGGCGTCGTGTCGTCCGCCCCCCTCCTGGTCGCCGCGCTGCTGGCGTCCACCGACGACGCCGGCGGCGGGTTCTTCCTCGGCGACGACCTCCTCGCCTACCTCCTCCTCGCCTTCGGCGGGGCCATGCTCGTGGGCAACCTGCTGGCCGTGGTCCGCCCCCCGCCGGCCCGCCAGGCCGAGGGCACCCGGGCCCCCGTGGCCCGCAGCCTGGTGATGGCCGGCCTTGGTGGCATCGCCGCGCTCTGGGCCCTGGCCAGCCTGGTCCGCTAGCCCGTCGGCGAGCGACGCCGAGCCGACCCGTCGAGACCGATGGTGACGAGGCGCCTCAGGTGCGGTGGGGGGCGTTGGTGCGAGGGCGGGTCTGGTGGCGGCGGGCGGCCCGCACCACCAGCACGACGATGAGGGCGAGGGCGCCGACGAGCACCCCGAACAGGGCGATCTGCTCCCAGCCGCCGCGGTCGCCGGGCTCGTCGGGGGCCTGGCCCTCGCCGGGTCGGGGGATGATGCCGGGCCGCTCGACCGACTGCTGGGCCGCGAGGCACTCGGCGTCGTCGGTCGCGCAGGCCTGGGTGGTGGCCGACGGGCGGGCGTCGCCGGCGTCCCCGCTCAGGAGCGCCACCGCGGCGATGACCACCACCAGGCCGCCGAAGAAGAGGGCCGCGGCCAGCACCAGCCGACGCCGCTCCTGGGGGTCGGATGGGGGTGGGGCCGCGACCGGGCCGTGGTCGCCTCCGGAGGGGGCGTCGGTCGGCGCGGTCACCGGCCCAGTGTGCCTGGAGGCCGAGCCGGCAGGCCAGGCCGGCCGGGTGAGCACGGCAGGTCCGTCCGAGCGACGCGTAGGACGCCGCGGCCGCGCCGGTCCTGTCCGGAGAGAGGCTCGGCCCTGATCGCCGCGCCGCCGACCTCGGGGCTCAGGGGACCGACCCCGAGGTTCAGGCGCGGGGGTCCCCGGCGCCCGGCTCCCACCCGGGGCGGGCCAGCACGAAGCCGTCGAAGGAGAACGCGGGGCTGACAGTGCAGCTGACCAGGACCGCGCCGCCGACGGGCCGGGCCGCCTGCCAGGCCCCGGCGGGCACCTGGCCCTGGGGGCGCTGGCCGGAGGCCAGGTCCGGACCCAGGCGCCGGGTGTGGACCGGACCCTCGGGGCGGTCGGCCACGAGGAGGTCGAGGGGGGCGCCGGCGTGGTGGTGCCAGATCTCCACGGCGTCGACGGTGTGCCAGTGCGAGCTCTGGTCGGCCTCCAGCAGGAAGTAGATGGCGGTGCCCGTCCCGCGGGAGCCGTCGTCGCGCTCGTGGCGCCACGTCTCCGCGAACCAGCCGCCCTCGGGGTGGGGCTGGAGGCCGAGGGCGGCGATGACGGCGTCGGTGTCGAGGTCCGTGGCACTCATGGACCCCAGGGTGGCCGCTGGCGGGCGCCCAGGGAAGCGCACCCCGGCCGGGGCCCCGGGCGTCCACCGAGCCGGATGCGGCCGCGTGGGCGATGGGACCTCGATCGGTGGGCGCGAGCGTCCGGGGGTGCCGTTCAGGCCCCGCCGAGGGGGAGGGCACCGCCGGTCTCGTGGTCGAGCAGGCGCCGCTTGGTCGCCAGGCCGCCGGCGAAGCCGGTGAGCGATCCGTCGGCGCCCACCACCCGGTGGCAGGGCACCACGATCGACAGGGGGTTGCGGCCGATGGCGGCGCCCACGGCCCGGGCCTTGCCCCTGTCGCCCACGGCGGCCTCGGCCACCTCGCCGTAGGTGCGGGTGCGGCCGTGGGGGATGGCGACCAGGGCCTGCCACACCGCCTGCTGGAAGGCGGTGCCGGCCGGGTCGAGGGGCAGGTCGAAGTCGGTGCGGTCGCCCGCGAACCACTCGTCGAGCTGGCTCGTCGCCGCGACCAGCACCGGGTGGTCGGGGTCGTCGGGGATCCCGTCGGGCAGCGGCACCCGGCCGGTGCGCTCGTCGGGCCACAGCACGGCGCGCAGGCCCGCGTCGGAGGCGACCAGGACGAGCACGCCGATGGGCGAGTCGAGGGTGGTGCGGTGCAGGTCGGTGGTGGGGGTCACGGTGTCACGCTCCAGAGGTGCAGGGTGGCGTAGGCCCGCCACGGCCGCCAGGCCGCGGCCCGCGCCGTCACCGCCGCGGGGGTCGCGGCCTCGGGTCCGGCCAGGCGGTTGAGGGATCGGCGCACGCCGAGGTCGGTGGCGGGGAGGGCATCGGGGTCGCCCAGGGCGCGGAGGGCGATGCACTCGGCGGTCCAGGGCCCGATGCCCTCGAGGGCGAGGAGGGCGGCACGGGTGTGGTCGCGGTCGGCGCCGGTGTCGAGGTCGACCTCGCCGTCGGCCACCGCCCCGGCCAGGCGGACGAGGGCCCGGCCCCGGCTCCGCACCATGGGCAGGGTGGTCGGGTCGACCGCGGCCACCGCCTCGGCCGTCGGGAACAGGTGGGTGAGCCCGCCGTCGGGTGCGGCCAGGGGTCGGCCGTGGGCGGCGACGAGGCGGCCGATCACGGTGGAGGCGCCGGCCACCGAGATCTGCTGGCCCACGACCGAGCGCACCGCCACCTCGAAGCCGGCGACGGTGCCCGGCACGCGGAGGCCGGGGTGGGCGGCGACCAGCGGGGCCAGCAGGGGGTCGGTGCCGAGGTGGGCGTCGACGGCGACGGGGTCGGCGTCGAGGTCGAGCAGGCGGCGCAGGCGGGCGACCGCGGCGGTGAGGTCGCGGACGTCGCCCAGCCGGAGGGTGGCGGCGATGTGGTCCTCGGCGGGGACGAGCGTGGCGGTGGCCGGCGCATGGGGGAGGTCGAGGGTGCGGCGGAAGCCGGCCACCCGCCCGTCGGCGTCGAGGTGGGCCTCACCCACCCCGGCCACCGCATGGCCGACGAGGAACGACAGCAGCGGTCCTGCGGCCAGCGGCCGGCGGTGGGCCAGGCGCAGCGTGACCGTGCCCGGTGCGACCGCCGCGGTGGGGGCCCGGCGCCCGGCGGTGCGCAGACCTCCCGGGGTGCGGTCGAACACGGCCCGCACGGTGTCGTTGAACTGGCGGATGCTGCCGAAGCCGGCGGCGAAGGCGATGTGGGAGAAGGGGAGGTCCGTGGTCTCGATGAGGGTGCGGGCGGTCTGGGCCCGCTGGGCTCGGGCCAGATCCTGGGGCCCGGCGCCCAGCTCGGCCACCAGCAGGCGCTGGAGCTGGCGGGCGCTGTAGCCGAGCCGTCGGGCCAGGCCGGCCACACCTTCGCGGTCGACCACACCGTCGGCGATGAGGCGCACGGTCCGGGCCACGACGTCGGCCCGGGCATCCCACTCGGGCGAGCCCGGGCTGGCGTCGGGCCGGCACCGCTTGCAGGAGCGGAACCCGGCGCCCTGGGCCGCGGCCGGGGTGGGGAAGAAGCGGACGTTGGCCCGCTTGGGCGTGGCCGCCGGACAGCTGGGCCGACAGTAGATGCCGGTCGAGGTGACGCCGGTGGTGAACCACCCGTCGAAGCGGGCGTCGCGGCTGCGCACGGCGGCGTAGCAGCGGTCGGGGTCGTCGATCACAGGACCCAGCATGCCGGGGTCCGGGACGGTTGGCTGGCGGGGATCGGACACGAGGGTGGGAGGGTCGTGGAGGGGCAGACTGCCCCCATGAGCCCGACCATCGCCACGAACGACGACGTCGACCGCGACGCCCTTCTCGACTTCGTCCGTCCCCGCCACCGCCACATCCTCTCCACCACGAGGCGGGACGGGAGCCCGCAGATGTCCCCCGTCTCGGCCGGCGTCGACCCGGAGGGCCGCATCGTCATCGCGACGTACCCGGAGCGGGCCAAGGTGGCCAACCTCCGCCGGGAACCGAGGGCCAGCATCATGGTCCTCTCCGACGACTGGAACGAGGCGTGGGTGCAGGTCGACGGCCCCGCCGAGGTGCTCGACCTGCCCGAGGCCCTCGAGCCGCTGGTCGACTACTTCCGCTCCATCTCCGGCGAGCACTCGGACTGGGACGAGTACCGCGAGGCCATGGTGCGCCAGGGCAAGTGCTTGGTCCGCATCACCCCGGAGCGCTGGGGCCCGGTGGCCACCGGGGGCTTCCCGCCCCGCCTGTCCGAGGACTGACCGCCGCTAGAAGCGCTCGCGACGGGCGGTGACCTTGCGGCCCCGCAGGGTCGTGGACCGCAGCCCGTCGATCACCTCGTCGACCCTGTCGCTGGGCACCTCCACCAGGGAGAAGCGGGCCTGGATGTCGATGCCGCCGATGTCGCGGCCCTTCAGGCTGGTCTCGCCGGCGATGGCGCCGACCAGGTCGCCGGGGCGCACCCGCTGCTCGCGCCCGGCGCTCACGAACAGGCGGGTCATCTCCGCCCCGGTGTGGGCGTTGCGGCCCGGCTTGCCCTTGGCCGGGCCGCCGTCGGGACGACCCCGGTCGGGGCGCCCGCCCTTGTTCCGGTCGGGCCGGCCCTTGGCGCTGCGCTCGGAGCGCAGGTCGACGCGGGGGATGTCCTCCTCGTCGTCGCCACCGGCGGCCACGGTGGCCTCGTGGGCCATCTTCACCGCGGCCAGGGCGATCTCCATGAGGTCCCACTCGTCGCTGAGGGACTCGACCACCGCCCGCACCGAGTCGTGCTCATCGGCCACCAGCACCTCCTCCAGGTTCTCCCGGGTGAGCTCCAGGCGCCGGTTGCGGAGATCCGACACCGAGGGCACCTGCTCGACGGCGATGGTGCGCCCGGTGACCTTCTCGATGACCTTGAGCTGGCGGTGCTCGCGGGGCCCGGCCAGGGTGATGGCCACGCCCTCCCGCCCGGCGCGCCCGACCCGGCCGGTGCGGTGCACGTAGGCCTCGGGGGCGGACGGGACGTCGAAGTTGACGACGTGGGTGAGCTGGTCGACGTCGAGGCCCCGGGCGGCCACGTCGGTGGCCACCAGCAGGTCGGCGGTGCCGGAGCGCAGCCGGCCCATCACCCGGTCGCGCTGGGTCTGGTCCATGCCGCCGTGGAGGGCCTCGGCCCGGTAGCCGCGACCGTTGAGGGTCTCGGTCAGCCCGTCGACCTCGGCCCGGGTGCGGCAGAACACCAGCGCCGCGGTGGGGGACTCCACGTCGAGGATGCGCCCCAGGGCGGTGGCCTTGTGCGGGCGGTTGACCAGGTAGGCGATGTGACGGACCTTGGGGTCCTCGCCCTCGGGGGTCTGCTCGCGCTGGACCTGGATGCGGGCCGCATCGGTGAGGTGGGCATCGGCGATGGCGACGATGCGCCGGGGCAGGGTGGCCGAGAACAGCACCGTCTGGCGGTCCTCGGGGGCTCGGCCCAGGATCTCCTCGATGTCCTCGGCGAAGCCCATGTCGAGCATCTCGTCGGCCTCGTCGAGCACGACGGTCTCGACCGCGTCGAGGTCGAGGCTGCCCCGCCCCATGTGGTCGATGGCCCGGCCCGGCGTGGCCACGACCACGTCGACGCCGGCCTGCAGGGCGCGCAGCTGGCGGAAGATGGGCTGGCCGCCGTAGATGGGCAGCACGCGGGCGTCGAGGGTCCGGCCGTACCGGTGGACCGCCTCGGACACCTGGATGGCCAGCTCGCGGGTCGGCACCAGCACCAGGGCGGTGGGCGCCGGGCCCCGCCGTCCGACCTCGAGGTTCTCCAGGATCGGGAGGGCGAAGGCCGCCGTCTTGCCCGTGCCGGTGGCGGCCTGGCCCAGGAGGTCGCGCCCGGTGAGCATGGTCGGGATGGCCTCGCGCTGGATGGGCGTGGGCTCCTCGTAGCCCAGGCGGGCCAGGGCGTCGAGCAGCTCGGGCCGCAGGCCCAGGTCGGCGAAGGTGGGCCCGGCGTCCTCGGCGTCGACAGCGGGGGCCGGCTCGGGGGCCGAGGCCGGGGCGGCCGCCTCCGGCTCGTCACCGTGGTCCGGCGCGGTGCGGCGCCGGTCGTCGCCCTCCTCGTCGCGGGCCGGTCCGTCGACCCGGCCCGGGCGGGGGTGGTCGGCGTCGGAGGCGGGGACGTCGTCGTCGGTGGGAGCGTCGCCGGCCGGCTCGCCGGTGTGGGGGTCGATGGCGGACACGGCGGCCAGGTCCAGGGCGACCCGTCCGCCCTCCTCGTCCGGCTCCTCCTCCTCGTCCTCCTCCTCGACGCCGTCGGGGGACTCGTCGGCCCGGGCGACGTCGTCGGCCGGGTGCACCGCAGGGTCGGCCTCGGCCTCCTCGGCCCGGGCCGCGAAGGCGGTGGTGTCGTCGGCCTCGGCCGCCGCGCCCGCGTCGGGGGCGGGCACGCCGACGTCGTCGGGGGGCTGGGGGTCGTCGGTGCTGATGGGGCTCTCCTCGCGCTCGGGCGCCCACCGTGGTGGCCGCCCCGTCCCCGACGTCGGTGGCGGGGAGGGCAAGCCTACGGGCGCACCGGTGCGGCGCCCATGGTCGACCCGGCGGAACAGCGGGCCGCCCGGGGCGGTTGGACCCCCTGATGAGCGATGCGACGACCCTGACCGTGGACGTGTGGTCCGACGTGGTGTGCCCCTGGTGCTTCATCGGCCTGGCCAACCTGGAGGCCGCGATCGACGACCTGGAGGGTCCCGACCGGGTCGAGGTGGTGCTGCACTCGTTCCAGCTCGACCCCCACGCCGTCACCCAGACGCCGGAGGAGCACACCGAGGCCCTGGCCCGGAAGTACGGCACGTCGGTGGGCCAGATCAAGGCCAACGCCGCCCGGATCGTGAGCCTGGGGGCGGAGCGGGGCATCGACTTCCGCTTCGACCGGGCCATCAGCGGCAACACCTTCGACGCCCACCGCCTGCTCCACCTCGCCCGCGAGCGGGATGTGCAGGTGGCCCTGAAGCACCGCCTGGGCCGGGCCTACTTCACCGACGGCGACCCCATCGGCAGCCACGACACACTGCGGAAGGCCGCGGTCGACGTGGGCCTCGACCCGGCCGAGGTCGACGAGGTCCTCGCCGGAGACGCCCACGCCGACGCGGTGGCCGCCGACATCGCCGCCGCCCGTCAGATGGACGTCACCGGCGTCCCCTTCTTCGTCGTCGACGAGCGCCTGGGCCTCTCCGGCGCCCAGCCCCCCGAGGTGCTGGGCAAGGTCCTGCGCCGGGCCTGGTCCGATCGGGAGGCCGCGGTCGCGGCGACCGGCGACCAGTGCCGCCACCGGCGCCGGCGACGCCTGCGGGCCCGACGGCTGCGACGTGTGATCCGGTGCTGCTGGCCCGCCTGAGCCTGGTCGAGGCCGGCCTCGTCGCGGTGATCATCGTGCTGGTGGTCCTGGGCGGCCTGGTCACCTTCCGAGGCCGCATCTCCGGCGACCGCTGACGCCGGCACCTCGTGACCGCGTGGACACTGTGTGCCAGGCCCACACTGTCCTGGCCGACGACGGGTCGGCGCGGGCGGCGGACCGGCGGATCAGTCGACGGCGCGCTCGTAGATCAGGATCGTGTTGCCGCCCTGGGAGTAGACGTGGGCCAGGCGCCAGCCGTCGCCGCCCCGCGCGTTGAGGTCCGAGGCCAGCGACCGCATGTTGATGTCGCCCTTGTTCACCTGGGTGTCGTACTCGTAGCGCATGGCGGGGTCCCTTCGTCGGGCCGCGGTCGTCGACGGCGGGTGGGCGGACGGTACCGCTGCCGGCGCCCCCATCCGCCCGCAGTGGTCGTGTGGGACAGGTTGTGCCAGGCACACAGTGTCCAGGCACACGGTGTCCATGGACAGGTCGTCCTGGCACCTCGTGACCGCCGGGCCGCCGTCGCCGGTCGGTCAGGGCTCCATCACGGCCCAGCCCCGGCGCTGGAGCTCGCCGGCCAGCACGGCATCGGGGACGTCGCGCAGGGCCAGGGCGGCCTCGGCCGCCTTGCGCTCCTCGCGGCTGATGCGGTGGCCCTCGTCGAGGGCACCGGGCGGACCGCCGGGCCCGTCGGCGTCGGCCGCCGACTCCAGCAGGCCGATGAGGGCGTCGGCCTCGTCGCGGGTGAACTTGCCGCCGGCCTGGCGCTGGGTGAGACCCAGGGGCCCGCGCGCGTCGCGCAGGTCGATGTGGCCGGCATCGGTGACCAGTGCCATGAGGTCGCGCATCTGCCGCGAGGTGGCGGGGGGTCCTGACTGCTGTCCGAAGGCCATGGCCCGATCCTCCCAGCCGGGTGTGACAGCCAGGGGGATGGCGGTCGCGAGGGAGCTCGGCGGTCGCCAGGGAGCTCGGCCGTCGCCAGGGAGCTCGACCGGGGCCGTGCGGCCCACCGACCCTGCTCGCCGCGGTGCCGGCCCTGGACGCAGCGCGGCGACGAGCACACCTCGAGCGGCGGCCAGGGCCTCGATGACCTCCGTCGCCGCCTCTCGGTCGTCGGTCGCATGGCAGACCAGCACGTCGCAGACCCCGCCGCCGAGGGGAGGACACCGCTCCGGGCCCTCTCACGGGCCCGGGTGCTCCCGCCGGACCCGGCGGCGGGGTGGCAGGGTGGACCGGTGCGCATCGGACTGGCGGCCCTCCTCGACCGGGTGCGGGGCAGCCTGTTCTTCGTCCCCATGCTGTTCGTGCTGGGCGGCGCGGTGCTGGGGCAGGTCAGCCTGGAGGTCGACGCCCACCTCACCGAGCACGACGTCGGGCTGCCGTTCATCCTCGAGTCGACCGTCGACAACGCCCGGGCCGTGCTGTCCACGGTCGCCACCGCGACCATCACGGTGGCCGGCATCGCCTTCTCGATCTCGCTGCTGGTGATCCAGCTGGCGTCGAGCCAGTACTCGCCCCGGGTGGTGCACAGCCTCTTCCGGGACCCGTTCAACAAGCGGGTCATGGGCCTCGTGGTGGGCACCTTCACCTACTGCCTGGTGGTGCTGCGGTCGGTGCGCGACGCCCTCGACGACAGCGGCCAGCCCGTCGTGCCCAACCTGTCGGTGGCCCTGGCCCTGCTGCTGGGCCTGGCCGCCATCCTCGCCACCATCGCCTTCATCAACCACAGCGCCCACTCGATGGACGTGAGCGAGCTGCTCCACGGGGTCACCGACGACTCGCTGCGCAGTGTGGAGCAGAACTGGCCGGCTCCGGGCGCCGGGGACCCCGGTGCGGTGGTCGACCCGCCGCCGGTCGACGGCCACGAGGTCCGCTTCGGGACCAACGGCTGGATCCAGTACGTCGACGCGGACGCCCTGCTCGCCGTGGCCCCGCCCGGCGGGGTGGTGCGCCTGGAGTCCGACGTCGGTCGCTACGCGGTCGCGGGCACGCCCCTCGCCACCGTGTGGCCGGTCCCCGAGCCCGACGCCCGGCCGGAGGTGGAGCGCCGGGTGCAGGCCCTGGTCCACGTGGGTGAGAGCCGCACGCTCCAGCAGGACGCCGCCTACGGCGTGCGCCAGCTCGTCGACGTCGGCCTGCGGGCCCTCTCGCCCGGGGTCAACGACCCCACCACCGCCCAGGACGCCATCTTCCACCTGTGCGCCGTCCTCCACGAGCTGCTCGAGCGCGACGCGCCGCCCCGGGGCCGCGCTGACGCCGAGGGCCGCCGCCTGCTGCGCCCCGAGGCTCCGGACCACGCCACCGTGGTCGGCCTGGCCTTCGACGAGCTGCGCCTGGCGGCCCGGGCCCAGCCCACCGTCTGCGTGTACCTGCTGGAGGCCCTCCACCTGCTGTGCCGAGCGCGCCGGGCGACGACCTCGGCCGACACCGCGGCGCCGCTGGAGGAGCAGGCCCGGCTGGTGGTCGCGGGGTGCGAGGCGGCCGACCTGCTGCCCCGCGACCGCGACCGGGTGCGGGAGGCCTACGCGGCGCGCTTCGGGGGCTGAGGCGGCACCCGGGGAGGGGTGCCCGACCCGTGGGCAGGGCCGCTCGACCGGTCCATGCTCGGCCCGTGATCCTGATCATGTTCCTCTGCTGGGCCGTCCAGGCCCTGGGCCGGGCGGTGGCGCGGGTGGGGCGTGGGCTCCGGCCCCGTCGCCTGCGCCTGGTGACCGAGGACGTGACGGCGGAGGACCCGTCGACCGAGACCACGGCGGCCTGATCCGACACCCGAACGTCCCCGGGCCCCGGCCCGACCCGCACCACCCGGTGCCGACACCCCGCGCCCGCCCTCGGATGGCCGCGCCTTCCGGTCCGTCTCGGGCGCGCCCTTCGGTCCGTCCGGGCGGGCTCAGTGCCAGATCGAGGCCATGTCGGTGCTCGTGGTGCGCAGGAGCCGTCCGGTCACGCCGAGGTCGGCCAGCAGGTGCTGGGCCCGCTCCCGTCCGGCGGCCTCGGCCCGCGCCGTCACCTCGTCGCCGCCGGCGTCGTCGTCGGTCCGCTCCCGGACCTCCACGCGCACGCTGAAGAAGTCGAGGGAACGGTCGTAGACGAGCGTTCCGTCGGGCGTGAACCGGGCGGTCAGGGCCTCGTGGTCGTCGGCGACGGCGCACAGGGCGGCGCGCTGGGCGTCGGTGAGCCCGGTGAAGCGGCCGCGCACGGTGACGCGGTGGATGTGGGTGGCCACGGCGCCACGGTGGTCGACCCGGCCCCGCGCCGCAACCGGGTTGTGCGTGCCGTGCGGTCGCCGCCGGCGCCTGACCCGCGCCTGACGGCTCCGGTCCCGATCCGCCGGCCCACGGTTACCGTGGACGGGTGGCACCGCCCCCCGACGCGTCGCTCCGCGGGTGAGCGCGGCGCGCTGGGTCGGCTGCGAGCTCGACTTCGACGTCACCGACCCGGCGACCATCGTCCTCCGGGTGGCCCCGGCCCAGTCGGCCGGGGCCCGGCCCGAGGAGATCGTCGCGGTCACCGTCGACGGGGTCGACCTGCCCGTCGAGGTGGTCGCGGCCGACCACGGGTCGGTGGCCCACGTGGTGCGCAGCCCGGTCGGCGCCCTGCGCATCGCCTACGCCGCCACCGTGGAGGCCGCCGCCGGCGGTGAGCCGGCGCCGTCGTCGGGCCTCGACGACGAGCAGCTCACCTACCTGCGCCAGAGCCGCTACTGCCCCTCCGACGTGCTCAGCGGGTTCGCCGCCTACGAGCTGGGCCACCTGCCCGTCGGTCCCGAGCTGTTGACCGGGGTCGGGCAGTGGACCGCCAGCCGGCTCACCTACGAGGCCGGCTCGAGCGGTCCGCTCGACACCGCGGTCGACTCGCTGCTGCGGGGCCGGGGCGTGTGCCGCGACTTCGCCCACCTGGCCATCGCCGTGCTGCGGGCCCTGGAGGTGCCGGCCCGCCTGGTCGGCGTCTACGCCCCCGGGCTGTCGCCCATGGACTTCCACGCCGTCGTCGAGGCCCACGTCGACGGGCGGTGGCGCATCCTCGACCCCACCCGCCTGGCTCCCCGGCCCTCGCTGGTCCGGGTGGCCACCGGGCGCGACGCGGCCGACACCGCCTTCGTCACCGTCCTCGGCGGCGACGCCGAGCTGCTGCGCTCGGAGGTCACCGCCGTCACCGTCGGCGACCTGCCCACCGACGACCACACGGGGCTGGTGTCCCTGGCGTAGGGCGGGCCCTCGTCGGTCCGACGTCCGGTCCGGGGCCACTCAGCGCTCGGCGGCGACCTCGGCCCGGGTCCGGTGGGTGAAGGCGAGGGGCAGGCGGGCGGGGCCGTAGAGGCTCATGAACGGCTTCATCTCCACCTCGCCGTCGAGGCGGAGATCGCCGAGTCGGGCGGGGAGGATGGTGAGGGCCTCCTGCAGCTCGGCCCGGGCCAGGTTGGCGCCCAGGCAGTAGTGCGGGCCGGTGCCGAAGGTGAGCGACGTCCACCCCGGCCGCTCGGCCGCGGTGTCGAAGGCCTGTGGGCACCCGACGACCTCCGGGTCGCGGTTGGAGGCGCTGGAGGACAGCATCACCAGGCTGCCGACGGGGAAGGTGACGTCGCGGTAGGTGACGTCCTCCTTGGCCACCCGCATGGTGCCCGAGGCGGTGGGGTCGAAGCGGAGGACCTCGTCGACCGCGGCGACCACCGCGTCGGGGTCGTCGCCCAGGCGGGCCCACTGGTCGGGGTGCTGGACGAGGCGCAGCACGGCCAGGCCCAGCTGGTTGCGGGTGGTGTCGGTGCCGCCGAGGAGCAGGCTGGTGACCAGGTCGCGCAGCTCGAGCGAGGTGAGCCGGTCGCCGTCCTCGTCGCTGGCCGCCACCAGGTCCGACAGGAGGTCGTCGGTCGGTCGCGCCCGCCGCTCGGCCACGAGGGCGTCGATGTAGGCCTCCAGCTCGGCGTAGGCCGCCTCGATCTCGTCGAGCCGGCTCGCCACCTCGAAGCCGACCACCGCCATGATCGTGTCGGCCAGGCGGGACAGGAGGGGCCAGTCCGAGGGCGGGGCGCCGACGACCTCGCCGATGATGGCGATCGGGTAGGTCTCGGCCACCGCCGGCACCAGGTCGCAGTGGCCGGCGGGGCCGACCTCGTCGAGGCGGTCGTGCAGGTACGACCGCATCCGGGGACGGAGGCGGGACACGGACCGGGGCGTGAAGGCGGGCGAGACCAGTCGGCGCACCCGGGAGTGGTCGGCGCCCTCCAGGGCCAGGACGTTGCGGCGCGTGCGGGCGTGCACCGGCCCCTCGGTGATCCCCTGGAGCTCGAGCATGGCGGCCATCGGGGTGGCGAAGCGGTCGTCGCGCCACAGCTCGCGGGCCGCGGCGTCGCTGACGACCGTCGACCACATCGGGCCCCGGGCCATCCAGTGCCCGTCGGCGTGGAGCTCGGCGTAGACCTCGTCCACCCGGTCCTGGGTGGCGGGGTCGAGCATGTCGATCGACGGGATCCCATCCAGCCCGGCCCCGGTCGGCGCCGGGGGTCCGCCCACCGTCGCGTCGGCCACCTCGGTCATGGCCGGAGGGTACGGCGCGGCCCGGCGCCGCGCCGGGGGGATGACCTCGTGGGCACGAGGGGCTGTTCCCTCGGAGCGGCTCTGGGGGCGGACACCTCGACGACGACCCGGCTCGGCCACGTCACGGCGGCCCGGCGCGGGGGCGGCCACGGTGAGGGTGGTGCCGCTGATGCGGGCCGCGGCGGCCCGGGCGGTCGGGCGGATCGGTGGTCGGCGCGAGGTGAGGCGCCGGCCGAGGGGGCTGGTGAAGGTGAAGCCCGCCACGCCGCGCCGCGCCCGACGATGCCAGGTCGTAGCGTCGGCCTCGTGGAGAGCGTCTACGAGGCGGCCGGCGCCACCGACGGCATGGTCCGCCTGGCCCAGGCCTGGCACGAGCGGGTGCTGGCCGACGACGTGGTGGGCCACGCCTTCTCCCACGGCGTCCACCCGCAGCACACCGAGCGGCTGGCCGCCTACTGGGCCGAGGCCCTGGGTGGGCCGGCCACCTACTCGGCGTCGATGGGCGACGAGAGCGGGGTGGTCCGGGCCCACAGCGGCAACGGGCCCCACGGCGAGATGGACGACCGGGCCGTCGCCTGCTTCGACGCCGCCCTCACCGACGTCGGCCTCGACGACCCCGTCCGGCAGGTCCTGCTCGACTACTTCACCTGGGCGACGCGCACGACGATGGCGGCCTACGAGGCGTCGGCCGACGACGTGCCCGACGGGCTCCGCATGCCGCACTGGTCCTGGGACGGCATCCAGCCCGGTTGAGACGATCGTCGCTGGTCAGAGGGTCGCGAGCCGGAGGGGGAGGGGTGCCCGGGCACTGGTCGGGGCCGGCGACGAGGCGCACGATCACCCCATGATCCTCCTCCTCTTCGTCTGCTGGTCGCTCACCTCCCTCGCCCGGGGCACGATGCACGTGGTCGACCGGCTCATCCCCCGCCCCGACGCCGTGCTGGCCGAGGTCCCGGTCACCTCCCACCGCTGACCGGCCCCCCGCCCTCGGCGTCGCCGGCCGTCAGCCGGGCCACGGCGGCGGCGTCCCGGGCGGGGTCCCGGGTGGTGCCCCGTGGGGTGGCGCCTGGGGCGGGACCCCCGCCGATGGCCCGGCCTGCGGCCGCGGTGGCACCGGTCCTCCTCCGGTCGCCGGGGCCGCCCACCCAGGCTGCGACGGCGGTGCCGCCGACGGTGGCCAGGGGGCCGGAGCGGGCGGGCTCGCCGAGGTGCGGGTCACGGAGATCGTGAACGGGAGCCGGTCGGCGGGGACGAGCGAGCCCAGGAAGGTGACCGCCGCGACCAGCCCCAGGCCGACGAAGGACAGCCCGGCCAGGAGCAGACCGCCACCGGGGTCGGCGTCGAGGGCACCGGCGAACAGGGCCCCGAAGCCGAGGTCGTCGCCCTGCAGCTGCTCGCCCAGGAGCGTGTCCCACTGGTCCTTGAAGCCGAACCACGACCACGCCGTCCACACCAGGCCGAGCCCGGCGACTGCGGCCGCGGCCCCGGAGAGCACCAGCACCTCGGTGCGCGCCTTCGCCGCCGTCGGCGCCGGCCGGAGGGAGCGGAGCAGCAGCGCCCCGCCGGCGAGGGCGAGGGCGAGGCCGGCGGCCGTCACCGGTGCCCCGTCCGGCAACGGGTCCAGGATCCAGTCGAAGTCGTCGTCGGAGGACTCCGTGGCGGTGTCCTCCGAGGTGAAGAGGTCGTCCTCGCTGGTGTCCCCGGAGTCGAACGCCGAGGAGTCCTCCGCCCCGTAGCCGTTGACGCTGCGCTCGACGGGCCCGAACGAGACGGTGAACCAGTCCCCGAGCGGGGTGGCCGCCACCACCAGCCCGCCCACGCCCAGGAGCACGGCGGCGATGATGAGGAGGGTGCGGCCCGTGGACGCATTGGGCAGGGGCGGCGCCGGTGCGGCCGCGGGTCCGGGACCCGCCGGCGGCGGAGGGCCGCCCGCCCACTGCGATCCGGGGGGCGGGGGCACCGTGCCCGGCGTCTGCGGTGGCCCACTGGGCCACTGCTGCCCGGGTCCCGACCAGCTCCCGTCCGACATGTCGCGCCTCCCTCCGGCTCGCGCCCGGCACCAGGGAGCCGGGCGCCCGCGCCACCGGCTGCCATCCTCGCGCGCGGTCGGTGGGCGCGCCGTCAGGCTCCGGGGTCGCTCCGCAGCACCTCGTCGAGCAGGGCCGCCTGGGCCGCAGCCTCGGACTGAGCCCACCCGGTCGTCGCCTCCGCCGCCCCGCGCCCCGGCGACCAGTACTGTGCCGGTCCTCGCCGACCCTCGCAGGGAGACGCACCGTGGGCTGCCTTCTCGCACTGATCTCGCTGATCTCACCGAGGCTGGCGGTGTTCTTCCTCTGGTTGTTCACCGACCGGCTCGAGATCGCCTTCGACTCGGGCTTCGCCGGGTTCCTGGGGTTCCTGTTCCTGCCGTGGACGACGCTGGTCTACGCCCTGGCCTACGCGCCGGTCCGGGGCGTGTCCACGCTGGGGTGGATCTTCGTGGCCATCGCCCTGTTCGCCGACGTCGCCTCCTACGGCAACGGCGAGCGCTCCCGCCGCCAGCGCGACTGACCGGCCGACCCGACGAGGACAGTGGTCCCCGGGCCGACTCCTCGTCCTCTGTGATCAGAGGCCGAGTGCGGCGCGGACCCTGTCGACCAGGATGTCATCGTCGGCGGCGCCGTCGACGGTGATCGTCGCCAGCCCGAGCCCCGCCGTCTCCTCGACCAGGTGCTCGGTGAAGAGGCGGTCGCGCGCGAGCAGGTTGGCCAGGGCTCGGTCCGGGTCGCGGGTGCGCCCGGCGATGTCCCACAGCCCGCCCCGCGCCTCCAGCGCGACCCGCCGGAACGCAGGCGTGGGCAGCAGCCACACCGCCTGGTTCGGCCGGGTCACCAGGGGTGCCACCAGGCGGGGCAGCAGCCGGAACCCCTCGGCCAGCACGGGCCGGTCGGTCGGGAGGGCGAGCAGGTCCTCGACGATGAGGGCGAAGCCCTCGCCCCGGAACCAGTGGAAGGAGGCGAGCATCTCGGCCGGGGTGCGGTCGACCCAGCGCTCGTCCATGCCCATCGCTGCGAAGGCGGCCAGGGCGGGGGCCTGATCGGGTGTCAGCCGCCGGGCGTGGTCGGCCATGGCCGCGTCGGTGTCGACCACCTCCAGCCCGTGGGTCGCGGCCAGCCGCCGCGCCACGGTGGACTTGCCGGCGCCGCTGCCCCCGCCGACCCAGCGCACGTGGGCCAGGCGCGCTGCCAGGTCTCCGGGGCCGACCGCCACGTCCCGCAGTCTGGCGGGCGTCGTCCCGGAGCGCGGCGCGGGCGGGTCGCCGATGGTTCAGCCGTGGGGGCAGGCCCGCAGGGCGCCGAGGGCCTCGGGGTCGCGGTGGGCGGCGGTCGCCCGGCCCGCCGTCGTCGGTGGCGACAGGGCGACCCTGGACGAGGCCGATGTCGTCGGCTACGTCGAGGTGGACCCCAGCCCCGGGCCGGTCGCGGCCGGCGGCCCACCCACCGCCGCACCGGCCACCTCGGTCATGGCCGGAGGGCACGACGCCGCCATCTCGTCGTGCTCCCGGGTCCCGGCCCGATCGGACGGCCGGTCAGGGCGGGTCGGGGCCGGCGACGGTGAGGGTGGTGCCGCTGATGCGGGCGGCCGCGGCCCGGGTGGTGGGGCGGAGCGGTGGTCGGCGGGAGGTGAGCCGTCGCCCGAGGGGGCTGGTGAAGGTGAGCTCGCCGTCGGCGTCGCCGGTGACCTCCCACCGTCCCTCGTGCACCAGGTGGTGGTGGGCCCAGCACAGCCCGGACAGGTTGGGGCTGTCGGTGGGGCCGAGGTCGCGGGTCCAGTGCCGGGCGTGGTGGACGTGGCGGATCGGGCGCTCGCAGCCCGGGAACCGGCACGTGCCGTCGCGGGCCTCGATGTGGCGGCGGAGCCAGTCGGGCACGGTGCGGCTGCGCCGACCGATGCCGATGGTCGTGCCGCCGGGCCCCTCCACCGCGTGCTCCACGTCGCAGTCGCACAGGAACCGCAGCACGGTGCGCCGGCCCACCGCCAGCGGCCCGAGCACGCCGTTGACGAGGACGGGTCCGAGCCCGACCGCGCCCCCGGCCGCGTCGGCGCCCGGCCCCGTCCCCAGCGCGGCGGCCTCGACGTGGAGGACCGCCAGGGCGGACTGGCCGGGGAGGCGGTCGCCCACCGCGAGGTCGTGCAGGGCGTCGGCGCAGCGGGCGGAGAACGGCGCCCAGGTCCCGGTCTCGGCGTCGGGCCCGGCCGCCTCGGCCAGGGCGGAGAGGGCGGCGTTGACCGCCTCGCCCGCCTCCGCCGGCAGGAAGCCGCGGTAGTGGAACCCGCCCCGGGCCTGGTCGGGGCGCCAGTGGAAGGCGCGGCGGCCCTGGGCCGTGGTGGCCTCGTCGTCGGGGCGGGGCGTGAGCCGGCGGGCCACGGCCTCGGCCTGTCCGGCCGACCACGCGGGCAGCCGGTGGGCCAGGTCCTCGTCGGTCGCGGGCGTGGCGAAGCGAGTGACCGGGCGGACCTGGTCGAACGACACCGTGCCGGCGGCCAGGGCGGCCCGCAGGCACGGGAGTGACTCCAGGGCGTGGGCCACCCGCACCGCCTCCCGGGCGTGGCGACGGGTGCTGGCCGTCCGCCAGGCCAGCCAGGCGGGCACGTCGAGGGCACCGTCGGCGAGGTGGTCGCCGGCGTGGTCGACGGCCACCACCACCCGGCCCAGCTCGGCCTGCAGGGCGGCGATGGCCCCCGAGAGCTGTTCGACCAGGTCGGTGCGCTCGGCCGGGGAGAGGCCGGTGTAGGGGGAGGGATCGGGTGGGCCGTGCTCGGGCGCGGTGGCGACGGGCCAGCCGGTCGCCGGGGGGGCGAGGGTCTCGGTCACGGTTCCACCTCCGAGGCAGCAGGGGCGGGCGCACGGGAGGCGCCGCCGGTCTGGTCAGGCAGAGGACCGGGAGCCCTGGTCCTCGAAGGGGAAGCGACCTCAGCGTAGCGAACGTGTGTTCGTCACGCAAGGGTCTCCGACGACTTCCTCGTCGGCGGGTCCGGCGCCAGGCCGGGCCCGTGCGGCACCGCTGGGCGCGAGCGGCGGGAGGCACCGACCCGTAGCGTCGGCCCGGTGGAGAGCGTGTACGAGGCGGCGGGTGGGGCCGAGGGCATGGTCCGCCTGGCCCACGCCTGGCACCAGCGGGTGATGGCCGAGGAGGTCGTGTCCCACGCCTTCTCCCGCGGGTTCCACCCGGAGCACACCGAGGGGCTGGCCGCCTACTGGGGCGAGGCCCTGGGCGGTCCGTCCACCTACTCCGAGACGATGGGCGACGAGACCGCGGTCGTGCGGGCCACAGCGGCAGCGGGCCTCACGCCGAGATGGACACGACCGGGCCATGGCCTGCTTCGCCCAGGCGCTCACCGACGTGGGCCTCGGGCCCGACGACGCCGTGCGGCCGGTGCTGCTGGCCTACTTCGCTGGCCCACGGCGACGCCGCGCCCGACAACCTGCACGAGCCGGGCGACGGCACGGTGACCGCCATCGACTGGAGCTACGGGTCGGTGGCGCCCCTGGGCAGCGACCTGGGCCAGCTCGTCTCGGGGCGAGCGGGCGACCGCGACCGCAGCGCGGAGGAGTGGACCAGCCTCGTCGCCGACGTGCGCGACGCCTTCGTGGAGGGCCTGGCCGACGAGGGCCTCGACGTCGACCCGACCGTGGTCGAGCGGGCGCTGCTGACCGACATGGCCACTCGCTTCGCCTTCTCGGCCCTGCTGGTGGAGCCCGACGACGACCACGGCCGCACGTCGTGCCTGGTGGCCCGGCGGGCCGTGCTGGCCCGGGTGACCATGGACCTCGCCCTGGGGGCGATGCCCACCGCCTGACGGCGTTCGACCGCTGGAGCGCCTCCCCGGGTGAGCCCTCCGCTCACCCGGGGTGAGGAGGCCGGTCACCGGCCTCAGCCGGTGGTGAGGTCGAGGCCGCAGGACAAGACGTCGTCGCCGTCGACGCGGGCCTTCACCCGCCGGAGCCGCTCGAGGTCGTCGTCGGCGAAGCCCTCGGCGGTGCGGGCCCGGCGCTCCTCGCCGTCGCAGAAGCTGAGGTAGGCCCGGCCCAGGGTGTGGTCGGACAGGTCGTGGCGCAGCGCCGCGATGTGGGCCTCGCTGGCCGCCGCGGCCTCGTCGGTGGGGGTGGCCGCCACCAGGCCCAGGAGGAGCTCGCCGTCGCGGCCGCCGAAGGCGCCGGCCGTGCCCCGGGCCACGGCCCCGCCGGCGTGGCGCACCTCGGCGAACAGGAGCAGGGGCGGCCCGGCGGTGGCGAAGGCGGCGTCGACGAGGAGGCGGGCGACGTCGGGGCCGAGGTCGGTCAGCCACTCGGTGCTCAGCGCGGCGGGCAGCGGGTCGACCGGGTCGTTGCTGATGGCGGCGGCCTGGGAGAACGGCAGCGGGCCGAACATGTCGATGGCCGGCTCGGCCCACTCCCGCCAGGGCCGCAGCCACTGCTCGCCCTCCTCGACGGGGCCGGACCAGCAGCCCCGCACGATGGCGAAGGACTGGCCGCGGAGGGGCTCGGGCACGTCGGGGAAGGGCGGGAAGTTCATCAGCACGACCGAGGAGGTGAGCTCGTCGGGGACGGTCTCGATCCACTCGGCGTAGCGGGCGATGACCTCGTCGGCCATGGCCGCCGGGTAGAGCAGGTTGCCGGCGTAGACGGTGGTGACCGGGACGAGCTCGATGGTCATGGCCGTGACCACGCCCAGGCCCCCGGCGCCCCCGCCCAGGAGGGCCCAGAACAGGTCGGGGTCGCTGTCGGCCGAGGCCACCTGGACCTCGCCGGCGGGGGTCACCAGCTCGAAGGAGCGGACGTGGTCGATGGCCAGGCCGTGGTGGCGGGCCAGCCAGCCGAAGCCGCCGCCCATCGTGTAGCCGACGGCGCCGACGTGGGGGGTGGAGCCGAGCAGCGGGGCCAACCCCACCTCGCTGGCCGCGGCCAGCACCGGCTCCCAGGTGGAGCCGCCCAGCACCCGGGCGGTGCGGTCCTCGGCGTCGACGGTGACGCCGACCAGGGTGGACAGGTCGATGAGCAGCCCGCCATCGGTGGCCCGGGCGAAGCCGTGGCCCGTGGTCTGCACGGCCACCTCCATCCCGTGGGCCCGGGCGTGGCGCACCGCGGCGGCCACGTCGTCGGGGGTCTCGGCCCGGACCACCACGGCGGGGCGGTGGGTGTGGCGCACGTTCCAGGCCCGGGCGGCCTCGGCGTGGCCGGGGTCGTCGGGGCCGAGCACGGCACCGGTGCAGGCGGCGCGCAGGTCGTCGAGGGGCGTGGGGGTGGGGAGCAGCTCGGTCACGGGGGTCCTTCACGGGTCGTCGCCGACGGTCGGCGGGTGCCGTCCTCGGCACCCCCGTAAGGGACCTCGCCCCGCGTGGACGCCTCTTGAGGACCTCGTGGAGCCCTCGACCTGCGGCTCGCCCCGCCGCGGTCCCGGGGCCCGGTCCGGGTCCTCAGTCGGTGCGGCGGCGGCGGAGGTGGGGGTCGTTCAGGGCGTCGGGGACGTAGCCGGCGTCGTCGGTGGAGAGGTTGGTGCCGGGGGGCACGATCTCGTCGATGCGGTCGAGGACGTCGGTGGTGAGGGTGACGTCCATGGCGCCGAGCTGGGAGGTGAGGTGGTCCATGGTGCGGGGCCCGATGATGGGGGCGGTCACCGCGGGGTGCGCCATGACGAAGGCGAGGGCCAGGTGGATGAGGGGGAGGCCCGCCTCCTCGGCCAGCAGGGCGAGGTCCTCGACGGCGTCGAGCTTGGCTGCGTTGGCGGGGCTGTCGAGGTCGAAGCGGTGCGGCATGAGCTTGCTGCGGTGGGTCTCGGGGGTGTCCTGGCCCTTGCGGAAGCGGCCGGTGAGCCAGCCGCCGGCGAGGGGGCTCCAGGGGATGACGCCCATGCGGTACTGCTCGGCGACGGGGAGGACGTCGGCCTCGATGCCCCGGACGAGCAGGGAGTACGGGGGTTGCTCGGTGACGAAGCGCCCGAGGGCCCGCTTCTCGGAGATCCACTGGCCCTCGACGATGCGGTGGGCGGGGAAGGTGGAGGAGCCGAAGGCCCGGATCTTGCCCTGGCGCTGGAGGTCGGTGAGCGCGGCGATGGTCTCGTCGTCGTCGGTGCCGGTGTCGGGCCGGTGCACCTGGTAGAGGTCGATCCAGTCGGTCTGGAGGCGGCGCAGGCTCTCCTCGACCTCCTTGACGATCCAGCGGCGGGAGTTGCCCCGCTGGTTGGGGTCGCCGGTCTGGCCCATGGGCACGTCCATGGGGCCGTGGAACTTGGTGGCCAGGATGACGTCGTCGCGCTTGCCGGCCAGGGCCTTGCCCACGATGACCTCGGACTCGCCCTGGGAGTAGACGTCCGCGGTGTCGACGAAGTTGATGCCGGCGTCGAGGGCGGCGTGGATGATGCCGATCGACGTGTCGTGGTCGCGCTCGCCGAAGGCGCCGAACATCATCGCCCCCAGGCAGAGGGGGCTGACGTACATGCCGGTGTGACCGAGGTTCCGATGCTCCATGCAGGCAACGTACCGACGTGACCGCCGTCTCCCTCGGGGCCCTCGTCGCCCCGGGCGCCCGGGTCACTCGACGAGGCTGAGGTAGCCCTCGTCCTCCTGGGCGAAGTGGAGCACGAGGACGGCGTGGAGTCCGTAGAGGGCCCGCCGCAGCTCGGCCAGGTCGCCGGGGTCGGGGGCGGTCGGGTCGAGGTCGTCGATCAGGTGGCCGATGCGGCGGATGTGGTGCGCGATCTCGACGTGGCCGCGGCTCATGGTGCCGGTGGGTTCGGTGCCCCCGAGGAGCCGGTCGAGGACGGGGTAGAGCTGGGCATCCTCGGCCTGCTCGTGGGGCAGGAGCTCGTCGACCAGGAAGCGGTGCACCGACCTCAGGGTCGCGAGCACCTCGGCCGTCGGGGCCGTGTCGATCAGGTCGGCGGCGTGCCGCAGTCGGTCGAGGTCGGGCCGCAACGTGGCGTGCTCGGCGCTGAACCGGTCGACGAGCACCTGGTCCTCGGGCCGGACGCCGAGGGCGGCATCCGGGGTCCGCAGCACGCGGAGCGCGTTGAGGATGACGCTCACGTCGATCGCCTCCTGGAGCAGCGCCCCCGCGGCCGGCGGCAGGAGCCCGACCGCGGCGACCCCCATGGCGAGGGCCGAGAGCCCGATGCCGGCGTAGACGCTCTGGCGGGTGATCCGCCGGGTCCGACGGGAGATGGCGATGGCCTCGCTGAGCCGGCCGAGCCGGTCGACGGTGAGCACCACGTCGGCGGCCTCGGACGAGGCGGTGGAGCCGCGCGCGCCGATGGCCACACCCACGTCGGCCACCGCCAGGGCGGGGGCGTCGTTGATGCCGTCGCCCACCATGATCGTGCGGTGGGCCCGCGACGCGCTGCGGACCGCCTCCACCTTCTCGGTGGGCGTCCGCTCGGCGAGGACCTCGTCCACCCCGATGACGGCGCCGACCGTCGAGGCCACGTCGGCCCGGTCACCGGTGACCATGGTGATGCGCGCCATGCCCTGGCGGCGGAGGGCGCGGATCGTGCGGGCGGCGTCGGGGCGGATGGGGTCGTCGAGCACGATCGCGGCGACGACGTCGTCGTCGACGGCCACCACCATGGTGAGGGCCCCGTCGAGGTCGGCGCGGCGACGCACCGACCGGGCCCAGCGGGGTGGGTCGCCGCCCAGGAGCCAGCTCGCCTTGCCGACGGCGACGGCTCGTGTGCCGACCCGACCCTGGATGCCCTGGCCGGCGACCTCCTCCACCTCCGTCGGCAGGACCAGACCGAGGCCCTGCTCGTGGGCGGCCCGCACCACCGCCGAGGCCAGGACGTGGGGGGAGACCTGGTCGAGCGAGGCCGCGAGGCGCAGGACCTCCGGGGCCTCGATGGTCCCGTCGGTCACGATGTCGGCCACCGTGGGCCGACCCTCGGTGAGGGTGCCGGTCTTGTCGAAGAGCAGGACCTCGGCGCCGGCCAGTCGTTCCAGGACGGCGCCGCCCTTGACGACCACCCCGCGCCGTGCGGCCCGGGCCAGCCCGGACACCATGGCCACGGGCGCGGCGAGGATGAGCGGGCACGGCGTGGCGACCACCAGGACCGCCACCGCCCGCACGGGGTCGCCCGAGATCAGCCACGCCGTCCCCGCCAGGGTCGCGCTGACGACGAGGAACACGACGGCGAAGCGGTCGGCCAGTCGCACGAAGGGGGAGCTGGAGGCCTGGGCCTCCTCGACCAGGCGGATGATGCCGGCGTAGGTGCTGTCGGCGGCGCCGGTGGTGGCGCGCAGGTCGAACGGGCCTCCGGCGTTGACGGTCCCGCTCCGCACGGCATCGCCCGGCACCCGGTCGACGGGCAGGGGTTCGCCGGTGAGGGCGGCCTCGTCGAGCACCGCGTCGCCGTGCTCGAGCAGCCCGTCGACGGGCACCACCTCCCCGGGCCGGACGAGGAGCAGGTCACCCTTGCCGACCTCGTCGACGGCGGGCTCGGTGAGGGTCTCGCCCTCGTAGCGGTGCACCACCCTGGGCGCTCGCTCGAGCAGGGCGCGCAGCTCCCGCCGAGCGCGTCCGGCGGCCTGGGCCTCCAGGCTCCGACCCGACGCCAGCATCACCGCGATCACCGCAGCGGCGAACGGCTCCCCCACCAGCAGGGCGCCCACGAGGGCGAGGATGGTGACGACGTCGACCCCCAGCCGCCCGTCGCGGGCGGCCTCGACCACCCACCACGTGGCCGCGACGGTGCCGAGGACCGCAGCCACCGTCCACGCGGCATGGGCCGGACCGACGGCGCCGGATGCGTACAGGACGATCCCGGCGACGGTCGCGGTGACCGTCCCCACGAGCAGGCCCAGCTCGGTGACCGGCGGAGGCAGCGACCCCCCGTCCCCCGCCGGTCGTGCGGGCGCCGGGGGCGCGCCGGGTGTGGCCGTCTCCACCATGGGGTGGATCGTGGACCCGCGGTGGCCTGGGCGCCAGGGTCCAACGTCATCGAGCCGGTGCCGTCACCCCGGCCCGGTCGCGGCGTCGCGACGTGGCGCAGCGGGGACCTGCCGCTCTTGGGGGGCAGTGGGACCTGCTGCCCTTGGGGGGCAGCTCGGGTGCTCAGCCGCCGCCCGAGGGAGGGTCGGCCGCGATCGTCGCGTCGAGGCCGTCGACCAGCTGCTGGGTCTCGGCCGGGGTGAGCTCCGAGTCCGAGTGCAGCCCGAAGTAGGTGTAGTAGCTCGGTGGCATCCCCTCACCCACCGGCTCCGCCGCCTCCTCGGCCTCGTAGCCAGCGGCGCCGGTGTGCCACTCGCTGAAGTTCAGCGCCGCCCGCCCCTCCTGCACGTGGTTGGTGATGTACCAGGAGATCGGGGCCACCCGCTCGAAGGGCAGCACCTCGGTCTCGTTGCTGTGGCACGAGTAGCAGGCCCGCACCGCGAGGGCACGGGTCTCGGGGCTGTCCCAGGCCGGCTCGTCGCGCGCCGGGGGGTTGTCGACCCGGTAGGGCACCAGCTGGATCACGACGAAGGCGCCCAGCAGCACCAGGATGACCTTGACCCACCAGGGGGAGAGGAGTCGCCTCACGGGACCTGCCTTCGTCGGGTGCCGGCATCCTGGCTCACCTGGCCCGGAGTCGCCCAGGGGCGAAGGTCCCGGCAGGGCGCGCGACGGTATCGGACCTCGGCGGGCGCCGGGGATGGCCGTCGAGCGCTCCGGGCCGATCGCCGAGGGGCGGGATCAGGCCGGGGGCTGCCAGGCGGGGTCGCGGCCCGCCAGGCCCAGCAGGCGCTGGAGGGGGTCGGCGTCGTCGTCGACGGGGACCACGGGGCCGAAGAGCTGGCCATCCCGGGGGGCGTCGAAGCTCGCCACGAACCCGAGGGCGGCCTCGACCTCCTCGGGCTCGGCGGTGTGGTCCTGGCCGGTGGCCACGGCGACGTCCCAGCCGTGGCAGATGAGCTCGTCGACGGCGACCAGGCCGGCGACCTCGCCGGGCAGGTCGATGCCCCCGGCCGCGGTGTCGCCCTGCCAGGCCCGGGGGTGGCGCCACGCCTCGGCCAGGGCGACCAGGTCGGCCGAGATGCGCTCCCGCCAGCCGTCGCCCAGGTGGGCGACATCCGCCGGCGCCGGCGGCTTGGTGCCGGGGATGTCCTTCTCCGCCACGGCGACGAAGCCCACGGCGAAGGCGCCGATGTGGTCGATCACGTCACCGACGCACATCTCGGGGCACGGCGTGGGGAGCGTGAGCTGCTCGTCGGTCACCGAGGTGACCAGCTCTGCGGTGCGGGTGGCGGCGGGTCCGAGGTCGATCATGGTGGGACAGACGGCGCCCGGCGTCCGTCCTCATCGGCCGTGTCGTGATCCGGCGAGACGCGACTCCGGGCACTCGGGGACCCGAGCGCCCGGAGAGGGTGTCTCATCGCTTCTTCTGGCTGCCGACGACCGCCGCCGGCAGTGGGTCACGCCGAGTCGGAGGCTGCGTTGGCGGTGGAGGTGGCAGCCCCCTTGGCCTGGGCCCTGGTGGTCTTGGCCGCCTTCTTGGCGGTGCGCCCGGCGGTGGTGCCGGCCCGCTTGGCCGTGGTGGCGGTCTGGCCGGCCGACTTCTTGGCCGAGGTGGCGGTGCCCTTGGCGCCGGAGCGGACGGCCTTGGCCGTGCGGGTGGCGCCGCGCCCGGCCGAGGTGGCCGTGCCCTTGGCGCCGGAGACGGCGGCCTCGGCGGTGTCCTCGCCGGTGTCGCGGGCCGACTCGATGGAGTCGATCACGGCCTCGGCGGCGGCGTCGACGTTCGAGCGCAGCCGGCGGGCGGTGGTGCGGCTCACCTTGGAGCCTCGGGGGGACTGCTGCGGGCGGGGCCGGCGCAGGACCACCGCGACGACGTCCTGGACCGCCGACACGCTGCCCTGGGCCACGCCGTAGACGGTGTCACCGATGCGGTCGGCGACGCCGGCCACGGTGCCCACCAGCACGTTGGCCGGAGGGGAGTCGGGGGAACGGGGGTGGGGCTTGGTGGGGGCGGTCTTCTTGGCCTCCACCATGGCGTCGCCCAGCTCCTGCAGGTCGTTGCGGCCCAGCTCGTCGCGCACCTTGGGGAAGAAGTCGCCCTCCTCCTCCTCGACGTGGTGGCGGACGTTCTCGATCAGCACCGTGACCTTGGCGTCGAAGCGCTCGTCGCGGGGGTCGAGGGAGTCGAGCTCGGACAGCAGCCACTTGACCACGCCGTGCTCCTCGATGCTCTCGAGGGCGATGTCCTCGGTGCCGGACACGGTGGCCCGGGCGACCGGGTAGAAGAGCATCTCCTCCACCGCGGCGTGGACCGAGAGCTCCTCGATGATCCGGTCGACGACCTCGCGCTTCTCGACGTAGGCCCGGTCACCGGCAGCCTCGAACCGCTTGAACAGCTTCTCCACCGTCTTGTGGTCATCCTTGAGCATCGTGATCGCATCCATGCACCAACCCTGCCCGTCTGGGCGAGTCCTAGACGCGATGTGCCCGAAGTCTCCGTGATGGCTGTGCGACCACACCAGCGGATGACCAGGCGCCGTCTCCGCTCCGCGCCTGGTGGTGGGGCCGGGCTGTCTCGTGACCAGGGCTCGCGGTGGTCAGTCGGTGTGGCGACGGCCGGCACTCCTTGGAGCGGGTGACGGGAATCGAACCCGCGTTCTCAGCTTGGGAAGCTGATGTTCTGCCTCTGAACTACACCCGCGAGCGGACGGTGGGAGCGGAGGCGGGCCTCCACCACCGGCCGGTGCGTGAGCGCCGAGCATAGCGACCCGCCCCGGGGCGGCTCCCGCCGGGAGCGGCCGTCGCCACCCCGCACCCGAGCGCATCCCGACCCCCGCCCGCGCCTGACCAGCGCACGTCCGGCGGCAGCTCCTGCTGGCTGCTGGCGCGACAGGTGGCTGGCGTAGCGTGTCGGCCGTGCTCGGACGCATCCTCGCCATCGGCCCCTCGTTCATGCAGCCCGAGTTCTGGGTCGAGAAGGCGGGCAAGAGCGCCGTCTACGTGGTGACGGCGATCATCTTCGCCGAGTCCGGGCTGTTCTTCGGCTTCTTCCTGCCCGGCGACTCGCTGCTGTTCATGATGGGGTTCCTCACCTCGTCGGGCGCGGCGGACTTCGCCGCCGAGAACGGCCTCACCGAGGCGGTCTCGGCCCTGCCCCCGTTGCCGGTGCTGCTCGTGGTGTTCTTCCTCGCCGCCGTGGCCGGTGACCAGGTCGGCTACCTGTTCGGGCGCAAGGTCGGCCCCGCCCTGTTCTCCCGGCCCGACTCCCGACTGTTCAAGCAGGCGCACGTCACCAAGGCCCACGCCTTCCTCGAGAAGCACGGTCCCAAGACCATCTTCCTGGCCCGCTTCGTCCCCATCGTCCGCACCTTCGCCCCCATCGTCGCCGGCGTCGGCAAGATGCGGTACCGCACCTTCATCACCTACAACCTCGTCGGCGGCTTCGTCTGGGCCGTCGGCGTCACCTCGCTGGGCCACTTCCTCGGCAACGTCAGCATCGTCCGGGAGAACATCGAGTACACGATCATCCTGGTCGTCCTGCTCTCCCTCACCCCGGTGTTCATCGAGGTGATCAAGTCCCGCCGCCACAGGGGCATGGTCGAGGAGCTGACCGAGGAGCCCACCCCCGCCGAGGTCGCCGCGGCCGAGGCCGCCGAGGTCCACGAGCCCTGAGGCCAACCGGGCCCGCCCGACGGGCCCGACACGGCACAGGCGAGCGGACCTGACGGGGCGTCCGCGCCTGGGGTGGGGCCGCCTCGGCGTGCCACCATCTCCTGATGCCCGAACCGACCGTCCCGGCGGCCGCCGGCCCGTCTGCTCCCGCACCGACCCGCACCGGCCCCGCCGGCATGGTCGGCCTCGTGGCCCGGGGCTTCGCCATGGGCGCGGCCGACGTCGTCCCCGGCGTCTCCGGCGGCACCGTCGCCCTGGTGCTGGGCATCTACGAGCGCCTGGTGGCCAACATCCGCACCGGCTCGTCGGCCCTGGGCCAGCTCGTCCGCCTCGATCCCAAGGAGGCCGTCGCCCGGCTCCGCCAGGTCGAGTGGACCTTCCTCCTGCCCCTCCTCGCCGGCATCGGCCTGGCCGTGCTCAGCCTGGCCCACGTCATCGAGGTCGCCCTGGAGGACCACCCGGTGCCCATGGCCGCCCTCTTCTTCGGCCTCATCGCCGGCTCCGCCGTCCTCGCCTGGCAGATGCTCGAGCACCCCGGTCCGCGCGAGGTCGCCGTGTTGGTGGCCGTGGCCGTCGTCGCCTTCTTCGTCCTCGGCCTCAGCTCCGGCGCCCGCGACTCGGCCGCCCTCCCACTCATCCTCCTGGCCGGCGCCCTGGCCATCTGCGCCATGATCCTGCCCGGCGTCTCGGGCTCGTTCCTGCTGCTCACCGTGGGCATGTACGAGCTGGTCATCGGGGCGGTCAAGGACCGCGACCTGGCCATCATCGCGGTCTTCGTCGTCGGCTGCGTGCTCGGCCTGGCCCTCTTCTCCAGCGCCCTCAGCTGGGCCCTCGAGCACCACCGCAACCTGGTCCTGGCCGCCCTCACCGGGCTCATGATCGGCTCCCTGCGGGTGCTCTGGCCCTGGCCCGCGGGCACCGAGGAGACCGGCCTGGCCGCACCCGGCCAGCAGTGGGGCCTGGCCCTGGGCATCGCCGTGGTCGCCTTCGGGATCGTCCTGGTCGCCTCCGAGGTCGCTCGCCGACGCGAGGGCGTCCACCACCTCGCGCCCTCCGACCCGGTCTGAGCCTCAGCCCCTTCTGCGTCACCAGCGCGCCATGGATGGCCCACCCGTGACGGAGAACGGAGCCTGGGCGCTTCTGCGTCACCAGCGCGCCACCGCTGACCCCCTCGTGGCGGAGAACGGGGGAGCGGACCGGCGGGGACGGGCCGGGCACTAGGTTCGGCGGCCGATGATCCTGTCCGACCGCTCCATCCGCGAGGCCCTGGCCGACGGCCGCATCGAGATCGACCCCCTCGACGAGTCGTTCATCCAGCCCTCGTCGGTCGACCTCACCATCGACCGCTCCTTCCGCGTGTTCCGCAACCACACGATGCCCATCATCGACGTGAAGAAGGACCTCACCGAGCTCACCGAGGTGGTGGAGATCCCCGACGACGGGGTGTTCATCCTCCACCCCAACGAGTTCGTCCTCGGCGCCACCGCCGAGCGGGTCCGCCTGCCCACCGACATGGTCGCCCGCCTGGAGGGCAAGTCGAGCCTGGGCCGCCTGGGCCTGCTCATCCACTCCACCGCCGGCTTCGTCGACGCCGGCTGGGACGGCTACCTCACCCTCGAGCTGTCCAACATCGCCACCCTGCCCATCACCCTCTACCCGGGCATGAAGATCGGCCAGATCTCCTTCCTCCAGATGACCACCGAGGCCGACGAGCCCTACGGCTCGGCCTCCAAGGGCTCCAAGTACCAGGGCCAGCGCGGCCCCACCGCCAGCCGCTACTGGGAGAACTTCACGTAGCGAGACGCCGCGGTCAGGCCGCGTCCACCGCGGCGCGCGGTGTGGTGTCCTCGACCCGACGCCTCAGGCCGCGCAGCATGCCGCGGGTCATCCCGAAGCTCACCAGGCCGACGGGGGCCATGAGCGCCCTGGCGAGCGGGTTGCCGAAGGCCACCCGCTCCCGGACGAGCAGCCGCGTGCCACCCTCGGACGCGTCGCGGAGGGCGAAGGTCCACTGGAACGCCCACCCCAGCCCCTCGTCGCGCCGGAGGGGACGACCGGAGGCGACGTCGGCGACCTGGAGGACCAGCGCCTCGTCCGGGACGAGGGCGACCACCGCCCAGCCCCCGGTGCGAGCGCGGTCGGCGGCCACGACGTCGCCCACGGCCAGGTCCTGCCACTCCTCGACGACGTGGTCGGCGCTGTGGATGCCCAGGCCGAACAGGTCCTCCAGCCAGTCGTAGGTGTAGAAGCCGCCCCGATCGGCCCCCAGCTGCACGATCCAGGGCCACACGTCCTCTCGGGGTGCGTCGATGGTGGTGGCCCGGGTGATCTGGGCCGTCGGCTCGGCCAGCAGGTCGTCGCCGGGCAGGGCCACGGCGACCTCCTCGTCGGTGGCGCCCCACCGCTCCTGCCACGGCCGCAGCCCGCGCTCGTAGGCCACCATCGCCGCACCCCCGGCGGCGGCTGCGGCCAACAGGTTCCGTGCCCTCATGTCCCTCCTCGGGTCCTGCACCGAGTGTCCCGCCGGGTGGGGCATCGCACCAGGGTCCGAGGTCCCACGGCCAGGGGGGAGGCCGCACCCGGCACGTGGGGTGGCCCGGCTGCAGGTCTCTCGTCGCGCGCGGCGCCCTCCGTGGTTCAGGGGCCGGGGTCCGGGGCGACCCGGCGGTCGGCTCAGGGGCCGGCGAGGACGATGCGGTTCCCGTCGGGGTCCTCGAGGGGGAGGATCCGCGACGAGGTGGCCTGCTGCGGCTCGATGTCGGTGAGCCCGGCGGTGGAGAGTCGGGCGGCGACGACGTCGAGGTCGTCGAGCTGGATGACCACGCTCGAGCGCCCGGCCCGATCGGGCTCGGCCCAGACCTGCACGCCGGTGGTGGTCCCGACGTGCCACTCGAGCAGCCCGTCCATGGGCCGGGTGTCGGGGCCGCGGTCGAACAGCGCCGTGTACCACTGCTCGGCGGCGGCGAGGTCGCTGACGGTCGCCTGGGCGAGGACGCCGGTGATCGACATGGGGGCACCTCCTGGGTCGGTCGGCGCCCCACCTTGGCAGACCGGCCTCGACGCCGGGACAGCGCCCGGGTGGGCCTCAACCCGCCGGCCGGACCGGGAGGTAGGTCAGGGCGACGGCGCCGGAGGGGTGCTCCTTGCGGTCGACGAGGGTCAGGCCGAGGGGCGGGGCGAGGCCGTCGAGGAGGCGGGGCCCGTGGCCGGCCACCATCGGTAGGACCACCAGCTCGTACTCGTCGATGAGCCCCAGCTCGGCCAGGGCCAGGCCGAGCGTCAGGCCCCCGGTGGCGATCCCCTCACCGGGCTGGTCCTTCAGGGCCCGGACGGCGGTGGCCAGGTCGCCGGTCACCAGCTCGGCGTTCCAGTCCACGCGCTCGAGGGTGGTCGACACCACGTGCTTGGGCGCGGCGTCGATGGTCTCGGCGAAGGCGATGGCGCCCTCGTCCATCCAGTCCGGCCACACCCCGTCGGCGGGGCGCCGCCACGCCTCCTCCATCATCTCGTAGACGACCCGGCCGTAGAGCAGGGCGTCGGCCCGCTCCATGTTGGCCGCGTGGTGCGCGTGCAGGTCCCTCAGGACGTCGTCGGAGGGGACCACCCTGTGGTCGCAGCACCCGTCGAGGGTGACGTTGATCGAGTAGCGCAGCGGGCGCATGGGGTCCTCCTGGCATCGGGCGCGGGCGTCGGGACCCGTCGGGTCCCCGTGGGGGACGCACGATCGCACGTGGACTCATCGCTCGCCGCCGGCAGGCGCTCCGATCGACCCACCGTCCTGGTGCGCGATCGGGCCCTTTCGGGCCGATTCCCAGACCAGGACGGAGGCGGGCCGGTCGGGGGAGCGATCTGGTGGTGAGATCGGGCCCTGGAGGGCCGGTTCCTCGACCAGAACGGCAGCGGGGCCGGTGCCCCGGCCAGGACGGAGGGGGGTCAGCGGCGCTCGGGGTGGTCGGCGGGGGTGGCGTCGGCGGCGACCGGCTCGACCGGCTCAGCCGGCGCGGACGCAGCGCCCCCGGACCCGGCGGGCTCGGCGGAGGGGTCGTCGATCCAGGTGATCTCGTCGCCCTCGCGGACCGTCGGGCGGTGGCCGTCGCGGAGGTCGATCACCGTGTCGGTGATGAGGTCCTCGTCGGAGCCGTCGGCGGCCGCGGCAGCCTGGCGGGCGGGTCGGTCGCCGGGCCAGGCGAAGGTGCCCACCAGCAGGAACAGGAGGCAGACGCTGAGCGCCCCCCGACCGGCCGAGCCGATGTCGCCCCGGATGGCGGCGACGGTGATCACGTTGAGCACGCAGTGGGCCACGCTCATGGGGATCAGGGCCCGGGAGCGGGAGACGACGAGTGCGCTGATGACGGCGAAGGCGACGTAGGTGACGAGGGCGGCGGCGCCGTCGGTCTGGGCCACGTGGCCCGGCAGCAGCACCCACCAGGTGCCGCCCACGACGTAGCCGACCACCCGGGCCGGGCGGGACGGGAAGCGCACCACCAGCAGGGCGCTGGTGACCACCAGCGGCACGGCGAAGCGGTACACGACCTCCTCGTTGGCCGCGGCCACGAGCAGGCCGACCATGTCGATGCCGTCGCCGGTGCGGGTGAAGAGGGTGAGGCCGAGCAGCAGCCCGGCGGCCATGGCGATCCAGAACGGCACCAGCCGGTCGCGGTCGAAGGCCCGGCCCGAGGCGGGGCTGCCCAGGGCGAAGAGCAGGATCAGCGACGGCACCAGCGAGGCCGACAGGGGCAGGGTGCCCACGTGCACGGCGGCGCCGGTGAGCAGCGACCCCATCTCCACGGCCATGGTGATCGCGGCCAGGGCCAGGATGGTGGCCCGGCCCTTGGCCGTGCGGGTGAGGGTGACGGGAGCGAGGAGGCCCACGTTCATCGGCCCGCCCCGGCGGCGGCCACGCCGGCGACGGCGGGGACGGGCTCGGCGGGGGCGGGGGTGTCGCTCTCGACCTCGGCCGAGAGGGTGGCCCGCAGGGCGGCCACGGCGACCTCGATCTGGTCGTCGTCGGCGGGGCGGGTGGTGAGGGTCTGCAGCCAGCCGCCGGGGGCCATGAGGACGCGCCCCACGAGGGTGTGGCGGTGGAGGCCGGCGAAGCGGATGACCTCGAAGGCCAGCCCGGCGATGAGGGGCAGGCCCAGCACCCGGGTGGCGATGAGCACCGGGAGGCTGACGTCGCCGATCACCAGGTGCACGGCCAGTGACACCAGCACCACGATGAGGAGGAAGGCTGTGCCGCACCGGGGGTGGCGACGGTCGAACTGCCGGATCTCCGAGGGGACGAGGTCGACCCCGTGCTCGAAGGCGTGGATCGTCATGTGCTCGGCCCCGTGGTACGAGAAGGTGCGCTTCACCTCGGGGCTCAGGGTGAGCAGGGCCATGTAGCCGACCAGGATCCCGAGCTTGAGGGCCGTCTCCACCGCGTTGAAGGCCCAGCGCCCGTCGATGCCCAGCAGGTGGGGGACGGCGGCGGGGATGACGAGCAGGAAGGTGATGGCCAGGGTGGCGGCCACCACCGTGGTGAGGGCCATGCCGCCCTTGGAGTAGCCCTCGCCGTCGGCCGTGCCCCGCTCCTTGGCCCCCCAGAGCATGGCCTTGGTGCCCAGGCTGACCGACTCCCACAGCGACACCGGGCCCCGCAGCAGCGGGATGCGGCGCACACCCTCGCCGTCGTCGGGCAGCGTGGCCACGGTGGTGGCGATGCTGCCGTCGGTGCGGCGGACCGCCGCCCCCCAGGCCCCGGCCCGGCGCATCATCACGCCCTCGACGAGGGCCTGGCCCCCGACGGGGCCGATGTCGGCGACGAGTGCGGGTGTGTCGGTGTGCGGCGTGTGCGGCGACTGGCTCACGGTGGTCCCTTCCCTGGTGTCCGGCGGCTGCCCGACCGGCCACCACCCTGTGTGGTGAGTGTGCCGCACTGTAGGTGCCGGCAAACCTCGTGTCTAGGCCATACGACCTACTCGATGCCCACGAGGCGTGCTGACAAGGACCAGAACCGACCGATTTCACCACTGCCGGTGGTCGGAACACGGGCGCTGCGTGGCGAGGGGCGCGCCCAGCGCAGGGCGCGCCGTGCTCACCCGGCGTGGTGGGGTGGGCTCAGGCGCCGGCCACGGGGGCGCCCTCGGCACCACCGTGCACGGCGGCGGCGTCGGCCGCCTCGCCCTGGTCCAGGGCCTCGACCAGGTGCATGGCGATGTCGGCCACCTTCACCTCGTCGTCGTCCTTGCCCGCGCCCTTCACGCCGTCGTCGATCATGATGTAGCAGAAGGGGCAGGCGGTGGCGATGCGGTTGGCCCCGGTCTCGATCAGCTCCTCGGAGCGGGCGTCGTTGACCTTGGTGCCGATGGTCTCCTCCATCCACATGCGGGCCCCGCCGGCGCCGCAGCACATGCCCTTGGTGCCGTTGCGGGGCGCCTCGACCACCTCGACGCCGCCGAGCCGGCCGATGACCTCCCGAGGCGCCATGTAGATGTCGTTGTGGCGACCCAGGTAGCAGGAGTCGTGGTACACGATGCGCTCCTCGAGGCGGGCCCGGCTCAGGTCGAGGGCGCCGGTGGACACCAGCTGCTCGAGGAGCTTGGAGTGGTGCATGACCTCGTAGTGGCCGCCCAGCTGCGGGTACTCGTTCATCAGCGTGTTGAAGCAGTGGGGGCACTGCGTGATGATCTTCTTCACGCCCATGCCGTTCAGCGTCTCGATGTTCTGCATGGCCAGCATCTGGAAGATGTACTCGTTGCCCGAGCGGCGGGCGGGGTCGCCGGTGCAGTTCTCGGCCGGGCCGAGGATGGCGAAGTCGATGCCGGCCCGCTGCAGCAGCTTGGCCATGGCCTGGGTGACCTTCTGGTTCTTGTCGTCGAAGGACCCGGCGCAGCCGACCCAGTAGAGGTACTCGTGGGCGAGGGCCTCGCTGCCGTCGACGATCGGGACGTCGTCGCCGACCTTCTCGGTCCACTTGGCCCGCTCGGCCTGGCTCATGCCCCAGGGGTTGCCGCTGTTCTCCATCGAGCGGTAGGCGTTGCCCAGCTCGGTCGGGAAGTTCGACTCCATGAGCGACAGGTAGCGCCGCATGTCGAGGATCTTGTCGAGGATCTCGATGTTGACCGGGCAGATCTCGTCGCACGCCTTGCACGACGTGCAGGCCCACACCTCCTCGGGGGTGATGCGCTCGAAGAGCGAGTCGGCGCCGATGGTGATCTCGCCGTCGAGGCCGATCGGGGGCGACACCTTGGGGTCGCCGGTGGCGGCCATGACCTCGCCCGTCTTGAGGACGATCTCGCGGGGGTCGAGGGGCTTGCCGGTGGCGTGGGCCGGGCACACGCTGGTGCAGCGGCCGCACATGGTGCAGGCGTCGGTGTCGAGCAGCTGCTTCCAGGTGAAGTCCTCGACGGTGGAGGCGCCGAAGGTCTCGAGCTCGGTCTCCATCAGGTTGGGCATGGCCTTCATGGCGCCCTTGGGTCGCTGCTTGTCGCGCAGGTACATGTTCAGCGGCGAGGTGAACATGTGGCGGAGCATCGTGACCGGGAGGATGGCGAGGAACAGCACGAAGCTGGCCACGTGGAGGACCCACCAGACCTGGTGGCCGCCGGAGAGGGTGCTGCTGCTGTCGATCAGCCCCGACAGCGGGTACCCGATGAACGACCACCTCTCGAAGTCCGGTCGTCCGGCGAGGGCGATGCGCCAGGCCTCGGCACCGAAGCCGGTGACGGCCAGGGCCAGCAGGGTGCCCAGGCCGAGGGCGTGCTCGGGCTTGGACTTGATGCGGATGCGGTAGGGGCGCTGGACGTAGCGGCGCACGATGGCCCACACCAGGCCCACGAACAGGGCCAGGCCGGCGGCGTCGCCCACCGCGGAGAAGCCCTGGTAGGTGCCGCCGTAGAGGAACTTGGCCCCCTCGGGCAGCTGGTGGTCGATCTCCAGGGTGGTGGTGACGCCGAGGAGGATCAGGAAGCTGAAGTAGATGAGCGAGTGCATGACGCCGGCGGCGGGGTCGCGCAGCAGGGTCTTCATGTAGGTGCCGGCCCGGAAGTCCTCCATCCGGCGCTTCACGTTCTTGGTGGTGGTGCTGCGGTCGTCGGGTCCGCCCCGCTGCCAGTTCTTGGTGCGCTGGGAGAAGAGGATGGCCCCGGCCAGGATCGACACCGGGATGACGATGTAGAACGCCAGCTTCAGTGCGCTGGGGACGTTGCCGAACACCTCGCGGTGGACCTCGTCCTCGGTGTGCCACTCGGTGATGAGCGGCACGATGCCGGAGATGGCGGTGAAGGTGGCGACGGCCGCCCCGAGCCCGATCACGAGCTGGTGGGGGCGGATCCGCTTGGCTCCCGTCGGCGGGGTGGCCTCGTCGGTGGCAGTCATGATGGGCCGAAACTACTCGTCACCCCCGGCCCCTCACATTTTGCACGGGGGTGGACGCGAGGCGTCAGGCCGGGCGCCCCACCCACTGGGCCACGTGGTCGAGGCCGACGTAGGGCGAGGCGGCGATGGCCCCGGCCCCGACCAGGGCCCGGGCCGCGGCACCGAGGTCGGCGCCCAGGGCGGCGGCGTCGGGGTGGCGATCGGCGGGGTCGACGGCCAGGGCCCGGTCGACCACGGCGGTGACCGTGGCCGGCAGGGCCGGCGCCAGGGTGGCGGCCGGCACCGGCGGCGCGGCCGCGGCCCGACGCTGGAGGCCGGCGACGGTGGTGACCTCCGGGTGGGCCTGGGCCCCGGTCAGCAGCTCGTAGAGCACCAGGCCCACGCCGTGGACGTCGCTGCGGGCATCGGGCGCCCGCCCCCGGAGCTGCTCCGGTGCGACGGCCCGGAGGACGTCGGGCTCCCGGGTGGCAGAGGTGAGGCCCACCGGCGAGCCCCGCACGCCGGCGATGCCGCACCAGCCCAGGCGGGCCGCCCCGGACGCGTCGACCACCACCCCGTCGGCCCGGACGTCGCCGTGCACCAGGCCCCGGCGGTGGAGGCCGTCGAGGGCGGCGGTGACGGCCAGGGCCACGGCCAGGGCGTCGGAGAACGACAGGGCGTCCTCGCGGCCGAGGGCCCGGACGTCGGCCCGGGGCCGGGGGGTGACCACCAGTGGGCCCGAGGGCATCAGCACGGTCACCTCCTCGAGGTGGGGGTGGCAGACCCGGCTGGCCACCTCGACGGCGGCGGCCACCTCGGCGGCCAGGGCGGTGTCGGGGCCGATGACGGGGCGGAGGTCGTGGACGGTGCAGCGCCAGCCGTCCACCTCCCGCCGGGCCGGGACCCTCCGCCCCCAGGGCCCGTCCACCCCGTCGTCCTCGGCCGCGTAGCCGGGCAGGAGCAGGGCCGGCGGCGCCGGCCGGCGGGGCGCGGCCGCGACCGGCGGTGGAGGTGGCGGCGCGTCGCCGCCTCCGAGGTCGAGGGCGGCGCGGGCCTCGGCCACCAGCGGGCCCAGGTGCCGGGTGACCAGGGTGGCGGTGCCGGGACCTGCCGTCGCGGCGGCCCGCCGGCCCGCCGCCGTCGGCGCCTCGGGGTCCTCGCCCGCCCCGGCCGCGGCGGCCACGTTGGCCGAGGCGGCCCACAGCACGGCCTTGAGCTCGAAGGGACGCAGCTCGGGGTGCTTGGCCTTGGCCAGGGCGGCGAAGGCGGCGATGTGGGGCGCGGCGTAGGAGTTGCCGGTGGAGGTGGTGGTCCCACCGTCGAGCCAGGGCACCTCGACGTCGATGCCCCGGGCCAGGAACTCGGTGGGCGGCGACGGGTTGGCGTGGAACCGCAGGGCGTCGGTGGCCGTGTTGCAGGCCACGCTGGCCACCGAGGCGAACAGCGACGGGTAGCTGGTGCGGGCCACGTTGTTGGCCGCGGTGACGATGAACGACCCGCCGAAGTAGGCCCGGTCGCACACCTCGTGGAAGGCCAGGGCCCAGTCGCGCTTGGTGGTGCCCAGCGACAGGTTGATGACGTCGAAGCCCTCGTCGACGGCCCACGCCAGCCCGGCGTGGAAGGCCGCCGCCCGCCCCGTGAGCCCCGGCCCCAGGACCCGGACGCTGGTGAGGCGCGCCTCGGGGGCCAGGGCGTGGATGATCCCGGCGCAGGCGGTGCCGTGGCCGAAGACGTCGTCGTGGGGGCCGGACCTGATGCTGACCTCGCCGTCGTCGTCCATGGTCACGTCGACGCCGCCGTCGCGGTCGACGCAGTGGTCCAGGTCCGGGTGGTCGGCGTCGACGCCGCTGTCGACGATCGCCACCCGGACCCCCGCCCCCGTGCTGCCGCCGAAGGCCCACTCGGGCGACGAGGCGGCCGCCGGCGCCGCCGTGTCCAGCCGCAGGACCATCGACTCCAGCGCCCACGCCGGGGCGTCGTCGGCCACGGGCCGGCTCACCGCCCGGTGGCGAGCAGGGCCTCGACGAGGCGGGCCACGTCGCCGTAGCGGTCCGGGTCCTGACCGGCCAGGGCGGTCAGCTCGGCGCCCAGCCGGGCGGGCGGCACGGCCGGGCGGCGCAGGGTGCCCGAGGCCTCCATGCCGGCGGCGGCGACGGTGGCGAAGGCGCTGGCCGTCTCGATGTCGTCGAAGGTGAAGGCCCCCCGCGTGGTGTCGGCCAGCTCCAAGGCGCCGACCTCGCCGGCGGGGGCCACCAGCAGGCTGGCCGGGACCCCGGTGCCCCCGCCGATGCCGGCGGCGCTGGCGTCCGCGGCCGACGGCACGAGGGCGGTGGGCTGGCCCGCGCTCAGGGCGAAGCCCCGGGGTCCGGTGGCGGCCACCACCGCGCCCACGCCGGTCCCTGCGGGGACGGGGCCGCTGGTCGCCACCACGACGAGGCCCTCGGCCCCCACCCGCAGCAGGAGCCCGGTGGCGGCGCGCGTGACGCCCACGGCCTCGTCGAGGAGGACCTGGAGGGTGCGGTCGACGGGTGCGGTGGTCGTGGTCACGGGCGGCTCTCCGTCTCGGCCGGGCGGCGGGCGTCCGGGGTGCGGGGGGCGAGGTCCTCGGCCGGGGGGAGGGTGATCCGCACGGTGGCGCCGGCCGCCGCCGGGGCCGCCTCGGCGGCGACGAGAGAGCGAGGCGTGCGGGGGTGCGGGGTGGTGCGCATCCGCGGCGGCGGGGTGCGGATGAGCGGCCCGGCACTGGGGGAGAGCAGGTGGCCGGTGCGGGGGGCGTCGCCGGTGCGGCCCGATCGGGCCGTGGCGATGGCCGGGTGGCGCGCGGCCAGGGCGTCGAGGTCCTCGGCGTCGAGGGCGCAGGCGACCACGTCGTCGGCGGCGGTCAGCGTGGCCGGCCCGCCCTGGCCGAGGGCGGCATCGAGGCCGAACACGTCGCCGGGCCCCAGGGCGCGGGTGACGGGCCCGGCCGGGCCCTCCTGCGTGCTGCGGGCCCGACCCTCGGTGACCACGACGAGCACGTCGGCGCCCTGGGCGAGCACGTCGCCCTCGACGCCCCGCAGCGGGTGCATGTGGGCCGCCACCTCGGCCCGGGCGGCGTCGTCGAGCCCGGCGAACAGGGAGATGCGGGCCAGGGCGGTGTCGAGGTCGAACGGAGCCGGGGTGGGCAGCGGGGCGCCCGTCTGCTCGGCCCAGAGGCGGGCGTAGACCCCGCCCCGGGCCCGGAGCTCGTCATGGGTGCCGACCTCGGCGAAGCGGCCCTCGACCACCACCACGATCTGGTCGTAGCCGGTCACCGAGGCCAGCCGGTGGGTGACGGCGATCGTGGTGCGCCCCGCGCCCACCCGCTCCAGGGTGCGGGAGATCTGGCGCTCGGTGCGGGCGTCGAGGGCCGAGGTGGCCTCGTCCAGCAGGAGGATGCGGGGGTCGCTCACCAGGGCCCGGGCCAGGGCGACGCGCTGGCGCTGGCCACCGGAGAGGTTGCGACCGCCCTCGCCCACGAGGGTGTCGTAGCCCCGGGGCAGGGCGTCGAGGAAGGAGTCGACCTCGGCTGCGGCCGCGGCCGCGGCGATGGCCTCCTCGCCCACCCCCGGTGCGCCCAGGGCGATGTTCTCGCGCACGGTGGCGTCGAAGAGGAACGAGTCCTGGAAGACCACACCGATCTGGCGGCGCAGCGAGGCCAGCGAACGGGTGCTGACGTCGACCCCGTCGACCAGCACGGCGCCCTCGTCGGGCTCGTAGAGGCGCAGCAGGGCCCGCAGCACGGTGGACTTGCCCGAGCCCGACGGCCCCACGAAGGCGACCCGCGAGCCGGCGGCGATGGTGAGGTCGACGTCGTCGAGGGCGCGACGCTCGGCCGTGTAGGACAGCGCGACCCCGGCGAGGGTGAGGTGCTGGGCCATGGGCGCCAGGTCGGGCAGGTCGGCCTCGTCGGGCTCCAGCGGGGCGGTGAGCACCTCGTCCAGCCGGGCCAGGGGGCCCAGCGACTCCTGGATGGTCTGGCCCAGGTCGGTCAGCCCGGTCACCGGCTGCAGGACCTGGCTCATGATGGCGAGGAAGGCGACCAGCCCGCCCACGGTGAAGCGCCCCTCGAAGATGAGCCACGCCCCCAGGCCCAGCACCACGAGGCGGATGACGGTGACGATGCCGTTGACGGTCACGCCGAACAGGCCCCCGAAGAGGCTGAGGCGCACCTGGGAGCGGAACAGGCGCTGCGACGCCCGCGCGTAGCGCTCCTCCTCCCTCCCGGCCAGGCCGAAGGCCTTCACCACCGGCAGGGCCTGGTAGTTCTCCGACGCCACCGCGACCATGGCGCTGTGCTCCTCGGCCATGGCCCGGCTGCGGCGCTGGGCCTCGGCCGACATCTTCCGGTACACGAGGGCCACCAGCGGGGCGCCGACCAGCACCAGCAGGCCCAGCCAGAGGTCGATGGTGAGCATGATGACGGCGGCCACGGCGATGGAGACGACCTGGAAGATGCCGTCGCTGATGGCCGTGGACAGACCGGCCTGCACCGAGGCCACATCGCTCACCAGGCGCGACAGCACGTCGCCCTGGCCGTGGCGCGACAGCCAGGAGTCGGGCAGGCGCTGCACCCGGCCGAAGACCTCCTTGCGCAGGTCCTGGACCACCGACCCGCTGATCCAGGTGCTCTGGTAGGTCTCCCGCAGCTCGGCCAGCAGGGACACGGCGAAGGCCCCGGCGAGGATGCCCAGCAGCTGCAGCACCTGGGAGATCTCGCCGCTGGGCAGGGCGGTGTCGAGCAGGCGCCGGGTGACGAAGGGGTAGACGGACGTGAAGGCCAGGCTCAGCAGCAGGTACCCGAAGACCTCCACCTGGCGCACCCGGTAGGGGCGCAGGTACCGCCACGACAGGCGCAGGAAGTCGGCGGCCCCGCCCCCGCCGGCGTCCCGGGCCACCGTCTCGCGCCAGGCCACCTCGAGGGCGGTGTGGGACCGGCCGTACAGGGTCCCCCACGTCGCCGCCAGCTCCCCGGCCGGCGCGGCCAGCAGGGTCCGGAGCGTGGCCTCGTCCTCCCGCGCGACCAGGAACCCGACGAACGAGGGAACCAGCGCGGTGCGGGCCGCCTCGTCCAGATCGTCGAGGGGACCGGGGTGGGCCTCGACCAGGTCGGGTGCGGGGGCCGGGGCGCCGGCCAGCCACAGCCCGTAGCCGTCGAGGAGGTGCTCGACCTCGGTCGCGGCCGGCAGGGCGGCGCCGAACACCCGTGCCAGGGCCCGGTGGGGGTCGTCGGCCGCGGTCTCGGGCGTGACCACCAGCCAGGCCTCGTGGCCCTCGATGACGGTGCCCGCGGTGACGAGGTGGTCGGGCCGGTTGGGGTCGGGGAAGGGGTCGACCAGGTGCAGCACCACGGTGGTGCCCTCGGGCTCGGACCCGAACCCGGCCAGGGCTCGTCGGGCCCGCCGGGCCAGGTCGTGCACCGCCGGCGCGGCGTCGGCCCCGGCCGTCCCGACCCGCGAGCGCACCTCGATGCCCCCGCCCACGATGCTCTCCTCGGCCCCCGGCAGCGGGGCCGTGACCGCCGCCGGTCCTGGCGCGGGGGCCGGTGGTGTGGGCGGTGTCGGGCCCGGTGGGGGTGCCGCAGCAGGAGGGGACGGGGTGGGCGGCGCCGCGGGCGGGGGTGGGGCGGTCGCGGCCACGGCGCGGACCACGAGGGCGGTGGCGCCCAGGGTGACGACGGCGCCCGGCCGGGCGAGCACCGGACCGGGGGCAGGGGCGCCGTCGACGCGGCTGCCGTGGCTGCTGCCCAGGTCGGTCACCACCACGCCGTCGGGGGTGGGGTCGAGGCGGGCGTGGCGGCGCGAGACGGTCGGGTCGACCACCACCACGTCGACCCCGGCGGCCTCCCGCCCGAGGGTCAGGGGTCGGTCGACCGGGTGCACCGTGCGCGCCCCGTCGGCCGTGGTGACCTCGACCTCGAACCGTGCCATCGGCAGCTCCTCCGGACGGGGAGACGACCCCGACCGCCGTCGGTTACGCCGCTCCCTCTCATGGCACGGGTGTCCGCCGGGCCGGCGACCGGGGGGGCGGCGTAACCGGGCGGTGGGCGCGACGTCATGGTCGGGCAGCGAGGCCGTCGACCGACGGCGGGAGGCACGTCCCCATGACCGATCCGCCCGAGGAGGTGCCGGCGGCGACCGCCGACAGCCTGCTGGACAAGCTGCGGACCTTCGCCGACGGGCTCGAGCCCGGTGAGCGCCGCCTCCTCGCCGCCCTGCTGGCCCCCGGCGTCGACGCCGCGTGGGACGACTCCGAGGTGGCCGGCTTCGACGCGGGGTGGACCGCCGAGCGCCTGCCCCAGCACCTGGTGGCCCGGGTGCGGGCCCGCCGGCTGCGCATCGAGGGCTGGTGAGGGCCCGGTGCCGCCCGGTCAGCCGGGGTGCGCGGCCTGCGCCTCCAGCGCGGCGCGCAGGCGCCTCCGGGCGCGGTGGAGGATGACCTTGGCGTTGCCCGGTGTGACCCCCAGCGCCTCGGCGATCTCCTGGGACCCGAAGCCGAAGTGGGTGGCCAGGCCGATGGCGGTGGCGTCGCGGCGGCTCAGGCCGTGCAGGCCCACGTCCAGCCGGCGGGCCAGCTCGCCCAGCTCGCCCAGCTCCTCTGGCCCGGGGCCGTCGTCGGCCACGGTGGCCAGGACCTCGTCGCCGGCCGGGTCGTCGTCGCGACGCCGGAAGCGGCGGCCGTGGTCGATGGCCGTGCGGCGGGCGATCTGCAGCAGCCAGGGCCGCAGCTGGGCCGGGTCCCGCAACGTGTGCAGCCGGCGCCACGCCACGGTGAAGACGTCCTGGACCGCGTCGGCCGGGTCCCCCTGTCGGCCCAGCCGGGCCGCCACCACGCGGGTGACCACCGCGTGGTGGCGCTCGTAGGCGAGGCCGAAGGCCGCCGTGTCGCCCAGCACCGCCCGCTCCACCAGCTCGGCATCGGATGCCGGGGAGGTCCGGCCGGTCTCCAGCACTGCGCCCATGGGCCCGATCCCTTCGGTCGCACCCGGCCCGGGGGGAGGGACCGGAGGTGGCGCCGGGAACGTACGGACGGCCGCGAAACCGGCGGATAACCAGTCCGGCGGCCCGGTGAGCGGGCACGGCGCCGGGCCCTCCGCGCCCGGTCGGGCCGCCGGGGACCTGGGCTACTGTCGAGCCGGCATGGAGCCAGACCTGCCGGGCGCAGGCCCTGCCCCGGCCGGTGAGGTGCGCCGGGCACGGGCCCTCGCGGTGCTCGCGCGCCGCTGGGAGCTCCCGGTCACCACCGTCGTGGCTGCCGGCGGGTTCGGGAAGACGACGTTGCTGCGCCAGGCGGTGGCCGAGAACCGGGCCGCCGAGCGCGGCGTCGACGTGGTCGTCGGGTGCCGGCCCTTCGACCGCGAGGCCGATGCCCTCGCGGGGCGCATCCTGGCCGCCCTCGACGCGCCACCGACGGCCGAGCAGGAGGACGACCCCGTGGTCCTGGCCGGCGCGGTGGTGGGCGCCCTCGCGGCGCAGTCACCCCGCCCCGTGTGCCTCGCGCTCGACGACGTCCACGAGCTGGGGGAGGACACCTCGGCCACCGAGCTGGTCCGGGTGCTGGTCCGGACCCTCCCGGGCAACGGCCACCTCCTCCTGAGCGGACGGCGGCTCCCGGCCACCCTGCCCCGGGCCCGGCTCCGGGCCGCCGACGCGGTGGCCGAGGTGGGTGAGGACGAGCTCAGCTTCGACGACGACGAGCTGGTGGGGCTGGCCGACCACCACGGCCTCGCCCCCGACGACCTGGCCGAGCTGGGCCGCTGGCCCGCCCTCGTCCGCCTGAGCATCACCGCGGGCCGCCGCGAGTCCATGGAGTTCCTGCGCCAGGAGGTCCTCGACGACCTCGCACCGGACGTGCGTCGGGCCCTGGGCGTGGCCGTGCTGGCCGGGGCCGCCGACGACGCCCTGCTCGTCGACCTGGGGGGCCTGGGCGCGGCCGACCTGGCCGCCGCTGCACCCCTGGTGGACCTGGACGGCTCGGGGGCGGCGGTGCCCCACGCCCTCTGGCGCGAGGTGGTCGACCAGCTCGTCGACGAGGGCACGACCCGTGACCTGGTCGGCGCCATCGCCGACCGTCTGGTGGGGGCCGGGTCCTACGACGAGGCCCTCGACCTGCTGGCGGGGGCGGGGCGCGTGGGACGGCGCGGCGGCCGTGGTGCTGGCGGCCCTGCGGGGCGGCGACGTGCTGGTGGGCCGGGCCCAGGCGGTGCGCTGGCTCCGCCACTTCCCGCCCGAGGAGCGCGACCGGCCCGAGGTCCTGGTCCTGCGGGGCCTGGTGTCGCGCCTCACCGACTTCAGCTTCCGTGACCCCCAGGCGCGCGATGCCACCTACTTCGGGACCGAGGCCCTCGCTGCCCAGGGCGTCGACCCCGACGGTGAGGCCCTGTTCCGCGAGGCCGCGGCGCGCTTCGCCCGCGCCGGGCGCCCCGACGGACGGGCCGTGGCCCTCGTGGCCCAGCTGTGGCGGGCATGGGACGCGACCGACAGCGCCGCCCTGGCCACCCTGCACCGCCAGCTGCTGGCGCTGGACGCCGAGGCCCCGGGGGCCGCCGGTCCCTACCCGCAGATCGTCGGGGCCCTGGTCGCCGCCGTCGCCGGCGACCTGGCCGGCGCCCTCGCGGTGCTCGACGAGGTCCGGCGCCTGGTCCTCGACCGGCCCACCCGCGTCTTCGTCGAGCTGCAGCGCTCGGGGCTGGCCATCCTCCAGGGCGACGGCGAGCTGGCCCTGGCGGCCGACGCCGCCGCCCGCGAGGCGGCCTCGGACCGGGCCGACTCCGAGGTCGGCGGCCACCACCTCGTCATGTCCTGGCTGACCGGCGACCCGGGGCCGTCGCTGCGGGCCTTCGAGGTGGCCGCACCGGTCCCGGTCCGCGCGCCGCAGAACCGCTTCCGTGGCATCGTCTACATCAACGCCTTCGCCCCCTCGTTCGGGCCGGCCGAGCCCGTCGACGTGGCCATGCTCCGCCAGCAGGGCACCGGGTCGGCACGCGACGACGTGTTCATCGCCATGGCCGCGGCGGCCAGCATGGCGGCGCGGGGCGAGGAGGCGGGGGCCGCCGACGTGGTGCGGGAGGCCGTCGCGGCCCACGGCACCGACGACGCCATGGTGGCCGGGGAGCTGCGCCGCTTCCTCGCCTACCCCTACGTCCTGGTGCCCGAGCTGCGGCCGTGGTTGGACGAGGCCGACCTCGGCCCCCGCCACCGCCGGGTCCGGGCCCTGGCCCGGCTCCTCGTCGCCGTGCGCGAAGACGGTGCCCCGCAGTGGGACCGGGAGATGGTGGAGCCGCCCGAGGCCCTGGCCTGGCTGCCCCTGCGCTGGTCGGTCGCCCTGGCCGTGGCCGCCCACGCCGCCGGCCGGGCCGCCGGCCTGGAGCTGGTGACCTACCTGCTCGACGTCACCGGTGACGAGGCCCGCTCCGTGCTGCGCGCCGCGGCCGAGGAGGACGGCGGTGGCGCGGCCGCCACCCTGCTGGCCATCGTCCCGGCTCCGCCCGAGGTCCACGTGCGGGTGGAGGTCCTGGGCCCGCTGCGGATCCTCCGCGACGGGGAGGTCGCCGAGGTCGCCGAGCTGTCGCGCCGGCGGGTGCGCGAGCTGCTCGCCCTCCTGGCGCTGCGACGGGAGGTGGGACGGGAGGAGGCCATGGCCACCCTGTGGCCCGACCTCGACGCGGCCCGCGCCCGCAACAACCTCAACGTCACCGTGCGCCACCTCCGCACCGCGCTGGAGCCCGGACGTCGGCCCGGGGAGGCGTCGTTCCTGCTCCGCACCCGGGGCGACGTGCTGCGGCTCCACCCCTCCGCCCACCTGTCGGTCGACCTCTGGGACCTGCGCCGCGACCTCGATCTCGGCCGGTCGCGGGAGCAGCAGGGCGCAGTGGCCGAGGCCCGCACCGCCTACGTGGCCGCGGCCGACGCCTGGCGGGGCGAGGTCCTGGCCGACCTGGCCTTCGTCGAGGACGTGACACCCGAGGTGGTGGCGGTGGAGCGCGACCTGGTCGACGGCACCTGCCGGGGCGCCGAGCTGGCGGTGGCCGGCCGGGACCAGGACGGGGCCCGGCGCCTGGCCGAGCAGGTGCTGGCCCACGACCCGCTGCAGGAGCGGGCCCACCGGGTCGTCCTCGCCGCCGCCCTGGCCGAGGGCGACCTGGGCCGGGCCCGCAACGCCCTGGTCCGGGCCGAGCGGTGCGCAGCCGAGGCCGGCCTGGGCCTGAGCGCGGCGACGCTGATGCTGGCCCGCAACCTGCCCGGCACCGATCCCGCCGGCACCTCGGCCCCACCCCCCGGGTGACCCGTCGCCTCGGCGCCGGGCTCAGGTCGGCGCCGGCTGGACCCTCTGGGCGGGGGCGTCGACCGAGAGGAGGTAGCCCCGGCTGCGCACGGTGTGGATCGTGAGGCGCAGCGGGGCCAGGCGGCGGCGCAGGCGCAGGACGTGGACGTCGAGGGCGTTGCGGCCCGGGGCGCCGTCGGGCCAGCCGGCCGACGCGAGCGCGTCGCGGGTCACCACCGCGCCGAGGCGGTCGAGCAGGGCCCGGGCCAGGCGGTGCTCCACCGGGGGCAGCGCCACCCAGTCCTCGCCGACCCGGATGAGGCCGTCGTCGTCGAGCACCGGGCCGCGGTCGACCTCGGGTCCCCGCTCCCTGGCCACCCGGTGGGCCAGCCACCGCACCCGGGCCCGCAGGTCGGCCTCGGCCACGGGGATGCGGACCCAGTCCTCGAGGTCGTCGTCGGGCTCGGGGGCCGGGGTCGACGGGTTGAGCAGCAGCATGCGGGCCCGGCCCTCGGCCCGGAGCGCCGTCCGGACCGCCTCCTGCTCGGGCCACCGGACGAGGGTCACGTCAGCCCGTCGCTCCGGTGCGTCGTCCACCATGGCGGCGACCGTACGCAGGTCAGGTTTCGCTCCTGTTTCGCTCCTGTGAACGGTGCGCCGTCGGGTGCGAGGGGGTGTCGGCTCAGCCGTAGATCTTGGAGTCGAGCTCGCGCACCCGCGCTGCGAGGGCGGCCATCACCTTGCGCGAGAGGGCGGGCACGTCCTCGAGCACGCCGGCGAACTGGCGGGCGCCGAGGACGAAGAGGGTCATCTTGCCGTCGGCCACCACGGTGGCGGTGCGGGGCCCGTGGTCGAGCAGGGCCAGCTCGCCGACGCAGTCGCCGGGGCCCAGCGTGGCCACCTTCCGGCCGCCCCGCTTGACGACGGCGGTGCCCTCGATGACGACGAAGGCCTCGCGGCCGGCGTCGCCCTGGGTGATGAGCACCTGGCCGTCGTCGGCGTGGAGCTCGTCGCCGGCCTTGGCGATCTTGCCCAGCTCCCGGCGCGAGCACGCCGAGAACAGGGACACGGAGCTCAGGTGGTCGAGGTAGGTCTCACGGCGGGCCATGGGGCGGGAGCATACGGCGGGCCCGGCGGCGGTGCTGGGGGACGGGGTCACCGCCCGGGGCCCGGCGGAGGGGCGACAGAGAGTCGTCACGCTCATGACAGCGAGCCGAAACGCGCCGGAAACAGAGCGTTCGTACCTTGCCGGCACCACGACGGGCCCGGACGCCGGCGCCCGCACGAGAGGAGAGTGATCCCCGCGATGGAGAACGGTGACCTGGCATGGGTCCTCATCTCGGCCGCCCTGGTGTGCTTCATGACACCGGGCCTGGCCTTCTTCTACGGCGGCATGGACCGCTCCCGGAACGTGCTCAACATGTTGATGATGAACTTCTGGTGCCTCCTGGTCGTGCCGGTGCTGTGGGTCGTCGTCGGCTACTCGCTGGCCCAGAGCGGTGACGGCGCCCTGATCGGCAACCTCGACAACCTCTTCCTCGACGGCATCGGCATCGTCGACGACAACGGCGGCGCCATCGCCACCGTGGCCTTCCTCGGCATGTTCGCGGCCATCACCCCGGCCCTGATCTCCGGCGCCGTCGCCGACCGCATGCGCTTCGCGGCATGGGCCGTCTTCGTGCCCCTGTGGTCCCTGCTCGTCTTCGTCCCCGTGTTCAAGTGGGTGTACGGCGGCTGGCTCTTCGACCGGGGCTCGATCGACTTCGCCGGCGGCACCGCCATCCACGTCAACGCCGGCATCGCCGCCCTCGCCGCGGTGCTGGTCCTCGGCAAGCGCCGGGGGTGGCCGGCCGAGGGCCACCCGCCGCACTCCATGCCCCTGGTGATGATCGGCACCGGGATCCTGTGGTTCGGCTGGTTCGGCTTCAACGCCGGCTCCGCCCTGGGCGCCAACGGCCAGGCCGCCCAGGCCTTCATGAACACCTTCCTCGCCGCCGCGGCCGCCGGCCTGGCCTGGGCCCTGGTCGAGCGGGTGCGCGACGGCAAGGTCACCAACCTGGGCGCGGCGTCGGGCATCGTCGCCGGGCTGGTGGCCATCACCCCCGCGGCCGGGTTCGTGTCCGGCGTGGGCCCCCTCGCCATCGGCGCCGTCGCCGGCGTGGCCTGCTCCTTCGCCGTCGGGCTCAAGACCCGCCTGGGCTACGACGACGCCCTCGACGTGGTCGGCGTGCACTTCGTCGGCGGCCTGGTCGGGTCGCTGCTCATCGGCTTCTTCGCCAACGCCGAGTTCTTCGGCGTCGACGGCTTCGGCGAGAAGGGCCTCGACGGCCTCCTCTACGGGGGGTCGGCCGAGCTGCTGCTCGAGCAGGCCATCGCCAACGGGGCGACCATCATCTACTCCGGCCTGGTCACCCTGGTCATCATGGTGGTGCTCAAGGTCACCATGGGCGTGCGGGTCTCCGAGGAGACCGAGAGCACCGGGCTCGACCTGGCCGAGCACGCCGAGACCGCCTACCACGAGATGATCGCCTAGGCATCCCGCCCGGGAGAGAGGACACCGCCATGAAGATGGTCACCGCCATCATCAAGCCCTTCAAGCTCGACGACGTGAAGGAGGCCCTCAAGGCCGCCGGCGTCGTGGGGATCACGGTGACCGAGGCCAAGGGCTTCGGGCGCCAGGGCGGCCACACGGAGACCTACCGGGGCACTGAGTACCAGATCGAGTTCGTGCCCAAGGTGAAGCTGGAGGTGGTGGTCGACGACGCCGAGGCCGACGCCGTGCTCGATGCCATCGTCGCCTCCGCCGCCACCGGCAAGATCGGCGACGGCAAGGTCTGGATCACCCCCGTCGACGCCATCGTGCGCATCCGCACCGGCGAGCAGGGGCCGGACGCCATCTAGAGGTCTCGTCTTCGAAGCGGAGCTTCTCGACGAGCGGGTCGGGCTCGCTCCGCTCGCACCGAAGGGGTCCCGGCGGTCGGGGGCTCGTCCCTCGCCCCCTCCTCGCCTCTGCGGGGTGAGACCCCCCGCACCCCCCGGCGGCTGCGCCGGCTGCACCGTCCTCGGTGCGCCTTCGCACTCGGTGCTCGACGTTCACCACGGGTGGCTCGGCGCCATGTCCCGCCTGTCTCTGCGCATCTGACGAGTGCCCCTCGGACCGTCGTCCGGGGGGCACCGGCGCGTCCGGGGGGCTGTGCAGGTTCTCGACGGGTGGGCGTCAGACGCGCGTCAGGAAAGCGTTCGACGGGAGTAACGCGGAGCGCCTCGGCTCGAAACATGCCCTCCGTACGTTCGGCGCCTGACCAGCGCGCGGCGTCCGAGCCGTGCCCGAACACAGCAACAGTCAACGGAGGACACGTGAGACGGAGACTGATCACCGGAGCAGTCGTGGCGGGTGGGGCCGCACTGCTCATCGCCTCGCCCGCGGGGGCACAGGAGGTCGGCTACGAGCCGAGCACCCAGGACATCCTCGACAACATCTGGGTGCTCCTCGCGGGCGTCCTCGTGCTGTTCATGCAGGCCGGGTTCGCCCTGGTCGAGGCCGGCCTCACCCGGGGCAAGAACGTTTCCAACATCATGATGAAGAACCTCATGGACTGCATGGCAGGCGTCCTGGCGTTCTTCCTCATCGGCTACTCGATCGCCTACGGCTCGGGTGGGAACGACTTCATCGGGTGGGGCGACTGGTTCCTGAAGTCCGGTGCCTACGAGGGTGGCCTGACCATCCACACCAACTTCTTCTTCCAGGTCGCCTTCGCCGCCACCGCCGCCACCATCGTGTCCGGGGCCATGGCCGAGCGCACCAAGTTCAAGAGCTACTTCATCTACAGCTTCTTCATCACCGCCGTGATCTACCCGATCGTGGTCCACTGGACCTGGGGCGGCGGCTGGCTGGCCCAGCGGGAGTTCCCCTTCAGCGACTTCGCCGGCTCCACCATCGTGCACAGCGTCGGTGGCTGGGCGTCGCTGATGGGCGCCCTGATCCTCGGGCCCCGCCTCGGCAAGTTCACCAAGGACGGCAAGCCCCGGGCGATCCTGGGCCACAGCATCCCCCTGGTGGTGCTGGGCACCCTGATCCTCTTCATCGGCTGGTTCGGGTTCAACCCGGGCTCGGAGCTGGCGGCCGACCTGGCCGTGCCGGACATCGCGGTGATCACCCTGCTGGCGGCCGCCGCCGGTGGTGTGGCCGCCATGGCGACCATCTGGCTGAAGACGGGCAAGCCCGACGTGGGCATGACCTGCAACGGCGTCCTCGCCGGCCTGGTGTCGATCACCGCCGGCTGCGGCGCCCTCACCAACGGCTGGGGCATCTTCGTCGGTGCCTTCGGAGGCGTCCTGGTCGTCTTCTCGGTGGACTTCTTCGAGAAGATGGTCAAGGTCGACGACCCGGTGGGCGCCATCTCGGTCCACGGCGTCTGCGGCGCCTGGGGCACCCTGGCCATCGGCCTCTTCGCCACCAAGGACGACGCCTTCCTCGGGCGGACCGACGCCGGTCTGTTCTACGGCGGTGGCTTCGACCAGCTGCTCACCCAGATCATCATGGTCGGGGCGGTCTTCCTGTTCGTCACCATCGCGGCCGGCATCGTCTTCATGGGCATCAAGGCCACCATCGGGCTCCGCGTCGAGCCCGAGGAGGAGATGGAGGGCCTCGACGTCCTCGAGCACGGCTCGCCCGGCTACGCCGGTGACTCCCTCGCCGGCTTCAGCGTCGAGGACCTCGTCGCCGCCAGCTCGTCGCCCGCCCGCAAGACGGAGGTCTGAACATGAGGATGGTCACTGCCATCATCAAGCCGTTCAAGCTCGACGACGTGAAGGAGGCCCTCAAGGCCGCCGGCGTCGTGGGGATCACGGTGACCGAGGCCAAGGGCTTCGGGCGCCAGGGCGGCCACACCGAGACGTACCGGGGCACGGAGTACCAGATCGAGTTCGTGCCCAAGCTCAAGCTCGAGGTCGTCATCGACGACGGAGAGATGGACAAGGTCGTCGACGTGATCGTCCAGTCCGCCGCCACCGGCAAGATCGGTGACGGCAAGGTCTGGGTCACGCCCGTCGAGGCCATCGTCCGCATCAGGACCGGCGAGCAGGGGGTCGACGCCATCTAGGCGTCCCTCTCCCTGCCCCACAGACGACGCTGCCCCCGGCTCCCCCTCCGGGGGCAGCGTCGCGCCCGGAGTCGGTTTCGTCCTCACTCGGTCGCTGCGCTCCCTCCGTTTCGGACGAGCTGAGGGTGCGGCCTGCGGCCGCGCCGACGGGAGACCCCCCCCAGCGGCTGCGCCGGGCCGAGGGCGTGAGGCGGATGCTCGCCCGGAGGGGTCGTGCGGCGCGTCGACGGCGCCGCGGCCCGGTCAGCCGCGGCGGCCGGCGAAGTACTTGGCGTAGCCCTCGGCCACGGCGCGGAGCTCGGGGTCGGCCTGGAACCTCGGCTCGTAGGCCTCCCACGCCGCCTCCCGCTTGGCCGGGAGGAACTCGCTCGGGAAGTAGCCCTCGTGGGGCCGGTACTGCTTGAGCACCCGGCGGGCCACGGTGGCCTTGTGCACCTCGTCGACACCGTCGGCGATGCCCATGGTGGGGGCCTCGGCGTACATCCGCTGCAGCGGGGTGAGGTCGGTGGTGCCGAGGGAGCCGTGGATGTGCAGGGCGTTGAACGACACCTCGCGCAGCACCTTGGCCATCGTGTACTTGACCGCGGCGATGTCGGTGCGGGCCTCCTGGGTGCTGGTGTTGTCGATCTTCCAGGCCGTCTCCAGCACGAAGAGCCGCAGCATGCGGATGGCGGCGTAGGAGTCGGCGATCTTCTCCTGCACCATCTGGTGCTCGGCGATGGTGGCGCCGTGGGACTCGCGGCTGAGGGCCCGCTCGCACATCATGTCGAAGGCCAGCGTGCACTGGGCGATGGTGCGCATGGCGTGGTGGATGCGCCCGCCGCCGAGGCGGCGCTGGGCCAGCACCTTGGCCCCGTCCTCGGGGCCCAGCAGGTGGTCGGCCGGCACCCGGACGTCGGTGTAGATGATGTGGTTGTGGTTCCGGGGCTCCGGCATGATCTCCACGCCGGGGGTCTCCCGGGGCACCACGAACATGCCGTTGGTGCACATCACGAAGAGGATGTCGGCCACCCGCCCGGCGCTGGTGAACCACTTCTCGCCGTTGATCACCCACTCGTCGCCGTCGCGCACCGCGTGGGTGCGGAACAGGTTGGGGTCCGAGCCGCCCTGGGGCTCGGTCATGGAGTAGGCCGAGAACATCTCCTGGTCCATCAGGGGCCTGAGCCAGCGCTCCTTCTGCTCCTCGGTGCCGTAGGCGGCCAGCATCTCCATGTTCCCCGTGTCCGGGGCGGCGGCGCCGAAGAGCTGGGGGGCGGCGGGGTAGCGGCCCAGGATCTCGTTGAGGAGGCCGAGCTTGAGCTGGCCGAAGCCGGGCCCGCCCAGCTCCTCGTCGAGGAAGATGGCCCACAGGCCCTGGTCCTTGACCTGCTGCTGCAGGCCGCGGACCAGCTCCTTCACCTTGGGGTCGGGCAGCCGGACCGCGTACGGGAACAGGAAGCCGAGGGGCTCGACCTCCTCCTTGCAGAACCGCGCGACCCAGTCGAGCTTCTCCTGGAACTCCGGATCGGTCGAGAAGTCCCAGGCCATGGCGTCTCCTTCGGGTCGTCGGCGCGGCGCCGACGTACGGGGGTGGGGGACTGCATGGTGGCGCACCGGCGGGGGTGCGCGCCGACCGGCCCCGCCGGTGGCGCTAGTCGGGGGTGATGGGGTCGTCGAGCTCGTCGACGACGGTGGCCACCGACTGGGCCGCGCCGGTGTCGTGGGCGGCCCGTCCGAGCAGGTGGCCCGACACCGGCGCGGTGAGCAGCTGGAAGACGGCGGCCAGCAGGAGCTTGGTGGCCACGTCGACGTCGTCGACGGTCAGCGCCGCGCCCAGCAGGCACAGGGAGATGCCGAGGGTGGCGGGCTTGGTGGCCGCGTGCATGCGGGCGTACACGTCGGGCAGCCGGTAGAGGCCGATGACCGCGGTGACGGTGAGCGAGGTGCCGACCAGGAGGAGGACGGCGGCGAGGACGGTGAGGATCACGGCCCCCTCCTCGCCATGAACCGGGAGACGGCCACGGTGGCCAGGAACCCGAGCAGGCCCAGCACCAGGGCCACGTCCGCGTAGATGCCGTCGCCGGTGACGGCGATGCCCACCGCGATGCCCGAGACGATCGTGGCGGTGACGGTGTCGAGGGCGATGGCCCGGTCGGCCAGGCCGTCGGCCCGCCACACCCGGACCAGGCACAGGGCGGCGCAGATCGTCAGCGCGGTGAGGCAGATCACGGCCACGACCGTCACCGGACCACCTCCTCGGCCACGACGGGGGTGAAGGCGGCGGTGGCCCGGCGCTGGAGGTCGAGGACCTCCTCGCGGAACTCGTCCAGGTCGCCCAGGCCCAGGGCGTGGACGTGGATGACGGCGGGGTCGGAGCGGGCCGTCACGGTCAGGGTGCCGGGGGTGAGGGTGATGGCGTTGGAGACCAACGTGGTGACCAGCGGCGTGGCCCCCGGCAGCTCCACCCGCACGATGCCGGACCGCAGGCGCGCCGGCGTCGGGAACAGGGAGGTCACGACCACCTGGGCGCTGGAGGTCACCAGGCTCCAGCCCACGAAGCCGACGAACCGCAGTGCCCCCCACGGGTGGAAGCGGTGCGACGACGGCGGCTCGGCCAGGGGGAAGGCGAGCATCACCAGGCAGCTGACGGCCACCCCGGCCAGCACGTTGGCCGACGTGGGGCCGCCGTTGAGCAGCACCCAGATCACCGTCAGGGTCGCGACCCACGGCACGAAGCGGCGCAGGGAGATCACGGGTCGTCCGCCTTCACCTGGGCCGCGTAGCGCCCCGGCGTGGTGAGGTCGTCGGCCGTGCGCTCGCAGAAGGAGTAGAGGGGCCCGGCCAGCAGGGCCACGGTGAGGCTCACCGCGACGAGCAGCCCGGTGGCGGTGCCCATGGTGCGCCGGCGCCGGAGGATCCCGGGCTGGTCGGCCTCCGGCGGGGCGACCTCGGGGGTGCCCCAGAACGCCCCCAGCCAGATCTTGGCCATGGACACCACGGTCAGCAGGCTCACGAGGAGGGCCACGCCCACCAGCAGCCACTGGCGGTCGTCGACGCCGGCCTGGATGAGGCCCAGCTTGCCCACGAACCCCGAGAACGGGGGGAGCCCGGCCAGGCTGAGGGCGGGCAGGGCGAAGAGCAGGGCCAGCACCCCGGAGCGGCGGGCCAGGCCGCCCAGCCGGTCGAGCGTGCCGGTGCCGTCGGTGTCCTCGACCACCCCCTCGACGAGGAACAGCGAGGTCTTCGTGGGGATGTGGTGCACCAGGTAGAAGACCGTCGCGGCCACACCGGCGGCGCCGCCGATGGCCAGGCCCATCACCATGTAGCCGATCTGGCTGACGATGTGGAACGACAGGATGCGCTTGATGTCGCCCTGGGAGATGGCGCCCAGCACGCCCACGAGCATGGTGAGGGCGGCCACCACCAGCAGCAGGGTGCGGTGCTGGTCCGGGAAGAGCAGCGTCTGGGTCCGGATCATGCAGTACACGCCCACCTTGGTGAGCAGGCCGGCGAAGACGGCGCTGACCGGGCTGGGGGCGGTGGGGTAGGCGTCGGGCAGCCAGAAGAACAGCGGGAACACGGCCGCCTTGAGCCCGAAGGCGATGAGCAGCAGCACCTGGAGCCCGGTCCGCACGCCCGGGTCGAGGGCGGCGAGGGCCCCGGGCAGGTCGGCCATGTTGAGGGTGCCGGTGGCGGCGTAGACGAGCCCGATGGCCGACAGCAGCAGCACCGACTCGACGCTGTTGATGATCACGTAGGTGGTGCCCGAGCGGACCTGTCCCGGCTCGCCGTGCAGCGTGAGCAGCACGTAGCTGGCCATGAGGAGGACCTCGAAGGCCACGAACAGGTGGAACAGGTCGCCGGTGGAGAAGGCGGCGGCGATGCCGGCCGCCAGCACCAGGTACGACGGGTGGTAGTAGGGCGAGGCCTCGTCCCTGGCCCCCTGCCCGACGGCGAAGACCAGCACCAGCAGCATCGTGGTGAAGGCGATCACCAGCAGCATCCCGGAGAGCCGGTCGAGCACGTAGGTGATGCCGATGGTCGACGGCCAGGCCCCGATGTGGGCCACCGCTGCGGTGTCGGTGCGCTCGACGTGGATGAGCAGGATCACCGACACGGCCAGGCTGCCGGCCAGGCAGGCGATGTTGAGGGCCCGCTGGACCGCCAGGCGGCGGACCGCCACGAGACTGGTGGCCGCCCCCAGGAGGGGCAGGGCGAAGGTGAGGGGCACGAGGCGGTCCATCAGTCCACCTCCTCCTCGCCCTCGGCGTCGGCGCGGGCGTCGACCGCAGCGGCCAGGTCCTCGCGCTCGTCCTCGTCGCCGTGGGCACCCGTGCGCTGGGCCAGGCGGCGGTCGGAGATGTCGTCCTCGACCTCGTCGTTGCCGTCGATGGTCCAGTTGCGCCAGGCCAGGGCGAGCAGGAAGGCCTGGAGGGCGAAGCCGATCACGATGCCGGTGAGCACCAGGGCCTGGGGGACCGGGTCGGTGAAGCGCCCGTCCTCGCCGATGATCGGCGGGGTGCCGACGCGGCTGCCGGTGGACACCAGCAGCAGGTTCACGGCGTTCCCCAGCACGCCGAAGCCAAGGATGATCCGGGTCATCGTCCGGTGCATCATCAGGTAGGTGCCGGCGGCGAAGAGCACGCCGATCAGGGCGGCGAGGGGGAGGCTCATCGGCCCGCGCCCCCGAGCTCGTGGGAGGCCGACTCGCCGGTGACGGGGTCGGCGTCACGGCGCACCCAGCGGGGTGGGCGCGACGCCTCGGCGCCGAGGTGGGTGAGGAAGCTCAGGACGACGCCGAGGACGAGCAGGTAGACGCCGATGTCGAACACGGCGGCGGAGACCAGCTCCACCTCCCCGATCACGGGGACGTGGAGGTGGGCGATCTTGGAGTCGAGGAACTCGCTCCCGGCGAGCAGCGGGACCAGGCCCGACCCGATGGCCAGCAGGAGTCCGGTCCCGATGAGGCCGGAGGTGGGCAGCGGGCGGTCGCGGCGCAGCCGGGGCGAGCCGCCGGCGAGGAAGCGCATGGCGAAGGCGATGCCGGCGATGAGGCCGCCGGCGAAGCCGCCGCCGGGGGCGTTGTGGCCCCGCAGGGCGATGTAGAGCGACACGAGGAGGATGACCGGGAACAGCGCCCGGGTGAGCTGGTCGAAGATCACCGAGCGGGCGCCGATGAGGGGCACCCGGGAGGCGGGGGGCGGACCGTCGCCGGCCGCGTCCGGGTCGCCCAGGGGGTCGCCCTCGTCGTCGTGGAGGTCGCGCCGGGCTGCCCGCACCAGGTTGGCCACGCCGGCGGCGGCGATGGCCAGCACCGTGATCTCGCCCAGGGTGTCGATGCCGCGGAAGTCGACGAGGGTGACGTTGACGACGTTGTCGCCGCCGGCGTCGGGGTAGGAGCGCTCGAGGATCTCGTCGCCCACGGGTCGGTCGGTGCGGGCCGTGCCCGCGGCCAGGGCGAAGCCGGCCACGGCGACCCCGACGGCGAGGGCGATCACCACCCGCAGGGCCCGGGGCGCCCACTCCGGCGGGGCCGAGTAGCCCTCGGGCAGGTGGCGCAGGACGAGCAGGAACACGACCAGCGAGATGGTCTCGACCAGCACCTGGGTGAGGGCCAGGTCGGGCGCCCCCTGGAGCAGGAAGATGACGGCCATGGCGTAGCCGATGGTCCCGAGCATGAGGACGGCCACGAAGCGTCGGCCCTGGGCCACCAGGGCCACGGCCATGGCCATGGCCAGCAACGCCACCACGCCCTGGAGGGGCGGTCCCCAGGAGGTGCCGGCCGGGCCCAGCTCGGCCCCGTGCACCGCGGCGGCGGCGATCGCCGCCACCACCACGCTGAACACGACGGCCACGTAGGCGGGCAGCGAGCCGTTCTGCACCAGGCCGGTGAGGCGCCGGGCGCCGGCCTGGAGGCCGTCGTAGGTGGCCAGGAAGCCCCGCTCGCCCGACAGCCGGGCCGGGGGCAGGGCGCGTGGCGCGCGGGTGAGGCCGAGGTGGACGAGGACGCCGGCGGTGACGATGCCGATGGAGAGGAACAGCGGGAGGTGGACCCCGGCCCACAGCGTGAGGTGGCCGTGGGCCTCGGCGTCGAGGGCCTCGCTGGCCACGCCCAGGCGGTCCCCCAGCGGCCCGGCCAGCAGGCCGCCGGCGAGGGTCAGCCCGACCAGGACCAGCACCGGCGTCCACAGGGTGGGACCGGGTCGGTGGTGCACGGTGGCCGGCTCCTCGGCCGGCACGGAGGGGTCCGTGAACACGCCGAACCAGAAGCGCAGCGAGTAGGCCGCGGTCAGCACCGAGCCCAGCACGACGGCGACGAGGGCGACGGTGGCCCAGGTGGCGTGGGCCTCCTCCAGGCCGGCGAGGGCGGCCTCCTTGGCCACGAAGCCGAGGAACGGGGGCAGGCCGATCATCGACGCGGTGACCACGGCGGCGAAGCCCGCCACCCACGGCAGGGCGGTGCGCACCCCGGTGAGGCGGCGGATGTCGCGGGTGCCGGTGGCGTGGTCGACGATGCCGACCACGAGGAACAGCCCGGCCTTGAACAGGGCGTGGGCCACCAGCAGGGCCACGCCGGCGGCGGTGGCCTCGGGGTAGCCGACGCCGAAGAGCACCACCAGCAGGCCCAGCTGGGAGACGGTGCCGTGGGCGAGGAGCAGCTTGGCGTCGTGCTGGCGCAGGGCCCCGACGCCCCCGAAGGCCATGGTGAGCCCGCCCACGATCACCAACGTCGGGCGCCACCACCCCACCTCGGCGAACTGCGGGGCGAGGCGGGCGATCAGGATGACGCCCGCCTTGACCATGGTGGCCGAGTGCAGGAACGCGCTGACGGGGGTCGGCGCGGCCATGGCCCCCGGCAACCAGAACTGGAACGGCACCTGGGCCGACTTGGCCATGGCCCCGATCAGGATGAGCACCAGGCCGACCTGCACCACCACCTGGGTGGTGTCGGCCGCGGCCAGCTCGGTGAGCGACGTGGTGCCGGCCGCCTGGGAGACGATGGCCAGCCCGCCCAGGAGGGCGAGGCCGCCGGCGCCGGTGACCAGCAGGGCCTGGCGGGCTGCGGCCCGGGCCCCCGGCGTCTCGTCGTCGAGGCCGATGAGGAGGAACGACGTGATGGTCGTCCCCTCCCAGAACACGAACAGGGTCCAGACGTCGTCGGCCAGGACGAGGCCGAGCATGGCGCCGGCGAAGGCCACGAAGCCGGCCGCGAACCGGGTGAGGCGGGGCGGGGGCGTCTCCGGCCCGAAGTAGCCGTTGGAGTAGGCCAGCACCAGGGTGCCGATGCCGGTGACGACCAGGGCCATGAGCAGGGCGAAGCCGTCGAGGCGGAACGAGAAGCCCACGTCGAGGGCCGGGATCCAGGTCAGGGTGGCGGTGCGCTCGGCCCCGTCGAGCACGGAGGGGACCTGGGTCGCGAGCCACACCAGGCCGACGGCGAGGGGCAGTGTCGCCAGACCCATGACCACCCGCTTCGGGAGGTGCACGCCCACCGCGAACAGGACCGCGGCAGCGAGGATGTGGAGGGCGACGAGGAGCAGCATGGCCGTGAAGGGTCGGAAACTAAAGCGCCGACCAGACTTCCCGGCAATCCCAGACGGGAATGTAACAGGCCGTTCTCACAGCCCTCGGGTCGCGGCGACGCGCGATCCGTCACCCCCGGTGGCCCCGCCCCCACGTGAGGCGTCGACCGGGCCCCGGAGGGCCGCTCAGCCCCCCTTGGCCTGGGCCGCGACCGCGGCGGCGGCCGCGGCGACGGCCTCGGGGTCGCCCAGGCTGCGGGCCAGCGGGTCGCCCGGGGCCTCGGGGCGCATGGTCGCGGGGTCGAGCTCGTAGACGAGGGGCACGCCGGTGGGGATGTTGAGCCCGCTGATGGCGTCGTCGGAGATCTCGTCGAGGTGCTTCACCAGGGCCCGCAGGCTGTTGCCGTGGGCCGCGACCAGCACGGTGCGCCCGGCGGCCAGGTCGGGGACGATGCCGTCGAACCAGTACGGCAGCATCCGGGCGACCACGTCGGCCAGGCACTCCGAGGCGGGGAGCACGTCCGGCGGCAGGTCCGCGTAGCGCCGGTCGGCGTTGGGGTCGTGGGGGTTGTCCTCGGCGATCGGCGGCGGCGGGGTGTCGTAGCTGCGGCGCCAGGTGAACACCTGCTCCTCGCCGTAGCGCTCCGCCGTCTGCGCCTTGTCCCGCCCGGTGAGGTCGCCGTAGTGGCGCTCGTTGAGCCGCCAGTGGCGCCGCACCGGCAGCCACGACAGGCCCATCTCGGCCAGCGCCAGCTCCGCGGTGCGGATGGCGCGGGTCTGCAGCGAGGTGTGGACCACGTCGAGGGCCAGGTCGGCCTCGGCCAGCAGCCGTCCGGCCTCGGTGGCCTCGGCCTCGCCGGTCTCCGACAGGGGGCAGTCCCACCAGCCGGTGAAGAGGTTCTCCGCGTTCCAGGTGCTCTGGCCGTGGCGGAGGAGGACGAGGGTGGCAGGCGGCGGCGGCGGCATGGCCCGAGCGTAGGAGCCCGGCGCCGGCGACGGGACCGGATCGGTGCGGCGTCGGGGCCGGTCCGGGGGGGCCGGGAGAAAACCTCGGCTCGCGAGTTGATAAGGAGGGACTCAACTTTTATCCTGCACACCAGCACAGAACGTCCCTGCACCGGAGGAACCCACCATGCCCAAGGCCGTCGGAATCGACCTCGGCACCACCAACTCGGTCGTCAGCGTCCTCGAGGCCGGCGACCCCCTCGTCATCCCCAACGCCGAGGGGTCGCGCACCACGCCCTCGGTCGTCGCCTTCTCCAAGGCGGGCGAGGTCCTGGTGGGCGAGGTGGCCAAGCGCCAGGCCATCACCAACCCCGGGCGCACCATCCGGTCGGTCAAGCGCCACATGGGCACCGACTGGAAGATCGAGATCGACGGCAAGGACTACACCGCCCAGGAGATCTCGGCCCGCACCCTGATGAAGCTGAAGTCCGACGCCGAGTCGTACCTCAACGACACCGTCACCCAGGCCGTCATCACCGTGCCCGCCTACTTCAACGACGCCGAGCGCACCGCGACCAAGGAGGCGGGCCAGATCGCCGGCCTCGAGGTGCTGCGCGTCATCAACGAGCCCACCGCCGCGGCGCTGGCCTACGGCCTCGACAAGGGCGAGGACGAGGACCAGACGGTCCTGGTGTTCGACCTCGGCGGCGGCACCTTCGACGTCTCCGTGCTGGAGATCGGTGACTCGGTCTTCGAGGTCAAGTCCACCCACGGCGACGTGAACCTCGGTGGCGACGACTGGGACCAGGCGATCATCGACTGGATGGTGGCCAGCTTCAAGAACGCCCACGGCATCGACCTGGCCAAGGACCCGATGGCCGAGCAGCGGCTCAAGGAGGCGGCCGAGAAGGCCAAGATCGAGCTCTCCTCCACCCAGCAGACCCAGATCAACCTGCCCTACATCACCGCCGGCGCCGACGGCCCCCTCCACCTCGACGAGACCCTCAGCCGGTCCAAGTTCCAGGAGCTCACCTCGGACCTGCTCCAGCGCTGCAAGGGCCCGTTCGAGCAGGCCATCAGCGACGCCGGCCTGTCCAAGGGCGACATCAACCACGTCATCCTGGTGGGCGGCTCCACCCGCATGCCCGCGGTGGCCGAGCTGGTCAAGGAGATGACCGGCAACGAGCCCAACAAGGGCGTGAACCCCGACGAGGTGGTGGCGGTGGGAGCCGCCATCCAGGCCGGCGTGCTCAAGGGCGAGGTCAAGGACGTCCTGCTCCTCGACGTCACCCCGCTGTCGCTCGGCATCGAGACCAAGGGCGGCGTCATGACCCGTCTCATCGAGCGCAACTCCACCATCCCGACCCAGCGCAGCGAGACCTTCACCACCGCCGACGACATGCAGTCGCAGGTGGAGATCCACGTCCTGCAGGGCGAGCGCGAGATGGCGCAGTACAACAAGACGCTGGGCAAGTTCCAGCTCGTCGACCTGCCCGCCGCCCCCCGGGGCGTGCCCCAGATCGAGGTCACCTTCGACATCGACGCCGACGGCATCGTCCACGTGTCGGCCAAGGACAAGGCCACCAACAAGAGCCAGTCCATGACCATCACCGGGCAGTCCTCGCTCGACAAGGACGCCATCGACCAGATGGTCAAGGACGCCGAGGCCCACGCCGAGGAGGACCGCAAGCGCAAGGAGGAGGCCGAGGTCCGCAACCAGGCCGACACCCTCGTGTACCAGGTCGAGAAGGTGCTCCGGGAGCAGGGCGACAAGGTCGACGCCTCCGACAAGGAGCCGGCCGAGGCCGCCCTGTCCGAGCTCAAGACCGCCCTCGAGGGCTCGGACGTCGACGCCATCAAGGCCGCCACCGAGACGGCCATGACCGCCAGCCAGACCCTCACCCAGAAGGTCTACGACGCGACCAAGGCCGAGAACGAGGGTGCCTACGCCGAGGGCGGGGGCGCCGGTGCCACCGACGGCGGCTCCGACGACGACGTGGTCGACGCCGAGGTCGTCGACGACGAGGACCAGGCCTGATGACCGACGCCACCCCGGACCCGGCCCCCGGCGGGGTCGCCCCGGCCGGCGCCGTGCCCCCCGAGGGCGAGGCGCCGCCGGAGGCCCCGATCCCCGGCGGCGCGACCACCTCCGACGACGCCCCCACCGTCGGCGCACCGGGCGACCCGGTCGCCGCCGCCCCGGGCGACGTCGACCCCGCCGACCTCTCGGTGGAGGCGCTCCTCGACGACGTGGAGCGCCTCACCACCGAGCGCGACGAGTACCTCGACCGCCTCCGCCGCACCCAGGCCGACTTCGAGAACTCCAAGAAGCGCCTCGGCCGCGAGGCCGAGACGCGAGCCGACGTGGTCACCGGGCGCCTGGTGGAGGACCTCCTCCCGGTGCTCGACGCGTGCGACGCGGCCGTGGCCCACGGCGAGGCCGGGGTCGAGCCCGTGTTCGCGGCCCTGCTCCAGGTGCTGGAGAAGAACGGCCTCGAGCGCATCGACCCCGCCGGCGACGTGTTCGACCCCACCCGCCACGAGGCCGTCATGCACGAGCCCGCCGGCGAGGGCGACGACCCCGCCCTGTCCGTCGTCGCCGACGTGCTGCGCATCGGCTACGCCTGGAAGGGGCGGGTCGCGCGCGCCGCCATGGTGAAGGTCAGGGGCTGACGTGGCGCCCCAGAGGGAGTGGTTCGAGAAGGACTACTACGCCGTCCTCGGCGTCCCCTCCGACGCCGAGCCCAAGGCCATCACCAAGGCCTACCGCAAGCTCGCCCGCGAGCTGCACCCCGACGCCAACCCCGGCAACGCCGAGGCCGAGCAGCGCTTCAAGGACGTCTCCGCGGCCTACGACGTGATCGGCGACGCCGAGCGGCGCAAGGAGTACGACGAGGTCCGCCAGATGGCGGCCCAGGGCGGGGGCTTCGGCCCCGGCGGCTTCGGTCCCGGGGGTCCCGGGGGTCCCGGCGGGGGCTTCGGCCCCGGTGGGGCCACCTTCGACGCCGGCGACCTGGGCGACATCTTCGGCAACCTCTTCGGGGGTGGTGGCGGCGGCGGGCCCCGCGCCCGGCGGGGCGGGCCCCGCGGCCGGCGCCCCCAGAGGGGCACCGACCTCGAGACCGACCTGCACCTGTCCTTCTCCGACGCGGTCAACGGCGTCACCACCACCGTCGGCCTGCTGGCCGATGCGGTGTGCGGCACCTGCGACGGCTCCGGCGCGGAGCCCGGCACCCGCCCCACCCGGTGCCCCCGCTGCGGCGGGCAGGGCTCGATCGCCGAGGACCAGGGCCCGTTCTCGTTCAGCACGCCCTGTCCCCAGTGCCGGGGGCGGGGGTCGATCATCGAGCACCCGTGCCCGACCTGCCAGGGCACCGGCATCGAGCGTCGACCCCGCCAGGTGAAGGTGCGGATCCCCGCCGGCGTCACCGACGGCACGCGGATCCGCGTGCCCGGTCGGGGCACCCCCGGCCGCGACGGCGGTCCGGCCGGCGACCTCTACGTCGTGTGCAAGGTCACCCCCCACGACCTGTTCCGCATCAAGGGCCGCGACCTCACCCTCACCCTCCCGGTCACCTACCCCGAGGCCGCGCTCGGCGCCGACGTGTCGGTGCCGACCCTCGACGGCGGCCACGTCACCGTCCGCATCCCCGAGGGCACCCCCACGGGCCGCACCCTGCGGGTGAAGGGCCGGGGCGTGCCCAAGAAGGACGGCACCGGCGACCTGCTGGTGACCGTCGAGGTGGCCGTGCCCTCCAAGCTCACCGCGGCCCAGCGCAAGGTGATCGAGGAGCTGGCCACCCTCCAGGCCGACCAGTCCCCCCGCGCCGCCATGGAGGGCGTCTCGTGATGCCCCGCCCCGCCGACCTTGTCCGGAACCACGCCACATGCGGCGCCTTCCGGACAAGGTTCGCTGCGCCACGTGGGACCCCCGCCAGCTCTGTACGGAACTCCGCCACATGCGGCGCCTTCCGGACGAGGTTCGTCGGCGGTCCCGGGCCGCGGGGGGCGACGGCTGGCACCATGGGGGGACCTGGAGGTGGTCGCCGTGGCTAGGTCCGCCCGAGCCGTCTACGTGATCTCGGTCGCGGCCGAGCTGGCCGGCGTGCACCCCCAGACGCTGCGCATCTACGAGCGCAAGGGCCTGGTCGACCCGGCCCGCACCCCCGGCGGCAGTCGGCGCTACAGCGACGACGACATCGACCTCCTGCGCCGCATCGGCGAGCTCACCGACGAGGGCCTCAACCTGGCCGGCGTGCAGCGGGTGCTGGAGCTGGAGGCCGAGGTGCGCGAGCTCCGGGCCGCGCTGGCCGAGGCCGAGGCCGGGGCGCGGCGCGACGTGGCCGAGGCCGAGCGTCGGCACCGGGCCGACCTGGTGCCCGTGTCGCAGTCGATCGTCTTGTTCGAGGGCCGTCGCCGCTCCCGCTCCTGACGTGGCCGCCGTCCCCCCGCCGGCCGCGGCCGCGGCCCTGGTCGCCACCTACGCCTGGTTC